>NZ_CP096270.1:0-3169527 GCF_023204835.1 Salinarchaeum laminariae
TGGGGAGGTGGGGAGATGGGGAGGTGGGGAGATGGGGAGGTGGGGAGATGGGGAGGTGGGGAGATGGGGAGGTGGGGAGATGGGGAGGTGGGGAGATGGGGAGGTGGGGAGATGGGGAGGTGGGGAGATGGGGAGGTGGGGAGATGGGGAGGTGGGGAGGTGGGGAGGTGGAAAGGAAGGTGGAGGGGAAAGTGGAGGGGAAGAAATCAGTCCGTGATCCAGGCCGCTACGTCGTCGACGACCGTCTTCTCCACCTGGTTCGACACGCCGTAGGCCGCCGGGACGGAGGGACCCTCGCCCGGCAGGAACGCGTGGTTGAGATCCTCGTATGTGGAGAGGGAGACCGCCGTCGAGTCGCCGAACGTGGACTGCCACTGCGTGAAATCGCCCTCGACCGTGACCTGGTAGTCTCGCTCGCCCTGGAGGTAGAACTGCTCGGTGGCCACTGACTCCGCACGGTCGACGGGATCGTAGCCGTCGAGGCTGGTCCAGAACGCCCCGGGGTAGCCCATCAGCGATTCGTCGGCGTCGTAGTTCCCGGTGGCGATCTGCTCGGCGGCATTCTCCCACTGATCGCGGCGCTGACTGTACGCCGGCGACTCGTGCTCGGTCACGCTCGCGAGGTGTGAGATCTGATCGAGGAACGCGTCCGTCAGCGGGCGAGCGGGTGCAGCGAGCCCGACGGCGCCCGCTAGCTCGCCGTCTCGATCCGCGATCTCGGGGGCCAGCATCGCACCGAGACTGTGGCCGAGGACGGTGACGTCGTCGCTCGCGACCGCCTCACGATCGCGCAGCCACGAGATCGCGTGAAGGGCGTCGTCGACGGTGACCCGATCGACCGTGTACTCCGCGGGCGAAACGTTGCACGCCATCGTCCGCTTGTCGTATCTGAGCACGGCGATGCCCTGCGAGGCGAGCCCCTCTGCGATATCTCGGTACGGTTTGTTGGCCGCGACCGTCGCGTCGCGATCGCTCGGCCCGCTACCGTGGACGATCACGACGCCCGGTACAGCATCAACGTCCGTCGGCGTGGTGAGCGTCGCGCCGAGCTGACAGCCATCGGGCTCCAGGGTGTGCTCGGTAGCTTGGAAGCTATCGGGGTCGGCATAGGACGCCCGCTCGTACTCGCCGACGAGCCCAATTCCGACGAGTTCGAACTCCTCGGTCGTGCTGATCCGGACGTCTGCGGGCCGGCGCTCCAGTTCGAGGCGCAGATCCACGGTCTGGAGGCCGGAGCTCATCCCGGTGTCGGTAACCTCCGTCGACTGGATCTCGCCGCCAGCGGCGAGCAGCCCGAGGTGGATGCGCTCGATCGCGGCAATGGTGACGCTTGACTGATAGGCCGACGGAAACCGGGAGTAGATCGCCTCGTACTCGCCAGCCCGGAGCAGGTCGATCGCCTGCGTGGCTGCCTCTGTCGACGATGTCGGATCAGAGGCGGTCTCGCCGTCGTCGGTGTCCGAACCGTTCTCCGGCGTCGATCCGTTGATCGTTGGGTCGCTGCCGTTGGAATCGTTGTCGCCGTCGCTGCTCGTACAGCCCGCGGCGGCGATCGCACCCGTCGCCCCGAGCGCCCGAAGGACGCGACGTCTCGTTGGAGTCATACGACTGGGTAGTTCACGCAGTTCCCTAAACCCGGTTCCAGTGTTGCAGCGTCTGCAAGTATGTGAAACGTTCCTTGAGGAACGAGCGGTACCCCGAGCCGCTGGATCCGATCCCGGCAGTGGCGTCGCGGTGGCGCCCACCCACTCGGTTGCGTCGGTCGTCGGGACTGTTTAGGAGCCACGCCACGCATCGTGGGTATGGACGAAATCGCCGGAATCTACGGGCGGGACGTACCGGACCTCGAGGCCACGGTACAACTCGGTATCGCGAGCGGCAATCTCATCCAGTGTTCCTTTCCCGAGCAGGCCGACGAGGATGCCATCGCGGACCACGAGCTCCTCGATCGGATCGAGACCTACGCGGCCGGCGAGACGGACGACGACTTCCGCGACGTCGAGATCGCGCTGACCGTTCCCACCGACCAGCGCACCGTGCTCCAGACGCTCAGGGCCGTCCCTTACGGCGAGTCGAGCAGCGTCGATTCGCTGGTTCGCCGGACGCCTGGACTCGATCCGGATGCCGACGACTCACCGGAGACCGTCAGGGCCGCGCTCGCCAACAATCCGATTCCCATCGTGCTCCCCGATCACCGCGTTGACGGCGGCTACGGAGCGACGCCCGGACCGGTACGCCGGCGTCTCCGGGCGATCGAGAGCATCGAGTAACGGTCCACGCGAACTGAGTAACGGATGAATCGAAACCGCGAGCCGCAGGGCTGTTCTACTAGTCGAGTTCGAACGCGACGGTAACCTCCGCCTGGTACTCGCGCCCGGATACGGACGCGACCTCCACGCCGAGCTCCTCGACCTCTGCCCAGTGGATATTGTCGAGGGTGTTCTCCGCGCGATCGAGCGCGTCGTCGGCCGCGGCGTCGAAGCTATCGGAGCTCGTGCCGATCAGGGTGATCTTCTTGAAGACCATGGACCCGATACGTCGGCGGGCGTCCCAATAAAAGCTAGCCGCGATTCGCCGGTATCGGCTGGCTCGCTATCGGCCGCGAAGCGTCCCGTCGTGATACCGGAAGCCCGCGTCTCGGAACAGCTGCCGAGCGGCTTCGGCGTCGAGATTGCCGTTCTCGCCGGGGAAGGGACCGGTGACGCTCTGTCCGTCCCACTCGAGGTCCTCCGAGACGTACTGCGTCTGGTGCAGCGGCGTCTCCGTCGCGGCCGCGACGCCGTCGAACACTGACTCGACGATGGCGTCGCGATCGATCAGCCGACCCAGAGCGGAGCGGAACGTGTAGTTCGAGAGCGGATGTCGCCGGGCGTTGATCCCGATCATGTAGTAATCGGGCGTCGGTGACTCGACGACTCGGACGTCCGCACGGCTGCGAGCGTCGGGCACGTCCTCGACCGGTAGCGTGCCGTCGAGAACCTGTACGGAGCCCTCCGCGATGTCGTCGAGGACGACGCTGATGTTTGGCGCGCCTTCCGCTTCGAACTGCTCGTAGACGGGGCCACCGGAGAACGGTTGCAGAGGATCGGCCAGACCGGAGGTCGTCCGGAGGAAGTGATCCTCGAAGCGCCGGAACGTGACGGATCTGTTCTCGTTCGCGCTCTCGAAACGGAGCGGCCCGCTGCCCACGGGCGAATCGATCGACGCCGTCAGCGCCTTCGTGAAATACTCGTGGTCACGCGAGGAACGGCTCTGCCACTTCGCTTTCGGGAGAATCGGCACCGTCAGCGCCGACGGTGCGAGGGCCGCTCGCGTCGGCTCGAGATCGAACTCGACGGTCGTCTGGTCGACCGCCGTCGCGTCCTGAACGAGACTGGTCTGTTGGCGAAAACGCGGGGCCGGCACCGGGGAATCGGTCGCGCCGAGGGCAGTATCCTGACAGAAGCGGTAGGTGAAAGCGACGTCTTCGGCGGTGAGCGGGGTGCCGTCGTGCCAGGAGAGGTTCGGCCGGAGCTGGACAGTTGCGGTGTCGGACTCGGAGATCGAGAACTCCCGCGCCATCCAGGGAACGTAGTCGCCCTCGATCCGGCGTACGAGCGGGTCGTAGAGCAGGTCGGTCAGCCGGTCGTGGAGTCGATACTCCGCGGCGAGCACGTTGCGGTTCTCGGTGACGTTCGGACGCTGGAGCCCGACGCGAAGCGTCTCCAGGCTGTTGCCGTCCCCTTCGATCGTGAGATAGGCCAGCGCCGACGCGAAGTTCACCGCGCCGTCGAAGGTGACGTCCTGTGAGACGGCTGCCGTATGCGGACGCGAAACGACCGTGAGGAACGGCTGCTGGTCGAGCAGCTGGAACTGCAGCTGCTCGACGATGTCCGATCGACCGTCGATGGCGACGTTCGTGTCGGGGGCGTCCGAATCCTGGTCGGAGGCTCCATCGCCGGTCGACTGCTCGCCGTCAGTGGTCTGATCGTCGCCCGACTGGAGCTGTTCAGGAGGCAGGCGCTGGGCGACGAGCAGTTCGTCACTGCGCGAGGATGCGAATCCGAACGGGTTTTGCAGCCCCAGCTCCGGCGCGAACAGTGAGTGTAACATTGCGCGGAGTTCGTCCGGATCGCGGTGGCCCGGCATCTCCGAGACGAAGATGTCGAAGTCGTTGTTGAGCAGGACGTCCCGGAGAAGCTGCACCTCATCGAGGAGTTCGTGCGAGGCGTCAACGCCGACGGCGTCGAGGTTGTTCTGGAGCCGCTGGCCGATCTGGACGGCACTCGGATCCCGGTCTGCGGGGACGGTCTTGACGCTGAGTGACACCTGTTCGGCGGCGTCGTACGTGATCTGCGAGCGAAGTTCGGAGAAGCAGCCTGCGGTCGCTACAGCGGCGCCGCTCCCCGCAGCAGCGAGGAACGACCGGCGAGACAGGCCTGTGGAGGGCATCGGTTCTGGAATACTCAGGAACGCATTTAGGTGTTGGTGATCGCGTCGGCTCCGGCTGGCGGTTCGGGGCTGGACGCGTCGCCGTTCACGCTGGGACGAAAGCTGCTGGGGAGGCACGCTACTGAGGATGAAAGCTGCTGGGACGGGGAGCGGGGGAGCAGAGTAGCGGAGTAGCGGAGACGCTCTGAGGAATGCGGTTGGACCCGTGGAGTCCGAATCGAGTCGACGGGTCGATTGTAGAGTCAGGTGGGGACCGACGGCCCGGGCGGCGCCCGGATCACGTCGTACTCCTCGCCGTCGATCGCGATGATCGCCCACTCTTCGGCGTCGCTTCCGTCGAGCCGTCGCCGGAGCGCTCCGGCGCGGTCGCTCGACGTGACGTAGCAGTGCAGTCCGTCGGCCTCGGGCTCAGCCGCGCCATCCGTCGCCGTTACGCGGACCACTTTCCAGTCGCGTTCGGCACGGAACTCGGCACCGTCGCCGAGGATGGTGTAGCCGAGGTCGTCGAAGATCGATCGCGCTCGGGTCGTCAGGGAGGGGGAGGCGCTCGCCATCCGTGTGAACAGTGGGCACACACCACCCTAAAAGTTCGCGTACGACGGTCGTCGAAGCCGTTTTCGGCCGCGAATAGGCACAGAAGGGAGTCGATCGCCCGTCCGCAAGCGGGTCGGCATCACTCGTGGGCCGCGTCCCACTCCGTCGGCTTTCGCTGATTGCCGCAATCCGGGCACTCGATCCGGCCCATCGTGTCCATCATCGCGTCGAGACCGTCACAGACGCCACAGAGCCAGCCGTAGCGTCGCTCGCGGTCGCGATCCCGATAGGCGACGTAGAAGGGACCCCGAGAGCCGCGATCGCCTTCGTCCGTGGCGACGTAGAGGGTGTCGCCGTCGGAATCGGTGACCGTGTCCATGTGCGATCGGTGGAGACACCCCGCAAAAACGCTTGCCGTCCCCGCTCGTACTGCGGCCTGGCGCCCCGCGCCGCGGCCTGACAACCCGCGCCAACGGTAGATTCGTCCGTATCTCCCCGGAAAGCGTTCCGCTGTGAGCGAAGGGTTCAGTCCAGCCGCGATTCGAGCGCCGAGAGAATCGCGATCGTCGCGGGCCGGTGGAGCGGCTCGTTTCGGTTTCCACACTGCACGTCCATCAGACAGGAGGGACAGCCCCGAACGCCGTCGCAGCCACACGCCGCCACGTGCTCGCGGGTCCGCGCGACCAGCGAGTCGGCGTGCTCGTAGATCCCCCGAGCGTAGCCGATCCCACCGTCGACGGCGTCGTGGATGAACCACGTCGGGACGCCCGTCTCCGGGTGCGGATCGATGCTCAGGCCGCCGATCTCCGAGCTGTCGAGTCTGAGTTCGAGCGGCGCGAGTTCGATCATGGCGTGCTCGGCGCCGTGGAGCCCGCCGAGGAAGGTGTACTGCCGTTGGCCCTTCCCGTACTGAGCGGGTTCGGAGAGGAGATCGCCCAAGGGCACGTCCTCGAGGGCAGTCTCGCGGAGTGATTTCGGCGCCTCGACCCACGTGAGCTGGGTCCGGAGTTCGATCGGACCGAGCCCGGTCTCTCGAACGTCGCCGATCAGGTCGCCGGTCTGGACGTCGCGGCGTTCGTAGTGAGCGTAGTGGATGCTGACGGTGCCGACGCCGAATTTGAGGTGCCAGCCGTCGCCGAGATCGCGGGACGCGCGAGGCTCGACGTCGGAGACCGATTTCGTCGAGTGCGTCTTCGTATAGACTTCCTCGTCGATCGGCTGGAGCGTGACCCACGGCTGCGGGCGCTCCTCCTCGAACTCAACGACTTCGTACTCGGTGCCGTCGTGGAGGACGACGGCGCCGGGGTGGTACTCCCGGTAGGCCCGATCCTTGCCGATCGGCGCGACGTCGAGATCGTCCGCGCCATCGACGCTTCGGACCTGGAACGTCTCCGAATCGGTCGCGTACATCGAGACGTCGGCCTCCGGACGCGGCGGCCCATCGTAGCGAACCGACCGGTCGAGGTCGCCGACGAGACGGCCGGCCTCGCGCCACATCGTCACGCCGCGATCGAGCCGATCCTCCACGTTGGTCCCCTCGCCGTCTGGCACGGCCTCCGCACCGAACCACCGCTCGTCGTCGCGGTCGATCGGCAGCTCCGAGGCGGCGGCCAGCAGGTGCCGAGCGTAGACGGCGTCGTTGCCGAGGTCGATGACGGCGTCCTCGTACGCGCCAGCGGACGAGGGCTCGGAGGAGCCTGCTCCTCCGGCGTTCTCGACGTCTTCCTCGAAGAGGAACTCGGGATGGTCGAGCACGTACTGGTCGATAGCGTCGGCGCGACCGACCAGGACCGAGAGCGCGTCGTCGGTCCCACGGCCAGAGCGACCGAGTCGCTGCCAGAAGGACTGTCGCGAGCCGGGGTAGCCGGCCAGCACCGTCGCGTCGACGCTCCCGACGTCGATTCCGAGTTCGAGCGCGCTCGTCGAGATCACGCTGTCGAGATCACCGGACTGGAGCCGCTGCTCGGTGTCGCGGCGGGTCTGCTTGCCGTGGCCGGCGTGGTAGGGCGCGACGGAGACGTAGCCACTGCTGCCCCCGCCAGCGCTGTCGGCGACCCCACCGCCGCCGGTACCACTCGCCGGGTGGTCACCGGCCTCGCGCTCGACGGTCTTCGCCGTGAGTTCGGTCCCTTGCCTGGATCGCGAGAAGGCAAGCGTCTGGACGCCGTGGAGGCCGAGGTGCGCCACGATCTCGCCGGTCGCGGCACCCGCTCGCTTGACCGCGCCGAGATACTCGTCCATGCTGTACTCCTCGCCGAGGTCTTCCTCCAAGGGTGGTTTCCAGAACGCGATCTCGCGGCGGCCGTGCGGGCTGCCGTCCTCGTCCACGACGACGTGGGGCTCGCCGGTCAGGCGGCGGGCGTGCTCGGCGGGGTTCCCGATCGTCGCCGACGTACAGACGATCCGCGGATCGGCGTCGTAAAAGTCGAGAATGCGGCGCAGGCGCCGGAGGACCCACGCGACGTGCATGCCGTGGATGCCCGAAGCAGCGTGGGCCTCGTCGATCGCCAACAGCGCGCAGTTCCCGAAACACTCCCGCCACTGGGTGTGGTGGGCGAGATAGACGTTGAGTCCGGCGGCGTTCGTGAGGATCACGTCTGCCTCCTCTCGGATCTCCGGGCGGCGGTGGTTCGGCGTGTCGCCGTCGTACACTGCGACCTCGAGGTCGAGACCGAGCCGATCGTAGAGCGCGACGAGCGATTCGCGCTGGTCCCGCGCGAGCGCCTTCGTCGGATAGCAGACGATCGCCCGCGCATCGGGATCCTCGCGCTTGCAAAGTGCGACGTAGAGCGCGTAGATCAGCGTCTTGCCCGACGCCGTCGGCGTCGCGACGGCTACGTTCTCGCCCTCGCGAAGTCGGTCGATCCCTTCGGCCTGGTGCGTGTAGAGGTCGTGGCCGAGCCGATCCGCGAGGTCGTCGGGCAGGACCTCGCTGGCTGGGACGGTGTCGGCTGATTCGGCCGGCTGCGTCTGTGTGTGGACGATCTGATCGTCGTAGTTAGGGAAGCGCTCGCGGAGGTGGTCGGGGTCGAGCACGTCTGCGTGGGCGCTCCAGCCGCCGTCGCTGGATCCGTGGTCGTCGTTCCCGCGCTGGGTGCGTTCGGCCGGTGAATGGGGGTCGTCACTCATTCAGAAATCACCCAGGCGTCCCTGCGTGGTCTCACTGGCCGATTCGCTGCCAGCACGCTCGGCTGGCGACGCTCCGGCGGTCCGATCGGCAGCGTCGATCGCGTCGTAGACGAACGCGAGTGCGCGCACGTCTGCTTCGCAGTAGGCCTCAAGCGTCTGCCAGTCCGGTTCGTTCTCTGGAATGGGATCGGCCATCCACTCGCGGTAGATCCGCGCGACTTCGGCGCCGTCGAGCGGAGTGGCGTCGACCGACGCAGCGCTGTCGTCGCCGATATCGGCCCCAGCGGAGGCGGCATCGGCTCCCGTGAACCCGAGCGCGCTTGCGACGGTCTCCAGCCCGTTCGTCCGACCGGGGAGCACCGCGTTCCCCTCTCGAACGGCCCACGTGTAGGGGTCGAACGTACGACGCGCCGCCCAGAACTCCCCGTGCTCCGGGCAGTGGCGCTCGATCTGCTCGGTGAGCACCGGGACGTCGAAGGAGTCGCCGTTGTAGGCGACGATCGGGCGGTCGGCGGCGGCGCTCTCGAGCCAGGTACAGAAGGCCGCGAGTGCAGCGCCGGGTTCGTTGGGCTCGCGAACGAGGAACGATCGGTAGCGCTCGCCCGGTGACGCCTCCCGATCGAGGACGCCGATCAGCCAGACGATCGACGGCGAGAGCCCGTCGGTCTCGATGTCGACGAAGATCGGTTCAGGCCGTGGAAGCGACTCGTCGGTTCGTCGACGGACCGTGCCAGCGTCGAATGCGCGGGCGCGCTCGACGAGACGCGGCGCGGTCGAGCGAGCGATCCCGTCGAGGTCGGCGATCGTCGCAATGGGAGCGTTCGCGAGGCCGTCCCGGGTTGCGTATCCCGCGTCCCGGAGCGTTCGTGCACGTTGCTCGCCGATCCCGTCAATCGCGCGGAGGCCGAGCGAATCCCGGCGGTACTGCGTCGTTGCGACCGTGCCGTCGGGGCCCAGCGCGAGGCTTGCGACGGCGGATTCGCCATCCGTCGCTCCGCCCGATCGCGCTCCGTCGATCCCCCCGGGTGCGGTCCCGCGCACGGTGAGTCCGTCCCAGTCACCGTGGTAGCCAGCCGGCAGTCCAGTCGAGAGATGGGTCTGGGAATCGGGAAGCGAATGGTCGCGAGAAGGATTGTCGGTGGCGAGCGCGTCGCGGTACGCCGAAAGGCCCTGTCGGACTGTCCTGAGTTCCGTGGGGCGGACCGAGAGGTCGAGCAGATCGGAGAGGACGTAGGTTTCAGTCGCGGGATCGAGATCGCCGTCGGCCATGTCGCCCAGAGCGGATAGAGCCGAGAGCGACGGAACGAGAACGACCTCGACGTCACCGAACACGTGGCGTTGCGGGCAATCTGTATCGGTCCCGGCGTCGGGCGTCAGAATCGGGCGGTCGAGATCCGAGAGCGTGGATCGGAGTCGGACCCGCGCCGGCGGCGCCGTCGCGACGATGGCGTGAGGATCGGCCGCGTCGAGCGCGTCCTGGAGCTGCTCGGCGGAGAGCGCGGAGAGGGCATCCGAATCGACGACGGCGAGCCGGCCGGGCTGCATCTACTGGCATCCGATGGGCTCGGTGGGGAAAAGTGGCTCGTGGGCGCCGTTCCGGCACAGAGTTCCCGGGTTCCGGGCATCCGCAGAGTTCCGGCACAGTCGCGCACTCGATCTCCGACGACCACGCGCTTTTGGCCCCGGGACGTCTACGCGAGTGTATGTCCGAATCCGCTCCCGACGAACTTCCCCAGACCGACGCCGAGTGGCGCGAGGCCCTCTCGGAGGAGGCCTACCACGTCCTGCGCGAGGCCGGCACCGAACCCGCCGGCTCCGGCGTCTACGACGACCACTGGGAGGACGGCACGTACCGGTGTGCGGGCTGTGACGTTGCCCTCTTCGACAGCGAAGCCAAGTACGACCACCACTGCGGCTGGCCGAGCTTCTACGAGCCAATCGCCGACGACCGCGTCGAGTACCGCGAGGACACCAGCCACGGGATGGTCCGCACCGAAGTCGTCTGCGCGACCTGCGAGGGACATCTCGGTCACGTCTTCGAGGACGGGCCGGAGCCAACGGGCGAGCGATTCTGCATCAACTCCGTCTCGCTGGAGTTCGAGAGCGAATAGGACGGAACGACACTGTTGGGATCGTTTTTGGGTCATGTACTTGACAGCGACAGCAGTCCGCTTGGAAGCCCCCGAGCGCTCCGGTTCCGTCGGAGCACGCTCCGACGACGTCACCCTCGCTTCGCTCGCGTGACTCGCGCGGCTCGCTGCGCTCCTCACTCGCTTCGCTCGTTGCGGTGGTTGCTTCGCCGTGCTTCCCGGAGTGCTCGGCCCCTTCCAGTTCCGGAAGAGCAAGCTCATCCGACCTTCGCAGGATCAAAGATCCTGCTCAGTCCCACCCGGTAGGTTCGTCGGGTGGCCTGAGCCCCGGTGGACAGTGTCGAGGAGCGTCGGGGCGTGGGGAATCGGTCATTTGCGAGGGATTCCGAGGCCAGCAGTTCGTCCCTCGATACCGGCCTCACCGACCGGGTGGATACGACCGAACTATAGTCGCCGACCAGAAACGCGAGGGCATGGAACCCGAACGCGTCGTCGACTCACACAGCCTCACCGGCGAGGGACCGATCTGGCACCCCGACGAGAACGTGCTCTACTGGCTCGACGTTCCCGACGGGGAGCTGTTCCGCTACGATCCCGACACCGGAGAGAACGAGCTCGTCTACGACGATCCGGACGCCATCGGCGGCTACACGATCCAGCCCGATGGCTCGCTCTTGCTCTTCGAGGACCGTGGCCGGGTCGAACAGTTCGACGACGGGGACATCGAGGTCGTGATCGAGGAGATTCCGGCGGAGACGGAGACGCGGTTCAACGACGTGATCGCCGATCCGGAGGGGCGCGTGTTCGCGGGGACGATGCCCACCGAGGAGCGTGGCGGCAACCTCTATCGCCTCGACACCGACGGCGAGATCGAGCGGCTCGTCGAGGATCTCGCAATTCCCAACGGGATGGGGTTCACGCCCGATCGCGAGCGGATGTACTTCGCGGAGTCCGACGCACGGCTCGTCCACCAGTTCGACTACGACCGCGACACTGGCGACCTCACCGAGCTCGACCCCTTCCTCGAGGTCGACGGCCCCGAGGTCCCCGACGGCCTCACTGTCGACGGCGAGGGGGACGTCTGGATCGCGTTCTGGGACGGCAACCGCGTCGCTCGGTACGATCCCGACGGCGTCGAGCAGGAACGCGTCGAGTTCCCCGCGAAGAAGGTCTCCTGCATCACGTTCGGCGGCGAGAACAACGAAGACGCCTACGTGACGACGGCGCTCGGCGAGGGCGACACCGGCCGCGACGTCGAGGGCGACGGCGCAGGCTCGCTGTTCCGCTTCGATCCCGGCGTCGAAGGAGAAACGGAGTTCCGCTCGCGAATCGAGCTGTAGCGATCGATCGCCGCCCCGTTCCTCGACGGTCGAATCGGTCCCTCTCCACCGACAGAGAATCCTCGCCTAGGACCCGTCGGCAATCGTGACGTCCTGGACGACCGTCCCGTCCTGGTCGTAGTAGATCAGTTGCTGGTAGCTCTCGTCCTCGTCGAAGACGAACTCGATACGGCTGTACTCCAGGTCCTGACCAGACAGCTCGTACGATGCGCGGCAGAGCGTCGTGCCATCGCGTTCGAACTGCTCTTCGACGACGAACGTCATCCCTGTGCCAGCCTCGGCGTCCGAGGTGGACGTGGTCTGCCCCACGGGACACCAATCGGCCGCGTCGCCGGCGGCCGAGTCACCGTCGGTCCCGTCTATGGTGCCGTCAGTCGAACCGTCGTCGCCTCCGGTCGAGCTGCCGAAGTTCAGTCGCCGAACCTCGTTGCCGTCGACGTCGTAGTAGATGAACTCGACGTGCTCCTGGGCCTCGTTGAAGAAGACATCGACCGTTGCGTACGGGGAGTCGGTGTCCTCGAATGCGTACGAAACCCGGCAGACTTCACGCCCGTCGCGCTCGACGGTTCCCTGGCTCTGGACGGTCATGGAGCCGTCGACCTGCTGGCCAGCAACCGTCTGAAACGCACCGGTCGTACACCAGTCGGCGGTGCCCGAGCCGCCACCGTCACCGCCGCCGCTGCCGGTACAGCCGGCCGCGATCGCGAGCAAGACGACGGTTCCGACGAGCAGCCACTGGCGGTGCATGCGACGGAGACGACGGATGAGAAGATAAACTAGCAGGCGACGTACGTCGGTCTGCGCTCAGACAGACACATACTCACACACTCACTCATCCGACGATCAGGGAAGTTTCTCGATCGCGGCCGCCAGTGCAGCCTCCGAGTCCCAGCGAAACACCCGGCCGTCGCGGTCCAGCACGTCGACGAACTGCGCCGGGAGCGCGTCGAAGTGGTCGTGCTCGTCGGCCTCCGTCGGATACCCTCGTTTCAGCACGTGGACCTTCGGTCGGTAGTTCGGGCCGGAGACGACGCCGAACTCCCACTCGTGGCTCCCGTCGGTGTCCTCGAGCACGGGGACGATGACGTCCGCGCGGTCGGCGAGAATGCGAAACTTCGTCGGCCAGAACTCCCAGGCCTCGGGCACGTCCTTCATCAGGTAAGCGAAGGCGCCGTCGCGGTCGTCGAGCCGGGCTTTGATTGCCTCGAGGCGGCGCTCCTTCTCGCCGTCGTCGTAGCGTCCGAGGAGGAAGTAGGCCGTCTCGGCCTGGACGATCCCCTGGAAGACGTCGCCGAAGACGGCGCGCTTGATGGCCTGATACTCCTCGGGCGTGAGCGTCTCCGTCGCGGAGAGCTCTCTCGTCTCGTCGAAGACGCTCGCGAGCTCCGAATCCTCGGCCATCGTATCGTGGGCACTGGGAGGCCATCGGTAATAATACCGCCGCGTCTGGCTCGGCGATCAGCGTTCACACATCGGATCATCACTATCAGAACCAGCTCGTTCGTGACCGTAACGGTTGATACCCACACAGTTATTGTGCGCCGGTCCGTTGAAACACGTATGGCAGCGATCGATCCCGGCGCAGACGACCCAGCAGACGGGTTCGACACCTGGAGAGCGATGCAGGTGATCACCCAGGAGACCCGCGCGAGTATCGTCGCCGACGTCGTCGGACACCCGGAAGGCATGCCTTCCGTGCCCGAGCTCGACTACGTCAACCCAGACGTCCACCGCAGCGCGATCAGCGAGCACCTCGACAAGCTTCAGGAGGCCGGTATCGTCGCGAAAAGCGAGATTCCAGTCGGCGAGCGCTCGCGCGACCTCCCCTACGTCTTTTACTACGTAACTGAGGACGCGCGGGCGTTCTTCGATCAGAACGGCATCTTCGACCCGGATACCTGGAGCGATCAGTACGCGAAGATCGAGAAGACCGATGCGATCCGGCGGGTCGAGGAGATGCAACGGCCCGATCGAAAGTAAGCGGCCGTCGGCGACTCCTCTGGGTCGTCTCGGTTTTGCTCGTCGGTGCCGGCCCCCGATACTGTGATGGGGTCCCTCGACGGCCCTGGCGCGCTGGCGAGAGTCGGGGATCGTCGCAGTGGTGGAGCCGCCCAGCAAATCTTTACGTACTTCTTCCCTATTCCCACCGCTAGCAAATGGATGGAACCGGAGCAGACGTTCAGTCTGAGGAATTCTACCAGACGCTCGTCGAAAACGCTGCAGAGGGGATGCTCACCATCGACGAGAATAGTGATATCGTCTACGCGAATCCGGCCGTCGAAAACATTCTCGGCTACTCACAGGAAGAGTTGATCGGGAGTTCCAAGATGAAGATCATCCCCGATCGGCTCCAGACCGCCCACGCCGCTGCCCTGGAGGCCTACGTCACGTCGGGTGACCGGAACATCGACTGGGACGGCATCGAACTCCCCGCGCTTCACAAAGACGGACACGAGGTGCCGACGCTGATCAGTCTGCGCGAACACGAGCACGACGGCGACCGGTATTTTACCGGGATCATCCGCGACATCACAGAACGTCGACGCCGCGAAGAGCAACTCCGCGACCAGAAGGACCGCCTCGACGATTTCTCGGAGATTCTCACCCACGACATTCGGAATCCGCTCTCCGTCGCCCGTGGCCACGCCGAGCTCGCACAGGAAACACACGACGTCCCGGAGCTCGATCGAGTGGTCGAACCCCTGGAGCGCATCGACGAGCTCGTCGACGACGTGGCCGCGCTATCGAAGGACGGGCAAACGATCGGCAGCACGGAACGAGTGGACCTCTCGGAGGTCGTCGCGGATGCGTGGCGGAACGTCGACACCGGAGGCGCCGACTACCACACGGATCCCGAAATCGGGACCGTAGAGGCCGACGAAAGCCGTTTGCATGGACTCTTCGAGAACCTCATTGGCAACGCCATCGAGCACGGCGGAGACGACGTTTCGATCCGCGTCGGTCGGCTCCCCGACGGTGACGGACTCTACCTCGAGGACGACGGCCCAGGGATTCAGGAGTCGATTCGCGACGACGTGTTCGAGTACGGTTACTCGACGAGCAGCGACGGCACCGGCTACGGCCTCTCGATCGTGAAGCAGATCGCCGACGGCCACGGCTGGGACGTCGCTATCACGGAGAGTGACGTCGGCGGAGCGCGCTTCGAGATCACCGGCATCGATTTCGACACGGAGCAGCCCGACTGACCGTCTCGACCGTTACCGGCCAGCTCGTTCTGAAGATAGCCTCAGGTAGCGTTCCGCCGTTCGTATCCGGCAATGGCGTGCGCTCCTCACGTTCGTTCACCGGAGCAAGCCACGGCCCGGACTGTGAACCTCGCCGAGACGGTCCGGGCGTGTGGCTCGCTCCGCTCGCCATTCCGGGCTGCGACTCGTCTGGTTCAAATCCTCTGGAGGCTTTTCCTCCTCACGTCCGTTCGTCAGAAAAGCCACGGCCCGGATTTGAACCGGGGATGGGCGGCTCTGCAGGCCGCTGCGTTCGGCCGGACTCTGCCACCGTGGCGCAGGTGGAAATCCGTGACTGGTCGGCTTATGCATTGCGATGAAAACCACGTGAGAGGATGGGCGGCTGTCGCACGCGAGCGAAGCGAGGTGCGACGCTGTCGGGCGAGCGTCAGCGAGTCCGACACGAACTGCAGGCCGCTGCGTTCGGCCGGACTCTGCCACCGTGGCGGAGATCAAAATCCGTGGCTGGGCGGCTTATGCATTGCGATGAAAACCACGTGAGAGGATAGGCGGCTGTCGCACGCGAGCGCAGACGATCAGAAGAGAACTGGGACCGTCGAGGAAATGCTTCGGAAACTACAATCCGGCACAAGGTCGTCGGGCATGGGCAGTCAGACGGCCGCCCAGATTGATCACGAAAACAGCGCGGACGCAGTCAGCTCCTTCCTCTCGAACGTTGAGCGCACTCGGTGTCGTTCGGAGCCACACCTCCTCAGAATCGATCTTGAGCGCGAATTCGTACTCGGCGCGTTCATCGGGCCAATCTTCGAACATCTGGCCGGTGGGCTGGGAAGAGTTGTCGGTTCCGTCGATCGTCCGAGATCGGGCGAGAACGGTTCGATCATCGCGCTGCACTGCAATTTGATAGGAGCGCGTCGTCGATCGACGGTTCAACACGTCAACCGCGTCGAGTGTGACCGGTCGGGTACTGGAGTTTGAGTCGTCGACGAAGGAACAGCCACCGAGGCCGAGAGCGGCTGCGCTAGCCATGCTCGCGAGGAGGGAGCGACGGCAGGGCATACTCGGCGGCTCGAATGGCGCATACAAATGTGTGCCGGAAATTGCTATGCCCAGCCGCCGACTCGCTCGAAACCGTATTAGAACGATCTGTCCAAGATTACTGCTCCGTCGGCTGCTCGACGAACAGTGCGTAGCCGATGCCACCGCTTGCTGGCACGCTGCCAGCTGCGAGCGCCGTGGACATCGCGAGCGTCGAGACTGCGCCGAGGACGCCAGCGATGGCGACGGGGAGGGCGATGGCGGCGAGCAGGAAGTCGTATTTGGAGACCGATCGCTGCACACGACAGACGAGTGGCGCGACCTAATTAAATATTATTACAGCGTGTGCAAGCCGACCCCGGTGTGGGGCTAACGCGAGGACGGTGCGGGAGGATACGATGCCGAGCAACAGCAATCCGTTAGTTCACTTCCCCCAGAACGGATCGCGATTCCGGTGCTTCTCGAGGTACATGTTCAGCGCCTCGATCTCGTCGCCCGGGAGGTCGTCGGTCAGCTCCTGTTCGAGGATCTTCGCGTGCTTTTCGGGGATCTCCGTCCACAGCTCGTCGCCCTCCTCGATCTGGCGGCCGACCGTGGGGCCGTCGATCGCGATCGAGACGCGATCGCCGCGGCGGGCCTCGTCGACGTCCTCGCCCTGGTCTTTGATGCCGCTGAGACCGCCGATGCGTTCGGGCTCGCTGCCGGTGAAGCGCACGACGTTCGAGTTGTTCTTGAGCGTCCCGGCGACGACCTCGACGCCGACGACCGCGGGGTCGGACTGCCGGAAGGTGTGGTCGGGGAGGATCTGGAACCTGGCGGGACGGGAGATGTTCTCGAAGATCTGCTCCTGCTGGGCTTCCTCTCGCTCCGTGACGAAGGCGTCGTACTCGTCGATGAGCTGGTAGATGACGTCGTCGGCGAACAGATTGACGTCGGCTCGCTCGATCTCCTCCCTGGCGTCGTCGAGCACGTCGACGTTGAACGCGAAGATGGAGCTGTGGCGTGGCTCGTCGGCGGTCTCGGCGACGGCGACGTCGCGTGGTGCGACGTCACCGACCTCCGCGCGAACGATCGGGATTTCGGCTTCCTCCGCGGCGTTCGCGATCGCTTCGAGGCTGCCGAGCGTGTCTGCCTTGACGACGACGCCCTCGTCGGCCGCCTCGACGGCGACCTCGGCGAGTTCCTCTTGGACCTCGCGCAGGACCTGCTCCACTGGACGATCCCGGACGACACGGAGGGGAGCACCGGCCATCGCGTCGTCGAGCTCCGGCGCGGCGACCTTGATCCCCGCCGCCGCGACGGCGGAGTCGACCTTGTCGAAACGGCTGTCGGTGCGGATCTCCGCGAGGGGTTTGGGCTGGAGGAGCGCGCGCACGTCCGTCACGATCGGGTCGTCCTGGCTTCCGACCACGATCGTGTCGCCGGGCTCGAGCTTGCCGTCGTAGAGCACGACGTCGATCGTCGCGCCGAACCCTTTCTCCTCCTTGACCTCGAGGACGGTGCCGACGCCGGGGCCCGTCGTGTCGATCTCCATCGCCTCGCGCATGTAGCGCTGGGAGAGCCCCATCATCACGGCGAGGAGGTCCGGAATGCCCTCTCCGGTCTCGGCGGAAACCGGCACCACGCCGACGTTTGCCTGGAAGTCCTGCACGCGCCAGTACATGTCCGCGGAGAAACCCGCGTCTGAGAGCTGGCCGATGATCTCGTAGAGCCCCTCGTCGAGATCGGAGCGGACCCGGTCGCTCTGAGCGTCGTAGCTCTGCTGGATCGGCGACCCCTCCTTCGGTCGCCAGCCCGGCACGGTGTCGACCTTGTTCGCCGCGACGACAAAGGGCGTCTCCGTGCGACGGAGGATGTCCACCGCCTCCTCGGTCTGGGGCTGGAAGCCGTCGTTGACGTCGACGACGAGGACGGCGATGTCCGCGAGGGCGCCACCGCGAGAGCGGAGCGTCGAGAAGGAGTGGTGACCCGGGGTGTCGATGAACAGCAGACCGGGAAGGTCGAAGTCGTCGGGATCGACGAGTGCGCCCGCGATCCCGGAGATCGTGTCGAGCGGGACGGCCGTGGCGCCGATGTGCTGGGTGATCGCGCCGGACTCGCCGGCTGCGACTGCCGAGCCACGGATCTCGTCGAGGAGGCTCGTCTTGCCGTGATCGACGTGCCCGAGCACGGCGACGATCGGGGTGCGGAGCTGCTCGTCGCCGTCGGGTGTGGGTGTATCTGCCATCGTTGACCTGCAGAAACTGCTTGTCAGTGGGGAGCAAAGCTGCGGCATTAACTCTTTTCAACTGCCGAGGGACGAACGCGGCGCTGGCGGCGCTCGGTAGTTCGAAAAACGGGGATCCCTGGCCAGCTACTCTAGCGCGACGAGAGCGGCGATAGAAGAAGGGGCAGCAGGCCAGGCGGCGACAGAGAAACGGACGGCACGGGCGGCACCGACGGCGGTACGATTACTCCTCGTAGGCGAGGTTCATGATCCACTGCGAGAAGGCGTCGCTCTGTGGATCGACCTCCTCCTCGCCGATAAACGGCGAGAGCATGTCGCCGGCCATCAGCAGGGAGAAATCGAGGTCGCGCGCGACGGGAGCGATGTAGTAAGTGTTGTGCCCCTCGTAGACGGCGTCTTCGCGGTCGACGAGCCCTTTCTCGTAGAGGGACTCGACGATTCGGCTCCCCTTTCGCGAGGAAACGTCCAGTTCCTTCCAGAACTCGCTCTGGTGGATCCCCCCGGTCTCACGGACCAGCTCGAGGCCGGCACGCTCCTCCTCGGAGAGCTCCGTCTCCGCAGCCGTCGCGCTCACGGCGCACCACCCGAGAAATCGCGGTCGCTGAGCATACGTATGTACACTGACCGCCGTGGAGTTACTTAACCCCTCCTGTCGAGGAAGGAAGCTGACAGCTCGACGGAGTCGTACTCGGTCTCACAGGGCGGCCCATCTGCGAAGCTGTAGGTCGCCCGGCCGTCGGCGTCGATAGAGACCAGCGAGGACGATCGCGTGCCGAACTCGTCGCGATGGATGCACGCCTCGAACTCGTGATCGCGGAGCAGCGACGCGGCATCGTCGAGCCAGGGGGCGGCCGTCCGCGAGGCGTCGGTTTCGCTCGCAGGGGACGGTCCCGAACCGGCAGCCGCGTCGACTGCTGGCGGTGCATCGACGCCCGCGTCGGTGGTCGGCGGTTCGTCGTCAGTGAGGCGCTCGACCAGCGCGTCGCGGAGCCGGACGGCTCGCTCGTCGGCGTCGCCGATTCCGGCGTTGACGATCACGTGGACACCTGGATCGAGATCGTCGACGCGAAGGGCACCGTCCCACTCGAGATACACCGCTCGCTCGGCGTCGGCCACCAGGAGGTTGAATCCGGCGTAGCCGTGGGAAGCGACCTGCTCGCGCACGATATCGGCAGCCGCCGTCGCGTCAGGAGCGCCGAGCGCGTCGCGAACCAGGAGCCCTCGCGACCGTTCCGCCGGGAGATCCGGCGGACCGTCGGCGGTCCAGCGGTTCGTAATTGCGACGAACAGTCCCCGCTCGGTGACGCCGATCCAGGTCCCGCCGGCCTCGGTGTCCTGGGGCGCAACGATCTCCCGTTCGCCGTCGAGAACGCGGGGCGGCAACGACTCGCGACCGAGCGCTTCGTCGCGGTTGGCGGCGACGGCGATCGGCGCGTCGGCGAGCGCTTGCCACGCGAACGCGATCGTACACACGAACTACTCTAGGGCCGTCGGGAGCGTAAGTCTGTGGTCGCCGAGCGAGGCAGCTGGCTGGACGCAGTGAGCGACGAGACGCTGGCCGGAACGGCAGTAGAAAGAGCGACTACGCGTCGACGTCGTGGTCCGGGTCGTCCTCGACCTCCCGCTTGAGCGACTCGCGGCGGGACTTGGCGTCGCGGCCGGTCGCTGCCTCGAGGAAATCGTTCTTGAGCGAGACGGCCTCTTCGGCGTACTCGAGTTCCTCCGGACCGAGGTCGGCGACGTCGCGCTCGTGGAACTCGACCGCGATCTTGTCCTTCTTCGAGCCGTACTCGGTCTTGCCGACGACGATGCGTTCGAAGACGGGGTTGTCCGGCTCCTCGACGACGTTGAGGTCGTTGCCCTTGTAGGACTCCGTGTCCGTGATCGGTCCGAACTCCTCTTCGATCGTGGCCTCCAGGTCTGGCATCCGTTCGTCGAGGTACTCGCCGCGGCGCATCTTGTACTCCTTCATGGTGGATGTGTCCTGCCCGGATCGGTATACCTGTTGCGCTCTCCGGGCCACGACCCGTCTGGATCTACCGCTCCGTCGGCGACTCCATTGGTCAAAACCCCGGGACAGCGATGGAATCTACAGGAGCGGCTGGAGCTCCGAAAAGGGCGGAAACCAGAGCGTCTCTTCTGCCGCTGCATCCCGAACAGCTGGCCGGAACCGTCGGACGTCCTGGAGCAGTGGCGAGGACTGATCCCCACTCGTAGCGCCGTTCAGGACCGTTCCGCGCGCGAGGCGATTGAACGCTGGCAGCACGAACACCGACGCGCTGGAGTCCGGTGCCGGCCCGTCGAGGTAGCAGGCGTGGCGCTGGCCCTCGATGACGATGGCAGGGTGTTCGTGGCCGATCACGTACCGATCTGCAGCGAGGATTTCGTCGGCAAGCGAGGCAGCGTCCGCTGTCTCGGCACCCACGCACTCTGCGACCACCGACGGATGCTCGTCGCCGTGGAGGACGACGGTGCCAGTCCCGAGCGCGACGGCCTCGACGATCTCGGCCTCGGCAACGGTCTCGAGCATACCGTCGTGGTTGCCAGCGACGAACACCAGTTCGACGCCGGCGTCGGCGGTTACGGATTCGACCGACGCCAACGACTCGGCGGCCGATTCGGACACCGAATCGAAGGCGTGCAACACGTCGCCGGCGACGACCAGCCGCTCGGGAGCGAACCGCTCTAGCAGCGCCGAGATGCGCTGGGGGACGCGGCGTCGCTCGCCAAGGGGCAACTCGACGTTGGATTTGGCGTCCCGCCCGAGGTGCAGATCGGCACAGACGAGTGCCTCGTCGTCGGGGAAGTAAGCGGCTCGATCGCAGAGCTCAGGCGTCGTCATCGGCGTTCGGGCGCCGGCTGGCGTCGGTGGGCACCCCATCGTCGCTGCCGCCGTCGGGCTGCACGTCGTCGGGATCGCCGGACGCGGTTCGGATCCCGTCCCCGGTAGCGCCGCCGTCACCGGTGCCTCTGGCGGCGTCTGCTCCGCCGGCAGTGGAGCTTGGTTGCCCGATCGCCGCAGCGAGATCGACCTCCGAGTTCGTCAGGACGTAGAGCACCTCCTCCAGTGGCTGCACGACTTCGGGCACGAGCCGGATCACGATCAGCGTGATCGCGATGAGCGCGACGACGGAGAGCGACTGCGAGATCAGGTGATGGGAGATGAAAAACGACGTGTGCACGTCGCCGCCGCCCAGGGTCGTGGCAATCGTCTCGAACCGTGGGCCGCCGAACCAGCCGAAGGGGGCGGCGAGGCCGACGAAGATGTTCCGGAAGAGATTCAGAACGTAGATGATTCCCGTTGCGGCGATGAATCCACCGAGTTTCCTGCGGAGCGGAGCCTGGACGGCAGCGGTCAGGCCGCCGAAGATCGAGATGGAGCCGAGGCCAGTACACGCGAGCACTATGTACGTCCCGTAGCTGTCCTCGGGGCGGCTCGCGAAGGTGAAACGGCTGTCGTAGCCGTTCGCGCCCTCCGTGAGCCAGACGTCGTAGCCGAGCAGCTCCATCCCCCACGCGGACTGCTGGGCGACGGACTCGATGAGGAACACTTTGACCACGTCGATCGTCGCGACGGGAAGATAGATGAGCCCCATGCAGGCGATCGCCCGCGAAACGACGAGCAGCGAGTCCCGCCCGTCAAGCAGGAGATATGCCGCGTAGAGTGAGAGTGGAAGTGCTGCGAGACTCAGCACGCCCTCCAGCGGGCTCCCGAACTCGACGTAGAAGTAGTGGAACATCGAGAACCAGTAGACCCCGAACAGGATCCAGCCACCGGCGACGATCGGTACTGCCAGCGAGCGGCGGTCGGTCACCTCGAGGACCGCACCAGCCAGGAACGCCAGAATCGATAGCCAGATCAGCGGCGTGGAGTAGCCACCGAGTGCTTCCAGAAAACCGACGGCGGAGACCATTGCGTTGGACGCGAATCGGTGCTCGCCGGCCAAGAAGCTGACGACTCCCACGATTCAGCTAAGAGGGTTCAGTGGCGGCACTGACTGGGCCCGGGACCGGCCGGAGTGCTCGCCGTCAAATCGTCGTCGATAGCCATCCACGTACCAGACAACTCGGAAATTATATACAGATTGTATCGTCGATACCCCCACAGTAATTTTACCGCTGTACCCCGAATTTTCGACTCGACATTGTCCACAGATCACAGAACAAAAATGAAAATTGTCACAATATCGTCGGGGAGGCCGTGGACTGATCCCAGCCGGAGAACGCCAGTGAGAACGTCGTCGAAACGCCGTCGGGCATCCACACACGCGTGAGCAACTCTGATGAGAGAGGGCCGCTGAACGTCCCGCTCTCGACGCCCGGAGAGAGCCGAGTGAAGCGGTGGCTGTTGCTGACCGGCGGCCGACTGACCGTCACGCTCGTTCTCATGATCGGGGTCTTCGGCGTCATCCTGGTGCTGTCACTCGTCAAACCGGTCGGGATGCACGACCTGCTCAACGAGACGAACGCCACCCAGCGACTGTTCAGTTCCCTGCTCAGCGGCGCGATACTGCTCGTTTCGGTCGTCGTCTCGATCAACTCCGTCGTGCTCTCCCAGGAGATCACCGACCTCGAGAACCAGGAGGAACGGATCGAGGCATCGCTGGATTTCCATCGGCGAATCGAGGGGTTCATCGAGGCCGACGTGACGCCAGCGCGGCCGGCGGATTTCATGGTCGCCGTACTCTATGGCATCTCCGTTCAGCTCCGTGAGCTGACCAGCGTGGCCGCCGACAGTACCAACGAGGAGTTCAGGGCCGACGTGGAGACGCTCACCACAGAGATCTCCGAAGCGGTACAGAACGCACGCTGGGCGCTCGAGGATGCCGATATGGGGGCCTTCGAGGTGCTCCTCGCCGGGCTGGACTACGAGTACTCCGAACAGCTCCACGCGATCCGAGGGCTCAAACGCAAGCACGCCGGCGAGCTCACCGACGAAGAGGGCCAGGCGATCGACGAGCTCATCGACGTGTTACAGCACGTCGGCACGAGCCGCGAGTATTTCAAATCGCTCTACTACAAGCGGGAGCTCGCCTTCCTCTCGAGCCGGCTGCTCTACGTCGCTCTGCCGGTGATCGTGTTCACGTCATACGTCATTCTCGCCGTCGACGCGCAGATGTTCCCGTCGGTCTCCTTCTATGGACTCACGCCGCTGCTCCTCAGTATCATCTTCGCCTACACCGTTGCACTCGCTCCCTACCTCGTTCTGACGTCCTACATCGTGCGGTCGGTGTCGGTGACCCTGCGGACCCTCGCTGCAGGGCCGTTCATCCTCCAGGAACAGAGCGACATCGAATCCCTGGACTGGGACGTGCCCGAGCCCACGCGCGACTGGGCGCTGGTCGGGACCGAGGAGTACCTGACCGAGGAAGTCGACGAAGCGGTGGAGGAGGATACCGGCAGTGAAGGCGATGAAACGATCGATGAGAGGACCGACGAAGGGACCGATGAGATGGCCGATGGCGGGTAATCGATACAGGCCCCGTCGGAAGCGATCGTCGCGACCGAACGCCCACGGGGCTTTCCGGGGAGACAACGTCTTAATACCGGAGTGGGCTACGCCGGAGCGTGGCGGTCCCCAACCCCCTCCGCTGGCTCCTGCTGGCGGTCGGCCGCTGGCTCTCCGACCTCGAGCTGGTCGACCGGGAGCGGATCGAGCGGACCACGGATCTCGCGTGGCCGCGGATACTCACGGGGATCGCGCGCATGTCGAAATCCGTCGCCGACGTGGCGATGGTCGGGCTCGCGATCGGCCCAGCAGCCATCGCGGGCGTCGGCTTCGGCGGCGCGTTCTGGGGACTCGCGTTCGCGCTGGGCGGCGGCGTCGCTGGCGGTACGATCTCGCTGGTCTCCCAGCGGTACGGTGCGGAGGCCTACGACGAACTGAGTACGGTCGTGACCTGCTCGGCGGTGGCTGCCCTGCTCATCACGATCCCGATCGGGATCCTCTTCGCCGCGATTCCCGAGACGCTGATCGAGCTCGTCGGTAGCGGCTCGAGCGAGGCCTCCATCGAGTACGGTGCGGACTACATTCGAGTGCTCGCGGTCGGCGTGCCACTCGCCGGACTGAACCTCATCGGATCGCGTGCCCTCGTCGGTGCCGACGACGCCTGGACGCCGATGCTCGTCCGGGGTGGTGGCGCGATCGTCAACATTGGGCTCAACGCGACGTTCATCTTCGGGCTCGGAATGGGCGTGACGGGCGCCGCGCTCGGCACGGTGCTGGCGAACGTCCTCGTCGCGGGCACGTTCGCCGCCGGAATGCTCCGGGGCAGCCTGCCGTGGATCGGTGAGTTCCCTGTGACCGTCTCGCTCCGGAGCGCGCCCATCTTCGATCGGGACATCCTCCGGGACCTCGTGCGAATCGCGAGCCCGCTGGTCGTCTCGAACACGGCCGGCAACGTCGCTCGCTTCCCGCTGCTCTTCCTCGTCGGGCAGTTCGGCGAAACCACCGTCGCGGCGTACGTCATCGGCCGGCAGGTCCGGAACCTCCTGAACACGCCCGGCTGGGGGTTCAGCCTCGCATCGTCGAGCCTCGTGGGCCAGGAGCTTGGTTCGGGCGACGAGAACGAGGCAGGGCTCTACGGCCGCGACATCCTCCGACTGGCGGTCGCGACGTACGTGATCGGGGCGGCGTTAGCGGTGATCTTTGCCCGCCCGATCGCGATGGGGTTCGTCAACGAGGCGTCGACGCTCCCGCTCGCAACTAAGTTCGTCAGGGTAGCGGCGCTGAGCGTGGTGTTCTGGGGCGTTAGCGGTGCGGCCACCGGGCCGCTCCGGGCGAGTGGCGACACTCGATGGCCGTTCTACGCGAACCTGCTGGGCCGGTATGGGTTCGCGATCCCGCTGGCTGCACTTGGCGCGTGGACGCCGCTGGCGCTCTGGGGGATCTACGCGTCCATCCTCGCGGAGACGATCGTGCCGGCCGCGGTGAACTACCACCGGTTCGCGACCGGCGAGTGGAAGGCGATTTCGCGGGAGTTCCGGCCCGAGGCGGCGCCCAGCGACGACTGAAAACTGGGATTCCGGGGCGCCGTTTGTCGACTTTAGGAATCGCCGTCGAGTAGCTCGCCGAGAATCCGCTTCAGATCGGCGGCGTCCGTCGCGACGTAGTCCGCCTCTGCCAGCTCGACGTCCTCGCCGAGCGCGAATCGGATCACCGTCGCGCCAGCCGCGGACGCCGCCCGGACGCCGTTCGTCGAGTCTTCGATCACGACGCACTCGCTGGGATCGAGGCCCAGCTGCGCCGCTGCGTGCTCGTAGACGTCCGGCGCCGGTTTTCCCTCTCCGGGGGCGTCGAACGCGCTCAGTTGGACGTCCAGCGGGTCGAGATCGAACCGGTCGACGACCGCCTGGATCCAGTCGCCGCGGGCCGAGGAGACGATTCCGACGGGGAGCCCGCGTTCGCGCACGAATTCGAACAGCTCGTGGACGGCGGTGTCGGCGTCGGCCTCCTCGCCGTAGAGGTCGATCGCGCGCTCTTCGAGGAGCTCCTCGTAGTAGGCCATGTCGCGGTCGAGACCGTAGTTCGCCTCGAGGTCGGCGATCGACTCGGGATAGCTCCGGCCGCGAACGTCGTCACGGGATGGCTCGCCGTCGATGGCGTCGCTGAACACCGCGGACTCCCAGAGCTCGTGCCAGTGGGACTCCGTGTCGACCAGAACGCCGTCCATGTCGAAGAGGACGGCACGAAACTCGCTCACACCCCGCCTTTCCACCGCGGTCGCTTGACGCTGGCGATCCCACGGACCCGCGAGCAAACTGGGGACTGTAGCAGCCCGTGACCCAGACATTCTGGGAGGGACTGGAAGGGGCCGACCGCTGGCGGGATCTACCGAAGTAAGCACTGCAGTGAGGGAGCGTAGCGACCGAGCGAAGCGCACAGCGAGTTAGATCCCGCCAGCGGGAGGGGGCTTCCAAGCTGTTTGCGGTCGCCGTCGTGCAGTACCAAGCTGAAGCAGGCGTCCCTAGCGGGAGATTCAAACGAACGGACTCCCTACGAATTCCTAGATGCGGCTCGACGAGTTCCTCGACGACTTCGACCGCGACCTCGACGCCGAGAAGCGGCGGCTCGCGGAGGAGAAGTCCTACGCCATCACGGACCACCTCGATACCGTCGAGACCAGATTCAACGACGTGCTCTCCGACGACACGCTCGTCGGCTCGACGTCGCCGGAGATCTTCGTGGGCCGATCGGGCTATCCCAACATCTCGACGGGTGTTCTCTCCCCCGTCGGCGACGAGGAGCAGGCCGGCGAGTACGCGACGAGCGGCCAGTGGTACGACAACGGACTGGGCGTGAGCGAGGTTCTCCAGCGCCGAACTGGCATGCTCAACTCCCAGGGGCGCGCAAACGTCACGGACGCCGCCGTCGACGACGTCTGGGATGGTGTCGTCGGGGCGCAGCGTGAGGTCGCGATCGCCGATCGGCCGGTCGGCGTCGAGATCGGGCTCGACGACAGCCCGGAGATCGACCTCACGACCGACGCGGTCGCCACGCCGACCGGACCGAATGCGAACGCCGAGCGCGTCGATCTCACGGAGAACCCCTACGTCCCGCGGGCCGTGAAGAAGACCCTCGAGGACGACGACTGGCAGGCCCAGGGGGCGATGAACTACCTCTGGCAGCGCGGGTTCGACGTCTACGAGATCAACAGCATCCTCTCGGCAGGCGCGCTGGGTCAGTCGGCCAACCGACGGCTCGTCCCGACTCGATGGTCGATCACCGCGGTCGACGACACCGTCGGGCAGTTCATGCACGGGCAGATCCGGAACAGCACGAGCGTCGACGAAGTCGAAGTCTGGTACAACGAGTACGTCGGCAACCGCTACTGGGTCGTGCTCGCGCCGGGGCAGTGGGAGTACGAACTGGTCGAGATGAAAGGACCGGGCAGCGTCTGGAACCCCGACGAGGCCGAGTACTTCCTCGCCTCCGCCAGCGAAGGGTACGAGGGCCGGACCGGCTACGTCGACGAGACCGCCGGCGCCTACTACGCCGCTCGACTCGGCGTCCTCGAAGAGCTCGTCGAGCGCGACCGCCAGGCCAAGGTGCTGGTCCTCCGGGAGGTCACCGACGAGTACTGGGCACCCGTCGGCGTCTGGCAGGTCCGCGAGGCAGTTCGCAACGCCTTCGGTGACGGCGTCATGGACCGCCCGGCCACCGCGGAGACGTTCCACGACGCCGTGCAGGGGGTGTCCTCGGAGCTCCCCGTGCAGATGGAGCAGCTCCGTCGGAAATCCGAGATGGTCGCCGGCGTCCAGTCCCAACTATCGGCCTACGAGTGACCGGCCACCGACCGGGACAAGCGAAGACTGGCCCGTTTCGGTCGCAGAAGCTCACCGCCAGGATAGCGGATCGCGAACCCCAAACGAATACGGTCCTCCACCGAGCAACGAGTGGTATGGAGCAGCTATATATCGCGGCAGGCGGGGCGGGGCTCCTCGTCCTCCTACTCTTCTTCCTGGTCGTGCTCCGTCGCCGTTCCAGCGACGTGGCGGCGTCGAAGCGCGCCCACGAGGAGGCGCAAGACCGAGAGCCACCCGTCGAGATCGGCGAGCAGTACGAGTTTGCGATCACGGAGTTCACTGACCACCACTCCGGCGAGCAGGTCGCCGTGGGGAAAGTCGAGGGGTTCGTGCTGTTCGCTGGCGACGTCCCGAGCGGTGCGGGCGAGGGCGACGTCGTTCGCGCACGCGTAGATTCGTTCAACCGCGGCCGGACCTCCGCCGACGCGACGGTCGTGAGCACGGCCTGACAGATCTGGCGGTTCTCGCCGACCGATGCCGGTGTCCAAGCGGCGGAGCTTTCGGCTGTTCGACTGTCGCCGGCTCCCGTGCGTTCAAGGTCACGGCCGGTGAGCATCGCGTATGGTCGATCTCGATGCACGTGCAGACCGGCTCGACGAATTTCTCGATACAGCAGGACTCGACGCGATCTGGTTCGCGCGGCCGAACGGATTCGCGTGGCTGACAGGGGGTTCGAACGTCGTCGATCGCGACGGCGACGTGGGCGTCGCCGCTGCGGGGTACGACGGAACGTTTCGCGCAGTCACCGACTCGATCGAGGGCCAGCGCATCCGCGACGAGGAAGTTCCCGACGCGTTTGCCATCGAGGAGTTCACCTGGTACGACTCCGACCTCGCGACCGAACTCGCAGAGCGATCGCCGACGCCGGCAGCAGCCGACTTCGACGTACCAGGGTTCCAATCGCTCGACGCTAGCGCGGTTCGACAGCCGCTGAACGAGGACGACGTCGAACGGTATCGCTCGCTCGCGCGGGACACCGCCGACGCCGTCGAAACAGTCTGCCGATCGCTCGATTCCGACGACGTAGAGGCCGACGTCGCGGTGGAGCTGACCGCGGCGCTGCGCCGTCGCGGGATCGAAGCCCCGGTCGCGCTCGTCGGGGGAAGCCGCCGGGCACAGCGCTATCGCCATTACACCGCCAGAGATGACGCGCTTGGGGAGTACGCACTCCTCTCGGTGACCGCCCAGCGCGAGGGGCTCTACGCGTCTTGCTCGCGAACCGTCGCTTTCGATCCGCCCGAGTGGCTCGCCGAGCGCACCCGAGACGCTGCTCGCGTCGAAGCCACCGCGCTCGCCGCGACGCGAGCCGCGGCGAACGGCGACTATCCCGCCAACGACGCAGCCACAAACGGACCCGGAACTGCCGGTGACGTCTTCGGCGCGATCCAGGACGCCTACGCCGCCGTCGGGTACGAGGGCGAGTGGGAGCGCCACCACCAGGGCGGTGCCGCGGGCTTCGCTGGACGGGAGTGGATCGCGACCCCGGACGCCACCGATCCGGTCCACGCGCCGATGGCCTACAGCTGGAACCCGACCATCCAGGGCGCCAAGAGCGAGGACACACAGCTCGTGACCGCCGATCGCATCGAGCCCCTGACCGTCACCGGCGACTGGCCGACGATCACCGTCGAGTCCGTTGGGGTGCCTGGCGTGCCCCAGATCGAACTCGAACGGCACGCGCCGCTGTAGTCCGTCTACAGATCCTCGCGGAACGCCAGACAGATCGGTTCCGTGATCGAGAGGGTGTCGCCCGTGGCCGAAAGCGAGCCGTCCGTGGCGTCGACGGCAAACGTGACGATCTCGTCGGTGTGACGATTCTCGACGAACAGGTGGCTGCCGTCCGGGGTCAGCGCGACGTCGCGAGGCCACTCGCCGCGAACGGGCTCGTTCGCGATCCGCTCGACCGCGCGACCGTCGGCCCCGCCGAGGTCGAAGATGGTGATCGAATCGTGGCCGCGGTTCGAGCAGTAACACCAGTTTCCGGAGGGATGGACCGCAATGTCGGCGGTGTAGCTCTCGGCTCGCTCCTCGTCCGGAAGATCACCGGGGAGCGCGTCGACGTACTCGAGGGGATCGAGCGCGCCGGAGGACCCCTCGCGTGCCAGCACCGTCAACGTCGAGTCCAGTTCGTTGAGCAGGTAGGCGGTTTCGCCGTTCGGGTGGAAGGCCAGGTGGCGCGGGCCGGCGCCGGCGTGAATCTCGACGGGGGGCTGGGCTGCTGGCTCGAGTAGACCGGCCTCGCGATCGAGCTCGTAACACCAGATCTCGTCGGTGCCGAGGTCGGGTGCGTAGACGAACCGATCGTCGGGCCCAGGGACGATCGAGTGGGGATGGGCATCGTCCTGGCGCTCGGTATTCGGGCCGGAGCCCTCGTGCTCGATCAATTGGGCTCGCTCGCCGAGGCTGCCGTCGGGCTCGATCGGAAACAGTGAGACCGAGCCGCCGGTGTAGTTCGCGGTGAAGGCGAACTCGCCGGCCCGATCGACGCTGACGTAACACGGCTCCGCTCCGCCGGTCGGGTGGCGGTTCAGCTCGACGAGCCCGCCATCGTCTGCGATCGCGACCGTACGGATCTCACCACCGTCGTGATCGAGGACTGCGTAGGCGTGGTCACCATCTGGTGCCACGGCGAGAAACATCGGTGCCGGAACAGCCAGCGAGTCGGCCGTCTGGAGCGAGCCGTCGGTTCGCTGGATTCCAACGAGTCGACCGGAATGTTCGTCACCGAACGAGCAACAGAGAGCGTCGGGAATCGTCGACATACCATCCAGTTCGACGAGCCGGACAATCAATGGAGGGGAACCGTGGACAGATTGGCCGTTCCACGCCGGTAGGCAGAGCCACCGGACGTGGACGGGGATCTATTCGGCGCCTAGCTAAATCCCGTCCCGACGTACGGTGACTGCATGACCACAGTCAAGATCGTCAAAGTGCTCGGAACCTCCGAAGAGTCGTGGGATCACGCCGCAGAGGAGGCCGTCCGGACGGCCAGTCACACGATCGAGGGCATCTCCGGCGTCGAGGTGGAAGACCGGACGGCGACGGTGGAGGACGGAGAGATCGTCGAGTTCAAAACGACGCTGGAGGTCGCATTCCCGGTGCAAGAACAGTAGTAGCGAGGACGATCGAACGACGGAGTGGAATGGAGGGTCGAACGCGAGAGTGAATCTGACAATCGAACGCAAGGAGAAATGGACGACGATCGAACGGACCAGACGCACCGACGCTGCCGCAGGAATCAGTCGCTGATGAACTTGTTGTCCCGCCAGTTGACGCCACTCTGTGCGGCGTCCTCGTCGGCAGGCCCTTCGACGACTTCGATGCTCGAGGGGCGCTCGTCGCCCTCGACGATGCGCCAGGAGTCGAGTTCGCCGTCGTCGCAGGTGATCGCGGTCAGCGTGCCTTTCTCGGAGATGAGTGCGATCTCGCGGAGCACCTGGAACATCTCGTACTGGAGCTGCGTGTTCTGGAGCACGGTCTCGCGGTCGCCCTTGAACGCGGCGTACTCGACGAGCTCGGACTCGATTTCTTCTTCTTCCTCGTCGCCCCAGCTGGGGCCGCCCTGGCGTCGGCGGACCTCTTCGGGGTCCTCCTCGTAGACGCGGTTCTCGACGACGCTGGCTTTGAGCTGTGCCGTCGGCGTGTACTTGCTGATCGAGGTGTCCTCCGCCGTGGCGCTGAGAATGAGCGTGTTGTTCCGTCGGGTGACGTCGACGTCGGCGACACCCTCCGGGAACTCGCCGTCGTCCATGAGTTCGTGGACGTCCTCGAGAGGCAGTTCAAGGGTGGAGTGGAGCCGGTAGACGCTCGCTGTGTTTTCCGATGACATGATTGGGGTGAGAGCTGCGGCAGGTAAGCGGTCGATCGATACTAGGGCTCGGGAACTTATAGTGGCTACCATTCGTTACGGCAGAAAACCTGTTGGGAAAAGATAGCAGAGGCAAGCCAACGGCTCGCACGCTGGGGAGTAACGTCGGCCTGTGATCCACCTGGCGACGCGTAATCGTGGAAAACGATCGGCGAGCCGTGACACATCTGGACCGGCGATCAGACAGCCGGGATTTCGACCGACCGCACTCCGGACGACCTCGTACGCTCGGGTTACTCGCCGGCGACGGAGATGACCTGCAACAGCGAGTAGACCGGAACGCCCTCGATTTCGTCGACGCCGCTCTTGTCGACGAGCACCATGCAGGCGACGGGCTCGCCGCCCTCGTTGCGGATCGCCTCGACCGTCTCGGTCATCGTCGTGCCGGAGGTGATCGTGTCGTCGACCACGTAGCACTCGCGGTCGCGGATACCGGCGAAATTTCGCGAGAAGGTGCCGCCGTGGTCCTCGATGTCCCCTTCCTCCCACTGGTGTTTGCGCGGGGCGTAGGCGCCGAGGTCGGTGTCGAGAATGCGCGCGACGCTCGTCGCGAGCGGCACGCCGGCTTTCTCGATGCCGATCGTGAGGTCGACGTCTTCGGACTCGCTTGCGAGCATGTCCGCCATCGCCGCGCCGAGGTGGTTCAATCGCGTGCTGTCCCGGCCGAAGGCGCTCCAGTCGACGTGGATGTCGCTGGCGCTCGAGGAGACGACGTCCGCGGCGCTCGCGTTCGTGCCGCCGCGCTCGACCAGCCAGCTCGCCGTCTCGCGAGAGACGTTCAGTTCGTCCGCGATCTCGCCCTTGGAGAGCCCCTGCTCGGCGAGCTCCGAGGCGCTGTCGATGAGGTCGTCGACGTTCTTCATCTCGTCGAGAGTTCGACGGCCGTTTTTATAGTCGTGTTGCTGTCGTCGAACGCTGCGTCGAGCTCGTCCGTACCGTAGACGCCGGTGATCACGTCGTCGATCAGCCAGTCCGGCAGCGCCTGTAGATCCTCGATTGCACCCTCGAAATGCCGGACGTGGGAGTTGACGGAGCCGATCAGCGCCTTGTTGTGGAGCACGAGCTCCTCGTGGAGTGCGCCGCCGTCGATCTCGAACTCCCAGCTCCCCGGGATGCCCAGCAACGCACCGACGCCGTTGGGCGCGAGCGCCTCGATCGTCTGGAACGCGTGTGGAGCGTACCCCGTCGCTTCGTAGACGAGATCCATCGACTCGACGGTGTCGGGCAGTTCGTCGACGGCCGTCTCGCGAGAATCGACGTAGGTCGCGCCGATTGCCTCGATGATGTCGACCGTGGGATCGGGACGGTCCCGGCGACCCAGACAGTAGCTCCGGTCGATGCCCTCGGTGTGCTCGAACATCCCCAGCGTCAGTAGGCCCAGACAGCCGTTGCCCAGCACCATCGCGCTCTCGGGGTTCCACTCGAAGGACGAGCGCGAGGCGTAGGACAGCTCCAGGGCCTTCTCCGTGATCGACAACGGCTCGACGAGGAAGCCGATGTCGGTCAGTTCGGGCGGCAACGGGACGAGATACTCGCCGGGGCTGGTGAAATACTCCGCCATGAAGCCGTGCGCGCCCACGATCCCCCGTTCCTGGTACTGCCCCGACGGCGTCATGTCGGGCTCCCCGCGCGCGAAGAATTCGTTGTCTTCCTGGCCCTCAGGCGCCCGTCGAACCGTCGGCACGACGACGTCGCCCGCCTCGAACCTGGTGCCATTCGGATCCTCGACGACGCCGACGGCCTCGTGTCCGAGCACGAGGTGATCTTCACCCTCCGGGAACCCGCCGTGACCACCGCCGAGCACCTCGTGATCGGTGCCGTCGACGCCGACCCGGAGCGTCCGAACGAGCGCTTCGCCCGCGGCAGGCTCCGGACGAGGTTTCTCCATCAGCGTCGGCGTCTGCTCCCCCTCACGAACTGCGACGACCTTCATGCGACACCGATGCACATGCCAGAGGGTAAACGTTTGTATTCAGATCGTAGTAAATCGGCGATCGGCACGCAATCACAGATATGGAACGGTAGTATGCACACGGAACGAGGTTGAACAGACGGCACGGGATCGCAACAAGAGACAGGAGGACGAACCAGCGACAAGAGATTCCCCCACAGCGGGTCGATTACTGTTCCGTTCGCCAGGCGCGGACCGCCTGGATTGCCCGCTGTGCGATCTCCGCGACGTCGGCGTCGAGCTCGTCGTCGCTCGCCAGCGTCTCGACGTCGAACCACTCCCAGGCCTCGGCGGGCTCCTCGTCGTCGGCCGGGTCGATCGAGCGGTCCGGCGCGGCCGCGTAGTAGACCAGGTCGACGTGCTGGTGTCCGACCTCGGCGTCGGCCGTGCCAGCCTCGCCGTGGACATTCACGTCCGCGAGCTGGAGGTGCTGGGGCTGGGGTAGCGGCTCGACGGTCGGCGACCCGATCTCGTCCTGCTCGGCGACGAGCGTCGCGTCGAGTCCGGTCTCCTCCGCGACCTCTCGAAGCGCTGCCTCGTGAGGAAGCTCGCCGCGATCGACGTGGCCGCCCGGTGGTAACCACTTCCCAATCCTGTCGTGCAAGTGGAGGGCGACCGCGCCCTCGGCAACGACGTAGGTCGTCGCAGTGAAATGTCGCGTCGTCTCCATGGGATCGGTTCTGGATGCGAGTGGTATGCTCGTTGTGGTTGGCAGCGGGTGGCAGCAGATCCGGTGACAGCACTGCGTCCCTCGCGGTACGACCCCCTGCGACGCTCCTGGCACCCCGCCGCCGGTGGCAATGGTACTCGGATTCGGAGCAATGGTCCCGGAAGCAATCCTTTTCCCGGGTTGCGACGCGACCTGTACCATGGAGCAGTACGACCGCCTCTATCGGCTCTACGCGGAGTTCGACACCGGGCGGCTACGCGACCACCAGGCGTTCGTCGACCTGTTCCCCGCGCTGGACTCCCGGGTAGCACTGGAACACTGGGAGGCGGTCAGCGAGGCGCTTGCCGAGCAGAAATCCGCGATCGTCGAGTCGTTCGTGAGTGACGCCCCGCGGTCCCTCGCCACGCGACCCGACATCGCCGCGACGGACAATGAGACGGCCGCCGTCTACGCCGAGATCGCTGCGCGGGCCTCCCGCGATCAGGCGTTTACGGCACTCGACCTTCTCACGACCTACGATCGGGCGGTGAACGTGCTCGTGCTCGACGTCGACGAGACGCTCCGCTCGGCTGGGAGCACGGACAACGAGATACCGCGAGAGACGCTGCACCTCCTCACCGAGTTTCACGAGATGGGCGTCCCGATCGTCGTCTGTACGGGCCAGACCCTCGAGAACGTCAAGGGGTTTCTCATCCAGGGGCTGGGTAGCGAACTCGTCCACTCCGGCGATTGCTCCATCGTCTACGAGTCCGGCAACGGCGTCTTCACCCCGGGCCACGGCGCGGACTCGAAGCGGCTCCTCTACGAAACGCTCGACGAGACCGTCGTCGCGATCTTCGAGGGCGTCCGCTCCCGGCTGTTTCGAGACGCGCCGGCCGACCTCCGCCGGGGATCGCACCTCCAGGGCAACGAGTTCAACGTGACCGTCAAGCCCAACGCCGCGACGGGGTCGGATCGTGCTCGGGAGCTGATCGACGACGCGCTCGTCCACCAGATCGACGTGCTCGGCACGGTCGCGGCCGAGCAAATCGCCGCGAACGAAGCCTCGGATGCGGCCACGAACTCGTCCAAGAACGCGTCCAAGAACGACGCCGCTGTCGATTCGACCGATTCCATCGAGTCGATCGACCCCACCGAAGCCAGCGAGTGGGCCCGCGCGGCGTACGCAGCCGCTGACCCCGAGATCCGCGCCGTCCTCGACTCTCGCGACGCGATCCCGGATCGCGACCTGGCAAACGCGCCCTCGTCACTCACCGCCGTCCTCGAGCGCATCGACGTCGCCTACTACGAGGCGGACGCCGCGGAGCTGACCAGTCGCGAGCTGACCAAACCCGACGGCGTGGCGGCTGCCTACGACGTGCTCGGCATCGACGACCCGTTCGCGCTCGTGATGGGCGATTCGAAGACCGACCTCCGGATCATGGAGTGGGTCGGCGCCGAGAACGCCGGGATCGCCGCGGCGCCAGACCACGCCTCCGAGGACGTCCTCGCGCACGTCCACTCGACGGACGAGCTGGTGTTCGACCGCGGCGACGCTGCGGATATGCTCCGGATCGCGTACGCGCTGGATCGACTGGCGGCGCTTGAAGCCGACGAGTAGGACGAGGTGCCGGTGGCGGTCGAAGTTGGGCGAGGTGGGGCGAGGTGGGGGAAGGTGGGGGAAGGTGGGGGAAGGTAAGGCGAGGTGAGGTGAGGCGAGCTGTGGCGAGGTGAGGCGAGGTGAGGTGAGGTGAGGCGAGCTGTGGCGAGGTGAGGCGAGGTGAGGTGAGGTGAGGCGAGCTGTGGCGAGATACGGGAAAGCGGTCGAGAAGCGGGATCGGATCCGGGTGGGACCGTCTGAAATCCTCAGTTCCGGAGCCGACGCTGATCCCCAGTCCCGGCGGTCATCGCACTGGCGACGGCGCCCTTGACGACGACGTCCTCGCCGAGCGTGGTCAGTTGTACGTCGGGGATGTTGGTGAACACCATGTCGTCGAGGCGCTCCCGGATCGGCTGGAGCGTGAGTTCGGGGTTGTTCATCGCCACGGCACCGCCGACGTAGATAACGATCGGCGCGTACGCGTGGACGACGTTCGTGACGCCCATCGCGTTCCAGTGGGCGATCTGGTCGACGACGTGGTCGGCGAACGCGTCGGAGCCAGCGTGTTCGAAGATGTCGGCAGCGGAAAAGTCGGGATCGTCGAGCGGAACGGCGGTGTCGATCGGATCGTCGTTGTGGAGAAATCGTGCGTAGGTCGGGATGTTGTTCCCCGAACAGTAGGCCTCCCAGTGGCCGTCGGAGCCACAGCCACAGGTGAGATGGCCCTGTGGGTCGAGCATCATGTGACCGACCTCGCCGGCGTTGCCGTCCCAGCCGTCGAGGACGTTGCCGTCGACGCAGACGCCCGCACCGATCCCCGAACTGATCGTCAGGTAGACCATGTCGTCGGGGTTGCGGTCGCTGAAGAATCGCTCGCCGATGACTCCGGCGTTTGTGTCGTTGTGGAGGTAGACGTCCTCGCTCTCGATGAGGTTCCCGATCGGCCCCGTCAGTGGAATGGTGCCGATATTTCCGGGGAGGTTCGCGGGATCCTCGATCGTTCCTTCGGCGAGATCGAGGGGACCGATCGAGCCGATCCCCGCAGCCACGATGTCCACGGGATCGACGCCGGCACGATCGGCCGCCGTCCGTAGCGCGTCGAGGATCTCCTCGGTCACCGCGATCCCGGTCGGCCCACGGGGCGTGGGTCGCTCGTCTTCGCCGATGATGGTGCCCTCGTCGTCGGCGACGGCGACGTGCGTGTTCGTGGCGCCCAGGTCGACGCCGGCGAAGTACATGTCACACCAAGGGGTGCCCCTCCACTTAAGCGACGTTCTTCGCTCCCGAGTGACGATTTAGGGCGGCGTCGAGTGAGCCCAGCGAGTCCGAACACTGCGTAGAATAGATGCACCGCTGGAGGGCCGGGACCGGCGATCAGTCGAACTCGGGGAGGTCGTCCGGCGCATCGTACTCGCTCTCCCAGTCGACGTAGCTGGCTTTGAGCACGTCACAGACGATCTGGCCCAGCTCCGCGAGCTCCGCGTTGATCGTCGAGGCGCGCTCCCAGGTGTTCAGCTCCGGGTGGATGTCCATCTCCTTCCAGTTCTCGGGCACGCCCGGCGAGTGGTAGCCGACGCGGTCGGCGAACGCGTCCCAGAAGAAGTCGTACTCCTCGAAGAGGCCGAGATCCTCGACGACGGCGAAGGTGTCCTCGTCCATGTCCGTGTCGTCGCGCCACGTGTCGAAGGCTTCCTCCCAGGCGCCGCCTTCGAGGAAGTCCCCGAGTTCCTCCCGGCGATAGTCGCTGTCGGAGACGACCTCGACGTCCTCGTAGTCGTCGGGATCGATCGGTTCCAGTTCGGGCGGTTCGGGAGGGCCCACGTCGAGTGACATACCAGTTGCTACGCTCGGTTGGCGGATAAGGGTTGGCGGCGTCGGGCGTGTGATCCGCAGAGAATCAGACCGCAGTATCGGTTAGTCGGCGCGGAACTCGAACCGTGCGCCGCCTTCGGCGCTCTCGCCGACGGTCACGGTCCACCCGTGAGCCGTGGCGATGCGCTCGACGATCGCCAACCCGAACCCGGTGCCACTCTCCTCGGACGTGACGCCGGTCTCGAACACGGAGTCGCGCACGTCCGGCGGGATGCCGGGGCCGTCGTCCTCGAGGAGGAAGCCGTCGTCAAGCTGATCGACGCGGACGTGTACATCGGCCTGGCCGTGATCGATCGAATTGCGGAAGCAGTTCTCGAGAAGCTGGAGCAGCCGGTCGCGGTCCGCGGCGACCGTACACCCCTCGCAGACGACCTCCAGGGTCGCCGACTTCGTCGCCACGAACCCCCACGCGTCGCGGGCGACCGAACCGAGATCGACCGGGTCGGTGTCGCCCACGTCCTGGCCCTCTCGGGCGAGCAGGAGCATGTCGTCGATGAGTCGTTCCATCCGGTCGAGCGATTCGGCGACGATCGCGAGGTGCTCCTCCTCACCGGAGTCGGCAGCGAGATCCAGATTCCCCTGCGCGACCGTGAGCGGGTTCCGGAGGTCGTGTGAGACCATCGAGGCGAACGCGTCGAGCCGGTCGTTCTGCTGTTCGAGCCGGGATTCACGACGCTTTCGTTCGAGTTCGTACGCCATCCACTCGACGAGTAGCTCCACGAACGCCTCCTCGTCGGAGCGGAACGGCGTCTCCCGTGGCACCGTGTCGGCGAAACACAGCGTGCCGTAGATCTCGCCGTCGACGATCAGCTTCCCACCGACGTACGTCTCGAGGCCGAAGACGTCGTAGGCCTCCTCGGGAACCCACTCCGTCTCGGGGTTTCGCGTCGCCATGAGGTCGTCAGTCTCGATGGTTCGCTGACAGTAGGCCTCCGAGAGCGGGCAGGACTCGCCCCGTACCAGCAGCTCGTGGTCGCCCTGCACCTCGACCACGCGCTGGGTACCGACGCCGTCGGGCGCGTCGCTGGACTGCTCGATCTGCGTCAGGAAGCCGAGGCGAAGATCGAGGCGATCGCAGCCCAGATCGAGCAACCTGACGAGCTTCTCCTCGAAGGCCAGCTCCTTGTCGGCCGCGACGTCGTGGAGGTCCCGGAGCGCTTTCTCGTTTTTCGCGAGAGCGAGCTCCGTCTGCTTGCGATCGGTAACGTCCTCGAAGAACACCGAGAGTCCGGTCTCGCCGGGATACACCGCGACGGCGAACCAGGAGTCCAGAGGCTCGTAGTACCCCTCGAACTGCCGGGGCTCCCCGGTCGCCATTGCGTCGCGGAACTCCTCGTCGAACGTCGAGTCGAGCCCGCCGGGAAAGACCTCCTGCAGCGGCTTCCCGACGACCTCGGCTGCCTCGACGCCCAGGAGCGACTCGGTGTGTCGGTTGACGTGCGTCACGTGCCAGTCGGTGTCGATGGCGAAAAATGCCTCAGCCATCCGGTCTAGCAGCTCTTCACGATCCCAGCGGGCGTGGACCTCTTCGGTCACGTCTCGCGCGCTGACGACGTAGCCGTCGATAGAGCTCTCGACCGGATCCGTGACGGAGAGTTCCGCCCACCGCCAGGAGCCAGTTCCGTCGACGATTCGGCACTCCGATTGCTCCGTACTGTCGGGCCCGATCCGCTCGACGAGGGCGGCGATCTCCTCCCGATCCTCCTCGTGGACGAGATCGAGCGTCTGCTCTCCGACGAGTTCGTCGTCTTCGTAGCCAAATGCGCTCGAGACCGAGGGGCTCTGGTACACGATCCGCCCCTCTCGCCCGGTCACCAGAACCGCCTCGCTGATCGCTCCGAGGACGTCGCTCTCGAAATCGCCGTTCTCCACTCTCACTGGAGCGGCCCTCGAGGCCTGTGAACCCCCGTCGGCGCGATACACATGTGCTGACAAAACGGGATACGATGGCATAACAGTGCTGGCAGGTGTTGGAGGGTCCCGGTCGGCGTGGAGAGGTGACAGGCTGGATCACGGCGGAGATCGTTCGGAAGTCGCTTCGAGGGGCGCTTCGAAGATCCCACCAGTGCACGTGAGCCAGCGAGAAGACATGGTACAGGAGCGTCGGCACGCCTAAGTTCCGGCCGGGCGAACGTGGAGCCATGAAGGGTCGATCCGTCGCACTCGCGGCCGGCGCCGGCATCGCAGCGGTCGGGAACCGGGCGCTCGGTCGCGGCGGCGGGGAACTCCCGCCGGGGCTGCCTGGCGATCAGGACCACTACCGCTGGCGCGGCATGGACGTGAGCTACGCCGCGCTGGGCGATCCTGAGGATCCGCCTATCGTGCTGTTTCACGACGTCGGCGTCGTCGGTACCAGCCGGGAGTTCGTCGGCGTGGCGGAGACGCTCGCCGAGGACCACCGGGTCTACGCACCGGACATGCCGGGATACGGCCGCTCTGACCGCCCGCCGCTCACCTACTCCGCGAGCATCTACGAAGCGTTCGTGGGCGACTTCCTCGCGGACGTTCCGGCCAGCGACGACAGTCCTGCAGTCGTCGCGGTGGGTCTCGCCGGGAGCTACGCTGCGCTGGCCGCGCCGGGCGCCGACGTCGAGCAGCTCGTGCTCGTCACGCCGGTCGCGGACACCGGTAGTCAGTCGGTGGGACGGCGAGCGCTGCTCCGCTCGCCTGTCCTCGGGACCGCGATCTACAACGGACTGACGAGCGGTGGCGGACTGCGAAGCGGCGCCGTCGGAGCCCGGTTCTACGGTGCACCACCCGCGGAGTTCCTCGAGTACTGCTGGACGGCCGCCCACCAGCCGGGCGCGCGGTACGCTCCCGCCTCGTATCTCGGCGGCCACCTCGATCCCGGTATCGAGGTCGAGGCTGCGCTGGCGGACGTCGAAGCCGACGTCACCCTGCTCTGGGGCCGCGAATCGACCGACCCCTCGCTGGAGTCTGGCCGCGATCTGGCCGCCGCGACCGACGCGCGGCTGGTCGTCGTCGACTACGCGAAGCGGCTGCCACATCTCGAGCATCCGGCGGAGACGCTGGCCGCCCTCGAACTCGGCCTCGTGCCGCCGACCGTCTGAGCGACTTCAGAGTCGGTCGCCAGTTCAATTAGAGAGAACGCCGTGTAGGTGGAGTGCGGAGCGCGCTTCCTCAGACCGGACGGAACGCGACCAGCGGTTCGCCCGTCGTCTCCCGTTCGACGATATCGGGCGCCACGACCTGCCCGATCTCGACTGCTGCCGGATCGATCTCGCCGAGCTGCCCGGTGAGTCGAACGTCGCCAAAGTCGACGATAGCGACGACGTACGGCGCGTCGTCGGCGAAGCTCGGGATCGGCACCTGCGTCTCGGTGAACGTCGCGATCGTCCCGGTCTCGGGGAGTGCCTGCTCGGTCAGTTCGCCGCTACTGCAGTGGGGACAGCGACGGCGAGGCGGGAGCGAGCCGTGGCCGTTGGGACAGGCGAGATAGTAGCCTTCGCCATCCTCGAGGGCAGCGATCCACTCGTCGTAGCCCGCTTCGCCCGCGGAGTCGTCGGGATCGCTCATTCTGCCACCTCCACGACGTGGACGAACGCGCTCGCGACCGTTCCGCCGGCGTTGTGTGCGAGCCCGACGGTCGCGTCGGGGACGGCGTCGCTGTTGACGTGGTCGCCCCTGAGGAGTTGGGTCAGTTCCGCGATCTGGGCGGTGCCGGTCGCGCCGACGGGGTGGCCCTTGGCCTTCAGACCGCCCGAGAGGTTGATGGGGCGGTCGCCGGTCGCCGTCGTCTCGCCGCGCCGCGCGGCGCCGATCGCCTCGCCGGGCTCGTAGAAGCCCAACGACTCAAGAGCGAGCACCTCCGCGATCGTGAAGCAGTCGTGCACCTCCGCGAGTTCGACGTCGTCGGGACCGATCCCGGCGTCGTCGTAGGCTTCGGTCGCCGCATCCTCCGCAGCGGGCGAGCGCGCAAGGAACTCGCGATCGTGGAGCGCGAGGTTGTCGCCGCCCTGGCCGGTGCCGGTGATCGAAACCGGCGCGTCGACGTCGTTCTCGGCCACGTACTCGTCGCTGGCGAGGACGATCGCGCTCGCCCCGTCGCTGATCGGGCAGGAGTCGTAGAGACCCAGCGGCGCCGAGACCGTCGGCGCCTCGAGAACGGTGTCGACGTCGATCCTTTGTTGATACTGTGCGTGTTCGTTCTCGAGCGCGTTCTCGTGGTTCTTCACGGCGACGTGGGCGAGATCCTCGCGGCTGCCGCCGTAGGTGTCGAAGTAGGCGTTCGCCATCAGGGCGTACGCGCCGGGGAAGGTGACGCCGGCTCGAACCTCCCAGAGGTCGTCGGCAGCGATGGCGAGGGCCTCCGTCGCACCGTCGGTCCCGAGATTCGTCATTCGCTCGGCGCCGCCGACGAGCAGGAGGTCTGCCTCGCCGTTCCGGAGCGTCTGGACGGCGTGCCGGACCGCGGCGCCGCTCGACGCGCAGGCCGTCTCGAACCGCGTCGCCGGTGCCTGGATCCCCGCTGCCTCGGCCATCAGCGGTCCCTGGTGGCCCTGGTGCTCCGCGAGCGCGCCCATGAAGTTGCCGTAGTACAGCGCCTCGGCGTCCGTCCGCGGGACGCCGGCGTCCGCGAAAGCGGCGTCGCTGGCCTCGGCGAACATGTCACGCCCGGTTCGCTCGGGCGTCGTTCCGAACGGCGTGAGCCCCACGCCGACGATTCGTACCATGGGTCTGCGTAGCAGAGGGACCGGGTAAAGCGTGCCGCACTTATTTACCTGACACGTCTCGGCGAATCGTCCGACGCTGACGGGACATTTTCAGATGGTAGCAGATGGTTTCGGCATCGTCACGGGTGCTCGGGGGCGTGAGCGGCTGGCAGCTCCTCTCACTCCGCGTCGAGAAGCAGGCTCTCGCCGGTCATGACCGGTGGCTGTTCGACGCCGATCAGTTCGAGGATCGTCGGCGCGATGTCGGCGAGCGTGCCGCCCGATCTGACGCGATGGCCGCCTGTTCGATCGCCCGCCGCGGCGGCGGATGCGGACGGCGCCAGTGAGACGAACGGCACAGGGTTCGTCGTGTGTGCGGTGTGGGGCTCCGCCTCGGTCCCCATGTCGTCGGCGTTGCCGTGATCCGCCGTGAGCAGGACGTGCGCGCCGTGGTCGTCGAGCGTATCGAGCAGGCGACCGAGCTGGGCGTCGACGGCCTCGACGGCAGCGATGGCCGCGTCGTAGTCGCCGGTGTGGCCGACCATGTCGGGGTTCGCGTAGTTGAGCACGAGCACGTCGGGATCGTCGGCGTCGATGATGCCGACCGCCTCGTCCGTGACGCCCTCCGCGCTCATCTCCGGCTGGAGGTCGTATGTCGGAACGTCCGGGGATTCGACGATCTCGCGCCGTTCGCCCTCGTAGGCGACCTCGCGGCCGCCGTTGAGGAAGTAGGTGACGTGGGGGTACTTCTCGGACTCGGCGAGTCGAAGCTGGGTGAGTCCGTGATCGGCGAGCGTGCTCCCCAGGGTCGCTTCGGGCGCCTCCGGCGGGAAAGCGACGGGGAACTCGAAGGTCTCGTCGTACTCCGTCAGGGTCGTCAGTTCGATCGCCGGCTGATCGATCTCGAATGGCCACGCGGGCTTCGTGTCGGTGAGCATCCGGACGAGCTGCCGGGCGCGGTCCGGGCGGAAGTTGAAGAAGACGACGGCGTCACCGTCCTGCAGGGCGGGCTGGCCCTCGACCAGCGTCGGCTCGATGAACTCGTCGGTTTCCCCGCGGTCGTAGGCCTGTCGGACGGCCGCGACTCCACTCGGCGCCTCGAACTCGGCTTCACGTTCGGCGATCGCGTCGTAGGCCTTCTTCGTGCGCTCCCAGTTCGTGTCGCGGTCCATCGCCCAGTAGCGACCGGTGACCGTGGCGACGTCGCCGGTCCCTGCCTGCTCGGCGTGGGCGCCCAGCGCCGACAGGAACCCCTCACCGGAGTCGGGGTCAGTGTCCCGCCCGTCGGTGAATGCGTGCGTGACCGCCGTGGCGTCGCGCTCGGCAGCGAGATCGATCAGCGCGTGGAGGTGCTGCTGTGCGGAGTGGACGCCGCCGTCGCTGACGAGACCCATGAAGTGGACTCGGCCGCCGCGCTCGCGAGCGCCGTCGATTGCCGCGAGGAGCGCCTCGTTGTCGTCGAGGTCGCCGGCCTCGATCGCGTCGTTGATCTTCGTGTAGGGCTGTTTGACCACCCGGCCGGCGCCGATGTTGAGGTGGCCGACCTCGCTGTTGCCCATCTGTCCGTCGGGGAGTCCGACCGCACGCCCGGAGACGGTCAGCGTGCCGTAGGCGCCTTCCTCGGCGGCTTCATCGAAGACCGGCGTGTCGGCGGCCTTGACCGCGTCGCGCCTGTCGTGATCGCCGAGGCCCCAGCCGTCCAGAATTACCAACGCCGCCTGCATGTGTTACCGTGAAATGTGGTCGCCTGGGGTAACTACGTGTCGCTTGTTCGACGATGGTGCTGAATGGTACTGAATGGTTTCGGTGCGTCGTCTGGTGGTTTTCCGGTTGCGGTTGCTGAGTTCGGGGCCGTCGAGACGCTCCGCTCCGAGCGGGCAATCGACCGAACCAAGAGCGCTGACCACGAACCGGCTCTCGATGCCGTACTGGCTCCGGGAGCACACCGCGGACATCGCCGTCGAGGCCGAGGCCGAAACGCTCGACGGCGCCGTCGCCACGGTCGCTGATGGTCTCGCGGCGACGATGTGCGACGACATTCCGGACACGGGTGGCGAGCGGTTCGAGCTCAGGGTCGACGCGGAGGGCCGTGAAGCGCTCCTCTTCGACTACCTCGACGAGCTGATTTACGAGCGCGACGTCCGGTCGGTGCTCCCGGTGGACAACGACGCCATCGTCACGCAGTCCGGAGATCGGTGGGTCGTCGAGGCGAGCGCCCGTGGCGTGCCCTTCGAGGCCATCGATGCCCGGGAAATCAAGGCCGTCACGTACTCCGATCTGGAACTGGCGGAGACACCCGACGGCTGGCGGGCGTACGTCGTGTTCGACGTGTGATCGCCGACGCGAAGGGTAAGGCCCTTATTCCGTACCCTGATACGTCCGAGTGAGCGCCGGTGTCTCGCCGAACGAACTGAGGCGAGGGGCGGCGCACGAGAAACGCAGTGACGAAGCGCGCCGGTGGTCTAGTGGGAGGACCTGAGCCTTCCAAGCTCATGGCCCGGGTTCAAATCCCGGTCGGCGCACTCCCTTCGGTCGTTTGCCGACCGACCTTCGCAGAAGCTTCGCTTCTGCTCAGTCCCGGTCGGCGCATTCTGCGAGGTCGGCGCGAATATCCTGAGCGACGGCTCGGAGCGGCCTGCCGCTCCGGTGAACGTACGTGACGAGCAGATGCGCCCGCCGGGATTTGAATCCTGGAAGTCGCAGCCCGGAACGGCCGAACGGAGTGAGGCCGCACGCCCGGACCGTCTTCCTTCGGTTCAAATCCCGGTCGGCGCACTCATTCCTCGCTACGCTCGTCCTTCGCTTGCCGACCGACCTTCGCAGAAGCTTCGCTTCTGCTCAGTCCCGGTCGGCGCACTCCCGGCGGTCGTTTCTCCGAACACTTCGGTACGCTCCGTTTCTGTACTTGACCCCGCTTCGCTCGCGCAGCTGCCGACCGACCTGCTGGTGAGCATTGCGAGCCAGCTCTCGCGAGACGAGCACCGCGAGTCTCACGGCGTTCGCAGAAGCTTCGCTTCTGCTCAGTTCCGATCGACTTCGTCGATCGACGGTCGCCTCGTTCCACTCGGCGAACTCCCGGTCGGCGTCCTGGCGAGAGTATCGAGCCAGGGCTCGGGAGACGAACGACGTGAGTCTCCCGGCGCATTCTGCGAGGTCGTCGCGAACATCGTGAGCGACGGCTCGGAGCGGCCTGCCGCTCCGGTGAACGTACGTGACGAGCAGATGCGCCCGCCAAGATGTAAATTCTGTCAGTGGCGGCCCGGAACGGCCCAGTGCCAGCCGCTGCGGTGCTATCGATCGCCGAAATAGCCGACACTCATTTGACACCGGGCAGAGAGAACGAGACAATGAGTGAGCCGATCCGGATCCTCCACGTCGACGACGATCCGGAGTTCCTCGAATTGAGTGCGACCCTCCTCGAACGCGAGGACGACCGGTTCCACGTGGAGACGGCGACGAGTGCGGATGCAGCCCTGGAGACGCTGGACACACTGGACGAGTCCGTCGATTGCATCGTCAGCGATCACGAGATGCCGGAGTTCAGCGGCGTAGAGCTTCTCGAGAACGTCCGTGAGGAGTATCCGGAGCTTCCGTTCGTTCTGTTCACCGGACGAGGCAGCGAAGCAGTTGCGAGCGAGGCGATCTCGGCGGGCGTCACGGACTACCTCCAGAAGGAGACCGGAACGAGTCAGTACGCCGTCCTGGCCAACCGGATCGCGAACGCGGTAGAGCAGGACCGCTCGCGACGCGAGCTTCAGGCGAGCCGGCGGCGACTCTCCCTCTTCTTCGAACGGTCACCCCTCGGCGTCGTCGAGTGGAACGGCGAGTTCGAGTTCGCACGCGTCAACGCCGCGGCCGAGGAGATCCTCGGATACGACGAGCAGGAACTGGTCGGCACCCACTGGAGCGAGATCGTACCAGAATCCGAGCGCTCGGGCGTCGAAGACGTGACAGCTGCGCTCGTCGAGGACGAGTCGGGCTATCACAACGTCAACGAGAACGTCCGCGGCGACGGCGAGCGGATCGTCTGCGAGTGGCACAATCGCGTCGTCAGCGACTCGGAAGGGGCGGTGCTCGCGATCTTCTCCCAGTTCCAGGACGTCACCGACCGCAAAGAGCGAGAGTGGGAGCTACAGCGCCATCGGGAGAACCTCGAACGCCTCCACGAGGCTGCGAACCGTCTCTACGCAGCCCAATCCGCGGATGCGTGTTACGACATAATGATCGACGCCGCGGTGACGATTCTCGGCTTCGACTGGTGTACGGTGGCGACGCCAGCTGACGACGACCCGGACGTCTTCGAGATCCGGGCGATCTCCGAGGACACGCCGCTCGCGGTCGGCGACCGACCGTTCGGCACCGACGAGGGGCTCTCCGGAAAGGTCTATCAGACGAAGGAGGCGAGCCTCGTCGACGACGTCACGGAAGCGTCCGAGGGCGAGCCGACCGACGACGCCATTAGGGCCGCGTTGACGGTGCCGATCGCCGACAGGGGGATCTTCCAGGCAGTCTCGACGACCCGGGCAACCTTCGACGAGCAGGATCAAAAGCACGCCGAGATCCTCGTCGCGGCGATGCTCGCGGCGGTCGAGCGCATCGAACGGCAGGCCGAACTTCGCGAACGGCAGCGGGAGCTCGAGCGACAGAACGACCGGCTCGACGAGTTCGCGAGCGTCGTCTCGCACGATCTTCGCAACCCGCTGGCAGTCGCGAACGGCCGGCTGGAGCTCGCGAGAGAGGAGATAGACAGCGAGGACCTCGACATCGTGGCCGACGCTCACGATCGGATGCAGACCCTGATCGACGGGCTGCTCACGCTCGCTCGCGAGGGGGAGGCGCCGACCGAAACGGAGCCCGTGGACCTGGCTACAGTTGCCAGCCGAAGCTGGCAGGCCGTCGACACGGCGGAGGCGACGCTACACGCACCGGTGGACTCGACCGTGATCGCCGACGAGAACCGGCTTCGGCAGCTCTTCGAGAACTGTTTCCGAAACGCCGTGGAGCATAGCCCACCGGACGCTGGTCCGCAGTCGTCTCCAGACGGAAGGGACGACTGCGACGCGGTCGCGGTGACGATCGGCCGTCTCGAGAGCGAGTCTGAGGAGGAGGGGATAGAAGGGTTCTACATCGAAGACGACGGACCGGGGATCGCTGCCGCCGACCGCGACGACGTCCTCGAGTTCGGGTACTCGACGTCGGCGGAGGGGACCGGCCTCGGACTGAGCATCGTCTCGCAAGTCGTCGACGCCCACGGCTGGGAGATCGACGTCGTCGAGGGGACCGAGGGTGGTGCACGGTTCGAGATCCGTGGCGTCGAGACCGCCGATGGGTGAGGACAGAGGGTGAGGAAGGAAGCTACTGAGAAACTGAGGGTATGCGGAGACGAGGTGATGGGGGCCAGGAGAGAAGACTGTGAGAAACTGAGGAAAGGTGGGTGGAAGTAGTGCGAATGGAGAGATCGGGCGGCGCGAAGTCGACCGCACGGACCGCGCCAATCCGTTCTACCGGAGGGACATCCTTATCGGCAGCCCGACCGCCCTGACGGACATGTACGAAGTCGAGGTGAAAGTGGCGGCGGACCACGACACCGTCCGCGAACGCCTCCCCGACGACGCCGAGGCGATGGGGACCATCGAGCAGGTCGACACCTACTTCGACGCGCCACACCGGAATTTCGCTCAGAGCGACGAGGCACTGCGGCTCCGTCGCGAACGCCCCGCTGGCGACGGCGAGTGGACGACCGCAGTGACCTACAAGGGCCCGCTGTTGGAGGCCGAATCGAAATCTCGAGAGGAGTTCGAGACCGAGGTTGCGGAGGGAGAGACCATGCAGACGGTGTTCGAGCGACTCGGGTTCGAGCGGGCCGCCGAGGTGCGGAAAGAGCGGGACCGGTACGCCGTCGGCGAGTTCACCGTGACCTTCGATACCGTCGACGGCCTCGGAGAGTACGTCGAAGTGGAGACGGAGCGAGACGACGCCGGAATTTCGGACGCGAGGGACGCGGCACGTGAGATCCTGACCGATCTGGGCTGTGACCCCGACGACCAGATTCGGACCTCCTACCTCGGACTCCTTCTGGCGGAGGAGTGACGGGCCCTGCACCTGGACGGGCCAGACCCAGCCCGAAATCGCCAGTATCGCAAGCTATAGGCAACGGGGATCGATACATCGGAGCAATGACCGACCGGAACATCCGCGTCGAGGCTATCGATCGCGACGCGGTCGAGGATCAGGAGGTCGAGATCGTCGAGCGGAAGGGAGTTGGCCATCCCGACTCTATCTCGGACGGCGTCGCCGAGCACGTCTCCGAAGCGCTGGCGCAAGCGTATCTCGACCGCGTGGGTACAGTACTGCATTTCAACACCGACGAGACGCAGCTCGTCGCCGGCGAGGCCGCACCTGCCTACGGCGGCGGCGAGGTGCAGTCGCCGATCTATCTGCTGATCGTCGGGCGCGCGACCAAGGAGTACCAGGGGACGAGGATCCCGACCGAGCGGATCGCGCTCGAAGCCGCCAGAGAGTATCTCGAGGAGAACATTCCCGAACTCGAGGTCGGCTCGGACATCATCGTCGACGTCAAACTCGGCGAAGGAAGCGGTGATCTCCAGGAGGTCTTCGGCGAGGACGGCGTCTCCGTCCCGATGGCCAACGACACCAGCTTCGGCGTCGGCCACGCGCCGATGACCGAGACCGAGCGAATCGTCTACGAGGCCGAACACCGACTCAACACCGAGTACGCCGACACCAACCCCGAGCTCGGCCCGGACGTCAAGATCATGGGCAAGCGCGAGGGCGATCACGTCGACGTCACCGTCGCCGCCGCGATCGTGGACGAGTACGTCGGGAACCTCGAGGAGTACGACGAGGCCGTCCAGGGCGTCCGATCGTTCGTCGAGTCCGTCGCCGACGAGATCACCGATCGCTCCGTCGACGTCTACGTCAACACCGCCGACGACTACGAGCAGGAGTCCGTCTACCTCACGGTTACCGGTACGAGCGCCGAACAGGGCGACGACGGTTCCGTCGGCCGCGGCAACCGCGTCAGCGGCCTCATCACGCCGAATCGCTCGATGTCGATGGAGGCCTCCTCCGGGAAGAACCCAGTCAACCACATCGGGAAGATCTACAACCTGCTCTCGACGGAGATCGCCGAGGACGTCGTGAGCGAGGTCGATGGGATCCGCGACCTTCGCGTCCGCCTCCTCTCCCAGATCGGCCGGCCGATCGACCAGCCCCACGTCGCCGACGTTCACGTCGTGACCGAAGACGGCATCGCCGTCTCCGATATCGAGGCCGAGGTCACCGAGATCGTCGACGACCGGCTCGCGGACGTCACGTCGATCACCGAGCGCGTGATCGATGGCGAGCTGGCCACGTTCTGACCGTCTCGCACGGCGCGCCGCGTCTGTCGTGCTGGAGTGTCTGCGGTTCGATCCTCTGTTCGCAAGCGGCACTGGGTTCAGCCAGATCGACGGACGATGGAGTCCCGGCACCGACGCAACCGCGAAAGGAATTTAGTGTGGAGGCGACCAACGTTCCACGTATGACCGCCGCTGGGACGAAGACGTGTGACGGCTGCGACCGGGAGGGCCCGGCACAGCAGCTCGAGGAGGTGATCCTCCCCAGCGGCTCGATGGTGGTCTGTCCGGAGTGTCGCTACCACGCCGAAGAGCTCGCCGAGCGCACCGTTACCGACTGCGAGGGCTGTGGCGATCGGGTGACCGCCGCGACGCTCTCCCGGACCGAACTACCAGACGGCACGGAGATGGTTCTCTGTCCAGACTGCCGGGAGACAGTTGCAGGCGGCGAGCGACCGGCCGGAGTGACCGCCGCTGCAGGAGAGTCCGGGACCGAGTCCACGGCCAGCGCCAACGGATCGGCATCAGCCAGCGGCACCGATCCGTCCGCCACGGGCGCCGGTGCGTCCCCAAGCGTCAGCAACACCGACAGCCCCGGGACCACGACAGCAGGAGCTTCCCGAACCGATTCGAACGCCGACGAGGCAGGTCCAGCCGGTGCGCAGTCGGGTGCCGCCACGGCCAGCACTTCGTCGACCAGCGGTGAGACGCCGGGCCAGGCGGCGACGAACGCCGGCGACGCCGTCACGGACGGCGCAACCACCAAACCGGCGACCACGAACAACACCTGCGATCAGTGTGGTGGGCTGTTCTCCATCGAACTCTACCAGGTCGTCACGGTCGACGGCCGGACCGAGCAGTTCTGCCCGGACTGCAAGGACGACGGGCTGGAAGAGGGCATCGTCCGCGACGTCGAACTCCGACGGGCCCAGGCCTACGAGGCCCTCGGACTCGAAGGCAGCGCATCCAGCGACGACGTGCGACAGGCCTACCTCCAGCAGGTCAAGGAGGTCCACCCAGACCGCGCCGACGGCGATCGGTCGGAGTTCATGCTCGTCCAGCAGGCCTACGAACGGCTTCGCGACGACTGAGCCGTCGGTGGTGATAGAACCGTCACTGAGAACCGTCGATCACTCCTCGACGAGCTCCCGGACGTACTTTCCGACGTGGTCGTCCATCCGGCGTTTGTAGCCGTTCTGTCGGGCGAGTCGGTCGAGCTCCCGGGAGACGAGCGAGCCGTACTGGAGCGCTTTCTTGTCCCGGTTCGCGACCGAATCGGGGAGCCGATCGGTAGCGACGCGTCGGAGTGCAACCTTGCGCTCCTCGTCCCGGACCAGCAGCGCCTCAGGAAGTGCCAGCGCGGCGCGGACGACGGCGTCGTCGAGCAGTGGCGCGACGGGCTCGACGCCAGCGGCTCTGATCGCGAGCACGTCTCGGGGGAGCTGCTCGGGGAGCGTCTGCAACACTTCGTCCCGCGCAGCCGTGACCGAATCGGCGTCGACCCGATGATCGCCCGCCGCTTTGGCTACCTTCGCGTAGCCGCCGAACAGCTCGTCCGCGCCCTGTCCAACTGCGAGAGTCTCGTGGCCGTCCGCCGCGACGCGCTCGGCGACGAGGAAGAGCGGCACCGCGATCGAGACGTCCATCGGGTTGGTCCGTCCAGTGGCCACGGCGACCTCGCGAACCGCCCGACGCAGCTCGTCGTGGGTCAGCTCGATCTCGTGGAGCTCGCGATCCATCGCAATTTCGGCGTCGCGGGCGGCCTCGAGGTCGTGGCTGTCCGGGAATCCGGCGACGTACAGCGGGCCGTCGGTACCGGTCGCGACCAGTCCGGAGTCGACGCCCCCGGAGAAGGCCACCGGCGTCTCGGGATCGAGGGCTGCGAGGGCGTCGTCGATCGCGGTCCGGAGTTCGTCGACTTCGGTGCCGGGCACCGCGGCTGCGGTCCCGCCGACGTCGCCGACGCCGGAGTTCCGTGGCAGCCGGAGGCGCTGCCGGCGACCGTCGGCGTCCTGGATCGAACCGGCGGGGAACGGCTCCGGAGCGTCGAGTGTCGTCGGGTCGACGGCCCAGTCGTCGCTGCTCGGCAGCTCGTCCGTCGGAGCGTCCCGCTCGAGGAAGAGTGGCTCCCGGCCGAGCACGTCCCGAACGAGCGCCTGTCCAGCGTCCGGGTCGTCCGGCCGCTCGAGCAGCCCGGCGAACCCGTTCGCTCCCGAGAGCGGATCGCCCTGCTCGACGGCGATCCTGGCCCGGTCACGATCGCCACGGAAGACCGACTCATCGGGGGGCGTCGTCGATCCCACGCAGTCGGCGTCCGTCGTCGAATCAGTATCGTCAGTTCGTTCGCTGGGGTCGGTGTCCACGTGCGCCACCTCAGCCCTGTGAGGGGACGTGCCGCCGGATGCGCCGGGTGACGCCACCGGCGAACTGGCGGAGGCTGATGCGCCAGGGCGTTCGTTTGCCGTCGATCTTCGTGTCGCCGGCCCGGATGGCGTCGAGCACGCCCTGGAGGGTCCGTTCTTTGGCGTCGATCAGCGTCCGAGCCTGGCCGACCATTTCGCTGATGTGGGCGTCGCTGCCGGCTGTCATCGGCAGTCCGTTCTCCTGTGCGAAGTGGCGGGCCTGCCGGTTCGCACGACCGGTGAACAGCCGAGAGTTGTACACCTCGATTGCGTCGGCCATCGCGAGCTGGTCGCGGGTGATGTTCGCCATCACGCCGTGGCGGGACTCCTGAAAGGGGTGTGGGATCACCGCGATGCCGCCGGCGTCGCGAATCCGGTTGAGCGTATTTTCATACGGGAGCCCGGGCTCGATGCGACGGTCGACGCCGAGGCCGAGAATGTGGCCGGCGCGGCTGGTGACCTCGAGACCGGGAATGCCGATCATACCGCGTTCGGTCGCGAGCTCCGCTGCCTCGACGCTGGCCTCGATCTCGTCGTGGTCCGTCACCGCGAGCGCGTCCAGGCCCACGGCGTCAGCCTGCTCGACGAGGAGATCGACGGGGTCGCGTCCGTCGTGGGACAGCTCCGAGTGCGTATGGAGCTCGCACGATAGCACGGGTTCGCGTTCGGACGCAGCCGTCAAAAGGGGATCGGAATGTGAGACGCGCTGACCTGTGGAGTGCCGAGGGATCGTAGCTGGCAGTGGCTACCACCGAGCCGACGATCACTCGGGCGGCGCGTCCCAGGTCTCACCGTTGTCGACGGGATCGTATCCGATCGTTTCGCGCGCGTACGCAAGATCGTCGAGCCACCGGCGTTCGTTCGCACTGACGCCGAAATAGTGGTCCCACTCGACGGTCTCGTCGGTCAGACAGCATTCGACGAGCTGTGCGAGATCGCGCCGGGATTGCCAGAGCCCCTTCATGCGCGCGACCATCTCGTCGTACTCCTCGCTTCCCCGGTCCCAGCGACCCTCCTCGACACCGGCCTCCGCGTCGCCGTAGGGGTGGTCGTACTCCGGGTCCCGGACCGCGCCGATCCGGAGGCCGTAGAACCGGACGTCGTGGACCTCCGCGAGGAACCGACCGAGATCCTCGCCGTAGCTCTTCGTGAGCCCATATGTCGAGTCGGGACGATGGGGCTCGTCGTGGCCCGCGACGATGCCTTGGTCGTGGTAGACGTCGGGTGTGTTCGTCACTTCGACGAGGCCGACGGCGTGATTCGATGAGGCGAAGACGAAGGAATCGACGTCGGCGTCCTCACAGGCCGCCGCGACGTTGTGCAACGCCTCGAGATTGTCAGATTGGGCGTCGTCCCACGGGATGTCCCGCGCGTCTGCACCCCCGGTGCCCGGAATCAGCGCGAGATGGACGACCGCGTCCTGCCCCTCGAAGTGGGGGCGCAGCTCGTCGTACTCCGTGACGTCGGCGGTCACGACGTCTCCCGGCGGCTCACCTTCGTAGGCACCGTCGGGAGCGGCGACGTCGAGGAGCGTGAACTCGAAGCGGTCGTCGTCGCCGAGATTGTCCGTGATCGCCGTGCCGACCGTGCCGTGGGCGCCAGTGATGAGTACGTTCACGATCGACTAGTCGCGTTCCTCCCTCTTAGTAAAGTGCATCAACTGCATCGCTGCCGGTTGTCGCCGACCGCGCGTTACCGCCCGCTCAGCCGAAGAGGAAGAGTCCGCCGCCCACGAGCACGAACAGGACCCCGATTCCCCGCGTGAGCAGCACCCGCCAGTCGGCCGGCTCGACCTCCGACCAGGACCGCTTGCTCCCGATCGCGTCGAGACGCTCCTCGAACCGGGCGACCTCGTATGGCCAGGCCACAGCGATGAGTCCCAAGGCGAGGAGGAAGAATCCGAACGGGTTGACCATGGATTCTAGTTGAGAGGGAACATGTCAAATATTTTGTGGTCGGCCATGCGCGAGCATCGAAACCGGAGATCGGGTGACCAATCTCACTTGGAATTCACTCATCTCACTTGGAATTCACTCCGTCTCGCAGTTCGGGGAAGCCGCGTGGAACCGCTCGGCAGCCTCGCACATGGGAAGCCATTTATTCGGTCTCGGGCAACGCCCTACCAGAATGCCCCTCGCCGAGGCCGACCGTGAACTCGTCGTTGAAGAGCTCGGTCGGGAACCGACCCGCGCGGAGGCCGCGCTGTTCGAGAACCTCTGGAGCGAACACTGCGCCTACCGCTCCTCCCGCCCACTGCTCGGAGCGTTCGACTCCGAGGGCGACCGGATCGTCGTCGGGCCGGGTGACGACGCGGCCGTCGTCGCGCTCCCCGACCCACTCGCGGACGCCGTTGCCGACGCAGCCGAGGACGCTGGCGGCGACGCCGTCCCCGATCTCTCCGACGCACCGAACGGCGACGTTTACGTCACGCTCGGTATCGAGAGCCACAACCACCCGAGCTACGTGGACCCCTACGACGGCGCCGCGACCGGCGTCGGCGGGATCGTCCGCGACACGCTGTCGATGGGCGCCTACCCGATCGCACTAACGGACTCGCTGTACTTCGGCGCATTCGACCGCGAGCACTCCCGCTATCTCTTCGAAGGCGTCGTCGAGGGGATTGCCGACTACGGCAACGCGATCGGCGTGCCCACCGTCGGCGGCAGCGTGGACTTCCACGAGGGCTACGAGGGGAACCCGCTCGTGAACGTCGCCTGCGTCGGTATCACGACCGAGGACCGGCTGGTCCGCGCCGCGGTCAACGAGCCCGGGAACAAGCTCGTGCTCGTCGGGAACTCGACGGGCCGCGACGGCCTCGGCGGCGCCTCTTTCGCGAGCGAGGATCTGGACGAGGACGCAGAGACGGAGGACCGACCCGCGGTGCAGGTCGGCGACCCCTACACGGAGAAGCTCCTGATCGAGTGCAACGAACAGCTCGTCGACGAGGGGCTGCTCGAAGCGGCCCGCGACCTCGGCGCTGCGGGGCTGGGCGGCGCCTCCAGCGAGATGGTCGCCCAGGGCGGCCTCGGTGCGGAGATCGCCCTCGATCGAGTCCACCAGCGCGAGCCGAACATGAACGCGATGGAGATCCTGCTCGCCGAAAGTCAGGAGCGGATGTGCTATGAGGTCACCCCGGAGAACGTCGACCGCGTGCGCGAGGTTGCCGATCGCTACGATCTCGGCTGCACGGTCATCGGCGAGGTCACCGAGGGCAACTACGTCTGCACGTTCGAGGGCGAAACCGTCGTCGACGCCGACGCGGAGTTCCTCGGCGACGGCGCGCCGTTTAACGACTTCCCGATGGAGGCGCCCGACCCCCAGTCCCGCGATCGCCCCGAAGGCGTCGATGTCGCCGACGCGTTCGACGCCGTCCTCGCGAGCCCCACCACCGCCAGCAAGGAGTGGGTTTACCGACAGTACGACCACGAAGTGGGCGCTCGAACGGCCCAGAAGCCCGGCGAGGACGCCGCACTCCTCGCGATCCGGGAGGCCGCGGACATCGAGGCGGGCTCCGACGCGACCGGGCAGGGCGTCGGCCTCGCGATCTCTGCCGGCGCCGCGCCGAACTGGACCGATGCAAACCCCTACGAGGGCGCCCGCGCCGTCGCCGTCGAGAACGCCACGAACCTCGCGACGGCTGGCGCCACCCCGCTCGCCGCGGTCAACTGCCTCAACGGCGGGAACCCAGAGAAGCCAGACGTCTACGGCGGCTTCGCAGCGATCGTCGACGGGCTCGCCGACGGCTGCTCGGCGCTCGACGCGCCGGTCGTCGGTGGCAACGTCTCGCTGTACAACGACTCGCAGGCCGGCCCGATCCCGCCGACGCCGACGCTCGCGATGGTCGGTACGCGCCAGGGGTACGACGCGCCCGGGATCGACGCCGAGCCGGAGGGCGAACTCCTCCTCGTCGGCGAGCCAGCGCTGGCCGAGGCGGCCACGACGCTGGGCGGCTCCGAGTATCTCGCCCAGTTCGGCGGGACCGACGCCTTCCCAGCGCCGCCCGAGGACCCCGCACCGATCCTCGACGGAATCGCCGACGTGGCGCGACGCGACGACACCCTCGCCGTCCACGACGTCTCCCACGGCGGCCTCGCGGTGTCGCTCGCTGAGATGGTCACGGAGTCGGCCGGGCTCGCCGTCGAACTGCCCGGCGAGGATCCGGCCGGCGAGCTCTTCGCCGAGGCCCCTGGCCGGGCGCTGATCCAGACGACCGATCCGGACGCGGTCGAGGCGCGCTTCGACGGCGTCGCGTCGGTTCGCCGAATCGGCTCCGGGACCGACGACGGCCGCCTCACGATCGACATCGGAGAGCAGACCCTCGAAGCATCCGCCGACGAGATCGCCGAGGCCCGGTCGACGATCGACGCGGCGCTTGACTGATCGGTACACGTCGACTCGTTTCTGACCGACCGACGGCGGGAAGCCACCGGTCGGTCGTCCATCCCGCACCGCTCAGATCCGTTTCTCGCCACAGTCACCTGCACGAACGCCGATGGGTTGAAATATCGGACCTCCAATTAGACGAAGCATGCACGGCTTCGACGGTGATCTCTCGTGACCGGCGCTCGACAGCCGGTCGTCCTCATCGTCGAGGACGAATCAGATCTCGCCGACCTCTACAGCGCCTGGCTCGGCGACCACTGTGCCGTTCGGACGGCCTACGACGGCGACGAGGCCGTCGATGCGCTCGACGACACGATCGACGTCGTCCTCCTCGACCGTCGGATGCCCGGCCTCTCCGGAGACGAGGTGCTCGACGCGATCACGGAGCGCGGGATCGACTGCAAGGTCGCGATGGTCACCGCCGTCGAGCCGGACTTCGACATCGTCGAGATGGGGTTCGACGACTATCTCGTCAAACCCGTCTCCCGGGAGGATCTCGTCGAGACCGTCGAACGGCTCCGCCTCCGCAGCGAGTACGACGATCGCATCCAGCAGTTCTTCGCGCTCGCCTCGAAGAAGGCGCTACTGGACGCCGAGAAGACCGAGCCCGAACTCCGAGCGAGCGAGGAGTACGCGCGCCTCGTCGATCGGCTGGCCGTCATCCGCGAGGAGAGCGACGAGGCCCTGCTCCAGCTCGACGAGAGCGACTCCTACCGACAAGTGCTCGAAGATCTGTCCTGAAGTAGTGTATCGAAAAGCCGTCCTGACGCTCACTCCTTCGTCGGCGAGAGCGTCGTGACGTCGGTGATTTCAAAGCGCATACCGTGCTGTGTGGGGTCGGCAGTCAGTTCCCAGCCGTGATCGCGAGCGAGCAGGCGCGCGAGTTCGAGTTCGAGTCCCACCGTCACGTCGCCGGCGTAGGGATCGAACGGCGGGTCGCGAACCCGTCGCGGGATGACGTCGCCGTCGTCCTCGACGTAGAAGCCAGAGAGCCGGCGGACTCTGGACCTCGTCGCCTGGAGCACGCCGAGACTGACCGCGCCGGCATCGCGCTCGATCGCGTTGCGGACCAGTGCACCGAACAGCTCCAGGAGGTGCTCGTGGTCGGCTCTGAGCGTGCCGTCGCGGCTGACGACGACGGTCGGTGCCTTGCGTTCGGTCTCGGCGGCGGCCGCTTCGAGCGTCTCGCCGAGCGTGAGTCCCGTGCGAGCGCCGGTGGCGTCGGGTCGGTTCGCGTAGGTGCCAGCGACGTCGACGAGCCGACGGGTGCGATCGACGGCGTCGTGGGCCTCCTCGATCGTCCCGGATTCGAAGGTCGCCTCGACGTCGTCGAGCGTTGCGCTGATCGGGCCGGAGAGGACGCCCTCCAGCGAAGCGAGCCGCTCGTTCTGGCGCTCGAGTTCGGTGGCCCGGTCCTCGAGCAGCTGTTCGCGTTCCAGGCGATCGAGCACGGCCTCGGTGTTGGCTGCGAGGATCTCCGCCAGCTCGACGTCGGTCTCGTCGAACTGGCCGGGCTCGGTATCCCCGGCCATCAACACGCCGCGGTTCCCGATCGGCACGATCAGTTCACTCCGGATCGGGGTGTCGGGGTTGTAGACGTCCTCGCTGTCGGTGACGTCGTCGAAGTGGATCACATCATCGCGCTGGTAGGCCCGCCAGGCCAGGCCCTCGCCGTCGCCGAAAACGGGCAGCCCGCCGACGGTGTCGTGTGCGCCGGCGGTCGCAGCGACCGGCTCCAGCCTGTTGCGCTCCTCGTCGAGCAGCCAGATCCCGCTGATCTGGAGGTCGAGCAGATCGGCACCGGTGTGGACCGCCGCGGCGCAGGCGTCGATCGTATCCTCAGCGCGGAACAGCTCTCGCGTCGCGGCGTGGAGGGATCGAACGACGCGCTCGCGATCACGTCGCTCGGTGACGTCACGCACGACCGCGGCGACGCGATCCGCCTCCGTTCCGGGGAGCGGCGAGAGCCTGACTTCGACGGCGCCCGGTCGACCCTCGGTGTCGGGCACCGAGAGCTGGATGCGGTGATCCTCGGCCCCGGCGTTTCGGACGTGCTCGATCGCGGCGCGCAGCGACCGGACGTCGTCGTCGGTGAGTTTGGTCGCGGTGGAGAGCGCGTCGAGACTGGTGTTGAGCAGCGTCGATCGACCGGCGTCGAGCAGCCCGGTGAGCGCCTCGTTGACGAGAACGATGCGATCGTCGGCGTCGACGGCCAGCACCCCGTCGGTCACTGCCTCGACGACGGTCGCGGGGCGCGGGCCGTCGCCCGCCGGGAGACTGGCGTCGGCGTCGCGGAGAAACACTTCGATACCACCGCCGTCTGTAGGGTAAATCCGGACGCGATACGACGTCTCTGTCTGGGGCCAGAACGCCTCGAAGGCGGTCGGTTCCCGGTCCGCCATCGCCTGCTGATACTGCTCTGCGAACGTCGTTTCGACGACGTTCGGGGCTGCCGTCCAGAGCTCTGCACCGAGGAGGTCCGCACGATCTGCGCCGAGTACCGTCGCAGCGTGCGCGTTACACTCGACGATTCGCCACTCGTCGTCGATCGCAAGAAAGCCCTCAGTCATGCGATCGAGGAGGGCGGAAAAGCGCGTGGAGCGGGCGGGCGGATGCTCTGGCATGAGTGGCGAGAACTGCTGGTCGGGGAGACGTTGGGAGAGGCCCTACTTACGTCCGACGGCCGTTCTGTGAGGATCCCGCTGGAAAAAGTGTGAGGGCGAGGCGGTAGTCCCATACGGAGTTCGGCAATCGCCGAAATCCCTCACACGCGGAACAACGGTCGTTCGACCCGGTGTGTGCGAGCGGCGGCCCGCGACACCGACCGCCATCGCGCACCCTTTTGACCGATGCCGACCAAACGCCGCATAGTGAAGACGATCAAGGACAGCGTCCACGATCACATCGACGTCCAGGGGCTCGCCCGTGCGCTGCTGGACACGCCCGCCCTCCAGCGACTTCGCCGCATTTCACAGCTCGGGACGGTCTCGCTGGTCTACCCCTCGGCCAACCACACGCGATTCGAGCACAGCCTCGGCGTCTACCACCTCGCGGACCGCGCACTCGCCCACCTCCCCGCACGCCAGCAGCGCGCCAAGCGAGTCCGCGCCGCAGCGTTGCTCCACGACGTCGGACACGCCCCATTTTCCCACAACGTCGAGGAGCTACTTGCGCGACGCACGGGCACCTACCACGACGAGGTTCACGACCGGCTCGAAACGGGGGAGGTCGGGGAGGTTCTCCGAGAGTTCGACGTCGATCCCGCTGAGGTCGCGGATCTCGTCGCCGGTAAGGGCCGTTACGGACAGCTGGTCTCCGGCGAGCTCGACGTCGATCGGATGGACTACCTCGTTCGGGACGCCCACCACACCGGCGTCCCCTACGGCACCATCGACCACAGCCGGCTCGTTCGAGAACTTACCTTCCGGGACGACCAGCTGGTCCTCGACGCGGGGAACGTCCAGACCGCGGAGAGCCTGCTGATCGCCCGGGCGCTGATGAACCCGACCGTCTATCGCCACCACGTCGCGAGGATCAGCAAGTCGATGCTCCGGCGGGCGACCGAAGCCCTCATCGACGAGGGAGAGCCCGACGCCGGAGCCGTCCAGGGGATGGACGACCCGGAGCTACTCGTGTCGCTCCGGGACTGCGAGCCCGCCGCCGTCTACGCTCGTCGCCTCGACGATCGGGAGCTGTTCAAGCGCGCAGTCTGGGCCGAGTTCGAGGACGTTCCGGACTCGGTCGTAGACGCCGACCACCTCACCGTCCGGGAACTGGAGGGGCAGATCGCACGCACTGCCGGTGTCCCCGAGGAAGCCGTGATCCTCGACGTTCCCGGGCGGCCGTCGATGCCCGAGAGCAGCTCCAGGGTCGTCGTCAACGGCGAGGTCCGCCCGCTGTCCGAGCAGTCGCCGCTCGTGGAGGCACTTCGGGCGGCCCAGCACTCCCAGTGGCGCCTCGGCGTCTACGCACCGGCAGAGCGGACCGACGCCGTCGGTCCCGCCGCGGTGGACGTGCTGGGAATCGACGTTGAGGACGTGCTCGTCACCGAGGTCCGGGGATACCCCGCGACGCTCTCGGAGTTCACCGACGGGGAGTAGGCTATTCACGCTCAGTGGCGGCGGTCCCAGCACCACTGCCGGGTTCGCCGACGCAAAGGCCCTTGCAGCAGGCGGCCACAATCAGTGATATGGCTGCAAACGAGAGTGGCACGTTCGACATCGGCGGCGAGATCACCGTCCATCGGCTCGGTTTCGGCGCGATGCGCCTGACCGGCGAGGAGATCATCGGCCCGCCCGCAGACGAGGCCGAAGCCAGGCGCGTCGTCCAGCGAGCCCTGGAGCTCGGCGTCGACGTGATCGACACCGCGGACTCCTACGGCCCCGGCGTCAGCGAGCGCATGATCAGGGAGGCCATCGAGGAGTCCGAGGAGTTCACACACGACGACGTCACGATCGCGACCAAGGCCGGGCTGCTCCGCGAATCCGAGGGCGACTGGCTGAAACACGGCGCACCGGAGTACGTCCGGAACCAGGTGCTCGTCAGTCGGGATCGCCTCGGCGTGGACACGATCGATTGCTATCAGTACCACCGACCCGATCCCGACGTCGACTTCGAGACGGCCATCGAGACGTTCGCGGAGCTGAAAGACGACGGGTTCGTCGAGCACGTCGGACTGAGCAACGTCTCCGTCGATCAGCTCGAACGCGCCCAGGACGTCGTCGAGATCGCGACCGTCCAGAACCAGTACAACGTCGGCCACAGAGAGGACGAGGCAGTCCTCGAAGCCTGTGAGGACGCCGGCATCGGTTTCATTCCGTGGTTCCCGCTCGGCGGCGGAGACCTCGGCGAGAAGCAGGCCGTCGTGGAGGACGTGGCAGACGCACACGACGCGACGATTCAGCAGATCGCGCTGGCGTGGTTGCTGGAGCATTCGGACGTGATCCTCCCGATTCCTGGCACCTCGAGCGTCGAGCACCTCGAACAGAACGTGGCCGCGACCCAGATCGACCTGACCGACGACGAGTACGCTCGGTTGTCCGAATAGGACCCGAGCCTCGTTTCAGACGATATCGCAGCGCCGACCGTCTACGGAAGCCGCCTTCCGCTCGAGGCTTCCTGAGATGATAGATAAACCGGAGTTCTCTCACATCACGTCGAAGACCCCTCACCGCGAGCGTCGGGTACAAACCCGTCCCCGCCGAAGCAGCGTCCATGAAACTCACGGGGACGATTCTCCGCGGGCGGTCCTTCGAACCAGTCGAGGGGACCCTCCACGTCGACGAGGGCGAAATCGCGAGCATCGAAGAGCATCCGGTCGATACTGACGACATCGTGTGCCCGGCGTTCGTGAACGCGCACACGCATCTCGGCGATTCGATCGCGAAGGAGGCCGGTGAGGGGCTCTCGCTGGAGGAGCTCGTCGCGCCGCCGGACGGGCTCAAACACCGGCTGCTCCGACAGGCCGACTCAGAGTCACTGATCGAGGCGATGGAACGGTCCCTGCGGTACATGCAGACCGGCGGAACCGGCGCGTGCATCGAGTTCCGGGAAGGCGGCGTCGAGGGCGTCGAGCAGCTCCGCGCGGCGGCCGCGGGGGCAGAGATCGACCTCGATCCAGTCATCATGGGCCGCGAGGAGATCGAGGTCCTCGACGTCGCGGACGGCTACGGCGCCTCGGGCGCAAACGACGCGAACTTCGAGGCCGAGCGTACCGCTGCGCGGGAAGCTGGCAAGCCCTTCGGCATCCACGCCGGCGAGGTCGACGAGAGCGACGTCGATCCGGCGATGGATCTCGATCCCGACTTTCTCGTCCACATGGTGCACGCCCAGGACCACCAGCTCGACCGCCTCGAGGACCGTGGCACCCCCGTCGTCGTCTGCCCCCGCTCGAACCTCGTTACGGACGTTGGCGTACCGCCGATCGCGGAGCTCGCCGACCGCACGACGGTTGCCCTCGGAACGGACAACGTCTTCCTCAACTCGCCGTCGATGTTCCGCGAAATGGCGATCACCGCGAAGCTGACGGGGCTGCCAAGCGCGGAAGTGCTCGCGATGGCGACCTACCGCGGCGCCGAAATTGCAGACCTGGATTGGGGCGTACTCGAGGAAGGCCGGCCCGCGAAGCTGTTCACCCTCGACGGCGACACGGACAATCTGGCAGGCGCGAAGGACCCGGTCCGGACAGTCGTGCGCCGGGCGAGCCATTCCGACGTCGACCGCGTCCTGGTGTAGACCGAGTCGGCGATCGGGGACCGATGGCAGAGTGATCCTGACGACCTGGGAGGAAACCTTTTGTATAGTCGACGTTCACAGCCATTTGCAAGACACACCCACACATACACCAATAAATATGAAAAGTATGCAACCGTGTGGCCAACAGAACGCGTCAGAAAAGTACAAAGTGCGAATTTATGGTGAGCGGCGAGCCGATCGGCTGGTCGACCGGTCGGCAAACCGTCGAATCCACCGCAGATCCCGAACCGCAGGGCGAACGCGTGGCGCTCGATGATTCTCCCCGGCAGCCTCATCGAAGCCGTGGCGCGGCGGCCGCTGCTCCGGCGACTCGTGCGCCCGGTGCTCGCCTTCGCCTGCGTGGTCACGGCTGGCGTGGTCGGCTTCGTCGCACTGGCTGGCATCGGGCCCGTAAACGCCGCCTTCTGGCTGCTCGACCCCACGAGCATCGAGCTGTACTTCGAACACCACGACGGCCCGGCACGGCTGGTCAAGGCCTACGCCATCGCCGTCCTCTCCGGACTCGTCCTGACGGGAATCTGGACGGGTGAAACGCTGTTTTCGGCCGCCTTCGGCGGCCAGCTAACCGACGAACTCACCGCCATGAGCATCGACCGACGCATCGACGACCGGGAATCGCACGTGATCGTCTGTGGCTACGGCACCTTCGGCCGAACCGTCGCCGAGGGGCTCCTCGCTGACGATCGCGAACCAGTGATCGTGGAGCAAAACTCCGAGAACTACGAGCGAGCGATCGACGACGGATTTCTCGCAATCGAAGGCGACGCACGCACCGACGAGACGCTCCGGACTGCCGGTATCGAGCGCGCCGAAACCGTGGTCGGTGCCGTCGACGACACGAGCACGAACGTCCAGGTCGCAGTGGCAGCGACCGAGCGGGCGCCGGACGTTCGCCTCGTGGTGCGCGCTGGCGACGAGATGGACGAAGCCCTGGCAAAGCGGGTCGGCGCGGACGAGGTGATTATTCCGGAGGTCGTCAGCGGACAGCAGGTCTGTCAGGGACTCTGAGCGGACCTCGCTGGCACTTTGGACCTATTCGGTCGATGCAGCAGGCGGCCGACCCGGCGGCTCGCCGACGCGGTCGACCACCGCATCGACGACGCACTCCGGCCCCTCGATCGACGCCCAGTGCTCGTCACCGCGACGGATCGTAGCGTCGCCGAACGTGATCGCGACCGCGTAGGGAACGCCCGAGGACGGCACCGCGAACGCGTAGACGATCAGCCGGTCGGTGTCGTCGCGAACGAGCACTTCGATGGCCTCCTCGACGGGCAGACTGTCGAGATCGACCGTCGCGATCGGCCGGACGTCCAACACGGTCGGCGTGCCGACGAGCGGCGTCGCGGGTGAGTCGCAGTCGGGACATCGGCCGTCGTCGACGGCCAGCGGGACGTACTCCGTACCGCAATCGTAGCAGCGATCGGTGAGGGTAGTCATGGTGATGAGGACCGCGTCGTTCCGGGACCCATTATTCCACACCCATCGTGCATTAAACTACCGACGGTGACGGCCGGTAGCGATGCCGGAGTTGGGGAACCGAATGAGAGATGCACCGAATTTCAGCAGTATAGACGTTCTCGTAGCTGTTCTCTCGGATTCGAGACGATGACGAGTGCCGCGACGACGCCAGAATTCGATATATCGTGATGCAGTTCAATATATAAAAGATCGGGCGAACTCGGTTGCTCTGGCAGACGCAAATGCGAGGAGCAGCGACCGAGGAGAGCAGCAGCTGATGCGGACACTGCTCAAGGAGTACCCGGGGCAGATTCGCACCCGAGCCAGACGTGCTCGCTCGCGATGCTCGCTGCGCGCGACTGTCAAGGTTCGATCCGCCGGAGATAACTCTCGCTCACGATCGTTTCCGAGAAGATAGCCCTGGGCGGATTCGAACCGCCGTCAACGGCTCACCTCCGCATCCGGCCGTAACCGAACGCGTCCAAAGGCCGCTATGATTGGCCGCTACACCACAGGGCTTCGCGTAGGTGGTTCCGTTCCCGCATACAAGTGCATTACTCATTTCCCGGCGATGGGGCCGGAATGGATTCAGACTCCACCTTCCTGTGACACGATCTACAGAGTGCAATTACGTTGTCCAGACGGTGTGCCTCACGCGGGTCCTCGAAGGAGCGAACTGGCTGGATGTGGTGGACGTCCGGATGCCGGCCGAGCTCCGATTTCGTTACCCCACAGATCTGACAGCGATGGTCGTCTCGAACTCGTGCAGCGCGGCGAATGGTCCACCAGCCACGATTGTACGTGGGCTCCGACGCACTCCACTGGTGATGGTCCGAGCCGACGATATGCGCGGAGAGCCAGTCCCCATAGCAGTCCATATCACAGAACACCCCTCGCTTGCGGCGATCCAGGCGAGACTGTAGAACGTGCCGAGTAGTGCCACAGGCGGGACAGTCGGTCCTTACGCGCTCGATCTTGTCCGCCGGATTGTCCGGGAGTAGCCCGTCACACTCCTGGATGCACCTCGAACAGTAGACGCCATCCCTGTTTGAGGGATAATACTCGAACTGCTCGCCACACTCTGTGCAGTCGCTCGTTTCGAGCGCGTCGCTCCAGTTGCCGTTGTTGGAGCCAGCGTTGGGATCACAGTCCTCACAGTAGGTACGGCGAGAGTTCGGATCGTAGAACTCCGATCCACAGTCACTGCAGGTTCGGTTGGGGAGGGGATTCCCGTGGACCTTGGTGTGATGTTGCCGGAGCCCGGCCTGGGTCGACAGACGACGATCGCACGTCGGACACTCCATGCAGATCGGTCGCCTCGTGCTCGGAGAAAGATCTGTGGCCGCGATGACGGCCTCAGTCCGCCTGTTGCTCGACTTCTAGAAACTCACAGCAGTCCGCCTCGGCGTCGAAACAGTCCGGACACTCCTCCCGCCGGTCGATGATCGTGTCCAGTCGCTCGGCGACGGTGTCGTCGATGACGCTCTCGAGGGCGCGGGCCTCACCACGGAAGTCCTCGACTTCGAGGACGTTGTAGAGGAATCGCTCGATGATGCAGTAGGTCTGGAGGGTGTCCTCGGCGCGAACGATTCCATCGTCGGTGAGGGTCGCACCGGCGTACTTCTCGTGTTCGACGAGCCCACGGGACTCGAGTTTGCCGACCATCTCGTTGACGCTGGCCGGCGACACGTCGAGCATGTCCGCGAGCGTGCCAGTCGCCGCAGGTCCGTCCTCCAGTCGCTGGGCGAGGTAGATCGCCTTGAGATACTGATCTGCCGAATTCATCACTCGCGAGCCTCCATGATTGCCGCGACGTCTTCGACGCCCTTCTCCTCTTCTGCCCGAATTTCCCGGAGCGTCGCGAGCACCTCCTCGCGATCCACGCTGAACTCCGTGTCGCTGTCCTCGATGGCGGCGATCAGATCGTCGTAAAACTTGTAGGCAGTCTCCTCGCTGAACAGCTGATCGTAGAGCACGCCGTCGGTGTTCCCCGGCGCGGAGTAGTGCTCCTCGACGAGCGCCTCGATCTGCTCGAACCGGGTCGTCTCCGCGTCGAGCTCGTCGAGGAGAGCGGCGACGCGATCGCGGTGTTCGGCTGACTCCACGGCCGCCTCTGCGAGCAGTTCCTCCACCTCGTCGTCCAGCGCCGCTCGCTTCGATGGATCCAGCTCCTCGAGGTGGCGTTCCGCGCGAGCCTCGACCAGCTCCTCCAGCACGACGCCGATCTGCAGGAGGCGCGCGAGTTGATGGTCGGTCGAGACGCGCTGCCCCAGACTCATACACTCGGGTCAGCAGGCCGCGCACTTACCGCTTCCCCTCTCGCGCGGCTGGCAACGGCGTCGGTGACGGGGATTTAGGCTGCAGCGGTGCGAATCAGAGCGCGTGAATCGGCCCGATCTCGCGTTTGCGCTCGAGGACGCGTTCGACGCCGATCCAGAAGCGGCGCGAGTCGTCGCCAGAGCCGCCGGCGACCTCGACGACGCTGAGACATATCGGGAGGATATCGGTGCGGAGCTGGGCGTGGCTCTCGTCGTCGAGCAGCTCGAGGACGCCCCCGAGGAGATGGATCTCGCCGAGCGCTGGAACTGGTGGATCGGCTCGCTCGATCTGGCGTTTGGCGGCTACGAGCGGTTTCTGGTTCGCGAGTGAGTGGAAAGACCGGTGATTCACGATACGACGACCGAACGGCGACCGCCCCAGGAAGCCCCCTCCCGCTCGACGATTCTGACTCACTGTGCTCCTCGTTCGCTCCGCTCACTCACTGCGGTGCTTGCGTCGTCAGATATCGACGAACGGTCACCGGGAGACCTCTGGTCTCCCGAGCAGACGGACGTAGTCCGTCAACGGCCCCTTCCAGTCCCACCCAGAAGCTTGTGTAGTTGAGCTACGTTCAGTGGTGAGCGGTGGCGCGCGTTTCGCGGCTGCGTCAGCAGCCGCGTAGCGTGCGAGGGACGACCGAGCGAAGGGAGGGAGGAGGTTGGGGAGGGTGAGGTCGCGGGAAGCGGTGCAGGGTGAGACATCGAAAGAGCCGGGCGACTCGACTATCCCGGGCGATGGGAGCGAAGCGCACTGCGAGCGTCACGCGAACAAAGTGAGTGTGAGTTCGAAAGACGAGCGAAGCGGCGTCTTTCGGTGCTGAGCCGAGCAAACGCGAGGCGAAGCCCGTCGGAGATTGCTCCGAGGTGCCCGGGGCACCGAGCATCCGGCCTCTTTCAGAGGTGACAATCACGACCACTCGATCTCTACGTTCTCAGCCGCAAGTCAAGCAGCAACAGCGCTTCGTGGCCGAACCGACGAGCGCAAGGACCCGCCCGCAGTACTACGCCACAGATGAAACTGGAGTTCCTCGGCGGCGCCCGCGAGGTCGGGCGGAGCGCGATCCTCGTCAACGATCGCCTCCTGCTGGACTACGGGATGGGCTCGGGCTCGCCGCCGGGGTTCCCGGTCGGGGACGTGGCGCCGGAGGCCGTGGTCGTCAGCCACGGACATCTCGACCACGTCGGCACGGTGCCCTCGCTGTGCTCCGGCGATCGACGACCACCGATCCACTGGACGCCGCCGACCCGGGACCTGTGTCGCACGCTCGCGCGAGACACCCTCAAACTCCGAGGCGGGACCTACGATTGCCCGTTCACCGAGATGGAGATTCAGCGCGTCTCGCAGGTGTCCCAGACCCACGGGTACGAGGAGCCCTTCGAGGCCGCGGGCCACGAGGTAACGTTCTACGACGCCGGCCACATTCCCGGGAGCGCCCACGTGCTGATCGACGACGGCGACACACGACTCTGCTACAGCGGCGACTTCCACACGGACACCCAGCGACTGCTTCCCGCGTCGACGGCCCGGCCGGAGGCCGACGCGGTCATCGTCGAGAGCACCTATGCGGACGTCGAGCGACCACCGCGGCGCGAGATCGAGGCGTCGTTCGTCGACGCCGTCGAGGAGGCGCTCTGGGAGGGCGGCACCGTCGTGGTGCCGGCCTTCGCCATCGGGCGAACGCAGGAAATCCTCATGGTCTGTGCCGCGCACGACCTGCCGACGTACGTGGACGGAATGGGCCAGTACGTCACGCGAACGGTCCAGCAGTACCCGGAGTTTCTGCGGGACCCTGACGCGCTGCGTGAGGCGGCAGGCCACGCTCGGTTCGTCGACGGGAAGGAAGGCCAGCGAAAGCGCATCGCCGAGGAATCCGCCGTGATCGTGACGACCAGCGGGATGCTCAACGGCGGGCCGGCGATGACCTACGTCCCGGAGATCGCGGGCAATCCCACGAACCTGATCGCGATGACGGGCTATCAGGTCGAGGGGACGCCAGGCCGCGAGCTGCTGGACACCGGTAGCGCGCCGATCGACGGCGACGTCCTCCGGGTCGCAGCGGGCGTCGAACGGTTCGACTTCTCCGCCCACGCCGATCGGCCCGGGCTCACCGAGTTCCTCGAGCCCTATTCCGAGGCCGAACTCCTGGTCAACCACGGCGATCGCTGTGCGGAGTTCGCAGCGACGCTCCGCGACGACGGCTATCGGGCGAGCGCGCCCGAAATCGGCGAGACCGTCGAACTCTGACCGATGAATCGATCGCAGTGATCGGCTATCGCGCAGCGGTGAGCAGTAGCACCGCGATAACAAGGAGCCGTGCATGGAGAGATTCTCGGCATCGATGGCACGACGACACCGCCACGTACGGGGACCAGCCGAGGAGTTCGAACTCGAACACGATCCCGACGCCCAGGAGTTCGTCGACCCGGGATCGACGCAGCCGCACGCGGCGTTCGCGATCGCTGCCGAGTCCAGCGAGGATTCCGAGGACGAGCGAGCGGAGGATCCGATCGATGTTCGGGACTAGCGGCATCCGCGGCCCGTTCGGGGAGACCGTGACGGCCGACGTCGCTCTTTCTGTCGGTCGCGCGCTGGCGACCCACGGCGCGGACCGACTCGTGATCGGCCGAGATCCACGACCTACCGGCTCGTTGCTCGCAGACGCAGTCTCGACGGGTGCGCGAGAGTACGGCGCCGACGTCCTGCGGGTCGGCGTCGCGGCCACGCCGACGATCGCACGGAGCGTCGACTGGTACGACGCCGAGGCCGGCGTCGCCGTCACGGCCTCGCACAACCCGCCCGCGGACAACGGACTCAAATGCTGGACCGACGAGGGAGTGGCCTTCGGCGAGGAGCGCCGAGAGCGGATCACCGAAATCGTCCGGAACGACGAGGGCGAGCCCGCAGCCTGGGACGCGGTGGGGACGGAATCCGCACGCGGCGCCGAGGCCCGCTGTGACGGGAGTGGTCGCTCCGACGCCACCGAACGACACCGGGAGGCGCTCGTCGAAGCGGTCTCGATCCAGGACCCACCATCGGTCGTCGTCGACGTCGGAAACGGCGCCGGTGGCGTCACCGCCGACGCGCTCCGGGAGCTCGGCTGTGACGTGACGACGCTCGGCGCCGAGCCCGACGGCCGGTTCCCATCGCGGCCGAGTGAGCCGACGGCGGGTACCTGCGACGCGCTCGCTACACACGTCGCAGCTACCGACGCCGATCTCGGCATCGCGCACGACGGCGACGCCGACCGTACGATGGCCGTCGACGACCGCGGGCGATTCTGCGCCGGCGACGAGCTCCTCGCGCTCTTCGCAGGCGACGCGGTCGCCGACGGCGCCACGGTCGTCGCGCCGGTCGGTGCGAGCCTCGTCGTCGACGACGTCGTCGAGCAGGCTGGCGGCCGCGTCGAACGCTGTCGCGTGGGTGACGTCTTCGTGGCCGAGCGGGCACGCGAGTCCGGCGTCAGCTTCGGTGGCGAACCCAGCGGTGCGTGGATCTGGCCACACCAGACGCTCGCTCCGGACGGGCCGCTGGCAGCCTGCAAGCTCGCGGCGCTCGTCGCACGAGAGGGGCCGCTCTCACAGCAGATCGCCGCCCTCCCGAGCTACCCGGTCGAACGCGACCAGCTTCCGGTGGCCGCGGCGGCCGACAAGAACGAGATCGTGGAGGCGGTGGCCCGACGGGCTGCCGAGCGATACGAGGAGATCGACGAACGCGACGGCGTGCGAGTCGAGACGGAAGCCGGGTGGTTCCTCGTCCGCGCGAGCGGCACGCAACCCCTCGTCCGGGTCACGGCACAGGGCCGGACCGAGGATCGAACTGTGGCGCTCACCGAGACCGCCCGTGACCTGATCGACGACGCACTCCAGACCGCCTGATTCTCGGCGACGGCATCGTTTTTCGCATTCTCCACGCAGAAGCTGCGCCGGGACCCCCGCTCCTGCGTCGGTGCATCGTTACCCATCAGCTACCGATTCGAACGGTCTCGGGTGATTATGAGCGGTCCGACCGCTGCCAGCGATATGGACGCGATCGTCATCGCCGCCGGCGAAGGAACGCGAATGCGACCGCTGACCGATCGGCGACCGAAGCCGCTCCTGCCGGTCGGGCGGACGACGCTCGTTCAGCGGATCATGGATCAGTGTCTCGGGCCGGTCGATCGGTTCGTGCTCGTCGTCGGCTACCGGAGCGAGGCGATCCGAGAACAGGTGGGAGCAACCCACCGCGGAATCCCAGTCGAGTACGTCGAGCAGTCCGAGCCCCGCGGAACCGCCCACGCGATCGGGCGTGCGGGCGATCTCGTCGACCGACGATGTCTCGCGCTGAACGGCGACGTGCTCGTCGACGACGACATCGTGGAGACGCTCGCCGCTGCCGGCGGGACGGCGATGGCCGTGCGGGAGGTGCCGGATCCCGAGAACTACGGCGTCGTCGAAACCGACGGCGATCGAGTCACGGGGTTGGTCGAGAAGCCCAGTGCGCCGGCCTCGAGCCTGATCAACGCGGGGCTCTACGCCTTCGAGCCGTCGATCTTCGACGCGATCGAACGGATCGGAGCGAGCCCGCGCGGCGAGTACGAGCTCACGGACGCCATCGGTCGCGAGATCGAAGCGGGGAACGAGGTTCGCGCAGTCGAGCACGACGGGACCTGGCTCGACGTGGGGCGTCCCTGGGAGCTTCTCACGGCCACAGAGCAGGTCCTCGGCAAACTGGGTAGTAGCGAAGAGGACCAACCCGGCGGCGTGAATGGTGAGTTCGCGATCGGCGATACCATCACAGGGGGCGTGGGGCCAACTGATGACACAGAGGATGCCGGCGAGCGACGGATCGATGGCACCGTCGAGGCCGACGTCCACCTCGACGGCCCGGTGGTCGTCGAGGACGGCGCCCGCGTCCGTTCGGGCACGTACGTCGAAGGGCCGGTGGTGATGAGAGAGGATGCCGACGTCGGCCCGAACGCGTACGTCCGCGGAGCGACCGTCGTAGGCCCGTCGGCGCGAATCGGCAACGCCGTCGAGGTGAAAAACTCGATTTTGTTCGCGGGAGCGACCGTGGGACACCTCTCCTACGTCGGCGACTCGATCCTCGGCCGCGACGTGAACTTCGGTGCGGGCACCACCGTCGCGAATCTTCGGCACGACGACGAGTCCGTGCGGACGACCGTGAACGGCGAGCGCGTCGACACCGGCCGGCGGAAGTTCGGCGTGGTCGTCGCCGACGACGCGAAGACCGGCATCGACACCAGCCTCAACGCCGGGGTACAACTCTCGACGGCGGCGCGGACCGGGCCGAGTGAAACGGTGCTGCGAGACAAGTGAGTCGGCAAGGCGCTCCACGTCGGGTAGTACGGTTCGAGATACAGGAGAACGGCCCATGGGTCGGATGCCACGGCTTCGGATCCGGGCCCCACGGCCCAGGAGCGAGGACGGTGGACGCAATTCGCCCGATCGGAATCTTCCAGTGTCACTCGAGGGGTTGAGCGCTGCGCCATCTCCCGAAACCGGCCGTGTAGCATAGCATCCGTATATAAACCGCCGGGCGAGCGAATTCCGTGCCTGTCTAAAGGATGCGCCACGACGCAACAGATGGGATTTACGGATGGGTAACTCTGCGCGGCCGGCGCTCTCAGTTCGCGTCGTCCGCTCGTTGGCCGACGCGCGCGGCGTCGATCCGATGGACCTCGGATTCAGACTCGGTGACGCTGTCGATACGGACGCACTCGACGCGATGGACGATCACGACAGTACCGACTGGGAACTCGAGTTCGAGGTCGACGGCCACGTCGTGACTGTCGCGCCGGAGGCCCCTGTGCGCGTCGACGGCACGCCATATCGCTAATCTGTCTGCATCGCGACGAACGGCGAGCACCACTCGCACCCGTCGAGAGCGACGCCGTCGCGTCGGAAGCGTTCAGTCCTGTGTCGCGGCCCGCTCTTCGTCGTCGCGAGCGCGCCCGAACACCTACCGCAATCACTTGCCAGCCGTCTGGCGAGTCGGCTGCTCGACCGTACACCGTGGCGCCGCTTCGAGCGCAACACGACAGCCCTCACAGAGCACCACGGAGACTCGCTTGTCTTCGCGAGGAAACACGACTGTCGCGGGCGCACCAGCGCCGTCGTTGCAGTTCGAACAGGTCATCGACAGATCACGGAGCCCCTATGGCCAATAGTATAGGCCGGCTACCGCCGACCGTCGGCGGCGTCGCTCAGTGAATCTGGTCAGCCCGCCGTCGCTCCTCGATGAACGCGAGCAGTGATTCGGCGAACTCGTCGGGATCGTACACGACGCGCTCCCGATCCGAATCGTACTCACAGAGGCCGGCGTCCGCGAGCGCCGGGAGATGGACGTGGCGGAGCAGAATCGCTGTCTCGGATTGCGTTCGGATCTGGGACGTCGAGCGGTCGATCTCGCGGAAAACTGCTGCTTCGAGTTCACTGACGGGGATGACCTCGCATGGACTCTCGACGAGTTCGCGCAGCACGAGCCGTCGGTGAGGGTTCGCAAGTGCTTGAAGCAGTTCGTCGGTGGGGACGTCTGCATCCATTGTGCGATCAGAGCTGGTCTAGATCTGTCACGGGACCGGCGATGGCCGTTCGGATCTGTTGTTGGGACAACGTGATCGGGCCCCAAATGATTTCTGTCGGGTGGTAGCACATGACAGAGATGTCACTGTTCGGTCGCGGGCCGGTATAGCAGGGAGATCACCAATCGGAGACCTCGGGAGAACCAGCGTTCTCGGCGATGGACAGTGCAGCAGAGTGACCGCACACTACTCTCGAATACCGTTCGGTGGGACCGCCGTCTGCCGTGCGTGGGATCGAAGTGGCCGCGCATACCCCTCGAATTAAGCTGCTCGTCGGTTGTGTTAACGACAGCTGGTAGCTATCCCTAGGTATCTGGCACGGAGCTGGAACGCCAACAGCCCCACGTCGACAGCGTCCGGCCGAAACGTGCCACTACGTTTACGTGGGTAACTCCGGCCTACCGGAGTATGCAACGACGGTACTGCGGCGGTACGGTCTGGAAGGCTCTGCGTAGCTGCAACGACACCACTGGTACTCACTGGCTACCCGGCGGAGGGGGTGCGTGACCGTGTCCAGCGAATCGGAGTGGGAGGCGGTTGCGGACGATCCACATCCCCAGCGCGACCTGGGGTATCGCGGCGAGACGTGGGAGGTCATCTCCGTCGAGCAGCGCGGCAGCGAACACTGTCTGTTTCTCCCGCCCGAGGAGGAGTGTATCTGGCGCGAGGAGTTCGTCATCGCAGAGGCCGAGCTCGTCTGCGATCTGGCAGACGCTCGCTGAGGGGACACTGCCTACCGATTCGATCGTCACCCTACCGCGAGCAACGACCACCGCCCCGGCAGCGAGGGCCATACTCCGCTGATCGCCAGCAAGCGGCGTGGTACGACGCGCATACTCACCGTACCAGCGCCATTACAAAGGCCGCTAGCTTGCCAGCATAGGCAAGTTCGCGCGGTCTCGCCGCGCAGCAAATACAATGCACGCGCACAATGCTCGGCAGGAGAGCAGGCGGCCGAGGCGACGGGGAACGGCACAGAAGCTCGCGCTCGCCGTGGGGTTTCTCGCGCTGGCCGTCGGTATCGCCGCGGCGTACCGATCGCCCACCACGGGCTACGAACAGTCGATCTACCGGGCGACGCCATTCGCCTACTGGGCGGCGATCGGCGTCGCGACGCTGATCGGTGGCTGGGTTGCGGTGACCGCATCGCGTCGACGACGGGACGCGGCGCATCTACTCGTCGCGATCGCCGTGATCTCCGTGCTCGCGCTGCCCGCGATCCGGGGCTACTACTTCTACGGCGCCGGCGACTCCCTGACCCACCTCGGCTGGGCGAAAGAGATGGATCGCGGGAGCTGGGGGCCACTCCAGAGCCTCTACCCCGGCGTCCACCTCGGCGGCATCATCTTCGGCCACGTCGCGGGCGTCGAGCTCCGGCGAGCGCTGGTCGTCCTGCCGCTCACGGTGTTCCCACTCGCGTTCGTGACGTTCGTGAGCCTCACCGTCTCGGTCGTCTCGGATCGGCCCTGGGCCGCGACGATCGGGCTCCTCTCGGGTCTCCTGTTCGTGCCGATCAACGGGCTGACGATCCACCCGATGGCCCATCCCTCCAGTCAGGCGATCATGCTCGTTCCGTTCGTGATCTACCTGATGATCCGGTATCTCACGGCGGAGGTGGCCGCACGCTCGCTGTTCTCCGCGAGCAGCGTCGCCTTCGGATTCGCGGCCGTCGCACTGGTCTTCTATCACCCACAGGAGACCATGGATCTCGTGGCGATGTTGCTCGCGATCGCCCTCGTGCAGTACTGCTACAGGCGGTGGAATCCCACCCATCCGATCGCGAGTCACCACTCGATCCGGGCCCACACCCTGGTCGTCGGGCTCGCCTTCCTCGTCTGGACGTTCAGACATCCGCGGGCCCGCGGGCGAACCGAGTACGTCATCAGCGGACTGCTCGGCGAGGGACCACAGACCGTGCAGCAGGCAGGGACGTGGTCGAGCTCGCTGCAGGCCGTCGGCGGGAGCGTCGAGCTCCTCTTCCTCAAGCTGTTCGCCGTCACCGTCGTTTTCGGCGTCATCGCGGGGCTGCTGGCGCTCCGAACGTTCCGCAGCGGCACCAGCCCGACGACGCGCGACGCGCTCGTGACCTATCTCGTGGCGGGACTGATCCCACCGGGGCTGTTGATGGCGTTCGTGTTCGTCGCCGACCAGGGTGACCACTACTTCCGCTTCCTCGGCTTCCTCGCTGTCCCGATCACGATCCTCGGCGCGGTCGCGATCGCGGAGTCCGTCGAATCCCTCGGCGTCAGGAGCTCCGGTCGTACGGTCGCCATCGCTCTCTGCACGCTGTTCGCCGTGATGCTCGTCGTCCAGGCCGCAGGTTTCCACCAGAGCCCGTACATGTACAAGTCGAACCAGCAGGTCACCGACGGGTCGATCGAGGGGTACGAGACGACGTTCGACTACCGCCAGGGAGACACTGTCGTTCTGGGGATTCGCGGCGGCCCGAGACGCTACGTCGACGCGATCTACGGCACGCACGCGGCAGACAGGTCCGCCTCGCTGTCGGCGACCGGCGGCGTACGCGGCCCAGTGTTCAACGCGAACCTGACGACGGCCTACGAGTCCGACCGCTATCTCACGATCGACGACGGCGACTACCAGCGAGAGGTCGATCTGTACAAAGGGCTCCGCTACTCCGAAGCCGGATTCGAACGCCTCGAGCGCGATGCCGCTATCTCGCGCGTGATCTCGAACGGCGATCTCGAGGTCTATCGCGTGGCTGGCACCGAATCGTAGCGCCGAGAACCGCCGACTCGTCGCGCTGCTGGACGTCGGGACCGGTTTCAATCGCTCCAGATCCCTCGTAGTCTGTTTTTCCGCTCTATTCTCCACGCACGCTCGTCCGGCCAGTGATCGGCGGTCTCGTACCCACGACCAGGAGACCCTCACTCACCAGGAAGGGTACTAGCTCCACCCTCCCGCTCACCTCCACCGTGGGTGCAATCGCCCCACTCCCCGAGAGCGACGGGGGAACGGGGTAGCAATCAGTCGGCGGCCGACTGGGATGCGAATCGTCTGACGAACGAGCAAGAGGGCAGGAGGCGGGGAGGCAGGAGAACAGGAGAGGAGGAGAGGCAGGGGGCAGGAGAACAGGAGAGGAGGAGAGGCAGGGGGCAGGAGAACAGGAGAGGAGGAGAGGCAGGGGGCAGGAGAACAGGAGAGGAGGAGGGCAGGAGGACAAGTGGATAGAGGGACGTGGGACGTGGGACGTGAATCCGCAGAGAAGCAGTCAGACGGATCGGGCGCGAACGCTGTACGAATCCAGTGGCGACCTAGAGAGCCCGCTGCGTTACTCGAGCGTCGGCGCGCTCGCCTCCTCTTCGAGTGCGGCCTCTCCCTCACAGAGCTCCGAGAGCGTCATACACTCCACGCAGCCGTGGACAGTCTCGTCGTTGCCGCCGAAGACCCGGCGGAATCGGGTGCTCACCGAGGTGCCACATCGCTGGCATCGTCCGTCCGGCGCGTCGCCTGGCTGGGACATGGCAGATCGGTGGGGGTCCCGGTTGTTCGTTATACAGTGCTTCCCGACGGGAAGGGGCGTCTACGACCGAATTACCGACGTTTCGGCGACCGGTTACCGGAGGAGGTTGTGGCCATTACCCGGGGCGTTGGCTGAGGATACCGGACGGTTGTCGGTGGATACCGGGACAGTCGCCATAGGCACCTGGAGCGCGACCGAGACCCGACGCCGGGACGAAAGGGATAGAACGCTGGACAGCTCGAGGACAGCGCGAGGACAACGCGCGTCGGGAGCAGTCGGTCGATAACCAAGGGAGCCAGCCACGAGCCTCCGATCGATTCCCGTGTCTGCACTGCTCGACCGCCACGCTCCGTACGTCGCGCCGCTCGTCCTGGGCAGACTGGCCGATACTGCCACGACGCTCTACGGACTGACGGTGGCCGGCATCTACGAGCGTAATCCGTTCGTCGCCGCGTTGATCGAGGCCTTCGGGCCGGGAGTGGGCATGCTGCTCGCGAACCTCGTCTCGATCGCGGCGATCGTGGCCGCGGTCGAGATCGGGCTCAGCGTCGCCGGCCCGGTCCGAGACGCCGTCGAGTGGCCAGTGGAGAAACACCTGCTCGATATCGGCTATTTGCCGGCGGTCATCGTTTCGTTCCTCGCGGCGATCCACAACGTGGGCGTCATCGCGATTGCCTGAGCGGCCCGTTGGTGCCAGCGTGAGCCCCGCGTCGTCGGACCGTGCTGACGGCAGGAGAGGATTCTCTGAGGTCGGTGGAATCCCGACGTCCCTGCAGCGGCTCGAACGACGCTGGCAGAGACTCAGATGCCGACTGCCGGAAAAACGAGAATCTTCGATGGCGGCGCCGTGACGGCGACTGCCGCTCACTCGACGGTGACGCTCTTCGCGAGGTTCCGCGGCTTGTCGATGGGGCGATCGAGCAGGTCAGCGACGTGGTAGGAGAGCAGCTGTAACTGGACGTTCGCGAGCAGGCCGGCGAGCTCCGGTTCCGTGTCCGGAATGGGCAGCAACTCGTCTGCGGCCTCGACGACGCTGTGACTGTCCTCGCTGGCGATGGCGATCACCGGCGCGTCCCGGGCCTGGACCTCGCGGACGTTTGCGAGCGTCTTCTCGTCGTGGCGGCCGGTGAACACCGCGACCACCGCCGTATCGTCAGTGACGAGCGCGAGGGGTCCGTGTTTGAGCTGTGCCGCGGCGAACCCCTCGGCGTGTTCGTAGGTGATCTCCTTGAACTTGAGCGCGCCCTCGAGCGCGACCGGATGGGCGACGTCCCGGCCGATGAAGAAGTGCGATTCGCGACCGTTCGCGCGGCGAGCGATGGCCCCGGCGTCCGTGTTGTCGACGACGGTCCGGAGATTCCCCGGCAGTGATTCGAGCGCCGACAGCACTGCGGAGGTATCGTCGCTGCCAGCGCCGTCGACGTCGGCGGCCATGCGTTCGGCGAGCAGGAGGAGGGTCGCGACCTGCGAGCTGAACGTCTTCGTCGCGGCGACGCCGATCTCCGGGCCCGCACGGATGTAGAGCGCGTCGTCGGCCTCTCGCGAGATCGTCGAGCCGACGACGTTCGTCACCGCGAGCGTGCGAGCGTCGGCGTCGGTGATCCGGCGGAGCGACTGCAGCGTGTCGGCCGTCTCGCCGCTCTGGCTAACGCCCACGACGAGCGTGCCGTGCTCCAGCGTGTTCGCAGTCTCGGCGTACTCGCCGGCGCGGTGGGCAGTCGCGGGGATCCCGCGGTGCGTGAGGAGTCGCTGTGCGTACGCGGCTGCGTGATAGGAGGTGCCACAGGCGACGAGCTGGACGCGCTCGACGTCCGCGAAGCTCCCCGGCGGGAACGCCTCGAGGTCGACCGTGCCGCGCTCGGCGTCGATACGCCCCTCGAGCGTCCGTTCGAGCGCGTCGGGCTGCTCGTCGATCTCCTTGAGCATGTAGTGGTCGTAGCCGCGTTTTTCGGCGTCCTCGGGGTTCCAGTCGACGGTCTCGGGCGTACGGACGATCATCGCGCCGTCGGAATCCGTGATCGTATGCGTCGAGGCGGTGACCGTCGCAACGTCGCCGTCCTCGAGGAAGACCACGCGGTCGGTGTACTCGAGAAACGCCGGCACGTCGCTCGCGAGAAAGTAGCCGTCGTCGGCGATACCGAGCACGAGCGGCGAGCCCGATCGCGTCGCGTAGACCGCGTCGCGACCGTCGACCATCGCCACGATCGCGTAGCTGCCCTCGAGACGGTCGATCGCTGCTCTGAAAGCAGCTTCAGGTCCGTCACCCGCTGCGAGACGCTCCTCGATCAGGTGGGGAACGACCTCGGAGTCCGTCTCGCTCGTGAACTCGTGCGCCGCGGCCTCGAGTTCTGTTCGGAGCTCGTCGTGGTTCTCGATGATGCCGTTGTGGACGACCGCGACGTCGCCGCCACAGCATGTGTGGGGATGGGCGTTCGCATCAGTCGGTGCGCCGTGGGTCGACCAGCGGGTGTGACCGATGCCGATCTCGCCGCTCGGGCGGCGTCGGCGGACGTCCGCGTCCAGATCGCCGGTCTCGCCCTGGCGCTTGTAGACGTCGAGACCGTCGCCGTTCTGGAGCGCAATGCCCGCCGAATCGTAGCCGCGGTACTCGAGGTTCTTGAGACCGTTCAGCAGGTCGTCGACCACGTCCGCTCGTCCGGTTCGTGCGGTGATGCCGCACACGGTCACGGCACCTCCGTGGAGGTCGTCTGTGGGATCGTTGGTGGAATCATCGTGAGGTCCGGGTCCGCAGGCCGGCGCTCCCGGCCCGATCGGAACGCGCGAACCGTATCGCTGCCCCCGAATTGTTATAGAGACGTTTGCGATATCCGGAGATAGCGCCCCTCTGGATAGCCATCTTCTACGATTCGGCGGCTATCTACCAATGGTCGGAAGCAAGGAGCTACTCCAATCTCGGTAGTAGCCCGAGTCGGAGGGCGAAGTCAGCGGCCACCGACGGCGGTGTGTGTGTGTACAGACAGCTGAGGACCACGACTGAGAGGAGAATGGAGGGTGTGTAGAGATCGTGAGAAGAGAAAGTAAGGGGAGTGCTGTGATCCGTGACGACACCGGATCTGGTCACGGCCGACGTCGTCCGGAGCGGGAAAAACGGGGAATGCGGGGACGGGATCACTACGCGATCCAACGGATAGCGGCCGCGCGGTCAGGGTCGTTCTGTCAAAAGATGTGCTGCCGAAAGCACGACGGCACCGGCGACGAGGAGCCCGACGACGAACAGTTGCGCCGCAGCGGGGGCACCCCAGGCCAGGGCGAGTCCGGTGAGCACACCGCCGATTCCGTAGAGGGCGTAGTAGGTCGACCAGTCCTCGGGCTCGGAATCGTCCTCGGCCGATTCGAGGTGATCGTACACCTGCGCGGAGTGTGAGCCCAGTTCGACGGTGCCCCGGTCACCGTCGAAGTCGACGACGCCCGCGTCGTCCATGCGCGGGAGGTGACACTGGTACAGTCCGACGTACACGCGTTTGCGCTCCTGGGCGTCGAGTTGTGCGCGGGGTTTGTCGTTCTCGACGGCCGCGATGCGCTCGGCGAGGTCGCCGAGCGTCGTTCCGTCGCCGTCTTCCTCGTGGAGGAAATGGAGCACGCGTCGCCGCCGCGTGTTTTTCAGGATGTCGTACACGACGTCCAGCGAGAGCTGCGCTGGCTCCGTCGATTCGGTCGCATCTGATGCTGTCTCCGACGAGGGCAGCTGCTGATCGGGATCGAGAGGTTCCGACTCGGACGCGGTCGAACTCATGAATGGTTCACTACTGGATTATAAGTGTCGTCGGGGGTCGTTTCCACTGCAATTCGTCCCGGTTGGAGAGAGCTGTCCACGTTCAGATCGATCGAAGGCCCGGCATGAGACCTGGAACGATCCCGGATCTGAAACCACCGTTTGCGCTCACCCGTCGCCGAACCATCCGTCAGTTTCGGCGACCGATTTCGTCGTTGTAACATTGCACATACCACCCTTGGCAGTAGCGTCAATACTACCAACCTGTATTAATGGGCCGTACTGTTCATCCAATGTCTGTTCTGTAAATAGGTCCTACTCGAAGGACAGGTGCAATGGCGAATGGAAACCGCCAACGCGATGCCAGCTCACACGAGCCCTACTCTGAGCACGAGACAAGATGCCACCCCGACGCAATACGGCGGTAGTGCATTACTAAGCGAGGGCGGCCACGGTTCGTCGGAGGGAGGGTGGGAATCTCCAGTCGAAACTTTGCTGGAAATGGGGGTGGGGGTCGTAGTCCGACGATACCGATTGCGCTATCAAGGGAAATCGGTTGCCGAGGGACAGGAATTCCGGATCAGGGTCTATTTGCCCCATTTCGGGCAGCTGCACCCGACAGCGTCGCTGTCCGGATGACGGACGCAGGATCCCAGCGGCAGTGCGATCCGGCGAAACGGAACCGTCCGGAGCAACGCAGGCCTATCCGGACGTAGGGAAGGCAATCTTCGTGTTGAAAGACGTCGCTGGACTGACAAAGCATCGTCGGCCCGGATCGAGTCGGCGGATCCGGGGGCGTGGATCGGCCTACTGGGAGCACTCACTCGGCGTCTGGGGACCGCTCAGGGGCGACGGCCAGCACTGATTCGAGCCCCTGATCGAAATCGACCTGAGGCTCGTACCCCAGTTGATCGCGAGCACGCTGGATCGACGCCAGACTGTGCTCGAGGTCGCCGGATCGCGGCGGCGCGTGCTCGATCGGAACGGAGCAGTTTGCCTCTTCGATCAGTCGCTCCGCCAGCTCGAGGATCGAGATTCGCTCGCCGGTGCCGACGTTGTAGGCGCGACCGGTGTGTGGCGTCGTCGCAGCGGCGAGCGTCGCGCGGACGACGTCGTCGACGTGGACGAAATCGCGAGTCTGCTCGCCGTCGCCGTGGATCAGGAGCGGGTCGCCCGCCAGGACCCGCTCTGTGAACGCCTTCACGACGCCCGCGTTCGCACCGGGACCGTAGGCGTTGAAGAATCGGAGCGCCGTGACGGGGACGTCGAACCGGGCGCCGTAGACGCGGGCGTAGTTGTCTGCGGCGAGCTTGTCCACGCCGTAGGGCGATTCGGGCCGTTTCGGATCGGTCTCGTGGACCGGAACCGACGCCGGATCGCCGTAGATCGCGGCGCTTGAGGCCAGCACCACGCGCGCCCCCTCGCGACGGGCGAGTTCGAGCACGTCGAGCGTCGCCGCGACGTTGGTCTCGTTGCTGGCCGGTGGATCCGAAAGGGAGTCCTCAACGCTGACCTGCGCAGCGAGGTGGACGATCACGTCCACGTCGGTCGCCGCCTCCGAAAGGAGCGACCGGTCGCGGACGTCACCCTCGATCGCCGTCACGTCGTCGGGTAGCTGCGAACGGCTTCCGGTATCGAACGTGTCGAGTACGCGAACGTCGTTGCAGGCCGCGAGCGCGCGGACGAGGTGGCTGCCGATGAACCCGCCGCCGCCCGTGACGAGCACCGTTCCGAGTGCAGGCACCTCGATGCTCGCGCTGGCAGGCCGTTCGCCTAACGGTGAATCGACAAGAGCCCTGGCGACCGCGCCGTCGACGGTGGCACCGGGCTCGGCGGTAGAGTGGGGGTCCGTCATCTTCGGTTCCGCGTCGGCCTGCGTTTCGGCGTCCTGGGCCGCGTCGGCCTGCGTTTCGGCGTCCTGGGCCGCGTCGGCCTGCGTTTCGGCGTCCTGAGCCGCGTCGGCCAACTCGGTGAAGAGCGTCGCCGACTCTCGCTGGTCACTATCGCCCTTGTGGATCCTGTCGTCTGTCATCTGACCGGAGTCGGCCGGGCTACGCGCATTGTAATAGAGCGGTTTACCCACCGAAGGGGCCGACGTACCGCTCGATGCGGTCGTGGCACTGCTCGCGGTGATGCTCGAGGATCGTCGCCAACGATCGGTCCGCCGATCCCCAGAGCCCAGGATGCACGAGCAGCTGCATCGCATCCGGAACGCCCTCGGTAAAGGGTCGCTCCGATCGCCACTTGCCGCCCGAATCCGAGACGTACGCGACGTCGGTGAAGTAGGCCGGCTCGTAGGTGTTCTCGAAGGCGTCGAAGGTCGCCCCCAGCGCCCACTCGGGGGGCTGGTGGATCGACGTCGCGACGACCGTCGAGTCGACGGCCACCGGCCCTGGCTGCTCCCGGGCGACGAAGGAGAGTGCGTGCTCCAGCGCCGCGCGATCCTCGAGAACGCGGGCTTCGAGATCCTCCACCACGGGCTCTGCCTCCCAGTAGTAGTGGGGATCGAAGTGGAGGCCGACGTCGTGGCCCGCCGAGAGGATCGTGTGCAGATGCCGCCGGCTGTCGGGTGCAAGGAGATCGTACAGCGGATTCGTCACCAGCACGCAGTACGTCGACGTGACGCCAAGCTCCGCCTCGGCGCGGGCCATCGCGGCCGCCCGCGCGAGCGAGATGTCGACGTCGTGTCTGAGTGCGATCTCGCCGTCCGCGATCGCGCCCTCGAAGCCCACGAACTCGTACCCGCGCGCGAGGAGGCCCTCCAGCAATCCGGCGTAGACGTCGAGTTCGTAGGCGATCCCCTCGGTCGGATCCTCGGAGGCTTCGCCACACCAGAGATCGGGGACCGACTCGGCACCTCCGGACCGTTCGACCCGCTCGGAGAGCTCGACGCCCCCGTCGCTCCGGGCATCTGCGCCGTCCCCCGGATCGCCACCATCCGAATGTTCACGCATCGGGCGCCCCCGATCCCGTCAGGTGCTGGCGATGCTCGTATCGGTCCACGCGGTCGTGCTCGCCGGGAGACTCGAACCGGCGGCCCGGTACCGGCTCCCAGTCGTCGGCCGCCCACTCGGTGACGAGGAGCGTACCATCCGGCGTTGCGACGACGAAGTCACCGAGCTCGAAGGACTCGACGATCACGCCAGGCTCGACGTCGACTGCGAGATCGTCGGAGAAGGGCATCGCTTCCTGTATCTCGACGCGGGCGTCGCCCTCGAAGGTGTACGCCCCGGGATAGGGATCGGTGACGGCCCGAATCTGGTTGTAGACGTCCCGCGTGACGTTCCCCCAGTGGATCTCGCCGTCCTCGGGGTTCCGTTTGGGGTAGTAGGTGACCTCGCCGCGTTGCTCCCCGTACTCGATCTCGTCCCGGAGCACGGGCCCCAGCGAGTCGAACAGCATCGCCTCGATCGCCATCGTCACCTTGTGATAGAGCGTCTCGATCGTGTCGTAGGTCGTCAGATCGAACTTCCGAGTGGTGACGACCTCGCCGGAGTCAGCGCCAGGATCGAGCTGGATGATCGAGAGCAAGAATCGGTCCAGATCCTCGACGAGCGACCAGTTCAGCGGTGATCGACCGCGCCCGCGCGGGAGGCCGAAGGCGCTCCCGTGGTTGCCCAGCGCACCCTGCTCGAACGTGTCCAGGATCTCGCCGGGCAGGAGGCGCTGCCAGCCGTTGACGATCAGGAGATCGGCGTCGATCGTCTGAAAGTGATCGAGATCGGCGGGGTCCTCCATCCCGTACTCCTGTGGGTAGTAGATCGGGAGATCGTGCTCCTCGGCGATCTCGGCGAAGGATCGGTATTTGCAGACGGAGCCACGCTCGGCCATCTCCGGAGTGATCGAGACGATCTCGCTCACGGGCGCGCCGTGGTCGAGGAGTGACTCGAGGACCTCGTGACCCGGTCGAGTACAGCTCGCGTAGACGATCTCGGCGTCGTCGGGGACGTCGAGCGTGCGGTCGCCAGGAACGTACATCCTGCCGGGCACTGTCCGTCGACCGGGCTTTGTTACGCCCCGCGTAGCCGGCCGTAGATGGGTGCTACCGGGACAGTGGGATCGCGACTGCTCACCTGGAGCCACGAAGCTTCGTCGAGATCCCGGCGAGAAACGGCGCGGGGTCGTCGAATCGAAGATAATCGAAGCGGGGCTCGGCGAGACAGGAGGCGGCGATCGTGAGCGCGGTGCCTGCCATCGACGGCCGCTCGACGTGCGGCGAGTCCTCGCTCCTGATGCTCAGGAGGTGGCCAAGCTCACCGTGGAGCAGGTGGCTCCCGACGCCAGTCTCGTACGTGGGGTCGATCTCCTCGCCGCGACCAGTCGCCTGGAGCCAGTAGTAGGCGGGAAAGTCGGCACCGGCCCGGACCGTCGACGGCAGGGACTGCCAGAACCGCGGGTTGATCTCGGTGAGGACGTACTCGCCGGTTCGGGCGTCGCGCATGTACTCGATGCAGGCGAGGCCGTGCCAGTCGAGTTCGTCGAGGAGGTCGCGAGCGACGGACTCGAGTTCGGTGTCGTAGATCGAACGCCGATAGACGCCACCGCCACCGGTGTAGGAATCCCCGCGGATCTGGCGGTGCTGAAACGTTGCGACCGGAGTGCCGTGGTCGTAGAGCGCGGCGACCATGAACTCGCCGTCGGTCGGGACGAACTCCTGGGCGATCGGCGTGTGATCGAAGGCGTCGACGAGCTCGTCGACGTCCGGCTCGGCACCGGGCGGAACGTGTTCGATCGATTTGACCACGTCGAGGTCCTCGGGAGCGCGCTCGGGAAGATACGGCTCGGCGAGGACGTTGTACCGCGACTTGACGACGTGGCGACCGTCCCAGTCCTCGACCGCGTCCAGCGACCGCGTCTCCGGGACAGGCACACCGGCGGCCTCGGCTGCGGCCGCGAGTGCGAGCCGGTCGTGGACACGCTCGATGTGATCGAACGGCGGGACCACGAGCGAGACGCGGTCGGCGAACGCCTCCTCGTATCGCGACAGGACGTAGCCGTCCTCGGCGCGAATCGGGTAGATCGTCTCGACGTCGGGGCGATCCGCGAGCGCGAGCAGCGCGTCCCGGTATGCGAGCAGATCCTCACGAGGGTCCGGTAACGTCGCAGTTCTGTCGACGAACCTCGACTTCGTTGCGGGAACCCCGCCCTTTTCGGAGGCGACGATCGGCGAGACGCCCCCAGCAGCGAGCGAACGGACACAGGTGTAGGTCGCAGCCTCTCGGCCGGTCGGCAACAGCGCTGCAGTCACCGAGTAGCACTCCCCATGATCGGCACTACCCAGTGTACAGGGAATAGTATACGCCGCTGATCGAGCGGATTCTGTGGGTACGCAACGCATACGGTCGACCGAAGAAACCGCCGCCTGCGTGCGGTTTGACGCGAACGCGGCTCACGTCGTCGGATAGGACCACGTCGAGGGCGGCTCGGATCGGGCACGCTCGGCGACCGCCTCCACCGTCGCCACCTCGACCCCCGCTTCCCGGGCGCGGTCGATTGCAGCACACATCTCGCGGATCCGTGCCGCGTCCCGCTCGTCGACGACGTCCGCGGGTCGCAACCGGACGTGAAGTACACCGCCGCTGTCGGCCACGCGATCGAGACCGCGCTCGATCGTGGCGATCCCCGGATCAGCGATGGCACGACCCGAGAGCCAGCCGGCCGTGCCGTCGAACCGTGCGAAATCCACGGAGGTCGGCACCCCGACCAGTCCGTACTCGTCGATCGCTGGACGCACGATCGGCGGTCCGGATATCGTCGCGTTCGCGAGCCGTCGCGCGGAGTTGGCGAGCGGGAAGGACGACGATGCGTCGGGAACGGCGCAGCGGTAGTACTCGAACCCCCACTCGGCGAGGACGCCACGATGGCCGACGGCGTTGCCCGGAAACGCCGCGGTCCGTGGGGCCGGCAACGAGTCGGGGAGCGCGTCGAAGAAGCCGACGCACTCCGCTCTGGCCAGATCCAGACTGACGTCGTCGTGGCCGAACTCGACGCCAGAGAAGGGCAGGAATGCGAGTTCGTGGTCGGCCGGGGAGTCCACCGTCGCCTCGACCAGTTCGCGGGCGTGGCGTAGCTCCGGACGCTCCGCCCAGGCCTCGCGCTCGCGGGCGAAACGGGCGGGCGCGAGCGGGTGGTGTTCGTGGACGCCGTCGCAGTCCTCCAGAAGGAGGTGACCGACGACCGCCCATGTCGCCGAAATCTCGTAGCTCTCGAACAGTTCGAGGATCCGTCGCCAGCCCGATCGAGCCGCCGCTGCGCGTTCGACCGACGGCGGCTGCCCGTCGGTACAGTTCCAGCCGAGCGCTGCGTCCACCGAGATCACGACGGTACCCATTCGAAACGGGAGTCGGGAGATCGTCGAATAAACCCACGCGACCGTTCTGGGCTGTAGCGGCCTGTTACCGGCTGAGGTACCCGTTTTCGGTCCCGTAGTAGCTGGCTACGGACGGTTGTCAGCGGTAGCACCGCCCGCAGGCCCGCAAATTGCGGCGTGAGAGTGTGGAACGACGGCGGGCAGGCGATCGCCGGCGAGCAATCGGGAACGGATCGTATAACAAAGCGGATGCTCCGGCTGGCTCCGGTCAGAGCCCGCTTCGGCGGGGACACCACCTATGACGAGGCCGATTCAGCGAGCGACGGACCCGACAGCATCGATCGAGGCCGACGCGGCGTCGGCCCGCGAGGGAGCGGCGTCGAGCGACGGACCGACGTCGGGCGGAGGAACGGTGTTGGGCGGTGAAACGACGGCGTCGAACGACGACGGACCACTGACGATCGACGAACGCACAGTTGGAGGGCGATTCGCGTGACCGACGCCGCCCAGATCGACGGCGACGTCGACGTCGCACAGACCGCCAGCCTCGCGCCGGACGGCGCCGAGGGCGAGCCACCGGTCATCGGTGCTGGCGCGACGATCCGCGGCGGGACCGTGATCTACCCGGACGTCGTCGTCGGCGAGAACTTCTCGACAGGTCACCACGCGATCGTGCGCGAGGAGACCCGGATCGGAGACGGCGTGCTCGTCGGGACGACAGCCGTGATCGACGGCCACGCGCAGATCGGCGACGGCACCAGCCTCCAGACCAACGCCTACGTCCCAACCCAGTCGAAACTCGGCGATCGAGTGTTTCTCGGACCGGGCGCCACGCTCACCAACGATGCAACGCCCGTCCGAAACGAACAGGAGACGCTCGATGGGCCACATCTCCACGACGACGTGACGATCGGTGCGAACGCGACGATCCTGCCCGGCGTCGAGGTCGGTGAGGGTGCGTTCGTCGCCGCAGGCGCCGTCGTCACGAAGGACGTTCCGCCACGGACGCTGGCGATCGGCACGCCCGCCGAGCACCGACCGCTTCCCGACGAGCTCGAAGGAGGGAACCACCTGTGAGCGACGTCTTCACCGTCGACCGGCTCTACGGCACGCTCGCGCCGTCGGATCACCGAAGCCGGTCGTTCCAGAACGGCGAGATCCCGGTCGCAGTCTACGGGCTCGGCAAGCTCGGACTCCCGGTCGCCGCCACGCTCGCGAAGGCGTCGAGCAACGTGATCGGCGCAGACGTCGATCCCGACGTCGTCCGCGATATTCAGGCTGGCCGCTCGCACGTCGACGGCGAACCCGGCCTCGACGGGCTCGTCGAGGAGGTGGTCGAGGACGGCTCGCTGCGCGCCGTGCAGGATCCGGCGACGGCAGCGCACGAAGCCGCAATCCACGTGATCGTCGTCCCAACCCTGCTCGACGACGACGGCGAACCTGATCTCGCGACGCTGGTCGCGGCGACGTCCTCGATCGCTGCCGGACTGGACCCCGGCGATCTCGTGCTGCTAGAGTCGACGGTACCGCCGGGAACCACCGCCGAGATGCTCGAACCGTCCCTCGCGGCGGCGAGCGGTCTCGATCCCTCGGAGTTCGGCGTCGCGTTCTGTCCCGAGCGGATCAGCTCCGGTCGCGCGCTGAAGGACATCCGCCGAGCGTACCCCAAGCTGGTCGGCGGGACGGACGGGGCCGCGACGGAGGCTGCCGCGCTCGTCTACGAACACGTCACCGAGAACGAGGTCATCCGGCTCGACGACGCGACGACGGCGGAGGCAGTCAAGGTCTTCGCTGGCGTCTATCGCGACGTCAACATCGCGCTCGCCAACGAGTTCGCCCGGTACGCCGACGAGCTCGGCGTCGACGTCGAAACGGTGACCGAGGCCGCGAACTCGATCTCGGTCACGAACATCCTGGAGCCGGGCATCGGCGTCGGCGGCCATTGCATCCCGGTCTACCCACAGTTCCTCACGAAGACGAACGCCGTCGACGGGCCGGTGATCCCCGCCGCACGGGCGCTCAACGACGACATGCCGGCCTACGCGGTCGATCGGCTCGCCGACGAGCTGGCTGAGAGAGACACCGACATCGGCGACGCGACGGTGCTCCTGCTCGGACTCGCCTACCGGGGCGACGTGGCGGAGACGCGAAACAGCCCGCCGATCGCTATCGCCGAGTTGCTCGCCCAGTACGGAACGCGCGTGCTCGCGGTCGATCCAGTGCTCGACGACGAGGCCTTCGAGGGACTGCCCGTCGAGAACGTGTCGCTCAGAACCGCGGCGGCCGCGGAGCCGGATGCAACGATCCTCGGCACGGATCACGACGCGTTCCAGACGATCGACTGGACTGCCTTCGAGCCGATGGTCGTGCTCGACGGCCGCAACGCGCTCGACCTCGGGGGCACCACCCACCGGCACTGCCGGCTCGGGGACGGCGACGTGCCAGCGGCGAATTCGCACTGGCTCGACGCGGACCCACAGCGCAGCCAGCAGTGACCGCAGCCGCCGGACCCGCCGACACCGAGGAGTCCACGGACAACGCGGACACGGCGACCACGAACGATACAGACGCCGCGGACACCACGATGCGCGTGCTGAACCTCGTGACCAACGACCGGGCCCGATTCTTCGTCCAGCAGGTCGATGCGCTGGAGGCACGAGGCGTCGAGAGCACGACGATCACGGTGCCGAACGATCACGGCCCCGATTCGAACCGGTCTGTGGTCGATTACCTCCGGCTGCTCCCGACGACGATCCGGGAGTCCTTCGGCGAGTACGACCTCGTTCACGCGAACTACGGGTTGACAGCGCCAGCAGCGCTCGCACAGCCCAACCTCCCGGTGGTCGTCTCGCTCTGGGGGTCGGATCTCCTGGGGCGCTACGGGCCGATCACGAGCCGCTGTGCCGCGCGCGCTGACGAGGTCGTCGTGATGTCCACCGAGATGGCCGACGCGTTGCCCTTCGACCCCGCTGTGATCCCCCACGGCGTCGATCTGGACCGGTTCGCGCCCCAGGAACAGCGAGCGGCCCAGAGGGCCGTCGGCTGGAACCCGGAGCATCGACACGTCCTCTTTCCCTACGACACCGCACGGGAGATCAAGGACTTCCCGCGCGCGGAGGCGATCGTCGAGGCAGCGAACGACCAGCTATCTGGCACGCTTGCGCTCCAGACGATCAGCGGCGTGCCCCACGAGGCGGTGGCGACGTACATGAACGCGGCCGACGTCCTCATCCTGACGTCGAAGAGCGAGGGCTCGCCCAACGTCGTCAAGGAGGCGATGGCGGCGAACCTTCCGGTCGTCGCGACGCGGGTCGGCGACGTTGCCGAGCGCCTGGAGAGCGTCGAGCCGTCGGTCGTCGCCGAAGACGATCGGCGACTGGCCCGCGGAGTCGCCGAGATCGCCGAAAGCGGCGAGCGCTCGAACGGCCGCGAGCGGGTCGCCGCCGAGTTGAGCGTCGACGCGACGGCAGATCGGCTCTACGAAGTCTACCAGTCGGTCGTGGGCCAGTCGCGCTGAGAATCCGGTCAGGCAAACTCTTCGGTCACCGAGGTCGAAGCGGAGGGTTCGACGTTGCGTGCGACGAGCGTCTCGACCGCGCTCCGAACGTGGTGTGAGAGCGTCTGGCGGGTCGTCCCGAACTCCGCCGCGAGCTCGGATAGGGTGACCTCTTTCGGCGTCGCGAAATATCCCTGCTCGTAGGCGAGCGCCAGCGCCTCGGACTGCTTCTCGGTGAGTGGACACGCCCCAGAGCCCGACTGATCGTCGGCAGTGATCCGGGAGATCTCGACGGTGGCACCTCGAGCTGTGAGCGCAGACTGAAACGCCTTGAGTGCCTCCCTGGTCGGCGCGCGGATGCGAAGGTGGAACCCGCTCGCGTCCCGGTGGGTGTCGAGCACCGTCACGTCGTGGCGCCGCGAGAGCGGGTAGACCAGCGGTGCCTCCGACTCGGACAGTTCGTGCGTCCAGACCCTGTAGAGCGCTCGATCGTCGAACTCGACGAGCTGGGCCCAGGAGTCGACGGTGGCGTCGTCGGTCAGCGCGGCCTCGAACGCCCCGGTCTCACAGCCGGTCGCCCAGAGGAAAAACGCGTACTGTGTCGCGTCCCCCTCTGCCTGGACGTAGTGGACGTCTTCGAAGTCGAACGCCAGCCCCGGGACGGCCTCGAACGTCGGTCCGAAGAAGATCGGATCGGTGAGAGTGAGTTCCGCAAGGTCGCTCATCGCGTTGGGATAAACAACCGCACAAAAAATGTTCATCGGCCAACACCTAGTCGCTGGGTAGCTGCTAGCACGACAGGTGGTCACGGCCATCGCACTCGGTGGGGCTGGCGGGCGTAGCACCGGTATCCGCGCAATAACAAACTCCGGTGGGTTCGGCCATCCTGTCGATCGATCCAATGCGCGTTCACTTCGACGTCACTCATCCTGCGCACGTCCACCTGTTCAGACACGCGATCCAGTCGCTGGCCGCCGGAGAGCACGCAGTCGGCGTCACGGCCAGGGAGAAAGAGGTGACGACGCAGCTACTCGACGCGTACGGCATCGACCACGAGGTACTCTCCCGCAAGCGCGCGCCAGCGTGGACACTCGCGCCGGAGTGGGGCCTCCGGACGCTCAAGACGGTCGACTACGTTCGGCGGTTCGAGCCGGACGTGATCGTGAGCCAGCTCAACCCCGCGGCCGTCGGCGCAGCGCGGCTCACGCGGACGCCGAACCTCGTCTTCCACGACAGCGAGACCGCCGGCACGCTCGCGGACGTCCTCGCGCCGCTCTCGACCGCGGTCTACTCACCTACCGGCGTCCAGCAGGACCTCGGCGAGAACCATCACAATTACCATGGGTTTCACGAGCTCGCCTACCTCCACCCCACTCTGTTCGAGACCGACACTGACCTGCTCGCAGAGCACGGCGTCGATCCCGACGAGCCCTACTCGGTGCTCCGATTCGTCTCGATGGGCGCCTACCACGACGTCGGCGAAGCGGGCCTCTCGCCGGCGCAGAAACGCCGGGTAGCAACGGAGCTCGCCGAGCACGGCCCAGTCTACGTGAGCAGCGAGGACGACCCGCCGGCGGATCTCCCCGGCGAGCCGGTGCCTGTCCCGCCCGAGGCCATCCACCACCTCCTCGCAGAGGCCTCGGTGTTTCTCGGCGACTCGGACACGATGGCGATCGAGGCCGCCGTGCTCGGGACGCCGTCGGTGCGCGTCGACTCCTTCGGCGACGGCGACGTGCTCGGCTGTTTCCACGAGCTGGAACGGTTCGATCTCGTCCACTCGACGACCGACGGCGACGAGGCCATCGATCGGGCGATCGAACTGGCCACCGACCCGGCCGCTCGCGACCGGTGGGACCGACAGCGCCGCGCACTCCTCGAGGAAACCGTCGACGTCTCCGAGTACATGCTCGACCAGATCGAGGGGGTGGCGACGTGAGCAGCGACGCCTCGGAGCCGGCAGCCGACGAGCGGCTACCACCGGAGACCCCCTCCAAACCGGAGCGTCGAGCGGACGGGCGCCAGGAGCCGCCGCGACCGCTCAACGAGGCGACCTCGCGACAGGACGTGCGACGGTACGACGATCGGTCGACCGGCGACGGTCTATCCGCCAGCGACGAGACCGTAGCCAGCGATGGCACTGCAGTCAGCGATCGGGACGGAGCAACCGGCGCCCAGCAAACCGTCGACGAGTCGGAGGTCGTCGGGCGGATCGCCGAGGGCGGGCCGCAGGTCGGTGAGGATCTCCTCCCCGACCACAGTTTCGCACTGTGTCTAACCCACGACGTCGACAGACCCTACAAGTTCGCACAGGCCGGGTTCTACGCGCTCCGTGATCGGGATCCGACGCAGCTCCTCGATCTACTGCCCGGCAGACGGCCAAATTGGACCTTCGACCGGCTGCTCGCGATCGAGGCCGAACTCGGCGTCCGGTCGGCCTTCTACTTCCTCGACGAGCAACGGTTGTTCGGGGACCGACCGATCCGAGACTGGTTCGACCTCGACGCCTGGCAGCTCTACGCGGATCGGTACTCCCTCGACGATCCCGAGATCGTCGAGTTGATGGAGCGTCTCGACCGCGGCGGCTGGGAGGTCGGCCTTCACGGCTCCTACGAGTCCTACGACGACCGGCGGCGGCTTCGCGCGGAGAAACGACACCTCGAATCCGTCTTCGGGAAGCCCGTCCTGGGCGGTCGCCAGCACTACCTCAACCGGACGCTCCCCGAGACCTGGGAGCACCACGCCGCGCTCGGACTGGGCTACGACGCGACCGTCGGCTCCTCGACCGAGATCGGCTTCGACTACGGCGACACGATCGGTCGCCCGTTCGACGACGAGTTCGTCGCCTTCCCGCTGACGATGATGGACGTGGCGATGCCAAATCCGGCCGAGAACCCCGACGCGGCGCGAGCAGCGTGTGACCGGATCCTCGAGCAGGCAGCGGATCGCGGAGCGATCGCGACGGTGCTCTGGCATCCCCGCGTATTCAACGACGGCGACTGGCCGGGGCACACCGAGCTGTACCGCTATCTGCTCGAACGGGCGCTGGAGCTCGGCGCGTGGGTCGGATCGCCGGGCGATCTATACGGCGAACTCGACCATCCGGAGTGATCGACTCCCGACGGTTCACGGCCCCATTCGACGCACCTGCGGAGCGAACCTCGACGAACGAACCGCCTGCGTTCCGAGTACTGCGACATTAACAATCACCCGTTGCTACGTGGCTCCGCGCGTTCGATGGATCTCCACCGACTCACCCTCGACGAGTGGGCCGACGCGCTTCCGACTGGTGGTACCGAGCCGTTCCACCATCCCGCGGCGCTCGACGTCCTGGACACCCACAGCCAGGGCGAGCTCCGACTCTACGGCGGTTTCAAAGGCCAGCAGCCCGTCGCGCTCCTCCCGGCAATCGTGCAGGATCGCTCCGTCGGCACCGCAGCGCTCTCGCCACCACCCGGGCTCGGCGTTCCGCGACTCGGCCCCGTCGTGATGCCCGCGAGCCCGAAACAGCGCAAACGCGAGAAGGTCAATCGGACCTTCGCGGAGCTGGTCCTCGAGGACCTCGAGGTCGAGGGGCGGACGACGCTGTTTCGGATGACCTGCAACGCAGACTATCTCGATCCTCGTCCCTACGTCTGGTCGGATCTCGATCTCGACACGGCGTTCACCTACCGGCTCGATACAGAAGGCAGCGATCCGGAGACGATCCGAACGGACTTCTCGAAGAGCCTCCGCCGCGAGATCGGCGACGCGGCGGATCTCGACGTTACCGTCGGACGCGAGGGGCTCGACGGCGCCGAAGCGATCTACCAGGAGACGAGCAAGCGCTACGCCGAGCAAGACCGCCCCTTCCGGCTCACCTGGCCGTACGTCGGCGACCTCTTCGACGCACTCGGCGACCGCGCACGCGCCTACGTCGTTCGCGGTCCCGACGACGAGTTCCTTAGCGGCGTCACGGCGTTATACTCCGACGACGCGGCCTACTACTGGCAGGGCGGCGCCCGCGCGACCTACGAGGGCACCGCCGTCAACAGCCTCGTCCACTGGACGATCATCGAGGATCTGGCGACCGACGCGCCCCGCGGCGCGACGACGTACGACCTGATGGGCGCGAACACCGAGCGACTCTGCCGCTACAAGAGCAAGTTCGGCGCCGAGCTGGTTCCCTACTACGTCGTCGAATCCGGCGGTGCGGGGATGGACGTCGCGAAGAAGGCGTACAGTCTCGTCGCGCGATAACGGACCGTCGTTTTCGACTATTTCGACGATAACGCTCATTACACTACCTACAGTAGTCACATCTATGTCCATCGACCGGGAGCGGTTCGATCGATCCAGTGAGAGCGAACTGGAAGCGCTCTCGACTGCCGATCGAGTGCTCGCATTCCTCGGTGTGAACGACGATCGCGCGTTCAAAGCCAGTGAAATTGCCCATCGAACCGATCGGGACGACGGTGCCGTAAGCACGGCCCTGACGCGGTTAAAAGAGCGTGGGCTCGTGGAACACAAGGGCAACTACTGGGCGGTCACCATCGATGAAGAACGTCTGGAGGCCCACGACGGCTACGCCCGAGCGACGGCCCTGTTCAACGAGCAACTGGGCGAAGAAGATCGTGGTGCGTGGCGCGAGCACACACCGGACGATACCCATCCAAGCGTTTCGGAGGACGACACGTGAGCGAAGACGAGGTGCCAATCTTCCAGCCAGGAGACGTCGTCTACGGTGCTGATCCGTTCAAAGGCTCTGCCGCTGGGCGGCCCTGGGTGATCGTTTCGAATCACGAGGGGCGGCCGTTCCATGGCGAGCAGTACGTCGCGCTGACACTGACGACGCGGACGTGGATGGAGGGACTGATCGAAGTTGACGCGTCTGATTGGTTGCGTGGAGGGACGCCAGAGAAGAGCCACGTCGTTCCCTGGGGAGTCCAGTCCATCAGTCAAGCCGACGTCGACTATTGGCAGGGACGACTAGAGAGCGACGTGGTACGCGAGGCAGTTGGCTCTCTCGTTGCCGAACTCGAATCGGTGACGTAGCTATACACCTCTTCGAGCCGAAAAGTGAGAGAACCGGGCCGCCATCCCGTCTCGTTCGGTTCGTCCCTCCGATTCATACGCTACTCCGGTTCTTGCACTACTCCGATTCCTCGGTTCTCGGGCCGGATCCGTCCGGAATCCGCTCGGTGTAGTTGTAGTTGCTGTTCATCACTGCATCGAGGAGCATCGCGCCCAGAAGCGCGGCGACGCCTGCAATGGCGAGGACGGCCCAGCGTGCGACGCTCGACGAACCGCCACTGCCCGCCGGTTCGTCGCGCGGGTCCGCGGCAGCCGGCTCGATTTCGGGCGAGGTAGCGGCATCGTTCGCGGCTGAAGCACCCGTGTCGCTCTCGGCGAAGGTCGCCACGTCAGTGTCGACCGACGCAGCCGCGTCGGTGTCTGCGGAGGCACTCTCGTCGTTCGTCGTCTTCTCCTGCGAGACATTCGACGAACGCCGAGCGTTTCGTGAGTCATCGGAGCGGCCCGCCGCGATCCCGGATGCGGTCACGCCGAGTACCCCGCCGACCGTCGCGATCGCGCCGCCGACGAACAGCGCCAGCCGTCCGCGGCCGCCCGAGGATCCGCGATCCGTTCGAAGCCGGCGGAGGAAGGATCGAAGGAGCATCCCCGAGACGCGGGGGATGTAGGAGCTGTACGCGATGTGACTCTCCTCGTCTGCGTAGGTCAACGGACAGGGGACGTCCGCTACGCGGCAGTTCGCGGCGCTCAGCCGGATCAGCAGATCGTTACAGTAGCCGAAGAACTCGTACATCTCGTCGATGCCGGCGTCGTCGAGCGCCGAGAGCGAGATTGCCGTGTAACCGTGCTGTGGGTCCCCGACGGACCAGTAGCCCGTCGCGATCTTCGTGAGCATCGTGAGAATGTGGTTGCCGACGAAGCGGTGCCGGGGCATCGTCTCGTGGTGCTCGTCGAGAAGAAGGCGGTTCGCCTTGGCGTACTCCGCGCGGCCGTCGACGACCGGTTCGAGCAGGTCCGGCATCCAGTCGGGGTCCATCTGCCCGTCGCCACCCATCACGACGGTCACGTCAATCCGGTCGGCCCGAGCGCGCTGGTAGCCGGTCTTGATCGCGCCGCCGACGCCCCGGTTCTGCTCGTGACGGATCGGAACGACGCGGCGATCGAACGGCGCTGCAGCGCCGGTGCTGGCGGGCGATTCGCCGCTATTCCCCGGGGCTGTGCCGTTCGTCCGCGGGGAGTCGTCGGCCTGTACCGCATCCGCTCCCGCGGCCACCGTGGTTCTGGTGCCGCCGTCGGCGCTCATCGAGGGATCGTCCTCTGGGCGAGTCTCGCCATCGCCTGGTGTCTCGCGATCTCCTCGTGCCTCGTCATCGCCGGACGCTTCCTCAGTACCTCGCGCCTCGTGATCGCCGGGCGCCGTCCCGTCGATTCGGGCGGCGGCGGTCTGGATCTCCTCCCAGCTGCCGTCCGTGGAGCAGTCGTCGACGGGGTAGATTCGGTCGACGTAGTCGGGGATCGTCTCGATCACCGTCCCCACGAATCCAGCTTCGTTGTAGGTCGGAATCACGACGGCGACAGTGTGGTCCTCGTACATGTCGGTCTCGAGCGATCCCTCCGACGGCTACCGGTTTGTTATGGTGCGAGTGCACGCTCAGCAGCGATCGGTATGGCGCTGCTACGGGGCGAGGGGAGCGCACAGCGGGCGAACGGAAGAGACAGGCAGGGGAGGCGAACAGAGCGGACGGGCAGGGGAGGCGAACAGAGCGGACGGGCAGGGGACTCGAACGGAAGAGACGAACAGGGGGAGCGAAGCGGAATAGAAGAACGACCGGGCGGACGTCGGGGAATCTGGTTCTCGGTGGGTACTCAGTGCTCGCGACCCGCAGCGCCAGCCACCCGCTCGGCGGTTCGGAGCACCTCCAGGCCTTGCTCACCGGTGACGACGGGGTCGTCCCCGTTCCTCGTGGCGTCGACGAACCCCTCGAGTTCGCGTTTGAGCGGTTCGCCGTTCTCGACGGTCGGGCGCTCGACGACGTTCTCGGTGCGGTAGCGGACGTCGCCGTTCGTCTCGACGTACTCCGGCAGCGAGCGGTGGTTGATCTTGACGGACTGCTCCATGTAGTCGACGGTGACCACGCAGTCCGTGGTGGTGATCGAGAGCTCGCGGACCTTCTTCTGGGTGACGCGGCTCGCGGTGAACGTGCCGACGACGCCGTCGCCGTAGTCGACGGTCGCGGTCACGTACTCGCCGTTCGCGCCGGCGCGTGCGTCGACGTCCCGGGCGGTCACGTCGAGAACGGACCGAACGACGTCGAGGTCGTGGATCATCAGGTCGAAGACGACGCCGCTGGTGACGCCGCGGTCGCCGTCGAAGGGCGGGCCGAGTCGCCTCGCTTCCACGGCGATGATCTCGCGGTCGGCGAGGACGTCCTGGAGCGCCCGCACGGCGGGGTTGAACCGCTCGACGTGGCCGACCTGGAGCGTCACGTCCGCCTCCCGCGCGGCACGGACGATCTCCTGACCGACCTCGGCGTCGTCGACGATCGGTTTCTCGACGAGGAGGTCGACGCCGGCGTCGATCGCGGCGTTCGCGAGCTCCGCGTGGTACTCCGTCGGGACGACGATCGAGACGAGGTCGACGGCGTCGAAGAGTGACTGCAGGTCGTAGGCCTCGGTCCCGTAGTTCGTCGCGACGGCATCTGCGCGCTCGCGGTCGACGTCGTAGACGCCACCGAGGTCGACGCCCGGTAGCTCGTGGTAGACGCGGGCGTGGTGGCGCCCCATGGAACCGACGCCGATCACGCCGGCTGTGAGTTCGCTCATCTACGCAGCCTCCGGGTCGAACGTTGCGAGCAGCTCCGCGATCGAGTCGACCTCGGCGGCGGAGAGGCCCGGATGCACCGGGATCGACAGCACCTCCTCCGCTGCCTGCTCGGCGACCGGGAGCGTTGCCGGACGATCGTACGCTGGCTGTCGGTGGATCGGCGTCGGGTAGTAGATCCCACTGTCGACGCCGTTGCGCTCGAGGTAGCTCCGAAGCGCCTCTCGATCGGGCGTCCGCACGGTGTACTGGTGGTAGACGTGGCGCGTCCCGGCGGGCTCGATCGGTGCGAGCACCGATGGCGTCGCTTCAAGAGCCTCTGTGTAGCGCTCGGCCGCGCGCCGACGAGCAGCAGTGTAGCGCGGGAGCTTCCTAAGCTGTGCGCCGCCGATCGCGGCGGCGAGGCTCGTCATCCGGAGGTTGTGGCCGACGGACTCGTGGACGTCGGCGTCGCTCCGGCCGTGATTCACGTAGCGCCGGGCCCGGGCCGCGATCGCGTCGTCGTCCGTGACGATCATGCCTCCTTCGCCCGTCGTCGCGTTCTTCGTCGGGTAGAAGGAAAAGCAGGCAGCGTCGCCCAGCGAGCCGACGGGCTGGCCGGCGATCTCGGCGCCGTGGGCCTGTGCGGCGTCCTCGAGGAGCGGAACGTCGTACTCCTCGGCGATCGATCCCAGCTCGTCCATCGGTGCCGGCAGCCCGTAGAGGTGAACGGCGACGATGCAGTCCACCTCGCCGTCGTAGTCCTCGATCGTCGCGCGCACGGCGTCGGGATCGAGCGTGTAGCGCGCGGGGTCGACGTCCGCGAACACCGGCGTCGCACCCACGAGCCGTGCGGCGTTCGCGGTGGCGACGAAGGACAGCGGCGTCGTCACGACGACGTCGCCCGCGCCGATCCCGAGCGATCGCAAGGCGGTGGTGAGTGCCGCCGTGCCGTTCGCCGCGGCGACGCCGTGGGTCGCGTCGCAGTAGTCGCTGAACGCCGTCTCGAACTCTCTGACGGCCGGCCCGTCGGCGAGCCGACCGCTCTCGACGACGTCGATCGCGCGAGAGAGTTCGCGCGCACCCAGATCGGGAGCGGCGATCGGAATGCTCACCGGACCACCCCCCTCGGTCCGGCCGTACTGTTCGATAGCGATGCCCGCGTCGCGATCCGAACTCTGGCTACTGTCATTGTGACGTGTCCCCAACGGCGGGGCGTGTGAGCGTGCTACCGACGAACCGGGTATTGTTATAGCGAGCATTGCGCACGCGGTACAGACCGGCTACGCCCCAGCGAACGCGACCTGCCTGCAGAGAGAGTGGGTGCGAGACTGGACGGCCCAGAGGGCGTGTGGCTGAGCGGGTGAGAGAGTAGGTGCGAGACTGCCGGAGAAGGGGTGGGGCAGGGTGAGTGAGATGGAGTACGATACTGAGCAGGGAGCGGTGGTGAGACTTTGCGGGGTGGTGAGACTGGACAGGGAGACGGTAGGAGAGACTGGACAGGGATCGGGTGGGAGAACGACGAGTGAGATACCGCGATCGAGCGCGCCCCTACGTGCTGAAGGGATCCGCTCGCTCGGGGAGGAGCCACCGCCGGATCGTCGCGAGGCCGGGCCGGCCGTCGAACAGCCAGAGCACGACCGTCGTGCCCAGAAGCGCACCCTCGAAGAGGACGTAGATCCGGCCACGGGACGTCTGGAGGAACTCGTAGAACGTGTGGATGACTTCGCCGGCCCTGGCGAACAGTCCCGGCGTGTCCGCCGCCGGAAGTTCGATCAGCGGGTAGAACAGGAATCGGTACGCGGGTGCGTGCCCGAGCGCGACCGGGAACAGGACGTCGCCGCCGAGGTGGAGCAGGTAGCTCAGCGCGAACGCGACCGCGATGCGTCGGCCCGCAGCGAGGCCGGCGAGGACGATCGCCGGACCAGCGAACAGCAGCGAGTGCGCGAGCGACTTGCCGCTGGGTAGTGCGCCGGCACCCCAGGCCAGCGGCTTGTCGATGAGGTCGGGGAGGAGCGCGGCAAACGCGACCGCGAGGACGGCGTCGCCACGCGGTGGCTGGCGATGGACGACGCGGGCGTACAGCGAGTAGGCCAGATAGCCGACCGCGGCGTGCTCCCAGGGCAGCATCTCAGGCGTCCCCGGATGGTGCGGAGAGCCAGAAGTAGAGATGCCGGTACGCCGTGGCCGCGTCGGCGTCCGCCGGAGCCCCACCCCGGTAGAGGTAGTAGTGGACGCGGAGCTGGGAGCCGGAAATCGTGGGCTGGAACGCGTGTCGATGGGACCATCGCTCCCCTGGATCGACGCTCGCACTGTAGCGGTCGAGTTCCACAGTCCGGTCGGACGCGTCCGCGCTTGCGTTCCGCTCGACCGTCACGACGACCGTGTAGTTGATCGTCTCTTGCTCGTGGTTTTCGACGGCGGTCACCAGCGAGGCCGACCCGTTGGGGCCGAGCTCGGAGGGATAGTCGCCGGCGATGAGCTGTCCGTCGTCGTTCTCGGTGAGGACGGCGAAGTTCGTGAACGTCTGGCCGTCCTGGGGCATCGCGAGCGCACCCCCGACGGTGAGCAACGCCAGAACGACGCTCGCGATGACGAGCGCGTTGACCGTTCGTTCGCCTGGCGATCCGTCGAGCAGCGCTGCCCGGAGCTCGCCGGCCCAGGTGGCGAGGGGGATCCGGAACCGATCCTGTGGCGGAAGACGTCGGCGAACGAGCGCGGCGATCAGCCCACCGACCGCGACGAAGGTGACGAGACCACCGACGATCGCGGCCTCGGAGAACCCCCAGGGAGAGAGCGCGATACCGATTCCGAGCACGGGGAGGAAGGCGAGACTGAGTCCGAAAGACAGCGCCATGCGCTCGCGAGCGGTCACTCTGTCGAGCCCGCGGAGCGACGATAGCCGACCCGGCGCGGCCACTGGCCCCCTGTGCGGGAACAGTACTGCGACGAGCACGTATCCCGGAAGGACGAACAGCGCCGAGCCGCCGATGGCCATCCGGATCGCCGCCGGTGCGTCGATCGCCACGACGAGGTAAGTGACGGCAGCGAGTATCCACGCGAGGACGACGTCTGCGGCGACGCGATCTGACAGCGCACGTTGCCACGCGGGCATGCGAGATTCACCGTACGTCATCGTTCGGTGGATCGGTCAGTGAGACGACGGGCAGCCAGAGAACTCATTCTGGGCGGAACTCGGGGACCGGTCCTGTATTGTTATACTCGCCATAGCGCCAGTAGGAGCGGACTCCTGCAGGCGTGGGAGGGCCATTCCGTCGCGGGGCTTCGATCGTGGTGTGAACGGATACGGCGCCGCTATCCTGCGATTTGATCGGAATCGCCGGAGGAAACCGGGTTGTAACAAAGTGCTAGACTCCGGAAAGGTTCGCTGTACCGAGCGGATCCACGCCGCCACAGCCGGCATCTACAAACGACCCAGCTAATGTCAGAAACCGATCAAGAGTTGTCGTCACTCGACACGATCTTCGACCTGCTCAGCAATCCGCGTCGGCGGTTCGTGCTACACTACCTCAAGCGCGTCGAGGAGCCCGTTCAGCTGACGGAGCTCGCAGCACAGATCGCAGCCAAAGAAAACGACGTGCCCGTCGACGAGCTGACCAGTCAGCAGCGCAAGCGCGCGTACGTCTCACTGTACCAGACTCACGTGCCCAAGCTCGAGGAGGTCGGCGTCGTCACCTACGACTCGGAGACGGGCAACGTCGCACTTACCGCGAAAGCCGACGACATCGACGAGCAGCTCGATCGGAACGGGACCGACGTTCCCTGGCAGTGGCTCTACCTCGGGGTTGCTCTCGCGGGGCTCGTCGGCGTCTTGCTCGCCCCGCTGGCCGGCGGCGGGAATGCGATCCAGTTCCGCATCGGACTGTTCGTCCTGGGCGCGATCGCAGTGATTGCGCTCGCGAACTACGTCTACGCCCGTCGATCGAAGCGAGACACACTTGCGCTCATCGAGGACGAGTGATCCGACCGTGATACAGCCCACAGACGACCGACGACCCGCGCCGACGACCCGTGACCAGACTGACCCCCGGAGCACTCGCTCGGCTGCTTCGAACGATCCAACAGTCCACGAGCACAGCAAATCATGAACGACGAGTGGGACGAAATCGGCTACGTGATCAGTTCGAACTACCGCACCGAGGTCCTCAGCTGTCTCGCGAACGGACCGGCGACGCCTTCGCGCATCGCCGACGAGACCAGCATCTCGATCGCACACGTCTCGCGGGCGCTTCAGGAGCTCCGTGAGCGCTCTGTGGTCGAGCTGCTGGTGCCGGAGGATCGACGGAAGGGCCGAATCTACGGGATCACCGAGAAAGGTGACCGCGTCTGGTCGGAGATGGAGGCGGAGAACCTGATCGACTAGCCATCGGGTGCGGTCGATCACTCACTGGGTCGGTCGTCGACTCCGTCGATCACACGGATTCGTGATATCTCCACGCCACACATTCGTTCTTCCCCGCTCCGTAGACGCTGTGTCTCTCCCTCTTGCAGTTCCGCTCGCTCACAGTACACCCAATGACACAGGGTTGCTCCTCGAGCGTCCGTCTGCAGAGTCGACCGAGGCCACCGATCGGCCACGCTCGGGGGCGTGCGGTGTCTGCTACAACGACTGGCCAAACGTGGCAACTGTTCACCTGCGAGACGCGATCGAGAAAAATCGGCGTCGATCGTGTATCCTACTCTTCGCTCTCCTCGGGGGCCAACATCTCGGGCGATCGCTCGTAGCCAGGTGTGTTTGCGAACTGTGATATTCGCTCGAGTTCGTCGTCCGAGAGCCACTGGGACATACAGTACGCTCCCAGGACATCCGTGGATAAATAGCTACTGGACAAGGCAGAACCGTCACCGCCCCAGAACCGCGAATTTGGGGAGTATGGGCCCCATACGTCCGTAGTAGGAATGTCGTTATTGGAGAATTCCGGAGATCATCACACCCGCCAGTACTGGCTCTGCGTGACTGGCACCGGGTATAATCGAGCGTCGGTATCGAAGTGCTAACGAGTAGATACGATGACGTCGTCGCCGCCGTCGACGATGGAAACCTCACAGCCGTCGAGGACGAATCTCGCGGTGAGCGAGTCCCCTGCGGACGCGAATAGCTGCCGGAGTGCGTCCGCGTCGATAGCACCGTTGAGTGGCTCGTCGAGCCCCATCGGGTCGACGCCTTTCGACGCTGCCACCGCGTACACGACTGCGACGTCGAGTGGCTCGTCGGGAGCCACGCTGTACCGTCGCGTCGACACTGATTCGAACTCGCTGGAACGAGTTGCCTCCTGTACTCCGCCACTGTCGATTTCTGCGTCAGTTTCGCGCATTGTCAATCTCTCCCCCGAACCTCAGTCGAGGTGTTGTGACAACGGTATATATGCCTTGTGAGAATCTTCCGCAAATTCACTCGTGTTTGAAGAAATTTGGCAATTATATGGACGTATGCGCTGCTCTCTCCCCCATGTATGGACAGTTCGGCGCAGCAGACCGTCAGTCAGCGACCGACTATCACCGACTGAGCTGCCCCGGTGTCCGTGACGAATCCGCCACAATGCGATCGTTCAGTCCCGTATTCGACGATCCCGCACGGTAGACTACCCGTGTGTCACCGTCAGTGATGCTGGATCGGTCATCGACCGTCCGTTGACCGTCACCCTTCAAAAACGGGCGAGATCGTTCGCGGTCGAGCAGAGAGCATCTGCCCGCCGTCCTGCGTTTTGGGCCGATGCGTACCCGGGTCGTAACAGTTCGTAGGTCACAGTTACTGCACTTGTAGGCCCGGCATTACCGCGGTCGTGGGCACAGCTTTATCACTGAACCCGCGGCGAACCCGGTTCATGCCTGTTACCACGGAGGTGCTCGGCGACGGCGGCGATGCAATCCGCGTCCTCTCCGGGGACTGCACCGTCGTCGCGGACGGCGATCGTCGGGAGGAACGACGCGGCCACGTCACCGTCGTAATCAAGCCCGACAATACGGTGCTCGTCCACGACGCAGACGGCTATCAGCCCGTCGCGTGGCTCACCCGCGCGGCGTCAGTATCCTGCTCGCGTTCGGAGGACGGCCGTGAGCGCCAAGGCGCACGCACGATCGTCGGGTCGCGAATTGCGGGGACCGATCCATCCGCAATCGAGGACGACGGTGCGGCGTTCACCGTCGACGCCCGCGATGGCGACGAACGGCTGCGCGTCCTCGCCCACACCGAGGACGGCTACGCCAGCTATCCGGCGACTCGCGCTGGCCACCCCGTCGGCGAGTGTCCGGACTGTGAAGGGACGCTCGTCCGCTCGGGTCGCGCAGTCAGCTGTATCGGCTGTGCCGAGCGGTACGGCCTTCCCGACGGCGCGACCGTCCGCGAGGAGCGCTGTTCCTGTGGCCTCCCCCGGCTTCGCGTCGAGCGCGGCGCACCACTCGACGTCTGCCTCGATCGGAGCTGCGAGCCGCTGCTCGATGCGGTCCAGAAGCGATTCGATCGCGAGTGGGACTGTCCGGACTGCGGCGAGGACCTTCGCGTGCTCCAGCGAGGCGGTATCTTGCTGGGCTGTGATGCGTTCCCCGACTGCGAGGGTAGTTTCGGGATGCCGACCGGGACCGTCGTCGACGACTGCGAGTGTGGACTCCCGATCTTCGAACTCGCTAGCGGGCGGCGGTGTCTCGACTCCGCCTGTGACCGGCAGGAGTGACGTCGGATCGCCTGCTCTGCGTGACTGTGGACCGTCGCCTCTTTGAGTGCGGGCGGCGCCCATCTGCGTATGGACGCCCGCACGGAGGACGGTCTCGTCGTGGTCGGCGGCGACGCACGGCAGCGATTCTACGACGCCCGGGGGTACGGCTACCCTCTCGAGGGGAACGAGATTGCGCTGTCGTGGGTCGAAGCCGCCCACCTCCTGCTGCGGGGCGACATCGACGCCGTCGACGGCGTGGGGTTCGAGACGTTCCTCCGGGAGGGCGCAGGTAGCGTCCACGGTGGCGACCGGGCTGCACTCTGCTTTCTGGTCTACCTCGACCTCCGGGAGCGCGGGTTCTACTGTTCGCCCGCACGCGAGGGCTGGGTCGGCGACCCCGACGAGACGATCGACTTCGTCGTCTACCCGCGGGGGAAAGGCCCCGAGGACGACGCCGTGGCGTACCGCGTTCGGGTCGTTGGCGAACGTGAGTCCGTGCCCGCAACCGAGTTGGGGGGCTGTACGCTCGCGATCGTCGACGAAGAGAGCGAGGTGACCTACTTCGAGACCGAGGCGGCCGAGTGGGAGGGTACCGCGACGCCCGAGTGGGATCGCACCGTCGAGGCCACGCTCCTCGCCGATCGAGCGCTCTGCTGGGAACCACCAGAAGCGCTCTACCAGCAGTCCTTCTACGGCCAGCCACTCGGCAAACGCGACGAGGGCGTCGACGCGCTCCAGCTTTCACTCGTCGAAACTGCCCAGCTCGTGGCTGCAGGTGCCCTCACCGTAGAGGGCGGCTACGACGCCGTCGTCGAGCGGGGGCGTGCAGTGGAGGGCGATCGGTTCGACCGACGGCTGCAGGTCTACGCCGCGTTGCGAGAGTACGGCGTCGTTCCAAAGACCGGGTTCAAGTTCGGCGCGGACTTCCGGACCTACTCCAGCGTCGAGTCCGTCGACGATCTCGGCCACTCCGAACGACTCGTTCGCGTGGTGCCCTCGGCGTTCGCCTTCGACCCTCGCGACCTCGCGCTCGACGTTCGGCTCGCTCACGGCGTGCGAAAGCAGCTCGTCGTGGCCTGGCCCGAGAACGGCGCCGTGGAGTGGGTCTCCATCGAGCGGTTAACGCCCTGAACCGGGCAGATCTTCGGAAGCGAACTATACCGTACGCGAAGCCACTGGACGTCTGTGCCAACCGTTCCCTTCGAACAACGCAAGCTAATTACAGCGAGGAGCACCTATAACTCCACATGAGCCAACCCCACGTCGAGGTCTACACGAAGGAGAACTGCTCCTACTGTGAGAAAGCCAAAGACCTCCTCGACTCGAAGGGAATCGAGTACGAGGAGTACATAGTAACGGGCGACGAGGCGCTGTTCGAGGAGATGGTGGAGCGGGCGAAGGGCCGCAAGACCGCACCCGAAATCTTCGTCGACGACGAGCTGATCGGCGGGTACGACGACCTGTCCGCACTGGAGGAAGCCGGCGAGCTGGACGCGAAACTCGGACTCGCTGAGACAGGTGACGCCGCCGGAGCAGTCGCTGCCGACGGCGGCGACGACGTCGAGCACCGACGGCTCGTCATCGCTGGCAGCGGCATCGCGGGCATGACCGCGGCGATCTACGCCGGCCGAGCGAACAACGATCCGCTCGTGATCGAGGGCGACGAACCGGGCGGGCAGCTCACCCTCACCACGGACGTCGAGAACTACCCCGGGTTCCCCGAGGGGATCTCCGGCCCCGAGCTCATCAACGAGATGCGCGCGCAGGCCGAGAAGTTCGGCGCCGAGTTCGAGAACGGCATCATCGAGACCGTCGACGCCGACGACCGCCCGTTCCGCGTCGAACTCACGAACGGCGACGTCTACACCGCCGACGCGATCATCGCCGCCTCGGGCGCCAGCGCGCGCACCCTCGGCGTTCCCGGCGAAGACGATCTGATGGGGTACGGTCTCTCGACGTGTGCGACCTGCGACGGCGCCTTCTTCCGCGACGAAGACATGCTCGTCGTGGGCGGCGGCGACGCCGCGATGGAGGAGGCACACTTCCTGACGAAGTTCGCAGACACGGTCTATCTCGCACACCGCCGCGAGGAGTTCCGCGCAGAGGACTACTGGATCGACCGCATCGAGAAGAAGGTCGAGGACGGCGACGTCGAGATCATGCGGAACACCGAACTCGCGGAGATTCACGGCTCGCAGGCCGACGGCGTCGACCACGTCACCCTCCTGCGCCACCCCGACGGCCACCCGAAGGACAAGTTCGACGATCCCGAGTTCGACGGAGAGGTCGAAGTCTTCGACCACGACGTGGGCGCGGTGTTCTACGCCATCGGCCACACGCCGAACACGGACTACCTCGAGGGCACCGGCGTCGAGATGGACGACGCCGGCTATCTCGGCGTCGCGGGCGGTTTCGAGGGCGGTCAGACGGCCACCGACGTCGAGGGGATCTTCGGTGCTGGCGACGTCGTCGACTTCCACTACCAGCAGGCGATCACCGCCGGCGGGATGGGTTCCAAAGCGGCCATGGACGCAGACGAGTGGCTCGAGAACGAGGCCGATCTGACCGCGACCGGTGAGGCCGAAACCGCTGCCGGGCAGGCCGACGACTGATCGCGATCGGCGGTTGTGATTGTCTGCAGACGCTGGCACGGAACTGACCGACCCAGTGGTTGCGCCGCCTCACAGTCGCCGAAACACAGCTATAAACTCCACCGTCGGTAACGAAACAGCAACTATGGAGTCCGACGTGTATCCGTCGGTCTCGCCCCACAACGTCGCCGAACTCGACTCCGCGGAGTGGGCTGTTGATGGCCACCGATTCGCCCGCATTCCCGACACAGTCGGTGCTAATCTGAACGTCGCCGCCCGCGAGCGACTTCGACATCCGACCGGCTGTGAACTCCGATTCGTGCCAGACGCCGCCGGGAGCGTCGAGATTACACTGTCCGCACCCGAACGCACCGTAGTCTGGCCGTTCTGGGGCGAGTTCCAGCCGACCGAACCCATCGAGGTCGGACCGACGCCGACCACCGCCGACTTCGAGGTGCCAGATCGGATCCAGAATCTCGATGTCGACGGCGGCGATACCGCTGCTTTCGATCCCCGGGTCTGTCGGCTCCGCTTTGCGGACGCCGCGCCCGTCGCACTTCACGACGTCGCGGGACCGTGCCGACCGCCGACGGTGGACGAACGGCCCGACCGCCGATACCTGGCCTACGGCACCTCGATCACGGAGGGCGCTGGCGCGGCTCCCCATCTGACCTACGTCGCACAGGCGGCCAGAGCGCTCGGGGTCGATCCGATCAATCTGGGCACCTCGGGATCAGCGTTCTGTGAACCCGCGATGGCCGAGTACATCGCCGACCGCGAGGACTGGGACGTGGCGACGCTCGCACTCTCGGTCAACATGGCGAACCGTGGATTCACGCTCGCGCAGTTCCGCCACCGCGCACGCACACTCATCAACACCGTCGCCAGCGCCCACCCGGAGACGCCCGTCGTCTGCATCACGCTCTTTCCCTACCACGCCGATCTGGTGCGGGGCGACGACGCCGAACGCGCAGAGGCGTTCCGGCACGCACTCCAAACGATCGTCGCGGAGTCCGCGAACGAGAACGTGGAGATCGTCGAGGGGTCCGAGCTACTGGAGCCCACGGGACTGACGACCGACGTGCTTCATCCCGGCGATCACGGACTGGCACAGATTGGTCGGCGGCTCGCCGATCGAATAGCGCAGCTACCGGAGTAATCAGTCGCCAGCAGGAGCTCGGCGTCGAGTCCAACGGTGGTTCGATGTGAACGCGGAGTAGGAAAATCGGGAGCAACGGAACGCGGAAAACAGAGAAACGCGAAAGGAAAACCCGAGAGCGACTGGCGGTTCAGATCCCCGGCGTCGCTAGCCGAACATCTGGCGCATCATCGGGTGCATCTCCATGAGCTGCTCCTCGGCGATCTCCTCGTACAGTTTGTACGTGATGGAGACCGTCAGCAGCAGCCCCGTACCGGAGACGCCACCGATGGCGCCGAGCATGTTGGCCATGACGGCGAGCAGGCCGACCAGGGCACCGCCGATGACGGTCACGTGCGGGATGTACCGCTCCATAACCTTCTCGACGACGCCGACGTCCTGGCGGAACCCGGGGATCTGCATCCCGGAGTTCTGGATCTGTTTGGCCGTCGCTTCCGGCCCCATGTCGGTCGTCTCGACCCAGAAGATCGCGAAGATCGCGCCGCCGACCACCATGAAGGTGAGGTCGATACCGACGCGGATCATGATCTGCCAGGCCTCGATTCCCGCGGGCGTCTGGCCCGCGAACCACATCCAGTCCTGGGGCGTGTAGATCGGCGCAAGATAGTACATCAGCCCGCCGACCGGATTGCCGTCGGTGTAGACGCCAAGCCACGCCGGCATCATGCCCTGTCGGTTCAGGAGCTGGCCGAAGAACTGCACGTTCGCCTGCAGCGCGCGAACGAGGATCATCGGCAGAACGCTCGCGTAGATGAGCTTCACCGGGAACCGACCCCGGGCGCCCTTGACGCGAGCGTGCGAGAGTGGGATCTCGATCCGGACGGATTCGGCGTAGACAACCACGATGAAGATGAAGATCGTGGTCATCAGCGCCAGCAAGTTCCCCGGAGCGAGGAGGATGTCCATCAGTCCGCCGCCGCCGATGATCGGGCCGATCGGTGTCCGGCCAGTGATGATGTCGAACCAGTTGGCGAAGAAGCCGCCGTCGAGACTGAGGAACCCACCGACGAGGCGCTGGCTGACGCCAGCGATAATGAACAGCCCGACCCCGCTACCGACGCCCCACTTCGAGACGATCTCGTCGAGGTAGAGGATCAGGAGCCCGCCGATGAATATCTGCGTGACCAGCAGGAGGCGGATCGCAGAGGTGCTGACACCCAGCTGCGCCGCTACTTGTTGATCCGGCTGGATGAACCCGGCGTACACCATCGGAACTGCCGTCAGCAGCGTAACGATTACGACCAGCAGCTTCTGGAGCCCCTGATAGAGCACCTGATCCCGCGGGTCGTCGGTGTCGAGACCGAGGAGGTTAGCACCGCCCAGTAGCTGTAGCACGATCGACGCGGTGACGATCGGGCCGATCCCGACCTGCAGGAGCGACCCCTGCGCGCCGGCGAGGACGGTTCGGAACTGCCCGAATGCGTCCGCGCTGTCCGACATTCCCCACAGAAGGACGTTCGTGAGGAAGAAGTACAGTACGAGCACGGACGCCGTCCACGCCAGCTTCCGCTTGAACGGGACGTGCGAGTCCGGTCGACGCACGACCGGCATCCGCGAGAGCACCGGTTCGGCGACCTCCTTCCAGCCCATTGATTACTCCCCAGCGGACTCCGGTGATACGTCTTCTGTTTCGGCGTCCTCCTCGTCCTCGGCCGCGGCCTCGCCGCGCTCGGAGAGGACCGCCTCGCCGCCGGCCTCCTCGATGAGACCGCGGGCGCTGGCGGAAAAGGCGTCGGCGACGACGGTTAGCTCGCCGCGGACCTGCCCGCCGCCGAGAACCTTCACCGCGTCGGCCTCGAACCCGTCCTCGACGATCTCGCGAGCGTCGATTTCGTAGCCGTCGCCCTCGGCCTCGGCGAGGCCCTCTGCCGCGTAGAGCGCGGCGTCCTCGTCGAGTTTGGAGGCGTTGATCTCGAGGATCTCCTCCTGGACGGACTGGGGCCGGCTGAAGCCGTGCTTGCCCAGCGGCTCGTAGTTGTGGAACTCGTGCTTGTCGCGGCCAGCACGACCCCGGCCGCCGCGGTGGCCGGCACCACGTCGGTTCTTGTGGGTGCCGCCGCCGTGCGTGCGAGAGCCGCGCTGGCGTCGTTTCTTGCTCGTCATTGTTATCGCATCGACGTGAGCAGTTCGTCGATCTGCTCTGTTGTGTGGACGCCGAGCTGGCCGCCGGACCCGGCGGGCTGCTTGATGCCGTCGTGACCGCCACGGGGCGGGTGCAGGCGCAGGACCGGGGAGAGACCCGCATCGCGGAGGGTCGTCTCCTCGGCGACAAGGGCCTCGGCCAGCGCGTCGACGTCGTCGTAGTCGGTGTTCGAATCGATCCACTCGTCGTCGATCTCGGCCTCCCCTTCGAGGGGCTCGCCGCGAGATCGGACCAGCGTGGCCACGACGTCGGTCGATGGCTCACCGTGAGCCACGACGTCGTGAACCTTCGTGATCATTCCCTCGTAGGTGTCCGTTGCGGGGACGAGCGCCGCGTGGTTGACGTGGTGGAGGTTCAGCATCTCGAGAGTATCGACGACGTCCTCGGAGACGTTGACCTCCCCACGGAGCTGCACGACTGCGTACATCACTCGATCACCTCACGCTGGTCGAAGGCGTACTCGGGGACGCGCGCCTCCGCGGTCTTGCGGAGAGCGTTGAACGTCGCCTTCGCGAAGTTGACGGTGGTACGGGTGTTTCCGCTGGCCTCCGTCCACGCGTCCTCGATACCTGCGAGCTCGAGGACGTGACGGGGCGTCTCGCCGCCGGCCAGGCCGAGCCCGCGCGGTGCGGGCTGGAGCGTGACCTCGACGGAGCCTGCCTTGCCCTGCGTGCGCAGCGCGACCGTGTGGGGACGGCCACAGCCACACTCCCAGGATCCACAGCCACGGGAGACGTCGATGATGTTCAGCTTCGCGATCTCGATGGCCTTCTGGATCGCGGCGCCGACCTGGTCGTCACGCCCTTCGGCGTAGCCGACGTAGCCGTCGCGGTTGCCGATTGCGACGACGCAGCGGAACTTCACGCGCCGTCCGGAGTCGGTCATCCGCTGGACCATGTTGATGTCCAGCACTTCGTCTTCCAGCCCGGGCAGCAGCCGGTCGGTCACTTCGGGCTCCTTCAGCGGGAGACCCGAGTTGAGGGCGTCCTCCATCGTGTCGATTTCGCCCTCCTGAACCTGCCGGCCGAGCCGGGTGACCGGTTCCCAGCCGTCGTCGTTGTAGTTGTCGCTCATAGCAGCTCCTCCCTGACCGTATCGAAGTGCTCGGGCAGCTCCGTCGCGTCGAACTCACCACTGTAGAGCGGATCGTCGAGCGACTCCGCGTAGTCGGCGATGTGCTCGCCGCGGTTGCGTTCCCAGTCCGACAGCACCGCCTCGTTGTGGGGAATCTCCAGGCCCGCGTCGATCGCGCCCTCCTGGATCGCGAACACCTTGCTACCCGGCGTTGGGCTGTTCAGGCCGATGTCGAGCACGGCCTCCTCGATGCCTTCTTCGACCGCACGGTTGCCCGCGAGAAGCCCAGTCAGGTACGCGCTCGGAAGGTTCCCGGTGGGAGCCTCCCAACCGTACTCGGCCAGGTCCGCGGAGTGTGCGCTCGCTACTGTCTCGTCGCCGTCGGGTCCGGTGGTGATCAGCTGCGCCCTGACGTGCCCGTTGCTCGTGCGCGCCACGAGTCGGGGCTTGCCGGATTTCAGCAGGCGCAACCTCTGGTGGTAGTCCGTCCGGACCTCGCGCCGACGCCGCATCGGAACGTTGTATCGTGGTCCTGTCGCCATACTAGTACTCACTCCTGTCGATGTCGATCTGGTATTCGTCCTCCGCGAAGTTGAGCAGACGGCGGACGTCGGGGAACTCGCCCCCGCGCGCCTTGTTGTAGAGCGCACGGTACTGGGCGGGCGTCACGACGCCGTCGTCGCGCAGCTCGCGGAGCGTCTGTCGCTGGGCGCGCGCCGTGCGCGTCCAGCGATCTTTCTCGGACTGGCGGCCACCGGACTTCCCTTTGCGGGAGCCGGCCCCGGTCTGGTGCCCGTAGGCGCGCTTTTCGGAGCGCTCGCGGGCCTTGCCACGGGAGTTGCCGGACGTGGGCTTGGCGCGTACCGCGCCCTCGTCGACGAGCTCTCGGATGTCCTCCCGGGTGATCGCGTCAACCAGTTCGTCCTGTTCCTCGGGGTCGAGCCAGATGCGGTTCTCGCCGACGTCGAGGACGTCTGCCGCGAGTCGCTTCTGGGCACTGAGGTCAGTCATTACTCGCTCACCTCGACTTCCTCGTAGGTGGGGTTGAGCACACGGATGCCGGCCTCCTCGGCCTCGTCCTCGATGCGCTCGCGCTTGCGACCGCCGACGCCGGAGGCGATGCGTACCGCCTCAGTGTCGCCGTCGACGCCATCGAGGTCGTCCGTGTTGTGGACGCGGACCTCCTCGAAACCGCTGGGGTGGCGACCGCGAACGGCCGTCGGCGAACGGAAGCCCGCCGCGACCTTTGCGCCCTTGCCCTTGATGCCGCGGCGCTGCTTCGAGAGCTGGCCGCGTGGTGCGCGCCAGGAAGACGGCACGCGTTTCTTCTTGTGGTAGTCCTGTCGGTTGAACTGCGGCGAAGACACGGCACTCCGGCGCTCGAGGAGCCGCTCTTCCTCCTCGGAGAGCTCCGGCGTCTTGTCCGCGTGTCCGCGGGCGCGCAGTTCGGTCTCGACGTCCTCGTCCGCATCCTCGGGACCCTCGTCTTCGACTTCGCCTTCCGGCTCGGCGTCGACGTCGAGGTCACCGACGTCCGCTTTGATGCGGGCTGCCAGCGCGTTGCCAACGCCCTCCACGCCGGAGAGGTCGGACTGGCTGGCCCCACGCACGTCGTCGAGCGTGGTGTAGCCGGCATCGCGCAGTGCGTCGGCCTTGCTGGCACCGACGCCACTGATGTCGTCGAGGTCGCGGTCCTCCTCGTCCGCCTCGGAGTCGTCGGACTCGTCGTCGGCGTCGGTGGACTCGCTATCGGCGCTGGAATCGTCCTCGGAGTCGTCCTCCTCGACCTCCAGATCGCCGACGTCGTCTTTGATGCGTGCTGCAAGCGCGTTGCCGATGCCCTCGACCTCCGAGAGCTCGTCGACAGAGGCGGCGCGAACGTCCTCGACGGACTCGTAGCCGGCCTCGCGCAGTGCGTCTGCCTTGCTGGCACCGACGCCAGCGAGATCCTCGATCTCGGATGAATCGCTCATCAGGCACCACCCTTGCGCGGCTTGTTCGTGATGTAGACGCCGTCCTGGAAGACGCGGACGTCCTTGTCGTTCACGCGTGTGAGCTGTTCGATGTCCGCGGCAGTCTGGCCGACGGCCTCCTTGTCGGGGCCGGAGACGGTGATCTCCTCTTCGTCGACCTGGACCTGCGTGTCGTCGCCGTGAATCGGCGCCCGTCGCGGGGCGCGCTCGCCGAGGAAGTTCTCGATGACGACCTCCTCGTTCTCCACGGTGACCTGCATCGGGAAGTGGTTGTAGAACACTTCCATCTCGTAGGTCCAGCCGTCGGAGACGCCGTGGAACATGTTCTCGACGTGGGACTCGAAGGTGCCCAGCGTCGACATGGTCTTGGCGTCGTCGGCGTCGCTCTCGATAACGACGGCGTCGACGGACTCGGTGTCCGCATCGTCGCCGTCGGCCTCGACGTCGACCTCCTCGAGGGAGATCGTCACGTCGGGGTACCAGAGCCGCCGCGTCACGCTACCGTTGTCGCCCGAGACGGTGAGGTCGAGATGGTCGATCTCGACGTCGACGGCCTCGGGGATCGGGATGTCTGTTCGTGGCATTGTCTAGTACACGTAGGCGATCACCTGCCCGCCGACCCCTTCCTCACGAGCCTCGTAGTGGCTCATGATGCCGTGACTCGTCGTCACGACGAGGGCGCCGTAGTCGCGAGCGGGGAGGAACCGCTTCTCCCACTTCTCGTACTCGCCGGCACCCGCGGAGTAGCGGGGCTTGACGGGACCGCAGTCGTTGATCGCGCCGTTCAGTTCGACCTCGAAGCGACCGGCTTTGCCGTCGTCGACGTGCTCGAATCCCTCGATGTAACCGCGATCGTAGAGGACCGAAAGCACGCTGCCGACCTCTTCGGAGGCGGGCGATACCTCGTGGGTGAGGTGCCCGACGCTCTCCGCATTGTCGATGCCCGAGAGCGCGTTCGCCAGTGGATCGTCTGCTGTCATCGTTATCGGTACTTCTTGAATCCCATGTCACGCGCGATCTCGCGGAAGCACTGTCGGCACAGCCAGATATCGTACTTGCCGACGAGGCCCTGTTCGCGTCCGCAGCGACGGCAGGCCTCGAGCTGGCCGGTACGCTTCTCGGCGTGCTCGCCCGTGTCAGTCTGGGTCTCCTCTTGCTCGGTCATGCTGTCACCTCTACGTCGTAGGTCGACTCGACGAAGGCCACGGCGTCCTCGGGATCGAGGCGGTGGCCCGTCGGGATCGACCGGGTCTCGGCGTCGCGCTTGGTGACGCGGTAGCCCGGTCGAACCATGTTGACGGTAACGTCGAGTCCGAAGATCCCGATCGAGGGATCGTACTCCTGACTCGGGAACTCGGTGTGCTCGGCGATGCCGAAGCTCACGTTCCCGGTGTCGTCGAACTGCCGCTTGGAGAGGTCGGCGATGGAGAGCGCTGTCTCGAGGAACTCGTGTGCGTCCTCGCCGCGCAGCGTCACCTTCGCGCCGATCGGGTCACCGTCGCGGATCCCGAACTCCGGCTCGGCAGATTTGGCCTTGGTACGGACAGGCTCTTGCTCGGTGATCTCGCCGAGGATGTCCTCGGCCAGTGCGAGCGGCTCACCGCCCTCGCCGACGCCCATGTGCACGACGACCTTCTCGACGGTCGGCTCGCGCATCTCGTGGAACTCGGCCTGGCTCATTCGTCGTCACCTCCGTCGTCGTCGGAATCGTCGTCCGCGTCGGCCTCCTCGGCCGTTTCGTCGTCGGACCCCTCATCGGGCTCCTCGGCGACGAAGTTCTCGTCGATGACGACGACGTACTCCTCGACAGTCTCGAAGGTCTCGTCGTCGAGACCGTCGACGAGGACGCGGTTCGGGGAGCTCCCCGCTGCCACGTCGATCGTCTCCAGTTCGCCGATCTGGCCGGCGTGCTGGCCGCGGACGGCGGTGACGAGCTCACCCTCCTCGTAGGGGAAGTGAGCGACGACCTCGCCGTCCTCGTTGTCGACGACCAGCGAGTCCTTCGGAGCGTACTCCGCGCCCGCCTCGACGACGAGCGTCTCGCCGTCGTGGAGCGTGAGCTGAACGTCGCCACCGGCAATGTCGCGCTTGCCGATGACCTTGCCCAGCTTGGAGCCCGCGGCGTCCTCGTCGATCTCGGTCAGCGAAAGCCGACCGCCCTCGTCGGGGAACACGCGGTAGAACTCCTCTCGCTCGCGGAACGCCAGGATGTCGAACATCCCGATCGGTCGGCTCTCGTCGCTGATCCGATCGCCGTTGACGCGAACGGAGCCAGCAGAGAGCGCGTAGCGGGCTTCCTTGCGGGAGTCGACGTAGCCGAGGACGTCGCGCAGCACGACGACCAGCGGCACGCCGTCCTCACCGTGGGGGCCGGCGTCGGCCTTGACGGTGAACGTCTCGGTCTTGCGCTCGACCGGCCAGGACTTCGGCACCGAGAGGCGCTTCTGGTGGTTACTCATGATTCGTCCTCCCCGCGAATGCGGGACTCGCGCTCGGGATCGCGGTCGACCTCGAGGCCAGTGACCTTGAGGTTCGAGGCGTCGACCGGTCGTGGGACCTCTTCGCCGTCGGCGGTCTCGACCGTGACGTCCTCGACGTGGACGACGGACTCCTTGAGATCGACGCGGAGGACTTCGCCGGTCTCGCCGGCGTAGTCACCGCGCATGACCTCGACGGTGTCGCCCGCGTTGACGCGGACCCGTCGGGAGTCGTACTCCTCGCGGAGGTCGTCGGACAGCGTCGAGCGAACCAGGTCGTGGCGCTCGTGAAGATCCGCGTTTGCCGTGCGGTTTCGCTGTGTTCGTGGTTGTTTGCTCATGCTATCACTCTCATACGATCATGGTCGCCGCGCTGGCGATCGTTCCGAACCGCTCGGCGACTTCCCGTGCGACGGGACCCTTGATCTCGGTCCCGCGGGGTTCCTCGTTCTCGTCGATGATGACGGCCGCGTTGTCTTCGAACTTCACGCGCTGGCCGTCTGGTCGCCGGATGGATTTGCGCTGGCGCACGACCACTGCCTCGAGCACCTGGCGACGCATTTCGGGCGTCCCCTTGGTGACCGAGACGGTGATCTTGTCGCCCAGGCCCGCCTTCGGGTGGCGGTTGATCGTCCCACTGTAACCGTGGGTACTGATCACTTTGAGCTCTCGAGCGCCGGTGTTGTCGGCGCAGTTCACGATCGAGCCCTTCTCGAGACCCTGGGTGACGTCGGCGTTGAGCGCCTCCATCAGGCGTCACCTCCGTCCACCACGTCGACCACGACGTGGCTCTTCGTCTTCGATAGCGGTCGACACTCTGCAATCCGGACCGTGTCGCCGTCCTCGATACCGTCGAGGACGCCCGGCACGTGGGCCGGGATCCGGGAGCGACGCTTCATAAGCCGGTCGTACTTCTCGACCGGGACGTCGTACTCCCGCTGGACGACGACGGTCCGATCCATGTCCGTCGAGACGACCTCGCCTTCGAGGATCTGCCCTCGAACGGAGAGTTCGCCGTAGAACGGACACGTCTCGTAGTCGTAGTCCTCCGGGTTGTCTGGCTCCGGAGGCGCTGATACGTCTAGTCCTATCGCCATGTGGAATCACTCCGTGTCTCCGTTCGCTCCGCAGGTCGCGCGTGGAGTCGCGCTCCATCCACCGTAACGTGGGCCACGCCCTCGCCGGCCACCACGGAGTCGGTGGGCAGTTTGGACGCAGTCCCCGACCCCTTGCGGGCGCCCTCGGTGGGCGGGCTCGCGCCGTCGGCAGCTTCATCTGTGAGCAAAAATTCGAACGTCGTCCCGCGCTTTGGAACCTGACGAACCCGCGCCTCCCCGCCAGCGGCCCCCTCGCGGTGGCCGCGGATCGAGAGCGTGGACGTCGTCTCGGCGACGACGCGGCCCGCGATTCCGGCCATACCGGAATCGCTGGCGTCGGCTACCCGAACGGGTAGACCGACCAGCTCGTGTCGGGGAAGCGACGCGGGCGTCAGGCTCATTCGTCGAGGTCTCCCTCCTCGTTCTGGATCGTCTTGATCCGGGCAACCGCACGCCGGAGCTCCTTGATGCGACCGGGGTTGTCCGGCGCACCGCCCGCTGCCTGCACGGACTTCGCGTTGAGCAGCTCCGTCTGGATATCCTCAAGCTCGGCCTCACGCTCGGCCGGCGTCATGTCCCGAACCTCGACTGGGTGAATCTCGGTCATTCGTCGTCACCCTCCTCGTCGGCATCGGCGTCTGCGTCGTCGGACTCGTCGTCCGCGTCGGACTCCTCGTCCTCGGAGTCGGCTTCGTCAGCCTCCTCCATCTCTTCGACGAGGTCCTCGGCTTCCGCCTCGGTATCCTCGTCGAGGTCGTCCTCCGCGGCTTCCGCCGCGTCGGTGCTGTCCTCGACGGACTCCTCGAGTTCCTCGAGCTCCTCGGCGACGTCGTCGTCATCCGGGATCTCGGGGTCCTCGAACTCCTCGTCCTCCTCGACGACTTCCTCGGGGAACTCGCCGGTGTCCTCGTCGGACTCCGCAGCCGCGTCCTCGAGCTCTTCGAGGTCATCCTCGTCGGGCTCCTCGAGCAGCTCCTCGACGCCAGCTTCGGCGTCTTCGGGCTCGAGGCCCTCGGTGGAGGCCTCCTCCGCGATCTCGAAGTCGTCGGGCAGCTCGGCGCCCGGCGGGATGATCTTCACCGTCACGCCGATCGTACCGAGCTTCATGACGGCGACGCCCTGGCCGTGGTCGACGACCGTCTCGGCGGGCTCGCCGTTGTGCTTGATGTAGCCGTCAGAGAACTTCTCTACGCGCCCGCGGGCGCCCGTGACCTTCCCCGACAGGACGATCTCCGCACCGAGCGCGCCGGCGTCCATGATCCGCTCGAGCGTCGTGTGGCCTGCCTTCCGGAAGTACCAGCCACGCTCGAGGGCGTTCGCCAGGCGGTCGGCGACGATCCGGGCGTTGAGGTCCGGCTCGTCGACCTCCTGCACGTCGATCTGGGGATCCTCGAGATCAAACTCCTCCTCGAGGGTCGTGGTGATCGATCGGATGTTCTCACCGCCCTTGCCGATGACCATACCGGGCTTCTCGGCTTTCAGGACGATCTGGGTCCCCATCGGCGTCTTGGCGACGTCCATGCCGCCGTAGCCGGCGCGGCCCAGCTCCTCGGCGAAGAACTCGTCGATCTGGCTCCGCTGGAGGCCGTCCTCGATGAACTGGTGTTCGTCCGCCATCAGGCGTCACCTCCCTCGTCGTCGATCTCCTCGCCCTCTGCGAGCACGAGCTCGACGTCGACCTCCGGCGAGTTCCAGGCGCCAGCCCGGCCCATCGCTCGGGGCTTGCGGCCCTGTGATTCGCCGACCTTGTGGGATGCGACGTGTGCGATCTCCATCGTCGCGCCGTCGAATCCCTGGTGCTCGGCGTTCGCGATCGCGTTCTCGAGCAGGTCGAGGAAGCCCTCGCTGGCCTTCTCGGGGTAGCGGCCGGCGTCCCAGCCGTCGATGTCGGATCGGTGGCCGACGCCGCTGTTGTGCTCCCGGAACGGGACGGATCGATCGCCGGCGATGACGTCCTCGAGGTAGGCGACGGCCTCGTCGGCCGTCTTGCCCTTGATCTCGCGGGCGATCGCCTTGCTGTGCTTCTGGCTCATCTGACGCTCCCGGAGCATCGCTTTCGCCGTCGCGTCCGGGTCTACGTCCACGCTGTAGCTGATTCCCATCCTATCACCTCACTTGAGTGGTACGAACTTCGACGATCGAGTCGCACCGATACCGGCCTGGCCGTGCTCGACCTTGCCGCGAGTCTGCTGGAACTCGCCGAGGTAGTGCCCGAGCATTTCGGGCTCGACCTCGACGCGCTCGAACTCCTGCCCGTCGTGGACGGCAAACGTGATGTTCACCATCTCGGGGAGGATCGGCATGTCGCGCAGATGCGTTCGCAGCGGCGACTGGGCCGTCTCCTCGGGTTCGGCCTCGCGAGCGTCCTCGAGGAGCTTCTGCTTCTCGGGGGAGAGCCCGCGCTCGATGCTTCGCCGCTGGCGTGCGGGGAGCAGTTCCGCGACGTCGTCGACGCTCATGTCCTGCAACTCCTCGAGCGTGTGGCCACGGAAGGTAAACTCGCCTTCGTGACCGGTTCTGTATCCTGATTCGCTCATTATTCGTCACCTCCCCGTCCGGTTCGACGGGAGGCGATGTCGCCGACCTTGCGGCCCGGCGGTGCGTCCCGGGAGACGGACTTCGGCCGTCCGGGATGCTGTCGTCCGCCGCCACCGAATGGGTGGTCGACGGCGTTCATCGCGACGCCACGGACCCGCGGCCAGGTCATCGCGCGCGATTTTACCTTGTGGTACTTGTTTCCGGCCTTGACCATCGGCTTCTCCGTTCGGCCACCGCCCGCCACCACGCCGATCGTGGCGCGGCAGTCGGGGTCGAGGCGTTTGACCTCGCCACTGGGCAGCTGGACGACGGTAACAGATCGATCGTGCGTGACCACGCGTGCGCTCACGCCGCTGGCGCGCGCGAAGGTCCCGCCGTCGCCGGGGTTGGACTCGACGTTACAGACCGGCACGCCCTCCGGGATCTCTGCCAGTGGGAGCGTGTTGCCGGGCTCGATCGAGGCCGAGATGCCGACCTGAATCTGATCGCCGACTGCGACGCCCTCGGGAGCCAGGACCAGTCGCTGGTCGCCGTCCTCGAAGGTCACCTGGGCGATCGGCGCGGATCGCGCTGGGTCGTGCTCGATGTCGACGACCTCGCCGCTGACCAGGTCGCCGTCCTCGTTTTTCTTGTGCTGCTTGTCGGATTTGTAGCGGTGGGATGGCGCCCGGAAGACCGAGCCGCCGCGTCCTCGCCGCTGTCCGCGAATGCGTCGTCCCATGTTCAGAACACCCCGATTCGCGAGGCGACTTCGTCGGCGTCGTGGTCCTCGCTGAGTTCGACGATCGCCTTCTTGTAGCCGTCCATCGTTACGTGGGCGTTGACCGACGTGACGTCGACCTCGAACTGCTCCTCGACCGCGTCCGCGATCTCCGGCTTGGTGGCGTCGGTGCGAACCGCGAACTGGAGCTTGTTCTCGAAGTCCATGTCGTTCATCGCCTTCTCGGTGACGAGCGGGTGCTTGATCACGGACTGCGTGGAGCTCATCGCTCGCTCACCTCCTCGAGTGCGGCCTCGGTGAACACCGTGAGTCGGCCCGGATGCGTTCCGGGCGCGAGTTCCTCGGCGTTGACCTCGGAGCCAGTCGCCACGTCGGCGCCCGCGAGGTTGCGGGCGGCCGTCGAGGGACCAGCGTCACTGGAAGTCACGAAGAGGATCGACTTGGGCTCCTGCGTCCGGCGGCCACGGGTCGTCCCCTGGCCTGCGCGAACGGTGCGGCCCTCGTCGGCTCGAACGACGTCGTCGTGGAGACCCGCTGCCTCCAGGAACGAGACGACCTCCTGGGTCTTCACGAGGTCCTCGAACTCGTCGTCGACGACGACCGGGGTCTCGAGCTCGTCGTCGAACTCGTGACCGCGGTCGCGCACGCGATCGGCGTCCGCGGTGGCCGCGATGGCCGAGCGGATCGCCGCCTGGCGCTCCTTGTCGTTGACTGCTTTGCCGCGATCTTTCTCCGCCTTCGGCGGGTGTGCGCTACGGCCACCGACGGTCTGGGGAACGCGGCGGGCCTGCCCGTTCTGCTGGGGCACGTGGGCCATGCCGCGACCGCTTCCCTGGGACTCCGCAGGTGTGCGGAGGCCAGCGTACTCGTCGGACCCGTAGTCCTGCGTCCGGTTTGCCTGTGCGGCGAGGACGGCGCGCTTGATGAGGTCGGGCCGGTAGTCGGCGTCGAACACCGACGGTAGCTCGACCTCGCCCGCGGCCTCGCCATCCAGGTCGTGTACTGTCGTCATGGATTATCCCTGGTTGGATGCCGTCGAGACGTGGCGCACCTCGGGATCGAGGCGCGGCTGGTCTCCGGGGCGGACTGCCGGTCGGAAGCGGAGAAGCCGCTTGTCCGGACCGGGCAGCGAGCCCTTGACCAGTGCGTAGTTGCCCTCGACCTCGCCGTAGTTGACGAAGCCGCCGTCGGGCGTGACCTCGTCGTCGCCGGCGTCGACGAGGCGCTTGTTCAGTTCGGTCCGCTGGTGGTAGCCCGTCTGTCCTTGCTGGGGTACCGTCGAGCGGACGCGGGAGGGGTTCCACGGGCCGAGGTTGCCGATGCGTCGGCGCCACCCCTGGCGTGCGTGCTTCCCCTTGCGTTTCTGGACGCCCCAGCGCTTGACGGGGCCCTGGGTGCCCTTGCCCTTGGTGACGCCCGCGACGTCGAGATACTCGCCGGCGCGGAACACGTCCGTCATCGAGTGCTCGCCGCCCTCGGTGACGAGATCGAGTCCGTGGTCGACGCGCTCGTCGATCGAGCTACCGCCGATCCGGGTTTCCATCACGTCGGGGGTCGTCCGGGGAACGCCCTGGAGTTCACCAGGCGAGGTGTGGGTGATCGCCCGCACCTCGGCGACCTCGCCGTTCGCGGCGAGCTCGCGCAGCTCCTCGGCCTGGGCCTCGAGGTCGTGTCCCTCGGGGACGTCGAGCGCCCGATCGAGTTCGGGGCGCGCGTCGTCGGTCCAGACCTCCGTCGTCGGACGGAGTCCGTATGGTGTGTCCTCGTACGCTCGCAGCGCGACCGCGTACATCGGCGGCGTCTCCACGATGGTGACCGGAACCGTCTCCTCCATCCCTTCACGGGGGGAGCCAGACTGGTCGTTGATCACCACGACGTGGGACATGCCCGCCTTGTACCCGGCGAAACCCTGCAGCGTCGGCTGTCCGTCAGCGTTCGGCCACGACTTGAAGCGCGGGACCTCCGAGGTCGCGCGCTTCCGTGGACCGAACCCCATCGAGCCTTTGCGTGGTCGGCTTGGTTGTGGCATTGTGTCACTCCGTTACGTGGCAGGTCGCGAGCGACGCGAACAGAGCTTCCTCCGTTCGCACCGTCGTGCTGCCTTGGTTCGGGATCGTGTTGAGCCAGCAGTCGAACCCACCCGTTGCGGGTCCGACGTCCGCATCGCCTGACGACTCGATTCCGCGCTGTAACGCGCTGGGCGAGTCGTCGACCGAATCGGCGTCGACGTCGAGGATCTCCGGCAAACCACGACCGGGCGCCCCCAGGGCGAGGGTGAGCCCCACGTCCTGGAGGTGTCCGGTCAGGTCCGTGATTCGCGTCGCCGTCAGCGGCGTCCCGTGGCGGGAGGCCGCGATGGCACACGTGGATCCAGACGTCTCGATGGCCGTCGGCAGGTCCGCGCGATGAACCTCGAAGCCCGTGAGGGGCTCGTCTACGATCTTGGCGCGGACCGGTCGTCGCGAAGAGACCCTGACGGTCACGCGCTCCCCCTCCTCGACGTCCCGTTGATTGGGAGCCGGGAGTGAGATCGGGTGTTGCAAGCCGCAATTGACCCGTACGCGCCCCTCAGGTCCGACCTCGGTCACGATACCCTGTCTCAACGACCCCGGACCGTTCGATCCGGAGCCGGTCCGTGAAGAGGCGTGGAGCGGCGGCAAGACGCCCGCGAACTCCAGTTCGTCCCGCTGCCCCCATGCCTCCTTTCGGAGGTGCGGGGGCGTCGCGGCGTACCGCAGTACGGTACGGACGAACCCACCGTCCAGCGAGCCGGTCTCGCCCGCCGGGTCGTCGAAGACGACCAGGCGATCCACCCGGTAGATCGTCGCCGCGCGGGCGACGTAGCCGAGTTTGCGAGTTGCCTCGCGTTGGTCCTCGGCTTCCCGGGCGAGGGACGACGGCACGAGTACGCTGACGTGCATGCCGTGACGCTTCTACGCCTCGCCACTAGACTGTAGCGATTCATTTTCGATCAGGTAGTAAAAGGGTGCCGCTTCCGTGTGGAGGGTGTGGCGGCATCACACGGCCGGAGGCGGCCGAACTGGGACGATTCGGCAGCCACCAGACCACTCATCACGACGCCGTCGGCGCACTGACCGCAACCCTCGGCGGGGCAATCTCTTTGTAACGGGCGCGAAACGGTGGATATAATGGCCGAAACGGAACGCGTGGTGGCCCACAGCGACACAGTCGTCGTTGCGGGGATCGCGCTGCTCGCCGTGCCCGTTTCCGCGGTACTGCTAGGAGTGCATCCGTTGCTGTGGTTCGTAACGGCAGCCGTGTTGATCGTCGGCGGTGCCAGCATGGACAGCACCCGGACGGTCGTCGCCTCCGACGACACAGCGAAGACGAACTGCCCGATCTGTGGCTCTCGCGTCCCCGCGAACCAGTCTCGCTGTGACTACTGTAACGAGCCCCTCCCCAATTCGGCGAACTACCAGTCGACGCTCGAGGACTGGGCGAGCGAGACGGCGTGAAGCCACCGATCGCAACAGCAGAGGACACACTCTGAACCGGTCGATGTCTGCCCGGCTACCTGTCTGCCCACCCGCCAGTGTACCAACCTGACTCCCAGCCGCCGGGAACGCGGCGGGAGGCTTTGAGGAACGACGCCGTAGGCTTCGATATGTCATCAACGGGGTCCCAGAGCGCGGAGTTCCCCGCCGTCGCGAGATCTATCACCGATCAGCAGGACCGCGACGTTCGCATCGAGCAGTACGACGGCGATCCGGCCCCGCTAGAGGTGTGTTACGAACAGTTCGACGACGAGTCACGCGCGCAAGGAATCCCGCCACGGTCGGCGCAGCGCCGAACCGCCTGGATCGAAGACCTCCTCGAGGGCCACGACGTCGTCGCGTGGGACGACGGCGACGCGGTGGGTCACGCCGTCCTGATTCCGTACGGCGACGGTGAAGAGGAGGAGGAGGAGGAGGAGGCCGCCGAGCTCGCCGTGTTCGTTCGCCCGGACTACCAGTCCGCCGGCATCGGCACCGAACTCGTCCGGAGCCTGCTGGCGCTGGGACGCCGAGAAGGGATCCAGCGCGTCACACTCGTCGTCGAGCCCTCGAACACGATCGCCGTCAGCCTCTACCGGACCGTCGGCTTCTCTGTAACCGACAAACATCGCGGTGAGTTCGCGATGGAACGAGAGCTGTAGAGAACTGCTCCGTACTGACCACACCGCGAAACCCATTTCCCCGCCGGGGCGCTCGCATCCCCATGAGCCTCGACGACCTCACTGCCGACGTTGAAGCGACCTACGACGAGCTGGACGGCGACCTCACGATCGACCTCGACGAGGAGTCCCGACGGGAGCTGACGATGCTGCAGGCGGCGCTCGACGCCGATGACTCCGCGGAGATCGTCAAGCGGGCGCTCCACCTGTTCTTCCAGTCGACCGTCGAGACCGGCCGGCTCGACTTCCACCTCCGGAGTACGTACGACGTCACCTACGACGAGTATCTCTCCGGAATGACCTACGACGAGATGACCGGTGCCGATCAGTTCCCACAGGCCGAGACGAAGGACGACCGACGGTACCAGTTCTGAGCGGCGATTCTGGCGTGGGAGTCCTTGCCCGAACTGACGACTGAGTATTGCTCGGTGGCGGTTGCGTCGGTTTGGATTCAGCGACCCCCGAAAGCCCCACCCGCACTGCGCCGCCCACCGCAGCCTCAGACCTCCCCAGCCTTCTGCGCTGCTCACGTCCGTTGCGCTGCTCGGCCCTCGCACGCTTGCTGGCGTCGGCCGCTCGCCCGCTCCGGGGCTCGCGACCGCGCCAGCGCGCGCCGACGCACTCCACCGGGGTGGCGCGATCGGTGGAATTTCGAACCGGGTGGGGCTGAGCGAGATCTCCGATCTCGCGAGGCACGGAAGAGCTCCGCTCTTCCGGTACTCCGGAAGTGGCCGACCGCTCGGCGGTTTAGGCGACGCAAGCGATGACGAGCGAAGTCGCCCGAAAATCTTCGATTTTCGTGATGACGAGAGAGCTTTGCTCTCTCGAACCACTCGTCAAGTGCCGGAGGAAACCTCCGGCCACCGTAGGCGAGCGAAGCGAGCCGAGGAGCACAGCGAGCGTAAACCGCCGAGCGGGAGGGGGCTTCCGTAGCGGTCTGTTGTACCATTTCCACCACCGGGAACTGATTTCCCTAGTAACCAAGTTACTCAGTACGACGGAGAATCGACAGCCGCACTACCCGTTTCAGACTTCACGCGCACCCGCAACTGACCGCACGGCATCGCCGAACAGCTCGATGCCCATCGCGATCTCTCGCTCCCGGACGTCCAGCGGCGGAAGAAGCCGGATCGTCCGGTGGCCACAGCCAAGCACGAGCAGGCCGTGCTCGAAGCACTCGCGAACGACCGCGTTCCGGCGCTCCGGGCCCTCGAACTCGACGGCCATCATCAGCCCGCGACCGCGGGCGTCGACGGCGCCCGGAAGATCGGCGTCGTCGAGCAGTTCGAGACACTGCTCGCCCCGCCGGGTCGCGTTCGCGAGGAGGTTCCGGTCCTCGATGACATCCAGGGTCAACACGCCCTGGAGCGCTGCGATCACGTCGCCGGCGCCCCACGTCGAGGAGAGCCGGCCTTCGGTCTCGGGGAAGGTGTCCGAATCGGCGATCGTCGCGCCGACGCGGAGCCCCTTCGCTGCGGCGATGACGTCGGGATCGATCGGCCCGTGGTCGACCGCCCAGAACTCGCCGGTCCGGCCGATGCCGGACTGGATCTCGTCGACGACGATCGGAATGTCGTGGAGATCGGCGAGGTCGGCCAGCTCCTCGAGGAAGGGGTCGGAGGGGATCCGGTAGCCGCCCTCACCCTGGATCGGCTCGACGATGATGTAAGCCACTTCCTCGGGCGGGAGGTGGCCGGAGTCCGGGTCGAGTTTCCGGCGGAGGACGGATTCGGCGGTGGCGTCAGTCCCGGAGCCGTGCCCGTCGCCACCGACGAAGAAGCCACAGTCGCAGTTCGTCAGATCGTCACCGGCGTCGTCACAGTACGGGGCGTCGACCACGCCGCCGACGTCGGGGAAGCCCCGGCGCTGGACGTGTTTCGAGCGGTTCAGCGAGAGTGCGCCGAGGGTACGGCCGTGGAACGCGCCCTCGAAGGTGATCGCGCGGTGGCCCCCGGTCTCGTCGTAGCAGATCTTGATCGCGTTCTCGACGGCCTCCGCGCCCGAGTTCGAGAGGAAGACGGTATCGAGACCGTACTGATCGGCGCGGTCGGCCAGCCGGTCCTGAAGCTGGGTCGGCCCGGGAAACGCCGGATCGTCCGGCGGCCCGTTGCCGCCAGCGACGTAAAAGTCCTGACCGGCGATCTTGCCGGGCTCGGGCAGATCGAGGGCGTCGAGGCGGTCGCGGATCGCGGGGTTGTCGTAGCCGAGCGGGGCGGCGCCGACGTGGGCGGTGAAATCCAGCAGTGTGTTGCCGTCCACGTCGGTACAGAAGGGGCCGCTCGCCGGAGCGGTGTGATCCCAGACGAACTCGTAGACGTACGTCGACGGTGCGGCGTGCTCGTGGTGGGCCTCGACCCACTGGCTCGCGCGCTCCCCGGGAATGCCGTCGACGGCCGGCGTCGCAGTCTCGCGGTCCATAGCCATCGTTTACGGACGACCGTGAAAAATCCGAGGGAGGGCGCGGCGACATTCACGAACAGATCCGGTAGCGCGATGGACAGACCGGTCGTTTAGAGCACGACGATCAGCGTCGCCTCGGTGGCGACGGCGAGGAGGAGCGCCGAGCGGATCGACACGGCGCGTGCGAACGCCCGATCACCGCCGACCCCGGTCAACAGCGCCTTGACGACGATCGACGCGGCGGTCGCGAGCAGGACGCCGACGGTCGCCGTCGCAGGGCCGATCGTCCCCGATCGGTAGAGAATGACGGCAGAGGTCGTCGCCCCGCCGGAGGAGACGAAGCCGGTGGCAGCCGTCGCGGCGTAGAACCCGATCTGGCCCAGTTCCTGCTCGGCCGCGGAGCCAGCGACGAGAACGATCGCGAAGACGGCCCCGAAGCCGACCACGTTCCGGACGGCAAACGGACTCTCGAGGTCGAACTCCACGGGCTCGGACCAGTCCGCAGAGCGGACCGCCAGACCGCCCGCCACCGCCACGATGGCGAGCAGCGGTACGGCGACGTCGAGGAGCAGTCCCTGGTTGATCGTGAAGGCGAGCACGATCGCGAGATTCCGGAGCGCCATCGCAGCGACCGCGAGCAGGATTGCGGCGACGGCGTAGCCCCGCGCGTCGGACTCCTGTTGCACGTAGTCGATCATCGATCCCACGACGGCCGTCGAGGACGCCAGCCCGCCGAAGAAGCCGGTCATGGCGACGCCGCGGCCGCCGTACGTCGTCACGATGACGTAGTTGCCGATGCCGATCGCCGCGACGGTGACCACCATCATCCAGGCCACCCGCGGCTCGAGCGTGACGGTGACGGACCGGACGACGAGTTCGACCGACCCCTGCGGGAGCAGCGGGTAGATCACGAACGCCAGGATCGCGAACTCCGACGCCGAGCGGAGTTCGGGACGAGTGAGCCCGCCGGCGATCGAGTGTAGCTCGTGCTTCTCGAGGAGTAACAGGGACGTGATGACGGCGACGGCGACGCCCTCGACGACGAGCTCGGCGGCGACGAGCGCACCGACGCCGTACGCGACGAACATCGCAACCCAGGTCGTCAGCGACAGTCCCGCCTCCGGATCGAGCAGTCCTCGCACCGAGAGCACCGCGCCCTGTGCGAACACGAGCACCCCACCGAGCGCGAGGAGAACCGGCTGTTCGAGGGTGACGAGCGTGGCCGCGAGCAGGCTGATCAACGCGAAAGTCCGCACGCCGGCAGCCTTTTCGGACCACTCGCGTTCGAGTCCGAGGAAGAGCCCGAGGGCGGTCGCGAGCACGAGCCGGACCACCGGCTGTTCGAGCGGCGCGCTACCGAGCTGGAGGGCGATCGACACTCGAAGAAGTACGACGACGCGTCACTTAACCGTAGGGAGGGATCCACGGCGACCGGTAGAGGGCAGCCGCCAGAAGGAGCAAGATACGCAAACAGAAACTCGCGTGCCTCCGCGAACGACGCGTGGCTCAGCGATGCTCGCTGACGCGACGAATCGGGAAAAGAGATGCCTGCTCAGAGGTCGACGTACTGATCTTCCCACTCGCGGCGCGCTTCGATCTCGCGCGTGCCGCGGCTGGTAAGCATGTAGTAGTTCGTCCGTCGGTCGAGTTGCCCCTTCTCGACGAGCCCCTTGTCGACGAGCGTGTCGAGGTTCGGGTAGAGGCGCCCGTGGTGGATCTCCTTCTCGTAGTAGTCCTCGAGTTCGTCCTTGATGGCGAGACCGTGTGGCTCCTCCTTCCCCGCGATCGTGTAGAGGAGGTCGCGCTGGAATCCTGTCAGATCGTACATGAGGTGAGTTCGAGCGGCACTTATTGTCGGAATGAAATAAGTATACCGGCTTTCGACTGATCGGGGGCCGCACCGGAGAGAATTGGCAGGAGTAGCGGCCAGCAGCGCCGTTCTATCACGAGTACGGCCGTCGTCAGACGCTCATCAGCATTCCAGCATGTCCGAGTTCCTCCCCGCCAGACTGTCCGATGGTAGGCCGCGTCAACGGCCGGTCAGGATGCGTCGAAGCGCCGCGGCGTGAGGTCGAGTGGGCAATCACAGAGAAGCGGCTCGATACTGTAGTCTGGATAGCAGTCGCTCGGAGAGTCGAGACGCACGGAGCCGCGAGCGCCAACGGCGCTGCTGCTCGAATCGTAGGAAACAGAAAGCAGGAAACGGCCGGACGAAAAATCCGGCCGTTTGCCGCCCTGAATTGGTCCCCGCTGACGCTTCGGCCCTCCAAAGCGAAGCGTCACCTGAGGCAAATTGCCGTTTCCCCTTAAACGTATCGAAGAGATCGGGCCAAGTAGCCACGACCTACCCAGATTCCCACAGTTGAAACCGGGCGGCGGTGGGATAGTGGCAGCCGTTCAGATGTGCTCCTCTTCGAGTACCCATCCGATCGCGCGTTTGTAGTGCGCGAACAGCTCCCTGACGCCCTCGTGTCGCATGTCCTCGGAGTCGAGCTGTTCGGCCAGATACTCGTACTGCTCACGAATCTCGTCTTCGGAGCGCATATGTCCGCTTGGAGGGCCAGCTACGTCAGTTCGGTGGACGCTGCGGGACCCTCGACGATCCGCACAGCTCCGCGTCGCCAGCACTTTCCGTGCCCACAGCGTACGCCGGCGTAGATGACAGGCGAATTCGGCCTCGTTTCCGAGGAGTCCGAAACCCCCGGCGACGAGTGGCCGGAGCTGGACGTGAGCGACACCGAGGCCGACCGGATCGCGCGCGAGCGGGACAGAGAGTTCGACGAGTTTCGCGATCGCATCCGCGACGCCGATCAGTTCAAAGTCGAAGACTCGGTGTTCGACGACGCGACGTTCGCGGCGCTATACAAGCTGGTGCAAGATGGCTACGTCGCCGCCTTCGGCGGCCCCATCTCGACGGGGAAGGAGGCCAACGTCTACGAGGCGCTCGCGGGCGACCGCGCCCGTGACATTCTCGCGGCCGAAGACGTCTCCGCTCCGATCCAGTCCGCTGGCGAGATCGAGGGATCGGCCCGTCAGCGCGGCCGGCAGGGGCAGGATCCCAGCGAGGAGCTCGCCGTCGCCGTGAAAGTCTACCGCATCAACGCCTCGAACTTTCAGGACATGAGCGAGTATCTCGTCGGCGACCCGCGCTTCGAGGAGCTCGGCGACAAGAAGAAGATCGTCCTCGCGTGGACGCGCAAGGAGCTCTCGAACCTCGAACGAGCCCGGCGAGCCGGCGTCCGGGTCCCGACCCCGATCGCCGCGGAGCGCAACGTCCTGATCATGGAGTTCGTCGGAGCCGATGGCGAGCGAGGCCGCCGCCTCGACGAGGTCCACGTCGAGAACCCGGAGACTGCCTACGAGGTCGTCAGAGAGTACGTCCGCCGGCTCTACGACGCGGGCCTCGTCCACGGCGATCTCTCCGAGTATAATCTCCTCGTGCACGACGGCGAACTGGTCGTCATCGACGTCGGTCAGGCGGTGACGATCCACCACCCGAACGCGGAGGAGTTCCTCGAACGCGACTGCAAGAACGTGGCCGCGTTCTTCGGACGCCAGGGCGTCGACGCCGACGGCGACGACCTCCTGCAGTGGGTGCGAGACAACGCGGATCCGAGAAACTGACAGACCGACACCACGATGTACCTCGTCGAGATCAAAGCCACCGCGCGCCGCCACAACGCAGCCGTCGGTGAGACGATCAATCGCACCGGTGCCCGCCACGAGTTCGACGATCGCAACGCAGCCGACGAGTGGGCGCGAACACTATCCGCCGATGGCGAGCACGCCGTCTGGATTCAGGACGCACCGCCACACGCGAGAGGACTCGTCGACGGCTACCTGATGAGTCGCGGGACAGTTCGGACGGCATCGGCGCCCTTCGAGAGCGAACAGCGTGACCTGTCGACGGCGGTCGATCGGCGCTGAGCGCCCGGCGTCGGCGGATGCCGCCGTCGCGTCGCTGGGCGCACCGTTGGTGAGTGAGGGAGTGAGGGAGGGAATGAGGGAGGGAATGACCCAGCGAGACGCTTCCAGCGGGTGACCGCAGGTGTCGAAATGTGGAGCAGTACGCGACCGCGGTCTACGTCGGCAGCTCTCCAGTTCGGGGCGTTCTGCCAAATATAACAACAATATAGCCGAGTAATTTAATAGGATTGAGACGGTTGGAATAAGTATCCGGAGTGACGCGAAACAATGCAAGATCAACTCGCACTCGGCGTGGTGCTGTTCGGACTGCTCGTCGTACCGTTCCTCGCCTACGGCGTCCTTTCCTGGTTCGCCCGGCAGGATTTCAAGCGGAGTGAGTCCCGCGAGGACACCACGCCGTCCACGACCGGTGCACAGCCCAGCCGGAACATCCCTGGCGGCGGCCGGCGCGACAGCTGATCCCGCGGAACTGACGATACGGCTCTACTCCCCGAGGCTGGCCATCGGCACGGTGATGTGACGAGCAGTACGCGACGACGTGATGATTCGGCGGTTCCTACCGCGTAGGGACGGGTTCTCGCAGGTATCGCCTACTGTGGCCAAGCGGCTCGTAACAACGGTCGTCTGGCAGCAGGCTGGTGTATGTACAACTGGGGAGTGGTGGCAGCGGGGCTGTTCGGGCTGCTCGTGTGCCCGTTCGTCATCGTCGCGATGCACCAGCTGTTCGCGACCAGAGATCGAACCGTTGCACGTGATCGGAGCGTGGTCGACCCGCCGTCGACGCACGAAACCTACCGAAATAGACGGATTCCCGGCAGTAACGGTTTAGGAAGCGGCGAGGAGGACGATCTGAGGAGCAGGTAACCTTGCTCACCAGGTGCCGTGGAAGGTGTCGAAGGACAGCGAATCGAGGGGCTCGTTGCCGACAGCGATCTCGTACTCGCCGGGGGTCAACATCGGCTTGTGGAACTGCGGGCCGTCGTCGGTCGTGATCCGCGGACAGCCGGTGTTGACGAAGGCGTCCATCGCGAAGTTCCGGAGGCGATCGGGCGTGACCTCGTCCATCGTGATGAGGTAGGCGTCGTCGTTGTCCTCGAGGATGGCCTCGGCCTGCTCCCAGCGTCCCTGGCCGATCTTTGTGCAGTAGATGACGCCCCACTTCTCGGCGTCCATCGCCTTGTGGACCGAGGCGTAGCGCTGCTTCAGGAACTGCTCGGTGTCCGCGAGCGTGACGACGTTGTTGACGGGGTCGGCGATGACGACCGTCTTCTCGGGATGCTCCATCGCGAGGCCGAGCGGGTGGAACTTCCCACCGCCGACGTAGAGCACCTGATCGGCGTCGACGTCCGCGGAGGCGTAGTTACAGCCGAGAACCTGCCCCTCGTGGGTCAGCCGCTCGTCGCCGCGACGAACGTGCACGGAGTAGCCACGCTCCTCCAGCCACTCGCGCATCTCGTCGAACCGGTTCATGTGCTGGGCCGTCGTGACGAGACCGACGTCGGGATCGACGGGCTCGTCGGGATCGGCAGCATCCTCGGTCGGAGCGGAGAGCTCCTCGAGGGACTCCTCCATGATCGGGAACGGATCGACGTTAGAGAACAGCGGCACGTAGATGATCTTCTCCGACTCCTTCATCGGCGAGTGGCCGAAGTGGACGAACACGTCCGAGCGCTTCATCAGGAACGTGTCGAGATCGCAGGCGCCGTAGCAGGGCTGCCCGGATAGCATGACGGTCACGTCAGCGTCGATCAGCTCCCGGATGTCGTCTGCGACGGCGGGGCCCCGGCGTTTGAGCCCCTCGGGAAACTGTAGTCCGACGGTCTCGGCGTCGCGCTCCTCGACGGCCTCCTCGATCCGCTCCAGCTCGTAATCCCACTCCCGATCGTGCTTGAGCGACATCCCCGTGTTTCGGAGGTCCCCCTCCGATCTGTCGCTCGACTGCTGACTCATTGTACCGTCGTACCCACCGCGAGCGGATAACGCCGACGCTTTCGGGATCGACGTGTGCGCCTCCATGACAGTCAGGTCACAGTAGCGGCCGGGTGCCCGGCTGTGACGAACGACACTCGCCGGCACGGGCGAGGTGGAACGACGGGCCCTCCCGCTCGGACCTGCATTATCTCGGCCCAAGCACCAAACGGCCCAACCGATCGACGCGAGAAACAGATAGCCCTCAGGCCTCTTCGTGCAGCTCCCGAATGTCGTCGAGCCGGTCGAACTCCGCTGCCTCCTGGCGGCCCTCCTCGAAGACGGATTCAGCGATCTCGATGGGCACGTTCGTCCGGGCAGCGAGAGCGATCGAGTCGCTCGGGCGTGCGTCGACGACGACGCCGTCGCGTGGCGTGTCCAGGTGGAGGTCGGCGATGTAGGTGCCCTCGTCGGTGACCTCGCTGACGACGACGCGGTTCACCTTCCCGCCAAGTTCCTCCATCACGTCGAGCAGGAGATCGTGGGTCAGCGGGCGCCCGATGTCGGTGGCGTCGAGCCCCCGGGCGATCGAGCGGGCTTCCTCGAATCCGACGAAGATGGGGACGACGTCCTCCTCGCCCTCGACGGCAAGTACCACGACGGGGACGGGGCCGTCCGGCGTGCCCGCCACGCGAACGGCGTCGATATCGGCATCCATGTCGGCACCGACGGTGGCCACGGCCAAAAGTCCCTGCAAACGGCTGGAGTCGAGACGGTGGCCGCGATCGACTCGGCACGCTACGCGTCGGCAGCGAGTGGCTGGAACAACGCGAGATCGTGGATCCGCGAATCGTCGGTTAGCTCGGGATGGAAGGACGTGCCGACGATCGGGCCGTCACGCACTGCGACCGGGCGCCCTTGCACCGTCGCGAGCACCTCGGCGTCGCCGACGTCGTCGATCGCCGGCGCGCGGATGAACACTGCCGGGAACGGTTCGTCGAGTCCGGTCACGTCGAGAGCGGCCTCGAAGCTGTCTTTCTGGCGCCCGAAGGCGTTGCGCTCGACGGCGACGTCGACGAGGTCGAGGTCCGCGACGCGGTCGTCCCGCGCGTCCCGCGAGCAGACGATGAGGCCGGCGCAGGTCGCGAGAATTGGCTTCCCCGCAGCGGCGTGATCGCGGATCTCCGGGGCGATCCCCTCCTGGTGGATCGTCCGCGAGATCGTCGTCGACTCGCCGCCGGGCATGAGGAGGACGTCGCAGTCGGGAACGACGCCAGCGGAACGGATCGTCTCGACGCGAACGTCCAGATCGTAGGACGCGCCGGCCCGCTCGACGGCAGCGACGTGTTCGGCGACGTCGCCCTGAACGGCGAGGACGCCGGCGGTGATCGTCATCGTCGAATCGGAGTGGCGCCGCGGACAAAAGCACGACGGACCGGGGAAGCGTCAGTAGCTACGAGCTGGCGTACGCACTGCTCGGCGAGGTCGAGATCGCGAGTCCAAAAACGCGGCTCAGTAGACGATCGTCAGAGTCTGGACGAACGCGCCGAGGAGGATTCCAAACGCCATGACGCTCTTGGGATCCATCCTGATCGCGTCGTTGTCCTCCGAGTCGAAATACCGAACGAGCCCCGCACTGGACATCAGCCCGCCGCTGTTCTGGCCACTGCCACTCATGCTTCTCGCTCGGGGGTCGGGCCCCATAGGTCTTCCTCTCCAGCTCGGGGGCGCCGAGACAGAGGGCCCCAATAGTCAGTCGCGTCGGCTCCCGTGCCCAGGATAGTCCCGCTCGAAGCGTTCGGCGAGCTCGTCGCCGTCGATACGGACGATCGTCGGCCGGCCGTGGGGGCACGCGAAGGGGTTTTCACAGTCGTCGAGCGCCTCGAGGAGCCCCGCCACGGAGCCCTCCGTCAGCGACGTGTTCCCTTTGACCGCCGGCGCACAGGCGAGATCGCCCAGCAACTCGTCGGCCATCGCCTCGACGGTCCCTTCGCCGTCACCGCCGGCGAGCAGCGCGCCGAACACGTCCCGGATCGCGTTTGGATCCAGCGTCTCACCGAGCACGGTCGGCACGCTCCGGACTGTCAGGGTGTGGTCCGAGCGATCGGCGTGAAAGCCCAATCGGCGGAGCGCGGGTGCGTACTCGTCGTAGGTTTCGGCCTCCGTCGGCGTCAGCGACAGTTCGACGGGATCGGCGAGAGCCTGTGCCGTCCCGGAGTCGACGGCGTCGCGCAGCCGCTCGTAGTGGATTCGCTCGTCAGCGGCGTGCTGATCGATCAGGAGCAGGCCGTCGGGGCCCTCCGCGACGACGTAGGTGTCGGCGTGCTGGCCGAGGACGCGCAGCGGCGGCAGCCGATCGAAGGCAGTGCTGGTCGCCGACACCGAATCGCCGTCGAGCGTGCGCTGGTCGGTCGCAGTGACGGTCGGCTCGCTGCGAGCGGCGAGCTGGTCGGTCCAGTCGGCGGCCTGTGGCGTGTTCGAGTGGTCCGGATCGCCGAGCGTCGTCGACTCTGACTGATCGGCCTGCGTTGAGTCGCTTGCCCCATCGGCGCTATCGACGCCGGTATCGGTGGCCGTCGTGGCCGCCGAGAACGAGCCGTCGGCCGCGTTCGTACTCTGGGGCTCATCGTCGCGCGTACTTGGCGGCGCGTCACTGTTCGTATTCGATGGCTCGTCAGTTTGTGTGCTCGGTGGTGCGTCAGTCTGTGTGCTCGGTGCTGTGCCAGTCTGCGTTCCAGATGACCCGGCGGTCTGCGTGCCAGACGACTCGGCGGCCAGAGTTGCCGACGACTCGTCGGTGGTCGTCGCGGGCGAATCCGCGATCTCTGCGTTCTCCGTCGAAGCGTCCCCGTCGTCGTCGGATCGCACCGCCGTCTCGACGGGCTCGGAGGCCCCGCGCGGCGCGGAGGCGCGGACGATTCCCGCGTCCAGCAGGGCATCGCGAACCGCATCCGTCACGGCGTCCTCGACTGCACCCTCCTCGTCGAACCGGACCGCCTGCTTTCGCGGGTGGACGTTCACGTCCACGCGCTCGGGTGGCACCTCGACGAAGAGTACGGCGAATGGGTAGCGTTCGGCGGAGAGTTGCCGGTCGTAGGCGTCTACGATGGCTCCACGAACTGCGTCGCTGGCCACCGCGCGATCGTTGACGTACGTCGCGAGATACTCTCTGCTCGCGCGCGTCGTTTCGGGCTCGCTGACGTGGCCGTGGATACGGGAGACTGCGTCGGTCTCGGGCTCGACGTCGACCTCGAGCATCGACTCCGCGACGTCGCGTCCGTAAACGGCCATGATCGCCGCGACGCGGTCGCCGTCGCCGGTGGTCGCGAACACCTCCCGACCGTCGTGCGTCAGGGAGATTGCGACGTTGGGGTTCGCGAGCGCGTATCGTCCCACCACGCGCGAGACGTGGCGGAACTCCGTCGCGGGCTCGGAGAGGTACTTCCGGCGCGCTGGCGTGTTGTGGAAGAGATCCGTAACGGCGACCGTGGTGCCGCCGGGATGCGCAGCGGGCTCGACGGTTTCGACGTCGCCGCTGCGGTAGACGAGGCGGGTGCCGGATGCCGATGCTGGAGTGCTGCCGTCTGCGTCGCCGGCGTCGCCGCCCCGGCGGTCCGGATTCGGTTTCGCGGTGAGTGCCAGATCGGCGACGGCGCCGATCGTGTGCAGCGCCTCCCCGCGGAACCCCAGCGTGCTCACGGATTCGAGTTCGCCCGCGTCGGTAAGCTTGCTCGTCGTGTGCTCACGAACGGAGGCACGAAGGTCCGACTCCGACATTCCGACGCCGTCGTCCCGGACTTCCACGAGGTCGAGGCCACCCTCCTTGACGGTGATCTGGATTCGCTCGGCGCCCGCGTCGAGCGCGTTCTCGACGAGTTCCTTCGCGACGGACGCCGGGCGCTCGACGACCTCGCCGGCCGCGATCTTGGCGATGGTATCGTCGTCGAGCTGGCGAATCTCGGTGTCGGCTGGCGACTCCGGTTCGTCGGCGTCCTCGGTCACGTATCCGTCCTGGCCCCCGGGCACCAAAACTCCCGCGGGAGGGGATGGTCTGCGTGACCAGATATTTATCTCCACGTCTGGATCGGTGTATCTATGGCCCAACGCGTCGGGCGGCGTGCCCTCCTCCAGTCGACGGCAGTCGGAATCGCCGGCCTTGCAGGCTGCACGACGTTCGGAGATCAGTCAACGTCGCAGACGCCGAAGTTTATCGATTTGACCGCAATCAACCTCCACGACGCGCCGCACACCGCACACGTCCGACTCGAACTCGACGGCGAAACCGTCTATCGAGAGTCCAAGCAGATGGCTGCTAGCGAATTGGATCATTCGCGCGGAGCCGTGTTCTCGGAGTATCCGACGACGGCCGAACCCTACGTCCTGTCCGCGTGGCGGGACGACCGCCCGGAAACAGACGCGAGGACCCTCGACTTCGCATCGTTCGACACAGAATGTCTCGCCGTGCAGCTGATGATTGGAACGTACGGACGTAACGTCGAGACTCCTCGGCTGGCCATCTACTACGGGTTCAACTGTTCCGCCAGTTCGTAGCGGTTGAGTCCGGAAACTGGTGGTGCAGGCCTATGTACATCCGCTAGGCACGGGGTCGCTGCCGGGTGATTTGCTCGTGTAGCGTGGCGTTTGCTAGTCCAAATGATCTGCATCTGGAAGCCCCCTCCCGCTCGTCGCGCCTAACTCGCTGCGCGCTTCGGCTCACTTCGCTACGCTCGTTCGCCTGCAGTGCTTGCGTCGGTACGCGCGACGAGCGGTCGGCCCCTTCCATTCCCACCCGATAGTGGCCCGTCGAGCCTCACGTCGATGCGTGGAGAAGGCGATCGCTCGAAACCCGAGGATCGTGGAAACTCGCTGCACTGTCGGTCACTCCTCGTCGAGGGACTCCTGCCACTCCTGCACTTTGCCCAGCAGTTCCACGGGCGGCGTCTCGTTCACGTCCAGGTCGGTCAGCTCCTCCAGAACGGCCTCGGTCTCGGGATCGAGCTGATCGCCAGCGTCGTCGCTCGACTCGGTCGTGGATTCACGCGTTCGCTGTGTCCCCATCCCACCATCCGCGCTCGCGGTTTTCAGCTCCCCGCTCCCCACGTCGAAGACGACCTGCTGGGGTTCGCCGTCCTGCCCGCCGCTCCCACCGGAGCCCCGGGCTTCGATCGCCTGCTCCTTCCTGAGCCGGTCGAGCACGTCGTCGGAGCGATCCACCACGGGCTCGGGAACACCCGCGAGGTCGGCGACGTGGATACCGTAGGAGCGATCGGTCGGTCCCTCGCGTACCGTGCGCAGGAACGTGACCTCGCCGTCGGTCTCCTCGGCAGCGACGTGGACGTTCGCGACGCGGTCGAGGTGGTCGGCGAGCGTCGTGAGTTCGTGATAGTGGGTGGCGAACAGCGTCTTCGCGCCGATCTCGTTGTGGAGGTACTCCGTCGCAGCCCACGCGATCGAGATGCCGTCGTAGGTCGCGGTGCCGCGGCCGACCTCGTCCAGGATGACCAGGGACTCCTCGGTAGCGGAGTGAAGGATGTTCGCCAGCTCCTGCATCTCGACCATGAACGTCGAGCGACCCTGGGCGAGCTCGTCGAGTGCGCCGACGCGGGTGTAGATGCCGTCGACGAGCCCGATCTCGGCAGCATCGGCGGGCACGAAGCTCCCGACCTGGGCGAGCAGGACGATCAGCGCCGTCTGGCGCATGTACGTCGACTTCCCGCTCATGTTCGGGCCCGTGACGATGACGAACCGGCGATCGTCCCCCAGCGACGCATCGTTGGGCACGAACGCCGTCGTGGTCTCGACGACGGGGTGGCGCCCGCGCTCGATCTCGACCGGGCCACCGGCGGGTCCGAGCTCCGGACGAACCCAGCCCTGCTCGGCCGCGTGTGTCGCCAGCGATGCGAGGGCGTCGGCGGTCGCGATCGCGCGGCCGGCGTCCTGCAGGAGTGCGGCCTCGCTTGCGACGGTCGCTCGAACTTCCTCGAAGATCTCGCGTTCCAGCTCCGCACGCTCGTCTTCGAGCCGCAGAATCTCGCGCTCGCGCTCCTCGAGCTCCTCGGTGACGAACCGGTCGTGGTTTTTCAGCGACTTGATCTGGCGGAACCGCTCAGGGACCTGGTCGGCCTCGGAGCTGCCGACCTGAACGTAGTAGCCGTCGGTGGCGTTGCGGTCGACGGTGACGTGCGTGAGCCCCAGTTCGTCGGAGACGCGATCGTCGAGCCCATCGATCCACTCGAGGGCGGCCTCGTGGCGCTCGACGACCTCGTCGAGTTCGTCGTCGTAGCCCCGCGCGATCAGGCCGCCCTCGGAGATGCTCGCGGGCGGCTCCTCGGCGAGCGCGGCATCGAGCTCCGCCCGGAGGTCCGCAGCCGCTTCCCGATCGGGGCGCTGGAGGATGGCGGGCAGCGGCGAGTCGGCGAGCGTCTCGTCGTCAGAGATCACCGCCTCGGCGGCGGGGAGGACGGCCAGCGCGTCGCGAACGCCGATGAGGTCGGCGGCGTCGGCGCTGCCGTGCGTGGCGCGGCTCGCGAGCCGGGCGAGATCTGCGGCCTCCGAGAGTTCTTCGCGCAGTCGCTCGCGTGCGAGCGCGGCGCCGCCCAGCGCGTCGACGGAGTCGAGGCGAGTCTCGATAGACTCTCGATCACGTCGGGGGCGCGCGAGCCACTCGCCGAGTCGGCGCCGGCCGGGGCTCGTGACCGTCTGGTCGATCCTCGCGAGCAGGGAGCCCTGTCGATCGCCCTGCATCGTCTCGGTCAGTTCGAGATTGCGCTGGGTCGTGGCGTCGAGAGCAACGTGTTCGCGGTCGCGGTAGCGCTGGAGCCGGGTGAAAGAGGCCAGCACGCCGGCGCCGGTCGTCTCGACGTAGTCCAGCGTCGCGCCGGCTGCCTGGACCGCGGGCGCGGCCTGCTCCAGTCCGACGCTCTCGACGGCGCCGTCGCCGAACTGCTCGCGGAGCCGGTGGGCGGCCGCACCGGGCGCGAACGCCTCGGCTTCGTGAAGCGTGAGCGTGGCGTCGAGGTCGTTCCTGAGCGTCGCGATCGCGTCGTCGTCCTCGCGGAGGTCGGGCCCGGGCAGCACCTCGACGGGATCGAACCGGGCGAGTTCCGCCAGGAGATCGCCGAGGTCGCCGCCGACGCCAGTGACGTAGAATCGGCCGGTCGTCACGTCCGCGAGCGCGACGCCGTAGCGGTCGGTCTCCTCCACGACCGTCGCGAGATAGCGGGCGTCGGCGTCCGTCGTCGAGAGGAGGGTCCCCGGCGAGACCACGCGAGTGAGTTCGCGAGAGTGATCGCCGTCTTCGTCGCGCTGATCGGCGACAGCGACGCGGTAGCCGCGCTCGACGAGCGCCTGGAGGTAGGGCGTCAGCTCCGAGAGCGGCACGCCAGCCATCGCGTACGACTCGCCGCCGGAGGATTTCGAGGTCTGCTTGAGATCCAGTTCGCGGCAGACCAGCTCGGCGTCCTCGCCGAAGAACTCGTAGAAATCGCCGACCTGCATCGCGAGCACGTCCGCGCCGGACTCTTCTTTGAGGGTCGCGAACTCGCCGACGATCCCCTCCGCTGCGTCCATGTCCGTGGGCAGACGGCTCGGCGGCAAAACGATGTGGGTTCCGGGGCGAAACTGAACCTGCGCCGACCGATCAGTGCGCCTGCGTCGACGGCCCGATCAGTGTTGCTCCTCGACGAGGAAGGCCATGATCTTGCGCTCGGCGGCGCGAACGTGCTCCTGAAACGTCGTGGAGCTAATGTCGAGCTCGTCCGCGATCTGTTCGCCGGTCTGCTCGCGGGGGCGCCGGTAGTATCCCGCTTTAAACGCCGTGCAGAGCACCTCTTGTTGACGATCGGTGAGCTCCTCGAGAATCACACTCTTGAGTTCCGCGTCGGAGAGAAGCGGCGTCGGGGCCGATTGCGTGCGTTTGGCCACGAGCTCCACTGCGTGCTCGTTCTCGAAGGATTCGACGAGTTCGCCGGGATCGTCCTCCGGAAGGACCTCCGCGACGATCTTGCCACCGCCCGGAGTCCCCTCGACGGTGGTGGGGATCGCACGTCGCTCGGCCAGATACTGCGCCGGGCAGCCGTCGGTCACGACGACCTCGACGAGGCTCCGCTGCTCGGCGTCGAGGATGACGCGAGCGCCGAAACCGTCGTTCTCGGAGACGCGCTCGACGAACACCTCGGGATCGCTGTCGAGGACGCTGAAGTACTCGGCCTGTCGCCCGTCCTCGCGGGGCAGTTGCTTCTCGAGGACGATCTCACACTCGTTGGACTGGGCCACGGAGACGAACGGGTAGATGGGCTCAGTTACGGCGAACTCGATTTCCACGACGCCGTCGTCGGAGGTCGATTGTGGGAGGGCCATTCCTCGATGGTTTTCACTCGCGATCCTTAACATTTGAGGCAGAACCTGCCGAGGAAAGGCACCATCGCATGCAGTCGGCCCGCAGTTAGCGAGTCACTGTATCCACTCTGTACAGTTCGACTTCTCCACTCGACCGCGTAACGACGTCATAGCCAGCAAACTGAAAGGAGAGTCGCGCAGGAGCGGTGGTCGAAGCGAACAGGTCGTCGAGCGAGTCGGCGTCGATCGACTGTCTGAGTGGCGGCAGTTCACGAACCGGCGTCCCGGAGGCATCACTGACGGCCTCACAGACGGTGACGCTCGTCGTTGCCGAGTCATCGACTGTAGTCGTCGCTATCGGCTGTCGATCGACGATACTACTCATACTACGATGTTAGAGTAGACCACGGGAATAGGTAACACCTTCTTGTGACGGTGATCACACGATGAGAGAACCCGAGTCGTATCCAGCCAGCATACACCATGGATCGGCGCACGTCGAACCTTCTCCTGATACCCCGACGTGCTTTTCTCCGGCCGCTCCATCGACCCTGACGTGACGATCGGCGTCTCGTTGCTGGCCGGCGTCGCCTTCGGTCTCGCGATGGCGGCGCCACCCGGTCCGATGAACGCAGTCATCGCCGAGGAGAGCGTTCTCCGTGGGTTCCCCGCGGGCGTTCGGGCCGGACTCGGCGCGATGACCGGCGATGCCATCTTCTGCGTCCTCGCCCTCGTCGGCGTCGTCGAGATCGTCGACCACGCGCCGACGCTCCGGGCGGGTATGGTCGGCCTCGGTGGCGTCCTCATGTGTCTCTTCGCGGTCGACGCAGCACGGAACGTCAGCGCCCCGTCGGCATCGACTGCTGGGACAGAGGGAGACGCAGGGCGACAGAAAAGAGGGGGAGAAGCAGACGGGGACGATGATCGATCGGCAGTGGACGCGGACGTCTGGGAGCGGGACGCCTCGGATCGAGACGCCCCCGATCAGACGTTCGCCAACCGAGACACACCCGTTCGGGCCGCCAGCGCGGACACCGACGAGGGCGCCACTGCAGACGCACCCGAGAACCGCCTCGGTCGCAGTACCGGGTTCCAGAAGGCGCTCGCGCTCTCGCTGACGAACCCCTACCAGATCGTCTTCTGGCTGACCGTCGGCGTCGGGCTACTCCGTCCCGGGACGCTCGATCTCGGTGCGGAAGCGCCCTGGCTCGCCGACGCCACCGACGCAGTCGGGATCGGCGGGTCGCTGGTCGTCGAGACCGGAAGCGTCGCGCTACTGGCCGGCTTTTTCGGTGGTATCGGGATCTGGATCACGAGCTATCCGGCGACCGTGGCAGCGATCGGGCGGCGGAGCGATCGCGCGTCGGCAGGGATCGCAGCGCTCTCGGCGATCGTTCTCGCGGGCTTCGGCGTCGTCTTCATTCTCGACGCGGCGACGGCGTTCTGGTGAGGCCGACGGTAAAAGAAAACTAGGCTGCCCGTGCAGGTTGCCCGTCCCTTGCGCCGCCTACGAGTCCATGACGAGTGGCTCGTACCACTCGCGGTTGGCCTGATACCAGTCGACGAACTGCTCGACGCCCTCGCGGATGTCCGTCGTCGGCTCGTAATCGATCAGCTCGCGAGCCTTCGAGACCTCGGAGTGCGTGTGGCGGGCGTCGGCCTCCTTGGCGTCGTCGTGGAGGACCTCCACGTCCGCGCCCGTAACGTCGATGACGTGCTCGGCGAGTTCGTTGATCGTGATGTTGTCCGTCGAGCCGACGTTGACGTCCTCGCCGTCGGCAGCATCGGTATCGAGCAAAGAGAGGTTGGCGCGGACGATATCGTCGACGTAGGTGAAATCGCGGGTCTGCTCGCCGTCGCCGTAGACGACCGGCGGCTTCCCGTTGAGACACCGCGAGACGAAGTTCGAGATGGCCATGTTCGGGCGCATCCGCGGGCCGTAGACGGTGAAGTACCGGAGATTCACCACCGGGAGGTCGTAGACGTCAGTCCAGACCTTGCCGTAGTGCTCCGCGGCGAGCTTCGTGACGCCGTAGGGGCTCTTCGGGTAGTTCGGATGCTCCTCGTCGTAGGGCAGGTAGTCCGGCCGGCCGTAGACCGACGACGACGAGGCGTTGATGACGCGCTCGGTGCCGTACTCATCGGCAGCCTGCAGGACGTGGAGGAACCCTGTCGTGTTGATCTCGTGGGGCGTGAGGGGATCCTCGACGCTCGTCCGAACGCCAGCCTGCGCGGCCTCGTGGAAGACGTAGTCGAACTCGTATTCGGCGAAGAGGTCGTCGACGGTAGATTGCTCCGTGATCGAACCGTCCACGTACTCGAACCGTTCGGGTGCCATCTCGCGGCATAGATCGACGTTGTGCTGCTTGATCCCGAGGTCGTAGTACGGAACGAACGGGTCCAGAACGACGACGTCGTGGCCCCGATCGAGGAGGCCCTGGGCGACGTTCGAGCCGATGAAGCCCGCACCGCCGGTGACGAGGATCGTCATAGCAGTCCCATCGGCCGCGTCCCGTTTGGTGATTGTGGTTCGTGGCTACGTGTTGGTAACCGGGATGCTGCACGCTGCAGTCGGCGGGTGATGGGTCTGTGATTTAGTTGGCTCAGGCTATTGCAGCTCTGGGTAGGTGGAACAGCACAGCAGACCGCCCCCGGATGCCGGGAGACCTTCGGTCTCCCGACGTCGCGGGCGTGGCCCGCGACAGCCCCCTCCTGCTCCGCTCGCGCGACTCGCTGCGCTCCTCGGCCTTCGGCCTGCGGTGCTTACGTCGTCGTGCTTCCCGGAGCAGTCGGCCCCTTCCGATGTCCCACACAGAGCCCGTCCCGGGGAGCAAAGCGCGGCGGTTGTTCGGGCGTACGTTGCACTGGGGTCGATCGCCGGCTACCGCTCCCTGGCGCGATCTGCCGGGTGAAGACCTGCCCAAATTCTCCTGGTGGGACTGGAAGGGGCCGACCGCTCGACCCTGCCCCGACGACGCAAGCACTGCAGCGAGGCCGAAGGCCGAGCGAAGCGCGCAGCGAGCCGCGGCAGGTCGAGCGGGAGGGGGCTTCCAAGCGGTTCGCTGTCCATGTCACTCCACGGTCAGCGGTTGCAATACTCAGTAATCGGATCGAGCACAAACGAACGCAGCGGCCGATCGCAGTAGAACCGAGACCTCCCGAACGGCGTTATTCCTTGCGCGGGAGGAAGGCCATCCCGATCAGCACGATGAAGGAGACGAGGCTGATGACGCTCGCGAGCGTCAGCCCGTCCATCCTGGTCTCGAAGTCGTTCTTGTCCTCGTGTTGCTCGAGGTAGGCGTCGATGCCGGACACGGAGGTCGCTATGTCGACCGTTCCATCACCGGGAATGTGGACAGTGAGGTTCTGTCCGTTGATGTTCGAGCGAGAGGTCTGTCGCGCAATGCGCTCGACCTCGGCCGGATCCGACCAGCTGACGGAGACGCTATCGTTGGTCACGGAGTCGACGCGAACGTCGCGGGACTCGTTGCCGCTGCCGGTGGTGAGCATCGAGCCGTTCTCGACGTCGACGCGCTCGAAGGCGTCGTAGTTCTCGAGATCGACGTAGTTGCCACCGTCGTTGACGATCCAGTTTCCGTCGCCGTCTGTGAAGACGGAGACGTTGCTGTCCTCACCAGGGGTTTCGAGCAGAGTGAAGGAGTTCGTGGAGGCGGTCTGGGGGATCCGCACCCAGTACGAGCTGTTCTCGTAGGTGACCGTCGTTCCGCCCGGTTCCGCTGCGTGGGTCCATTCTTCAGACGAGCGCGCTTCCTCGTCGGTCCAGACGAGCTTGGCAGTCGGCTGCCCGCGCTGGGAGCCAAAGCCAGTCACCTCGTACTCGCGATCACCGAGCGTGACCATCTCACCCTGGGCCGCACTCTGATCGGGATTGTCCATGGTGGGCTCTGGTGGCTCGGCGACCGTAGCGTACGTGAACGCGCCCGCGGCGACGAGCAGAAAGACCAGCCCATAGACCGCCGCTGCACGACCTTGCATGTCTGCCGAATTGCTTACCCCCGGGTAAAACCGTTGCCTTTCGACCTCCCAATCGCCACCTGCCGGTGCGACTGCCGGCCCCGTATACCGGGGGCTGCCGGGGTGGTCGTGGGGCTATGGAGACTCTGCGAGGCCAGAGTGAGAGGCGGAGGACCAACGAGAGAGGTAGAGAGAACCAGAAGGCGAGGAAGGGACCAAGAAAAACGTAGATCGAGAGACCGAGAGTTCGACCCCGCAGGCCGCTCAGTTCTCGCCGACGGACTCCAGCAGTCCACGCATGTAGCCGATCGCCCAGAGCCGGCCCTTGGTGTGGTAGCCGGGGTTCGAGTTGTCCTCGCCGGCCATCGTCGGGACGTGATCGGGGCGGATCGGGCCGTCGAACCCGACGTCGTCGTAGGCCTCCATCACCGCGAGCATGTCCGTCGGCCCGTCGTCGTGCCAGGTCTCCACGAACGCGTCCGCGTCGCCGCGAACGTCCCGGAAGTGGGCGAAGTTGATCCGGTCGCCGAAATGCCGGATCGTCTCGGGGACGTCGACGCCCATCGCGGCGAAGTTGCCCTGACAGAACGTTATCCCATTGTACTCCGACTCGACGACGTCGAGCACGCGGTCGTAGGCTTCCACGCTGTTGACGATCCGCGGGATTCCCTTCACGTCCTCGCGCGGCGGGTCGTCGGGATGGAGTCCGAGTGTGACGCCGGCCTCCTCCGCGACGGGGACGACTTCCTCGAGGAAGTGCTCGAGGTTCGCCCAGAGTTCCTCGTGAGTCACGTTCGCGGCCTCGTGCGGGGAGGTGCCGGGCATGTCGGCGACGTCGTACTCGCTGGTGAGCGAGCCGCCGCGGGCCTCGACCGTGACGTTCGTGCGCGCCCAGCGGATGCCGGCCATCCAGTCGTAACAGATGGTATCGATGCCGAGGTCGCCGCAGTCCCGGAGGAACTGCTTGAACTGCTCGATCTCGGCGTCGCGGCCCTCGAGACCGAGCCGCGTCGTGTCGGTGACGGGCACCGATCCCTCGATGACGCCGATCTCGATGCCGGCGTTCTGGAACCAGTTCTGCATCCCCTGGAGACGGTCGTGGTTCCACTCGGTCCGATCGTCGCCGATCTCGAGGGCGTGGACGACGGCGGTGTCGACGCCGACCTGTTTGGCGAGGTCCCAGCGATCGTCCGGCTCCGGCGGCATGACGAGGGCGAGTTCGACCATATCGATTCTGGCGCGCGCCCGGGTATCAGTGCTGCGAAGGTGGAAGCTGCGAAGGTGGAAGCTGTGAAGGTGGAAGCTGTGAAAGTGAACGGCGACTGCGGAGAGAGTAGAGAACCGCGACAGCCGTGGGCAGTGGGAATCTGAGAACTCAGCCGGACCACTCGAGCCCGTCCGGCGATCGCGGCGGCTCCAGCGGGCTCGCGGGCACGGACCCGTCGTCCTCCGGATCGTTGTAGCCACGCGGCGCGACGTCGTTCGCAGCGTCGGGACAGAACAGCGACGCGAGCGCGTGGAGATGCTCCCGTCCGGCGCCCAGTTCGAACTGGCCGCCGAGGTAGACGTCGATGCCGGCCGAGGCGCAATGCTCGAAGGCCTCGAAGAGCGACTCGACCGATCCAAAGCGGGAGGGTTTGACGTTCAGCCAGCCGGTCTCGGGCAGCTCGGCCATGTCGCTCACGTCGTGAACCGGCGCGTCCCAGGCGATGCGGTCCCACTCATCGGCGAGCACCGGCTCCGTCTCGTCGGTCACCGCCGGGTCCTCGATGACCGCGTCCGGGAACCCATCGAGCACGCGTCGGTAGAGCTCTGGATCGCCGGGGTTGTCGACGTCGGTGCCCTCGTAGTGGCCTTTCAGATCCACGGTGCGGACGGCACCGGTGTCGGCGAGCGTCCGGACCAGATCGTCTTCCCACTCCGCCGTGGCGTCGAGTTTGAACTCCCGAGCAGGGTCCTCGGCGAGCAGCGTCTCGACGCGATCGGCCGTCGGCGGCTCGCCGAGCCGGGTGCTGATCACGAACCGAACCGGGTCGTAGCTGGCGTCGAGCGCCGACGCGAGCGTTTCGTCGGCCTGCTTGAGCGCGAGGTCGAGCGCGGCGCTCTCGAACCCCCAGCGTCGGTAGTGTCGGAACTCCTCGCTATCGGGCTCGTCGTCGGGGAAGAGATCCAGATCGCCGACGATCTCCGAGAAGGTGCCCACGTCGCACTCGCCTTCGAGCGGCGGCGGGCCGGTTCGCTGGAGCGCATCGTGGTGGCTCGTCTCGTACGTGACGTCTTCGCCGACGCCGACGTGGCCCTTCCCCGAGAGGCGAATCTCTGTGGAAACGCGCGTGAAGTCGGAGGTCGTCTCGCCCTCGAGCCGTCGGAGCTCGCAGTCGGTGATCGAAACGGGCAGGCTCGCGAGCGCCTCGTAACCGTCCATACCGCCCGTTGCTGCGCCGGGTACCTAACCGTTGTTGCGTGGGCACTCGAGCGGTCGCTTCCACGCCCGGAGGGCCGCCCGTAACGGACTGCGGAGACTGGAAGGGGCTGAGTGACTGAGCGAACGGAGGGAACGGAGAGTGGCTGATTCCGACCGAATTCTAGAACGATTCCGAATGGAGTCGGGACGGACTCCGAACCTATCTTGAAAATTACTTTTCCCCGATCCAGTTGCAGCACCGATCGTAATGACACGACGCGCACTGCTGGTCTGTCTGGTTGTACTGTGTACGATCGCGGTTCCGCTCACTGGCGGCGTGCTCGCCGCGGGACCGGACGCCACGGCGGCACAGGACGACGGGATGGAGAACGGATCGATGACAGATGGTGGAATGGAGAATGGCTCCACGAGCGATGGCGGCATGGAGAACGGGTCGATGGATGACGGGATGGGGAACGACACGATGAGCGACGACGGCTCGATGGACGGCGACGGTTCCATGCAGAACGACTCGATGGACGACGACAGTATGGGGAACGATTCCACGAGCGGCGACAGTGACATGAGCGGCGAGGACGGAATGGACGACGGTCAGATGGACGGAGAGGACATGAACGACGACGCGATGAACGACTCGGCGGACTCCAGCGACGGTTCGCTGTCGCTCAGGAACATCGGCGCCATCGCGATCGGCGGCCTCGTCGTGCTCGGCGGCATCGGCATCTACGTCACGAAAGAATAGATGACCACACCACTCCAGCCGAAGCGGACGGCCTTTTTCGCGACCGTCGCGGGCCTCGCCGGGCTCGCGCTCGGTTACGCGAGCGGCGGCTGGACCAGTCAGTACTACGCCGTCGTCGTCTCCGAGTTCGTCACCGAGTGGACGCCCGCAGCGGCGATGAACTGGGCGATCCAGGAGCTTGGCTCGACCGCCGAGACGCTACAGGTGCTCGGCGCACTGGTACTCGCGTTCGCACTGCTGGCCGCCATCGCAGCGTTCGGACTGCTGCTCGGCTATCGGCGTCCGAAAGGACTACTCATCGGTGCCCTGTTTTCGGCCCTTCTCGCGGGTGCAATTGCCGCGTACCTGACCGGGAACGCGCTCCAGACGGTCACGGTCGCAGTTGGCGTCGGCATCCCGGTCGCCGTCGGCGAGAGCGGTGCCCGCGTCGGCCTCGACGGCAAGGGCGAGCCGTTGCAGGTCGATCCCGGTCGCCGGGAAGCCGTCGGGGTGATCGGCGCCCTCCTCGGCGTCGGAATCATCTCGTCGGTGCTCGGCGATTACGTGACGAATCAGGCGCGAGCGATCGACGCTGAAGGTCCCGCCAACGCCGAATCCCTCCGCGAGCGCGTGGAAGCTGCCCAGGCCGCGAGCCTCGGGATCGAGGGCGTCCAGCCGCCGATCAGCGAGATCGGGGGGTTCTACACGGTCTCGAAGAACACCGCGCCCGAGATCGTCGATCAGGAGAGCTGGACGCTCTCGATCACCGGCAGCGTCGAGGAGACGGTCGAAATCGACTACCAGGAGCTGCGCGATCGACCCGCCGAGGACCGGTTCGTCGCGCTCCGGTGTATCGGCGACTCGCTCAACGGCGACCTCCTCGACACCGCGCTGTGGACGGGAATCCCGCTCTCGAGACTCCTCGATGAGGCCGGGGTCGAAGCGAGCCACGTCGAGATGCACGCCGCCGACGGCTACGTCGCGAGCGTCCCCGTGGAGACCCTCGAGAACGGGTTCCTCGCCTACGGCATGAACGGCGAGGTGCTCCCCCGAACGCACGGTTTCCCCGCCCGAATCCACCTGCCGGGAACGTGGGGCGAGCTAAACGTCAAGTGGATCGAAACGATCTACGCCACCGACGATCCGGTCGAGGGGTTCTACGAGGAGGCCGGCTGGAACGGCCACGCCCGCGTCCCCGGCGTCGCAAAGATCTGGACCGATCCCGCGAACGAGCTCGACGACGGCCGCCTCGAGGTCGGCGGACACGCCTACGCCGGCGACCGCGGCGTCGATCGCGTCGAGGTTTCCGTCGACGGCGGCGAGACCTGGAACGACGCCGAGCTGGCGGATCCGCCGCCCGGCGACGACGTCACGCGGCAGTGGCGCTACCGCTACGAGGCCGACGCCGAGCACGAGGTCGTCGCCCGCACGATCGACGGCGAGGGAAATCGCCAGCCACAGGAGCGAAGCGACGCGTTCCCCTCCGGGCCGAGCGGCTGGGTCAGCAAGACGGTGAACCCGTGACTGGGGCAGTATTGGTCGGACGAATCGTCGCTGGAGCGGATGAATCACGGGTGGCCGCGGAGGCCCGCCGTCCGCCAGCCACGAACGCCAGGCCACTTCCGTGCAACCGAGACCCCCTGCATCTATCATCCCCGACCGTGAACGCCCGAGGCGAGACGTGTATGGAGCAGGCGCTGTGGTACCTGTTCGTCGGCACCCGCGGCGGATCGACCCGCGTGGCGATCGTCCGCGCGATCGACGAACGGCCACGGAACGCCAATCAGCTCGCTGAGACCATCGAGATGGATTACAACACCGTGACTCACCACCTCGACAAACTCGAAGAGCACGACGTCGTCGAGTGCGGCCAGGAGGGGTACGGCGCACTCTACTTCCTGACCGATCAGTTCGAGGCCCACCGGGAGACGTTCCAGGAAATCCTCGACGCCGCGAGAGGTGAGGAGTGAGCATGGTCGACCCACTCCTCGTCGCCACGGTGGTCTCCACGCTGAACATCGCAGTGCTCGCCGTGCTCACGGCAATCTGGGCGAAGAACTACCGGGAGTTCCGCACCCCGCTGGTGCTCGGGCTGCTCGTGTTCGGGCTCGTCCTCCTCGCGGAGAACGGCGTGGCAATCTACTTCTTCTTCAGCATGAAGATGCTCTACGCCGCCGATTCGACGGTGCAGTCCGCCGTCGCGGTGCTCCGGGCAATGCAGTTCGTCGCGCTCGCGTTCCTGGCCTGGGCGACGCTGCAGTAACGTCCCCTCCAGCGAGTCGATCGGTCGGGAAAACGGATGCTTGAACCGTAACTGCGCAGTTACTCCGCAGCGTCGTCGGGACCCTCGGGCGTCGCAGGGGCCGACGGTTCGCTCGCCTCGGCCTCTGCCTTTGCGGACTCCGCAGCTTTCGCAGCCTCCGCCGCGTCGGCGACGCCGCGGCGGCGGACGATTCCGACGTTGTTCGCAACGCGCTGGGTGATCTCGCCGAACGCCGCCGCGGCGTCGGAGTCTTCGTCGAGGACGATCGGCCGGCCGTCGTCGCCGCCCTCCCGAACCGCAGGATCGAGCGGGATCGATCCCAGGAACGGCATCTCGTGAACGTCAGCGAACTGCTCACCGCCGCCGGCGTCGAAGATGTCGTGCTCACCGCCGCAGTCCGGGCAGACGAAGGTCGACATGTTCTCCGCGATGCCCAGCACTGGCGTCTCGTGCTTCCCGAACATCTCGAGGCCCTTCCGCGCGTCGTCGAGTGCCACGTCCTGTGGCGTCGTCACGATCACCGAGCCCGTCACTGGCACGGACTGCAGGAGGGTGAGCTGCGTGTCGCCCGTACCCGGCGGCAGGTCCACGACCATGTAGTCGAGGTAGCCCCACTCGACGTCCTCCCAGAGCTGGGTCAGGACCTTGTGGACCATCGGTCCCCGCCAGATGACGGGGTCGTCCTCGCCGACGAGATAGGCCATGCTCATCAGCTTCATGCCGTACTGCTCGGGCGGAACCAGCGTCTCGTCGCGCGTCGCTCGCGGCGGCTCGTCGGCCTCGACCATCCGCGGGACGTTCGGCCCGTAGACGTCCGCGTCGAAGAGCCCCACCTCCGCGCCCATGTCCGCGAGCCCGGCAGCGAGGTTCACCGCCACGGTGGACTTCCCGACGCCACCTTTGCCGGAGGCGACCGCGATCACGTTCTCGACGCCCGGCAGAATATCTTCTTCCGTTCCCCCGCTCCCGTCGTGGATCTCGGCGTCGAGCTCGACGGTCAGCTCCGTGTCCGCGAGCGCTTCGCGGACTTTCGCCGCCATCGCCGTCTCCGTCGGCGAGTAGGGCGCACCCAGTGCCAGCGAGACGTGGACGGTGTCGCCCTCGATCTCGACGTCGTTGACCAGCCCGAGCGAGACGATGTCGTCCCCGAGATCGGGGTCCTCGACGGTCGCGAGCCGCTCCCGCACCGCTTCCTCGTTCATGCGTCGGGATAGGCGACGAAGCGGCGATAAGGCTTGTCGTCTGGTGAGATTGTGGGCGTCGCGTCGGTGGGGCAGTGTGGCACTACAATGAGAGAACGGAAGCCTCAAGTGCTATTCCGGTTGTAGAATGGGCTGCGGGCTCGTAGATCAGCGGTAGATCGCTTCCTTCGCAAGGAAGAGGCCCTGGGTTCAAATCCCAGCGAGTCCACTTCCTCACTCGCTACGCTTCGTTCGTCAGTGAACTCGCTGACCTTCGCAAACGCTTCGCGTTTGCTCAGTCCCAGCGAGTCCATTCCACTTTTTACTCCCTCGGGTTTCCTCGCGAGCCGAAGGCTCGCCGATAGACGTTCCTGCTCGTCGCTTCGCTCCTGCGCAGGCTGCGACTATCGTGCCCGCGCTCGCTTCGCTCGCGCGGACGCTGCGGGAACCACTCGGTCGCAAAAACTTGGGGAAAAACGACGCCCTCGCTGCTCGCTACGCTCACAGCGAGAGAACCGCGCTCATTGCGTTCGCGCGGATGCTCTTGCCCGCACCGCTACCTAGTCCAAGACCTATCGCGCACCGATGCGAAAGCGAGGTGCTCTTGGGTGCGTCGGGGCGATCGGGGAGCTGTGCAACGTCGGCCTGGCTGAGCCAGACCTTCTTGTCGTCTCGGTTGTCGTGCCCGCGGTGATTCATGTCCGGGTAGCCCGTTAACCGCTCAGCTTCGGTCCCATAGATAGGCGTTTGGGGCGGTGGGCGACATGATCGTCTCGGATTCCGTCCGACTTGTACTACTTTCCGGACGGCGTTATCCGGTCACCGCGAATTCTTCTGCAACCTGCTCCTCGCTACCGTCCTCGAACCGGGCGACTGCGCGGAACCGGTCGCCCGTTTCGATTTCCTCGAAGAGGAGTGGGCGGTCGTCCTCCTCGTTTCCAGCGAGGTCGTATTCGCCCCCTTCCTGGTAGACGACAATCTCGATACCTTCGTGGAAAATCGCCACCGATTCGGCGTGCCCCACTGTGAGGTCGAGGTCGACAAGATACCCCTCCAGAGGAGCCATCGATCCGAACCAGAAACTCGCCGAGGGGTCTGGCTGCTCGTTCGTGTTTTCTCCACCCGAGCTGTCGTCCTCAGTGTTCTCGCAGTCATAGCATCGATCGTACACTGTTTCTCGGCTCCCATCGGGAAATACTGCAACGAGTTCGAAGAGATCGCCTGGTTCCACGTCCTCATCTACCACTTTGAGGTTATTGGTATCCGACGTGAACGTCGTGATCTCTCTCCCGTTCCTTTCAACAATTACACTTTCAGCATCGAGGAGAGAAACCTGGACTTCTGCAGAAACGGTGGTTATGGACGGTGAAATGAGGATTGAGCCCACCGGAGAGGTATATCGTTGGACGTTATTATCCGCTGAATCGCCGTCCCCGTCGCTCTGCAATGCTCCAATACAACCCGAAAACAGCGCAGTTGATCCGACCAATCCCCCGAGGATTTCGCGGCGTGATCGCATAACCGCACGCACCAACGAACGAACCTTGATTGTTGCGAACCGCCCTGGCGATCGGCTACTGAATCCAGGCGTCGTATCGATACTCGAAGCCGGTCAATGAATCGGACATCGGGATGTCGATGCTAACCGTGTAGGATCTCAATTGGTCGCCAGGGACGGTGACAGACTTCCGCTGGGTATGGGTGTCTCCCCCTTCTACGTCAACCTGAGCTACCAGCGTACCCGATTTAGAATCAGATCCGGTATTCTGAATTTGAGCACCAATCTCGACGTTCCCCATTGCGGTGTTTCTCGAGTCCCTTGAAACCACTTTGAGTTCGCCACTGACGGCCTTGTCTGCTTCTTCTAAAATCCCCGCACAGCCAGAAAATAGGGCAGTCATTCCAACCATTCCACCAATGAAGTTGCGTCGGGATCGCACGACCGACTCCACAAACTAATTTACCTTGATTGTTGCGAACCGCCCTGGCGATCGGCTACCTGTCGCGCTTCAGTTTGTCGGCGTCAATCTCGTCGGCGAGGTAGGCGCTGCCGCAAACACGCGAGCCGAGGCGATCGAGAGCTCAATCCGGCACTACCTTGGGGACAAGCAGAATCGGCAGGAACACTGGGACAAGAATCCGTCGGAGGTCATGCGGCTCCTGAATACGTCGTAACTGTCGATCACTAACTATCCGAGGGTCAGATAGGCATCAATCATCAGCGGCTAGCCCCAATGTTAGATTGCTCAAGAAGGGGGTTCATCCCAAACCAAGATCACATATCTTCCGTATAATCAAAAATTGAGTATACCAGGTACCCAGTCAGGATAGTGGAAACAGACAATAATATCAACTGATATAAAAAAATGACAATCTGGCTGACGTTAACTGTGATGGGTATTTCAATCAATGAGATTATTGGGAGAAATACTCCGAAAAATAGCAAAGCAGTAGATGTCCAAATTACTTTGATGAGGGGGAAATCGCCGGTGGTATGGGCATTTTCCCAAGCTGCATCAACTCTACTAAAATCCTTCTCCAATTCTATCAATATATCAGTAATGGAGTATAGGTTCCGGCCAGTATGTCTTTCTGGGATCAATCGGTGATCTTCCCGATCAGAGTGGAGCCATTCAAGAATCGGGTTGTCTGAAATCCCAGGTGCATTAATTGCAAATATATTGGCCTGGGCAACCCCCGTCTCTGACTCATCAGGGTCAAAACCTGAGAGTTCGGTTAGTTCATGAGTCAACTGACTCATCATGTTGGAATTATACTTCGTCTCCTTAGAGAGGAAGTCAATTGACTCTTTTATTTTATTGTAATCTTTTGAATCTAGCGTAAAGCCGCCATCTGAGATATTACTTGTAGGGCCGATTTTGCTAGTGAACCAGTGAATTCTCGCAACCTGGGTAGCTAGAACAGGCAGAGCCCAGTATCCTTTCGATGTCCAAGGGATGTATTCTTCCGGATCGGCGTTTTCCGACTCTTCGATAATCCGTTTTTTAAGTTCCTCCGGTGTCGACTCAAGTTCAGCCACCTTTGGACTTCCTGGAGCATAATGAGTATCAGGAGGTCCCTGAAGCTGGCCACAAATGTAAGCGAGGACTCTTTCGTACTTGTCTCGAAAATCAGCCATTTCCTCCTTGAGAACCTCCTGATTTTCTCTAGATTTCTGTTTTTCAAGTTGATAAAGGACGCTGGCGATAGCAACAATTATGCCTGTAATCGCTGCAGATGCTTGAGCCAGTGTCGAAAAGAACCACTCCATTCGATTTGAGCCGAGATTACAAGAGAGTGAATGTCAATATTTTGGCGGAGATCAATCGTTGCGTTTCAGCTCATCGGCACTGATCTCCCCATCAAGGTAAGCACAACCGCGTTCGGTGATCTGGTAGAGTCCCCGATCCCTGTCGTAATACTCCAGAAGGTCGCCGTCGTCCAATTCTCGAAGTCGACGCCGGACGTGGGTGAGTCCGTATTCGATGTTTGCCTCTATTGTCGATGGACTCGCTACGAGCGACCGGTTTACTTCGTTCAGTAGAAACTCCAGAATCGCATCATCTGCTCTCGTCATCCAGTCCACCAGAGGCCGTCACATTCTGTCGACCCCTAAGCGGAACCTGGCGCGGTGCAAAAGTTCTCCCTCCCGACGGCTGGCATCGACTACGTTCCCACCGTGGCACGTAACAACACCTCCAGTTTCACCGAGCTTCAGGGGTCCCTACTCAACAGCCCACGCTCACTCAATGAATGGATGTATTCGAGACCCAACGACGCATCCCTGAAGTACAGAAGACGGTTCACCCCGCGGTGGTCTTAATGAGCGTGCTGAATCCCAACGCAGCGCTCGCCGTAGGCTATGAGCCCGAGGACGAGCAATGACGTGCCCCGACTGCGGCGCTCCTCGCGTCCGCGAATCCTCCAGCTGCCCGTACTGCCCCGAATGCGGGTGGTCGAAGTGTTACGGTGGCACAGCGTAAGCGAAACCCACCACACAGATCGCCACCATAGCACCCTGAATCGCCCACAGCAATTAACATCGATAAGCAGAATGGCTAGTGACCATGGCAGACAATGGTCATGGCGATCCCGACGACCTTCCAGTCGTGACCATCGAGGAGCTCTTCGACGCCGAGACGATCGAACGCTACCCTGAGGCGGCAATCGTGGTCGTCGACGGCGAACCGCGCTACGACCCCTACGCCGAGTTCGCGATCGACGAGAACGACTGATCGAGTTCCACCAGGAATCAGCGATCTGTTCGTCCAGCGTTCCCTGCCGAAACAGCTTCTCCGTGACCGATCCACGGGAAACTGCACTCCTACGGACTGGTCCAGTGCGACCGTGAAAGCGCAAAGAAAAATGATCGGCTGCAGCGGGGACTCTCGCTGCGCTACTCCCAGTCCGCGACCGCACTCGCGACGGCCTCGACGATTGCGTCGGCGTGCTCCGTCCGCTCTTCGGCGGGCTGGCCGATCCAGACGCCGTTCTCGCTGGCGCGGTTCGCGAGCACGTCGGGATCGCGTGCCGAGAACTTTCCGTTGGCCACCTCGGCCCGGGCGGCATCTGCGGGCAGGTGGTAGTTGATCGCGTCGACGACGCTCTGCTTGACCGACTCGGACGCGCCGCCGCCCACGCGAATCTGGTTGGTGCAGATGCCGTGGAGGCTGACCGCGTAGTCGTACTCATCGGTGAGCAGGGACTCCAGCTCCGGGAAGGAGGTGGGGCTGATGGCGTCGCTCGGGACGTGCCAGCGCAGGAAGGCGCCGCCATCTGGTCGATAGCCGAGAGCGCGCCAGACGCTGGTGTCGGCGTCGACCGTGGCGTGGAGGTCGCTGGCCTGCTCGGCCGTGTGGGGCTCGACGTCGCCGCCGTGGGGTGCGAGGATCGCGAGGTCGGTGCCGTCGCCGGCGCTGTCCTCGATGAGCTCGCCGTTCTCCTGAGCGTCGGCGATCGAGCTGTCGCTGACGACGGCGGGATCGACGGTCGCGTCGAACGTCTCGTCGACGAGATCGGAGATGCCGAGCAGTTCGGGACAGCCCTGGCCGTAGTCGCCGACCTGCGCCCAGGCCGTGTTGGCGATGTCGAGGCGAGCCCGCGCTCGGCGGTTCATCCGCACGGTTTTCGCGTCGGCTTCGGTCATCGCGGCGGCGATCGTGTAGATGGCGCGGTCGTCCTCGCGATGGAGCCGCACCTGATCGCCGACGGAGACGTCGAGATCCGCGAGCAGCTCGGGATCGAGCGTGATCTGCGTGTACCGGTCGTCGTCGATGGGATGGCGGCCGCTCGCGAACTCGACCGTGACGTCGGCCGCGTTCGCGGAGGGGCCGATGGACTCCGCCGACGCGAGATTCGAGTCGGTCAGTCGTCGGACCGTGTCCGCCGCGCCGACGCCGACGCTCCCGAGGACCGGGATGCCGAACGTCGCCGCGAGGACCGATCGTCGTGAGGATACGATGCTACTGTCGTCCGCTGTGTCGGTAGTGTCGTCCATGTCTCGTGATGTGATTGCTAACTGCTCTGCGGGTCGTCAGTCGTCGGTGTCGTCGAAGGTCGGGCCGGCCGGTCTGGGTCGCTTGGCGATGCCTCGCTCGCCGCCGGGGCGGTCGCCGTCCTGCCGTCGGTCGACGTCGTCGCTGGTCGTTTGGCTACTGTCCTTCTCGTCGCGGGCACTGCCACCGCCGGCCGTGCTCGCGTCGATGTCGTCGAGGTCGATGGGGTCGGGACCGGCGTCGTCGCTGCCGACGTCGCCGGCAGCGGGGCCGTGTTCGATCTGCTGGCGTGCCGCGACGCGCTCCTCGATCGCGGTCTCCACGTCGCGCATGAAGCCAGCGACGGTGTTGCCCATCAGGACGACCGGCCGGCCGCCCTCGAGCGCCTCGTCGAGAACCCGATCCGCGTCGGCGTCGGGCTCGTTCTCGACGACGGGGAAGTCGGCCTTGCGGGCGAACGGATCGGTGTTCTCACCGACGACGTGGGCCCGTTCGATCGCCCCGTCCTCGGCGAGCGCGTCGAGATAGGAGACGAAGGCGTCGGATCGCGCACGTCGATCCCGCCGCAGGTAGACGACGGGCTCGATCACCGGCGCGTTCTGGCGGGCCAGCGACCGGCGGATGGCCTCCGTGCTCTCCACGTCGTTGACGGAGGCGGCGTTGAACACGCGGCCCTGGGGAAGCTGGGTCCACTCGACGTCCATCTCCTCGAGGTAGCCCTCGAGAACCCGGCCGCCGATCGGCTCGCCTTCGACCCTGTGGATCAGCGCGTCGACCGCGTAGACGACCTCGGCGCCGGGGATCGACTCGCGAGAGTCGGGGAGGCTGACGTGCGTGAGCGGGCAGTTTCGCCGGTTCAGCTCGCCGGAGAGCACCGATCGGATCCGCTCGTCCTGCTCGCCGCTGATGACGCGCGTCCCCTCGGGCACCGATCGCGCCAGCGCCTGGGCGATCGCCGTCCGGTCGCGCCCGAGCGTGTCGCGGTGATCCTGGCGGACGTTCGTGAACAACACGACGTCGGGATCCGCGAAGTAGCGGTTGAACACCCAGTTGGTGTAGTCGCTGATCGCCTGATTCTCGAGGATCAGCACCTCCGGGGTGCCGTGTTCGCGGAGCTCGCGCTCGTTTTCATAGAGCGTCACCGACCCCTCGCGGTCGATGGGGTGTTGCTCGCCGTCGCGCAGACATTTCGGGTGGTTGCCGGTGATCTTCGCGAGCACGTCGTACCCCCGGCGCTCGAACGCCTCGTAGAGATACCGCGTCGCGCTGGACTTGCCGCGGACACCGGAGACGACGATCGTGATCTCGACGTCCTCGAGCCGATCGCGGTGACGGCTGCCTCGGCCCAGCAGCGAGCGCAAGCGCCGGGTGGCCGTCTCGACGAGCCGGCTCACGAGTCGACACCTCCGCGGAGACCGCCGAGATCGGCGGGCCGGCTCTCCTCGAGCACGACCAGCTCTCGGAGTCCCAGCACAGTCACCAGCCCACCGACGACGAGCACGGGGATCGTGGGGCCGACGGCCGGGTTCGACGCCACCGCCCAGAAGCCGGCGAGGAACCAGACGAAGACGGCGCCGGAGATCGTCAGCGCCGCTCGTCGCTCGGCCGGCGGCACGCGGTGGACGTTGTAGCCACCGACGCCGGTCAGCAGGCCGAGGAAGAGAAGGACGAACCCGGGGAGCGCCGGGCCGACTGCGCCGATCCCGAGAGCGAGAACGATCCCGATGGCGATACCCAGCGAGAGGAGCACCCGCCCGTAGACGAGCGTCGCGTGCGCGACGACGCTGAGGAGTGCGAACACGATCGCGATCCCGGCGACGTAGGTCGCCAGCGCCGCGGGATACTGGAGCGTGAACAACGCGACGAGCGGGAGCGCCGCCATGCCGGTCAGGCGGACGCCCCAGCGCGCGTAGATACCCTCTGTCACGCCGATCCCGAGCAACAGTCCCAGCGTCCCGATCCAGTGGGGAAGCGCGGGGTCGTACCGGTACGTCGGCACGGCGACGTCGCGAGCCCCTGCGACTGCGGAGTGCTCGCCGACGAGGATCGCGGGCGTGTTCGTGCCGATCAGCGATCCGGTCGTCGGATTGACCAGCATGTAGCCGACTGCGAGGAGGCTCGCGATCCCCGCGAGGCTCGCGAGGACGTCCCGCCGTCGCTGGGTTCGATCCTCACGCGAGTAGTTGTAAGCGGCGACGCCCGGCAGGATGCTTCCGACGAAGGCCACGTGGACCGGGCCCGTCGGGTTCACCGCCGAGAGAAGGCTGATCGCCGCGACCGGAACGAGCGCTCCGGCGACGATCCCAGCGATGAGGAGACTCCGACCGAAGAGGAGCGTCCACCGGCGGAGCGCGAGGATCGTCGCGTACGCCACTGCCACACCGAAGACTGCCAGGGGAAACATCGAGAACTCGTAGAGGACGTACACGGCGGTCATCGGGACCACGACGACGCCGGACAGCCGCACGTCGGCGAACTGGACGGCGACGACGCTGTACGCCAGACCGAGCAAGACGATGAGACTCGCGACCAGCATTGTCAGCGGGGACCCGCTGTGGGGAAGCGGTCGTCGTGCCGTGGCCAGGGCGCCCGGGCTTGGATAGACCGTGGCTGTGACGCCTGGGAACGAAGCGACTGTGGCCGGGGCGCCCGGAACTGGGGCGCCTGGGACTGGGCCAACTGTGCCCGGGTCAGTGGCGACCGGGTCAGCCCTGGTCGAGTCGGCAGCGAAGCGATACCTGTCGCTATCGAGTGGCAGTGCGTGTGCATCGGTTGGAGGGTCTCCGGATCGGCATCCATTCGGACGTTATCGACCTACATAAATTTGCGCTGTTTTTGTTGTAACAATGTTTTCGCGCTGGGTCGTCGAACGTGGACGCCGCGTCCTCGAATCGGACCCGAATCCAAATCTATCAGTTATAGTACCGTAACTGGATAAACGTCCAGAAGCCTACGAACAGGAGGTAGAAGGCATAGAAACGGACTTCTTCATTGTCTGACGCGAGTATGACGCGATCGAGAGTACGTACGCATCTATATGTCTACACGTCCTCCGCGCTCGGCGCTCCTCGCGAGTGCGTCGAGCACCCGCGCGTTCCCCAGCGTTTCCTCGCGGTCGACCAGCGGCCCCTCCTTCCGCTCGATCGACGCCGCGAACCCATCGGCTTCCAGCCGGTAGTGATCGACCGGGTCGAACGTCTCCGTGACCGTTCGGCCCTCGACCGACCACGTCAGCCCCACCGACTCGTCAGCTTCGGGCCCGAACGCGGTGCGGGCCTCGAGCCAGCCGTCGACGGCCTCGACGCGGTAGCGCTCGACGTTCGGCGAGTCGAACCCGCAATGGACCCGACCGGTGACGCCGTCGCCGTACTCCAGGATCCCCGAGAGCTGCGTGTCGACGCCCGAATCGCGAGTATCGGCTGCACTGGCGTAGACGCGCTCTGGCTCGCCGAGGAACCCCCGTATCGCGCTGACGGCGTAGCAGCCGACGTCCATCAGGCTGCCGCCGGCGAGCTCCGGTTCGAGCCGGATGTCGTCCTCGTGGCCCGGCCAGCGCATGTTGAACGTGAACGACGCCGTCGCGGAGCGGATCTCGCCCAGCTCCATTTCGACGATCTCGCGGGCGCGGATCGTGCGCGGGTGGAACCGGTACATGAACGCCTCCATCAGCGTGACGCCGGCGTCCTCGCAGTAGTCGAAGAGGTCGGTGGCCTCCATTTCGTCGACGGCGAGGGGTTTCTCACAGAGGACGTGGAGGCCGTGGTCGGCGGCCCGGCGGGTCCACTCCGCGTGGAGCGCGTTCGGAAGCGGGTTGTACACCGCGTCGATCCCCTCGTCGGCGAGCAGCGCCTCGTAGCTGCCGTAGGCTCGCTCGATGCCGAGATCGTCGGCGACCGTGCGGGCGGTCTGCTCGTCGCGGGAGGCGATCGCGGCGACGGAGTGCTCGCTCTTCTGGATGCCGGGAATCACGTCCTCCGTGCCGATGGCCGCCGTGGAGATGACGCCGAAATCCATGGACAAAACGACGGCGACGACGAGGATAAAGCTACGGCGTGGCCGCGTCGGGCAGCCGCGCCGCCATCCGCGCTCCCACCCGCACCTCGCGCTCCACCCGCCCCTCGCACTCCACCCGCACCTTCACTTTCACTCCACTTCAGGCACTCATCCTTTAGGGTGCGTACCAAACGGTCCTCATCATGCCCGCACGCGTCGACATCGAGATCGAGAACCGCCACGACCGCTGGCGGTACGTCTGCCCGATGGGCCATCGCTCCTGGGAGCCGACGAACCACCACTTCTGGTGCAAGCTCTGTGCGAATCACGAAGACGACGATGGAACGTTCGACGCACTGCTCGACCGGAAGACCGACGAACTGCTCCAGCGCGAGGAGGTCCGGCTGCTCACCGAGGCTGGCCCCTACGACGGCGACTTCGACCGGCGCGAGTCCGTCTGATCGACGACCACGCGCCCGGGCTCACTCGCGATCTGCCGCGTACTGCTCCAGAAATCCGACCAGCCGATCGTTCAGCGGCCGCGATCGCTCGACGGTAACGAGGTGGCCAGCGTCGGGGAACGCGAGTCGCTCGGTCGTGGGGAGTAGCTCCGCGAGCCGGTCGGCGTTGACTGGCGGGACGACGGCGTCGGCACCGCCGTGGACGACCAGCGTCGGCTCGGTAAGCTCGTAGAGTGGCCACTCCCGTTCCCAGGACGTGAACGCTGGCGCCTGCACGGCCCAGCCCGCACGGTCGGCGTCCTCCTCGGCGCGCCACTCGGTAATCCCCTCGATCACGTCGGGATGCTCGGCGACGAACTCGGGAGAGAGCACGTGCGAGAGCGAGCTCCTGAGCGCTGCGTTGTCGTCCGCGGGCGCGTAGAGTGCGTCCACTAGCCGGTCCGTGCGACCGACAGCGTCGTCCCCGCCCGGAGCACCGCCGGACTGGGCACCGTTGGGAGCAGGCATCGTCCCCTCGGGCAGCCCCGGGGTCGTCGAGACGAGCGTCAGCGACCGGGCCCGTCCGTACTGTGTGGCGTGTTCCAGCGCGACGTGCCCGCCGAGTCCGCACCCGACGAGGTGAACCCGTCGGGCCTCAGCGTCTGCAAGCACCGCTTCGAGGTGCGCAGCGAGCGTCGACACGGTAGGAGCCGGCGGAGCGTCGTCGGTCGGCAGCGGGCCGCCCAACTCGCCAGTACCCGGCAGCTCCATCGCGATCGCCCGGAACGGGCCGGCAACGGCGGGAACTTGCCAGCTCAACTGCCAGGGGCCATAGCCCAGCGTCGGCACGAACGCGACGGCCTCGCCACTGCCGGCGGTCTCGTAGGCGATCTCGACGCCGCGGTTGGTCACAGTTGGCATGAGCGCTACAGAATCGTCGTTCGGGAGCAGCCTACTGAAACGGCAGGGTTCGCAAGCGGTGCGGTCAGGCTCCAGGCGCGACTGGCTCGTCCAGATCAGTCGTCGTCGATCGGTGCCGTCGCGGAGTCGCCGTCCTCCTGCCCGGAGGACGCCGAGCCGTTCGTCGCGTCGACAGCGAAGTTCGGCGGCGTCTCACCGTCTGCGATCGACGGGCCGCCCTCGACGGTGGGGTCGAACAGCCGGAGAGCGGTCTGAATGGTCGTCCAGTCGTCCTCGGCGGCGGCGTCCCGGAGGCTGCTCGTCGGCGCGGCCAGCAGCTTGTTGACGAGCGCGTCGGCCATCGACTCGATCGCCTCGCGCTGGCCGGCGGAGAGGTCGCCGTCGGCCTCGGCCTGCTCGATGGCACGCTGAACCTCGGCGGCCTTGATCGCCTCGGCGCCCTCGTACATCCCGGCGATGACCTCGTCGGCGCGTTTGCGCTTGTAGCGCTCGAGGAGATGGTCGAACTCCGCGTCGATGATGCCCTCGACCTCGACCGCAGCGTCGCGGCGTTTTCGACGAGTGCGATCGGTCACGTCTTCGAGATCGTCGAGGTCGTAGACGGTCACGGACGCGCGGTCGTCGACCGCGGGGTCGACGTCCCGGGGCTGTGCGAGGTCGACGAACGTCGTTTCCGCAGCTCCGGCGGCGTCGTCGCCGTCGATGAGCGGCTCCTCGCTGGCACTGGAGGTGACGACGACGGCGGCCTCCTCGAGAACGGACGGAATCGCCGAGAGACCGTGCGCGCTCGCGTCGGCGTCGACCGCGGCGGCGACGTGTTCTGCGTGTGGAACCGTCCGGTTCACGACGAGTAGCCGGTCGATGCCACGGTTCGCCAGCGCTTTCGCGGTGGCAGTGCCCATCTCGCCGGCCCCGACGACGGCCACGGTGGCGCCGTCGAGGTCGACCTCGTCGGCGGCGAAGGCGGCGGCCGCCGAGCCGAGCGAGACGATCCCCTCGTTGATCTCGGTCTCGGTGCGGACGCGCTCGCCGACGTGGATGGCTTTCGTGATCGCCTCCTCGAGCGTCGGGCCGATCCCGCCGACGCCGCGGGCGTCCTGATAGGCCTCACGAACCTGCCCGAGCACGTGGTCCTCGCCGAGCACGAGCGATTCGAGCCCCGCGGCGACGCGCATGACGTGCCGCAGGCTCTCCTCGTGGTCAAGTCGCGTGACGGCCTCTTCCCGGACCGACGGCGCGAAGTCGTCGAAGGCGGCCCGGCCCTCCGCGGCGTCGGCTGTGACGACGTAGGCCTCCGCACGGTTGCAGGTCTGGATCGCGAACGCCTCCTCGACCTCCTCGCGAGCGGTGAGACAGGCGACCTCGGCGCGCTGGCTCTCCGCACCGGCCTCGGCGATCTCGTCGACCGTGGCACTATCGTGAGCCACGCTGACACCCGTTATGACGCCGGATCCCCCGAGCATTATGTGTGGTTCGACCCCATCATTGTGGGTCCTCGAGGACCTCCGCGAGGAGATCCTCCGTAATCGAATCCGGATTAGCGTCGCCCGCACGTAAACCTGTCCAAACGCGCGAGGATCGGACGGCAGCCCGCACGGCGTCCTGCCGTCGCTCGGTATCGACGTCTTCGGCCCGGAGCCGTTCCCGGAGCTGACCGGTCAGCTCGGCCATCGCACCGGCGCCCTCGATCTCTGGCTCGACGCGCTGGCGAAGCACCCGTGCGAGCGCCGGACTCGTACCGCCGGTCGAGATCGAGACGGTCACCGGATCGTCTCGGATCGTCGCAGGAACGGCCACGTCGTCGAACGGCCGATCGGCACCAGCGGAATCGTCGCCACGATCGTCACCACCCTCGTCCGGGGCGGACGCGCCCTTCGACGACGCCGCAGCGCTCCGATCGGCGCGGTTGACGAGCGCGCCCTGCTCCCTTGCAGCCGTCGCCGCGGCCTCGTTGATCGCCTCGTCGTCGGTCGCGGCGACGACGAGCGCGGGATCGAACCGTTCGACCCACCCCGGCACGGCATCTGGGTCCGGCACGGCCTTGATCAGATCGGCGTCGTCGAACGAGTCCTCGACGAACGCCGGGCTCACGACCACGACGTCTGCTTCGACCGCGAAGTGACGGGCTTTCCGCGCGCCGACGCTGCCGCCACCGAAGATCAGCACCGTCTCGTTCGTGAAATCGTGCGCGAGCGGGATCATGCGTCGGTGGGAGCGTCGGGGTCCGCGGAGTCTGCGTCCGTGGAGTCGGGGGCAGCGGAGTCGGCATCCGCAGAATCGGCGTCAGCAAAGTCGCCGTCGCCGGCCTCGTCGGCGGCCGTCGCCGCGCGCTCGGCGACGTTGATACCGGTCTTCTTGAGAATCTCCGAGGAGAACAGCGTGTCCCACTGCCGGACCTCGGTCAGTTCCTCGATCGTGTTCCTGACCTCCTCGATGCGGGCCTCGCTCTCGGCTTCGGACCGGCCGTGCGTCATCGCGAAGAGGTTGTACGGCCAGACGCCCTCGTGACGCGGGCGTTCGTAGCAGTGAGTGACGAAGGGCAGTGCAGCGACGGTCTCGCCGACCTCGGCCACGTCCTCGCTCGGCACGTCCCAGACCGTCATCCCGTTCTCCGAGTAGCCCAGCGCGTAGTGGTTCGGGACGACCCCGATCCGGCGAATCTTCCCCTCGGCTTCGAAGCGAGCGAGCGTCTCACGCACCCAGGCCGGCGTCTGGCCGAGCTCCTCGGCGACGTCGGCGTAGGGCGTTCGAGTGAGCGGAAGGCCGTCCTGCACCGCTGCGATCAGGTCGAGCTCGTCTGTGGAGAGGCCGTCGGCCGTCGCGTCGTCGCTGGCGTCGGTTGTCGCATCCGCACCGGCTCCGACGTCCGTCAGGTCGATGCCGTCGCCTTCCAGCGGTCCGTCGATCGGGAAATGCGCCGACACCCGGAACTCCTGGAGCTTCGGCAGGTCGTAGGTCTCCTGCCCGGTTTCGGCCTCGATCTCCGCGAGCACCGCCTCGACCCGGTCGGCGTCGGCGACCGAGACGACGAACCAGACGTTGAGGTGGGGATGCTCCCGGGCGTAGTTGTGGGCGACCTCGGGACGGTCGTTGATCGCGTCGACGACCTCGTCGTAGCGCTCCTCGGGGGCGTGGATCGCGACGAGCGTCGCGGTCCCGCCGATCTCGTCGGCGTTCACGAGGGGGCCGAACCGCGAGAGGGTACCGGCCTCGTCCATCGCGGTGATCCGATCGAGCAGCTCGTCGGCGTCGATCTCGATGCCACGCTCCCGGAGAGCGGCGGCCGCCGGCTCGAAGGGGCCGGCGACGACGGGAAACCCGCCCTGGAAAGCGTTGACGATCGCCCGGTCGGGCGTGGCAAGCTCCGCGTTCATGGCCGGCGAAACGGGAGCGAGTGGCATAAGGCGTGCGACCGACCGGAGGGGTCAACTCGATAGATATCATGTCGTAGAGAGGCTTTGGACGGCGAGAATCCGATTTTCGAGATGCCAGAGACGGCGGGAGGCCACGCACAACGAGGAAACGACGAACTGCCGACTACCGATGCAGCAACAGCGCGAACAGCCCGACTGCGGCGACGAGCACGCCAGCGGCGGTGCTCGGCTGACCGGTCCGTGCGAGCAGGTAGACGACCGTCGTCAGGAGGACGATCCCGATCGCTGCGAGGCTGCTCGCACCGGTGTGGACCAGCACGGCCCGGCGGGCGTCGGCGTCCCGTCCGACCTGCTGGCCCAGCCCGATCGCGTGCTCGCCAGCATCCCAGGCCAACACGGCACAGGCCCCACCCAGAAGTGCGAGCGCGGGCGCTGCGCCCAGTGCCGTCGCGAACAACACCCCCGCGAACGACGCGGCGGCGCCCATCGTGTGGAGCCGTCGGTTCCCACGTCGGACGCCGACGATCATCAGGCCCGCCCCGAGAAGCGCCAGCACCGCGGCGGGGATCGCTACCGCGGTCGCCAGAATGGCGATCGTCGCCGGAATGGCGGTGATCGGGACGCCGGGCTCGGGTGCACCGACGTCGAAGGCGTCGTCGCTCACGCGGACCACCGTCGGTTGGATCGAATGATCGCGTGGTCGAAGGGCTCGTCGCGATCCCAGTCGATCGTCGGCAGTCCGGCGTGGCGCGTCGTCGTGATCCGCAGCGATCGCGAGACGGACGCGGTCTGGTGGCCGGCGGTATCATCGACGCAGGAGTCGGGGCTCACGACCGTCGTCAGGTGGCCGTGCGCGTCGAACCGGTAGGCGATCTGGGCGCCGGCGTCGTCGATCATCGGCGAGACGAAGACGACCTGCGTGTCGCTCGCGAGCCGGCTGCGAATCTCGCGGCCAGCGGCGTAGACGTTGGTCGACTCCGCAGGCGGCTCGCGCGAGAAGGCCTCGTGCCGGGCGAGCGTGGTCGTGAGTTCGAGCCGGTGCTCGACGCCCTGCCCCGGCGTGATCCAGCACGGTCGCGGCGAGATCGCAGCGAGGCCGACGGAGTGGCCCGCATCGAACAGCGAGGCTGCGACGGTCCGGGCGGCGTCGACGCAGCGGTCGACGGTCGTCTCGCCGTGGGAATCGTGCGACGCGTAGGCCGCTTTGCGTGCGTCGACGACGATCAGGACGGAGGCGGCGCGCTCCAGGCGGTACTCGACGGTCGTGAGATCCCGCGTTCTGGCGGTTCGCTTCCAGTCGATCCGGGAGAGTGGATCCCCGGCACGGTACTCGCGAGTCGCGTGAAACTCGACGCCGTCGCCGCCCTCCGTCGCGGACGCACGGCCGGTGTATCTCGTCGTCTGGGCGCGCAGCGGAAACGCCGGCGGATCGGCCGGAAACGACGGGACGCAGTCGATGCCGCCGGCCGTTTCGATCTCGACGGCACGTTCCGTGGCACCCGTGACGTCCCGGACGATCGCCACCATCGGATCGAACGCGTGGTCGCCGCGAGTCGCGTCGACCTCGTAGGACAGTTCGAGGGACTCCTCCGGCCGAAGCACTGTGGCCGCCCGTGGCGAACCGCTGACGACCGACAGCCCGTCGGGGACGCCGTCGACGACGCGCAGGTCGGTTAGCGTCCGATCGCCCTCGTTCGTAATCGTCACCGTCACCGAGACCTCGTCGCCGTCTGCCGGCTCCTCGTCGGCGATCGATCGCTCGACGGCGAGGGTCGGATCGGGCGCCGCACCGACCTCGCCGTAGGCGGCGAAGGCAACGCCGAACACGCCGGCGAGCAACGCTGCGGGCTGCTCGATCAGGACGCCGACGCCGATCGCGACGAGCGTCAGAGCGGCGATTCCGCGCCAGCGGTTCGTTCGGCGGAGGCCGGTCGGCACGCCCTTGTCGTCTCGCTCCGATTGCCGCTGCTCGAGGACCTCGTCGGGGAGGTTCTGCGCCGCAGCCGGAACGCTCTGGGCAGTCATCGTTCGCCCTCCACGATGCCGTCGAGGACGTCGATCGTTCGGCGCGCACGGCGGGTGTAGGGGTGGTCGCTACCACGGGACCGGCGGACCGTGTTCGAGAGCTGCTCGCTCACCTCGCTCCCGCCGCCGTACTGGAAGAACTCCCGTGCGACCGGGTCGTCGGTCCAGCTACCGTCGCGGAGTCGCTCCCGGGCGTCGTCCTCGGAGTAGCCGCGGTGGAGTTCGAGGACCTCGATCGCCACGGCCAGCAGTTCGTCACGGCTCTCGGATCGGTAGTACCGGATCGACTCCGTAGAGGTGGCGACCGACCGGAGCCACAGCAGTTCGTCGAACTCGTCGCCGGGGACGGAGACGGGGAGGACTCGCTCGCGGTCGGGGGGACGGTAGCCGTCTTCCTCGGCGTCGATCCACCCCTTCGCCATAACTGCGCCGAGGCCGACGCCGACGAGGCCGACGGTGATCCGGAACCGGTTCTGCACGAGGCTACTCAGGTCGAGTGCGCTAGTGAACACGCTGACGATCCCCAGAATCGCGACGATGGCCGCGACTCCGATGCCGACGGTCACGAGGTCGACACGCGGAAGACGGTCGGTCGCCGCGCTCATCGTTCACCCGAGAGTTTGGCTCGGGCCCGCGCAGCGCGCTCCTCGATCCCGCTCGTCGGTTCGCGATCGCCATACCGCACCGACTCGAACAGCGACGTGATCTCCCGGGCGGCCGCCTCGTCAACGCCGGCATCGACGGCGCTGTCGGCGACCTCCTCTGGCGTGTCCCGGTGGGCGTTGGCGTTCGCCGCGCTGGCGAGTGAGAGCCACGCTTCGTAGACCTCGTTGTCGGCGGGCTGGTTGCTGATGGTCGCGCCACCGACGTTCGATCCACCCGACGTGACGGCGCCCTCACCGGAATCCGGAGCGGCGCGGGACGCAGCACCGTCGTCGTCATCTTCGGCCGACCGCGCGATCAGAAGCAGGACCACCAGTGCCACGATCACGATGGCGACACCGACCGCCGCAGTCAGCTCGACGCCGGTCTCCGAGGCGACGTCGCTTGCTCCCTCCGCCTGCGACGTAACGCCGCCCGGGGTGTCGTCGCCGCCGGACAGCGACAGCAGTTCGAAGAGAAAGTAAAGGGCCAGGAGGCCCAGTCCGAAGAACGCGATCGTCTGGAGCTTCGATTGAACGTACGCGAACAGGTCCGGCCAGTCCCAGCGCGTGATCGCCAACACGAGTGCGACCACGGCGACGAGGAATCCGCCGGCGGCCATGATCCCGATCAGCATCGTGAGAAGGTCACCCGGGAACAGCGGCTCGCTCTGGTCGATCATCGGCGCGAGGCCGCTGCCCTTGTCGGCCCCGGCGCCGGAGCTCGTTCCCCCACCTGCACCGCTGGATCCGCTTCCGCCACCGCTACTGTCGACGGCTGCACCAGCCGCTCCGAGCGCAACGACTGCGAGCAACAACACAACGCCCGCACGCACCCGACGCGTCTCCATGTGCGGATCGGTAGCACAGCCCCCCGTTTGCGTTTTTCGGTTGGGACGACCCCGAAGACGCCTCTGGGCGAGGGGAGTACGCGATCCTGCCAGCTCCGTCTACTGGCCCGCGACGGCCGTCGTCGCGAAGCCGGTCTGCTCGGCCGCCGCCTCCGCGATCGCCTCGCGATCGGCGCTGGCCTCGAAGTAGAAGACGAGGTCGTAGCTACCCGAACGAAGGAGCTGCTGGCACTCCCAGACGAACTCGTCGCCGTCGAGGGTCAGCCCCTGGTGCTGATTCGAGGAGAAGTCGGGGTCGTCGTTGCCCGAGTAGACGTAGGTCTCGGAAGGATCGTGGCCGGCGTGCTCGGCGATTACGTCGCCGACGGCGAGCGTCTCGTCGAGCATCTCGATGTCGTCCTCGCTGGGGAGATCGGTGTGGACGATGAGCCCGTCCAGTTCGATCTCGCCCGGTTCGAGGAGCCGCTGGGTCCGCTGGTAGAGATCAGGATCCGTAACGTCGTCCATACGAGACCCAGACAGCGGCTGCTTTTACCGCTCACGATCCAGCGCTGCCCCGCTCCGCTGATCTGGGGGAGCGCGGCCGCCGGCACGCCCACGGATCGCGCTCGGCCGACTTCCCCACGTGTATCGCAATCCCGTCAGTCCACCATCCCTGGCGGCCTGCGAAAATCGAAGATTTTCGGGCGGCCAGAAGACTCTGTCTTCTGGCAAACTGAAAGGGCGAGGCCGGGTCCGGGAAGCACGGTGAAGCAAGGACCGCAGCCGAGCGAACGAAGTGAGCGAGGCGAGGACCGCAGCGAGCCGCACGAGTCTCGTGAGCGGAGCGAGCGAGACGTCGAGAGTCGCAGCCCGCGCAGGCCGGAGGCCGAGCAGGAACGTCTCTCGGAAGCGGAGCCGGTCTAGGGCTTTCGAGGCAGTCGTTGCTGCGGTTGCGGTCAGTACGACGCCCCCGAATCCCACACCCGTAGCTCACCGAGGCAATAAACGAAGGATCGCGTTTCGCGGGGCGTCGGTCGCTCCCGGTGTCTGGGCCGCTCTCGTCGTGGGATTACAGGCGAGTCAGGTCCTTCGCGCGCGGGCCTTTATCGGCCTGCACGATCTCGAACTCGACCTCCTGACCCTCCTCCAGGTCGGGACCGCCGACGTCCTCCATGTGGAAGAAGACGTCCTCGTCCGAGTCCTCGCTTTCGATAAACCCGTAACCGCCCGAATCGTTGAAGAAGTCGACCGTACCTGTCGGCATTGCAATCTAAACCGTCGCTCCCCAGGTATATAAAATTCCTGCTGATTTCACTCTCAGTCTCTCAGAATGCCGTAGCGCCACTATGAAGCGTAGAGAGGCTCCTTTTCGATAGCGAGGAATCGTCGATCACGCGGCCGGCGGAAACACTAACCGCCGTTGTGTGCTACAGATACCCATGGCCCCCGGTCACGACACATCGACGGGTGGGAGCCCTGAGGAGGGGACGGTGGCAGCGCTCCACGAGGTCGAGCTCGGCTGCGAGTGGCTCCAGCGGGCCAACGGCCACTTGCTGCAGTTCCACCACGCGACTGGGCACGGGATGGACCACCTCGCAGCGGCGGAGGAGCACCTGCGGGCAGCAGGCCACACCGAACTCGCCGACGCGATACGGGACGGGCTGCTACCGAGAGGCGTCGTCGACGACGAGCGGTGGTCCTACGACCTCGTCGAATCCTTCCAGAACGGACTCCTCGCCGACGTGAGCGCCTTCGAGCGGGAGGCGCGGGACGAACTGGCCGCAGGAGACCGCCACGTTGCGGAGCGATTGCAGGAACAACGCTGGAAGGAGCGGCGGGACGAGTAACCGACCGGCGTAGACGATCGAGCACGCACGAGAGGCGAGACACCGGGAAGCGGCGCCACTTTAGTCCTGGCAGCCGACGTGTTTGTCATGATCGACGTCGACCTCTCCGGGCGAACCGTGCTTGTGACCGGAAGCGCCCGCGGACTCGGCCGTGCGATGGCGGTCGCCTGCGCAGCGAAGGGCGCATCGGTCGCGATCCACTACAACACGAGCGAAGACGCGGCCGAGGCTGCCGCCGAGGAAGCTCGCGACGCGGCACCCAGCCTCGACGGCGCTACAGAGGGTACTGCCAGTAGCGTCACTAGGGTCCAGGGCGACGTCACCGATCCCGAAGAGGTCGCGGTGCTCTTCGAGCGGGTCGAGGCCGAGCTCGGCCCAGTCGACGTGCTCGTCAACAACGTCGGCGCGTTCGCGCCGACCCACTGGTCGGAGATCGATTACGAGACCTGGCGAGACGTCTTCGCGACGAACGTCGACGCGACCTACCTCTGCTCGAAGCGCGCACTCCCCGCCATGCGAGAGCAGGGGTACGGCCGGATCGTCAACATCGGCTACGCCTCCGCTGACAGGGGGCTGGTCAGCCCGAAAAACTTCCCGTACTTCGCGGCGAAGGCCAGCGTGTTGATGTTCACGCGGATGCTCGCCGCCGATACCAGCGACGACGGCATCACCGTCAACGCAATTTCGCCGTACGTGATCGAGAACTCCGAGGAGTTTCCCGAGACGCTTCCACGGGATCGCCCCGCAGCGTTCGAGGATCTGATCCAGGCACTGTACTTCTTCCTCGATCCCGGGAGCGACTACGTCAGTGGCGAGAACGTCGAAGTCGACGGTGGTTGGCTTCCCGAACGGGTGTAGCTCGCCCGAAGCGGGCCCGGTTCGTCGCCGTCGATCGAACGGCGCCCAGCCGCCCCGAACGCGGGGCTTTTGCACTGGACTCCCGAACGAAGAGAACGTGACAGAACGCGTCGCCATCGTCGGCGCCGGAGCCGCTGGCGCTGCGACGGCCTACGGACTCCGTGACGCCGATGCCGCAGTGACGCTCTACGAGCGACGGCGCGAGGCCGGCGGCCGCGCAACGACCAGTCGTCGCGGGCAGTGCGTCTACGACGTCGGCGCGAACTATCTCTCCGTGGAGAGCGAGCGAGTGCAGACGCTCGTCGACGGCCCGCTCGCCGACGATCTGGTCGCGGTCGACGGCGAGGTCTGGACCGTCGACGCGGACGGCGACGTTTCTCCCGGGCGCGACACCGACGAGCCGAAACTGACGGGGCGCGACGGCGTCGCCTCGATCGCGAGTACGCTCCTCCAATCCGCCGACGCGACGGTCCACTGGGAGACCGACGTCGTCGGCGTTCACCGATCGGACGACGGCCGCTGGACGCTGGAGACTGGGCCCACAGGATCCCGGTTGGACGACGACGGGGCCGATGAGCTGGCGACGGTCGAGGCCGAATCGGCCGAATTCGATCGCGTGGTCCTCACCCCACCGGCGCCGACGACCGCCGAACTCCTCCTTGACGTTCCCGTTGCCGACGGCCTCCGCGAGGCAGCTCGCTCCGTGGAGTTTCGACCGATCACGACCGTCGCCGCCAGATACGAACGACCCCTGGAGTGGCCCTACTACGCACTCGTCGACGTGTCGAAGACGCGGGATCTGGGCTGGGTCGCCCGAGAAGAGTGCAAGCCAGGCCACGTCGACGGCGGATCGCTCCTGATCCTGCAAGCCAGCTCCGAGTGGTCGCGAACGTACCGGCGAGCAGACGACGATCTGGTGGCCGAGGACGCCACGGCTCTGGTCGCCGAGCTCGTCGACGAGCCAGCCCTCGCGTCCCCAGACTGGACGGACGTCGTCCGGTGGCGGTACGCGCTCACCGACGACGGGCTCGCACCGGGAGTCCAGAGTGACCCGGCAGCCGCCGGCCTCCGCGTCGCTGGCGACTGGGTCGAGGGCGAGTCGCGGATCGATGCTGCACTCCGGAGTGGACTCGAGACGGCAGCTCAGCTCGGGGACTGAGACTCGAGGCCGCCGTTTGGCTACGTGCCGTGCAATGACCGATCTGAGCTACTGCTGAGAAGTCTGGACAAAAAACGGCCGAAAAGTGAGTCGCCGGTCGACACTCAGCGTCGGCGGGAGAGGATCCCGACCGCCGCGAGTGCACCGAGCAGTGCTGCCACGACGCCGAAGCCGGGCGAGCCGTCACCGGTACCGCCGTCGTCGCTGTCGTTGCCTGTCTCGTTGCCGCCGCCGTCGCCGGAAGAGCCCGCGATCCCGGTGACCGTTTTGGAGTCGGCGCTGAGACCGTCGTACTCGGCGCTGACGTCGAGATCGCCTTCGCTCGGGATCTCCACGTTCGCGACGCCCTGAGCGTCGGTCTCGCCGGAGCTCTCACCGGCGACGGAGACGCTCGCGCCCTCGACGGGACGGTCGTACTCGTCGGTGACTTCGACGCGGAGGGTCTCCCCGACGACGACGCGCTCGTTGCCGAGCGAGAGCGAGATCGACGGCTCTCGGGTGACGTTGAAGGTCACCTGTTCGTCGCTCTCGCCGGTGTTCAGGCTCGTCGAGACGGTGCTGTAGTTCTCCTTCGTGATCTCGACGTCGTAGTTCCGGTTGACGTCGAGGATGACCGAACGGATCTCGTCCGTACGCGTCGTCGTGCTCTTTTCCGTTTCACCGTCGAGCGTGATCGCGACGTTCGCGCTCACCTGCCCCGGTCCTTCCGGCGTCGGGTCGCTGGTGACGAGACCGACCGTCACCTCGCCAGCTTCGATCTCGATGGTCTCGTTCGTCGTGCCAGTGAGTTCGACACTCTGCTCGGTGTCGTAGTAGCCCGGCTCTTTGACGCTGATAGTGTAGGTGCCGGCCTCTACCTGGTCGGAGGCGAAGACGCCGTCGGCGTCGGTATCGCCTTTGGCCGAGACGGCGCTCTGCCCGTTCTTCCGGAACCGGACCGTCGCTCCCTCGACGGGCTCGCCGTTCGTGTCGACGATGGTGATCTCGCCGGTCGCTGGCTCGTACATCGTCGTTTCGACGGTCTGACCCGACGAGGCGTCGCTGAACTCGTGGACGACGTTCTTGACGTAGTCGTCGTGAGAGAGTGTGATCGTGCCGTCGGCGCCAGCGGCCACGTCGAAGTACACACGGCCGTTGCCGGTGGTCGTCTTCGTCTGCGAGGTTCCGCCCGCCTCGACCGTCGCCTCGGCGCCACCGATGGCGTCACCCTCCGGCGTCGTGACGACGAGTTCGATGGTCACCTCCTCGGAGTCCTGTGCCGCACCGCTGCCTGCCGCCGCCAACCCCGCTGCGCCCACGAGAGCAGCGAGCAGGACGGCGGCAGCGACGATCGTCGTTCGTAGCATTATGACAGACCATGGTGTGGTGTAACTTAAATTGGGGCGCTCGCAGGGCGCCGTACGTCGGTCGATCAGCCCCGATCCGTCTCGGAATCTTCCGTCCAGAAAGTGGTCGTCCAGCGACCAGCAGTCCGTCCAGATTCGTCTCGGCGCCTGCGGCGCCGCGCTCGGCGCTACCGATCGAGCCCGTATTCGATGGCGAACAGCAGGATCGTCCCCAGCACGGGAAACGCGATGCCGGAGAGACGCGGGAGACCGTACAGCGCCTCGAGGACCGGGGCGAGCACGCCGCTTGGCGACTCGCGCAGGTCCGCCGGCGCGGAGACCACCAGCGCGAGATAAACGGAGAGGACGTAAACGAACCCGGCGAGGCCGAACGCGAACTGCCGTTCCGGGCGGCCCTCGCGGTGCCGGCGCACGACGAACAACATCGGTACCACGATGGTCGCCACGACGACGAGACCGACGAGCCAAAGCAGCCCGATGCCGATCCGCTGGAGCGGCCCGCCGCCGGAGTCGGCGATCTCGACGACCCAGACCGGCAGCGCGAGGACGAACACCATGCCGACGAACAGCGCGAGCAGGCTCCCGATCGCCGCGTAGCTGCGGAACAGTCGCGACTCGCCCCGAACGATGGCGTATTTCACGGCCCCGACGACGACGCTTCGCGAGCGGGGCACCTCGTCACTCATCGCGAGCGGGTTCGGCGGGTTCGGGGTTAAGACCGACGATCCGACGTGCAGCGTCGACCGGCGTCCCGTTTCGGGGCGAACCGCCGCAGACTGGCGAAGCGCTGGACTCTGGCGTCCAGCGAAACGGAGCGCTCGTTCGACCCCGCCGACAGCGCCCGCCCGGCGGTTTCGATACGCCTTTCGGCACACGGTCCGGAGCACGACGGGATGACGCTTCGCGTGACGTTCCTGGGGACCGGCGGTGCGGTGCCGACGACGGAGCGCAACCCCAGTTCGATCCTCGTCAACCGTGAGGGCGACCGCCATCTCTTCGACTGTGGCGAGGGGACCCAGCGCCAGCTCATGCATTTCGGTGCCGGGTTCGACGTCGGGCACATCTTCGTCACGCATCTCCACGGCGACCACGTCTACGGACTTCCAGGGCTGCTCGAGACGCTCGATTTCAACGATCGCGAAACAGCTCTGACGATCCACGTGCCACCGGGCACGAAGAGCGACGTCCGGAAGTTCCTCGGTGCACTGGGCGGCACCCCCTCCTTCCCGCTCCGGCTCTCGACGGTCCAGCCCGAGAGCGTCGTCCTGCGCCGCGAGGAGTACGAGATCCGATCCTTCGACGTCGATCACCACACGACGGCAGTCGGGTACGCGCTGATCGAAGACGATCGGAAGGGGCGATTCGACCGCGACCGCGCGGAGGAGCTCGGCGTGCCCGTCGGCCCCGCATTCTCCCAGCTCCACGACGGCCAGGCCGTCGAACTCGACGACGGCCGGACGATCGAGCCCGAGCAGGTCGTCGGCGAGCCACGGCCCGGACGGACGCTGGTCTACACCGGCGACACGCGACCGCAGGATCGGACTGTCGAGATCGCAGACGGTGCCGACCTGCTGATTCACGACGCGACGTTCGCCGACGACCGCGCCGGTCGGGCGCGAAAGACCGGGCATTCGACGGCCAGAGAGGCCGGCGAGATCGCGGCGCGTGCCGACGTCCGGAAGCTCGCCTTGACCCACATCTCCTCGCGATACGCCCACGACGTTGCCGGCCACGAAACCGAGGCCAGGGCAGCCTTCGAGGGCGAGGCGTTCGTTCCCGACGACGGCGACGTGGTCGACCTGCCGTTCCCAGACGCGACGGAACACTGACGCTGATCGGCAGCCCAGGCCCAGCAGCATCGGTCCAGAGGCTATGCGTCCGTCGGTCGGTCCCACTTTCGCACCGCTTCTCGCTCGCTCATGCACTGCCAGCCCGAGCTGTCGGCCGGACTCGACGGGTGTGTCAACCAGACACAATGCCGTGCCGCCGCGCGTTTTATTGGGCCAGAGACGGTAGTCCGTGTGTACCAATGCCACTGGGCCTGGAGTCCGGCGTCTGGCTGTGGGTGGCAGCAGCGGGATTCGCACTCGGTCACCTGCTCGTCCTGGCGTACTTCGTGCGCGGGAACGTGGGACGCTCCGAGCCGTCAGTGAACGCGCCCCCGGAGTTTTCGGCGGAGGCTGGACCGGGGCAATCGAGCGACGCCGAGATCCGGGGCCGCGGCGACGGCGAGTCGAGACCGACGCGCGAACTCAGCCACGGAGCGGTCACCGACGGAGACGGCCCCAGCGGTGGATCCGGCGAACTGCCGCCGATCGAACGGGACCGGATCGTGCAGTGCCCGCATTGTGGCGTCAAGAACGCGGCCGAGTTTCGGTTCTGTCGCTTCTGCGTCGGCGAACTGATGGGCGGGACGACGCTGGCCGACGGCAGTGAGGCCTCGCGGGACGGGCAGGCGTTCTGATTCTGCAGAGTGTTCCGGCGACGGTCACCGCGACGGCCATCCCCTGACAAATCGACGGTGTTTACAGGCCGGCCGTCGCACCGCTCCGTATGGACGACCGTACTTACACTGCTGACGCCGACCCCGGCACGACCGCCACCGTTGCCGGGTGGGTCCACGAGGTCCGCGACCTCGGGGGCATCGCATTCGTAATCGTCCGGGACGCGACCGGCCGCATTCAGGTGAAAGTCGAGAAGGGCGAGATCGACGAGGACCTGGAGGAGCTGGCCACCGAAGTCACGCGAGAGAGCGTGGTTCGCGTGACCGGACCGGTCGAGGAAGAGGAGCGCGCGCCGACCGGCGTCGAAATGACGATCGATTCCTTCGAGGTCGTCGCCGAGGCCGAGCCCGAGCTCCCGCTCGACCCCTCCGGCAAGGTCGACGCCGACCTCTCGACGCGACTGGACAACCGCACGCTGGACACCCGCAAGCCCGAGGTCCGCGCGATCTTCGAGATCCGTTCGACGGTCCTCGAGGCCGTCCGCGAGGAGTTCCGCGACCTCCACTGCACGGAGATCACGACTCCGAAGATCGTCGCGACCGGCACCGAGGGCGGGACGGAGCTGTTCCCGATCACCTACTTCGGGCAGGAAGCGTTCATGAACCAGAGCCCGCAGCTGTTCAAGCAGCTCGCCTCCGGCGGCGGCTTCGAGCGCGTCTTCGAGATCGGCCCGATCTTCCGCGCGGAGGAGCACAACACGCCCCGACACCTCAACGAGGCGACATCGATCGACTTCGAGGGCGCGTTCTGTGACGCTCCCGACGCAATGGACGTCGCAGAATCGATCGTCACGGCGGCCTACGAGGCCGTCGCCGAGAACTGCCAGCGAGAGCTCGAACAGCTCGAGCTCGCAGACGAGTTTGCCGCCCCCGATGGCGACTTCCCCCGGCTCACCTACGAGGAGGCCATCGAGCGCGTCAACGCGACCGGCGAGCTCGACGAGCAGCTCGTCTGGGGCGACGACCTCTCGACGGAAGCCGAGCGCGCGCTCGGCGAGGCCGTCGGCGAGCACTACTTCATCACGAACTGGCCAAGCGAGGTCAAGCCGTTCTACATCAAGGACACCGACGAGGACCCACAGGAGTCCACCGGCTTCGACCTGATGCACCCGGTCATGGAGCTCGTCTCCGGCGGGCAGCGCGAACACCGACACGACGCGCTCGTCGAGGGATTCGAGCAGCAGGGCCTCGACCCCGCGCAGTTCGAGTACTACACGAAGATGTTCAAATACGGCATGCCGCCTCACGCCGGCTTCGGCCTCGGTGCCGAGCGCCTCGTGATGACGATGCTGGATCTGGACAACATTCGGGAGACGGTTCTGTTCCCGCGAGACCGGCAACGGCTGTCGCCGTAGGCGACGCCGTTGTCCGTCGAGCGGGAGCTCGAGAGACGAGTGGAGCGAGTCTCTCGGTGTTCTCGTGAGCGACCGTAGGGAGCGAACGAGCATTCGTCACGAGCGAAGCGACGTGACGCAATGCCCGCGGGATCGCCAGCGTCTGAGCCCGTAGGACGAAGTCGTTGGGAGCCAGCGAGGCGAGCGGAGCGAGTCTCGCCGGACCGGCAACGACTGAGCCCGTAACGGACAGACGCTCGTCACTACTTCCTTCACCGACTCTACGCCGAGCAGCTGCCGCTCCGACTCGCCATCGCCACGCGACCGCCCGACACACCTTCGGGACGTTTATGCCCGCTACCGCACACGATTCGCCTAATGACCGACGAGGACGCCCAGGAGCTGGGCATCACCGAATCGAAGGAGCACGCCACCGGCGACTGGTACGCCGAGGTCGTCCAGAAGGCCGGCATCGCAGATTACGCGCCGATGGGCGGGTTCATCGTCACGCGGCCCCGCGGGTGGGCGCTCTGGGAGTCGCTGAAGGACCACCTCGACGCGAAGTTCAAGGCGACCGGCGTCGACAACGCCTACTTCCCGCTGTTCATCCCCGAGTCCTACCTCGAGAAGGAGAAGGACGTCGTCGAGGGGTTCGACCCCGAGGTCGCCTGGGTGACCCACGGTGGCCACGACGAGCTGGAGGAGCGCCTCGCCGTGCGACCCACCAGCGAGTCGATCATCGCGCCGTTCATGGCCCAGTGGACGCGCTCGCATCGCGACCTCCCGATGCGGCTGAACCAGTGGTGTTCGGTCGTCCGATGGGAGGCCACGGAGACGAAGCCGTTCTTCCGGACAAAGGAGTTCTGCTGGCAGGAGGGCCACACCGCCCACGAGACCGCCGAGGAGGCCTGGGAGGAGACGATGCTCCGCCTCGACCAGTACGAGGAGACCTACGAGGAGCTGCTGGCCATGCCCGTCCTCCGCGGGCGCAAGCCCGACCACGACAAGTTCCCGGGTGCCGAGACGACGACGACCGTCGAGGCGCTGATGCCCGACGGCAAGTCCGTCCAGGGCGGCACCAGCCACGATCTGGGCACCTCCTTCGCGGAAGCGTTCGACATCACGTACACCGACGAGGACGAGGCCGAGGCGACCGCCCATACGACCTCCTGGGGCCTGTCGTGGCGCGCACTCGGAGCGCTCATCATGACCCACAGCGACGATCAGGGGCTCGTCCTTCCCCCGGCGATCGCACCCACACAGGTCGCGATCGTCCCCATCTGGCAAGAGGACACCCGCGAGGAGGTCCTCGACTACGCTGACGAACTCGCCGCCGATCTCGAGGACGCGGGCCTGCGCGTCGACCTCGACGACCGCGATACGCGGAATCCCGGCTTCAAGTTCAACGAGCACGAGCTCCACGGAGTACCGCTCCGCATCGAGATCGGCCCCAACGAGGTCGAGGACGGTGAGGCGACGCTCGTTCACCGGCCCGACGGCGAATCCGTCGTCGCGGATCGCGAGACGGCGGTCGACGACGTGGACGATGCACTCGACGACGTCTACGCGAAGCTCTACGACGCCGCCGAGGAGAACCTCGAAATGAACGTCCGCGAGGCCGACGAGCCCAACCAGATCCTCGGCACCATCGGCCAGCACGGCGGCTACGTCAAGTGTGGCTGGTGTGGCGACGAGGCCTGCGAGACCGTGATCAAGGACGAGATCGCCGCGGAGATCGTGATGGTTCCCCTCGACGAGGACGAGGAGCCGATCCACGAGGACTGTGCAATGTGTGGCGACGAGGCGCTGGAGACGGCCTACTTCGCGCGAACGTACTGAGACAACTGTGTCCCCGGGGCGGATTCGCGTTGTAGAATTGGGGACGCTACTCTGCTTGGCCGTCCGATCCACCGCCACGGAGTCGCTGGAGCGCGGCGGCGCCTGCGAGGCCGCCACCAGCCGCGAGCATCCCGAAACCGGGCGATCCGTCACCGCTGCCGTTGGAATTGCTGGACTCTGGCTCACCGACCGTCACCACGTGCTCGACGGTGGTGGTTCTCCCATCCTGTGTACGGATCGTTGCCGTCAGAGCGTGCTCACCGGGATCGTCGTAACTCGCCTCGGCCGTGCTCCCTGTACCGACCGACGATCCGTTCGTCGACCACGTCGTCTCGAGGAGAGTCGAATCGTACTCACCCACGGAGTCGATGGACAGGTCGACGGAATCGCCGGGAGAGACCGTCGTAGGCGTGACCGAGGTCGAGATCTCGTTCGGGTCGAGCGGCGTCGAGAGTCGCACGACGCCCAGTTCCGAATCTGCACCGGTTCCAGCCCTGCCGAGCGCGTAGGCCACTCCGTCCCCAGATGGGACGATATCGAGGAAGACGCTGCTTCCGTCGACGGTCCGCGTCACAGATGGCGACGTGAGGTCGGTGCCCGCTACGATCCGGCCCGTTACGGTGCCGCCCGAGTTTCCATCACCATCCCCGTCGGCAGCGTCCTCGGCCGGTTCGACGGCTGTCCTCCCCGAAAACACCCACTCGTCCGATCCCGGGGGGACTGCAGCGTCTGCAAGTGCCGTACCGAACCCGTCGACGGATCCGGTCCAGTCGATCGTCGGCGGGTCGCCGCTGAGCTCCATGGCCCAGCCGGCGTTCGTACTCTCTCCGCCGCCGACGTCACTGCCGACCACGAGATACCGATCCTCTGTGGCTGTGAACCCGAGGGGAACGCGGCCGCTCAATCCGGTATCGACCTGCCAGAGTTCGCTCCCATCGGCGTCGAGTTGTGCGAGTACTGGCTCGTCGTCGTTCGGGGACTGCTCGACGTTTCGATAGCCAAGGTAGTAGGCACCGCCGTCGTCCGCGGACGTGAGTTCGAGTGGCGAGATGCTGCCGTCCGCCGTCGCGTAGCTCTGCTTGTACTGTCGTTTGCCGTCGGTATCGTACCGTACGAGGACCGTTCCGCCGTCGTTCAGATAATCCGTCGCAGCGACGAGATACCCGCCGGTGACCTGGGCGAGGCTGGTTGGATCCGGATAGTCGGTCGTGCCGACGATGCCCGGAACCGTCGCCGACCACTGCTGTTCGCCGTCGTCGGAGACGTGCACGATCGGAGCGTCGAACCCAGTCACGCTGTCGGCCCAGTCGACCTCGATTTCGACGCCCACGACGACGTATCCACCGTCGATTCCGGGTTCGACGGCTCTGTACCCGTAGCGGGTGGCGTCCTGTTGGGGATAGCCGAACGTCGTAATCGTTTTCGAGGAGCCGTCGGGCGTTATCTCGACGAGTCTGGCAGCGGTAGATGTGTCGGGTCCCTGCAGGAGATTACAGAGTGCAACGACGCCACCGCTGCCGTTTGGGGCGGCGTCCTCAACGCGCCAGCCGAGGTCGTCGGAGTACCGTTGGTCCCACTCGATCTGCACGCCGTCTGATTGCGCGGAGTCGGGAGAGTTGGCTTCGCCGCCTGGTGATCTCGCGCTGGCTACCGGACCGACGCAGCTCGATACGCCAGCGCCGATTGCGGCGAGCGTGGCACGTCTGGTTGGAGACATGCCACGGGGTCGCCGCGGCATCGTACTTGAACCTGTGGAGCCCTGGGGCTACCCGGTGCTTCGAGTGGGCATCAATCGGAGGTGGCAGTCGCCTCGCGTTGCGCACTGCAGGCTGCCAGGCGCTGGGGCCTTGCGTCGGCAGGCGTGGCGTCCTCGCTTTCTGAATCCTTCGCACTCAGGGATACAGCACCCAGGAGCGATCGGTAGATCCGGAGGTGGTGGCCGGCGACGGTCTCGAAGCTGTTCGCCTCCTTGTAGCGCCGGACGCTGTCGGAGAGTTCGCCGCGGCGCTCGTCGTCGTGGAGCAGTGCGCTGACGCGGGCCGCGATCGTCTCGACGTCGTCGATCGGGACGGTTTCGAGTGCGCCCCACTCCGACTCGATTCGCCGGAAGTAGGACTGGTCGCTCGCGAGAACGGGAAGCTCCTGTGCCGCACACCAGTTGAAAGTCCCACTCTGAGTGACGACGCGGTAGGGCAACAATGCGAGGTCTGGCGTGGCGAGCGCGAGCGGGAACTCCTCGTCGTCGAGAACCCCAGTGATCGTCACGTTCGGCGGCGCCGTCGACTCGAGATCCCTGAAAAAGGACTCGTCGAACCCCTTGGGCCGCGCGCCGCCGGCGATCAGGAACTCGACGTCTGGCAGCTCCTTCGCGACCTCCACGAAGACGTCGTGGCCCTTCGGCGGCCGAACGAAGCCGGGGATCGCCACGACGTCGTCCGCGGGATCGAAGCCGAAGTACTCGCGTGCGGTCGCGCGATCGGCCGAGCTCGCGTCCGCGACGTTGACGCCGTGAGGGAGCACGCTATACTCGTCGTGCTCCTGCGCCGCGTGGTCGTGAAACCGTTCCTCGCAGTCCTCTGAGAGGAAGATCACGTGGTCGGCAACCCTGGCGATCAGTTCGTGCATCACGAAGAGGTAGAGTCGCTTGGCGAAGCTGGCTTCCTCGGGAGCGGGCGTGAGAACGGAGTGCATCGTTACGACGATCGACTGTCCGCGAATCCGCGTCGCGAGCCAGAGTACGGGGAAGAAGACGAGGCCGAGCACTCCGGGATAGATGCTCCCAGGGCGTCGGAACAGTCCGTACTCGTGCTGGACGTGGACCACGTCCGAGCCGCGAACCGCGGCCCGGAGTGCGACGGAGACGAAGTGGGCCGCGCTCGGATCGTCCTGTTCCAACTCGATCGAATCGGTCGTCGCTCCGGCGTCGGCAGTCGTCGCATCGGCTGCCCCGCTGACGGTCGACGGGTCGTCGCTGGTCGCTGTCGTCACAGCGGCCCGGTTCGTTGGCGACGTTTCGCCGCCGCTCGCTGCGGTGCCACCATCGCTTACCCGCTGGACGTCGCCGTTCGTCGTCGCCCCCAAATCACCACCCGGTTCTCGATCCGCCGAGTCCGTCGAAGACTCGTCGGGTTGCAGGGCGTCGAGGGCGTTCCGGAGATCGCGCCCGTACGTACCGATCCCACAGGAGGCGTCACCTGGCGTGGCGATCACCGTCACCGAGACGTCCGATCCCCAAGTTGGCGATGCCGTCCGCTCGTCTGCAGTCGACTGTTGGTGTGTCATGATCCGTCGAGTAGCGAGGGGCCCGTCCCGCCGTCGTGACCCCGGGACGTGACCGCGCTATGCGATGGTGGGAGCAGGAACATACTGTAATGAGCCGCATTGTCGAGAGTAAGATCGCTGAACCCCGACGCCACCTGTGAGTATCCGTCGGTCAGCCTCCGGACTCACTCTGAAGTGCTGCCCGGCGTGTACCCGATGGCACCTTACCGGTGGCGGTCGGTGACAAAGCCCGGCGTACGTCGATCACCAGCGAACGTATCCCGCTCGCAAGAACAGGAGGGTCGACGAGCGGACGCTGGTGGACTCTCTGGCGATTCACTCCGGGGGCTGACGGAGAGCGCGAGACCAGAGACCAGTACCGCTACTCCTGGCGAATCGGCGTCGGCGAGCGGTGGATCGCCGGCGCGCGTCAGTTCGGTGGCGAGGATTCAGACGGCCGATCTGAACGAAGAAAGCGACGATTACTGCACGCCGACCCCGTTCTATCCGGGCGATTTTGGTAAGAATGTCGTCGCTCCAGGAAGGAGTGGCCTAGCCCGGGTCGTCGGTGGCTCTCGAACGGAGTAACCTGACTGGCACCCGGAGTAATCTGGCTCGCAACGAGCAGGGTTTCGGCAGAAGTCAGACAGGCAGGACGAACAAAGGACAGGCTACCCCGTAAAAAAGGGAATGACCCCCTGGGCCGGACCGTGGAGTAGCGATGGACCATCGATCCACCACCGCAGGTATGGACTCACTTCCAAGCGCAGTGACCAGACAGGCCACCCTTATCGCCGCGGGTGAGCAGCGATGACCACACACCGCGTCGCATTCGTCGGCACCGGCGCCGACCCCGAAAACCCCACCAGCGACGGGTTTGCGATGGCGTACCAGCACGCAGCTGCCTACGAGAAACTCGATTCCTGCGAACTCGTCGCCTGTGCGGACATCGTCAGGGAGAACGCCGAGGCGTTCGCCGTTCGCCACGATATCGACGAGGAGGGCGTTTTCGAGGACTACGAGGAGATGCTGACGGCCGTCGAGCCGGACGTCGTGAGCGTCTGTACGCCGCCATCGACCCACTCGGATCTCGTCGTCGGCTGCGCCGAGAGCGGCGTCGTCGACGCGATTCACTGCGAGAAGCCGATGGCGATGACCTGGGGCGGTGCGAAACGGATGGCCGCGACGTGTGAGCGCGCGGGCGTCGCACTCACGTTCAACCACATGCGACGGTTCGGCGATCCCTTCCGCGACGCGAAGCAGCTCCTCGACGACGGCGCGATCGGCGATCTCCAGCGTATCGAGTACAGCTGGGGGAACTTCTACGACAACGGCACGCACGCCATCGACATGTGCAACTACTTCAACGACGAGCGGCCCGCGACCTGGGTGATCGGGCAGCTCGACTACCGAAACGAGGAGGTCTACTTCGGGACGCACAACGAGAATCAGATGCTCGCCTCCTGGGAGTACGACAACGGCGTCTACGGCATGGCGACGACTGGACCGGCGTCCGAGATCGCCGACGGCGACTGGCGACTCGTCGGTGAGGAGGGCGTGATGGACGTTCACCTTACCGACGAGGTCGCGGTTCGGGTCCGATCCTACGCGGACGGCCGGACGATCGAACGCGAGTACGACGACCTCGCGTCCGACGAATCCTGCATCGACCGCGCGATCGAGGAAGTCATCCAGGCCTACGAGGCGAGTGAAGAGTCCGAACTCTGCGCTCGGAACGCGCTCAACACGACGGAGATCATCTTCGCGGGCTACGAGTCCGTCCGTCGGCGCGGCCGCGTCGACCTCCCGCTCGACATCGAGGACAACCCCCTCGAGGAGATGGTCGAGTCTGGTGCGCTCTCGCCGCAGACCAGCGGCTGACGACGACGCGACCGCCAGCAACCACACCCTCGTCGTCTCGGGCAGACTGATTCTGCGATACGACCCGCCTACTAACGCCGCTGGGCCACCGATCCGATCGCATGGCGCCTCCCACCGTCGAGGAGATCGATCAGACCGACGAGTTCGTCCACGTCCGCTTTCGCGATCCCGACGCGTTCGACGAAATCCGAACGCCCGACTGGGCCGCCAACGTGGGGGACTCCGTCGTCGAGGACGCGGAGGTGCGGATGGGAGACGAGAGCGGGAACGCGGACTGGGACGTACAGAGCGTCCTCATCCCGACCCCCGTCGACGTCGACACCGCGGAGGAGCAGGCCGCCGAGATCGCCGAGAAGATCGAATCCTGAAGCGGACGCGATTGGACCGGTCGAACAGTCTCGGATGCGGTCACGCCTCATTCGCCGTCTCGAACGGCTTGTTCGTCAGCCCGACGGAGTAGCTGCCGTCGGTGGAGCGGTCCTGGTTCTCGACGTTGCCTCCGACGTACGCCGCGTCGATACGCGTCTGCACCGGCGCCTCGTGGCGCCAGAGCGTGCCGTGGACGTTCGCGCCGTAGAGCATGCCGAAGCGGTTGATGTTCGCCTCGTCGCCGGCGATCAGCACGCCGTCCTCGCAGGCCTCGACGTCCAGCCACTCGACGACGTTCGCGAATGACTGTCCCCCGAAGCGCAGTGACGTGCCCTCCCTGCTACAGACCGAGCCCGTCAGGCCGCCGAACTGCACCTGCCGCTGGTCGAGTGCGATACCTGCTTGAGCGTTGTGCACGCCGTAATGTCGGCTGTTGAGGACGAAGTTCAACCGACACGCTGCGGTGGCGTCCGGCGAGCCGTTGTTCGTCGCGAACCGGAGGTCGCAGCTGTTGAACGCGTCCTGAAAGTCGTCGCTGCCGAGCCGGAAGAGGACTCCATCGCGATGGCCCTGGAATCCGACGCCGGTAACCTCGGTGTAGAACACGTGTGCCCGACCGTCCTCCCCGTCGCCGTCGGTCGCGACGATCGAGAGCCCGTCGCCGGGACCCTTTCCGAAATCGACGACGCTCGCGGCCAGGCCGGCGCCGCGGATCGAGACGTTGTTCTGGAGGTCGTCGTACTCTGCGAGGTCGATCGTGGTCGGTTCGCTGGCAGTGACTCCGGCGGGCACGCGGATGACGCCGCCACCCTGCTGGTCGAGACGATCGAAGGCGGCCGCCCAGTCGCCGTCGTCGAGCCACACGGCGTCGTCGTATCGCTGTTGCATGAGCGTATCCCGTAGCAGCGTCCGGGGGTGGATTAGTAGGACGTGCGTAGTCGAGGGGAGAGCGGCCGTATTCTGTGGTACGGCGACCTTTCTTCGATCGCCGTGGTGGGTTTCACGGGGACCGGCGGCTGTGATTCCCGCGACCACATCGGTTTTCACGCTGGCTCCCGGAGCCGTCTACATGTCCCGCTCGCGGAAGCCCGAGTGGCTCCGGTCACAGATCCCCACGGGCGAGGAATTCACCCGGGTCAAGGCGACGCTTCGCGAGCACGACCTCACCACCGTTTGTGAGGAGGCGAACTGCCCGAACCTCGGCGAGTGCTGGTCGGGCGCGGAGGGTGGCGGTCCCGCGGCCGCGGACTCGGGCGCCACCGGCAACGGAGCGGCCGCCGGTCCGGATGCAGCGGGGGCCGGTGGCAACCGCGGCGGCACGGCGACGTTCATGCTGATGGGCGATCAGTGTACGCGAAGCTGTGGCTTCTGTGACGTCGACACCGGTGGCGGACAGCCACTCGACCCCGATGAGCCGGCGAACGTCGCGAGCGCGGTCGCCGAGATCGGGCTCGAGTACGTCGTCCTGACCTCCGTCGATCGCGACGACCTCGACGGCCAGGGCGCGGCACACTTCGCGGAGACGATCCGGGAGCTCAAACGTCGCGATCCGGGTGTGCTCGTGGAGGTTCTCATCCCAGATTTCCAGGGCGATCCAGAACTGGTCGGGAAGATCGTCGACGCCGGACCCGACGTCATCGCGCACAACGTCGAGACCGTCGAGCGCCTCCAGACGCGGGTCCGGGATCCGCGGGCCGGCTACGAGCAGTCCCTGGCCGTGCTCGAACAGGTCGCCCGCGACTCAGACGCGCACGCGAAGACATCGATCATGCTCGGCCACGGCGAGTACGATCACGAGGTGTATCAGGCGCTCTCGGACTGCCGGGAAGCGGGCGTCGACGTGATCACGCTCGGCCAGTATCTCCGACCCTCTCGCGACCACCTGCCAGTTCGAGAGTACGTCCACCCGCAGCAGTTCGATACCTGGCGCCAGGTCGCAGAGACGGAGCTTGGATTCCTCTACTGTGCGTCGGGGCCGATGGTCCGTTCCTCCTATCGGGCCGGCGAGCTGTTCGTCGAGGCGCTCCAGCGCGAGGACGTCGATCTCGAGGAGGCGCGAGCGGCCGCTCGCGACGGAACGGCGGTCGGGGCGGCACAGTCCGGTAGCGCAGAGTGACGGCGGCCAGGTCACGAGAGGTCTACTTGTAGCTGTGAGTGTGCATCGAGCGCCCACCTGAGTGACGCACGTGCTTGACACGCAGAGTCTCACTACCGACGTCGGACAGCGAAGAAAGCGACATCGATCGGCGGAGAACCGTAGGCCGATCGACCGCTCGGCGTTCGCACCGGTGTAATCATTCGTCCATCATAGACCAAGTTCGAACTATGCACGTACGATTCCGGCGGCAGCAACGGCACAGAAGCCCCCTCTACCCGCCGTCGTGCGTTCGTCGTGAACAATGATGACGAAAGCACTATTAGCCGAGCGGCCGACGTACCGGATATGCTTCGGAGGGATTCGTTTTGAGCGTCTTGCAGCCCACGCCCGACGATCGCAAACGCGTGATCGACGAGTCGGGGTCGGTGGTCGAAGGTGCGGAGGTCCCCGACCTGAGCGACGACCAGCTCGTCGAGATGTACGAGCACCTGCGGCTCGCGCGCCACTTCGATGAGCGCGCGGTGAGCCTGCAACGCCAGGGTCGGATGGGTACCTATCCGCCGCTGTCGGGGCAGGAGGGCGCCCAGGTCGGCAGTGCGTTCGCCCTCGAGGACGAAGACTGGATCTTCCCGAGCTACCGCGAGCACGCGACGCTGGAGATTCGGGACGTGCCCCTCGAGCGCATCCTCCTCTTCTGGATGGGTAGCGAGCGGGGGAGCAGGATGCCCGAGGACGCGAACGTGTTCACCCCGGCGGTCCCGATCGCGACCCAGATCCCCCACGCCACCGGTTCCGCCTGGGCCTCGAAGTTGAAAGACGAAGAGGATCGTGCCTTCCTCTGTTACTTCGGCGACGGCGCGACGAGCGAGGGTGACTTCCACGAGGGACTCAACTTCGCAGGGGTGTTCGACACACCGAACGTCTTCTTCTGTAACAACAACCAGTGGGCGATCTCGGTCCCCAGAGAGCGCCAGACCGCGAGCGCGACGCTCGCCCAGAAGGCGACGGCGTACGGGTTCGAGGGCGTGCAGGTCGACGGGATGGATCCGCTGGCGGTCTACCAGGAGACCCGCCGCGCGGTGAAGAAGGCGAAGGACCCCGAGTCCGTCGAACCCCGGAGCGGCGGAACTGACGACGGCGCGGACCCCGATGCGATCGGCGACGCACGCCGCCCGACGCTGATCGAGGCGGTCCAGTACCGTTACGGCGCCCACACGACCGCGGACGATCCCTCGGTCTACCGCGACGAGGCGGAGGTCGAGAAGTGGCGGAAGCTGGATCCGATCCCGCGCATGGAGTCGTTCCTGCGCGAGCACGGGCTGCTCGACGACGAGCGCGACGACGCCATCCAGGCCCGCGTCGAGGAGCGCGTCGCGGAGGCCATCGAGACCGCCGAGTCCGTCGAGCGACCCGACCCCGAGGCGATGTTCGCGGACGTCTACGCCGACATGCCGAAGCGACTCCAGGAACAGCTCGACTACCTCGAACGACTGCGCGCAGATCACGGCGACGAGACGCTGCTCGAGTGACCATGGCTACGGACCCATCCACCCCAGAGACCGACGACGGTGCCCAGGGGACAGACGCAGGCGTACAGGACCCAGACCGATCGAACTGGACGGTATCCCCCGATCCCGAGACCGTCGAGACGGAGGATCTCACCCTCGTCCAGGGCGTCCAGGACGGTCTCGAGACGGAGATGCAACGAGACGACAGCGTTCTCGTCCTCGGCGAGGACGTCGGCGAGAACGGCGGCGTGTTCCGCGCCACGCAGGGGCTCTACGACGAGTTCGGCGAGGACCGCGTCATCGACACGCCGCTTGCGGAATCGGGCATCGTCGGCACCTCGATCGGGATGGCGGCCTACGGGCTCCGGCCCGTCGCCGAGATCCAGTTCATGGGGTTCATCTACCCTGCCTTCGACCAGATCGTCTCCCACGCGGCACGGCTCCGGACGCGATCGCGCGGCCGGTTCACCGCACCGCTCGTGATTCGGGCGCCCTACGGCGGCGGCATCCGCGCGCCGGAACACCACTCCGAGTCGACGGAGGCGATGTTCGCTCACCAGCCGGGGCTCAACGTCGTCATGCCATCGACACCGTACGACGCGAAGGGGCTGCTCGCGAGCGCGATTCGCTCGTCGGATCCCGTGCTCTTCCTCGAGCCGAAGCTGATCTACCGGGCGTTCCGCGAGCCGGTCCCGACCGAGGAGTACACGGTTCCGATCGGTGAAGCCGCCGTCAGGCGAGAGGGGACAGACGTCTCCGTGTTCACCTGGGGTGCGATGGCACAGCGAACCCTGCAGGCCGCGGAGGACCTGGAGGGCGAAATCGACGTCGAGGTCGTCGATCTGCGAACCGTCTCGCCGCTGGACACCGACGCCATCGTCGAGTCGTTCAAGAAGACGGGGCGTGCCGCCGTCGTCCACGAGGCGCCGAAATCCGGCGGGCTGGCCGGTGAGATTGCCGCGACGATCCAGGAGGAAGCGCTGATGTACCAGGAAGCGCCGGTCGAGCGCATCACCGGGTTCGACACGCCGTTCCCGCTGTACGCGCTGGAGGACTACTACCTGCCGGAGGCCGCTCGCATCGCCGACGGTATCCGGACGGCCTTCGAGTTCTAATCATGCCCCGCGAGTTCACACTTCCCGACGTCGGCGAAGGGGTCCACGAGGGCGAGCTGGTCGAGTGGCTGGTCGAACCCGGCGATACCGTCGCCGAGGATCAGCCGATCGCGAAGGTCGAGACCGACAAGGCGCTCGTCGACGTCCCCTCGCCGTTTCATGGAACCGTGCGCGAGCTGCGCTGGGAGGAGGGCGACGTCGTCCCAGTTGGCGACGTCTTGGTGGTGTTCAACGTCGAGGGCGAGGACGACGACGCGATCGCAGCCGGCGAGACCGAGGGCGGCGACGCGGATGCAAGTGCCGACGCTTCGGCAGGTGGTGAACCCGAGGCGACGGCAGCAAGCGACGACACCGGCGACGGAGAGTCCGAGTCGGACATCCCACCCGCTGGGTCGCCCGAAGCAGCCGAGGCCGCAAGCGCCGGCGACAGCGGCCGCGTCTTTGCCGCGCCGACCGCCCGACGGCTCGCCCGCGAGCTGGGCATCGACATCCACGGCATCGAGGGGTCCGGCCCGGGCGGTCGCGTCACGGAGCAGGACGTCAGCGCCGCCGCGCAGGCCGAGCCAGCGCCGGAGGAGGGCGATGGCGGAGCAGCCAAAGCGGCCGGTGGCGCAGCGGACGCGTCGAGCGGTGGATCAGGTGGCATCGAGGCCGCCGTCGACGCAGGCGTCGCAGACCAGTCGACGGCGACGAGTTCGGCAGAGGAGGGGACAGGCGCGGCGGTCTCTGCAGGAGCGTCCGTCGATCGGGAGCGGACGCTCGCCGCACCAGCAACGCGACGGATCGCCGAGGAGGAAGGCGTCGATCTCGACGCCGTCCCGGCGACGACGGAACGCGACGGCGAGCCGTTCGTCACGCCGGAGGCCGTCCGAGAGTACGCCCAACGCCAGCAGGAAGCCCAGTCCGCCGACGTGGACGCCGTCCAGTCCGGCGGTGGCGCCGAGGCCCAGTCCAGCGCCGACGGGACCGGCGCTGCGTCCGGTGGATCCGCAAGCAGCGGCGCGGCCGCACCCACGACGGGCGACGGTGAACGGCCCGAACACCGCGAGCCATATCGTGGCGTCCGGCGCTCGATCGGCGAGGCGATGGCGGAGTCGAAGTACACCGCACCCCACGTCACGCACCACGACGAGGTCGACGTGACCGATCTCGTCGAGACGAAGCAGCGCCTCGCCGAGCGCGCCGAGGAGCGTGGGATCAAGCTGACCTACATGCCGTTCGTGCTGAAGGCCGTCACCGCGGCGCTGAAGGAGTACCCGATGATGAACGCCGCGCTCGACGAGGAGAGCGAGGAGATCGTGTACAAGGAGTACTACGATCTCGGCATCGCGACCGCGACCGACGCCGGGTTGATGGTGCCGGTGCTACCGGCGGTCGACCAGAAGGGGATCCTCCAGATCGCCTCCGAGCTCGACGAGCTGGTCGAGAAGACGCGCGAGCGGACGATCTCCCCCGAGGAGCTTCGCGGCTCGACGTTCACCGTCACGAACGTCGGCGCCATCGGCGGCGAGTACGCGACGCCGATCCTCAACTACCCCGAGGTCGGGATCCTCGCGCTCGGGCAGATCAGCCGGAAGCCGCGGGTCGTGGAACGCGAACGTGGCGACGGCGCTCCCGAGGAGTCGATCGAACCACGCTCGATCCTCCCGCTATCCCTCTCGATCGACCACCGGATCGTCGACGGCGCGATCGCGGCGCGGTTCACGAATCAGGTAATGGAGTACCTCGAGAACCCCGAACTCCTGCTGCTTGAGTAGTTCCGCGCCCGTTCCCGATTTGTTGCTCGCTGCTCACGTCTCGAATGCTCAGCAGTCCTACAAAAACACGCTTCAGGGAACGGTTATCCGTTATTCGTACGAACGACGGAGATGCTATGGCCGAACGATCAGATCCCGAACTGCCGGCACTTCCCTACGACTACGACGCACTCGAACCGCACATCTCCGAGCAGGTCCTCACGTGGCATCACGACACCCACCATCAGGGCTACGTGAACGGTCTCGACAGCGCGGAGGAGACCCTCGCCGAGAACCGCGAAGCGGGCGAGTTCGACGGCTCTGCTGCAGCGATCCGCAACGTCACCCACAACGGATCGGGCCACTACCTGCACACGTTGTTCTGGGAGAACATGGACCCCAACGGCGGTGGCGAACCCGACGGCGACCTGCGCGAGCGCATCGAGGAGGACTTCGGCTCCGTCGACGCCTGGAAAGGCGAGTTCGAGGCCGCAGCCTCCGGCGCCGGCGGCTGGGCGCTCCTCGTCTACGATCCCGTCGCCAAGCAGCTCCGAAATCTCGTCGTCGACAAGCACGACCAGGGCGCGCTCTGGGGGTCCCATCCCATCCTCGCGCTGGACGTCTGGGAGCACTCCTACTACCACGACTACGGCCCCGCCCGCGGCGACTTCGTCGACAACTTCTTTGAGGTCGTCGACTGGGACAACGTCGCTAGCCAGTACGAGAACGTCGTCTCCCGCGTCGAATAAGCGACCACCCGCCCCGAGCAGTCGACGTCCCTCTGAGCGACCGTCCTCCTCTCCGAGCGACCGACCCCGCTTCGAGCGATCGTCGTCCGCTTCGGGCTGCCGACCCCAGCGTCGAGGAACCGGAGATCCCCGCTGACCGCTTCGTATCAGAACTTTTTCGCCCGCGTGCACCGAGACGCCGACGAATGCCACCCTCCACCGCGATATACGCCGACAGCCTGGTCAAGCAGTACGGCTCGACCACGGCCGTTCGCGGCGTCGATCTGGACGTCCCCGCCGGTTGCGTCTACGGTTTTCTCGGACCGAACGGCGCGGGCAAGACGACGACCATGCGCATGCTGACCGGCCTCGTCACGCCGTCGACTGGCTCCGCCCACGTCGCCGGCGTGGACTGCACCGATCGCGAGCGGCTGGTCGAGGAGATCGGGCTGCTCCCCGAAACGCCGCCGCTCTATGAAAAGCTGACCGGCCGCGAGCAGCTGCAGTTCGCGGCCGACCTGCGCGGCCTCGACTGGGAGACCGTCGCCGACCGTTCGCTGTCGCTGTGTGCGGATCTCGCTCTCCGCGACGACCTCGACCAGCGCATCGAGGAGTACTCGAAGGGAATGCGCCAGAAGGCCGCGCTCGTGCAGGCGCTCCAGCACGATCCCGCAGTGCTCTTCGCCGACGAACCGACGAGCAATCTCGATCCGCGCGTCTCTGCGATGGTCCGGGAGCTACTCGTCGATCACGCAGAGGACGGCACCGTGTTCCTCTCGACGCACGTTCTCTCGCTCGTCGAAGAGGTCGCCGACACCGTGGGCGTCCTCCACGAGGGGCGGATCGTCGCGGAGGGGCCGCCCGAACAGCTCTCGACAGACGTCGGCGGCGACCTCGAGGACGCCTTTCTCTCGATCACCGGAACGCCGGACCCGGCGCCGCAATGATCCGGGATCGGCTGGCGCGCCTGACCGGATCGCGTGGTTGGATATCCGCCAGTCATCCTGCTGCGGTGATCGCACGTACGGAAATCCGGACCGGCGTCCGGGCGGTCCTGGACAACACCAGGCAGCTCGCCGCGTTTGGACTGATGGCGCTGTTCGTCGTCCAGATGCAGATCACGACGGTCTGGCAGGCGCTCGACGTCGGCGAGTCGCTCGTCGCCAGCGATCCACCGATCGAGGCGGTCGCAGGCGCGTTCGCGGGGCTGCTCGCGGTCGGCATCTATAGCGGGATCCACCAGCTATCGACGGGATCGGACTCGGCGGGCGTGCGTCCACTGTTGTTGACCTCCGTAGCCCCGCGGTCCGTCGTCCTCGGCCAGACTCTGGCGGAGTACCTGAAACTGCTGGGTCTGCTGGGCGGGCTGGTCGCGCTCCCACTCCTCGCAATCGGCGCCGGGGCGGCCACTCCACTGGTACCACTGGTGCTCGTCGTCGGTGCGCTCCCGCTCCTCTGGGGAGGCCTGCTCGTCGGCCACCTCGCCGGGCTCACGATCCAGACCGCATATCGCCGCGTGCCCGGCGCCCGGATCGTGCGGGGCCTGGTGATCGGCGGGCTGACCCTCGGGGCCGTGATCTGGTGGCTGCAGGTCGTGGAAGCCCAGCGGATCGGGGACGCCGCGTCGAACCTGCTCTCGATAACGTCGATCGGGCCGCTGCAGGCCTACGCCCGGACGCTGCTGGTGCCGGTCGGCGTGTCCGCGACGCCGGTCGACGCGGTGCTCGCGCTGGGCGTCCTCCTCGCCGTCCTGGCGACGACGGCGATCGTCGTCCGGGTCGAGATCGCACACGACGCGAGGGAGCGGCCCGAGCGTAGCGCCAGCGCAGGTAGCCGATCGGTGCCGATAGCGATCGGTTCGCGCCCGAGCCTCCGACTCGGCTGGCGATACCTCGTACTCGGGATTCGGAACCCATCGCGGTTCTCTCACCTCATGTTCTTGCTGATCATGCTGGTCAGCGTCGGTGGTTCGGCGCTCACGAACCCGTCGCTCCTGATCCAGTACGCGCCGGAGGTCGGGGTCGTGCTCGCAACTGCGGTCGCGGGCGGCGCCTACTGCCTGAACCCGCTCGGCGACGATCGCGACCAGCATTCGCTGGTGTTGACGGCGAGTCCGACGCTTCGGCCGCTCTTGCGGGCCCGCGGCGTCGCCGGCATGGTCCTGGCGAGCGTCGTGCTGGCGCTCGGTCTCGGCGTCGGGCTCCTCGACGGCCGTTTCCTCGACGTGGCGGGGTTCCTCGCTCTCGCACCCGTCCTCTTCCTCGCGAGCGTCGGCACCGCACTCGGGTTCGGGGCAGCCGTCCCGTCGTACGAGCCGAACGAGGACGGCGGGACGATCCAGCCCTCGAGCATGGCGACCATGCCCTTCCTGCTGGGAGCGCTGGTCCTCGGCAGCGTCGCCGTCGTGCTGGTTCTCGCCACGATCGGCGGGTCGTCGGCGCGTCTGCTCGCGGTCGGATGGGGGATCCTCCTCCCGACGCTCGCCGCGAGCGGCGTCCTCGGCTACCGGTACGCCGTCAAACGGTTCGACGGGCTGACTCTCGACGCATACTGAGGGACGGACCGTCCGCGCGCGAGCTCGAGCAGGGGCCGAATCGGGCTGCACTGGTGGACATGCTACAGGATCGGTCACGCGGCCCGTCGCGAAGGCCGCTCTAGCCCGGCAGTCCGGAGGAAGGTTTTTATCCCCGGCGAACCAATTTGTAAGTGAAGAGTAAGTTACGGATTTCGCATAACTCTTTTCCGTAGCGGCTCGCTCGTTCCGAACGCCACAGTAGTACAGCCAGCAGTCCGCTCGACACCGTTCCCACCCGTATTCACATCGGCGTTCACGACGAGCGACTGCTGTGACCGGACGAACAATCTGATACATGACACGACCTGCAGACCAGGACGAGACGTCCCACGACGGCCCGATCGACTCGCTTACCGACCCCGCGACGCTCCACGAGCGCGCGGACGTACCGGTTACATCACACACCGTCGAGCACGAAGGCCTCGATCACTGCTCGACCGATATCGCCGGCCGGATCGCCGTCGGGGTGACCGACGCTGACGACCAACTCCTGCTACTCTGCAACGACGAGCTCGGGATCGCACTCCTTCCCCACGGGACCGTCGACGGCGGCGAGGACTGGGCGGCCGTCGCCCGCCGCGAGATTGAGGGCCAGACCGGCATCGAGATCGTCCTCGACGACGTGAAGCACGTCCGCGAAATCGACCACGTCCTCGAGGGCGAGTCCGACCCCCACGCCAGTAACGACGGGATCGTATTCGGGGGGTCGCCGACGGGTGGCGAGATTCAGGAGTGCAAACGCAGTGCCGAAGCCGGCTCGGACGGCTGGCGTGCGGGCTGGTTCGATGGACTCCCCGCGGGAATCGAGCAGCCGAAGGGCGGCCCCGGAAAGGACCTGGAGCTGTTCCGCTGATCCTGCATCGATGACGCAACCGAGATCCGACCGGGCGTTCGAGGCGACCATCGACTGGGAGCAGTACTGGGCGGACGCAGACGAGCGCGACCGAGCCGACGCGAGTCCGAGTAAGACGCTGCTGCTGAAACCGTTGCTCGCGTTTCTGGAGGACCGGAGCGGCGTCGAATCACTGGCAGACGTCGGCTGTGGCACGGGGACCGTCCCCTTTGCAGTTGCCGAGCGCCACCCGGACGTGAGCGTCGGCGGCTACGACGCCGTCGCGCCGGGCGGCAACCTCCTTCTCACGTACCACAACGCGCTGGCCCAGGCCCACTTCCGGCAGATCGCCGCAGATCCACACGAACACCTCGACGATGACTCGCCGTGGGACCCAGAGCGATTCGCCGACCGGTTCGAGGCCGTGCTCGACGGCGAAAGCCTGCTCTCACACGAGCGAATCCACGACGTGCTGGGCACCTGGCCCCGGAGCGTCTGGTCGGTGGCGGGCGAGGACGATCGGTATCCTGCGTGGCGGCACAACCCGTTCGCGTACGTTCCGAAGTGAACAACATCGGGCGCTGAGCGCCACACGAATCCAGTGGAATCTCGGAAATTCCTGCGACATTTATCACGACGGGCGCCCTCGGTTGGAGTAACATGGTCGTCGGCGACGTCTCCACAGGCACGGACGTACTGGTCATTGGCGGCGGGCCCGCGGGCTACACCGCGGCGATCCGCGCGGGACAGCTCGATCTCGACGTGACGCTCGTCGAGAAGGAAGCCTACGGTGGCACCTGTCTGAACCACGGCTGCATCCCCTCGAAGGCGCTCATCACCGCGACGGATCTCGCCGAGCGCGCGGGCGACGCCGAGCACATGGGGATCCACGCCGATCCCGCGGTCGATCTCGGTGCGATGACCGAGTGGAAGGACGGCGTCGTCGATCAGCTGACCAGCGGCGTCGAGAAGCTCTGCAAGGCTAACGGCGTGAACCTGATCGAGGGGACCGCGACGTTCGCCGGCGAGGGCCGCGCTCGCGTCGCCCACGGCGGCGAGGGGCAGGGCTCGGAGACGATCGATTTCGAGCACGCGATCGTCGCGACCGGCTCGCGTGCGATGTCGCTGCCAGGGTTCGACTTCGCCGACGAGCCGATCCTCGACGCCCGGCAGGCGCTGGCGCTCGAGGAGGTGCCCGACTCGATGCTGGTGGTCGGCGCGGGCTACATCGGCATGGAGCTCGCAGGCGTGTTCGCGAAGCTCGGCACCGACGTGACGATCATCGAGCTGCTGGACTCGGCGTTGCCAGCCTACGACGACGAACTCGCTCGGCCAGTGAAGAAGCGTCTCGAGTCCCACGGAGTGGAGTTCCACTTCGGCGTCGGCGCAGAGGAGTGGACCGACAACGGCGACGGCACCGTGACCGTCACCGCGGCGGCGATGGACGGCGGCGGACCGGCTGCCAACGGCGAGACGCCCGAGGACGGCGGGACGGCCACTGACGGAGGCGAAGCGGCCGAAGCGGGCGAGGCAGCCGACGAGGCCACCGAATCCGAACAGTTCGTCGCCGAAACCGTCCTCGTCGCGATCGGCCGGGAGCCGGTCACCGACACGCTCGATCTCGACGCGATCGGCCTCGAACCCACCGAGCAGGGCGTCCTCGAGACCGACCATCGGGCCGAGACGGCCGTCGACGACGTCTACGCCGTCGGCGACGTCGCCGGCGAGCCGATGCTCGCACACAAGGGCTCCGCGGAGGGGAAAGTCGCTGCCGAGGTGATCGCCGGCGAGCCCGCGGCGCTCGACCACCAGGCGATCCCCGCAGCGGTGTTCACCGAGCCCGAAATCGCGACCGTCGGACTCACCGAGGAGGAGGCCGTCGAGGAGGGGTTCGACCCCGTCGTCGGCGAGTTTCCCTTCGGCGCGTCCGGCCGGGCGCTGACTGCCGACGAGACCGACGGGTTCGTCCGCGTCGTGGCCGACGCCGAGACCGAGTTCCTGCTCGGCGGGCAGATCGTCGGCCCCGACGCCTCCGAACTCGTCGCCGAGATCGCGCTCGGAATCGAGCTCGGCGCCCGGCTTGAGGACGTCGCGTCGACGATCCACACGCATCCGACGCTCGCGGAAGCGGTGATGGAGGCCTGCGAGAACGCTCGTGGGGAAGCCATTCACACTCTGAATCGGTAGGCGAGGGAGCAGAAGCTAGCGGCAGAAACAGCCATTGGAGGGAGGAGCAGCAACCGGATGATGAGCAGCAATCGGTGGAAGGGCAGCAACCGGAGGTAGGGCAGCGATCGGTGGAAATTACTCTTCGAGAAGGTCGACGCGCTCGCGGAGCCACGCCGCCGCAGCGTCCACGGCGTCGCGATCGGTGCCGGACAGCTTCACCCGGACGTGGTCACCGGGGTAGCTCCCCACCGCCACGTCGAAGCGCTCCCTGAGGTCGTCGAACCGATCGACGAGGTGGCTCTCGGGCTCGTCGACGGCGATCTGGCGAACGTACCGCTGTGGCCCACTGAAATTCTCGGCGACGTCCGCGAACATCGCTTTCATCTCCGTCGGAACCCCGGGGAGGACGTAGACGTTCTCGAGGACACAGCCCGGGGCGACGCCGACCTCGTTGTGCAGCGGGTCGGCACCGCGCGGAATCGCGGTGGTGCCGGGGTCGAGGTCAGCAGCCGCGTAGCCGCTGTGCTCGACGAGCCAGTCCTCGGCCGCCTGGTCGTGGGCGACCTCACGGCCGAAGGCCGCGGCGACAGACTCCATCGTCAGATCGTCGTGCGTCGGGCCGAGCCCGCCGGTTATGACGACCGCGTCGTACTCGGCGCGGTACTCGTTGACCACGCGGGCGATGTCACCGACGACGTCGGGGAGAGTGATGACCCGACGGACGTCCACGCCGCGGTCGGTCAGCTCGCCGCAGAGCCAGGTGGCGTTCGTGTTCGCCGTATCGCCGGCGAGCAACTCGTCGCCGACGGTGACCACTGCGACGTTCATGCATGCTCTTGCGCTGGCGGGGGCAAAAGGGTCGCGGGATCCGGTACCCGCTGACCGCGTTCCGCTATCCCATCCCCGGCGGGGGACGGTTATCGTCGTCATCGTCGTCGCGATCCAGATTCAGCCCCTGGGCGGCGCGCCAGGCCTGAATCTCGCGGATCTTGCGTCTGTAGTAGACGAAGACCCCGGCGCCAGCGACGGAAAGCACTCCGGCGAGTCCATAGAAGAGGAAGAAGTCCCGGTCACGGTAGAACCGGACGAGGATCGTCTGGTCACCGTTGACGCCTTCCCACCGGAGCACGGTGTGTCCGTCGACGGTGCTCGTACTGTAGCTGCGCGGCGAGACGTCCGAGAGGAAGAGGTCGCCGACGCTGTGGTCCGTCGGGAGCGTGACGGTGTAGTTGCCGCCCGTGAACGCGGGGAGGTGTAGCTCCTTGTTTCGGCGATCGCCAGTGAACGCGAAGCGGCCCGGCCCCTCCGGCAGCCTGACGCGCGTGCGGCGGGCGTTCTGATCGACGTCGACCGCTTGCGGCCCGACGATGGTGCCGTTAGGATACTGGTATTTGACCGCGCGGATGTCGATGGAGTGCGGTCGGGTGAACCCCCGTTCGGAGAGCGTGAACTGCGTCTCGTTGCCGGTGTAGATCGCCCGGTAGTTGTCGGTGGCGAAGAAGCCGGCCTGCTTGATCTCGATTTGTACCGTGACGTTCGAGGGCCACTCCTCGATCGTGGCGTCCTGGTCCCACTGGTACGTGTTGTTCTGAGCGAGTTCGTCCTGGGAGATTCCGGAGCCGAACTGCCCGATACAGCCCGTGAGCGCGATCAGCCCCAGCAGGGCCAGGAGCACGAGGACGCGGCGAGTCGAGCTGTTCGAGGTCATCCTTACACGACGGCGCGAAGCTGTGCCGGCAGATACTCGCCGATCGAGGCGATCAGCCCCGGCGGGTCCGTTCCGTCCTTGCAGACGATCGACTGCTCTAGCATCCCGAGGCGCTCGACGGTCACGATGTCCTGTGCGTGTCCGGCGCGGTTGACCGTCGCGCGGACCTCCGAGCGCGTCGCGCTGTTGACGGTTACGCGCCCGGATCCACGCTGCCAGTCGTAGAGACGGTCGCGCTCGGAATCGGCGAGGTCTGCGACGATCTGACCATCGCGATCGTCGGCGTCCGCATCGGACTCTGGCACCACAAACTCCATTGCGAGATGCTGGACGAGGCCGAACCGCTCGACGATCTGCTCGGGGTTCCCGGGGCCGAGGTCGATGCCATCTGGCGGGATCCGCACTGGCTGTCCGGCGTCGAGGACGAACCCGCCCTCGTCCCAGGATTCGAGCGTGCCGACGTAGGTTTCGCCAGGCTCGAACGTGCCAGGGCCGCCGTCTCCGTCCGTCGCGACCGGAATCTCGCCGAACTCCTCGGCGAGCAGGTTCCGCGCGACGACCTCGTCCTCGCCGTCGAGCGTGACGACGGGGAAGTCGTCCTCGCGAAGCTCGATCTCGACGTCGACGTCGAGATCGCTCAGTCGGTCGCCGAGTAGCCCCCTGAGACTGCGCAGCGTTCGCTCCCGGGCGTCACCGGCGACGTAGCACTTGCGGGCCAGGACCACCGCCGCCATTATGCGTCCGAACCCTCGATGTGGAGCTCGTCACGGAGCGACGCGATCCGCTCGTGCATCGCCTGGATCAGGAGGTCATTGTCCATCGTCTCCAGCGGGGAGCCACACTCCGGACACTCGAAGCCAAACTCCATCGCCTCGCCGAACTCGAAGCGGATCGAACAGACCTCACACAGGTAGAACTCGTGGTTGCGCTCGTACTCCTCGCGCTCATCGAGCACGTCGTGGAGTCGGTAGAGCTCCTCCTCGAGGTTCTCCGGGATGTTGTCGTACTGGAACGTCCAGAGGTAGGTCAGCCAGCCGGAGTCCTCGTCGCGGAGCCGACGGTACGTCGCGAGGTCGTTCTCGTAGAGAATGAACAGCGCGCGGCGGACGTCGTTGAGCTCCATGTCCAGCTCCTCGGCGAGCTCCTCGTCGGTCACCTCGCCGTCGGGCGGTGCCGCGGCGACGGGCATCCCCTTCGGACCGACCAGCTCGTGGAGGTACTTCTGGATCACCGGGTCCTCGAGTAGATCCTCAAAAGCCATTGGTCGATTTTGGGGGCGTGAGTCGTTTAAACCCACCGGAGCGGTCACGATGGCAGGGCCGCCGGCAGGCGAGTCTTCCTACGACTCCTCGTCCTCGAGCTCCTCGATGAGTTTTCCTTCGGCTTTCGGCACTACGGCACGCTCTGCGTCCGCCCACTCTCGGTCGAGCTCCCGGCCCTCGAACAGCCGATCGAGAAACACCGCCAGCGCCGCGACCTCCGAATGGGGCTGGTTCGTCACGCCGAGATTCCAGTCGGCGTGTTCGTAGACGTCCCACTGGACTTTCTCAGCGCCGACGACGACCAGCAGCGGCTCCTCGCGATGGGCGCTACGAACGTCCTCTTCGACGGTCTGGACCGGCTCGCCGTACATCGTGAGGTGGGCGATCGATCCCTCCCACTCCTCGAGGAGCGAGACCGTTCGCTCCGTCGACTCGACGGCGAAGGGACCGCCGAACCGGCCGGTAACGTCCGTCGCGGTGTCGTAGGCGTCGGTGGCATTGTCGGGGAGCAGAACGCGATCCGCGCCGAGCGCGCGAGCTGTCAGCGCAACGTGGGTCGTCATCCGGTCGTCTCGACCGGGGCGGTGGCCGAGTCGGAGCACCGCCACCTCTGGCTCGCCGTGCATGGCCGAAGCGAGGCGGTGAGGCGGGTTAGGTGGTTCGGAGTCACTCGGGCGGGCTCGATGGGCCCGTCGGACTACTCCACTGGATATCGTTTCGTCACTTCCACCGTTGTGCCGTCGACGTCGTACTCGACCGAGCCGTCCGACTCCTGGGACTCGGTTTCGACGTACGCGTCGAAAGGCGTCGTCTCGACGGCCCCCGCCGTCTCGAACTGGTAGTACTCGCGTCGAACGCTGCTTGACCCCTCGCGGTCCCTACTCTCACCCATGAACACGATCCCATCGAGTTCGGTGAGCGCGTCGGGAAGATTCTCTGCAGGGACGTTCCGATACTCGCTGAGGAGTCGCTCCGCTCCCCTCGGCACCGCCTCGGCGAAGCTGAGGAACCCGTCCACGCGGTCGAAATGGCTCTCGAGGTCGCCGGTCGAGGTGCGAACCGCATCTCGCACAGTCTCCGGGTTCGGGGTCAGCGGGCTCCTCCTCAGCCCCGACCTGTTTGCCACGATCGTACCGTCCTGTACGGCCATCCACGGGCCTGCATCCGTGGGCATGATTTCGTACGATCCCAGAGTCCCGGCGTCTGCGTGCTCGGGGCGCCCAATGGCCTCGACGACCTCGTCCCGATCGACGTCACCCTGGTAGACGACGAAGTTCCGGTGATCGTCCCCTGCATTCGAACTGATCCAGAGTTGCGTCTCGAATCTCCGCAGCACGGCATCGTCGAGACCGAGCCGTCTGGCCCAGTCCAGTTGCCCAAGCGTCGTCTCCTCGAGGCTGGCGTGGCGAATCTCTCGAAGTCGATCGAGTGAGAGTTCGTGGACGCCGTAGCTGTACTGCTCGTGATCGTCCGGAACTGGAATCGCCCACTCGCCGAGTTCACCCATGTCGCCACCGGTGCCGTCCGACAGTGACGAACATCCAGCGATCGTCGTCGCACACAGGGCGCCGACCCCGCGCAACAGTCGCCTTCGCTCCATATCTCCGCGAAGATACCTTCGGATTATATTCCCTTCGTAACCGCATCAATAAATAGTATTACACGAATTGACTCCGCATCCGACGCGGTGCCGGTTCGTGAGTCGTGACGTCCTGGTGCCGTCAGCGCCGATCGGCTCTCCATTCCCTCCGGTGCTCACCATCCGCCGACTGTCCGGCCAGAATCCAAAAGACGAAGCCGTCGCTTGCCGTTACAACGGCCATGCCACGAACTGCGGTCGTCACTGGCGCGTCGTCGGGCATCGGCGAAGCGACCGCCCACGAACTGGCCGACGAAGGGCTGGATATCGCACTGGCGGCCAGACGCGAGGAGCGCCTCGAATCGATCGCCGGCGACCTCGAGGAGGAGTACGGCGTCGACGCCGTCGCCGTTCCCACGGACGTGCGCGACGAAGCCGCCGTCGACGCACTGATCGAGGCCACCGTCGAGCGCTTCGGCGGACTGGACGTCCTCGTCAACAACGCCGGGCTGGCACGGGGCGGCGAGGTGGCCGAGTTGGAGACCGAACAGTACCGCACGATGACCGAGACCAACGAAGACGGCGTGTTTTTCGCCACGCGCGCCGCGCTCCCACATCTCGTCGAGAGCGAGGGGCATCTGGTCTTCGTGGGGAGCTTCGCCGGACAGTACCCTCGGCCGTTCAACCCGGTCTACGCCGCGACGAAGTGGTGGGTCCGCGGATTCGCCCACAGCGTCGGCGCACAGGTCGGCGATCAGGGCGTCGCCGTCTCCGTCGTGAATCCCTCGGAGGTCCGCACCGAGTTCGGCGGCGCCGAGGGAGCGTCCTTCGCGGAGCGGTTCGAGCGGGGGAGCGTCACAGAACCGATCGAGATAGCGGAGGCCATTCGGTTCGCCGCGACCCGTGAACGCTCGGGCGTCTCCGAGATCGATCTTTTCCGACGCGACAAGTTCGCCGATACGATGAACTAAACGACGGCGGTCGACGCGAGGCGTTTTTGACCCCTCCCCTCCTCCACCTGTCCATGACCGACCCGGTGCTCGACGAGCTGTTCGCGGTTATCGAGGATCGCAAGGCGGAGCTGCCCGAGGATTCCTACACGGCGTCGCTGTTCACCCACGAGAAGGGCCAGAACGCCGTACTCGAGAAGCTCGGCGAGGAGACGACGGAGCTGGTGCTCGCCGCGAAAGACGACGATACCGAGGAGATCGCACACGAGAGTGCAGATATCGTCTACCATCTGCTCGTGTTGCTCTCGATGCACGACATGGAGCTCGCGGATCTGCGGGCGGAGCTGGAGGAACGGCGGTAATACCGCGCGCGACCGTCGACGACGGGACTGGAGACACGGCCCATCGACCCGACACCCTAATGTGTCGGCCAGCGAAACCACACGCCCGAGGGCCCGTAGCTTAGTCCGGTTATAGCGCCCGGCTCATATCGGCGTCGTCACTGGCGGCACCGTGGGACACCGGGTGGCCCTGGGTTCGAATCCCAGCGGGCCCACTCCTCGTCGCTTCGCTCCTCGTCGTGTGCCCGCTGACCCTCGCGAATCCGGCGGATTCGATCGGTCCCAGCGGGCCCACTTTCCACGGTTGACTCCTCGTCGTGGAGTCAGTTCCAGAGGATCGACTCGCCTCCAGTTCGTTCGAATCTTGACCCGTCGAAACGCTGAAACTCAGCCCGTCTACGCTCCGCCGTGTTCCTCGTAGGGCTGGACGACGACGAACCCATCCTCGCCGTCGAACTTCATCTGAATCGCCTCGCCGGAGGTCTGACCGATTTCGAGTTTCTTGTTCGTCCCGATCGAGGGCGACTCGGCGGTGGTCCACGCGACCGTTGCTTTCGGATCGGTCGTCACCGGCGGTTCGAGGACGATCGGGTCGCAGTGCGTGGTCAGCGCGAGGAGACCGGGCCCTTCGATTTCGACGTTTGTCAGCCCACCTGCCAGCGCACCGCTGAGGCTATCGATCGTCGTGATCTCGTAGTGGAGGTCCGACTCGAAGGCGAGGATGTCCTCGCCGTTGACGGTGATTCTATCGCCGGCGTCGAGGTCGAGAAGCTGGACTTTCTTCCCCGTGTCCGCAAGGTAGGCGGTTCCCCGCCCTTCGATCTCCATGATGGGCGTACCTTCGCCGGTGACCGCGTCTTTCAGGTAGCCCGTGACGCCGCCCTCGACCGACGCCCTCCCGCTGAAGGTCAGATCGCCGGTGTAGGCGACCATCGAGTCCGCCTTCGCCATCGTCGTTCCGTCGACGTCCACAGCGATCGCGTAGCTGTTCTCGCGCCGGAACGGCGCGTCGCTATCCGTCGGTTCGTACGCGGCAGAAAACTCCTCTGCGTTCATGGTGTGTTCGAAGCCGTGGTGGCTCCAGTGGAACGAAGAGCCGATGTGCCCTGAAGCCCGCCCACAGTTTCCCGTACTGAAACACCGCAAACGATCTTTTTCGATGCTCGTCTGACAGTGGGCTACGATGACCGAGACAGAGAGGCTGAAACGGTGTGGAATCGGCATTCGCGGCGTGGCCATGGCGATCGATTCGGTCGTCTGGTTCGCGCTGTTTTTCGTCTCGACGTACGCCATCGCCGCGGCGACTGGACAGGTCGAGACGACGCCAGAGGGAACGAACGCGGAGCTCGAGGGAACGTTGGGAACTGTGGGACTGCTCGTTTGGCTCTCACTGGGCATCGGCTATCACGCGCTGCTGGAGTGGCGTTCCGGGAAGACCCTCGGGAAGTACCTCGTTGGCATCAAAGTAGTCGAGGAGGACGATACGTCGCTCTCACTCGGGTCCTCGCTGGTCCGGAACCTCCTCAGAATCGTCGACTGGCTCCCGCTGTTCTACCTGCTGGGGATCGTGCTGATAGCCGTCTCCGAGGAGAGGAACCGGCTCGGTGATCGCGTCGGTGGGACTGCAGTCGTTCGGACCTGAGCAGGTCGATGACGATCGAGGGGTGCTCCGGCGATGCTCGATCGGTTGCCTGTGATAATCGAACGGACGGCCGCGACGAATAGCGCCGTGGGAGTACACTCGATCGCTACGGAAACTCCCGCACTGCGACGACACCGCTCTCGTCGCCAACCGTCACGGAGACGACCACCTGGTCGCCATCCGGGTCGAGGTAGACCGTTAGGTAGCGCACGCTTTCGACCGGCGACACCGACCGGGCGGAGCCCGACTCGGTCGTCCGGACGGTGAGTTCGTCCGCCTCGAACGACGTCTCGACGTGGACTTCGACGAGGTTCTCCGATGGAACGTGCTCGAAACGGAAAGCGTCCGCCGGAACGGCGTCCGAGACGGCCTGTGGCGGATCCACCTCCGGATCCACCGCCTCGCCGTCGTCGCCGTCTCCCCGCTTGCTGAACTCGACGTCGAGCGCGTCGCTCCCGTAGGTTCCGGTCGCCGAAACGCGATCGTCCTCGAAGGAGACGTCCAGATCGTCGCTGGCTGCTCCGAGCCTCGCCTCGATACGGTCCCTCGCCGCGTCGGTGGAAATTCCCTGGGCTGCGAGGCGTGCTGTGTTCGTCCCGTCGTCCATATCGAACGTGAGTGACGTGAACATTGCATCGTGGGCGGTCACGAACTCGATGGGAAGCTGCTCGTCGGCGTTGCCCCAGATGAACCGCTCGAGATCGGGGTCGTCGACCCAGCCGACGGAGAAATGACCGTCCCCGACGGTGTCGACGAGCCACTCGAACCGGTCGCGCGTCTCGACCGCTCGGGCCGCGTCGCCGCTGACAACGTCGATCACCGGCAGAAGCTCGGCCCGGGTGGTCGCCATGAGCGCCCCGGCGCTCTCGATCGCGACGACGGACTCGTTGCGATCGCTGACAGGCTCGAACAGCTCGAACCCGCCGTGCTCGCCCGTCCGCTCGAATGTATCCTGGAACACGGCCCCATCGGTACCGGAGCGGAGCTGTTCCGTGGCACGATCGATGTCCAGATCACCGGTCACCCCCACAACCCCGTTCACGTAGAACAGATCCGACGGACCGTCCACCGACTGCTCGGGATCGACGAGATAGCCGAGTCCGGCGGCATAGAAGCCGATCGTTGCAGCCATGATCCGCCCGCCCAGCGCCAGTGGTACCGTCAGGAGCGGATCGTCGATTTCGGTGAGTCCTTCGATCTGCGGTGCGTACTCTACTGGTTCTCCGTCTCCGCCAGATGGCAGGATCAAGGGTAGGATCTCGGTCTCGTCTGCGGAACCCTCGGCGACGCCGAGATCGACGTGGGCGGCGACGATCGTCTCGCTCTCGGCTGGCACCCATTTCTGGAAGGGAGCGTCCTCCCGATCCTCCTCGCCCTCGAGACAGCCGGCGACGCCAGCGGCCGAGAGGGCGGCGCCGAGCCGGAGGAAGCTGCGGCGATCGAACGACGTCATCTGTCGTGGTCGGTGGACGCCAAGCGACCCGAAATAATTCGGTCGATCGATACCGGCATCGGTCGTATCTCCACGTACGGATTCATAGTACTAAAAGCGGCTGTGGTTCGGCGATCGGCGGGGATGGGGCCGCCGTCGAACGCGGCAGGTTGGGTGCCGTGACGATTCCAGATGGGCCGAGGAGAACCGCGTCGACGGCGGAATGGCGGAAGGGACGACCGCGCCGGAACGCGGTCGTCCTCCCGCGACGACGGTCGAATCGAGCAATCGGGGAACCGATGGGGATCGTGACGTTGTCAGAGTCAGGTCGCAGTGCCCGCCATCCGCATCGCGGGCACCGATGGCTACCTGCCCATGCAAGGAGAGGGCCACGCACTGTTTCAGTGTCTGAAACGATGCCATCGCCGTCGTCTGCCGGGAGACGCCCAACGGTCACTCTCGGTCCACCTCGAAGAACTCCCCGAGGAGCTTCCGCTGGCCCGCCCGAAGATGGTGAAGGAGCGTCGGTCCGGTGATCCCGAGCGCAGACGCGACCTCCTCGGCGGTGCTCCCCCGTGGTGACTCGAAGTAGTCGGCGAGCAGCGCAGTTCTGAGGGCGTCCGTCTGGTGGTCGGTCAACCGCTCGGCGAGATCGCTCTCGAACTCGACGTCGGACCGTCGCTCACGCTCGCGCTCGCGCTTCGCGACCACGTCGGCGTCGAACCGTCGCGTGAAGGCGGTCGCGATACGACGAACGTCCTCATCTGGCGGGAGCACGACGACGATTCGGTGGTGTCCCTCGCGGAAGACCGCCGACTGGAGCGTCACGCCCTGCGAGGCGACCAGTCCCATCGGGGTGTCACCCCCGACCGTTAGTTCGATCGATCCGGCGTCAGAGCCGTCGGAGACGATCCGCGTGGCGTCGACTTCCTCGCGTGCATCGAGCACGGCAGCGAGAGCGTCGGGTGGTTCCCCCTCGACGCTCACGTAGCAGAGGAGCTGATCGTCGCGCTCGACGACGCCCTCGACGGTCAGTGCTGCGCCCGTCTCGACGGCGGCCGCGGACAGCGGCGTATCGGACGCCTCCAGGGCAAAGGTCAGTTCGACGACTGTGCTCGAGCGAAGCAAGGATCGGTGCCGGGTCGCGTTGACGGCGAAGCCGGCCATCTCCCCGACCGTGCGAAAGCTGCTCCGTTCGCGCTCCGTGAACGCGCCGCGCTCGGAGGTGTAGAGACCGACGACACCGTAGACGCTGGACCCGTACCTGAGCGGGATCGCGAGGAGGGACTGGAGCCCGTCGGCGAAGGCGGCCCGGCGGATCGACTCCGGCACCGAATCGTCGTCACCCAGTGACTGGACGACCTCGACCGCCCCGCTCTCGATCGCCCGACGCTCCGGAACGCTCGCGCCCTCCTCGAGAGCGGCCTCGATCGCTTCGATAGTGCGGTCGGTGGTTCCGGCAGCCGCACTGACGACCACGTCTCCCGATCCGGGCTCGCGCTCGCCCACCCACGCGAAGTCGTACAGCTCGGTGGTGCCGAGGTGTTCACAGATCGTCGTCGCGATCTCGGTCCGCGTCGAAGCGTCGACGAGCGCCCCGAGAATGTCCGCGATGCATTCGTTCGTCACGGTCAGCCTGGACACCTCGTCGTCCAGAGAGTCCCGCCGTCGTCGTGATCGGTGGGCTTCGGTCGTCTCCTCCAGGTACAGATAGACGTCCTCCGCACCCGGCACGATCGTCACGGAGATCCATCGATCGAGTCCCGGGTAGTACTCCTCGATGGACTGTTCGGTGTCCGGCGGCGACTCGAACGCCCCCGGCACGGTATCGTCGACGGACGGCGGGACGACGTCGTCGATTGGTTCGCCGGCGTTCGCGTCCGGGTCGACCGAGAGCAGCGTTGCCGCGGCTGAATTGAGCGATCGAACGCACCCCTCGGTGGAGACTTCCACGACGCCCACTGGCGCACGCTCGAGGGGTTCTTCCATTGGCGTTGATTGGAGAGGGTGTCTTTGTAAACGCTTGTTCCTCGTCGTCGGTTACGACGTCGTCGCAAACTCGACGCCGTCGATTTCGAATCTGGCACCGCCGTCGTCGGCGCCAGTGACGGTGAGCGACCAGCCGTGTCGAGCGGCGATGCGATCGACGATCGCGAGTCCGAGACCGGTGCCGTGGTCCGTGGAACTGACGCCCGGATCGAACACCCGCTCGCGCTCGTCGGCCGGGATTCCCCGTCCGTCGTCGGCGACGTAGAACCCCACCGGCGGATCGCCGCCGAGCCGACCGACGGTCACGCTGAGGCCCGCACCGTCCGTGGTATTCTCGGCGGCGGGCGGTCGATCGGCGTCCGCAGTTGCAGCTCGCGAGCTGTTGGCGCCGTCTTCGGCGACGGTATGCTGCGAGTCCACCGGTGGACTCGTGGAACCGTACTCCTCGGCGTCCCGACGAGTCGGCGAGCCAGGGGCTGTCGATCCGTGCTCGATGGCGTTTCTGAAAAGGTTCTCGAACAGTCGCTGGAGACGATCCTCGTCGGCGACCGCTGGTGGAAGATCCGCGACGGTGTGCAAGGACGCCTCGTCTGTCTCGACGGTGTCCCAGGCCGCGCTGGCGACGTCGCCGAGATGAACGGTGTCATCGATCTCTACAGCCCTCGTTCGTTCGGCCGGCGCATTGCTCGCGGAATCGAACGTCGCGGCGCTCGCGGTGTCGGCGAGTGTCAGCACGTCGTCGATGATACGCTCCATCCGCTCGTGGGCCCGTGCGACGTGGTCGAACTGTTCGTCCTCGTCGAGTTCCCGGCCGGCCCGAAGCCGCGCCTTCGCGACGTCGAGTGGGTTCCGGAGATCGTGGCTGATGATACTCGCCACGTCGTCCAGCCCGACGTTCGACGACGGACGAGGCCGCGGACCGCGTGCAGGAAGCGACGTCAGAACGACGTAGCCACCCGTCCGGTCGTCGGACGAAATTCCCCGCAGGAGATACGGTTCGGTGGCTCGGTCGCCCGCTTGCCCTATCGATCGCTGGACGAGTCGACGCTCGTTACTGTCGACGAACTCGCCGACGTCCGACGGGATGGCCTCGCTCTCGATTCCCACCGACCGCAAGGTTTCGACGACCGACGTGCCGGCCGTGATCGGTCCAAAGGCCGACTCGAACGAATCGTTCACCGTCGTTACGACCGCTTGTTCGTCGGCGCCGCACCTCTCTGCCTCCGAATCCCACGCGACGTGGCAGACCGGCGACGGCAACTCCTGCAACGAAATCGCCTGCACGTCGGTACCGTCGTCCGTCATCTCTGAATCCGGTTGCACGTTCGGAGACGGTCCATAAATGGGTGAACTCTAGCTATACAGAAGCCGACCCCACGACAGGTGTTCCAGGGAGAGTGTGAGACCACGTGGGCCCGAGGATCGATTCACGAACCCGCGGTTAGTTTCGCTCGCGGTCGATCCCGTCGAAGGAGTCGAGCAGTTCCGCCGGATCGTCGAGGAGCCGCTGCGCACGCCGGCGTCGTTCCTTGGCACGCCGTTCGATCGTCCGATACTCCTCGTGGTCCGCGCGCTCGGATTCGGGGAGTTCCGCCACAATCACCCGCCGCTTCGCTTCGATACCGAAATACTCACCCATCATTTCGTGGCCGAGTATCTCACACTGCTGGTCGATGGCCGCCCGGAGGTCCTCGCGGTCGACCGGTTTGCAGAGGTAGTCGTCGAACGGCATGTCGATGACGTCGAACCCCGGGTCGATAGCGGTAACCATCACGACCCGACCGGGGAAGTCGGACTCCTCGAGCGTCGCCAGCACGTCGTCGCCAGAGGTTCTGGGCATGTGACGGTCGAGCAACACGACGTCGAACGTCTCCTCGTCGATGGCCTCGAGCGCTGCGTCGCCGCCGTAGGCCGTCTCGACGTCGTAGAGCTCTCGGAGGCGAAGCGCATACGCGTCCGCGACTTCCCGCTCGTCGTCGACGACGAGTGCGCGCGGACGTGCTCCCTCCGGTCGGTCGTCGCGGTCCTCGGCCATCGTTCCTACCGGCCTTCAGTGATGCGTTCGCATAATTGCTGTCGTTCCGCGTTCCAGCGTGCCCGTCACTGGTTCGACCCAGGTACACTGCATCGACGCTGAGGCTATCGCCCAGCGTGCCATGAGCTCGCCCAACCGATAGCCATCCTCCGTGACGGTAGCCGTGTCCCGCACCGATGCACCCATCCACTCCTCTACCACGACGGCACGCTCGTATCGGCCGACAGAACGGTAGCGACCCCGTCGCGCAGCCGCCATCTGTATAGCTAGATGATCGTTCGACCGTGCGTCGTGATAGTTAGCGTTCCCTGCTTCGGGACGGGCGCCACTGGGTTCACTCACACATGCCGAAGCAACGCTATCGGTCGGGAGGGACGAGGTCGGCCGGACCAGAGTCACCCCTCAACCGGCCAGGAGCGGAGACGCTGGAGGAACGGACCCCGGACGACCTGCTCGACGTGCTCGGGGACGAGTACACGCGGTCGGTGCTGGAGGCGATCCGGAACGAGCCGATGAGCGGCACGGAGGTCGCCGACGCGACGTCGATGTCGAAGCCGACGGCGTTCCGCCGACTCAACGATCTGGCCGATATCGGACTTCTCGAGGTGCAACACAGGATCGACGCCGACGACGGTCACCACCACAAGGAGTACCATCTCGTGGTCGACTCGGTTTCGGTCACGTTCGGCGACGACCTCGACGTGACCGTCGACGCCGATCACACGCCATCGCCAGCCCGGGGCAGGGGTGCCGCGACGCTGAACGACTGACAGATAGCAGGCGGAGGAACTACGCAGAATTAACGGGACTCCGCCGCGAGTACGCGAACGTCTGCGGGCCGAGAATCGGCCAGAACGATCCGACCGAGGAACCCCTCGATGCGAGACAGCGGCCGGCGCCACAGCAATCAACGCCAGAGACACGCACGATGGATCAGATAGTCACGGCCAGCCGACTCGCCGTTGCCCTCATCGCCATCTGCGCGTCAACAGTGCTCGTCGCGTATCTCAGTCCACGGTGGGATCGTGCGGCCGCGCGTCCACTGCTCGGCGTTGCTGCCGTGCTGACGATCGGGGCCGTCGGACACATGTTGATCGTCGATCCAGCGGGAATCGCTCTGGGAGTCGACCGGATCGGCCAGGTCCCCGGCGATCGTTGGTGGGTGATACAAGGAGCAGTCGTGACAGTGACGGCGGCTGGACTGTGGACGCTGTTTGCCTTCGAGTACACTGGGAGGGGTGGAGGGCTCTTCGCCGGGCTCGCAGCTGGTGTTGCACTGCTCGTCGGTAGCGCTGCTTTTCTCGCGATCAGGGCCGTGAACGTGGGGCTCTCATCGGCCACTGTCGATGGAATCGCGGCGATCCTCACGGTGACGGCATTCATAGCGTCCGTCGGCGTCTCGCTGCTCCTCCGTGCGGCAGGCCAGCAGAACGCCTTCCCGCGCGTCGAGCCACTCCTGCTGTCCGTCGGTGTCGTCGCGCTCTTGTCCGGGATCCTCCTGGCGCAACTACTCGAGCAGCCGTGGCTCTTTCCTGCGACGATAGCCCTGGCCAGCGGTTCCTTCCTCGCCACGGTCGTTCGATACCCGACGTTCGATACGCTCCCCGCCGCACGCGTCGCCGGGCGCGATCGCGTCGTCGAGGAGCTTTCAGCGGGGGTAATCGTCGCCGATCGTGACGATCGAATCCGGGACTGTACCGAGCGAGCAGCGTCGCTCTTTGGCGTAGACGCCGAAGCCGTTCTCGGCGAACCGTTCGGAACCCTCCCCGGGATCGAAGTCGGTTCCAAAGAGGTCGCAGCGGCCGGCGATCCCGCGACACTCACCACGGAACGAGGGACGACGCTCGAACTGACGGGGAGCCCCATCGAGGGGCACGGAGGCCGATCGTTCGGGACGCTGGTGGTGTGTACCGACGTGACAGACCGGCGGAGCAGGGAGGAACGCCTCGAGATCCTTCGTCGGTTCGTCGTCGACACCGTGGGAACTCGCATGGACGAGGTCGCCACATCCGCAGCCAGCGGAACGGGAGAGGACGACGACAGGGATCCCGCAGCGCGAGCGAACCGCATCTGGACTAGCTCGACGACACTGGCGACGCTCGTGGCAAGCGCCCGGGACGTCGAACGTGCGATAGGGCAAACGACGGGGGAGACCGAACGGCCGAGCGAGGCCGATCTCCGGGACACGATTCGTACCGTTGCCGACGCAGCCACCGAGGAGAACGCGCCCGCGGTGGCCGTCGATCTCCCCGAGTCCCGTCTTCGAACGGGGGTTTCACAGCCGCTGCTCGAGACCGTTCTCAGAACGCTGCTCGAGGACGCACGCCAGCAGGCACGGGAGCAGATAACCATCACCGCCGTGACGGGCGACCCGCCGACGATTCGGGTATGTGACGACCGATACCAGGGCGATGCGACGACCGTAGCAGGCCGCAGCGAGAGTCGGGAGATACCAGTGACGCGACTGGCCGTGGAACACGCCGGCGGAACGGTTTCGACGACCGAGCGGGACGACACCCACCGATGCGTCACGATCGAGCTTCCACCTGTGGACACCGACGCGGGGTGGGTCGACAGCGCCCCTCGAAACGACCGCACGGCCACGCCAGACAGGACCACGTGGACAGGTGACCGGACTGCGTCGGCGTGCGACGGGACACCGGAAACCGGAGATCACTCTCCGACCGTGGAGGACGAATCGTGACCATCGCCTGGCCCCTCGCGGGGCTCCTCGTCGCGGCCGGATCGGTGGCCGTTGCCCGCGACCTCGACGGGAGTGAGGGGCATCAGGCGAGACGCCCCGCAATCCTGTTGGTGGTGCTCCTGGGAACGGTCGCTGCGGGTGCTTCGATCGCCCAAACGACCGCGACCGGTGTCGGAGATGGGACGGCGAGGATGGCGCTACTCGGTGCATTCGTCTTCGCGTCGCTGTGCTGGTTCGCGTTCGTCGCGGAGTACACTGGGCGTGGGCCGAGGATCTCCCGCACTCGCGCTGCTGTCCTCGTACTTCTGGGCTGTACGACGGTCGCGAGCACGACGATCACGTGGTTGCAGGAGATCGGACGGATCGACGTCGGAACAGTCGGCACGGCCTCCTACCTCACCACGTTCCTCCTGCAGATAGCCGTGTTTTCACTGGGCCTGCTCGGGGTAGTGTCGATCGCACACGCAACGGTGACCTACGACGATCTGCCTGCTCGTCACGGTGGACCGCTCGCCGCGGTCGGCCTCCTCGTCACGACGCTCCCGTTCTCGGTCCAGATCGGGCAACAGCTCGGCGAAGGAACGACGTTCTCTATCGCGTTCGTGCAGCTCGGAGGCATCGTTGCCCTATGTGGCGTCCTGCAACGGTCCGGAGGACTATTCGAGCAGGCACCGACCGCGGGACACCTCGCTCGAGAGACCGTCCTCGAGACGCTGTCCGACCCAGTGATCGTAACGGATCGCAACCATCGGATCCTGGACGCGAACGCGGCCGCGACGGCGACCTTCGACGTCGACCGCTCGGACGTTCGTGATCAGCGACTGTCGGAGGTCGCCGGAGTCACCGAGGACACCGAACTCGAAGGCACCGTGTCGATCCGGACGACGGCTGGCCGCCGGGAGTTCGCGGTCAGTCGGAACGCAATCGACGACGCGAACGACGCCCCACTGGGCGTCACGTACCGATTTCACGACGTGACGGACCGACAAACTCGCGAACAGCGACTCTCGGTCCTCAACCGACTCATGCGCCACAACCTCCGCAACGACCTCGACGCGATACGAGGATTCGCTGAGCCGATCCGGGACGGCGCAGTCGATCCCGACGACGCCAGTGACCAGTTCGAGCGAATCGAGCACCTGGCGACGGATCTCGTGGAGCTGTCGAGCGCCGTCGAGCGATCCGGTCGCGTGCTGTCGGACGCTCCGTTGACCGTCGAACGGTGCGATCTCTGCACCCTCGCCGAATCTGCGGCCCGGCCTCACGACGAGACGACCGTCGCGACCGCGGCTGATGGCCCAGCGGCGCTACACACCGACCCGGAGCTCGTCCGGCTGGTGCTGGACGAGCTGGTCGACAACGCGCTGGAGCATAGCCACCGGGACGAGCCGTCGGTCAGGATCGCCGTCGATACCACTGGAACTGGTGGGACGCTGGCGGTTCGCGACGACGGTCCCGGGATCCCCGAGCACGAACAGCGCGTGTTGCTCGATGGTGCGGAGACGCCCGTTGCTCACGGGAGCGGCATCGGCCTCTGGCTCGTTCGCTGGGCGGTCACGAAGCTCGGCGGACGGCTCGAGTTCACAGCGACCGACTCTGACGGCGCCGAGGTGATCGTTCACCTCCCGGATCTGGGGGAATCGTCGGGAGGGGAACCCGTTCGCGCAGACCCCTAATCTGGGGCACAACGATCTTGCCTCGCGGCGTCATTCACGTCGACCACTGGTGCACCCTCCGTCGGTCGAGAGATCTGCAACGCGGGTCGGCCATCGGGCCGTGCAGGGCGGCGGTCACATAGAGACGGTTCCGGCACCGTTTTGCAGCGCGACCCCCAGAATCTTCCATGAACCGACGGTCGTTCCTCGCGACGGGAGTCGCTACGAGCGCTGGACTTCTGGCAGGCTGCGTCGGCGGCCAGGGTGACGGCGGCAACGCGGAGGCAGACGTCGAGATCGGCACTGCACCCGATCCATCCGTCACCGAAGCCGGGCTCGCCCCCGAAACCGGGGACGTTGCCGCACCGGGCGTCGAGGTCGACGAGCTCGAGACGAACACTGCCAACGCCGAAGCGGTCCCGTTGCTCCCGATCGACGCCGCATACGACTGGTATCGCCGCCGCGACGCTCGGTTCGTCGACGCGCGGAAGTCGATGGCACAATACGAGCAATCCCACGTCGCTGGCGCCGTGTTCAGCCCGGCGCCGAAGGGGTACGAGGACGCCGACCCTACCGACGCCTGGCCGGAGGCCGAACGCATCGTCACCTACTGTGGCTGTCCGCACCACCTCTCCTCCCAGCGGGCTTCGAGCCTGATCGCGAACGGCCACGAGGCGGTGTTCGCGCTGGACGAGGGGTTCGGTGAGTGGTTCGAGCGGGAGTACCCGATGCGAAGCTCCAGCGGCGCGGTGTCCCTCGCCGAGCAGCGGTTCGTCACCGGCGCCGTCGATCCGTCCTACGCCGGCGAGTTCGTGAATCTCAGCCACGAGTCGACCGGCCAGCTCGAGCCCGCGAAGGTCGCCGCCGACGGCAGCTTCGAGGTCTCCTTCCGGTTCGTCGACGTCGACGCCGAGAGCGTGCTGAGGCTGGAAACGCCGGCGTGGACCCGCACGGGCACGCTGGCTGGGCTGACGAGTGGAACTGTACGGCAGTAGCGTCGCTCAGGACGTCTCAGAGTGTCGGGCGGTGCCGTCGCTCGGCGAATAAGTACGGCAGAGAGGAGTAAGCCCCCTTCTGTTTTTCCGGCATTCGGCTCGGCGTCGACGACCGCCCTCACGGGAGTCCGGGCTACCATCGGGCCGTCGACTTGCACCGGCGAGGATTCGCCGTTCCATCGATCCTCCGCGGTCGCACCTCGGTGGGTTCACTGCCGGTCGCTTGAATCGCCGACGGCCGCACGCGGGTCACCCCACGTCCGGACCGCGACTTGCTCGCTTCGGGGTCGCGCACCTCATCGGTCACGCGGAGACGTGTCGTTTCTGTTCCAGCGCCGGCGGTCTCCCGCCCCGGGGTTGTCCCCGGTCGCCTGCCCGATCGGTGGGGGGACTTTCCTCACGGTCGCGTCTGCGACGCGCGGGAGCCGGACTCTCTCTACCGCTCATACGTACGCCGTTCCGTGGGTTAAGCGTTCTGACGAGCGCCGAAGCGGAGCCACTCCCGCTCCGCCCGTATCAGTCGAACTCGTCAGCGTCGGGATCACTCGCACCGTCCGTGTCGGGGGCGCTCGCATCGTCCGCGTCGGGGGCACTCACACCGTCCGCGTCGGGATCAATCACATCGTCCGCATCGGATGCAGCCGCTTCGTCCGACGTCGATGCGCCACCGATCACGTCGCCGAGCCACCAGCCCTCGAAGAAGACGTACGAACCGGCGATCGCCGCGGTGACGTTCGATAGCGCGATCGCACCCCACACACCAGTTGCTCCCACGCCGAGGACGAGGACGAACAGAACGGCCGCCACGGCGCGAACGCCCCAGAGCGTGGTCACGCCGACGATCATCGCCAGACGGGTCGAGCCCGAACCGTAGAACGCTCCGTTCATCATGTGGTAGACGGCCATGATCGCCCAGGTCGGCGCGACGATCCGGAGGAAGGTCGCGCCGTAGTCGACCACTGCGTCCGATCCCTCGCCGGTGATGAACACGTCGACGATCCTCTCCGCGAAGACGACCGTCAGGCCGCTCGCGACGACGAAGACTGCGCCCAGGATCGCGATCGCGACGTAGACCGTCCGCTTTGCGCGATCTCGCTGCCCACCACCGAGATTCTGGCCCACGACCGTCTCGACGGACATTCCCATCGCTGCCATCGGGAGCCAGACCAGGGAGACGAACCGATTGCCGATGCCGTAGGCGGCGACGGCGTCCGCGCCGACGGTCGCGACGAGCGCCGTCATGACGATCGCCGCGATCGACTGGGTACTCTGATCGATCGCGCCCGGCGTGCCGATCCGAACGATCGTCTCGATCGTCGCACGGTCTGGCAAGAGGTCGGCGACAGCAATCCGGAGTCCGACGTGGCCGCCGAACAGCAGCCACGCACCGGCGATCGCGGCCAGTCCCCGAGAGAGAACCGTCGCGAACGCAGCGCCAGCGACCCCGAGGCCACCGAAACCAGTCGCGCCGTAGAGCGTCGCCTGGAGTCCGCCGAGGCCGAGCCAGCCAAAGAGTGGGTTTCCGGCGAACCCGAGCACGAAGAACGGATCGAGGAGGACGTTCAGTCCGACGCTGAACACCATCAGGTACATCGGCGTCTTCGTATCGCCCCAGCCCCGGAGAATGGCCATGAACACGTGGAAGCCGAAGGTGAAGGGCATCCCGAGCACGATGATTCTGAGGTACGTCGTCGCCTGATCGTGGACCGCAGTGCCCGGCGTGGCGCCAATTGCCTGCAACAGCTGTGGAGCGAACGCAAAGCCGAACGCCGCGACGACGACGGAGAGCGCTGCGTTGAACGCCATCGTCTGCCCGGTGACGTGACCGAGCCGATCGTCGTTGCCGGCGCCGGCATGCTGGGCCACCAGGATCGTCCCCGCGTTGGTCATCCCGGCACCGAGGCTGACCAGCAGGAAGACGATCGGCCACGCGAACGACAGGGCTGTCACCGGATCCGTACCGAGGCGGCCGACCCAGAACGTATCGGTCAGGTTGTAGGCCACCTGCAGAAGCTGCGTCATCGTCAGCGGCCCGGCCAGAGCGAGCAGCGGCCAGACGATCGGCCCCTCGGTGAACCGGCTCGATCGGTCGGTGGTCTCGTCTGTCACGTGGTGCCCGCCTCAGTTGCGTGACTGCTCGAGCTAGCTTCGTCGCTATTCGACATGTAGTGTGGCCGTTCGCCCGGAACGGTGGGCGACTGGCCACTGGCGTGCGGTCGATCGGAAGGTGTGCGTTCGGACGTGCGCATTCGATGGAGATCGGTGGGAGGGCGACTCTGGCGATGGTGCGTCTGCAGCTCCGGCTGTGGTTCGTCGGCTGCTCTGGCGATTCGCCGTACGTGGATCAGAAAGGAGAGGCAGGCCAGCGAACCGACCGGGCACGTGGCGCCGTCGGTCGGAACCATCGGGTGTCGCCGTCGGTCGGAACGGTCGGTCGCGCCGCGTCGCCGCTGCTGTCGGTCGAGGCGACCGATCGTGGGCCTGCTTTATCCAGGCCGGATTACAGCACGGCGGGCATCGGAACTGCCGGAGACGAGGACTGAGCGCTACTTCAACGTTCCGTCGCTACGAGAGTCGTTCTCCCGGCGACTAGCCGGAGCGCCGGAACGTCTTTGGCTGCTCCGCGACGACCGTCAACTGTGCAACGGCGCTCGATACATCGCGGTGCGATCTGGGCGCGTGGCCGGTGGGCCGAGTCATGAAGCTCGCGCTCGCACAGCTCGCGATCGAGGACGGGGCCGTCGACGCGAACGTCGATCGGGCCGTGGAGGCCGTCGAAACCGCGGCAACCCGGGGCGCCGATCTCGTCGCGCTCCCGGAGATATTCAATCTCGGCTATTTTGCCTTCGAGGCCTACGAGCGAGCCGCCGAATCGGTCGACGGGCCGACGATCGGAACGCTCGCCGAGGCCGCCCAGGAGCACGACGTGGCGGTGCTCGCCGGAACGATCGTCGAGGACCTGAGCGCCACCGCCGCGGAGACGGCGGCTCCGACGCCGGCGGAGTCGGGGCTCGCAAACACCGCGGTTCTCCTCGATTCGGCGGGCGAGCGCCGGCTCGTCTACCGCAAACACCACCTCTTCGGCTACGAGTCACAGGAGGCCGAGCTCCTGGTGGCTGGCGAGCGGCTCGAGACTGCGGCAGTCGCCGGGATGGAGATCGGCGTCACGACCTGCTACGATCTGCGGTTCCCCGAACGCTACCGCGAACTGGTCGACGCCGGAGCGGAGCTTGTACTCGTCCCCTCTGCGTGGCCCCAGCCCCGCGTCGAGCACTGGAAGACGCTCCCGCGGGCCCGCGCGATCGAGAACCAGCTCTACGTTGCGGCAGTCAACGGTGCGGGTGTCGACCGCGAGGCACCCGAACTCGTCGGCCGCTCGACGGTGTACGACCCGTGGGGAACGCCGATCGCGGCCGCCGGACCCGAACCGACGATCGTCACCGCGTCCGTCGATCCGGAGCGGGTGGCCGAGGTTCGAGAGGAGTTCCCGGTACTGGACGATCGCAGATCGTAGCCGACGGTGAGCACAGATGGCAAACGGGAGAGGGGCACACAGCGGACAGTGAACGGCAGAGGACACACGGCGGACGGTAAACTGGCCCGTTTTGCGACGGGAACGGCGCCGCTCGGCAGTAGTTGCACCGGTATTGACGCTACTGGCACCCGTTCCGGTGCCACCCTTTAAGTATCGAGAGGCACTACCTGTAAATGCCGGTACACGGCGCTTTTCACGTCGAACCGGCAGCAAACGCGAGGCGCTCGCACCCGTCACGTTGCCGCTCCCGGACGGCAACTGACATCGTCCCGGCCCACTCCGCGCCTGCCCCTTTCCGTACGTTCGATCCACGAGCGACTGGCTTTCTTTCCCGCTTCCACTTGCTGCGGCTACACTGCCGGGGGCGCGGGTGTTTTGTAGCGTGCGATCCGCCAACGGTTATGCAGGTACTTCTCCTCGGTGGCACCGGGCTCATCAGCACCGGCATCACGCGCCAGCTCGTGGAGTCCGAGCACGACGTGGCGTGTTTCACCCGCGGCGAGAGCGACGCGCAGGTCCCCGAAACCGTCGAGTTCGTCCACGGCGATCGCTCGAATCCCGACGAGCTCGCGATGGCCCGCGACGAGATCGATCCCGACGTCGTGATCGATATGATCCTCTTCGATCCCGACACCGCCCGGGAGGCCGTCGACGTCTTCGGCGGCGACGTCGAGCAGTACGTCTTCTGCTCGACCGTCGACGTCTACCATCGCCCGCTTGCGACCAACCCCGTCCAGGAGGACGCACCGCGCGAGCCCGCCGTCAGCGAGTACGGCGCCAACAAGGCTGCCGCGGAGGACGTCTTCATGGAGGCCCACGAGGACGGCGCCTTTTCGACGACCGTGATCCGCCCCTGGAGCACCTACGGAGAGGGCGGCCCCGTCCTCCACAGCCTCGGCGTCGGCACGTACTACGTCGACCGGATTCGGAAGGGCAAGCCGATTCTCGTCCACGGCTCCGGCCAGTCGCTGTGGGGCCCCTGCCACCGCGACGACGTCGCCGGGGCGTTCGTCGGTGCCGTGGGCAACGCCGACGCCTACGGCGAGGCCTACCACGTCACCAGCGAGGAGGTCATCACCTGGAATCAGTACCACGAGACCGTCGCCGCCGCAATCGACGCGCCCGAGCCCGATCTCGTCCACGTTCCCGTCGATCAGCTCCGAGCGGCCATGCCGGACCGCACGGACATGCTCATGGACCACTTCCGGTTCTCGACGGTGTTCGACAACGCGAAAGCCCGCCGCGACCTCGGCTTCGAGTACACCATCGGCTTCGAAGAGGGCGTCCGGCGGACCGTCGAGTGGCTCGACGAGCACGACGACGTCGATCCCTGGGACAGCGAGGCCGACGACGAGCTGATCGAGGCATGGCGGGACGCCACCGCGTCGTTCCAGCGTGCGATCGACGCCGACGGCGAGTAGGCAACCGCTAGCCGGCGGTGTGGCGCAGAGACCGCCACCGAACCGCCACTCGAACGGCCTCTGTAACTAAAGGACTCCACTGCGAAGCCGTCGGCATGGCCCTGACCCTCCCGGCCACGATACAGGCGATCGCGTTCGACGCGGTTCCAGCACAGCTCACCGGCGATTTCCTCGAGTACGCGATCCTGTTTTTCGTCCTCGCAATCGTCGCTGCGGTGCTGGGAGCGGGGAACGTCGCTGGCGTCTCGATGGCGATCGCGAAGTGGCTGGTGATCATCTTCGTCGTCCTCGCCATCCTCACGCTGTTGCTGTAGCGCGCGTCTCAGCCCAGCAGTTCGTGGAGCTGGTACGTGTTGAGGAGGACGAACAGCGATGCGGCACTGATCGCGAGTCCGACGATCGCCTCGATCGGGCCCCATCGGCCGTAGCTCTCCTGCAGCCGTCCCTCCGTCGAGTCGGAGATCAGGAACTCGTCGGTTCCGGGATCGCGGCGGATCTCCAGCAGGTCCGCTTCCGAGGTCTCCATCCGTGCGTCCTCGCGAGAGTCGGCGCTACCGAAGACGTACACGTGACGGCCGAGCGGAAGGACGGTTTCGCTGTACCGTCGCCTGTTGCTGGTATCGTCGAGCGAGTCGGTCGCGAGATCGGCAGCGAACCCGGTGATATCGTCGAGGAGTCCGTCGGTCTCCGCCTCGTCGGCAGATCGGTCCCTCGCCCCGGTAGCCGAGGGATCGCCCTTCGCCGACACGAATCGCCGGACGTCCTCGGGCGCTGGCTCGCCGCTGCCGTACGTCTGCGTACGGCGGTTGCCTTCCTCGTTGAGGTCGAACTCCGGGTCGTCCCGATCGCCACGAACGAGAACCGAGCCGGTGTCGTCGTCGAGCTCGAAGGCCAGCGCGCGTGTGCCACGGGCGGTCGTCACCCACTCGTAGTGGACGTCGCCGTCGTCGTCGACGCGGCGCTCGCGCTTCTCGGCCTCCCAGTCAACGTAGACGCACTCCTCGTCGGCCAGCGGTGGGGTGACGCTGTCCTCGTGGGTGCGTGCGATCCCTTCGAGTTCGACGCGCCCGACGGACATCGACCGGACCCGCGAGGTCGGCGTGTCCTGGACGAGCCGGGAGAGCTGCCAGGTACCGAAGCCGTCGTAGACGAGGTAGAGGCCACCGAAGAACCCGATCAGGAGGAAGACGAACAGTTCGCCGCTGTCGCCGCTGGAGCCTGACTGGAGCAGCCACGCGGCCGCGGCGCTCGCGTCGATCGCCGGCGCCAGCGATGAGATCGTCGGGACCATCCTCAGTTGTCGTCGAATGCCGACCCGACGTCGACGTCCGCCGTCTCCGCCGCGGTGGCCTCGAAGAGCTCGCGCTCCTCGAACCCGAACTGGCGAGCGACGAGCACGTAGGGAAACTGCGCGATCCGGGTGTTGTTCTGCGTGACGGCCTCGTTGTAAAACTCCCGGCGGTCCGCGATCTGGGACTCGATCTCGGAGATGCGCTCCTGGAACTGGAGCATGTTCGTCTGCGAGCGGAGCTCGGGGTAGGCCTCGGCGCGGGCCTCGAAGTCGAGCATCGCCTGGCGGACCTGCTGGTCTGCTGCGGCCTGCTCGGCGGGCGATTCGGCCTGCTCGGCAGCCTCGCGCGCCTCGGTGAGTTGGGTCAGGACCTGCTCCTCGTGGTCCATGAACTCCTTGGCGGCGTCGATGAGCTTCCGCAGTTCGTCCTGGCGCTGTTTCAACAGTACGTCGATGTTCTGTTTCGCCTGGTCGACGCGCTCGCGGAGGCTGACGAGCTGATTGTAGATGCTGACGACGTACGCGGCCAACAGCACGACCAGGACGAGCCCGACGAACCCCGCCACGATACCCAGAATCATGTTCGTTCGGGAACTCAGAGGCGGAACAAAACGGTTTCGGTGGTATTCCGCTCGCTGCGAGTGTGATCTCAGACCCTGCGTCGTCGAAGCGGTCCGTCGATGGCACGCAGCCGCTAACCACCGCAGCTACAACGTGGGTCTGTCGTCAGGTGTCAGTGCGGGGGTGGAACAGCCAGTACTCAGTCGTCTGCGCTGACCAGCCGGACGTCGTCGAACAGCCGGCGGACCTCGGTTTCCCAGATGACGTTCATGCCGACGGCGAGAGTGCCGACGCCCTCGATCTCAGAGACGTCGTACGTGTAGGTCTTCCACCCATCGTGGTCCTCGACGTGTTTCTCTCGGTCGAAGGCGTCCTCCGTCAGCCCGCCCTCCGGTTTCTCGCCCGCGAAAAAGGCGAGCATCGCGATCTCGTTGAACGACGTCTGCTCGCTGTAGGCGGCGACCTCGACGGCGGAGACGCCGGAGAAGTCGACCTGCTGTTCGACCCAGATCGTCCCGTCGTCGGCGACCCCCGAGATGTAGAACTGCACGGCGGCGTCGCCGTCGGCTGCCGGTCCGTTCCGGATCGAAACGCCATGGTCGACGGTGCCGGACTCCTTGCCGGGGACGGTCGGAAGGTCCGTGCCGACGGTCCAGCCCTCGAGGCCGGACTCGAAAGAGCCGTTGACGAATTCGGCAGTTGGCTCGTCGCCGTTCCCGTCACCATCGTTGCCGTCGCTCGAGTCCCCGTCACTCGAACTGCCGTCGCTAGAGTTCGGGTCAGTCGAGTTGCCCGCTGGCTCCTCGTCATCGTCGTCCGACCCGAGAGCCGAACAGCCCGCGACTCCCGCTGCCAGTACACTGCCGATGCCAGCTACGTAGGTTCGTCGCTGCATACACGACACCAGAGGGAGTGTGGGATAGAAACGGCAGCGCTAGGACAAATAGCGCTAATAGTCTGGGCCCGGAGCGGCGGCGAAGGGTGTTGCCCGAGCGCAGCGCAACTCAGGCGTCGCTCTCGTAGACCGCGCCGTCCTCGTCGTAGCGTGCCTCGTCGATGCGTGCGAACTGCGTCTCGGAGAGTTCGACCTCGACGGCGCCGACGTTCTCGTCGAGCTGGTCAGTCGTTCGGGCGCCAACGATCGGGACGCAGGTGAACTCGTCCTGGGCCATCAGCCAGGCGAGCGCGACCTGTGCCGGCGTCGCGTCCTCCTCGTCGGCGACCGCGCGGATCGCGTCGAGGACGTGCCAGCCGCGCTCGGAAACGTACCAGTCCTCGAAGACGTCGGTGAGTGCGCCGCGGGAGCCGTCGGGCGCTTCCACGTCGTAGGTGCCGTCGCCGACGCGCTCGTACTTCCCGGTGAGGAACCCACCACCCAGCGGCGAGTAGGGGCAGACCGCGAGATCCTGGTCGGCGCAGACGTCGAGATAGTCCGCGACGTCTTCCTTGTACGCGGCGTGGAACATCGGCTGCGTGACGGTGAACGCCTCGTAGTTGTTGACGTCGGCTTTCCAGAGCCCCTTCGTGAGCTTCCAGGCGTCGGCCGTCGAGAGGCCGACGTGGTGGACCTTCCCCTCCGAGACGAGGTCGTCGATCGTCCGGAGCGTCCGTTCGATCGGCGTGTCGTCGTCGAACCGGTGGAGGTAGAGAACGTCGAGGTAGTCCGTGCCGAGGCGATCGAGGCTCCCCTCGACCTCGGCGCGGACGTTCTTCCGGGAGAGGTTCTCCTGGAACCGCGAGACCTGTGACCAGTAACATTTCGAGGCGATCACGAACTCCTCGCGATCCTTGTCCTCGAGCCACTCGCCGATCCAGCGTTCGGAATCGCCGCCACCGTAGCCGTTTGCTGTGTCGATGAAGTTCCCGCCGTGGTCGGCGAAGGCGTCCAGTAGTTCGTGGGCCTGTTCGCGATCCGTCTCGACCACGCCGCCGGACTCCTCACCGAATCGCCAGGTGCCCAGACAGAGCGGCGAGACCTGCAGTCCAGTCTCTCCGAGTCGTACGTATTCCATTACACGACGACAGATTCGGTCCAGGGACTTGGAGGTTTTCGCCTCGGCGATCCGCGGGGGTGAGTTCGCGCTGGAACCCGAACGTGAAGCGAGCACGGAGAACGCCTATCGACAGGATGCCCCGCTACCACCCACCGAGACTCGTAACCGTTGGGAGGTTCTGTGGATCCGGAACGTACTGGATTACTCGCCGAACTTGCGTCACGATTTCTGAAACTGCCATTGTATCGTCCGCATAGTAGAGGATTGAGACGGGTTCCGGGCTATGGGCACGCAAGAAATCGTCGTCGTGGGTGAGCAGGACTGCGTCCACATCGACTGCGTAGTCCAGTATACGTCGATCCGTGACACCAGGTTCCAGCGCATCGGTGACGTGAATCGCGTCGTGCCCGTCCGCTCGGAGCAGTTCCGCGACGCCTGGGGAGGTGTTCTCGTCAACCAGAATTCGATACGTCATCCAACTCCTCGTCGCGTTCCTGCCGTAGCTCGGCGACCGTCTTTGCTCCTGCCTGCCGTGCAGATTCCTCACTCTTGGCGCGACGTTCCTCCGCTGCGGCCATCTCGTCGGGGTGCGTGTGGTAGTACTGGAGCGCAGCGTATACGTCGGCAACCGAGAGATCGAACTCCGCAGCCACCTCGCTAGCGGGCTGTCCTGTCCCCTCGACGAGCCCCTGAAGTCGCCGTACCGTCACACGACGCCCTTCCAGATGTGGCTCGTCGTGGAACTCGGTTACGATACGCCGCGCAGCCTGCGCCATGGACCGACGTAGGTGCGCTATCGGTTAAAATACTGTTCCCGTCACAACACTACCCTCGACAGTTTCTCACGGCGGGATTCCCATCTCAAGACAGTCGCTCCTCCAGCACCTCGCGCAGGATCGTCCGGTGACAGCGCTTCTTCTCTGTGTTCTCGAAGCAGACGAGGACCAGATCCTCCCCCTCGCGAAGCCGCTCCACCAGTCCGTCCACCGCCGCGGACCCCGCCTCCGTCGCCAGATACTCCCGATACCGCGTCCCGAAATCCACCTCGTCCCAGGCCACGTTCTGGGCGTCGTCGTCACAGATCCCCTGCATCTTCAGATCCTCCTCGCGCTGTGTGGCTTCCTCCAGCAGGTCCTCGGGTGGGCCGAGCGCGGGTACGTTCTCGTCGACGGCACCGTGGAACCAGGAGGTCGGCCGGCGAACGACGCCGATCCGTCGTGCATCGTCGGGGAGGTCCACGAGATCGTGCTGGATCGCGGCGACGTACGTGTCGTGAACCTGGCCGGGCATGGCCGGTGGTAGGGATCGGCGGCCAAAAATACCTCCCCGGTGACCGCGTTGCCGAAAGGGCTGGATTTTCCCGGCGTGGCGCTCTCTGTTCGGGCAGTGACAGTACGCTACGACGGACTCCGGCTCGACTGGCTCGGCTACGCCACAGCGCGGATCGAATCCCGCGACGGGACGGTGGTGTACACCGATCCTGGTCGCTACGGTGTGCTCGACGGCAGCTGGTCCGAGCAGTACCCGGAACGGGCCAGCGCCGACGATCACCCGAGCGGGCCAGCGATCGCTCCCCAGGACGGCGACGTAATCGTCGTCACGCACGACCACCACTACTCCGACGACGCCATCGACCGCGTCGCGAGCAACGACGCGACGGTGGTCGTCTACGAGGCGGTCTCGGCAGCGGGTGTCGCGGCCAACAGCGATCGGGACGTCGTCGAACCGGAGGAACTGCCCTACGACGTCGAGCGCGTCGGGTACGGCGATACGCTGGAGATTGCAGGCGTCACAGTCGAGGCCGTTCCTGCGTACAATCTCCCTGACGGCCCGGAGGCTGACGAGTCCGTCGACGTGCTCCATCCCTACGAATTCGGCTGTGGCTACGTCGTCACGCTCGACGGGACGCGGTGTTTCTGGACCGGCGATTCGGACGTCGTCCCCGAGCAGCGGTCCCTCGACGTGGACGTGTTCCTCCCCTCGATCGCACGCTCGTTCACGATGGATCGCCACGAGGCGGCCGAGCTCGCGGGCGAGCTAACCCCGGGGCTCGTCCTGCCGATCCACTACAACACGTTCGACGCGCTCCGATCGGAGTCGGCAGCGTTCGCAGGCGACGTCGCGAAGCGCTCGGTGCCGGTCGCGCTGGACGAGGGCTGGCCGGCAGATCTGTGAACGTGCCGGCCGACGAATCCGTGACTCGAGAATAGACCGCAGGGGCTCGGCTGCCAGATCCGTTACTCGATGTAGGTCGTCGGAACTGGCGACTCGCCGCTCGCACCCTGCTCGCGCAGTTCGTCCTGGGCGTCGGCGTCGAGCGCTTCGTAGTTCTGGGCGGCCTCCAGAATCGCCGGAACGAGCTTCGGATCGCCGGCGTTCGGGATCGTCGTCATGCCGTTCGAGAGCGAGAAACGGAGACACTCCTCGAGATCCGCGGGGTCGTCGAATGGCTCGTACCAGGTGTCGTAGGGGCGCTCGTCCTCGGGCAGATCGTCGGGCCAGGGGCCCTTCGCGAACCCCTTGATGCAGAGGGTGCCGAGTCCCTCCTCGTGGGCCTTCTCGAGGACTGCGTCGTAGTCGTACTCCGGGCCCTCCTTCCCGGCAAGCGTGTAGTTGTAGGGGAACATCACGGTCTCGAGTTCGGGCATTCGGTCGATCGCGGAGCGGATCAGGGCGGGGTCGCCGTGGCTCGTAAGGCCGATGTGATCGATGAGGCCCGCCTCCTTCGCCTCCACGAACGCCTGGAGCGCGCCGGGATCGTGGTCACCCTGGGCCATCTCCGGGCTGTACTCGCCGGTGATGGCGCGAAGTTCGTCGTAGCTCGTGACGGCGTGAAACTGGTAGAGGTCTATCTTGTCGACGCCCAGGCGATCGAGCGAACGGTGGAGCTCGCCCCACGCGCCGTAGTAGGTGCGCTCCTGAGTCTTGCAGCCGAGGAAGATATCCTCGCGGTGGTCATCGAGTGTCGGAGCTAGTTTCAGTTCGGCGTCGCCGTAGGTCGGCGCGACGTCGACGTGGTTGACGCCAGCGTCGAGCACGTCCTGCATCATCTCGTCGGCCTCGTCCTGTTCGAGGAAGTTCAGCGCGATCGCGCCGAAGGTCAGGACGCTCGATTCCTGGCCGGTTTCGCCGAGCGGTCTGGTTTCCATAGCTAGGGCTACGTAGCGGATCGTGAAACAGTTTGGCCAGTCGGCGAGGCAGGAGACGGGAATAGACGCCGAGAGAGCAGCGGCCGAGGAAGCAGTGGTAGATGAAGGAGATGCTGCGGAAGAAGAGTTAGAGACGAACAGTAGATCGAGAAGAGGAGAAACGTGAGGAAAGGGAAAACGAGGGAGAGACGCCGCGCGTTCAGGCCTTCCGCGCGAAGGCGAGGTCGCCGGACGTCGACTTGATGTACGCCTGGACGGTTTCGCCCTCGCGGGCGCCCGCGACGAAGATAGTGTACTTGCCCCGGTTGGCGACGCCGTCGCCCTTGCGACCGGTGCCGGTGATCTCGACCTCGTAGGTGCCTCCCTCTTCGACGGTCTCCTGTTGCTGGCCAGAGCTGGCCGTCGAGCGCTTGGAGATCGGCCGGAAGGCGCCACAGGCGGTACAGCGCAGCATCTGCGTGCGGTTCTCCTTGACGAGGCGGGTGTCGGGGAGGCCACACTCAGAGCAGGTGACGAACTCCGCGACGTACTCGTCGAGGGAGTTCTCGAAGTCCGCTCGAGTGAAGGAACCACTGTAGCGCGCCTGGCCACCTTCGAAGGTTCCGGAGGTCCCAAGGTCGCCCTGAATGTGGCGGTGGAGGTGATCGGGATCGCGGTCGAGAGCGTCGGCGACCTGTTCGATGTTGGTGAAACGAACGAACGCGCCGTCCGTTTCGAGCGCAGGGTCGGGGACGTCGAGGCGTGCTTCCTCCGTACCGAGCTCCGGGAGGTCGTCGTATGCCCGGTCGAGGCTAGCTTCGTATTCCATACGATTCGAAGGTCCGTCGGGCGTAAAGCGGTTCCGACACGATGCGCCAGGCTCCCCGAGCCGTAGCTTTTCCCGCCAGCGGACCGAACCCGGCACATGGAGGTTCACACCGTCACCGCCGACGCGGAGACGTTCACCTGCAACGCCTACCTCGTCACCGGCGAGCGAACAGTTCTCGTCGACGCCGGGGCGATGGACGGGGTCGAGAACGTGATCGCCGAGTACACCGACGACCTCGACGCCGTCGTGCTCACCCACCAGCACGGGGACCACGTCGAACAGCTCGACGCCGTGCTCGACGCCTTCGACGCTGATCTCTACGCCTGCGCCGAGCATCCCCGCCGGACGAAGGCGCTCGACGACGGCGACGAGGTGCAGATCGGCGACGAGCGCTTCGAAGCGGTGCTGACCCCGGGGCACGCCGACGACCACCTCTCCGTCGTCAGCGAGACGACGCTGTTCTCCGGCGACGTCGTCGTCCACGACGACGGCGCGTTCGACTACGGTAGCTTCGGCCGGACCGACATGGCCGGGCAGTCACGCGAGACGCTGATCGACTCGATCGAACGGCTGCTGGATCGCATGCCTGCGTCGGTCGAACACATGTACGCCGGCCACGGCGCCGAGTTCCACGGCGACGTCCGCGACGTCGTGGAGACGGCACTCGGACGAGCGGAGCGACGGGAGCCGAAGTACGACTGAGAGAGAGAGAGAGAGGAGTACGACTGAGAGAGGAGTGAGATTCGGAGTGAGAAAGCAGAGCGCGGCGATTCGACTCTGCGAGGGTAGCGACGGATAGAGAGGAGCGTGGATCAGGCCGAACGCGACTCGCGGGCCTTCGGTCGAAGGCTGCCGTGGCCGCACTTCCGGCAGCGATCCGCTTCCTTTGCGTTCCGGGCGTTGCACCGCATGCAGATCGACTTGTTGAGGAGCCGATCCTCCGCTTGCTCGAATCTGGCCATGGGCGGCGTTGGCCGTGGGTTCGGTTAAGTCTTGTCAGTTTCTGCGAGATGGCGACAGTGTAGCTGTGCCGCTCGCGGAGAGGATCAGCCGACGAGCGCGTCCTCGTCGTCCCCACTGTCGGGGGCGTACCGGCCCATTTACAGCGTTCCGGCAGCTTGAAACGCGCTCGTCGGCAAGGCGATCGCATGAGCATCGACGCGGACATCGAAGCGGACGCCGGCGTCTCCGAGACCGTCGAGCGACTCGGCCAAGAGCTCGGCGAGGCGATCACCAGCCTCCCCGAGTACGAGCGATACGAGTCCGCGAAAACAGCCGTCGAGAACCACGAGGACGCCCAGGAACGCATCGCCGAGGTCGAGCAGCTCCGGGAGGAGTTCATGCTCGCTCGCCAGATCGGCGAAGCAGACCAGGCCGATCTGCAGGCGCTCCAGTCCGCCCAGGCGGAGCTGCACGACCTCCCCGTGATGGAGGAGTATCTCGAGGCCGAAGCCGCACTGAACGGTCGACTCGAGGCGATCAACGACGCGATCTCCGAGCCGCTCGACGTGGACTTCGGACAGACGGCGGGCGGCTGCTGTGAGGACTGACGACCGTCGGCGGGACCGATCGGTTCGTGGCAGTCAGCGGTCTTTTGCGGACTACTTCAGATTGAGCAGATACTGCGCAGCGTCGTCCAGGGTATCCAGCGGTTCATCGCCCTCGTACTCGTAGACGTACCAGTCCGCGCCGATCGAGGCGGCGGCGTCAGCGCAGGCTTCGAGGTCGACGTCGCCCGCCCCGAGCGGCACGGAGGCGTCCGATTCGACGTCGACGTCCGCGAAGTGGACAAACTCAGCGCGTCCATCGAGCCGGCGAAGCCACTCGGCGGGATCCTCGCCAGCCCGGAGCGCGTGGCCGACGTCGAGTTCGATCCCGATCTCCGTCGCGGCGAGGAACGCCTCGAAGGCGAGGCCGCCCTCGATCGACTGGAACTCCTGATCGTGGGTGTGGTAGTGGAGCGTACAGTTCGTGTCTTCGAGCTCCTCGGCGACGGCCTGGAGCCGGGTCGCGACGCCCGCGACGCCCTCCTGGCTCTGGAAGTACTCAGGTCCCACGCCGGGGCAGATCAGATCCGTACAGCCCATGGCCTCGTATCGCTCCGCGAGCGCGACGGCGTCGGACTCCAGATCGTCGATGCCGACGTGGGCTGCTGCGACGTCGAGCCCGTTTCGGCTGAGCATCGACGCGACGTCGTCGGGTTCGTGCTCGGTCTCCCGCCCGGCGAACTCGACGGCCTCGAAACCGGAGGCAGCGACCATCTCGAGGAGATCTTCGAGCGAGCCGTCGACGTCGCGGAGGGTGTACAGCTGGATCGCCGTTCGTGCCATGATAGCTCCTACGGCAGCCAGCGGAAAGCGTTTTTGCAGGGTTCGGTCGGTATCGGCAAGGGGCGGGCGGAATCGGCAGGCGACGGTCGCGACGTCGCGGAGCCGAACACGATCGGGGATCGTTTCAGCCCGTAGCGGCCGGGATTATCTTGAAGTAGGTATTCTTCGAAGCGGGCGGTATGGAGATCACTCGGTCGACGATCGCCACACTCCTGGCAGTCGTGTTCGTCGTCAATCTGATCGTCATGGCTGGTGGAGCGCTGTACTCCTACCAGCAGACGCCGCCGATCCCCGACGCAGTCGAGGGGCCCGAGGGCGAGACGGTCATGACCCAGGAGTCGGTCCAGGACGGCAAGATCGCGTTCCAGAAGAACGGTCTGATGAACCACGGGTCGATCCTCGGCAACGGCGCGTACTACGGCGAGGACTACACAGCCGACGCGCTCGATCTGAAGACCCAGTTCATGCAAGAGTACTACGCCGACGAGCGCTACGGGGCGGACTACGATAATCTCGATCCGCCCGAACAGGCGAGCGTGGACTCGCTCGTCGAGACCGACCTCGATCGGTCGGGGACCGGCGGGACGCTCCAGTACACCGAGGCCGAGGTCTACGCGCACGAGCAGGTCCAGAACGTCTACGTCGAGCGCTACCACGAGGGCGACCACGAACGGGGCGTCCCCGAGGGGATGATCGATTCGGAGAGCGACGCTCGCGAGTTCGCGGACTTCGCGCTGTGGACGGCGCTGATCGCCTCGACCGATCGGCCGGGCTCCGACAGCTCCTACACGAACAACTGGCCCTACGCACCGCTCGCCGGAAACACGCCGACCGGCGACACGATGATCTGGAGCGTCATCAGCATGGTTCTGCTCGTCGCTGGCGTTGGCATCGGCGTCTGGCTCTACAAGGCCGTCGAGCTCCCCGAACCTCAGGTGCGAGCCGTCGAAGTGCCCGAGCCCGACGAGATCGCGCTCACCCCGAGCCAGCGCGCAGCGACCAGATTCCTCCCCGTCGCCGCCGGGTTGTTCGCCGCCCAGGTACTGCTGGGCGGGCTACTCGCTCACTTCTACATCGAACGTGCCGGCTTCTTCGGCATCGAGGAGATCTTCGGCACCCACATCCTGCAGATCCTGCCGTTCGCGATCGCGAAAACGTTCCACCTCGATCTCGGGATCCTCTGGATCGCAACGCTGTGGCTGGCCGCGGGACTGTTCCTCCCGCCACTGCTCACCGGCCACGAGCCCGACGGTCAGCACCGGTACGTCCACGTGCTGCTCGTCGCGCTCGTCGTCGCGGCGGTCGGTGGCCTCGCCGGCGTCTGGCTCGGCGCGAACGGCTACGTCGACGGCGAACTCTGGTGGATCATCGGCAACGAGGGGCTCGAGTATCTCGAAGTCGGGCGGCTCTGGCAGGTCGGCCTTCTCCTCGGGTTCGTCATCTGGACGGTGCTGGTCGCACGCGGATTCCGGCCGCTGCTCCGCCGGGAGTCCCGCTACGGCCTCGCACACATGATCATCTACGCGGGCGGGTCGATCGGCCTGCTGTTCGTCGCCGGGATGTTCTACACGCCCGAGACGAACATCGTGATGACGGAGTTCTGGCGCTGGTGGGTCGTCCACATGTGGGTCGAGGGCGCCTTCGAGTTCTTCATCGTCTCCGTCATCGGGCTCACGCTCGTCTCGATGGGCCTGCTTCGCAAGCGCTCCGCGGAGAAAGCCGTCGCCTTCCAGGCGCTGTTCGTCATGGGCTCTGGAATCATCGGCGCCTCCCACCACTACTGGTGGGTCGGCCAGCCCGACGTCTGGATCCCACTTGGCTCCGTCTTCTCCACGCTGGAGCTCATCCCGCTCATTCTGATCCTCTTCGAGGCGATCAACGAGTACCGCGCGATGGCCACCGGCGAGGAGTTCGCCTACACGCTGCCGTTCACGTTCATCATCGCCTCTGGCTTCTGGAACTTCGTCGGCGCCGGCGTGCTGGGCTTCTTCATCAACCTCCCGATCATCAACTACTACGAGCACGGCACCTACCTCACCGTCGGCCACGCCCACGCGGCGATGTTCGGCGCTTTCGGCTTCCTCGCGCTCGGGATGGCCACCTACATGCTCCGGATCGCGACCAAGCCCGATCTCTGGAGCGAGCGCCGGCTCCGCTGGGCGTTCTGGTGCTGGAATATCGGGCTCGCGGTGATGGTCTTCGTCTCCGTGCTCCCCGTGGGCTTCGTCCAGCTCGAGACCGCGTTCACGGAGAACTACGACGCCGCGCGAAGTCTGGCCTTCTACGAGCGTGACCTGATCCAGTTCCTCTTCTGGGCACGCCTCCCCGGAGACACGCTGATCATCGTCGGCACGCTAATCTTCTGCTACGACATGGTGGCCAAGCGGTTCGCGCTGCGGGACGTCTCGATGCCGGAGGAGGTGCCCGGTTCGATTCCGGCTCGACTGCGGGCGAGCGACGACGACTGAATGGCGCATCTGCTCGATCGTGATACGCTGATTCGCCCCCACGCTTTCTTTCGGTGGCGTATCATCGATCGAGGTTACAGTTCAGATCAAAACTTGGGAAGAAGTCCAGAGAATGCTACCTGTGATCGTCGATCCAGCGGCACCACTGATCGAAGTCGTCGGCATCGCACTGTTCGGCAATCGCACGGAGTGTGCCGCGCTTGATCCGGTCGTGCAGCGGAACGGTCACCAGGCGGACATCATCCGTATCGGGATTCTCGTACCGAAGCCGGACGTGGCTTCCAGCCCGACCCACCGGCCGGTACCCGAACGATCGCAAGACATTGACCACGTCACGCCCCGAGAAATCCGTCGGCGCCACGATACTACTGGAGGAACTCCGGCAGCTGCTTCGCCTCGTCGGGGTCGACGCGCTCGGGATCCAGCCCGAGTTCACGGAGATCCTCCTCAGTGACGGGCTCCCCAGCTTCGCCGGTGTGCAACGCAACCGCCTCGTCGAGGTTCTCGAGGGCCTCTTGCCGGGACTCGCCCTGGCTGGCGACGCCGGTTTCGGCGTCAATCGCGGACCAGCCGCCGATCTCCTCGTCCTCGATCAGACGGATTTCCCGGCTGGAACTCATACGGGAGGATAGCTGACCTTCGGTGGTAAACCTTCGGGCGACAACCCATTGCTGACGCTCCTCGCGCGTAGTTCGCCGAAAACATGGGTCACCACGGATTGTGAACCATTGCGAGAAATGCTCGCTCCCGATGGTCGCTGCGCGTTCCTCGCAGGGCTCAAATCCGAGGTGCGTGTATTTCCTTCCTCACCGGACTCCTCGCTGTCGCTCGTCGACGATGGTTCGGAAGGAAATGGGCCACCACGGATTTGAACCGAGAACCTCCCGGTTATCAGCCGAGCGCTCAACCTGATTGAGCTAGTGGCCCTCGCGGTTCCCGCTAATCGGAGGTTGCTCAAAAGGGTTTCTAACTGACTGCCCGCGTGGCGGCGACGGGTCAGCGATCGTCGTCCTCGACGTCGTACTCGTCGCTGCCGAGATCGACCGTGTCGTCACCGCTCGTGCTGCCCGACTCACCAGCATCTGAATCCACGTCTGGACCGTCGCCCGCACCGCCGAAGGGTCCGCCGGGAGCGCCGGGGCCGCCGGCGCCGCCGAGGTCGAAGTCCTCGGGATCGACCGACTCCGACCCGCCGGATTGGGGAAAGCCGAAGGTGTAGACGTTGCCGGAGGCAAAGCCGCCCGTCTTCGCGTCCATCTTCGGGATGATGACCTTCTTCTTGAGGACCCAGCGGATCGGCGCTCGCGTGACCGGAATGACGAGCAGGAAGCCGATGGCGTCGGTCACGACCCCCGGCGTGAGCAGGAAGGCGCCCGCTGCGATGAGCAGACCGCCGTCGATGAGGCCGTCCGTCGGCGGCTCGCCCTCGGCGAGGGATCGCTGAATCCCGCGGATCGTCCGTCGCCCCTCCGCGCGCACGAGAATTCCGCCGATCAACGCGGTGAGCACGACGAGGAGGACCACCTCCGCCCAGCCGAGCTTCGTACCGAGCCACGCCAGCACTGCGGCGTCCACCAGTGGGATCGAGAGCAGCAGCGCCAGCAGCCACTTCACCATGATCCCGGCTACCCGCCCGGTCGGGAAAACCGTTGGCCTTCGCGAGATGGACAGGTGAGTGGGTGTGGTGCATTAGACAGAACGACTGCTTCGGAGCGACTGCCTCGAAAGCCCTCGGCCGGCTCCGCTCGCGCGAGCCGCTCTGCGCTCCTCGGTCGCTCGCTTCGCTCTCTCCCTGCGGTGCTGGAGGGCTCGTGCTTCCCGGACCCGGCCTCGCCCTTTCAGTCCGCCAGGGTGTGGTTTGTTGAGGAAGCCGATACCCTGTGGCTGAATCCCAGTCTGAGAGGGTGCAGCGGCCGTCGAGCTTCGGTGGTCCTGGTGCGAAATTCGCGGAGAGAAACACGGGCGGTGCTGCCGTCTTCGCGGGTTTAATCGGCCTCGGCGGATTCACCCAACGAGAATGGCGTCTGCAGCAGAAGAGAGCGTCTTCGAGCGCTACCGCGACCAGGTCGATCGGCCGCTGTCGCGGCTGTTCACGGAGTACGGCATGCCCGAGCTACGGTGGTTCTCGCTCGGGATGGTCGCGAACGTGATCGCGCGATCGGCGAGCCTGCTGCCGCCGCTCGTGCTCGGTGTCGCAATCGACGCGGTGTTCGTCGGCGAGGGGCAGTACTCCTTGCCTTTCCTCCCGCAGGCGTGGGTGCCGGGGAGTCAGTCCGGACAGTTCTGGTTCTCCGCGGCTCTCATCGTCGGCGCGTTCGTCGTGACCGGCGTGTTCACGTGGGTCTACGGGGTCGCAGCGAACATTTTCGCCCACCGGGTGATGCACGAGGTCCGCACGGACACGTTCGCGCGCATGCAGCGCCTCGACATGCCCTTCTTCGACGACAAGCAGACCGGCGAGGTCATGAGCGTCCTGAACAACGACGCCTCGAACCTCGAGGTCTTCCTCGACAACGCGCTCCAGAACTCCGCGCGCCTGGGCGTTATGCTGCTCGGCATCGCCGCGCTCCTCTTCTACATCAATCCGCAGCTCGCGGTGGTGACGCTGACGGTCATCCCCGTGATGATCGGCTTCACGCTCTGGTTCATGCGCGCGGTCGAGCCCCGCTACGTCGCGCAGCGATCCAGCGTCGGCGACCTCAACACGCGCCTCGAAAACAGCCTGAGCGGCATCGAGCTCGTGAAGGCCTCCGCGACGGAAGAGCGCGAGACCGAGAAAGTCACCGACGCCTCCTACGACTACTTCCAGCACACGATGTCGGTGCTGAAGCTGAACTACCTCTACCGGCCAGGAATGGAGTTCCTCGCCGGCATCTCCTTCGCGGCGACGTTCGTGGTCGGCGGCGTCTGGCTGTTCTCCGGCCCACCGGGGCCGTTCTCGGGCTCGCTGACCGTCGGCGAGTTCGTCACGTTCATCTTCCTGACCCAGCGGATCGTGACCCCGCTCGCGGAGGTCAGCAACATCGTCGATCAGTACGAGAACGCGAAGGCCTCCAGCGAGCGCGTCTTCGGGCTGATGGACGTTCCCGTGCGGATCGAGGATCCCGAAGACCCGGTCGACCTCGACGATCCCGACGGCAGCGTCGTCTACGAAGACGTCGACTTCGCCTACCCCGAGAGCGCGCTGGCTGCCGCTGAAGGCGCCGAGACCGAACTGATGGAGTCCGGCGATTCCGAAGCCGAGGATCGGGCCGAACGATCGACCGGCGACCTCGTCCTCGAGGGCATCAACCTCACCGCCGACCCCGGCGACACCGTCGCACTCGTCGGGCCGACGGGTGCTGGCAAGTCGACGGTCTGCAAACTCCTGCTCCGGCTCTACGACGTCTCCGAGCCGCGAGGCTCGGATGGCTCGTCGGCGGAGCGCAGCGAGTCCGACGGTGTGACCGACGGCTCGATCCGCGTCGACGGCCACGACGTCCGAGAGTGCTCGCTGGCGAGCCTGCGACGGTCGATCGGCTACGTCAGCCAGGACGTCGTGCTCTTCGACGGCACCGTCGAGGACAACGTCCGGTACGGTCGGTTCGATGCCTCGCGAGAGGACGTCGTCGAGGCCGCGAGGATGGCCGAGGCCCACGAGTTCATCGAGAACCTCCCCAAGGGCTACGACACCCGGATCGGCGAGGACGGCGTCAAGCTCTCGGGTGGCCAGCGCCAGCGGCTCTCGATCGCCCGCACGATCCTGCGCGATCCCGAGATCCTCGTCTTCGACGAGGCCACCAGCGCCGTCGACACGGAGACCGAGCTGCTGATCCAGCGCTCGCTGGACCGACTCGCCGCGGACCGCACGACGTTCGTGATCGCCCACCGGCTCTCGACCATCCGCGAGGCCGACCAGATCCTCGTTCTGGAGGACGGCCAGATCGTCGAGCGGGGCACCCACGAGGCGCTCATCGATCGGGGCGATCTCTACGCGTCGCTGTGGGGCGTCCAGGCCGGCGAGATCGAATCGCTCCCAGAGGAGTTCCTCGAAGAGGCCCGCGAGCGTGCGGCCGAACGACCGCCAGCGGAGCGATCGGCAGGTAGCGGCTCTCCCACTGACGGCGACGGCGAGGACGAGGACGGCTGAACGATGGTGAAGAGTCACACGTCTCGGTAGCGCCCCACGACGCCTTCACAGCGGCGCGTCCGACCGATAGACCAGCTCCATGGGAAGTCCGGTCGCGTCGGTCGGCGGCTCCGGCGGCAGCGATCGGAGCGTCGCGGTGGCGTCGTCCGATCTGGCGGTGTAGCCCAGCGCGAGGGCAGCGAGCACGCCCTCGATCGGTACGTCGGCGTCGGCGACGGCTTCCGCAGCGGACTGTACCGTGGGCGGCGCGTCGCGGTCGTGCTCGGCGAGGGTTCGCATGCGCTCGGCGTAGCCGCCAGCCGTCGACGGATCGCGGTCGAGTGGCTCGTCGGCGAACGCCCGGAACGCCAGTTCGGGATGGCTCCCCCGGAGCACCGACCGGGATTCCGGCACTTCCTGGAGGAGTTCGTCGACGGCAGCGATGGCGACGGACTGCTCGAAGGCGGCGCGAGTGAGCTGCGCGCCGGTCGTTCGTTCGTGGACTCGTCGCGCGGCGGGGAATCGGCGGCGCCGTGCGGCCTCGCGGGATGGCGGCGCGTGGATCGCCCGCGCTCGGTCGCCGAGTAGCTCGCGAGCGAGCACGTCACACTGCCGTTCGGCCGACTGCGCTCGATCGTCGCTCCCTCTGGCAGGCCCGGTGCTACCAGCGTCGTCGACGCGCCCGATCAGCCCGATCGGCACGCCGACGACGATCAGTTCGGCGTCCTCGCCGTACCGAGCCCAGATCGCTCCGATTTCGTCAGTTGCCACCGCCTCGACGAACGCCGGGCCATCGAACGCCACGGCGATCCAGCTACCGGCAGTGCGTGCGACGCCAACTGAGCGAGCCTGCTCGGTCACTGCCGGCGGTTCGGACGCCGGCAGCAAAAGGGCACGCACCGACACCGTCTCGCGTGGCTGGAGCGCCCCTCGGAAGGGCCACTGTGCGAGTGCGTGGCGTGTCGAGTCACGTCTCGGAAGCCTTATCCGCGATCCGCGCCTCTCGTGAGTTGCAATGGCATCCGGTACGGTTGACTTCTTCAACGACACAGGCGGTTACGGCTTCATCGAAACTGAGGACGCGGACGAGGACGTTTTCTTCCACATGGAAGACGTTGGCGGCCCCGACCTCGAGGAAGGCCAAGAGATCGAATTCGAAATCGAACAGGCCCCCAAGGGCCCCCGCGCGACCAACGTCACCCGGCTGTAAGGTTCGACGCTGAGCGCGATTCTTTCAGACGCAACCAACTCCCGAGCGACAGCGCTCTCCAGCGTGGAGGGCCGGCCCGTTGCTCGGCAGTCACGTCTTCGTTCGACGACAGTCCCATCTCCGTTCGACGGCACCGCGCCGTCTAACGGCAGTTGTTCCGCCGAGCGATAGCGCCAGAATCAGAAGATGAAGCGGTCCCTATGAGGAACGCGTAGATCGAGTGCAACCACGAGACGGAGCAAAAATTCAGGAACGACCGCCGCCCGTCGAGTCAGGAGAACAGCACCGCCGTGATCTTCGGCCGGACGAACGCGCTCAGGACCATCACCACGAGCGCGCCGAAGGGGAGCAGCCCGAACAACGCGAGCTCGGCGGCCAGCGGAACCTCGACCGCGGCCCCCGCTACGAGACCGACGAGGGGTCCGAGCACGGCGACCGGGTAGAGATACGTCGGCTTCCAGCCCGCGGAGAGCCGGGTGAGGTAGACGAGCAGGAAGACGACTGCCGGGAGCAACAGGGCGCCGAGCGCGAGCAGGATACCCCCGACGAGCACGGTCGTCTCAGGCGTCGAGCCTGCGATCAGTTCGCCGATCGTGGCGTCGTAGACGGTTGGGATCCCCTCCCGCTCGAACGCGGCGGAGAGTGCGCCGGTATCGGTGCCGGCAGCGCTGACGCGATCGGCCAGAGAACCGAACGCGTCCGCATTGGCGGCGACGACGGCGCCGACGCCGGCCGCGTAGATCGCCATCACGAAGTACAGCAGTGGCCAGCCGATCGCCTTGCGCACCCTGTTGTGCCGGGCGACGAAGTCGACGATCGGATCGTCGGCGTAGGCGACGCTGCGCGCGGATGCGGTCGCGCCTGCGCCGTCGGACGCCGTTCGTTGGGCGTCGCTGCCAGAGGAGCCCGTCGATCCGGTGTTGGCGGAGCTCGTGGTCCCCGTGGAACTACCTCCGGAGCTGGAGGTGCGTCCCCCGCTGCTGGTCGACGTAGAGCCCGTCGAGGTGCTGCTCCCCGTGGACGACCCCGATGGCGTGCCCGTCGCAGTTCCACCGGTGGCCGTCGAGGTGCTGCTCGTACCGGGCGATCCGGTTCGGTTGCTGGACGACGAATCGCCCCCGGAGTCCGGCGCCCACTTGTCCGGATCCGGCAGGCCGGAGAGCCGCTTCGCGACGTAGTCGATGTGGCCCATCCGATCGTAGGCGTTGCGCTCGACGGGATCACCGAGCGTGTCGTAGGCCTTCTTCACCGCCGTGAACTGTGCGTTTGCGCGTGGATCGTCGTTGTGGTCGGGGTGGTACTCACGGACCTTCTCGCGGAACGCCGTCTTGATCTGATCCTGCGACGCGTCCCGGGGCACCTCGAGCAGCGCGTAAAAGTCATCCGCCATACGAGATGCCCTCCATACCCAGCGGAAACGGGTCCAGGCTTATAATTTCCCTGGGACGGCGTCGGGGTGCTTGCATTCCCGCCAATGCATCTGGAAAAATGATGTGATCGACGAACTCTCAGTCGAACTCCGAGAGCGTGGTCTGATCTGGCGGCTGGCCGATCGGCTCTGGATCGGCGTGCTCGGCCGGGCCGTCGGACCAGACCCGGTCGAGGACCGACTGCCCAGGCAGGTCGTCGGTGTGCACCGCCTCTTCGCGCCGGTCTCCGTCGGGCTGGGCCTCGGAGGACGGGGTCTCCGATAGCTGCTCTGCGGAGCGTTCCTGGGCGGTGGTCGATTCGGCAGATGGATCCGCAGACGAGGATCCGGCGCCGTCGCTGTATGAGGTGAGATCAGGTACGTCCGGTTCCTCATCGTTCGCGGTGCCGAGGGTCCCAGTGATGTCGTCGCTGCCGGGGCCCCCAGTAGCGTCGTCTGTACCGACGGTCCCAGAAGTGTCGTCGGTGCCGAGGGCGCCACCGGTGTCATCCGCGTCGACGATTCCGGCGGTGCCATCGGCGCCGTTCCCTACAGCTGTCTCCGACGCGTTCGCATCGAGCCCGTCCGCCGATTGCTCGCCGTCCCAGCCGCCAAGCGTCGATTGGTCCGCGTCCGCGAAGGAGAGATTGGACACGCGCACGCCGACCTTTCTTGGCGTCTCGTCGTCGAACTCTGTGAGTAGATCGAGCGCCACCTCCTCGACGAGGTCGGGATCGTCGACGGGACCGGGGAGGGATCGCGCCCTCGTGTTCACGTCGAAGGGCGGGAGCACGACCTTGATCCCGATCGTCCGGTAGAGGGCGGCTTTCGACCGAGCGCGGTCGGCGACGGCTTCGCCGAGCGCACGAATGCGTTCCTCGACTGCGGCGTAGTCGTCCTCCGGATCGCCGAAGGAGGACTCCCGCGAGAGGCTCTTCGGGCGGCCGCGTGGCTCGACGCTGCGAGGGTCGACGCCGCGGGCTCGCTCGTGGAGTTCGCCGCCGCGATCGCCCCACTGCTCGACGACCCACTCCCTGTCGGCGTCGGCGAGGTCAGCGACGGTCTCGATGCCGTGTTCGCGGAGGGTTCGCGCCGTCACCGGGCCGATCCCGTGGAGTTCGTCGATCGGGAGCGGTGCCAGAAACGACGCGACCTCACCCGGCTCGACGACGACCAGCCCGTCGGGCTTGTCGTGGTCGGAGGCCACCTTCGCGGCGTGCATGGTCGGCGCGACGCCGACGCTCGCTGTGAGACCGACCTCGCGGTCGATTCGCTGTTTGACGTGCCGGGCGAACCCCTCGACGACCGACCAGTCGGTGCGCTCGGTGACGTCGAGATACGCCTCGTCGATCGACACCTCGCGGACGGTCTCCGCACAGTCGTGGAGAATCTCCTTGACGTCGGCGGCGGTCGACTCGTAGTAGCTCATGTCGACGGGCCGGTAGTGGCCGAGTGGCTCGTCGGGATCGCCGTCTCCGGCCGCGGAATCTGGCTCCTCCTCCTCCTCGGACTGCTCCTCGTCTTCTCTCTCCGCCGTCGCTACGCGAGGAAGTCGCTCCAGTGCCGTCGAGATCGCCTGCGCGCTCTCGACGCCGTGTTTGCGAGCCTCGTAGCTCGCGGTGGCGACGGCGCCGTCGGGCTGGCCGGCTTCATAGCCCATCCCGACGACGACCGGTTCGCCCTCGAGAGCGGGCTCGCGGAGGCGCTCACAGGCCGCGTAGAAACAGTCGAGATCGACGTGGACGACGATCCGCTCCTCGTCGTCGCCGGTCTCGACCCCCGGGAGCGTCGTCCCCTGCTGCACGCTGGATCGTTCGTCGTACGTCCCGGTTACTCTGTCGGTCGTTGCAGTCCGGCCCGTCGGTGAGTCCCCGGTCGACAGTCGACCGTCCAGGCAGACCGCTTCGGTGCCACTGCGGTAGGTCGCTCTATTGTGAACTGGGGCGCCGAACTCGTTCGACCGCGAACGGCCACCTGCGGAACAATTCCGGCCGGTTCGACGAGTATCGATCGTCGTTCTCAGTATCTGAAGATCCGGTGAACATCTCCGGGTAACGGATCGGGATTCGAGAACTAGCAGCCCCGGTATATGGGCAGGAGCACCCAGATATAGATGTAGAGGTGACCACCCATGGAATTCCCAGATAGCTCCCGGCGGGGTATGATGACGGCACTCGGCGCTGGCGCAGCGCTCGGGCTGGCTGGCTGTATCTCGGCGCCCGAAGAGGGCTCCGTCAGCGCGAACGATACGGAGGCCCAGGACGAGGAACTCGACGCGGCCAAAACCACGGACGTCGATCGCGTCGCAGCGGACCCGACCGACGTTCCCGATCCGATCAACCGGTCCAGTTCGGTCGAACACGACGTCACGCTGACGACCCAGGAGGTGACCGCAGAGCTCGAGCCCGGCGTCACGTTCGACTTCATGACGTTCGAGGGACGCGTCCCCGGGCCGATGATCCGGGTCCGTCGCGGCGACACGGTGAATCTTACCCTCGAGAGCGAGGATGCGAACAGCCTGCCCCACAACATCGACTTCCACGCGGTCTACGGGCCGGGCGGCGGCGCGGAGGACACCACGATCGGCCCCGGCGAGTCCGCCACGATCAGCTTCCAGGCGATGTACCCGGGCGTCCACATCTACCACTGCGCGGTGAGCAACATGGACCAGCACATCAGCGCCGGGATGTACGGCGCGATCCTGGTCGAGCCCGAGGACGGGCTGCCGGAGGTCGATCGAGAGCTGTACTTCGGCCAGAACGAGATCTACACGAACGGCGACGCCGGACAGGAGGGCCACCACAAATTCGACTTCGAGGCGATGAAGAAGGAGGAGCCGACCTACGTGACGTTCAACGGCGAGCCCCACGCATTCACGGGCGACCGCTACGGCCCGATCGAAGTGGAGCAGGACGAGAGCGTCCGGATCTTCCTCTCCAACGGTGGGCCGAACCTCGCCAGCTCCTGGCACGCGATCGGCAACGTCTGGACGAAGCTCTACCGGGACGGCTCGCTCGCGAGCGAGCCCGACAAGTACGTCGAGACCTGCCCGGTGCGACCGGGGACGGTCGCCGCCGCGGAGATCGACACGCCGGTTCCACAGCCGATCAAGATCGTCGACCACTCGCTCACGCGCGCGGCACGCAAGGGTGCCCTCGGCGTGATCCAGGTCAACGGGGAAGAGCGGCCGGAGATCTTCAACCCGAACCCGTAGGGCAGCACCGACCCCCGGCGGCGCCGTTCGCGGCCGGTCGAGACGAAAACACCGATAACGGTGGCCGCGTAACGACGGCCCGTGTGGTCGTCCATCAAGCGTGACGCCGCCAGCGGGCTCATCGTCCTGACGCCCCTGTTCGCGACGGCCTATACGCTCTGGTGGATCTTCCAGTTCGTCGCGGGCGTACCGCTGATGGGAGCGATCGCCCGACGGATCACCGTGCTACAGGTACTCGACCCCGCGATCGCACGAGTGCTCCTGACGATCGGACTGCTGTTTGGCGCACTCGTCTTTGCCTCCTGGCTGATGCGCACCAAACTCGGACCGTTCCTCGACGCCCGGGTCGAGGCCAGCTTCAACCACCTCCCCGGATTCCGCGTCATCTACAACGCTTCCAAGATCGCCATGGAGACCGTCGTCGACGAGGACGTGGATCTCACCTCTCCCGCGAAGGTCGAGCTCTGGAACGAGGCCAGGATGACCGCGTTTCCGACTGGCCGTGACACTGAGGACGGCCGGACGACGGTGTTCGTCCCCGCCTCGCCGGTGATCTTCGTCGGCTGGGTCATCGAACTGGACGAGTCGCGGATCATCCCCGCCGACGAGTCCGTCGAGGACGCGCTCATACGGGTGATCTCCGCGGGGTTTGCCGAGCGCTCCGAGCCGCCGAGCGAGGCGGACGCGCGTGCGGTCGAAGCCGACGGCGAAGCCTGATTCGAGTTGAACCCCGCGTCGAGTCCGTAACGAATCCAAAGCTGAGGCCGAGCCGAAGGCCAATTCGAGTCGAATCAGCGCCGAGTCCGAGCTGAGTCCGAACCGCCGCTCACTCCTCGAGGAATGCCGCAACTGCCTCTCGCGTCGGTAGCGCTTCCATCGCACCACGCTCGGTCGTCGATATCGCCGCGACGGCGTTGGCGAACGCCAGTGCGTCCGCGAGCGGTCGGTCGTCGCTGGCAGTTCCGGTGGCGTCCGTCTCGGCGGTCTCCGTTCCGTCGGTTTCCGTGCCGACTCCGACGAGCGCACGGATCAGTCCCGCAGTGAAGGCGTCGCCGGCGCCGGTGTCGTCGATCGCCTCGATTTCGTAGCCGCCGTGGTCCGAGGTGGCCGAACCCCACGGGGCGTCGTGGGTCGCGACAGCGAGGGATCCCGCCTCGCCGAGCGTCGAGACCACGGTGTGTGGAGCGCCGGCAGTCGCGTCCTCGGCGAGTGTCGCAGGATCGTCGCCGTCGTACCCGAGCGTGCGGAGCTCTGCCGGCGTCGCGATCAGCACGTCCGTGTGCTCGATCGCCCAGCCACAGACCGCAGCGAGCTCCGCGTCGTTGCCCCAGAGCTCCGGGCGGACGTTCGGGTCGAAAGAGACGGTACAGTCCGCCTCGGCGGCGCGTTCGAGGAGATCGAGCGTCGCGCTCCGTGCAGGTTCGTCGGCGAGCGTGACGCCGCCGGCGTGGACCCACGGCGTGCTCTCGAGCGTCTGGTCGGGGACGGTGCCGACCTGCAGCCGCGTATCCGCCGTCTCGTCGCGGTAAAAGGTGAACCGCGGGCCGACGTCAGCACCGCTGACGAACGCGAGCGAGGTGGCGGCGTCCTGGTCGTGCTCGACCAACCGCTCGGAGACGCCCTCACGTTCGAGCCGTGCAGCGAGGAACTCGCCGAAGGGGTCCGCGCCGACGCGCGTCCAGAACAGCGGCGGCCGGCCGAGTCGCGAGAGGCCGACGGAGACGTTCGCGGGCGCGCCGCCAGCCCTGCGGTCGAAGGACTCGACGTCGGCGAGCGGATCGTCCGTCCCAGGCACGAAGTCGATCAGGCTCTCGCCGGCGACGAGCGGCGGCGTATCCGTCATGATCGGTGTGTCTGCGGGCCCGCGTGATGAATCGCTCGTCATACCGCCGGATGCAGCGTGCGGTCCTCAGGAGGGGAAGGAACACGTCCAGCAGCCAAGAGGAACGCCCAGTACGTTCTCGGACCGGCTCGTAACGACTCGTCCCGACTCGGAAGAGATCGAAAGGGATCGGAACGAAACGGCAGCAGTCCGGCGATCTGCGGGCAGGAAATCGGATTCGATGATGCAACCATCTCTTCCAGTATCGTGAATATATCTTTCAGTAGAGCGAACATCCCTTTTCTGAAGGTGAATCTTTAAGTGGGATGCCACCGTAGCTAGAGTTGCACATGAGTACCCAGAAGACCGTCCGCCAGGAGGCCGGCACCGTCGAGGGCAGCGAAGCGCTCCGTATGCCCGCAGACAAGGCCGAGGAGATCGTCGAGGCCCTCCAGACCGACCTCGCGGACACGTACGTCCTCTACCACCAGCTGAAGAAGCACCACTGGCTCGTCGAGGGCGCCGAGTTCCGCGACCTCCACCTGTTCCTCGGCGACGCAGCCATGGACGCCGAGGAAGCAGCCGACGTGCTCGCCGAGCGCGTGCAGGCCCTCGGCGGCGTCCCGCTCTCCGGCGGCGCCACCTTCGAGGAGCACGCAACGATCGAGCCCGAGGACGACGACGCCTACGACATCCGGACGTCCCTCCACCACGACATGGAGCTGTACGGCGACGTCATCGAGTCCCTCCGCGAGCACATCGCGCTCGCGAACAACCTCGGCGATTACGCCACCGAGGAGGAGCTGCGCGAGATCCTCGAGACGACCGAGGAGCACGCCCACCACATCGAGCACTACCTCGAGGACGACACCCTCGTCTTCGAGGGCGCGATGGAGTAAGGCTCCGCACCAACTGCAGCTTTTTCGTCGTTCACGCGATCCATAGCGTCGGCTATCGCGTTTCAGATCGTTAGAGGAGGAATCTGCTAGACCCGTCTGCTTGGGGAATGCAGTTTGAGGTCAGAGATTCTATCGTTTCAAGAGGTTCCGAAAGCCCCCGGAGCGCTCGATGACCCGGGGCTCGTTGCGCTCCTCATTCGTTCGCTCAGCTCACTCACTGCGGTGCTAATGTCGCCCGGGGACAACCGAACCGCCCGGCCCCTTTCGATGTCCCACCCCGCTCCGCACCGCCGACCGCGACCTCGTCCTCCCCAACCTCCTCCCTTGCTTCGCTCGGTCGTCCCTCGCACGCTACACGGCTGTTGACACAGCCGCGAAACGCGCGCCACCGCTCACCACCGTACGTAGCTCAATTGAGCAAACTACCGGGTGGGACTGAGCGAGATCGAAGATCTCGCGAGGCACGGAAGAGCTCCGCTCTTCCGGTACTCCGGAAGGGGCCGACCGCTCGTCGATCCTAACGACGCAAGCACCGCAGGCCGGAGACCGAGGAGCGCAGCGAGTTAGGATCGTCGAGCGGGAGGGGCTGTCGCGGGCGTGGCCCGCGACGTCGGGAGACCTCCGGTCTCCCGGAATCCGTACCTGTTTGCTGTGCTGTGCGATCTACCTTGAACTGCGTTCTCTGGCAGTCGATATAATCGCACACAGAAAGGTCGCGAAGGAGAGCCGGCTGATCGAGACGAACAACGATCCGAAGACCGAATCCGCGCTATCGCTGGACGTCGACGGTGAGGTCGGTGCCGATCCAGCCGTCGGGATTGTCTCGTTCGGAGAAGACAGTACGGCCCGGGCAGCTCTCTGCCATGCAGATCTCGGTCGACTCCCCCTCCGCGTCAGCAGTGACAGACTCGTTCGCGTCGACTGATTCCATCTATGGAAGAAGTTAGGCCCGCCTAAAGCAAAAAGAGTTTTGGTACGCCTAAGAACGTCGCCGTTCCGTGTGATTCGGTACCGTGCTGCAGAGATGGGCCGGTCGTCCTCAGGCCAGGAACACGTGGCGCGGCCGGTCCGCGAGGACGTCCCGGCCCCACTCGACGGTGTCGGCGAACTCGTCGGAGCGGAAGAAGGCCATCGCGTCCTCCTTCGAGGCCCACTGGGATGCGATGAACATATCGTTGGCATCCTCCCGGTTCGCGTAGAGCGTCGTCTCGCGGTGGCCGTCCATCTCCGCAAGGAGCCCGCCGACGGTCGCGAACTGCTCGCGGAACTCCTCGCCGTACTCGGGCTTGACGGTGTAGAACATTCCCATCGTACCGAATCCGTCGCCGTCGCCGGCTTCCCGGACGATTCCGGGGAGATCCGAGAGATAGTCGCTGGCAGTCTCGGCGGCGTCCTCGGTGTCCCAGAGCGAGACGACCGCAGGATCTGCGTCCTCGGCCTCGTAGACCTCGGTTCCGCGGTGCGTGTCGTAGCGATCGAACCCGTCCGCGAGGTCGTCGACGGCCTCGGTCAGCGCCGTGGAGTCGGCATCGGAGTAGCAAACGAGCGCGAAAACGTCCTCACCGTGGGGCGAGCCGGCGTAGATGCCTTCTTCTTCGAGCTCGGCGCGCAGGTCGTGGTCGGTCGCTGCTGCGGTGCCGCCGTCCTCGGCAGCGTCGCTCGACTCGGAACCCTCCGCGCTGGCGTCAGCCACCGCATCGCCGACCGGTCCGGTCTCGGTCGACACAGCGCCATCGATCTCCGCGAGGAATCCGCTCGCCGTGTCGGCGGCGGAGGCAGTCTCCCAGACGGAAACGACGACTGCGCCGTCGTCGGTTGGGTGGACCTCGGTCCCGCGGTGCGTGTCGTAATGCTCGAAGTTCCCGCGGAGCCCGTCGACCTCCGACTGGACTGCGTCGCTGCTGGCCTCCGATCGGACGAGCACAGCGTGGCCGTCCGCCGGCGGCTCCACGTCGAGCGAAGCGAGCTCGTCGTCGAGACCAGAGTCCCCGCTCGCACCGTCGGCCGTGGACGGCTCCTCGGTCGGCACGCGCTCGCCGGCGAGGAACGCCTCGAGATCCGCGGGCGGGAACTGCCGACCCGAGTAGAACGGCCCGAACTCCGCGAACTTCGAACTAGAGGGGTCAAAGCGCATCTCGTAGAGCAGTTCCTTGACGTCCGTCGGATCGTCGGCGAACAGCGTGACGCCCCACTCGAAGTCGTCGAGGCCGATCGAGCCAGAGATGATCTGGCTGACCTTGCCGGCGTACGTCCGGCCGATGTCGCCGTGGGCCGACATGTACTCCGCACGATCGTCGAAGGAGAGATCGTACCAGTTCTGTTCGGGCTCGCGGCGTTTGTCCATCGGATAGAAGCTGACGAATCCGGAGTCGGGAAGCTCGGGGTAGAGCCGGGACTCGATGTAGTTGCGCATGCCCGGATCGGCCTCGGCGTCGGGTTCGAAGTAGTCCTCGGCGCCGGTGTAGCCGGAGGCCTCCGTCACGGAGACGTAGGAGGCAGTCCGCTCGGTGAAGCCGGCGAGTGCGGTCTGGGCGAACTGTCGCTCCAGATAGTCGAGGTCGTCGAGCGTCGGCCTGAGATGAAGCACCATGAGATCCGCTTCGTGGCCGAGCACGGCGAACGTCGCCGAAGCACCGTCGTCGGCGTCCGCGACGGCGACGGCGTTCTCGAGATACTCGCGGCCCTCCTCGATCGCGCGGTCGCGCTCTCGGCTGGGCGCCTCACGCCAGGCGTCCCAGTCGATCGACCGGAGATCGTGGAGGACGTACCAGCCCTCGTCCGTTTCGGGCGGTCGTGGCATGCCTAAGGGTTCTCGACCGGGGCCTTTGTCCCTTGCGAGTCGGCGCTGAAACTGATCGTTCGTGGGGCCCTACTCCAACGCTATGAACACGCGCACCGCCGCTCGTCGACGAGGGGGGCCCACAGATTTTTCCACGATCGAAAAACTACTTCCAGCTGTAGTCATCTGGACGCCGGCGTTTCGAGTGCGCTGATTCGTGCTTCCCCGACCGATCTACTATCGGGCCACCCGCGGTCGCTGTCCGCGCGGCCGTTGCAGGGATCGAAACCCCTTTTCTCGCGCGTACCCCATCACGGTCAAATGGAGTACAGCGGTGCGCCGAAGGGGCTCGTTTCCTATCTCGTGCTGGAGCTACTCGAAGAGAAGCCACGCTACGGCTACGAGATTCTAAAAGAAATCGAGTCGATCAGCGGCGGCCACTGGGAGCCGTCCTACGGATCGGTCTACCCCGTCCTCTACAAGTTCGAGGAGGAGGGCTGGGCCCAGCGCATCGAGCGCGAGGACGAGCCCGACCGGAAGTACTTCGAGCTCACCGACGCCGGGGCCGAGGAGCTCGTCGATCGCCGCGAGGAGAGCGCGGGAAAGGCCCACGACTTCGCGGACACCGTTCTCGGCTTCTACCACGTCTACGTCGCACTCGCCTGTGACGATCGCCTCGACGTTCCCTGCCGACCCGACGCCTGGTGTTTCGACGACACGTTCAGTGCGTGGATGATCGAGCAGATGATCCGGCACCACGAGCGGGATTTCGGCGAGTTCGAGCGGATCGGCGAGACGCCCGAGGAGTTCTACGAGAAACACGGCGTCGACACGGAGACGGACTGATTCGTACGGATCGGCTGAACCGGATCGTTCGCAGGCAGCTCTCGATCGAATTGGCGCCAGCATCTCCTCACGAACTCGAAGACGTGGACGGCACCCGCGCGCTCAGAACAGATAGCGCGGGCCAAAGAGCATCACGACGAACCCCAGACCCATCGCCAGCCCCACGGAGACGGTGATCAGCTTCGTCAGCGCGAAGTCCGCGTCGATCGGCAGCCGGGAGACCACCGACTCCGTCGCCGTTCGCAGCAGATGGCCGCCGTCGAGCGGGAACGCAGGGATCAGATTCACGATGCCGAGATTGACGTTGATCCAGCCGATCCAGAACAGCGCGGTGGCGATCCAGAACAGGCTGCCACCGAGGAACTCGAGTGGTCCATCGATCACGTAGAAGTTCTGAATGTTCTCCGTGAACCCGGCGAAGTTGAAGGGAAGTGGCCCTGTGCCGCCACTGGAGATGCCGGCGATCGGCAGGAACACCGCGGAGAGCGTCTGGCCGACGAAGGAGTTCGTCGTCATCCCGTCGACGTTCCCGTCACCGCCGAGCACCGCGAGGTAGTTCCCGGCGGGGTAGTAGCGCACGCCGAGGTCGTCGACGCTCACTCCGTCGGTTCCAGGGTACCCCTGGACGCCGAGGTGGGCGTCACCGTCGCGCTTGCCGAGTTCGACGTCGAACGTTCGCCGCTCGCCCTCCTCGTAGGCGACGACCGTGACAGTCTCGCCTGGCTCGTGTGCGTCGATCGCGTCGCCGAGCTCCTCGTAGTCGATCACGCGCTGACCGCCGAACTCGGTGATCGTCATGTCGTCACCGCTGGAGGCCCCGGCCGCGGAGAGCGCACCGTCCGGAACGACTGCGACGCGCCCACCGGCGACGATCTCCGATTCGTACGTGGTGGAGTCGTTCTCGACAGTCAGGGTGACTCGCTCACCGCCGGCACGGAGCTGTTCGTCGAACGCCGCCGTGGTCTGAACCGACGTGCCATTCACGGCCAGGATTTCGTCGCCCGGTTCCAGCGCACTGTCTTCGAGTGCGGCGGTGACGATCACCCGTCGATCGACGCTGCGCTCCTGTCCGTCGCTCGTCTCCAGCGTGACCTGCTCGGAGGTGTCGTTGGCGAGGACGTTCTGCAGCTCGTCGTTAGACTCGATCGGATCGCCGTCCAGCGCGACGATCCGATCACCGGCGTCGATCCCGGCCTCGTCGGCCGGTGAGCCTGCGAGCGACCCACCGACGCCCGCGCCGCTGGCGACGCCGATCGAGCCGACCGCCGGCCCGAACAGGAGTGCGAAAGCGATCAGCGTGACGAGGAAGTTGTTCGTCACGCCCGCGACGAACATCCGCGCGCTGGCGCCTCGGTCCGCCTCCCGCTGGGCATCCTCGTCGGGTTCGACGAACGCACCCATCGGAATGATCGAGAGCAGCGCCAGCCCCATCGAGTCGATCTCGATGTCCTCGACGCGGCAGAGCAGTCCGTGACCGCCTTCGTGGACGACGAGTCCGACCAGCAGGCCGAGCAGGATCTCCGGCGCGACCTCCCAGGGCAGAAAGTCGTTGTAGCCTGGGATGACGAGGATGTTCCGGGGCTGGCTGACCTGCGTCGTCGTCCCCGGGTTCTGGATCGTGAGGACTGCCGAGAGGAGCACGAACAGGAAGGAGAGCACCATCAGGACGAGCGCGAGTCCGAGCCCGAGGTTGGCCCACGCGCGCCAGAACCGCTTGGGTCGAGCGAGCCAGTCGATGAACCGCTTGCCCTTCTGCGTGTGGAGCGTGAGCAGCGGGCCGCTGACGTGCACCCACTCGGGCAGGACGCCCTGGCGATCGAGCGTGACCGCCAACAGCCAGTAGGCCAGGATCCCGACGACGACCCACACCAGCACGTTCATTGGACACAGGTCGGTCGTCATCGGGCATAGGGCTGGCGGACGGGAACGGTCACTACAGCGGATTTTTGACCGTACAGAAAAGGTTTGCCAGAGTCAACGGAACCTGCTCAAATATGCGACGTCGAGCCCTCCTCACGACGGCCGCCGGGACCGTCGGTCTCGCCGGCTGTGTCAGCCTCTCCACGAGTGATGACGGTAACGCCACCGAGACCGGCGGGACCAACGGAACTGACGGCGGCACGGCCGGGGACGACCCACAACTCTCCGAACCCCCGGACGAGGGCGGCAGTGTGATCGACCTCGAGACGATCGATCGCACCGTCGCGCTCTCGCCAACGACATTTCGCACGGACGACGACGCGGGCATCGCGCTCTGGTTCGACCGCACGGCGACCGAAGACGCTCCCGCCAGGCTCACCGGCTGGCTGGTGAACCAGAACGACTACGAGAACACGTTCGACCTCGAGTGGATCCCGGCCGTGGGCAACGTCGACAGCCAGCCTCCCGCCGACTACAACTACGAGAACGTGCTCCGTCTCGCGCCGACGGAGAACAACGAGGTCGCCGCGTCGGTCCCCGAAATCACTCGGAACGAGCATGGGCTCTGGAACGCTACCGACGTGGACCCCTGGATCGAACCGACCGTCCGCCTCGATCCCGGCGAGTTCGTCGAACTCGAGTACGTCCTCGTCGGTGAGCCGGGGATGTCCGACCGCCCGACGGGAGTCTACGAGTTCGCTGGTGACGACCGGGGAGTCCAGATAACTCTCTGGGATACTGACACACCCGGCCCCGAGGGCGACTCGTATTTCGAGGACCAGACCGTCCCGCCGATCGGTGAGGAGTCGTCGATCCAGTGGTACCACGAGTCCGACGAGTCGACGGAGGTCACGCTCCGGCCGGAGACGGAGCTGCTGGAGCTCGACGGTGCGGTCGACTTCGAACTGGTCTACAACGACCGCGAGTCCTCGGGCTGTGGCCACTGGGACCTCCACAAGCTCGTCGACGGCGAGTGGTTCCACGTCGGCCCATGGACTCACAACAGCGATTGTCGGTTCATTGCACCCGGAGAGCGGATGAACTGGCGCCTCCGCGCCTTCAACGAGTCACCGGTGCCGAGCGTCGGCGACGAACTGGGCTGTGCCGGCGGTCTGACCAGTGGATATCTCGGTCCCGGGACGTACGCCGTCGTCGTCGGCTTCGGCTACCCCGCCGGCCAGTCGGGGGCGCTGGTCGAACTGACGGGCGATCCCGTGGCGTTCGAACCTACCGAAGACGCGAGTATCGAGCAGGACGGCGCGGAGATCGTCATGACGTCCGACGCCCACGGCGACGGCGAGCATCCGCCGGATGCAACGCTGACCGTCGAGCGGAGCGAGCCAGCGGACGACGTCGACGTCGACCGGATCATTCCCGAGCAGGTAATGGGAGACTGGGGTGTTGGCGGCTCGACCGGGCTCAGAAACGCGCTTGCCGCGTTCGAATCGGAAGTCGAGCGCGTCGTGGTGCTGACCGACGAGCACGACGCCGAGGGCGCCGTCGGCTACGAGGAAACGACCCGGTTCGTCGAGGTTCGCGGCCAGACGTACGAACTGACGGCCGAGCTATCCGAGAGTGATTGAATGCGAGGAAGACGGCCTCACCCCTCCCGCCGCAGCCGCCACAGAACGAACGCCTCGTCGAGCTTCGCGAGGAACTGTCCGAGCTGTGGGCCCTCCTCCTGATCGAAGAAGAGGCGATAGCCCGTCGCGAAGAAGTCGCCGACGTCGACGTCGTGACGCTTGGCCGCCTCGTAGATCTCGCCCTGGATCGCGTCGGGATCGTCGTGGGATTCGTAAAAGTCCGCGAGGTCGTCGAGGGCGGCCTCGGTCGCGGGATCGAGGTCGACGTCAGGCATCGCCTCGCGCTTGAGTTCGTAGTTGTACTCGTTGTCGGTGCGGCGAGCCCACGTGCGAGCGCGCTCGACGCGATCGAGTGCTTCCTCGATCGCCCACTCGGGGGCGTCGTCGGGGATGTGGCCCTCCTTGCGGGCGATCTCCTCGCGCAGTTCGGGGTCGTCGGTCATCCCGAGCACGGCAGCGAAGGGGTACGGAATCCGGAGTCGTTCCTCGCGAACCTCCTCGACGAGGAACGGATAGACCCGCTCTGCGAACCGGAACTCGGCCTCGGTGGCGCCGTCGACGCCCTGCACCGCGTCGGGATCGTCCGCGAGCGTCGACGCGTCGAGTCCATCCTCCGCAGCGAAGTAGAGGCGCTCCAGCCGGTCGAACTCGCCGACGAGCTGGTCGAGTCGCTCGATCGAGAAGTCCCGCGCCTTCGAGGGGTCCTTCGCGAAGAAGTATCGGAGCACCTCGGGCTCGATCAGTTCGAGGACCTCCGATACGAGCACGACGTGGCCCGACGAAGAGGAGAAGGGCTCGCCGTCGAGCGTGAACCACTCGTAGACCATCGGGAGCGGCGGCTCCATCTCGAAGACCGTCTCCGCGATGTCGACGCCGCTGGGCCAGGAGCCCTCCGCGTGGTCCTTGCCGAAGGGCTCGAAGTCCACGCCGAGTTCGGCCCACTGGGCGACCCACTCGAAGCGCCAGGGGAGCTTGCCGTCCCGGATCGTCGCCGTTCCTTCGTGGCCACAGCCCTCGATGGTGTCGTCGCCGGCCTCCAGGTCGGTGCAGCGGTAGTGGATAGCCCCATCGTCCCCCTCGCTCAGGTCGACGCCCGTCACCGTCTCCGTGATCTTCCCGCAATCGCTACAGATCGGGTTGAACGGGACGTAGTCCTCGTCGACCTTGTCCTGATACTCGGCGAGCGTCTCGCGTGCGAGGTCCTCGCGGTCGAGGACGAGCCGCGTCTGGTCGTCGAAGGCACCCGACTCGTAGAGCTCCGTGTTCGAGACGACGTCCATCGGCACGTCGAGCTGCTCGGCGATGCCCGCGATCAGCGTCGAAAAGTGCGCGCCGTAGGAGTCACAGCAGCCGAAGGGGTCCGGAATGTCGGTGTAGGGCTTTCCGAGGTTCTGGCCCAGCGCCCCGGCGTCGACGTCGCCGAGGCCGACGATCTCGCCGTCGAGATCCGCGAGCTTTCGGGGAAGGCCACGTAGCGGATCCCGGTCGTCCGTCGTGAAGACCTGTCGCACCTCGAAACCGCGCTCTCGCAGGACCGCCGCGACGAAGTACGGCAGGACGATCTCGTTGGCGTTCCCGAGATGCGGGATTCCAGACGGCGAGATGCCGCCCTTCAGGACGATCGGCGCGTCGGGATCGCCGCTCGCGGGTCGTTCCTCCCCACTCGCTCGTTCGGTGGCCTGCCGGTGGTCGGCAACCCGCGCCTCGATCTCGTCGGCGATCCGGTCCGCCCAGAACGCGTGGTGTACGTCCTCGCCCGTCTCCCCGTCGTCGGACTCGTCGCCGGCGGTGGACTGCAGGGTGTACGGATCGGCGCCAGCGTCGCTCGCTGACGGGTCCGCACCGTCGCCGGTGGACGGTGCTCCTGTCGTCGCTTCCTCGGAGGCGTCGTCGTCCGCACTCATTCGTTCGCTCCGCCGGAGGCATCCCACTCGGCGGGGTCGGCGCCGCCGTTCGCTGGCAGGACGTCCGTTCCCTCGTGCTCACCGGTCTCGACCGCGCGGGCGATCCGCTCGGGCTCGGTGCCGTCGAGGACGATCGTTCGCAGGCCCGAGCGCTGGATCACCTTCGCCGCCAGCAGGTCGACCGGTGCCCCCGCGCCCGCGTTCATCTGGATCCCGGCGATGCGCTCGACGAGATCCGCCGCGGAGAGCTCGGGGATATGCTCGGCGTCCTCGCTCTCGTTCGGATCCGCGGTGTAGACGCCCGCAACGCTCGTCGCGTAGACCAGCAGATCCGCGTCGACGTACTCTGCCAGCGCGGCGCTGACGGCGTCGGTCGTCTGGGCCGGCGCGACGCCGCCCATCACCGCCACCTCACCGCGACGGAGCGCGTCGCCGGCTGCGTCGTACTCCTCCGGCGGCGTCTGAACTGCCGGCTCGCCCAGCGCCTCGATCAGGAGCCGGGCGTTGAGTCGCGTCGCCGCGATTCCGATCTCGTCCAGCTTCATCTCGTTGGCGCCCAGCTCTCGTGCGACCTCGATGTACTCCAGCGCTGTCGATCCGCCACCGACCACGATCGCAACGGTGTGGCCCGCCTCGCGCAGGGACTCGATCACGGCCGCGTGCTCGGCGACGCGCTCGGGATCCCCCGGCGAGAGCACGCTTCCGCCCACGGATACGACGACTTTCATGTTGGTGTCGGCTACCGGGGTTGCGCTCTTAAGGATTGTCAAGGCTGAATTGATGGGTGAACGGTGGATTTCGGGTTCTTGGTGGTGACTGGACCGCAGCCGCTTACGGAAGCCCCCTCCCGCTCGACGCAGCTACCTCGCTGTGCGCGGCCTCGCTTCGCTCGGCCGTGCTTACACCGACAGACTCGCTCCGCTCGTCTGTCGAGGTTCGCCTCGCGTTGCTCGGCTCACCGTCGGTACCTGCGACGAGCGGTCGGCCCCTTCCGGAGTCCCGCCCTGAATTTGTTCAAGTGAGCTACCTTCAGTGGAGAGCGGTGGCGCGCGTTTCGCGGCTGTGAGCCGAGCGAACGCGAGGCGAACGCCGTCGGAGCTTGCTCCGACGGAAGCGCAGCAGCCGCGTAGCGTGCGAGGGACGAGCAGCGCAACGAGCGAAGCGACGTGAGCAGCGCAGGAGGTTGGGGAGGATTGAGGATGCGGTAGGCGGTCGGGGTGGGACTGAGCGAAATCTTCGATTTCGCGAGGTACGGAAGATCTCCGATCTTCCGGCATATCGAAAGGGGCAGGGCGGTCGATCCGTCCTCGACGACGTAAGCACTGGACCGACTGAGCGTCAGCGAAGAAGGGAAGCGCGCAACGAGTCGCGGATGGTCGAGCGCACTGGGGCTTTCGGAGGCCAAAACCAGACAATCACAACATCTCCTACGACCAGACGAACATGTAGGAGTAGGTGAGCCCAAAGTAGAGCAGGATGATCACGACGGTCAGCTTGACGTGCAGCGTGAACAGATCGTGGGTCTCCTCGTCGTGTTCGTCCTCGTAGCGCGCTCGCTGGGCCTCGTCCATCTTCGAGTTGTGCTCGATCCCCAGATGGAGGATCCAGAGCCGTTCGGTCTGGAGCGGATACTCACAGTAGGGACACCGATAGATTTCGGTGCCCTCGGGCACGTCGAGCTCCGCGTCGTCGGGGACGTGGCCGGCGTCGGCGGTGGCCATTGCAAGTGGGTAGATGGCGCGAGCCAAAGTGTCCTGCGTCTCGGCGGCGCGATTCGAGCGATCTGACGGCTCGCAGGACCCATCCTTGCAGGCCAGACCGTGTGAATCACCGTCCCGGAAGCGGTATCCGGTGGGAACGCCGAGTACTGGCATGGCGAGCCCGCTTCGATTTCGCTACGATACCGGCGGCTGGTCCGACCAGCGCGTCCGCCGGGAACTCTACGGCTCTCTCGAGGACTACGCAGGCGTGACGTGGGTCGAACCCGAACACGAGCTTCACGGCTGGGACGCGGCGCGGTTCGAACTCGGCAACGGAGACCTCGCGCTGTTCGCGTGGCGCGACGGCGAGGCCTACTGGCTCGGCAACACCGAGACGCCGAGCGCGCTCTGGAAGACGAACAAGCGCGGCTGGGAGGAGGTCCCCTTCGAGCTGGCGCGCTGGGCGCGACGCGAGCTACTCGACGACCTCTACGACCGCGCGCCGTGGCTCGAAGAGTACGAGTATCTGACGTGGTTCTTCCTGCCGGTGTTGATGAGCAAGGACGGCACCGAGACCGCGCTGGAGTTCTTCAAGGAGCACGCCGCGGGATTCCCGAACGCGAGCCGCGACGCCGGCCTGCAGTTCTACGACGAGTTCCTCGAAAGCGGCGTGCTCGAGGACCACCGCGAGACGATGGCCGGGAAGCTCGGAACCAGCGGCCGGCTTGATCTCACGCGGATGCGCGCCGCGATGGGCGAGTTCACCGTCGCCAAGCTGCTCCACGACGCCGGCTACGATCTCGAGCCGGAGATCGAACTCGGCAGCGGCTACGCGCTGGACTATCGCGTCGACGACACCCTGATCGAGGTCGCCCGCCCGCAGCCGCCGGCCCGCCGCACGAACGCCAACACCCCGATCGCGGCCGTCAGAGAGACGGCTCGCTCGAAGGGCCGCGGCCAGCTCGACACCCACGCCGGCGCGCTGCTCGTCGTCGACTGCACGAGCTTCCCCGACGACGCCTGGCGGTCGCTCCGCGCGGAGCATCCCGACCTCCCCTACCAGCCGACGCTGGTGATCCGGGCCCGGCCAGATCGCGGGATCGAGGCGTTCGAGGTCGGGAACGTCCCCATCGACGTGTCCGGAACGGTCGCCCTGCCGAACTGACACCCAGGCTGCACTGACCAGTTCACACTGCGCCCACCGAATGAAGCGTCGCCGCCCCGCACCGCACAACGCTTTTGCTCGCAGGCGGGGAACCCCGGTGCATGACCGAGGAGACGTCCGGCGACGATCCGGACGCGGAGCCCGACGCCGAGGACGGGGACCGAGCGCCCGACGTCGACGAGGACGAAGAACGCGAGTCCGACGTCGGTGGTGAGGAGCAGGAGGAAGAACCCCCATCCGACGTCGATGCAGAGGATCTCGCGCCCGCACGGAGCGAGGAGGAGCCGGACGTCGACGCCGCTCGTGCGGAGCTCGAAGCCATCGGGCGAGCGGACGAGGACGAAGAGGAGGAAGACGAGGAAGACGACGGGGAACTGGGCGAATCGAGTGACGAGGCCAGATCCGAGCCCAGCGACGGCGAATCAAAAGCAGATGAGTCGAGCGATGACGGCCAGCGAGAAAACGGGCCGAGCAACGACGATCTCGAAGCGGCAGCAGCGGACCGAGAGGACGAGGACTCGCAGGACGACGACGTCACCGACGACGCTGCGAACGACACTGCCGACGAACCCGTGGACGCCGACGACGCTGCGGACGATGCCACGGACGCCGACGATGACGACGAGCACGACAGCGACGACGATGGCGACGGGGACCCCAACCCCGAAGATCTCGTTCGCGATCCCGACGAGCCCCAGGTCACGAGTTCGCTGGACGCTGCCGCGGAGGCAGAGGAAGACGGCCCGGGCGACGGCGAGGGCGGTGCCGACACCGCTGGGGCAGCCGAATCGGCCGACGCCGAATCTCACGGAGCGGAGACCGAATCGGTCGAAGGGGACGCCGCTCCAGGCGAGGCGGGAGCGGATGGCGACGAGTCCAGCTCGACCGATTCAGACGGCGACGCGGACCAGGAAGCAACGGACGCCGACGACACTGCGACGGACGATGCCGACGATGCGTCTGCTGACGACGCCGAATCCACCGACAACGGACACCAGCCCGGCGTTCCCGACGACGTCCAGAAGTACGACCGGTTCAAGAAGGTCGACGGCTCGCAGTACGACCGCGTCAACGAGTTCCTGCGCGATCGCACCTACATCACCGCCCGCGAGTGGGCGATCGCGCGGCTCTGCTCGGACTTCCGCACGGAGACCGGCGTCGAGATGACGAAAATCGGCGAGAATCTCCCGGAGCTCGTCCCCTTCATGACCGACACGTACACGCCACAGGCCGTGAACCAGGCCCGCTCGTCCTTCGAGGACAAGGTCCGGACAGCTGGCGCGACCTTCCTCTACGGCGCGATGTGTGACTTCTTCACCGCCGAAGAGCTCGACGACGTGATGTACGAGGCCACGGAGGTCGCGAAGTTCCTGCTCGAAGTCGAGGGCGTGGAGCTCTCCGTCGAAGACGAACTCGACGCCGAGGACCGAATTTCTGCCGTGATGCGGGACGTGCGATCCTCCAGCGCGGAACTGCGCCACGAACGGTGTCCGGACTGCGGGGCGGAGCTCTCCGGCGGGGACTGAGACGGACCGGAGCCCAATCCAGCGCGCTTCGAGACGCATCTGCACTGGATCGACGAACGGACGATCGGTGGGGAGACTCCCGCGACCGGTGCCCCGTCTGTACCGTCAGACGGGCCGATAGCGATGGCCGTGGAGGGGTAGCTTTCGGGGAGTTTCTCGCTCTGAACCGGGAGGACCGGTATAGGATCCCCGCCGACAGATGAGCCGATATGGCCCTCCGAGCCACAGATCGACGGAGCGTACTGCTCGCAACTGGAACCGCAGCCGCAGCAGCACTCTCAGGGTGCGCGAACGCCGCCTCACTGCTCACCGAGAACGACAACGCCCCCAGCAGGGAGAACTTCCGTGCAGCGATCCAGGCCTACGTCGACGCCGGCATGGACGGCGACGTCGACGCCGTCGCGGACGCCGTCCACCCCGCGAGCGCGATGCACCCCGATCGATGGGAGGGGAGTGAGTGGGAGTTTACGATCGAGGACGGAAATGTGCCCGAGGATATCGAGGTCGAGGGCATGTCGATCGGCGCCACGGTCGACGACGTGCTCGCGCTCGAGTACGCGGACCTGTGGTACGATGCTGAGGAGCTCGAAACGGCGATCGGCTCCGAGGACATCGCGATCGTCGAGATCGCTACTGAGGGGACGGATTCCGAGGAACAGGACACCTGGGCGCTCGCGACCGACGACGGAGAGTGGACGGTGCTGTTCGCCAGCACCGAGGACGATACGCCGGACGATCCGCAGGAAGCGTTCGAACCCGAGATCCGCGACGAAGACGGGGACGTCGTCGACCGCGTCGACTGGAACTGGGAGCAGGACGGCGAGGACCAGGCCGCCGCGGACGCAGAGTTGGCAAGGGTGATTCTCACTGAGGACCCGGGCGTCGAGGCCGACACCGTCCGCATCGAGTCGACGATCGCTGGAACCGAGGTGGAGTTCTACAACGACCAGAACGGGAACGCGTCGACCACGTGGGCTGGCGCCTGGGGGTCGGTCAGTCTCGATCCCGACGGCGACCAGATCGTGGTAACGGCGATCGACGACGGTGAGGAGACTATCGTCCACCGGGTACACTACGAGCCCTGACTGGCTGCCACCGTCCCAGAGTCGCGAACGAGCGTGTTCGCTACTGCTCCCGCTCCCTGATCACCGACCGATCCAACCTGGAAATCGATCGCTGTCCCCGATAGCCCGCGCGTCAGGTCCAGATCCGCTGTGAAATCCTGCCCGATTGCCCGCAGGCCGTCGGCGCCCTCGAAGGCTAGTTCGTAGACGTAGGGGCGACCGAGCATGATCGCGTCCGCGCCGAGCGCCAACGCGACGATCGCGTCCGAGCCGCGGCAGATGCCGATGTCGAAGAGGACGTCCGCGTCCCCACCCACGCGGTCGACGACCTCCGGGAGCGTCGGATTCAGGATCGTCCGCGTCAGGCCCGTCGTCGGTCATGGAGTGTGTCCCGAGTGACGCTCAAAAGACGAACGTGCGGCCACGTGGCGGGCTGGTCCTGCGCCCGCGACGGATAGACGTGTTCGACCGTGTTCAGGGGTCTGCAGGGGAGTTCAGAAGAATCGTGATCGCGCTTCCGCCCTCCGGGCGATCGGTGTATTCGACAGCGCCGCCGTAGGCCGTGACGATCCAGCGGACGAGCCAGAGTCCGAGCCCATTTCCGTGATCGAGGGGCGTCAGGTCGAGCTCACCGGTGAGCAGCCGTCGCTCGCGATCGGGGAGCCCCGGTCCGTCGTCGGTGACCGTGATCGCGACGCCGTCATCGGTCTCGCGTGCCGAAACGGTCACGACGGGCGTCGCCGCGTCGGAGTGTCGAACGGCGTTGTCGAGCAGCGAGGCGAGCGCTCGATCAAGATGGCCGCCCGTGAGCGCTCGCGGTACGTCGCCGACGTCGACCACGAGGTCGGCGCGGTCGAGTAGCTCCACCGCCTCCCGTGCGTCGTCGACGGCAGCCTCGATCTCGATCGGGTCGAGCGTGGGATCCGCGTCGAGGGCTTGCTCGACGTCGCGGGCCTCGTCGCCGAGCCGGGAGAGCGTGAGCGCGCTGTCGTGAATCGTCTCTGCGGCGGCCACCTGTTCGGGCGAATCAGCGGCCTCGACCAGCTCCTCGGCGTGGCCCGTGAGGACGTTCACCTCGGTGCGGAGGTTGTGTCTGAGCACCCTGTTGAGCACGGCGAGCTGTCGTTCCTGCCGAATTTCGTCGGTGAGATCCGTGTAGATCGCGAAGCCGCGATCGCCGTCGTCGTAGGGAACGCCCCGGTAGAGGACGGTCTTGACGCCCTCGTCCGTGCGGCGGTCGACGACGGCGTGGTTTTGCTTGCCGCTCGCGGTTCGCTCGTCGAACCGATCGCTCTCGCCGGCGAGCCAGCTCGGGACGATCAGGCTGTTGAGTGACTCCCCCTGCACTTCCGATGGTTCGTAGCCGAAGAGATCGACGAATGCGTCGTTGACTGCCCGAACGACGGGCTCGTCGTCGACGAGTTCGAAGTCGACGATCGCGTCCTGGACGTGCTCGAAGAGATGTGCAAAGCGCTGGGCGTCGAGGTCCTGCTCGGGGTGAGGCTGCTGGTGCATTCGCGTCACGCGACGGTCACCAGCCGCGGGCCATAACGCTTGCCGCCCGATCAGTAATATCCCTAATATCCCATTATTCACCCGGGATGAATCCATTTATGACTACGTACGGCGTTGTTTGGAAGGAAAAGTAGGAACTACATCGATTTCCCCGAGAAGGGAAGGAGATCCACGGAAAACACCGCACCTCGTAGCAGCGGAGCACCCACCCCACGCTCGGCGGTGGCTGGCGCGTGAAAACAGAAGAGCATCCGCGAGCGCCAATCGCGCGAGCGGTTCCCGAAGGCGAGCGAGCACGATTTGCGAGCGAGCCGCCGGTTTTTCGCCTTCTGGCGAGCGGAGCGAGCCGTTTCACTGCCTGCGAGGGCAACACCCGAGCAGGCGGCTTGTTTGGTCCAGATTTTTTCGCGGAGGGTTCCCGCAACGAGCGTAGCGAGTGAGGAAACGCACCTCGAAAAAGGTGGGCTTTAGATGACGTCCGCGTAGTCTTCGTGACCGTGGATCTCGACGCCCTCCGCAGTCACTTCGGCGACGTAGATCCCGTTACCGGAGCCGGTGTCGCGCTCGGTCGCGCTCTGGATACCGTGGGCCGCCACGCCGATCGCCTCGTCGGTCGTGAGGTCGTCGGCGTACTCCTGCTCGAGGGTCCCGTAGGCGAGTTGCATCCCGCTGCCGGTGACGCTGTAGTCGTCGGGCATGACGCCACCCGCGGGGTCGATGGTGTAGACGTGGCTGCCCTCGTCGTCGACGCCACCGAGAATCGGGTTGATCGCGAAGAACGGGCCGCCGCGGATGAAGTTCCCAGCGAGCGTAGAGAGCGCCTGCATGCTCATGGAGTCGCCGCGACGGGCCTCGTAGAGGTTCGCTTCGGCGCGGAGACTGGAGATGAAGGACTGGGCGCCGCCCACGGAGCCGACCATCGTCAGTGCGGCGGTGGGGTGAACCTGCTCGACCTTCTGGACGTTCTTGTTCGCGACGAATCGGCCGGCCAGGGAGGCGCGCTGGTCGGTCGCGATGACGACGCCCTCCTCGGTCGTGATGCCGATGGTCGTGGTGCCCGTCTTGGCCACGGAGTCGAGGTCCTCGCTGCCGTTGTCGGGCAGGGAGCCCAGACGAGGCTCGAAGGGATCCTCGGGACCGTCGTCGATGCCAGCGGGCGTCTGCGGGGCGGTCGGTGGCTGTCGCATTAACGGGTGATTCTGCCCCCGAGGATAAAAAGGCGTCCGGTACCGGCCGGTGGGCGGGGAACGATCGGATAGAGAGAACGGCCGGAGAGAAGCCGGTAGCGCCGTCGCTTCAGCGTGCGCAGGCTGCTTCGTACCTACTGCCGAGCCCATCGACCAGTCGGTGGACCGGAAGCGGGAGGCCGACGCGGTTGGTTACGAGTGCGATCGGCAGCATGACGATGCCGAGGGCGATCGACAGCTGGTACAGGGCGAACAGGGTTGCGCGGTGGACGCGATCGATCATCGGACGTACCTCGTTCGTGGTCCCCGGACCCTACATAAGGGTTACTGCCCGCTAGCCGACAGCTCGGTCGATAGTGACAGAGCACCCCGGCGCAGTATAGCGGTTCAACTGTAGTTGCACTCGTCTCAACTAGATGAGTGTTCGGGGCGCTGTGACGCCAAAGTAAGGGCTCAATGAGCCGGTGGGCAGGCATACGTTATGCAGATTATTCAGGGATCGTGCGCATGGACTGTGACCGTCGAGCGGCAGCCGTGACGCGGCCGAACCACAAGGTATCACTCCCTCCGGCCCACAGGTCGGAGTATGAGCAACTACCTCGTCGTGATGGAGGCAGCGTGGCTCGTGCGAGACGTCGAGTCGATCGACGACGCCATCGGGGTCGCCGTCAGCGAGGCGGGCAAACGCCTCAATCAGAAAGACATGGACTACGTCGAGGTCGACGTCGGCGCGACGGGCTGTCCGGCCTGTGGCGAGCCGTTCGACTCGGCCTTCATCGCCGCGCAGACCGCTCTCGTCGGGCTGGTCCTCGAGATGGAAGTCTTCAACGCAGACAGTACCGAACACGCCCAGCGGATCGCCAAGAGCGAGGTCGGCGGCGCGCTCCACGACGTTCCCCTCGACGTCGTCGAGACGATCGAGCACGAGGACGACGAGGAAGACGACGAGCGCTGAGACGGCGGTTTGCGTTCCCTTCGATCCACGATGGTTGTACCCAGTAGCTTCATGGCTAGCGCTAGCTCCACCCAGGACGCATCACTCGGAGGGGCAACAGGTCGATACCTACTGGAGTCGCTTGAAGAAGGAGAGCCGTCGCCAGGCAGTTCGCTGGACAGTCCAATATGGCCTGAGTGGGCGAAGCAGCGGGACTGGCCATAGCGGCTGAAGCGTCAAAACTCTCCGAAGCGACCTCCTACCTGACAGCAGTCGTGCAGGGTCACTCGGGACCGAATTCAACTTTATAATGAACGTTCGGAACATTCTTTGGCGCCGTCGGTGTTGGACTGCGTATAGATGGGCCTCAGATGGCTGTCCGACGTCCGGGTCGACGACGGAGCGAGCGTTGGCGGCAAGGGCGCCTCGCTGGGCGAACTGACCGCTGCAGGGCTGCCCGTCCCGCCAGGGTTCGTCGTCACGGCGGAAACGTTCCGATCCTTCCTCCAGGCGGCCGGCGTCGAGGCCGCCCTCGACGACGCCGTCTCGGTCGACGCCGACGATCCGAGCGAGCTCGCGGGCGCTGCCGAGCGAGCGCAGACGCTCATCCGGGAGGCCGACACGCCGGAAGGATTCGAGTCGGAGCTCCTCGGCGCCTACGACGAGCTCGGCGCGTCCCTCGAAGACGACCCCTTCGTCGCGGTGCGCTCCTCCGCGACCGCCGAGGACCAGCCCGACGCCAGCTTCGCGGGCCAGCAGGAGACCTTCCTCAACGTCGATCGGGACGGCCTGCTCGAGTCGGTTCGGGAGTGCTGGGCGTCGCTGTTCACCCAGCGCGCGATCTACTACCGGCAGGAGCAGGGCTACCCCGCCAGCGACGTCGACATCGCCGTCGTCGTCCAGCTCATGGTCGACGCCGACGCCAGCGGCGTCATGTTCACCAGCCACCCCTCGACCGGCGACGGCCGGATGATCCTCGAAGCGGCGTGGGGGCTCGGTGAGGCCGTCGTCGCCGGGGAAGTCTCGCCGGACAACTACGTCCTCGATCGGGAGCAGGGGACCGTCGCGGACGTCTCCGTCGCCGACAAGCGCATTCAGTACGTGCGCGATCCCGAAACCGGCGAGACGATCGAGGAGCCAGTGGCCGACGCGGATCGCGAACGACGCGTCCTCGACGCCGAAGCGCTCGAACGGCTCCGCGAGATCGGGGAGTCCGTAGAGGACCACTACGGCACGCCCCAGGACGTCGAGTGGGCAATCGTCGAGCACGAGGACGGGGAGATGCCCGTCAGCGGCGTCGACGCCGAGGCGGGGCTCGACGGAGCGACCGTGTATCTGCTCCAGTCGCGCCCGATTACGACACTCCCGGACGACGTGGGGACCGTCGAATCACCCAGCGAGGAAGCGAGTCCCGCTGCCAGCGATTCCGGGTCAGCGGGTTCGAGTGGGGTGAATCACGCGGGCATGGCCGGGGGAAATCAGTCTGGCACGGACGCCGGTACCGACGGCACGCCACAGACGAGCGCGGCCGACGGCGGCAGCCAGACGCTCGCCAGCGCCGAGTTGCTCGTCACCGGTCTGGGCGCGTCCCCGGGAGCGGCCGCTGGCCCGGCACGCATCGTCGACAAGCTCGACGAACTCGACAAGGTCGAAACCGGCGACGTGATCGTGACCGAGATGACCACGCCCGACATGGTGCCGGCGATGCAGCGAGCCGCGGGCATCGTCACCGACGAGGGCGGGATGACGAGCCACGCCTCGATCATCTCTCGCGAACTTGGCGTGCCTGCCGTCGTCGGGACCGGCGCCGCGACGACCGAGATTGGGGACGGGCAGTCGATCGCGATCGACGGCGAGACGGGTCGCGTCACTGCCGGTGAGATCGACGATCTCGACGCAGGAACGGCAACCGAGGGTGGCGGTGGCGAAAGCGGGGGCAACGAGGTCGGTGCGGGCGGATCGACCGCGGCCGGCGCCGGCTCACAGGCGACGGATCGGGTCCCGCCAGCGACGGCGACCGAGGTCAAGGTCAACGTCTCGATTCCCGAAGCTGCCGAGCGAGCCGCCGCGACCGGCGCGGACGGCGTCGGGCTCCTGCGAATCGAGCACGTCGTGCTCTCGACGGGACAGACCCCCGAGCACCTCATCGCCGAGGAGGGCGAGGACGCGTTCGTCGACGTGGTCGCCGACGGCATCCAGCCCGTCGCCGAGGCGTTCTATCCCCGACCGGTACGGGTGCGGACTCTCGACGCGCCGACCGACGAGTTCCGCACGCTGGAAGGCGGCGGGGACGAGCCCGAAGAGCACAACCCCATGCTCGGCTACCGCGGGATCCGCCGCTCGCTCGATCGGCCAGACCCATTCCGCGCGGAGCTGGCCGCCGTCGCGAAATGCCACGATCTCGGCTACGACAACGTCGAGCTCATGCTCCCGCTCGTGACCGACGCCGAGGACGTCCGCGCGGCGAAAGAGCAGATGAAGGCGGTGGGGCTGGACCCCCGCCACACCGAGTGGGGCGTCATGGTCGAGACGCCGGCGAGCGCACTCTGCGTCGAGGGAATCTGCGAGGAAGGCGTCGACTTCGTCTCCTTCGGCACGAACGACCTCACGCAGTACACGCTGGCGGTCGATCGGAACAACGAGCGGGTCGCCGATCGCTTCGACGAGCTCCACCCTGCGGTCCTGGAGCTGATCGGCGACGTCATCGAGACCTGCCGCGCCCACGACGTGCGGACGAGCATCTGCGGGCAGGCCGGTTCCAAACCCGCGATGGTTCGCCACCTCGTCGACGCGGGGATCAGTTCGATCTCCGCGAACGTCGACGCCGTGGCCGACGTCCAGCGCGAGGTCGAGCGGGTCGAGCAGCGTCTCCTGCTCGAGTCCGTGCGGGAGGATCGGGCCGAGTGACGCGGTGCAGTTCCGGTTAGACCGCCCGAAGCGACCGAGGGTCGCAATCAGGTCGTTCTATCCGGTCCGTTCGTAGGACCGAAGCTCCCCGTCGTCTGCCAGTTCGAGCGTCAGGGTCTCCTCGCCGAGTGAGATCGCCAGCTCCACGACGAGCGGATCTTCCTCGAGCACCGTCACGTCCCCGCTCTCGAGCACGTTCCGATCGCTCAGTACGGCCTCCTCGGGGGCCAGCCCGTGGTCGGCGTAGAACCCAACGACGGGCGGCGTTCGAGCGACGACAAGCGACGCCGGAACGTGGTAGGTGAGCCAGCAACGCTCGCAGGCGACGTCCGCACGCGGGCGCGGCGTCTCTATCCCGGCGAAGTGATCGTCGGGTGGCTGCAGGTCGACGGTCATCTCTCCCCAGCACCGTGGACAGAGGCCCTCACGCGCGAGTTCGATGTTCACCGACGCACGCGTTACCGCGACGTCGAGAAGTTCGCCCGGCGAGCGGTTCGCAGTCGCGCCTGCTGGCACCGGGAACGAGAACCAGGTGTGGTCGTTCTCACAGGAGAGGGCGACGTGTTCGGACTCGTAGGTCATCTGCAGCGGCGCCTCGCAAGTCGGACAGTCGTACTCGGTTGCTGCAGTGTACTCGTCGGCCCTGCGTGCGTAGCGGCCAGCGTAGAGCGAGGAGGCGACCTCGAGCCCCGCGAGCGTGGCGCGATACCCCTCCTCGTCCTTGGTGACGAAGGTGTCCTGAAGCGTGTCGATGTGGTAGTTGAACCGGCCGGCGTCGTCGACGCCCACCGCACGACGGAGCTCCGAGAACGAGCAGGCGTTGTTGGCGGTCTCCGGATCGGATCGGTCCGCCAGTTCGAGGAGAATCTCGAGACGGGTTTCGTCGCCCAACAGCGAGAAGATGCCCTCCGACTCGTCGGCGAGGGAGTGTCGGTCCTCGGCTGCTTCGGAGCCTCCCTGCTGGAACCGTCCGTCCTCGGTCATGGCAGTTCGTTCGACGCGTGTGCCGTAGCAGTTACGATCAAACACGTCAGAAATAATACTGAACGGCCATTCTGGGAACCCTTACGACGATCCCTCGCCTGGGACGAGTAATGACAGCGAACCCACCAGCTCGGGCCCCTGCGCTCCGGGTCGACGGACTCGCAAAGACGTTCGGCGAGGGAGGCGAGGCCGTCCGGGCAGTCGACGGCGTGTCACTGTCTGTCGATCATGGCGAGGTCCTCGGCGTTCTCGGCCCCAACGGCGCCGGAAAGACGACTGCGATCAAGTCGATGCTCGGGCTCGTGCTACCCGACGCCGGCACCGTCGAGATCTGCGGCGTCGACGTCCACGACGAGCCCGCGATCGCATACAGACACGTCGACGCGATGCTCGAAGGCGCCAGAAACGTCTACTGGCGGCTGACGGTTCGAGAGAACCTCCGCTACTTCGCCGGACTCGGCGGCGTGGATCCCGGCCGGCTGACCGAGCGCCACGATAGACTGCTCGAATCCCTCGATCTCGCCGACGTCGCCGACACAGTCGTCAACGAACTCTCACGGGGGATGAAACAGAAGGTCTCGCTCGCGACGACGCTGGCCCGGGACGTCGACGTCGTCTTCCTCGACGAGCCGACCCTCGGACTCGACGTCGAGTCCTCGATCGAGTTACGGAGCGAACTCCGCCGACTCGCTGACGGCGAGAACGTGACGATCGTGCTCTGCAGCCACGACATGGCCGTCATCGAGGCCGTCTGCGACCGAATCGCGATCCTGCAGGACGGGCGCGTGATCGCCGACGATTCGATGAGCGAGCTGGTGAACGTCCTTCGCGAGAAACGCTTCTCCGTGACGACAGCGGGCCCCATCGACGACGAACTCGCTGTGACGCTCCGGGAGCGCTTCGACGCGACGATCCGTGAGCCTGCCGCACAGCGAGGAGACGAACAGGGCAACGAACGCGATCCTGGCGACGGCTCGGCTCCCGAACGCATGTCCGGCGACGAATCGGCCACCGAGCACGAAGCTGAGGGAAACGCCGTCACGATCGACGCTACGGGGATCGATGCGGAGGCTGCGGCCGGTCTACTCGACGCGCTCAGATCTGCGGGCCGGCCCCTCTTGGACGTCGAGACAGCAGAACCGACGCTGGAGGACGTGTTCCTCAGGCTGACCGAGACCGGACCAGGGGGTGGATCGGAACCGACGGCAGCGTCGGTCGGCGAACAGCCGGACGATTCTGCAGCCGGCGACACCGAGGTGATCGCCGATGGCGAGCGCTAAGGGTGCCGAGCCGACCGCAGACGACCGCGGCGAGCGCGGTAGCGCTCCGTCGGTGCTCGCGCTGATCCGCGTCGTCCTGCACAAGCAGTTCCTGTTACTCGTGCGCTACCCGCTCAACACCGCGAGCCAGTTCGCGACGATCTTCGCGTTCTTCCTCGCGATCTTCTACGGCGGGCAGGCCGTCGCCGGTGCCTCTCTCACGGACTCGCTGGACGGCCTCATCGTCGGCTTCTTCCTCTGGACGATGTCGACGGTCGCCTACGCGGGCCTCTCTTGGAACGTCACGCGAGAGGCGCAGTGGGGAACCCTCGAGCGGCTGTTCATGTCGCCACACGGGATCGGTCGCGTGATGGGCGTCAAGACCGCGGTGAACGTCCTCCTGAGCTTCCTCTGGGGCGGGGTCATGCTCGCGCTCATGATGGCCGTGACCGGGCAAGTGCTCGCCGTCGATCCGCTGACGGTCGTGCCGCTGCTCGTGTTGACGCTTGGCTCCGTCGTCGGCATCGGCTTCGCCTTCGCCGGGCTCGCGCTCGTGTTCAAACGCGTCGAGAACCTCTTCCAGCTCGTGCAGTTCGCGTTCGTCGGCCTGATCGCCGCACCCGTCGGGGAGATCCCCGCACTGCGGCTGCTTCCGATGAGCCACGGAAGCTATCTGACCAGCCAGGCGATGGCAGAGGGAATCCCGCTGTGGGGGATGCCCGCCTGGGAGCTCGGCCTGCTGCTCGCGACCTCGACGGCCTACCTGCTCGCAGGCTATGCGTGCTTCCACCTCGCCCAGCGGCGGTCGCGGCGAGAGGGCCTGCTCGGACAGTACTAGAACCTGGCAGACGCGCAGTAAGTCGGACCAGCGCTTTTCTCGCCGGGGGACCAACTGCCAGCATGCCTCACGCCGGCCTCCTCCCAGACATCACCGCGCTCGGCGGCTACACCTATCTCGCGACGGAGGTCGCCTTCGGTGCCGTCGCACTCGCGTTGCTCTATCGGGCTGACGCGCTCAGAAAGGCCGGCTGGACCATCCTCGCGCTCTACCCAATCGCGTACCTCTGGGACTGGTACACGCTCCACGTCGGCGTCTTTTCGATCGAGAAACGCACTGGCGTCGACGTCCTCTGGATCCCGATCGAGGAGCACCTGTTCATGATCGTGGTGCCGGCGCTGATCGTCGGCATTCACGAGACGCTCCACGGTGAGAACGGGCTGCTCGGAGAGGAATCCGATCGGTAGAACACCCGCAGAACCGTCGCCCCTCGGACCGCTCCGGTCAGTTCGACCAGTCAGTGGGCGCAACCGGCTCGATGGGGATCAGCTCCGCATCCGCGGCGTCGGTTTTCGCTCGCTCGAACAGATCCGCGGGCTCGCGCTCGCGGATCCGCTCCAGCGAGCCGCCGGTCTCCGCGCTGTCGGGGGCGAACCGGTTGCAGCCCGCGGGGATCGTCGACTCGGAGAAGGTGTCGAGATCCCGGGCAGCGTTCGAGATGTCGTCCTTGTCCCAGGTGAGCAGCGGCCGGTGGACTGGCAGATCGCTCGCGGCGTCGGTCACCGAGAGGTTCCGCACGGTCTGGGAGGACTTCTGGCCGATCGCCTCGCCCGTGACGATCCCCGCGGCGTGTTGCTCCTCGGCGATCGCCGCTGCGACGGCCACCATGTAGCGCCGGAAGGCGAGCATCCGGCCGCGATCCAGGGCATCGGCGATCGACGCGACGGCGTCGCCCGCTGGAACGCGGTGAAGTTCCCAGTCCTCCGCAGGGGCGTGCCACGCGAGCTTTCGGACGGTCTCGACCGCACGGGCTTCGTGGTCCGGACCGCCGTAGTCCCCCAGATCGAGATAGACGGGGGCGATCGGGCTGCCCCGGCGCATGACCTCGTAGGCCGCGACGGGCGAGTCGATCCCGCCGCTGATCAACGCGACCAGCGGCGCCTGCGTGCCGTAGGGCAGCCCGCCCGGGCCGTCGATTCGCTCGATCGAGACGTACGCGACCGATTCGCGGATTTCGACCTCGAAGGTGAGATCGGGATCGTCGAGATCGACCACGGGCTCGACGTGATCGGGCGCGCCGGCCCCGACCGCGTCGCCGCCGAATCGCCCCGCGCCCTCGCTCGTGAACGGGTGGCCGTCGTGCGCCCGGCGGGCGTCGATCGCGAACGTCCCGCCGTCGTAGTGCGTTGCGGCGGTCTCCGCGAGCGCCGCCTCGATGGCCTCCTGCGTGGGCTCGACGGCCAGCGCCGGACTCGTCGAAACCACGCCGAAGACGTCCGCCGCGGTGTGGGCGACTGGTTCGACCGCATCCGGCTCGGTCTCGAGGATCGTCCGCGCGTGTCCGATGTCGACGGTCGCATCGAGATCCCGGGCGTCGAGCAGCGACAGGAGATGGGTCTCGAGCGTGTCACGCATCCGGGTCGCGACGGCGTGGCTCTTCGTGGCGAGATCGCCGTAGCGCAGAAGGACGGTAGAGGCGCCCGGTGGGTGCATGAGGGTTCGTAGCTGGTTCGGGCGTTTAGCTTCACCGCCATCTCGCCATGAGAGTGCGCTATCCACGACGAGTACGACGACCCTGGTTCACGTTCGGCGAAGGTGCGAGTGTCGCGGATCGGGCCGAAAACTCCGATGAGCGCCGGTTCGGCGCCACATCGGAAGCGTGTATTCGGTCGTAACATCGGCCGCGGACCACCACCGAACAGAACCTATAGACGGATCCGTGTGGTACGAGCAAGAGGCATGTCCTGGTATATCCTGCTCCTGGCTGGTCTGTTCGAAATCGGCTGGGCGATCGGGCTCGAGTACTCCGATGGACTCACGAAGCCGGTCCCGACGCTGGGCACTGCCCTCGCGCTCGTGGTCAGCATGCTGTTGCTGGCTCAGGCCGTGAAGGACCTCCCGATCGGCACGGCCTACGCCGTCTGGACGGGTATCGGGGCTGTCGGAACGGCCTCACTGGGGATCGTCATCTTCGACGAACCAGCCACCCTCTTTCGGCTGGGGTTCATCGGCGTCATCGTCGTCGGGATCGTCGGCCTCCATGCGACGTCTGGCGGCCATTGAACCGACGTTGCACCGATCGATCGCTGCGATCCGTGGCCGGGGCGTTACCGGACTCGTTCCTGAACGCAGACCTTGACGATCGACTTCAGGATAGCCGCGCCGCCCTGGATCGGGTCTAGCTTCGTCTCGCCAGCGCGCTCGCGGTAGGGAATGGGCCGCTCCCGGACGTCGTAGCCGCGCATGAGCGGGCGGATCAGCAGCTCTGCGGAGAGTCCGGTGTTCTCCGTCCACTCGATGGCCTCGATGACCTCCTTGCTGTAGGCGCGCATGCCGGTCGTCGTGTCGTGGACGCGGCGGAGCATGAGCGCGCTGGCGACGAGCGCGAACACCTGATTGCCGAAGCGGTTGAATCCGGGCATCGCGTCGGCGCCGGGCGAGATCCGGTCGCCGCTGACGACGTCGGCGCCGTCGTTGATTTCCGCGAGGAACTCGGGGAGCTTCTCCATCGGATAGGTGTCGTCGCAGTCCGTGGTGACGACGATCGGGCGATCGGGCGCGTGGATCGCAGCGGAGACGGCGACGCCGTACCCCTGGGGCTCCTGCTCGATGACGGTCGCGCCGTGCTCGCGGGCGATTTCGGGCGTGCGATCCGAAGAGCCGTCGACGCAGACGACCTCGGCCTTGCCGTCGGTAATCTCCTCGACGTCCTCGAGCACGGTGGCGATGGCTTCTTCTTCGTTGTAAGTGCCCATCACGACCGCGAGATCGTCGAAGGTGTACTGGTCGTCTCCCGCAGCGGTACCGCCATCGTCGGTCTCGCGGGGCTCACTCTCCACGGCGTCATCGCCCGCATCGTCCGTAGCGGCCGCGTGCTTACTCATTACGACCGACTCACGAGCGCCCACGGTTAAGCTTTTAGGTTTGCCTAAAACGTGGGGGACCCCCACGCACCGGTGGGCTTCGAAAGCACAGACGGCCAGCTCAGAGCGACTCGTCAACGTGATCGGCGGTCTTCAGAGCAAGCGCGGCGATCGTCAGCGTCGGGTTGAGCGCGCCACCGGTCGGGAAGACGCTGCTTGAGGCGATCCAACAGTTCTCGAGGTCGTGGGTCCGGAGGCTGGCGTCGACCACACTCTCGGCGGGATCGGTCCCCATCCGCGTCGTGCCCATGTGGTGGTAGGCGGGGCCGGTGGCGTCAGGGCCGACGGTCCAGGTGATCTCCGCACCGAGCGCGTCGAGGATTTCGTGTTGGACCTCGTTCGCGCGCTCGATCGTGCGCCGGGCGCGATCGCCGATCGACCAGTGGACGTCGGGCACGGGGTTGCCGTGGTCGTCGGTCCGGTCGGGATCGAGGCCCACGTAGCTCTCGGATCGCGGAAGCTGCTCGACGAGCCCGCCGACGGCGACGTTGGTGCCGTAAGACTCCTGGAGCCGTCCAAGCAGCTCGTCGCCCCAGTCGTCGCCGGTGAGCGCCTGCTCCACGGGCGAGGGGCCGGCGTAGTTGAGAAACTCGAGCTTGAACGGCCCCACGCCTTCGTCCGCGTCGTCGTAGAACTGGTGGGATTCGCTGGTCATGAATCCGACGTGGTTCTGTCGCGTCGGCTCGTCGAGCACGCCGCCCGCGCCGGCGAAGAGGTGGTCCATGAAGTAGCGCCCGACCGCACCGCTGGAGTTCGCGAGCCCGTCGGGGTAGTGCTCGGAGTCCGATAGCAGGAGGAGTCGCGGCGTTTCGACGCCGCCGGCAGCGATAACGAAGGCCGAGGCCTCCTGTCGGTGCTCCTCGCCGTCGGGCGTCGCGTAGATCGCGGCCTCGATCCGGTCGGGACCGTGGTCGAGGCGCTGGACCGGGGCGCGGTCGACGACGGTCGCGCCGCGCTCGGCCGCGCGATCGGCGTGGACGGTCGCGTCGTACTTCGCGCCGGAGGGACAGACGGGCTGGCACGTGCCGTAGCCGACGCACTGGCTTCGGCCGTCGTAGCTCTCGGAGTTCCGCGCGTTCGGCACGGAGTGCATCGCGATCTCGGCCTCTTCACAGGCCTCGGCGAACAGGCTATCGCTGTAGGAGGGCGGGAAGGCCGGCATCGGGTAGGGCTCCTCCCGGGGCGGCGCGAAGGGGTTGTCGTCCGCCCCCGCGACGCCCAGTTCCGTCTCCGCCTCGGCGTAGTACGGGCGGAGGTCCGCGTAGTCCATCGGCCAGTCCGGGCCGACGCCGCGTGCGCTCCCGGAGTTGAAATCGTCCTCGTGGAGGCGCATCACCATCCCCTGCCAGTGGAGCGTCGAGCCGCCGACTCCCTTCGAACGGGCCTGGTTCAGCGGGTAGAACTGCTCGCCCGTGGATGCGTAGGCGTCGCGCTCGCCGCCACCGTCCCAGACGTCCGGTCGATCGTAGGCGGGACGAATCGCCCGCTCCATCCGTTCGATCCGCTCGGAATCGTCGAATTGCGGGCCAGCGTCGAGCACGACGACCTCGTGGCCGCGGGCGGCGAGCCGGTCGGCGACGAGCGAGCCCGCGGGACCGGCGCCGACTACGCAGACGTCCGCACCAGAGACCGGCGAGCGGTCGACGTCGTCCGCCGCCGATCCGCTCCCGCCCGCAGTGGTGCTCGTCTCACTCATCCGTTCGGGCCTCGCTGGTAGCTCTCGAGCCCGCCGGGGTGGCCCTGCGGATTCTCGATGCCGACGAGTTCGCCACCTGTCGGCGACGCGTAGAGTGCGAGCAAGAGGTCGTTCACGACGTAGTAGCGAATCCGCTCGGCGGCACTGCCGTCGGGCGCCTCGTCGACGCCGTCCGCGCCGGTCTCGCGAAGGAGCGCGTCGCGATCCGCGGGCGGAAGCTCGGCGACGGGATCGTCGTACCACGCCCGCCCGAGCTCGTCGAGATTTGCCACCGCGCGTCGGAGTCCGTCGCCGTGGCCCTCGCGGTCGAGTCGCCCGGCGAGGAACCCTTCGACGAACTCGCCGATTCCCTCGACCTCGCTGGGATAGACCACTTCGGCGACGGCGACCATCGCGTCCCGGACTGCACCGTCGCTGGCGAGATCGGCCTCCTCTGGGTCCTCCGAGTCCCGCTGCCACTGTCTGGCACCGAGTGCGACCGCACCGCCGGATCCCAGCGCCGCCAGCGCCGCTGCGGCGTCCCGCCTGGTCAGCTGCACGCGGGAGATTAGGCAAACCTAAACCTTATACCCGTTGAAACTGCTTCGTGGACGTATGTCGGTGCGCGAGCGGCTGGGCAGATCTGCGGAGGAGCGACCGCCACTGCCGTTGCTCGCGCTCAGTGGCGTGATCGCGGCCGTCGTGGTGTTTCCGCTGGGCTGGCTGCTGGTGATGGCCGCGGGGATCGATCCGGACACTGCCTGGGAGTTGACGACCAGCGAGGGCGCCCGCGAGGTGCTGGTCAACAGTATCTACCTGATGGTCGGCGTCACGGTCGGATCTATCCTGCTGGGCGTCCCGCTCGCGTATCTCACCGTTCGGACGAACCTTCCATTCCGCCGGTTCTGGACGATCGTCGTCGCACTCCCGCTCGTGATTCCGAGCTACGTCGGCGCGTTCACGGCCGTCTCGGCGTTCGGGCCACGTGGCGAGTTCCAGAACGCGCTCGCGCCACTCGGCGTCGAGGAGATACCGGAGATCTACGGCCTCCCGGGCGCCATCCTCGTCATCACGCTCTACACCTACCCCTACGTCTACCTCACGACCCGTGCAGCGCTGTTGACCGTCGACGCGAGACTCATCGACGCGGCGCGGACGCTCAACCACGGCCGGCTCTCGGCGTTCTGGCGGGTGACGCTGCCACAGATCCGGCCGGCGATCGGCGCAGGAGCGCTGCTGGCTGCACTGTACGCGATCTCGGATTTCGGAACGCCGTCGATCATGCGGCTGCCGGTGTTCACCCGCGAGATCTACCGGGAGTTCAACATCTCGGGGCTGACCGAGGCGGCGGTGTTGTCGCTCCAGCTCCTCGCGCTCGTCGTGGTGGTGCTCGTCCTCGAACGCTGGATTTCGAAGGGAGGCACCGAGAGCGAGGGCGAGACGGGCCGCGGCCGGCCGGTCAGACTCGGGCGCTGGCGATGGCCGGCGATGGCGTTCCCGGCCGCCGTGGCGAGTCTCGCACTCGTCGTCCCGCTCTGGATCCTCTTCCAGTGGCTCACGAGCCCCGGGACGACCCGACGCCAGGATCTGGCCTTCGAGTGGGCGATGGCGTCGAACTCCGTCCAGATATCCTTCGCCGCCGCGGTGATCGCGGCGCTTGCGGCGATCCCGATCGGCTATCTCTCCGCCCACCACGACTCCCGGCTCGGCGACCTCTTCGAACGAGGGACGTACCTCGGGTTCGCCGTGCCCGGCGTCGTGCTCGGGCTTGCCCTCGTCTACTTCGGCACCCGGCTGGTGCCCTGGGCCTACCAGGCGCTGCCGCTGTTGATCTTCGGCTACGTGGTCCGGTTCCTGCCCGAGGCCGTCGGCAACGTTCGCTCGACGTCGCTCCAGGTCGACTCGCGGCTCGTGGAGGCGGCCAGGACGCTCGGCGACTCGCCGCTCCGGGCCTTCCGGCGGGTGACGCTCCCGCAGATCCTGCCAGGGATCGTCGCGGGCGGCGCGCTCGTCTTCCTCACGACGATGAAGGAGCTGCCGATCACGCTGATGATCAAGCCGACGGAGTTCGAGACGATCGCGACGCAGATCTGGCGCGCCCAGGACGCGGCCTACTACCAGTACGCCGCTATGCCGGCGTTCATTCTCATGGTGATCTCCGGGCTCTCGATGGTCGTCCTGCTCCTCTCGGGGAGCGGCGACCGGGATCTGTGAACGGGCGGCGGGTGACGAGCGACTGGGCAGCGGATGGACGAGCGACCGGGCGTCTGGGTGGCTCAGCGAAACGGAAACGAACACTACCCAACACAGAGCGGAGACGAACCGCGCCCCAACGGACCGGGGGCGAACCGTAGGGGGTTTAAGCCACGCCACGCAACCAATTCCCCAAGGTGATTACGCATGGAGATGCCACGCCGCTTTAACACGTACTGCCCGCACTGTAAGGCACATCACGAGCACGAGGTCGAGAAGGTCCGATCCGGTCGTACGACCGGCCTCAAGTGGGACGCGCGCCGACAGCGCGCCGGCCGAAAAGGCATCGGGAACCGCGGTCGGTTCTCGAAGGTCCCCGGTGGCGACAAGCCCACCAAGAAGACCGACCTCAAATACCGCTGTGGCGACTGCGGCAAGGCGCATCTCCGCGAGGGATGGCGTGCCGGTCGTCTGGAGTTCCAGGAGTAACGATGGCGGGAGATTTCCTCCGGGTCGAATGCCCGGACTGTGAGAACGAGCAGGTCGTCTTCGGCAAGGCCGCCAGCGAGGTCGTCTGCGCCGTCTGTGGCACCACGCTCGCGACGCCGACCGGCGGCCTGTCGACGCTCGACGCCGAGATCCTCGAGGTCGTCGAGTCCCGGGAGTCCCACACATGAAGTACAGCGGCTGGCCCGAGCCCGGCGAGCTGGTCGTCGGCGAAATCGACGAGATCGAGGACTTCGGCGTGTTCGTCGACCTCAAGGAGTACGAGGACAAGCGCGGGCTGGTCCACATCAGTGAGGTCGCCTCCGGCTGGATCAAGAACGTCCGCGACCACGTCCAGGAGGGCCAGACCGTCGTCGCGAAGGTCCTCGACGTCGACGAGTCCAGCCAGCAGATCGACCTTTCGATCAAGGACGTCAACGACCACCAGCGCTCGGACACCATCCAGGAGTGGAAGAACGAGCAAAAGGCCGACAACTGGATGGAGATCGCCTTCCCCGAGGGCGACGACGAGGACCTCACCGAGGTTGCGAACGCGCTCCTGGCCGAGTACGGCACGCTGTACGAGGCCTTCGAGGAGTCCGCGATCCGCGGGCACGAGGCCCTGGAGAGCGTCGATCTCGACGACGACGAAATCGACGCAATCGTCGAGGCCGCACGCGATAACGTCTCCGTTCCCTACGTCACCGTCACCGGCTACGTCGACCTCGAGTCACCCGGCACCGACGGCGTCGACGACGTGAAGGAGGCGCTGCAGGCCGCAGAGGGCAACGGCGAAGTCCCCGACGAGGTCGACCTCGAAGTCACCTACGTCGGCTCGCCCGAGTACCGACTGCGCGTGCAGGCGCCCAACTACAAGACCGCGGAGCGCGAGCTCGAAGAGAGTGGCGCGCGGGCGGTCGACGCCATCGAAGGCATCGGTGGCGCGGGCGAGTTCCACCGAGATCGTCGGACGGAAGACGAGTAGCGCGACAGCGTCCGAAGGCGGCCAGCGTCTCCATTTCGATGAAATCCGACATTCACGTCTGCTCGGCCTGGAAATCCACCCACGAGCGCCCGGTCTACACACTTGGCGACGTCTGTCCCGAGTGTGGCGCCGAGGCCGTCAACAGCGCGCCAGCGCCGTTCTCCCCGGAGGATCGCTACGGCGAGTACCGGCGAAAGGCGCGGCGATCGGAGTAGTCGGACTGTTTCTATCGGTAGCTTCGGAGAGAACGGTTCGTGAGGATCCCTAGACGAGGGACTACCGGAGCAAAGTGCCAGCAAAAATCGGATTCCAGCGCTCAAGAGTCACTACACGTAGTCCAGGTCGTTCGTCACGGCGTCGAACGCCGTCACGAGGATGGCGCCGACGATCGCGACGACGACCGCCGCGACGACCTCCACGGCGGAGCCACTCATCGCGTTCCCGGCCATGCGGCCAGGTGGGTAGAGCCCGCCGGCCATCAGCCCGACGAGGACGGCGATCGTCGTCGCGCGGTCGCGCTCGAGTGCGCGATCGACCAGCCGACCGATCGTGAGGAGGCCGATGACCGCCCCCGAACAGAAGGCGACGACGACCACAGCCGGATCGACGATCGTCTCGGGAGCATCTCCGGTCGCGATGCCGACGATCGCCGAGAGGAACTCGTCGAGCTTGCCGAGAAGGTACTCGTACTGGCCGAGAATCAGGAGGAGCAGGGCTCCAGAGAGCCCGGGCAACACCATGGCAGAGATCGCGATCGCGCCTGCGACGAAGACGAACAGCGGCGATGGCTCCGCGAGGCTGACCGTGACCGTCGCGACGGCGACCACGAGTGCAGCCGCGGCGGTGGCGAGGGCGGCCCGCACCCGCGTCCAGGGGACGTCACGGCCGATCAACACGACCGACGCGGCGATCAGCCCGACGAAGAACGAGCCTGTGAGCGCACGATGGTCCTCCAGCGCGATCGGAATCAGCTGGGAGAGCACGACCACTGCCGAGATCATCCCCGTGCCGAGGACGAGCAGGAAGGTGAGATCCATCTCCCGCCAGGCCTCGACGAACGCTGCACGCGACTCGGGGTCGTGCGGCCGCAGCAGGTGCAAGAGCGGTGCCGGATGGAGTGTGGCGATCGCGGCGATGAGCCGGTCGTAGATGCCGGCGATGAGCGCGACGGTCCCGCCGGAGACGCCAGGGACCATGTCGGCGGTCCCCATGGCAGCCCCTTTCAGCGCAGTCGTGAGGGCGTCGCGTGGCTCCACGGTGTTACCCCGCGAACGGTAGGTCGGTAGGTAGATCGGTGATCGAACGTACCGACGCTTCGAGACTGTCGCCGAGCGCGTCCTGGCCCACTGTGAGCGCCTCGTTCGGGGCAAGCGCCGCCCAGTCGGTGGCGGTCACGGCCGTCGAGGTGGACATTGACGTTGATGCGGCCGTAGAGGCCGAGGCGGTTGGGGAAACCGGGGACCCGGTCACCGGTGCCGCGCTGGAGCCAGATGCTGAGGAAATGCTCGTCGAGGCGCCACTCGCAGTGTCGGTCGAAGAGCCACTCGCAGTATCCGTCGATGAGCCGCTGACGGCGTCGGTGCTCGTCTCGTTGCCGGTGCTCTGGTTCCCACCGTTGGTGCCATCAGTTCCGTTCGTCTCGACCTCTTCGAGATCGACGTCGATCGTCTCGCCGTCGTAGACCGCCTGCTCGGTGACCGAGACGTTCTCGGCCTCCGCCGTGACGTTAACGAAGGTACCGGAGCTGACAGTGTAGCTGCCGTTGGCGATCACGGAGCTGTTGGTGTAACCGTCGTCGGGGCCGAGGCCGTTCGTCGTCGCGTAGGGCACCGTGATCTCGAACTGCCCGCTCTCACCGACGACCGTGGCCTGGGCGTACGTGAACGTGCGGCCGGTGTTTGTTTCCAGTTGGACGGAGGCCTGCACCGTATGGTTGGGTTCGGCTTCTCCGGTGAGCGTCGCGCCCTCGACCCGCTCGAAGGTCTTGACAGCAGACTCCGAACGAACGTCGTACGGGACGAAGCTCCCGCCCGGGCTGTTGATCGAGTTGTAGACGCCGGGGTAGTACTGCTGGAGCGTCCCGATGTCGATCCCCGTCAGACCGGTGCTCCGGAGGCCGTTCTCCGTCTGCTGGGCGACGGAGAGGACGGTCGACTGCGTCGGACTTTCATAGACCAGCCGGTAGTGCTCCAGCGCGTCGGCGTCAGCCTGACCGACGGTGCTGCCGTCGTTGAAGTACATCCGGCTGAGCATCGTGCTGTCGTACTGTTCGTTCAGCGCCTGTAGCGAGACGCTGTCGTTGCCCGCCGGGAACTCCTGGAGACTCGTGTACGCCGACGCACCTGGGCCGGTCCACTCCGTAATCGCGCTAAACTTCCCGCCGACCATCTGATCGTCGATCATGACGTAGCGAGTCTCTTCGCCCGCCTCCTGCTCGGTGCGAGCGTCGATGGCGGCCTGGAGCTCTGACTCGTTGGCGCCGTAGAGCTGGCCCCCGCTGATTTCGTCCGAGGGGAGCGCCTCCAGATACATGTTGGCGCGCGTCTCATTGGTTTCCTGGAAGTAGGAGCTCGCGGTACGCGGCCCTTCCTGGAACGGATTCGCGATCGGTATTCGCTCTCCCTCGACGGTGATCCAGTGGCCGTAGTCCCACCACGACATCACGCCGTAGGCCCCTTCGGGATACTCGTAGTCGTTGATCTCGTCGTAGGGGCCGTAGTAGCTCATCTCGTTGTCTGCACCGCCGAAGGTCCCCGGTTCCGGGGTGTTTTCCTCCATCCAGTCGAGGTTGTCCTGCCAGAAGGCGACGCTACCTGGACCGTTGTTTTCGGACTGCTCCGCGGCCGTCGTGGCTGCGATCGGCGAGGCGATTGGCACGAAGAGGATCGTGAGGACCGCGAGCACGGTCAGTACGTGATAGGCCTCGACGTTCTCGATCGTTTGCAAGGACGGGAGCGAAGCCAGCTCGAGCGCCTGGACGACGAGCCAGCCGTTGAGCACGGCGACGGCGAGAACGAGATAGTAGTGGAACCGGGTCTGGGACATCGCCATCGAGAACACGAAGGCAGACCAGACCACGATCAGGAGATAGTCCGACCGGGGCCTGTCGGCGAGCGTAGCACGCACGGTCATCACGGCGGCAGCTGCGAGTGCTGTAAAGAACGTGAACCCGTAACCGTCGTAGAACTTCTCACCGAAGTTGTCCCAGCCCGTCGGCTGAGCCTCGGAGACGGTCCCGAGCGTGTCGGATTGACCCATCGGCACGACGCGGGAAATGCCGCCCTCGAGAGAAGCCCAGGCCTCCGGAAGGAGGAACCACATGACTGCAAGACCGAGGACGACCAGCGAACCGACGGCGGCCGGATAGAGGTTGGGATCGTACCCTTCGTCGTCCCAGAACCGCGAGAGTGCAGCCATCACGACACAGCCGACAGCGACCCCGAGAAGAATGACCACCTGCAGTAAGGACATCTGTGCACTCGAAAACTCAAGCGAGAGCGTCCACGGGAGGATCGTCAGTGCCGCTACGGTCATCGAAATCGCGCCCGCGAACGCGAGATGCTCCGGGCTCTCGCCGCGGACGACCAGGAGACTCATCGCAACTAGGAAGAAGACCCCGAATATGCCACCAAGAACTATCCCAGGAGCCCACACGTGTAGGTAGAGACCCATCACGACGCCTGCAGCTGCACTCGCCTGGAGCGTCGGTCGAAGGCCGTCCCAGTCACGATCAAGGAGCTGCTCGTACACGGGACGCTCGCGACGTACCGTGTCCAGGGCGTAGAGCATGGCCAGGATCGCAGCGGCCATCATGAACGCCTCGGCGACGTGGTGATCGTAGAATCCGGCGGTGCTGCGTCGGACCCACGAATTCTGTGGAACGAGTGCGAGCACTGCGGCCGCGGTGATACCACCGATTCGGTGACCACTCAGCCGATTGCCGATGCAGTAGACCAAGAATACGCAGAGGGCACCGATGACGGCCGGCGCCAGAACGGCGACGATAGCGACCTGACGCGCGGAGGGATCGCCGAGACCGACGACGAGCGCAACTGTCGCAACCGTCTGGTCCATGAGGCTACCGAAATTGCCGACGTTACCGCCGAATGGGAAGTGGGTCCACGCGTCGCCGTAGAGTCGACGTGGCCAGTTCTCGACGCTGTACATCGTCGCACGGTAGTGATAGTACGGGTCGTTACCACCGAAATAGACCGTATCGGATTGAACGAAATGGTCGTATGCGCGTGTGCGGAACCACAACATCACCCCGAGAATCGCAGCGAGGAGGGGCACGTGATACCAATCATGGAGACGGTCGAGGACGGCCTCAGACTCCGACCGTCCATCCTGCTCGGCGTCGGCGCTCATTACCGTGGCCCAGTCCCAACGCGCGAATAAACTTTGTGAAACGACGGGCGCGGATCGCCGAGTCCAGTTGCGGTATCCCGAAACGCACAATGCTTATTCGCAAGCGACCGAAACCCGCGGTCGATGAGAGTTTCGGTCGTCGTCTGCGTCTACTCGATGGAACGCTTCGACGACCTCGTCGAATGCGTCGAGAGTCTGCTCGCTCAGACGTACGACGACGTGGAAGTCGTGGTCGTCGTCGACGGAACTGTGTCAGTCTTCGACCGTGTAGAGCACCAGTTCGACGAAACCTCCAACGTGGTTCTCCACTGTAACGAGGAGAACGTCGGATTGCTCGAAAGTCGTAACACCGGTGCAGAGCTGGCCTCCGGTGACGTGGTCGCGTTTATCGACGACGACGCTGTGGCAGACGAACAGTGGATCGAGAAGCTCGTGAACTCATACGAGGAGCAGGACGCAATCGCTGTCGGCGGAAAGATGACGCCGCTGTGGGTCGACGGGAAGCCCGGATTTCTTCCTGAAGAGTTCTACTGGCTCATCGGTGTGACCCACCGAGGGTTCGCGGACGGGGCGGGAGAAGTCCGGAATACCTTCGGATCCAACATTTCCTTCGACAGAGAAGTCTTTCTGGAGCTGGGTGGCTTCGACGCCGAGATCGGTGGGCGGAAAGGCGATTCGAACTTGCAGGGTGGAGAGACTGAGTTGTGTGCCCGGCTTCGAGAAGACTACGGTGAAGGGGTGTGGTACAATCCGCAGGCCGAGGTAGGCCACAAGGTCTTCGAGTACCGGACGAAACCGCGATGGCTGGTCGACCGGGCGTTCTGGCAGGGGTACTCGAAGCGGGCGATGGAAGTACTGGTCCCGAACACAGGGGGGACGGAATCCGACTATCTCCGAGACCTCGTCTTTCGCTCGACGCCACGACGGCTTCGCGGCGTCCTGAGCAAAGATGCGAAGCGTCAGGCAGTTCAGCTCTTGATGTTGTGGGTGTTGACGGCCGCAGTCGGGCTGGGCTATCTCTACGCGTTCCGACGGTGGCGATGACCGATGACTGATGATCTCCCATCGGTCTGCGTCGTGACACACCCGTTGGGAGCAGCCGGAGAGAACGCGACGCGAACGTTGCTCGACATCCTTTCGGCCGTGACCGCGGTATCGCTAGTGACAGCAGACCTTCCAGCAGGCTCATCGATCAGGGACGACCACGAAGTCGTGGAACTGACCAAGCGTGGCGCCAGCCAGTCAAACGTCGCGATCGCTGCCGTGAGATTTCTCGTGAATCAGTTCAGGATGTGCCGGGCAATTCAGCAGCGCGACGAAGACGTCATCCTCTTCTTTGGCGCCACAGCGTACCTCCTTCCGGTGCTCTTCGCCCGGGCCGTGGGAAAGACCGTAGTCGTAGAACCACGAGGCGACGTTCCATTGACGCTTCGATTGAGCTGGGAGCGACAAATGCCGGGGGCGCTGGCCAGACTCCTCGTCCTGCCAGTGGAGCTGCTCGAGCGGGGGAGCTACAGGGCGAGCGACGCGATCATCACCTACACACCGGGGATGGCAACCGAACTTGGGCTGGATCGGTACGAATCGAAGCTCTACACGACCGGAGCCCGGTACGTGAATACCGATCGGTTCGACGTTCGCGTTCCCTTCGACGAGCGGCCCCGTACGGTAGGGTTTGTGGGGAGGATTGCGGAGGAGAAGGGCATCCGGACGCTCGCTGAGGTGGCCAAGCAGCTTCCCAAGGACGTGACCTTCCGGTTCGTTGGCGAGGGCCCGCTCAGTCCGTGGCTCGAAGCGGAGCTTGTCGACGAAATTGCGGCCGGGACAGTGGAAACAACGGGATGGGTCGATCACGACGAGATCCCCGAACAGCTCAACTCGCTTCGCCTGCTCGTCATGCCGTCGCGTCCAACCGAGGGACTTCCAACGACCATTCTCGAGGCGATGGCCTGTGGGACGCCAGCGTTCGCAACGCCAGTTTCGGGAGTTCCGGACGTGGTGCAGGACGGCGAGACCGGTCTCGCGATGGGCGACGAGTCGCCCGGCGCAATCGCCGACGCGATCATGGAATCGCTCTCGGCGGACGCGCTCGAACCGATGAGCGGCCGTGCGCGGACACTGATCGAGGAGGAGTACAGCTTCGAGGCGGCTGTGGAGCGCTACCGGACGATTCTCTCGCAGTTGGACTGAGGCGACTGAGGAAGGACCGTCCTCCCCACAATTACTCAGGTTGTGTGAGGCGGGTCGAGACTTCATCTTCGGGTTCCAGCGTCGCCGTCGAACGGCAGAGACTCCTGTTCAACCGCGGGGTGTATCGAGAACGAGAGAGATTAATCGTCGTAGGGGAATACTCCGCAACACCGACATATCCGAAACACCTACCCCCTCGCCCCGCACGGTCCCGCTTGTGATCGACGCGAGTACGGCGGTGCTTTCTCCGCTGCAGGCCGAAATTCCAGGACTCGGCAACACCGCCTTGCAGCTTTTCCTCATAATCGTCACCCTACTCGTCTTCGTTTGGGGTTCGGACGTTACCGGACGAACTTCTCTCGAACGGAGTTGTTCGTAGCGACTGCGATCTCACTCGGTATTCTGACCGTCGGCGTGTTTCCAACCGTCTTCGGAATCATCGGAGATGTCCTCAACGTCGAACGGCGATCACTGGTCGTTGCCCTGATTGCGAGCACGGTTTTCGCATTACTGATCCTATACTCGAGGGCGCTGCTACGGGACAACAAGCTGGCGATCGGACATGAAATATGACATAGTCCCAACCATTGTTATAGATTCTGGTGCGTGTGTTTACACGGTAGTAAATTGACGCCCCATACAACCCTTTTCAATTTCCCTATAATGCAAATTGAAGGTGTACCTCAGTCTATAATGGAACTCATAATTATTAGCACAGATAGTGTTTTCAGCAATTACAACAGAGATAAGACTGCCATTCAGCACAAATATCCTTTTCCACCCATATACGTCCGATAGAAGCGAAACATACTGCCCACACAAGCCAGTTGGATAGAACGGTGAAATTACGATCACATTGGAGAAAGCCCGATCGCTTTGGATCGAATTCGGTCTGATAGGCCGACTAAAACGATTGTATACGTCGCAGCACCGACCAAGACAATACCAACCGTGAGGAAATTTCCGGTTGGTACCACACGGTTCAGACCTACGACGAGCACACCCATCACACATGCAGCGACGATTTCCCGAGCGATTTCACCGGCCGGGATTGAAGGCCGACCAATCAACTCGCTGACTGAGTAGTATCCAGCTCCGAGAAGAACCGTGGCTGAAAGCAACGTTGCGATCGCTGCACCGTACCAGCCCATAGCCCATATCAACACGGTGTTGAGGACCGCATTCGTGATCACGAAGGCGAGATTGATTCGGAATGCGATGTCCGGTCGGTCTATGGCATTGACGGTGTTCACGAACAAACCGCCGAACGCAGCGACGGTCGTGGCGACGATGAGAAGGAGGAGTATCGTCGATCCGCGCTGGAACTCCGGGCTATAGATCCGCAACAGGCGTGGACCTATGACGAGGGCACCGACGAAGCCTGGGAAGGAGAAGATGCCGACGAAGACGAGACCCTCTTCCATGTAGTGGTGGATGCGGTCGTACCCGTCGTTAACGCTAAGCTCGCTCATCTCCGGGAAGAGCGTCTGGCTCACAGACGTACTCACCATCGATAGCATGGAGGCGAGGTTCCACGCCACGCCGTAGATCCCGATAAGTTCGGGAGCGACGAAGACTGCAAGGATGAGAGTGTCCATCCAGGCGAAGGCACGCGACTTCAGTGTTCCAAGCCACGAGTATCGGGCATACTCGTAGAGACTGCGAAAGTGGTCAAGACCGGGGCGCGAAGGAGAGATAGTGACGTATCGTAGTCCGACGACTGCGGCTACGAAAAATGCGACGACGTGACCGACGAGGATTCCGCCGAGCTCGTAACCGACGACGATGAGTCCGATCTGGAGCGCCGTCCGTAGCACCTGATTGAACGCGTTGACCGCGCCGGCACGCCCGACGTTCTTCTGGGCCTTGAGGGTCGTCCCGACGATATTGACGAGTCCGTTTCCGAGAAGGAGTAGTACGAAGAAGTAGCTCACGGACGCACCGACGTACCCGTCAATCTGTGAGGAGAGAAGAAGAGAGAATATCGCCATGAGGCTCGCCAGAAAGAGAATTCCGATCGCCCCGGCTGCCATGAACGATCCCTGGTCAGTTCCCTCGCTGATTCGCTTTTTCATGGCGCTCTCGAGTGCGCTCACGGGGAGGGTCGTCCAGAAGAGCAACGCCACAGTCGTGTTGTAGAGTCCGAGAACCGACGACCCGAGCTCCCGGGCAATATACAGCGTCGCAACGAAGCCCGCAATCGATATTGCGACGTGAGAGCCAAAATGAGCGAGCGTTGTCCGTCCCAGACGCATTCGAAAGTCCTCTTCGTGACTGGAAACGGAGTAGTCGTGAATATCTATCGATATTTCGGGAAACGGCAGGGGATCGTCCACAGTTCGCGTCCAGCGGACGATCGTGGCCAACGGCACACTGGTGACTTCATCCGACAAACGCGACAGCGCACGATGGGTTTGGCGCTATTGAGCGTGGGAACAGCAGTCGGAACCATTGAACGCCACCAACGCCATCTTCCTTATTGTGACTCGTAAATTTCGTCCAGCCGGGCTGTAATCGACGCCCAGTAATGTTCCCTCTCCACGTATTCACGGGCGGACGCGCCCATCGCCTGACGACGCTCGTCGTCATTGCAGAGCTGCAGAATTCGATCTCGGAGTTCGGATGGGGAGTTCGGGGGCACCAAGAATCCTGTCTCGCCGTCCACGACTGCGTCCGGGAGGCCTGCCAGATCTGTTGTCACGGCTGGCAGACCGTGAGCGTACGCTTCGAGGAGCGCGTTCGGTAGTCCCTCCCCAGCCACCGACGGGAGGACAAAGATCTTTCCACGCCGGAGATACCCGGCCACCTCGTCCGGATCCACCAGACCGACGAACTCCGCGTCGACCCCGAGTTCGTCGGCGAGAGTCATCAACCTCGCACGCTCCGATCCATCCCCCACGGCGACCAGTGTTTCGTCGGTGTCCTCCAGAGCGCGAAGCAGCACGTCAATTCCTTTCTGGTCCTCGAGGCGTCCGACGTAGACGATTTCGTCTCCGTCAGCCAGGCGATCGGGGAGGTCGACGCCGTTGCCGAAGACGGCAAGATTCTGTGGATCGAACTCTGATCGCACGTCCCTTTCGATCGTCGGGGTCTGGACGAGCACCGTCGTGTCGCCGAGCACGCGATCGATCATCCAGCGCTTCCAGCGGGTCTCCTTCATGAAGTAGTAGTCGCCGCCCCGAATCCACGCGAAGTACGGTAGCCCGGCGAGCCGATGAAGGAGATAGCCGACGAATCCATTCGGATAGATCATCATGCACTGGAGCACGTCGATTGTTCGGCGATCGCGTAGCAGATAGAGGAAGGCGACGAGAACGAACGTGAGTGTGCTGACGAACGGTGTGAGCCTCCAGTTCGGGACGCGAACGAGGTTGAAGGAATACTCGGAATGCGACTCCGAGCCAGCATACGCCTTTGTGTAGACAGTTACGTCATGGTCCGTTCGCTGCTGGAGCTCCGCGGCCATGCGGCGCGTCTGGGTCTCCGTTCCACCGATGACGTCCGGTGGAAACTCCTTGACAAGAATCGCGACGTGCATTGGACTCGCTCACAGGAGTGGTTGAATGCCGACGTCAAAACATTTCGGCATCGCACTTCTCTCCCCCAACTCGCGCTTGCCGTTCCGAAACCTTAACCCAACGAGCGCGCTACTCCGGCAGCACGATGAACGTCACCCTCTTCGGGAAGTACCACGGGAACCACGGTCCCTCGCGGGTGACGGCAGGTCTGTCACGAGCCCTGGCCGAACGAGGGCACGCTCCGACGGTGTTCACCTACGGCGATCGCGATGATCCACCTCATCCCGACGTACAGCTCGAATCGGTGTCACCGATGCCAAGTTCAGTCCGCGAGTGGCAACGGCTCTATCGGGACGTCAAGCGTCGTGTCGGGGCGACTGACGCCGACGTGTTCCACGCCCTCGAGCGGTATCCCTATACCTCAGATGTCCGGACCGTGCAATGGACCTCCGACATGGCTATCATGTGGGAACGGACCGGCAGGCGTCCCCCGATCCAGTCTTTGGCTGGCGAGGTGCTTATGAATTGGTTCTCTAGGAAAGGGGCCCTCTCATCGGACGTTATCGTGGCTCAAAGTCCAGAGACAGTTAGACAGATGCACAGACTCTGGCGAGCCAGAGCCGACAAAGTCATTCCATTGGGAATTCTTGAGAATTTCAGGCACTCACCAGGGAAGACCAATCGGCCTCCTAAAGCTCTTCTAGTTGGACGAATTGATCCCCGGAAAGGCCAAAGACCATTTCTCAACCACCTTTGTCCCGGCGATGGGGGCGTGGATTTAACAATCGTGGGAGGTATAAGTGACTATTCCTACGCAGAGTCAGCCTTAGAAGGATGGTGGGAACATCACGTTGGATACCTATCTGACGAGGACCTAAAGCGAGAGTACGAGAGTGCCGATATCGTGATTGTCCCATCCAATCTGGAAAACTTCTCGATGGTCGGTCTCGAAGCAATGGCAAAAGGCTGTACGCTAATCATCACAAAGGGTTGCGGGCTCGCACAATTCGATTGGGCCACGCCGAGCAATGGTATCCATGTCGCCGATGACGGAAAAAATGCTGCAGAGATATTGAGAGACATCAGTTCATCAAACAATATCATGAACTGGAAATGTGATGCATATAACAAAACTGAGAAGCTAACGTGGGGGGATATTGCAAACTCCTACATAGAATGTTATCGAGAGAGTATAAATATATGATAGATGGAATATACGTCAGTTATGATCAGAAGAATCCACCACCTGGCGCCGCCGTATAGGGAAGGACATATTTATTGCGAAACAGGCAACAGAGTAGTGAGATGACCGGTCTTCTCAAACGCGCTGTTACTGTATACAGAGAAAAAGGGGTACCTTCCCTTCTCAGAGAATCATCTAGATTTGCATTCAAAAAGACAATACGCCCACACTTGCCTTGCCGTGATTATCCCAAGATCCGTGGTATTTCCGTGATGGCGTCAGGCCGATGCACAAAGATGTTCGATAATATCATCGGTGTCGATTTTTCTTGGCCAGACCACCATAAGGAACCAAACTGCAATTTTATTAGTAAATATGTTCATGAAGGAGATTCAGTCGTCATTGTGGGAGGAGGATATGGAATTACATCTGTTGTAGCAGGGCAACAAGTCGGTAAAGGGGGGAAAGTATTCATTTATGAAGCAGCTAAGGAAATCGTTGATGACCTCCTAAGCACGTTGGAACAAAATGGAGTTTCAAAACAGACAACTGTCAAGCATGCTGTCGTAGGTGATGCAATAGATTTAAAGGGCCTACCTGGCAATGCAAAATCAGTTTCTCCTTCAAATCTGCCCTCCTGTGAGATTGCGGAACTCGATTGTGAGGGTGCAGAAGTGAATATAATCCCTCACCTAACCAGAGATATAAACAAAATTATTGTAGAAACCCATCCATCAAAAGGAGCCTCGACAGATAAGGTCAAAGCGATTTTAAGAAAAAATGATTGGGAAATTATAGAATCAGCACCGGACCGAAGTTCCGGTGAAGTATTAGTCGCGGGGTAGATTATGGCATAATGAAAAATCGCACGAGGATTTCACATGACTCTTCTAAGATGTGTCCTGGTAACGATCTGGTCTGGAGGAGAGAGCAGTCTTATAGCATATACTTTGGGAACAGTCCAGGAGAAATGGCATATTCGAACCCGACGACTCAATGACGACTGCTGGAAGTCCTGGCAAGATGCGTAGATCGAAGTCCTATCCCTGCCACAAGCACTATTAGCGGACGATACTGTTCAGATTGTTGACTCCGCGCGGATTCGGGCGTCTTGAGCTAATTCCCGGCAGATTTTACTGACCCACCCTAGTAGATATTCTTAACAAATTGGTTCGACGTGTACCGCATTGAGTTCGCGTTCAATAGATAGCCGGACCGACATCTCGGCTACGTCTCCGACGAGGTCAAGCAACAGTACAAGCGCGCCGACGGGTGGGTGTCCCGTCGAACCTCGAGAGCTTCTAGATGATCGGGCTACAGGCGCTCGCGAAGAGTTGTACTGGACATCACGACCGACTGCGGGTTCGCGTAGTTCGAGTAATTGTGTCACCGGAGATGGGATGTTCGTCGCCTAAGAAGGCGGGCACGCCGCCGACATCCTCCGCGACTGCTGCACACTGATCTCACTTGCCGATGCAAAGCGCGGCCTACTAACTCATCACGACCCTAAGTGAGATCGCATCGCCGATCGGTACGTAGAAATCTATCGTGCCGTCGCCTGAGCGAAGCAGTGATACGACGTTCGCTAGCCGAACAACTGGCACGGATCCGAACCGTTTATGCGACGGAGTATCGAGATAAGTGACATATGCAGTCGGCCAGTCGGTTCTTGCGATCGCTTACTGACGTCACGAAGGTCGGGCGGGAGGCAAACAAGCTATTGCACACCAGATTCGGCCGACGCCAGTTCAACCCCGACGGTATGAACGTCCTCGACGAGGACTGGGACAACCTGATCATCCTCGATGCGTGTCGCTACGACCACTTTTGCGAGCAGGCAACGCTGCCCGGTCGAACCGAGCGCCGCGAGTCTATTGGCTCTGCGACCTACCACTGGGTCCGCGGGACCTTCGCCGAAAGGAGACTTCATGACACCGTTTACGTCGGTGCCAACAGCTGGTTCCTCAAACTCCGCGACGAGATCGGCGCAGAGGTTCACACATTCGTCGATCTCCAGCACGGGGGCTATGACGTTGAGTGGGTCGACGAAGAGTTGAACGTCGTCACCCCGGAGACTGTCACGAGAGTAGCGAAGGAGGTCGCCGAGCAGTACCCCGACAAACGGCTCATTATCCACTACCTCCAGCCTCATCACCCGTTCATCGGGACAGCGGGTAGCGCGATATTCCGTCACCAGTCCAACTCGCTCATCGATGTCGTCGCCGAGGCGGACGAGGCCACTGTCGCCGACCTCCGCGAGGCGTACCGCGAGAATCTGTCGATCGTGCTCGACGAAGTGGAGACACTGCTCGACGCACTCCGCGGGCGAACCGTCATCACGGCAGACCACGGGGAGATGCTTGGCGATCGCCACGACTTCGTCCCGACGCGGGACTACGGGCACCACAAAGGGATCTTCAACGGCCCGACGGTGGACGTCCCGTGGCACGTCAAAGAAAGCGACACCCGTAAGGAGATCGTTGCCGAGCCACCAGAACGAACCGCCGTCGACATGGACCGGGTCGACGAGCAGCTCCGGGAGCTCGGCTACGTCATCTGACCCCGGTACACGCATTCGACTCTCGCAACGCTGTGCGCTGGCTTACCCACTCGGGCAGCAGTCGCCGTTCGACGATAGCGCCAAATGAATTTACTGAACAAATGTCAGGGGGCAACGAATCGATTAAAACAGTCCGACTATTGATATTTCGGGAAATGCAATCCAGCGGAGAGCCCGTCCGACTCGACATCGGCGGCGGTTCGGACCGCGGATGAATGGCTAAATGTCGATCCACACGCAGACGAGGACGGCGTCCGCGCGACTGCCACGAATCTTCCTTTTGACGACGAGTCAGTGGCAGCTATTTGGTGCGTAAAGACGTGGTTCCAAATCCCGGACGTTGCGGCGGCTATGCGCGAGTGGCACCGCGTCCTCGAACCCGGCGGTATGGTAGCTATCGTCGAGAACCCTGGCGAGACAATCTGGCCGACATCGGATCCCGACCACGAGCACCACCAGTGGTCCGGCAGTACCGTGAGGAGGTTCGAGAACAGGCACGAGCGCTCTTACTATTTGACTTCTCGTACGAGGTAATCTCGGTTGACACGGAGTTCTGGCTGACTCCAGGCCGTTGGTGGCTCCAGCCGCTCTCCTTCGCGGCGAAGCACCTGACACGACGGTGTTCCGTCGAGGTCGTCGACCAGCTCTACAAGCTGCCGTTCGCCTCGGGAACGATCACGGCAGTGTGTCGCAAGCTGTCGTCCGGCAGGTCGGGCGCTTGTACCGGCGGGAGGACAAGCCGCTCGTCGGAGACATCGTAGTCGGCCGCCGTTTCGACAAGGAGCCAGACGTCACGCTCCACAGCTGTTGCAGCGACCGGATAGAGGGTCGTCGGGTGCCAAGTATGCTCGACCTTCAGAAAGCGTTTAGTTCGGTGGCTCTCGACCACCTAACTGATAGATGCCGGACTACCCGAAATCAGCCCGTCGGCGTAGGTACTCACGACACTCCTGAATTCCGATGACCCGAAATCCCGTCTCCGCGGCGAGCTTCACCCACTTCGGCTACCCCAAGGATCTCAAGAGCGAGCCGACGTACCACTCGATCGAGGCCCTCGCCCACGCTGATGTGCTTGAGGACGTATTCGTCCTTGACGTCGAGCAAACGTACGGCCTCAACCCGGACCTCTTCGAGGTGCCCGTTCCAGGCGGGAAGACGATCCCCCGAGCTTTCTACCTCGCCGAGTCGGTCGTCCCGCGATTGGACGCTCGCGAGGCGACGATCCGTCTGTTCGACGACCTGGCAAGTCGTCGAGTCGGTTCACCGGAGACGCTTCACTCGTTCCCGCACCTAGTAAAGACGCTCCGTGCCGCTCGCGAGGCGGGGAGCACGACGGCCGTCTACGCGTCCTCCTCGCACCCGAAGCACGTCCGGTCGCTCCTCGTGGAAGAACGCGAGCGCTACGGTCTCGACGCCGACGCCGACCTCGACGAGCGCGTGCAAGAGGGCTTCGAACTCGCGGACTACGTGCTCTACCTCTCGGAATACTCCGGTGAGACGTTCCGCGAGTATGGCGTGCCCGAGGACCGACTGCTGAAGGTGGGGCCCCTTGCGGCGGACCTTGATGCGCACCCGGCGACGACGCCGCCCGAAGACGAGTTCACCGTCGTCAGCGTGGCGAACATGAACGAGCTGAAGGGCGTCCAATACCTCCTTGATGCTTGGCAGCAGCTTGACCTACCCGACGCGCGTCTGCTCCTCTGTGGCACCGTCAACGACGCGGTTCGAAAGATTGTCGGCTCGGAGATAGACGACCTCGAAGGCGTCGAACACGTCGGCTACGTCGACGATCCGGCCGACTACTACGAGCGTGCGTCGGTCCTCGTCCACCCATCGTTGACCGAGGGGTTCTCGAAGACCATCGCCGAGGCGATGGCCTCGTCGGTGCCGGTCGTGATCACGGAGCACGCCCAGCGGGAGTACGTCGGCGGGGGCGGTTTCGTCGTACCGATCCGCGATCCCGAGGCGATCGCGAACCGGCTCCGTTACCTCTACGACAACCCCAGGGAAGCCCGAGAGATGGGAGAGCGCGCCCGCGAAATTGCGACATCGAACACCTGGTCGGACTTCTCGGAGCGCGTAAAGCGCGTCCACGAGGAAATCCTCCAGCGGGAGGCATGACGCTCCAATTCGCCATCCGCGACGACGACTGTAACGCCTTCACCGAGGTCGCCGAGCTGGAGCGCGCCTACGCGAGGCTCCCGGCAGACGTTCCGGTCTCGTTCGCGGTCGTTCCATACCACGCGAGTTTGGAGTGTCCGGCCGTCCCGGATGACCGCTGGGACGAGGCGGAGCGCCGGCCGCTGGAAGCGAACGAGGACCTCATCGAGTACCTCCAAGACGGCCTTGAGGACGGCAGCTGCGCCGTCGCCCTCCACGGCTACTCGCACGAGCGCTTCGACGGCCGCCCCGAGTTCGTCGCCGGGACCGACCTGCCGAGCCGGATCGAGCGGGGCCGCGAACACCTCGAGAAGACGCTCGAGCACGAAGTCGACGTGTTCGTCCCGCCGAACAATTCCCTCTCACGTCGCGGGATCCAGGCCGTGAAGGACGCCGGAATGCGCCTCTGCTACTATCCGACTCCTGTCAACCGCCCAAAGACGCCCGAAGTCCTCCACGTGTTCCTCCGCGATCTCTGGTTCAAGTACCGTAACAAGACTGCCGGCCCCGTCTCTTTTCTCCGCGACGCCGATCGATTCTGGCGACGGGGAGATCACTCGGTGTTCATGCCGGTTCGCCCGATGCTCTACGAACTCCAGGGCAGCACCGAGATAACGTGCGTCTCACTGACGAGGCACAATCCGGTCGATCCGGTCAAGCGTCACCTCGACGTCGCCGCAGCACACGACGGGAAGTTCTGCGTCGCAGTCCACTACCATGCCTTCCGCGACGACGCCTTCAGCGATCGCTTTTACGAGCTGATCGACTACGCTCGCTCGAACTACGACGTTGAGTTCGTCGGGATCGAGGAACTCTTTGAGTGATCGGACGTGGGACGGATCGGCACGCCGACGACATTGCGTACCGTTACTCGACGTAGCCCAGCGCCTCGAGTTTCTCCTCGACGGAGTCCGCCGTCTCGGACTGCCTATTCTCCGTTCCGAGGACAATCCATGGAACCTCGACCAGTGGACGAATGCGAACGCGCCACGGGTGACCGACGAGCCCCCATTCCCCAAGTAGCTCGCCGTGATCCGCTGTAATGGCGACAGTATAGCCTTCAGCAGCGAGGGTGCCACCGGTTTCGAGGGCTGACTCCCATGCGAATTTCGTACAGGCTCGATAGGACTGCCGAGCGCGCCGAACGTCGGTGGAACCGGTGAAAAACGCGTATGGGATATTCTGTGCTGGAGTCTCGTCCTGGCTTGCGCCGAGCGTTGTGGGGTTGAGACCACCGGGGACAGGAACAACATCGCCACCGATCCGGCAGATGTGGGGATAGTGCGGCTGCATCGTATGCGCCACCGTCCGCTCACCGGAACGGACTCGTTCGGACGCGATACTGTAGACCGCCTCTGGTCGAACAGTTCCGAGATCGTCATCCCAGTCGCTCTCGTACACGGCCTTGTGATCGACGGCGTTGTCGAACGCTCTTGAGGCCGGATTTGCACTCACGTAGGTAGCTCCGTCGAAGATCGCTTCGCGAGAAGCTGCTTCGACGAACTGTTGTGTGACACAGACCGGCGAGATAGCTGAGTCGACAACCACTTTTCTTCGGCCACATCGGCGAGCACGTCGTACCGGCAAGCATCGAGAACGATCAGCAGATCCCAGTCGATCGCATCGATCCGATCGAAGAGATCGGATGAGTAGGATCGGCTAGTTATACGTTGCCAGGCCCACTTCCAGGATCTGTACGAGCGTGGCTCTCGCCCAGCGTCACCGCCTCCGAACCAGGGGACGAATCGGTGAGTAGGAATCATGTCCGCTCAGTTGATGGACTATGAGGTAAATCTCGTCGATCTGTATTAATTCGAAGTTGGCAATTCATTACCGATCACGAAAACTCTCATACTCCCACACCAGATCGAAGTACCGCTTCATCCCAGCCACGAACGACCCGTTCTCCGTAATCGCAGCCTGCCGCCGGTGGTTCGGCACATCTGGTTCCTCGGTCAGAAAGATCGCCTGTCCGCTCTCGTACTCCCCACTCGGATCGACGAAGGTTCCCCGCCAGGGTAGCCGCTCTTCGCTGAATCGATACTCGACCTCAGGATACTCCGCCGAAATCCGCTCCACCACATCGGCCTGCACCCCGGCCTTCTCCTCGGGCAAGTGAGCCGGATCTAACAACAGCACCGACACCTCCACACCGCGCTCCAGTGCATCCGCCACCGCCGGCTCCACCGATTCGAAGTACGCGAAGCTGTTCGTGATCACGTACACAGCCTCCTCTGCAACGTTGTACAACCGCCGCGTCTCCGTCTCGCTGGGCTCGCCGACGTCGACGACGTGGAACAGCTCCGCCGTCGGCGTCACGTCCTCGTCGGCCTGCTCGTAGAGCGGGCCGAAGGTCTCCAAAACCTCATCTCGCAGCGACTCCACGTCACCGACATAATCCTCGTAGGCCTGTCGTCGATTCTCCTTAGCCCGCTCCAGCACCGCCTCTGGCGACTTGGGCTGGTACTCCTTCGGCCGGCCGGGGATCACCTTGACGTAGCCCAGCTCGCCCAGCGACGCGAGCACGTCGTACACCCGCGCCTTTGGAATGCCGGTCGCCTCCGCGACGTCCGGTGCGGTAGTCCGGCCCGCCGTCAGCAGGTGTGCGAGCGCCGTGGCCTCGTACTCCTTCAGATCCAGAGACGCCAGGAGTTCGACGCGTTCGTCCTCGCTCCTCATTGCATCACGCTCACGCGGGCAGGCTCATGAATGCTCCTCCCGAGCGAGCAGTTCCCGGATCGAGGACTCCACGTCGAACTCGGGTTTCCAGCCCAGCTGCTCGCGAATCCGAGAGGTGTCGACGGCGAAGTTCTCGACCATCGTCTCCGCCGAACGCGGATTCTCGACGAGTTCGACCGGCGGCTCGCTTTCGGTCTCTTCGGCGGCGATCGACTGAACCTGCTCCGCGACGGCCATCACGGACGGATCCTCGTCGCTGGCGACCTCGAAGGTCTCCGCTCCAGTCTCACCAGCAGCAAGCCGCTCGAGCAGCGCCTCGGTGCTGTGCAGGTAGACCCGTGCGACGTCCTTGACGTGAACGAAATTCCGGGACTGCGTACCCGGCTCGTAGACCGTCAACGTCTCGCCAGCGAGCGCGCGGTTAACGAAGAAGTTGATGACGGTCGGCTTCGAGACGACCGTATCCTCGACGACGTGCTCGCCGTAGAGGTTCGACTTCATGAACATATGTGCGGGGAAAGCGCCGTCGGCGAAGGACTCGATGTCGCCCTCGCTGATCGCCTTCGTCCGGCCGTACCAGTTCATCGGATCTCGCGGCAGGTCGGCCGTGATCGGAAACTCCTGGGGATCGCCGAGCACCGCCATCGAGAACGGGAACGCCATCGCCGCGCCGGTCTTCCGACAGAACCACGCGACGTTGCTCGTCCCAGTGACGTTGACCTCGTACGCGAGGTCGGCGTTGTCGTCGCAGTCGTCGACGCCGCTGACCGCCGCCAGGTGAACGACGACGTCAGCTCCCACAAGCGCGTCTTCGAGCCGACTCCGGTTCCGGATATCGACGTGCTCGATCTCGACGTCGCCGACCGACTGGACCTGTGAACGGTAGCCGTTGTCGATCGCGGTGAGCTCCCATTCGGGATGGTCCCGCTGGAAAATCTGAAGGACGCGGCTGCCGATGTATCCACCGGCCCCGGTCACCGCTACGGAGGGGGTGTCGCCGACGTCGCGACCCTCGGAGCCTGGTGTCTGCGTCACACCACCACCTCTCCAGATTCGGAGCCTTCGAGCTGCGCGGCGACGTCCCGAACGCCGTCTGGCAGCGTCCACTCGGGTTCGAAGCCGGTCTCCGCGAGCCGATCGAAGTTCACGTGATAGGACGGACCTGGGTGCTCCTCTTCGAGATACGTGATATCGAGGGACCGATCGAGTTCATCGCGAACGATTTCGGCGATTTCCTCGATCCTGAAGTTCTGGTCGTTCCGTCCGACGTTGTAGACCTGCTGCGACCAGTCTTCGGGCGCCAGCGCGGCCGATCGGTAGGCCCGTGCGGCGTCCTCGACGTGGACGAACGGTCGCCAGTTCGATCCGTCGCCGTAGACCGTCAGCTGGCGGTCGGTCAGCCCGCGGAACACGAAGTGATTCACGACGAGGTTGAACCGGATTCCCGGCGACCAGCCATACACGGTGCTCATTCGGAGCGCCGTTCCGTCGAGTTCGTGCTCGGCGATGGCGTCGGCGAGCAACTCCTCCGATGCGACCTTCGACTCCGCGTAGGGGTTGAGCGGGTTCTGCTCGGCCGTCTCGTCGATGTCGGTGCTCGCGACGCGGCCGTAATTGTTACACGACGACGCGAGGACGACGTTCTCGACGTTGAACTTCCCCGCGGCGGTGAGGACGTTCTCGGTCCCGTCACGGTTCACGGCGAAGGTCTCCTCACGCCGGTCGTGCGTCGATGCAGCACCGGTGATCGCCGCGAGGTGGATGATCGCGTCGACGCCGCGCGTGGCACTCTCGACGTCGCCGTACTCGCGCACGTCGCCACGTCGGAATTCGAGGCCATCCCCCACGGATCCCGCGAGATTCGCGGGCGATCCGGAGGCGAGGGAATCGAGCAGGACGACGTCGGCGACCCGGTCATCGTCGAGCAGTTGTGGCACGAGCGTACTCCCGATGTAGCCACAGCCGCCGGTGACGAGGACGCGCTGGCCGTCGTTGGCATCTGCAGACGTCGACCCGTCACTCATCGTCGGTCAACACACCCGGCAGGAACCGGTCCTCGTGAGCCTCGATCGTGTCCTGATACTCGACGAGCGCGCCCAGGATCTGCCGGACGCCCTCTTCGTAGGTGACCGATTGCCCGTCGATCAGTGCCGCATACCGATCGTTGGCCATCTCCATCTTGTGCGTCTCGTCCTCGTCGCGGGGGTTTTCGAAGTGCTCGACGGCGACGTCGAGATCGAACTCGTCGCCGACGTCGGCGATGGTCTGGGCGATCTCGACGATGCTGATCGCGCGGGTGACCTGGTTGTAGACGACGTGGTCGTCGGGGCGCTCGGCGGGATCGTCCCCGGCGTCCGCACCGACGGCGAGCCGTGCGAGGCCTTCGACGGCGTCCTCGAGGGAAACGAACGGTTTCCGCTGCTCGCCCTTGCCGTAGACGGTCATCGGGTAGCCAGCGACGGCCTGGGCGCAGAAGCGGTGGGCAACGACGCCGAAGTAGTAGTCGAAGTCGAAGCGGGTCGCGAGATCCGGATGGGCTTCGGTCTCCTCGGTCCCGGTACCGTAGGTGATCGCAGTGCGGACGTCCGAGATCGGAATGTCGAACTGGTCGTGGGCGAGTCGGAGATTCGCCGCGTCGTGGGACTTCGTCAGGTGATACCAGCTGCCCGCCATTGCGGGGAAGGGCACCTCGTCGCGCTCGCCGTCGTTCTCCATCACCGCGCCGCCCTCGGGGATGGGGAACTCCGGGGCACCGTAGACGCCGGTCGTGGTCGTTTCGATGAGGTGGGTGTCGGTCATCCCGGCCTCCTCGAGTCCCCAGACCAGGTTCCGCGTGGCCTGCATGTTGTTGTGCTGCGTGAAGTTCGCCCGCTCGCCGTTGATCTGGGAGTACGGCGCGGAGGGCTGGGCAGCAGCGTGGACGATCGTGTCGGGTTCGTGGACCGAGAGGAGCTCGTCGACCGCGGCGCGGTCGGTGAGGTCGATCTCCACGTGCGAGAGGTTAGCCAAGCCGAGTTCGTCCTCCGCGGCCGCAAGGCGTTCCTCCATCGAAGCGATCGGCACCGCGCTCGTGGAGCCGACGGACTCGACCCACTCGCGACGGCCGCCGTTGTCGACCAGTACGACGCGATCCTCGGTTCGATCCGCGATCCGGAGGGCAGTCGGCCAGCCGATGTAGCCGTCCGCGCCAGTGACGATGACAGACATGGTTACTCAGTTCATGAGTTACTATCCTCTGGGCATAAATCTTCTCACCCGGACGGCGTCTGCTCCGGCGTCCAACCACCGAAATAGCCCGTCCATCAGTCCACGCTGTAGCAGTCCGGCGCTCCGGGCGGTGGACTGCCACCCCGGCTGGCCACGGCGGCGCTCCGCTGCCAGCCCACGCGACCGGCTACCTGATCAACCGCCATTCCTGGCGGACTGAAAGGGCGAGGCGGGTCTGGCGGCCGCTGTGTGGCCCCTATCCGAGCGAGCAAAGCGAGCGAGGATATGTCGCACAGCGGCCGCGAGCGCGCCGAGGGCTTTCGCGGTTTCCGTGCCAGGGTTGCCGATTCCTACGCGTCGATACGACCCACTCACTGACTCACTCCATGTAGCCGAGCTGCTTCAGTCGATCCTCGACCTCGTCCTCGGCGCTCCCGCGATCGTCACCCAGCTCGATCGGCTCGCGGGTGCCGGGATCGCGTTGCTCCTCGAAGATCGGCAGCACCTCGCCATCGACGTCGGTGGGGATCGGCAGTCCGTAGGTCGCCAGCAGCGTCGGCGCGACGTCGACCATGTCGATCTCCGGCAGGTGACCCTGTGGCTCGAAATCCGGTCCCTTCGCGAGGAAGATGCCGGTCATCGTGTTTTCCGCGGCCCAGCGATCGGGTTCGGTGACGATCTCGCCGCCACCGAGTCCGTCGTTGACGTGGACGCCGGGCCGTTGCTCGACGACGACGTCGGGCCCGTCCTCGACGTGCTCGCCGGAGTAGACGTCTTCGCCGCGGTAGACCGCGGGGAAGTACGGCTCCCCGTCAGCGTCCGTCACTGCGCGCAGATCCTCGATGAGCTGGTCGCGGGTCTCCTCGTCCGCCACGTCGGGGTTGAGGTAGATCGGCCCCTGGCTGCTCGCAACGGCTGCCGTCTCGTCGAGGTCGATCGCCTCCATCTTGCGGCCGCGCTTGACGCCGTCCTCCTGAGGGACCATCCGCTGGATGCGCTCGGGCACGATCTTCGCGAGGAGATCCACCGCGCCCAGGCGCTTGGCGACCGAGAGCACGTTCTCGCGGGTCAGGCCGAGGCGCTGGAAGTAGTAGTCCGCCGAGCGGTCCTTCTGCAGGTAGCCGTGCTCGGCGAGCCACTCGTTGATGTAGAACTCCGCCTCGGTCTCCATGCTGCCGTGATCGGACGTGACGACGAGGTTGACGTCCTCCATTTCGTCGATCTCCGCGAGCCGGTCGTCGATCAGCTGCCAGGCGCGCAGGCTCGGCTCCTCGTCCCAGAAGAAGTGGTGGATGACGTTGAGGTAAAAGAGCGTGAGGTGGACGAACTCGTGATCGCGCTCCTCTAGCAGGTCGATCGCGACGTCGAATCTGAGATCGAGCAGCCGGAGGATCTCCTCGACCTCCGCGCCGGTCTCGGCGTTCGATGAGAGGAGCGGGTCGGGGTGAACGTCGTAGTCGTAGCGCTCGCGGAGCTCTTCGGCGAGCTCTGGCGGTTCGGTGAACCCCGATTCGATCGAGCGATACTCGCCCTCGGCGGCGTCCGGCCCGCCAGCGATCATGACACCGTCGATTGGCCGGGGCGGATACGTCGAGGGCATGTTGACGACGCCGGTCGAGTACTCCGCGTCGTTGAGGTAGTCCCAGACCGCTGCCGTGTCGAAATCAGCACCCTCCATCACGTCGATCGAACCGTTCTCGAGGTCGACGCGCTCGAACCAGAAGACGCCGAGCTTGCCGGGGTTTTTCCCCGAGGCGTAGACGTGCCAGTTCGGGAAAGTCACCGGCGGGTGGCAGCTGCGGTTCGTCGCCCAGCTACCCTCCTCGCGCAGGCGCTCGATCGTGGGGAGTTTGCCGTCGTCGATCCACGGGTCGAGGAGATCCCAGCTCGCCCCGTCGAGCCCCACGACGATCGTCTTGGTCATTGCAAGGGGGTTTCGGGTCGCGCGGAAATACCGTTTCGCTTCCGTCGTAAGGTCCGCTTCGGTCGTGGGGGCGCCCTGGTCGTGGAGACGCGTCAGTGATGGGCATTGCCCCGGTCGTGGAAGCGCGTCAGTTGTGGGCGCTGTCCCCGGTCGTGAAGGCGGGTCAGCTGTTGATAGCACCGGCAGCGCTACTGTGAGGAGACCACCGCAGGCTACGCCCGTTCGTCGGCAGCAGACTCACCACGCAGCAGGCTCCCGAGGTCGACGTTCATCATCGGGAACCAGCCGACGACGGCTGGGAGGTAGACGCCGAGGAAGCGGTCGATGAGGATTGCGGAGACGATCGCGGCCTCCGGCACGCCGAGCGCGAGGAACACGTACAGCGCGGAGAACTCGGCGACGCCGACACCACCTGGCGTGATCGGCATGATCGTCAGGCTGTATGCGGTGACGAGTGCGATGGGCAGGAGGAGGGCGGGCTCGAAGGGCTCGCCGAATGCCGCGAGCAAGAGGCCGACCCTGATCGCTGGGAAGATCGCAATCGTGCCCGCCATCGCGAGGGCGTACTCGATCACGACAGGTGGATCGGTGACGGTTGCCTGGAACCGGTCGCGTGCCGGGCCGGCGATCGACGGAAGCGCGCCAGTCGCACGGTCGACGAAGGAGCCCACGAGCGGAACCGACGCCGAGATCGCGAGGAGTCGCTGCCCGGACTGCGTGCCGACGCCAAAGCCGGTGGCCCAGATCGCAGTTGCGCCGAGGAGGTACAGGCCGGTCGAAGCGGCGATCCCGACGAGGAGCCAGAGCGGCAGTTCGAACGCGAAAACGGCGAGCCCAACGATCGCGATCAGTCCGTAGAACAGGCTGTAGAGCGCTGTGTTGCTCCCCGCGATCCCGACGGCGTCGCTCCACTCGAGGTCCGCGAACTGTCGGAGGACGAGTGGAGCGACCGCATGGCCGGCCGCCTTCGAGGGAACGACGTGGTTGATGAATTTGATGCTGAGGTCGACCTCAGCGACGGTGCGCACCGAGCGTTGCCCGACGCCACGCAACAGGGCGTGCCACATCGCGAAGCGAGTCCCGAACTCGAGGAGCGTGACGAGCACAATTGCGGCCAGCACCCAGGCGTCGAGGCGAACGAAATTGCCCCGTAGCGTGCTCCAGTCGACGCTCGAGAGCACCCACGCAAGCAGTGCAAGACCCACGAAGAGTTTGGCCGCTGTCAGCACGCGCTTGCGGCTCACAGTCGGCCCTCCGCGTCGGTGTCGCTCGGTGACGGCGCTGGCTTGGCGGCGTTCGAGTCTCCCTTCGTGAGCGTGCGCGCCGTGACGAACTCGAACTCCTGTTGCAGGATTCGTTCGAGCGCTCGCCAGGTCCATTCACCCGTGCGGACCGTCACACGCCGCGGGACGGCCTCGACGTCGGGGAGGTCCGCGAGCTCCCAGGGATGGACGTAGAGGACCGGTGCGCGGCCCTTGCGGGCCTGGAGTCGCATGCCGGCGAGCGTGTAGTGAATGCCGAACAGGCGGAGCCACGCGCCGGTGAGTGGCAGCCTGAGACCGGGCATCACCGAGACCGGCAGTTCGCGGAGGTCAGCCGGCGCGCCCGGATCCACGGCCGTCGCGTCGCAGGGGTCGTGGAGCTGTGGTCCACCGCCGTACCAGCCGATCGAGCGTGCAGCGACGACGCTCGAGTCGTACTCGTAGCCGGCGTCGGCGAGCAGATCGAGGTAGTCGTCGGTCCGCTGGAAGGAGGGCGCGCGAAAGCCCTCAACCGTCGCCCCCGTGGCGTCCGCGAGTGTGGACCGGGACACCTCGATCTCTTCTTGGCGCTCGGCGGCGGTGAGCTCCGGGAGGTGGCCGTGGCTCTTCGTGTGCGATGCGATCTCGTGGCCGCGATCGGCGATCGTCGCGAGCAGGTCGGGATGGTCCGCCGCGAGGCTGGACACCGTGAAGAAGGTGCAGGTCGCGTCGTGGGAGTCGAGGAGATCGAGAAGCGGTTCGATCTGCTCGATCCCGAGATCGTCGCGATCGGCGGTTCCGGGCGCCTGTCGGTAGGCCGGTAGCTGCTGGAAGGTTTCGAGGTCGACCGTCAGCGCAGCCCGGCCAGGCGCCATTGGTACTGTTGGAGGATCTACTGAGGCGTACTTGGGTCTGTTGACAGCTGCGGATGGGGGTGAAAACGAACGGACAGCCGGGGTAGGAGCAGCCTACCCGGCAGTTCAGCCGCTGAGGTGGCGTTTCGTAACGACTAACTCGCGGCGGCACTCCGTTTCTGGTGAAAAGCTGTGTCCGTTTCGTCACTCTCCGCACTCGCAATCCCCGGCCTGGGAAACACCGTCCTGCAGCTGTTCCTGGTCGCGCTCGCGGTGATCGTCTTCGCCTGGGGGTTCGAACGCTACCGCACAAACTTCTCCCGTACGGAGCTGGCCGTCGCCACCGCGATCTCGCTCGGTATCCTGACCGTCGGCGTGCTTCCCGGCGTGTTCGGAGCGATCGGGGGCGTGCTCAACGTCCAGCGGCGGTCCCTCGTCGTCTCACTGCTCGCGAACACCGCCTTCGCCTTCCTCTTGCTCTACGCGCTCGCGATGATCCGGACGAACCAGCTCGCTGTCAGCGAGCTGACCCGGCAGCTCGCGATCCGGAAGGTCGACGGCCTCGAACACGAGGAACAGACGATCGCCGTCGTGATCCCGGCCTACAACGAGGCCGATAGCGTCCGTGGCGTCGTCGAATCCCTGCCCGGACGCGTGCTCGATCACCGCGTCGAGGCGATCGTCGTCTCCGACGGCTCCGACGACGATACTCGTGACGTCGCTGCCAACGCCGACGCGATCGTCACTGAACATCCGATCAATCAGGGCCAGGGTGGCGCACTCAAGACCGGGTTCGCCATCGCCCAGCAACACGGTGCTGACGTCGTCGTGACCATGGACGCCGACGGCCAGCACCGCGCAGACGACCTCCCCGCGCTCGTCGAACCCATCCTCGAGGACCGTGCGGACTACGTCCTCGGCTCCCGCTACCTCGGCGAGGACGACTCCGGCAACAGCACGACCCGACAGGCGGGGATCCGCGCGTTCACGGCGTTCATCAACGTCGTCTCGAAGGCCAACATCACGGACTGCACGAACGGCTTCCGCGCGATTCGCGGCTCCCGCCTCGACGAGCTCACCCTGACCGAGGAGCGCTTTAGCGCCCCCGAACTCATCATCGAGGCCCGGAAGAACGGCCTCCGCATCGAGGAGGTGCCGATTACGATTCGGCGCCGCAAAGCTGGCGAGACGAAGAAGCCGAAACTCGGCTACGCGATGGGGCTCACGCGGACCATTCTCGTGACCGTCGTGCGGTGACGACCCGATCTCTGGCACCAGCGCGACGACGCAAGCGAGTCACGCGCCATCACAACCCTGATACTACCCCCACGCCGAGGCACGGACGACCAGACGCCCGCGGTGCAGAGAAACGGAGTATGACATCACAGCAACGGAGTATGGTCGGAGATCAGGCGGACCGACGGCCGATCCGATCACGGAGGATCGCCGCCGGGCGAACGGAGGTCGAGTCAGGACGATGAGAGACGTCGTCCTCGTCACCGCCGACTCCGTACGCTACGACTTCGCCGACGATATGCCGTTCGTCGACTCGCTGGACCCCATTCTCGGTATCACCGCAGGTCACTACACCCGACCGAGTCTCGGCGGCCTCCACTCGGCCCGCCTCGGCGGTTCGGTTCGTTCGAAGGCGGTCTCACCGACGATCGCGGAGGTGCTCCAGGACGCCGGCTACACCTGTCTCGGCGCCGCCGCGACCGCCCAGGCCGACCCGGCCTTCGACTTCGACGGCGGGTTCGACCAGTACGAGAACTTCATGGACGGCGGCGGGAACGCGGTCGAGAACCGCCGGAGTTCCCTCCGGGAGTATCTCGGTCAGTTCGAGATCGTCCGCGCGGTCTATCATCGCTTCTTCCCGATGGAGGCAGTTCTCTCGGGCCTGCCGCCGGACGACGAGGTGATCGATCACGCGATCGAGCGCTTCAACGACGCCGAAGGCCCGCGCTTCCTCTGGGTCCACCTGATGGACAGTCACCGCCCGTACGGCCGAGGCGACGACGCGCTCCCCGTCGAGATCGACCGGAAGGCCGAAGCGAGCGGGCGGGATTCGATTCTCCCCGATCCCGAACTCACCGACGAAGAACACGACGAGCTCGTCGACACCTATCGGCAGGCGCTCGGACGCACCGACGAGCGCATCGAGCGACTCACCGACGAAATCGACGCCGAAGATCCGATCCTCGTCGTCACGTCCGACCACGGCGACGAACTCGGCGAGGAGGAGTACTACTACCACCAGGGGTACCGCCGCCGCGTTCCGGACCCGATCGTCCAGGTGCCACTGGCGATCGACGGGATCGACGTCGCAGCGGATCGAGCGAGCTTGCTCGACGTCGGGCCCACCATCGCCAGCGCCGTTGGCGCGGAGATCCCCGAGGTATGGCGCGGCACCGATCTGCAGGAGGCCGGCACCGAGCGAGCCGCGACCGTCGCGCCGTGGCACGACGAGGCCACGGTCGCACTGCGGGATCGTGAAAGCACGCTCGTCGCCGCCGACGCGGACGTCTCCTTCGAGGAAGGCGGCGAGGAAGCGGCCGTCGGCCGCGCGGACGTCGACGAATCGGTCGAGCAGCGCCTGCAGGAACTCGGCTACAAAGATGCCGGGTGAGGAGCCGGCGGACGACGTCGGCGATCAGGAAGCTGCGTCGTGCGATGCCAGCGATCCCCCGAACGTCTTCTTCGTCTGTATCGACTGCCTGCGGAGCGATTTCGTCGGGAGCGACCACGCCGACACGCCATTCATCGATAGCCTGGTCGAGCGCGGCACGCACTACGACTCGATGTTCGCGACTGCGACGACGACCACGCCCGCGGTCGCGAGTTTCATGACCGGCCGCTACTCCGAGGGCAACGGCGTTCACTCGCTGGACGAGGGGCGCCTCCGGGACGACGTGAGCACGCTCGCCGAGAGCTTTGCCGCTGCGGGGTACCAGACGACGGCGATGGTAACGGGACCGCTCGTCGAGGACACCGGACTCGATCGCGGGTTCGACGAGTTCCGCTACCGCGACCGCACCGAGCTCCTGACCGGCGAGTGGGAGGGAACAGCCATAGACGTGATCGAGGACCTGGCCGACGCCGAGGACCCGTTCTTTTGCTTCCTCCACCTCTGGGCGATCCACAAGCCGATCGACGTACCGCCCGCGTTCGACGACCCCGAGTACGGCGAGACGCCCTACGCCCGCACGCTCTCCGCGCTCGATCGGTCGCTCGAACGGCTCTGCGACCGACTTCCCGAGGACACCGTAATCGCGCTCCACGGCGACCACGGCGAGTCGATCACCTGGCTGCACAACCCCGTTCACAAGCTCGGCAAGTACGCACGAACGGGGTTGCGCTACTATCTCGGGATCGACACCCGCGGCGTCGAGCGACGGGTCGACCGGTTCGTCGCCGACCGGTGGCCGAGTTCGGTGCCGGACCGGTTTCTCGACGACCGCCACGGCGAGAACGTCGCCGATCACGTCGCCAACGTCCCCTTCGTTCTCTCGGGGCCCGGAATTCCGACGGCGAACGTCGACGCGCAGGTCAGACAGGTCGACGTGTTTCCGACGCTGCTGGGCCTACTGGAGGAGAGCGATGCAGCCGAGGAGAAAGAGGGGGAAGCGGAGGGGTATGAGAACGGGACAGCTGCCCCCGCCGAGTCCGTCGACGGCGAGCCATTGCTCCCACCGGCATCCGTCGAGGATCGAGACGTGTACATGCGCGCCTGTGGCGCCTCGCTGTTGAAACGGGAAAGCTGGGCTCGGGCAGTCCGCGCCGAGAAGAAGAAGCTCGTCGTCTACCCCGACCGGGACTGGGCGCCGGAGTTCTACGACCTCGAACGCGACCCGCAGGAGCTCTACCCGCTCTCCGACGCCGAGGAGGAGATCGAAGCCTATCGCGAGCGGTTCCCGACGGCAGAGCTCACCGAGGGCGAGCGCCTCGAAATCGACGGGCTGCTCGAAGATCTGGGGTACAAGTAAGCAGTTACCAGCCTCGAGAGGGCGAACCGTCGTCAGGGCGGGTTTGCTGCGCTATTCAGTTGATCGACATCGTCCTCGTACGCAGCTCGCCACATCGCCTGGACGGCACGGGTTACTAGTGACACCTCGTTCACGTCGATACACGACGGTTCGGCCGTCTCGGTGGCCGCATCAGGCGGGGGATGAAAATGGGCCTCCGGTGAGTGCGTATTCGGGTGGCGATCGAATCGCCAGTTGACGTCCGCAGTATCGACGTAGTGAAACGAATACATTCCAAGCTCACTCCACTGGATATCGATTCGAGCAGCGTCTGCGTCGCCGAATCCGTCCGAGAGGCTGATCTGGAGTTCCGTGGGTGCGACGACGTCGTCGTACGACGTCGCTTCGACGAACGGCTCAAGTTCGAGCCAGAGATCGCGAATTCGCTGGAGAGCCGGAAGATAGATCTGCCCGAACGTACCGGCACGGTCGTGATCGCTCATGCGGTGAGATGGTGGCTGGCTTCGTCGTAGGCGAGTGCCGCCTGGGCGACAGCGAGATTCTGCCGCGTGGTTTGCCACGCGGTGAGATCGTCCCACCCATCCGTCTCGTCGGCGTCGAGTTTCTGGACGAGTTCCTCGGGCGAGACCACGTCGTAGCGGTTCTCGTAGCTCCGAATCTCGGATTTCATTCGCTCGATGCCGTCGAGCAACTCCGTTCGGTCCGCTTCGTCGCGAAGTTCGCGGATCCGAGACATCAGAATTCGGTCGCCATTGCGCCGGTACAACGTCGTCTGGCCGTCCGCATCCGTCTCGGCGAAGCCCGTATTCACGAGAGACTTGCAGTGACGACGTGCCGTGGGTTCGCTCACGAGGGCCCGATCCCCGATCTCGGCTGCCGACTGCCCATCGTGGGTCTGTTCGACGATCTCGTACACACGTTCGAACGGCGTGGTGTCCTCTTTCCACTCCGCTTCGACGTGCTCGTTTACGTCGTCCCACTGATCGGTCATACTGAGTGCTACGGGGTGCAACGACAAATAATTTTCTAGGAAAACTATCCTTTCCCATAACTGCTCGTGCAGCGCTGTGGGCCCCTGCTCCGCTACCGAATCACGGTACCCCGGATGGTCGGCGAGCGCGGGATCGTAGCGTGGCCGCTCCACACTGTGGTTCCCTCTACCCCGTCGTCGCGTCGGTCGTCGTTGCAGTTACGCCCCGCAATGCTCCCCGTCGCCGGCTGGCACCGTCGGTTGCATGACGACGATTCTGGGGTTGTTCGTGTTCCGTGACGGCGGTTCGAGCCGAAGTGCGCGCTCGAAATTCGCTTCTGCGTCGCGCTGGAGATTCGGATCGCTCGGACCGAACTCGGCGACGACCTCGTAGCCGGCCTCGCCGCCGAGCAGGGACCGGTAGAACGCGGTCCGGTTCGGCGAGACGACGGGATCCTCGAAGTAGCGCTCGTAGTGGAAACTCGAGAGCACGAGGTAATCGGTCCGGTGACAGCGCACGCGTTCGAGGACGCGCTCCTTGCGCTCGGCGGTGTGTCTGTCGTAGAGCGGGTCGATCGAGGCCTGCGTGACGTTCGCGCCATCGGGCATCGAGGGGAGGTAGGTCGGTTTCGTGAGCAGCGTGACCTGCTCGCCATCGTCGATGTTCGCGTGGGTCCACTTGGAGGCATCGCCGCGAGACGTGCTCCAGGCGACCGCGCCGCTGGCGGTGTAAAAGAGGGAGAGCAGGAGGACGATCGCCAGCACCGGTCCCGCAACGCGACGCACCGACGGACGACGCTCCGCGTCGATCGCCCAGCCACCGACGAGCCCGACGAACAGGGCGAGGAGCGGCACGATCAGCAGAATGCGGTTGTACTGCGTACTCGAGGTGAACGAATCGACGAGGAAGAAGGTGACCGCGAACCCGAGCGGATAGAGCGTGAACCGACTGATTCGGTCCGTGACGGCGAGTAGACCGACGCCGACCGTCGCGAGGATCGAGAGCGCCAGCAGCGGCACGCCCAGCGCGGTGACGAGATGACCGAGGTGGGCGATCCAGCCCGGCTCGTTGGCCGCGTAGAAGGTCGCACCGCCGGACTTGACGACGAAGTAACGGCCGATCTCCGCGGCGTAGCGGTCGGGACGGACGAGCAGTGACGGCGTCGTCGCCACGTACGTCGCGATCGCGAGCGCGGGATACCGAACGAGGTCGCGGAGGGCATCCTGGGTCAGCAGTTCCCGTGGTTCGTACCGTCGGAAGGCCAGGATCGCGACGACGAATACGAGAACGCCCGCGGTCGCCTTCGTCGAGATCGCGAGTCCCGTCGCCGCGGCGCCGTAGAGCATGAATCGGTCTTCGCCGGTGTCGTAGTGATACGCGAGCAGCAGGAAGGTCCAGATCACGAAACAGGCCACGACCACGTCCTCCGTCGCGTACTTCGCCGTCAGGACGAAACCGAGTGTGACCGAGAGCGTCGCGGGGGCGAGCACGCCAGCCGGACGCCCGCCGAGTCGCCGCGCGAGCAGCCCGACGCCGAGCACCGTGAGGAGCCCGGCGGTCGCGGAGACGAAGCGGCCCGACGTCACCAGCAGGTGGTAGGTGTCGAGTAGCTGCTGGTTCGCCGCGGCCCACTGGCCGCCGGCGGTGTACTGCGAGACGCGCTCGGCCTCGGCGAGTACCGCGTCGATCTGGCCGGTGACGAACCAGTACGCGCCGATCGGAAGCAGGACGACGAGATAGGCGACGACGAGCAGCCAGATGTGGAGATTCCCGCCCTTCTTGAACTCGGTCATCCCGTAGGGCTCCTGGGCGATCGTCAGCGGCTGGGTCGTCGCTGCGATCTCGTCCGGGATGAACTGGTAGGGCTCGACGCGCCAGATGCCGAGATAGAGAAGCACTGCGGCGACGGCGAGCACGCCGGCGAGCCAGGGGTTTTCCCTGACCGCACGCCGGATCCGGTCGCGATGCATCTACCGCGGCGGAATCTCTACAGCCGTTTGAACGGATCGGTTCCGGTGTTTCGCGGACACCGGCGGTCGCGGAATTCCACCGTTTCGGGCCGTACTGAGGCCGATACCGCACGTTCGGGCTCGTCTCCGCCGCCACCCACAGGACTTATTACGGTTCCCAAAGAGGAGTGACTCACACAATGAGTAACTCGGACGCCGACCGCGAGGAGCCCTCCGATGACGACCACCTCGCAGACGTCGACGCAGGCGCCGGCTGCACGGAGATCTGGGAGCACCTCTCCGAGCGACGCGCCGCTGCGGACGACTGACCTGCCGTTCTCGCTGATCTCGCGCTCATCGACAGCACCGACGAGCGACCGTCGTCGAAAAAGACGCGCGCCCTACTCCACCGTCACGCTCTTTGCGAGGTTCCGTGGCTTGTCGATCGACCGATCCTTCGAGTCGGCCACGTAGTATGCGAACAGCTGCCAGTAGACGTTGGTGATCAGCGGTTCGAGCAGTCCGGCGTCGGGCACCGGCCACTCGACGTCGAGATACTGTCCCGCCCCGTCACCCGACGAAGCGCCGATCACCGGCGCTTCGCGCGCCTGCGCCTCCTTGACGTTGTTCAGCGTCTGCTCGGGTCGCGATCCCTCGGTTAGCACGGCCAAGACCGGCGTCTCGGGCGTCACGAGCGCGAGTGGCCCGTGTTTCAGCTCGCCCGCGGCGAACCCTTCGGCATGGTCGTAGGAGATCTCCTTCAGCTTGAGCGCCCCCTCCAGCGCCACCGGGTGACCGAGCCAGCGCCCCACGAAGAAGAACGCGTCCGAATCCGCCAGCTCCAGCGCGACCTCCTCGACGTCGTCCGTGCGATCGAGCACCTGCTGAACGGCGCCGGGGAGCCCGCGCAGATCCGAGAGCACCTCGCTCGCGCGATCGGAGGAGAGCGTCCCGCGCTGGCGGCCCAGCGCCACGGAGAGCATGGTCATCGTCGCGACCTGTGAGCAGAACGTCTTGGTCGCAGCGACGCCGATCTCGGGGCCGGCACGAATGAACAGGCTGTCGTCGACCTCCCGCGTGACGGTGCTCCCCAGCGTGTTCGTCACCGCCATCGTTCGCGCGCCCGCACGGCTCGCCTTTCGGATCGCCGCGAGCGTGTCCGCGGTCTCGCCGCTCTGGGTCACCGCAACGACGAGCGTGCGCCAGGGGTCCCGGCCGCCGTCGAACTCGTACTCGCTGGCGATCTCGACCGTCGCGCGGACGTCGGCCAGCTCCTCGACCAGCTCGGCGGCGTACCGTGCGGCGTAGTTCGACGTCCCCGCAGCGACGAACTGGACCTCCTCGAGCGAGCCGACGTACTCGGCGGGCAGTTCGAGGTCGAGGTCGACGGTCCCCGCGTCGGGGTCAACGCGTCCGGAGAGCGCCTGTCGGAGCGCGGAGGGCTGCTCGTGGATCTCCTTGAGCATGTAGTGGTCGTAGCCGCCCTTCTCCGCGGCGTCGGCTTCCCACTCGAGCGTCTCCCGCTCGGGCTCGATGGGCTCGCCGTCGCGCTCGATCCGAACGTCGCCGGCGGTCTGGCCGTCGCTCGCACCGAGGATCGCCAGGTCGCCGTCCGCCAGATAGGTCACGTCGCGGGTGTGCTCCAGGAACGCCGTCACGTCGCTCGCAACGAATGCGCCGTCGTCGCCGTACCCGACGACGAGCGGGCTGTCCTGCCGAGTGGCGAACAGCGCGTCGACGCCCGCCATCGTCACGACGACCGCGAAGCTCCCCTCGAGTCGGCCGACCGCCCACTGGACGGCCGCCTTCGGCGACTTCCCATCGGCCAATGCCGTCTCGATCAGATGCGGAACGACCTCGGTGTCGGTCTCGCTCGTGAACGCGTGGCCGGCCGCTTCCAACTCCGATTTGAGTTCGTCGTAGTTCTCGACGATGCCGTTGTGGACGACCGCGACGTCCCCGGTGCAATCCGTGTGGGGATGCGCGTTCGCGTCCGTCGGCGGACCGTGGGTCGACCAGCGCGTGTGGCCGATTCCGCGGTACTGGTCGGCGGACTCGGGGAGCGCGTCCAGCAGCGCCGAGACCTCACCGGAGCGCTTGTAGACGTCCAGTGTTCCATTCGAGAGCGCGACGCCAGCCGAGTCGTAGCCCCTGTACTCCAGGTTCTGGAGCCCCTCGGTGACCAGTGGGAGAGCGCGCTGCGCGCCGTTGTAGCCGACGATTCCACACATGCTACCCCCTCCGGATCTGCGTTCCCTGCTCGACCGTCCCGCTCGCGCTCGCGCCGGGCGCAACGTCGACCTCGTCGTAGAGGATCGCACCGGGCGCAAGCACCGCACCACCCCCGACGTGTGCGTTGTCGCCGACGACGCCGCCGAGCCGAACGTCCTCGTGAACGTTCCCCTCGACGATCACCGTCGCGTCGCCACCTGGGACCGTCGCGTTCGCACCGACGGTCGCATTGGCGCCGACGACGCAGTCACGGACGACCGCGCCCGGACCGATCGTCGCGTCCGGGAAGATCACCGATCGCTCGACGACGGCGTTCGCGCCGATGCTCGCGTTGTCGGCGATCGTCGCGCCCCGTCCGACTGTCGCGTTCGGTCCGACCCGAGCGCCGGCAGCGAGGTGAGCAGCCTGGGCGACGGTCGCGCTCTCCGCGACGGATCCCTCGATGCCGCCGCCGGATCGGTCGAGCATCCGGCCCGTAACAGATAGCAGGTCCCAGAGGTGCGTGACGTCGAGCCAGAGTCCGTCGTAACGAACGGCCCGAACCGCACCGTCGTCGATCGCCCCGGCGATCGCCGCGGTGATCGACTGCTCGCCGTCCGCGCCGGTCGGCGTCGCCCGGATCGCCTCGAAGACGTCCGGCGTGAACCCGTAGACGCCGGCGTTGATCAGCTCCGACGGTGGCTCGCGCTCGGGCTTCTCGATCAGATCGACGACCAGATCGTTCTCGACGGTGACGACGCCGTACTCTGCGGGGGTCGGCGAGCGTGACACCGCCATCGCAATCTCGTCGCTGCCGGATCCCTCACCGCTCTCGCCGAGCGTCCTGCGAACCGACTCGACGGCAGAGGGCTCGATGATCCGGTCGCCGTTGAGCACGAGGAATGGACCGTCGACGAACGGCTCGGCCTGGAGCACGGCGTGGCCGGTGCCGAGCTGGGTCTCCTGGACCGCGTATTCGATCTCGACGCCCCAGTCGTCGCCATCGCCGAAGTGGGTCTGGATGCGGTCGCGCTCGTACCCGACCACGAAGACGACGCGGTCGATGCCCGCGTCCGCGACGGCCTCGAGCACGTACTCGAGCAGGGGGCGATCCGCGATCGGAAGCATCGGCTTCGGTCGCCGGTTCGTCAGTGGCTCCAGCCGACGGCCCTCGCCAGCGGCGAGGATCACTGCCGTCGTCTCGTCAGTCATGCCAGTTCGTATCGCTGGCGCACACTTGAATACACCGTCGACCGGTGGCCGTTCGGGGCTGCTGTCGCTCACACCCAGCCCAGAAGAGTGGGTTCGACCTCGGAATGTGTCAGATCATCCAGCCATTCGGTCGATCCCGCAGAAGGAGGCGTCGAAACGACAACCGTTGGTCATGGCGCGGAGGCCGCCGTGTCGCCAGCATCCGGATCGAACGGGAGGTTGATGACCAGTTCGTCGAACCAGACGACAGGGCGCTTGCTCTGGCCGTCCTCCTCGAAGAAGATGATGCCTAGCTGGGCGAGTCGACTGAGTTCCTCGTGGACGTTCTTGACGTCTCTATCGACGACCCGTGCGGTCTCGTTGATACTGGATGGTTCCTCTCGCCGGATAGCTTTGATGAGATCGAGGACGCGTGGCGTCAGCGTCTCCATGAGGTCATCGTAGCTAGTGAACGAGAGCGTCGGCGTGGAATCGGCCTCGCTGCCACGTTCGAGATCCTTGATGCCAGTGAGTACGTCGTCATAAAATTCACTAGAACTGGTGACGGTTACGACGAGGGTGGATTCGCCCCGGAGCTGTTCACGCTCCATCGGGTGCAGCGGTGGCGTTGAATCAGTCATGGTATCACCGTGGTGGGGTGGCTTCAGTTGACCTCGAATTCCAATTTCGGAATTTCGCTCCAGAACCGTTCCCAGAGTTCGACCATCCCGGGGAACGTGACGTTGGTTGGTTCGGGATCCGGTGCGACGTGCAGTTCGTGCCCTTTGGTGTCCTCATGTGAGTTGTCGTACCTGCGAATCGTGCCGTCTTCGAGTGTGCGGGGCAGATCCGGCTCCGTGTCACCGTAGTGGAGTTTGTAGGCCCATCCAGACGGGTACGCCTCACGATCTGTCCGCATGCAGAACACGCGGACGACGGTCCCCGTCGGGGTACTTTCTCCCCTCACTCACGCCATCCAGGTCATCACCGGTCACCGAGGCCATCCTCGGCCATTGGTACGCAGACCAATGAAATAAGCGTGCTGGTCGAGGGGCCCCTGAGAGTCCGGCGCAACCTATGTGTCGAGACGAACAACGATTGCCTATGACGGGCTCCGGGACGCCATCAGACGTCGACGTGCCACGAATCGTCAATACCGAGGGTGTTCTTGGCGGCGACCCACGCATCGACGGGACGCGAATCGGCGTCTTTCCCGTCTACCAACGTTACGTCGTGGGCGACGAGGATCCCAATGCTATCGCCAGCGGCTCGACATTTCGGCCGCCGAAGTCCACGCCGCGCTGGTGTACGCCTTTCAGAACGGCGAAGAGATCCGTGCCATCGAGGAGCGCGAGCCGGATCTCCCTGGTCGCCGCGTCACACCGGACGACTAGTTCTAGCGATATCGGCACGTACGACCGATCATGGAACAACAATGAGCCAGTATTTCGCGACTGAACTCACTCCCGTCCGCGATCCCGGCGCACCGTCTCTCCAGGCTCCGTCGCGGCGCCCGTTCCGAGCACCACACCGGCGTTCAGACTCGTGTCGATCCCGGTCTTCGCGCCATCACCGAGCACCACCCCGAGCTTCCGGCGACCGGTATCGACGGCCTCGCCCTTGACGCGCATCCTGACGTTGGCGTCGTCGTGTCGCAAATTCGCGACGACGGTCCCCGCACCGAAGTTCACGTCTCGGCCGAGCACGGAGTCGCCGACGTAGGAGAGGTGCGCAGCGTGGGCGCCGGCCATCAGCACCGAGTTCTTGACCTCGACCCCGTTGCCGACGCGGACGTCCGGACCGAGCACCGTGGCACCGCGGACGTACGCGTTCGGACCGACGTCCGCACCGGAACGGATCACGACAGGCCCCTCGACGTAGGCACCCGAACGAACGCGGGCACCGTTTTCGACGACGACCGGGCCGTGGAGATCCGCGCCGTCCTCGACGGTGCCATCGATCAGCTGTTCTGAAGAACTGTCGCCGTCCAGCTCTCCAAGCACCGTCTCGGTCGCGGTGAGGAGGTCCCAGGGCCGACCGACATCGAGCCAGGTGCCGTCGTACTCCACGGCGGCGATCTCCGCGCCGTCGTCGAGGAGCAACTCGATGGAGTCGGTGATCTCGAACTCGCCACGGGGGCTCTCCGTCGTGCGATCGATTGCGTCGAAGATCGACGGCTCGAAGGCGTAGACGCCGACGTTGCCGAGATCCGATGGCGGGTCGTCGGGTTTCTCGACGATCCCCTCGACGCGGGCAGTACCCGTGCTCGCTGCGTCCCAGTCAACGTCGACGACGCCGTACTCCGTCGGATTCGGCACCGTCGTCACCGTCAACGCGTGGCCCTCGGTCGCAGCGAGCCGTTCGAACAGGGCGTCGTCGAGCACGAGATCGCCGTTGCAGACGATGAACCGATCGTCGACGACGTCGGCTGCACGGCCGACGGCGTGGGCCGTTCCCTTGCGCTGGCGCTGCTCGACGTACTCGACGGGCGCTCCGTCGAAGGTATCCCCGATCGCTTCGCGGATTGCGTCGCCTCGGTAGCCCACGACCAGCACGAACCGATCGACGTGGGGCGAGCACTGTCCCATCGTTCGTTCGAGCAGCGTCGTCGTGCCGACCGGAAGCAGGGGTTTCGGTCGTTCGTCGGTCAGCGGGCGCATTCGCGTTCCCTTGCCCGCGGCGACGATGACGGCATCCATGGAAGAGCGTATTCGTGGGTCGCCGTAAAACGGTTCGGCTCCGCGGTGCGGATCTCGTCCCAGCGATCGGGCTATCGCCCCGGTCGCGGCCGCAGCCCAATCAGTCCGCGAGCGCGTCGTCGAGTAGCTCGTGCCCGGTCTCGAGAAGATCGTCGGCGCGGGCCGGCTCGCGGGCTTCCGCAGTCAATCGGATCAGTGGCTGGGTGCCGCTCGCACGAAGCAGGAGCCAGCCGTCGTCGGTCGTCACCCTGACGCCGTCGATGTCGTTCACGTCGTCGAACGTGTCGGCTGCGGCCGCCTCGATGCGCTCCATCGTCGCCGCTTTCTCCGCGACCTCCTCACTGTCCCGCCGGATCGGATACGAATCGAGATCGTCGACCAGCGCCGAGAGCGGCCCGTTTTCGGCGACCATCGCCGCGAGCCGGCAGGCTGCCAACGGCCCGTCCGGGCAGAGCGTCGCGTCGGGCCAGATCCAGGCACCGCTGGGCTCACCGCCGAAGACGACGTCGGGCTCGCTGGCCCGTTCGGCGACGAAGACGTCGCCGACGCGCGTCCTGACGACCGCGGCCCCCGCTTCAGCGAGGGCATCGTCGACGGCAAGGCTGGTGTTGACGGGCGCCGCAACGCGCGGCTCCGTCCCGGCCTGTCTGCCGGCCTCGTCTGCGCTGCGCACCGCATCCACGGCGAACAGCGCGAGGAGCGCGTCGCCGCCGACGAAGTTCCCGGTCTCGTCGACGGCCATCATTCGATCTGCATCGCCGTCGTGGGCGACGCCGAGATCCGCGTCCGTCGCTGCAACGACGGAGCGAAGCGTCGAGAGCGTCTCCGCAGTGGGCTCGCTGGGGCGGCTCGGGAACCGTCCGTCGGGCCCCTCGTTGAGCGCCTCGACCGAACAGCCCAGCTCACGGAGGGCCTGGACCGTCAGACCGCCGGCCCCGTTACCGACGTCGACGACGACGTCGAGATTTGCGAGTGGGCCGGTACTGTCGGCTCCAGCGGCGGTCTCCTGCCCCAGGACAGCGTTCTCGATGGCAGCGACGTGGCGCTCGGCCGCGCCGTCCCACGCCGAGCGACCTCCGACCGCGTCCCACGCAGCCGCCGTGGCGTCGTCAGCCCGAACGCGCTCGGCGATTCGCTCGCGGCGCTCCTCGTCGAAGGCCTGTCCCGACCGCTGCCAGAGCTTGATCCCGTTGTCTTCCGGCGGGTTGTGCGACGCCGTCACCGCGATTCCGACGTCGGCGTCCTGCCAGGCGACGCTCCGCGCGATCGTCGGCGTCGCAGCGATGCCGAGGTCAATCACGTCCGCGCCGCACTCGCGAGCGCCCGCGGCGGCCGCGTCCGCGAGGAGATCGCCGGTCGTTCTGGGATCCCGGCCGATCACGATCCGATCGGCGTCCTCGGCCGCGACTGCGCGGCCGATCGACAGCGCGAGCTCTGCCGTCACGTCCGTGCCGAACGGGCCGCGGACGCCACTCGTTCCGAACACGGCCGGTGGTTCGAGCGAGGGGTACTAAGCAACACCGGAGGCCGGACCGGCGTCCGGAGGCGAGTCACAGTGCCCGCGACCAGCCGTACGGCTGGCGAAGTGTAGCGGAACAGGTCTGGATCCAATTGCAGTGGTGTGGGTCCGGACGTATGGTCCGAACTGTCCGGACCCAACCGCAATGGTGTGTCTTGCCGAAGTGGTCCGAACTGTCGGTCTACGATTCTTCGTCGGGATCCGCCAGATACTCCTCCTGTACGGCGACGACCTCGGCAGAGTCCGCACACGCCGCGTACCGTCGGAGCGGCTCGTCGTTCATATCGATGAAGGCCTGCCCCCAGGAGAAACAGGCGAGCAGCTCCTCCGCGGCCGCTCGCTCGCCGAGGATCGCGAGCCCTCCAGCCAGCGCTTCCGCGGTCGTGAGCTGAAACGGCTTTCCGAAGTTCACCGGGTTCGCCGCGACGAGGAAGGGCAGCGCCCGGTGTTCGCCGGCGATCGAGAACTGGGCGGACTCGGCGGTCTCCCAGGAGCAATCCAGCGCGACGAGCCGGTTCGCCGCGTCGCGGTCGGCGGGCGAGAGCGCCTGCTCGGCGTGTGGGTTCAGCACTATTCCGTAGGGCGTCTCGCGGTCGTTCCGGTGGAGCGTGAGCGCGCCCTCGCGTTCGAGGCGGCGCGCGGTACACTTCTTGGGGTCGTCGTCGCCCTCGTAGCGAGCGTGCAGGGCGAGCGACCCGGGACGTCCGTCGACAGGCGTATCCTCGGCCACACCTGGACTACTCGGTCAGGTGGCAAAAGCGCCGCGGGGTGGGGCTGACCCGAGCGTGGGGGCGACGCAAGCGCGGCGGTGAGGTGGAATCTGTGCGGAACGGCCTGGGGGACCTGAGCGGAACGGGTGCAGGGGATCGGGGGTGGGCCGAGGCGGAGCGGAACCGGGCGAGCGTCCGGGGGACTAGTCGTCGACGTAGTCGCCGTTGATCTGGACGGTAGAGACGGGCATCCACGACGCGTCGCGCCGTCATCCCGCCGTCGTCACTCGGAGGGATCGTTGCCGCGCCGGTGGAGGTACACCATCTCCCAGAGTGCCGCTTCGAGGTCCTCTTCGGCGGCCTGGTCGAGCTGGCTGTACAGCGAGTCTGACACCGTGATGTCGGGCATCATCGGAGCAAACGGCGGGCAGGAGCATTAAACTACTGCAATTCGTAATAGAGTAAACTGGGCTGCGGTCCTGGCTCGATCTGGGCTGCGACCTCAGGTTTGGTGGGTTCCGGGACGGACAGTACGGTGGTCCCGTTCGGGCCCAGGACGCGAACTGCCAGAACACTCTTGTCCGGTCCGCTCCCTCCTGCGTAACGATGCGCGTTGCAACAGGGGTCCCCGGGTTCGACGAACTCGTCGATGGCGGGTTGCTGACGGACCGGCTGTACATCGTCAGCGGACCGCCCGGCAGCGGAAAGACGACGTTCGCGTCGCAGTTCGTCACCAAGGGGGCCATCGACGGGCAGACGTCGCTGTTCCTCTCCCTACACGAGACGAAAAAAGAGCTGGTCGAGGACATGTCGAACTACGAGTTCGGGTTCGACAAGGCCGTCAGCTCCGGCCGAGTGAAGTTCCTCAACGTGTTCGAGAGCGAGGCCAAGCGCTTGCTCGCGCCCTCCTCGCGTTCGGGCGGCGATTTCCCGGACAACGTCGAGAACATGACCAACCAGATCGTCTCCTTCATCGAGAACAAGGATATCGACCGGCTGGTCATCGACTCGGCGATGTTGCTCGAGTACTACTTCTCGGACGACCTCGACGACTTCATCAAGTTCCTGACGGCGCTCAAGCGGGCGGACGCGACGGCGCTCGTCATCTCCGAGATGACCGACCCGACCTCCTACTCGGACGAGCACTACCTCGCCCACGGCGTCTTCTTCATGCACAACTATCTGGAAGAGGGCGGCATGCAGCGGGGCGTCCAGATCATCAAGATGCGCGGGACCAAGATCGACAGCAACATTCACGCAGCCCGCTTCAGCGATCGCGGCCTGCGCGTCGATCCCAGCGCGACGATCGGTGACTGATGGGAGAGCCAACCCTGACACAGTGACGCCAATGACCGAGACACACACCTAAGCGATGTACGAAGATCGCTTCGGGACGGACTGGACGTCGATCGACGACCGCGAGGAGGCCGTCCGCCGCGCGTTCGCACTCGGCGTCGCCGCACGAATGGGCGAGCATTACCCCGGCGAGCTCGACAAGATCAGCGACGAGGTCGAGTCGAACTACGACCGAAGCTTCGTCGAGCTGGCCTATCACGAGGGCCGGGACAAGGCGGATCGCGTCGATCCCGAGCCTGACGACGACGCCAACGAGGTGTGGGAGCAGGTCGTCGCCGAGACGACGCAGCTCGATCCCAGCGACCGCCCCGACGAGCCCGAGCCCCACGAGAAGGAGGGGATGCCCGGCGCGCTCGGTGGCTACGACATCGACACGCGCCCGGACGACTCCAGGGAGGCAGTCGGTCGGCCGAAGTTCCTCAGTCGCCGTGACGCCGAAGAGCCCGAACACCGGCGTCGGCGCAGCCGTAGCTCCAGTTCCTCTGGCGGGAGTGGCGACGACGAGGAAAAGGGACCGACCGACGAGGAGCGCGCCGAATTCGAGGAGATCCTCGATCCGGATAGCGGAAGCGACGGCGATAGCTGACCGCTATCGATTCTCACCGGTTTCCTGGCTACCACAGTCACCAGGGAGCTGCAGCAGCTTCAGACAGCATCGGACAGCGACTCGCCGTCCGACCGGCCGTCGAGTCCGTACACCAGGAGCGCGACTCCCGCCGCGTAACACCCGAGCGGTACGAACACGATCAGGAGACCGACGATCACGCCGGCGTCGACCGAGACCGCGACGGTGAACAGCAAGAACGCGATCGGGACCGTCAGGACCAGCCCCGCGATCCGGAGGAGTCGGAGTCTGGCCTGTACGCGCATACAGAATCGGTGGGGTGCCAGCGGGAAGTCGCTGCCGCTCGCCCACCGGGAGCGCCGGTGCTTTAGGGCTCACTCCCCCAGCCCGAGACATGAGCGGACCGACCGATCGAAACCGCCTCGAAAGCGAGGCGAGCCCCTACCTCCAGCAACACGCCGACAACCCCGTCAACTGGCAGCCGTGGGACGACGCCGCGCTCGAGGCTGCCCGCGAGCGAGACGTCCCGATCTTCCTCTCGGTGGGCTACGCCGCCTGCCACTGGTGTCACGTCATGGAAGAGGAGAGCTTCGAGGATCCCGCCGTCGCCGAGGCCCTCAACGAGAACTTCGTCCCGATCAAGGTCGATCGCGAGGAGCGCCCCGATCTCGACTCGGTCTACCAGACCGCCTGCCAGATGATGTCGGGCCGCGGTGGCTGGCCTCTCTCCGCGTGGCTCACGCCCGAGGGCGAGCCATTCTACGTCGGGACCTACTTCCCGCGGGAGTCACGCCAGGGGATGCCGGGCTTTCTCGACCTGCTCGACGACGTCGCCGACTCCTGGGCCGATCCCGAGGAGCGCGCGGAGTTCGAGCAGCGCGCAGCGACCGTCACGACCCGGATCCGTGGGGAACTGGAGGAAACTGGCGAGGAACCGTCGGCAGCACAGGGCGCGGGCGCAGAGCCAGACGCCGCCGTCGGCGACGGAGCGGCAGCGGAGACGGGCCCCAGCCCGGTCGAGCGAGCGGCGAGCGCGGCGCTCCGGAACGCCGACCGCGAACACGGCGGCTGGGGACAGGGCCCGAAGTTTCCCCAGCCCGCACGGATCGAAGCGCTGTTCGACGCTGGCGCGGGCGACCCGAGCGGTGGTGCTGCCGACGCTGGTACGAGCGAAGGGAGCGGCGACGCTGGCGCAGGCGACGGAAGCGGCGATAGCGAGAACGGCAACGCGGACGACGAGGGAACAGCCTCGGAGTTCCACGCGGTCGCGAACGCCGCCCTCGCGGCGATGGTCGACGGCGGCCTCTACGACCACGTCGGCGGCGGGTTCCACCGCTACTGTACCGACCGAGACTGGACGGTCCCCCACTTCGAGAAGATGCTGTACGACAACGCGGAGCTCCCGCGCTCCCTCCTCGCGGGCCACCAGCTCACGGGCCACGACCGGTACGCAACGGTAGCCCGCGAGACCTTCGCGTTTCTCGACCGCGAGCTGGCGCATCCGGACGGCTCCATTTCCGCGACCCTCGACGCGCGAAGCGCGGTGCCGACGAACCGAACGGCCGACGGCGAGCCTGGCGAGCACGAGGAGGGCGAGTTCTACGTCTGGACGCCGGCAGAGGTCGCCGACGCGCTCGACGATCCGGAACTCTCCGAGCTCGTCTGCGATCGCTACGGAATCACCGACCGCGGGAACTTCGAAGGCGCCACCGTCCTGACGATCGACACGTCGATCGAGACCCTCGCGGAAACGTACGACCTCGCACCGGCGACCGTCCGCAAGCGACTCGACGACGCCCGCGAGACGCTCCGGCGCGTCCGCGAATCCCGACCGCGTCCGCGCCGCGACGACAAGGTCATCGCTGCGTGGAACGGGCTTGCGATCCGTGCGCTGGCAGCCGGATCGATCGTCCTCGAAGACGACGAGCTCGTGAAGCGAGCGAGCACGGCACTCGACGCCGTGAGGACGCAGCTCTGGGACGGCGAGCAACTCGCGCGACGGTACGTACCCGGTGACGCTGGGGGCGGAGACGCAGAAGAAAGCAGCTCCGTAGACGTCCAGGGCCGCGGATATCTCGAAGACTACGCATTCCTCGGCCGCGGCGCTCTCGCGTGTTACGAGGCCACGGGCGACGTCGACGCGCTCGCGTTCGCGCTCGATCTCGGTGAGCGGATCGTCGGTCAGTTCTACGACGAGACGAGCGAAACGCTGTACACCACGCCCGCAGGCGGCGAGGACCTGATCGCTCGCCCGCAGGAGCCCCGCGACCAGTCGACGCCGTCGAGTCTGGCGGTCGGCACTGACCTGCTGCTCGCTCTCGACGCGTTCCGGACGGACGACCGCTTCGACGAGGTCGCACGGGCGGTGCTCGCCACGCACGAAAGCAGACTCGAGAAGCGCCCGCTGGAGCATCCCTCGCTCGCGCTCGCAGCGGAGCGCGCTCGCGCCGGGTCGACCGAGGTGACGCTCGCGATCGACGGACTTGGCGCGTCTGGCGAGTCGTCCACCCTGAACGGCTCTCCCGATGGGGCCGTGGGCCTATCGGACGCCTGGCGCTCCTGGCTCGCCGATCGGTACCTGCCACGGCGGCTGCTCGCGCCACGGCCGGCGACGGCGGAGGGACTCGCGGCGTGGCTCGATCGGCTCGATTTGGACGAGGCGCCGCCGATCTGGGCGGGGCGGGAGGCCGGCGACGGAGGTTCGCAGTCTGGCGATTCGACTGGGTTCGCCGAGGGTCCGACCGCCTACGTGTGCCGCGGGTTCACCTGCTCCCGGCCGCTGACGGACCCAGCGGCCGCCGACGAGTGGCTTGACGGCTGAGACCATCCCGTCTGGAATCGATCGCGCTGGAGTCAGTGGGTGAGACAGTCGTGGAGTCGGTCGTCTCGGAAGCGGTTGGAGTACGACCTGTCGCGCCAGGCGATCCGAACCGCTCGCGTTCGGCCCGAGTCAACTTCCAATCAAGGCAAAGTTTATTGTCTCGGCCATCACTACGTGAGTGCATGGCAGACGAAGCCGAACTCCGAGAGCAGATGATCGAGGCATTCGAAGGCGCAGACTACCCGATCTCCAGCCCGATGGACCTCGTTCCGGCGCTCCCCAACGGTCCGTCGACGAGCTTCGAGTCGGGCGACTTCTCGATGACGGCGATGGAGCTCAACACCAAGCTCGGCGGCGGGGACTTCCCCTACGACAGTCCCGAGGCCTTCGTCGACGACGTCCTCGAGCAGCTGAAAGACCAGGACCTCATCTGAGGACCCGACCGCGGCGGGCGACGCACGCCCGGTTCACGTTCTCGCGCGGCAAATCGGCCAGCGGCTGCTGTGTCTGGATCTCTTACGGCAGAAAGCGGCGCCGTTGCGCAACGTTGTGGGGCCCGAACGGATGACCGAGCGGATGGCGACAGTGTGAGTGACTCAGTCGTCGCCGAGATCGGGCTCGGAGTGGCCGCGGCCGCCCGGTGCGTCTGCGGCGAGCTCGGAACGGGCCCACTCCGGACCGAGGAACCGCGTCCAGAGGACCAGCAGACTCGGCAACACCGCGACGCTCGCGAGGAACGCGAAGCCGATCGACGTGGCGGTGATGGTTCCGAACTGCTGGAGGACCGGCAGGAAGGCGAACGTGAGGACGCCGAACCCGCCGGCCGTGGTCGCAGCGCTACCCAGCAGCGCCCCGCCGGTCCCGGTGACCGTCGCCTGCAGCGCGCCAGCGACGCTATCGCGGGTTTCGAGTTCCTGATTGTACCGCTCGGTGACGTGGATGGAGTAGGCGACGCCGATGCCGATCGTGAGGCTGGTGATCATCCCCGTCATGGAGTTGAAGGGCATCCCCAGCAGCCACATCGTCCCCAGCACCCAGGACAGCGCCATCAGAATCGGCGCCATCGCCACGAGCCCGAGCGTCCCGCGTCCCGCGGTGACGCGGTAGGAAGCGATCAGGAGTACCCCGACGGCGGCGAGGGTGACGACGAGGCTCCAGAGCACCGTGTCGAGGATATCCGATGCGACCTGCTGGGTCAACACCGTCCGCTGGCCGGTGGCGGTGGCCTGGACGGCGGCGGAGTCGGCGCTACCACCGCCCTGCGTTTCGATCCGCGACGCGGCGTCGCGAACATTCTCCACGAGCGCCGTCGTCTCGTCGGTTCCGCCGGCGAGCACGGTGAGCCGGAGGGAGCGATACTCACCGTCATCGGTACGGTCGACGACAGCCGACGCCGCGGCGGGGTTCGCCGCGTAGAGCGCATCGTACACCGCCGCGACGTTCCGGTCAGGGACCCCGTCACCATTTGTGTCGCTGGCCGCCAGCGTCGCGTTGAACGACTCGTTCTCCGCGGCGACGCGGGCCATCGTTGTCGTGGGGGTCGTGATCGCCGCGCGACCGTCCGGAAGCCGAGCGGTCGATTCCGCACCGGCGAGGGTGCGGGACGCGACGTCCACGCGCTCCAGCGTCGCCGGATCAGTGACCGCTCCTTCGACGAGCACCTGCGCGTCGAGATCCTGGCGGACGAACTGGCTCTCGAGGACGTTCATTGACTCAACGGCGCTGTACTCGCTGGGCTGCATCGAGTCGGGGAGGGACTCTGTCCACCCCGGCGGATCGTCGGCGAGGAAGTCCCGGCTCTCGAAGCTCGAATCGATCTGCGTGGCGCCGTAGGCGCCGCCGAGACTCAAGAGAAGGGCGAGCACGAGCACGATCGCGGGCGCCCGCCGAGCGACCGTCCCAGCGCCCCGCAACACCCCATTGAGCCGGCCGCTCGATCCGAACGCCGACGCGCTACGATCGCGGCCGCGAGCCTCGAGCCAGCCGTCGATCTCGACCTTGACTGCTGGAACGAACAGCGTGAATACGAACAGCGCGGCGACGATTCCCGCCGCGTTGACGATCCCGAACTGCGCGATCGGCGTGATCGGGCTGACGACGTTCGAGAGGAAGCCGACCGCGGTCGTCACGGTCACGAGCACGAGCGCGAGGCCAACGCCAGCGAGACCGGCCTTCATCGCGGCGTCGATGGAGGGAACGCCGTTCGCTCGGCCGCCGTCCGGATCGGAGTCCGTGGATCGGGCCTCCCGCGATCGCATGAACACGTGGATCGCGTAGTCGATCGAGAGTCCGATCAGGAGCACGGGCACCGCGACGAAGATCTGGTTGAACGCGATCCCTGCCCAGCCCATGAAGCCGAAGGTCCACACCAGCACGAGGCCGATCCCCGCGAGCCCGAGCACCACGTCGACCAGATCGCGGTAAGCAATTGCGAGCACGACTAGCACGAACAGCAAGGCGAACGGTCCGACGATCGCGAGGCTCTCGTTCAGGGACTTGCTGAACTCGTCGGCCGTGATCCCAACGCCGAAGACGTGGTAGTCGGCACCGGCACGGTTCGCCCCGAGGTCGGCCATCGCCCCCTGACTCTCGATCAGGTGGTCGGGAGCGGTGTCGATCGAGACGTACTCCCCGCGGGTGTCCTGGCGAACGAGAACCATCGAGGCGTCGGCCGACGTGTCGCCGACCGCGTAGTCCGCGGGCAGGAGCATCAACAGCTCCGGACGGTCCGCGGTGAGCACGCTCTGGATCGTCGCGTCGATGTCGGCCTCGTCCATGGACTCGATCTGGGCGATCTGAGCGTCGAGCGACGGCGGTTCGCTGGCACCAGCCGCGCCACCGGAGCCGTTCGCTGCGATCCCGCTCGTCTGCGATCCTTGCTCCTGTCTGATCGCCGCCGTCGCGATCGTGGATGCGACGCTCGTCGTCGGCCGCCGGTCGGTCGCGAGCGTCGGTCCGATCGTCTCGTCCTCGGCGATCGCGCGCTGGTAGCGGAGCGTCTCGAGGAGCCCCGCTTTACTGAGGGCGTCCTCGCGCTCGACCACGACCTGCGCCGTCGTCACGTTCTCGCCGGTCCGGTCGTAGCGCTCCTGGATCCGATCGAGCGCGCGGGACTCCGCTGAGTCCGTCTGGAAGCCGTCGAGCGAGGACTGCTGCTCGACCTGCATCGCGCCGGCGATCATCCCCGCCGTGAGGACCAGAAAGAGGACGATCACCAGCCGACGGCGATCGACGATCGCGTCTGCGAGATCGCTTACCTGCACTGGACACCACCTCCCGAGGCACCGAACGAACGTTCGGTCATGTGTCGAACGAACGTTCGGTCTGATAAAACGGTTGCGGATACCGTCGGGACACCCCCAGCGGGCCCTTTAACCGACAGCGGACCGAACGATCGGTCGACATGAGCCCCGACGTCGAGCTGTTCCCCGAGCCCGAGACGAGCGAGGAGGAGATCTACCGGGCAACCTATCGGGCGCTCACCCAGCACGGGCTTGCCGACCTCTCGATCCAGCAGATCGCGGACGAGGCGACGCTGGGCAAGTCGACGATCTACCACCACTTCGACAGCAAGGACGATCTGCTGAAGTCGTTCGTGGGCGAGTTCATGCGTGCCCACGTCGACGCGCTGATGCTCGAATTGCCCGAGACGGAGAGTCTCGATTTCTTCACCTACGGACTCGACCTCTTCATTCTCGGTGAGGCCGCAGACGGCACGACCCTCGACGAGCTGGCCGGCTCGGAGATCAACCAGGTGTATCTCCAGCTGCGCGCCCAGGCAGCGATGGACCCCTCCTACCGGAGCGCGCTCGGGGACGCCGATGCCGTCGGGCTCGCACGGACGGAGGAGATCCTACAGGGCGGGATCGACGCCGGACTCGTTCGGGCGTCGATCGACGTCGAGCAGGACGCTGCCACGCTGTACGCGCTCATGGAGACCGCACTGCTCGTGCAGTGCACCAGCGACCAGACCGGCTGGCTCCGGCACATCCGGGCCGCCGCCGACGACTACATGGCATCGATCGTCGCGGACGACATCGAGTGGCCGCGATCGCAGGTACTCGAGCAGCGCACCGAGTGATGCAGATGCTCGGGTAGCGCACGGACTGATCGCTCGACCCAGCGGCCACGCGTCGCGTTCGCGGTCCGACTCCGAGACGCTTTAGCGACCGGACCGCGAGCACTCCCACGTGATCGGTATCGTCGAGAGTCGCGCGGACGACGCCTCTGAACGCATCTGCGAGCAGCTGCGTCGTATCGGTGAGTTCGAGGAACGAACCGATACGGATCTGCCCGAGGCGGCCGGCGGCGGCACCGTCTATCGCTCCGAGGCGTTCGAACTCCGCAGCTTCGACGATCTCCACCTCGAACTCGACGATGTCGCCGAGACCTTCGACGATCCGGCATTCCTCGTCTTCGCGTCGCGACACGCCGGCGATACCGGCCCCTTGCTCTCCGCGCACGTCACCGGAAACTTCGGCGACGCGGAGTACGGCGGCGCGAATCGCTCTCTCGCCCGCGCACCGCCGAACGCGCTGGCCGCGGTCGTCGATCGGCTGGCCGTCCACGCTCCAGAGGCCTACGACGTCAGTCTGGAGTGCACCCACCACGGTCCCACAGAGGTCGGCGCTCCCTCGATGTTCGTCGAACTCGGTAGCGGGCCTGACGAGTGGACGGACGACGCAGGCGCGGCGGCCGTCGCGCGGGCCATTCTCGACCTCGCCGAAACGCCCGCGGACGGGCCCATCATCGACGCACCCGCCGAGGGAGCCGGCGCCGGGACCCACTGCCGCCACGTCGTCGGATTCGGCGGCGGTCACTACGCACCCAGATTCACCCGAATTGCACGAGAGACTGACTGGGCCGTCGGCCACGTCGCAGCGAACTGGTCGCTCGATGAGCTCGGTGCCCCCTCCGCGAACGCCGACGTCATCCAGGCAGCGTTCGAGCAGAGCCGCGCGACCCACGCTGTCGTCGAAGGGAACCATCCCAGGCTGACGACCGCGATCGAAGATCTCGGCCACCGGGTCGTCTCCGAGACGTGGGTGCAGGAGACGACCGGCGTTTCGCTCCCGATAGTCGAAGAGCTCGAGGAGCGGCTCTGCTCCGTCGACGACGGGCTTCGCTTCGGCGCGCCAGCACGTGAGAACGGGGAGACAGCGGGGGATGCGTCTGGTACGGCGGCGGATGCGCGCCGTACTGCCCCGGAAGCGACCTCCACCGGCCAGCCTTCGAACGTACTCGACGACGCGAAAATGGTGGAGCTCCCGAGTGAACTGCTGGAGGCAGCCACGAACGTTGACCGCGAGGCGACGATGACCGTCCTCTCCGAGACCGCGCTGGCCTTCGAGACCACGGAGGGTGGCACGCGCCCCGGCGATCGGGGGTGCTTCCCCGGTGAAGGGATCTCCGAGAGCGTCGTCGAGGGGCTTGCCACGATCCTGCGGGAGCGCTACGACTCGCTCACCGTCGAGGCGGACCGAATCGTCGCGGAGGAGACGGCATTCGACCCCGCACTCGCGTCGGAAGCCGGAGTGCCAGAAGGCCCCGCGTTCGGGAAACTGTCTGCGGGTGAGACCGTCGAGGTGGATGGGCAGACCGTCGAGCCGACTGACGTTCACGAGCAGCGGGAAGTGGCTTTCGAGCTTTCGTCTCGAACGGGAGCGGACGACGAGTGAGTCGGAAGCTACACGAGCCGGATATCGCCACGCACCACGGCCCGGCCGCCACCTTCGATTCACGTGGAAATCGTGGCGTCGTATCGAGTAAATAAGGATTGGGGAAGGGGAATCGCCGATAATCGATGGACGCGAGCGCGTCTTGCGCACGTCTGACAGAGGGGGAACAATAATAACCCTCGACGCGCTATCCGTTCGCCAAATGGACTCGCTCGTAGACGAGGCAATCGAAGAGGCGGAGGATGGGGAGGCCGAGACCGGCGAGGAGCCGACCGACGACGAGCCGGTCGCGCCCGAGAATCGGACCGGCAACATGACCGACGAGGAGCTCGAGGACGTCCTCGAGGACCTCCAGACGAACATCACCGTCGTCGGCTGTGGCGGCGCTGGCAACAACACGGTCAACCGGATGTTCGAGGAGGGCATCCACGGCGCGTCGCTGGTCGCGGCAAACACCGACGTTCAGCATCTCGTCGAGATCGAGGCCGACGAGAAGATCCTCATCGGCGAGGAGAAGACCGGCGGCCGCGGCGCCGGTTCGCTCCCGCAGGTCGGCGAAGAGGCGGCCCTCGAGAGCCAGGACGAGATCAACGAGGCCATCGACGGCTCCGACATGATCTTCGTGACGGCCGGACTCGGCGGCGGCACCGGGACCGGCGCGGCACCGGTCGTCGCGAAGGCGGCCCGCGAGTCCGGAGCGCTGACGATCTCGATCGTCACGACGCCGTTCACCGCGGAGGGTGAGGTCCGACGGACGAACGCCGAGGCCGGTCTCGAACGGCTCCGCGACGTATCCGACACCGTCATCGTCGTCCCGAACGACCGACTGCTCGACTCCGTCGGCAAGCTCCCCGTCCGGCAGGCGTTCAAGGTCTCCGACGAAGTCCTGATGCGCTCCGTCAAGGGCATCACCGAGCTGATCACCAAGCCCGGCCTCGTCAACCTCGACTTTGCCGACGTGCGCACCGTCATGGAGCGCGGTGGCGTCGCGATGATCGGCCTGGGCGAGTCCGACTCCGAGGCGAAGGCACAGGACTCCGTCAAGAGCGCGCTTCGCTCGCCGCTGCTCGACGTCGACATTTCCGGCGCGAACTCCGCTCTCGTCAACGTCACCGGCGGCAACGACATGGCCATCGAGGAGGCCGAAGGCGTCGTCGAGGAGATCTACGACCGGATCGACCCCGACGCCCGCATCATCTGGGGGACTTCGATCGACGAATCCCTCGAGGGATCGATGCGCACGATGATCGTCGTCACCGGCGTCGAGTCGCCACAGATCTACGGTGGCGGCGACACCCAGCCCGACATGTCCGCCGCTGCGGCGAGCACGCCTGAACCTGCTGCAAGCCAGTCGCCCGTCGATGACGATGACGGCGACGACATCGACTTCGTGGAGTAATCGCGGCCGGCGCCCGCGATTGCGATGGGATCGTTATTGCTGCGCTCCTTCATCGCACCCCTCGGTTCCGACGATTGACGCTGCTGTCGCCTGTTTTGGAGTGAGGGCCTCGAATCCATCACGAATCTTCATTTCATAACGTTCCGTGCTCATTGTTGAGTATACCCATACCAAGCTCGTGGTAAAATGATCAAATGAGAACTATATACCAGATAGGCATACAAATATAGATAGATTGCAGAGCAGACACACAATATCGGAGGTAATTTCCTGGAATACTCAAACATCTACAATATCACTTAAGTAGTTTCAGTGTACTAACTAGTCTGCAACTGGAGACCGACCGCTGCCTGGGGAGTAGCGGACAAATGGGTGGAGCCAATGAACTGGAACAGTGGGGGCGACGACCGAGCGACGAGGGATCGAGAGCGTGACACCGGGAGAGAGTGGTCGAATCCGGACGACTCCGAGTTCACCACTCTGAAAGCCGAGACGAAGGAGCTTGACTACGAGGGGTTGCTCGACGATCCCGAGTACGTGGATTTCCTCGAGGCGTTCGGCGAGCTGGAGATGCCGAGCGACGGCGGTGTCGACATCACGGAGCTGCTCGAAATCGACGAACACGGGGTCGAAGATGGTGCAGATGACGAGGAGGCGGGAGCAGCGATCGATGAAGCTGTCGACGCGAGCGCCGAGTTGTCCCTCGGTGAAATTCCGGACGAGGTGGCCAATGGCGGGCGATCAGACTCCGGCGAATCGGGGTCGAACGTCGACGAAACGGTCGACGCCGCCGGCGAGAAGGCTGGGGACGCTCCGGACGACGACGCCACAGGCGAGACCCCCGCCGGCGACACGTCCGAGGAGGCCACTGCAGTCGCCACCGACGACCTCGAACACGACGACACGGACGACGGTGACGAAGCGCACTCTCCACCCGTTGACGACTTCATCGCCGCGGTCTCCGCGGAGGACGTGACCGACGAGAAGCGGGCGGAGATTCGCAGGGCGCTCGGCGTCGGCCCGCCCAAACGCGTCGAAGTACAGCTCAACCACCTCAAATCGCGATTTCTGGATCTCGAAGCGTATATCCAGGCGATGGAGGACATCCTCGACGCCGAGGCGGATCCGCTAGGCGACATCGAAACGCTCGAAGAGGACGTCGAATCACTTCGGCAAGAGCTCAACACGGTGACTGAGCAACTCGATTCGCTGGAGTCGTCGGTCGAGTCGATAGAGGCCGCTCAGACGGAAGACGTCGAGCGGGTTGAGGCGTCGATCCAGGAGCTCCGGTCGTCCGTCGAGCACGACGTTTCGGCGCTCGCCCAAAACCTCCGGTCGTTGCTCACGTGGCGCGAGCGACTCGGCAAGGCGATGCAGCACGACGAGTCACGGGACGCCACCCGATCCACGGCGATCAAGCACGGTACAACGGACGACGATCCCGACGCGGCGACCGATCAAATGTTCGAATTCCCCGAGCAGTGAGCGTCAGGGTGGCCGTTACGCGGACTCGTCCGGTCGAACGGTTTCGTCAACCTGCCCGCGCACGCCCTCGATGGTCTGCTCGTCGATCGCCGAGGGATCCAGGTGGACGTGTGTCAGCGCACCCGCGACCTCGCAGTGATCCAGCAGCTCTCTGAGGAAGGCGAGCGCAGGCCCGTCATCAGCGTACTGCAGGATCGTCGTCAGGGAGTTGAGGCAGACGACGATCTGTTCGTCGCTCGGCCCAGTCCTGAAGGGTGGAGCTGGCGGGCGACACTGATCCCGGCGAGATCGCCGGGGTTCTGGACGAATTCAGTCCGGTCAGCAGCATTGAGTGAGGAACGTTCGGGAGTCTCCTCCGACGCAGAATCCATATATTTCACGCCGATGATCCCGAGTGCTTGGAGCGCTTCGCTGTCGTCATCCGTGCAGCGTCGTTGTACTATGTGCGGGGTCGTCGTGATATCGATAATCAGAGTGCGGCGGTTCGCTGGATCGTCGACGGCAAGGGGGTCGGTGCAGACTGTCTCGCTCTCGGCGTGGAAGGCGGGTGAGAGGACGAAGACGCTCGCTGGTGGTGCGAGTGATGGCAAAGGTAGGTCGGTAGTGTCCGGGAGACTGAGATCCATCTGATATTCGTGTGAACGAGATACTGGGTCAAAATCATATATGAGGAGGACAATGATAACAATCAACGGTTCCGTCGCTAGCGTTGGCCAGACCGAGCGAGCCCGACTAGGTTTCTTCGTCGCGGGGGTTCCCCGGTCCAATACGAACTCAGCATTTTGTGTTCGATCCCGATGCGAACGCGGATGCGGTCGCCGTCGAATCCGATAGATTCCTACCATGCCCGACGTAACGTGGGATCGTGCCAACGTACCGGCGGCATCGGTTCCTCCACGGCCAAGTCGCTTGGATGGCCGGGAGCCTGCTGTGTCTGGCGGCACTGGATGCGCTCTCCCTCGAGTTGTTCTTCGTCATTTCCCTCATCGGGTTTCTCGTCGTTCTGGAGCTGACTGCGCCGTTGAACGTGACCCCGCAGTGGCGTCGCCGCCTGCGCTGGATACTCGCTCTCGCGATGGTTGGATTCGTCGCGATTGTCGTGCGACGGATCCTGGCGATATTGCCACCGGGGGTGATCTGAATGCGGCTCCTCGGCTACGAAGTCTCTATCCCGTCGCTCGTGCTGGCCATGCTAGTGCTGGCGCTCGTTGTAGCGCTTGGCGTCAGCGTGGCGACGACCGGTGCAGCGTTTGCTCCGTACAATTCTGATTGGCAGGGTGCTTCAGATCTCCGGACTACGGCGGACAAATCTGGGGTTACCTCTGAAATTGTGACCGAGATGGATCGATATAGGACGGTTGATGCGAACGATTCGGTTGCGTTCGTGCTGGCGCCGGAGTCTCGATCGGCCAGTGATCGCGCTACATTGCGAGCGTTCGTCGAAAAAGGCGGTCGGCTGGTGGTGGCGACGAGCGATGCAGATTCCGGCAACGAACTGCTGGCTGGGCTCGGCACCGACGTTCGAGTCGTCGGGCCGACGTTACGCGATGATGTCGAATCGCTTCACGGTCCCGGGTTCCCGATGGTCAGTTCGACGGCGAACCATAGCGCGGTCCGAAACACGACTGGGCTTGCGTTGAACTATGGGACCGCGCTTACGGTCAACGGTACAGCTCGGCCGATTGCGAACAGTTCCTCGTTCTCGTATCTCGACGAGGACGGCAACGAAGCTCCGAGCGAAGGTGAGTCGCTTGAGTCGCGGCCGGTGATCGCGAGTCAATCGATCGGCAATGGGGAGGTGATCGTCGTCTCAGATCCGAGCGTCTTCATCAACGTGATGCTTGATCACGATCCGAACCGTAACTTCGTTGCTAATCTGGTAGAGGACCGGAATCGTGCGTTACTGGATCGGACGAACGACGGTGTGCCACCGCTCCGGGCGGCGCTGATCTGGCTACGCGGGCATCCAGCCGGTCCAGGCCTCCTGGGCCTCGCGCTAGTCGGTTCGATTCTCGCATGGGAGCGTGGGCTGCTTCGGCGGTTCGGAGAACGCGGTCGACGCCTCCTCCCCGGTGGACGGGGCGCGGAGTCTGGGAGGGGATCGTCTCCCGGGGGGTCGCCTGGTGAGCTTGAAGCGGTTGATCGGGAAGCACTCGACGCTTATCTTGCCGATCGGTACCCGGAGTGGGAGCCCGAGCAGCGTCGGCGCGTGCTCGGTGGAGTTATCACGGACGATCTAGAACGTGACGACGATGCAACAGTCGACTGACCCGGCGTCAGCACACGATGCGATCCAGTCGGCGGTCGACGAGGTGCTCGTCGGCAACGACGAAATCGTTGAGCGGCTAACGATCGCACTCCTCGCCGACGGCCACGTTCTTCTTGAAGGTGTTCCGGGCGTCGCCAAGACGACGATTGCCGAGTTGTTCGCGCGTGCGACTGGGCTCGACGCGTCTCGTATTCAACTCACGCCGGACACGCTCCCCGCTGACATTACAGGGAGCGCGATTTACCGTGAAGCGACCGGTGAGTTCGAGATTCGCAAAGGCCCAGTGTTTGCGAATCTCGTTATCGCAGACGAGATCAATCGAGCGACGCCGAAAACGCAATCAGCATTGCTGGAGTCGATGCAGGAGCGTCGTGTAACGATCGATGGCGATCCGCACGATCTCCCGGAGCCATTTCTCGTGGTTGCCACGCAGAACCCCATCGAGATGGAAGGGACATTCGAGCTTCCGGAGGCTCAACGTGATCGGTTCTCCTTGAAGCTGACTGTCGGTGTCCCTGACCGGGAAATCGAGCGGTCGTTGCTGGATCGGTTCAACGATAGTCCGTCACTCGGCCCGTCGGTCGTCGATCAAGTGATCGAGCCAGGCGAGGTTCCTATGCTCCGGGAGGCAGTTGCGGATGTCCACGTCTCTGAGGCGGTTGGTGATTATCTACTTGATATCATCGAAGCGACGCGGAGTCACGATGCTGTGTCTCACGGGGCGTCGCCGCGGGCGGCGCTGCACCTGCAGGACGCTGTCAAGGCTCGAGCTGCAATTCACGGCCGAGAGTATGTTCTACCGGATGACGTAAAGGCACTCGCCCAGCCCGTTCTGGCGCATCGCGTGGTGTTGGGAACGGATGCAGCGCTGGGCAACGTTGATCCTGCGTCGCTCATCGAGGAGATTCTTGAGTCACTGGAACCGCCGAGTGCTGCGACACCGGATGCTCCTGGTGACGGATCTGAACCAGATGACTCCGAGGCGTCTCTCTCCGAGCCCGCTGCACCAGGGAGCAGTGAACAGGAGGGGTCGACGGCGAGTGAAGAGTAAATCGCAAGGGTTCGAACCCCGTGGCATCCGCCTCGTACTGCCTGGGAAGTTAGAAGCCCCCCGTTTCGGCCGCAGCGACGTGACGTCCAGGCAGCCTCGTTCGCGGCTACTGGTCGGCGAATTTGAATTCTAGAACCGTTGTTTCGCCATCGGTGTTGGCGACGCGCGCGTCGACTGGCCGGTCGAGTTCGACTGCGAGACCGGTTGCGATTGTTGAGATGACCGGGTGATCAGTCGTTTCGAGATTGCCGAAGGTTGGACGCTCGATCCGAACAGCGACGCCCGAGCCTGTCCGGTCAGGCGCGACAGTTGCGGAGCGGGCCAGTTCGAACTGTTCGACGACGGAGTCTGCGAGTTGGGCAGCGATGCTGCCGGGATCGTCAGCAGGTTCGCCGGCGAGTCCCTCACGGAACGTCTGATACAGTGGTGCGCCCGTCGGAGTGAAGGCGACGCCACGCGCAGAGGCGTTTTCTGGAACGATGAGAAGCCCGTCGAATGCGTCCGGGAGTTCGTAATCCGGCCGTTGTGGAATGAACAGGGTTGCCGTCCTGTCGTCGGTAGGGACGTAGATGTGGTCGTCTTGGAGGCCGAGTTCTGCGCTGAGCGCGTCTCGATCGGCGGCGTAGGATGCTGTGATTTTCTCACCGATCGAGGCTGCAACGAACTCCTCGGGTGTCAGCGTCCACGTCAGGAGCGCACCGAAGAGGCCGGTGCCGGCAAGCGCGAACAGCACGGTCCGCTCACCGGGCGCAATAACCGTGCCGGCGAGCGCTACAACACCGAGTGCTGCGAGTCCAAGCGCAGTGGTGCGGTACTGACTTCGGCGCGCGGACGCGTATTCATCGCGGAGCTGCCGGTTCTCCTCTTCGAGCACGGCGAGTCTCGCACGGAGGAGTTCCGGCGACTGTGCAGACTCCGCTTCAGCCGCAGTTGCCTCCGGCTCTGCTGTGGAAGCTTCGTTCATCGCTTCAGTTTGACTGGAAGGATTAGCCACGAGTCTTCACCTCCGTCGAGACCGACTGGCGTTCGATGGTCACTACGACGTACCGGTGGATACCGTACCCAATGAACGTGGCGACCAGAACCAGTGCGCCACTGGCGATCCAGAGTGACTGTGTCGCTGCCAGCCACGCCGTGCTTCCGAGCAACGCGAGAGCGAGAACACTCGTCGCGGCAAGCGCGGCTGTGGGGATGCTGGATCGAGCGAGGGGTAGGAGGAGGGTGAGTGCCATTCCTGCGACGGCCAGTGCACTGGTGAGCATCGATGCACCGGTGCCGACCACGAGAAATGCACCGAGCGTAACGATGGTGCTGGGAGACGCGACGAGCCAGGTCAGCGCGAGGAGTAGCGCAGCGACGGCGCCGTTTGGGAAGCCAGCGAGGGCGAGCCCGATCGCAGTGACGACAACGCCGGGCAGGGCGAGACGGTCCCGTCCCGCTGCTATCGTGGTAGCCTGATCGGGGGCGTAGTTCACGTCTGTTCACCTCCGGCACTCAGGACGGCTTCAGCGATATCCCCCGGTGCAAGTTCACGCACGGTTACGCGGTCCATCGCAGTGAGTGAGTTGGCGAACTCGACGAGTTCTTCGTAGGTCTGCCGGCGCTCATCCAGGTCGGTGAGTCCGGGCCGGAACAGCGTCGGCGACGCCAGAACCACGAGGACCGTATTGTTCCCTCGGCGAGCGAGTTTCACCGTCTCGCGGAGCTCGCCTGGATGCTCGCCGTCCGTGAGGATAACGGACCAGACGCTGCCCTGGAGTCGTTCGAGGTACGTGCGGGCAGCTTGGAAAAGTGGCTCGTCGGCGACGCGATGCAGGTACGGCGTGGCGTCATCGAGAAGCGGGTTGAGATGATTTGCGAACGGTGAATCCTCCGTTGAGAGACGCCCGGCGAACTCAGCAGCACGTGCAGGGTCGCTGGAAATATTGGCAGGTCGTCCGATTCCCGCTGTCGCGTTCACCGCGGAATCAGTACTGTACCCTCCGTCCGTCGACTCGGAGATCGAGCCTGACGGCCCTTCTGAAGGAGGGGATGCCGGTTCCTGACTGCGGGAGGTAGCAGGTGAACCGCGTGCATCCTCGGTCGAGTGCTTCTCGGTCGGTCGCAGCGACTGGATCGACTCGGCGACAGTGTCGTACTGCCCCGGTGAGTTACTTGGAGGATGCTCGACGGTTACGCCTTCGTCACCGATGGCATAACAGCCCAGTGGGTCCCCAAGGTTACGGGCGCTTTCGACGAGCGCGAGCCCGGCGTACCGGAGGTACGCCAACGGGGTCGAACCTGGCGGGCCTTCCTCGGCGGTCGATCGGTGATCGACGAAAAGCACAGTCCGCCGATCAGTTTCAGCATCAGATTCAGTGACGTATGCGTCTCGAAGTCGAGCAGTCGCGTTCCAATCGATCTGCGAGAAGTCGTCGCCTGGATTATACGGGCGTAGCTCTGCAGGCTCGGTACCTGGACCACGACGACCGGTGTTGTGCTCACCGAAGACGGCGATTCGATCGTCGCCCTGGCCGAGGTGGGTGGTGTCGGGCTCACGAGACCGGACGTGAATCTCGGTAGTCGCAGACGCTTCGAACTCGGCCACGAACAAGCCTTGCGGATCGCTCAACGTTACCTGCGGCGGCCCGATTCGATACCGGCCAGCAACAGGGCATTCGAGCGAGATCGTGGTCTCCGCGGTGACACTATCCCCTGCAAGAGTCTCGTCGCCGGCAGCTCCGAGATGAAGTGTGAGTCTAGTCGAATCGTCGTCGACAGGCCGGGCAGCAGCCGGGATATCGATGGAGAGTTCACTGGGTAGCGGCCCGTCGGAACTGGCTGTGAGGGAAAGCTCGATCGTTTCACCGACACCCGTAGAAACCGCCGGGCCCGTCACTGACGCGGTCACGGCGTTCCGTTCACGGCGAAGCGCAGCGACGAAGGAGAGTTGTGAACCGAGAAACCATGCGGCGAGACCGGCACCTGCCGCTAGAAGAAGTGGAGAAGCGAGAAGTGAAGCCCCGACAGCGAGTGCCACCACGCATGCAGTGGCGGCCCACCCGCGACGGGTCAGATCCATGGACGGGCGGAAGTAATCGCGCCAATTGAATCTACTGGTAAGCACCGCCGATCACTAGTCGATGTGCGTGAGAACGGCTAGAGTACGCAGACACAGAGGTTAATAGGCGCGGCCACTCACCCGTGGTCGTGACCGGACGTGCTCGGGCTCTGGCGTTCATCGTCGTGCTTGGAGTTCTTCTTCTCGCCGTCGGAGGCAGCGTGGCCGCCGGTGCTGCTTCCGGCACCGTCGCTCTGCAACAGGCCAACGACACCGAGACAGAAAACGATGGAGCTGACGACCCGGAACACGTCCACCCAGACGAGGGAGGCGATGACGCTGAGGGAGAGACAGCAAATTGGCTCGAACAGCGACTCGGGGCCATGCTCTCCGACAGTGTGATCGAACTCGATCAAGGTGAGTACGAAATCGCGAGTGAATACGTCGGCGAAGACTACCAAGAGCGGCTCGAGCAGTACATCGACGTCCAGGGCGAGACCGACGGCACAACCAACGAGTACGAACAAGCCGGCCAGACCCAGCAGGAACTCGCCTCGCTGCTGGCAGACTACGAAGAAACGCTCGCATCGTACGAAGCTGCGCGGGACAGCGGTAACGAAACTCGAGCGCGTGAACTCGCAAGAGAGCTCGCGGAACTATCGTCCGAAATCGAAGCAGCAGGGGTCGAACTCGAGCAGACCTTTACCGTCTTGAACGGAACGTCGGGCACCGACCTGGGCGGCGCAGCAGATGCAGTGAATGGTACCGTCATGACAGTGAGGGAGGACACCGAGAATATAACCGAGGAGACGTTCGTCGCAGTCAATCTTACCGTCACAGCGGACCGAGAGCGGATCGCTGCTGACGATCCCCTGACAATCGACGGGCGGTTGACCGACGTGAACGGGACACCGATCTCGAACGCTACAATCGCCGTTCCGGATCCAGCAGGAGCAACAACGACCACGACAGACGCCGAAGGGCGGTTCTCGATAGTTCACCGGCCCGTATTGCTCCAAGCAAATGCAACGTCGTTACGCGTGGAGTTTCAGCCGGAAACCGCAGCACCGTATGCGAGCGCAGACGCCACCATCCCCGTTGCTGTGCAGCAGTTTACCGCAGACCTCGCAATCAATGATGAGCCTGGTTCAAGCGCCGAGAACGTCGCCTATGGGCAGAATCTGAGCATCGAGGTGATGACGACGGTCGACGGCGAGGGTCTGGGCGGTGTGCCGGTACGTGCGACAATTGATGGAAGCCAGACGACTGAGTCGTCGTCAAATGGGTCGGTAACGCTCAATCCGGCGATCGATGTTACTGTGGGAGCCGGTGAACGAACGGTCCGGGTTGCGACGCCCTTCGAAGGTCGAGCAGTTACTTTCGAGCCGAACTCGACGACGGTCGTCGTCGAGGAGACACCAACGTCGCTATCGGTGAACGCAACGGTGAATGCAACGGGAGCAGTGACGGTTACCGGACAACTGACGACCACGAACGGGCCTGTGTCCGGCGCTGAGATTGATCTCGGCGTTACAGGCGCTCCAACGACGACGACCGCTCGGACCGACGAGACAGGCGAGTTCTCGACGATCATTGAGTCGAACGCCGAATCAGAATCGATGACGATAACAGCGGAGTTCGACGGCAGCAACTCGAACCTCCAAGAGTCTGACGCCAACACGTCAGCGACGGCAATCACAAACGATCCCGATGAAGCCGGAACGCTGCTCGGGCTCAGCAGCTTCCAATCGATGATACTGCTCGGCGTCGGAGTGCTACTGATCGCCGCCGTTGGCTGGGTCCTCTGGCAGCGAAGCGACAGTGACAACGACGATACGGACGAAGCGCACCAGGCAGTGGACACCACCGAAGGCGAGGATCTCGGCGGCCAAGATCCAGGCACGGTGGTTGACGACGCCCGCCAGCATCTCGACGATGATCCCATCGTAGCGACGACGCAGGCATACGGCGCTGCCCGGGCTTCAGTGGCAGATCGCGTCCCCGTGAGTGGCGGGCAGACGCACCGAGAGTTCCTGAAGACCTGTGCGGACGACGGCCTCGAGGCTGACACCGTCGAGGCGCTTCGGACGTTGACTGATCGATACGAGGCAGCGATGTACGATCCATCCGGGATCGATATCGACGACGCTCGCGATGCGATCGACGCCGCCGAACGAGTCGCGTAGGGGCCGCTCGCGAAAAAGGGAGAAATATCGCCCGGACCGATCCAATTTCCCCTTTTGAATAGCGGACGGATTGATCTGCGGGCGTGGCTAGGTGAGGGTCCGCTTGAACGATGCAACGAGCCGACCGATATTCCAGCCGACCCACAGCGACGCAGCCAGGAGTTCGGTGATGAATCCGATCATGGGGACCTGAATACAGGTACGGAAGATGGCTGGAATAGTATGATCGTATTATGTTACTGAGGTATCAGTGTGGTCTCAGTATGGTCGTTGTAGTCACGCAGCCGCGTTTCCGACTTCGAAATCGGTGGCAGTGGGACAATTCAATGGAAAGCGCCCGACAAGGAGATCCAAATTCAGGTAAGGTGATCGTATTGCATGCTCCGCCAGACGCATCTAGAATTCTTCTGTGTACCGACTGGTTTTTGCCGGGCGGCACAAAACCGCGGAGTGATGCAACCACCGTTGCGGGCGCTTTTGCCTCGGCCGGTCCGCCGGCTGCCCGCAGATCTCGCGGCCACCATCGTGCTGACAGGGCTGACGCTTCTCGTCACGCTAGCACCGTGGCTACGCGAGACGCCGTTACGCGTGGCGCTCGGGTTACCGTTCGTGCTGTTTCTGCCGGGATACGCGTTTATCGCAGCGCTATTCCCGGAGACCGGGGCACCGCCAACAGCGTCAAACGAGGAGGCCGACGACGGGACACCGACTGCTGACGAGTCTGCGACGCCTACCACCGGGGACGACGGCGGATCTGCGGACGGGATGGCAGATACTGTCCGGGAGCGGATTACACGCCCGCCGGCAGTGACCGGGCGAGGCATCGATGGGATCGAGCGTGTTGCCCTCTCGTTTGGCCTTTCGATAGCGATCGTTCCGTTGCTCGGACTGGTGCTGAACTTCACGCCCTGGGGGATTCGGCTGCTTCCGATTCTGGTTGCCGTTGGCGGGTTCACGATTCTCGCAGCCATCGTTGCAGCGCGACGTCGGTGGCTGCTGCCACCTGAAGACCGGTTCCGCGTACCGTACCGCGAATGGTGGGCTGCCGGTCGTGCAGAGCTGTTTGATCCCGATGACCGGACCGACGCAGTGTTGAACGTAGTGCTGGTGCTCGCCGTGTTGCTGGCGGCTGGCTCCGTCGGCTACGCGGTTCTCGTGCCGGCGGAGGGCGAGGCATTCACTGAATTCTACCTGCTCACCGAAACTGACGACGGCGATCTGGTGGCCGACGGCTACCCCGAGGAGCTGGTCGTCGGTGAGCCGGCGAATATGACCGTCGGGATCGGGAACGAGGAGCACTCCCGCGAGTCGTACACGGTGGTGGTGCAGCTCCAGCGCGTCGAGGTTGTGAACGGGTCCGCAGGAGAAGGCGTGCAGAACGGCACGAACGTGACCGAGGTCGAGGTGGTTGAGCGCCAGGAACTCGACCGGATGAACGCGGATCTCGCCGACGGTGAAACGTGGCAACAACCTCACGAAATTGTCGCCCTGGGAATGACGGGTGAGGATCGCAGGCTCAAGTACCTACTCTACCGCGGTGAACCTCCGGAAACAGTGACCGCCGAGACGGCGTACCGCGACTTGCACCTGTGGGTCGACGTCGTGGAAAGCAGCGGTGAGTGAGAGCCAACGCAGCGGGATCGTGGGGGTAAACACCGGTCGGTGTCGTTTCGTGCGTAACCGCGTGGCTCAGTATCTGTGCAGAAGGTCCCGCATTCTATTTCGTAGCCCCGATTGCTCCACGTTCAGAACTGCATTCTCACTGCGTTCGGCCCATTTCCGCTCACCTGCACTCGCTGCGTGGCTCTCGTCCGTAGGTCACGATGCACAGTTCGCACCGTACACGGTTCGCGTGCGCGGCGTGATTCTGGAAGACTTGACGCACATCCGTGAGAACATGGACTACGGCGCGTTCATGAACCGACGACCCCACGGGGCTTTGCGAAAATGCACGCTTAGATTCGCTACAAGGCGGCTGAGAAAGGGATTCGTGTGGAGACGGTGAATCCAGCGTACACTTCAAAGACGTGCTACTTTTGTGGAGAACAGGGCTACCGTCCGAAGCAGCCGACGTTCAAGTGTTCCAAATCGGAGTGTTGGGTTTCGGAGTACCAAGCAGACGTTAACGCCGCGCTCAATATTGCAGACCGCTAACTCAGCGGAGAGCCATTCAAGAGACTACACGAGTGACGATGACTCGGGTGAGGAAAGGGACGTTTGACCGTCCCAAAAGACAGCCAAGCCGATGCTGACACCCAGCATGAGACGCTTGGAACGTATGCGTCTTGAAACCTTAGGGCCACGCTTGGCCTGAAATTTCATGGTGGGATTCCCGCGACTTTAGGCGCGGGAGGAGGTCAAATCGTGACTCGTTACTCCCACTTCCGGGAGTCGTTCAGCGATCGCGCATCACTGCGCCGAGCGTTATAGCGGCAAGAGCCAGTAGTGCCACCATGGAGCCGAATCCGGGAAGGCTGTCTGTGTCGGCGTCTTCGGTTTCGGATCCTGAATCGCTTGCATCGTCGGACCCGGCTGACGACTCGTCGTCCGAATCAGCCGATGAATCGGATTCGTCGTCATCCTCGGTCGAGGATTGGTTCTCGTCTGGATCGCTCTCCTCACCATCACCACTGTCTGGTCCGCCGTCGGAGTCCGCTTCGTCGGAATTCACAGTGACATCGATGGAGGCGGTATCGTCGGCGCTCTGAACGGTGGCGTTCAACGTCCCTGCATTGCTGCTCGAAACCTCGTACGCGAACGACTTGTCGACGGTTTCACCGGCGGAAAGTTCGAGCACCGTCATATCCTCGAGTTCACCGTCCACGAAGAACATGATCGACTGTTCTGCGGCACCGTCTCCAATGTTCTCGAACGTCGTATCGATCGTCACCGTCTCGCCGGGTGCAACCGTGGATGACGACGTGTCGTCGACGGTCACGTGAACATCTGTCTCCTGGGACGCACCGTATCCGCCGTATCCGCCTCCGCCCCCACCGCCAGCAGCACCATCACCGTCGGACCCATCGTCGCCCTGATCGCTCGGCGAGACGGTGACAGCGACGTCGGTCGTCGACGTATTGCCTAACGGATCGGTGACGGTCAGTTCGAATTCAACCGATCGCTCCTCATCAACGGTAGGTGCTGTAAACGTTGGCGTCGTCGTGTCAATGGCCGATAGGGTCACTGTCGGCCCCGCAGTTTGCGTCCACTCGTATTCGATCGGCGAATCACCGGTGTGGTAGGAATCGGACGCGTCGAGCGTCAGCGTCTCACCTGCGGTTGAGTTCTTCACGGCGATCACGTTAGCAACGGGAGTTCCGTTCTGGGTTGGATCGATCACGTGGACTGCTACGGTCGTCGAGTCGGTGTTCCCGTTATCGTCGGTTACTTCGAGGGTGATTTCCTGGGTTCCGGCGTCCGTGAAGGTCGCAGTTACTGACTCCCCGGTAGCACCAGCCGTTCCGTTCCCGTTGAGATCCCATTCGTAGGACTGGATGGTTCCATCCGGTGCGAAGGAGCCACTGGCGTCGAAGGTAACCTGTTCGGTCACGTTCGGCGTCTCCGGTCCGTAGCTCACGTTCGCAGTCGGTGGTGCGTCGGAGGGCGCCTCGACAACCTCGACGCTGGTACTCGCGGTGTCGTTCACGCCGGCATCGTCAGTGACGATGAGCGTGACGTCGTAGGTCCCCGGAGCGGAGAAGTTCGCTCCGATCAGCGGATTCGTTGCAGTCCCCGTGCTGTTCCCGTCGATTTTCCACTCGTAGCTCTCGATGCTCCCGTCCGGTGCGGTGGAGCCGCTCGCATTGAACTGTACCCACTCGCCGACAGTCGGTTGCTTCGGTGCGTAAGTCAGGTTAGCGATCGGGGGATCACCAGCGTTCGGCGGGTAGACGTTGACGGTCGCCGTCGCGGTATCCGGATCGCCGTCGTCGTCGGTGACCGTGACACGGACGGTCACAGTCTCGTCACCTGCGTCGTCTGGCGCATAGTAAGTCCCGTCGGTCACCGAGCCTGGGCCGTCGATCACCTCCCAAGTGACCGTCTGAATCGATCCGTCCCCGTCCGTCGAACCGGAAGCATCGAGAGCGACCGAGCTGCCTTCATCGACTGAGTAAGGACCGCCAGCGTCCGCTGTCGGTGGATCGTTCACTTCGCTGACGTCGATGGTCGTGGTATCGGAATCTGGTGTACCGTCGTCGTCAGTCACGGTCAGGTCGACGGTCACCGTCGCATCGCTGGTCATCGAGTCGGGTGCGTGGTACGTGCCACCGGAGATATATCCGGGACCGCTCGCGATGGTCCACGAGGCACCATCGATCGATCCATCGGGGTCAGAGCTCCCGCTGGAGTCGAGAGTAACTGAACCATCCTCTTGGACGTCGTAGGGGCCCCCGGCATCGGCTGACGGCGCCTCGTTGGAATACTGGATATCGACCGTGGCCTGGTCGGTATCAGTTTCACCTTGGTCATCGGTTACTTCTAGTTCGACTGTCGTGGTGGTATCGCCGTCCACCGAGTCGGGGGCGTGGTAGGTGCCACCGGAGATGCTTCCCCCTCCGCTCACGATCGACCAGCTCATGTCGTCGATGGTACCGTCGGGGTCGAAGCTTCCGCTCGCGTCTAAGGAAACGGAGCTGCCGTCACCGACGGAATAGGGGCCGCCAGCGTCTGCGTTCGGCGGTTCATTGACTGGTTGGATGTCGACGGTTGCAGTGTCCGTCGCTGGCTCACCTTCATTGTCAGTGACCTTCAGTTTGACAGTTGCAGTCGTATCACCCGCCGAATTGGAGACCTGGTACGTTCCTCCGGAAATGCTGCCAGGGCCGCTCAAGACTGACCACGTCGTCGAGCTAATCGAACCGTCAGGATCGGAGCTCCCGCTGGAGTCGAGTGAGATCGAGCTGCCCTCGTCGACGGAGTACGGGCCGCCCGCGTCGGCGTTCGGTGGCTCGTTCACCGCCGTGATGTCGACGGTTGCGGTGTCCGTGTCAGGTTCACCGTCGTCGTCAGTCACCTCAAGCTCCACAGTTGCGGTCGCATCTTCCGTGATATCGTCTGGTGCCTGGTAGACCCCATTGGAGATGCTGCCTTGGCCGTCGACTGTCCACGTAGTTTGATCGATGGAACCGTCGGGATCGGAACTACCGTCAGAATCGAGGAACACTGAGCCACCCTCATCGACGGAGTACGGGCCGCCCGCGTCAGCGTTCGGCGGCTCGTTCACGTGGTTAATCTTGATCGTTGCAGGATCGGTATCTTGTGAACCGTCGTTGTCCGTTACTTCCAACTCGACGGTCGCCGTATCGTCATTATCAATCGAATCCGGTGCGTGATACGTATCACCGGAAACCGACCCTGGCCCACTCGTGACGGTCCAACTTGTCCCATCTATTGTTCCGTCGGGATCGGAACTACCACTGGAATCCAGCGAGACAGTGTCGCCCTCGTCAACCTCGTAGGGACCTCCTGCGTCCGCGATGGGAGCTTCGTTCTTCGGTTGGACATCGAAGACGATCTCCTTCATGACGTAGTCTTTCTGATCGGGATCGAGCACCGAACCGTCTGTCGTGATGAAGTCCGTGTGGGTGGTCTGTGACGTGTCGTCACTTAACGTTCCACGGACAAGTACCCGAAATTCGCCGGGCTCCTCGGGCGTCACTTCGGCGGTGAACCCCAACTGTCCACCAGGATTTACCAAATCGCGCGTTAGCTCATACTGCCAGGAAGTCGCGTCCTTGGGAGGATCGGTCTGGTCGTAGACTGTGTCTCCCGGTCCGATCGTGTGCATGTTTTCGGGAAAGCCACTCGCCGATACCGTGAACTGGCTATCGTCGCCGGACTCCGTTAGCGAGGGGAACTGCATCTGCATCGCACTATATTCGCCGGCTGTCCCGCCGGTGTTCTCGAGGTAGACGTTGATATCGACTGTTTCGCCCGGATGAATCGTGGGGGGATTGTTGATGTCGTATGAACCGGCGTCGTCCACATCGTCGGCGAAGTAGTAGATGTAGGAGTCCGCACCCATGCGCTCGTCAGTGTCGACGAACTGAGGATCAGGATCCTCGCTGTCCGGCGCGGAAACAAACTCGTTGTACGTGTCAGACCGGGTGCTGCTAGAGCTAAATGAACAGCTACTGTCTTGGACGAGTTTTACTTGGTACTCCTGCTCTTCCCCAGTTTCGTCGTTAGGTACTTCGAAATTGAAGTTCTGGGTGAAGCTCGAACTAGACGGCGAAAACGAAACCCTGGCTTCCTCAGTTTCACCATTAAACAGATCATCCGGGTTACGTTCGTAGAGCACTAGCTCGTGATTGTAACAGAGGTCGGTATTGACCGTCCCTGAAACAGTGACTGTTACCTCCTCCGTGCCGGTCAGTGAGGAATCGGCAAAATCGACTGATGTGATACTCGGTGACGCTGCCGCTGCAGGTGCCGAGAATCCCACAGCCAGCACTGAGACACCGATAAGGACACAGAGAACGATACTACTAACCGAACGAACCACACCACTCCAGTCTCCAACCCCGGGTACCATCGTATGACTCGGATCATAGTCCAATTAATTAAATGCTGTGGAGGAACTCCACAGACTCTTCAAATCACATCACAAATTTCTCATTATAGTAATCACATCCAATGCATACCTTCAGAATAGTTCATGGACTTCATCGTGCGATCGTGACCGCGTCGATCGATAGGCTACTGTCGATTCCAATACATCCTAGTGAGGTTCCCTCAGTCAGTTGACTCCAAGGTCGGTAGTCCCCGAAGTGCCGAATCACTGCCAACAGTCAGATAGTTTCAGAAAAACCGAATCTGCGGGACATCACATTCGTCGCACACGACCGCCGGGCTACCCTTGTACTGTTCCCGCACAAGCTCCCCCTCGTCGCAGAACTTGCAATCCTGTCCCTCGAAGCGCGGCAGCAGGCGCTCCGGTCTCGCCACGTCCCCCATTTCACCCATTGACGTTCATACAACCCGGTGAGGGAATAATATATCTTTTTGCTCTACAACGATCACCAAAGATTGGATTCTAAACGTACGGATATAATCCACAACACGGCCGATCCAAAGGACATTGCGTGGGAGTCCTGAATGTTCGTGAAATCCGGGGGTTTTTCTCTCTGAACTAACTCGACTTCGGTATCGATGGAAGGACGCCGAATTCTCGTCACAGGGGGTGCGGGCTTCATCGGCTCGAACCTCGCCAACGAGCTCGCGAGCGACAACGACGTGTACGTCCACGACACGTGTGCGGATTACTCGAAGATGCAGGAGGCGACGGGATGGGAGCCCGAGATCGAGTTCGAGGAGGGGATCGAGATGGTGTGTCGGCAGTACGCAAAATCTTCGGAGTAGACATTAACGTCACGTCGCTTTCTGAGGGGAGCACCCATTCTGGACAATCGGCTCCGGAAGTTACCTCAGTGTGAATCTCTATGCGCGGTCTGCTGCGAAACTCATGTTTGCTCTGTTCGTCCGGGACCTCCACGCTCGCAGATCAGCGCAGAAAATCGATAGATCATTACTACGACCATCATTATGCGGAGAATGACCTTCCACGATCGCCTCCACGACGGTTCCCCTCTCAGGTGTCGCCAGCGAAGGCGTCGCCCTGAACGCACTGTTCGGGATCCTCGAGGACGAAGCCCGCACCGGCGAAACGAGCGTGACGGGACGGTCGTGACTGGGCTGCGTCGACGGCCTCTGGCACCCCAGTGAAGCCTCTGACTCATCGTCCCGGTATCGCGGCCCAATCCTTGTACCTGGAGCGCTCTGACAGGATTCAATTCACGTAGAAAGAGAGGTTCCTTCTCCGTTACAGAACGCTGATCGCGAGGAGTAATGTTAGGTGCTGAAGTACTCAACCACCTCATTGAACGTTCGTTTTTCTCGACCTGCTTCCTTGTCTCGGCAGCCTAGATCCACTGCGCTGCTGAGGAGGTTCGTCGCGGGAACGGTCTTCATCTCATCGAGGTCGTGGGTGGGCTCCATCAGGGCAGGGTACGCGATCGACCGTGGTTCCCTGTACAGGTCCTCGTAGAGTTCGTAGACGAACTCTGCGAGTTCTTTCGCGGTCTGGGGCCGCGTTCCTTCGAGGTAGTAGCCTGTTTTCTCGAGTGGGCAGTTCTCGCAAGAGGTTTGTTCCCAGTAGAGCGTGCAATCATCAAGCTCCAGCACGTCGACCCGTTCTGTCTGCTCCGTGTGGTCCTCGCACGATACGTCTTCGCCGTCAAGGCCGTGAGTGGTGAATGCTTCTGGCATTGTTCTGTCGCAGCCGCTGTCGTGGATGTCTCTCCACAGGAAAACCAAGAGGTGCGCGCCCGTGCCGCGCACGACCGCATACAGTAGTACCGGGGAGTATGGTACCTGGATTCAGCCTGGGATGAGCATCCGGGTGTGGTTCTGGGATGGATGCTATGTTGGCGTCCTAACAAGAACTTGGAAAATCCTTAGTTAAATGCTTTCTGCCAATGATAAGCAGAATTAGACGTATTTTCCCCTCGGCGTTGAACTCCAAGGCACGGGGTGTAGCATGGCCTAGAGTAGGCTCACCGCTGTCAGAGCGCTCGCTAGCCGTGGCCCCTCCGCCTACCGCTGTGCTCCTATTCGGCGGTATCGATCAATTCCCGAAGTTCTCGAACGACCGCCCGCATCGCAAGTACGTCGTCGCGATTGTACCCGCGGAGGTCTTCCCACTCGGGTTCGGTGCCATCAAGAAGGTACTTCGTGAACCGGTGTCCCACGATGAATCCGTCGATATCCGGATATTCGTACTCAAAGTCGGCAATCCGCTTTGCAATCACATCTAAGCTGGTTCCGTTGAAGTCACCGAGGAGGTGGTTGTGAACCCGGATCCCTAGGTCATAAGACTCCGCCAGTAGATGTGTTTCAGATTCGAACCCGTGAGCGGTCAGCCGCTGGCGCAGACAGTCCTCGTCGAATCGGTTGTTCCCGTAGTAAATAACGGGTGGCGTATCAAGTCGACTGAGGTGCTGGATGAACGCTTCAAGCAACGCTACTTCATCGTCGGGTTCGAAGATCTGGTGGAACTCCCCGCTGCTCAAATTGTAGATTCCGATCAACCAGATATGTTGCTGTTCGAGATCCGTTTCGATGTCGATCAACACGGCATCGTCCTGAAGAAATGCAAATTCAGCCGGATCGGTCACGCGAAACTCGTCTTCCTGAATTGCACGGGCCTCTTTGATCCACATGTCGACATGCCACTCGTAGACACCTGGAAGCGTCAGGAGCGCCTCGCGAGCCTCTTCTGTGATCTCCGCAAGCGCCGTAATATCCGCTTCCTCGAACTGCCTGATTCTCCGGGAGCCGACCTGTGAGAGCGTCAGGAGGTCGTGATCGATGCCACTGTCGGTCGTCTCCAGACGATACTCGATGCCGGGATTCTCCAGCTCGATGATCGCGTAGCGTCCTTTTGCCCCGTCGTGATCGTGGGAGGCGACGTTGATGACGGTCGACCCGTCGATCGTTTCACTTCGCCCACCGAACTGATGACAGTGGCCACAGACCGTCAGCGCTGGCGACTCCTGCTCCACGAACTCACGAACTCCCGTAGAGCCGATGTGTCGTTGCCCGAAGCGCCGTGCGATGTCGAGTACCCCGTCAGGGGGCGTATGGGAAACCAGGATCGGAATCTTCTCTTCGTGACCATCATATTGGTTTGAGAGATTCTGTCGGATTTCCGGCTCGGAGTAGAGAACGTAGCCTGGCCCTCCCTCGACTGCTCCCTCTTGGCCCAGGAAAACGTAGTTGTTCGTGAAAATCGACTCTCTGTGGAGATCGATCACACCTGGGGCATCCAGCACGTCACGGATGTACTCGAGGTCGTCGTTTCCAATGACGGCCAGGAGTTTCCCTCGACGGGTCTGTTGGGCGAGTTCCGCGAACACGTTCCGATCGTCGTCTTCGAACCGGCCGACGTCGTCACCGGCATAGATGATGAAATCGACGGGCTCCTCGAGACCATCGATGAGTTCGAACAGCGTGTCGATAGACTGTGTCCGCCAGTCAGAGAACGCAAAGAATCTCATGCAACTGGATATCGGGCACGACCCGGAAAACAGTAGGTGCCTCCAGCGCTGGCATGTGTGGCGTCGGTGCTCGCCGCCGATCGAGGAGGCGTTGCGTTGGAGACCCGACCGTCGAACGACTCGTGCTCACAGATCAATCGATCTGCCCGAGTTCGAGCGGCCGATCTTCACCATCGGCTTCGTAGATCAGATCGCGAGCGCGGCGGATGCCGTGAGTCTGTGGATCTCGTGCCTCCTCCAGCGATTCCACAGCGTCGGTGAGTCCACGGCGCTCTTGCCGGTGAATGGAATCTCCACTCACCTCTTCATGGATCATATCATCGTGTGACATCCTCCTCGCCGTAAACGGCGAGGCTTCCCGTACCGCAGGATGGGATATTTGTCGGTCTACGACACGACTTGTTCTCTCGTTCGAAACGCCCCGCTCTCGCGGTCGAACAGGTGTGTCGATGGCTGTGCCACACAGCCGTTACTCCTATCCGCGCCGTGCGGACTCGGAGTTATCTTCTGGCGCATGTTCTCTGCCCCGTTGCAATCCGCGTTGGCTACCATTTCACACGACGAGCAGACGTAGAGGCCACGTTCGACACGGTTCGACTTCGTGTCATCACCACACCGTGAACACGTCTTACTGGTGTCCCACTCGTTTTCTTTGAGCACCTCGACGCCACGCATCTCGCCTTTGTATTCGAGGTACTGGTAGATACGATCGAACGCCCACGAGTGCAGCTTCTTGTTCCCGGTCTGGCCCCAATCCGACTCACGCACGTCTTCGGGCCAACTCACCGCGAGCGTGCCAACACCGCGTTCGACACACTCCGTGATGATGGTGTCCGTCAGCGTGTGGTAGAAGTGCGTCTCGCGGTCTGCGAGTTTCCGACGCGCCCACATCGACTGCTCCGAGGGACCGTTCTCACCCTCGGTGTCGTACTCGGCTCGGGTGAAGTAGTGTTTGTCCTCCTTGAGAGAGTTGCCGGGGTAGAGGACGTATTCGTCGGGGAACGCGACCGTGGCGATGTTCGTGATGCCGAGGTCTATCCCCGCAACTTCGTCACCTGCCGAGTCGGCGGTTTCCAGCTCGACTTTGCAGACGAAGTGCAGCTCCCACTCGTCCCCGTTCCAGACCGCCCGAACGTTTTGCACCGTGTTGACCTCTGAAAGGTTAACGTCCGGACGGGTCTGGTACTCGCAGAGGATGAAGTCCGACCAGTTTTCTTTGTGGTTCGAGCCTTTGCTGAGTCGAACACGGTTGTTCTCTGGGTCGTGCTTGAAGCCGTCCGCTTTGAACGTGACCGTGCTACGAGGCCGGGTATCGCCGTGTTTGCGGTAGCCGGGCGGATTCGCCTTTGAGTCTTTGTGTTGCAGGTCGAACCACGACTGGAAAGCGTCGGAAAGTTCTTCGATGACTTTCTGACTGGATTGGGCATTCAAATCTTTCCAGCACGATTGGTTCTTCATGTACGCTTTCAGCACGCCCTCATCAGGGATTTCGCCGGTTTCGTTCCAGATGCGGTCGGCTGTCCAGCGTGCGACGTTCCAGATTTTCGAGGCGGAATCTCCAAGCGAATCTAGACCTTCGGAGACCTGCCGGTGGTTCTGGATGGAACCAACGTAGGTATGCGAGACCTCAATCGCCACATATAGACTATGTCAGTGTGGTTACTTAATAATGTGGATTCGCGTCGAATATCCAGGTTGCCATCGGCGGTGGATCGTGTGGTCAAGTGACGCGATTCACACCCGCCGTGAACGGCGGGATTCGCTCGCTGCTCAAAGATAGCACTAAGGCTGACCGCCGTCGAGTGACCATATGGACTGTGCGGGCTGCGGTGACTCACTCGACGAATTTCTCGTCACGCGATATCGCAGCCAGCAACTCCCGCAGCCGCTGTGCTTTGCGTGCTATCTCGCCAGTGACGTGACGACGTTCGACTACAGCGAGTACGATCCACGGGTCGATGAGTCAGCAGTCGCTGAGACGATCGAAGCTGCGATCGCCCAGAAGAACGAGTTCCGGATCGAACTCCTCGTCGAACAGTACGACGGTGAGGGAATCGTGCTGTTTGCACCGACGCGGTCGGACGCCGAGACACTCGTCGATGTCGTCGAGGGATCGGCGATCGGTCGGTTCGTCGGGGAGACGAACATTCTCGATCTGGCGACAGCCTACGAAACCGGTGATCCAAGAGCGTGCTGGCAAGCCGCCAACTGGACCTACGACCCGTATCACCGGTCCCATACCACAGCAGCGCCCACCGTCTCGGTCGTTGGTGGGGTTCCCTGTATCGTGGACGGGTACCGGTATATCGGTGACGACGCCGCCGAGACGATCAACGAAGCGCTGCTGGAACGGTTTCTGGACGACGTCGACATCACGGAGCTGGCGTCGTTGCGAGACGTGCGCACTGCCGTCGCCGATGAGTTTCCGATCGCCGTCGAGTTCGGAGTCGGAATTTCCGCTCACGTCGAGCAGTACTTCCGACGGAACCCGGAGCACTTGTCGACGACCTTCGCCACGATCGGGGAGAACGGACGACAAAATGACGCGGAGACCGAGACGTCGCTTGAGGAACTCGAGCAGCTCTACGACAGCGAGGTCGAAGCTAGTGGGACCGCCACAGCGGAGATCCTGGAACTCCTCGAACTGGCAAAGGGCGCCAGGTCACAAGCCATCGCCGACGTCGTCGGCTGCTCGGTCGGTCACGCACGACGATTCACGTACGACGAGGCGAGCGAGACTGCCATCGAGAAGGACTGGTCGCAGACGGCCCAGAACGAGAAAGTCTCCCCCGGAACGCGAGAGCGTATCGTCGAGCGTGATGGGGACTGTCTCCGCTGTGGCGAGCCGGAGGGGTTGACAGTGCACCACATCGTTCCTATCGCAGCCGGTGGCACGAACCGCGACGAGAATCTGGCGACGCTTTGTGCGACCTGCCACCGGGCTGCCCACGATGGATCCTTCTACCCGCCGACGACTGTATACGACGGCCACGACGGGTTCGATGCGTGGATCGAGCGCTCCGATCGGGATTCGGGAGGATGAGGCCAGCGAGTTCGGCGATCAGGTCGGCACGAAAACTGGAGTTCGGACTCCAGACGCTCGGCCCATTCGCGGAGAAGCCCGCTTTCCTCATCGAATTGGGCAGTACTCCGGTCGGCGGGAGCAGGGTCCGTAGTTGTGGACGACATCCCATCGCCCGTCACTGGTTCGTGCGGCTCGGTCGAGGGCTCAGAACACTCGGCAGTCGTCTCGATCGCTCGCTCGATCGTGCGCTCGCCATAGGTCGCTCCGTCGGCGTAGTGGATCTCCTCACACTTCGGCCGGACGAGCCCGGACTGCTGGAAAAGTCGATCCAGCTTTGTTTCCTCGCCCTGTGTCCAGAACGCCAGGAGCCAACACAGCCCATTTCGGCCTCCGAGTGGCTCGCATAGCCCGATGTCTGCCCATTCAACATCGACGGAACTTCCGGCCGTTCGCGGCCGATCTGGCCCGCTCGATCACCTCATCGTCATCGAGTGGTGCCGTGTGCTCGCGGGGGTTCGGATGGGTCGGTGTCGGGCGCGTGTCTTCGGCAGTGCAACGGGCCTCGCTCTCACCCCGCCGAGCAGTACGCGAACCACTTGAAGCTCCACGTGCTACGTTACCGGCCTCGAAAAGAAACGAACTGCGGGGAGCGTTAGCCCAACAGCGTGTCGAACAGCTCTTCTTGAGTTCGCTTCGCTCGACCATTCTCCATGTCGTTGCAGCCGCGGTTGACAGCGTCGTACATCAGGTTTGGCGCTGCGTTCCGGTCTGATGCTTCGACCTGCTCGCCGAGCAGCATTAGCGACCGATACCCGATTTGCCGCGGTTCATCATAAAGGCTACAGTAGAGTTGGTAGACTCGGACGCGAGGTCGTCGGCCGTTCGGGGCAGCGATCCCGTATTATCAAGTCCGATCATCGTCGATCCACAGGCCGTGCACGCTCGCTCGACACTGTAGATGGCGCACTCCTCGAGATCGAGGATGGTCTCACGGTCCGTCTCCTCGAAGCTATCGTTCAGTACGTCCGGTTCGCCCCTGGTATTGTCTTCACAAATGGTGTTCGTTGTCATGGTGTGATCGGTGAGGCCACTCGTTGGTCGCGGACTCTGCTGGCACAGCCAACGGTCGTGCGTGCCGGCGTCACGCACTGATCTACGTACTATTGTACCAGGGTTGCGGCACCGGAGCGTGTCCGGAGGAGCGCATCCTGCTGTGGATTAGGATGGAATGCAAGCGTTGGCGTGCTCGACATTATGAAATCGATCCTTGCTCATATACATTCTCCCGCATACAAATAAGAAGTGCCCATACACCGCATATCACAATAATTCCAAGACAAAAGTTGGGCAATGTGAAATGTGGGTGGTCGAAAATCACACTCTTGGTACTGCAGCTAGTATTGCATGACGCCCGGGCGGCGGTTTCGTTCAACTGCCGCCCTCATATTGGCCGAGATCGCTGGTTCGGTCCCAGCCACATCGGTCAATCGTGTACCTGTCCGGATCGAAGCTGTGCGATATACTGGCCGTCCAACTACTGCGTCTTGATGTAGTACGTGAGTAGCGCGTCGTGGCATCCAGTGGAGAGTGTCCCGTTCCCCAAGCGAACAGAGAATATGCGGCGTCGTGAACAGCGAGTTTCGATCGTCGACCCCCCAGGCCTGGAAAAGGTAGTTCGTCGAATTAGTCATCAATATCGTTCATGTTCAGTCAATGACTCGATCGCAGGGCCAGAAACGCCGCTGGGGCAGAAGATCGTCGGCTCGGTCCGGATCGCGGGCCTCCGCAGTGACCGGATCAGCGACTGGTGTCGCTGGCTCGCACAAGGAACCAGCCGTCCTTGAGAGAATCATGGACGCCGTTGGTGGCGTCGAGTCCGCGTGGGCGTCGCCCGCGCTGGCCTTCACGCGCCCATCGTCGCGGTCCTCTCGGCGACCTCCAGGCTGCCACGGTGGATCGGGTACTGCTCGATCCCGTCGACCAGCGCCGAAAGTTTGCAGGCGGCGAGCGGGCCGGCCGGATATAGCGTCTGGTCGGGCCGGATCCACGCGCCACTGGGCTCATCGCCACAGGCGTCGTCCGACTCGGTTGCCTGCTCGGCGACGAACACGTCGTCCACGCGGTGCGCGTGAGCGAGGCGTCGGTAGTGAAGCACCCCAGCAGCGGGTCAACGACGAACGCGCCGGTTGCGTCAACCGCCATCAGCCGATCAGAGTCACGGTCATGGGCGATCCCGAAGTCCACGTCGGTCGCGCCGACGACCGTCTGCAGCAGGTCCAGTACCCCTCAGTCGGCTTACTGGGGCAGCTCGGGAAGTGGCCGTCGGGCTGCTCGTGAGGCCATGGACGGAACAGCAAAGTTATCCCCCAGGGCACCCACGGCAAGCTCCCCGGCGCCGTTGCCCACGTTGACGACATCCGCGCCGCACTCGCGGGCATCCGCCGTGACATCGTCGGCTATGAGGTCGCCGGTCCTTTACGGATTTCTGACAAGGACGACCCGATCGGCATCGCTGGCGACCCCTGGCAGAGGGACACAGCGAGGGCCGTCGTCACGTCGGTGCCGAAGGGGCCGTGGACGCCGCTTGTTCCGAATACGAACCGGGGTATTGCTTTGTGAAAGAGCAACACTGATCACCAGAGGACGCTTTGTCAACGGCCCCAAAGAATTCCGACGGATCAACAGCCAATGAGGAGATTTGAGAATGCTGGCCACCTCATATGGTTCAGTTGGCGCGGGACTTCATTGGAGACCACTTTTGACCCGCTCCAAGTTCCGTTAATTGTTCTCACATAATGTGGGAAACCGCCTCCGCTACAAGGCCTCTTCAGGGTGATCCAGCGGGGTTTGGACTGGGCATCGTCAGACAGTGAAGATCACGACGAACTACAGCTGGGAGGGGCGTAGATAGCTCCGGTAGTTTGGTTTTCCATCATCTACTATCAATAATTTATCATAATTATTACCAGCATTCAATTATTCAATTTGTTGGATATTATCCAACAATAACGCCGATACACGTTCCCATATCTGAACTACTGGGATGAGTTCTTTGGAGTTAGAATATACGTAACAACACTTCTTTGAAGCAGGCCGCAACCTTTAAGCAATAAGATCCATCCTAATTCAGTCACGAGCAAATTGGGTCGTGGGGCAATTGAACTGGGAACCAAAAACAGATAATCGGCCTCATATCGTTGGCAATATACGTATCTAGTAATGAATAATAAATCAATCCTGATCCGCCCGTGACGAGTACATTCGACGCCAGCGCTGAGGTAGCCGGTGAGGACTACACCGAGCGCTCCATGGTAGTGGTAGGACTCGGGTACGTCGGCTTGCCGCTGACCGTGGCATTCGACGACGCCGGATTGGACGTAGCCGGGTTCGACGTGGACGACCGGCGGATCGGAACACTCGAATCGGGGACAGATCCAACAGGAGATCTCGGCGACGAGGCGATCGCGGAGAGCGGAGTGCAGTTTACGACCGATGTGAGTGCACTCCGGGGAACAGATTACGTCATCGTTGCCGTACCGACCCCGGTCGACGATCTCGAAAATCCCAATCTAGCATACGTAGAAAGCGCGGGAAAGGCAATCGGGGAGCAGATTCTCCCAAGAACGACCGTCATTCTCGAGTCAACCGTCTACCCGGGGGCAACGCGAGAAATTCTCGCGCCCCAGATCGAGGAGCATTCGGGTTTGACCTGCGGTGACGACTTCTACGTCGGCTATTCACCCGAACGGATGGTCCCTGGCGACGACGAGCACGGTCTTCGGGACGTAGTCAAGATTGTCAGCGGACAGAACGAGGAGGTGCTTGAGGACGTTGCATCGCTGTACGAGACGATCATCGACGCTGGCGTGCATCGTGCGCCCGAGATCGAGGTCGCTGAGGCGGCCAAGTGCATCGAGAACATTCAGCGGGACCTCAACATCGCGCTGGTCAACGAGCTCGCCATCGCGTGCAACAACCTCGGGCTGGACACCCACGACGTGCTCGACGCCGCCGGCACGAAGTGGAACTTCCATGACTACCAGCCGGGGCTTGTCGGGGGGCACTGCATCCCCGTGGATCCCTTCTTCATGATCTACGAGGCCGAACGCAACGGCTTCACGCCGAAGCTCATCGAGACCGGCCGGGAGGTCAACGAGTACATGCCCGAACACGTCGCAGAGTTGACGCTGCGGGGACTGAACGACTGCGGGAAAGTCCTCCGGGACAGCACAGTTCTCGTGCTCGGCATGGCGTACAAACCTGGCGTCGGTGATATCAGGTCCTCGGTCGTCGGCTCGACGATCGAGAAGCTCCAGTCCTACGGCGTCGACGTCGTCGGGTACGACCCCTACGCCGAGGACGACGCCATGCGCGAGGAATTCGGCATCGACGTCCAGGCGAAGTTGTCCTTCCAAGACGTTGACGGCGTATTGCTCGCGACGCCTCACGAGTCGTTCCTCGAAATCGACTACACGGAGGCCGCCCATCGTATGACGGACGATCCGCTGGTGGTAGACGTGATGGGCGAGCTTAACGGGCGCCTTGCCGAGCACGAGGAGGTTACGTACGAACGAGTCTGACCATGTACAGGGACCACACCGTCGGCGTCGTCGTTCCGGCCTACAACGAAGAGGGGCTCATCGGGGACGTGATCCGCACCATGCCCGGCTACGTCGACCGGATCTACGTCGTCGACGACTGCTCGACTGACGACACCTGGGAGGAGGTCCTGACCGTCGCAGAGGAGGACCAGCGGGAGATGCCGATGCCGGACACAGAGGTTCCCACTCCCGAGGACTCCCAGGAGATCGCGGCCGACGGCGGCGGCATGCTGAGCCAGCGCGCGAGGGTCCACGACCCCATCGGGCGCGTGCTTCCCATCGAGCACCGTGAGAACCTCGGCGCCGGCGGGGCGATCAAGACGGGCTACCTCGCCGCCCTGCAGGACGGCGCCGACGTCACGGTCACGATGGACGGCGACGGGCAGATGGATCCCGAGTACATGCCCAAGCTCCTCGATCCCATCGTCGACGACGAGGCCGACTACGCGAAGGCCAACCGCCTGCTGTACAGGGAGTACCGCCAGGAGATGCCGAAGTTCCGCTTTCTGGGCAACTCGATCCTCACCTTCCTCACGAAGATCGCCAGCGGCTACTGGAAGACGATGGATCCCCAGAACGGCTACACGGCGATCTCGAACTACGCCCTGGACAACGTCGGCATCGAGGCGATGTACGAGTACTACGGGTACTGCAACGACCTGCTCGTGAAGCTCAACGCCAAGGGGATGCGCGTCGCAGACGTCGCCGTGCCGGCCACGTACGGCGAGGAGGAGTCCTCCATCAACTACACGACGTACATCCGGAAGGTCTCGGGGATGCTCCTGCGGAACTTCCTGTGGCGGCTCAAGACGAAGTATCTCGTGTTGGACTTCCACCCCCTGGCGCTGTTCTACATCTTCGGGGCGGCGATGGCGCTGTTCGGCGTGCTCGGTGGCGGGTGGTCGATTTACACGAAGATCGTCGAGGGGAACCCACTGTTCATCCGTGCATCGACGAGTCTGCTCGTGTTCTCAATCGGGAGCATGTTCCTGATGTTCGCGATGCTGTTCGACATGCAAGTCAACGAAAGTAAGGAAGTGCAGAAGAGGGACTAATCTGATGGATATTGGACTTGCTCTCCGCGTTGCTAGGGACAATTGGGACGATCTAACGTGGTGGAAGGAGTCAGCGATTCCTTTTGCCCGGCGAACAGCTCTTGCTGGAGTTCTGAAACCCTATTACCGCTACTTCGGTCCTGACGGGGAGGACTTCATGGAGGAGGATTGGGATACCCTCCTGATTCTCGACGCTTGCCGCTACGACATGTTCGAATCCACATGTACGATCGATGGGGATCTCACGCAGAAGAACTCTCTGGGATCTGCAACACCGGAATTTCTCCAACGAACGTTTCGAAACGGAGATTTCCCGGATACGGTTTATGTGACTTCAAACCCTCAGGTGAATCTCCGACTCGACACAGACATCTTTCACGATGTTGTGAACGTTTGGAAATCGGACTGGCACGATGAGCTCGGGACCGTTGAGCCACAGTTCGTGACGAAACGGGCCTTCGAGGTTCAAGAACGGTACCCGAATAAACGCATAATCGTCCACTATATGCAGCCTCACTATCCATTCATCGGAGAGAAACACTCTGAAGATCTCGGGGATCATTCCGGATTCGAACTATCCAAACGACTAGCGAGTGACGAGGATGTCTCTCGTGAAGGTCTCACAGTTTGGGATCGCTTGAAAAATGGGGAATTACCCGAAGACGCTGTCTGGGATGCCTACATAGAAAATTTGGAACTCGTATTATCGGATATTGGAAGCAATATCTCAAAATTCGAGGGTAAGACGGTCATCACCTCTGATCACGGTAATATGCTAGGAGAGGTCGCAACTCCCCTCAATATCGAATTATATGGTCATCCGACAGGGATCCACGCAGAAGACCTCATCGCCGTTCCTTGGCTAGAAATTGAATCTGATTCAAGGAAACACATCTCGGCTGAAACCGCTTCAGAGGACGAAACTACCGCGAGTGAAGAGGACTCCGACGTTATTGAGGAGCGCCTCAAGGATCTCGGGTACGTATGAAGATTCTCTTTGATCTCACTCATCCGGCGCACGTGCATCTGTTTCGGAATTCGATTGACGAATTACAGAATCGGGGTCACGAGATCGTGGTTGCGTCCCGCGAGAAAGATCTAACCACTGAATTATTGGATCACTACAACATTGAGCATTCAGTTCTATCGAAACGCCGTGATGGCACACTCCCTCTTTTATTAGAATGGCCACTCAGAGAGATCAGGACTGCCCAATTCTATCGCTCTGAAGATCCTGACGTAGTTGTCAGTAGATTTAATCCGGCAGCATCTCACGCAGCATGTCTCCTCGGGATCCCTCATCTTGTCTTCGACGACACAGAGGACAAACCGGCGTTCGTCCGGCGAACTGCTAATCCTTTCTCTGACGTGATCTATACCCCGGAATGCTTCTCGTTGGATCTTGGAGAATCCCAAGTCCGATATCCCGGCTATCATGAACTGGCATATCTCCACCCCGACCACTTTGAGCCCGATTCGAGTATCTTAAAGCAGCATTCGCTCACTTCTGGACGATTTGCAGTGATTCGACTCGTGGCTTGGGATGCCGTACATGATGTGGGGCATGGTGGGTTCAATGATCCTGATGAACTAATTTCACTCTTGGAGTCTGTCGGTGTGACTCCAGTCATTACTTCAGAAAACGATCTACCTGAACATTTGGAGCAATATCAAGCCGATATTCCTGTACATCAGATTCATCATTTATTGTACTATGCAGATATCTTTATTGGAGAGAGCGCAACCATGGCAACAGAGAGCGCTGTCCTGGGAACTCCCGCCGTGTTCGTCTCTTCGACACGTCGGGGTTACACCGACGAGCTTGAGGAGAAGTACGGGCTGGTGTTTACATTTTCTGGCGACCGACGCCATGAACGTGCTCTTGAACGGATAACAGAAGTTCTCAAGACTGACTCCGAGGAGTGGGCGGAGCGTCGAGACGTAATCCTTCAAGAAAAAATCAATACGACAGAGTTCATCCTCCAAGAAGTTGAAGACCTGGATCATTGATGCCCCCCAGCATCTGTATTTTATCTCCTAATTTGAGGATACGAACTTGCTACTTCATCCCTGCTCCTTCATCAACCATAAATCTGAACTGTTCCTGAGTCGTAGACTTTGGTTCGGGACATGCTCAAGTTACGTTGGAAGTAAGGGTAGTTTGAGTGGTCAACTGCGAACTTAATTCCCTTTCCTACTGTTATTCCGCCGGTTTCAAACTGATCACTTCTTAATAGAATGGGGCTATCACGTGCTGACGTAAGGTTTCTTGTGAAGATGTTTGCCCGATTCCTCATGGAGTCAGGTTCGGTCCCTGTACGGTATTCATTCAAATATCTTGCGGAATCCCTATCCGCCAACACTTGATCGTCAATGGGAAGTGATTGATCGGCGTAGGTTAATGCACTCTCCTCGGATTCGGTGAGGTGGGCCCTTGGTCCAGTCCAACTGAACTGGTCCACGTCGGCCGCCACAGGAGCTGCGGTCCCAGCAGTGATGGAGGTGAAAATCAGCAAGATCACGATGCAGGCAGGTATTGGACGGAACCGGCTATCTTTGAGCGCTCCTACACCAATCTGTATCCCAGTCGCTAGTAAAATCGCAAGAATGGGGGAAAGGAGAAGTGCGAATCTATCTACTCGGAAGAGGTCACGCGTGATCCAAAATGTGTGGAGAGGATTCGGAATATACAGAGGGGCCAATAGGAGCATGAAAATTCCTAGCCCTCTCAGCGGGCCCTTGGTCGTATCTCGAAGGAGATAGTGGACCGAGACGAGCGAAAGAGTCGCCAGAATGTAAATATACGTATAGTACCCTGGATGGTGGAAATCGGATCCAACTTCAGGGAGTGTCGTGCTGGTTGGACTCATCACCCCTTGGACCCGTGTGAGAATTAGAAACTCGGTAAATTGGTTCGCAACGAATACCCAGTATCCGATGAAGAGGATCGCGAGAGTGGTCAGAAAGTAGGTTGTTCTCTTGTTGATCCGTCCTCTGACAAAGCCCGCGGACAACACGAATAAAGTAAATATTACCATGGCCTGGGGGTAGGATACTTGATGAACAAGTAACATGTACAACGCCATCACGATCGATATTGGGAGAAAACGCAGGTCCGATCGACTCCGGATGGAGAAGTAGAAGATGAAGGCGAATGCTACGAATCCAGCCACTCGGGTCACGAAGTACTGATTGTAGAATACGACTGTCGGGAGGAGTGAGTATATTGTAGCAGAGTATAATCCGTACTTCGCATCTTTGAAGAAGTATTGAGCGATACAGTATGTTAGGAAGATAGTAGCTGAAAAGATGATTGGTGAGGTAATTGCCCACGCAAGTTCTACACTGATTCCGAATACCTTCGCGAAGGAGGCAATGGCAACGTGGAAGAGTGGGAATGATTGATAGGACCTGATTAGTCCGTGGAAGGCTTCTCCATTCTCGTACACATATCGTGAAGCACGGAGATGGAAGAGGAGGTCGGATTGACCTATGTAAAAGGAATACTTGAGTGTGACAGAGTACACCGACAATAGGTGTGTAAATATTGTTAGAATGAGAACGACAGGCACTCGCTCGCCATTATTTACCATTATAAATAAAAGCAAGTAACAGATCCCCAGTGCAATAAAGAATAGTGGGGGGCGTGTACTGAATAGATTCCAAATAATGACTGATACCGAAAACGAGAGGGAGAACAGGATTCTGGATGCCTGAGTCAATCGCCGAGATGATCCAAATTTGAAGAGTCTGGTCTTTAGTCCTGTTTCTATTAAATCGGCCCTACCACGCCACCAGACCATCAAAGCACTAGACAGCAAGAAGGGGATACCAACCGTGAGAATCCCCTTCGTCGCTAAATCGGGTTGACCAATACCGTAAGCAAGGGCAGTACCGAAGACGCACGCCGATATCAATAATGTAGGCAAAAGGCGATTCAGTAACTCAAGAACCCAATCTGAGTACGTTTCGTTCTTACCCACTAATTGAGAGAGACTCATAAATCTGTACAGTGCGATATGTAGATTCCCATGAGGTGACGCCAGATTAAGGTCGCCCCTGTGAAACTGTTTCGTTTCCTTCTACTCTGATCTAGATCCAGTGATTTTGCGGTTCATGCACGCTTCTGCTGCAACCTCTCATGGGGCCTAACGAATTCAACCTGTACCGAGATGCTGAGGTATGTTTTTTTTTTTTCCGATAATAATATCTATATAAACTAGTTTCTTTCAGTAACCGTCTAAAATATGAAATTAGGCTACACAGATGCAATCGGATATTCGCAATATTTTTCATCAATTCATGTTTTTTACTGGTTGATGGCGAACCTCTCCGACCATCGTCTTCTCATCGTATCCCACCATTACAACCGCTTCGTAAAAGATCAGGTTGATGAGTTGGCCGGGTACTACGACTCCGTCACTGTCTTGCTACGATATAATCGGTTCGCGACGCTTTCACGGTATGTCCCAATCAACTATCTTAAACGTCATAGCATTGATACAAGGCTCAATCGCGAAAATCAGCCCGAGAACGTGACTGTCATCCCTATCGGGTTATTCTACTTCCCGACGCAATCCAGTCGTCGCCGTTTGGGGTCGCGTCACAACGACGCGGTCAAGGACGTGATTGAAGAACGCGGGATTGATTTCGACTTGATTCATAGCCACCTCACCTGGACGGCCGGTTACGTTGGTCAGTGCATCGCAGAGCGCCACGATGCTCCCCATGTTCTTACGGTCCACGAGAACCCAAACCTCCTCAACAGTCACCTAGAGTGGGACAATGAAGATCTGTACGACGCGTGGCGCAGCGCGGATCGGATTGTGCGTGTTAGCGATGCCAATGTCGGGACACTGGAGCAATTCAACGACAATGTAGTCGTGATTCCTAATGGCTACGACGTTGACCGGTTTGAGCCGATTCCCCGTAGGAAGGCTCGCCGACACCTGGGTATCGACCCCGATGACGATCTACTGTTCTCACTTGGCGATCTTATTGAACGGAAAGGGTTCCATCATGCGATCTCGCTGCTTCCAGATCTCACCGAAGACCGGGAGATAACATACGCGATAGGCGGCCACGGACCAAAGCAACGGGAATATCGTAAGCTTGCGGCCGAGCTCGAGGTCAAGGATCGGCTTCGGTTGCTTGGGTACGTGCCCGACGATGAGTTGCGCTATTGGCTGAGTGCTGCAGATCTATTCGTATTCCCGAGTCACGCAGAGAGCTTCGGGGTTGTGCAGTTGGAAGCCCTGGCCTGTGGGACTCCGGTGGTCGCGGCGCGAAACGACGGTAGTGAGACCGTCATCTCATCTGACGATGTTGGAATCCTTTTTGATGATCCGACGGACCGAGGTGTCTTTTTGAGCGCCGTTGAGCGTGGTCTTGAGCGTGATTGGTCACGTGATGCGATCGTCAAGTATGCTGATCAGTTCACCATACCGGCGGTCTGCGAGGAACTCGTTACGCTACACAGTGAACTACTCGACGAGGCACTGACTTGACAACTGGAGATATGGCCACGCTGCGGTAGCCATTCTCGGATGCTATTACTCATGGGCCGTTCGAGTAACTTGGTAGGCACCATCCTCGCAAACTAGTTCAATCTTCCACTGATCGCCGATTCACTGCAACAGCTTCCGGAAGAGCAGACGCGAAGGCGCCCACGAGAGACGCCCGAAGGAGTAGGCAACCGGCAACGCGTAGTGGACCGGAACTGGATCGGGATCCACCTGAAGTGATCGCACCGCGAGTGTGATTGCACGCCCGGACCAAAAGTTGTTCTCCGCGAGGTAATTCGCCTCGCGGCGCATTGCATGAGCGCGGGCTCGCTGTCGCACGTCATCTGGGAACTCCTCGTAGAGATCCTCGTATCGTTCAAGCGTGTCGTAAGTCCCCTCGACAGCGCCCCAAGAGCCGCTACGACTATCGTCTGGTTGCTGGCGGTCTAGGAGGATGTCGTCGATGTATTCAAATTCGGTTCGCTGGGCGAGTTCGATCTTCCAGTACGTATCGTCTGAGCCTGGGGTTTGCGGGAGGGGGTGGATTGTCTCGAGTTGCGCTGCTTCGATTAGCATTCCGGACGTAACGCACTCCGGCAGATTATGCTCGAGGACTGTTTGTAGGACGTCCCCGCGACCTTTTTCTGGGGGTCTCACGTTTCTTTTGCCGTAGGTAAATCCGCAGTATGCTACTCCGACGTCCTCTTCGTCATCAAGAACATTGACTTGGCGCTCGAGTTTCTCTCTGCGCAGGTAATCGTCGTCATCAAGGAGCTGCACGTAGGCGCCCTCCGCGGCCTTGATGCCTATATTACGTGCGGCCGTGGGCCCGCTGTTCTCCGAGAGCGATATGTACTCGACATCGTCGAATGAAGAGACGACACCGCTGGCGTGCTCGTCTCCTGAGTCGTCTACCACTATAACGTCTACCTCGTCGTACGTTTGCTCGTGGACGGCTTCTAGACACTGGCGCAGGTGGTCGTTGCGACGGTAAGTGGGTACGACCACCGAAACCAGGGGGTTCTCTTCGCGGATAGTTTCAGTTCGGTGTTCCCGTTCCATGTCCAGCTAGTTCTCTACTTTAATCAAGTCCATCTTCAAGGGCGTTTCAATCTGACGGATCCATTCATGAACGATTATACGGCCCAATGCCAATGGCCACACCAGTAGTTCTCCCCCTTTGGTTACCGTTGCTCAGTAATCTCCACTCATTGATGTGCGAACTGCCTCAAATCCGGCCAACTCTCGGAGGGGATGCCGCTCTGGCTTGATTACTACCGGAATACCACAAGCTTATATTTCCTATAGAATAATCGGAGAGTGTGACCCGTTTAGGTATCGTGACCTTTCATAACAACGAGAACCGAGGGGCACTCCTCAGGCCCGCTCGCTCCAACGCGCACTGACGTCAGTGTGGGACGCCGAAGTTGAGGTCGTGGACTACCGAACGAGCGCCAAGGAGCGGTCGCGTCTCGTCTCGATCCTCTTGGGACTCCGACCCTCGGTCATGGCTTGGCGTTTTCGAGATAGGCGTATCTCTGAGGTCTTCTGCGATTCCAACCTTTCCACAAGTGGCGAATCGATCGCTACTGATGCCCACGACGATGCCGTGGACTGATGTGCCTCGCTTGACTACGACGTTCCCAATACCGGAAGCGAGGAGGTATGGAAGGTCTTGCCGGACAATAGGGCATGGCAAAACCGGGTATTGAATCCCCAGCGCCCGTTCCCGGATTTGTACTTCATGGATCCCTCGCTTGAGGCGCTGACGGTCTCCTATGCTCCGTCTGCCAACCGCACGATATAGAATCAACTGGACGATACCGAGTTTGACCCGTTGCGAGATATCCGGCTTGTACGGGTCTGCGTGACGGCTGCCGTGACGACTCCAATCGTCTTCGGCCTCATCTATCTCATTCCGGGACGACTTTTGTCGGCCTTGTTTAGACGCCTGAATTCATGCGTTTGAAATCCACCACCGTCTCGGGGTTCAACGCCCCTGGGATATGTACTGAATAGCTGCTGAATCAGGAACCTTTTGTCCTTTAGTGGTGACCCTGGAATCTGGAATCAATGAGCGGTCGCATTCTTCGCAGTTTCCCGTCGGCATTTGGGGCGAAAATCGCTCTCATATTGTGAGGGCTAGTGACGAAGCCTATCCTCACCCAACAGTTCGGTTCTGGACAGCAAAGTGACTACGCGCTCTTACTCTCGGTGGTGAGTATTAAGCCAACCCAGTCTTTGATGAAACCCGAATGTACATTGTAGAATGGAAGACCTTTACATCATGATCCGAATGGGATCAATATGAGTAAGCTTGGATCTTTGAGAGAGAACTTTCACGACCCGTTTTGGTGGCGGCGACAGGCGATTCCGTATCTGATTCGAAGTCCTGCAAAACAATATCTGAAATTCCGTTACACTCCGTCGGCGCCCAAGCTTCGGTTGATGGACGAAGATTGGGATAATATCATCATCTTGGATGCTTGTCGGTACGACCAGTTCAAGCGCCACAACACAATTCCCGGAGAACTACAGGTTCGAACCTCCCGCGGATCTGCGACTCCGGAATTTCTGACAGCGAACTTCGATGGCGAAATACATCACGACACTGTTTACGTGACTGCCAACCCGATGTATCGGACCAGGGGCCTAGAGAACGTCTTCCATGATGTCGTCGACGTTTGGAAGGATGAGTGGGACGAAGAGTGGCGAACCGTCTATCCAGAACAGATGGCTTCGAGGACGCTCGAAGCATATCGCGAGTACCCCGAGAAGCGAATTATCTCACACTTTATGCAACCTCATTACCCGTTCATCGGCGATGCCGCCGACGAACTCGGGGCGCACTCTGGATTTGAGTTGACGTACAGGAAGGCACAGGGTAAGGCGGCCAAGCGAGACGATCCAACGGTATGGGAGCTGCTGGAAAACGGCAAGGTCGATGAGGAACTCGTCTGGGACGCCTACAACGAGACGCTCGAAATTGCCCTAGGCCACGTCGAGCCCCTCGTTGATGAGTTTCCCGAGAAGACAGTTGTCACCTCCGATCACGGAAACTTCGTCGGCGAACGAGTACTACCCTTCGGCAATCCCAAGTACGGGCACCCGGTTGGAGTGTACGCCGACGAACTTCGGAAAGTCCCGTGGCTGGTGATTGAGGGAGACGAACGGAAGACGGTCAAGAGCGAAACTACGACCCCCCACGATCACGATTCCGAACCGTCAGCCACCGTTTCTGATCGCCTGGTCGATCTCGGGTACATAGACCAGTAATTGCGACAGTTATCTACGGACAGACGATCCATGGTAGAATCAACTGATCACCCGCCGGAGGGAGAGACCGATGGCGGTCGCTCACTGCGTGTTATCTCCCAGGGCGCGTCGCTTCACTTTGGCGGAAAGATCGCATCGAATCTCCTGAAGTTTGTGCTCAACCTGTTGCTAACTCGGATGCTCGGTTCCGCACTGTATGGGGTGTACACCTACGCCAACACCCTCGCCGGATTTTTTATGGTGCTCGCCCGGCTCGGGACGGGGAAGTCTATCCTGCGATTCCTCCCCGCGAACGTGGATGATCCGGCACGACAGAACTGGATCACTGCCATGGCCTATCTCACGGCGCTGGTCTCTAGCGTACTCATCGGTGGGGTTATCTTCGTATTCGCTCCGTTGATTAACGAACTCACCCTTGGACAATCTGAGCTTGTCGTCGCCCTCCGCATCTTTGCGATTGCCCTCCCGTTCAACACGGCTATCAATCTGACCAATGCCATTTTCCGCGGGCTTGAACGCCTCGATTTCCAAATTATTATAAAAGATTTCACTGAACCGGTACTCCGGATTATTGCCGTCGGTTTCGCGTTTGCACTCGGCTACTCGTTGGTCGGTGTAGTTGCAGCAACAGCGATCGGAGCGGTGCTTACTGTGAGCGTTGCGCTCTCAATCCTGTACTCGCAGACAGATATCCGTCCGACGGGGGCCCGTTCCAGCGGAAGCGTCCGGGAGTTCTACAACTTTTCGCTGCCACTCACGCTGAAGGATCTCGGTAGAAAGCTCTACACCCGGGTCGACATCTTGATGGTCGGCCTCTTTCTGTCTGGGTCGTCAGTCGGAATTTATCGTGTCTCGATCCTGTTGAGTTCTTTCTTGACACTCCCGCTATCGGGGATAAATCAGCTGTTCCCTCCGATCGCATCGAACCTCCACTCGAATGGCGAACGGGATGAACTCGAGGATGTCTTCCAGACCATCACCCGCTGGACGTTCACCATCGTCATTCCACCCGCGCTCGCACTCGTGGTGTTCAGCCACGAGGCTCTGCAGATATTCGGCGACGGTTTCTCCGGCGGTTCGTCAGTGCTGATTCTTTTCGCGGTGGCCCAGTTTACGAACTGTGCTGTTGGGCCGAGCGGTTTCCTGTTGATGATGACCGACCACCAGTACGTTAATCTCGCGAACCAGTGGACCCTAGGCCTTTCAAACCTCATTCTGAACTACCTCTTCATCCTCCAGTTCGGCTTTGTTGGAGTTGCAGTCGCGACTGCCGGTTCGCTCATTGCCATCAACGTAGTCCGAGTCATCGAAGTCTGGTACCTGGAGGGAATAACGCCGTACTCCAGTTCGTTCCTGAAGCCGATCGGCGCGGGGATTATCTCCGCCCCGGCGATGACCGCTTGGACGTTTGCCCTCTCAGGCTATCCGCTGTTGTTCATCGGGTCCGCGTCGGGACTAATCGTCTTCGCAACTGCGATGGTCCTCTTCGGCTTTGAGGACAAGGACAAAGAGTTCTACGCCGAGAACGTCGCACCGTTGGTGGACCGAATGATCGAACGGTAGTGATCGCACGAACTCCGATTCCTCCCGTCAAACCCTTATCAGCGAATCCGCACAATTCCACGTCCATGAGCACGACTGTCCGGATCGTTGAGTCGCCTGACGTGCTCCACGGGAAGCCCCGCGTCAAGGGCACCCGCGTCGGCGTGCTGGAGGTCGGCGAGTTCGTCCACCGCCACGGGCAATCGGTTGAGGACGTCGTTCAAGAGTTCGACCTCGACCGGGCAAAGGCGGAGGCGGCCCTCGAGTACTACGAGGACCCCCGAGCTGGTGGAGACGCTCCGAGCCCAGCACGAGACTCGTCGTCGGGCGATCCGTTAGCAGAGCCCCCAGCCCGAGTAATGCGGATCTGCTGCGATCAGAACGTCGCCAGTAAGTACGTCCTAGCGTTCGAACGGGCCGAGGGGTGTCACGGTCCCCCGCGTCGAGGACATCTCTGCATACGACGCTCCGGACGACGAGATCGTCGACTTCGCGTCCCGAATCGACTGGGTGATCTTCACGAGTGACAGCGACTTTTTCGGTCACGAACGCACTTTCGGCCTCCTCGTCTACAGCCAACTGGAAAATCCACAACCGGGCGACGTCGTCGCAGCTGTGCGGGCGATCGGCCGTGCGTACGAGCGCACCCGTGAGATAACAGAGACCGTCCCGGGAGGATGGGTGTAGGCTATCCGCTCTGTACTGACCACGAGCGTTCCTCGCGGCCGGGTGTTCCACCGTGGCGATGAGTGCCTCCGCTACAGCCAGGGCGGGGCTCTGAAAGGAGAGCTTCCGTGGCGGTCTGCTGTTCTATCCGCATCCTCGAGGTCGAATCCATTTGTTACCTATACCAGCGAAGTGATCACTGCAGATCAATACTAATCAGGTGTTTTGACGCCTTTGAGATACGGCTGCGTGAAGTCCTCACCGTGCCGTTCGGTGACTCGTTCGATCTGGAACCCAGAATCTCGTAGTAATTGCTTGAGCTCGTCCCACGACCCTCCGTAATCGCTGATCCGATTATGCAACTCGACATATATCAGACGACATCTGTCGGACTTTATAGTGCTGCTAAGGCCGCGTAAAACGTCTAACTCCGCACCTTCGACATCGATTTTTATCACGGACGGGGCCTCAATATCCTGCTCTTGGATCAGTCGGTCTCCAGGAATCAATTGCGCCTCAAAGTCGCCTGATCCAGTCTCTTGGCTAATCCGGTAATTGAACTCCGCGGTCCGTGCCTCATCGGATAGTGCCACTGTTTGGATACTTGCAGAGACGTCGTTCTGATTTAGGTTCCTCCGGAGAGCATTTTGCCGGACAGGATGAGGTTCAAACGCTACAGCCGCGACATCTGGTTGTGCAGACACTGGGACTGTATAAAGTCCCTTATCGGCTCCGACGTCAAAAAACACATCGCCACGTTCGATATTGCCAACCAGGTCTTCCAGCACCTCTAACTCCGGTTTTAGATACTCATCTTCGGGTAATGAGTGGCTCGAAAACTGGAACGTACGATCTTCGATAGACAATTGACGGTCTGGCTTTACAGCTTCCTGGAGATTCAGCCATGAGTCCCAGGCGGTGTGATGTGCCCCAACTTTTGACATTGCATGGTACACTGTTTTAACAAATCGATTAGCCATGGTTGACCTCTTTTTTCCCAATCGTATAACTATTTCCCGAGACAGTATCACGCGTATTTATCAGATTATAACGTTCGGATTAGCAGCTCATTCGTTGTCTGATCCATTATCTGTTGCTGCCCCGATTGGTGTGTTACCGGTCACAGCATTTTTCGGACGCTTCGACCCCAAGTGTGAGACCATTTCCACTAAAGTAGTTGTCTGAAATTTGATTGTACTCAAAGACGTTGCCGTCCCCGAGAACGTCATCTGCCTCGAATCGACAATTTTGGATGAGTGTGCCATATTGGACAGATGAGGTATTTTCGAGCGCTGGGCCGCCAGCAGTATTGTTGAGGCGTACGTTCTCAATACAGGCCCGATCGCCTGTCAATTCGACGGCGGGCGTTGATGCATCGTCGGAGTCGATCCGGGTCAGCCAGTTATCGTGTCCGACCAGGGCGATCCCCGACGGGATAGTAACGGGGTTAAACTCGTCTCGTTGGACCATGACGACCTGCTCGTTTCCGGCATCAGCAGCGTCTATTGCATCCTGTAAGGTATCGAATTTATTAGCGTAGACCGCATAGTCTGCTATCCGTGGGGGTCAAAGATTGCATCTGTGTCTTCGATTCGGAACCTGTCAACCTTTTTCCTACGTGAGGCTATTTTGTGCTGTGCCCCCGTCGACGTCAAGCATTTTGAGTGGGTTGCCGTCCCTGTCGTTGGTATAGATGCTAGGGTGGTCGTGTTCCTCGTGGTAGACAATCTGGGAGGTATAGGATAGATTGGAGTCATACCATCTGTCATATGCTTTATCGGTGTATTGGTGTGGGTCTTAGGACCCATCACCGAGCGGGACCAACGCAATCGCCCTCGGTCTGTCTCATCATCGTCCCAGTCCGCTTTAACGATAAGCGGCTCATCAAGCTCGCTTTCTCCTCCGTCAGTATTGACAGTTTCTTCGTCTGTACTGACCACGGGCGTTCCTCGCGGCCGGGTGTTCCACCGTGGCGATGAGTGCCTCCGCTACAGCCAGGGCGGGGCTCTGAAAGGAGAGCTTCCGTGGCGGTCTGCTGTTCTATCCGCATCCTCGAGGTCGAATCCATTTGTTACCTATACCAGCGAAGTGAACGGTTGTCGTGCGGAACTGACGACCGACTCGCCCGTATCGGGAGTCATGTCGCCGGAGCTGGGAACTACCAACTTGTCGCTCGGTGCCGTCTGTGACGGTGATGAGCGAGTTATCCCGCCAACGGATGCTGGGTGCGGCCAGCGCCCTCGCGGCACTCGGCGCGCTCGGGCCGGCCGCACAGGCCCAAGAGGCCGAGCCTTCCGTGCCCGACGACCAGTTGGCGTACTATACGGTGACGGCGGAGAGCGCGACGCAGACCGTCACCTCGGACACTGACGAGGACGTCCAGGTCGCCGGCGGCCGCTACGTGACCGAGGGCGTAGATATCGACGGCGACGGCGTGGTCGGGGCCAAGTGATCCTCGAGGACGATGATGCGGATGATGCCGACGATTGAGACGATTCGTGAGTGCCGAATGCCGGTTCGAGGACAGCCGACCGGGTAGCAGATCCGCAGTTTCGGCTACCGGCGAGTTCTGGGCAGAGTACGTCGATAGGGTACGGAGAATCAAGGAGAAAGCCCCGCCCTTCAGGGCGAGGAGGATGTCAATACGGGGCCAATCCGCGCTCTCAATTTCCAATCGTTTTCAACGATTGAACTAATAACCTACCAATCCACAGACGAACTGATCTGATACTCAGAAATGCAAACCCATTAGCATTTAGTATGATTGCCCTCAACAGCTTTTCCGTCCCGTCGACTTGGCGATGTGATGCCGTGGCGGCGTGGACAGGGGGAGCTGGCCTCGCTACACCATCCATCACCTGCCCGTGGCGCCCCTTGCACGCACACAACCGTAGCGTTGGTCCCCTGACGTCTCCGCTGACGACCTGCAATCCCCTCGCACCGTATCGCCCCTGGGGTCTGAAAAAGTCCGATTGCCGTCTTGTTCTGGATACCAGACCCGGGAATTCGCGGAGCAGATCGCTACGGGCCGCGATGAAACTGCACTGCGAACAGCGCTACGGTACCATTGACCGCAAATGGAACCGCTTGCCAGGCGGCCCTACAGTCTCCAACCTCTGAATTATCCGAGTGAGGGCACTGTTTCAGTCACTGAGTGGTGTTAAACCCCGAGTCAGAGTTCCCACTGAGGTCCGGCTGAATTCTCCCGAGTCATCGCCGCCCCCGATCGTCATGCACCGCGCCATTGAATCTACTCTCAACTCCGATCAATTGGCCGATGATCCCATTGACCGGGTTTCAAGCTCCCTCCGTGTTCGAAGGCTTCGGTTGCTGACCTGTTGGGGACTACCGACGGAATCGAGCACCAACGCCGAGTACGAGCGCGAGCAGCGCAAGGACGACGCCGAATCCGGGTAGCTCGTCGGACTCGGACGATTCCTCGTCGTCGATCGGTTCCACGTCGCCCGTGTCGTCGGATCCCGAATCCGACTCATCGCCGGTATCAACCGGCGCTTCGTCGTCGTCCGGAGAGTCGGCTTCGGCTACTATCACGGGAATGGTCGTGTCGTCGCCGACGGTTAGCTCGTAGCTTCCGGGGTCCTCGATGCTTCCAGCGAATACGAACGTCTGCTCGGCATCGGGTCAGAGAGTGACCGTCTGCTCGTCGAGCTGCGTGTTACCATCGGCGAGCGTCAGCGTCCGATCGGCCGTGCTCTCGCCGTCGTTCCGGACGTCCAGTTCGACGATGAACCGCTCGCCGGACTCGACGGTCGTCTCCGAGCTCGGGGAGGCGTCGGTGACGGTTACGCCCGCGCTCGGTGCTGGCTCTCGTGATTTCCAACATCACTAGATAGAGAGTACATAGCTGCTACTCCTCGATTATGTTTGGTTAGCTGGCTTCTACCTTTGAAGAAAGCGGGCGGACTCGTGACTGTCCAATAGCGGCCACACCGGCTCGGCGGTGTGGAGCGGACAGGTCAGGAGCATGTCCGACGACACCGTATACCCCGACGGCGGAACGCAGACGCGAGGGTGGCAGAGCTTCCGCGCAGACGCCGCCAACACTGGCGTCGTCCGCGCAGGTACGACGTCGGCAGAGGAGTCTTCGACGACGCCCACGCGCCGCTGGGCTACAATACTCGGCCCGCGCGTGCAGTCGTCGCCAGCGATCGTCGACGGCACTGTCTACGTCGGGAGCTGGGACGGCTGTCTCTACGCGCTCGACGCTCACAGCGGCGACATCCGGTGGGAGACCGAGACAGACGCTGTCATTCGCTCCTCGCCTGCGGTGGCCGATTCTCTCGTCGCGAATGAGTCCGGGGCGCAGTCTCCACAGCGGACCGTCTACGTCGGCGGGTACGACGATACGGTGTACGCGCTCGATGCGGCCACCGGTGAGTGCCGATGGACCGCCGAAACGGATGACGCCGTGTTTGCCTCCCCAGCGATCGCACCGCTCCCACCGGCATCCGGAGATTCCGAAACCCAGGCCGGCGTCGCCGTCTACATCGGTAGTTGGGACGGCACAATCACCACGCTCGATCCCGCGACCGGCGAGACGATCTGGTCGTTCGATACCGGCAAAACCGTGTTCTCTTCGCCGGCAGTCGTTCCACGCGCCGACGCTGCTGCAACTGCCGACGAATACACAGCGTTTGTGGGCGACGACGACGGCATGCTGTACGCTCTCGATGCCGCACTCGGCGAGTCTCGCTGGCACCGCGAGCTCGACGGCCAGGTTCGTGCCTCGCCCGCGGTCGCCCACGAGACGGTGTACGTCGGCACGCACGGTGGCACGCTCCACGCGCTCGAGGCTGCAAGCGGAGAGCCCCGCTGGCGCGCCGACACCGACGGCCGGATCTGGTCCTCCGCGGCCGTGACCGACGACGCCGTGTACGTTGGCAGCTACGACAACAACGTCTACGCGTTCAATCCCGAGTCTGGCGAGCGACTGTGGACAGCGGAAACGGGCGCCGAGGTATTCGCTTCCCCAGCCGTTGACGGCGACACCGTCTACGTCGGCAGCTGGGATACGCACCTGTATGCATTCGATGCCCACACGGGAGACGTTCGGTGGCGCTATGAGTGCGGTGACGGTGTGTACTCCTCGCCCGCGGTCACGGACGACACCATCTACGTCGGCTGTCGGGATGGAACGCTGCACGCGATCGGGTTACCTCCGTGATCGGGTGTCGCCGGGACAGCTGGACCGGCGAATTGCAGCTGAACACACCGTTGACTACGGTGTGTCTTGGGGTCTGAGGTGCTCGATTCCACAGGCGGTACGAGGTGGATGACACGGGGGTTGCCCTCGAGACTGTTGTCTGTTCACGGCACGCTCACGGCAGGCGAGAAAGCTCCGTCATCAACCGAGCATCGGCGCCCTTCAGAAGTCAGATCGAACAAGAGCGCGTCGTTGCATGCCAGCCGAGGCACCGTGGGTATGGTGACGGGAAATCGATCCGTAGCTGTGTCAGTTGGAACGCTGCTGGATCGGCTCGATCACGGCTTCGGGCTCACCTGATCTGCTCGAACTAGACCGCGAACCCACAGATCGGGCAACACTCGGTGTCGCCCTCCGCCAAGGGCAGCACGACTGTCTCACAGAGGCCACATTCCACGGGTTCTGTCCGTCCAGCGGCCTCCTGCCCAACTGATCGATCACGTTCCGGTACAGTCACGAGAAGCGTCCGCCCGGCGACCGATGCCATCCACCGGTCCCGATCGAAACGCTCGGTTTCGTGTTCCCCTCTCATTGCATTTGCGTGGTTTCGTTCACTATCGACCCGTCTCTCGGTTGTGAGCGGATCAATCGACGATCGACAGCAAGATATTACTCATGATCCGAAATAAAACTACGTTGTTTGGAGTCAGAGTTTACGGGCGGTATCCCTGGATGCAATTCGGCCATCCCAACGCAGCTACCGGCGATGCCCGCTGGCGCTACGATTGCGACGATGCCGTCAGTACTGTCCGTCGGGTGTCGCGACGGGAGCGTGTGCGCAATTGAGGCGTCCTGAGCGGCGATGATCGGCCGCGACAACGACAATCACAGACTCGTGAGGAGCCGACGACGTGCCCTGTCGCTCGGCCTGTCGGCATTCGGCCAAATATTTTATTCACCCTGGCTAACAAGACCCGGCTGCCCCACGCAGTGCCACGGGGCATCGTGGGACGGGGGGATGCGGCATTCCGCCGCTCGCTCAGTCTACCACCTGTGGCCCCCTCGATTCCCCGCTGATCCTTGTACGATCCTACCGCTGAGTGACGAGTCTCGCAAGCGACGCCGCCGGACACCGACGGTAGCGTGATCCAGAGTCTGGTGAGGTGGCTTTTAGATTTGATGAGCGGACCGACCACGTTCCCCGCCCGCGAAAAAATGCTGCATCAACGACGTCCGCGAAGCGCCCGTCCGGGCGCGATCGAGCGGTTGGGCTACTCGAAGCGGCTCCGGATGTCCGCGACGATGGTCGCAAGCTCCCCGATGTAGTAGAGGTATCCCAGGACCGCCGAGACGAGCACACCGAGTACCACCACGATCAGGAGGATCGGCGACCCGTCGTCGCCGCCACTGGATGGCGCTTCCTCGACGGTGAGGTCGCCCAGCGAGGCGTCACCGATCGCGAGTTCGTAGGTACCCGCTTGGTCGAACGTTCGGGTGAACTCGACCGTGGTGGACCCTCCGGCGGCGACCGTGACGGTCTGCTCGTCGACGACCTCACCATCGACGCTGAACTCGATGGTCGATTCGCCTTCGGTGTCACCGGTGTTCTCGACGGTCGCGGTTGCAGTCACCGATTCGCCGACGGTGATCGTGGACGCGGAGAGATCCGTACTGCTCACGGCGATCGATGGTTCGCCGGGATCTTGTGACCCTGTCACTTCGACCGTTCCCACCGTCGTTCCATTGAGGACCAGGTCGTAGGTTCCCGGCTCCTCAATCGTTCCCTGGAACGTAACGTCCAGGGAGGCCCCACCGCCCATCGTCACGGTCTGGGTATCGAGGGCGGTATCGCCAGCGTACAGCGTGAGCGATCGGCTGATACCACTATCGCCCGTGTTGCGGACGGTCATCGAGACTTCGAGATCGCCGCCGGACTGAATCTCCGTGCTGGAGATCTGGATGTCTTCGAACGTGAGGCCGCCCTCATCGCCGCCGTCACTCGGTGGTGGGTAGTATCCGCCACCACCGTCGCCGTCGTCGCCACCGTCAGCTGGCGTTTCGATGGAGAGCGTTCCGGTGTTGGTCTCGAAGGCACGCGTGCTGTCGTTCTCGCTGGCGACGTGGACGTACCGGTACTCGCCTTCCGTCCAGTTACCGAACGTCGGAACGACGACCGTTCCATCGGGTTGGACGTCAGCGACAGCGACGGTAGAGCCGTCCAACGTCGTCGATCCGATCGGCACCGTCTTCGGCTTGTCGACACCGGCCTCGTTCGCAGCCGTCGAAACGATGTCGTCAACGAGTACCGTGCCGGACGCGCGACGTTCGGAGAACGACATGCCGAGGAGGTCGACGTTCGCCGCACCCCAGACAACGCCGTTGAGTCCCGTGATCTCATGTTCGACTATCACGTCGTCGGTCGTCATGTCCGTCGAGAGCGGCTCGGTGAGGTTGAGGTTCGTCCGTGAGTTCGTCCACGTGTCCTCGTGGTAGATCGCGACGGCGTGGCTAACGTTGCCCGAAAGATCAGTATCAACTCCCAGCTGCACTGTATCGCCTGGCTCGACGTTGTCGGGCGCATCGATGTCAGAAGCGCCGGATTGGACTGCGACGCCCTCGACACCGATGACGGTGCCGTTGGAGGGACCGGCCGCAGTGACGTTACCGTCGTTCACCTTGAAGAGCCGCTCGCCGCTGACGGCGATGATCCCGTACTGGCCAGGATCGGAGGCATCGAGATCGAAGCTGAGCCCGTTGCTACTGTCCAGTGTGCTCGACGAGACCGGTCGTGAGAAGTTTACGTTCGCGTTGATCTCGCTGATGTTCTCTGCTGTCAGCAGGCTCTGGGCGTCCGTGATCGATCGCGGAATCGTTGAACTCGAGACATTCGAGGCCGCGCTCGTGTCGGGCTGCTCGGCGATGTGGCCGACGAGGAAGCGGACCTCCTCGCCGTCGAACTGGTCGAGGTTCGCACCGGGATTCACCGAGTTGAGGTTAATCGGGATCGTCGTCCCAGCATCGTAGACGGCGAGCTCGTCGCGGTTCACCGAGCGCTCCTGGCCGTCCGCATTCCGGATGTAGACACCCTGATTGTCCACCACGGTGGCTGCACTGTCGGTGTCAGCACGGAGGGGTAGCGGAGCGCCCTCCCAGGCCACGTTCTCCGGGACGACCACCGGATGCGTGGCATTCGCCGCGATTGTCTTCGTGTCAACGTTGGCAACGCTGGCGTTGAACAGATAGACCGACTCCGTTGGCGAGGTCGCTTCGTACGTGATCGTCGCTTCAACGGTGTCACCGTCGGCGACGTTTGAGAAGGTCACGTTCGTGTCACTGGACCAAGTGCCATCATCGGAAGCGTTGTCGGCGACGGTCCAGTCGTCGGGCGTCTGCGTGATGAGACTGTAGTCCGCAGTCGATCCGTTCGAGTTGGTGACGGCGTACGTAATCGTGACGTTCTCACCTGCGGGCGCGGTCGCCGGGCCGCTGACGTCAAGCGATGCGGAGGGTGCACCGCCGGCAGCGGCGCCTGTGCCGGCCACTGCGAGAGCCGCACCGACGACAAGGAGTATGGACAGGACTGTCGCGCCGGCCGCTGCTCTGGACGACGCCAGTTCCGACCAAGAGGTAGTTCCAACCATGGTCACTGGCCCACCGTATGTTGTTGGTGCCGACCGTCAGCGAGTGAACTGTTTATCGATGCAGTGGAAAATCCCCGCCTGAGAGAGGATTTGGACGGTTGTGACGGGGGGTTGGACTGGGATTCGTAGCACGTTGTGGATGACCGCGTTGAATCCGACCTCCGATCGGTTGGACCGAACCCGACCGAGATAGGCGTTCGCCGCGAACCCGTCGACCTTCGCTGTAACATATACTCCATGATTTTGTGTTAGTCGTAAAATTGTTTCCATATATCAGCCAGCATTACACTCCGATTCTTGCGGTAATCGGCGTGGAAGAGTTTTCCCGAATATTGATCATCTGAAGAGTGAAGTTCCCATTCGAACCGTCTACAGGGATGTATCTGACCGATCGATCAGCACGTCCAACCGTGCTGTCAGTGAATCGACGTTGTGTTGTGTAAATTCGCGTTACAATCCTGCAAATCCAACCGAGTACTGTAGGTATTTGCCACACATTGACATCCCCTCGCGGTAAACAGCGAGGATTCCCCGAGTGCGATGCAGCCAGCTATCGCGCCGGGTGAACTTGCGGGTTCGCTGACGCCTCGTTGGTCGAGTGATCCGCGCGTTCCCGCTCACTCGTGTGAGTCGGTATCCACGCGTGATCGTCCCACTTGAGGTGTGTGACCTGAAGGTCTCCACGCCACGAGCGTTCAGCATCGTGGCCAGCAGGCTGTGCCATCAGCCCAATCTCTAAAGCCGATGCGTCTGTATGCTCTACGAGCAGGTTCGTCGCTCCAACCACGTCCGAGTGCCCACGGTATCCACAGTCCAGACAGTCGAACGAATCGCCGTCCCGTTCGACGTGTTCAGAGCCACACGCTGGGCACGTCGAAGACGATCCTGTCTCGGATTCCTCCGACCAGTCAACCCCGATTTCCTCGAACGTAACCTCGATGCGGTCGATGAGACCTCCGTGGCTCCAGAACGCGTGCGTCTTCTCGTTGACGCGAGCGTTCCAGTGCGTTGAGAGAACGTTCGTGAGGTCACCTACAACGACGTGTTCGACACCAGTCTCGTGCAGCCACTCGGCGACGAGGCGGACGGTGGCGTCGAGGTGGTGATCGCGTCGGTTACCCCGCCGTGCGAACGTTCGACGGATTTGCCGTGAAGAGTACGAGTCTGTCGCCAGTTGGGATTGGAGTGTGGCGATGCGCTCGGACAATGAGCGGAATCGTTGAAACTCTGACCGGGCGTTGCAAACAACGGCTTCACCGGCACTGGTGACGGCAGTGATAGTGTTGTTCGCGCCGAGATCGATGGCAGCGAACCGTGCGTCTGAAGAAGATTCGAGGCGGTTCGTGTGTCCCGTCTGGGTGTATGAGTGACCACCCGTGCGAAGGGCTGGCTGCCGCACGGTGTGGTTGACACGAATCACGTCGAAGTCCTCATCGTAGCACAGTTCGAGTTGCCCGTCCTTGCCCGTCCAACGCGTGTCTCCGTGCACGTCCAGTCGAAGCCGTTCGTAGTGGCCGTAGCCGTACGTCTCCTTGAGCGCTTGCCCGATGGTGAATTCGACGGTTGACCCGTCTTCACCCCACTCGAACTCGTACAGGTCGTTTCGAATGAGTGTTCGGAGCGGATATCCCTCGGACCGGCTTCCCCAGTAGCCCGGTACGGAGGGTTTCTCTGTTACGGACTGGTTCTCAGGGTCGTGGTAGTCCTCAAGCAATTCAAAGAACGATTCCCACGCATCGGCGTTCTTGCGTTCTATTTGATCGAACGTTCCGCTCCCGATGATTGGAACGTACTCGTCACGCAATTCACGGACTGGGGCCTCCCAGACATTCTCGCCGTCAGTGAAGTACGCTTGTTGGCGGCGGTAGTTGATTGAGTTGTAACAGGCGTCGGACGCAGCGGCGAACTCACAGAACACGTGCTTCGCCGTCTCGGTCGGGAAGCTCGCAGTGAGTTGGTTAGTCCGCGCGTCCATGCATTTAGTTTTGATAGACTGTCACTTAAACGTGGGCACCGCAGCTGGCTATCGTCTAGTGGTTTGGGTCTCTTCGTGTCGGTTTACCCCGCCCTAAAGGGCGAGGCTTGCACCTTGATACCTTCCGTCAAATCGACCGGATCCGGGATACCACCAATCACGTAGGATACCATTCAGACAATCAGTTTGGTGCCGGCCCGACAACTGCTTCGACCCAACTCACTTCCGCGGGACGGCCAAGCCGCCGCGCAACAACGCGCCAGTCGAGACGACCGCAACGATCGTCCCGACGAGTAACGCGATGCCGGCACCGAGTCCCAGCATCCACGGCGCCACCGTCACGAGCCCAGAAAAGCCGACGAGCGACGCTGCAACCTGCGAAAGCACGACCCCGGCCGGAACCGCCAGCACGACGCCGACGAGCGCGCCAAGCAAAGCGATCACGAGCCCTTGGACGGCGATCGTTGCGACGACCGTCCACGGGGAGACGCCCTGTGCAAGCAGGGCGGCGAACGTCGCCCGCTGGTGGTGGACGTACAACCAGAGGAGACTGGCAGTCAACGTCAACCCGGCGAGAATGGCGACGATCACAAGCGCTGCTCCGGCGACCAGTACGGATGCACGCTGACGCAACACCGCGAGGAGCTGCTCCTCATTGGTCCGCACCGAGAGCGTGGGATGTTGCTCCTCGATCTCCGTCGCAACGGCCTCGGGCCCCGCGCCGTCCTCGGTCACGGCAGTGACGAACGTCGCTGGATCGCGCTCGGTTGTGCCGGTGATCTCCTGGAGCTCTGCGATCGGCAAAATGACCGTCTGCGATCCCAGCAGCTGCCTGAAGGTCGATGAGATTGCCACGACGGTAAACTCGTGCTCGCGAGCTGCTGCCAGCGAGCCGCCGATCCTGACCGTGTCGCCCACTCCGACGTCGAGCTGGTCGGCTGTGTCGCTGTCCAGGATTACCTCGTAAGTCATCTCGCCGTCGTAGCTCCCATTCGCGTAGTGGCGGTTCGGCGCCGAGAAGTCCCGGCCAGACTGGATCGACACGGAGTTCCCGGTGCCGCTGATCCCGGCGCCGATGATGGTTTGGAACTCACCATCGCCGGCGTCGATGTACACCGATTGGAACGCAATCGGATTTGCCTGCGCCACGTCTGGATGGGCTTCGATTTCGCTGGCGACCTGGTGGCTGTCCGTCAGCGTGTTCGTGAAGCCGCCACCACGAGCAGGTGAGAGGCTGGTCCCTTCCGCGCTCACCCAGAGATCCCGGTCTGCCTGATCGAACTGCGTCGCGCCGACCTCGAGCACGCCGGCACCGGTTGCAGCCAGGAGAATGACCGCGAGCACGGCCAGCGTCACGCCAGTGACCGCGAGCACCGTCCGCAACGGCCGGCGACGGAGCCGGGCAACGGCGATGCCTGCCGCGCCGGTGAGTCGCCTCGTTCGCCGGAACCGCGTCGATTCCGACACGTCAGCTCACCCCCCGTGCAACGGGTAGTTCCCTCCGGCCCACAGTCAGATCACCCTCGACCCGCTGCTCGCCCGTTCGACCAGCCAAAGCACGGGGGGAAGCGCAAGCAGGCCGACGACGAGTGCGATCCCGATCCCGTAGGGAATCAACAGTGGATGGAACATCGCGGCACCAGGAATGCCAACGGCACTCGCGATCCCACGATCGATCCCGAACACGACCAGCCAACCAAGCGCCACGCCGAGCAGCCCACCGACCGCCGCGGTCGCCAGCGTCTGAACGCCAATCACGAGCAAACGACTGCGTCGACCGATTCCCATCGCCTGCATCGTCGAGAGCTCCGGGCCCTGATCGAGCACCTCCAACCCGATGGTCACCGACACGAATAACACGCCGACGATCAGTGCCGCCAGCAGCCCGGCGATCGCGAGCGCTAGCGGCAGCCCTTCGTCGACCGTCTCCTGCGCCAACAGACTTGAGCGGGTCTCGACGGTCGCGCCGTCGTAGAGGCCCGCCAGCTCCGAGCGAACGCCACGATCGTTCGTCGCCACGAGGAACTGGTTCGCGCTGTCGTGTTCATCGGCGCCCACGAGTACTTGGAGCTCCGAGAGGTGGACCAGTACTATCGGCAGATCGACCGTCGGGCTGCCCGAGGATCGATCAACGTTCACAACAGTGAACGACCGGTTGCTCCCCGTTGGTGTCACGGCATCATTCTCGTCGACATCCAGCACACGAGCGGCGCCTTCAGTCGCGACCAGATCGCCGGTCCACGGGCCGTCGTAGCTCCCATTGGCGTAGTGCGGGTCACCGGGCGTGAGTGCTTGCGGGGACGCGCCTGCAACGTTTGACGCGTCAGGTGCTCCGATCACCCCGACGACGAGCACGTATTCCTGGGCGTTACCGGCTTCCATCCGTATCGGTCGAGTCAGTACTGGCGTCGCGTAGTCGGCGCCGTCGTCGATACGCGCAGTCGCGTCGTGGACGGAGCCCAGTTCGGGGGTGTCGGAGGCAACGAGCACGGAGCTCTCACCGGATTCGGGGACGATCCAATAGTCGACATCGCTCCCGAGGACGGTCGCGTCCGCGGCGAGCGCGACGCCGACGCCGGTAACGGAGACGAGCAACGCAACGGCGACAGCCGTCCCGACGACGCCGGCGATCGTGCGTCGACCACCAGGACCCGTCGAGCGTCCGACGACGCGGCGAACGCCCAGGCCAGCCAGCCCGACGAGGCGGCGGAGACGATCGCGGATCACGCCCCATCACCCAGTGTCACTCGATCGGGCCGATCGCCACCGGACGCTGTATGTCCGGATCGCAGCCCCGGCTCGAGATCGCTGTCCGCAACCCGAGTCCGCTCAAACTGCATCTGTGGTGGGAACGGCGCGGGTGCGCTCCGCGTCGGTGAGTTCGATCACGCGATCCGTTCGGTCGAGTGCCCGATCGTCGTGGGAGGCAAGCACGACGGTACGATCGGCCGTCACCGCAGCCAGCGCGTCCAGCACGCGATCTGCTGTCTCCGAGTCTAGTTCGCCGGTCGGCTCGTCGGCGACGACGAGCGACGGATCGGTCGCGAGCGCACGCGCAACTGCGACGCGCTGGCGCTCGCCGCCGCTAAGCTGTCCCGGTCGATGAGCTAGGCGGTCGCCCAGCCCGACCTGCTCGAGTAGGTTCGCTGCCCGCTCGCGGCGCCTGGCCTTAGGCTCACCGCGCTCGAGCAACGGGAGAGCCACGTTCGCCCGAGCGCTGAGCGACCCGAGCAAGTGGAATCGTTGAAAGACAACGCCGACGGTATCCAGGCGAAACCGCGTGCGTTCCCGGGAAGATAGCTCGTCGAGCCGCACCCCGTCAACGGTGACCGTCCCCGCCGTAGGCGTTTCGAGCCCGGCGATCAAGTGGAGGAGCGTCGTCTTGCCGCTGCCACTCGGGCCCGCCAGCCCGACGAACTCCCCCCGTCCCACTTCGATCGAGACGCCATCGATCGCATTCACCTCGGGAACGGACCGCTCGCGGCCGAGCAGACGACGGAGTCGCGACTGCCGGCCCATCTGGTAGGTCCGGTGGACCTCCGAACACGTCACTTCTGCACCACTGCTCATAGGACCTGACGCACACTCCGTCGCCAAAGGTGTAGCGGAGACCTGTCCAGGAAGATCCTGATGCCGATCGGTCGCTTGCCCGCTGGCCGGCCAGCTCGCATTTCGCGGACTCCAATCGGTCGCGCTCTCAATTGCCGTTTGATCGGTCGGTGCACGATCAGTTGCGTTGGAGCGCGGCGACTGCTAAGACTGCCGCGACGATCGGTACTAGCCACGACAGTGCCAATGTGTCGTCCTGGCTCCCGTCATCGTCGTCGGTGGCAGTATCGGACTCGCTGCCGGTGGAGTCCGGGTCGTTGGGATCCATCGGCCCATCGTCGGCACCATCACCGTCGTCGCTGCCGTCGTCAGTGTCACCGTCCGTCTCGTCCGACGTTCCGTCATCGGTGCCGTCTTCACTACCGTCGGAGCCGTCATTCGTCGATCCTTCGTCCGAGCTGTTCCCGTCGTCGGATCCACTTCCATCGTCAGTACTGCTCCCGTCGTCAGTGGTGTTCCCGTCATCGGTCTGACCGCCCCCATCGTCGCTGCTACCGTCATCGCCGTCCCCAGCTCCGTCGTCGCTACTCCCGCCATCGGTACTTCCACCGTTATCGCCACTCCCACCATCAGTAGTTCCACCGTCGTCACCGTTCCCACCGTCGTTCTCGATCGTCACGATCTGGCCGTTCGCGATGCCGGTCGAGGTCGGGTAACCAGCAGCCTCCCCGTCAGCCCTGACGGCGCCGTACACGACCCAGTCACCCGTCGCACCTGGATCGACCGTGGCGACGTACGTTCCGCCGCCGGTGTGGGTCGCAGTCCGCCTGATCTCGGTCCCATCCTTATAGATCCCGACTTCCACGGTCTCATCGGGAGCGACCTGTTCGCCGACCTCAATACTGACGTCGAAGGGCTCGCCAACGGTCGCGTCCGCTGGTGCAGCGACAGAGAGACTGTATTCGGAGACGACGACCGGGTGGATCGCCTGGACGCTGCCATCAACTTGGAGGGCTAACGCGTACGTGCCTGGTTCGAGGTTTGCCGTGGGGAAGGTTACAGTGCCGTCGCCAGTTCCGTCACGAAAGTCCTCAACTTGTTCATCGCGATTGTAGAGATCAAGGTTGTAGTCCTGATTGCCGTCGACTGAGACGGTTGCGGTGATCTCATCGCCCTTCGAGACTTTCCCAACCGCATCGATCTGATAACTACTCCCGTCGATGTCCACGGTCTGAGCGGGGACATTAACGTCGTTGTTCGTGCTCACGCCGTAGGGCGCTGCCAACCCAGCGGATGCGAGCGAAACCATTACGAGGAGGGCGAGGACGACCGCGACCGAAGACCGGTGCATATCGCAACAAGGGGGACAGCACCTGTTATAGGTTGGCGATCGTTCGTTACCCGCCGGTACAGAACAGGGAACGACTACGGATGAAACAAAGCTGTAGGTCGTTTATAAACGTCAGCTACCGAGCCTATCCGGCAATTACGGAAGTGCGAGGAGAAAGCCCCGCCGTTCACGGCGGGGAGGAAGTCAAAACATCAAGCGGTATGATGATCAGAACAAACCGTCCGTTGGCCCTCGCCCCACAGAGAGCGCATGAAGGTGATAGCGGCTATCCGGAGCGTGAACACTCGCGTCGATCGCGTGATCGCGCCCCCGAAGTACGATCGACGGGAGATCTTCGCGTTCTGGATGGCGGCCGTCGACTTCGACCGAGCGTTGCACCTGGGGTGTGGACGGGACAAGGACGGGCTCGGGAAGCGGATCGAAACGAAGGGCGACGTCGTCGCTCTCGATCCGAATCCAGCGGGGCTGGCGAAGAACGAGGTATCGCAGAAAGTCCTTGGTGATGCCCACCGGCTGCCCCTCTCCGGTGACGCGTTTGACTTCGTGTTCTGCCGGTACGTGTTCGAGCACCTCCCGGATCCCCATGCAGCGCTCAACGAGATCGATCGCGTCCTTCGACCCGGAGGGACGTTCATGGTCCTGGTCCCCAATCCACGCCACTACTACGCGCGGATCGCCGATGCGACACCGTTCTGGTTTCACAAACTCTGGTTCGAATTCCAGGGAATCGACGATCACGAGGAAGACCGGTTCCCGACGGAGTACGCGTGGGGCCGACTCGAAGACATCGAGGGGTGCAGTCGCTGGGAGCTCGAGGCGGTCAGGAGCTTTCCGGGGCCGACGAACTACACCAGAGTACTCCCGTTTCACGTCCTCTTTTCGGTGCTGGCAAGACTGGTCGAGCACCGGCCGAAGTACCACGTCGCCTACCTTGCTCGCTTCCGAGCCCCGAGGTGAGATTGAAGTTGCGCAATATACTGTTCGTTCCAGTGCTTCGTCTCGATTTAGTACGTGAGTAGCGCATCGACATATCCGATTGATCCGTCGCAGTACCCGGCCGCGACTCCGTCAGTGATGTGGAGGACCTCTGTACTGACCACTGGGGTTTCTCGAGACGTGACTGTCCAAAGGTTTCGCGCCAACCGCCATACCGCCCGGGCGGGACTCCGGAAAGGGCCGACCGCTCCTCGGTTTAGTCGACGCAAGCACCGCAGCCAAGCGTGGCGAGGCGCGCGGCAAGCGTAAACCGAGGAGCGGGAGGCTTCCGTGGCGGTCTGCTGTTCAGTCCCCGTCGTCGACACCGAATCTAACCGTTCACTACATCCCCAGAATGGTCAATGAGACTGCGGGCGAGCGCGCTTCCCGCATAACAATTTCCTTGAAAATCGCGACATCATCGTCACACAATTCATGGATTCGCCAGCTTCGTGTCGGGCGGGCCTGCTTCTGAAATCGGCGATAACGGACTTGTGAGCGGCTGTACTAGCCGTTTTCTCACCAGTGGTTCTGACGTGATCATTGCTCGGAGCGATGGTGATACTGGGTGAATCGAGATGTATGCTTTTCTAATCGGATGATAACGAGTTTTTTAGACGGGGACATTCCGTCCTCTCAAACCCCGAATTTCCGGCGTTTCAGCGGTTCCGTGGTGATCGCACCCAGAGTTTTAAAAGTACCCGGTTCACCCAATGGGTTTGTATGATTGACACCATACCGAGTGAAGCAAAGGAGCAGAACCTCAAGCGCACCGATTACAACCTGTTGCTCGTCGCCTTAGGGTGGTACAATGGAAGATCGTTCACGATTGCGGATGAGAAGCATCAGATTGGGAGCCATTACGAACCAGCGTTAGAGGACCTGTGCCTCAGTAAGGGCCTCGAGTACGATCCAGAGGCGCATGAGCGATTGCTCGGAGCGAAGTGGTTCACTGAAGAAACGATCTGCCGTCGGAAGGTCGACTGGGTCCCGACGCAAGAGGGCCTCGAGAAGATGGAGATTGCCTGCGAAGAGCACGCCGAGCACGTCCGGCCTCGATGGCGTGGTGGCCGATCGAGACATTCGCCGGTGGCCGGCGATGACGGCGAGTCACTACTGCATCGCAAAGGCGTTGAGATCGCCCGCCAGCAACTCGACTTCTACTGGTTGTTCCCCCTTCCACCGGACAAAATGAATAAGCACGGGCTTAACATGTATCCACGGAACCAAGATGAGGAGCGGACGTTAGATATCGAAATCACCACGAGCGACAATTTCGGGCCCTGGGGAGCGGAGGTTGTCACGAGAGACGAGGACTACTTTGACGTCATGAAGAAGTGGCGAAATGTTACACAGATGGATCGCCGGGTGGTTTGGCTGTTTGAGGATCGCGTCCATGCGTGCAAGATCCTGAATAGAGTACACGAACAGAACATGTTCAAGTTCCGTAACGGCAAGATCAGGAAGCCGCAGAACTGGGCAGTACGAAACCTCAACCGCCGAGTGTGGAAGGCACAGAAGAACTTCGCTGACCGGAACGGCAATATCGTCCATACGGTGACGGGGATGCTGGAAGCGTCGCAGGATGAGATTAAGACCTACTTCGAAGACTTCTACGATCACGCACAATGACGTGGGATCTTCCATCTGGAGCGAGGTTGCAGGGGCTGCGAGAGCAGGATTTCGACATCCTCGTCCCGATCGCGGGGTGGTTTTGCGAGGCCTCATTTCCATTTGGCGAGGGAGAGCGGGCCATTGGGACGCATTATGAGCCTAGTATCGAGGCGTTGTGTGAATCGCTCAATTATACGCTCGACCATGATGCGTTCGAACGGTTACGTGAGCGCGGCTATCTCGAGACGCAGTTCATTTGCCGGCGACAGGTCGAATGGGTACCAACCCAGCATGCGAGGGATGTGATCAACGAGTTCATGGTCCACACTGGTGATACGGTTGAATTAAAGCCAGCTGACCCTGACCGGTCGGGGTTCCTTCGTGGGTGGGAGAACGAATCGCTACTGCATCGAAAAGGCGTCGCGACTGTCAGAGCGACGATGGAGGCGGATTCGTCCCTTCGCGATTCGGACGCGCCAATCGAGGAGTACTCGGTCCGAGAAGGGAGGCGTCGACAGGATCTCTGTTTCCGAACGGTTGATACGATGGACGATATGGGTGTGGAGGTCGTCACGTCGACAGATTCGGTGAACGATTTCATCGACAAATGGCAGGATTTCCTCGATATCCCCGGGTTCACGGTCTGGATATTCGATTCGCGTCAAACTGCGTGTCGGATGTTCAATGAACTACATCGGGAGGACGTGTTCCAGTTGGCCGGCGGGCTGTGCAGGGAACCCTCAACCTGGAATTCGACTGCGATGAACGAGAAGCTTCGGCGATCCTGGTGCGATCGTGACTCAGGGAGTGCTTCACCCCTGATGAACACGATCACGGCGGTGTTCGAGGCCGACGGAAACAAAATCGACGAGGTGGTGAATACTCCGAGTGCCGACGACTAACATGAGTGCAAGGTAATCCGAACGATCGCACCGGGCAATTCAACAAAACGAACCGTCCCACTGCGATGCAGCCATCAAGTTGCTTCACCGAGTTTAGGCGTTGCAGGCGAGCGTGAGCAATGCGTCGGCGACCGCGTTGAAGGAATCACCGCGCCGCAGTCGTTTTCGACCCTTCTTATATTCGAGGATCTCGTCCTCATCTAGCTCTGGGAGATGCGTTTGAGTAAGGGAATTCCGAACGCTGCGATATGGTTTGCCCGTGGCGCTGTCGGCCGGGCAATCGTCTTCGATGCCTGTGATCCACCGCGCAACCTCGCTTGGTGATACCCACTCATCCTCGCGTTTGCCAAGCAGGTAAAGCACAAGGAGCTGGCGTCGCCGGTTGCTCAAGACCCAACAAATCGTGAGCACCCTGTCTTCATCGACCGTCTCTTCGAGATAGTCGCTCGTGCGGTCGAACGGCGACGGCGCGGTTACCATCGCTGCACCCCCGGCGTTGCGGCTCGCGTGTCGCGGTGATGCAGTCGTCCGAGATGCCGGTGTGACTGCCTGCTGGTGTTGTGAACGGTACTTTCTTGCTGCTGAAATGTGTAGATACACATGGGTTTGAGGCGCAACCCAACGGTCAGGTGCTACAACACCTGTCCGACCACGAAAACCAACGTGATTGCGTTGGTTTTCTGTGCAATGCGATCATTGGTGGCCGGTTTCCGTTGAATCGCAACTAAGCATGGGAGTGTTATCCTATTAAAGGTGTGTAAAGTTACTCGATCTAGCCAGTTGAAATTCGGTGATGGTCGAGCGATTTCATCGAGAGTGTCAGGTCGGTGTTGGTAAACACTCGGTGCAACGGGTGATTGCGGTGTTGCGACGATGCATCACTGAGAATCCCGGATTCAGACTGTGTACAGCCGAATTGGCGAAACCGCACAGCGTCGACACGCAACGGCCACGTATTGACCATCATTGCCGCCCTTCACTCCAACGGGGTGGGCGCCTGCCGTGGTGGGCAGGCCCGACACGCCACCCAAAGTACGAAGAGAGTGAGTGCGAAGCGACTCCCACCCCGCTTCTACACAACCCGACTGTGCCGCAGCTGCCCTGGACCAGCAGCTCCGAGAATCGTTATAAAGTATATATATCCGGGAGTTCTATCACGCCGTATGAGGAATAACAGTTCGGCACAGGACCTAAGTGATGCTCCCGACCCAGAGAGCGGTCTGTCCATTGAACTTGCACTCCCCATTCGAGATTCTGACCTCTTCAAGCACAGTGCGACGACGCACATCCTCAGTTTCCTTAGCGACAACCCCGACATCAACGTCTCAATCCGACAACTCTCAACGGTTGTTCCCCTCAGCGAGCGGGCGACACGTGAGGCCGTCAACGTTCTTGAAGCGAATTCACTCGTCGAGACGTTCCATAAAGGCAATGCACGCCGTGTCCACATCAACAGAGATCGACTCGATAACCCAGACGATCCGATACGCAGCATCCCACAAACACAGTTCCAAACACCCGTGCGTATCGCCCGTCAGTATATCGAAGACGAACTTGAAGACGTACTGGGAATCATTCTCTTCGGAAGCGTTGCTCGGGGAGAAGCCGACCGCCAATCGGATATTGACCTCTGGGTCCTCGTCGACGGGGACCACATGCAGCAACGACACGAGGCAAACAGACTCGCAAAACACCTCGAGGGGCTCCAGATCCCACCGACCATCGCAGTGGCAGATGCACGGAGCGCCAATTTCGAAAGCCGCTGGGACGATATGAAGGAGATATTGGAAGCGGACGAGCAAGACTGGGCATCCGCACAACGGCATTCCTTCGAAATCCTCGTTGAGACGCCACAATCGATCATCAGCCAATCGGATCAGGTAGACGCCGAGAAACTGTTCGGGAGGGGGATTACCCTCCTCTCTTCGGAGACACTCGACCGAACCAAACTGGAGGTGCTCGGTCATGAGTGATCCTGCCGAATTGCTTGACGAAATTTCGACGGCCGAGGATGCCTTCGGACACGCTCACGGCCAACCGACGTTTGAGCCCACCCTAAATGCCGGTTCTGATGCCAGTGACGGTGAAGTCCAGATACAGAAAGCCTGCCGCCTCATCGACCTGACGAACAGAATCGATGAACTGGGCGAGTACTACGGAGCAATCCTTGAGCATTCGTTCATTACTATCGAACACACGCTACAAGGATACCTGCTGGCGATGACCGGGACTGACGCGAGGGAGCTACGGGATCATACGTCGCCCTACGAGTTCGCGAAAGGGCAAGTTCCGTTTGAAGATACCACCATCGAATCGCTCAAAACCCTGTACGAGGCACGCCGGACGGAACACTACTACGGGACGACCGTCACGACGGAGGGACAGGCTACTGCGATGCGGAGGGTAGCCACGAATGTCCATGATCACATCGTCGAATTTGACCCACAACTCGAGCGGTACTGTCAGTGTTATTGAAGAACCACTCCGGTTACAATCTTGGTGTCGGAGACTTCCGCGTGCTCATCGAATTGGGACAAGGACAACGCGGTGATCTACGCCATCGAAGCGTTCGAGCGGAAGAAGGAGTACCGCGGACTCGGCACGTATCGGGAGAAATGGGGTCGAAGCGAGACGAAAAGTAGGAGGTCAAGTTCGTCGACGAAGAGCGGTTCGAACGCCGATCACGGGTAGCGGGAAGTCCCCGTGGCTACGCGTCGCCGTCAAGGAGAGCACGTAGTGTCGTTGTCACTAATCAGGTTCCCCGAGGAAGCTCCGTCGACGATGATCTGGTCGGGCCCGTTGTTCTCACAGACCGTGTTCCGGACGACGATGTTGCCGTCGGCGTCAACGAGTCGGATCCCGCCCGCGTTCCCGGTGAACGAGTTGTCGCGTGCGGTGTTCTCGAAGAGCACGTTCTCCGCCGTTTCGACCAGTTCGATCCCGGGTCCATCTGCGTTGCTGTTGGCCGTGTTCTCGACCAGCACGTTGCCCGACCCGTGCTCGATCCGGATGCCGACGGTTTCAGCGCCGTTGGCCACGTTCCCCCGGAGGACGCTGTCGGTGACGTCCAGAAGTTCGAAGCCCGCGAAGCTCGTGGCAGCGTTGTCGACCATGACGAGTCCATCGGCGTTCGAGATCTGCAGCCCACGGAGCCCCAAGTCGGCTGACTCGAACAGGTTGTTTCGGAAGACGGCGCGGTCGGATGCCTGGACCAGGCCGCCGAACCGAAATCCAGTGAACGTGTTGCCGGCGAGGAGCGCGTCGGCTGAGTCTCGCAGCACCACTCCATCGGTCCGGTCGTCGTTGCCCGTCGTCTCTTCGATGCCGCCGCCCTCGATCGAGCTGTGTAAAACCACTGCGTCCGGTGCCGACACGAACCGTGCGCCCTCGCGGCCGGCGTAAATCTCGACGGCCCTGACTGTGCAGCCGGCGGCCCCGTCGACATCGAGTCCGATCGTGCGGTCGTCGACCGGTTCGTCCTCGAACACCCGATCCCCATTCTCGAGCGTAGCTCCCTGTAGGAGTGTGCGGTCACCGAGGACCTGCACGCACACGTCCCAGCTGACCGCCGAGAGGTTCCGGACGACGGCGTCGTCGCCGGTCACCTGGAGTCCCACGCCACCGTCTGTTCCGCCTTCGATCGCGTATCCCCGGCCGTCGAGGACCACGTCGTTGGCCGCGATCTCGAGGCAGACGTCCGGATCGCCGCCCGTTAGGTCGCCGTCGAGTACGTAGTACCCAGGCTCCTCGATGGTGGTACACGTCGTGACGACCTTCGGGTCGCTACCTACCCCACCGTATGGATCCGAGAGCCGTGCGGCGAGTTCGCACGCGTCGACGGGATTGCCGGTGTCCCAGAGTTCGAGATCGGCGCAGTCCCCGCCGGTGACCTCGAACGTGATCAGGTCGCCCTCGTAGGCGAACACGTCGTACCCGCCGTTCACGGCACCCGTCACGGACCCGTCCTCGATCTCTGTCCCGCGGTCGGCCGAGACGCTACCGTCCGGTAAATCGAGGTTAGGGGCGTGGTCCAGCACCGTCACATCGCCGCTGGCTTCGAAGGCGTATTCGACGCGTTTCCCGTACGGACAGTGGAACGCGAGCGTACTGGGACTGTCGTCAGCGTTGGCGGTACCGATGCCGGACGCTAGCCCCGCGAGTGATCCGCCGAGGAGTAGTCGTGCTGCGGTACGTCTGCTGAAGGCCGTTGCCGGCCCATCGGAGTAGGTTGCCATGGGTCGATCTCTCCCTAATGCGACTACCAGGGAGTGGAACATTGATCGTCAACGAGCATGAAGGCAGCCGACTGTTCGTGGGGTAGAGAGCTTCTAACACCTGTTAGTGGCCATTGCATACCAGTCGGCAGCCGGCTGCTGATCGCAATAGGTCGCTCGATACTCTCGGTGAAACCGGCCGGTGCCGAGGGCAACGACGGTCACGACCCGCTCCGCGTCCTGGCCGAGCTTGCGGCAGTAGTCGGCGAGGATCACCCCGGTCATCTCGACACACAACAATCGGACGCCATCTAAAGGTCCTTGAGCCCGGCCACTGCGCCGGGCTCATGAAACGCCTCGACGAGAGCGTGGATCCGACGGACAGCCACCCGATGACCCGCGGCGTAATACGCGAGCGCCTAGAACACTGCCGCGATGCCAAGGTCGTACTGAGTGGCGACGGAGAGTTGACTAAAATTAGCGAGGCGCAAGCCTCGCCCTTCAGGGCGGAGAGGAGGTCAAAGTTGGCCTCGAGGGTGAGATAGTGCGCGTGGTCGATACCAGACCTGAAAGGCCGCTGTTCCAGTCCTCCTGCAACTGGTCCCGGGCGTTTTGCACTGAGAGTTTGTGGTCTGTGCAGGTATATTTAGGAGGAGCGTGTTGGGTCGGACACTTGTGAGTGGGAGTGGCTCTGTGGGTGACGGTGGGGTGGCGATCGAGGCGCGAGGCCTCACGAAACACTTCGGTGACGTGGTGGCGGTCGAGGGCCTGGACCTGTCGGTCGAGCAGGGTGCAGTGTACGGGTTTCTCGGGCCGAACGGATCGGGGAAGACGACGACGATGCGCATGTTGACGACGCTCACGCGGCCGTCGGCGGGCGAGGCGCGGATCATGGGCGTCGACGTGAGCGATCGGGAGCGTTTGATCGAGCACGTCGGGTACTTGCCGGAGGAACCGCCGTTGTTCGATGAGCTGACGGGCCGGGAGCAGTTGCGGCACGTGGCTGCGTTGCACGATATCCCGCAGGACGTCGCGACGGAGCGGATCCGGGCGTACCTGGACCGGTTCGACTTGGTTGACGCAGCTGACCGGGCGATCGACGGGTACTCGACGGGGATGCGGAAGAAGGTCGGGTTGGTGCAGGCGATTCTGCATGACCCGTCGGTGTTGTTTCTGGATGAGCCGACGAGCGGGCTGGATCCGCGGGCGGCACGGACAGTGAAGGACATCATCGCGGAGTCCGCCGGCGGAGATACGACGATTTTCCTGTCGACGCACATCCTGTCGGTCGTCGACGAGCTCGCGGATACGGTCGGTGTGTTGCATGACGGCCGGCTGGTCGCTGAGGGGGCGCCGGCGGCGTTGAAGGAGCGTGCAGAGGCAGGTGCTGGCGGGTCGTTGGAGGACGTGTTCCTCGAGGTCACGGCGGATCACGCCGAGGAGCACGCTGCGGCCGAGCGTGCCGGCGGCGTGGGTGAGTGACAATGCGGCGTGTGGATCGCGCAGGACGGTTGGCGTGGATCGACGTGCTGCGGATGCTGCGCAAGCACAGTGATTGGCGGCGGGGATCGTCGATTCTAGCGGTCGTAATGTACGCGGTGATCCTGGTTGTCGGGACGGCGGCCGGTGCGTACGCTGGGTATCGGCTCGGCGGGGTCGTAGTCGGTGACGGGTCGGTGTTCGGGGTCGAGGAGTTCCCGCTAGAGGTTGTTGGCGGGATCGCTGCGTTGCTGTGGCTTGTGGTGACTGTGATTTTCGTGACGCGTGCTGTTGGGGAGCGTGGGACGCTTGCGCAGCCGGAGGCGGTGTTGACGATCGTGCCGACGTGGGAGGCTCTGGTTGGTGTGTACGTCGCGGAGTGTGCGTACGTGGCGATGTGGGTGTTGGGCCCGGCGGCCGGGGCCGGTGCCGGGCTCGCAGTCGGGACCGGCGCGCTGACGCCGGTGGTTGCGGTGCCGGTTGCCCTGTTACTGGCGGGGTGGTCGACTGTGGCCGTCGGGTACCCGGTCGGGCTGACCGTCAGGCACGTCGCGTTACGGTTCCCGTTCGTCGCGCGGCACAAGTCGGGGGTCGTCGTCGCGGCGTTCCTCGTGTACTTCGTCTTGATATCGGCGGGCGCGTTGAATGAGGCGATGGTAACGTTGTTCGAGCCGATGCAGTCCTCGCCGATGGCGTGGTTCGCGGACCTCGCGTTCCTCGGCACGCCGGGCGTTGACGCGTCGCCGGTGCAGGCTGTCGGCGCTGCCGTGTTCGCGGTCGTGGTCGTCGGGGTCGGCGTGGTGGCGGGGACTCGCGTCGCGGATACGCACTGGTTTTCGGATCCGGTGCTCGCCGGTGAGGAACCAGAAGAGTCGGTGAGTGTCGACGGGTCTGGGGCGTCCAGCGTCGAGGAGTGGATAGAGGGTGTCTTCGGGCGGCGGACCGGGACGCTGATCGTCGTGTCGTGGCGCCGCGTGGTGCGGGCACCGATGAAGGTGCTGTACGCGTTTTTCCCGGTGTTCTTCATCACCGGGATGGTCGCGGAGATCGTCCAAACCGGTGATGTGCCGGCGTTCTTCCCGTACCTGGTCGTTGTGATCGCGGCGTGGGCTGCCGGCGTGATTTTCACGTTGAACCCGCTGGGCGATCAGGGAGCGGTGTTGACATCGACGCTCCTGTCCGGGGTGGACGGCCGGACGTTCGTGCACGCGCACATGATCGCGGGGCTGGTCGTGGCGATCCCGATCGGGACTGTGGTGACTGGTGTGCTCGCGGTGTTGAGCCCGGTTGAGACGCGGACGGTCGTGGCGTTAACGGCGGCGACGCCGGTGTTGATGGTGCTCGCTGCGGTGGTGTCGGTCGGGATCGGCATGGCGTTCCCGCGGTTCGATGAAGTGAACGTGACCCGGTCGATGACGACTGTGCTGCCGAGTCGCTGGGCGTTCGTGCTGTTCACCGCGTACTTATTCCTCACCGCAGCAGCGGCTGGTGTGACGTACGAGGAGGCGGTGCGGGAACTCGCCGCAGTGTTGCTCTCGTTCGTGTTGCCGTTCGGGATCGATGTCGCGCCAGGTACGTTGTTCTCGGCGAGCGTCGTGGTGCTCGCGGTCGCCGTCGTTGCGCCGGTCGTTGCGTACCGGTCGGCGGTTCGACGGTTCGACGAATACACGCTCGCATGATTCAGTGCGGGCTCGATACCAGGCACCGGAGCGAGCTGATCGACGGCGGACTCGCGTGATGGACGTGCTGTCGTCACGACGATCGTGGCGTCGAGCATTCTCGACGGTACTGGCCGCCGTTGTATCGGGGGTGTCGCCCCGGGGTCCGACTCATGGTTTTTGAATCTGGGCATGAAAAAGCGTTCAATGGCACGAATCTATGACTAAGGGGAACGATACCATCACAGTCCTCCATGTCGACGATGACACGGCATTCACCGAGTTAGCTGGTCAGTTCCTCGAGCGGCACGACGATCGGATCTCTGTCCGGACGGCTGACAGTGCGTCGGCTGGGCTCGACGTTCTCGCTTCCGACCAGGTCGAGTGCGTCGTTTCGGACTACGAGATGCCGGGAACAGACGGGCTCGAATTTCTCGATATCGTCCGAGAGGAGCATCCGGACCTCCCGTTTCTCCTGTACACCGGGAAAGGGTCGGAAGAAGTTGCGAGCGAGGCGATCTCCGCCGGCGTGACGGATTATCTGCAGAAAGAAACAGGGACGGACCAGTACGCTGTGCTCGCCAACCGGATCACGAATGCTGTCGAGGCCACTCGTGCCCAGCGCGAACGGCACCGGCAACTCGACGCGATCGAGAGTGCACAAGAGGGGATCAGCATCCTCAACGAAGACGAGAAATTCATCTACGTCAATCGAGCGTACGCGGACCTCTATGGGTACGACCCGGAGGAGTTCATCGGGAATCACTGGGAAATGCTGTATCTCAAAGAGGACCTGCCGCGGATCCGGGAAGAGATCATCCCTGCTGTCGACGAACACGGCCACTGGCACGGGACGACGACCGGCGTCCGTGCTGACGGGAGCACGTTCCTCGAAGATCACGTTCTTTCTCGGACGGACCGTGGCGAGCTCGTCTGCACGGTCCGCGACGACACTGAGCGGCAAGAGCGTGAGCAGGAACTCTTGCGTTCCAAGCGGGCGATGGACGAGGCACCAATCGGAATCTCGATCACCGATCCTGCCCAAGAAGACAATCCGCTCATCTACGTGAACTCCAGCTTCGAGGAGTTGACCGGGTACTCCGAGGAGTCCGCAGTCGGGCGGAACTGTCGCTTTCTGCAGGGAGAGCGAACAGATCCTGATCGAGTCTCGGTGTTACGCGAAGCAATCGAGAACCGTGAACGCGCCACCGTCGAGCTTCGAAACTACCGGAAGGATGGTTCCGAGTTCTGGAATCAGGTATCGATCGCACCCGTGTACGACGAGGAGGGAGTTGTTCAGAACTTCGTCGGGTTCCAGCAGGATGTCACTGAGCGGAAGGAGCGGGAACGCAGGCTCGAAGCGCTCAACACGTCGACGCAGTCGTTGATGGCGGCGGATTCGAAGGACGACGTCGCCAGGATTGGTGTCGACACTGCGAAGAAGGTTCTCGGGCTCGATGCCAACGCCATCCATTTCGTCGATGACAGTAAGACCAAACTCGAACCGGTCGCTGTCACCGACACCGCCATCGAGTACGTCGGTGAGATTCCGACGTTGACTCCTGGAGACAGTATCGGTTGGCGAGCGTTCGAGACGGGCGAGGCGACTGCGATTGACGATGTCCGCTCTGACCCTGACGTTCACAACCCGGACACGCCGGTTCGAAGCGAGATGCTGCTTCCACTGGGTGAGTACGGGATCCTCATCGCCGGGTCGAAGACGCCAGCAGCGTTCACCGATCAAGATATTGTCCTGGGAGAGATTCTCGCGGGTAACATCGCGAGCGCTCTCGAGCAGGTGGAACGAACCGAACGATTGCGGTCGAACGAGCGTGAGCTCGAACGGTAGAACGATCGCCTCGAGGAGTTCGCGAGCGTTGTGTCTCACGACCTCCGGAATCCGCTGTCGGTTGCAATGGGTCGTGTTGACCTCGCCAGAGAGGAACGGGACGTTGACCATCTGGATGATGCCGCTCAGGCTCTCGAGCGGATGCGAACCCTCATCGATGACTTGCTGACCCTCGCGCGGGAAGGGGCGTCGCCAGACGACATCACAACGGTTGACATTCGCGAACTTGTCGAGGATTGCTGGAACACGGTGGATACTCGAGCTGCAACACTCATCAACGAGATCGACGGTGACGTGGACGCTGACGAGGGCCGCCTCCGGCAGCTCTTCGAGAACCTCATTCGGAACGCAGTTGAACACGGCGGCGAGGACGTAACGGTTCGAATCGGGGCGATGCCGGACGGATTCTACGTCGAGGACGACGGCCCGGGGATTCCGGAACAAGATCGCTCGCACGTGTTCGATGCCGGGTTCTCGACAGCAAACGACGGGACCAGATTCGGATTAAGCATCGTCAACCGTGTGGTGGAGGCACACGGGTGGGAAATCCGTGTTACGGATGGGGAGGCAGGTGGTGCGCGGTTCGAGATCACCGGCGTGGACGTGGACTCTGATGACGGAGACGCCGCGCACTAACGCGGGAAGTAGTCGCTTCGGAGGCCATCTGGCGTCGTCAGAGAGCCCTTAGACGATCCGCTACGGGTACGCCTATTGAACCCACACAGAGTAGGATGACTGGTCGCTCGTTGAACGTCGACAGGAGGATGTACCGCGAGTTGATTGCGACTCCGACACGATACTGAATCCAGCCGACTAAGTACTACAACCGACTACACACGACTACAACACATGCCGGTTCCGCTCGACGAACACGAACCCGATGTCGACCTCACGCCCGTCACGACGAAATCCGACATCGTGGCGTTCCTCTACCGGAACCCCGAGTACGGGTACCGGCCGGCAGAGATCAGAGCCGAACTCGATATCCCACGGGGAACCGCGACAACGACGCTGAAACGCCTCCATGACGACGGGTACGTCGGGAAAACGACCGACAGTCACTATCACGCGCTCGATCGTCGGGACGATCTCAGCCGGTACGTCACCTCCCTCGAGCAACTCGACCGCATGTTCGCCGAACGAGGGGAACCGGATGGCACTGGCGCGACGCCAACCGAGGTCGATGAAGCCGAGCTCGAGGCGGAAGTCGAAGCGTTAGAAGCGTCGCTCGATCGCGACACGTAGCCGTTTGATCAGCCACAAAGTCCCGTGGGGTATCACCCCCGGTTATTGAGTGACCTCGTTGCGTGACATCCTCCCTGCCCTTCCGCGCGGGGAGGAGGTCATTCCTGGAGCAAGCCGTCTGTATCGATCTTTTTGGCTGCCTCGAAGGCCTCGCGTTCCCGCTCGATTTCTTCGATCCCATCCCCGATCAGGACGTCGGCAACAGCGTCGGAGATATCACCGTTCTTGTACCGCTGGTGCAACGCGATCTTCTCCTCATCTGAGAGCGTTTCCCGAAGAGTATCTCGCAGCCCCTTCCGGGCGAGTTCGCTGATATTGATCCCGCCGAGGCGCAGCTGATCGACCACCTGCGCGGCTTTTTCCTCAGTCTCGGCCCGGAACTCGACTTTGTCGTTCCCAGCCATTCCAATGGAACCGACTTTCTCCACGAGTATGGAGGTTGTGACGAGTCCTCCGTTTCATGACCATCCCGCCGGGCTCAACAACATCATGGTGATCTTCGCCGGACTGATCCTCACCAGGGGTCTGGGAGGTGGACTGGATCCGCGCCGCGGGCGGCATCACCGGAGATCACACGGGAGCGAAAAGGCTCGCTTCGGCGATCGACGCGACCGTCGTCACCTTCGCGATCCTCACTGCAATCGGTGTCGGCCTGGGCGGCCGCGCAGTCTGCGGGTTGCTGCTGGGCGAATTGGTGATTGGACGCCATCGCTGCTCAACGTGGCTGCCAACGCTGCAGGAGCGATGATGGCGATCGCCTCGTATGCTCTCGAACGACAGTGCTAGATTGTCCGACTGGCGAGTGGCTTTGACGTCATGCAGTGAAACTCTGTTCCGACGGGACACAAACAATCCCTGTATAAAGTTTAAGTGTATAGAACAACAATTCGTTTACAATGATAACGGATCCGAACACCAACTCGAAAGGCGGAACGTCGATCATCCTCGACATTCCGACACCCGATCAACGGCTATTCAGGAGCGAAACCGTGCACGAACTCCTCCACTTCCTCAGCCGCAACCCCGGCAGATCGTTCTCGATATCGGAGCTCGCGACGTCAATCGAGTTCTCCCGGCCAGCAGTCACGAAGGCCACCGATACGCTCGTCGCGAACGATCTGGCTGTAGAGCAGCGAGAAGGAACGCGGCGACTAGTACAGGTCAACAGGGAACGACTGTCCGTCTCCGACGATCCGTTTCTGCAGATACCCCAGGGAGCGTTCCACGACCCAGTCCGAACTGCAACGAATTCGCTGACCAAGGAACTAGAAGGCATCCTAGCGATCGTCCTGTACGGAAGTGTCGCACGCGGTGAGGCCGACAGGCGGAGCGATATCGATCTGTGGGTACTGGTCGACGAACACAGAATGGAAAATCAACGGCGAGCGAACCGAATCAGATCGGATCTCGAGGACGAAACCTTCGACGAGAGCCGATACGAGTTCGACGTCGACGTGGAGAGCCTTCCCGCCGTTACGAACTACGCTGCCGAAATCAGGCGGATCCTCAGAGATGGCATCACCCTCTACAAAACTGAAGCGTTCGATCGCGTTCAGGAAACAATCATTCACGGTGAAGTTGATGAGTAATGAATCCGATCCAGGCGCGGTGACGGACGCTCTCGCAGCCGCCATCGACGCGTTCAATGAGGAAGGACATGGTGCTCCGACTCCCGAACGGCAGATCGATATCGATGCAGAGTGGAAGACTCAACTAACCAAAGGCTGTCGCCTCCTCCGCGTTCTTGCTAATATCGACGGAAAAGGGTATTTCACCGCCGAAATCGAGCTTTGTTTTGGGGCGATAGAGCGGTCGTTGGAAGCGTTCGCATTGGCAGAAGGTGGAGACGAGCTACGAGAGTTCCACGACCACACGTACTGCTACGAGCGCGCAGGAGAACTCGGGCTGCTATCCCGTTCTACGGCGGAGACACTCGCTGAACTGTACACGGACAATCGAGCAGACAGTTATTATGGCGGCAGACGGCCAACCGGAAACCAGGCTAAAGCAATGCACGCGCTCGCCGAGGCACTCCACCACTATACCAAGAACCAAATCCGAGCGGGTGGCGTCTGCGCCTGTGATTCCTAGGTCAGTTATCCGAAGGCTGGTGACAGTCGACCGGGTCTGACGGTCGTTCTCACCCGCTACAGGCGGAGCAGGCCGAGTGCCTCGGGAGCGTCCGGAAAACGGAAATATTCCGTACTCACGAGCAGCTTCAATTCTCGATCGACATGCCCCGGGGCGATTCACCGCTGGCGCCGACGACGGTGATCCGGGCGAACGGTCTCTGTAGTATTCGATGACATGTCCTCTATGAGGATGGTGCCACGGCCGCTGATCAGGTCACTGGGTTCACCACCCGTGATTGCAACGAGTGATTACGGTTTTGAGACGCCCGTCAGCGGAAACGGTTGAATAAAGCGGTGTGCGGGCGGTTTGACAACGTCACGCAGCGTCGATATGCAACGGCCCAATATTGACCATTATCGCGGCCGTTCACCCGAACGGGGCGGGCGCCTGTCGTGGTGGACAGGACCCACACACCACCCGTGGTGGGAAACATCAGAGAGTGAGTGACTTCCGCCCCTTTCTAAACTCACCGACCGTGCTGAAGAGTAGACGTCAGAAGTGACCCGTCGCGGTACTGGCCCCGAACCGGTCTGTACTCAGTGTGGTCCACCTTGGTCTTCACTCCAACTCCGGTGTGGGGGTGGTGAGTGGATTCAGTACATCTTCACTCAAACTCCGGTGTGCCCCTTCCAGGGTCTTCACTCCAACTCCGGTGTGGGGGTAGGTGAGGTGATTCGGTACATCTTCATTCCAACTCCGTCCAGGAGTCGCGTACTCAACTGAACATCGCCAATCCAGTGATCGAACGGTAGCCCCGACCCTCACGACTCCACGACAGGCCCCGAAGCCAACACCATCGTTATTGATGTGTAGATTCTACACATACACCAATGACATCGGAGAAAACCCGCGTCGACTTCAACGCGCCCGCCCCACTCGTTGAACGAGCAGATGCGGTTGCTGATATTCTCGACGTCTCTCGAACGCGTCTTCTCATCGAGGCCCTCGAAGACGCGCTAGCAGAACTGACGACTGACGAGGAGTTCCGACGCCAGCTACAGGATGCGTACTACTCAGACCGTATCGATTTCGAGACGGTGGATGCCGTACTGGGCCGAGAAGAGGCCGTGCGCATGAAACTGCTCCGAGCGTCTCTCGACCGCTCCCCGCCAGAACCCACGCTCGCTGGCGATCTTCCGACCGGCAAAGCATTCTACGAAGGAGAGCCGGCGACGTGGGCTCCGGAAGAGTCAGCACCCACCCACGACGGCCAACCGGACGCCGATGGATGAGCAACCAGTTTGCGTCGTCGATACGAACGCCCTCGTCAACCTTGCCACCCCGGTCGTCGATAGGCGACCGGTAGCACCGACTGGTGAAGACCCGCTCAGAGCCCTGCTTAGGGCCTACGATGTGCACGTCCCTGCGAGTGTGCCCAGGGAACTCGCCACGATGACCGGCGACGACAAACTCTTGTCCGCAGCAGCATCGCTTGTCCTGCAAGTGAGTCATCGACTCAACGTTGAGGATGTAAGAGATCAATTCGACGAATCACTCGAGAACGGGCTTGATCGGGTCGAGTCGGAATGTATCTGGTTGGCCAACGACCGTTCTGCGGACTGTTTCGTTACGGACGAGTTCAACACGTCGAACTACCTTTTCGTGGATGTGATGCTCAACGAGCGAAATTCGCTGTTCACGACGCCACATATTCTCTGCTCGCTTGCAAACAACGAGATACTCTCTACGGAATACGTCGATATGCTACTCACGTACTTCACCGAGTCGAAGCACTGGGACGAACAGTATACTGCGCTGCTTCGATCTCACCACTTGCACGATTCATACTGGTCGCTTGGATCGAGAATTCGCGAATAGACCAAATAAAGATCGAACGGATGAGAGAGTCTGTGACTGGATTTGAAGAGTTTACACTCGTACTGAGGTGTGTCGTCGAAGGGTGAGAACAAGTGCGGAGCGTTGAGTCATTCATCCAAAACGAGGCGCCCATAGCCAGCACCTGTCGGAGCAAAGCTGGCGCACGGAAGCCAGCACTTGCTCACCGAGTCGAACGGAGGTATCTTTCGTAGAGAGATCGGGAGATCGACCACATGTTCACGAACACCCAGTCCCAGTGAACTGTCCCTGTGGAGCCGCCGAGTTCGCAATCAGCCCGCAGGCCCGTACGCGGTGTCGATGCGCGGCTCACCCCTCCGACGCAACGACCCATTGCAAGCCCAGAACCCAAAGCAACGACACAACCCGCAAAACCACCGAACTCGCCCGACAACCGCAACGACACAGTATCGAAGTACACAGCCACACGACCACCCCCATGCACCGACCCAACCACACACCCCGCAGCAACCACAACTAATGCCGCTCAAAGTCAGAATCCGCTGCCATTGCGGAGCCTACGTCAGGTGGCTGTACGACGAAGACGAAGAGGAAATTCACCCCCAACCATTGACTGGGTGTCCAGCAAAGTCCTGCCGAGAATTTCACGAGCTGACCATCCGTCAAATCAGCGGGGAAGAAGAAGACCAGCTTCGAAACAAACTGAAACCCTAACCAACGTCTCGATCCGCCGCTCACCAAACGAGTAGCGCGCTGGACAACGAAGGCCGGGAGAGCGTCGCACTGGTGCCGGCGTTCGAAGCCCGTTCGGAGTGAGAGAACGACAGAGCAGCCTGGCTACTCGTCGGCCGATCCCGACGACACCGACGATCGTCCCGGCATCTTCGGCGGGCACACCTAGATACTCGTCTGGAAGCACCCCGTCGTCGCTGATCACGAGATCGGCTTCCACGACGACTCGCTCACCATCCTCGAGAATCCGCTCGATTTCGCCTTCGATCTCGGCATTCGTATCGTCGTCGAACAGATCCATCGGCGACAACTCCCGAATTTCCAAGGAGGAAGAGTACCCGGTGACCGTCTCGAACCGGTCGTTCCACCGAACGTACGTGAAGTCGTCGTCGATGACGGAGAACAGGGAATCTGCCGAGTTCAACGCCGACTCGAGGAACGGTTACTCGCGGCGAAACGCAGCTTCGCGAATGCACACCGCGTAGTGAACACGTAGCTCGAACTGAAGTATCGCCGTCGCGAAAACCCCCATCGTCACCGATCCCGATGAGTCTGACTGGCCACGATCGTTGCGTGCGCGCTGCTACGACCCTCACCGCTGCGACCCTCCCAGCGAGGGAACAAGCGGGAGAAACACCGGTGAAGAGCGAGTGGTCAAAGTACGCTGCCGATCCACGGAAAGAGCGATCGGAATAGCAGGATCCGCGTTCAGTACAAGCGCAGGAGCTACCAGTTGAGAACTGCCAAGCAGCCCGAAATCAACGAGGAATTTCACCAGTCATAACATAATAATCATGTTGGGGCTCCCGGCCCCAGAGCACCGAATCCATGAGCTCGTCGTGCCCATACTCGACGGCCTGCAGGCCTGCGTCGACGAGGACCTCGCGCATTTCCTCAGGCGGTTTCCCGTCGTACAACGGGAGATCGCCGTGGACCGCCTCGTATTCATCCCACGGTTCAGCGTGGTCCCAGTAGCCCTCAATCAGCAAAATTCGCCCGCCCGGTTCGACCACCCGTTTCCACTCGCTGAGTGCCGTCTCGGGATTCGGAAGGGTCCAAACGAGATGGCGAGCCGTCACCAGGTCAAACGCGTTGTCAGGAAGCGCGAGCGCCTCTGCATCACCACGATAGAACGCAACCGGCAGATCTGCACGCCGGGCCTTCACGCGGGCACGCTCGAGCATCTCCGGAGCGAAATCCACCCCGATCACAGCATGACCCAGTTCTGCCAATAATATCGAGACAACGCCCGTCCCACAGCCGACATCGAGTACGGCAAGAGAGTCGTCGCCGGCCCACTCACGCAACACTGCCAGCCAACGGTCGTGTTGCTCGGCAGAGTGAATGCCGTGTTGGCTTTCCCCATCGAACGTCGCTGCCCGGCCATTCCAATGCTGTTGGACGAGCTCTTTGACCGTTTCATCGGCCCGGTCTGACTCCGTCATGAATGGCCCCTCACTCCTAATAGTCACCCTGCTGCTTCGACAAGAATCTGAGGGACAGAACAATGCAACGCCCACCAACCCCGACTCACCGCCGCCCAGAGAGCCTCACCACTGTCCCCCTGCAACGGAGAGTCCTTCGACAGTCGATCCGGCGCCTCAACACTCGCTGCAACGGCGGGCTGCCCCTCGAAGACACACCAGTCACTCACCCGGCTGAGTCACTCACAGCAGCGAGCCAACGCGCCATATCTCCCCCAGTAAACAGACCGCTGCGATAGAACTGCACCACCCGCAATCCCCACGCCACAATCACCCCTCCGGAACGGTCGGCCTGTGAATCCGGTCGCCGTGATCACCGCACGAGCGTTCTCCCCGCTGTTCCCCTCGGCCCTCCTCCTCGCACTGTGTAACTCGGCCTCGCGTCACTCAACGGCTCTACACACACATTCACACAACCCGTTACGCAGATTCACACGCAGCTCACACGGGTGAACCGCGTGAGTACAATCCACAAAAACCCCGTAATCAACTAGATTGCTGTCCCTCACACCCCACCTACACCGTCAAACGCACCCAAATACACACCCATCTCACACACGACTCACCAGGCTACTCGGGGACAGGCAACACTCCAAAAAACGGCCAACCGACAATAATCAGAAACACAGCAAAACCCCACTGCATCAGCCTGCGCCGCCACAATCCCAAGTACACCATACTCCAGCCGCAACACACTCGCACCACTCACAAGCCTCGCACCTACCAGGGCTCACCGCTCACCCACGCAGTGCTTGCTCCAAACGCAGTCACTGACACTCGCCTTGCACAGCCTCACAAGCGGTACTGAGACAAGGCTCACAAGCCACTTGCTCCACAGGTCGCCCCGCAGTCGCTCGCCTCACAACCCCCCAGATCCACTGAAAAACCCGCACTCAATCCAATCCACCAAACATCCTACCACAACAGTGGCCGCCCAGACCAGTCACCACTTCCCATTCGCATCATAATGCTCGATGAACCAATCAGCAACCACCTCCGGCCCAGCCTCGAACACACCAGTGATCGTCTGCGCCAAATCACCCGCCTCACCACGACCCTCATTCAACGATTTGCTCCGCCACAACTTCCGCGTCACCGCCGCAGCCGAAACATTCGAATACGGCTTGCTAAACACACCACCATCCAACGAGTACTCACCGGCATTAGACAGCATATTGAAAAACCGGCACATCGTCCCACGATCCTCAAACACCCACAGCACATTCCGATCCGACGCGCTGTACGCACGCCACTTCGCCGTCCACTGCGCAGAATTATGCGTATCCGTCAACACCTCAACGCTCCAATCAGGCCAATCACCACGCCGTCGAATCACTAAATCCGCGACCTCACCATCACCCCCCGACGACGGGTAAAACTCCACACCAGCACACCACGCCAACATACCCAACGACGCAGCAGCAACCTCAACACCCTTCCGGTGCAGCAACAACTCATTCGGATCCCCGAAAATCGGCCCGTCCGCCCCCTCGCCAGCCCACTCCGGCCGCAAATCCAACGCCTCCACACGCGGCCGAAACATATCACGAATCGCCCGCAACGCCGTCTCACTCAACACCCAATCGATCTTCCGCCGACAAATATACTCCTCGCGCAACAACCCGCGCTCCAACAACTCATCATGCGCAGGCTCATGCCATCGATACTCCTCCGACTCCCACGCCCGAAACATCTCCTCCATCCGCATCTCGTGATCGGTCCCCATCCGATACTGCTCGCCATCAATCCCCAGCGGCTTCCCATTATACCACCACGCCGCCAAAAACAAAATGTCCACCTGCTCCGCGTTCAACTCATAATACCTCGCTTGCTCAGGGTAATCCAATGCCATCACCTCCTCATCCTGAACTGCCCGGTAAATAGCTACGCAAACCACCGACGCCCCACCCGCAGCAACAGACACCCTCCGAAAAACCACGCCTGCAATACGACAACCGAAAAAACAAAAACACAATGTCACCACCACGATCACCGCCGAACCCCGCCTTCCAGCGCGGCAGACCAACGTGAGGCAACCCAACAACGCCACCCACAACCCACACCACCAGACCACCACATCAATCGCCCACGCCCCACACCACCCACCAACCCTCAAGAAAACAAGTCAAAAAACAAAAACAACAACACCACTCAGCCACTGACCGAAGCACTAGCCACCCCATGGGGGAGACAACAATCTGGATGATTACGAGGAATTCAAAAGCCTCTAGTTGGCTTCTTCAAACACTCTGGTTGCTCTGAATCTGCGTATTGGCCTAAGACAAGGGTGTGTAGAGTTGGTGGCGGACGTTCGACGGCATCATACACAGATCGTATCGAATTTGTTAGATGTATTTGCCTAGTTTGGTCGGTCGTTCAGCAGGTAGAGTAGATTGATAATATGATCGTACCGGAACCGATCCCCGAAAGTTCGACGCGCGTCTCCGCCGATAGCCGCCCACGCCAGCGGGCCCCGCGGATCAGTCCTCGCCAGTCAGCGCCGCCGACCGCGATTCGTCTCCGATCTCCGCCATCACCCGCTCGTGGAACTCCTGTAACACTGCGCTCTCGTCTTCGGCCAGCACCACGTCACTGGCCGCGAGCGTCGCCAGACCGAAGGCAGCGGGCGAGGGCGTGTCGACGGTGAACTGCTCGATCGTCAGATCGCCGGCCTGCACGCGCTGGCAGGCCCACTCGATGCCAGCGACGTGGAGTTTGTCCTCGAGGATCTCGCGGTAGGTCTCCTCGATGACGGCGAACTCCTCGAGCCCCTCGGCGAAGGAGAGCAACATTTCACTGGAGACCTGCTGCTCGCTCGCGGATTTTTCATAGCCCTTGTACCGTTTCAGGATGAGCAGCGAGCGCGTCGCGTTGATTCTGAAGTAACGCTGGAGGAGGTCGGTACCCTCGAGCGACGCCCGGAGATCCTCGCGAACCGCTGCGGGGTCGAGGTCCTCGAGCAGCCCCTGGAGGTCGACCTTCCGGTTCAGCGGCATCGAGAGGGTAAAGCCGGTGTCCGCGACCGCGATCGAGACGTTCGCACCGGTCACCTGCGCACAGCGGTAGGCGAGCAGGCGCGAGAGTCCGTCGTTGAACCGCCGGCCGTAGCAGGAGCGGACGTGGTAGTGCCGGCTGTAATCGTCCTGGTCGCGTTCGACCTCGACGACGAGCCGGTCCGGCGTGCTGACGCTCTCCGCCCCGGCGAACTCGAGTTGCGTTTCGAAGAAGCGCACCAGCGCCCTGACGGTGTTGTCGTCGAGCGGGAACTCCCGGAGCCACGTCCGGGCCGCTGCTGGCCCCCGGTTCTCGAGGACCTCGGTCAGGGACTGCTGGAAAGTCAGGATCTCCCGGCCGAGGTCGAAGGAGAGGGGCAGGCGTTCGGAGTACCAGGAGGGCACCGTCGGCCGCGAACTCGTCGGATCGACGTACACCTTCGAGCCGCGCCGGTAGCGGTACTCGAAACGATCGCCACCGAGGACGAACACGTCGCCGGGATCGAGCGTGTCGAGGTAGCCCTCGTCGAGCTGGCCGACCCACTCGTCGCTCCCGCGAGTCACCACCTGGCAGGTGAACGAATCCGGGATCGTCCCGATGTTCGTCATGTAGATGACGCGCGCCAGCCGGCCGCGTTTCCCGATCAGCCGCCGGCCGACGTCGTACTCCTCGTAGTGGTGCGGGCCGTCCGGCGGGTCGTTCTCGTCCCGCCAGATCTTCGCGTAGACGTTCCGGTCTTCCAGGTCGTCGTACTCGGCGCGGAGATAGCGCACGAGCTGCTCCCACTGGGCGTCGTCGTAGTTCCGGTAGGGATAGGCGCTACGCAGGATCCCGACGACCTCCGACTCGGGCCGGGGGCCGTTGATCGCCATCCCGTAGACCTGCTGGGCGGCGACGTCCTGGGGGTTCTCCGGAATCGAGACGGAGTCGACGAACCCCTCCTCGGCCTTCTTGAGCATGACCGCACACTCGATCAGCTCGTCGCGATCGAGCGCGATCATCCGCCCGGTCACGGTCTGCCCGACGCGGTGGCCGGCCCGCCCGACGCGCTGGAGCAGCTCCGCGACCGACTTCGGCGAGCCGACCTGCACGACCATGTCCACGTGGGGCATGTCGATCCCCAGCGCGAGGCTCGTCGAGGAGGTGACCACGTCGAGGTCGCCGTCCTTGAGCCCCTGCTCGATCCCTTCCCGTCGCTCCCGGGAGAGGCTGCCGTGGTGACAGCCAGAGCTCTCCTCGTCGTACGCGTCGTAGCGTTCGCGGAGGGTCTGCAGCACGCGCTCGGCGCCCGACCGGGTGTTCGTGAAGACGATCGTGTTGGTGTTGGCGCCGATGAGTTCGTGCAAGCGGTCGTAGAAGCGGCCGGTAACTGCCTCCCGCGGCGTCCCGATCAGGTCGTCGGTCGGACACTCGAGCGCGAGGTCGAACTCCCGGGCGAAGCGGGTGTCGACGATCTCGACGTCACGGTGGGGACCGCCCGGTTCTCGCTGCCCGACGAGGAACTCACCCACCGCTTCCAGGGGCTCGATCGTCGCCGAGCAGCCGATCCGCGTGGGCGAGCCGTGGGCGAGGTGTTCGAGCCGCTCCAGCGAGACCGAGAGGTGGGTGCCACGCTTGCCGTCGGCGAGCGCGTGGATTTCGTCGACGATCACGTACTCGACCGAGCGCAGTTTCTCCTTGAACTTCGGCGAGTTCAGCAAGATCGCGAGCGTCTCCGGTGTCGTGTTGAGGATGTGGGGCGTCTCCTCGAGCATCCGCTGTCGCGCGGCGTCGTCGGTGTCGCCGTGGCGGATCGCGTGGCGGATCTCGACGGGATCGTCGTCCTGTGCGGCCAGTTCGTCGCTGATCCCCTCGAGTGGCTCCGTGAGGTTTCGGTGGATGTCGTTGGCCAGTGACTTCAGCGGCGAGACGTACAGACAGTAGACCTCGTTGTCGAGCCGGTCTGCCCGTCCTTTCCGGATCAGGTCGTCGATGACGGCCGTGAACGAGGCGAGCGTCTTGCCCGAACCGGTCGGCGCGCAGATGAGCGCGTTCTCGCCGTCGAGCACGTGCGGGATCGCCTCCTCCTGTGGCGGCGTGAAGAAGCCGCCGTTCTCGGGGACGAACTCGCCGAACTCCCGGATCCACCACTGGCGCACCGCAGGGTCGAGCCGATCGAGGAGATCGGCGTCGGACACCCGGTGCTCCTCGGGGTCGAATCCGGTCGCGGCGGCGAAGCCGTCCCGCCAGTCCATCGAGACGTGTTCGGGGTTCGATGGGTAAGACGATTCGCCCCCCGGAGTGGAAGTGATACACGCAGGTGGGAACCATCCGCAGACGGCGTGTAGGGAGCGGGTATCGAGCTGACCGCAATGCGGAGGCGATCTGGTCACAGCGAGAGAAATTGGACGCTGTCGAAGTGGCGCGCACGCGACCGTCGGCCCCTATTTTGTACCCGTGGGTCGTAGGATGCCTGTGAGCACGGAGACCGAAACCGACTCCGCGACGGTGCTCGCCGACCTCGAACTCTCCCGGAGCCTCACGATCCAGTGGGCGGTCGTCGGGACGATGGGCGTCGGCGTCGCACTCGGCGCGTTCAGCGCCATCTACCAGCTGGCGACCGGCGAGACGGCGTCGTACGTTCCCATCTCTGGCGGGGTCGAGTGGTGGATCGGCCCGCTGACCGCCCTCGCGGTGATCGCTCTCACGATCGCCATTATCGTCCCCCACGAGTGGCTGCACGGCCTGGCGATCCGGTACTACGGCGGCGAGCCGCGCTACGGCGTCGGCCTCGCCCACTTCGTTCTCCCGTACGCGTACGCGACGACCGACCACCGGTTCAGCCGGAACGAGTTCGTCGTCGTGGCGCTGACGCCGCTGATCGTCGTGACGTTGATCGGCGTCCCACTGATGGTGATCTTCGAGTGGGGCTGGCTCGCTCTTCCGCTCGCGGCGAACGCTGGCGGCGCAGTCGGCGATCTGTGGATGGCGATGGTGTTGCTCGGCTACCCATCGCACGTCCAGGCCGAGGACCATACGACGGGAATTCGCATCCTCGGTCGGCCGGGCGACGAGCCGCGCGACCTGCCGATGACGCGGGCGGCCTGGGACGCACTGGTCGGCGCGGCCGTCGTGACGATCGGCACCCTCGTCGTCCTGAGCCTCGGTGGTCTGTTCGTCCTCGACGCGATCGGCGCCGAATCGTTCACCGCCGGAACGCCGGGGACGCCGACCTTCCTCTTCGAGTACGTCAACACGCCCGAGGAAATCTCCGTCAGCGTCGGCTCTGGCGTGCTGGTGCTGGGCGCGCTCCTCGGGCTGTGCTACTCCTTCGTCCGGAGCTATCTGCGGGTGCGAACGCCCGCCCCCTGGGAGGGAGCGTGAGTCGGTTGCGCTAGCTCGGCCGCCGTGCCTCCACAACGTTTGTATACATTGCAGACATTGTAAACAACATGGGGACGATCTCCGCTCGCGTACCGGACGACCTCGAAGACGAACTGGAGGCCTATCTGGAGGCCGAACAGTTCGACCGCAGCACTGCCGTGCGGAAGCTGCTCGCCGAGGGACTCGACTCGTGGCGAAAGGAGCGGGCGCTCGACTTGCTGAAGGCTGGCGAGGTCTCGTTCGCCCGCGCCGCCGAGATCGCCGACGTGTCGGTGTGGGATTTCGCCAAGCTCGCGGAGGAACGAGACGTTACCTGGGTGGGCGGCGACCACCTCGCCGAGGACCTCGACGAGCTCTGAGCAATGTACGTCTTCGATGCGACCCCGCTGATCTACCTCGCGAAAGTCGATCGTCTCTCGCTCGTCCTCGGAACCGTGTCGGAAGCGGTCGTTCCAGAGCACGTCCACCGGGAGGTCGTCGTCGACGGGATCGAGGCGGGGCACGCCGACGCACGACGCGTCGAGCGGGCGATCGACGAAACGGCGCTCCGGGTCGTTCCGGTGTCTGACGCCGATACGTTCGAACGGATCGGCCGGAACGAACGACTGACCGACGCGGACGCCGCAGTCCTCGCCGTCGCAGCCTCGGCAGACGCGATCGCAGTCATGGACGAGCAGTACGGCCGCGACGTCGCCGACGCGGAGGGAATTCCAACGCGCGGGACGGCGTTCCTCGTGCTCCGCGCGCTGCGCGACGACCACATCGACGCCGAGGAAGCCCGGACGATCGTCGACGACATGGTCGACGCAGGCTGGTACTGTGCCCCGGACCTCTACGCGAAACTACTCGCCAAGATCGAGGAGCTTGGCTGACCCACGCGGACCGGAGCGCTTTTGCTCGCGACGACAGCACTCCGAGTCATGACCGAGGACGGGGACGCGGGTGCGAACGGCACTGACGCGGACGACCCGGCGACCGAACCGGGCGAGGAGGGACTCACCTACTCCGACGCGGGCGTCGACATCGGCGAGAGCGAGGCCGCAACGGCCGCGTTGCTCGACGCCGTGGGCAACGTCGTGGACACCGAGTACGCGGGCATGCTCGAGGTCGGCGATCAGTATCTCGCGCTCGCGACCGACGGCGTCGGGACGAAGCTCATGGTCGCGGAGGCGATCGAGGACTACACCACGATCGGTATCGACTGCGTCGCGATGAACGTCAACGACCTCGTCGCGGCCGGCGTGGAGCCACTCGCCTTCGTCGACTACCTCGCCGTCGACGAACCTGGCGAAACCCTCGCCAACGAGATCGGGCAGGGGCTCGCGACGGCCGCCGAAGAGACCGGCATCGCGCTCCTGGGGGGCGAAACCGCAGTCCTGCCGGAGGTCGTCACCGGCTTCGACCTCGCGGGCGCCTGCGTCGGGATGGCCGACCAGGACGCCGTGTTCCCCGGCGAGGCCGAGCCCGGCGACGCGCTCGTCGGCGTGTCCTCCACGGGGATCCACTCGAACGGCCTCACGCTCGCCCGCGAGGCCGCGACGCTCGATCACGAGTACACCGACCCGTTCCCGCCGAACCCCGAGAAGACGATCGGCGAGGTGCTCCTCGAACCGACCGCGCTCTACACTGACCTGCTCGAACCGATGCGCGAGCACGGCGTCCGCGCGGCAGCCCACGTCACCGGCGGCGGCTGGACGAATCTCGAGCGGATGGGCGAGCACCATTTCGAGGTCGACGACCCGTTCGACCCCCAGCCAGTGTTCGAGTTCATTCAGGACTGCGGGAACGTCAGCGACGAGGAGATGCACCGCACGTTCAACATGGGAACCGGCTTCGTCGCCGCGCTACCCGAGGCAGAGGCCGAGGGGCTCGCCGACGCCGTCGACGGCCGCGTGATCGGCCAAGTCGAGGCAGGGAGCGGCGTTGCGATCCGCGGTCTGGAGCTCTAGGGGCGATTTCCGCTTTTTGATCTACTGATAACGCACTGTATGGATCAGCGACGGAGGGTGGATTCTCGGTACCAACAGCCACGAAAGCCCCAGGCCGCCTCATACCTCCCCAGCCTTCTGCGCTGCTCACGTCGCTGGCGCTCGTTGCGCTGCTCGGCCCTCGCACGCTTGGCATCGGCCCCTCGCCCGCTCCGGGGCTCGTGGCCTCGCCAGCGCGCGCTAAGGCGGTCCACCGGGTTCAACGATCGGTGGGTATCCGTCCGGGTGGGGCTTCGGAAGGGGCCGACCGCTCGTCGGATCTGACGACGTAAGCACCGGAGCCGAGCGGAGCGAGGCGAGGAGCGCAACGAGTCAGATTCGTCGAGCGGGAGGGGGCTTCCGTGTGCGGTTGCTGTTCTGTCCAGGAATTCGCGGCTGAACCGATTTGATCACTTCACCCTCACCAGCGACCGCTCACTACCCGAGACTGACGTCCAGAAACAGCATGACGATCGTCCCGACCATGAGCCCCAGCGTCGCGAGGCGCTCGTTGCCCCGAAGGTGGGTCTCGGGAATGATCTCGTCGGAGATGACGAACAGCATGGCGCCGGCGGCGAAGCCCATCGCGTACGGCAGGAGTGGCTCGACCTGCGTGACGGCGACGGCGCCGAGCACGGCGAGTGGGATCTCGACGACGCCCGCTCGCAGCCCCGCGACTGCCGCATAGAAGCGCCGGTCGAGGCCAGCGTTGATCGCGGCGACGGAGACGGCGAGCCCCTCGGGGATGTTCTGGATACCGATGGCGAGCATGAGCGCGAGCCCGTTCTCCACGTCCCCGGAGCCGAAGCCGACGCCGACGGCGAGCCCCTCCGGCATGTTGTGCAGCGTGATCGCGAGGATGAAGAGGACGACTGGCGCGAGCCGCTCCGCGTCGAGGTCGATGTCGTCGGGCGGGTTCGCGGCGTCGGCCCGCCGGCTCCCGGTCAGCAGGTAGTGCGCGTGGGGGACGAGTCGGTCCGCCTGATCGAGGAAGATGGCCCCGAGCGCGACGCCGACGAGCGTCGGAATCGGATCGCCACCGGAGTACTGCTCGATGCCCGGGATGATGAGACTCGTGAAGGCAGCGGCGAGCATCACGCCAGCGGCGAACCCGAGGGCCGCGTCGAGCCCGCGCTGTGTGGGGTTTCGCCAGACGAGCACGATCGACGCGCCCAGCAGGTTCAGCCCGGCGATGACGAGCCCGCCGACGAACGCCTGCACGATGGGGTTGTCGCCAACGAGCCGGACGAACGTCTCGGAGAGGCTCATCCCCGGAGCACCTCCAGCGGGGCCGAGGGTACCGACCGGGCCAACCGACCACCGACGCACTCGCGCATTCTTCCGGCGCTACACAGTCCACTGTCAAGAATCCACACGGTCGTATCTGGCGCTGCTGGCGAGAACTGTCCGATGGCGTCAGGAAACCTGCGCGGCGATGTCGGCCTCGGTGATGACACCGACGAGCTCGCCCTGCGAGACGACGAACACGGCGCGGTTGTGATCCAGGTAGCTGTCGACCTCGTCGAGCGGGGCGTCGGGTTCGACGGTACTCACCGCCTCGTGCATCACCTCGTTGACCGGCAGATCGCCGATCTCGTCCTCGGGGCCCTCGCGGGCTTCCCGGATGTCCGTGTTCGAGATGATCCCCTGGGGTGCGCCGTCGCGAACGACGGGCAGCTGGGAGTAGCCCTCCTCGAACATCACGTCCTTCGCTTCCCGGACGGCGTCGTCCGGGGCGACCGTCACCACGTCCTCGTACATCAGATCCCGCGCTCGAACGACGCCGCCCTCCGCCTCCTCGAGCCCCTCGACGATCCGGCGGAGCGTCGAGAGCCGCGGGTCCACGTCGCCGCCCTCGATGCGGGCGATCAGCGGCTGTGAGACCTCCGCGGCGTCGGCGAGCTCGCTCTGGGTCAGATCGAGCTCGTTCCGGCGTTCCCGGAGGTCGGCCGGCGTGGGTAGCTCCATGCGGATTGATTACCTTGGGTTATACTAAAACGTTCGGGTGCCCGGGCACTCGCCCGACTGGCGACCCGACGCAGTACCGCTACCGATAGAGGTCCAGGCGCTGGAAGAGCGCGCCCAGCAACACGGCGATGGGGATGATCTCGAGACGGCCGACCCACATGTTGACGATCAACATCGCCTTCGCCGTCTCCGGCATCGTCGGCCCGGTGATCCCAGCGGAGAGTCCGACGTTGCTCTGGGCGCTCATCACCTCGAAGAGCACGTACTCCAGGGGGTGAGCTGGCGAGAGGACCCGGAGCAACACGGCGACGCCGACCACCAGCGCCCCCAACCACAGCACGAGCACCACCGTCGCCTCGGTGTACTCCCGCTGGAACTGCTGTTCGCTGAGTCGCCGCTTCCCGAGCTGGAAGTACCGCACCGCACTGTCGGGGTAGAACATCCCCTGAACCTGCCAGACGGTTCCCTTCACGAGCGTGATCGTGCGGATCAGCTTGATGCCGCTGACCGTCGACCCTGCAGCGGCTCCGGTCAACATGCCCAGACAGAGCACGAGTACGGGTCCCGCGGTCCAGACGACCTCCGTGCCGTTCCCGACCGCCGCCGTGCCAAAGCCGGTGTTCGACGTCGCGGAGACGAACTGGAACAGGGCGACGCGGAACGCCTCCTCAAGCGACCCGTACTCCCCGTTCGCGGCGAGGATCGCTGTGAGTCCCAGCGAGCCGCCTCCGAACCACAGGAACACCCAGCGGGTCTGAACGTCCCGCCAGATGTTCTCGATCTCCCCTTTGAAGATCAGGTAGTGGATCGGGAATGCAATCGACCCCGCGACCATCACCGGAACCACGGCGTACTCGATCAGCGGACTGCCGTAGTGGCCGATCGAGTCGGCGTGCGTGGAGTACCCGCCGGTGGCGATGCCCGTCATGCCGTGGTTAATCGCGTCCCAAAGCGGCATGCCGGCGGCGAGGAGCAGTAGGATCGACCCCACCGTCAAGCCGACGTAGATCTTCCAGATCTCGCGGACGGTCCGGACGATGCTCGGGTGGATCTTCTCGGAGCGCGCCTCGCTCTCGTAGAGGGTTAACGAGCCGCTCCCCGGGCGGGCCAGGATCGCGACGGTCAGCACGATCACGCCGACGCCCCCGATCCATTCGATGAGCGATCGCCACCAGTGCAGCGACCGTGGCAGTTCCTCCTCGACAGCAGCCATCGTCAGCCCCGTTCCGGTGAAGCCGCTGGCGCTCTCGAAGATGGCGTCGAGGGGGTGTTTGAAGACGGCCGTCGTGTCGTCCATCGCCGGCACGTTTGCCCAGGCCGGGTACGGATCGACCGAGATAGTCCACGCGATCAGCAGGAATGGCAGAGCGCCGAGAGCGCTGACGACCGCCCAGGCCAGCGCCGCCGTCACCATCGCTTCGGGTTTTCCGGGTGGCTCCGCGTCGCTATAGTAGCGAGCGAGGCCGGTACCGATCCCGGCCATGACGAGCGCCGTCCCCAGGAACGCGGGCACCGCGTAGAACTCCCGATTCACGATCGCGACAGGGACCGAGGCGAGCGCCAGCACCGAGACTGCCCGAAGGATGCGCCCGACATCCCGCACGACCGTATCCGTCGTGACGACCGACATCAGTAGATCATCTGGTGTGGTCCTCGTGGTGACCGAAGACGTCAGTCAACGCAGCGGTTGCGCCCGTCGCCGAGTAGACGGTGACCAGGTCGCCCGGCTCAACCCGGGTCTTGCCCCTCGGCGTGATGGGATCCGCTACCCCGTCGCGCTCGATTGCGACGATGAGATCGTCGTCGGAGAGCAGCGACTGCTGACCGACTTCCGTCAGCGAGAGACCCGCGATCGGCGCGTCTTCGCGGACGGTGATCTCGAACACCTCTGCCTCGTCGCCGATGCGCATGAAGTCGACGACGGCGGGCCGCGAGATGGCTCGGAACAGGTACTCCGCGATCAGCCGCTGGGGGTTTTCGATCGTGTTCACGCCGATCTTACGGAACACCGGCATATGCTCCGGATCGTGTACGACAGAGACGATCGACGGGACGGCGAACTCTTCTGCCAAGAGACAGACCATGATGTTCGTCGCGTCCACGTCGGTGGTCGAGACGATCGCGTCGGCCTCCTCGGCGCCGGCCTCCGCGAGCGTCTCGTTGCGCGTCGCGTCCTCGTTGAGCACGAGGCAGTCGTACTCCTTGGAGATCTGTTGGGCCTTCTGCTCGTCCCGTTCGATCACGACGATGTCGTGGCCTGTCCGCGTGCCGAGCTCGACCAGAGGCGTGCCGATGTCGCCTGCGCCGACGACGATGACGTACATGGGACGCGATCAGGCCTCCTCGTCGCCGACGGGGCCGAGGTAGTCCCACGTGAAGGTACCCCCCTCCTCGTCAGGTCGGGGCTCCCACTGGACGCGGTAGGCGATCGGGCCCTCGTCGTTGTCAGCCCGTTCAGCCACGACCACGTGGTGCGTCCCCACGTCTTCGATACGCAGGATCTCCTCGTCGGGTCGTGGCTCGATCGTCTCCTCGACGGACGGATGGTCCCAGAGGAGGTGGTGAGCGTATCGGATCGTCGCCCGGAGCTCCTCGGCTGAACTGCTCGAAAGAGCGTCGGCGACGGCGTCAGGAACGGGGTCGGGTGGGTCAGGTTCTGTCATGGTGATCGGTCTGTGCCGGACACTCCGCGGCCCGTCACTGGAGCGGCGGCCGTTCCGCCGATCAGCGGCTGTCCCGCCGAGCGGTGGCCCGTCCGCCGAGTCGCGTGGCGTCCTGGCTAGCGTCACTCCGAGCCGCGTACTGCTACGATATAAATCTACACAAATAATTCCCGGAGCCGAAATTACAACCGAAGATATTTGTCTTCCGGAAATGATGGTCGACCAACGACGGGCTCAGCCCGGCACCACCGGGACGACAGAGAATCCGTTCGGTACAAATGAGTCATCTCCCAACACCCGCTATGGAGCACCGGATCGACGAGATCGACAAGCGCATCCTCTACTACCTCGCTCAGGATGCGCGCAACACCACGGCGCCGGCGGTCGCCGAGGAGGTCCAGGTGACGCCGGCAACGATCCGGAACCGCATCCGCAAGCTCGAGGAGGATGGGATCGTCCGGGGGTACCACGCCGACATCGACTACGAACGCATCAAGGGGCGGGTCACCTACCAGTTCAACTGCACCGCGCCAATCCCCGATCGAGACCGCTTTGCCCAATCCGCGCTCGAAGTGTCCGGGGTGGTGACGGTCCGGCAGCTAATGGCCGGACACGCGAACCTCGCGATAACGGCCGTGGGCACCGACACGAACGACGTCAGCCGCATCGCGAGCCAGCTCTCGGACCTCGGGCTCGAGATCGAGGACGAGGGCGTCGTCGAGGAGGAGTACCACCACCCCTACCACCCCTTCGGTCCCGAGGACGCCCCGACCGGCCCGTCCCTGACCGACTTCATGAGCCTCGCTGGCGGGTCGGAGGTCATCGAGTTCACGGTTTCGGAAGGGGCCGAGATCGCGGAGCTGACGATCGAGGAGGCCGTCGACGACGGGCTTCTCGACGACGGGATGCTCGTCGTTGGCATCGAACGCGAGGGTGACGTGCTCACGCCCAGGGGCGAGACCCGCATCGAACCCGGCGACATCGTCTCGCTATTCTCGAAGGAGTCACTCGAGAATGACTCCCTGGAGGTGTTCGGGACGCAATGAAGTGCGAGCGCTGCGGCGAGGACTCCTCCACCCAGCACTACGACGTCGACGGGTTCACCGGTCGACTCTGCGATGATTGCGTCGATGCCTGGGATCAGATCCAAACCGTCTGACGGTCGCCAGGACGGCCTACCCGCCCGGATCGCACGGGGGATTCCCGATTCCTTTTCCCCGGTCCGATCCTCCACCTGCACATGACCGTGCGACTGGTGGGCGAGGGGCCCGCGATCGACGCCGTAGCGACGGCGCTCGGCGACGTGGACGTCCGGATCGAACGCGGCGGCGTCGAGGGGCTGGACGCGGCGACTCTCGGCGTCGTCTGCGCGACGGCGGGCGATGGCGTCTTCGAGCGCGCGAACGAGCAGGTCGGGACAGGCAGCGACGGTGGGACTGGCGGCCGCTGGATCGCCATCGAGGTCGGCGGGATCGGCGGCGTCCCGATCGGCGGGATCGACGCTGCGATCACCGGACTCGGCGCTGGCGGTCCGTGCTATCGCTGCCTCCAGCAACGCGTCGCTGCGAACGGGCCGGAGGCCGCGGACGCAGCCAGCGCCGACCGCAGCGCCGTGCGAATGGCCGGAGCGGTGGCAGGGCGGGAGATCGTCCGCGCGCTCGCCGGGGAGGATCGTCTCTCCGGGCGCGTGCTCGAGGTTCCCCACGCCGAGCGGGAGCTACTCCCCGTTCCCGGCTGTGCCTGTGGCGGCGGAGCCATGCGATCGGTAGCGGCCATCCCGCGCGAGTTCGAGGATCGACCGCTCCAGGAGACGGTTGCACGGATGGATCGCGCGATCGACCCGCGCGTCGGAATCGTCTCCGAGATCGGCGAGGCCGAGTCCTTCCCCGCACCGTACTACCTCGCCACGCTCGCTGACACGACCGGAATCAGCGACGGCGACGCACCACGGAAGGCAGCGGGCATCGCCGACGACTGGAACGCGGCGCTCGCGAAGGGCGTGGGCGAGGCCCTGGAACGCTACGGTGGCGCGATCTACCGCACCGACGAGTTCCGGAGCGCTGGGCCATCGGAGCTCGAGGATGCAGTCGCGCCAGCCGCGTTCGCAGGCGCGGACGAGAGCGCGCCAGGACCCGACGACGATCGTGCCATTCCGTGGGTCCGCGGCGAGGTTCTGACCGAAACCGACGGAGAGAGCAACGGAGATCACGGCGGTGACGAGAACGGCGCCGCCAGCGGGAGCGGCCAGGACGACGACCCGGACGTCTGGCTCCCCGCAGCGGCGGTCCAGTTCCCGCCGCCGGATCCGCAGGTCGTTCCGGGGATCACCACCGGCCTCGGACTCGAGTCCTCCGGCGTCGGGGCACTGCTCGCCGGCCTCACCGAGGCCATCGAGCGCGACGCGACGATGCTCGCCTGGTACTCGACGTTCGATCCTCTCGGACTGACCGTCGAGGACGAGGCCTTCGAGCGGCTCGCGAAACGGGCGCGGAGCGAGGACCTGACCGTGACGCCACTACTCGTCACGCAGGACGTCGACGTTCCGGTGGTCGCCGTCGCGGTCCACCGCGAGGACTCCTGGCCGCGCTTCGCCGTCGGCTCGGCCGCGGCGCTCGACCCGACGAGGGCGGCCCGCGGCGCGCTCGAAGAGGCGATCCAGAACTGGATGGAGCTGCGCTCGATCGGCCGCGAGCAGGCCCAGGATCGCGAGGACGCCATCGGTCACTTCGCCGACCTCCCCGACGCAGCACGTGCGTTCGTCGACGTCGACCCCTCCGTCGCCGCGAGCGACGTCGGGCCGTCGGAGCCCCCGACGGGGGAGGCAGCGCTGGCGGCCCTGACCGACGCACTCGACGACGCCGGCCTCGACGCCTACGCCGCCCGGCTCACGACGCGAGATCTGGACGCGCTGGGCTTCGAGGCCGTCCGGGTGCTGGTCCCCGAGGCTCAGCCGCTCTTTACCGGTGAAGCGCGGTTCGGAGAGCGCGCGGAAACGGTTCCGGCGTCGCTTGGCTTCGAGTCGCGACTCGACCGCCAGCACCACCCGTATCCCTGACCCCGAGCAGTCTGGTCTTCGATCCACCGACGACTGCACTCGCGGAAATCACCCAGCCGAGCGACGAGTCTTTCGGGCCAGCGACAGTAGCTCATCGTACCCATGAACATGCTCGTCGACGGCGAGTGGACCACGGACGCAGGGGAGTACACGGACGACGACGGCTCCTTCCAACGACAGTCGACGGACTTCCACGACGTCGTGGAGGACGATCCCGACGCCGACCATCCGGTCGAGCCGGGCCGCTACCACCTCTACGTCTCGTACGCGTGCCCGTGGGCCCACCGGACGCTGCTCGCACGGTCGCTGAAGGGACTCGAGGACGCGATCAGCGTGGACGTCGTCGATCCGTTCCGGGACGACGGCGGCTGGCAGTTCACGCCGGAGAAGGCTGGATGCACGCCCGACACCGTCACCGGCGCGGACTATCTCCGGGAGATTTACCAGCTGGCCGATCCCGACGCGACCTGTCGCGTGACGGTGCCGGTGCTCTGGGACAAGGAAGCGGAGACCATCGTCAACAACGAGTCCGAGGAGATCCTCCGGATGCTCGACACCGCATTCGACTCGATCGCGTCTCGCGACGTCGATCTCTACCCCGAGGGCTACCAGGACGACGTCGACCGGATCATCGACGAGATCTACGAGCCGATCAACAACGGCGTCTACCGGGCCGGCTTCGCGGAGAGTCAGTCGGCCTACGACGAGGCCGTCCACGAACTGTTCGACGCGCTGGAGCATTGGGATTCGGTCCTCGCAGACCAGCGCTATCTCGCCGGTGACCGGCTGACTGAAGCCGATATCTGCATGTTCACGACGCTGGTGCGCTTCGATTCGGTCTACCACACGCACTTCATGTGCAACCACAAGCTCATCCGCGAGTACGACAACCTCTGGCCGTACCTGCGCGACCTCTATCAAACGCCGGGCATCGCCAAGACGGTGAATCTGGAGCACATCACGGAGCACTACTATACGACCCATCCCGACGTGAGCCCGAAGCGGATCGTTCCGATGGGCCCAGACCTCGACTTCGAGGCACCGCACGACCGCGACGAGCTACCCGGCGAACCGCCCGAAGCGCTCGCCGCACTGACGGCGCTGGACTGACGCGAGCACGTCCCCAGCCGCTGCCGGCACCGTCGATGGCGACCCGCCGCAACGCCGTTCCTTAAGGCCCTACCGGCCCTACGCCGTGCTATGCCGAGCTTCCGGATCGGCTCCGCCTTCGGCGTGCCGGTCAAGCTGGATCTGACATTCCTGCTCGTGTTGCCGCTGTTCGCGTATCTCATCGGCTCGCGGATCGAGTCGACGGCCGAGCTGTTCAACGACACCGTCGACGCCGGGCTGTCGATCGGCTCGCTGACGGCCGGGTCGACGCCGTGGCTCATCGGGATCGTCGCCGCTATTTCGCTGTTCGCCTGCGTGCTCGCCCACGAGTTCGGCCACTCGCTGGTCGCGATGCACTACGGCTACCCGATCGACTCCATCACGCTCTGGCTGTTCGGCGGCATCGCGTCGCTCTCCGAGCTGCCCGAGGACTGGAAGAAGGAGCTCCAGATCGCCGTCGCCGGGCCTGCGGTGAGCGTCGTCATCGGGGTCGCCAGCTACGGGCTGGCGACGGTGCTCCCGCTCGGCAGCGACGGGCTCACGTATCTCCTGCTCTACCTCGGCGCGCTCAACATTGCGCTCGCGGTGTTCAATCTCCTGCCCGCCTTCCCGATGGACGGCGGGCGGATTCTCCGGGCGCTGCTCGGTCGGACCCGATCCTTCGCCGAGGCGACCCAGATCGCCGCCGACGTCGGCAAAGCGATCGCGATTCTGATGGGGCTGGTCGGACTGGTGCGTTTCGACATCATCCTCGTCGGCATCGCCTTCTTCGTCTACATCGCGGCGTCGGGCGAGGCCCAGCAGGTCACCACCAAGGCCGCATTCGAGGGCGTGCGGGTCCAGGACGTCATGACGCCGGTCGACCGCTTGCACGTCATCGCCCCCGACGCGTCGGTCCAGGAGCTGCTCCAGCGGATGGTCCAGGAGCGCCATACGGGGTACCCCGTCGTCAAGAACGGCGAGCCCGTCGGGATCGTCACGCTCGACGACGCCAGGGAGGTCCGGGAGATCGAGCGCGAGGCCTACGAGGTCGGCGAGATCATGAGCACGGACCTGGTCCAGATCGGGCCGGGCGAGGAGGCGATGACGGCGATGACCCGTATGCAAGAACACGGCGTCGGCAGGCTCCCAGTCGTCCACGACGGCACGCTCGTCGGGCTCGTCTCGCGGAGCGACCTGATGGCCGCGCTGGACGTCCTGCGGGAGGGCGGGAGTCTCAGCGATTCGGCCGCTGCCGGGCAGGCGCCGGTGGACCGGCCGAACTGAGCGCCGTGAGGCGACTGCCGGCGGCCCTCCCCCAGTTCTGTGCCGGTTCCTTTAAGGGCCGCGCCGGTCGTCATCCGGTCGATGGTTCGGGATCCGTTCGAGGAGGCAGAGACGCCCGAGCTCGCCGCCCTCCTCGACGCCCTGAGTGATCCGGACTGCCGCGAACTGATCAGCGCGATCGACTCCCCGATGACGGCTGCCGAGCTCTCCGACGTCTGTGACATTCCACAGTCGACGACATACCGGAAGCTCGACCAGCTCTCGGAGGCGACGCTTCTCGAGGAGCTGACCGAGATTCGATCCGACGGCCGACACACGACGCGGTACGCCATCGCGTTCGAGAACGTCGACGTTGGCCTCGACGAAACCCGCAGCTTTACCGTGGAGATCACGCGACCCACGCGGACTGCAGACGAGCGGCTGGCCCGCATGTGGTCGGAGGTACAGAAGGAACTATGAGCCCGCACGCAACTGTCGGCGCCGAAGTACAGCTCGCGATCGCGATCGTCAAGACCCTCATTCTGCTGACCGGCGGAGCGGTCACGTTCTTCGCCTACAAGGCCTACGCCCGGACGGAAGAGCGGTCGCTCGGACTGCTTGCTACCGGGTTCGGGTTGATCACGATGGGCGTGTTACTCGCCGGGTTCCTCTCCGAACTGCTCCACCAGTCCCTCGGCGTCGGTATCCTCTTCGAGAGCCTGCTGGTGCTCGCGGGGCTGCTCGTGATCGCGTACTCGCTGTACGAGCCCTGAAGCACCGGAGAACCCCACGAAACGCGCACAACCGCCGACTTCGACCTCGCATCACGGACGACAATCGCCGCGGCAGCCGGGACAGTCGAAAACTGCGCTGTCGGACGTCTCTGCCCCCAGATTACTCTGCTTCCGCCGTCTCCTCGCCACCGTCGGCTGCGGCCTCACTCTCCGCGTCGCCGTCGTCCTCGTCGATCGCTGCAGCGGCGTCCTCCAGATCGCCGCGAAGCTCCGGGATCGTGGAAGTCAGGTCGGCGACGTCCTCGTGAGCGTCCTCGACGGTACCGAGCAGCCCCTCGATCGTCTCGATCTCGGCTTCGAGATCCTCGGCGTCGTCGAACGCGTCGGCGCGCTCGCCCATCGTGTACCACTTCTTGGCGTCGCGAAGATGTTCGGCGGCGTCGCCCACGTCGAGAGCTGTCTTCAGCCCGTTGAGGACGCCGAGCGTGTTGTCCGCGTCGGTCTCCCAGACGTCGTCGGCCGCGGGGAGGGCGCCGCGAGCCTGTTCGAGTGAATCCTCGACGTCGGCACGCATCTCGTTCGCGGCCTCGCCGAAGAGGTCGTCGTCCGCCAGCGTTGACTGGCTCATACCTCGACTACGGGTCCTGGGTGATTAAGCGATGTCCCGAGAGTGAAAGTGAAACTGAACGGTTCGGCCGCCGAAATCGCCGATTTTGGGCAGCGGCCGTTTCAGTATCAGTTCGCAGTCGATATGGGTCGGCGATCGCTCACGCCGTGCGGATCGCCTCACTCACACCGGCGCGGCCCCCTCGCCCCGGGCGGCCGATCGCAGCCGCGGAATCAGGTCGAGATCGGGCTCGACGTCGCCGAGGACGAGCAGCGCGTAGATCCACAGATAACACTGGAACGGGACGGCGACGACGGCCCAAACGACGATGGCGAGCACCGCGAAGGTCGCCACCAGAGCTCCGATGGCTGCCAGTCCGGCACTTCCGAGTGAACCGAATCCGCCGGCGAGCACCACGACGAACGCAGCGATCGTCCCCAGCACGACGCCGGCCAGCCCGAGCACGACGAGCACCGCGAGCGCCGCTGCGATCCCGACCGCGACGCCAAGCGCGATCCGCACGACGCCGTAGAGCAGATACTCGACGGGCTCAGCGCGCACCGTCGGCCAGAACCGTCGCCAGCCAGCGAAGACGCCGCTCTCCTCGGCGATCATCGTCGGCACGACGAACTGGAGCGTCAGCACGTCGATCGCCCACGCGAGAGCGAGCACGACGGCCACCACGCCGCCCAGCAGAACTGCGAGGCCGCGATCGACTGCGATCGCTCCGAATCCACTGCCGCCGTCGCCAGTCTGTATCGCCACGAACGCGACGAGTCCGAAGATCGACGCCGCAATTGCCCAGATCCCGAGCCGCAGAGCGAGCACGCCGAGCGCTCCCGAACCGTGGCGTCGCCCGTCCCTGCGAATGCGGATCTCGCCGGAGCGAAGCGCCTCCACGAGCACGAATCGCAGCAGCGTTCCGAGCAGGACGTACGCGAGCGCAGCCAGGAGGACGATTCCCAGCCCGATCAGTAGCCACGCGGGCCACGTGCCGGGCGACGCCAGCGCGACGCCGTCGGCGAAAGCTGGCGAGTCGGCGGCGCCGTTCGTCGCCGTCGTCGGATCGGAGATCTCCCAGAAGCGCGGGTCTGCGAACTGCGGCGTCGCCGGAATCGGCGTTCCCGGCGTACCCATGAACAGGACGACGATCGCGAGCGACGCGACGCGGCGAACCGAGAGCGGCAGGAGGAACACTCGCGTGGCCTCGATCGCGTCACTGACGCTCCGGAGAGCCGTGCGAGCCATATCGGTTCGTTACGCAGTGCCGGGCTAATAGCTCCCGATCACGCCGCAGTGTCGGCGTCGTGGTCGCCGTCGTCGGCGTTCGCTTCAGAGTCGTGTTCGCTGTCGGCTGCCTCCGCGCCGTGATCGTCAGCGGCCGCTGCGTTCTCGTCGTGGTCGTCGTCGGCCGTTTCGTTCACGTCGCCGTCGCCGTCGGCATCGACGCTATCGGCGTCCGTCGCGTCGTCGGGCGTCTCGATCTCTGCCGTCTCGACCTTCGGGAGCTCGACCTCCAGCGTCCCACGATCGGTGAGGGTCGCGCTCGCATGCTCGGCGGTCACGACGGCGTCCTCCGGCAGCTCGACCTCGCCGTCCAGTGAGAGCCCGCGACCGGGGAATCGCATCGTGAACTCGTCGTGGAACTCGCGGAAGCGGTCGACGCGAACGAGCACGCGCCCGTCGGCGTAGCGGACCTGCACGTCGCTGGTCGTCGCCCCGGGAGCGTCGAAGACGGCGAGATACGCCTCGTCGCTCTCGAGGAGGTCGACCGGGAGGGACCGACGTTCCTGCACGCGCGCGGCTGCTCGCCCGGCGCGTTCCGCGATCGCGTCGCCGACGGACTCGCCGACCTCCCTGATCACAGCTCGATCGCCCTGAGATCGGAGCCCTCACAGACGGGACAGACCAGTTCGTCGATCCCGTACTCGTCGGGCACGTCGTAGGTGTAGTGGTTCTCGAACATGTCGAGGAAACAGTCGTCGTTCTCACAGGCGACTTCCTGGGTCGGTGGCATGGACGTCCGTTCGGCCGCGGCCCTATTCAATGGCTGGTGTCCGGGCGAGGGTGCCGGTTCTCGCGGGCGGACGGCCGCTGATGACGGGGACGGCGTGCGTAAACCAATTCAGATTGTTCTACATCAAATGTGTTGGGAAAGGTTTATGGCCCATCCGACAGACGCCACATATTGCGGCCAGTACGACCGACGCCCCATATGTAGGCTGAAGGGCCTGGAGGTACGAACAGTGGCAACAATGCACTGCCCAGACTGCGGGCACGACCGGACGAGCGTCGTCGACACCGGCGCGAGCGACGACGGTACGTCAGTGCGCCGTCGCCGCGAGTGCCAGCGCTGTAGCTTCCGGTTCACCACGTACGAGCGCCCCGAGTGGGACAGCCTCCAGGTGAAGAAACGCGACGGCGAGATCGAGCCCTACCGCCGCGAGAAGCTGCGGGCGGGCGTCGAGCGCGCCGTCGAGAAACGTCCCGTCGACGAGGCAGCCGTCGAGGCACTCCTCGAGGACGTGGAGACCGAACTCCGCGAGATCGACACGCAGATCGTCACGACGAGCGTGATCGGCGATCTCGTCTCCTCGCGACTCCGCGAGATCGACTCCGTCGCGTACATCCGGTTCGTCTCCGTCTACAAGGCCTTCAGCGAACCCGAGGAGTTCCTCGCCGAACTCGACGCCGTCCTCGACGCGGAGCTCCCCGACCACGGGGGATCGGCAGCTGGCAGTACGACCGACGCGACCGGCGGCCTGACTGCAACGCCACCGCCAGCCGATGGCGACGGCGCCGACGGCCGCCCACCCGACGGTTCCGACTCCCACCCAGATCATGAGCCAGACCACGACACCGACTGAGCACCAGACCGAGACGATCCGCTCGATTCTCGAGCGGGCACGCACCGACCACGAGCAACAGGTCAGCGACGCCGACGTCGAGGCGCTGATCGAGGACGCCGAGCGAGACCTCTACGACGGCGCGGATCGGGAGACGATCTACGAGGCCCTGCTCAACGTCACGACCGCCCGGATCGAGCGCGAGCCCGCCTACAAGCAGGTTGCCGCCGACGTCTTCCGACAGCGATACTACCGACGGCTGCTCGGCGACCGAGTGGGCGACGACGGGGACGAAGGGGACGACGATGCCGAGGACGCATCACAGTCCCTGGCCGCGTCCCTCGATCCCGACGACCTCGAAGGATACGAGTTCGACCGTGCCTACCGCGAGACGTTCGTCGACAATCTCCACACCGGCGTCGAGGCGGGCAAGCTCGACGAGCGCCTGGTCGACGACCGGTTCGATCTCACGACGATCGGCGAAGCGCTGGCCCCCGAGCGCGACGAGAAACTCGAGTACCTCGCGATGTCGACGCTCGAGCAGCGCTACTTCCTCCGCCTCAACGACGAGGAGACGCCGATCGAGCTGCCCCAGGCGTTCTGGATGCGCGTCGCGATGGGACTCGCCATCGAGGAGGACGATCCCACCGAGCGCGCCCTCGAATTTTACGAGGTGCTCTCGACGCTGCGGTTCACCCCATCGACGCCGACGCTGTTCCACGCCGGCACAGCCCATCCCCAGCTCTCCTCCTGTTACCTGACGACGGTCCAGGACGACCTCGCCGACATATTCGACTCCTACAAACACCACGCCCAGCTCTCGAAGTGGAGCGGCGGGCTCGGTAACGACTGGACGAACCTCCGCGCGGCGGGCTCGCTGATCGAATCGACCGGCGTCGAGTCCACCGGCGTCGTCCCCTTCCTCCGGATCAGCAACGACGTGACCGCAGCGATCAACCGCTCTGGGAAGCGCCGCGGCGCCGCCTGTGCCTACCTCGAGTGCTGGCATCTCGACTTCCCGCAGTTCCTCGATCTCAAGCGGAACACCGGCGACGAACGCCGCCGCACTCCGGACATGAACACGGCCGCCTGGATTCCGGACCTGTTCATGGAGCGCGTCCAGGAAGATGGGAAGTGGACGCTCTTCTCACCCGACGAGGTGCCCGACCTCCACGGCACGTACGGCGAGGCCTTCGCCGAGCAGTACGAGCATTACGAGTCCCTCGCGGAGGCGGGCGAGCTTCGGCAGTACGAAACGGTCGACGCCGCCGACCTCTGGCGACAGCTCCTCACGCGACTCTTCGAGACCGGTCACCCGTGGGTGACGTTCAAGGATCCCTGCAACGTCCGCAGTCCGCAGGATCACGAGGGCGTGATCAACTCCTCGAACCTCTGTACGGAGATCACGCTGAACACGAGCTCGGAGGAGCACGCGGTCTGTAACCTCGGCAGCGTCAACTTCGCGAACCACGTCACCAGTGCCGATGGAGCGGACGCCGGCAGCGACACCAACGCCTCGCTCGACCGTGAGCGACTCTCCGACACCGTCGAGACCGCGATGCGGATGCTCGACAACGTCGTGGACCTCTGTTTCTACCCGACCGACGAAGCCGAGGACTCGAACATGCGCCACCGCCCCGTCGGCCTCGGGACGATGGGCTTCCACGACGCGCTGATGGAACTCGGCGTGCCGATGGCCTCAGAGGAGGCCGTCGAGGCCGCCAACCGCTGGCAGGAGTTCGTCTCCTACCACGCGATCCTGAACTCCTCGAAGCTCGCCAAAGAGCGGGGCACCTACCCCTCCTACGAGGGATCGAAGTGGGATCGCGGCCAGCTCCCCCAGGACACGGTGGACCAGCTCGAGGCGGAACGCGGCCAGGAGATCCCGACCGATCGCGATGAGACGATGGACTGGTTCGTCGTCCGCGAACACGTCGAGGAGCACGGCATGCGGAACTCGAACACGATGGCGGTCGCACCGACGGCGACCGTCTCGACGATCAACGGCACCACGGCCTCCATCGAGCCGATGTACTCGAACCTCTACGTGAAGTCCAACATGAGCGGCGACTTCACGATCGTCAACGACCACCTCGTCGAGGATCTGAAGGACCGCGACCTGTGGGATTCCGAGATGATCGATCGGATCAAGTTCCACGACGGCTCGATCCAGGAGATCGACCGGGTTCCGGAGGATCTCAAAGAGCTCTATCGCGGCGCCTTCGAGATCGACCCCCGCGACCAGCTCCGCCTGACCGCCCACCGACAGACGTGGATCGACCAGTCGGTCTCCCACAACGTCTTCTTCCCGTCGACGGACGGCTCCCTGCTCGACGACGTCTACACGACCGCCTGGGAGCTCGGCATGAAGACGACCTACTATCTCCGGACGCTCGGCGCCTCCCAGATCGAAAAGTCCACGCTGGACATGGCCGAGTACGGGAAGACACAACACAGAGACGGTGAGGCGATGACTGACGGCGGGTCGCGACGGTCCAGCCGGGACGCTGACGACGGTTCGAAGGAGCTCTGCTCCATCGAGGATCCGACCTGCGACGCCTGTCAGTAACGGGTGTATCGCCCGCTCCGGGCTTCGAAGCCCTCCCCGGGCATCGAACGCGATTCCGTAGCATCGCTCGCTCACCGACGACCCCAGATCAAACACCACCAATGCCAATCCTCGACACCGACACGCAGCACGACCCGAACAAGATCCTGCCCATCGACTACGACTGGGCGCGCGAGTATTACGAAGCGGGCGTCGCCAACAACTGGGTGCCAGACGAGATTCCGATGCAGGACGACGTCTCCCAGTGGAAAGGCGACGAGTTGACCGACGCGGAGCGCCAGCTCGTCGAGTGGAACCTCGGTTTCTTCTCGACCGCCGAATCGCTGACCGCGAACAACGTCGTGCTCGCGATCTACGAGCACGTCACCGCGCCGGAGTGCCGGCAGTATCTCCTGCGGCAGGCCTACGAAGAGGCGATTCACACGGACACGTTCATCTACTGCTGTGACTCGCTGGGGTTCGAGCCCGAGTATCTCTACGGCATGTACGATCGCGTCCCATCCATCGAGGAGAAAGACGAGTTCGTCGTCGATCTCACCCGGGCGATCGACCAGGAGGACTTCGAGATCGAGACCACGGAGGACGTCCGGGCCTTCCTCCGGGACCTCGTCGGCTTCTACGTGATCATGGAGGGGATCTTCTTCTACGCCGGGTTCGCGATGATGCTCGGGCTGCGCCGGCAGAACAAGCTCCCCGGCCTCGGCCAGCAGTTCGAGTATATCATGCGCGACGAATCGCTCCACGTCGGCTTCGGCGTCGACCTCATCAACCAGCTTCGTGAGGAGCACCCCGAGGCCTGGACCGACGAGTTCGGTGCCGAGGTCACGGAGCTGATCGAGGAGGCCGTCGAGCTCGAGCAGATCTACGCGCTCGAGGCCTGCCCCGAGGAAGTCCTCGGGATGAGCGGCGACCAGTTCGCCGAGTACGTCGAGTTCGTCGCGGATCGGCGGCTCCGCCAGCTGGAGCTGGAGGACTCTTTCGGCACCGAGAACCCCTTCCCCTGGATGTCCGAGCAGGTCGACCTCAACAAGGAGAAGAACTTCTTCGAAACGCAGGTCACGGAGTATCAGAGCGGCGGCGCGCTGGAGTGGTGACGGCGGACCAGCCTGGCCGTGCCGGGCGAGCCGGGCGATCGGATCGCGGCCGCAAATAGCCGACTGCCGTCAGATCGCTTCCTCGACCCCGTCCTCGATCCCGCTATCCTGACTCCGCTCGAGTGCACGCAGCGTGTCGTCGGTTAGCTTCACGATGTGACAGAGCGGATTGCCGGGGTAGACGACGGGGTTCTCGAGTACCCCGACGAGCAGCCCCGTGAACGGTGCTTCGACCACCTCGCCGTCCTGTTTGAAGGGGCTCGTGATCGTACAGATCGCCTCGCCCTCGCGGACCAGTCCACCGCGATCGGCGTGCATGTCGACGATGCCGCCGACGTCGGCGCGGAGCCAGGTCTTGTCGGAGTTGTCCGAAATCACCGTTCGCCAGCCCGGCCACTTGACGGGTGCGTCGGGATGGAGGCCGAACTCCGCGAAGACGCTCGCGACGCCGGTGAGCGCACGGTCGATGAGCCCGCGCTGGAACCGGTGGGCCTCACCCATCTCGACGGTGATGGTCGGGACGCCCGCCTCGCTGGCCTCTCGCCGCAGCGAACCGCTCGGACCGTCGGAGTCGATGATCACGTTGGAGGCGAACCCGCGAGCGACGCGCCCGACGTCCTCGTCGGTCATCTCCGCGCGGACGTGGAGCATGTTGGTCCGGCCGCGGGTGGAAGTGTGGAAATCTATCCCGAGGTCGCAGGGCTCGATGAAGTTCTGAAAGATCGAGTGGGCGATGCGTTTGGCGCTCGTCGACTCGGGATCGCCCGGGAAGGAGCGGTTGATGTCGCGATCGTAGATCGGGAGATATCGCTGCTGGGCGAGAAAGCCGGGCACGTTGAGCACCGGGAGACAGACGAGCGTGCCGTGGAGATCCTCGTGCGCCCAGTCGTGGGCGACCTCGCGGACGACCTCGATGCCGTTGAGTTCGTCGCCGTGGGCCGCCGCGGTGAGCGAGACCGTCGGGCCCGGATGGGCGCCGTTGACGATCGTCACCGGGATCCGCACCGGATCGCCGAGATACGTTTCGCTGACCGTGAAGCGGAGGTTGGCGGTTTCGCCGGGCTCGACCTTGCCCCCGCTGTACGTGAAATCCGCCGCGTTCGGCATACGTCCTGTGAGCGTCCCTGTCGGATAAAGCCGCTGGACGGCGCGAGGGCGGTCCTGTGGGCCGGGCCGGCGACGGCAGAAGATCCATAGGACCCGACGGCCAAGGCCGGCGACACGATGACCGAGCAGCAGCTCGGGTTCCTCTCCTGCGTCTCGATCGCACTGGGCGGCATGATCGGCGGGGGCATCTTCGCCGTGCTCGGGGTCGTTGCCCAGCTCACTGGTCCCGCGACGTGGGCGGCCTTCGTCCTCGCTGGCGGCGTATCCGGCTGCGCGGCCTACTCGTTCAACGCGCTCAATCGGATCGTCGACGACAACGGCGGCTCGGTCACGTTCGTCCAGACGTTCACCGGCAACTCCACGCTCGCCGGAATGACGGGCTGGACGTTGCTCGTGGGCTACGTCGGCTCGATGGCGATGTACGCCTTCGCGTTCGGCAGCTTCGCCGTCGGCCTGTCCGTCGTCCCGGAGACCGTGGCAGGGATGGGTGTCCGACCGATCGTCTCGGTGCTCGCGATCGGCGGGTTCGTCGGGCTCAATCTCCTCGGCGCGCAGGCGACCGGCTCGACGGAGACCCTCCTCGTCGGGTTGAAGGTCGGGATTCTGCTCGTGATGGGCCTCGGCGGACTCTACTACGGGGCGGCGCACGAGGGGCTCTCGACGGGCGTCGGTCGGTTGACGCAGCTCTCCCTGAACCCGATCATGGCCGCTGCCGTGTCGTTCGTCGCGTTCCAGGGCTGGCAGCTGCTCTACTACGATCAGGAGTCGATCGAGAACGCGACCGAGACGATTCGCAAAGCGGTCTACGTGGCGATTCCATCCGCGGCAGCGCTGTACGTGATCGTCGCGATCACCACGCTCTCGCTGGCGCCCGACGACGTCATCCGGAGCCACCCCGAGCGCGCACTGGCCGTGGCCGCCGATCCGTTCCTCCCCGCTGGTTTCCTGCTCATCTCGCTCGCGGCGCTGTTCTCGACGGGCAGCGCGATCAACGCCACGCTCTTTTCCTCGGGCTATCTCGCGAAGGGGATGCTCTCGGCCGACCTCCTGCCCGATCGCGCGGGCGATTCGAGCGCCAGCGGCGTCCCCCGGCGGACGATCCTCCTGCTCGGCGCGATCACGGCCGCATTCTCCGTGCTCGGCAGCCTCGGCGCGATCACCGCCTTCGCCTCGCTGGCGTTCATCGTCGTCTTCGGTGCGATGTGTGCCATCGCGCTCGACCAGCGCGACACCGAAGCGGTGAACCCGGTCCTGCCGGCCGCTGGCGTCGTCACGAGCCTCCTGTTCTTCGTGCTCATGTTCTACCACCTGTACCGGTCCGAACCCGGGACGCTCGTGACGGTGCTCGTGATCTCCGTGGCCGTGATCGCCGTCGAACTGCTCTACTTCGAACGAGCGGTGCTGGAAGAGGAGATCGTGGAGATCGAGGAGGTGGTGGAAGAGGCAATTCCAAGCCGAACGGGCTCAGGGAAGACGGAGTGAGGGGCCAAAGCAAATACATCGCCGACGAAGATTGCACTCCACCGGACGGACACCCACAAGCATCCGCGCGAGCACAGCGAGCGCGGTTCCCTCGCTGCGAGCGGAGCGAGCAGCGAGTGCGGTCTTTTTCCCCAAGTTTTTGCGACCGAGCGGTGCCCGCAGCGAGCCAGCGGCGGAGCCGCTGGCGAGCGAGGAAACCCGAGGGAGTAAAAAGTGGAAGCGGGCCGGGAGGGAGTTGAACCCCCGACCATCTGGTTAAAAGCCAGACGCTCTGCCTGACTGAGCTACCGGCCCTATCGGAGCACTCGCCGGCCGCCGATTAAAACGCTTCCCACTCCGCGAGCGCATCGTCGACGATCTCGCCCGTCGACCGACCCGAGTTCGCAGCCTCGCGACGGAGTTCGCGGTAGGTCTCCATGGGAAGCTGCAGCGCGAGCGCGCCGGGCTGGACGCCGTGGGTGGAGAGCGCCGCCGCGGGCGTCGCGCCGTCGTTGATCTCGCTGGCGATCGAGCGAACGTCGCGGACGGTCAGCTCGTGATCGAGCGTTGCCCACGCGAGATCGTAGCGAGCGGGGCCGCTGACGCGAGCGATGTGTTTGGCGGCAGTGGGTGCGATCTCGCCCATGGCGACGTGGCGACGGACGGCCCGCGGCAGATCGTGGACGCGCGCCCACTTGCGGATGAACGCGACTGTGACGTCGTCGCCGGCGCGCTCGGCTGCGGCCTTGTAGGAGCCCTCTCCGCGAACGAGTGCGGCGCAGGCGGCGGCGCCCCGCAGCATGTAGATGTTGTCCTCGGCGCCGACGGTGTCCGTCGCGAAGCTATGGACGACCTCGGCCGCGCGGGCGAGGCTCTCGGGGTCGTCCGGGTCGAACTGGACGGCCTCTTCGGCGCGCTGGCCGGCGATCTCCTCGTCGCCACGGATTACGGGCTCGCCGACCGGTGACTCCCGGTCGGCTGGAATGTCCTCGGGACCGCCCTCGCCAGTCATCGGCTGGAGGTTCGACCCCGGCGTGTAAAAGCGATCTGCCTCCCGTGAGTCGACGGTGCCGGGCGGCGGGACGGCCGACGGTCGACGTCGCTCACTCCTCTCGGCGCTCGGAGAGGTGCTCCCAGATCTCGGTACATCCGGCACCCTCTTCGACGTCGGCCAGGTGGTCGTCTGCGCGCTCTTCTTCCTGTTTGGTCGCCCCCTCGGTCATCGCCATCCCTCCACGGGCGACCCTGCTCGAGGCAGGTCGTCGGACGAAACTGCATAGACGCTCATCGAGCAGTTGTATTCGGGGAACCGTCTTAAACCAACGTGCGCCAACAAGCATGGCCCGCGCTAGCCAGAACAGGATAGTGTATCCGCTATCTGTGTCGTCGATTCTGCGTCAAATCGACAGACTGGACGGCGAACCGTCAGAAAGTAGCGTCGCCGATCGACTGCCCTCCAACTGGCCCCAGTTCGATCGCACTGAGGACCAACGGGTCCGGGCGTTCGGCCGGCGACACACACGAGGCGTCCCCTGCGACGGATCGGCGTGCCAGTGGATCCACGACCGGACGCCGCAACGAACCGGCAATATGGTCTGGTTTTCCTGCCGCCTCGATCTCGATGCGGTGCTGATCGTCCGGTCTCGTCACCCAGCTCGGCAGGGTCTACGGTACGCAGTCCCCTCGACTACCCGTAGGCCAACGATTAAGCGCATTGCCTCCGTTTGTATGGTCACATGACTGGGCAAAATGATCGAGGGGGCAGAGCGGCGGGGCCCCCACCACATGCTTGAGGACAGTCAGGTAGAGCGGAGCAGGGCGATCCAGCGGCGCACGGGGCCCACCTTCTACTTCGCGACGAAGTTCCTCCCGGATCGCGTACGCGAACCCACCCACGTCCTCTACGCCTTCTTTCGAATCGCCGACGAGGTCGTCGACGACGTCGAGGCCGTCGACCGGCCGGCCGAGGAGAAGCGCGAGTCGCTCGAGTCGTTCCGGGCCGAAGCGCTCGGCGAATCGCCGGCCTCGGATCCCGTACTCGATGCATTTCGCGAGGTGAAGGCCACCCACGACATCCCCGACGAAGAGGTTCACGCGTTCGTCGACGCGATGGAGACCGACTGCACCAAATCGAGATACGCCGACGTCGCGGAGCTCCGGGAGTACATGCGGGGATCGGCGGCCGCCGTCGGCGCGATGATGACCGCGATCATGGAACCCGCGGACCGCGAACGGGCGATGCCCCACGCGAAGGCCCTCGGTGAGGCGTTCCAGCTGACGAACTTTCTGCGGGACGTCCGCGAAGACGTCGTCGACCGCGACCGGATCTACCTCCCACAGAGCACGCTCGATCGGCACGGCGTCGATGCCCAGCAGATCGCCGACCTCGAGTTCGACGCGAGCGTCGCCGCTGCAATCCGGGAAGAACTCCACCGTACCGAGCGGTTCTACCGCCACGGCGTCAGCGGAATCGAGGCGCTCCCGGCGGACTGTCAGTTCCCGGTGCTCCTCGCCGCCGTCCTCTACGCGGACTACCACCGTTCGATCCGGGCGAAGGGCTGCAACGTCATCGACACCCCGCCCACGCTCAGCCGGCGGCGGACCCTCTCGCTGTTCGCCCGGACGCGCCTCCGCTGGCAGTTCGACCGAGATCCTGTCTCCGTCTTCGACGCAGTCAGCCCGATCACGATGCCCGACCGGACCGACGACGATCCCACGGGGGAGCCACTGACGCTGCCGACGCCCTGATCCGTCGGCGCCGACGCTCACGTATGTCGACGCAGTCCGCCCGATTCGCTCCAGCGCCGCCGGTGCCGTGCCGGTCGTTGCCCGAATCGAGCGACGAACTCCACCGGCATGCACCGGCTGGACACCAGACAGGAAGCTACCGCTCTGCCGCCCAGGCTCCCAGCGAGAGCCCGGCGAAGTCGAACCACGGCGCTCGTGCGAGCACCAGCAAAACACCGCCGGCGATGATCGCAGGGACGACCTGCAACGCCGCCGCGTTGACGAGCCCCCAGAACACGGCGAAGTTGATCAGATCGTCCAGCATGTACGGACACGTCTCGAGCCGTTCGACGATCGCCGCGTGGTCGAAGGCGAGCGTGAGGATCCCCACCGCGACCGTCGCCGCGAGGACCCAGCCAAGGAAGTTCACGATCGGGACGCCGTAGTAGACGCCCGGCTCCGCCCAGGCCCAGAAGGACAGCGAGACGGCACCGGGGTCCAGCACCAGGTCGAGGAGGACCACCAGCGCGACGACGACCGGGAAACGGACCGCGAGCCTGTCGGCCCGGTCGCCGAGGGCGAGCAGGCCCAGCAGATAGCCGTTGAGCAAGATCGGGACGAAGAACACTGGGAGCGCGAGCGGAATCTCACCGAACAGCATCGGACCGAGCTCGCGCTGGTAGGAGAAATCGCCGTAAGGGAACCCCGTATTGACGCCAACGAGTTCGATCGCCCACGTGAACGCCGCGAGCGCGACCAGTCCGAGCGCGGCCCGCCGATCGACGACCGGCGCGATCCCGGCAATCAGCGGCAGGGCCATCACGGTCACCGCCGCGACCATCATGTAGGGGTTGAACGCGAGTGCGTCGGGGACGTAGCCGGCCTCGCCGGCGAGCAAGAGAACCACGCCCACGAGCGGCACCGTGACCGCGATCGTCACGCGATTCTCGCGGACGATCGAATCGAGCGCCGACTCGACGCGCTCGCGGTCCGTCGCCCCGCCGAGTCGATCCATCGAGTTGGGCTGGCACCCGCTGGACCAAGAAGGGTGCGTTCGCGGTGGCTCCCGGGCAGCCGACGGAGCGCGGCGAATCGGTCGTCAGAACAACGACGACGGCGGCACCACCTGCGCGAGCCCCCACATCGTCAGGCCGGCGCCGACGAGCCCGTTGATCGCGGGGTACCACCAGTAGGCACGGTCGACAGGGACCTTCGAGAGGGCGATGCCGAGGACGAGCACCGGATACAGCGCCAGCACCGCACCGGCCCGGAGATCCGCGACCGCGAAGGCCGCCGCTGCGAGCGTCCAGACGACGAAGCAGTACGCTAGCGTCCGCGGCTCGCCCAGCAGCGTCGCCGTCGTCTCGATCCCTGCCGCGCGGTCGGGCTCGATGTCCGGAATCGCCGAGAACGTGTGCATCGCCATCGTCCAGAGCACGCCGCCGAGCAGCGGCCAGAGCGGGGGCTCCGATCCTGCGACGGTCGCGTACGCTGCGGCGCCGGGGAGCACGTAGAGGCCGTTCGAGAGCGAGTCCAGCAGCGGCGTGGTCTTGAACCGCAGCGGCGGCGCGCTGTAGGCCGTCGCGAGCAGCCAGAAGCCGGCGAGCCACGGCCAGGCGATCGGATCGACGAGTGCGACGACGCCGAGGAGTCCCAGTCCCGAGACGGCGACGGCGATCGGAACGAACCGCTGGCCACGGTAGCGGACCTCCCGCTCGTCCTTCTTCGGGTTCTCCTCGTCGATCGGCGCGTCGAAGACGTCGTTGACGCCGTAGAGGTAGACGTTCGCGGGCAGGAGGAAGTAGGCGAACAGGGCGACGGTGGCCGGCGTCAGGAGATCCGCGCGGGCGTCGGCCGCGTAGACGACCCCGACCATGACCGGGCCGGCGAGGTAGAGCCAGAAGCGGGGCCGCGAGAGCGCGAGGAGGTAGACGAGGGCGTCGCGGAGCCCCGCCTCGGACCCCTCGCCGCCGTAGTCGTCGTCCGAGTCCTCAGCACTCACTCCCGTCATCGGTTCAGGCGCCGTAGTCTTCGAGGACCTTCGTCGCCGTGTGTTCGCCGCCGATCAGACACATCGGCACGCCAATCCCCGGCGACGTGTAGGAGCCGGTGAAGTAGAGGCCGTCGACGGCGTCGGAGCGATGCGACGGCCGCATGACCGCGGTCTGGGTGAGCGTGTGGGCCAGCCCGAGCGCGGTGCCGCCCGGCGCGTTGTAGCGCTCGCCGAACTCCGAGACGGAGAAGGTCTCCTCGACGACGATCCGGTCCCGAACGTCCTCTCCGGCGTGCTCGGCGAGATCCGCAAGCACCTGGTCGCGGTAGGCCTGGCGCGTCGCCTCGTCGTCCTCGAGCCGGGGTGCGATCGGGACGAGTACGAAGAGATTGGAGTGCCCCTCGGGCGCCACCTCGTCGTCCGTAACCGAGGGAGCGCAGACGTAGTAGGCCGGATCGTCCGGCCAGGCAGGCTCCTCGAAGATCTGGTCGAAGTGGCCCGACCAGTCCGTGGGCAGGACGAGGGTGTGGTGGTCGAGGTTCGGGACGTCGCCCTCGACGCCGAGGTAGAGCAGGAACGCGGAGGGCGCGTACGTGCGATCGTCCCAGTACTCGGGCTCGCGGTCGCGCCGGCCCGCTTCGAGGATCCCCGTCTCGACGTGGGCGAGGTCGGCGTCGGAGACGACGACGTCGGCAGGGACCGCGGCGGTGGTCGACCCCCCGGTAGCCGGTCCTCCGGTGGCCGTTCCTCCGTTCGGTGCGGCTGTCGGATCGGTCGATTCGTCCGAATCTGTCGCGTCGGCCGCGTCTGCGTTCCCGGGGACGAGCCGTCGGTTCCCAGCCGGTGGACCGTCTTCGGCCAGCGCGATCGCAGGCGGGATCTCGCCGGGAATCTCACTCGCGGGATCGAACCCGCCGGTGTCCCGGGTTCGGGCGACGTCGAGGCTGAACCCGCCGCGACGGCCACGGATCGCGGTCACGTCGCAGTTGACGCGGTACTCGACGCCCAGCTCCGTTCCGAGCTCGACGAGCGCATCGACGACGCCGCCCATCCCGCCCTCGGGGTACCAGACGCCGAGGCCGAAGTCGACGTGGCTCATCAGGTTGTACAGCGCCGGCGTGTTCGAGGGCGAGCCGCCGAGGAAGACCAGCGAGTACTGGACGATCTGGCGGAGCTTCGGGTGCTCGAAGTAGTCCGCGACGTGGTCCTCCATCGAGCCGAGGAAGGAGAGCCCGCGGCCGTGTTTCGCGAGCCCGGGATCGAGCCAGTCCTCGGGGCGCGAGCGGTCCTCGTACACGAAATGCTCCATTCCGGCCTCGTAGGTGCGCTCGGCCTCCGCGAGGTAGCGCTCGAACGCCGCGCCGGCGCCGTCCTCGTACTCCTCGAAGAGCGGGATCGCAGCGCGTGGATCGGCGGGAATCTGGACGCTGTCGCCGTCCTTGAAGAAGATCCCGTAGTGAGGATCGAGGTGTTCGAGGTCGTAGAAGTCGGTTGGCTCGCGATCGAAGTGGGCGAAAAAGCGCTCGAAGACGTCGGGCATCAGATACCAGGACGGCCCCATATCGAAGCGGAACCCGTCGCGGTAGAGGCGGCTCGCCCGCCCGCCGAGCTGTTCGTTGCGCTCGTAGACGGTGACGTCCGCGCCGGCGTCCGCGAGGAAGCACGCCGACGCGAGCCCGCCGAAGCCGCCCCCGATCACCGCGACGGACTGCTCCCCGATCTCGGTCATGCCACCGACTTCGGAGCGCCGGATGTTAAACAGTCACCATCCGGCGGGCCACGCCACCGCGATTTTCGGGGCCCCGCCATCCCGCAACGAACCGCGACCGCCACCGCTCGACGCTCCGTGACGCCGTCCACAGGGGTTTCGCGTCCGATCGGCCATCCACCGGAGCGCAGCCCCGTCAAAAATCAACAGGGCGGGACTGGAAGGGGCCGACCGCTCGCCGTCGCTGGCGACGCAAGCACTGGAACGAGGGAGCGAAGCGACCGAGTGAAGCGCACAGCGAGTCAGCGACGGCGAGCGGGAGGGGGCTTCCGAGCGGTTTGCGGTTTCAGCGGTAGCGAGAACGGAGCCGGCAGAAACGAGCAACAGACCAGCCGATCAGTACAGTTCGCCGCCGAGTGGAACGGCCGAGTCCGGAGCCACGAGCACGGGGTTCCCATCCTCGTCCGGAACCCCGATAGTCAACGCCTCCGAGGTGAAGTCAGCGATCTGCACGGTCCCGAGATTCGTCGCACAGAGCACCTGTCGACCGGGAAGTTCGTCGATCTCGTAGTTGAACCCCAGCTGTGCCGCGGAGTGCACGATCTCCTCGCCGAGGTTGATCTCGAGTTTCACCAGCGCCTCGGTCCGGGCTTCCTCGAAGGGCTCGGCGTCGACGATCTCGCCGACCTGGAACGTCGTGTCGAAGGGGCCGTCGCTCATGGAGGTGCTGATGGCACGTGCGGTGAAAACTGTACGCCTCCCAGCCGCTCGATCCGACTCAGCCGATGTAGCGCAGATCGTCGTCGGTCGCCGCGGGCGCCTGCTGTTGTTGCTCCATCTCGCGGATCTTGCCGACGACCTCCTCCATCTCCTCGGCGCGATCCTCCAGATCCTCGTCGTCGACCTCGATCTCGAGGACTTCTTCGAGCACCTCCAGCACTGCCTGTGCGGACTTGGGATCGACGAGATAGCCCGAGGTCTCGCCCATGAGACAGGCGGCGTCGAGACCGCGGCGGGCGCCCATCCCGAGCAGGAGGCCGCTGACGCCGACGATGCCGCCGGCGGGCTCGTCCTCGCGGAACTCGACGCCGTATCCTTCCAGGGTCTCGACGATCTCGTCGCTGCTGGCAGCACCGAGGACGTCGTACTCCTCGATCAGTTCACCCGTGGGGACACCACCGAGCGCGTAGACCTCGCTCACGTCGAACTCCGCAGCGAGGTCGAGGATTGCGTCGGTGAGGTGGTAGTGGCCCTCGTTGCTCTGGGCCTGGTGATCGCCGGTGAGCAAGAGGAGGTCACGCCCCTCCGTGGAGACGGCGTGGAACTCCGCCGCCGCGAGGCTCGCGACGCCGTCGTCGGCGACGGTGACCTGCGGCGGGAAATGCTCGGAGTGGATCCGGCAGACCGTCTCTGCGTCGAGCTCCTCGACGAGATGCTCGGCCGTCAGCTTGCCGACGTGCCCGACGCCGGGCAGCCCTTCCACCAGCACCGCATCCTCGAGGTCGACCTCTGCGGGTCGCTCGATCTCGAACTCGTCCATGCCCAAATCGGAGGGATCACGGCGTATCAACGCGTCGGTCGCGGGACAGGTCTGGGGGCTAGAACGGCCCGTTCGGGTGCGGTCGATTCCGCCGAACCGTTCGAACGAGCCGGTTACTCCCGCTGGACGTCCGCCAGCGACATCAGCGGGTAATCGCCTGCCGTCGCCATCTCGGCGCGGACGGCGACCCCCTCGCGCTCGATTTCGATGGTCGCGTCGAACAGCGTGCCGGTCAGTTCGGTGTAGTCGGCCTCGTCGGTGGCATCGCCAGCCGCGGATTCGGCGTCGGAACTGGAATCGGTCGGGGACTCCTCGTCGAGCGGATCCAGACCCGCGATTGCGCGCTCGATCCGGTCCTCGTGGGGGTGGACCTCGACGTTGGTGCAGAACGGCTGGTTCTCGATCGACTCCGCCATCGCCGTCGCGAGGCTGTCGGCGCTGTCGGGGGAGACCGGGGTGCCAGCGAACTGGTGGTAGAGCGCGCCGAACTTGATGCCGGCCTCGAAGGCGGCCTGCTCGGCGTCCGTGGGCTCGGGCATGGAATTGCGTGGGTCCGCCTGTGGCAAGTGCGTGCCGGTCGAACGGATCAGATTGACGGGGAGAGAAATTGCTCGTGAGCGTGGGAATTGCTTGCACCGAGAACCGCCAGGAAGCCCCCTCCCGCTCGACCGTCCGCGACTCGCTGTGCGCTTCCCTCGCTTCGCTCGGTCCAGTGCTTGCGTCGTCGAGGACGGATCGACCGGTCGGCCCCTTCCAGTCCCACCCTGCCTGGGTGTCCCAGGAGCGAGGAGCTGTGGATCGCCCAACGGAGCTCTGCGGTAGGGGTTCACCAGGCACGCTCGGTGGACATCCCCTCGTGCTACACTCCCCGGAAGCACGCTTGGGCGGGACTTCGGAAGGGGCCGACCGGTCGACCCGGCCCCGGCGACGAAAGCACCGCAGCGAACGGAGTGAGCGAGGAGCGAAGCGAGCCGCGGCCGGTCGAGCGGGAGGGGGCTTCCGTAGGCAGTCGCGGTGACTGTCGGCCTCGCGCGATACACCGGGATTTCATTCCCACGTCAATCAGCTCCCGATCGTCGTTTACCCACTCGCTCACACACCACCGCTCGAAGCGTAACCCCCTTATCGGGCCCATCCGTGGCTCCGGTCGAGCGATGGACGAACCGGTCGTACTGACGGGGGCAGGAGGTCGCGTCGGAACCGCGATACTCGAAGGGATCGGCGAGGCGTACGACTGGCGGCTGTTCTATCACAGCCACCCCGACGAGGTGCTCGTCGACGGCGAGGTCATCGTCGGCGACGTCACCGAGGAGGAGAAGGTCCGCGAACTCGTCGAGGGCGCCGGCGCGGTGATCCACCTGGCGGGCGACCCGCGACCGGAAGCGCCCTGGGACAGCGTCCTCGACAACAACATCCACGGGACGAAGGTCATCATGGAGGCCGCCGCGGAGGCCGGCGTCGAGAAGGTCGCCTACGCCTCCTCGAACCACGCCGTCGGCGCCTTCGAGACCGACGAGCGCACGCCAGAGATGTACCGCCCCGAGGACGAGTTCCGCCTCGACGGCTCGGAGTTCCCGCGCCCCTCGAATCTCTACGGCGTCTCGAAGGCCACCGGCGAAGTGCTGGGCCGCTACTACTACGACCACTCCGAGATGGACGTCGTCTCGGTGCGGATCGGCAATCTCACGCGGGGCCATCCCCCGAAGGAGTACGAGCGCGGCCAGGCGATGTGGCTCTCCTACCGCGACTGCGCGCACCTCTTCGATCGCTGCCTCCAGGCCGACTACGAGCACGCGATCGTCTACGGCATCTCCGACAACGAGCGCAAGTACTACTCGCTGGAGAGCGCCCGTGAGGTGCTGGGGTACGACCCCCAGGACGACTCGGCGGAGTTCACGTTCGAGGGCGAGCCGAAAGACGCTCAGTAGACTGCAGCCGTCCGGCGTTTTCTCGGCAACCGAAGCGAATCTCGAAGTAGGCTCACCCGCCCAGCGTCATCACGTTCCAGGTCTTGGTCGCGGCGTACGCGCCGATCGGGAAGAAGATAATGCTCAGCATCAAGATCAGCGACGCCGCGAACCAGAGCGCGGCCAGCCACCACCCGATCAACATGAACCAGACGATGCGGATGAGGACGTTCACGGTCGGTCAGAGGGCCGCGGCGCAGTTGGCGCTTGCTACCGATTCGAAGCACGATGGTGACGACGTTGGCCATCGACACGGCTCCCCCCGGGACCGCCGCACCGATCAGTTCTCGTCGGTCAGTTGCGGATACGCGACCTCCCACAGATGGCCGTCCGGATCCGCGAAGTACCCGGAGTACCCGCCCCAGAACGTGTCCGCTGCTGGCTTGACGAGCTCGCCGCCGGCCTCGGCCGCTTCCTCCAGCACGTCGTCCACTGCAGCCTTCGTTTCGACGTTGTGCGCGATCGTCACGCCGGCGAAGCCCGAGCCGTCGTCGGGGACGATGGCGTCCTCCGCGAGCAGCTCGCGAGGATAGAGCGAGAGCCAGGTGCCCTCCAGTTCGAAGAAGGCGACGTCGGCGTCGGGCTCGCGGTCCTGCATCGGCAGTCCGAGCCCGTCGCGGTAGAACCGGATCGATTCCTCGAGGTCCGTGACGCCGAGCGTGACCAGCGAGATGGAGGGATCCATACGGAGCGTACGGCGCACCGATGGATAACGGTATGGCCCCTCGCGTACGAGCGGCCCGAAGTACGAACGAGAGGACTGGATTTTTTGGCGCGGCAGGAGCTGGATAGAAGCATGATCCTTCCACTGCCGGAGGAGCGGGCGGCGTGGGTGGACGCCCTCGAAGCGATCTACGAGCTGCAGCTGGACCGGGAGCGGCCGGTCGCTTCCAGCGGCGAATCCGAGCACGCCTACGCCGTGGGGCTCAGCGTCGAGCGCATCGCCGGGGAGGCGGACCTCACACGCGAAGCGATACGCGACGCACTGGACGTGCTCTGCGATCTTGGGCTCGCTGCGGGGAACGTGTCGGACGACACCCTCGACGACTTCGGACTAACTGCGGACGGGATGGCGATGGCGCACAGGGTCAAGACCGAACGGCAGCACCGACGAACCAATCAGCACCTGCTGGGCATCTCGGTACACTTGCTATTGGTACTGACGTTCGCTATCGCCCTCTAGCTCCCCTCGAACAGCCCCTCGACGTCCCGGTCCCGCGCCTCCTCCCGCTCAAGGTGCTCCGCCAGCCGCTGGAGGACGATCCCCCGCGAGGCACCCGACGTGACGAGATCCGCCAGCAGCGCCCGGAACCGGCCCTCGTTCTCGGTAGTCCCCTCCGCGAGCCGCTCCGCAGCCCGCTCGCACACCGACACCTCGAAGCCGTAGTCTTCCGCGACCGTCGCCGCCGCGATCCCCAGTTCCGCCGCCGACAGCTCGCCGACCGAAATCACGTCGCCGTCGATCGCCAGCGGCCAGGCCGGAGCGCGTTCGATCCGCTCGGGATCGGCGGCGAGCAGGCCGAGGTACTCCCGCGCTCTCGCGACGTCGACGCCGCGGTAGTCCGCGGGAACCTCGGCGAGGTAGGCCGATCCGCTCTCGGCCAGCCCCACCGCGCCGGCCCAGTTCCGGTTCGTCGCGTGGTGGACGGCCGCGGTGTACTGGATCAGTCCGTGGAGCAGCCGCTCGTCGGCGGTGCCCGTCTCGAGGTCGAGCCAGTGGGCCTCCCAGGCGTCGTGGGCGGCGTGGTACTCGCCGGCGTTGTAGACGGCGAGGCCGGCGCGGAGGCGCTGGTCCATACTCGCACTCTGCGGGGCCGCGACCAAAAGGAATCGTCTCTCGGCGGATCGTCGCGACTACAGGTGCGGCATCGCCGCGATCGCCGCCCCGATCGCGAGGACGACGACGCCGGCCAGCCGGACGACCCAGTGGGTCCAGTCGGGGAGCTCGTGGATCCGATCGCCCTCGCCCCACTCGCCGTGGCGGCCAGAAGTCGGATCGAACATGAACCACTGGAGGCGGAGGACGGCCTCGGGCTTGAGGAGGAGCGCGAGGCCGAGGAATGCGGCGAGCGCGATCGCGAGATACTCGCGGATCGTGTACATAGACGGAGGCAGTCACTCGGGGTCCAAAAAGCTACCCGAGCACCTCGCTCGGGACGCCAGACCATCGCCGGTACACGAGCTCCTACAGATCCAGGTCGCCGGTGAACCGACCCAGCGCGGAGTTGAACGCGTCGGGCTGTTCGAGCATCGCCATGTGTGCGGCGTCGTCGACGATCGCGAGCGCGGCGTCGGGTAGCTCGCTCGCCAGGAACTCGTGATAGCGCGGCGGCGTAAGCTGGTCATTCTCGCCGACGATTGCGAGCGTGGGCACGTCGATCTCGCCGAGGCGATCCCGCACGTCGAACGCGTGGCAGGTCAGGAAATCGCGCTCGGTGACCGCGCGGCCCGTCTCGCGCATGACTGACTCCGAGGCCTCGACGAGTTCTGGATCGGGATCCGCGAACAGCCGGCCGGGGGCGTGGAGAAACTCGATCGCGCGATCGAAGTCGTCGGCGAGCCACTCGCGAAGCGACTCCAGAACGGCGAGGCGGGCGCCGGTGCCCGCGAGCACGAGGCCGTCGAGTGAGAGCTCGTCGGTGCGCTCGAGGGCGACGTGGAGTGCAACGGCGCCACCGAGGGAGTTGCCCGCGACGATGCTGGCGTCCGTCGCCTCGGCGACGGCGACGACGTCGTCCGCGTAGGCGGCGAGGGTTTCGTAGCCCGAATCAGCGTCGACGTCGTCCGATTCGCCGTGCCCGCTGAGATCGAGCGCGACGACCGGCCGATCGTCGGCGAGCCGGAACTGGGACCGCCAGATGGCGTGGCAGCCGCCGCTACCGTGGACGAGCAGGACCGGCGACTCGGAGCCGCCGTGGTCGGAGAGTCGGTAGGCCGTGGACCGACCCTGGTGGCGAACCGTTTGCATACTCGAACAGTAGGGGCCCGCCGGGATAAATCGATCCACGTACGGACAGGCTCGTGAGGCCGACCGGCCTGGCGGAGATCGCGGGAGAGTGTGTAAGAGAGGCAGGGGTGAAAGGAGCGGATGAGAGAGAATGCGAAAGGAGTGGAAGGAGGGGGTAGGAGGGGACGAGTGAGGAGGAGGGAGGATATGAGAGAAGAAGACGGCGCAGCACAGCACGGATCGACGGAGCCTCGCCAGCGGACAACGAGAACAGCGATCGAAGAGAGTCCACGCCCCACGCTTCGAGCGACGAGACGAGACGAGACGTCAGGTGCAGCGGACTATTTCGTTCATCCAAGCTGGCCATACTGGCTTCGATTCGACCACAGTCGGTGACTGAAGATGTGTAAGATATGTTTTGCTTAGTCGCATTTGAGCGACCGTTCCTCACACGTATCAGAATATAACAAAGACGTGTACGCACAAACTGCTGGAGTGTGTTGTCTTCGAGACCAAACACGGTGACCGTGGTACTGCTCGCGATCGCGCTGGTCGGTGCTGCCCTGGCGGTGGGCGGCGTCGCTGCGATCGACGCCCAGGACGATGGCGAGATGCAGAACCAGACCGACAGCGCGAACGAGACAGATCTACAGCAATCGGCTTACGTCAGGGCGGTTCACGCCTCGCCGGATGCGCCGGCAGTCGACGTGTTGGTGAATAACGAGACGGTGTTGTCGAACGTCTCCTTCGGTGACGTCAGCGAGTACCTGACCGTGGAGGCGGGCACCTACAACGTCACGATCGCCGCGGCCGACGACCCCGATACCGTCGTGTTCGACGATGCCGTCACCTTCGAACCCCGCTCGGTGACGTCGCTCGCCGCCAGCGGCGAGATCAGCGAGGACGCCGACACGACGTTCGAGCCGGTGCTCTTCGAGGACTCGGCGTTCACGCCCGCGGAGAATGAAAGCGCCATCAGCATCGCGCACCTCGCGCCCGACGCGCCCGCCGTGGACGTGACCGCCGGGAACGGGAGCGTCGTGCTCGCGGACGACGTGACCTTCCAGAACGCCTCCGACTACGTGACCGTCCCCGCGGGGAACTACACGGCCGAGATCAGGGCGGCGACGGAGGACAACAACGGCTCGATCGTCACCACCGTCGACGTGTCCCTCCACGGTGAGACCGCGTACACGGCGTGGGCCGTCGGCTACCTGAACCCCGACGAGGCGCCCGCCGATACGCCGTTCGAGGTGCTGCTGACGGAGGACGCCACGATGACCCTCCAGCTGCCATCCGACGACATGGGCGAGATGGAAGACGGTGAGGAGGACGAAGCGGAGAACGGAGAGAGCCAGGAGGACGAGGAGAGTCAAGACACCGAGGAGGAATGACGCCAGCGATCGACGCAATCGACCGGTCGTAGCGGCCCCGAGAACTCATTTTTCGGTCGTTCGCCAGGAGAGTGCGACGAGTGGCGGAACGCGGATCGCCGGTACTGCACTCCGTGAGGCGACGGGCTGCTCGGACAGGAGCGACCGTACGATCCGGCACTCAAGAGGGGAAGCTCGACGGAACGCTCACTCGCAATCGCCGCGGCAGAACTCCGTGAACTACAAATCCACCGCAAACCAAGGACAAGCCGTGGAATCGGTCGCCATACCCGGATTAGTTCAGCGACAACTTTAAATACTAATCGCACTTACGTAGGGTTAGTCGAATGGAATTACAACAGTTCACCGCAGACGACGATCAGTCGATCCGCTCCGTCCGTCGGGACGGCGGACAGACCGTGGTCGCGGACTTCGGCCTCGACGCGAGCGACGCGTCGGTGGACGTGGTCGGCGACACCGCGATCGTCATGCACGGCGAGGAACAGACCGATATCGACCTCCCCGAGCCCGCTGCACGAGCGTTTATGCAGAATGGCGTGCTAACGATTGAATTGGAGGAGGACGAAGAATGAGACTGACTGTCAAACCCCTCAAGCAGAAGGACGCCGGCCGCGGACTCGCCGCGGTCGATCGCGCTTCGATGCAGGAGCTCGAGGTAGAGAACGGCGATTACGTACTCCTCGAGGGCCCGGGCGAGGGCAAGGCCGTCGCCCGCGTCTGGCCCGGCTACCCCGAGGATCGGGGCAAGGGCGTCGTGCGCGTCGACGGCCGGATCCGCAAGCAGGCCGGCGTTAGCGTCGACGACCGCGTGAGCGTCGAGGCCGCGGACGTCCAGCCCGCCGAATCGGTCACCGTTGCGCTCCCGCAGAACCTCCGCATTCGCGGTAACATCGGCCCACTCGTGCGCGACAAGCTCAGCGGCCGCGCCGTCGCCGAGGGCCAGACCGTTCCGTTCCCGCTGTCGTTCGGCCCGCTGTCGGACTCCAGCCAGGCCGTCCCGGTGAAGGTCGCCGAGACCCAGCCCACCGGCACGGTCGTCATCACCGACTCGACGGAGGTCGTGGTGAGCGAGACGCCCGCCGAGCAGATCACCGAGTCCGGCGACGGCGCCCACGAGGGCGTCCCGGACATCACGTACGAGGACATCGGTGGTCTCGACGGCGAGCTCGAGCAGGTCCGCGAGATGATCGAGCTGCCGATGCGCCACCCCGAGCTGTTCCGCCAGCTCGGCATCGATCCTCCGAAGGGCGTATTGCTGCACGGCCCGCCGGGGACCGGCAAGACGCTGATGGCCCGCGCGGTCGCCAGCGAGATCGACGCCCACTTCCAGACGATCTCGGGCCCCGAGATCATGTCGAAGTACTACGGCGAGAGCGAGGAGCAGCTCCGGGACATCTTCGAGGATGCCCAGGAGAACGAGCCGGCGATCATCTTCATCGATGAACTGGACTCCATCGCGCCCAAGCGCGGTGAGGCCCAGGGCGACGTGGAACGCCGCGTCGTCGCGCAGCTCCTCTCCCTGATGGACGGCCTCGAGGACCGCGGCCAGGTCACCGTCATCGCCGCGACGAACCGCGTCGACGACATCGACCCCGCGCTCCGCCGCGGCGGACGCTTCGACCGCGAGATCGAGGTCGGCGTCCCGGACCGCGAGGGACGCCGGGAGATCCTGCAGGTCCACACCCGCGGGATGCCCCTCGCGGACGGAATCGACCTCGACGAGTACGCAGAGAGCACGCACGGGTTCGTCGGCGCGGACCTCGAATCGCTGACCAAGGAGGCCGCGATGAACGCGCTCCGGCGCATCCGCCCCGAGATCGACCTCGAGGAGGAAGAGATCGACGCCGAAGTGCTCGACTCGCTGCAGGTCAGCGAACGCGACTTCCGCGAGGCCCAGAAGGGTATCGAGCCCTCCGCGCTCCGCGAGGTCTTCGTCGAGGTCCCCGACGTCACGTGGGAGGACGTCGGCGGACTCGAGGACACCAAGGAACGGCTCCGCGAGACGATCCAGTGGCCACTCGAGTACCCCGAGGTCTTCGAGGAGCTGGACATGGAGGCCGCGAAGGGGGTCCTCATGTACGGCCCGCCGGGCACCGGGAAGACGCTGCTCGCCAAGGCCATCGCCAACGAGGCCCAGTCCAACTTCATCTCGGTGAAGGGGCCCGAGCTGCTGAACAAGTTCGTCGGAGAGTCCGAGAAGGGCGTCCGCGAAGTGTTCAGCAAGGCCCGCGAGAACGCCCCGACCGTGGTGTTCTTCGACGAGATCGACGCCATGGCCGGCGAACGCGGGCAGTCGTCCGGCGATTCGCAGGTCGGCGAGCGCGTCGTCTCCCAGCTCCTGACCGAGCTGGACGGCGTCGAGGCCATGGAGGACGTCGTCGTCATCGCGACGACGAACCGCCCCGACCTCATCGACAACGCCCTGCTCCGACCCGGTCGCCTGGACCGTCACGTCCACGTGCCCGTGCCTGACGAGGAGGCCCGCCGGAAGATCTTCCAGGTCCACACCCAGGACAAACCCCTGGCGGACGGGATCGACCTCAACTGGCTCGCCCGCGAGACCGAGGGCTACGTCGGCGCCGACATCGAGGCCGTCACCCGCGAGGCCGCGATGGCTGCCAGCCGCGAGTTCGTCCGCTCCGTCCAGAAGGACGAGATCGCCGAATCGGTCGGCAACGTCCGGATCAGCAAGGAGCACTTCGAGCACGCTCTCGAAGAGGTCAACCCCAGCGTGACCAAGGACGTCCGCGAGCGCTACGACGAGATCGAACAGCAGTTCGATCGCGACGAGCCCGAGCCTGCCGGCGGCGAGCCGAGCAGAACGTTCCAATAGAACCTTTTTCCGAGGCGGGGTCGCGCGGCGACCCCGCCTCGCAAAAACGTTCATGAAAAAGGCCGTCCCGCGACGGCCGTCACCGCTACTTCTTTCCGCTACCGCACACCTCCGCTCTGCACAGCTACGCCACTGCACAGCCCCGCTTTGCACAGCTACGCCCCTGCACGGCTCCGCTCTGCACAGCTACCCCGCCGAACAGCTACCGCACCCCACAGCACGCTCCGCACAGCGAACGCCCTCAGCACAGCACAGCACAGCACTTCGGTCTTTTCGCTCAGTCTTGCCCCTCCGGCGGAAGGAACCGTCGGATCAGCGGAATCCGCACGCCCAGTGCGTTCTCCGCGAACTCGACGACGATCCGATCGTCTGCCTGGAGACAGCCCGTCACGGCGACGACAGCGATGCTCAGCAAGCCGACGATCACGAGCCACGGCAAGAGCGTGAAGATCGACAGCGAGAGATACTGGGAGGCCAGGTACGCCGGTGGGACGAGCGCGATCGGGAGCACGAGGAACGTTCGGACCGACCACCGCGAGAGCGGCGTGATGTCCCAGCGGTGCCAGAGGATGAGGCAGGCAGTGAGATTGAGGACGCCGTAGGCCGTCGCCGAGGCGATGGCTGCCCCGACGAGCCCGTAGGGCGGGATGAGCCAGAGATTGAGGACCACGTTGATCCCGAAGGCAGCGCCGTTGACGACGAGTAGGTACGTCGTTACGCCGAGCGCCGAGATAGTCTCGCGGTTCCGGCCGCCGATCGCGTTCGTGAAGAAGCCAACCGAGAGGATCGCCAGCGCGATCGGGGCCTCGCTGTACGCGCCGCCGAAGACGATCGCGACCACGTCGTCGGCGAACAGAACGAACGTCAACAACGCCGGGAACGTCACGAGGTAGATCCACTTCGTCGTGGTCGTGTAGATCGAGTCGATCTCCTCGTGTTCGTCGTCGGCGTCGAGCCGGGAGGCCAGCGGGAGGTAGAGGAAGCCGAAGGAGGAGATCACGATGATCAGGCCGTTCGCGATCGGGTACGCCGCGGCGTACTGGCCGACCTCGTAGGTGTCCCGAAAGTAGGAGAGCATGAGCGTGTCCGTCCGCGTCAGGAGGACCGTCAGGACGCCGGAAACGACGACCGGGAGCGAGAACCGACCCACCTCGCGGACGTGCGTCCGAATGCGCCCGCGCAGCGCGGTCAGCCGGTGGAGCAGGAGGAGCGCGACGACGAAGGACAGCCCCGCGGCCACGAGGTAGGCGTAGCCGGCAGCGAGGACGTCCAGTCCGACGTAGAGGAGCGCGACGAGGAGGACGAGCCGCGTCAGCGGGTATGCCAGATCCTGGGCGTAGATCCGATAGATGGCGTTGTTGTGGCCGCGGATCGCGGCGACGGTGATCTTCATCCCGACGACGAAGGGCAGTGCGAGCACGAACAGCGCGAGCATCCGCGGCGAGTCGGCGCGGGAGAGCAGCGTCTCTGTCAGGAACTCGACGTTCACGAGCAAGAGTGCCGTCAGCGCGAGCGCGACGACGCCAGTCACCACCAGTCCGCCGAGCCAGACGCCACGCCGGTCGGCCTCGTCGTCGAACCGCGAGACGTACCGCGGAACGCCCTGTGAGAAGCCGACGAGCGAGGCCGTCGTCGCGAACGCCAGCAGCGCGAGTCCGACGGACACCTCGCCGTAGGCGTCCGGCGAGAGCACCCGTCCGATGATCACGCGCTCGCCCAGCGTCGTCAACGAGCCGACGAGTTTCCCGATCGTGACGAGTCCCGCGCCCGTGAGCAGCGTCGTCAGGTGCTGTTCTCGCGTGGTGGTCACGCGTCGGGCTCACTCCGGAGCGGTGGCTGCAGAGCCGAATCCGTCGTCGGACGAGGCGCCGCGGCAGTCATGTAACGGAGACGTGTCCGGTAGTCAGCCATTGTTATAGCCGTGCTACGGGAGTAGGCAGATCGTATTTCCGCGGTGAGTTGCCCAGTAGTGGCGTCTCGCCGTGCCCAGCGTCAACGCCGCAGACCCACATCGCGACGCCATCGGACTCCGCGCCCGTCAGAGGCGGTTGTTCGTTCGCGTGAGCTGGGAGTCGTCGAGCACGAGCGGGTCGCCGGTGACGTCGATCTCGGAGTCCCTGAGCGTCGAGTCGGTCAGGCGAACGAGATAGATGCCGTCCCTGTTCGATCCGGACTGCTGGACGTGGAGCTCGTCGAGATGGCAGTTCCCCCGATCGGAGATCTGGACGGCGGCACCCTCGCTGGAGCTGCCGGTCACGCGCACGCGCTCGAAATCGATCGACGTGTCGGTCGCGTCGTGCTGGGCAGTCTTGACGTGGACGGCGGGGTAGTCGTCGACGGAACACTCGATGTCGACGTCCCGAATCGTCGCCGACTCCATCATCGGCTCGATGACGAGCCCGCCGTCGGTGTAGGTGAGATCGCTCATCTCGATCGTGCAGTTCTCGACGAGGATCGACTCGCCGTGGCGCAGCCTGATTCCGCGCATATTTCGAAATCCCTGGGGAGAGCGCGTACAGCGAACGGTCACGTCACGAACCGTCGCGGGGCTGCTGACGCGGACGCTGGCGATGCCGTTGTTCTCGTAAAGGCCTCCGACGACTTCGATCGGCCCGTTCGAGGGCGAGGCGTAGAGGCCGTTGCCGGGGAATCCCGAGACCTCGCAGTTCTCGAAGCGGAGGCTCCCCTGGTTCGCCGGACCGACGAGGACGCCCACGGGGTTGGGCTCGCGGCCGCCGTCGGGCATTCGCAGATTGCTGACGACGCCGCTTCCCTCCGGATCGGTCACGTCGAATCGCGCGGTTCCACCGATTCCCTTCACCGACACGTCTCGCACGGTCAGCCCGTCCTCGATCTGGGCCTGGATCGGTCGCGGTGCGGTGTCCTCTGCGGTACAGTCGAACGTCAGTCCCTCGAACAGGAGATCCGACGCGTCGTGGTTCGGGAGTCCGAAGACGAAGAGGTAGCCGAAGTCTCCCTCTTTCGGGACGATCGTCGCGTTCTGGCCAACGACGCCGAGATGTTCGAACGACGGTAGCTCCCAGAGGTCGTCGAGCAGATACTCGCCCGGGGGGAAGTACAACAGCGTGTCGTCGCCGGCATGCTCCTCGAGCATCGGGACGATCGACGCCTCGGCCGTCGGATCGGCGCCGCCGTCCGCGACCACGTCGACGACGGTGCCGTACTCCTCGGTGTATGGAATCGACTCGGGGTCCGTTCCCGGTTCGCCGTCGGTCTCGTTGGTCGGATCTGCGTCGTCGCCGTCGGAGTCGCCACCCGAACAGCCCGCGATCGCCGTCGCGGCGCCCACTGCACCGAGTCGGAGGAGAGTCCGCCGATCCAGGCGACGCGTGACGGGGTTCGAGCGGCTCGACCCGTTCTCCGATCGGCTGGAATCGCTCTTGGCTGGCGTGGCCGGGGGTCGTGGAGCTCCGCGGTCGCTGGCAGCGTCGTCGCCGTCGCGGTCCGTGCGGGCGTCGTCAGTCATCGTTCGACTCGTACGCTTGATCCATCCGATCCCGCGGGTTCGGTGCTCTCTGTTGCGTCGTCGAGGCCCGGCCCCGTGGGCCCGGCTCCGTCCGGTGTAGCGTCAGCCTGAGTGGTGGCGCTGGTGCCAGCACCGGGAGCACCTGATTCACCGCCGTGAGCACCCCTTGACGGAGCGCGAGCGGGACGCTCGACGTCACCTCCCTGCCCCAGCGTGCTCGCGAGACTCGTGACGGTCGCCAGATACTCGAGCTGGCCGGCGTCGTACGCTCCCGGGTCCGAGATCACGTCCGTTGTCGCTTCTGCGGAGAGACCGGCGGCCGTCAGCCGCGGGAGATCCGCGCGGATCGCGTCGGCGACCGACCGTGCGTCCGCGGTGTCGCTGGTCACGAGATCGACGACGCGGTCTCGTACTCCGGGGTACCGTTCGAGCGCGTCGAAGACGAACTGCTTCGCACGATAGCGGCGGGTGGAGATCGGCGCCCCGTAGTTGGGGTAGGGCAGGTCAACCAGGCCGGGATCGAGGCGGTCCAGAATCGCGGACTGCAGCCGTCGGTACGCCTTCTGATCGTCCGGGCAGTTCATCGCGTACTCGAAGACGGGGAGGGCGTAGAACGGCGAGACGCTCCATGCGTAGTAGCGGTTCCGGTCCTCGCCGTGGAGCAGGAAGTTGATCCCGCGCTCTCTGATCAAAAAGTGGACGTAGCGCCGCGAGCGATCGGCCTCGGGGTAGCTGTCGAGCCGCTCGGCGACGGCGGCGCGGATGGCGTCGGGATCGACGTTCGCGATCGCGGCCGCGTCCGAGAGCGGCAGACGGCTGTTCGCGTCGATCACGTGCTCGACCAGGGCGGCTGTCGAGTCGAACTCCGACGCCGGCTCGAGCCCGACGAGGAGTTTGTCGCCGCCGTCGCCGGTGACGTAGGTCGTCGTGCCGTGGCGATCTCGGAGCTGCTCGAAGAAATCGAGGATGAAAGCCATGCCGAGGTAGTTCATCCCCTGCTTGGTCGCGAGGAGCGTCTCGCGGCGCTCCGGCGAGGAGTCGATCTCGTGGAGCGTCCAGTCGAGGTCGAGGTGGGCAGCGACGGCACCCGCGGCCGCGACCTCCGGGGAGTTCCGATCGCCGCGACGCTGGAAGGTGGCGGCTTTGGTCGGGGCGCTGCCGGTCGCGTACGCGGCCGCAACCGTCCGCGAATCGAGCCCGCCGCTGAGCGAGACGACGGTCTGGCGATCCGGATCGGCCCGTCGTCGGCACGCCGTCCTGATGCGATCGACCAGCTCGTCGGCGTTGTCCGCGACGCTCCGATCGGCGTGCGCACACGTCTCGAAATCGTGCTCGTAGAGGGAGTCGATCTCCACGCCAGGGAGATCCGCTGCAGTCCCTGGAACGGAATCGGCCGACTCGGGCTCGTCGGGATCGGCCCGAAGCCGGACCAGCGACCCCGGTGGGATCGATCGGACGCCTGCGAACGGCGTCCTGGTGCCAAGCGGGTAGCCGAAGGCGAGGAGCTGTCCGACAGCGAGCCGATCGAGCGAGAGGGATGCGTCGCGGCGGCGGGCGAACTCACGGACGAAGGCGAGTTCGCGCGAGCAGACAACCGTTCCGTCGATCGTCGCACAGTAGGCCGGCAGGCGTGCGAAGGCGTCGCTGACGAGCGAGACCTGCTCGCCGTGCACGACAGCGATCAGGAAGTCACCGTCGCGGGCTGCGATCCACTCGCGGAGCCCGTCGGTGTCGTCGGCAGCGATCAGCGCGGCGACGTCCTCGAGCTGGTCGTCGAGATCCGCATCGACGTCGTAGAGCCGGCCCTCGAGAACGACAGTTCCGTGATCGGTGTCGACCCGGTGGATCGGATACCCCTCGTAGCCGGTCGTACCGAGAATGACATCCGAGGCGGAGTCTGCAGCTTGCGTGCCGCTCTGGGACGGATGGGCGCCGTTCTGCGACGCGTGATCGCCGTCCCCGGAGCCAGCGGGAGGCCCCGGCGACGTGACGTCGAACTGCTCGGCGTGATAGTGATCGAACCACTCCGTGGTATCGAGCGAACCAGCGACCGCTCCCTCGATTGCGCCGGCGTCACCGAGCGCAACGCTGAGTCCTGGCATGAGCTACGGGGCCCCACGAAGCAGTTCGCCTTTGTAACGACGCGCGTGTTCGGCCCGTAGGATCGGCGTACCGGGGCGGCTGGGACTGTTCTTCGGAGATCCGCAGTGGTGGCGGCCAGCGGATCCCGGTTCACGCCGCCGTCGCGCGCCCAGCAGGCGTGACGCGTGCATCGTGCCTGTAGCTACCTCAACGAGAGCGGTATGCCCCGATTACTGGGGGTATGGTCGGCCAACGCGGCCAGACTATCGAGGCCGACCATCTCGATGCTGACCGCAAAACCGGTGGGATGACCGGTTCCGTAGGCCCGCTGGAGCGAGGAATTAAGCCCGACGTACCATCAACGAACGGCTGCGTCCCAACAGCTGGACAGCGACTGGTACGTATCCGGCCGTAGGAGGCGTGCAAACCAGCCAACGGCAGGCCGTTCTGGTGAGAACGATTAAGAGAGTAACAGCGTCCTACCGGGCCATGGCACGAAGGCCAGATTCGAACGGTGGCGATACCGGCGACCCTACTACGAGCGAGGAACAAACTGCTGGGGGAGCGGGGGAGGATACCGAGCGGAAAGACGACCCTACCGAGCCTGACATCGAAGAGTCGACCCTGATCGACCGTCGCAACGCGATGAAACTGCTCGGCGGCACCGCAGCGGCCGTCGTGGGGCTCGGCGCTACGGCGACGGCTGGCGCCGCGGAGTCCTACGAGCTGATCGAGGTCGGCGAAGACGAGGCCTACACGGTGAGCCTCGGCAGCGGCGACACGCTCGAGAACGTTCTGATCGACGTGAGCGCGAACCGTGCGGACGTACACATCGGCGCCGACGGCGACGGCTGGGAGATTCGGAACGTCGCAATTCGCGGTGCGATCGACATCGGCGACGACAGCCCCGGTGGCGACACCGCCGAGCAGGAAGGTGGCTACAACTCCGTGTTCACCTGCGACGCCAGCGCCGGCGGCACCGGACTGATCGAGAACGTCTATCTCGGCGATGGGCTCGCGCCCGGCGTCGACAAGTCCGCGCTGGTCACCGCGACCAATCACGAGGGGCACATCGACGTGCGGAACTTCAACTGCGGCGGCTTCTCGACGACGTGTTTCTACGTCTCCGGGTTCGGCCGCGAGGGAACCGGGGGCTCGATGACGATCGAGAACTCCTACTTCGAGAACTCCTCCTCGGCCCACATCCGGCCCGCTGGGAACGTCACGATCCGCAACTGCGTCGTGACGAACACCAACGAGGTCGTCTACCTGCCCCGGACGTTCGGCGGCGTCGAACAGGCGGTCACCTCCCGTGGCATCTGGACGAGCTACAGCGGCTCGACCACGCTCGTCGAGAACTGCGACATCGACATTCGCGAGGAGAACACCTGCGAGGCACCGTGGGACTACTCGGGTCCTTGCCAGGCAAACGCAGTCTGGGCGAGCGAGGCGGGCATCGATCTCGTGGACTGTGAGGTCCGCGGGACCGTCGGCGGCAACGTCAACGAGTCCGGAACGGGATCGAACCCCGACCTCTCGCTGCCGAGTGGCTGTCCCGCAGATCCGAAATCTGCTGCGAACGGAACCGCGGGCGACGGATCCGGTGACTCCGGGTCCGGTGGTTCGGGAAATCTGGACAGCGGTAGCGACGGTAGCGTCATCACGATCACCGGCGGCAGCGGCTCCAACGTCGTCACGTACGCGTTCGAGGTCAGCGACACCGTCGAACTCGGCGCGGACGCCAACGACGAGGACACTGTCTCCGGCTCGACGGCGACGGGCAAGCTCGCGGGTGGCTCCGACAGCTTCCGGTTCACGGAGACGGTGACGGATTTCGCCGCTGACGGCGACGTGACCGTCAGCATCGACGGGCAGGCCGTCGACCCCAACGAGCTGGCGAGCGACGGCTCCTACCGAACCGACGACGGCGAGGAGACGAGCGAAGAGGAGGAGCCTGTCCTCTCTCGCTCGATCACGCTCTCCGGAGGCTCTCAAGAGGAGACTGTCGAGTACACATTCTCCGTGAGCGAGGCCGTCGCGAAAGGCGAGCGCGCCAACAGCGAAGAGTCCGTTTCCGACACCACCGCGAGCGGCTACCTCATCGGCGGGACGGACAGCTTCGAGTTCGCCGGCGAGATCACGAGCTTCGACGCGACGGCCGACCTCACGGTCACCGTCGATGGCGAGGCGGTCGATCAGGCGGCACTCGGCGACGACTCGGAGGACAGTTCGGGGACTGAGGAACCGCTCCCGAACGGACTCTCGATCACCGGCGGGAGCATCGACAGCCCGACCGAGTACGCCTTCTCCGTGAGCGACGCGCTGGCCGAGGGCGCGAACGCCAATAGCGAAGACACCGTCTCGGGCACCGACGCGGACGGGCTGGTCGTCGGTGGGACGGACGACTACGAGTTCGCCGGCGAGGTGACGAGTTTCTCGACGACCGGTGACCCCACCGTCACCGTCAACGGCTCGACGGTCGATCCCGCCGAACTCGGCGACGGCTCCGGCGATTCGACGGACGATGGGCCCGACCTCTCTCGACGACTGACCGTCTCGGGTGGCAGCGCTTCGAACACCGTCGAGTACACCGTCACCGTCACCGAGGCGATCGCGAAAGGCGATCGCGCGAACAGCGAGGAGTCCGTCTCCGGCACCACAGGCCACGGCTACGTCATCGGTGGAACGGACAGCTTCGAGTTCGCCGGCGAGATCACGAGCTTCGACGCCTCGGATACCGTCTCGCTGACTGTCGACGGACAGACCGTCGATCCCGCCGATTACGACAGCGAACCCGACGATGGCACCGACGATGCCCCCGACCACTCCCGATCGCTCACCGTCTCGGGCGGGAGCGCGTCGAACACCGTCGAATACTCCGTCACCGTCAGCGAGGCCGTCGCGAAAGGCGATCGCGCCAACAGCGAAGAGTCCATCTCCGGCACCACAGCGAGTGGCTACGTCGTCGGCGGAACGGACAGCTTCGAGTTCGCTGGCGAGGTGACCAGCTTCACCGCTTCCGGGGACGTCTCGCTCACAATCGACGGCGAGTCCGTCGATCCGTCGTCCTTCGGCGACGGCAGTAGCGACGACAGCACAGACGAGGACACGGCGCCCGAGCTGACGAACTCCATCAGGCTCTCCGGTGGCAGCATCGACAGCCCGGTCGAGTACTCCTTCACCGTCAGCGAGGCGGTCGCGAAAGGCGATCGCGCCAACAGCGAAGAATCCGTCTCCGGCACCACGGCGAGCGGCTACGTCGTCGGCGGAACGGATAGCTTCGAGTTCGCTGGCGAGATTACGAGCTTCGAGTCCTCTGGCGATCTCTCGGTCACCGTCAACGGCTCGTCGGTCGACCTGTAGGCTGCCGCCATCGCGGCGGAGAGCCTCATCGTGATCCGTTCTCCACGTGTCTCCACGCTGGGGCGCGATCCGCACACGCCCCGCATTTCTCCGCTTGCTCACGCGCTCATTCTACGCATTCTGACTCCCCGAGTCCTCACTCACTCATTCCATGTAGCCGAGCCCGCGGAGTCGCTCCTCGACGGACCCCATATCGTCGGCGGAGTCCGCGCCATCCGCAGTCGCTGGGGCGTTCCCAGCCTCGGCATCGGCTGCCGTACGGACCGCCGTCTCTGCCGGCACAGTTCCAGGCGCAAACAGCTCCGTGAGCACCCGGCCGTCGACGCGATCGGGGACCGGCTCGCCGAGATCGTGTAGCAGTGTCGGTGCGAGATCGTAGACGGTTGCGTCCGTCGGGGCCGCACCCGCTTCGATCGAATCGCCCCAGGCGAGCAGGACGCCGTCCATGCGGTGGCCCGCTGCCATCGTCCCAGCCTCGGAGAGGACGCCGCGCCCGCGCCAGCTGTTGACGGCCTCGTAGCCATCGTGTCCCTCGATCGCGAGGTCTGGCGAGTCGGGATCGGCCGGGAACAGTTCGTCGCCATCCACGACCTCGAGCACGCCCTCGCCGGTCGCCGGATCGGTGATCGACCGGAGGACGTTCGCGACGGCGTCTGTGACCTCGGAGACCTCCTCGGGCGGGACGATTCCCGAGTCGAAGCGCTCGGTGTCGTTGACGTAGACGTTGCCGGGGCCGTGGACGAACGCCTGCGTCGCCGAAAAGTCGACGTCGTAGAGCACGTCGTCGCCGGGCAGCTGGCTCGCGACGCGATCGACGAGGGATCGCGGCAGGTGCGAGAGAATCGTCTTCTGGTCGACGCCGACGCGATCGAGCGCGCCAAGCACCCGGTCGCGGTCGATGCCGAGGCCTTCGAAGGTGCGCCGCGTGCCCGAACTCGACACGCCCTCGAGAAGCCCCGCGTCGGCGAGCGCCCGATTCGGCGCCACCGTCGTCTCGACGGGACCGAACCCGTGGTCGGAGACGACGTAAAGCGTCGCGTCGTTGGCCTCGGCCTGCGCCATCGCCTCGCCGACGATCTCGTCGAGATATCGGTAGTGGTCGAGGAGGACGGACTCGTCCCAGACGAGATGCTGGAGCCGGTCGGGAGCCGTGTAGACGAAGAAGAACAATTTCCAGGGCTCGCGGTCGATCAGCGTCCGCATCAGCGCGCGGCGGTTCTCCACGAGCGACTGCAGATCGGTCCGGAACTCGGGCGTCGCGCCGTCGTACTCCTCCCAGTAGAGCCCGATCTGGTAGTCCGGAATCGCGTCGTCGATCTCGTCGGCGAGCTCGGGTGGCGCGGTGAACCCCTCGTCGTCGGTATCGGGCGTCATCAGGCCCGCGACCATGCTGCCGTCGATCTCCCGAGCCGGGTAGGTCATCGGGACGTTGCCGACGACGGCCGGCGAGAGGAGATCCCAGAGAAACGGCCCGGAGACGTCGTTCCCGGTGTACATCCGGTGGCTGTAGGACGACGAGAGGTCGCGCCAGCCGTAGATGCCGTGTTTGTCGGGACCGACGCCGGTGGCGATCGACGGCCACGCGAGCGGCGTCGTCGCGGGCGTCGTGCTCTCCATCGGCCCGGCGGCGCCCTCCTCGAACAGCCGAGCGACGTTCGGTAGCTCGCCCGCCGCAGCCCACTTGCTGAGGAGATCCCATGGGACGCCGTCGAGTCCGAGAACGAACGCGTTTCCGCCGGACTCCGCCGTCCGATCGGCGTCGTCCGACTCGTTCACGTCGGTCTGGGGACTCGGTCTGCCACTCATCGGTCGAGAGTACTGCTGAGGAACTGGTCGCCGTGAATGACCTGGTCGTCGCAGACGGTTCCCCGGGCGATCGCTAGACTCGGTCGGTGTCGTGCGCGCATCGGAGTATCTACCGGGCGGTATCCCGAACCGGGCATAGTTATGGACCGCTTAGCCCGGAGCGGTCGCGAGCAGGCGCAGGGTTCTACGGGTCGAAAAACAGCCGATGGCGGTCGGTCAGTAACGTGGCCCGGACCCCGGCTGGCCGTCACTCTTCGACGACGGTGAACGAGCCTACGAGCCCCAGCGATCGGTGTGGCGCGCAGTAGTAGTCGTACTCGCCGGGCGTCTCGAACGTCGAGATCAGCTCGTGGCCCTCGGGGTAGGTGTCCGAGTCGCCGCCGTCGGTGCCGGTCCAGTCCGACCCCTCGGGGATCGAGTCCGGGCGGACGTTGTGGCCGCCGGATTTCCAGACCCACCGCACGGTCTGGCCCGCCGTGATCTCGAACTGCTCGGGCGTGAACTGGAAGGACTCCGCCGCGACCTCGACCACGATATCTGGCTCGGGCGGCGCCGTGGGCCCGTCGCTCGTGCCGTCACCACCGGCGCTACCGTCATCTGCGTCGCTACCGCCATCCTCGCCAGCACCGCCGTCCGTGCCACCACCGCCATCAGTACCGCTTCCACCGTCCGCGTCGTCGGTGCCCGATCCACCATCTCCGGACGCGTCCGTCCCATCGCTGTCCGCCGGGCCAGCGTCGCCCGTCGGCTCCTCGCTCGCGCCTGGCTCCCAGGGGTTGTCGAGACAACCCGCGAGACTCGCGATCGCGGCACCCGCGCCGGCGAGGAGCGTCCGCCGATCAGGATCGATCTGGGAGCTCACGACTCCACCACCTCCGCGCCGGTGTGGCCTGTGATGGCCGGCGACGCGTACGCGTCTGCGAGCAGCGGTCCGGCGTGGAGCACGCCCAGCAGGACGAAGGCGTGCGGCTCGATCGTGGCCGTGAAGAGGATCGCCAGCAGGAAGGCGCCGGCAGCCGCGACGCTCCCGGCGAGGTACGCGCGACGGTTCCGCCCCGAGGCGACGATTCCCGTGACGCCGTAGCCGATCGCGAAGACCAGCAGCCACGGCTGCCAGAGCACGTACCGGAGGTGCTCTCTGGCGATCAGCCCCTCGAGCGCCGCGACGTCGATCGCGATCGCCGCGGCGACGAGGATCGACCACAGCCACAGCGGCGGGCTCAGCCGAACTGCCCGGGATGCCAACGTCAGCCCGATCGCGGCCATCCCGAGCGTCAGGACGACCCAGAGACCGACGACGGCCTGCAGCGCGTCCATCCCGAGCGTATCGAGCGCGAGCGCGGGCCGTCGGTGGATCAGCTCCGTGCCGCCCCAGCCGATCGCACCGGCGACGGCGCCGATCGCGAGAAACCCGTTCGTCCCGATGCCCTCGTGCAGGCTCGCGTCGACAGTTCCTCGCTGGCTCATCGGCGATCACCCGACGAACCACGTCCGTCGTCCGCATCTGGATCGGCCAGCTCCGCCTCGTACTCGTAGCTCCCGCCGAACTCCGCGGCAGTCACTGTGATCGACTCGCCCCCTGGCTCCTCGTCGGTAGCCGGGTCGGCGGCGGAATCGGTAGCGGGATCAGCAGCTGAATCAGCAGCCGAAGCGGTAGCCGAATCTGACGTCGGATCGGCAGCGGGGGCCGGATCCACCGAATCCGCTCCTGCTTCCTGCTCGTCGAGTTTGGCGGTGTGCTGTCCCCAGAGCCCGTCGTGTTTCTGGACCTCGACGTCGCCGCGGACGCAGGTCTGACAGGAGAGCCGGAGATCGTCCTCGCCGTCGAAGGGCGGCAGCGAGAGCCGGCGTCGTTCGCGGCGCCCGGGCTCGTCGGTCTCGCCCTCGACGCTCACCGCGCAGGTGCCACAGAGGCCGTTACCCCCGCAGTTCGCGATCTGGGCGGCGTCGTTGTGCGGCGTCCGGCCCTCCGCGGTAAGCAGGGCGTCCCGGAGCCGGTCGCCGTCCTCACAGCGGACGGTCTCGCCGGCGAAGCTGACGGTCGGCATCCGGCGGAATCTGGGGCTGACGCCCACGTAGACCATCTCGATCGCGTCGATCAGCCAGCAGCCCTCGTACTTCCCCGCGGACTGGCGGCGAAGCGTCAGATCGTACGTTCGGGGCTCTCGATCGGCGCTGGCGTCGCCAGTGTCGGCGGAGGGAGCGTCGTCTGTCTCGCCGGTTTCGGCTTCGGGTCGCGCGAGCACCGTGAACACCGCCCGATCCGCGTCGATCTCCGCGGGCCCTCGTTCGATCGCTGCCGCGTCGAACAGCGGGTGCGTGATCGGATCCGCCATCGCGGTGGCGAACGCCACGACGTCGCCGTGGCTCGTCCGGAGCCGGGGCGATGAGAGGGCGAAGGCGGTCCGGTAGGGGCCGACGGCGCCCTGCAGGGCTCGACGGCGGCGCTCGCCGCGGTTCTCCGTCCCACCAGCAGTCCAGGATTCGATCGACTCGAACAGGGTCGCGAGGACCTGCTCCGGGGAGTGATCCGCCCGGAGCGCGAGCGGCTCGGGACGTAGATCGTCCTCGTCTCCGTCGGCGGGGATGTCTTCGGCTCTATCTGCGTTGGTGGCTAGATCCGCCAGCGGGTCGCCGGCCGAACCGAGATTCTGTGAGTCGTCCTCTGCGTCGGCGTCGGTGGAGACGTCGTCCTGGCCGTTCGCGGCGGGCCCGAGCTCGTCGGTCATCGCTGATCACCGACTGCGGATCGATCCGGGACAGAGGCCGGTTTGCGAACCGTGAACGTCGAGAGCCGGTCGTCGAGATCGCCCGCGGCCGCGGCCAGCCGCCGGACGCGCTGGTCGATCGTTCCCAGCGAAGACCGTTGCTCGCGAGTGGCCGTGGCGGCGGTAGAGGCCTCCTCGGCCGTCCGGGCGCCGATGGCCTCCAGAGCCTCGACGCGGTCGGCGACGGCAGCGGCGCGCTCCGCTTCGCGGTCGGTCGCGTCGTCGATCGCAGCGATGCCGGCTGCGGTCTCGGAGGCGGCCTCGTCGATCGCCGCCAGCGCCTGTAGCGAGTCCTCGATCGTCTCGGTGCCGCGATCGACCGCCTCGCGGGTCTCCTGGATGCCGGCGACGGCGGCTTCGGTCTGGGACTGGAGCGATTCGAGGCGGTCCTCGATCTCCCGGGCTGCCTCGTCGGTGTCCTCCGCGAGTTCCTTGATCCGCGTGGCGAGCGCCTGTGCGGCGTCGCCGTTACCCGCGCCGGCCTCGTTGGCCGCCTCGATCTGGGCGTTGATCGCGATGTGGTTGGTCTGGCCGGCCATGTCGCCGATGAGATCCGTGATCGCCCCGACCTCCTCGGTGATCGAGGTCAGTGCGTCCATCCCCTCGACGGCGCGATCGCTCGTCTCGTCGATCGTTTCCAGCTCGGCCAGCCCCTCTTCTGCCGCGACGCGTCCGGCTGCCGCGGCGTCGGCGGCCTGCTCGGAGCGCTGGGCGACCTCGTCGGCTTCCGCCGCGATCGACTGGATTCCTTCCGACAGCGCGGTGACGTCCTCGGCGGTGTCGCCAAGCACCGTCCGCTGGTGGTTCGTGCCCGCCTCGATGGAGTCAGTCGCTTCAGTTACGGACTCGGCTGCGTCGTGGACATCGTGGACGCCGTCGGCGGTGCCCTCTGCCGCATCCGCGACAGTCCGACTGAACGCGTGAACCTCACCGACGAGCGATTCGGTGCGGTTCATCATCTCGTTGAAGTTCCGGGCGAGCGCGTCGAACTGCGGGATCTGGGTCTCCTCGTCCATCCGCTGGGTGAGGTCGCCGCCGCCGGCCGCCGCGAGCGTTCGGGACTGGTCGGTCGCGACCGTGGCGAGATCCCGGTTGAGCGATTCCAATGCGTCGACCTGCGTCGCGAGCTCGTCGCGAAGCTCCGCGACGCTCCAGTGGACGCGCCCGATCTCGTCGTCACGGCCGGGCTCGATCGTCGATTCGAACCCTCGGCCCTCCACGACGTCGCGGGCGTCGCGATCCAGCGCGAGCAGCCCGTTGCGCACCGATCGGCCGATCAGTGTGAGTGCAGCCACCTGTACCCCGATCAGGAGCGCGCCCAGCACGAGCGCGCCCCGGTAGACCGTCGTCGCCGCGTCCGCCGTCGCGACGAGTTCGGTGGTCACCCACCAGACGCCGACGAGCAGGACGGCCGCAGTGACGGCGACGAACGCCACCGCCGCTGCGACGAACTTCCCGGCGATACTCCGACGCGGATCGACGCGCCGTGCGAGCCAGTCCGCGGCCAGCCGGCGGTCGGATCCAGACGTGATTCGATCCATACGCTCTCTCGCGGGAACTCCCCAAAAGGGATTCGCCGAACTCCGACCCAATTTCGACGGGAATTGCGCCCCGAACTGGTCGCAGACGGTCGCTACTCGGCGCGCTCGCACCGAGCAGCGGCGCTCGTGAGCCTGCGCGCAAAAGTGGCTCGACCGTCCCGGCCGGGCTACTCGACCCGCGTCGCGGCGTCCTTCTCGACGAGCGGCATCGCGTTCTCCTCCGGCAGCGTCACCACGTCGTCGGCCTCGAGGTCGTAGGCGGTGCCGTCGACGCCGACGATCTCGCCCACGTCGGCGGTGATCCGGACCGTGATCCGGTCCGGGGAACCCATCGCCGTCGCTGCGTCGGTGCCGATGCCGTCGTCGGGCGTGCTGCCGTCGGTAGTAGCGCTCTCAGCGTTGGGAGCGCTACCGTCGTCGCCGTTCGCGGCGTCGTCCGGCGCCGCAGCAGCGACCGCCTCAGCGGCGGGGCGATCGGCGTCTTCGGCGTCGTCAGCCCCGTCATCGATGGCAGACCCGTCGTCCGTGGCGGTGGCGCCAGCGGCGCCGTCTGCGTCAGCCGCGGAGCCGTCGGACGCACTGGCGGCCCCGGAATCGGTGGAGGAGGCCTCGTCGGTGCCGCTTGCGTCCGCAGCGGGCGGGCTGGGCGGTGCCGGCGGAGCGTCGGAGTCGTTCGGAAGGGCACCGCCGGGTGGACCCTCATCGGCCCGTGGCTCCATCGGCGAGTCGACGTCGCCGGGCGGTCCTGCGCCGTCCTCGCCGGAGAGGACGTCGAGAACCGTCTCCTGGTTCTCCTCGATCCGATCGACGAGGTCGTCGAAGAGGGCGTCCTCCTCGGCGGTCAGCCCCTCCGTCTCGGCGCGGTAGCCAGCGGCGGCGAGGCTCGCGGTCTTGACGACCTTGCCCATCCGGCGCTCGTAGATGGATTCGGCGACCTCCTCGGCAGTCTCGATCTCGTCGGTGAGCCGGCGGACCTCCGCGTCGGCGAAGGGGTCCTCCGCGCGCTCGGCCTGTCGCTCGCGCTCGGCGCGGAGATCGCCGATGTACTGGCCGACCTCGCTGTAGAACGAGTCCCGCAGGTGCTGGAGGCTGTCTTTCTCGCGCTCGCGATCCTGCACTGCGCGCAGCTCGTCGAGGTTCACGGCGGGCACCTCCAGAGCGGCCCAGCGAGCGCCGCTCGATCGTCGATAGCTCCGTTCATTCCTTCTCCTTCTCCGCGCGATCCCTGGTCATCAGGAAGATCGCGACGGGCTCTGGAAGCAGTTGTGTGCCGGGCCCCACCCTAAAGCTGTCGCCGCCGATCTCGACGATCCCCTGCTGATCGTCGTCGAAGGGGATCATGCCCGTCAGGTCGGTCACCTCGACGGTGATCTCGTTGTCGGCGAACGTCTCCGGGACGGCGTCGACGAGCGGGTCGAACGCGTCGAGATCCTCGCGGTCGATCCGCGTGACGGCGAGGCCGCTGCCGCCGTGAAGGCTGCCGGGCAGTCGGATCAATCTGTGCGTGTCAGTCGTCACCGGCTCGTCGATCGGTGCGCTGTCGGCTGTGACGGTCTCCTCGATGAGCGCCTCGACGAGCCCCTTGAACGATCCGTGGACGTCGACGTTGCCCGCGCGGATCGCGTCGGCGTTCTCGTCGATGGCGTTGGCGATCGCTTCGGATCGCCCCTCGCCGATGCCTTCGAAGGACTGGAGGCGCTCCTTCGCGTCCGCATCGTCCGCGGCTTCCAGCTCCTCGACGAGTGCCACCACGCGACGGTGGACGCGGGCGCTCCAGCCGCCGCTCGTATCGAGCGTTCGCTTGTCAGCCGGCGAGGTGCGGCCGGCCTCGCCGACGACGGCCTCCGTGTCGACGACGCTGTCGGCGTCGACGTTGACGCCACGGACGTAGTCGACGATCTCGCGGCGCGCCTCCCGGTCCAGCGACCGCACGCCATCGTCGCGCACGTGAACGTGGTACCCGCGACCGCCAGAGAATGCGATCGTCAGGTCCTCGAAGCCGAAGTCCTCCTCGAGGAAGGAGAGGAGCTTCAACAGCGCGCCCTTGCACTCCGCGAGCATGTCGGCGTAGCTCGTCGTCTCGGGATCGACGCCCGGCAGGTGGTCGGCGTCGAGGTCGAAGACGAGGTCCGAGCCTCGCCAGCCCTTCGCCTCCATCGCATCCGCGCCGGGGTCGTGGTAGACGCCCGCCGAGAAGTAGACGTGTCGCGGGCGCTCGCGCTCGAGGAAGCTCTCGACGGCGCCCATCTCGAGGAGCGACTGGTGGCGCACCATCGTCGTGCCGCCCCGGGACCACGGGATGTAGCCCCACTCCCGGCGCTCTGCAAGGGGCGGCATCGAAAGCTCCACCCGCCGGTAGTGGTCGCGAAAGCGGCCGCGAAGGTATGCGCGGGTGCGCTCCTCCATCTCGCTTGCGTCGTTGGCGTGACGCGCCTAAAACGCTGCCGAAGGTTCCAGACGGTAGGCGTGGGATGAATCGACGGGCGTGTGGTGGAATGGCTCCGCGACCACCGACGGAAGGGAACGCTAGCCCTGTCCGCCCTCACCCACACACTGCCCGGGTTCTGGATCGCACGTAGCGCGATGGATCGTCCACCGGCCGTCCTGCGGTCGTCGATCCGGTCTGCAGCACCGCCAGAACCCCCCACAGAGCGACACTCGATCGAACATTCTTCGGGAGGGACTGGAAGGGGCCGAGTGCTCGATCCGTCCCCGACGATGGAAGGACCGCAGGGAGCGCCAGCGACCGAGGACCGCACCGAGCCGCGGACGGTCGAGCGCGAGGGGGCTTCCAAGTGGTCTGCTGTCGGGCGGGCTGCACCAGGTGCTCGAAAAAAGCAATTCCACCAGACCCACCGCGCAACCGATTACCTGAGCGCGTCCGTAATCTTGCTCGTCAATCCGGTGTCCTCGCCGAGTTTGAGATAGTAGGCGTCGCCACCGTCTTCGTAGTAGTTGTCGATCCGGCGCTGGATCTGGAAGCCGAGACTCTCGTAGAAACCGAGCGCATCCTCGTTCGAAGCGCGGGCGTGGCAGGTGATCGAGTCGTTCGCCTCGGCGACGCGAGCGATGAGACGCTCGCCGAAGCCCTGCCCGCGATACTCGGTCGCGATGGCGAGGAAGAGAACGTAGCCGTCGCGACGTACGGCGGCGAAGCCGACCAGCTCCTCGTCGGCGAGGAGGACGTGGACCCGAGATCGACGGAACGCGTCCGCGAAGAAGCCACGGCGCTGCTTCAGCACGCCTTCCGAGCGCCGGATGCGCTCTTTGAGCTCCCAGGCGGCCTCGAGATACTCGTCGCTCCCCGGAGCGACGGACCTGGTCTCGACGGTGACACTCACTGCCAGCGTCTAGCGGAGAGGTAATAATAACTCCACCGGCAGTTCGGCAGTTGCCGAAGTGGACGTGCCCACGGCCGAACCGACGGCATCGTAGCAGCAGTTCGACGACGCTATCGGCGAAACGGCGGCGTCCTACCGGCGAATGTCCCGCTCCCCCGCCGGGGAAACGGCGTCTCCTACTGACGAATCGGCGGCGCCCTGCCGACGTATCGGGGGCGAACGGGCCGAATGCCCCGATCGGGACAGTTTTCCCGGGGCCAGCCGACCGTCAGTGTATGAGCGGCGACGCAGCAGACGGCAGTGGGACGGCGGCGGGAGAACGCAGCGATTCGGGGCAGGAGGGGGCCGACCTGATGGCGGACGGCGGTGCTACCGCGAGCGATCCGGTCCGCGTGGGCGTCCTCAGTCTCCACACGAGCAAGGAGACGAAGGCGATCTGTAACGCGATCGAGGCGCTGGGCCACGAGCCGGTCTGGCTGCGCGCGGAGAACCTCGCGGTCTCGATCGAGGCGGGCGAGGTGAGCCTCGAGCCCGAGGTCGACGCGATCTGTAACCGGATGCTCCTCTCGAACACCGAGGAGCCCGCGGAGGGGCTCGGGCTGGCGATGACGCTCAACCGCATCCGCCCGATGTGTAACGAGCCCGGTCCGGTGCTGGCGGCGCTCCACAAGTTCGCGACCGCCACTACGCTCGCGGACTGGAAGGTCAACGTCCCCGACGCGTTGCTGGCGCTATCCAACGATCGGCTCAACAGCGAGCGCGACCGCTTCGGCGACGTCGGCGTCTACAAGACCGCGATCGGCACCCACGGTGGGGGCACCTGGAAGGTCGATCTCGACGAGCCGGTCAATCCGCGAGTCGGCAACCGGATGGCGTTCCTCCAGGATCTCATCGAGCGCGACGAAGAGGCCCACCGCGACGCCCGCGTCTACGTCGTCGACGACGAGATCGTCGGTGCGATGTACCGGTACGCACCGGAGGGCGACTGGCGAACCAACGTCGCGCTGGGCGGTGACGTCAAGGACGCGACCGACGACCTCCCGGAGGAGGCCCGAGACACCGCGCTCTACGCCGCGGAGGTCATGGAGCTGGACTACGCTGGCGTCGACCTCATCGAGGGCGAGGACGGCTGGTTCGTGCTCGAGGTCAACCCCACGGCAGGCTTCAAGGGCCTGTTCAAGGCGACCGGCACCAGCCCCGCACCGTACATCGCCAAGCTCGGCGTCGAGACCGCGGGCGGCACCGTCGACGAGGACCGCGTCGAGGAGCTCTCGGGGACGCTCGACGACTCCCGGCCCAGCTCCGCGCCGCGGCCCGACCCACGCGACACCGGGGCCCCGTCACCGACGATCGGCTACACCGAGGAGGTCGTCGTCTCCGGCACCAGCGGCTCGACGACCACCCTCGCGAAGTCCGACACTGGCGCGACCCGCTCGAGCATCGACACCGCGCTCGCCGCCGAGATCGGCGCCGGTCCGATCAAGAGCATGACCCGTGTGCGCTCGGGCAGCGTCAAACAGGGTAAGGCCCGTCCCGTCGTCGACCTCGTCGTCGGCATCGGCGGCACGCAGCACACGGTGACGGCGAGCGTCGAGGACCGCAGCCACATGAACTACCCACTCCTGCTGGGTCGTGACATCCTCGAACATTACCAGGTCGACGTCCGCAAGCGCGTGGACGGCGACGAGCCCGAAGATCCCGAACTCGAAGAAGAGTAGTCCGCCCGCTCGCCCGTCTCGAGAATCGGTCGGCGCCACACGGTTTCTCCGGCGGATCAGTCCACGGTGTTCCAGAGCAGCAGGCTCGCGTAGGAGCGGTGGGGCGCCCAGGTCTCGGCGTGCTCGACCATCTCGGCGCGCGTCAGATCCGGATCGACGACGTCGTGCATCCCCTGGCGAATCCCGAGGTCGCCGACCGGGAACACGTCCTCGCGGCCGAGACCGAACATGAGCACCATGTCGGCAGACCACGGCCCGATACCGGCGATCTCGGTGAGTTCGTCGGCGACCGTCTCGTCGCTCATCCCCTCGAAGTAGGCGTGATCGTACCCGTTGTCGTCGAACGCCTCGGCGACGTTCTGGACGTACTCGGCTTTGCTTCCCGACAGTCCGGTCTCCCGGAGCGTGGCGGTGTCGGCGGCGAGGACGCCAGCAGGCGTGATCTCGACGGCCTCGAACAGCCGCTCGCGGATCGCCGCCGCCGAGTCAATCGACAGTTGCTGGTTGACGATCGCGACGACCGTTCGCTCGAAGAGATCCTCGGCGGGCTCGATCGTCACCGGGCCGTGGGAGTCATAGAGCGGCCCGAGGTGCGGATCGGCTCCGAGAGTGTCGCTCGGCGTTGGCACGCCCGGTCGTCGGGCGGCGACGTACCTGTGTGTATCGGTCCCGGTGATCTGCCGGACCGGATGCGCCTCGGTCCTACAATCAGGGACCGCAGCCAGGAACCGTTCCAGGCCGGAATTCAGACGCCCCGTTGCCACCGTCGAAACGCCCATCCCGGACAGGCTCCGAACCAGCCAGTAATGGCGACGGTTAGCGCCGGCGCGCGGCTTCACGTCGGCTTCTGCAATCTCTCGCTGGCTCACGAGCGCCTCTACGGTGGCATCGGCGTGGCGCTCGCGGAGCCGCGGGTGACCGTGACCGCCGAGCCCGCCGACGACGTCCGAGCGAAATCGGCCGCAGGCGGTGATCCCGACCCGCTCGCCGCGGAGTACGCATCGCTCGCTGTCGATCTGCTCGACGTCCCCGGTGCTGGAGTGACGGTCGACGAGCGGCTCCCCCGTCACGTCGGGCTCGGCAGCGGTACCCAGCTCGCCCTGGCGGTCTACGCGGCGATCGCACGGGCCCACGATCTGGACGTTGACGTGCGGGCCGCGGCGCCCGATCTCGGACGGGGCGGGCGGAGCGGGATCGGGGTCGCGAGCTTCCAGCGCGGCGGGTTCGTCGTCGACGGCGGCCATCCGACCGCTCGCTTCACCACCGAGCGACCGGCCCGCGGCGAGTGGACGGTGCCGCCGATCGTCGCACGACACGAGCTACCGGAGGACTGGCGATTCGTGCTTGCGATCCCCGACGTCACCGCGAGCGGGGATCAATCCGCGGACGGCGACCGAAACGTGAACCGCGGCCGGCACGGCGACGACGAGGACGCCGCGATGCGAACCGTCGTCGAGAGCGCGACGCCGGCGGTCGCGGATCAGGTGTCGGCGGTCCTCACGCGGAGGCTCCTGCCGGCAGCGGCCCAGGGCGATCGCGCGGCGTTTGGCTCCGCAATCGCGGAGATCGAACGGCTCAACGGAAGCTGGTACGCGGACGCACAGGGCGGCGTCTTTCGGCCGCCGGCGGGCGCGATCGTCGAGTCGCTGCAGACCGCGGACGCAATCGACGCCGTCGGCCAGTCCTCCTGGGGACCGACGGTCTACGGCCTCACCACCGACCAGCAGGCCAACGCCGCTCGCGACGCGGCTGCCACGGCCCTCGAAGCAGCGGGCTGTGCGGGGACCGTTCGGGTGGTTCGGCCCGCGAACGAGGGCGCACAGCTGTAATCCTCGCTGGGACCCATTCCGACGCGAAGGATTTTCCTGTGGCGCTTCGAGGTGTGACCCATGCAACGCATCGCGTTCATCGCTCACGACGAGGAGAAGCCGGCACTCATCGGATTCGTCCAGCGCCACAGCGACGCGCTCGAGGACTGCTCGCTCGTCTGCACCGGTACGACCGGCAAACGGATTCAGGAGGCGACCGAGCTCGACGTCGAGCGCAAACAGTCGGGGCCACTCGGCGGCGATCTCCAGATAGGCGCGGAGGTCGCCGACGACGCTCTCGATGCCATCTGCTTCTTCCGGGATCCGCTGACCGCCCAGCCCCACGAGCCGGACATCTCTGCCCTCCTGCGCATCTGTGACGTTCACGACGTCCCGCTCGCGACGAACGAAGCGTCGGCGGAGCATCTTCTGGCGGGACTGTTGGACCTCTAAAGCGCCGAGTGAATCACGACGCCGAAACGCCGGATCGTCGCAGCAACTGGAGGCGCGCGCCGACCGCCGAGCTCAGTCGTGGGGATGGAGCATCTTCAGCGCGGTCCGAACGTCCTCGGTACGGCCCAGGACGGTAAGGTGATCTCCGCACCTGATCTCGTCGTCGGGGTCGGGAATTTCGTTCACGTCGCCGCGTGAGACGAGCGCGAGGATGCAGCCGTTTGGAAGCTCCTCGTCGAGTTCGCTGATCGTCCGGCCCTCGAGAGACTCGTCGGTCACCTCGATTTCTTGCACGTCGCCGCTCCGGCCCAGCTCGTTCATCCAGTTCGAGAGCGCGGGCCGCTCGATGGTGTTGTCGATCGCCCACGCGGTCGCCATCGACGCCGAGACCGTCTTGACGTCGAGTTCGCGGAACGCGTCGACGTTCTCGGGCTGGTTCACCCGCGAGATGACCGTCTCGGCGTCGAACTTCGATCTGGCGAGCTGGGCGACGAGCAGGTTCGTGTCGTCGTCGCCGGTCGCCGCCACCACGATCTTCGCGTTGGCGGCCCCGGAGCTCTCAAGGAACTCGAGATCGGTGCCGTCACCTTCCCGTACGGTGTAGCCCTCCGCCCGGAGTTCGTCGATTTTCTCTTCGTCCTCTTCGAGGAGGACGACGTTCTCTCCACGCTCGTCGAGTCGTTCGGCGAGCGCGAGGCCGACGCGACCGCCGCCGATGATGAGTACGCGCATTGGAATGACGTTGAGTTTCTTCGCGATCTGTCTGGCGAGCCCTGCCTGAAAGATGACCGTGAGCATGATCGCCAGGAACACTGTCCCCGCGAGGACGTCCGCGCCGTAGCTTCCAGTCGCCGCGAGTTCGGGATTGTTCCGGAGCCGGATTGCAAACAGCGTCGCAACGCTCGCAGGAATGATCCCCCGCGGACCGACGAGGCTGATGAACGCCCGCTCCTGGATCGTGAACCGGCCCCCGACCGTCGAGAGCATCACGAGCAGCGGGCGGAGCACCAGCGCGACGATCAGCACGACCAGAAGACCGGCCAATCCGATCTCGACGAGGACGCTGAACTCGATCAGTGCAGCCAGGGATATGAAGACGAAGGAAAGCACGATGAGCGTGACGTCGCCCTTGAACTCCTCTATCTCCTGCTCGAATGGCAGATCGAGATTACCGAGCAGAATGCCCGCCATCGCGACCGCCGCGACGCCGGCCTCCGTCGAGATGAAGTCGGCGCTGGCGAATGCCAGCACCGCTCCAGCGAGCGTCATCAGGCGAGCGTTCCGGGGCGTCCAGCCGGAGCCGAGATCGATCTGGGTGAAGAGTGCCCAGAGCACGCCAGCGGTGATGAGTCCAACGACGATTCCGACGCTGAGCCGCTCGACGAAGGCGATGAAGAAGTCCCCGGCGTGACTCTCCTGTCCGACGAACACCTCGAAGATCACGACCGCCAGTATCGCCGCAGTTACGTCGTTGACGATCCCCTCGGTCTCGAGCAGGGCACCGACCCGGTCACGCACCGGGACGACGGAGAGAACCGGCGTGATGACCGTCGGCCCGGTCGCGACCAGCAGGGCGCCCGTCGTCGCGGAGATACCCCAGCCAGGATGCAACAGGAGCTCGACGGCGACGGTCGTCCCGACGAAGGAGATCGCTGCACCCAGCGTCACCATCAACAGCGTCGCCGAGGGCGCCTCCCGGAGTTTCTCGACCTTCAGGTGAAACGCGCCCTCGAACACGATGATCGCGACGCTGATCCCTACGATCGTCCGCAGGGCAGGTTCGAGCTTCGCGTACGTCACGATTCCGAGACCCTCCGGGCCGACGAGAATGCCGGCGATAATCAGGAACAGGACGCTCGGCATCCGGAACGCGTCGCCCAGTACCTGTGCAGCGACGCCCAGTGCGAGGATGATCGCGACGAGGATCAGAATGTTCGATCCCCCACCTGATCCTGCGAGGGGAACGGCGAGCCACTGGAGCGCAGGGAGTGAATGAATCACGTGTTCGGGAATCGTAGTGTGTCCCGAGCGTATCCCGGGACGGTGAATATGGGGGTGACCGGCTGCAGTTTCGCGAGCTGCGCTTCCGTCGACGGACGGGACGTGAGCACGCGGTCACTTAAACCCAGAACGTCGCGGCAGTCGAGTCGAGTCGGGTCGCGGTCGGCGTCGCAGTCGGGACGCGGGAGCGTACCAGCGCAGTTCAGACGGTGAGATCGCCGCCCTTCTTGTGAACCTCGACCTCGCTGTCCTCGATGCGTTCGACGTCGAGCCAGTGGGGAACGAAATCCCGCTCGACGTACGCCTCTCGTTCGTCTTCGGTACCGACGACGCACCAGAGCTGGACGCGCTCGGGCCCGTGCCAGTCGCCGTTGCGAGTGACCTGGAACGCGACGAGATCCTCGCCGTCGACAGTAATCTCCGCGTCCTTGCGGATCCCGGGGTCCCCGTTGACGATGAGCCGCTTCATGGACCTGGGTTCGTGGGAGCGTCAATTAAGGGCTTCGAGAGCGCGTAGCGCCACGGCAGCCTCACGACCCGCCGGCGTCGGTCGAGTTCCCCTCGTCGGGAAGTGGTGCCCGGAACGCGTACCCCGTGGCGTACGCGAGGAGCGCGATGACAACCAGTGCGAGAGTCGCGAGGAGCACCGAGGCGAGATACCAGGCGACGGAGACCGGGGCCACGACCGGCCACCACCACGCGAGCAGGACGGCGTACGCCACGCAAGCGAGGCCGACGGCACCGAGAACGTGTGCCCGCCGGTCGAGCGGCCCCGCGGCACCGAGCGCCATCGGAACGGCGACGAGCGTCGACCAGACGGCGTGGCCGATGCCGACCGATCCTGGCGTTGCGATTGGTCTTGGCGGTCCTGCGACAGCCGAGCCCTCGGCCGTCGACGCCCCACCGCCCAGCGCTGCGAGGACGACGCCGACGATCGCGGTGAGGAGGACCGTTCCACAGAGCGCGAGGAGAACTTGCGCCCGCCGTGACCGTTCTCCCGCAAACGTCGAGAGCGCGAGCAATCCGAGCCCAGCGGCGTAGGCGGACGTGACCGCCGAGAGCGGGACCAGCCCCGATGCGAGTCCGACTGCGGCCACGACCGATACGGTCAACGCGGCGATCGCTGATCGCGCCGTGAGCCGCTCGGGTGACGCAACGATACCAGCAGTTCCCGTCGACCGTGACACAGTCAGGACGGCTACCCCAGCCACGACCGCAGGAATGAGAAGCCATACGGCTGCACCTCGCAGGCGATCCTGGTGATAGGCTGCAACTGCGTACCGCAGTTCGAGCGACCCTCGAACGCCGTTGGCCATGCCGAACACGACGAGAGTGTCCGTGTCGAGCCAGTCGTTTCGTTCGTAGCGGACGGTCCCATCGCGCACGATCCCCACGTCGTCGGCTCTGGTGCCGTCCTTCGTGACGTAGACGCTCTCACCTGGCCCGCGGAGGAGGAGCGACCTCGCGTTGACGACCGTCGATGAGTACTCGTCGTCGACCGCGAACCCATCGTATATCACGACGTCGTTCGGGCCGGAGTGGACCGTCCCGGAGACTGTGAACGTCAGCGTGACGCGGCGCTCGCCCTCGACGTCGACGGAGAGCGTTTCGATGGTGCGATTGGGTCCTGCCGCGGACTGAAGCCGATCTCTCACGCGGTTCTCGATCTCGCCTGGCGACGCGAGCGACTGGTTCGGGCCGAGTGAGACGTCGTTGACCACGCTCCAGGCCGCTGTGTTGTCGTCGGTGATGGTCACGGTGGCCGTGCTGTTCACCGGCGCGACGCCGTTGCCCTGAACGAAGCCATCGTCGTCACCCTCCTCACAGACGGGGCAGGCGTCGGCGACCGGCGTGACACAGAGGGTCAGCGGAACGAGAACCAGCACCGCCACGTGGATCGCGACCATCCGACGGCGCATGGAGATTCATGCGGCACCCGACGTAAATAATTGCATGACGGCCACTGACGGCGTGCTCGGTCGACTCGAGCACCCACTGGGTACTCTGGAGGAAGAACGGGGAAATCGAGAGGCAGAGAGGGTAGAGAGCGGGGGTGGAGAGAGTGGAGAGTGGAGAGAGCGGGGGTGGAGAGAGTGGAGAGTGGAGAGAGCAGAGAGTGGAGAGAGTGGAGAGTGGAGAGAGCAGAGAGTGGAGAGAGCAGAGAGTGGAGAGAGTGGAGAGTGGAGAGAGCAGAGAGTGGAGAGTGGAGAGAGCAGAGAGTGGAGAGTGGAGAGAGCAGAGAGTGGAGAGTGGAGAGAGTGGAGAGGGAACGAAGGAAGACGGGAGGGACCGCTCAGTGCGTCCGGCCGAAGTCGACGTTGTTGAACGCTTCGGGCTGTTCGCCCTCCGTCGCGTAGACGTACAGTGCCGTCCGAGCGATGTAGCCCAGCGCGCTGCCGAAGAGATAGGCACCCAGCAGGACGATTGCGCCAACGACGACGCCGCCGACGAGACCGATCGTTCCAGTGCCGAGGACGAAGAAGATCGCCAGCGCGATGGCGAAGCCGACGAGCGCGAACAATGCGGTGACGATTCCGACGCCGAAGCCGGCACCCGCGGTCTCGCCCCAGGTGGATTTGAACGTCTCACCGCTGCGCTTGAACATCTCCGTCGGGCCGACGTCCTCGAAGACGATCACGGGGACGATGAAGTAGGTGAGGATGCTCCAGGCAACGCTGAACAGCATCGCGGCGACGTTCGCGAGCGGATTGTCGCTGCTCTCGATCGCGCGGAGGATCATACCGACCGTCGCGGCGACGAGTGCCCAGATAGCGAGCGCGCGCCGGTGGCTCCAGGCAGCGCGCATCCCCTCTTCCAGCGTGGGATCGCGGCCGTGGAACACCTCGCGGGCGTTGTGGACCAGTGCGGCGTTGAAGAAGGCGGCAATGAACGTCGAGCCGAAGTAGAGGACGAAGAGGACGGCGTAGGCCACCGGCCCCTGCTCGAGACCCATCGTGGCGTAGGTCCCGCCGAACAGTGCAGCCATGAACACGAGGCCGAAGATCCCGCTGAGCAGCGGGAAGATCGCGAGCGATGGCTCCTCGCGGAGCACGTGCATGCTATCTTTCGCGAGGTTCCATCCAGTTGTGAGTCGACCGAAGAATCCCATGCGAGAGGCATAGACGCAGGGTCAGTTAGCTGTTGTCGTCTCGCTTCAGCCCCGAGAAAACGGCGCACGGGCCTCCGGTCGTGCCAGCGAGAGAGCGAGAGAGTGTGTATGTCGGCCGACCCCAGACCGAGCCGTCCGACTCGCTCACCGTGCGAACGCGTCGAAAGGGTTGTCGACGGTCAGCAGCTCGATGGTGGCCTCCTCGACGCCTGCCTCGCGAAGTGCCGGCAGGAACTCGTCGGGCAGGTAGGTGTAGGGATCGACCTCGCCGCCGCGTGGCTCGCTGGGATCGTACCAGCCCCGGTCCTGGCTCAGGAGGATCTGGTCGCCGAACTCCTCCTCGAGCAGCCGCTGGATTCGCTCGACGTAGTCGGCGTCGGGCTGGTCGTCGCCGCCGATCCAGTCGTACTCGATCCAGGCGCCTCGCTCCGCGATCTCGACGTGGCGATCGAGATCCGCCTCGGCCTGGGCGTGGATCCAGACGAATCGGTCTGCGGTGTAGCCTGCCGCCTCGATCACGTCGAGCTGGGTCTCGACCATGTCGGCGGAGAGCGTGTGGCTGCCGATCGCGGCGCCGGTCTCCGCGCCCGCCCGTGCGGCGGCACGCAGGATCTTTTCCTCGTCCTCGCTGAGCGCGTCGGGAACGTCGTTGTCCGTGCTGACCTTGATGAACGCTGCCTTCGTCTCGGCCTCATCGACGCTCTCGGTCAGTTCCTCGATCATCCACTCGGTCAGCTCGTCCTCGCTGGCCTCCCGGGCCCACTCGGGAATGCGTGGCTCCTGGTAAATCCCCGTCGCGACGGCGATCGGGAAGTCGGTGGCATCCGAGACCGCCTCGACGGCGTCGACGCGGCGGCCGACGCCGCGTGGCGTCGGCTCGACCATCCCGGTGACGCCGGCCTCTTTCGCGCGCTCGATCTCCGGGCCGATGACCTCGACGACCTCCTCGAGATCCGCGGACTCGTGGGCTCGCTCCTCCATCGGACCGAGGTCGGTGAAGACGTGCTCGTGGGGGAGGATTAGATCGAGATCGTCGCGAGAGAGCGCTCCCTGAGTGGTGTGAAGTTCGGTCATACTGGGTTCTGACGGTGGGGATAGTCAAAAGCGGGGCTCTCGGCAAGGGATGTGCGAGCAGTACTGAAATGCTGGCGTCGTGGGCTGCAGTGCGGTCGCGGTGAGACGAGAATAGCAACCGCGAGGCGAGCGAGTGCGGTGTTCGAGCGAGCCTCGCGGTTTTTTGGTCTTCTGGCGAGCGGAGCGAGCCAGAGCTCGCGAGAGCCTTGCTCTCGCGGTGCAGATTTTTTCGGTGAGTGGTGCCGCAGGCGCCGGAGGCGCCGAGGACACCCGAACCGAAAAAAGGTGGGTGTTAGTCGTCAGCGGGGGTCGTTCGGCTCGTCATGTCGACGTCGGGGGCGTCGACGTCGAGTTCGTCGAGGGCTTCCTGGGCGGCGCGCTTGCCGGAGATGAGCATGGCGCCGAACGTCGGGCCCATGCGCGGGAGGCCGTAGGTCGTTGCGGTCGCCATACCGGTGACGATGAGGCCGTCGTGGGCGAGGCCGGTGTGTTCGACGACGGCGTCCTCGGACTTGCCGACCCACATCGAGTCGTGGCCGGGCGAGTCGTGGCCGGGTGCGCCGTAGGTGTCGTCGCCGGTCTGGTCCATGCCGGAGGCCTCCTCCTCGAGGCCGGGTGCGTTGAGGACACCGCGCTCGTCGAGCTTCTTGACGGCCATCGCGTCGTGGCCGGTGGCGTCGATGACGAGATCTGCCTCGACGGCGATCGGGTCGACGCAGGTGATCTCGCGGGGCAGCGCGTGGACAGGCGTCCAGTTCATGACGATGCCGCCGACGCGGTGATCCTCGCGGATCACGATGTCGGTGAACTCCGTCATGTTCTGCATCTTCGCGCCGGCGTCACAGGCGGCCTTGATGAGGCCGGAACAGGCCTCGGGGCCGTTGGCGACGTAGAGGCCCTCGGAGTCCTGGGACTGCTTGAAGTCGACGTCGAGGTCGGCGAGGACGTGCTGGGCGGGGTCCCGGACTGTTACCTTGTTCATGAGGAAGCCGCCGAGCCAGAACCCGCCGCCCAGGTAGTTGTTCTTCTCGACGACCATGACCTGGACGCCGCGCTCGGAGAGCTCTTTGGCGGCCATCAGCCCGGAGGGTCCGCCGCCGACGATGATCACGTCGGAGTCGGAGAAGTCCATGAACTCCTCGGTCCACTCCTGGCCGATCGCTCGGGTGACTTCCGCCTCGCCGACGTCGCTGAACTTGTCGAATGAATCGGATTCGCTCATACCACTCGGTGTTACTATGGCGTGGTAGATATGTGTTGTGATCCGGGGAGCGCCAGAACCGCATGACAGTGTCGGGGATACCACTCCGAGAGAAGCTATACGCTCTTCGACATGTGATAAGCAGGTAGTATAAGTCGATAGTACGTGCGGCGGATGCCAGCCGATCCGACTCGGAGAAAGACCGGCAGATAGCACCGGCCGACGGCCTCGGCCGGCAGGATACGCCAAAGGGTACCGACGACGGTCCGCGTTACTCCCAGGCGGCCGTTCGGATTTGCTCCTCGGCGTCCCAGAGGTGATCCTGGGCGTCGAACGACTCGACGACGGCCTGGAGCTCCTCGTCGCTGGCCCCGGCGTCGAGCAGATTCCGCGCGTGCTCGGAGATTGTGGGAATCGCCCGAACCACGTTATCCACGATCGGAATCGCCGCGGTCTGGGGCGAGCGCGAGAGCGGGTTGAGATCGATCACGATCTCGGTCTTGCCCATCTCGCCGAGCGCCTCGGCGCGGTCGCCGTCCTCCAGCGGAACCAGCACCACGTCGGCGTCCTCGATCCCGTCGGCGTCGACGATCCCGCGATAGTGCCCGACCTCGGGTATCTCGCCATCGCCTTTCAGGCCCTTGACCGCCTCGGCGCCGTGCTCGCGGAGGTGCTCCGCGATGGTCTCCATGCGCTCCTCTGTGCGGTTGAAGAGGTTGACCTCGAGATCCGCGCCGACGACGTCGGCGAGTTCGACGTACTCATCGGGCACGAGCGCGGCGACGTTGCCGTTGACCGAGAGCACGGGATGCTCGGCGAGTAGGAGCTGCGCTGCGGCCGCCCGAGCGGCCTCGTCCGCGCTCGGGATCGTCTCCTCGCCGAGCAGGTAGTCGAAGGCCGTCCCGCGGCCCTCGGCGTGCATCCCCTGGATGTGGGTGATCCCCTTCTCGACCCCGGCCTCGATCCGGTGGCGCGTCTCGAGGTCGTCCGAGCGGGGGTGGTCCTCGGGCGTATGTTCGGGTTCGTCGCGAGTGCGATCGGTCGCGGCGGCCCCATCGGTCGCGTCTTCGGCATCGTCCTCCTCGAGGGGCACGTCCGCGACTGCTTCGGCGACTGCCGACTGGCTCGCGGTCTCGGCGGCTGCCTCATCGGCATCGTCGGTGGCGGGGCCATCCCCGTCGCCGCCGGGCGTGGCCTCGCTCGCGTGGTCCTCGTCGCTCACGATCCAGCGTGGGGGATCGCCCTGCAAAAGATATCCGGTCCATCGGCCTGTGAATCCGTGCGTGCCGATCGTTGCACGGACAGAAGCGTGTCCCAGACTGCCACAGGTTCGTGAGCGAGCAGCAGGGCAAGCCATTATTCACCTGCGAGGCCACGCACAGCCATGGAGATTCGCGACGACGTCCTCGTCCTGGACAAGCCGCGCAACGAACTCGACGACCTCGTTCTGGACGTGACGGAGATTCTCTCTGACGCAGGCGTTGACTACGCCGTCGTCAGCGGGTACGTCGCAGTACTGCTCGGCCGTTCGCGCGCCACCGAGGACATCGACGTGATCGTCGACCCCTTCGACGAGGCCACTGGCACTGCGCTCGCCGACGCACTGCAGGACGCTGGATTCTGGGGACCGGCGATGCCGTTAGAGCAGCTCTACGATACCCTCGCCGACGACCTCCCGATTCGCGTCGCCAGAGCGGATCGGCGTGTGCCGAACGTGGAGCTGAAGTTCGCCACCGACGAGTACGACCGCGCCGCGCTGGACGAACAGGTGACGGTCCGGTTTTCCGACGCCGAGTTCGCCATCGGATCGCTCGAACTCCAGATCGCGTACAAGCTCAACATGGGCGCCCAGCGAGATTACGAAGACGCCCTATACCTCTACGAGATGGCCAAGCCAAGCCTTAACAGCCGAGCACTCGAAGAGTATGCCGAACGACTGGGCGTCGTCGAGGAATATGACAAACTCCGAGGAACGTGATCGCAAGCACGCGCGCAACCGCCACCAGCGCGAGCAGCAGATCAAGCGGTGGGCGGCGTTCGTCCGGTCCCATTCCGACGAGGAATGGGGGCCCCAGGTAAACGCCCTCGTCGACGCACAGCTTGCCTCCGCCCAGCACTACGGCGAGGATCGGCCGTCGACCGAGCAGCTTCGATCCTCACCGCTGTTCGACGACGAGTAGCGGTCGCTACTCGTTCTGTGTGACGGCCCACCACAGCCCCGCCGACGCAGGACCGTGTCCCTCGCCGGCAGTGAGACTACGGCGCTCCCCGCCCCTCGGCTGCTTCTCTGCAGATGGACGATCAGCCGTAGCTACGGGCGGCGAACTCGTAGCAGCTGAAAGAGGGTTGAACGCAGGCCGCGGAAGCGAACAGCGAACGATCAGGCTACTGCGCTGGGTTGCCAGTCACCAGGTCACGACGGTCTCACCGTTCGGGCCGTGCTCTTTCACCGTCAGCATCTCCTCGCGAGCCACCTGCCTCGATGGGTGTGGCTCGACGGACTCGGCGAGCGATCGTCCGTTCTCGTCGACGAGCCGCCAGATCCACCCGCCGCCGCGCTCGTGGAACTCGAAGGCAGCCTCGTCGATCTCGAGGATGCTAGAGTCGCCGACGATCTCTTTCGTCTCGTCGATCGCGATCTGGACGTCGTCGCGAATCTCGTAGTCCGCAGCGCTGACGGCGCGGACGCGCTCGCGCTCGTCGAGGAGGCGCCACGCCCAGCCGTCGGCCTCGTCGCGGTGCAGTTCGAAGGCCAGCGTCTCGAACTCGAGCGTCCCGGCGTCGGGTGCCCGGGACTGGACCGTCTCGACGGCCTCGACGGCGGCGTGCCGGGTGTCGTAGCGCTCGGCAGCCTCGGCAACGGTCTCGCGATCGTCGTCGAGGAGCCGCCAGCCCCAGCCATCCTCGGTCTTGTCGATCCAGACGACGCCGTCGCCGAGCTCGAAGACGGGTGCCTCGTCGGCGCCGTCGATGATTGCGTGGGCGTCGGTGAGCGCAGCGCCGCGGTCCTCGTAGGTACGGTCTCCGGTCGCGACCGGTTCGCGGTCGCGATCGATGAGCCGCCAGTGCCAGCCGCTGCCGTTCCGGAGCTGAACGGTGAGCGCGCCGATCTCGTCGATTTCGGCGCTGTCACCGGCCTCCTTGACGTTCGCGATCGCGGCGGTCGCGTCGTCGCGAGTCGGGTAGCGCTCGCCCGCCTCCGCGAGGATCGTGCCGTCGGTGTCGACGAGCCACCAGTCCCAGACGTCGGCCTCGGCGTCCGTCGAGCACTGGAAGATCGCGGTATCCATTCCGCGGACCCGTGCGTCGTCGAGGTGTTCGGTCAGGAACTCGACGGCGTCGCGTGCGGCGGCTCTGGAGGGATGCGTGTCCGCACCCTCGGCGATCAGCTTGCCCGCCTCGTCGATGAGTCGCCAGGCGTACTCGCCGGCGTCGGTCTTGTAGATCTCGAAGGCGGCGGTGTCGATCTCCAGCACCTCGGCGTCGGGCGCGTTCTCTTTGAGCGTCGTCATGCCGTCCATGACCTCCTCCCGGGAGCCGTACTCCTCGCCGCTGTCGGCCATCACCTGGCCGTCCTCGTCGATGAGCCGCCAGCGCCACTCGCCGCCGGACTCGTACTGCTGGAAGGCAGCCTGCTCGAACTCGATGAGCTCCGCCGCCAGCGCCTGTTCGCGCACGCGGCCGGCGGCCTCCTCGGCGAGTCCGCTGTCCGCGAACGTCTCGGTGCTGTCCGCGAGCAGCCGACGATCCGCGGAGACGAGTCGCCAGTTCCAGGCCCGTCCCGCAGCGTCGTCGTCCGCGGCCTGCCCGTCACCCGCACCCCCGGCAGACGCGGGTTCGTCCACGGGGTAGACCTCGTAGTCGGCGCCCGCGACCTCGACGGTCTCGGCGCTGCCGACGACCTCTCGCGTTCGCTCGGCCAGCTGGCGGTTGGTCTCAGATCGCTCGACGGCCCCGGGGCTGTGCGCGATCAGGTCGTCGGCGTCGTCGCGCAGCCGCCAGCGGTAGCCCTCGCCCACGCCGTAACATTCGAATCCGGGCGTGCCACGCTCGACGATCGTGGCGTCGCCGACGCGCTCGGCTGCGTCGCTGGCCGCCTCCTCGGCGCTTCGCCGAGTCTCGTAGGCCGCCTCGCTAGTCACGAGGGAGCGATCCTGGCGGTCGACGACGCGCCAGTGCCAGCCGGCGTCGCCGGGCAGGAGTTCGATGCCGACCTCGAACGCGAGGATGCGGGTGCCGTCGACGCCCTCGACGAAGCGGTCGGTCGCGCGCTGGGCGGTCGCCTCGTCGTCGTAGCCGTCGGGGTCCGTCGCGAGTGGCTTGCGCTGATCGTCCAGCAGTCGCCAGTGCCACTCGCCGCGTTCGTCCTCGGAGACGTCGAAGGCGGCCGAGCGAATCTCGATGACGCTCGCGCCCGGAATCGCCTCCTTGAGGAAGGTGACCGTCGATTCGGCCTCGTCACGCGTCGCGGCTGGCTCGTCGCTCCGGGCGAGCACGCTGCCGTCGTCCCGGACGAGCGACCAGCGCCAGCCGCCCGCCTCGGTCTTGTAGAGGCGGAAGGCCGCCGTCGTGATCTCCAGCATCCCCGCGTCGCCGATCGTCTCGCGCACGTCGTCGATCGCGAGCCGCGCGTCGGTGTCAGAGGGTGCGAGGTCGGCGGACTCGCCGACTGCGTCCCGCTGGATGATTCGCCAGCCCCAGTCGTTGGTCGGGTGTTCGTAGACCGCGAAGAAGGCGTCCTCCGTCTCCTCGCCGAGCAGCACCGGCGAGGCGTCCGAGTCGATCCCGAGCTCGGGTTCGACGAGCAGCCCCTTCTCCCCCGTCACGATCGGCACGAGCACCGCGACGCCAGCGACGACGCCGACGCCGAGGCTGTAGATGGCGATGATGATCGGCGCGTAGTCCGTCCCGGAGCTGACGTTCCAGCTACCGGGGTAGACCTGCCAGAAGACCGGTAAGGAGAGGAGCGCGACTGCCGCACCGACGATGCTCGCCTGCATCGCGCGTCTGCGAACCGGCAGGAGTGTGACGATTCCGAGTAAGCCGAAGACGCCCCCTGAGGCTGCAAGGACGATCGCGACGCGCCGGAGCGCCCAGTTCTGCCCGCCCATCACGACGCCGACCTCGTAGATCACGAACCCGAGAATCCCTGCAACAGTCCCCATGAGGAAGAGCCAGTAGCCGTAGACGTCGCGCTTGGAGTCCGGTTCGCCGACGTACCGGTGGTAGAGTTCGACGAGTCGCCCGTCCTGAATGTCAGACGCTGCCATGGTAGGTCGGTAGGTGCTCACAGCGGGAGCATAAACCCCAGCACCTGTTCTCGGGCCGGCAGATCGCCCGTCAGTTGGAGTTACATTCGCCGGACTCCGCGGTGAATGGACGGCGGTCGGGAGCGTGAACAGTTCGGACAGCTGACCAGAATATCGGCCGAAAACGATATGTCGCGACGATCGGCGCCACGGGCTGCGAGCCGACCTACCGGCAGAGGCTCGCGCCCGCTGGATCGATCTCCGTCCGCTCGGCGTCGTAGCCCGCGTCGGTCAGCCCAGTGCCGAGACAGAAGACGGTCTCGCCGAGCATCGCCATCGCCGCGTCGCCGCCGGCCTCGTTGGCCTCCTGGATCGCCTCGATCACCGGCTGGGTCAAGAGCTCCGCTTCGCGCGCGAACCGCCGCGAGGCGCGCATGAACGTCTCCACAGTCGGCTCCGAGCGGACCATCTGGAGGGACTGCCCGCCGAACTCGCTCAGCGCGTCCGTCTCACCGTCCAGCACGTCGGCTGTCGAGAGCTCGTCCATCGCGAGATACTCGACGGTCTCCCGGGCTGAAATGCCATCGAGTTCGCCCTCGCCCGGCGCGCCTGGCTCCGTTCGAAGCACCATGCCACCGTGGGCCTGCGCGACGACGTCGCCGAGTCCCGTGCCGGCTCGCACCTCCGCGCCGTGGGCCAGCGAGATCAGTTCGTTCTCGGAGTACTCGAGGTCGAATGACTCCGCCGCCGCGAGCGCGGTGCCGAGCGTGGCCGCACCCGACACGCCGAACCCACAGCCCGGCGGCAGCGCACTCTCGACGAGGACCGTCGCGTCGAGATCCAGCACCTCGCGAATCCGCTCGACCGGCGCGATCGGCGCACTCGTGTCGTCGAGGTATGTCTCGCGCTCGCCCGCCCGGACCGTGACCGTCACCCCGTCCGCGAGGGTGATTCCCCCGCCGACAGAGCCCGTTGTCATCGGAGTCTCGCCGTCGTGTACCGCGAAGAAGCCGGTGACGTGTCCGGGAACGAACGCCGAGACCGCCTCGCCTGCCATAGGGCTGTCTTGGGGGCCTCCCAAAAACCGGTTTCGACCTAGGAATTTGCTGAGCTGGAACTGTAGGTCTCTGATAGACCGCAACCTCCTACGGAAGCCCCCTCCCGCTCGTCGGTGTACGCTCGCTGCGCGCCTTGCCTCACTCGCTGGCGCTCGCTCGGCTGCGGTGCTTACACCGACAGACTCGCTCCGCTCGTCTGTCGAGGTTCGGCTCGATGTGCTCGGCTCACCGTCGCCTACACCGACGAGCGGTCGGCCCCTTCCGAAGCCCCACCCGGGACTGAGTCCGGTTGAGTGACGGCGAGGGGATTCCGGCTGCGCTCCGCGCTGGGAATCCAGCCTGCAATAGCCCTTTGGACGATCCAGTGCGCATAGCTACCCTGGGAAATCCCTCGGGTGGGACTGGAAGGGGCCGACCGCTCGTCGTTTCTGAGGAAGTAAGCACCGAACGACCGAAGAGAGTGAGGCGCGCAACGACTCAGAAACGACGAGCGGGAGGGGGCTTCCAAGCGGTTCGCAGCGGTCACGATCGTAGTAAAAGTATCCCCTCTCGAATTCACTCCAGCCGTTCGCCCTGGTAGGAGCCGTCGTAGAGGTCTTCGTGGGCAGCATCCGCGAGGACGATCTGCCCGAAGCGGGCGCCCTGCTCGATCTCGATGGGATGAGTCACCTGCAGGAGGCCCTCGCCCTTGCCCTCGTAGCCCGCATCCCAGACGGCGGTCTCCAGCGTGGTGCCGTTGCGCATGAGCGAGGAGCGGGGCAGAATAAAGCCGACGTGTTCCTCGGGAATGGCGACGGTCTCGGTATAGCGGACGACGTAGCCTCCGGGCTCGAGGTGGAACACGCGATCGTCGCCCTCTGGCTCGATCTCAGTCCGGTCGGCGACGGTCTTGCCGTCCCGGCCGATGCGCCCGACTTCGTCGGGTTCGAGCACCGCTTCGAGCGTGAGATCGACGCCGTTTGGCTGGACCTGCTCCTCTTCGATCGGGCTAATGTTCTCCGCGACGAAGGCGCCAGAGCGGAACATAGGCGTTCGTGGCACCGGGGGAGCCAAGTTCGTTCCGACGTTGGCGCGCCAGCCAGCGGCCGAATAGACCGAAACGGGAGCGGGCTTCGGCACGGATAGTGCTCGCCGAGGGGCGGTCTCCCACGATCGTACACGCGGATCTCGCGGGATTTATACCCGCGCGGTGACGATATTGGGCCGCTATGGGACAAACTCTCACCGAGAAAATTCTCGATGACCACCTCGTCGAGGGCGAGCTGACGCCCGGCGAGGAGATCGGTATCGAGATCGACCAGGTCCTGACCCAGGACACCACGGGGACGATGGTGTGGCTGCAGTTCGAGGCGATGGGCCTGGACGAGGTCCAGACCGAGATCGCCGCTCAGTACTGCGACCACCAGACCTACCAGTTCGACTTCAAGAACACCGACGACCACCGCTTCCTGCGCTCTGCGGCCGGCACCTACGGCGCGTACTTCTCTCGGCCCGGCAACGGCATCTGTCACAACGTCCACCGCGAGAACTTCGCGGCGCCCGGCAAGACGATGCTGGGGTCGGACTCTCACACGCCGACGCCCGGCGGGCTCGGCGAGCTCGCCATCGGCGCCGGCGGGATCGACGTCACCGTCGCGATGGGTGGCGCGCCCTACTACATCGAGATGCCCGAGGTCCACAGCGTTCGCCTCGAGGGCGAGCTGCCCGAGTGGGCGACCGCGAAGGACGTCATCCTCGAGCTCCTCCGACGGCTGTCCGTCAAGGGCGGCGTCGGCAAGGTGCTCGAGTACACCGGTCCCGGCGTCGAGACGCTCTCGGCACCCGAGCGGATGACGATCACCAACATGGGTACGGAGCTGGGCGCCACGTCGTCGATCTTCCCGACGGACGAGCGCACCCAGGAGTACCTCGAGAAGGTCGACCGCGCCGACGAGTACGTCGAGCTCCAGCCCGACGACGACGCGGAGTACGCCGACGAGATCGTCGTCGACCTGTCGGACCTCGAGCCGCTCATCGCCGAGCCCTCGATGCCCGACAACGTCGTTCCCGTCCGCGAGGTCGCTGGCCAGGACGTCGACCAGGTCATGGTCGGCTCCTGTACGAACGGCGCCTTCGCCGACATCCTCCCCGCCGCGAAGATGCTCGAGGGCCGCGAGGTCAACATGACGACCGAGATGATCGTCGCACCCGGCTCCAAGCAGGCCTCGGAGATGCTGGCCCGACAGGGCTGGGTCGCCGAGATGATGGCCGCCGGCGTGAACTTCTCGGAGGCCACCTGCGGTGCGTGTATCGGCATCGGTCACGTGCCCGCCTCCGACTCCGTCTCGCTGCGTACCTTCAACCGAAACTTCGAGGGCCGTTCCGGCATCGAGGACGACAACGTCTACCTCTGCAGCCCCGAGGTCGCCACCGCCGCGGCGATCAAGGGCGAAATCGTCGATCCGCGGGATCTCGCCGACGACCTCGGCGACCTCGAGGACCCCGGCTTCGAGCTCCCCGAGGAGTACGACGGTTCGAAGACCGACCTCATCACGCCCGACGAGGCGCCCGACGACGGGCTCGTCAAGGGCCCCAACATCGGCGACGTGCCCATCAAGGATGCGCTGGACGCCGACATCGACGGCCCCGCGATCCTCAAGATGGGCGACAACATCACGACCGACCACATCATCCCTGCGACCCAGGACATCCTGATGTACCGGTCGAACATCGACAAGCTCTCTGAGTTCACCCTCTCCCGCGTCGACGACACCTTCGCCGACCGCGCGGCCGCCGCCGACGGTGGCTGGCTCGTCGCTGGCGAGAACTACGGGCAGGGCTCCTCACGCGAGCACGCCGCGATGTGCCCGATGTATCTCGGTATCGAGGGCGTCCTCGCACAGAGCTTCGCACGGATCCACCGCGCGAACCTCTTCAACTTCGGGCTCGTCCCGCTCCTCATCGACGAGGAGACTTACGAGCAGATCGAGCAGGGTGACGACGTCGCCGTCGTCGACGACGTCCACGAAGCGGTCGCCTCCGGCCAGGAGGAGTTCACCATCCGCGTGAACGACGACTGGGAGGCCACCGCGACGCTGGACGCCTCCGAACGCGAGCGCGAGATGCTCGCCGCCGGTGGCAAGCTCGCCTGGACGAAGCAGCAGGCCGAAGGCGGCGACAGCCCGGCGCCCGCTGACGACTGAACGGCGCGATTTCTTGCGGATCTTTTTATGCGATACCTCGGCCAAGACACGACGTGCTACCAGATGGAATTACAGTAATTACGCCCAATACAGCTATTACACTGGAGCGTCGAACGTCGTATGTGCCGATCCGGATCGATCGCTTCGAGGAAGACGACGAGTCCGAGCTACGTCCCGGTGGTCACACGAACGCGGAGCTGGTGCTGGCCTTCCTCTCGGCCAACGACGAACAGGCGTTCACGCCGAAGGAAATCCACGAGGAAGTGGAGATCGCTCGCGGGAGCGTCGGCGTCGTTCTCTCTCGACTCGAAGACCGCGAACTGGTGCGCCACCGAGGCGAGTACTGGGCAGCAGATCCCGACGCCGACGTCGCCACGACGCTGACGTCGCTTGCGACCGCGCGAAACGCGACGGAGCGGTTCGGTCCCGAAGATTCCGAGGACTGGGGCCCAGGCGTCGGGGAGGACACGTAGATGGAGGATGCGTCGATGGACAATCGACGCGGTGAGGTCTGGTGGGGACCAGCACTGCACAAATCCTCGCCAGCATATCGACCGTGGCTGATCGTCAGCGACGGCTCGCAACCGTTCGCGGACGAGGAAGCCATCGTACTTGCGTTGACGACGCAGGCTCACGGCGCCGGAATCGCTGTCACCGGCGATGCCTGGATTCGTGGGGGATCGAACGCTGACGCGTTCATATCGCCGTGGTACGTCTCGACGATGAAACATCGCGAGCTCGAGGACCTCCAGGGAGAACTCTCCCCGGACCTGGTTTCAGACGCTGTGGCGGAACTCCACGGGTACGTCCCGACGTAGTTCACCACAGACGCTACTCTCGCCAGACGACTACTACTCGTCCTCGAGCATCTGCTCGTAGGCCGGCCGCTGGTAGAGGAAGACCAGGTTCGCGACGATGATCGTGGTGACGGCAACGACCAGGGCTGCGCCGATCCGCCCGACGGACGCGACAGCCGTCGTCCACGCGACCAGAAGCCCGATCCCGACGGCAACGCCGGCTGATCGCTGGAAGTCGACGATTCGTTCGCTCCGCGGCCGGGCCTCGTGATAGAGCCAGCCCTCCCCGGCGCCGGCGGAGCCGTCGACGATCAGAAAGACGCCGGTACCGACGCCGACGCCGATCGCGAGCGCGTACCGGAGCGCGAGGAGCTGTCCGAGGGCGAGGGAGAGGCCGGCAGCGAGGGCCAGCCCGGCCACCAGTGCAGCGAGACGGCGGATCACGCCGGATGCTCCGGCCGATCGGCAGGTAACTGTTCTGGTCCGGATCGTCACCAGCTGCCACGGTGCTGTGTCGGTGCGTCCCACCGCTGGCGCCACTGCGCCCGCGGATCACTACCCTTTTGACCCCGCTGGCGATACGATTCCCCAATGGGACGCCGCAAGAAGATCGTGGAAAAGTGCGAGCGGCTGATGGACGATCCGGTACAGATCCGGAACATCGCCATCGCCGCCCACGTCGACCACGGCAAGACGACGCTGACAGACAATCTCCTCGCAGGCGCCGGCATGATCTCCGACGACACCGCCGGCGAGCAGCTCGCGATGGACACCGAGGAGGACGAACAGGAACGCGGCATCACGATCGACGCCGCGAACGTTTCGATGACCCACGAGTACGAAGAGGAGGACTACCTCATCAACCTCATCGACACGCCGGGCCACGTCGACTTCGGTGGCGACGTCACCCGCGCGATGCGCGCCGTCGACGGTGCGCTCGTGGTCGTCGACGCCGTCGAGGGCGCCATGCCCCAGACGGAGACGGTGCTGCGACAGGCACTCCGCGAGGGCGTCAAGCCCACGCTGTTCATCAACAAGGTCGACCGCCTGATCTCGGAGCTCCAGGAGGGCCCCGAGGAGATGCAGGAGCGCCTGCTTGCGGTCATCCGCGACGTCAACGAGCTCATCCGCGGGATGACCGAGGAGATGGACGACGTCGACGAGGACTGGACCGTCGGCGTCGAGGAAGGTACCGTCGGCTTCGGGTCCGCGCTCTACAAGTGGGGCGTCTCGATGCCCTCGATGCAGCGCACCGGGATGGACTTCGGCGACATCATCGACCTCGAGCGCGCGGACAAGCGCCAGGAGCTCCACGAGCGAACGCCGCTTTCGGACGTCGTGCTCGACATGGTCTGTGAGCACTTCCCGAACCCGATCGACGCCCAGCCCCACCGCATCCCGCGGGTCTGGCGCGGCGACGCGGACTCGGAGCTCGCCGGGACGATGCGCGACGTCGACCCCGAGGGCGAGGTCGTCTTCATGGTCACCGACATCGGCGTCGACCCCCACGCCGGCGAGATCGCCACCGGGCGCGTCTTCTCCGGGACCCTCGAAGAGGGCCAAGAGCTCTACGTCTCCGGAACCGCCGGCAAGAATCGCGTACAGAGCGTCGGCCTGTTCATGGGTGACGAGCGCGAGGAAGTGGATCGCGTCCCCGCGGGGAACATCGCGTCCGTTACCGGTCTCCCCGACGCGATCGCCGGCTCGACGGTCTCCTCCGTCGAAATGACGCCCTTCGAGAGCGTCGACCACATCTCCGAGCCCGTCATCACGAAAGCCGTCGAGGCCAAGAGCATGGACGACCTGCCGAAGCTCATCGAGACGCTGCGACAGGTCTCCAAGGAGGACCCGACGATCCAGATCGAGATCAACGAGGACACTGGCGAGCACCTCATCTCCGGACAGGGCGAGCTCCACCTCGAGGTCCAGACCCAGCGCATCGAGCGCAACCAGGGCATCCCCGTCAAGACCGGCGAGCCGATCGTCGTCTTCCGGGAGGCACCCCAGCAGCCGACCGGCGGCGAGGTCGAGGGGATCTCCCCGAACCGCCACAACCGCTTCTACATCTCCATCGAGCCGCTCGAGCAGGATCTCATCGACGCGCTGAAGAAGGGCGAAGTGTCCATGGACATGCCCGAGCTGGAGCGCCGCGAGGCGCTACAGGACGCCGGCATGGACAAGGATACCTCCCAGAACGTCGAGGAGATCCACGGCGCGAACATCTTCATCGACGACACGAAGGGGATTCAGCACCTCAACGAGACGATGGAGCTCGTCATCGAAGGGCTCGAGGACGCCCTCGACGAGGGCCCGCTCGCCGGCGAGCCCGTCGAGGGATCGCTCCTCCGACTCCACGACGCCCGCCTCCACGAGGACACCATCCACCGCGGTCCCGCCCAGGTCATCCCGGCGGTCCGCAACGCGGTCCACCGCGCGCTGATCCACACCGAGATCCGCCTGCTGGAGCCGATCCAGGAGGTCCGCATCGACGTGCCCAACGAACACATGGGCGCCGCCTCCGGCGAGATCCAGGGCCGACGTGGCCGCGTCGACGACATGTACCAGGAAGGCGACCTCATGGTCGTCGAGGGCGTCGCGCCCGTCGACGAGATGATCGGCTTCTCCAGCGACATCCGCTCCGCGACCGAGGGCCGGGCGTCCTGGAACACCGAGAACGCTGGCTTCCGCGTGCTGGCAGACAACCTCCAGCGTGACATCATCGGCGAGATCCGCGAGCGCAAGGGTATGAAGGAAGAGCTGCCCGAGGGCGTCGACTACTTCTAAGGACCTTTTTTGGACCGGGATTTCCTCACTTGCTCCCTGCGGTCGCTCGTTGCGGGAACCCCGGTCCAAAAAATCTCCACCAAAAAAGGCCGCCAGCTCGGGCACCGCCCTCGCTGGCGGTGGATTGCGTGGTGCAAACCGCGACGCACCGCTTTGCTACCCCCTCGCTCACGCAGAAGCCGTTCCCGGCGAGGTCCTCCATCACCGTCCAGACGGTGTCGTGCTCCTCGTCGGTCTTCGTTTCGCGCACCATCGCGCCGAGTCCTTCGAGGCGCTCGACCTCGCTCTCGCGATCCTCGGCGTGGAGGTCGAGGTGGATCGGCAGACCGCGATCCGTTCCGCGTGGCGCTTCGCGGAGCATGAGGTTCGGGCCGTCGGGTACCTCGACGATCTCGAGGCCGAGTTCGTCGAGCAGGTCCAGCCGCTCGGCGTCTAGCGCTTCAGCCCAGAAATCCGCGAGTTCAGCGGGGTCGTCGCTGGCGAAGTTGACGTGTGCGATCTCGACCATGCGTACGCTCGCCGACGGACGTAGTGCAGAAAAATCGACGACACGGCGGAGATCGTTGCCGACCTCGGGGTCGGCACTACGGCGTCAGTTGTCCTCGCCCAGCCGCGCGTCCTGCTCGATGACTTCTCGCGTGCGGTCCGTCGGCACGGAGACGCTGATCTCCTTCGTCCGGCCGTAGCGGCCCTTCGAGACGACGACCGCGTTGACGATGCCGAGCATATCGAGTTCGGAGATGAGGTCGGTGGCGCGGCGCTGGGTGAGGGGGTCGAGGCCGGCCTCCTCGGCGAGCGTGCGATAGACGTTGTAGACCTCGCCGGTGGTCACCCGGGACTCCCCGTTCTCGTCGAGGTCGATGATCGAGAGAAGGACGAGCTTGGACTGGGTCGGGAGCGTCCGAACGGCCTCGACGATCCGATCCAGTTCGATCTTGTCCTGCGCGCGCCGGACGTGCTCGTCGCCCACGCGCTCGGCGCCGTCACGCTCGGCGAACTCGCCGGCGCAGCGCAGCAGGTCGAGCGCGCGGCGGGCGTCACCGTGTTCCTGTGCGGCGAAGGCCGCACAGAGCGGGATGACGCCCTGTTCGATGACGTCCTCGCTGAACGCCATCTCGGCGCGCTGATCGAGGATGTCCGAGATCTGCTGGGCGTCGTAGGGCGGGAAGACGATCTCCTCCTCGCCCAGCGAGGATTTGACGCGCGGATCGAGGAAGTCGGTGAACTTGAGGTCGTTCGAGATGCCGATGATCGAGACTTTCGAGCGTTCGAGGCCGGAGTTGATCCGCGAGAGGTTGTAGAGGGTGTCGTCACCGGACTTCTCGACGAGTTTGTCGATCTCGTCGAACATGAACACCAGTACGCGTTCGTAGAGGTCGATCGCCTCGAAGAAGGACTGGTAGACCCGGTCGGTGGGCCAGCCCGTCATCGGGATTTCCTCGGTCGTCTCCGTGTAGGATCGGAGCTCCTCGATGCGGTCGCGGACGGCGGCGAGATCCTCGTAACCGAGCTCTTGGGCGCGTTCGACGTTGACGGCGTCGACGATGGCGGTCAGTTCGGAGATGTCGTCCTCGGCTCGCTCGAGATTGTCCTCGATGAACTCGTTGCCCAACTGTGCGAGTACGCGGTACTGCGTGTCGGTGACCTCGCAGTTGATGTACTCGACCTCGCAGTCGACCTCGTACTCCGATGCGGAGCGCTCCAGCTCCTGGCTGACGTACTTCGCGCTGGCGGTCTTGCCGGTCCCCGTCTTGCCGTAGACGAGGATGTTCGATGGCGTGTCCCCCCGGAGCGCGGAGACGAGTACGGTCGCGATCTCGTTGATTTGCGTCCCACGGTGTGGCAGCCGATTCGGCGTGTAGGAGGGGCGAAGCACCTCTTTGTCTTCGAAGATGCGTTCCCCGGCGAGCAGTTCGTCGAACAGCCCGTCCCCGGCAGGTTCCTCCTGCTCGGTGGCGTCATCGGGCACCTGCAGCTCGGTCGCGGCGACGGAGCCAGGTCCCGTCGTATCTCCAGACGCGTCGCTCGCGCCGTCGGGTGTAGCAGCCCGATCGTCGATCGAATCGTCGGACTGCTCACCGTGTGCGCCAACAGCCTCGGCGTTGTCGGTGTCGTCGGGCTCGTCCGTCGCAGATGCGTCGTCCTCGTTCATTCCTGATCCCCACAGCCGCCCCCAACGGGGGCGAACGCTCCGCCGTCCGGCGATATACACGACCCAGTTCCCACCGGACGTCCCGCAAAGTGCACACCGATCAGCCAGGCACACCAGGGTGATAAGCGTGTTCGTCCGTGGTCGAACAGGTCCGATCGTTGATGGGGTTTGGCAGCGTATACCCGAACCGACGCAGGCTACCAGTTCGGTTCAGTAAGCGACGCCTTCTCTCCGGTTTCGGAGGGTTTCGCGCGTCCCTGGCGTGCTGCCGGCACTGGATCCGCATCGATGCCGACCGCGGGTAGCCTCCCGACCGGTGGCGGTGACAACAAGCATTTAACGACTCCGCGGGTAGGCTTCGAAGACCGATGGCCCAGGGCAGCAACGCCGAGTGGATCGTGCCCACCACGGACGCGAGATCGCTCCCGGTCGTCGAGCTCCTGACTGGCAGGGGGTTCGTCTCCGGGAAGTCCGGGAGTGGCAAGTCCAACACGGTCGGCGTCATCGCCGAAGAGCTGCTCGAGAACGGCTACAACTTCCTGATCGTCGACACCGAAGGCGAGTACTACGGGCTGCAGGAGGAGTACCAGCTACTCCACGTCGGGGGCGACGAGTTCGCCGACGTTCGCGTCGGCCCCGACCACGCCGAGAAGCTCGCGGAGATCGGCCTCGAGCGCAACGTTCCGATCATCCTCGACGTCTCGGGGTTCGACGACGTCGACGAGTCCCAGGAGCTCATTACCCGCACCATCGAGGAGCTGTACAGCCGCGAGAAGAAAGTGCGCAAACCGTTTTTGCTGATCGTCGAGGAGATGCAGGAGTACCTCCCACAGCAGGGCAGTGCCGGCGATCTCGGCGAGGTTCTCGAACGCGTGGCCAAGCGCGGCCGCAAGCGCGGACTCGGGATGTGTGGCGTCTCCCAGCGCCCCTCCTCCGTGGACAAGGACTTCATCACGCAGTGTGACTGGATGGCCTGGCACCGCCTCACCTGGGAAGCAGACGTGAAGGTGGTCTCGAAGATCATCGGCTCGGAGCGCAAGCAAGCGCTGACCGATCTCGACCCAGGCGAGGCTTTTCTGATGACGGACTGGGACGACGCGATCGAGCGCGTCCAGTTCCGCCGCAAGCACACCCACGACGCCGGAGCGACGCCGGGGCTCGAGTCCTACGATCGCCCGGATCTCAAAACCGTCGGCAACGACCTCATCAACGAGATCGAGGCGTCCGAACAAAGCGCCGCCGAAGCAGACGCCGCTCGCCAGGAGCCCGAGCCAGATACCGGCAGCCTCGAAGACCTCACACTGCCCGAATCGACACCCGATCCCGAGACGAAGGAGACGGAGGCACGGGAGACGGGAGACGCTGCCGAAGCGACCGACGAGACGGCACGCGTCGAGGAATCCGGGACGGTCGACGGCCCGCCCGGGTCGCCGATCGAGACGGAACCGATCGAGGTCGACGCCGACGATCCCGACGAGGCCGTCCAGCGCCTCCAGCAGCGGAACCGCGTGCTCGAACGCGAGGTCGAGGAGCTCCGGACGCTGCTGCAGTCCATCGAGCCCGACCACGAGCAGGCCGCCGACCACGCCACCCAACCCGACTTCGCGACCGCAGCCGACGGAAACGGCACCGCGGGCGCAGGCATCGGCTTCGCCAATGGAGGGAGTGGCTCCACCGCTGCCAGCGAATCTGGCGCCGGCGGGAAGGCGTCCCAACCCTCGAAGGCGACGCCACCGACGCCGGCACGCTCCTCCAAACAGGCGACACTCTCGGGGTCGGGTGCGGAGGACTCGTCGACCTCGACGCCCACCCCGACGGCACCACGACGGCCGACGCCGCCGGACCGGCCGAGCAACCGCAGTGGGCTCGCCGGCGTCATCCTCGAGTTCGGAGAGATGACGATCTACCTGCTGAAGTCCACGAGCTACCGGCTGCGGCTGGCGTCTTACAAACTCCGCCGGAAGCTCTCCTGACCGGAGGACCGCTCCGTCCATCCCCCTGGCTCACCGCTCCGGGCGCCGAGCGGTACTGCTCGCGCCAGGGCCGGACCCGTTCGATCGAACCGGCAGTCGACGCCGTGGGTTCAGATGGATCCTCGCTGCAGACTGCTCACCGCCGGGCGCCCACCACCGACCGCGCGAGAGTGCCGGTCGGCGGCCTCCGATCTCGACGGACGCCAGACCGGGGATCCCGGACCGTTTCACTCGTTTAATTCGGCTTAATTGGGATTGAGACGCGCTCAGTCGCCGGAAATCGCGGCCATGGCCTTGCCCCCTCTTCATCCCCTGGCCCATGGATCCGGCTGCGATGGTTGCACGCAAACTGCTCGCGGTCGCCCTGGCTGCCACCCTGCTGATCGGTGGCGTCGCTGCCACGGGCGCCGCCATGCCCCAGGACGCACAGGCCGACGAGAACGCGCAGAACGAGCTGCCGAGCGACGCGGGCGCACCGGACGACGCGGACAACGACTCGGACGACGCTCCGAATAACGGGAACGGCAGCGCGGCCGCGCCCGGCAACGGCAGCGCGCCGGACGACGTCGGCCCCGACGGCGAGCAGGGGCCGCCCACGGACATGCCCGCGAACGTGCCCGATCACGTCGTCGAGATCCACCAGACGATCCAGAACTTCCTCGACGGCGGTAGCTTCGGCCTCGGCGACGCGATCGCCGACATCGTCGGGATGGACGACGACGCCGAGGAAGACGATGCATCGGAGAGTGACGGCGACGATACCGAAGGTGCGGACGCTGACGGAGACGACGAGGACGCAGACGAGGCTGACGACGAGGACGTCGAATCCGACGACGAAGACTCTGACGACGCTGCGGGCGACGACGCTGACGACGACGGCGACTCCAGCGACGACGAGGACGGATCCGGCGACGCGGACGCCTGATCACGCCGGCTGACCACTCGCGACGCTGCACCGACGCGCAGCCCCGCTGCGCAACGGCTCTCCTTTCCGATGCTCTTCGGTGGCGAGCGGCGGCGCCAGCGAGAGGTCGATAGAAACGACAGCGGGGCAGTGAGTGAGGGGAGGGAGGAGACGGTGATAGTGGGAGGATGAGAAGTAGAAGATGGGAGAGCGAGCGGGAGTGCGATCGAGAGAGAGCAATACCGGACCGGTTGCTCGCGCCTATCGAACTCGCTCGCCAGGCACCGCGTCCTCGTAAGTCGTGAGCAGATCGGCCTGCTCGCCGGCGGCGAGCACCATGCCATCGGACTCGACACCGAACAGCTCCGCAGCTTCGAGGTTGGCCATCACCACCACCTTCGTTCCGGGCAGCTCGTCGACGTCGTGGAGCTGTTTCAGCCCGGCGACGATCTGACGGACCTCGACCCCGATGTCGACGGTTAGCTTGACGAGTTCGTCCGCGCCCTCGATTCCCTCGGCAGTCTCGATCCGTCCGACGCGAAGGTCGAGATCCTGGAACTCCTCGAAGCCGATCCGGTCCTCGAGGACCGGGTCGAGATCGGCGGGCACGTCGTCCGCGCTCTCTGCATCCTCGTCGGTGGCGTCGGTATCCGCAGCCGAATCGCCGTCTGCCGCGTCGTCAGATTCGTCAACGTTGGATTCGTCCTCGCCGTCTGCTGCTGAGGCGACCCGGTCGGCGAGTTTGGCGTCGAGCTCCTCGACGCGCTCGTCCTCGACGCCCTCGAACAGCTCGGTGGGTTCCTCGAACTCGTCGGCGGGCGGTTCGAGCGCCGCCTCGAGCTCCACGTCGTGGACCGAGCCGTCCTCGCCGAGCTGGGTCCACAGCTCCTCGGCCGTGCCGGGCATGACTGGCTCCGCCAGCACGGCGCAGGCTTTCGAGAGCTGGACACAGTCGTAGATGACCTGTGCGGCGGCCTCGGGCTCGTCGTCGACGAGCGACCACGGCTCGTTGCGCTGGATGTACTCGTTACCGAAGCGAGCGAGCTCGACCGGTGCGGTGCCGATCGCGCGGACGTCGTACTCGTTGACGGCGGCGTGGACGGAGTCGATCGCGTCCTCGATCTCGGCCTCGACTTCTTCGGAGACCGTCGCCTCTGGGGTGCCGTCGTAGTTTCGAAATGCGAACAGCATACCGCGGTAGGCGAAGTTGCCGAGCGTGCCGACGAGCTCGCCGTTGACGCGGTCGGCGAACTTCTCCCAGGAGAAGTCGATGTCCTGCTGGAGCCCGCCGTTCGTGGTCAGGTAGTAACGAAGAAGGTCGGGGTGGAACCCCTCGTCGAGATACTCCTGTGCCCAGATCGCGCGGTTTCGGCTCGTCGAGAGCCCCTTCCCGTTGATCGTGATGAACCCCGTCGCGCACACAGCTCGCGGGGTGTCGTACCCGGCGACGTGGAGCATCGCCGGCCAGAAGATCGTGTGGTGCTGGATGATGTCCCGGCCGATGAAGTGGACGATCTCGCCAGCGTTCTCCGAGTCGGATTGCTCGCTCCCGTTCCACGCGTCCTCCCAGTCGTAGACGTCGGCGCCGACGCGTTCGGAGTACTGCTTCGTCGAGGCGATGTACTCGATCGGCGCGTCGACCCAGACGTAGAGGACGAGATCGTCCTCGGAGCTGTGCTCGCCCGGATAGTCGATTCCCCAGTCCATGTCCCGGGTGATACACCAGTCCTGGAGCCCCTCTTCGATCCACTGCCGGGGCTGGTTCCGGGCGTTGTCCGTGCCGTCGAGATCGTCGAGGAACTCCGTCAGGAAATCGGCGAGCTTCGAGACGGTGAAGAACTTGTGTTCGCGCTCGCGGTACTCTGCCGGGTTGCCGGTGACCGTCGAGACCGGGTCCTCGATTTCGCCGGGTTCGAGGTGGCGACCGCAGCCCTCGTCGCACTCGTCGCCGCGGGCCTGCTCGCCGCAGTAGGGACAGGTGCCCTCGACGTAGCGATCCGGCAGGGCCTGGTCCTCCTCGGGGTCCCACGCGACCTCGATCGTGCGCTCCTCGACGAACCCTTCTGCCTCGAGCTCGCGGACGATCTCGCGAGTCAGTTCGGTGTTGGTCTCGTCGTGGGTGTGGCCGTAGTTGTCGAAGTCGACGTCGAACTTCGGGAAGGTCTCGGCGTACTGCTCGTGCCACTCGAGGGAGAACTCCTCGGGCGAGACGCCCTCCTGCCAGGCGTTGACGGCGACGGGTGTGCCGTGCATGTCCGAGCCGGAGACGTAGGCGGTCTCCTGCCCGATGCGTTCGAGCGCACGATTGAACGCGTCCGCTGCGGTGTAGCCCCGGAGGTGGCCGACGTGCAGGTCCCCGTTCGCGTAGGGAAGCCCACAGGTGACGACGGCAGTCTCCTCGGTGGGAAAGTCCTGGCTGCTCATACCTTCCTGCTGTGGCCAGGCGACCCTAACGGTTTCCGTTCGCGACCAGGATCGAGTGCGGCTGCGACTGGTATCGGCTCCACAGCAGCCGGCGTGAACGTCCCATCCCGCTCGACACTGCTACCGGCTGGCGTCGTGGGGGCCACGTCCATAGCGAAACAGCGTCAATTCGTCTGTAGACAATGATTGGAAAATCAACTAATAACTTTGCACTGCAAATGTTTTTGTTCGAGTGGCTCCTCCAGGCAGCCACGACGATGTCCACAGAGACCGCCGCGCCCGATTCGGCCGAGCCGCCCGTTCCCGATCGCGTCCCCTGGCAGCGCCAGGCCTGGGCGTTCGCGGAGCGCCACCTCCGCGTGCTCGTGCGGAGTCCGATGATCATCTTCCTCGCTGTCGGCTGGCCGCTGGCGTGGTACGTGCTGACCGTTTCGGTGTTCCTGCCAGGGGACGCCGGCGCGTTCGCCCTCGGATCGGTGGCCGTGAGCTACGCGTTCTTCGGCTCGTTCACGGTCGTCGTCGCGGTGTTCGCCGGCGCGTTCGCGGGCGACCTCGACGGCGGGCGCTACCGGAAGTTCCGCTCGCTGCCGATCGCACCGAGTGCGGATCTGGCGGGGCGATTCGTCGCGGCGCTCGTCCTCGCCGTGTTCTCACACGCCGTCGTCCTCGCGGTCGCGTTCGCCACCGGCGCCCGTTTCGAGCCGCGTCTCGCTGCGATCGGCCTCGTGCCGCTGACGCTCCTGTCTTTCTGCGTCGTCGCGGTCGCGCTGTCACTCGTGCTCGGTGCCGTCGTCTCGAAACCAGAGTACATGACGACGATCGGAATCGTCCTCGCGCTGATCGCCTACTACACGACGGGGTTCAACGGCACGCAGCCGGGCATGATCGCCGACGATCCGTGGTTCGTCAACGTGCTACCGAACTCGCTGGCGACCCGCCAGCAGCTCTACGCGCTGTTCGACGGCGACTTCACCGACACGGGCGTGCTCCCGCCGGAGCTACCCTCGGGCATCGAGTTCGTCGGGCTGACCGGTGCCTACGTCGTCGTCGGGCTCGCCGTCTCGATCCTGCTCGTTCGTCGCGTCGCCTACGGAGGTGACCCCCTGTGAGCGACACCGCAGAGAGGGCTCGGAAGGCACAGGACCGCTCCGCAGGGAGCGTGCTCGAGGCCAGCGCTGTCGAGTTGACGATCGGTGACCAGCGCGTCCTCGAGGGCGTGGATCTCCAGATCGAATCCGGCGAGATCGTCGTCCTCATGGGTCCAAACGGCGCCGGCAAGTCCGTGTTCCTCTCCTGCTGTGCGGGCGCGCTGAGGGCCGACGGCGGCGAGATCGAGTTCTTCGATCGGTACGCCCCACGAGTAGCTCGCGGGCTGTTCAGCGTCGCGATACAGGGCGATACAGCCGATCCGGAGCTCACCGGTGCGGAGAACTGCAGGTTCTTCGAGCAGCTCCACCCTGCCGGCACCGACGAGTGGCAGACGCTCGCCGAGCGGTTCGAGCTGACCGAGGACATGGATCGCACCGTCGGAGCCTACTCCGGCGGGATGGCACGGAAGGTCGAACTCGCCAGCGCGCTGAGCGCCGACGTTCCACTATTCTTGCTCGACGAGCCTGCGGCAGCCCTCGACCTCTCGATGCTCCGGGTGCTCCACGACGAGCTCCTCCGCCGACGCGACGAGGAGGGCGCGTCGGTGCTCCTCACGAGTCACACCCCGCTGGACGCCCAGATCGCGGATCGGCTGGTGTTCCTGCGGAACGGGCGCGTCTACGCCGACGGACCACCCGAGGGGCTGCTCGACGAGCTGCCGCCCGTGCTGCGGGTTCGCGGCGCCGTCCCCGACGACGAGCAGTTCGTCGGCAACCGGGCGTTCGGTCGCGGTGACGAGGTCCGGGGGTTTCTGGAGCAGGAAACCGACGCCGAGGCGATCGAAGCCGAGCTTCCCGACGACGCGCTCGTGGAGATCGACCCGCCGTCGTTTACCGATCTGTTCAACTACTACGCCTACCTCGCCGGTGAGGAATCCCAGCAATCGCGAGAGGCCACCACCACGAGGTCACCGGAGTCCACCGACGGGACGGCTGGGCCCGTTGGGTCAGAGCAATGAGCAAGGACCCGGCCGACGACTCCGAGGACGCGGTCGATCCCGACGCGCTCCGGGCGGACCTCGACGCGATCAAATCGGCGATGGGGCTGGAGCAGCGCTACCCCGGACAGGCGCGGATGTGGCTGCTCTACGGTGCCGCAATCGGGCTGGCGGCGATCCTCAAGAACGTCGCGTTCGCCCTCGAGCTGCCCAGCGCTGGCTACGTCGGGATCTGGTTCGCGCTCGTCGCGGTCGTGATCGGTGCGCAGTGGCGCCTCGTCTCGCGGACCTCCGGTGTCACGGCACCCGGCGTCGACTGGCGCCAGCTGTTCACCGTCATGGTCGTCGCACTGATCACGCTCTGGGCGTCGGTCGGCGACGTCGTCGGGAATGCGACGACGGGCGCCGAACGGGGCGCCCACTTCTTCAGCCACGTACTGGTCTTTCTCGGACTCACCTTCCTCGTCGTGGGGATCGTTCTCGGTACCGAACGGATCGAACTGCGCGACCGGCTCCCCTTCTACGCCGGAGGTGCGTGGATGCTGCTGCTCGCCGGGTTCATCCCCCACGTTCGCACGCTGCAGCTTGGCGGCTGGGCCGTCTTCGGCGCGCTCTTCGCGCTCCACTCGCTGATTGCCTACCTCGTGACCAGGGAGGACTAGCACGATGGAGCTGGACGAACTGGTCCACCAGCCAACGCGACTGCGGATCTTCGCCTACCTCTATCGCCACGGCACTGCGACGTTCCCGGAGCTGCAGGAGGAACTCGACGTGACGGAGGGGAACCTCTCGAGTCACGCCCAGACGATGGAAGACGCCGGCGCGCTGGTCGTCGAGAAGGAGTTCGTCGACCGCAGACCACGGACGACGTACCGGCTGACCGAGGACGGGACGGCGCTGTTCGAGGAGCACGTCGCGACGCTGGAGCGCCTGATCGACGGACTGGAGGAGTGACCGGGACCGACCGCAACCGCATTCCTCCCGCAGTGAGCGTCGCTACCCCTCCTCGTGGGCGTACGCCTCGATCGTGTCGCGAGAGACGTGGGTCAGGACGGCTTTCGCGGTCGCTTCGGGCACGATCGGTGGCGCGCAGTCGGCCTCCTCTGCTTCGAGCCACCGCGGGACGCAGACGCACCAGCGGTCGCCGGGATCGAGGCCGGGGAAGTTCAGCGCCGGCTGGGCGGAGCGGAGGTCGTTGCCCTGGGCGGCGGTGTAGTCGAGGAACTCCTCGGTCATCACCGCGCAGATCTCGTGGCGGCCGGCGTCCGCGAGCACCTCGCGGCAGTAGCCGTCGCGCTCGTAGCCCGTCTCCGGATCGAGGCTACAGGGCGTCAGCGGCTCGTCGTGGACGTTCAGGTCCTCGGAATCGCTCATGCGCTGCACTGTGGGATCCAGACGGAAGGGAGGGTCGGATCGAGAATCGAAATTGGAGGGCGGTTGCGCTGCTACGTGGTGCTGAGACGGGTCGAGAGGAGAGTACAAGAGTGCGGTTCTGGAGCGATTCGGAGCTGTGTGGTAGATGCTAGTACCGCGGCCTCCGGCCGCGGTTTCACTCCGGCGAGGGGCAAAGCCCCGAGCCGGAGGGCTTTTTCATGAACGTTTTTGCTGGGCGGGTTCCCGCAGCGCGCCTCTGGCGCGCGAGGAAACCCACCCAGCAAAAAGGTTCACATGTAGCCGAGATCTCGGAGCCGCTCCATCAGGTCCTCTTTGTCCTGGGCGCGGCCGGCGCGCTCGGTGGTGTCCTCGAGGTCCTGGAGCCACGCGGGGTCCTCCGTCGTCTTCTCCGTGGAGACCTCGCTGCCAAGGGAGCGGAAGCCTTTGACGTACTTCGGCGAGATCGGGACGTCCTCCCACTCGACGCCCTCGGGAAGGTCATCGGCGTCCTGGGGGACGTGACCCTCGTCGGGGAAGGCGGGGACGGTGTCCGGAACGACGTAGTGCCAGAAGGCGTCCCACACTGCGCGCTCGTCGAACTGCAGGATCGGCTGGATGCGGTCGTGCGGGGGGTAGATGTCGGGGTCGTGGCGCGCGCTGAAGAACGTCTCGTCGGCGCGGGCCTCCTGCTCGTCCCAGCGAACGCCGGAGATGACGCCGTCGATGTTCTCCGATTCGAGGGCGTCGTTGAGCGCGACCGTCTTCAGCAGGTGGTTGCCGACGTAGGTGTCCAGCAGGAACGGGAACTCCTCTTCTTCGTACTCGAGGATGTTCCGAACGTGGTGCTGGTTGTGGTCCGACAGCGCGTCGATCGGGATGTCGTCGCCGGGTTCGAGGTCGTTCGCCTCGACGTACTCGCCGACGTCCTCGTTCTGAGCGTAGACGACGTCGAGATCCCACTCCGCGGCCCAGTGGTCGACGAAGTCGTGGATGTCGTCGAAATGCTGGTAGTGGTCGATGAAGACCGCCGTGGGCACCTCGAGGTCGTACTTCTCGGCGACCTCCTTGATGAAGTAGAGCGTGAGCGTGGAGTCCTTGCCGCCGGTCCACATCACGGCAGGATTGTCGTACTGTTCGAGCCCCTCTCGGGTCACGTCGATTGCTTTCTCGATCTTCGCCTGGAGGTTCGGGTAGTCCTCGGGGTCCTCGCCGGCGCCGTCCTCGTAGTCGACGTCGACCTCGGGGACTGCGGTCGTGCTGTCGGACATCGTGTAATGAGATATAATTACGGCCTGGGCAAAATGCCTTACGCGATCGATTCGGACCCCAACTGGGAGGCATACCGGCGGAAAACAGGGTCAGACCCACCGACGAGTGGGGTCCCCGGTCGTCGCGCGAATCCGAACTCCGAAAGCGGACAGCTCCTAGGCGTCCCTCGCGGCCTGCACCGTCTCCCGCACCGCGTCCACACCGACGTCGTGGACCAGATCGCCGACGACGACCACGTCGGCCTCGCTGGCCATGGTGTGCGCGGAGTCGTAGTCGTGGATGCCGCCGCCGTAGAACAGCGCCGCGTCGTCGATCGCGTCGGCGGCCGCCTGGACTTTCTCGGGATCGCCGAGCATGCCGGAGTATTCGAGATAGACGATCTCCTGGCCGAACATCTGCTCGGCGATTTCAGCGTAGGCAGCGACGTCGTCGGCGTCGAGGGCACAGTCGGCCTCGGTGAGCTGGCCGACGCTCGAATCGGGGTTGAGGATGATGTAGCCCTCCGTCGTCGTCCGGCCCCAGTCGACGTGGTCGGATTTGACCCACTCCTTGTGAAACCCGGTCATCCAGGCCATGTCGCCGGCGTTGAAGACGACCGGCACGAGGAAGCCGTCGACTGCCTCGTCGTCGACGACGACCGCGGGGTTGCTCGGCTCCTGGTAGAGCGGCACGTCGTACTCGGCGCAGGCCTCGATCACCCGACTCATCTTCTCGCTGGTGATGTCGAGCGTTCCGCCGATCTCGAGGGCGTCCGTTCCGGTCTGGCAGACGTCGGCGAACGTCTCGCCATCGACGAGCTCCTTGTCGGGATCGATCTTCAGAATGTGATCCCACTCCGTCCACGGCGCAGTCATTACGCCAGCGTGGTTCAGCGGAGTGCAAAAAGGCTCCGAAAGGGTGGATCGGCGGTCGTTCCGACGGACGGACCGGCCCAGCCGCTCACTCGCCGAGGTCTGGAACGGTGACCGATACGTGATTGCCGTCGTCGTACTCGAACTCGATTTCGCCCTGCAGCTTGGTGACACACCAGTAGACGATCCAGAGACCGACCCCCTGACCGTGCTGGAGGGGCGTTTCGTCGCCCGACCGGAGCGACTCGATCTCGACCGGTGGAATCCGATCGTTACTGTCGCTGACCTCGAACGTGACGCCACCGCTGTCGGCCGGCGGTGCCGTTGCGGTGACCGTGACGGTCGGCTCTGCGGCCTCGGAGTGGACGACGGCGTTTTCGACGAGATTCGATACCAGGAGCGACACTAACACCGAATCGGTCCTGACGCGGAGTTCATCGCTCGGGACGGACCAGTCGACGGCCGCGCCGGTGGTGGCCGCTACACACTCCGCTTCGACCTCAGCCAGCAGGTCGGTGACGGAGAGGCGCTCGGGAGTGAGGTCCCGCTCTTGGACCGTCTCGAAGGTGTGAACCTTCTCCGCGATCGTGGTGAGTCGGCCGCTGGCTTTGGCGATCGTCGCCGCCTGGTCGCTCTGCTCGGTACCGGCGAGTGTCTCCCGGAGCATCTCCGCGTGGCCGCTGATGACCGTCGTCTCGTTCCGAAGATTGTGTCGGAGGATCCGGTTGAGCACCGCGAGCTGTTGCTCGCGCTGTCGCTCCCTGCTGACGTCGTAGAGGACGACCATCTCCCCGACGACGTCGTCGCCGGGGCCGGTCAGCGTCGAGTGGGACACGCCGAACGTTCGCCCGATACCGGCCCCGACGCTGATCTCCCCGCTGTCGCGCAGCGTCGGCAGATCGACGCCGAGCGCCGTCACGATCGGGATCGGGAGCGCCGCGGAACGCAGGGCGTCGAAGACCTGCTCCGCTCGGTCGTTGGTCCGGACGATCTGTCCCTCAGTATCGAGGACGAGCACGGGGTCTGAGAGCGAATCGAGCCCACTTTGCTCGGCCATCCGCTGCGTGGCAGGGTTGGAATCGAACATGTGCGTCCCGACGAACGCGTACGCGTCCAGTGCCACGTGGACGACCATCAGCGGCGCCGTGAGGTGGAGTACCGGGACAGGGCCGGCCCCGAACAGCCACAGGAGGACGCCGAGGCTCGGCGGCACGGTGCTCAGGGTGACGGCGGTCGCTTCGCGGCGGTAGAGCGGGCCGTAGCTCACGATCGCGCCGATCAGGAGCAACGATCCGACCGCGGCGGTCCCCACGGAGAAGAGCAGCGCGAACTGCCCCCAGGGCTGGAAGGAGTACGTGAGCGTCGAGAGACCGAACCGGGTTCCAAACTGGGCGTCGGTCCAGACGAGTTCGTGGATAGAGTTCGTCGCGGCGAGTCCGGCGGTCGCCAGCGGAACGACGGCCAGGCTCCACGCCACGGGACCGCGGAGCAGGTCGCCCCGCCCGGTGTAGTCGAGCCCGAACGCCAGGAAGAACGGCCCCATGAAGCAGACGCTGGCGATCGTGATCACCTCCAGTGCGATCCGCAGCGCCGACTCGGTGACCAGCAGGGCAGCACCGTACGCGAAACAGCACGCTGCGACCGACGCGATGTTCCCCATGAAGTAGCTCGCACCGGGCCTGTCGCGCTGGCCGTAGAGGTACTCGAGGAGATAGAGTGAACCGACACCGGCTGCCACGCAGGCAGCGACGATGGCGATCCCGGTGAGTTCGGGAACCACTGGTTCGGACGAAGGTGGCCGGATCGCAATCAACGTTGGGGCCCCGGCGAGAGGACATCTCCGAGCGAGTCAGAGTTCGGTGTCGCAGTAGTGCCGAGCCATCGGCCAACGCCACCGCGACGGCACTCGGGCGGGCCGTATTCGGTGACTCAGGCCTTCGCTTTCCACTCCCGCAATCTATCCGCGCTCACGCCGTCGACGTCGGCGGCGACGCGATCGGCGTCGGCGTCGACGAGGTCGTCGATGCTCTCGACGCCCGCGTCCATCAGCTTCTCCGCGGTGGCCGCACCGACGCCCTCGAGCGCCTCGAGGTCCGACCCGGAGTCGGACTCGCGCGCCTGGTACTCCCGGAAGTTACAGATCGGACAGCCAAGCTCCCAGGGCTCGTCGTCCTCGTCGTCGTCCTTGACCAGGAGTTCGGGGAGCCCGTGCTGCTCGCAGGTCTCGTCGGTGACCTCGATCTCACCGTTGCGCGGCAGCGGCAGCGAGTAGTCACAGTCGGGGTAGCGCGTACAGCCTACGAGCCGCGAGCCGTTCTCGAGCGTCTTGATGGCGAGTTCGCCCCCCTCCGCGGTGCCACACTCCGGACACTCGCCGAGAATCGCACCCTGTCCGGCCTCCTCCTTCCGGCAGAGCGGGCAGCCGTGGACGAACGTGCTCCGGCCGGCGAGCATCTTCACGTGCAGGAGTCCGTGCTCCTCACAGCGCTCCTCGAGCAGGAGCGGATCGCCGGTGTCGGGCAGCGGCAGCGTGTACTCACAGTCGGGGTAGCCATCGCAGCCGACGAAGGAGCCGCCGTAGCGGGATTCGCGGAGCAGCAGGTCCTCGCCGCAGTCGGGACACTCACCCAGCGCCTTGTCGGCCTTGAGCGAGTCCCGCAGATGCTCGCCGATCTCCTCGCGAGACTCGACGAGCGCCTCGAAGACGACTTCGAGCATCTCGCGGGACTCGTCGGTTACCTCGTCGAGGTCGATCTCGCCCTCTGCGATCGCGGTCATGTCCGCCTCCAGCTCCGCTGTCATCTCCTCGCTGACGACGGTGTCGGCGTACTCCTCGGTAGCCTCGACGACGGCCATCGCGAGCTGCGTGGGCCGCGGCGGGTCGCCCTCGATGTAGCCCCGATCGTAGAGCTTCTCGATGGTGTTGTGTCGAGTCGACTTCGTCCCGATTCCCATGTCTTCCATCGTCTCGATGAGCCGGGACTGGCCGTACCGGCGGGGCGGCTGGGTCTGCTTGGCCTCCAGCCGGGAGTCGTCGATCGGGAGGACCTTGCCCTCGGTGACGTCGGGAACGTAGTTCTCGCTGGTGGAAAAGTATGGGTAGACGTCGTGGTAGCCGGCCTCGAGCAGGCGCTTGCCGTTGGCCTTGACGGTCACTTCCGTCCCGCCGTCGGGCAGAACCTCGGCGGGAGTGGGGACTGCGTCGTCGGCTGGTACGGCCGCGGTGACGCGGAGGTGCTCCCAGCGCGCGGGGTCGGCGACGGTCGCGAAAAAGCGCCGGACGACGAGCTCGAAGATCTCCCACTCGTCGTCGGAGAGTTCGCCGCCGTCGGGCCACTCGCCCGTCGGGTGGATCGGCGGGTGGTCAGTCGTCTCGTCGTCGCCCTCGGTGGGATCGTTGAGTCCTTCCTCGAGAAGGGCTTCGGCGGCCTCCCCCAGCGTCGGGTGCCCCTCGTAGGCAGAAACGAGCTCCTCGGGGTCGAGGTCGTCGGGGTAGACCGTGTTGTCGGTCCGGGGGTAGGTGATGTAGCCAGCGGTGTAGAGGTCCTCCGCGATCGACATCCCGCGCTGTGCGCCGTAGTTCAGGGCGCCCGCCGCGCGGATGAACGCAGTCGTGTTGAAGGGCGCCGGTGGGTCGTCGGTCCGGGTTCGCCGGTTGACGTCCTCGACCGTAGCGGCAGCAGAATCGGCGGCCAGCACCTGCTCGACGGCCTCCGCAGCGGACTCGTCCCAGACGCGCTCGGCCTCGGTGTCGTCCTCGTCGAGATAGAAGTACTGTGACTCGAACGTCGCGGAGGTGTCGTCGTCCTCGGTCTTCTCCAGGTCGGCGAACAGCTCCCAGTAGTTCTCGGGATCGAACGCCTGAATCTCCCGCTCCCGGTCGACGAGAAGCTTCAGCGTCGGCGTCTGCACCCGCCCGACGGAGATGAAGTCGTCGCCGAGCTGGCGCGAAGAGAGGGAGAGGAATCGCGTGAGTGCAGCGCCCCAGACGAGGTCGATGACCTGGCGAGCCTCGCCAGCGGCCGCGAGCTCGAAGTCGATGTCGTCGGGATCGGCGAAGGCGGAGCGAACCTCGGTCTGCGTGATCGAAGAGAACCGGACGCGGTCGATCGGCACCTCGTCGTCCACGTCGCGGACGAGCTCGTAGGCTTCCTTGCCGATCAGCTCGCCCTCGCGGTCGTAGTCGGTCGCGATCGTGACCCGATCGGCCCCCTCGGCGAGCGATTTGAGGGTGTTCACGATCCCCTCCTGGGTCGCGCGCTTCTCGATCGGTGCGTCGATCAGCTCCACGGGCTCGACGTCCCGCCAGTCGGAGTACTCCGGGGGGAAGTCGACCCCGACGACGTGCCCGGAGAGGCCGACGCAGGCGCGATCGCCCCAGCGGTAGACGTTCACGTCCCCGCGGCGGTCCACGTCGGCGCCGCCGTCGCTGAGAATTTCGGCGATGCGGCGGGCCGCGTTCTCCTTCTCGGTGACGATGAGGTCCATTCGGTTGCTGTCCAGTACGGTTATCGGGATCCTAAACCTTCCGGAACCGCAAGAAGGAGCGGGTGTGCGTGGGTGCGCGCTGCGGGCGTGGGCGGGGGCGAACGTGGGTGTGCGAGCGACCACACGCGGGGGCGCGACGACCGTGGCGGTGTCCCCCAATGGTGCATCCCTTCGACACCGAACGCACCGATCGGCGTCAGACCACATCGGATGGACGTGACGAGCGGGCGTCGATCACCGTTCCCGGAAGACGATCAGGGCGTCGGGAGCTGCCAGACTGCCTGTCTGGCGACGACGAGGACAGCGGCAACGAGGCCGACGCCGAACGAGACGTACGGGAACAGGACCAGCCCGCCCCTGTGCGTGGAGACGACGGTATTGAAGAGGTAAATCACGGTACAGCCGCTCGCGATCAGGAGCGTGAGGGCTCCGATGCCAGCAAAGAACACCGAGCCCCAGTCGCGTTCTCGGAGGTCGGTCCCGAGCACCATCGTCAGACCGAGTCCCAGGGGTGCGACGAAGACGGCCGCCCACAACAGGAGGGTCCACACGATCTCCACGTCCGGAACGCCACGATGCTCGACTATCCACGCCAAAGCCACGTATCCTAGAATGAACAGGGCCAACGCCAGCTCTGCGATTCGGACTCCACCGGTACTACTGCTGCCGTTCGCCATACTTTATTTCTGATCATCGAGACTATTTAAAGTGGGGTTGACCTCACGTCGATCCGCTTCTCGGTGTCGCAAGTCTGACGAGCGTGGCAGGTGGACGGCAGCACAGTGTCCGCGGACAGCCGGGTCGACATGACCACCGGTGCGATCACGCCGAGACTCTTCTACCTCGCGTGGCCGCTGGTCGTCGGCAATCTGCTCCAGACGCTCTACAACCTCGCCGACATGTTCTGGGTCGGTCGGGTCAGTTCGGAGTCCGTCGCGGCCGTCTCCCTGATGTTCCCGCTCTCCTGGCTGTTCGTCTCGACGGCGATGGGGCTCTCCGCGGCGACGATAGCGCTCGTCTCCCAGCACGTCGGCGCGGGGAACGACCGGCAGGCAGACGCCGTCGTCGGCCAGACGATGCTGCTCGCGATCGGAGTCGCGTCTGCGATCGCGATCGCTGGCTACCTCGGCCGCCACGAACTCATGGGGCTGATCGGCGCCCGGGGCGCAGTCCGCGTCGAGGCGCTCCGCTACATCGAGGTGATCTTCCTCTCGCTGCCGCTCACGTTCCTGTTCATCGCCTTTCGCGCCGCCCTCCAGGGCGCCGGCGACACGAAAACCGCGATGTGGCTCGTCGCGATCTCCGCGATCGGCAACGCGATCGTCGATCCCTTCCTCATCCTCGGAATCGGCCCGTTCCCGGCGTGGGGCATCCGCGGCGCGGCGTGGGCGACGTTCGCGGCCCGCGGATTCGCCGCCGCGGTCGGCGTCTGGATCCTCCTGCGTGGCGACTGGGGGATCCAGCTCCATCCCGGCGACCTCCGGCCCGACCGCGCCCTCCTGGCGAAGCTGATCGACGTCGGCTACCCCTCGACGCTCGACGGCTGGGCGCGCTCCTTCGCCGCGGTGGCGATGGCCGGCCTCGTCGCCAGGTTCGGCGAGGCGGCGACGGCCGCCTACGGCATCGGCATCCGCTACATGTCCGTAACCTGGACCGTCTCCGGCGCGGTGGGGCAGGCGACCGCGACCGGCGTCGGGCAGAATCTCGGTGCCAACTCACCCGATCGCGCGGCGTCCGTGGCCTACCGCGCGACCGGCGCGACGATGGCGCTGCTGTTCGGCGCCGCCGGCCTCGCGTGGCTCGTGCCCGCGACCGCGATGGGACTCTTCCTCGACGACCCGGCCGTGATCGACGAGGGCGTCGACTTCCTGCGGATCGTCACCATCTCCTGGGGCTTCTTCGGCGGGCTGATGGTGCTCCAGGGCGCCTTCCGCGGCGCCGGTGCAACCAGAATCGCGATGGCCCTGTCGCTGTGCTCGCGGTGGCTGTTCCGGATCCCGCTGGCGGTGTTGTTCGCGTTCGGCTGGACGCTCACGATCCCGCTTCTGGGGCTCGAGATCGCCGCCTTCGACTGGGGCGTCGTCGGGCTGTGGTGGGCGTACGCCATCGGTGGCATCGCCTCCTTCGCGCTCGGACTCGCCTGGTTCCTCCGCGGAACGTGGACGGAGGGCGTGATCGAACAGGACGACGGCGGCGCTGCACCGGTCGAACCCGCTGGCGAGTCGGGTGTCGACGACTGAATCGCACGCGTCTGGGCGTCGTCTCGTGATGGCCACTCAGTCGCCGACCCACGTCAGCGGGAGGTAGCGACCCCGCACCTCCTCGGTCGTCGGGACCTCGCCCACGGTCGCGAACGCGCCTTCTACACCAGATGGCATCGTCTTCACCCTCGACGGACGGTTCCTGCGTCGTCGCTCTCTGCGTAGAGCGTGGTTCGATCGACGTCGGGATGGAAAACGGCGTTCCCGGAAGCGAGTTCCTGGAGAAAATTCGAGTGTTTCGGTACTCCCAGGCAGACGCGGGAAGGCGAGAAGTGGCGTCCGTTACGGTCGGCGGCGGAGTGCGAGCACCGCACCGAGCAGTGCGATCACTGCGGCCGGAGCGCCGAAGCCGGGCGACCCATCGCTGTCGTCGTCGGAGGCGTTCGGTTCGCCGTCGCCGCTCGATCCGTCGGGATCGGAGGCGCCATCGTCGTTTTCGCCCTCGTCGGCGCTACTCCCGTTCTCCTCGGCAGCCGCCCAGGCATCGGCGTGCAGCTGTTGGGAGACCTCCTCGATTGCCAGCACGAACCGCGGTGCGGGCTGGTTCCAGTAGTTGGAGTCGACGGTGATCACGTTGCCCTCCTGTGCAGCGGTGGTCTGCTGGACCGGGTGATCCTCGGGGAGCGAACTGCCCTCGGTCACCAGGAAGTAGTCGGGATCCTCGGCGACGATCTCCTCGCCCTCGGCTTTTGGCGGCGAGCCGAGATCGATGTTCGCCGCGGCGTTGGTCGCGCCGGCGGTCGTGATTCCCTCGTCCTGGAAACTCCCGGGCGTCGCCGTGAACCCGCCACCGAGCCAGTAGAACACGCTCGGGCTGTCGGCGTCGGCGACCGTCTCTTCAACGTTCGAGACCGTCTCGTTCATCCACTCGATCGTGTCGTCGGCAGCGCCGCAGGCGCCGAGCAATCGGCCGGTGGTCTCGGTTCGCTCCCGGATGTCGGCGATCGAGCTGGCGTCGTTCTCGCGGTAGACGGTGAGGCCGGCGTCGCGAAGGGCCTCGACGTCATCCGACGCGATGATGTTGGGCGCAATCACGAGATCGGGATCGAGATCGACCACGGTCTCGATGTCGACGTTGATGCCGTCGAGCACGTGGGTCCGGTTCGACGAGCCGTTGAGATACGCGGTGCTGGAGTCGACCGGCATTCCGACGACGTGCTCCTGCTCGCCAATCTCCCAGACGGTCTGGGCGCTACTGGCGCCGAGGGTGACGATATCCTCCGGCTCCTCCTCGAGCGTCACTTCGGTTCCCGACGCGTCGGTGAGCGTCACCGGGAACGAACAGTCCTCCTGTGCAGCCGTGGCAGTGGCCGTCGGTGCGGCGGTGAGTGCACCGCCGTCCGCGGTCGCAGCGACCTGCGAGTCAGCTGTCGCGCCGACGTGCCCCACGCCCCCCACGAGCGCGGCGAGCACGACGAGCGCGGCGATGGCCACGCGTGTCGTTCGCGTCATCGTCAGAGTGAGACCCCGGGAGCAACAAAAGTGTATCTACTTCAACCCAACTTTACCGCCGATTTCGGGGCGATCAACGGTCACAGACCGGTCCGAGCGGGTCGCTACCTGCCGCCAACGGCGTGAACCACCAGACTTTAGCAAATACAACTCGGATGAACGACCCATGCACGCCCACCGGCGCGCGGCGACGTACTCCACTGGGCTCTTCGTCGTGCTTCTCGCGACGATCGTCGCCAGCGCCGGGATCGGCAGCGTCGACGTGCCGCCGGCCGACGTCGCGGCGGCGCTCGTCAACCAGATCGCGATTCCGACCTCCTTCGGCGTCACGACCTCCGCGATCGGCGTTCCGTTCGTCGACGCAACGCTTCCGATGCCGACGCCGACCGTGGGCTTCTACGAGCCGTTCTCGCTCGCCGTCGCGAGCACCGACGAGACGATCGTCGTCGACATCCGGCTGCCGCGAGTGCTGCTCGCCGCGACGGTTGGCTGTGGACTCGCCGCCGCCGGGACCGTGATGCAGGGGCTGTTCCGGAACCCCCTCGCTGACCCTTCGATCATCGGCGTCTCGACCGGCGCGGCCGTCGGTGCGGTCGCCGTGATCACCCTCCCGGTGTTCGCTGCGTGGCTCCTCGAACCGATGGCCTTCCTCATGGGGCTGCTCACCGCCTTCGGCGTCTACTGGATCGCGACGCAGAACGGTCGAACGCCCGTCGCAACCCTGCTCCTGGCCGGCGTCGCGGTCCAGGCATTGCTCGGCGCCGCGACCTCCTACCTTCTCATCACCAGCGGCGACAGCATGGAAAAAGTCGTCTTCTGGCTGATGGGGAACCTCCACGCCGCGCAGTGGCCTGATCTGCGATACACGCTCCCGATCGTCCTCCTGGGCACGCTCGCACTCTGGGCGTTCGCTGCCGACCTCAACGTCCTCGTGCTCGGGGAGGAGGACGCCCACCACCTCGGCGTCGAAGTCGAGCGCACCAAACGAATACTGCTGGGGCTCGCGACCGTCGTCACCGCCGCTGGCGTCGCCGTCGCTGGCGTCATCGGTTTCGTCGGGCTGATCGTGCCCCACGTCCTCCGGCTCCTCGTCGGGCCGGACCATCGGGTCCTCCTCCCCACCAGTGCGCTTGCCGGTGGGGCCTTCCTCGTCGCAGCCGACGCGATCTCTCGCACGACGCCGGAGGCCATCCCCGTCGGAATCGTTACCGCAGTCGCGGGTGGACCCTTTTTCCTCTACCTGCTTCGCGAGCGGGAGGTGCACGGACTGTGACGGCACCAGAATCCGGCGAGGACGATCACGAGGCCGTCGATACCCCATCGAATTCCAGTCTCTCACCGGCGATCGACGTCGAGGGCATCGAGGCCTCCTTCGGCGAGGAGTCCGTCCTCGACGGCGTCGACGCGACCGTCGAACCCGGCGAACTCGTCGGGCTCGTCGGGCCGAACGGTGCGGGCAAGACGACGCTACTCCGGACGATCAGCGGCGCCCTCACCCCGGAGTCCGGCACCGTCCGCGTCGCCAGCGACGACGAGGAGCGGCGGCTCGAGGACGTCCAGGCGCTCTCCTCGGCGGCGAGCAGCCGCCGGATCGCCGTCGTTCCACAGACAACGACGCTCTCCTTTTCCTTCTCCGTCCGGCAGCTCGTCGAGATGGGTCGCCACCCCCACAGATCCCGGTTCCAGGCACCCTCCGCCGAGGACCGCGATCTCGTCGACGCCGCGATGGAGCGGACACGAACCGCCCGCTTCGCCGACCGGTCGATCGAGGACGTCAGCGGCGGCGAGCGCCAGCGCATCCTCCTCGCGCGAGCGATCGCCCAGGACGCGCCGGTGCTCTTGCTCGATGAACCCACCGCGAACCTCGACCTCCACCACGCCGTCGAGACGATGACGCTCGCCAGGGAGCTCGTCGAAACCGACGGCGCCGCAGCGCTCGCCGCGATCCACGACCTCGAGCTGGCCGCGCGGTTCTGTGACCGGATTCTCGTGCTCGCGGGGGGCGAGATCGTCGCGAACGGCGCCCCCGAGGCCGTCCTCAAACGCGACGTGCTCGCGGCGGCCTTCGACGCCCGGATCGCCGTCGAACCCTCGCCGATCGACGGCGGCGTGACCGTCCGGGCGCTGGACGATCCCGAGATCGACCACCGGGTCCACGTCGTCGGCGGTGGCGAGCCCGCCGCTGCCGCGATCGGCCGGCTCGGCGAGGCCGGTGCCGACTGCTCGCTCGGGCCGGTCCCCGAGGGCGACCGCGCGGTGTCGACGGCCGAGGCGTTCGACGGGACGACCGTTACCACCGTGCGATTCGGTGGGATCGACGCGGCGACCCGGGAGCGAGCCACCGAGCTCGCTGCAGACGCGGACGTGGTCCTCCTCGCCGCCGAGCGGATCGGCGGGGATGGCGATCCGTGGCTGGATGTGATCGACGCGACCGATGCGCCGGTGGTTCGACTCACCGACGCCACCGTCGGTGCGGCCGGTCCCGACGCCGATGCCGACTCCGAGAACTCGTCGGGCGACGAGGCGCCACCGTGGCTCGGGCGCGCACCGACGACCGATCTCGATTCGTTGCCGGGTGCCGTCGACGCGATCGCAGGGAAATCTGGCGACAGCGGAGAGTGGCGCGGAGAAGCGGAGAGTGCGGACGAATCGCAGGAGAGCGACGCCCTCGCGGATGCGACGCTCGCGGACGGCGGCGTGGACGACGGGGAAGAAGACGGACGATAGACTCTGCTAGCGGATGCAGCAAGATCGCAGTGTAGCGAGCGCTTTTGGTCTATTCGCCACAACAGATGGACGTGACTGGACACGCGCTCGCCGACGGCTCCGGCCCGTTCCGATTCGCCTACCAGCCGGGAGCGATCCGCTACGGCGACGGCGCGGTCGCCTCGCTGGGCGACGACCTCGCGACCCTGGACCTCGAGCGCGCACTCGTCGTGACCGGCAGTACGGTCGGTGACACCGCCGCGGTGATGGACCCGATCCGGCAGGGGCTCGGCGACCGGCTCGCAGGACTCTTCGCCGAGACGACGCCAGAGAAGCGGCTCGCGACCGCGATCGATGGCGCGAACGCAGCCACCGACTGTGACGCCGACGTCCTCGTCGCCGTTGGCAGCGGCAGCTCGATCGACACCGCGAAAGCGATCGCCACGATCGTCGGACGGCGCCGGAGTGAGCCAGCGGACGCCAGCGACGCGGCGCTCGGAGCGGAGTTCGCCGACACCGGGACGCTCGCCGTGCCGGCGGAGCCGCTCCCGATCGTCACCGTGCCCACCACGCTCGCCGGCGCGGACTTCACGCAGGGTGCCGGGCTCTCGGCCGCGTCAGAGGGAGGCACCGGCAGCGGACACGACGGGGGCGTCGTCGAGGACGTCGTCAGCGGCGGGCTCGGCGATCCGGCGCTCGCGCCCACCCAGGCGATTTACGATCCCACTCTCGTCGCGACGACGCCCAGACCGATCCTCGCCGGCTCCGCGATGAACGGGTTCGACAAAGCGCTGGAGACGCTCTACTCCCGGCACGCGACGGCCATCACCGACGCCACGGCAGCGCGGAGCGTTCGGCGGTTCCGCGAGGGGCTGCTCGCGTTCGGCGATGGAGCGAAAGGGGAGGAATCAGGTCGCGACGGGGTGCCAGCCGCCGTCGAAGGCCTGCTGCTCGCCCAGTATGGGATCTCTCGAGCCGACTGCACCACGATGTCCGTGATCCACGCGTTCGGGCAGGAGGTCTCCGCTGTCGGCGACGTGCAGCAGGGCGTCGCGCACGCGATCTGCGCGCCCCACGCGCTCGCCGAGCTACTCGCAGCGGCCGACGTTCGGACCGGGCTACTCGCCGACGCGTTCGGAGTGGCCGACGCCGCCGATCCCGAGACCGCGATCGTCGAGGCCGTCGCCGAAACGCGGGACGCGCTGGGCGTGACGACGCAGCTCCGCGACGTCGATGGACTCGCTCGCGACGATCTGGCTGCGATCGCGGCCGCGGTCGCGGAGCATCGGTTCCTCGACAACGGGCCCGCTGGGTACGAGCCGACTGCAGCGACGCTCGAAGCCGTTCTCGACGCAGCCTGGTGAGCACGATCGAAAATCTCCACGCGCAGTCAGTCTACGACTCGCTCCCGAGTCGCTCGAGTCGACTGCCGACCGTGGGTTCGACGTCGAACAGCGCCCGCCAGAGCCGGCCCGGCTCCAGCGATTCGCCGCGGAGCCGGGCGGCCTGCTCGACGGCGTCGCGGAGCGTCCCCTGCCCGACGAGAGCGCCGGCGGCCGCGTCGGCGGCGTAATACTGCCGGCGAACGAGAACGATCGCACCGAGGACGATCGCCCAGCCGCCGACCATCGCGGGCAGGAACTCGATCGGCGTGACGTACGCGGCGGCGATGACCCCGACGGCGACCCCCGTCGAGATCGACTGCACGATCTGGATCCAGGAGCGACCGCGTGCCGCCTCGACCGCGAGCAGCGCCCGGAGCGACTCGTCTGCCAAGGAGTCGAGCGCGGCGTCGGTGACGACGATCGTGCGTCGACCCGGGAGCCCGATGCAGTCACAGTCGACTGTCCCATCGCTCGTCGTCGTGCGGATCGCGAGATCGTAGCCGGTGGCGTCTGCGGCCTCGCGAAGGCGGTGGAGGCGATCGGCCTCGTCGCCGCTTGGCTCCCGAAGCGTGTAGCCAAACCGCGGACCGAACGCGACGAGCGACAGCGACAGCGCCGCCGCGAGGAGCCCGACGAGGACCGCGATCCAGAGCATTCGTACCGGTAGGTTGAGTGCGGCTCGAAAAAGCGTTGCCGACTTCTCGCGCGACGCACCGTTGAACAATGGAACGCGCCAGTGCGGCGACTCGGAGGACTAGCCTAGGACTCGAGCTCCGCTCGCAGCAGCTCGTTGACGGTCCCGGGATCCGCACTGCCACCGGTGGCCTGCATGACCTGTCCGACGAGGAAGTTGATCGCGCCGTCGTCGCCGTCGTGGAAATCGTCGACTGCGTCGGGGTTCTCCTCGATCGCTGCCGTCACGGCCGCCTCGATTTCGCCCTCGTCAGTCTTCCCGAGGCCCTCGGCCTCGACGACGTCGTCGGGGGCAGGACGCTCCCCGAGGTCGTCGCTCCCGTCGAGCATCGTCCGCAGGACGACCTCGCGAGCGTTCTTGGCCGTGATCTCCTCAGTCGCGACGAGTTCGACGAGCCGGTGGAACTCGTCGAGGCGGTCCTCGACGTCCGTGATCTCCATGTCGCGGTAGTTGAGCTCGCCGAGCAGTTCGTCGGCGACCCACGTCGCGGCGAGGTCGGGCGCGAAATCGGCGGCGACGCGCTCGAAGAAGTCCGCGACCTGTTTCGTCGAGGTGAGTTTGTCTGCTGCCTCGCGGCCGAGCCCGTACTCCTCGCGGAACCGCTCGCGGCGAGCGTCGGGAAGCTCCGGGATCTCGATTGTGTCCTTCCAGTCGGCGACCTCCAGGGGCGGCAGGTCGGCCTCCTCGAAGTAGCGGTAGTCCTTCTCTGCCTCCTTCGACCGCATCGAGACGGTGACACCCTTGGCCTCGTCCCAGTGGCGGGTCTCCTGTGCGACCTCGCGGCCGCGCGAAATCGCGTTCTTCTGGCGGGTGACCTCGTAGGCCAGCGCCTGCTCGGCGGCCTTGTGTGAGGAGATGTTCTTGACTTCCGTGCGGTTGGCGTCCTCGAGGACGGAGACTGGAATCTCGCCAGTCTCGTCGTCGACGTCCGCGGCGTCGACGATCGAGATGTTGGCGTCGACCCGCAGGGAACCGTCGCGCTCTGCGTCGAACACGGCGAGATACTCGAGGACCTCCGTCAGCTTCGCGAGGAAGGATCGGACCTCCACGGGCGCCCGGAAGTCCGGCTCCGTGACGATCTCGAGCAGCGGCGTGCCGGCCCGGTTGTAGTCGACGAGGGTGTACTCCGCGGTGTCGATCGAGCCGCCGACGTGGCGCAACGATCCGGGGTCCTCCTCGAGATGCGCGCGTTCGATGCCGACGACGCGGTGTTCCCCCTCGTGGCTGATCTCCAATTCCCCGTCCTGGCAGATCGGCTCGTCGTACTGCGTGATCTGGAAATTCTTCGGCAGGTCGGGGTAGAAGTAGTTCTTCCGGTGGAACCGCGTCGTCTCCGGGATCGTCGCGTCGATGGCCTTGCCGACCTTCACCGCTGCCTCGACGGCGCCCTCGTTGAGGACCGGCAACGCGCCGGGCAACCCCAGACAGACGGGACAGGTCCGGGTGTTGGGCTCCTCGGCGGGCTCGGTCGAACAGCCACAGAAGATCTTGGTGTCCGTCTCGAGCTGGACGTGGACTTCCAGCCCGATGACGACCGCGAGGTCCTCGGTCGTAGCGGCCTGTGCGCTCATTGCCGGCGGATTCGCCGCGGCGTCGCTAAAGCGCTTCGCTGCGCACCGGAGCTCGGCGGATCCAAACGGTCTCCGTGGCCAGCGAATCCATCCCGCTCAGAAGAACTCCCGCAGATAGACCGGTTCGGGACGGAACGCAGCCTCGAGCTCGGCCCGGATTCCATCGTCGTGGACGGTAAGGTCGCGAAGGCGTTCGGCGTCCCCAACGCCGATCGAACCGATCGCTAGACGCGAGAGCGTCCCGATTCCGAGCGACGCGTCGCCAGCGAGATCGCCGCCGGCGGACTCGACAGTCGCCTCACCGTCGGCGATCGAGACCACGAACTGGTCGTCGTTGAGATCGAGCAGCGGATCCGTCACGTCGAGCACGAACCGCTCCTTAAGGGCTGCGGGCCAGGACAGCGATTCGAGCCCGCGCTCGACGTCCGTCAGCCGGATCATCGTCCCGACCGACTCCGTCACGTCGAGCTCTCCGGGGTCGGGCACCAGCTCGCTGAGGTCGCCGGCCAGCGGGCCGTCGAGGACCACCGCATCCACCTGGGAGTCGTAGTTCGCGAGGAAGCCCAGCAGCGCGCGCTCGATTTCGTGATCGATCCCGGCGAGGTCCTGCACGCGAAGTTCGCGTCCGTCGTCGCCCGCTCGGGCGTCCAGGAGCGCGTAGCCCCGAAGCTCGTCGCCGACCTCGTAGCCGTAGACGTACGGTGCGGGGCCGTCCGGCCACGCCGCGAGCGTCCGCTTGCGCCACCACCCCTCCGAGCGCCGGAGCGAGAGGCCGAACCGCTCGGCGCGCTCGACCTCGACCCGTCGCAGGCGCTCCCACTCGTCGGCGTCGAGCTGGCGGAATCGACCGTTCTCGGCCGGGGGAGCCCCCGCAATTTCGGCAAGCTGCTGGGGTGGCACCCGCACCCGAGTCTTCCGGTTCGCGACGCCCCAGCCGAGCGCGCGGTAGAAGCGGACCGTCGAGGGCCATAGGGCAACGAAATCGACGCCGTTCTCGCGATACTCGTCGAGTGCGCCCTCGATCGTTGCGCGCGAGTAGCCGTTCCGCCGGTGCTCCGGTGGCGTCGCCACGCCGCCGAGCCCGCCGATCGCGGTCCACTCGCCGCGGACGGTCGCATCGAGATAGTAGAGCTTGCACGTCGAGACGATCTCGGTGGCGTCGGCGTCCTCGGCGCCGTCGACGAACAGGCCGCGTGGATCGGAGAGCGCCGGCGGCCACACGTCGGGATCGTCGTCCGGTTCCTCGGCGGCGTAGCTCGGCTCCGGACCGCTCTCCAGATCGAACGCCTGCTGCATGATCGCGTGGTATCGCTCCCGGTGAGCCTCCGTGACGGGGCGGTACTCGGCCATACGACAGGTTAGGAGCGACCACCAATCAGAATGTCTATTCCGCCTTCGAGGGGCGCCGCCTCGGCTTCGAGAGCTGATGCTGCCACCCAGAACGTCAGGGGCATATGCCGGCGGAACGTCGGTGGAGCCAGCGCCGTCACGCTTGCGGCCTCGGCTCCCGGCTGTTTCGGGGTCGTCGAGGAAATCCAGGACCTGACGGACGCCAGCTGTCGACACGGGCTGGTCGATTCGTCGGCGAGTACGGATCGTGAGACCAGGTCCTGGCGACGTGTGGATTCACATTCAGATACAACCCCAGTGATCCTTCTGAAACGTAGCGGCGCAGGTCCGCGTTGCTAGCGCCGGCCATGCTTCAACCCCAAAGAGGTCCTTCTGAAACAGAAGTTCTCGACAGAGGACAGATTGTTTATCCCGCTTCAACCCCACAGAGGTCCTTCTGAAACTTGATTGCGTGAACCTCGTTATCACCCGACACCGAGCTTCAACCCCACAGAGGTCCTTCTGAAACAACGCGAACGCGAGGCCGGAGAGCTGCTCGTCGACGCTTCAACCCCACAGAGGTCCTTCTGAAACTGTCCGGTCGGTCCTCGAGCAGCTGGCGGTATCCAGCGCTTCAACCCCACAGAGGTCCTTCTGAAACCCGGCGACATCAGCGACGACACGGTCTCTATCCGGCTTCAACCCCACAGAGGTCCTTCTGAAACGGCATCTACTACCGATCGCAGGACTCAGGGAAGGAGCTTCAACCCCACAGAGGTCCTTCTGAAACCCGATCACGAGTCTGCCCCGAAATCGAAATGAGTCCGCTTCAACCCCACAGAGGTCCTTCTGAAACCAAGTATCCCCGCAGGTGGGCGGTGATGTGCTGCTGCTTCAACCCCACAGAGGTCCTTCTGAAACCAAGTATCCCCGCAGGTGGGCGGTGATGTGCTGCTGCTTCAACCCCACAGAGGTCCTTCTGAAACGCGGCCCCGACGACGACGAACAGCGCGGCGATCGCGCTTCAACCCCACAGAGGTCCTTCTGAAACACTGGCCCGTCATATCCCTCGGATTCGACGTAATAGGCTTCAACCCCACAGAGGTCCTTCTGAAACGAAACGATGTCCCGGCCGCCGATAGCTGCGCCCTCTGCTTCAACCCCACAGAGGTCCTTCTGAAACCTCAGGAATTCCGTCGTCGATGAGGAACCACACGATGCTTCAACCCCACAGAGGTCCTTCTGAAACAATCTGGCCGTTGATCCGACGGCGCGGGTACTTCTTGCTTCAACCCCACAGAGGTCCTTCTGAAACACCTCGCCGTCGACGACCTGCAAATCCGCCGTGCTGCTTCAACCCCACAGAGGTCCTTCTGAAACCGTCTTGAGTTCCGAGAGAAGCGTGATGTTGACGGCGCTTCAACCCCACAGAGGTCCTTCTGAAACACTGGCCCGTCATATCCCTCGGATTCGACGTAATAGGCTTCAACCCCACAGAGGTCCTTCTGAAACCATCGCCTGAACTGCGGCCCGGCCGGTGATTTGCCCGGCTTCAACCCCACAGAGGTCCTTCTGAAACACTGCAGTAGTTCCCGGTGCAACGGTGACAGTCGCTTCAACCCCACAGAGGTCCTTCTGAAACTGTCCGCATATATGGCCGTATAGGCCATAACTCCAGGGGTTTCCCACCGACGATTCCGTCGACCCCTAATTCTGGGTTTACCCCCGGGGGTCGACGATCGGACCACGAACGGCGATCGGTTCGTCCAGTTCCCGATCGTTGCCCACGCCCCTACCGTTTTTGCGAGGCCGGCCAAACGTGCGGTATGGAGTACACGACTCTCGGTTCGACCGGGATGGAGGTCAGCCGCATTTGCCTGGGTTGCATGAGCTTCGGATCGAGCGACTGGCGGGAGTGGGTGCTCGACGAGGAGGAGTCCCGCGAGATCATCGAACGGGCGATCGATCTCGGGATCAACTTCTTCGACACGGCGAACATGTACTCGATGGGCGAGTCCGAGCGCGTTCTGGGGAACGTCCTCGCCGAGTACGACCGCGACGAGCAGGTCGTCGCGACGAAGGGCTTCTTCCAGATGGACGAGGACAACCCGAACTCCGGCGGGCTCTCGCGGAAGGCGATCGAGCAGGAGCTCGCGAACTCCCTGGAGCGGCTGGGGATGGATACGATCGACCTCTATCAGATCCACCGCTACGATTACGACACGCCGATTTCTGAGACGCTTCGGGCCCTCGACGACGCCGTCCGCAGAGGACAGATCCGCCACGCTGGCGCCTCCTCGATGTGGGCCCACCAGTTCGCGGACGCCCAGCACACCAGCGACCGGCTCGGTCTCGACTCCTTCGCGACGATGCAAAACCACTACAACCTCGCCTATCGCGAGGAGGAGCGCGAGATGCTCCCCCTCTGCGAACGGGAGGGCGTGGGCGTCATGCCCTGGAGCCCGCTGGCGCGAGGGTATCTCACGCGCCCGCACGAGGAGATCGACGCGACGACCCGCGGCGAGACGGAGGAACACATGTACGAACACCCCTACCGCGAGGGCGGCGGCCGCGAGATCAACGAGCGCGTCGCGGAGCTGGCCGCCGAGAAGGGCGTGACGATGGCCCAGATCGCGCTCTCCTGGCTGCTGCATCAGGACGCCGTGGACGCGCCGATCCTCGGCACCACGAGCGTCGAGCATCTCGAACAGGCCGTCGAGGCGCTGGAGATCGACCTCTCCGAGAGCGATCAGGCCTACCTCGAGGAGCCCTACGAGCCCGTCCGGGTCTCGGGACACGAGTAGCGACGGCTACTGGTGAGTCGCGACCGAGTCACACCGCGAGAATCGAATCCGTGAGCGGCCGATTGGCCGCGGCACCTCACTCCACTGCGTCTCACTCCACGGACGCTTCCCAGTAGGAGACGGAGGCGAGGTGGTCGCCGCCGGGAAGCGAGCCGAGGCCGCCGTCGATAAAGCGGAACGGCTTGGCGATGGCGCCGGGGAGCTGTCTGTAGAAGCCGTAGGGGAACACCCAGTCGTGGGCGGAGTTGGCCAATTCGAGATCGGCACTATCGAGGAGTGACTCGACCTCCGACCGGGAGTAGAGTCGCGACCCCATCGGGAGCGCCCAGTTGTAGATCGAACGGAAGCTGTATCGCCGGAACGTGTCGAAGACGACCGTATCGGTCGTCACACGCTCCATCTCGGAGAGGAAGGCTTCGGGCGCGTCCGCGAGGTGGAAGAACCGCATCGCGAGGACCGCGTCGAAGTAGTCGTCCGGGAACGGCAGGCGACCGGCGTCGCCACGCAGGAAATCCAGGTGGTCCTCGACGCCCGCGGCGCGAGCCTTCTCCCGGCCCTGTGAGAGCATCGCATCGGAGATGTCGAGCCCGACGACGTCCGCGCCGCGCTCGGCGAGGAGAACGGTGAACCGGCCGGTTCCACACGCGATTTCGAGGATTCGATCGCCGTCGACGGGGCCCAGTGCGTCGAGCACCGCCTCTTTCTCGCGTCGGTCGATGAGCCTGCCACCGCCGGAGAACCGCTTGTCCTCGTAGGCCTCGGCGACGTCGTGCTCCTGGTACCACTCCTGTCCCTTCACGCTGTGGAATCGGTCGACACTCCGGCGATAAAACAGTACTGAATGCGCGCTGGCGATTGAGCCGATCGCGGGCCAGTCGCGGGGCCGTCCTCCGCGGCGCCCCTCGCTCACTCCCCGGTCACCACGTCCTCGGCCTCGATTCGGACGATCACTCGCGTCTCGTCGGCGTCCTTGTAGGGGTACTCCTCGACGTCCATATATCGGCGCGCGAGTTCGTCGATGTGCTCGACGGCACCCTCTTCGGTCGTTTCGACGACCTCGCCCCACGCCGAACAGTACCGATAGGGGTTCTCGGGATCACACATCGAGACGCCGACGGCAGGGTTCGCCTGGATGTTGCGCTCCTTCCTGCGGCCGCGCGCGGTGTTGAACACGACGTGATCGCGCTCGTGATCGTAATCGATCCAGACCGGCGTGACGTGTGGCAGGTCGTTCGGGAGCATCGTCGCGACGTGGGCGAGCGTCTCTTTCTCGAAGAGGTCCTGGAACTCGTCTGGAATTGCAACCATGTCAGAGACCACTCGTGCGAGTCACAAGTGTTCGACGGCAGCCGAGGGTTGGGCCGGCTCTTCGCTACGGTCTGGCGAACCCCGCAGCCACCGAACGACGGACAGATTCGCAAGCGGGCGGCCTCCTGCTCGGACGGGAGCCCAGCCAAATATGAATGTGAATTAAACACCTTATATTGTACCTATAATATTTACACGAGTATACCAAGTTTTACCACTGGTTGAATGCTGCAGTGGACGTATGAGCACGACGACGGCGGAAGAACGTGCGGAGGAGGCAGTAACGCTCTCAGAAACTGAATACCGCGACCGTCTGCGCGAGCTCCCACCGAGCGCGAAACTCGTCGCGAAGGTGCTCGAGAGCGACCACCCACTCTCCCAGGGCCAGCTCGCGGAGGAATCCCTGCTGCCGGATCGAACGGTTCGCTACGCGCTCAACCGCCTCGAGGACGCCGAGATCATCGGCTCGCGCTACTCATTCCGAGACGCCCGCAAGCAGGTCTACTACCTCCGAACCTGATCGCCGAGGGCGGTAGACGACCCCGTCCCCCACCGCTTTGCAGCCGACCGTGGTCGCCCGTCCGTTCAGTTTTTCTCAATTTCGTCGTTCGTTCGTCGCATCTCGAAGGCCGATAGCCGGTCGCGACGAGCGACGCGGTCGAACGAATTCGGTACGTCAAAGGAACGGGGAGGGAGGGAGAGGATTGGAAGACGCAGGCGTGTGGTATCCAGTGGGCACGTGGCGGTGGGTACTGCGGGGTGCTGCGGAGACAGCGGGAACAGCGGGACGCTCGAATAGAAACTGAGCAGCCGAGATTCGTCACGGATCGTGGAGAAAGCGTCGTGGCCGGAACTAATCGTCCGCAGCAGGCACGGCACTGCGTCGAACCGCACGAACGTCAGCGAGGAACGACTCCAGCATCGACTCGGTGACGTGGGGCATGCAGACGACGCGAAGCTCGCCGGCGCGCGTTCGCGAGACGCGCCAGCCCTCCTCGCGCAACGCGTCGAACGCCGAAGCGCCAATGTCGGCGGCGACGAGCGGGAGCGACGGCTCGACCACGTCGAGTCCGAGATCTGAGAGCTCGGTCGCGAGCCACGCCGCGAGCGCCTGCTGGCGTTCGAAGCTCTCGCGGTAGCCCTCCGGCCAGAGCTCATCTAATGCCGCTGCCGCGCTCGCAACGCCAGCGCCCGATCGCGTGCCCGTGAGCGTGGCCTGCGTCGTCGATTCGAGGTAGGGCGTCTCGACGGCGAGCGCATCGACGGTCGCCTGTTCGCGTGCCAGCAGACCGCCGGCGGGAATCGCCGCCCGGCCGAGCTTGTGGGGATCGATGGTCAGCGTGTCGACTGCGTCGACGTCGAAATCCCAGTCGTGGTCGGTAAACGGTAGGGCGAATCCGCCCCACGCCGCGTCGACGTGGAGCATGGCGCCGGCGTCGGTCGCCACCTCGCCCAGCGCCGGGATCGGATCGACGCGACCGTACTCCGTCGAGCCGGCGACGCCGACGATCAGCGCCGTCTCCGAGTCGGTCGCGGCGTCGATCGCGGCGGGATCGGCACGGAAACCGTCGTCGACGGGCGTGGTTCGGAGTTCGACGCCGAGCACCTCGGCGGCTTTCCGGACGGAGAAGTGGACGGTCTCGGGTGCGACGACGTTTGGATCGCGGGCGTCCGATCTGTCTCGTGCCGCTCGCACCGCCTGGATGTTGGCCTCGGTGCCGCCGCTGGCGACGAAGCCGTGTGGGTCCGAGAGCGAGGCGATCTCGCCGAGTGCGTCGACGACCTCGGCCTCCATCTCCGCGACGGCGGGGTAGGTCGCCGGATCGCCGGGGTTGGTCGCGAGGAACTGCTCTGCGGCCTCGCGCGCTGTCGGATGTGGCGGCGTGCACATCGAGGACAGCACCCGGTCGAACGACTGGGGCTCGGCGCGCATACGACTGCCCACGTGAGCACCGATGTTAGGGATTGCGCTTCAGGAAGGCGGCCCTTGCAGTCGGTCTGTCGGCCGATCTGGACACCTTCGGGCGACGGTGCACATCGGCGCACACCGACGAACGCCGCCGGCCGGCGGGACACTGAGCGACGAATCGGTGGCGGATTGGCGAGACGAACGACGACGCGAGCGCGTGCCGGATCCGCCGCGGTTTAGAGGCTGGGACCCCTCCAGTGTCACAATGGAGTACGTGCAGGAGCGGGTCGCCACCCTCCACGACCTCGGCGGGACGGTCCCCGGCGCGCCGCTGTCCGAGACGGCCGTCGTGGTCCCGATCATGCCCCGAGAGGTCGAGCGGCCCGCGGCCGAGCACACCTTCGAGACGCTCGCCGATCTCGACGTCGCGTCCGTCGTCGTTCCGGTCCGAGCGCCGCCCGAGCAGATCGCAGCCGTGCAGTCCTGGCTGGCTGGATTCGACCTGCCGCTCGACGTGCTATGGTGCAACGCACCCGAGGTCGAGGCCGTGCTCGCCGACGTTGGCCTCCGTGAGGGAACGAGTGGCGACGATCTCCCGCAGGGCAAGGGCGCCGACGTCTGGCTCGGCCTCGGCGTCGCCGCCGACGCCGCGGAGTACGTCGTCGTCCACGACGCCGACGCGACGAGCTACGACGCGAGCCACGTGCAGCGGCTCCTCGCCCCGCTGGCGGACGGGTTCGATTTCACGAAAGGCTACTACGCCCGCGTCGAGGACGACGGGCTCTACGGCCGGCTCTGCAGACTGTTCTACGAGCCGTTGCTCGCCGCGCTCGACGACCTCGAACCTCACCCTGCGGTCGACTACTTCGGCGCCTTTCGCTACGCCCTCGCCGGCGAGTTCGCGACGACGGCAGATCTCGCACGGTCGATGCGCGCCCAGCGCGCGTGGGGGCTCGAGATCGGCACGCTCGGGGAGGCCTACCGGCTCGCTGGACCCGAGGGGTCCGCCCAGGTCGACCTCGGCATCCACCGCCACGACCACCGCAGCGTCGACGGCGACGGCGGCCTCGCCTCGATGAGCGAACAGGTCGGGTCGGCGCTGTTCCGGGCGCTGGCCGATCAGGGAGTCGAGCCCGAACTCGACGTGCTGACCGAGCGCTATCTCGCGGCGGGCGATCGCCTCGTCGAGCAGTACGCCGCCGACGCGAGGCACAACGGGGTGCCCCACGACCGCGCTGCCGAACGTGAGCAGGTCCGGGCCTACGCCGACGCGATCCAACCGCCAGGCGCCGATTCGCGGTTGCCGGCGTGGACCGACGCGCCGATCGAGCCCGCCGACGTGCACGCCGCGTCGGACCGGGCGATCACCGACCGCGCGGCGGCCCTGGACGGCTCGGGGGCGGTGTCGGTCCGCGGGAGCGATCCGCGAAACTGACAGCAGCAACCACCACGCCTTCGGGACGCTTTTTATCCCTTCGCCACGCAGAGACGTACCATGAGCCAGCAGCAGGAGCAGCCAGAGGAGACGCCGGAGAAACGCGAGGACCTCCCCTCGACAGAAGTCACCGAGGGGTACGACAAGGCACCGCATCGTGCGATGTTCCGAGCGATGGGGTACGACGACCAGGACCTCGCATCGCCGATGATCGGCGTCGCGAACCCGGCCGCTGACGTCACGCCGTGTAACGTCCACCTCGACGACGTCGCGGCCTCGGCCTACGACGCCGTCGACGATGGCGAGGGGATGCCCATCGAGTTCGGCACGATCACGATTTCCGACGCGATCTCGATGGGGACGGAGGGGATGAAGGCCTCGCTCATCTCCCGAGAGGTCATCGCGGACTCCGTCGAACTCGTCGCCTTCGGCGAGCACATGGACGGCCTCGTCACCGTCGGCGGCTGCGACAAGAACATGCCGGGGATGATGATGGCGATGATCCGGACGGACCTCCCCTCGGCCTTCCTCTACGGCGGTTCGATCATGCCCGGCGAGCACGACGGCCGGGAGATCACGATCCAGAACATGTTCGAGGGCGTCGGCGCGGTCGCCACCGGTGACATGAGCGAGGACGAGCTCGTCGAGATGGAACACCAGGCCTGCCCCGGCGCGGGCTCCTGTGGCGGGATGTTCACCGCGAACACGATGGCTTCCCTCTCCGAAGCGCTCGGCTTCTCACCCCTCGGTAGCGCCGGCCCGCCCGCCGAGGTCGAGGAGCGCTACGACGTCGCCGCCGAAACCGGCGAACTCGTCGTCGAGGCAGTCGAACGGGGCTGGTCGCCCTCGGATTTCCTCACGCGAGAGAGCTTCGAGAACGCGATCGCGCTGCAGGTCGCCATCGGCGGCTCCACGAACGCCGTGCTCCACCTGCTCGCCCTCGCGGCGGAGGCCGACATCGAGCTCGACATCGAGGACTTCAACGAGATCTCGAAGCGCACGCCGAAGATCGCCGATCTCCAGCCCGGCGGGACGAAAGTCATGAACGACCTCCACGAGGTCGGCGGCGTGCCGGTCGTGCTGAACGCGCTCTACGAGGGCGGCTACCTCCACGAGGACGCGCTCACCGTCACCGGCAACTCGATCGTCGAGGAGCTGGAGCGAATCGATCCGCCCGCGATCGCCGACCTCGACGTCGACTTCCTCTACCCCGTCGACGACCCGATCCACGACGAGGGCGCGATCAAGATCCTCACCGGCTCGCTCGGGCCGGAGGGCGGCGTCATCAAGATCACCGCCAAGGACGGCACGATGCACCACGAGGGCCCCGCCCGGGTGTTCGAGGACGAGGAGGCGGCCATGGAGTACGTCCAGGAGGGCAACGTCGAGTCCGGCGACGTCATCGTCATCCGGAACGAGGGGCCCCGCGGCGGCCCCGGCATGCGCGAGATGCTCGGCGTCACCGCCGCCCGCGACGGCCAGGGCCACTCCGAGGACGTCGCGCTGATCACCGACGGCCGCTTCTCCGGCGCGACGCGGGGGCTCTCGATCGGCCACGTCGCCCCGGAAGCCCACGACGGCGGCCCGATCGGCCTGCTCGAAGACGGCGACCAGATCACGATCGACATTCCCGACCGCGTCCTCGACGTCGACGTCCCGGCCGAGGAGCTCGAAGCCCGCCGCGAGGACTGGGAGCAGCCCGAGCCGAACTACGAGAGCGGGGTCCTCGCGAAGTACGGCGCGCTCTTTGGCTCCGCGGCAAACGGCGCCATCACGAACCCTGGCGCGACGCAGGACTGACCTGACCGCCGCCGTCGATCGCTGGACCGACGACCGTTCGACGCTCTTCTTCACGTTCCACCGGGGATTCGCGCGACTCCACCTGTCCTCCGGGTGGGACTGGAAGGGGCCGACCGCTCGCGGTCTCTGACGACGTAAGCACCGAGCGACCGGAGGGAGCGAGGCGCGCAGCGAGTCAGAGGCCGCGAGCGGGAGGGGGCTTCCAAGGCGTCTGCGGTCGCGGTACCAACTATTCCGGGAGACGCTCAGTTTCCTAGCGGGCCAATCTATTTGTCCGCCCCGTGTGAACCTTCATCACGGTGATCCCCGCATGAGCACCTCCTCCACCGAACCCGCGACCCTCGTCTGTCACGCCTGCCGATTCAGCGCGCCCGCTGGCGACGAGTGGGACACGATCGAGGTCACCGGCGTCGGCACGATGACCCGCTGCCCGGAGTGTGGCAGCACGCGCGTCGAGCACAAGCGCTAGTCCGCGGTCGATCGTCCACCCGCTCTCGAGCTGTCCACGGCAACGCTCAGATGTATCCCCGCTCCCGGAATCCCCAGGCCATCAGCAGTGCGACGAGCACCATTCCGAGCATGACCGCCGGATAGCCGAACTCCCAGCCCAGCTCGGGCATGTTGTAGGGGCTGCCCTCGAAGTTCATGCCGTAGACGCCGACCACGAACGTGAGCGGGAGGAATATGGTCGCGATAACCGTGAGGACCTTCATCACCTCGTTCGTCGACTGGGAGAGCGTGTTGAGGTAGATGTCCCGGGCGCCAGTGGTGAGATCGCGGTAGGTCTCGACGAGGTCGACCACCTGAACGAGGTGATCGTAGACGTCGCGGTAGTACTTCTCCGTCTCCTGTGCGACCTGGTCGGGGTCGCCCCGCGAGAGCACGCCCAGCGCCTCGCGCATCGGCCAGGCCAGCTTTCGGAAAGAGAGGAGATCCCGACGGACGGCGTTGATCGCCTCCAGCGTCTCGATCTCCGTCGAGACGAGCACGTCGTCCTCGACTCGTTCGATCTGCTCGCCGACGTGGTCCAGTAACTGGAAATACTCGTCCACGACGGCGTCGACGATCCGGTACGCCGTGAAGTCGGGACCGCGCTGGAGGATGCGCTCGTCGCCGCGCTGGACGGCCTCCCAGACCCGCTCGATCGGCTCGTCGGCGCCCGGTGCCAGCGAGACGATCCAGTCCTCGCCGACGAAGAGGCCGATAGGTTCCGCCAGCACCTCCTCGTCGAACGTCGTCTCGCCGCGGGTCAACTCCACGCTCTTGACGAGGACGAACGTGTACGTCGGGAACTCCTCGGTCTTGGCCCGTACCTCGCCGAACACGTCCTCGATCGCGAGCGGATGGATGCCGAACGCCTCCGAGATCGCCTCGCGCTCGGCTTCCGTCGCGTTCGAGGCGCGGATCCATGTGGTACCGTTGGCGGCGCGTGCCGAACCGACCTCGTCGTACTCGGTGGTCCCCCGGTCGTCGTAGACCACGGACTGGATCGTCACGACGCCACCTCCGACTCCGAGCGGCCGAGGCCGAGCAGACCGATGCCGGCCATGATCGCCGTGACGGAGAACGCTCGGCCCGGATACGCCGTCTGGGCGCCGACGGCGTAGCCGACGAGGCCGAGAACGAGCACGACGACGCCGACGACCGCCACTCGGTACATACCGGCACCCTCGGAGGCGCGGGAGAAAACGTTTTGCCGAAATCAAGGGCCGAGATCCCACCGGACGCGACGGTCGACCCACCCGCGCGGCGCGAGCCGCAGGCAATCTGCGTACCGTATCTCAACCCTTTTGAGTCGCTCAGTCACAACGGCTCTATGGCGATCCCCTGCGATGTGACATTACCGCCCTCCTTCGACTCGCTCGACACCGGTGTGACGCTCCACGACCCCGAGTCCGGTGCGACCCTCGACGTCAACGATCGCCTGGAGCAGCTCTATGGCTACCCAGCGAACGACCTGCGAGAGATGGACGTCGGCGAGTACAGCGCGCCGGACGCCGGCTATACCCACCTGGTGGCCAAAGAACGAATCCGCGCGGCGGCCACGGGCGAGACGCCCACCTTCGAGTGGCGCGTCGAACGAGCGAACGGTGAGCTGCTCTGGGTTCGCGTCCGGCTCACAGCGACCACCATCGACGGGTGGGAGTGCGTGCTCGCCGAAGTCCGCGACATTACCGAGTACAAGGCCAGAGAGCGCCGGCTTCGGCTCCTCAATCGCGTCATACGTCACAACCTCCGCAACGAGACGAACGTGTTGATGGGGTACGCCGACCGGCTCAGGTCGGCGATCGAGTCGGAGACCCTGCTGGAGGAGGTCGACACGATCACGGAGGTCGCACACGACATCGGCCAGCTGAGCGATTCGGTCCAACAGATCGAACAGATCGCGGATCCCGGTGCGACAGAGCGGTCCCCGACGGCCGTCGGCGAGCTGGTCGAAACGTACGTCACGGAGGCTCGGGAGCAGTATCCCGCTGCCAGCGTGTCGATCGACGTGCGCGAGGACTGCTGGGTCAACGCCGACGTGGGACTGGAGTACGCACTCGAACACGCGATCCAGAACGCCATCGAGCACAACGATACGGACCGCCCGTCCGTGACGGTCTCGATCGGCAAGGGGTCGGAGAGCGGACGCGTGTTCGTCGGTATCGCCGACGACGGCCCCCCGATCCCAGAGATCGAGGTCGACGCCCTCGACAGCGACACCTCGACGACGAGCACCGCCCACGGCACCGGGCTCGGCCTCTGGGTCATGCAGTGGTGTGTCGACGCACTCGGCGGCCAGCTCTCCTTCGAGGAGAATCATCCCCGCGGAAACGTCGTCCGGTTCTCCCTGCCGGCGGGGGAACCGCCGGGAGATCGTGAGTCGTGAGGAGACCCGGCGCGTAGCGGGGTGCCGGCTTCCGACAGATCTACCCCGCAGACGTCCCGACACGCGTCCATGCCCGAGGAGCCGGCACGCAACATCAGCGGCGGAGCGTCCGGCGGTGGCCGCGAGGCCCGCTTCGACGCCAGCGAGCCCGCCACTCGCCCGGAAGCGGTCGTCGATCGGCTCGGCGGGCTCTACTGGCAGAAATCCTACGGCGGACGGGCGCCCGTCGACTGCCTCGTCCGGACGATCCTCTCACAGAACACCTCCGACGCGGCGAGCCAGCCGGCCTACGACGCGCTGATCGAACGGTTCGATCCCGAGCGGCCTGGCCGTGACCGAGACGATGCCGACGCCGAGGGCGTCGATCCCGATCTCGCGTTCGCGACGGGCGACGCCGCGCCGACCGACCTCGCCGAGGCCCTCGCCACCGCCGACCGCGCGGCGATCGCCGACACCATCTCCCCGGCCGGACTCCACAACCAGAAGTCGGAGGTCCTCCAGCGGGTCGCCGAACGCATCCTCGCGGAGTACGGCTCCGCGGCAGCCTTCGACGAGTTCGTCGCAGGGGCGGAGTACGAAACGGTCCGGGAGACGCTGCTAGACATGAACGGCGTCGGCCCCAAGACCGCGGACTGCGTCCTGCTGTTCGCCGCTGGCCGCGAGGGCGTCTTCCCCGTCGACACCCACGTTCATCGGATCTATCGTCGCCTCGGAATCGCACCCGCCGACGCAGACCACGAAGGTGTCAGGGCGGTGCTCGAAGCGGAGATTCCCGGCGAGAAATGCGGGTTCGGCCACACCGCAAGCATCCAGTTCGGCCGGGAGTACTGCTCTGCCCGGAAGCCCGCCTGTCTCGACGGTCCGGAGGCCTGCCCGCTGTTCGATCTTTGCGATCGGGTGGGCGTCGACCCTGACGCTGGCGAGGTCGTCGATCCCGCGGAGGCCGAGCCCCTCTCCGACGACTGAACGGTAGCATCAGCCGTCGTCGGAATCGGGGCCCGGGGGAGCGTCCTCGCCCTCGAGTGCGATCCAGAAGATCGCGAGGATCATCCCGGGAACTCCCAGAAGTGAACACTCGAGACCGCCGAGTGGGAGCGTCGACAGGAGCCCCGTCGCACCGGTCAGTCCGGCCAGGCCCGCGAGGAGCGCCGGACCCAACCCGACCACCACGACCGAAAGCACGCCGAGGACGAGCCCCGCGTCGCGCCGGGACGATCCCGCCGAACTGCCGTCTCCTGTGACCGTTTCGTCGACGAGCACCGCTACGGTGACGCCCGCGAGCACGGCGAGGAGCAGGCCAGCGACGTCGGGGAGACCCTCCGGAAGGCCACCGATCACCGGGAGGTAGAGCAGCAGGAACTCGACTTGTAGCGCGATCGGCAGATCGCCGCCGAGCACACTCGCGACGAAGGAGAGGCGCCGAGCGATCGTGGAAATGGTGGCGATCACGATCGCGGCGACGATCGCCAGCGGGAGCATCCCGGGCGTCGCGAGCGTCCGGTGGATCGCCCGCCAGATCGACGACCACTCGGCTCGCGAGGCGGGAGCGTTCATTCCGATCGAGGGACCGCTCCCGCGACCGGTTCCTGGCTCGACACGGTAGCGAGTAGGGACGCCGACGCTGATAAAGGAGGTCCCTTTTCGCGGGCGTGAGGACCAGTCGTTGTGCGAACCGACGCGGTCGGGTAGGACTGGGTGTGGGAGCCGACGCGGTCGGGCAGGGACCGAATCGCAAACGGATGGAGGGCCGAAACGGGACGGCGCGGAGCAGCTGGCAGCAGGCAGGGCGGTCAGCGGTCCGTCACTCCAGGTCGGCGTTCTCGAACCGTCGGTAGCCGATCGCGAGCGGGATCACCGTCCACGCGAGGAAGGTGACGGCCGAGAACCAGGGGCGGAGGTAGAACGGAACCTCGCCCTCGACGCGTGCGCTCGTCTGGAGATCGCCTGGACCGGTCTCTGCGAAGGAGACGTCCTCGAGACCGAGCTGGACGAACGGCCAGACGAAGGAGTCCGTGACCGCACCGATCGCGATCCGGTAGCTCTCCAGGGGGTTCGCCTGGTAGAGCGCGAAGTACCACGCCTCCGCTTCGAGGCCGGGGCGGGTGCCCTCGATCAGATAGTAGATGCCGACGGCGAGCGCCTCCCACAGGACCAGCATGAGGAAGAAGAGGCCGACGGCCCAGGCGAGCGCGATGCCCCGGGACGACGTGGCCGCGGAGATCCCGACGGCGAGCGCGGTGAACGTAACGCCGAGCATGACCGTGAACCCGGCGACGAGAACGAGATCGACGATCGCAAGGTCGCCGGTCATCGGAACGCCCAGCAGCGTCACCACGAGGAATCCAAAGCAGATCGCCGCCGCGACGACGACGCTCCGGCCGATGGCCTTTCCGAACACGACGTCAGATCGGGAGAACGGGTAGCTCAGGAGGACCCGGAGACTCCCCGATCTACGCTCGCCGACGATCGCCATGTATCCAGCGACCAGCGCGATCAGCGGGACGAAGTAGACGACGAACTGGGCCATTCCCGAGAGCAGATCCGTCATCGTCGAGTCGTTGGTGCCACCCGAGACCCACCCCACCACGAGGAAGAGGGTCAGCAGGCCGACGAACCCGATCGTGATCCCCCAGAGGAGCTTCGAGCGGACGACGTCCTCGAAGTCTTTGCGAGCGACGTCCCGCCAGGTGACGCTCATTGGAGCACCCCCGCGAGGCGGCCCGATTCCTCGGCGTCCCCGCTCTCCTCGACGAGATCGACGTCGCCGTTCGTGTACGCGGCGAACACGTCCTCGAGGGACACCGACGACGCGTCGACGTCGAGTACCTCGATGCCGGCGTCTCGCAACGCACCGATCGCCCGCGCCTTCGCGCGGGGGTCGTCACAGGTGACGGTCAGCCGGCCGTCCTGGTAGGTGGCCTCGGTGACGCCGTCGATCCACTGCAGGTCGACGTCCGGCTCGTCGGCGATCCGGAGGTAGAGTTCGGCGTGGGCACCGACCGCCTCCCGGAGGCCGTCGACGGTGTCGACCGCAACGAGCTGGCCGTCGTTGAGGATGCCGACCCGGTCACAGACCGACTCGACCTGCCCGAGATCGTGACTGGAGAAGAAGACGGCCGCTCCGTCGTCGGCCGCGTCCCGCACCAGCTCCCGCATCGTTCGAATCCCGTTCGGGTCCAGACCGGTCGAGGGCTCGTCGAGGATCAACAGGTCAGGGTCACCGGCGAGCGCCATCGCGAGCGCGAGGCGCTGTTTCATCCCCTTGGAGTAGCCACCGACCGTTCGCTCGGCGGCGTCGGTCGAGAGTCCGACTCGCTCCAGCAGCGACGTGGGCGGCTCCGTGCCGTCGGCCCACTCGAGTGCGAGCTCGAGGTGTCGGCGACCGGTGAGCCGCCCGTAGAGGTCGAGTCCTTCGGCGAGGACGCCGATGCGCTCACGGATCGCCTGGCTCTCCGCTCGCGCGTCCATTCCAAGCACCACCGCGCTGCCCGAGGTCGGCCGAATGAAATCCAGCAGCATGTTGATCGTCGTCGATTTGCCGGCGCCGTTCGGGCCGAGGAAGCCGAACACCTCGCCCTCCTCGACGACGAGGTCCAGCCCGTCGACGGCGGCCGCCTCGCCGTAGCGTTTCGTCAGCGACTGCGTTTCGATAGCCGTCATCACCTGGACCGAGGGCGGTGCACTCGGTATAAATGGGGGGCCACCTTCCGACCCAGTATCCGACGGTGGGGTTTATATAAGAGGAGCCAGGCGGCAGAGCGAACTACCGATCCAGATCCACCGGACAGCCCCGGATCTCGCCGCCGCGCATACCGTCCGCGAGCCAGTAGATCGAGAGCAGGAGGACCACCACCGCGACCATCGAGAACTCGAGTCCATGGAAGGGGAGCGCCGTGAGAAGGCCGGCACCGCCGACGACCCCGACGACCCCCGCGAGGATCCCAGGGCCACACGCCGCACAGCCGGCACCGAGAGTGCCGAACACGACGCCGGCAGCGCTTCCGCCACTGCCCTCGACGGATAGGTCGTGCTCGAGCAGGTGGTAGGCGAGGACGGCGACGTTGACGCCTGTCAGTGCCGCAATCGCGTAGATCGCAGTGCCGTGGAACGCGTCGAACTGCGGGCCCAGAAACGGCAACAGCGAGGACAGAAACTCGACCTTGAACCCGATCGAGACCTCCGCGGAGACGAGCACGCGCACGACGAACCGGAGGTTCTGCGAGGCTGACAGCCCGATCGCCACGAGGCTCCCGACGAGGAGTGCGAACGAGGCGTATGGCGGCCGGCCGAGGACGAGCCTGACCGTCCGCCCGACGAGACGCCAGTCCGATCGGCTCGTCGGAAGCGAGATCACACCCGGAACCCCGCCTCGAAGGCGGTGACGTCGACCGACCCCGTCAGCTCGGTTTCGAACGTGCCATTCTGGAACAGGTAGAACGTCGGCGTGCTGACGACGCCGGCCTCGTCTCCGTCGGCCTCGGCCGTCTCGAGAACCGACTGATGCGTGCGCGCCTCGCTGGCCGCGATGACGGCTTCGGCGTCGACTGAGGTCGACGTTTCCAGGAACGAGCGCGTCTCCGTCGCGAACGAACTCCCCGACAGCGAGGTGACGGTGTCGTAGTAGAACCCCAGCAACTCCCACGCCGCGTCGCGATCGCGCGCCGTGGTTTCGAGCACGGCGTGGATCGCAGGCGTCGCCCACGATCGCCCGGTGTAGCGGTAGGGGCGGTAGACGAACGACGCCGAGTCCGGCTCGACGATCTCGCTACGGACGTCGTCGAAGGTGGACGTGTGGAACCGCGAACAGCTCGTACAGGTAGGATCCTCGAAGGCGACGATCAGCTTCTCGGCCTCGAGTGGCGCCTCACCGATGAACGGCTGGCCGTCGAGGGCGTTCGCCGCGGGATGGTCCTCGACGGACTCGCCGCTGGAGCCGCCTTGCTGCAGGCAGCCGGCGAGACCCGCTGTGGCACCCACGCCCACCGCGCTCGCGATGCCGGAAAGGACCGATCGTCGTCGCATACCCAACTGATCGGTGGGGTCGACACTGTCAGTTCCCCGGTCGTGTACGCCGACCGCACGAACGGGGGATTTGGAATCCGGAGAGAACCGAGAATAACGAGACCAACGGACCGTCGGCGGGCTACTTGAAGCGGAACGTCTCGAGGTTCTTCGGCGCGAACGTTCGCATGTCGAACTTGTGGTAGAGCGCCGAAGAGAGGTCCTGTACGGAACCTTCGTCGCCGTGCACGCAGAGCACCTTCTCCGGGCGCGGGTTCATCGTCTTCACGAAGTCGACGAGCCCCTGGCGGTCCGCGTGGCCGGAGAACCCGTCGACCGTCTCGACGTTGAGTTCGAGCTGGAGAGTCCCCGAGCGGCCGCCGTTGCGGCCACGGTCGTCCATCGGAATCTCGTCCCAGCCGTTCTGGATGCGGCTGCCGAGGGTTCCCTGAGCCTGGTAACCGACGAAGGCCATCGTCGCATCCGGATCGGGACCGATGTGGCGCAGCCAGGACATGATCGGGCCGCCCTCGACCATCCCCGACGTCGAGAGAATGATGCAGGGCTCGCCGTCGGCGACTTCCTGGCGCTCCTCCTCGCCGCCGTCGATGTGGTTGAACTGGTCGGCGAGGAACGGGTTCTCGTCCTCGTGGAAGATGCGATCGCGGAGGTCGTCCCGGAGATACTCCGGATACGTGGAGTGGATCGCCGTGGCCTCCCAGATCATGCCGTCGAGGTGGACGGGCATCGTCGGAATCTCGCCCTCGCGCATCGCCTCCTCGAGGACGAGCATCATCTCCTGGGAGCGACCCACCGCGAACGCGGGGATCAGGACCTTCCCGTCGCGCTCGTAGGTCTCGTTGATGACTCGCTTGAGCTTGCGCTCGGAGTCGGCCTGGTCGGTCTGGTAGTCGTTGCGGCCGCCGTAGGTGGATTCGAGGACGAGCGTCTCGACGCGGGGGAAGTCGTTGTGCGCGCCGTTGAACAGCCGGGTGTCGTCGTAATGGATGTCCCCGGAGAAGCAGACGTTGTAGAGTCCATCGCCGATGTGGAAGTGAGAGACCGCCGAGCCGAGGATGTGGCCAGCGTTGTGCAGCGTGAGTTTGACGTCCGGCGCGATGTCGGTGACGTCGCCGTACTCCAGCGGGATTGTGTGTTTGATCGTCTCGCGGACCATCTCTGATTCATACGGCGGCGCGCGGCCCTCCTTCGCGGCCACGTCGAGGTAGTCCAGTTGGAGGAGGCCCATCAGGTCGCGGGTCGGCTCGGTCGTGTAGATCGGGCCGTCGTAGCCGTACTTGAAGATCAGCGGCAAAAGCGCGGAGTGGTCGAGGTGGGCGTGCGTGAGAACGACGGCGTCGAGGTTCTGTGCGCCTGCACCGAGTGCTTCTGGCACCTGGAGGTAGGGCACCTCGCCCTCGGCGCCGGGCTTGTCGCCACAGTCGATGAGAATGCGCGTCTCGGGCGTCGAGAGAATGAACGCGGCGCGGCCGACCTCCCGACAGCAGCCAAGCGTCGTGATCCGGACGTATTCGTCGTCGGAGAGCTCCTCACGGTGGATCTGTCGGCCGATCCGCTCGAGGATGTCGCGGCGGTCGTCCCGCTCCTGCTTGAGGAAGTTCCGGACGTTCGAGACCGTCGAGGATTCGATCGGGGGCGTGCGGACGACCTCGGGGGTCCAGCCGACCTCCTTCGTGATGTCGCGGAGCGTCGAGCCGTGTCGGCCGATGACCATCCCTGGCTTCTCGGCCTCGATGACGACCTCGCCGGTGTCGGCGTGGAAGTCGAGGTCGGTGACGCCGGCGTCCTCGGGGATCACCGAGAGAACCTTCTCCTCGGCTTCCTCGGGTCGCAGGAGGACGTCGGGATCGGGCCGGACGGTGATGCGTTTTCGGAGCTTCGAGGCGAGCTGTCGGACGAGGTCGCCCTGCTGGGCGAACTCCTTGGGGTCGCGGGTATAGACGACGAGTTCGGGCCCTTCGTAGGTAACCTCCGAGACAGTGACGCTGCTTGGAAGCTCGCTGACGATCTCTGCTTTCAGTTCGTCGAGTTGTTGCTCTACAGCACTCATATGTAGCTACGGGAGTACCGACGGGGCACCGGACTGCGTCGAACCGCCTGCCGATCGTCGACCGCAGCGGACGACCGCACCGTCCGTTGAGACGCCGACAGTGATACCGTTACAGGACATCGTACTCTTCGAATCGAAGTCGGTGACCGCGGCGGTAGAAACCGCTTGCTTCGTTCTATCCGCTCAGGAATATAAAAGCCTTGGCAATACCCGAAATGGGCGATAGACGCGGTATTGCACCGATTTAGGCGGCCGTCCGGACGCACCCGTCGTTTCTCGCAAACGGCTCGTCGGTTCCCGCAAACGGCATTGGGCTCCCCGCGCGACGTTCGGTATGACGCCCCCACCGACGCCAGAGCTCGAACTGACCCCCGACCGCGTCGCCGCCGAGCGGTCCTGGGTGCTCGATCGCTCGCCCGTCGTCGTCGCGCTCGTCAACGACGTCCGGGACGAACTCGGGACGGCCTTCGACACCTCAGTCGACCACATCGACGCCACGGACTACGAATCCGTCGTCGCGGAGGTCTTCGCCGACGGCGACCGCGCGGTCAACGTCGCCGCGCTCGTCGCAACCTTGCGCGGGATCGACGTCGAGAAGGACTACCCAGGCTTCGTCGTCGACGAGTGGCTCGGCAGGGAACTCGCCGCGACGATCGCCGGTGAGCAGCCCCGCCGGCTCCTCGCCGAGGCGACGTTCCACTACGCCGATATCGCCCACGACACCGACGAAACTGCGGGCATGGACGACCTCGACGCCGGGCTGGCCGCCGGCGTCCAGACCCGACTGCCGGGCTGGGACTGGACGGAGGGCGAGAGTCCTTTCGACGTGGCTCCGGAGTGAGGCCCCTGCAGACACACCTTCAAGTGCGATTCCGCGGCGACCTCTCCCATGGTCGAACTCGACTGCACCACGGCGCGTCCGGGCGGCGTCACGCTCGTCGCCGTGCGACTGGACAATCGCGTCGATGCACCCGGCGTCGACGCGCACCGCATCCGCCTCGTGTCGGCAATCGACGGCGCGACCTGGCCTCCGAGGGTCCAGGGCGTTCCGGCCGCGCCCTGGGACGGCGACGCCGCAGAGGTGGTCGTCCCGACCGGGCGCGTGGGAAGTCTCGGTTTCGCGAGCCCGGAACCGCCCGCCGATCCGCCGGTGACGATCGAGTCGGTGGAACCAGCGGCGGCCAGTTCTCGAGGGGACGCCGTGGCGGACGACGTCGGCGACGATCCGACCGCGGACGACGTCCTGCGCGTGCTCGGTGATCCGTCGCCGCCTCGAGACGCCGTTGCGCCGCCGTCGGTGAGCGTCGAGTCGTCGGGCAGCGCCGTCGAGGCTGGCGCCGAGCCAGACGTCATCAGTGGGGATTCCAGCCCGTGATCCTCGCCGTCGTCGGTGGGAAAGGTGGCGTCGGCAAGTCGACGGTCTCCCTCAACGTCGCCGACGCTCTCGATGGGGTGGTCGTCGACGCGGATCTCGGGATGGCCGACCTGCCCTACGGCCCGGGGCCGGACCTCCACGACGTGCTCGCCGACCGGGCCGACGTGATCGAAGCCGTTCGAGAGTGCAGCGGCGCCGACACTGGGCCAGAGGTCGACGTGCTGCCGTGTGGCCGGACGCTCGCCGGTGCCCGCGCCGCAGATCCGACGGCGCTGGTGCGTGCGCTCGAACGCGTCGACGAGCACTACGGCCCGGTCGTCGTCGACTGCCCCGCTGGCATGGCGGCTGACGCCGGTTTACCGCTGTACGCCGCGGAGAGCTGTCTGCTCGTCACCACGCCCGACGGCGTCGCAGTACCGGACGCGCTTCGGACCCGTGCGCTCGCTCGCGTGCTCGACGCAGGCGTCGAGCGCGTCGTGTTGAACCGGGCTCGGGATCCGCCGGTCGAACGCGTCGAGCGGACGCTCGGCGCGCCGGTGACGGTCGTCCCCGAGCACGAGGCGGTCGATCGGGCCCGGACGGACGGCCTGTCGGTGATCGCCGCCGCACCGGAGAGCGTCCCCGCCGAACGGTTCCGCGAGATCGGCGCGGCGTTGCAGTGACTGAAGAGGGCCGAGACAATGGGAAACGAAACAGCAGTCAGACGCGAACTCCGTCGGATTACCGCAGCCGCTCGTGGTCCAGCAGGTCCTCGTACCCCTCTCGCCCGCGGAGCACGGAGACCTCGCCGCCGGAGAGACCGACCTCCGCCGGCTTCGGCTGGGAGTGGAACTGGTTCGCGAGCTCGATGCCGTAGGCGCCCGTGTTGCCGATTGCGAGGAGGTCGCCCCGCCGCGGCTCCGCGATCAGCCGTCCGGTGCAGAACACGTCGGCGCTGGTACACAGCGGGCCGCCGACGGATGCCGGGATCGTCTCGCGGTCGGTCCCCCCAGCTCCATCTTCTGTCCCTCCGTCGCCGCCGTGGGCAGAGATATTCCGGATCGGATGATAGGAGTCGAACATCGCCGGCCGGATCATCGTCGCGAGGCTGGCGTCGACGCCGACGACGGTGGACTCCGCGGCGGGCTTGATCGTGTTCACCTCGGTCAGTACGAGGCTCGCGTCGGCGACGACGTAGCGGCCGGGCTCGACCTTCAGCCGTGCGTCGACGGCGTCGAAGGTCTCGTGGAGGTAGTCCGCGACGGCGTCGAGGTCGAGCGGCGCTTCGTCTTCGCGGTAGGGCACCCCGAACCCGCCGCCGACGTCGACGAACTCCAGCGCGGCGTCTTCCGCCCCCGAATCCTGGCCCGCACCGAGATCGGCCTCGATGGATTCCGCGGCCTCGGCCACCCGCTCCAGCGCGCGGCGATGTGCGTCGAGGTCCTCCGCAGTCAACATCCCGCTGCCGACGTGGGCGTGGAGTCCGACGAGGTCGAAGCGCTCGGCGGCGTCGGCCGCGACCACTGGCACGTCCTCGTGGGGGATTCCGAACTTCGCGTCCTTGCCGGTCGCCACCTTCTCGTGGTGGCCGGCGCCGATGCCAGGGTTGACGCGAATCGCGAGACGACCGTCGAACCCGCGGGCCTCGAGCCGGTCCAGGGTGTCAGTCGCGCCGATCGTGACGGTGAGCTCCGGGGCCTCGGTCTCCCAGAAGTCGACGACCCAGTCGAGATCGTTCGCTGGGGGGTTGGTGGCCGTGTACTGCAGGGTGTTTGGCTCCGCACCGGCCTCGACCGCGCGGTGGAGTTCGCCCGCGGCGGCGCACTCGATGTGTGCGCCCTCCTCCAGGAGGCGTGCCACCACGGCCTGGCCGGTGTTGGCCTTCGCGGCGTACATGCATTCGATGCCCGCGAAGGCGTCGTCGATCCGATTGTAGTTGGCAGCGACCCGGTCGAGATCCGTGACGTAGAGAGGCGTTCCGTACTCCGCGGCGAGTCCGGAGAGGGCGTCGTGATCCCAGTCCGCGAGGCGGCGGATCCGGGGCGAGTCGGCGCTCATTGGCCTACAGACCGCGACTCGGCGGCACAAAGGTTGCGTTTCGATCGGGCAGTGAACTTCGAGGGTCGTGGAGCAATCGAGAAACGGGCCGCCGGGTGACGATCGGACTGGGGAGTAGTCCTGAGGGGCGTGGATTCGTTGGGATGGCATCCACAGACACGTGGTGGGACCTCCCACAGGTAGTTCACCTCACAGGATTTTTCAGCGTCGTATCGTAAGACGCCGGCCACGATGACGTCTCACCACGATACGGGCGTTTCCGATCGATCGACGTTCGCCCCCTCGCTCGGAGGGATCACCTGAATGGCCGCGCTGCGTTCGTTCGGCCGGGATCGGCGAGTATCGTCCGCTCACTAACACGATGGCACCCACGAACCCCTCTCAGGTCCAGAAGTCGTTCCTGAAGTACCAGCACTTCTTCGTCTTCGCAGCGCCGGTGTTGTTCGTCCTGCTCGTCGTCACGGCGGCGCCGACGCCCGCGAACGCTGGACTGGACTACTGGCTCGAGTACTGGTGGCTGTTCTTCTTTTTCCTGCTGGGAGCGACGATCGTCAACACGGTCGGGATCAGCGGCTCGGCGATGTTCGTCCCGTTCCTGATCTTCATCTTTCCCTTGCTCGCCCACGAGTTAGAGCCCGAGACGCTCGTCAAGATCGGGCTGATCAGCGAGTCCTTCGGCCTGTCGAGCTCCGCGGTCGCGTTCATTCAGTACGGGCTCGTCGATCGCCGGCTGGGACTGAGCCTCGTCGCCGGGAGCATTCCCTTCGTCGTCGGCGGGGCGATACTCTCCTTCTACATCCCCGAACCGCTGTTCCACGGCGCGCTGGGGATCGCGCTGCTGGGCGCTGCATACCTCCTGTTCACGGCCGACCTCGCGCACGACGATCCCGACGGCGGCGATGGTGCGAGCGAAGGAGGTGCCAGTGGACAAGCGCCCGAAAGCGCACCCGACGGCGGCGAACCCGTCGCGGCCGGCGGCCTCCCCGACGACGACGGCAAGCTGGGGCCCGCTGGCGTCGGCATCGACGAGGAAGGCACCGTCACCCGTGTCGATCGCGAAGGTGACACGTACAGCTACACCTGGTCGGGGTACCTCGAGCGGTTCGCCAACTACAGCGTCGGCGGTGCGTTCCAGGGGCTGGCCGGCTTCGGCATCGGCGAACTCGGCATCATCTCGATGCTCCGCACGAACGTGCCCGTCCGCGTCGCGATCGGCACGAACCACGTCGTCGTCGCGTCGACGGCGATTCTGGCGTCGCTCGTCCACGTGTTCGCCGGCGGCTTCCTCCCCGGCGCACACTCGCTGAGCCTCGCCTCGACGCCCTGGAACATGGTGGTGTTCACCGTGCCGGCGACGACGCTCGGCGGCCAGATCGCCCCGTACGTGTCGAACGCGCTGGACACCGACACGATCACGAGGGGCGTCGCCAGCCTGTTCAGCGTGATCTCCGTCGCGCTGTTCGGGATGGCCGTCGGGTTCTGAGCCGGCGCGCTCTGCTCGGTTCGGCTCCCCGATTTCCACCGTCGATTGTCACGGCCCGCATCGACTGCTCGATGGCGTTTTCAGCCAGGAGCCACAACGCTCCGGAGACCGATGTACGACGACGTGTTGCTCCCGACGGACGGTAGCGACGGAACGACCACGGTCGCCGCCCACGCCGCGTCGCTGGCACAGGCCAACGACGCCCGGATCCACGTGCTCTCCGTCGCGGACGCGCGGAACCGATTCGAGAGCCCGAGCAGCGGTCTCGCCGGGGAGGCCTGGGAGGAAGCGGAACGCGAGCGCGCAACTGCCGCGGTCGACACGGTGGTCGCGGCGCTGCCCGAGGACGCCCCCGTCGAGCGTGAGGTGGTCGCCGACGTTCCACACGAGGCGATCCTCGAGCGGGCACGCGATGGCACCGTCGACGCGATCGTAATGGGAACGCACGGCAGGACAGGACTCGATCATTACCTCATCGGAAGCGTCGCCGAGCGCGTCGTCCGACAGTCACCCGTCCCGGTGATGACCGTCCGGGTCGGCGACGGCGAGTGAGGCGGGACGACGAATGAAGCGGGACGACGACGCACCACCCGATTTTCTCGCACGCCTGCTGCAAACTGCATGCGGAGTCACGACCGCGGCGTTGCTCTCCGTGCGAGCCGAACGGTGGGCCGTGCCAATTCATCCCGAACTATTATCATGCACCCGTGCCAATATTTAGCAAGATGAGTTATCCCGAGGATCCACGGCCGGGAGATGGGGCGAGCGCGTCCGATCCACGGGGCGTCGAAGCGCAGCCACAGGGCGTTCTGGCAACGCTAGTCCGAGGATTCAGACGACATGTCCGGACCTGGCCGGGACGCTACGTCGAGATGCGAATCGACGCGCGGACCGGCGAAAAACCGTCCCGCTCCGACTGAATGAAGCAATCCGTCCGCCGCGCTCCAAGTGGCTAAGAGTGTGTCATACCGGCGTCCGTCTCAGTACGAGACGACCTCCAACTCTTCGATACGCTCGAAGTGATCGACGTTCCGCGTGACTACCGGCAGCTCGTAGTCGAGCGCCGTCGCAGCGATCATGACGTCCGTCCCGTCGACGGGCTGGCCGGAGGCGATCAGTTCTGCGTTGATCTTGCCAGCACGTTTCGCGCAGGTTCGATCGAACGGAATCTCGTTGATGCCGTCCAGCATCTCTTCGACGACTGCACGCTCCCGCTCCGTCGACTCCGCGAGATAGATTCCTTCGTATAGTTCCATGACCGTCACGCTCGTCAAGAACGGTGGTCCCGACGCGTCCACCTCCCCGAGTAGCTCCTCGACTGTCCCTTCGCCACGCAGTACGTCGATCAGAAACGTCGAATCGAGGATCACTTTTCGAGCTCTTCGACGATACGATCGACGCGTTCGCGGTGCGTGTCGGATCTGGCCTCGCGCCTCGCCGCGACGATTCGATCAAGCTCCTCCCCTGTGTCGTCGAGTGCGCCGTAGTAGTCCCGGAGGAAGAAGTCGTCCCCCGTGAGCCGACGGACGACGTCGCTGAAGCTCTCACCCTCGCGTTTGTGGCGCTTCAGGCGCTCGTACGCGTCGTCGGCGAGCGAGATCGTCTTCGTCCCCATGTCTGTGTATGTGTACACATACAAATAAAAAGCTGTGGCAGGCACGTCCGTCCTCCGTAGCGCGGCCCCGTGCTCCCACCATTTTCTCGTCCTGCCCGCTCGCTACGCTCGCGGCCACTCCTCGAAAAACGTGGTCTCGCCGAGCTTGCTAAGCGAGGCTCGTCAGCGCCTCGCGCTGACGGTGGCGAAAACCGCCGCTCCCGCCCTCACTCTCGCAGTGCGCCCTCCCGCTCCGTCGCTCCCAGCGTCTCCTCCTCGACGTGCGTCGCGACGACGGCGGGCTTGTACGCGTTCCCCGGAATGACGTCCTCGTCACTGACCGACGACTCCACGAAGCGCTGGAAAGCGCGGCGCTCCGGCGGCAGCTTGCCGTAGTGGACCTCGTCCTCGACGAGGTCGTACACCGGGATTCGGGGAGTCAGCAGGGTGTTCTCGCCGACGATCGAGTCGTGGCCGACGACGAAGCCGGAGGTCACGCGACAGCCCGCGCCGAGTGAGACGCCGTCCTCGATGACGACCGGCGCGTCTTCGACGGGTTCGAGCACGCCGCCGATCAGCGTGTTCGCGCCGAGTTTGACGTTGCGGCCGATCTGGGCTGCCGAGCCTACTGTGTCACAGGAGTCGATGAGAGTGCCGTCGCCGACGTAGGCGCCGATGTTGACGAAGCTGGGGCTCATCATGATGCAGTCGCTGCCGAGATAGCAACCCCTGCGCATGACGGTGCCGTCGGGCGTGTTTCTGGTCCCGCGCTCGGCGAGGTCGTCGGTTCGGCGGAGCGGCAGAACGTCGGTGTAGGTGACGCCGCCGTACTCGTGGCCGACGTTTTCGCGGAGGCCGAAGTTCAGCAGAACGCCCTGCTTGACCCACTCGACGGCGTTCCACTCCGCGGTCGCGGAGGCGACTTCGGGCTCGGCGTCGCCCTCACCGACGGCGTCGGGGTCGGCGGGTTCGACCGGTTCGGCGGCGCGGAGCTCGCCGGCTTCCAGCGATTCGAGGAAGGCTTCGAGCACCGCCAGATCGTCCTCACTCGCGCTCGCAGCGTCGACTGCGCCGTCCTGGTAGCGGGCCCAGAGGGCCTCGACGTCGGATTGCAGGCTCATGGGCGAGCGGACTCGGGCACGGGACAAAACCTCCCCGGATCGTCCACCCGCTACTTGTATGTGATGAGCGCGTGACGATCGACCAATGACCCCCTCCATACCGCAAGCGGCGGCGACCGACGATGGGTTCTCCACGCACGGAAAGCTCCTCTTCGGTCTGGCCTTCACAGCCATCTTTCTCGTGCTCGCAGTTCAGTACCACGTGGAACCACTCGGGGGAGCTGTGGCCGGTCTGATCGGGGCGATCGTCGGCGTCGGCTTCTCCGCAGTGCTCGATCGGTATCGGGAGCCACTCCGTCGGGCGAACGATCTACTCGTGATTGCGGCGTTTCTCGTTCCGATGCTGGCCGTGCTGTTCGGGATGAGCTACGTCGCTTCGTTCGAGATCGTCGGCTACCAGGCGATCGGCGCCATCTGTGCCGTCTGGGCGGTCACGGTCTACGGGCTCGCTACTGACTCTGCGTAGCGGCTGGATCCGGCATCACCGATCGGTGACGCCGATCAGAGGCAGCGACCGCTCGAGGGGCGTCACTCCCCGCCGAGCACGTCCGAAAAGTCGTACCAGCCAGACGGCCGACCGTCGAGCCAGACCGCCGCGTCGAGGGCGCCCGCGGCGAACACGCCGCGATCCTCAGCGCGATGCGTCAGCCGGAGCTCCTCGTCATTGCCCGCGAGCAGCACCTCGTGAATTCCGGTGATATCGCCCGCACGGACCGCGTGAACGCCGATTTCGTCGTCCTCGCGCGGAGCAGTGCCCTCCCGTCCGTGGACGCGGTTCCCTGACGCGTCGGCACCGTCGCTCGCAGCGTTCTCGGTGCTCTCGCGGGCGGCCTCGACCTCCTGTAGAATTGCTTTCGCGGTCCCGCTGGGTGCGTCACGTTTGCCGTTGTGGTGGGTCTCGATCAGCTCCGCGTCGTACCCCTCCATCGCCGCTGCTGCGTCTCCGACGATCTGCAGGAGCGCCTGCACGCCGCGTGCGAAGTTCGCGGCCTTGAGCAGGGGCGTTTGCTCGCTGGCGGCCCGGAGCGCAGCGGTCTCGGAGCTGTCGAACCCAGTCGTGCCGACGACCGCGCCGACGCCGGCGTTGGCGGCGGCCTCGACTGCCTCGACGCAGGGTTCTGGGACCGTGAAATCCACCAGCACGTCGACGTCGCGCTCACCCAGGAGCGTGGGGAACTCCGCTTCGGAATCGAGTTCGACGCCCTCGAGTGGGCCGTCCTCGGGCGTTCGGCTCGTCGCCAACGCGACCGTCGCATCGTCGCGATCGGCCGCCTCGGCGAGGAGCTCCTCGCCCATCCGGCCGGTCGCGCCGGTGATCGCGAGGCGGGTCGGTCCGGCGGCGTCGGATTCGCCGGTCGCGGTCATCGGTCCACCGGCGTCGGTGCGGCGGTCACGTCGGCGAGCGCCTCAGTTCGGGTCGACTCCAGCTCCTCGAGCATCGTCCGGAGCGACTCGCGATGTTCCTCGGCGAGACGTGAGAGCGGGGGCCGGATCGTCGGTCCGCAGTTGCCACGCATCGCGACGGCCGCCTTCACTGGGATCGGGTTTGTCTCGACGAACAGCTCGCGGAAGAGCGGGCCGAGCTCGTGGTGGAGGTCACGGGCTGCCTCGAGGTCCCCCTCAAGGGCGCTGTGGACCATCGCGACGGTACGCTCGGGCTCGACGTTCGCAGCGACGGAGATCGTACCGGTCGCGCCGACGGAGAGCATCGGCAGCGTGAGCGCGTCGTCCCCGGAGAGCACCGAAAAGTCGTACTCGCGCGTACGCTCGACGACCTCGGTGACCTGTCCGAGATCACCGCTCGCGGCCTTGTATCCCGCGACGTTCGGATGGTCGGCGAGCGCGACGACGGTGTCAGGCTCGACGTTCTGACCCGTTCGGCTCGGAACGTTGTAGACGATCTGCGGGAGGTCGATGGCGTCGGCGATCTCCCGGAAATGTGCCTCGAGACCGCGCTGTTCGGGCTTGTTGTAGTACGGCGAGATGAGCAACAGGGCGTCGGCGCCGACGTCGGCCGCGGCGTGGGAGAGCTCCAGTGCCTCCCGGGTGTTGTTGCTCCCGGTACCGGCGATGACCGGGACGTCGTCGACGGCGTCGACGACTGCCTCGACGACGTCGACGTGCTCGTCGTGAGAGAGCGTCGCGCTCTCGCCGGTCGAGCCGACGGGGACGAGCCCGTCGACGCCGGCAGCTTCGAGCCGGCGGGCCTCCGAGCGGAGCTGGTCGAAATCGATACTGCCGCCCTCCGCGAAGGGCGTGATCATCGCGGGATAGACCCCGCGGAACGGTTCGTCTGTCTGTGGCGTGTCGGCTGTCATTGGATCGTGTGTTGGTTCGTGGGGACGTAAGTCCCCGCGTTGGTCGCTCCGTCGACTGCACCGCGATGCTGTTCGAGAGAATGAAAATCGCCCGAGACGGGTCGCCAGCCTCGCCGCGAGCGTGCTACTGCGAGCGTTTGGCGAGGCCGCGTTTTCCGCGGGAGCCGCTCACCAGCCGGCAGCCATCGCGGGTGGCGAGCGGGCGCATAGTGGAAATGGCGGTCGCCGCACGCTTGAACGTTACGTCGTTCCGTAGAGTGACGATCCCGCCGCGCCGCAATCAGAGCACGGCGGCGGTGAGCGCGTTCGAGTCGGGCCGGCTGTGTCACAGCGGAAACTGTGGTCGTCCGATCGGCCGGAAAGACGCATGACAAATAAAATTATGCGTCAGCCAACGGTGAAAAATTTTATTGGTATCGGAGTGGTTTGATACGACTCAATGACACCCGCTCACGCATCGAACCGGGACGGTCGCGGCGCCGTCTACGAGACGGAGGCAGCGACGGTCAGCGTCCGACCGCGCGCCAGCGACGGCGGCCGGCAGGCGCTGGAGTACGCGGTCGAGACCGATCACCCTGCCCCGGTACGGGTCCGGGTCCACCAGCCGATTCCCGAGGAGACGGCGATCGACGACCTCGGCTTCCCCGGCGACTGCGGCGAGGACTGGGAGCGCGACGGCGACGGCATCAGCTTCGAGCGCGAGATCCCGCCGGAGACGGCCGTGCGCACCGCCTGGGGCGTCGACGGCGACCTCGATCCCGATCTGGAACCGCCCACGGTCGAGGCGGAACCGGTGGGGTCGGCCGTGGATTCGATCGCCGATCTGGCCGGCGAGAGCGGTAGCAAACCCACGCTCGAGGAGACCGTCGACGCGAACGGCGGGGAGTCCGCCGATCACGATTCTGAGGAGGACGCCGTGGCGGATGCCGCTGCCGACGGGTCGGCGTCGGAGGCGTCGCTGGAGCTCGACCTCGACGAACCGGGCGAAGAGGGCTCAGCCGAGTCGACCGACGCGAGTACCGTCGAACTCGAGTCCGTTCCGGATCTCGAGGACCTCTCGACGCAAACGGAGGACGACGCGACAGCCGACGACGTCGGCGTCGACTCCCAGCCGGTACCAGAGGGCGACCTGCTGGGCGACGCTAACGCGGAGGAATCCGACGTGGCGGGCGGTGAAGCGCCTCTGTCGAGCAGTGTGAAATCGGCCACCGGCGAACGTATCGACAGCGACGCTAGCGAAGGCGACAGCTCCGGCAGCGACACCGCCGCCGCGAACGCCGACACCGAGCCAGCGAACGCCACAGCCGAGAACGACCAGCGCAGCGAGACCCCGACGGACTCGGTCGTCCACGAGCTCGTGGCGGAGCTCAACAGCGAGGAGCTGGAGGACCGCCATCGGAACGCGCTCGCCGACGCGCTGGAGGTTCGCCTCTCGGATTCGACGAACGCGTTCGTCGAGCACGTTCGGGACCGCCAGCAACGGCGAACCGAACGGCTCCGTGACGACCTGGAGACCCTCGAGGAGAGCGTGGAGGGGATCTACGGGCTCAAGGCCGACGCCAACGAGGTCTCGACGCTGAAGCGAGCGATCACCCGGATCGACGACGGGAAGGCCAGCGATGGCGACCTCCGCGAACTCAGCGAACAGCTGGAGACCCTCGAGGAGCGAAGCGCCGAGCGCGACACCGTCGAGACGCTCCGGGCGGACCACGAGTCGCTCTCCGCGTCGCTCGAAGCCCTCGCTGACGACCTGCAGACGACCGACGACGACCTCGACGCGCTCGAGAGCGCGGCCGAGACCGATCGCGAGGCCATCCGTTCCGACGTCGAGGTCGTTCGGGAGTCACTCGAAGATCTCGAGGACGCCGCGGCGACGGAGGACCGACTGGAGGCCGTCGAAGACGACGTCGCGACGCTCCGGGACATCGCCGCGACGGAGGAGGCGCTCGACGACCTCGAAAACCGTCTCGACGCGATCGAGGCCGAGGCTGCCACGGAGGCGGACCTCGCGAGTGCGCGAGAAGAACTCGAATCCGTCGAGAGCAGCCTCGCCGAGCGTATCGATCTGCTCGGCGACCGCCACGAGGAACTGGCTGCCGACTCCGCGACCGACGACGCCCTCGAATCGCTCCGCGAGGAGCAACTCGACCGCCACAACGAGACCGCCTCCGAAATCCAGTCGCTCCGGGAGGAGCTCGAGGCCGAGTACACGAGCGACGACGAGATTAGCGCGGAAATCGACCGGCGAGTCCACCGCGGAGTGGCCCACCTGCTCGCGTTCGCGATCGGTGCCGTCGGGCTCGTCGCAACCGTCGGACTCGCGGTCGCTGGGTCGCCCGCCGCGGCAGTGACGTTCTTCGGCGGTGCCGGGGCGCTGGGGCTGTGGTGGCATGCGGTCGATCCGGCCGAGGACGCTGAAGAGTAACGAGCACGTCGAGATCGGGTCGCGTGGTGAGGGGATCGCGATCGTCGGGCTGTCCCAGAGTGCTGCCCTCGAGCAGGCGATTCGAGTTTGCGGGTGAACTCACGATCCAAAGCGTGGATCGCAACGGCGGGTCGCAGCCCGCCAGGGGTATCACCTTGCCGTCGCTTGCCAACGCATCTGCCGCCGACCCGTGTCCTTAAGACATCTCGCTGGTTATTTTTTGGCGATGAATCACAGAGGCCTCCAGCTACGGATGGCCATCGTTGGGACCATCCTGTTTGGGTTCTATCTGGCGATCGCGACGGTCGCCTACGCGGCGTTTGGCATCCCACTCGCGATCGTCCTGATCGGCTCGTTCGGACTCGTCGGTATCCAGTACGTCATCGGCAAGAAGATGGCAATCTGGTCCACCGGGGCAGAGGACATGCCCGACGAGGGCGAGTACGCCCGTGTCCACCGGAGCGTCGAGCAGTTCTCCGACGAGATGGGCATCGAGAAACCCCGGCTGATGGTCGCCCGGATGGGCGTACCAAACGCCTTCGCGACCGGTCGACGCGGCGCCGGCATCGTCGTCGTCTCCGAGGAGCTGATGGCGATTCTCGATCACGACGAGCTCGAGGGCGTCCTCGCACACGAACTGGCACACATCGAGAACCGTGACGTGTTGACGATGACCATCGGGCAGTCGATCGCGATGATCGTCGGGATCGCCGTCCACTGGATCGTGATGATGACCGGCGAGCGGTCCATCGCGAACTACTTCCTGGGCTGGATCGCCGGTATGCTCGCCCAGATGCTCGTGATGGTGTTCGTGATGGCGATCTCGCGATACCGCGAGTACGTCGCCGACGCCGACGCCGCCGCGGTCATTGGCAGCGGGGATCCGCTCGCTCGCGCGCTCGAGAAGATCTCGCGTGGCGCCCAGTCCAGCGGGAACGAGGTTGACGATAGCGTCGCTGCACTCTGCATCTTCGGGGGCGCCGAGCGCCTCCTCTCGACGCACCCGCCGACGGAGGAGCGGATCTCGCGCTTGCAGTCCCTCGAAGTCGCGCAGTACCGGTAACTCGGTTCTCGTCGGCGCGTTTTCTTCGGTCTCGCCAATCCCCGAGAGTCGATCGGCGGGACAGTTATGGAACTCGAGCGACGACGTCGGCGCATGCGCGTGACTCTCTCCGATGCCCGCGAGTCGCCGCTCGCCGCCGCGGTGTTTCTGCTCGGCGTGGCTGCAGCCGTCGTCGCAATCGTGTTCGGCGACGGCGGGTTCGACGCACCGGCCGGAAGCCCGCTGTTCCTCGTAGGGCTCGGCGCCGCGGCGATCGCGATCGGTATCGTGATCGCCGAGCGCGTCCGGTCCTGACGAGCTACCCACTGTGGGAGATCAAGCTGTCAGTAGACGACACAGTCGGTCAGCCGACCGGAGCGGCGCACTCCGGCAACTTTCAAGGGTTCGCCAGCCGTCGCCACCTGTATGAGCGCCGACTGCATCTTCTGTGCGATCGTGGACGGTGAGATCCCCGGGAACGTCGTCTACGAGGACGAGGACGTGCTGGCATTCCTCGACGCGAACCCGCTCGCGAAGGGACATACGCTGGTGATTCCGAAGGCCCACCACGAGACGCTCGGGGACCTGCCCGGCGATCTCGGGGCCGCGATCGGCCGCGTCGCGACGGAGCTCGCGCCCGCTGTCGAGGCCGCCGTCGACGCCGACGGGACGACTGTCGCGTTCAACAACGGCGAAGCAGCCGGCCAGGAAGTTCCACACGTCCACTGTCACGTCGTGCCGCGTTTCGACGGTGACGGCTACGGACCGATCCACGCGCTGTTCGGTGCCGGGCCCGAGCTGGACGACGACGAAATCGCAACGATCGGCGACGCGATCCGAGACGAGCAGTAGCGGCGACAATCGGTCACGGTCACGTCGACATCGAAGCACCGCCGGAATGAGACGGGTGCATACTGAGGACACACCTTTATTGCAGTTGGCGAACCACGAATCGAGTAATGGCTCCGACGACAGCCGCCGTCGTGAAAGCGACGGGCGGCGCCGGCGCGACGCGGACCAGCCTCGAACTCGCCGCGACGCTCGGCCGCGGCGGCTACTCCGTCGCCGTACTCGACGTCGACGTCGCGACGCAGGGGCTCGCTGCACACGTGCCGGGACGAATCGAAGAGGACCTGACAGCGGTCGTGCTCGGGACGGCTCCACTTCCCGCTGCGACCGTCGACCTGGAGCTCGAAGCGGTCACCGAAGCCGGCGGACAGGTCGCGGTCTGTCCGGCCCGGGCGCCGTTCGAACGGCTCGCCCGCGCGAAAACGCCCGACGCTGCACAGACGTTCGAGGAGCTCGTCGCCGGTGCCGCCGATCGGTTCGACTTCGTGCTGGTGGACACGCCACCGGTCGCGACGAACCCGGCAGTGAGCGCCGTCACGACGGCCGATCGCGTCGCCGCCGTCACGCCAGGAAGCGAGCGGGGCGTCGACGCCCTACAGCGGCTCCGCGAGCGTCTCGAAGACGTCGGTGCTGCACCCGGGCTCGCGATCGCGAACCGGGCAGACGGCGATCACCCCGTCGACGCGGCGGACGCGACGCTCCCGACGCACGAGGTCCCCGAGCCAGCGGTTCCCAGCACCGCCGATCCCGATCCGGCCTACGCGCCGGCCGTCGCCGAGGCCGCCGAGGCGCTCTTCGACGTCGATCTCGATCTCGAGTTCCCCGACGAGGGACTGCTGGCCGGACGGTTCGATTAACACGTCGACAGCCACGTCGCGGAACTGATCGTTCCACGGCAGCTGCTGAAAGAGCAGGATAGCAGAGCGAACGCGATCGGCGAGCTACAGGAACTCAGTGGCGTCGGTCATCGTCTCCGCGAGGTGATCGTCGGTGGAGAGCGCCGCATCGCCAGGGCCGAGGGTCGGCTCGACCGCGGTTCTGGCGGCGGGGATCGGCTCGTGCGTCTCGAGGAAGGCTGTCAGCAGGAACTCGGTCGTCGAGGCGCCGGTGAGCTCCCGTGCCTCGCTTCGGGAGAGCTCGCCGGCGATCCAGTCGCCCACGATCTCGCGGGCCATCGGCGCAAGCGGGCAGACGCCGTCGACGCCGACGAGGTGAAGCGTCTTCGCGGCCGTGATCGGCGGAACGCCGGCAGCCTCGCCGGCCCCACCGACGCTCGCACCGTCTGCGTAGGCGTCGACGACGTCGGCGGCTGCCCCGGCCCCACAGGGGAGATCGTCCGCGACCGACGCGAGCCGCTCGGCGAGCGCGCCGTCCGTCGAGTCGACGGTGGCGATCCCCGTATCGCGCTGCTCGGCCGTGACGGCGAGGTCGGCGGCGATCTCCGAGAGCCCCATCGCCCAATCGTTTCCAGTATCTTCAGATAAAATTTTCGTTCGTGCAGTGAATCTACAGCGCTCACCAGCCCCAGCCGCCAGCCCAGACCGGCCAAACGTACCGGTAACCGGTACGTTCTCCACCCCGCTCCGCCCCTGTTCGTTGCGCCCTGAGAAGTGTTTAAATAACAGTTCCCTGCGTAGCTCCACTCGTGATGACCGACGACGATCGCTGTCCCGAATGCACCGCCCCGCTCGCACGAACCGACGACGAAACCGTCTGTACCGACTGTGGCCTCGTCGTCGAGACCGATCGGCTCGATCGCGGCCCAGAGTGGCGGTCGTTCGCGGACGATGACTCCAATCGCGAACGGACCGGCGCCCCACTGACGCGCAGCCGCCACGACCGCGGGCTGAGCACCGAGATCGGCTCCAACAACGGCGTCCGTCTGACCGGACGGAAACGAAAGCGGCTCGCCCGGATGCGCCGCGAGCACAGCCGCGCACAGCTCGCGACGAAGCAGGATCGCAATCAGGTGTACGCATTCACGGAGATTCGACGGTTGATCGGCGCACTCGGGCTGCCACGAGACGTTCGCGAGCAGGCGTGTGCGCTGTTCGACTCCGCACAGTCGGAGGACCTGATCCAGGGCCGTTCGTTGGAGGGGTTCGCCGCCGCCACCGTCTACGCAGTATGTCGTACGCGGTCGATCGCACGGACTGTCGACGAGGTCGTCGCCGACGCTCGCGCCGACGAAGGCGAACTCCGCGCGGCCTACGATGCGCTGAACCGGGAGCTCGGCCTCCCCACCGGTCCGATCGACCCCGCCGAGTACGTCCCCCGATTCGCCTCCGAACTCGGCCTCCCCGACGCCGTAGAGCGACGGGCACTCGAGCTCGCCGCGCTGGGACGGGAGGCCACGATCGCGGGCGGCCGCGATCCAAGCGGGTTCGCCGCCGGCTGTCTCTACACGGCTGCCCAGGACCACGGACACGGCCTGACCCAGACCGACGCGGCCGACGCCGCCGGGGTCTCCCCCGTGACGCTGCGGAAGGCCCACTACGATCTGGAGGCGGCGAGAGAGGAGCATGAACTGGACGAAGAAGCCGAGAAGAGCGCAGAGCACGGAGCAGAGTCGAGAGACGAGGCGTCGAGGAGCGAGAATTCAGTTGCCGATTCAGCGGAGAAGTCGGCTGGACGTCCTGAAACCCGGACAGACGAAGAGAGCGCGCCCAGTGCCTTTGCACTGAGCGACGACTGACGGCCACACTCTGCTCGCCCGCCGACGGCCAGAACGACGACCCTGCCGACCCAACGACTAAGCAGCCAGCCGTCGGGCAGTTCGTATGGTGTACGTGGTTCCCTTCGACGATTCGCCACTCTCGAGAACGGCACTCCGGCGCGCCGGCGAGTTCGCGAGCGCGATGGACGAGGAGGTCGTCGCGCTGGTCGTCGTCCCGCCGAGCACCGAGTACGCACGCGAGAAGGGATGGATCGATCCAGGCGAACCGTTCGACGCCGACCGGATCGCTCGCGGACTCCGGACGGTCGTTCGCGAGGTCGCCCCAGACGCCAGCGTCGAGATCGAGACTACCGACGAGACGGACTACCGGGCGTCGGTCACGACCGACGTCGTCCGGCGGATCCGACAGACCGCCGCGGAGCTCGACGCCTCGGTGCTGTTCGTCGGGAGCGCGAACGCGGGATCGGTGACCACGCCGGTCACGAGCGTCGGCTCGCCGGTCTCGGACGACCCGCAGTACGACGTCCACGTGATCCGGCACGCGGATCCCGACCTCGCCGACTGAGAAACAGTCTCGACAGCGAATCGATCGGTTGACGACTGGTCAGAGTGGCAGAGTCAGAGGTCCCGGCGACGCCCTTTCGGCACCGTCGAGCGCAGTTCGCCGTGGACGTAGAGCCCGACGCCGAGGATCGCCCGCTCGCCGTCGGCGTCGTCCGCTGTCTCGCGGGGCAGCTCGTGGGCTGCGATCAGGTAGCCCCAGTCGCCGTCCCAACGTTCGATGTCCTGATCCTCGCCGGCAGCGAACCGCTCGGCCTCCGCGAGATCGAGATCGATGACGTTCTTCGTCGCGAGATGACCGAATCGCTGGACGGCGTCGGTCGTGGGTTTCCAGTGCTCCTGGCGCGTTCGCAGAACGGTCGCGCCCATCGCCTCGACCTCGCTGGGATCGGCATCGTCTCCAGCCAGGACCCAGAGCTTGCCGTTGCCTTTCTCCCAGAAAGTGTGGTTCTCGAAGGTCGCCGGCGGGATCCCGAACCGCTCCTCCCACCACGAGAGAACGGTCGCTCGGGATGGCCTGCCCTCGACCGTCCGCTCCGCATCGGTCGGTGCCAGGCGGTCGAACCGGTGGCTAACGTTCTCGTCGAGGTCGTCCGCGGACGGCGAGGACCCGCCGTCCGTGGCGATCGGCGGAGCGTCGTCGGCGTCGGAGTGGTCGTCGCTCATGCGCCCACCTCCAGGGTCGCCACGAAGAAGCCACCAGTGTCGTTCAGGTGCGGGTAGATCCGGGCGGCCCGTTCGACGCTCGGATCGAACGACGTGCCGTCCCACTCCGTAATGCCGGGGCGCGTCTCGATGGGAAGCTCCTGCTCGACGATTCGGCAGTTCTCGGCGTCGAGGACCCGGTCGAGGACGGTCTCGTTCTCCTCCGGCGCGTAGGTACACGTCGAGTAGACCACGCGACCGCCGGGCTTCGTGGCCTGGATCGCTCGCTGAAGGACGTCGGTCTGGACGCCCGAGACGTCCGCGAGGAATCCCTCGCTCCAGCTGTCGAGGGCGGCGGGGTTCTTTCGGAGCGTGCCCTCGCCGGAGCAGGGCGCGTCGACGAGCGCGCGGTCGAACTCGTCGACGGCGAGTGGATCCAGCGAGTAGTTCCGGGCGTCCCTGTTTGTGACGATCGCGTTCGTGACGCCGAGGCGCTCCGCGTTGAACCGCAGCGCAGAGAGCCGGCCCATGTTCCGATCGTTGGCGACGACGCGCCCCTCGTCGTCCATCATCGCGGCGATCTGGGTCGTCTTGCTTCCCGGCGCCGCGCAAGCATCCCAGATCGTCTCGCCGGGCTGGGGATCCAGCGCGATCGGCGGCAGCGTCGAGACCGCTTCCTGGGAGTGAATCCAGCCGTGAAACGCCGGCCAGGTCGAGCCGGGGCCGTCCGTATCGACGGCCAGAAGCTCCGGGTTCCACGCCGTCGGCTCGGCGGCGATCCCGGCGTCCTCGAAAGCTGCGCGAACGCGCTCCACGTCGGCCTTGATCGTGTTCACGCGGACCGTCTTCCCGAGCGGCCGCTCGACCGCCGCCGCGAACGCGTCGAACTCGTCGACGATCGGACGGTAGCGCTCGAGAACCTCGTGCATTGGATTCGAGTACCGGCGGGATCGGGCTTGTGGGTGTCGGTTCGCGACCGCTCCGGCCAGTGCCCCACCCATTATGCTGCCGGCCTGTGAACCCACCTGCATGGCAGGCATTCAGATCCACACCGAGCACGACCTCCAGTCGCCCACGCTCGTCGAGGGGCTCCCGGGCGTCGGCCTCGTCGGGAAGATCGCGACCGATCACCTCGTCGAAACGCTGGAGATGGAACACTACGCGAACGTCAGCTGCGAGGGACTCCCGAAGCTCGGCGTCTACGCCGAGGGCGAGCGCGAAGTCCAGCCGCCCGTTCGGCTCTACGCCGACGAGGCCAACGATCTGCTGGCGCTCCAGAGCGACGTTCCCGTCTCGCCCCAGGCCGCTCCCGCATTCGCGGACTGCGTCACCGGCTGGTTCGACGCCGAGGACGTGACGCCGATCTACGTCAGCGGGCTCGGGGCCGAGAACCGCGCCACCCCGCCGGCGATGTTCGGCGTCTCGACGGGCGGCGCCGGCGACCGACTCGACGAACTCGATCTCGCGACCCCGAACGAGCGCGGCGCGATCTCTGGCCCGACCGGCGCGCTCGTCGCTGCCGCGGCCGAACGGAACCTACCGGGACTCGGGCTCGTCGTCGAGACGAACCCCAAGTTCCCCGATCCCGAAGCCGCTCGGGTGCTGATCGAGGACGGCATCGGCCCGCTGGCCGGCGTCGAGGTCGACGTCGAGGCGCTCGTCGAACAGGCCGAAGACGTACAGGCCCAGCGCGAGCAGCTCGCGAAGAAACTCCAGGAGGCCGAGGGCGACGCGAGCTCGGAGGCGAAGCCCCTCAGGATGTACCAATAGGCGCCCACCTTTTTCGAGACGGGCCCCGCTGCGCGACGCCCGCCTCCAAAAAATCTGGAAAAAAACCGCACAGTCCCGCCGCAGTTGGGCCACTGGCACTGTTCTGCACGTGAAAGGCAGCGCCAACGGATGCGACACACCGAGCGCCGGTGACCGTATCTTCCAGACCGATCATCGCCCTTTTGCGGGGTCCCCTCCTACGAACGATCAGTGAGCGATCCGATCCCGACCGGCTGTGCGCCACTCGACGAGCTGCTAGACGGCGGGTTCGAGCGCGGGACCGTCACGCAGCTCTACGGCCCGCCGGCAGCCGGGAAGACGAACGTCGTGCTCTCCGCCGCGGCGGCGGTCGCCGCCGACGGCGGCACGACGGTCATCGTCGATACGGAGGGCATCTCCATCGACCGCTTCGAGCAGGTCGTCGGCGCGCGAGCGGCCGGAGGTCGGGACGGAGACGTCGAAGCGGACGGCACCATCGGAATCGACGACGCGATCGGTGCCGGCACGAGCGACGGAGAAAACGCAGCGAACGGCGGTGCAGATGCCGAGGGCGAGGACCTCCAGGCGCTCGCCGAGCGGATCGTCGTGCAGGACGCGATGGACTTCGACGAGCAGCGCGAGGCCGTGCGGGACGTGGAGGCGTTCGCCGAGCAGGCCGATCTGATCGTTCTCGACAGCGCGACGGGGTTCTACCGCCTCCAGCGCGACAAGGACCAGGAGGGTGGCGAGGCGCTCCGGGCAGTCGCCGACCAGATCACCCACCTGCTCTCGCTGGCCCGCCGGGAGGATCTCGCGATCGTGATCACGAACCAGGTCTACACCGACCCGGAGGAGGATCGCATCCACGCTCTCGGGGGCCACACGCTCGATCACTGGACCGGGACGATCCTCCGACTCGACCGCTTCCGCGGCGGGAACCGTCGTGCGACGCTCGAGAAACACCGCGCCAAACCCGCCGGCGAGACCGCCCAGTTTACGATTACGGACGAGGGGCTGGCCGGCACCGAAGGCGACCGGCTGTAGGATCGGGCAGGGGAGACGTCCTTCTCAGAGCGCGCACCGCCAGACGGAACGCTTAGGCGCTCGCCGCCCGCCAGCAACTCCCGTGCGCGAGTGCTTTGAACTGCGGGACGTCGACGCTGCCGGCCGCATCGGCGAGCTGACGGTTCCGCGAGCGGACGTCACGGTTGAGACGCCCGCACTGCTGCCGGTGATCAACCCGAACATCGACACGGTCTCGCCGGCCGACCTCGAGACCGAGTTCGGCGCGGAGATGCTCATCACGAACTCCTACATCATTCACGGCGACGATGAGCTCCGCGAGCAGGCCCTCGAAGAGGGGCTCCACGAGATGCTCGATTTCTCGGGGGCGATCATGACCGACTCGGGCGCCTTCCAGCTCGCCGAGTACGGCGAGATCGACGTGACGACCGAGGAGATCCTCGTCTTCCAGCGCGATATCGGCTCGGACGTCGGAACGCCGGTCGACCTGCCGACGCCACCGGACGCGAGCAGAGAGCGGGCCGAGACGGAGCTCGAAACCACGCTCGATCGCCTCGAGATCGCCGACGCCGCAGACACCGGCGAGATGCTGGTCACGGCGCCGATCCAGGGTGCGACCTACCCCGATCTCCGGGAGCGCGCGGCTCGCGAGGCCTATGCCACCGATCTCGACGTGTTCCCCGTCGGCGCTGTCGTGCCGCTGCTCGGGGACTACCGGTTCGCGGAGATCGTCGACGCCGTCGCGGCGGCCAAGCGCGGCCTCGGCGAGGACGCGCCTGTCCACCTCTTCGGGGCCGGCCACCCGATGACCTTCGCGCTCGCCGCGGCGGCGGGCTGTGACCTCTTCGACTCCGCCGCCTACGCGCTGTTCGCCCGCGACGACCGCTATATGACTGTTCGGGGCACGGAGACGCTCGAGGAGCTCGAGTATCTCCCCTGTTCGTGCCCGATCTGTTCGGAGTTCGACGCCGACGAGCTCCGCGACCTCCCCAGCCACGAACGGGAGCGGCGTCTCGCCGAGCACAACCTCTGGGTGAGCTTCGCGGAGATCCGCCGGATTAGACAGGCAATTCGTAGCGGGACCCTCCTCGAACTCGTCGAGGTCAGAGCCCGGGGCCATCCCGCCCTGCTGGCTGGCTACCGAGCGCTCCTCGACCACGAGGAGTGGCTGGAGTCGTCGGATCCGATCGTCAAAGACACGTTCTTCTACACCTCCACGGAGAGCGCCGACCGCCCGGAGGTGCTGCGATACCACGACCGACTCTCGCGACTCGACGTGGCCGCCGACTCGCTGCTCGTGTCAGAGGCGGACCCTCACGGCGACTACGAGGAGTGCTGGGACCTCCGGCCGCCGTTCGGCCCCGTCCCGCCCGCGATCGCACGAGCCTACCCGCTCACGGCCGAGCTACCGGAGCGACCCGACCGCCGCGCAAGAGAGCGTGCAGTGGACGCGATCGCACTGCTCTACGACCAGCATCCCGACGTGTCGATCACGGTCGGTCACCGTAACTGGGCAGCGGCGGTCCTGGAATCGCTGCCCGAGGCAGTCGAGACCGTCGACGTGAGCGGTATCGACGTCGAGGACTGAGTTGGTTGGGGTCGATCCTCGCGAAAAAGACAGGCTCGTCGAACTGACGATAGCGAAGACGAACGCGTCCGAGAATTGGGCGCGAAATCAGGCCGATTCGACGTCGTCGGAGTCGTCACGGGGCTCCCCGCGGGCCGCGACGCCAGTGGTCTGTGCGGTGGTGTTCTCGAGTCGGCGCTCGATGAGCGCCTCGAAGTCCTCCGTTCGGTCGTACTCTTCGCGGAGTCCGACCGCGGCACGACCCTCGTCGGTGATCTCGTAGAGGCCGGACCGTTCAGCTGGCCCGATCTTCCGAACGAGACCGAAGTCGGCGAGCACCGGAAGGCGGTTGTTGACGTTCTTGCGGCTCTTGCCGGTCGTCTGCGCAATGTTGGTTGCGACGTTGCGACCGTAGGTGTGCAGAGCCTCGAGTATCAGGAAATCTGTCGGTTGACGAAGGCGCATAACGAGCTGTAATTGGATATGGCCGATTTCCTTATAATACTTTGGGCCATCGGAAAATTGTACGGCAGCGCCGGGGCATACTACGAGAGCGGGGGTGATGCGATCGGCAACGCCAGCACACTTTTGCCGTTGGGTGGCTAGCTACAGTTCACTACCGCCCATGGCCGACCCCCACTCTCCAGGGACACTCATCACCCCATCCTTCGGGGTCGACCACGGTCTCGACGTCGTCGACCCGATCGAACGGTTGCGGCGGACGATCCGGACAGCAGAGCCGATCTCGCCGGAGACCATCGACGATGACGTCTTTTCACTACCCGTCGAATCGGCCGTCCAGATCGAGACCTCCAGGCTCACTCTCCCACTCGAATCGCAGGTCTACGTGCGGGACGGGGACGGGCGCATGATCGACGAAGTGCAACTCGGCAGCGCCCGGTCGTTCCCCGAGGACACGTACTGCATCGAACCGACCTGGATCCTGAAGGTGTATTTCCGCGTCGAGAGCGGCGTCGAGATCAGACAGAAGGGGAACACCACCGAGATCGAGTTCGACGACGTCGTTCCGGTGGAGATCGGGAGCTGTTCGACGCACGAACGGCCTGCGTCGACGGTGACCATCACCGAGGAGCCGACCGACGTTCTCGCGGCGATCTCCACCTTTGGCTCCGCGCTGAAGACGCTCAGCCCCGAGCGATCGTTCCCGACTCATAGAGGCCACCCACCGACGATCGAGCTCGGCGAGGAGCGAACAATCCCCGACGGACTCGCCCCGCCCGCGGACGACCTCCACCTCGAGGTTCCTGCAACGCTCTCGGACGCGTTTGCCGTCGCACCACTCGCGTACTATCTCGGCGCGGGAGTGCGTGAAGGGCCCGTCGCCCGCATCGTCGGCGAGTCGATCGACTATCCGCTCGCCCACCGCGGGAGCCTCGAAGACGGCGTCGAGCGGACCCTCGGCAAGCTGTTCTTGCTGGATTGTGTCACCAGGACGGAGGGCATCTATCAGCTCGATCTCCACGAGCGCGAACTGTTCGAGGAGCGCATCGATCTGCCCCTCGCCGAGCTCTACGACGCCCCGCACGCCGAGCGCGTTGGAACCTACCTCGACGTCTCCTACGACGAGATCGCCGATCTCATTCCAGACTGGAAGCAGGTCGCGCACGTCGATCCGTCGATGGAGTCCGTCGAGGCGTTGCCGTATCTCGTCGACGACCTCTCGATCGTCAAGACGGAGGATCCAGAGCCCGTCCCGATCGAAGAGGTCGAAAACGGCGGGATGCAGGGCCGCCTCATGCGTGGCGAGATCGCCACCGAGACGTCGTTCGTCCACCCCGCACAGTCCGAGACTGCGATCGAGGAGACGTGGGTCGGCGACGGCACGCCACTTGGCGTCTCGAAGGCGCTGCCGGAGGCGTTCGAGAACCGCGTCGGCCGGTCGACCTCGACGGGAACGATCGACATCTCGGTGATCTGCAACGACCCCGAGATGGCCGAAGAGGAGGACATCGTCGACGACACCTACGGCTCGCGAAGCGAACTCCCCTTCGACGTCACGGTCAAGACGGATACGACCAAAGAGGAGCTCGCCGATCTGCTCGCCGAGGACCGCGACTTCCTCCACTACATCGGCCACATCGACGACGACGGGTTCCGGTGTTCGGACGGTCGGCTCGACGCCACGACCATCGACGAAGCGGGCATGGACGCGTTCTTCCTCAACGCTTGCCAGTCCTACGAGCAGGGCATGGAGCTCGTCCGGAAGGGCGCGATCGGCGGCATCGTGACGGTCAGAGACGTGGCAAACATGGGTGCCGTCCGGATCGGCCAGGCTGTGGCCAGACTGCTCAACTGTGGCTTCCCACTCCGTCCCGCGCTCAACGTCGCACGCGACGAGAGCGTGATCGGCTCACACTACATCGTCATCGGGGACGGCGGGCTCTCGATCGTGCAACCCGAGAGCGGGACGCCGCACTTGCTGGAGGTCAAGAAATCCGGGTCAGACTACTTGATCGATATCGACATGTTCGGTGCTCAAGCGGGTATGGGCGGCCTCTTCTGCCCACACCTCGGTGGAACCGAGGAACAGACGCAGTACTATTTGGCATCGGGAGCAGTTCCGGAGTTCATCGTCCCTGCAGCAAACTTCGAGGAGTTCCTCCACCGCGAGGACGGCCCAGTTCGCAAAAACGGATTCCTTTCTTGGACGAACGACCTGACGACGAACGATTTCTAACCGATTATACGACGGTCGATCCGCGAGCAGCCGCAGCGCCGCCCACCTGCGAGAGCACCAGCAGGAGCGTGAACAGCACGCCGATCTTTCGGGGGTTGTTCGCGAGGTACTGCTTCATACGGCCATTGTCATTGGACATTGCAATTGGATACAGAGCCGGCCACAAATTAAAATTATCTAATACTTTCCGATGAAAGATGGATGCATCCCAGTCAGGATATCGGTCGTATTCGACCCACAAAACGAGCGACTGCGGACGTATTGGGATCGAAAAGTTGCCAACGTGGGAGGGTATTGGCAATATCTACCTGCGATCGCCAGTCGTCGGTTGCTGGTAACTCACGAGAGCAGGCAGTACCGTCGCCTGCCCGAACACCCAAGCAAGTTCGGCCAGCACTCCCGCTATGGATCACCAGACCGACCGCGTTCGAGAGCTCCTCGACGAGCTCACGCGCGGGGAGAAGCTCTCACTCGTCCACGGTCACGTGGACCCGACGCGAACGGCGACCGGCTACCTGCCGGGCGTCGAACGCCTCGACGTCCCCGACTTTCGGCTCGTCGACGGGCCCCTCGGCGTTCGGGTGCCGGGCACGCCCTCGACCGCATTTCCGGCACCGCTCGCGGCCGCGGCGACGTTCGATCCCGAACTCAGCCGGCAGAAGGGTGCTGCCATCGCTCGCGAGGCACGCGCGCTAGATCAGGACGTGCTGCTCGCGCCGGGACTGAATCTCATCCGCGTTCCCCACTGCGGGCGGAACTTCGAGTACTTCAGCGAGGATCCGGTGCTGACCGGCGCCTTCGCCGCAGCGTCCGTCGAGGGCGTACAGTCCGAGGACGTGATCGCTACGCCGAAACACTACGTCGCCAACAGCCAGGAGACCGACCGCGCCGTCGTCAGCGCCGACATCTCCGAGCGCGCGCTCCGTGAGCTGTATCTGCCCGGATTCGAGGCGGCCGTCGACGCCGGTGCGGGATCGGTGATGACGGCCTACAACCGCGTGAACGGCACGCACATGTCCGAACACGGCGATCTGGTCACGGACGTGCTCAAGGAGGAGTTCGGGTTCGACGGCTTCGTCGTCTCCGACTGGTACGGAACCGAGAGCACGGTCGCTGCCGCCAACGCCGGGCTCGACCTCGAGATGCCGGGCGTCTCGATGCAGGCGATGATGACGCCCGCGATGGAGGACGACACCGATATCGACGACGGCGGCGATTTGGACGGCGAGAGAAGCGACGAACCAGCCGACGAAATGCCCGAAGAGATGGACTTCGGCGAGCTCGAAGGCGGCATGCCAGATCCGGAGAACTACGACCAGTTCGGCGCGGCCCTCGGCGAGGCCATCGACGCTGGCGAGGTCCCCGAGTCTCGACTCGACGACATGGCCGCGCGGGTGCTCGGCCAGATGGCAGCCGCTGGCGCACTCGACGGGATCCGCGCGAGCGAAGCGAGTGCGGGCTCGGAGGACGAGCGTAGCGAGTCGTCCGGTGCGCGGACCGACGGCGCGCTCGACACCGACGAGCATCGCGAGCTGGCGAGTGAGATCGCTGCCCGCGGACAGGTGCTCCTCGAGAACGACGGCGTCCTGCCACTCGCCGACGACGCCGACGTCGCACTGATCGGCCCGAACCTCGACGAGCCGACGCTCGGCGGCGGTGGCTCCTCGGAGACGACGCCCGTCGAAGCGACCACGACCGCCGACGGGATCGAGGCGCGCGCGACGAGCGAGGGCGGCTCGGTGACGGTCGCGCAGGGCGTCCAGCGGATCGAGGACAAGTCAATATTCGACGTGGGCGAGGACGACGCGGATGGCGAGCATGCAGACGGTGGGAGCGATGCGGACGTCTCCATCGACGACGCCGTCGCCGCCGCCGAAGCAGCCGACGTCGCGGTGGTCGTCGTCCGCGATCAGGCGACGGAGGCCGCCGACCGCGAGGATCTCCGACTCCCGGGCGAGCAGGACGAACTCGTCGAGGCAGTCGCAGCCGCCAACGACCGGACGGTCGTCGCGATCCGCTCCAGCGGCCCGGTCGAACTGCCGTGGCGCGAGGACGTTGCCGCGGTCCTCGCCTCCTGGTACCCCGGACAGGCCGACGGCGAGGCGCTCGCCGCGGTCTGCTACGGCGACGTGGATCCCTCCGGACGGCTGCCCGTGACGTTCGCACCGGAGAGTGAGTACCCCGCGAGCGAGCCCGAGCAGTACCCCGGCGTCGACGGGACCGCCACCTACGAGGAGGGCGTCTTCGTCGGCTACCGGCATTTCGACGCGGGCCGGGGCGAGGCGACCTACCCGTTCGGCCACGGTCACTCCTACGCCGCCTTCGAGTACCGCGACGTAGAGGCGGTCGACGAGTCGACGGTCGCGGTGACCGTCGCGAACGTCGCCGAGCGCGACGGCCGCGAGGTCGTGCAGGCCTACGTCCGGCCGCCGGAGGCCGACTCGGCGGCGGACGAGCTCGATCGCCCGGTTCGCGAACTCGGTGGGTTCGCGACCGTGGACGTTCCCGCAGGCGAGAGTGCGCGCGTGACGATCAGTCTCGACGAGCTGGCCTTCCAGCAGTTCGACGAGGAGCAGGCGGGCTGGACCACGACGGACGGCGAGTACGCAGTCGAAGTCGGGCGATCCGCTGGCGATCTGCGCCTCGAGACGTCCGTCGATCGGTAACGGCTGACCCACGCCGGCCTGCCCTTTGATCAGCTTCGCTTGTCGCGAGACCATACCCGACCAGATCGCCGCGCAACGACGCGTTGGACCCCGATTTCTGCCCCGCTAGAGAGCGATGCAGCCAGTCGTCTACCACATTGTTTGTCCCACGTCAACACTTAACACTGTCGCAGTACTAGATGCACGTTGGACCAACCAATGAGCATCAAAGACGCGGTCCAGAACCTGCTCGGTGGATCGGACGACGCCAGCGCGGCGACGGCCGAGACGCCGGACGAACCCCCGACCCACGTTTGCCAGAGCTGTGGGGAGGAGTACTACTCGGACCCCGAGATGGAGATCGATACCTGCCGGAGCTGTGGCGGAATCAAAATCGAGCGGCTGTAGATCGCGTCGATGTCGGTTGGCATCTTTTGGGCCGCTTCAACGGTAACGAAGAGACGCTCGGCAGCCTGTGTGACAGAGCGGGCTGGAGGAACCGACGGCGTTACTCGATGGCGCACTCACAGGCGCTACTCGGTGACGCTTTCAGAGGCCCTGCTCAGTGACACTCTTCGACGACATTCCGTGAGGGCATTCCGTGACAGCATTCCACGACGGCATTCGGCAACGGCGCCCCACTGCGACGCTGCACGGACCGACACGCCTATTCGCCGAGCGATGCCGACGTTTGGGTATGACGGAGTACTTCGAGGTCCACGAGCGCGACGGGGCAGCCCGCGCCGGCGAGTTACGCCTGACCGACCCGGTCGCCACGCCCGCGCTCGTCGACGACGTCCTCGAGGACGCTGGTAGTCGCTGGAGCGAGGATCGCGACGTACCGAAAGCGGCGAGCGATGGCGACGGCGGTCCCGGGAGCGAGGCCGCCCTCACGATCCTTCCCCACCGCGGATTCCCCGCTGGAACCGATCCCGAGGTCCAGTCCTCCTTCCAGCCGGAGTATCCTGCGGTCGACTACCCGAGCGCGGCCGTGATCCACCAGGAGACCGCAGCAGCGCTCGGACAGGACGCCTACGTCCTCTCCACCGCGCAGGGGATCGTAGGCCACGCAGCGGCGTTCGTCGAGGCAATCGTGGGAGTTCGGGAGGCGATCGAGCCCGACGCCGCGCTCTACCTGCCCGGCGTCGCGACGCCAGGGAACGTCGCCACGCTCGCGTACGCGGGCGTCGACTGCTTCGACACCGACCGCGCAGTGATCCGGGGCACGCAGGGCTGGTATCTCACGCCCGATGGGGAGCAACGACTCGCGGACCTCGCTGGCGACGAACTGCCCTGCCCCTGTCCGGCCTGTCGCGGGCCGGCCGAGGAGTTCGATCGGGAGGACTGCATCGAGCACAACGTCGCCCAGCTTCGGGCCGAGTGTGCTCGCGTCCGTGCGAAGATCGACGACGGGACGCTCCGAGATTACGTCGAGGCGCAGGGCCGCCACGAGCAGTGGCACACGGCGTCGTTCCGCCGACTCGACCGCCAGTGGGAGTATCTCGAGGAGCGAACGCCGCTCACCCGCCGGGCCGAGATCACTGCAGCCTCCGAAGACACGCTCCGCCGCGTCGAGATCCAGCGCTACGCAGATCGGGTCACCTCACGCTACCGCCCGCGCTTCGATTCCCACCCGCTCGTGCTCGTGCCCTGCTCGGCGTCCAAACCCTACAGCGACTCACAGAGCCACGGACAGTTCCACGACGCGATCGACTTCCGCGGCCACGTCGTCTCGATCACGAGCCCGATCGGCGTCGTGCCCGCGGAGCTCGAACTCACCTACCCCGCCCAGCACTACGACTCGGTCGTAACCGGCGACTGGTCCGAGACGGAAATCGAGTTCGTCGCGAACGTGCTCAGCGCCTATCTCGAGCGCGCAGACTACCCCCGGATCGTCGCTCACGTACCCGAGGACTATCGGCCGATCGTCGAGCGGGCGATCGCGGCCGTCGGAGCGGACGACGGCGCGGCCGACGACGGCACCGACGCCGCCCCGCCGGTCGAGTACACCGTCGTCGACCACCCCACGACCGACGAATCGCTGGCGAACCTCGACGCCGCGCTCGACGGCGAGCTCCGCTACAGCAGGGGCCAGCGCTACCGCTCGATCGTCCGCGGGATCGCCGACTACATGATCGGCGACGGCGCCGGCGACGCGATCTTCGACGACGTCACCGTCCACGGCCGGTACCCCAAGCTGCAGGTCGACCGCGCCGGCAGCACGCGAGAGTCCGACGCCGAAGACGACCAGCTCGCGGCCGTCGTCCCGCAGTACGGGACATTGGCGTTCACGCTCAAGGGCGCGAAGCGGTGGGTCGACTCCGACGCCCCGGTCAAGACCGTCGAGATCGACGAGTTCGTTCCCCACGGCAGCGCGCTCGCACCAGGCGTCGTGGACGCTGACGACGCCATCCGGCCCGGCGACGAAGTGATCGTCGAGGGGCCGCTCGCCTTCGCCGTCGGCAGGGCTGCGATGTCCGGTCCGGAGATGCGACGGAGTTCCCGTGGCGTCGCGGTCGACGTGCGCCACGTCGAGGAGCGCTGAAGTTGCTGCGGGCGGACGTGCCACCGCGCTGACGTGAACCGGCTGCCTGAGGCCGAGAGGCCACGAGATGCGGTTCAGTCCTTCCCGGTGCTGGTCGGGAGACCAGCCCAACTCGAGAGGTGGCCGAGACAGTAGAAAAACGCGACCCAGCCGACGATCAGTCCGCCGACGATCACCGCGAAGTCGGCGAACGTCGTGCCGACGACGACCGCGTACCCGATCCCGAACGTCAGCAGGAACAGCGACGTTGCGAACAACACCAGGCACCGCGGCGCGCTCTCTGGAGGGTCCATACCCGTCGTACGATGGCCAGCTGCATGAAACTCCGTCGGCGGCACGCATCGCGGCATGGAAGTGGCCAGCGCCCGGAACCCGGGGTATGACCGACACTGCAGTCTGGTTCGACCTCGACGGCACGCTCTGTCAGTTCGACCAGTCCTTCGACGTGCTCGTACGCGACTCACTGGTCGCCGCCGGTGTGCGCAACCCGCCGGAGGCCGCCCACGACGTCTTCGCCGAGCGGATCTTCTCCGCACTCGAGGAGTGCGAGGCCGAACCGTTCGAACTGGCCTTCGAAGCCGTCGCCACGGAGCTCGGCGTCAGCGTCGACCCCGCGGAAGCGGCCACGGCCTACCGCGAAATCGAGGTCGAATCGACGACGCTCGTCGACGGTGCCCGGGAGACCGTCGAGACCGTCGCCGATCGGGCGGCGGCCGTCGGCGTGCTCTCCAACGGCGAGGGTGCACTCCAGCGCGAGAAGCTCGCTGCACACGGACTTGAGGACGCCTTCGACGCGGTCGTGATCTCGAACGAGGTCGGCGTCCGCAAGCCCGATACCGCGATATTCGCGACCGCGGCCGAGCGACTCGCCTCGAACGGCGTCGAGCCCGCCGAGCACGTCTACGTCGCCGACGAGTACGAGACGGACGTCGGACCGGCAGAACAGGCGGGCTGGACGGCGATCCACGTCCGGAACGACGAGGGACCGTCCGCGAGCGTGAACCAGCTGGGTGCGCTGGAGACGCTGTTGCTCTGAATCGGCGTCGACTGATCGGCGGCGCTGGCATGCGGACGTTCGCACACTGTTCGGTGTGAATCGCCCCGATCGCTCGGGGATTCGCCAGCCCACGGACGCTGACTCGGCAGCGAGTAACCACCGTGTTTTTCCCGGGGTCCGTCTATAGCTCTCCCATGCGCAATGCGAAGATCGTCTGCACGCTAGGGCCGGCCTCCGGCTCCCGTGAGACGATCCGAGAGCTGGCCCAGGCCGGGATGTCGGTCGCTCGGCTGAACGCCAGTCACGGAAGCCGCGAGGATCGACGCGCCATGATCGAGCGCGTCCGGTCGGTCGACCGAGAGCTCGACCGCCCCGTCGCCGTCATGCTGGACCTCCAGGGACCGGAGATCCGAACCGCGCCGATCGAGGCGCCCATCGAACTGGAGACCGGCTCGATGATCCGCTTCGTCGAGGGCGACGACGCGACGCCGGAGGAAGTCGGGCTGTCGATCCCGCTCGCTGGCGTCGAACCGGACGACCACGTCTTGCTCGACGACGGCCGCATCGAGACGATCGTCTCCGAGGTCGACGGCGACGACGTGATCGCCCGCGTCGTCGACGGCGGGGAGCTCGGCGGCCGCAAGGGCGTGAACGTCCCCGGCGTCGATCTCGAACTCGACGTCGTCACGGAGAAAGATCGGGCGGATCTCGAACTCGCAGCGGATCCCGGCGTGGATTTCGTCGCAGCGAGCTTCGTCCGGGACCGCGAGGACGTGCTCGAGGTCAACGGCGTGCTCGAGGACGTGGGCGCTGACGTGCCGATCATTGCGAAGATCGAGCGCGCCGGCGCCGTCGACAATCTGGAAGGGATCGTCGACGCCGCCTACGGCGTGATGGTTGCCCGCGGCGACCTCGGCGTGGAGTGCCCGATGGAGGACGTGCCGATCATTCAAAAGCGGATCATTCGGGAGGCTCGCTCCGCGGGCGTTCCGGTCATCACCGCCACGGAGATGCTCGACTCGATGATCGCCGAGCGTCGGCCGACCCGCGCGGAGGCCTCCGACGTCGCCAACGCCGTCCTCGACGGCACCGACGCGGTGATGCTCTCCGGAGAAACCGCCGTCGGCGAGCACCCGGTCCGCGTCGTGGAGGCGATGGACCGGATCGTCGAGGAGGCCGAGGAGAGCGACGAGTACGCCGAACTCCGGGAGCAGCGCGTCCCCGCCGCTGGCGAGAGCCGAACGGGAGCGCTCGCTCGCTCGGCGCGTTTCCTCGCGCGGGATCTCGGAGCGACGGCGGTCGTCGCCGCCTCCGAATCCGGGTACACCGCGTTGAAGACCGCGAAGTTCCGACCCGGCGTCCCGGTGGTCGCCACGACGCCCAGCGAGAAAGTTCGCAGACAGCTGGCGCTCTCCGGCGGCGTCATCCCGATGACGAGATCGTTCGTCGAGGGCGGTGCCGACAAGGTCGTCGAGACCTCCGTCGAGTCCGCGCTGGACGCCGGGGTCGCCGACAGCGGCGACACGGTCGTCGTCCTCTCCGGGATGATGACCGAGCTCGAGGGCGCGCAGACGACGAACATGCTGAAGGTCCACGTCGCTGCGGAGACAATCGCCACCGGTCGCTCCGTCGTCGCAGGACGGGTCACCGGGCCCGTCTCGCGAGCACCCGACGGCGATCTGACGTCCGTCGAGGCAGGCTCTATCCTCGTTCTCGACGACTCCTTCGACGCGGAGTTCACCGGCGATGCCTCCCGGCTGGCCGGGATCGTCGACGCCCGCGAGGGGATGACCGGCTACCCGGCGATGGTCGCGCGCGAACTCGAACTGCCGATGATCAGCGGTGCGACGGTGGACGACTGGATCGGCGCTGGTGACGTGGTGACCCTCGGCGCCGAGCGCGGCGTGGTCTACGCCGGCACCATCGAACGCGGGCGCGACGGGCGGGGAGCGGATCCGGACCGCGAGCAGTCGGATCGCCCCTGATCGGCACGCAAGGTCGGCACGTCGGGATCGGGGGGTACGCGGCAGGGGAGAGCGCAGGGGACAGAGTAGGCGCAGGGCAGGGCAGGACGCGGCCTTTTTGCGTCGGGGCGCCGACCAGTAGGTATGAGCGACGATTCGGACGGCTTCGAGTGGGTCGGAGCGGACGACGAATCGTCCGGTGCGGCGAGTCAGGACGGCGATTCGGGTAGCGGCGGCGGTGCCGATGGTGTGGGGACCGAGGATCCAGACCGATTCGAGAGCGGCGGGGATGCGACACCCCACGACGGCGACGACTCGAGGCCAGACGCCGAGAAGAACGCGGCAACCAACGCGGCATCTGACGACGAAGAGGAGGAGTACGAACCCTCGATCGCCGGCGTGTTCGGCGCTCGATCGGAGGAGGCGCCGCCGCGGCCGGAGATCGTCCCCGAGACGCCGGAGCTCGAAAACGTCCTCTTCGTGGTGCTCGGGGTCCTGCTGGGGCTGTTCGTTATCTATCGAGCGGTCGTGGTGTTCGGCGGCTGAGGGTCGGCGGCCGAGTGGGGCAGTACGTCGATCGGCACCGGAATCGTCGTTTCAGGGTCGCACCAGCGGAAGGATTAATCGGCCGTGGCGGGAAGGTGAGCTATGGCAGTCTTCGGATTCGAGTTGCCAGTCCTCCTGATGTTGATCGGGCTTGGCCTCATGATCGCCGAGGCGATGTCGCCGGGCGCACACCTCATCGTACTCGGCGTCGCCCTGCTGTTCGCGGGGATGCTCGGCGTCGTCGTCACGCCGCTGGCCTCGCCGATCGCACTCGCTGGGACGACGCTTGCGATCGGTGCGGTCGCACTGTTCGTCTATCGCGAGTACGACCTCTACGGCGGGACGACGGCCCAGACCAGCAGCTCGGACTCGCTTCGGGGCGCGACCGGCCGGGTCCTCGACAGGGTGACCGAAACCGACGGACGCGTGAAGCTCGACGACGGCGGCTTCAATCCCATCTACCAGGCCCGCGCCGTCGACCGGACGATCGAGGAGGGCGAGGAGATCATCGTCGTCGATCCGGGTGGTGGCAACGTCGTCACGGTCACCGCACTGGACGGGTTGGAGGACGACCAGATCGATCGGGAGCTGGCCCGCGAGAGCGACGACGGGACGGGCGACGAGCCAGTCGGCGAACCCGAGTCGGCCTCCGGCGCCTGAGGAGGTCAGTGCGAACGAGGGGCGATCGCCGGGCTGCAAGGATTTTTAACGGCGCTTCGTGAAGAAGTAACTATGATCGAGGTCCTCCCGCTCCAAGGGGTCACGCAGGGCGTGACGATCATCGGTGCCGTCCTGTTGATCCTCGCAATCGTGGCCGTCGCGAGCTCTATCGAGATCGTGAACGCCTACGAGAAACGAGCCCTGACCGTCTTCGGTGAGTACCGCAAGCTCCTCGAACCGGGGATCAACTTCGTTCCCCCGTTCGTCTCGAAGACCTACACGTTCGACATGCGAACCCAGACGCTGGACGTCCCGCGCCAGGAGGCGATCACCCGGGACAACTCGCCGGTCACCGCCGACGCCGTCGTCTACATCAAGGTGATGGACGCGAAGAAGGCGTTCCTCGAGGTCGATAACTACAAGAACGCCGTCTCCAACCTCGCCCAGACCACGCTCCGCGCCGTACTCGGCGACATGGAACTCGACGACACCCTCAACAAGCGCCAGCAGATCAACGCCAAGATCCGCACGGAGCTCGACGAGCCCACCGACGAGTGGGGTATCCGGGTCGAGTCCGTCGAAGTTCGCGAGGTCAACCCCTCGCCCGACGTCCAGCAGGCGATGGAGGAACAGACCTCCGCCGAGCGCCGTCGCCGCGCCATGATCCTCGAAGCGCAGGGTGAACGCCGCAGTGCAATCGAGACGGCCGAGGGTGACAAGCAGTCCAACATCATCCGCGCCCAGGGTGAGAAGCAGTCCCAGATCCTCGAGGCCCAGGGTGACGCCATCTCCACCGTGCTGCGAGCCCGCTCCGCCGAGTCGATGGGCGAGCGCGCCGTCATCGAGAAGGGGATGGAGACCCTCGAAGCGATCGGCCAGGGCGAGTCCACGACGTTCGTGCTCCCACAGGAGCTGTCCTCGCTCGTCGGCCGCTACGGCAAACACCTCACCGGGTCGGACGTCCAGGGCGACGGCGCAGAGCTCGACTCGCTCGACTTCGACGCCGAAACCCGCGAGATGCTCGGGCTCGACGACATCGACAAGATCCTGCAGAACATCGACGAGGAGGCCGACATGCAGGGCGCGATCGAGGAGATCGAGGAGCAGGCCGAGGCGGTCAAAGAGGGCCAGACCTCCACGAACATCAAGGACCCCGACGAGGTCGTCGACGAAGCAGACGACGAGTTCGAGTTCGACAACGATTCGAAGGACGCCTGAGCGCGCGATCGAATCGGTTTGGAAGTCGCTTGCTTCTGGTCAGTCGGTTTGTGAGCGGTCGATCTGACTAAAGGGGATTGCAGTTTCAGGTGGGTCGAGCGCCCAGCGAACCGCTACGGAAGCCCCCTCCCGCTCGACCGTCCGCGACTCGCTGCGCGCTTCGCTCACTACGTTCGCTGCAGTGCTTGCTTCGTCGGGGCCGGATCGAGCGGTCGGCCCCTTCCGAAGTCCCACCCTGTGATTCACCCAGTCGAGCGAAGTCCCTGTGGTCAGCGATGGCACGCGTTTCGGCGGTGGCCGAAGAGCGCAGCAAGCCCCGGATCATCGAGCGCTTGGGGCTTTCGGGATCCGCAATTCCAGAGCACCACCTATCCAGATTGCAGTATCCAGTCGTCCCAGAGTGCCCACCACCGATGGTTCCCGGATCGGATCCCGGTCGATACCACCGCTGTCCGCCGACGCAACCCTTTTTGCAGCGCGGACCGGGGAACCACCAACGGACGTAACCGTCCACCAACCGTACTACTACCATGACCGACCGGGGCGTCGACGAGGACAAGCGGGCCACGCTGCGACGGTTCGCAGCGCTCGGTGCCGCGATCCCCACGGGGCTCGCTGCATCCGGCAGCAGTGGTGCCGCGGAGGGTAGCGACGCCCGCGAGGCGATCGTGGGCTACCTCTCGGCGACGCCCGGCGCTCACTTCTCGAAGGTCCGGGACGATCTCCGGCTGGGCACCGGCGAGACCCAGCACCATCTCCGACAGCTATCGGCCGACAGCGCCGTCGTCCGGGAGGAAGACGGCGACTACGCCCGGTACTACCCCGCAGACACGTTCTCCGACGTCGAGCGGACGGCACTCGCCGCGTTGCGAAAGGAGACCCCGCGAGCGATGGTACTCGCGCTGCTTCGGGAGCCGGGGCAGTCCGGTGCGAGTCTCGCCGAAACCGTCGGCGTCTCCCGACCGACGGTCAGCCGGCACGCTGGAACGCTGGAATCCGCCGAACTCCTCAGTCGTGACGACGAGGGCTACCGGCTCGAACAGCCAGAGACCGTGCTGGCACTGGTGGTGCGGTACGCGAACTCCTTCGACGCCGACGCGGTCGCACTCGCGAGCGAGGCCGACGATCTGATCGCTTTCGATCCCTGAGAGCGGCGCCGTTCGAGAGAGAGAGAGAGCTGAGCGACTGACAGTCCGACGCTGCATTGGTAAAAACCGTGAGCCACAGGTTTGGAACCGCACGACCGCAGCCACAAGTGGGTTCGCGACGGAAATTTGGGGTCGGCGCGATTATGCCCCTTACACGGTTACTTTCCACGTGGTGGACGACGAGTAGCCCCACCGCTCGACGTCGAGATCGAGGTCGCCGTCGGCGATGGCGGTCATGTTCGTTCCCACTTCTTTGGCGCTCAGGCCGAGCTCCTCGGCGATGAGTCGGGACTTGAAGTACGTCTTCGCGTGCACCTGCTCGCGAAGGTAGCCCAGGATCTGCTGTTGTTTGTCCGTGAGGCTGGTTGCCGAGACAGCGGCGGTCGCGCTCATATCTACACGAAATGCTGGAACGCCCTTAGCGAGTTTGGTACGGTCGTGTAACGCGACGCCTGCTTGCGATTTTGGGAAATTTCTCCCCAGCCCCAGCGGTGGCGATCCGTCGTGCGCGGCGCAGACGATGGCAGTTGGTACGGTCGGGTACGCGTCGAGTGAGACCCGGTGCGGTGGAGGAGTGGACCAATCGAGAGCGCCAGTCAAACGCACTGTTCGAATGCGCTCGGTCCCGATCGATCTCCGATCAGGGCCGGAGCGGGAGCGTCCCGTGGCCATTTGTCTGCATGAACTCCCGATTGCGATCCGGCCACTCCAGCAGCCGGTTCCGCAGCAGATCGCCGTCGGCAGTCGTCGGCTCCGGGCCGCCGACGGCCGCGATCAGCGCCAGCAAGAGGCCACCGCCGTATCCGAACAGAAACGTCACGCCGGTCAGCACGGTGATCGAGACGACCACTCTGGCGAGGCGCGTGCGAAACGGCGGATCTCCACCATTCACAGCCCCATCGCCGACGACCCGGCGGCCGACGACCGCGAGAAAGGACCCACCGATGAGAACCGCGACGAGCGCGGTGGCGCCGTACACCGCGATCGGCGGAAGGCCTCCGGTGGCGAGCAGGCCGTACACCAGCACGAGGTCGGCAAGTACGACGAAGATCCCGAGGATGACCGTCGCGATCCCCGGCGGACCGCCGTTCTCGATCGGCGTCTGGGCGGGCGACATGGCTGGAGGTCGTCGGTTCAGCCCTTCAAGCTACTGCACTGTGTCATAGACTGCAACCGAGCCATCCACGGTCGGACGTCGGATCCGCCGGTCGATCGCGTTAGGACGGATCGAGATACCGAACGTACCCGGTCTTCTCCTCGCGATCGAACCCACAGTCCTCGTAGAACTGGTGGACGGCGTCGGATTCACGCCCGGTCAGCAGCATGACCTTGTAGCAGCCCGCAGCGTCGGCGACGTCGAACCCGTGCTCGACAGCCGCGGTGCCAAAGCCCTGTCCGCGGTACGCCTCGTGTGTCACGACGTTCTCCATCACCGCCCACGGCCGCACGTCGTGCGTGAGATTCCGCGTCACCGACACCATGCACGTCGCGACGACGCGGTCGTCGTGCTCGACCGCGACGATCGTCAGCGAGTCCTCGGCGAGCATCGTCTCGAACTCCTCGCGAACCGCCGGATCCACGGGATCGAGCGACTCGTTGCTCGTGCTCAACATTTCGTAGAGCGCCAGCAGCTCGTCGAGTTCGTCCTCGTGAATGGAGCGGGCCGTGGGCATTGCAGTACGGCTAGTCAACCTCAGGCAATCACAAAATGCGTTCCCCCACGGCTGCCGGCTTCAGTCCAGCACACCGCGAGCGCGCAAAGCGCGCGAGCGGTTTGACCGATAGCGAGGGCGGAGCCCGAGCTATCGGCCTTTTTTGGTGGAGATTTTTTCGTGGTGGGTTCCCGCAGGTCGCGCTCTGCGCGACCGAGGAAACCCTCCTCGAAAAAAGGTCCGCTATTGGAACCCGATACGGCTGCCTCTGCGCCCGCGGCCGGGCTCGGCGCTGCCGCCGCGGAACTCCTCTTCGACGCCGTCGTAGTACTCCAGTAGCTCCTCGGTGATCGTCGGACGCACCGTCTCCATCGCGCCGCGGAAGTGTTTCATCTCGACCTCCTCGGCCTCGTCGTCGTCCCGGAGCGCCTCGATGGCGGCCTCGCGGGCGATCGTCTCGAGGTCGGAGCCGACGTAGCCGTCGGAGCGCTCGGCGATCTCACGCAGGCTGACGTCGGCGGCCAGCGGCGTGTCGCCGGTGTGGATCCGGAGGATCTGCTCGCGGCCCTCCTGATCGGGCTGGCCGACCATGACGAGCCGGTCGAAGCGCCCGGACCGGATGAGCGCGGGATCGATCATGTCGGGGCGGTTCGTCGCGCCGATGACCATCACGTGCTCCATCTCCTCGAGGCCGTCCAGCTCGGTCAGCAGCTGGTTGACGACGCGCTCGGAGACGTTGCTCCCCATCTCCTGGCTCCGATTCGGCGCCAGCGAGTCCAGTTCGTCGAAGAAGATCACCGTCGGTGCGACCTGCCGGGCCTTCCGGAACGTCTGGCGGATCGCCTTCTCGGACTCGCCGACCCACTTGCTGAGGAGCTGCGGGCCGCGCACCGAGATGAAGTTCGCGTTGGTCTCGTTGGCGACGGCTTTCGCCATCAGGGTCTTCCCGGTGCCCGGCGGGCCGTAGAGCAGTATCCCTTTCGGCGGTTCGATGCCCATGCGGACGAACCGCTGAGGATCGCGCATCGGCCACTCGACGGACTCTTTGATGTCGCGTTTGGCCTCGTCGAGACCGCCGACGTCGTCCCAGGAGACCTTCGGAAGCTCGACGAGTACCTCCCGCATCGCGGAGGGTTCGACCTCGTTGAGCGCGCCGCGGAAGTCGTCGCGTTTGACGATCATCCGGTCGATGAGGCTCGGCGGGATGTCTTCCTCGTCGAGGTCGATCTCGGGGAGGTAGCGCCGCAGAGCTTTCATCGCGGCCTCCTTCGTCAGGCTCTCGATGTCCGCGCCGACGAACCCGTGGGTCTCGTCGGCGAGGTGGCCAAGATCGACGTCGTCGGAGAGCGGCATCCCGCGAGTGTGGATCTGCAGGATCTCCTCGCGGCCAGTCTCGTCGGGGACGCCGATCTCGATCTCGCGGTCGAAGCGACCCGGACGGCGGAGCGCGGGGTCGACGGAGTCGACGCGGTTCGTCGCCGCGATGACGATGACCTGCCCCCGCGATTCGAGGCCGTCCATCATCGTCAGCAGCTGGGCGACGACGCGGCGCTCGACTTCGCCCGTGACGTCTTCGCGTTTGGGCGCGATGGAGTCGAGTTCGTCGATGAAGATGATCGACGGCGACTCCTCGGTCGCGTCCTCGAAGATCTCCCTGAGTTGCTGTTCGGACTCACCGTAGTACTTCGAGATGATCTCCGGGCCGGCGATAGAGAAGAAACTCGCAGAGGTCTCGTTGGCCACCGCTTTCGCCAGCAGCGTCTTGCCGGTCCCGGGCGGGCCGTGGAGCAGGACGCCCTGGGGCGGCTCGATCCCCAGCTTCTTGAAGATCTGGGGGTGCTTCATCGGCAGCTCGACCATCTCTCGCACCCGCTGGATCTCCCCGGAGAGCCCGCCGATGTCCTCGTAGGTGATGCCGCCGCCGGTCTTCTCGAAGCCGGAGATCGGCTCCTCGCGAAGCTCGACGTCGGTGTCCTCGGTGACGAGGACGACGCCCTCGGGCTCGGTCTCGACGGCGATCAGCGGGATCGCCTGCCCCGGAGATCGCATGAACGGATGGTTCGTCGAGGACATGACCGGGACGATGTCGCGCTCGACGACCGGCCGCTTGAGGATCTGCCGCTTGACCATGCCCGCGGCGTCGGAGCCGAACTGCACGGACGCCTCCTCCGGCGGCGCGAGCACGAGCGAGTCCGCTTTCGTCGCTTCGGCTTTCCGGATTTCGACGCGCTCGCCGATCCCGACGTCGGCGTTCTGACGCGTGAACCCGTCGATGCGGACGGTGTCGGTGTTCCAGTCCTGGCGGTCGGCGCGCCAGACCTTGGCCGCGGTCGAGTCCGCCCCCTCGATCTCGATGATGTCGCCGGGAGAGAGCTTCAGGTGGAGCAGCGTGTCCGGATCCAGCCGGGCGATGCCTCGCCCAGAGTCGTTGGGGTAGGCCTTCGCGACTTCGAGTTGGACTTCGTTCATTGGTGGGGAGGGTTGTGCCGTGCTCGGGTGCGGCGCCCGATATGTCTTGTGCTGGTGCGCGACCGTCTGCAGCTCCGAGATTTCGGCCTCGCGCTACCCGGGAGAGGACGCCACCGGCCGTCGGTGCCTCGCGGCACAGCAACGGCGGCGCTGGTCGGCCGCGGCCACAGCAGTCCCTGATGGCCCACCCGCTGGTGACCGATCGTGCGCTCTGCCCCTCGTGCCGGTCGCGTTCTGTGCAAATCCATGGTTCGTGCTAACATCCCGAACTGCGGTCCCTGTCGACTTAGGAATATCGGCGCTACCGTCAGACGAACGTCCGACGGCAGGCGGCCGACCCGCCCGACATCGGCCGGCCTCGTAGCAGTCCCCAGCGCATTTAGTGACCCGGTGCGTGCGCTGAACCGATGGTGTACACGGACCCCGACGAGGTGCCCTGGAGCGCGTATCTCGCGCTCGGTGGGATCTTCGCGGTGATCGTCGCCGCGCTCCTCCCCTGGTTCACCCAGAACGGCGACCCGACGACGGGGCTGGCGTACGACGACGGCTACACCACGATGGGGGTCGCGCTGGCCACGCTCGCGCTCGGCGCGGCGTTCGAGTGGGGCATCGTCGCGCGTCTCGGCGGGGCGCTCGCGAGCGTGGTCACGATCGCCGTCGGGTACAACGCCTGGGACCAGATCACCGACTACCCGACCCACGAGCCGAAGCTCGGCCTCTACCTGACGGTGCTGGGCGGCCTCCTCCTCCTGATCGCCGTGATCTGGGGATCGGTCGACGCGTACACCGACGACGGTGACACCGACGGCGTCGCCTGAAACCGAGCACGGACCGCTGGCGCCAGTCCAGTGACGGCGGCTTGGGGCCGACCGCGGCGCTTTTCGGGACGCCCCGCCTGCTCGAGAGTATGACGACGCTCGCCTTCGACGGCCGAACCGGTGCGAGCGGCGACCTCCTCCTCGGCGCGCTCCTCGCTGCCGGCGCCGATCGCGCGGCGCTCGAACCGATCGAAGACGCGCTCCCGGTCAGCTACGACGTCGAGTCCGTCGACGAGGTCGGGATCCAGGCGACACGGGTTCGCGTGCTACTCGACGAGACTCACGACGATAGCGAGCACACTCACGAGCACGGGGCCAAACACGATCACGCCCACGAGCAGGGAACTGAGCAGGAGCACACCCACGATCACGCGGCGGATCACGACCACGAGCACGAACACTCCCACGGCACGGACCACGGTCACGACCACACCCACGACAACACGGCCGCGCACGGCCACGAGGAGCCGACCCCAGCGGAGGGCCACGGCCCGCACCGCTCCTACACCGAGGTTCGGGAGATCGTCGCGGAGCTGCCGATCTCCGAGGCCGCACGCGAGGACGCACTGGCGATCTTCGAGCTGCTCGGCGAGGCCGAGGCGGCGGTCCACGGCACCGACCTCGACGCGACGCATTTCCACGAGGTCGGTGCCGACGACGCGATCGCGGACGTGGTGGGGTTCGCGGTGCTCCTCGAGGATCTCGGCGTCGATTCCGTCGAGACGACGCCGGTCGCGGCTGGCGGCGGCGAAGTCCAGTCGAGCCACGGAACCTACCCCGTGCCGGCACCGGCAGTCGTCGAGCTGGCCGAGCGCGCGAGCTGGGAGCTCGAACACGGCCCAGTCGATCGCGAACTGCTGACGCCCACGGGCGCGGCGATCCTAGCGCACGCCGCCGAGGGGCGCCGCCGCGTTCCACCGCTGGGGATCGCAGGCTCGGGCTACGGCGCCGGCGGCTACGATCTGGGTAACCGCCCGAACGTGCTGCGAGCGGTCGTCGGCGAAGACCGCGGCGAGTTCGAGTGCCAGCCCATCTCGGTGCTGGAGACGAACGTCGACGACGTCTCGCCGGAGGTGCTCGGCGATCTACAGGCGTCGCTGACTGCGGTCGGCGCGAAGGACGTCTCGATCGTCCCGACGACGATGAAGAAGTCCCGACCGGGTCACCTCGTGAAGGTGATCGTCGATCCCGCCGATTCGGCGGCCGTCGCCCGACGGCTCGCCGAGGAGACCGGCACGCTCGGCGTTCGCGAGGCCGGCGCGGCCCACCGCTGGGTCGCGGAGCGCCGGATCGAGCAGGTCACGCTGTCGGTCGACGGCGACGACCACGAGATCGCGGTGAAGATCGGCACCGACGCCGACGGCGATTGGTTCGACGTCAGCGCGGAACACGACGACGCCGCAGCGATCGCACGCGAGGCCGGAGTTCCCGTCCGAGAGATCAGTCGACGGGCGGAAGCCGCCGCGCGACGGCAAATCGACGGATAGCTACAGCGAATCGGGCGCCAGATTCGAGAAATCCACGGTCGTCGTAGATTGCCCCGGATTCATTCCTGAATGGGCCTTATATCGATATGATTCCTTTCGTTCGTACCAGGGTCAGCCTTTTACATTGCCATGCGAACAGTTGACGTGGATGCCTCCCACAGACCGAACATCGACCGACTCGACGCCTGATGCGGCGCCCGACGAACTCGAAGGATCGGCGACGACGGCGGCGGCGAAGACGGCACCAACGACGGAGACAGCTCAGAGGACGACGAGGGCCCATACCACGACGACGGCTCCGACAACGACCACCACGTCCCGATCGATCGGCACGACGCGATCCATCGCGACAGCGACAATCAGGGCCGCGACACCAGGTGCAGACGACTGTCCACACTGTGGGACCGGCACGATCAACTGCCAGGGCAGGATCGACTGCCCGGCGTGTGCGTGGACGGAGGCGCGATCCGCGAGGTAGGCCCACCTCTGTCGACCATTCCAGTTGCCTCGGTCCCGGCCGATCCTCACTGGCATACACGTCCGGTCACGGCCCGGCGGTTGTCCCGGGCCGATCCCCCCGCCTACTGTTCCTGCAGTGCTCCGTACGGTCGACGCGTCAGATCCGTGGCGGCAACTGAATCGAAGCGATCATCGGCAAAATCGCAGTCCGCGATCAGGACGAGACCGCTCAGTCGTCGCGATGTTCCTGGAGCGCCTCTTCGACGGTGAACTCCCCGCTGGCGACGCGACGGGCGAGCTGTTCGTCGATCGCACGGTTGTCCTCGCCGGCGTCGCGTGAGCGCACCTGAATCCGCCGGAGCTCGCCAACGGTGGGATCGACGTCCCGGGCCTCGATCACCTCGCCCGACCGCCGGGCGATGTTCGCCGCCGCGAGCACGTCGCCCATGCCGCTGGCGCCCGCACCGAGCGACGGCGTCGTTCCGGTCTCGTCGACGAGTTCGACGCGAACGTCGCCGAGTGCGTCGACGAGTCGAGCGCCCTGGAGCCGTGCGCCGTCGCCGATGCGTACGATCGGATCCGGCGCCTCGTCGAGCTCCTCCCGGACGATCTCGCCGACGTCGGCCAGTGGCACGTGGTAGGCCGCGATGACGGTATCTCCGACGAGCACCGCGACGCCGGGGCGATCGCCCGGATCGATCCCGACGACGAGCTGGCCATCCTCCCCACGGGCGAGCTGCAGCGCCGCCTCGACGGCGGTCCGCGGGTCGCCTGGCTCCGCGCCGACGATCTCGAACTCCTCCTGAGCGCCGTCCGATTCCCTGTACTCCGCCCGAGCGCCCTCGACCTCGTCCGCCGCGACGATCAGCACCGAGGCCGACTCCGGCAGCGGTTCGCCCTGCTCGACCGTGGTGAAGACCGCGTCGCGATCCCGGAGCTCCGCGACCACGTCGTGATACACCTCGAAATCCTCCGTCGCGACGACGATCACGTGGGGACTTGGCGCCTCTGGAAAATAAGATCGCTGGACGACATCACCCGGATGAGTCAGCTACAAGGCAACGCGCAAGCGCGTAAAAATATGGTTGCGCAGATCACCCGACAGTCGCTCGCGGGCGAGTGGACAGTCCGCCAGACCGGCGCCACGCCCACCGACGCCCCCGCGAACGCTGGTCTCGACGGCTCGCTCGCCGCCGAGGTGCCCGGCGACGTCTACCACGACCTGCTCCGGGCCGATGAGATTCCGGATCCCTTCGTCGAGGACACCGAACTGGACGTCCAGTGGGTCGGCGAGACCGACTGGACCTACGAGACGACCATCGAGGTCGACGACGCGATCGCCCACGACGAACACCGGCTCGTCTTCGAGGGGCTCGACACCGTCGCCGAGGTCTCCTTCAACGGCGAGGTCGTCGGGACCAGCGACAACATGCACCGCCGATACGAGTTCGACGTCGGTGCGGCGCTGGAGGCCGGCGAGAACGAGATCGCCGTCGCCTTCGAATCGCCGGTCGAGTACGCCGCCGAGCGCGCGAACGCCTACCCCTACGAGGTCCGATCGATCGAGTTCCCCGTCGAGCAGCCCCACCGGAACTTCATCCGGAAGGCGCAGTGTCACTTCGGCTGGGACTGGGGCACCTGTCTGCCCACGATGGGAATCTGGCGAGACGCCGAACTTCTGAGTTTCTCCGAGCCCCGGATCACCGACGTCGCGGTCGGGCAGGACCACGACGACGGTACTGTCGAGCTCGACGTGGATCTCCGCGTCGAGGCACCGGCGGCCGGCGAGCACGACGTCACCGTCGCGATCGACGACGCCGAGATCGATGCCGCGTCGACGACGACCGTCTCGATCGACTCCGGCATCTCCGAACCGACCGTCTCGCTGACCGTCGAGGATCCCGATCTGTGGTGGCCCGCCGGCCACGGAGACCAGCCGCTCTACGACCTGACCGTCGAACTCTCGACTCCCGGGGGAACCACGGCCGACGCCGCCAGCGAGCGGATCGGCTTCCGCGAGATCGAACTCGTCCGGGAGCCAGACGGCGACGCCGACGAACCCGGCGAGTCCTTCGGCTTCGAAGTGAACGGCCAGCCGATCTACGCGAAGGGCGCGAACTGGATCCCGACCGACGGCATCCCGACGCGCGTCGACGACGCAGATTACGAGCGGCTCCTCTCCGACGCCGTCGACGCGAACATGAACATGATTCGCGTCTGGGGCGGCGGGATCTACGAGCGGGACGCCTTCTACGAGACCTGCGACGAGCAGGGGCTGCTCGTCTGGCAGGACTTCATGTTCGCCTGTGCGCTCTACCCCAGCGACGACGAGTTCCTCGACACCGTCGCCGCCGAAGCCGAGTATCAGGTTCGGCGACTCGCCTCCCACCCCTCGATCGCGCTGTGGTGTGGGAACAACGAGAACGAGGAGATGCTCCGGGAGTGGATCGGTGAGGACGCCGAAGATTACGACACCTACTCCGACGACTACGACGCGCTCTATCTCGACACTCTCGGTCCCATCGCGGAGCAGTACGATCCCGACGATCGCGCGTTCTGGCCGGCCTCGCCGCACAGCTCGAGCCCCGACGTTCTGCCCAACGACAACCGCGAGGGCGACGTCCACTTCTGGGACGTCTGGCACTCCGGCAAGCCGTTCTCGGCCTACCTCGACGCCGAGCCGCGGTTTGCCTCCGAGTTCGGCTACCAGTCGTTCCCCTCGATCGAGACGCTTTCCGAGGTGCTCGACCCCGCAGACATGAACCCGACGGCGCCGCTGATGGAGCACCACCAGCGCAACCCCGGCGGCAACGGACGGATCCTCCAGCGGATGGTCGACCACTTCCGGGTCCCCTTCGACATGGGCGATTTCGTCTACCTGAGCCAGGTCCAGCAGGGGCTCGCGATCGAGACCGCCATCGAGCACTGGCGACGCATCAAACCACACTGCGGCGGGACGATCTACTGGCAGCTCAACGACATGTGGCAGGTCGCCTCCTGGTCGTCGATCGAGTACGGCGGTCGCTGGAAGGCCTTGCAGCACATGACGCGGCGGTTCTACGCGCCGGTGCTCGTCTCGATCGTCCCCGTCGACGATGACGGCGATCCGATCGGTCGCGACGAGGATCCCGCAGCCGCGCAGGTCTGGGTGACCAGCGACGAACCCCAGGCACTCGACGGCGACGTCGAAATTGCGGCGGAGACGTTCGACGGCGAGACGATCCACGCCGAGACCGTCGCGGCGGACGTCGGCCCCCAGGAGAGCGCCGTCGTCGCCACGCTCGACCCCGACGCCCTCGGCGAGGACGACGTCGACGCCGATCTGACGGACCTCCTGCTCCGCGCGGAGTACACCGGTCCCGAGGAGTCCTACGTTGCCCACGAAGTGCTGAACGTCTACAAGCAACTCGACCTCCCCGACGTCGATCTCGACGTGACCGTCGAGGGCGATGAAGTGACGGTGGCCGCCGACGCGGCCGCGCTCTACGTCCGGCTCGGCCCCGGCGAGCTCCAGGGCCACTTCTCGGACAACTTCTTCCACCTCGCTGCCGGCGAGGAGCGCACCGTGACCTTCGATCGCCAGGACGGCGAGGACGGTGCCCTCGACGACGCGCTCACCCTGACCCACCTCCGCGAGACGTACTGAACGGCGTCAACCGCTATCTTTCGATTCTCGGCATCGATCGCACTACAGCAGCGGGCACCGCTGCCGGCTACACTTTGCTACACCGTCCACGAATGGCGCTCACCTCGCCTACCACGGGGCGGGACTCCGAAAGGGGCCGACTGGTCGACCGTGTAGACGAAGCAAGCACCGCAACTGAGCGAACGCAGTGAGCGAGGTGAGGAGCGCAGCGAGTGTACACGGTCGAGCGGGAGGGGGCTTTCGTGGGCGGTCGCTGTCGCGGTGACGTTCGGTAGGTCGAACTACCAAACACCCAGAAAACGACCAAAATTCCCGATAATAGCAGTCCCTAGACGCCCGTCGAGTACCGCAGATTGCCCGCGATCCCGCCGAAGGCGTCCATGAGCTGCTCGCCCTTCTCGAAGTCCGTCGAGATGAAGACCGTGTCCGTGCCGCGCTGCTCGGCGATGTTCATCAGATGCTCGATGACGTCCTCGCGGTCCTCCTCGTCGGTTTCGATTGTCTCGCCGCAGTCCGCGCAGTCGACGCTCTCCGGTGTGGCGTGGCGTCGATCGACGAGTTCGTAGGTCGTGTCGGTGCAGGCATCGCAGTCGGCGACGACGACGTCCTGGCGGAGGTCCTCGCTGAGGAGGAGCGTCTCGACGGAGCCCATCATGAGATTCTGGCGGGTCGCATCGAAGCCGTAGGTGGCCTCGCCCCCATCGTGGAGCTGCTTGAAGAACTCCTCCATGAGGTTCTTGTCCTGCATGATCTCCGCGTCGGCGAGCGCCTCCTCGCCCTGGTCGACGAGATCGTGGAGTCCGGACTCGTCGGTGTAGGAGACGTCGAACTTGCCGAGGACGAGATCCTGCAGCTCGTGGTGGAGATAGTCGCCGTCGAGGAATTCGTCCTTCGTCGGCGAGGGGCCGCCGACCAGGATGCCGTCCATCTCGTGGCGATCGGGAACGAACAGCTCGTCGGCCATCCCCGCGACCTCCTGATAGAAGTTGTCGATCGCTTCGAGTCGCAGGCGGGCGAATCGCTGTGCGGACTGACCCCCTTTGCGCTGCTTGCCCGGAACCAGCGAGGACGCCGATTTGACCGGCTCGACGCGCTTGCCCTTGAGCCAGCCCACGTTGGCCTCGCGCCGGTCGAGGACGATCAGCCCGTAGAGCCCCTTGTCCGCGAGCATGTACTCCAGCGGCTCCGTGAGGAAGTGAGAGTCGCAGTGGTAGCGGAAGGACTCGATGGGGTCCGGCGGACTCTCGAGAACCTCCGTCACCATGTCGGTCTGGCCGCCGCCGGCATCGATCGCGCCCGAGAACAGCACCATCCCGTTCTCCGGTGCCGCCTCGTAATACTGCAGCCGGGACTTGATCGAGGAGAGCGCGTCCTGGACGTTCGTCCGCGTCTGCTTGGACTTGATGTTGGAGGCCTCGCTGTGCTCCTGGGTGACGTGCGCCTGCACCTCGCTGATGCGGGTGCCACCCGGCACGTAGATCGAGACGAGCTGGGTCCCCGAGCCCTCGTACTCGTCGAGCTTCTCGATGACCTTCTTGAACTCGTACTTTTGTCGATCGCTCTGTTCGGCCTCCTGCTCGCTCATTGCAACAAAAGAGGCCCCGCGCGGTGTAAGTACCTGTTGAAGGTCGATCCGAAACGCCGTGGAGTGGTTTGATGTATGAGTCGTAGGCGAGGTGTTGGGGATTCGTCTGGACCCAGGCGATCGCTGACAGGACGAGGGGACGTACAACGCGTCTCGACGATTGTATTCGGAAGGTCGAGAACGAACCCACTGCTCTGTAGGGCTGCGAACCGAACAGTCATGTCAGCTCACGAACGCTGCCCCAGTTATTTTGCCTCCCGGGGAGATATCTGATACACATGTCTGAGGGTTCCGACAACACTGCCGGAGAACGGGTCGTCTTTGCAATGCTGGTTGGAGTGACGTTCGGAGCGGCACTCGGAACGACAGTTCTTCAAAATATCACACAGGGTATTGTTGCTGGTGTCGTCGTTGGGACACTCGCTGCTCTCGTCTTCCCAGCGTGGACAGACCGGTTCTTCGAAACGGTAACAGACAAACTCGAAGGTTGACATCCTCTTCGCTTTGAAGGGCGGGTTTTAGCCTTGAAACTTCAATAATCTGCTACACTGACCGATAAGTGAGTACCCTGTACCGACCATTCGAATCGACATGCCAGCACTCCTCGGCTCCCGGGAACACGCACGCGGTCTACGCAGTATCTCGAGAGCACGTGCCTACGGCTGAGACCACTGCAGGTGCAACTGAACGCAACCGTTAACATTTCACGAGGAGAGGTCTCGAAACATGGCCACCTACCCGCAAGACGGACCCACGAGCTTCGAAGCGCTCCTGGAACCCCTTCCAGCGGACGTCCGTGACGTTGCAACTCGATTGCGGGAACTCATCCAGGCCACGATTCCAGACGCCGACGAATCGGTCTCTGGCGGAGCCAAAATGGGAATAGCGCTCTACAGTATCGGCGGGGCGAACAACGTCGTCTGTGGGATCCAGCCGACCGAGGACACGTGTCGGCTCTTCTTCCACGGATGGAAGCAACTCGAGGACGGCGGCTATCGTCTGGACGGCTCCGGCAAAAACGCTCGACACATCAAGATCCGCTCACCAGAAGAACTCGATCTGGACGACGTCGAGAAAATGATCGAGATCGCCGCCGAGGCACGCTGACCACGACCGAAGATGTGCCTCACTGATGGGTTGGCACGTCCCCAGGTACCTCGATCTTCGACAGCTTCCCATCCAGACTGTCAGCCGTGATAGGCTGAGACGAGAATATGCGAATCCTAAGAGGACACTCGCTACAGGACAGCAAACTGCTTAGAAGCCCCCTCCCGCTCGCGCCCGCTCGCTCGCTGTGCGCTTCGCTCGGTCGTTCCTCCCTCGTTGCAGTGCTTACTTCCCGAGCAAACGCGAGCAGTCGGCCCCTTCCAGTCCCACCCGGATGGGGCTGGTCGAGGCTCGCGAAAAGCGGTGGACCGGCCAAAATCGCGAAACCCCGGTGGATTGCGAAAGCTCGCGGTGACCGGCCGCCGGCGCAGTAGCGGTTCGGCGGCGGCCGCGGCAAAATGTGATCCAGGTGGTTCGAAACGGGGTTATTATAGGGGTCGGGGGCGGGCGTTGACGGTATGGACCGGTACGACGTGGCGATCGTCGGCGGGGGACCGGCGGGCGCCGCAGCAGCGTTCGAGGCCGCCAGCCGGGGCGCCGAGGCGGTCGTCCTCGAGAAGGGCGTCCCGCGCGCCGATCGCGACGGGATGGGGCCGGACTCGACGGACGCGGCAGGGATGCTCGACTACTGGATCGAGATTATGGGCATCGAGCCGGCGGAGCTACCCGACGACGTGATCCTCCAGGAGCTGTCGGGCACCGAGTTCGAGGGACCGACGGAGTCGCTCCGGCTCGAGCGCACCGGGATGGACGCAGCCTACCCGAACTTTGGCTACACCTTCCAGCGCGCCCGGATGGACGACTGGCTCATCGAACGCGCTGAAACCGCCGGCGCGGAGTACCGCGTGGGCGCCAGCGTCACGGGCGTCGAGCCGGATCTGACCGGCGACCCCGAACACACGCTCACGCTGCGGGACGGCGAGGAGATCGAGGCGGATCGCCTGATTCTCGCTGACGGCCCACAGCGCCAGGTGACGAACTGGGTGCTCGATCCGTTGCTCCCCGACGGCCAGGCGATCACGGATTACGTCGGCACGACCGAAGCGAACCACATCGCCTACCAGGAGCACCGCGAGTTCCCCGAGGACGCCATCGAGAAAGACATGCTGCGCTTCTGGTGGGGTGCCATGCCCGGCGAGACCGCCTACCCATGGGTCTTCCCCAACGACGGCAACGTCGCCCGCGTCGGGCTGACGATGCCGATCGGGCTCGATCTCGACGAGGTCGACGATCCCGAGGACTACCTCCTGCTCGACGCCGACGACGAGTCGATCCCCTCCGGCTCCGAGTACATCGAGCGGCTCCTCGAGCGTGCGTATCCGGAGTACGATCTCGAGGACTTCCCGCTCGTCGAGGACCGCGGCAAGAAAGGCGGCACCGAAACCTACGCGATCTCCTCGACGCGCCCGATCGACTCGCCGACCGGCGCCGGTATCGCCGTCGCCGGCGGTGCGATGGGCACGACCTCCGCGTTCCACGAGGGCGGCTACCACGTCGCCGTGCGCTCGGGCGCGATCGCGGGCGAGCTCGCCGCGACGCGCCGACTCGACGCGTACAACGACGCCTGGAAGGAGGCCATCGGCGACGAGATCCTCCGCAACGTCTCCTTCGCCGATATCGTCGCAGAGTACGAGCCCGCAGATTGGGACCGGGCGTTCAGCACCGCGCGGGATCTGCTGCAACGGAAAGGGTCGCTGATCGGCTTCTCGCCGTCGGCGGGGCTCTCGGGGCTCAAACTCTACGCGCAGTACTGGTGGACCAAGCGAAAGTACCGAGACGGCGGCTACGTCCAGCTCCACGAGCACGAGTTCGAGGTCTGATTCGCCGGTTTCTCCGGTTTTCCGCGCCCTTAGCGCCGTTACGGCCATCCCACGCGAGTGAGTCGCTCGCCCCCGAAACGTGGCTCTTATATGCCGAACGAGGCTCGTACACCGTATGACCGAGAACGACGCCGAGGCTACCGAGGACGCAGCCGAGGACGCCGAGGCCGAGGAAGAGCCAGACGGACTGCAGGACGGCGACTTCGTCCGGCTGTCCTACACCGCCCGAGAGACACAGAACGACGGCCTCGTCGACACGACCTCCCAGGAGGTCGCCGAAGAGGAGGGCGTCGACGAGGAAGAGCAGACGTTCGAGCCCCGCATCATCGTGCTCGGTGAGGGCCACCTCTTCCCGCCCGTCGAGGCGGACATCAAGGGCAAGGAGGAGGGTGACGAAGGCAGCGTCACCGTTCCCGCAGCAGAAGCCTTCGGCGAGAAGGACTCCGATCAGGTCCGTACCGTCAGCTCCGACAAGATCCCCGAGGACGAACGCTACCCCGGCGCGCACGTCAACGTCGACGGCGAGCACGGCCACGTCGAGGCGATCATCGGCGGCCGCGCACGCGTCGACTTCAACCACGCGCTCGCCGGCCACGACATCGAGTACGAGTACGAGATCCTCGACGTCGTCGAGGACCGCCTCGAGCGCGCCAAGGGCCTGGTCAACGCCTTCCTCGACATCGACCTCGAGATGTGGCTCGAGACCGACGAGGTCGAAGAGGAGACCTACGTCAGCCCCGGCGACGACGAGGACGCTGACGAGGACGACGAGGACGAGGGCCACTTCGAGACCGAGACCGTCGAGAAGGAGTCCCTCTACATCGAGGCGACCCCGCAGCTCACGATGAACCAGCAGTGGATGATGGGCAAGCAGCAGATCGCCCAGCAGCTCATCGACCGCCTCGGCATCGACCGCGTCGTCGTGCAGGAGACCATCGACGGCATGGGCGGCGGCCCGATGGGCGGCATGATGGGTGGCATGGGCGGCGGTGGCGGCGATATCGAGGACGCGCTGGAGGACGCCGACGTCGACGCGGACGAGCTCGTCGAGGAGCTCGAAGACGACGCCTGAGGCGCAGATTTTTCGGTTCGGTTCGCGAACTTTCTCTCGCGAGTCCAACTCGACAGCGACTGCAACAGCCGCCGTGGAGCCTCTCCCGTTCGTTCCCTGCTGGCTGTCAAGCAGCTACTGCTGACCGAGTGCCCCTCAGCCACCACGTGAGCGCACTCTACCAGTAGCGCTCTGCCGACAGCCGACCGAAGCGTAGCTACGGTGAGTCACGAAAGGGCGGGACTCCGGAAGGGGCCGACCGCTCGTCGCAGGTACCGACGGTGAGCCGAGCGGAGCGAGGCGAACGTCGAAAGACGAGTGAAGCGACGTCTTTCGGATATGCACGGCTGAGCGGAGCGACGCCGCGCGTGGTTCGAGAGACGCTTTGCGTCTCTCGTCACTGAGCGAGACCTTCGGTCTCGCGAGGTCGACGGGAGCGGTGCTCCCGTCTGATCTCGAAAATCTCCGATTTTCGGCGACAGCGAGGTAGAATCGTCGAGCGGGAGGGGGCTTCCGAAAGCGACTGCTGACACGCTGGTATAATCGCAGGGAGTGACTGTACAGGCTCCGCCGAAGACTTCTAGGCGATGTCCCGACTCGTGTCGATGTCGACTTCGCCGGTGAGCTGTAGCTTGATCGTCTCCGTCAACGGCTGGCCGCCGCGGAACTTCGGCACGGAGAGGAAGTTCACGAGGTCGGAGCCGCGGGTCGTCGTCTCGAGATCGAAGACGACGTCGGCCATGTGCTGGGTGGTGTCGCGGTTTTTCGGCGGATCGCCGCCGTCGAGACAGTGGAGGAAGGCGATCGAGCCGGTGTTGACCATGTGGGTCTGCAGTTCGTTGAGGAAGTTCGTGTAGCGTGCGTCCTCACGCCGTTCCAGCACGTCCACGGGGTCGATGATGAGGTTCGCGCCTTCCGGCAACGCCCGGATCAGACGGTTCGCCTGGTCGAGCGGCTCGCTGCCGGCGATGTCACGGACCGTCGGGCTGCCGACGGGCGCCTGCGTCGAGTCGATGGCGTCCCGAACGGCCTGGTCGGAGCGCTTGGTCGTGATGTAGAGCGTGCCCCTGGTGTTGGTGAGCTGGTAGAGCAGGAGTTCGGCCTGACTCGCGGGCGAGGCGCAGACGGCAATGAGACTTCCCGCGGGGATCCCCCCGGAGAGCTTCCTGTCGAGGACGTCGATCCCCGTTTCGAGCCGTGCTGGCATTCGGGATACACGTTGCAGCGGGATCGTGTATAAGGCTTCGGCCGGAATCTATTTGAGGGTGTGACAGATGTCGGACGCAGAGCACTCGTGCGTCCGCTCCGGATGGCCGGCGGCAGTTCGGTTACAGTCCGATCGTCTGGATTCTCGTCGTACGGTTCCGCACCAGATCGGCACCGATGCAGCCAGCCACCTCGCCGCTCGAACGGACCGACGGCCGCGAACGGCCGAAGGAACCCCCCGTCGTTCCATTTATAGGCGTGCTCGGGGAACGTACCCCGTATGAGTACCGAGGGCGCCCCCGACGACGAGATCACCGTGTCCGACAACGGGATCACGGTCCAGAAGGAGTTCAGTGCCGACGACTTCCCAGTCCCGGCGATCAGATTCCTCATCGCATCCGACCGATCCGAAACCGTCTCGGTCCGCCTTTCCGAGACGATTCCTGAGGAGTTCCCGATGGACGGCGTCGGCTTCCACCCGGACTATGAAAGCGACAACTGGGCAGCGTTCCAGGACCACCACGTCGAGTACGAGCGCACGCTCGAGCCAGACGACGAGATCGAGACGGTCTACGGCATCCGGATCGACGACCCCAGCGAGGCCAGCCCGTTCATGACCGATCCCGAGATCGCAGAGGTCAGCCCGGCCGGCGACAGCGTCACGCTCGAACCGGGCGAGGGCGAGTCCATCGACGGCACCACGATCGACGACATCGCGCCCGCGGAGGACGACGCAGCGGTCAAGGAGATGATCGGCGGGGAGGAGACGCCCGCGGATTCCGAAGCCGACGACGCCGACGGCGGACTGGACCTCGATCTCGGCGACGTCGACACCGAGCCCAACGAGACGGTAGCCGCGGAGGACGACGATACCGACGACGACGTGCCCGACATCGATCTCGGCTTCGACGAGGCGGCGCCCGACGACGTGGCGAGCGACGAGGAGGACGAGTTTGGAACCGCGGAGGACGACCTGGGCGACGCGGAGGACGTGGACCTCGATCTCGGCCTCGGTGAGGACGACATCGATCTCGACGAGGACGTAACTGAGGAATCCGACGAAGCGGCGGAAGGCGACGCGGCGGCAGACGACGCAGCCGAAGCCGATGAAAGCGCCGAGGAGGACGAAGAAGAGGAAACGCCCGACATCGAGATCGACGTCGACGCTGCCGAGGAGAAGGTCGAGGCAGCTGCGGACGAGGACGCCGGCGACGATGCCGAGGACGATACGCTCGCGCCCGATGACGACGAGCCGATCCTGGATCTCGGCGGCGCCGATGCCGACGATGGCGACGACGCTGAGTCGGAGGACGCAGATCTGGACGAGGACGAAGAAGAGATCGAGGCAGAGGAGGACGAGCTCGAAGCGGGTTCCGAAGCAGCGGACGTTGATGCTGCGGACGAGGAAATCGACGTTGCGGACGAGGATCTGGAAGCAGAGGACGCCGAGCTAGAAGCTGCGGACGAAGAGCTGGAGGCTGCGGACGAGGAGGCAGAAGACGAGGTCGACGAGGAGTCCGAAGCAGACGACGAAGAGCTGGAAGTGGACGCGGACGCCGACGAAGAGCTCGACGCTGCGGACGAGGATATCGCGGCGGACGCGGAAGCCGACGACGCGGCCGAGGACGATGGTACGGACAAATTCGACGAGGAAGAGGTGGCTGACGACGAAGACGACGGTGCTGAGGAGGACGAGACGGCAGAGGACCTCGAAGAGACCGAGGAGGGCCTGGACGCGGTCGAAGACGAGGAGGAGTCGGTCGACGAAGCTGTGGAGGCGGACGACGAGGATGCCGACAGCGGGATCGAGGCCGCGGTCGACGAGGCGGTCGCCGACGCGGAGGCAGCGGCCGATGAGCCTGCTGCCGCTGCGGCCGACGACGGCAGCGACGCAGAGGTGGAGGACGAGGAGGAAAGTGCAGACGAGCCGGTCGTCGCCGGCGCCGCAGCGGCGGCCCTCGCCGATCACGATTCGCTGGCGGGCGCGCTCGCTGCCGAACTCGAATCCGGCGACGTTCCCGAGGAGGAGCGCGAGGCGCTCGAGGACGCCCTCGACGTCGGTGACGACGGTGGATCGGCGTCGGCGAGTGCTGGCAGCGTCGAGGCGAAGCTGAACCACCTCCAGGGCAGGGTCGACGACGTCGCCGCCTACGCGAACGCGATGGAGGAGTTCCTCGACGAGGAGGGTACCGGCGACCAGCTCATCCAGGAGTTCCGCGAGGACGTCGCGGCCCTCGACGACGAGGTCGAGAACGTTGCCGAGCAGCTCGAGGCCGTCGAGAACGACGTGGAGGCGGCCTCCACTGACGTCGACGACCTCACAGGCTGGGTCGGCGACCTCGACGACGACATCTCGGAGGTCTCCGCGGAGGTCGACGCCGTCTCCGACGACGTGACCGCCGTGGATGAGGATCTCGCGTCGGCGACCGGCGAGATCGACGATCTGCAGGCGTCCGTCGACGACGTCGAAACGACGACGGCGGACGTGCAGGGCCGCGTCGAGAGCGTCGAGAACAACGTGGACAGCGTGGAGGACAGAGTCGGGAGCGTGGAAGGCTCGGTGAGCGACGTCGAAGGGCAAGTCGGCGACGTCGAGGACCGAGTCGACGGCGTCGAGAGCGAGCTGCAGGGCGAGATCGACCAGCTCCGGGACCGACTCGACGAGCTGTCGGCACTCGAAGACGAGCTCGACTCCGTCTCCGCGGACGTCGAGGACATCAAGGAGTGGCGCAGCCAGCTCGGCGAGATGTTCACGGACTGAGCGACACGATCCCGCTGATCGCGCCACTCGCGTCGATTCGATTCGTTTCTCGCGCCGATTCGGATCCGGTTCGGTCGTTTTGTTTCTGGTATTCTGACTCGAGCAGTCGATCGCGCCGATCGGAAACGCAACGGGTAAAGTCGACCGTGGCGGCCGTCTGCACATGAGCGAGCCGGTCGACGTCGCAGTGCCACGGAAGGGTCGCCCGCTGGAGGCCGTCCTGGGGCGACTCGCCGACCGGGCCGGCGACGCGAGCGCCGCGCCGGGGGCAGACGCCGACGCGACCGATGAGTACGTCGAGAGCGACGACGCCCCGACGGTCGCCGCGGTCGCCGACGACGTCATCTCGACGTTGCGCTATGAGAAGCAGATCACGAAGGACGACGCGAGCGCGGACGACACCGTCTACGAACGGCTCGCCGAGTACAGCGATCTCGACGCGCCCTACCGACCGGAGTTCACTCTGCTGCGAGACGACCGGGCCGGCCGACCCCGCCGAATCGTCTTCGACGCGATGACGCTGTGGATCGACGGCGTCGCGATCCGCCTGGTCGGCCGCGAGGAGCCGTTCCGCGCCGTCCGGACCCACGAGGTACCACTGGCGTTCGACAGCGCCGACCTCGTCCTCGAGGAGGTCGTCGAGCTGCGGCCCGAGCCACTCACCACGATCGAGGACCTCAACGCGCGGATCGATCCACAGGACACTGACGTCCGGGTCGCGACGGGGCTCGGCGACACGGTCTATCACACGCTGCTCGGGACGCCAGAGCAACGCCACGCGGAAGCGGACCAGCCCGTCGATCTCGATCGGGAGTTCGTCGCGAAGTACGAGGGGCCGCTCTGCGTCTCGCCGCGCTACGAACGTCTCGTCGCCGCAGTGCTCGGTACCGACGCTATCGATGGCGTCGAGTTCGTCCACCCCGAAAACGGTCGTGAAGAGGAGGCCGCCATCGCCGACGCGGGACTGGGCGTCTACCTCACCGTCACCGGGTCGACAGCCCGCGACCACGGGCTCGATCTCGGGACGAAGCTGTTTCCGAGCGAGACGGTGCTCATGGAGAACGTCGTCGAGACGGACTCGCCGGAGGCGGCCGTCCGCTCGCTGATCGCCGGCGAGGACATCGAGACGGCGCTGTCGGCGTCCTGAACACAGTCCATCTGCGACGGTTCCGGCGAACGCGTCGCCTCCCAACGCATTCAATTGACCCCCTCTCGTAGCGTCGCCAACTGTGCACTCGGAGGATCGACGCGTCGTCGGAACGGCGGCGGCGTCCCACGCGCTCGTCCACGCGCACGAGCTGTCGATCCCCATCCTCATCTCGGTCTGGCTGGCGGAGTACTCGGTGACGCCCGCGCTCCTGGGCGTCGTCGCGACGGTCGCCTACGGCTGCTTCGGCGCCGGCGCGCTCCCGGCGGGCGTCCTGGCTGATCGCGTCGGCGCGAGCAGATTGATCGGTGCGAGTCTCCTCGGCTCCGGCGGCGCGTTCCTGCTCGTCGGTGGTGCTGGCTGGCTCCCACTCGAGAACGTCGCCCCGCTCGGCGTACCCGGACCGGTCTGGGCGATCGCGCTGGCGCTGGCGATCTGGGGCGTTGCCGCGAGCGCGTACCATCCCTCCGGACTCACGCTGCTCAGTACCGCCGTCGAGCAGCGCGGGCGCGGGTTCGCGCTCCACGGTGCCGCGGGCAACGTCGGGATCGCGACTGGCCCGCTCCTCACGATCCTGTTGCTCGAGCTGGTCTCCTGGCAGACGGTCGCCGTCGTGCTCGGCGTCGGCGCCATCGTCGTCGGACTGTCGGCGACGGTGCTCGACGTTGACACGGCGACGGCAGACGCGACCACGAACGACGGCGCGGCGACGGCGAACGACGACGCGACTGCTGCGGACGACAGCGCGACGGCAAACAGTGCGACGGCCGACCAGGATGCCGAGACAGCCCCCGACGGGGGTGACGCGACTGCGGACGCGTCCTCGTCGCTCCGCGGCGAGCTCCAGACCATTCGCTCGGTGCTCGGTGGCCCGTTCCTCGTCGTGCTCGCGATCGTGATCGCCTCCGGGCTCTACTACCGCGGGGCGCTCACCTTCCTCCCGGAGATCCTCGCCGATCTCGACTGGCTGACGCCGATCGACGTCGGAAGCCGCGAGCTGCCCGCCGCTCGGCTCGTGTACGTCGGCGTGCTCGCCGTCGGGGTCGTCGGCCAGCTCGTCGGTGGGCGGCTCTCCGACACGCTCGAACCGTCTCGTGGCATCGCAGCCGCGTTCCTCGGCCTCGCGATCCTCGCGGTCGCCTTCCCGATCGCATCGGCAGCCGGCGCGGTCCCGCTACTCGTCGTCGCTGCGTTGCTGGGTGGCGCGCTGTTCGTCGTCCAGCCGCTCTACCAGGCTGCAGTCGCCGAGTTCACTCCCGAGGCCGCCCGCGGAGCGTCCTACGGCCTCACCTACCTCTGCGTGTTCGGGATCGGCGCGCTGGGTGGCGCGCTCGCTGGCGGCCTGCTCACCGTTGCGACGGCAGAAGCGCTCTTCTTCGGTCTCGCGGCGATCGCCGGCGTCGCCGCGCTACTCGCCGGCGGTCTCGCGACCGGGCGACTCGGTGGCGCCTGATCGCCAGCGACCGGCGGCGATCGCGAGGACTCGCCAGAACAAGAGTCCGACCGTAATCGTCCCGATCATCACGAGACCGAACGGCCAGACGGCACCGCCATCGACCAGTGGCGAAGTGCGAATCACGAGTCCGATTCCGACCCCGCCGACGGCCGCTGCAACCACCGAGCGCAGCTGCGTGGCGGCGGTCGCGGTCCGGGTCGGTTCGTAACAGCCCACGAGGAGCGCAGCGACGGCGAAGCCGACGAGGAAGGGGCCGATCGTGCCAGCCAGCTCTGCGGAATCGGTCAGACCGTCGACGCCGTTGTGATCGACGACGCCCCACCCGACGATGGCGACGATCGCGAGGTGGTCGCCGACGGCGAGGGCGAGTGCGTCTCGGTCCGGCACCTCGAACATGATCGGACTTGGGCCGGGAGGAGGTTAGTGCCTGCGGATTCGGGTGGCTCAGTACTCGTCCCGGGACTCCTGGGCAGCGGCGCGGAGGTTCTCCCCGCGCTCGGTCTCGACCGTCAGATCCGGGACCTCAGTGGGCTGCATCTCCTCGTCGACGGCCACGAACACGGCGTGGGAGGTGGTCGTTCGTTCGCGCTCGCCGGTGCGGGGGTTCTCGCGGTCGGCGGTGAGCCTGACGCGAACGCTGGTCTTTCCGGTCTGGTAGACGTAGGATTCGATGACCGTGATGTCGCCGACGCCGATCGGTCGGTGGAACTCGATGGGATCCATGCGGGCGGTGACGCAGGTCTCGGACGCGAATCGCATCGCGGACATCGCACCGACCTCGTCGAGCCACTTCATCACGTTGCCACCGTGGGCCGTCCCGACGGTGTTGGCGTGGTTGGGCTGGACGCGGTTGCGGTTCTCGATGTAGGTGTCGAGAAGTGAGGGCATGGTGGAACTGTCGCCCGGTTGCGTGATGAGGGTTTGGGGACGCAGTGGGCGATTCGATGACCGTCCGGACAGCGCCCGTGAGCAACCGGCACGTCCAGCGTGGTTTCCGAACCCTTTTGACTGACCGGTTGGTCAGGTTGTCGTGATGGACGATCCTGCTGCAGACATCATGGGTGCGACCTTTCGCGCCCTCTGCGATCACGGCTATGCGGAGCTGACGATGCGGGACATCGCCGAGGAGTCCGACCGAAGCAAGGCAGCCCTCCACTACCATTACGACGACAAGGAGGGACTGCTCATCGCGTTCCTCGATCACATGTACGATCGGTTCACCGACCGCGTCGGCGGCTACGGCGTCGAGGGTGACGCGGAGCTCTCCGAGGACGTCGACGCAACCGATCCGGACGAGCGACTGCGCGCGTTCATCTCGGCGGTCCTCCACCCCCCGAACGACGGCGAGGCGCGGGAGTTCCGAACCGCGATGCTGGAGATCAAGGCCCAGGCGCCCTACCAGGACGCCTTCCAGAAGCGCATCGCTCGCTTCGACGACTTCGTCACCGAGACCGTCACCGAACTCGTCGAGGCAGGGCAGTCAGCGGGGACCTACCACGAGGAGATCGACCCCGATCACGTCGCACAGTTCGTGCTCGTCGTGCTCGATGGCGCTGGCGCCCGTCACGTCGTCGCAGAGGTGCCGGTCGACTGCGCAGTCGCGTCCCTCGAAGATTATCTCGATGGCCACCTCGTGGACGCGAACGCCGGGCGCGCTGAGCCGGAGTCGAAGGCGAGCGAGCAACTGACCGACGGTGGGGAGACAACGGGGGCGTCCGACGAGTGACAGAACCGGAGGACGATTCGACCGGGGACGACGGATCCGGGGCGGACGGCACCGATCCGGCCACAGAGTCGGACTCGATCGTCGAGAAGATCACGGCCGTGTTCCGCGACCAGGATGACCTCGAGCTGACGGAGGGACCGATCGGGAAGCCACTGCTGTATCTCTCGGCACCGATCGTGATCACGAACCTCTTGCAGGTCGCCTACAACCTCGCGGACACCTTCTGGCTCGGCCAGTACAGCACCGACGCGCTGGCAGCCATCACGTTCGGGTTTCCGCTCGTCTTTTTCCTCATCTCGCTCGCGATGGGGATCTCGGTCGCGGGGAGCGTGCTGGTCGCCCAGTACACAGGGGCCGGGGAGGACCGCAAGGCGCAGTATGCAGCCTCCCAGACCGTGACGTTCGCGATCTTGCTCTCCGTCCTCCTCGGAGCGGTCGGATTCTTCTTCGTCGGGGACTTCGTTCGCTTCCTCGGCGCCGCACCCGACGTCGCACCTGACGCGACGGCCTACCTCGAAGTGATGTCGGTCGGACTCTGGGCGTTGTTCGGGTTCGGCGTGTTCATCGCGCTGAGCCGCGGAGCCGGCGACACCGTGACGCCGATGCTCGTCATGTTTGGAACGGTCGTGTTGAACGTCGCACTCGATCCGTTCCTCATCTTCGGCGTCGGACCGTTCCCCGAACTCGGGGTTCAGGGCGCCGCCATCGCGACGATCTTCTCCCGGGCCCTCGCGCTACTCGTCGGGTTCGGGATCATGCTCCGGGGCCGTCGGGGCGTGCAGATCCGCCCACGCGAGATGATCCCGTCGCCGAGCTACATGGTCCGGCTCGCCCGGATCGGTCTCCCCGCCTCGATCGAGGGGACCGGTCGGTCGATCTCTGTCAACGCGATGTTGCTGGTCGTCGGGACGTTCTCCACACCCGTCGTCGCCGCGTTCGGCGTCGGAACGCGGATCTTCTCGTTGATCTTCATGCCCGCGATCGCGGTCGATCGTGGCGTCGAGACGATGACTGGCCAGAACATCGGTGCGGGAAAGCCCGACCGCGCAGCCGTCGCGAACGACTTCGCTGCGAAGGCCTCCTTCCTGATCCTCGCGGCCGTTGGGGTTGTGGTCTTCGTTGCGGCACCAGCCGTGGTGGACGTGTTCAGCGACGATCCCGAAGTGGTGCGCGTCGGTTCGGAGTTCCTGCGCTGGACCGCGCCCACCTTCGGCTTCATCGGCGTGGTTCGAGCCTACTCCGGTGGGTTCCGCGGTGCGGGACGGACGCTCACCGCCGCAGTGCTCGCGATCGTGATGCTCGGGTTCATCCGCGTCCCGCTCGCCTGGGTCGCTTCGCGACCGATCGACGTCGCGGAGCTCACAATCGAGGTTCCCGGCTTCGGGACGCTTAGCGCGGCCTTCCTCGCAAACACGCTCGTTGCCGACATCCTCGAGTACTCGATGGCAGAACAGGGAATCTGGCTGGCGTTCGCCGTCTCGAACGTCGCCGCGGCCGTGATGGCCTGGGCGTGGTTCTCGCGGGGGACCTGGCGCGACGCAGACCTGACCGAAGAGGGACCCGGCCCGGCACCGGCAGCGGACGACTGAGCCGGCGATCACGCGGAAAGGCCACTGCATCGCTCGCCGGCTGACCAGCCATGAAGTGCGTGGCTCCCGTACGGTCACGTGATGTCCTACGACACCGTCAACTACGAGACCGTCGAGCCGGCCGCACCGGGCATGCATTTCCTCCGCGATCCACTCGACGCGGAGAATCTCGGCGTCACCGTTCTCGACGCCGAGGAGGGCTGGGAGGGTATGGAACACGACCACGCCGAGGACGGGCAAGAAGAAATCTACGTGCTGCTCTCGGGAGCGGCCACCGTGACGATCGATGGCGAGGACGTCGACCTGGATGCCGGTGACGCGGTCCGGATCGACGCGGGCGCCAGTCGGGACATCACGGTCCACGAGGACAGTCAGTGGGTCCTCGCCGGCGCACCCTGATTCCGTGACGGGAGCCCAGGACACCGGCGACGCCGCAGACGCCGACGGAGACGTCACGATCCGCCGTGCCGAGCCGGCCGACGCGCCGCGACTGCGGGAACTCAACGAGGTCGCGCTCCGGCAGGTCGACGCCTACGCCGAGGAGGCCGTCGAGTCGGGAATGGACGAGGACCTCGAGGACGTCGAGGCGAACTACGTCGACGTCGGCGGCGACTTCCTGGTCGCGGAGGTAGCGGGCGAAGACCACGCTGAGTCCAGCGGCGACCCATCCATCGTCGGCATGGGCGCCCTCGAACCGATCGGCGAGGGGACGTTCCAGGCCGACGCGATCGTCCGGCCCGACGACGAGCCCGCCGGCGAGGTCACGCGGATGCGCGTCGATCCGGCGTTTCAGCGTCGCGGCGTCGGCACCCGGCTCGTGAATCGACTGGAGGAACGCGCCCGCGAACTGGGGTACGAGACGCTCGTCCTCGACACGACCGCTCGACAGGACGGCGCACAGCGACTCTACGAATCCTTTGGCTACGATCACGAGGAGACGGTGCAGTGGCGCGAATTCGAAGTCCTGTTGTACAGAAAGTCGCTGTAGCGGGCCCGCCTCCAGGGCGCCCTCAGTCGGTGTCTGCGAGCTGCGGCCGCCGTAGCGGGTCGTCGGCCAGGATCGCCACGACCACTCCTGCCACGTTCCCAACGGCGACGACGGCCACCGATGGGATGGCATCGGTGGATGCCAGCCCGAACGCCACCGTGGCAAGCCCGGCGGCGAGCAGGACCAGCAGTACGCCCAGGAACCCGAGGAGGTAGTTGCCGAGCCACTCCGTCGAGAGCGTCCCGGTGACGAATGGGTAGGTCGCGAGGGTCGCGATCCCGAGCGCCGCAGCCCCGAAGTAGGGAGCGGGGAGCGGCTGGCCGGCGACCTCGTTGACGACGCTCGCGGCGCCGCCCAGCATGAAGGCCAGTCCGAGGAACGCCTCCACGAACCACTTGGTCGAGGCCGCGGTCGACCGGGCGCGCGACGCCAGCGTTGCCATGGTCGTCGCTTGTGACGGGTCGCTTATGATCGTTTTGCTGAGCGGTTTTGCAGGAATCCCCGGCCCCGGAATCGCCAACAGGCTCCAGAGCACTCCACCGATCTAGCTGCCACTGTCGGGAAGCGTCGAAAAAAAAACGGCCGACCACTGTGGTCAGCCGACGGAAATTCGCATCAGTTGATCCACGCTACAGCGTGGTGGGGAGCACGCCCAGCGTGGCGTGGTCAGCCTGCGATTCGTGGCGTGTGGAACCGGTGTGGTGTGGAGTGGGCTGTGGCCGACTTCACATCGCCAGGACCGATCGAGGATCGGTCCCCGATGAAATTCTGTCTTCTACAGAATTTACATCGCGCCGCCCATGCCACCCATGCCGCCCATACCGCCCATGCCGCCGCCCATTCCGCCGGGCGCGCCACCGGGGCCGCCGGGGCCGCCTTCGTCATCGTCGCCGGTCTGGCCACCCTTCAGGTCGCCAGCGGCGATCACGTCGTCGATGCGCAGGATCATCACGGCCGCCTCGGTAGCGGACTCGATGGCCTGGGTCTTGACTCGGAGCGGCTCGACGACGCCGTCCTCGGAGAGGTCGGTGACGTCGCCGGTGTAGGCGTCGAGACCGGCGTTGGAGTCGCCGTCGGCGTGCTCGGAGCGTAGCTCGACGATGGAGTCGATCGGGTCGAGGCCGGCGTTCTCCGCGAGCGTGCGCGGGATGACATCCAGGGCCTCGGCGAACGCTTCGACGGCGATCTGCTCGCGACCGCCGACGGAGTCGGCGAAGTCCTGCAGCGCGAGGCCGACCGCGATCTCGGGTGCACCGCCGCCGGGGACGACCTTGCCGTCCTCGAGCGTGGTGCGGACGACGCCGAGCGCGTCCTCGATGGCGCGCTCGACCTCGTCGACGACGTGTTCGGTGCCGCCGCGCAGGATGAGCGTGACGGACTTCGCCTCGTCGACGTCCTCGACGAAGAGCTGCTGGTCGCCGCCGACGTCCTTCTGGGCGACGGAGCCCGCGAAGCCGAGATCGTCGGCCTCGACGTCGGAGACGTTGGAGACGACATTGGCGCCCGTCGCGCGGGCGAGCTTGCCGGCGTCACTGGACTTGACGCGGCGTGCGGCCAGGATGCCCTCCTGTGCGAGGAAATGCTGGGCCATGTCGTCGATGCCGTCCTGTGCGAAGACGACGTCGGCGCCGGCCTCGGCGAGCTCGTCGACCATCTCCTTCAGCTGCTCTTCCTCCTGGTCGAGGAACTCCTGGAGCTGGTCGGGGTCGGTGACGTTGACTTCTGCGTCGATCTCGGTCTCGCGGACCTCGAGTGCGTCGTCGAGCACCGCGACGTTGGCGTCCTCGACGGCGTAGGGCATGTCGTCGTGTACGCGCTCCTTCGAGACGATGACGCCCTCGACGAGCTCGGACTCCTCGATGGCGCCGCCGACGACGTCCTCGACCTTGATGTTGTCAGTGTCGATGCCGTCCTCGTCCGCGACGGAGCGGACGGCCTGGACGACGAGGCTGGCGAGGTGGTCGCGGGCGTTCTCCGCGCCCTTGCCGGTCATCGCCGTCGCGGCGATGTTCTCGAGGATCTCCGTGTCGGACTCCTCGACGTCGATGGCGATGCCCTCGAGGGCCTCCTTGGCCTTCTCGGCGGCCTGTCGGTATCCCTGCGCGAGGGTGGTGGCGTGGATCTCCTGGTCGAGCTGGTCCTCGGCCTTCTTGAGCAGCTCACCGGCGACGACCACTGCGGTCGTCGTCCCGTCGCCGACCTCGCTCTCCTGGGTCTCCGCGACCTCGACGATCATGTTGGCCGCGGGGTGCTCGATCTCCATCTCCTTGAGGATGGTGACGCCGTCGTTCGTGACGACGACGTTACCCGTGGAGTCTACGAGCATCTTGTCCATTCCTTTCGGACCGAGTGTGGTCCGAACGGACTCGGAGACCGCCTTGCCGGCGGTGATGTTCATCGACTGAGCGTCCTTCCCCGACGTGCGCTGACTGTCGTCGGAGAGCACGATCATCGGCTGGTTGCCCATCTGCTGTGACATAGGTATCCGGATGATTGATTGTGATTCTATATAAACCTTTTGCAGCCCGTCGGCGTATCGCGGGACGCGGACGCGTTCGTTGGGTGTGTCACTCGGTGACGGGCAGGGTTTTATATACTATTCCCGTGCCGAATTTCCAGTTTTCGAGGACTCACGGTCGGGCGATTCCGTATCGGCTAGGCATCTCGATCCGGGAGTTGTGAAAATCGAGTCTCGCGAAAGGGACCGTTCGAGCACGCAGCCACACAGGGCCGACCCGATGGGACGCAACGCCGCTGAGTTCGACGACTTCGTCGTCTCCTCGCCGGTCGTCCAGCTTTCCTCGCTCCAGACGTCACCGACGCGGTACTGCTCGGCCTCGGAGGGCTTTTGGTCGATCCGGCCCGAGATCGAGGTCGATGGAGGAGACGCCGACGGGCACCCCGGTCGGGGTCGACGATCCCTACGATCACGTCGACCGCTGCAATCACTGCACCGACGAGGGGACCTGCCGGTTCGCGTTCGATCGGTTCACCGCCGATCCGACGTTCGCCGAGGAGCGCCGCGACGACGAGTACCGGTGTCCCGTGGTGAACCCCGACGCCGACCGCGAGTGGGACGCCAGCGAGTGCCCGAACTTCACCTCGACCACCGACGGCAAGGAGTGCCGGCGCTGTGGCATCGAGGAGCGCCGGATGGCACACTCTAGCGATCGGCCGCTGATCGAGGAGCACCACCTGTCCTATGCTGGAAACGAGGCGCGAAGCGCCTCGGAACAGTCGAGTATCGCGGAACGCAGTTCCGCGGACCATTCGAGCGGGCAGCGCCCGCGAGAAGACGGCGACGGCGGAGAGCCGCGAGACGGGAAAGCGCCCGACGGCGAGGACGATCCAACCGACGGCGACCACGAGATCACCGTCGCGCTCTGCCGCTGGTGTCACACCAAGGTCCACAAATCCTGGGCCCGCATCGACGACGACGTTTCGCCCGATCCCGAAGCGATCGCGGCGCGGGAACAGCGCCGCGGCAGGGAGTTCGACGAAGCGAGCTTCGATACTGCGGCCGAGCGGTTCGGCGAGGACTGACGGTCCTCGGAGAAGAGCCACAGTTTTCAATCGACGAAGCCACCGATCCGGTATGAAGCGACGTACAGTTCTTTCGAAGGGGATCGGCGTCGCGGCAGGCACCGCTGCCGTCGCAGGCTGTATCGACAGTTCGGGCGGCGGGGACGGCGACTCGAACGACGGGAACGCAGGAGACGATACTGGCGAGGGGAGTACCGACGACGAAGGCGATGGGCCGAGTCCCACTGGCGAGAGCGGGATGGCCCGGCGGCTGGACGTCTCCCCCGCCTCGGTGCAAGAGAGCGTCTCCGTCGTGGCGATCGAGGAGGTCGAAGCCGCGGAGAAGCGACTCGAACTCGATATCACGCTCCGGAACACGGCGGATCAAGCGGCGCCGATGGATCACTACGGAATCATCCTGACCGGCTACGCGATCGATGAGCCGCGAGAGGACTCCAATCAGTGGATACGAGTGAGTACGCAACGGGAGTACGACAAGATCGATGTGCTAGAGACGCCGCCGGGAGAAACGGTCACGCTGGGGTACAGTATCGACGTGCCCTCGGATGCAGACGCGACGATCGAGAGCTACGCGGTGACTGTCACCTGCGATAGCTACGAGGATCCGCTACCCCCCGGCTGTGAATGAGCCCGTAGGTTCCAGCCGCCTGGAAACCGCTGCAGCACCGACCTCCCCCGCGCCAGCCGGGCAGAGTCCGACGGTGGCCGTCAGTGTGCTTGCAGAATGTCGCCGACGCGCCGGGGTTCCCCACGCAGATCCGGCCCCTTCTCGACCATCTGGAGGACCTCGTGATCGGTGACCTCCCAGTACGACTTCTGGGTGGCCTCCTCGATGAGTTCCTTCTCGAGGCGGAACTCGGTTCCCTCGTACACGACGTCGACGCCCTGCTCGTCGAACGCGAGTGACGTCATACCCGTCGTTCGGTCCGGGGTCTGAAAAGCGCCTCGCCGTCCACGAATACCGCCATCCGATCGAACGCTCTCAAGGCGATGGCCCACCGCTTTTGCCGCCGGCAGCCGATCATCCGGGCATGGCCATTACCGACCACGTCGAGGGCATCGTTCACGCGGAGACGCAGGTCCACGAGGACGCAGCCGCGATCGATCTCACCGCCGCCGAAATCTACGAGATCGCATCGCCTGGTCGCGTCGACTTCGGGGGCGGCGAGCTCGAACCCGCCGATATCGAACCACACGAACGCGTCTGGCGGAACGAGGACGACGACTACCAGTGGTGGCACCTCGACGCCGGGCAGTACGTCGTCGCGTTCAACGAAACCGTCGCCGTGGATGGGAGCATCGACGCCAGCGACGGCCGCCTCGTCCTCCAGCCCCGCGACGCGATCTTGGAGCGTGGCGGGAGCCACCCGACGCTGCACGTCGAGACCATCGAGCGGATCCCGTTCGCCGTTGGCGGCGCCGGCCTCCGACTCAAGGAGAACGCCCGGATCTCGACGCTGCTCGAGCCGTGAGCCCTCGCGCGATCGCCGCCCAGTAGCACTGCTTACCGCCCAAGACGCGCGCCTTTATCTCCACGGCCGCCTTACCCGATTCCATGGAAGAGACTGTCTTCGAGAGCGAGGGCCGGATGGAACGCGCGGAGATCGCCGAGTACCTGCGCGCCGTCGCGGAGTCGTTGGATCGCGGCGCAACCGTCACGTTTACCGAGGGCGAGGAATCGGTGAGCCTCGACGTGCCCGCCGAGCCCGAGTTCGAGGTCGCCGTCGAACACGAGGGACCGGAGGGCGCGATGACCGAGCGCTCGATCGAGCTCGAGATCGAGTGGGACGAGGCCGAGGAGGGCCAGGAAGCCGCGGGCGGCGAGCTGACCGTCGAGTAGCGGGTTCGAGCCGACGAAGGTGGAGCCGCTGACCCCCGGATTTCTCTCCTTTAGCCCCAGCCCTCGAGCACCCGCTCGTGCTGATCGGGGTCGTGGCCGTAGATCACCGTGGCGTCGTGGCGGCGCTCGAGGTCCTGGAGCGTCCGGATGCTCTCCGTCCAGGCCTGGCGATCCCGCAGGAGACTGGCGCCGAGTGGCCGCTCGTCGTGGTAGTTCGCCTCGAGTTCGGCGACGTCGCTGCCGAAGAGGAGCGAGCCATAGCCGTCGAGGTGGACGAGCATGCCCATGAGTCCGGGCGCGTGTCCGGGCAGGCGAATGAACTCGATTCCCTCGAAGAACTGCGTCCGATCCTGGTGGACGATTCGCCAGTCGAGGTCGTGGTCGAAGTCCTCGCGCACGTAGCCGCCACCGTCGCCGCCGGGCGTGCAGGCGCTGTAGTACGCGAACTGGAGCTCTTTCTCGTGGACGTAGATCGGGGTATTCGTGCCATCGAAGGCGTGGAGGCCACCGGCGTGATCGACGTGAAGGTGCGAGCAGACGACGGCGTCGATATCTGCGAGGTCGTAGCCCGCGTCCGCGAGGTCCGCCTCGAGTGGATGATCTACAGCGTCGGGCTGCTCGAAGGTCGCGTACGTCGCCGCGGGCCAGTGCCCGTCGCCGGCGTCGGGGTGTGATCCCGTGTCCCAGAGGATCGTCCCCTCCGGGTGTTCAATCACGAGATTGTAAATCGGCGTCTCGATTCGCTCGGCCGTCGGTTCGGGCTCGGTCGCGGTGGAGACCGTCGCTGCTTCGAGGTGGAAGTTCACGTCGCTGTAGATCGTGCCGCGGTGGATGCCCTGAATCGTCGCGTCGACCATAGGATCGCTCGGGTCGCCAGCCGCTTACGTGTCGGTGGTCGTGCGTGATCGGGTCCCACACGGTAGCGTCCGCTGGCGCCCACATAGCAACCGTTAACGGCCCCCCACGGCTTGCCGGAGGTATGAAGGTACTCGTCACCGACCCGATCGCGGAGGAGGGCATCGAGTTCCTCCGCGACGCGGGCCACACGGTCGAGACGGCCTACGACGTCGAAGGGGACGCCCTGCTCGACGCGGTCGCGGACGCCAACGCACTGATCGTCCGCTCTGGCACCGACGTCAACGAGGCAGTGTTCGACGCTGCCGACGACCTCGTCATCGTCGGTCGCGCCGGCATCGGCGTCGACAACATCGACATCGACGCGGCGACCGACCACGGCGTCATCGTCGCGAACGCGCCGGACCCGAACGTCCGCGCGACCGCCGAGCACACGGTCGGCATGATGTTCGCTGCCGCGCGCTCGATCCCGCAGGCCCACAGCCGGCTCCAGAACGGCGAGTGGGCCAAAAGCGAGTATCTCGGCACCGAAGTTAACGGCAAGGCGCTGGGCGTCGTCGGCCTCGGCCGCGTCGGCCAGCAGGTCGCCAAGAAGTGCGACGCGCTCGGGATGGACGTCGTCGCCTTTGATCCCTACATCTCCGCCGAACGCGCCGAGCAGATCGGCGCGACGCTCTACGAGGACCTCGACGACGCGCTCGCGGAAGCGGACGTCGCGACGGTCCACACGCCGCTGACCCCAGACACCGAGGGGCTGCTGGGCGAGGAGGAGTTCGCCCAGCTCGAGGACGGCTACATCATCAACTGCGCCCGCGGCGGGATCATCCAGGAGGACGCACTCGCCGAAGCCGTCGACGACGGCGTCATGCAGGGCGCCGCGCTGGACGTCTACGAGACGGAGCCCCTGCCCGAGGACTCGCCGCTGCTCGACGTCGACGAGATCGTCACCACGCCCCACCTCGGCGCGAGCACCGCCGCCGCCCAGACCGGCGTCGCAACGCTCACCGCCGAGCAGGTCCTGGCCGCCTTCGAGGGCGAACCCGTCCTGAACGCGCTCAACGCACCGTCCGTCGACGAGAGCGCCTTTCCGCGCATCGAGCCGTACATCGACGTCGCCGAGACCGCCGGCAAGATCGCCGCCCAGCTGTTCGACGGCCGCGTCGAGTCCGTCGAGGTCCGCTATGAAGGCGACATCGCCGAGGAAGATCTCGATCTCGTCACGGCCTCGGCGCTCAAGGGCGTCTTCGAGCCCCTCGAGTGGCAGGTCAACGCCGTCAACGCCCCGCAGGTCGCGGAGGACCGCGGCGTCGACGTCACCGAGTCCAAATCCCACCAGACCGAGGACTTCCAGAGCGTCGTCCGCGTCACCGTCGCGAACAACGGCGAGGAGATCAGCGTCGACGGCACGCTCTTCGCCGGCGAAGATCCCCGCATCGTCCGCATCGACGGCTACCGCGTGGACGCGATTCCCTACGGCCACATGCTCGTCGCCCGGAACCGCGACGAGCCCGGCGTCATCGGCCTCATCGGCACCACGCTGGGCAGTCACGACGTCAACATCGCGGGGATGTTCAACGCCCGCGAGACCATCGGTGGCGAGGCCCTGACCGTCTACAACCTCGACGACGATGTGCCCGACGACGTCGTCGAGGAACTGCTCGCCGACGACCGGATCACCGAGATCCGCGAGATCACGCTCGACGGCCGGGAGTGACCGGTTGTTCGGGCGTCCTATCGTAACTCTCCGGGGACGGCATCGATCGCTCGCCCCAAACGTCGTACACGGGGATTTATTCCATTTCCGAGCCGTTGCTACCAACTATGGACAGCGACGTCAGAGCAGCCTTCGCAGGGCTCCAGAGCAGCATCGTCGGCACGGCATTGCTTGCAATCGCCAGCCATCCGTCGGATGACCATGCAGCAGCGCCAGGAATGATACTACTCCTCGTTGGCATCGGGGTGACAGCCACGGCACTGTACTGATCCGACGACGAAATTCGGCGCTGCCGTGACAATTGATCGAGGATCAACGGGGTCCGCGAGAGCTCGCTCGATGGCCCTATTATTCGCAACAATTACCAATGGTTGAACGTGTACAGGCAGTATGGATTATACCCGGAGAGGGGTCCTCGCCGGCGGAATCGCTCTCACCGTCGGCGGGTGCGTCGAGAGCGGCGGGTCCTCCGGGGGCGACTGGCCCGACACCGACTGGCCTACCGTCGCGTACGACGAGCGAAACCGTGGTGCCATCGGCGACGGGACTGCACCACACTCCCTCTCGGAGGCCTGGGCCGTCGACGTCGGTGAAGTGACGTCGTCGCCGGTCGCGGCGGACGGCACCGTCTACGTGGCGAACCGCGACACCTTGCGAGCGATCTCTATCGCGTCTGGTGAGTTCGAGCTCTTCGAGTTCCAGGCGAACGTTTCGGGGACGCCCACGCTCGACGACGGGATCTTCGTACCGACCACGTCAGAAGACGACGACGGCGCACTGGTTCGACTCGATCCCAGCGGCGACCCCGACTGGCGGCTGTCGCTCGCGGGGGGACGGCCCCACGCACCGGTTGCCGACGACGACGCTGTGGCTGTCCGTACGAATGCGGCGACCGTCCTCATTGATCGCGCGAACGCCGAGGTGGCCTGGACGCGAGAGGAGCCAGCCTACGAGCCCCACAGCCGCTTCTCCTTCGTCGACCTCTCGCTAGCGCTGGTCGATGACTGCGTGGTTGTGCCCGGCCAGGAGGGGGTTCGGTGTCGGGAGCGTGCGGACGGTTCGGAGCGCTGGTTCTATCCGGGTGACAGGGTGACCTCGAGTCCGGCGGTCGACGGAGGAACGGTCTACGCGGCGGTCGTGGGCGACGGGATCGTCGCGCTCGACCTCGCCACGGGCGAGGAATTGTGGTCGGTCGAGGAGAGCGGCTGTTGGACGTCACCGGCAGTTGGCACCGAAACGATCTACGCGACGGCTGGTTTCGACGTACTGGCCATCGACCGCCAGACCGGCGACGTCCAGTGGCGGACCGACGACCACGGCCTCCACGGCGACAGTTACTCGAATCCGATCCTGGTGGGGGATACCGTAGTGGCCGGGTCGATCGGTCGCTCCGTGACAGTGCTCTCCGCGACCGACGGGAAGGTCCGTTCGTATGAGAAGGGCAAGGGAACGCACGTCTCGCCGGCGATCGCCGACGGACATCTCCTCGTCGTCGACGGGCAGACGTTGCGGGCGTACGCCCGCGCGTGACAGCGTGTGGTCCAGGAGGCATTACCGAACTCTGCCCAAGAGTGCAAATGCTACCTGCGCAGCGACAAGCCAGAACGCGGCGGCACTGTTCAGATTAGGATTCAACCGCCGAGGAACGGCCGGCCCAACCATCCGCATCCTGGCGGCCTACGAAAATCGGAGATTTTCGGGCGGCCAGAAGACTCTGTCTTCTGGCAAACTGAAAGGGCGAGGCCGTCTCGACGAACCCCGGCGACGCAAGCGATGACGAGCGGAGCTCGTCAACTGCCGGAGGGAACCTCCGGCCACTGCAGCGAGGGAGCGCAGCGAACGAGCAAAGCGCGTCGTCCGAAAGATCGGAGATCTTTCGTGATCTCGAAAATCTTCGATTTTCGGTGACAGCGAGCCGCGGGAGTCACGCGAGTGCCAGCGAGCGTGACGACGCCGGAGCTTGCTCCGGCGGAAGTCGAGACGGACGAGGGCTTTCGAGGCAATTGTCGCGCTGAAAGCTGCTTATCTGAACACTGCCGAACGCGACCCGGCCAACCTTTATGCGCGTCCTGCACCTATCCATCTGTGAATACTGACCATGGGAGGCAAACGCACAGAAGCCTGTGGTCGCTGCAGCGTGACCACGGTCATCGACGCGAAGGAGGCCGCCGACGGTGACGGCCAGGCCCAGACTGCGGCCGGCGACGCCAGAGACAGCGCCGACCAGGCCGGGGGCCAGAACCCCTTCGACGGCGAGCGCATCGAACTCCCAGAGCGCGAGGTGACCTCGGTCGTGCGCCACGAGGTCGCGATCGGAACGCTCCGGGCGAAACTCGACTCGCTCGCGAGCCGGATCATCTACGGGGCCTAGGTCGCCACCAATGGGAGACCAGCGAGCCAGAACGCATATCACGCAGGCCCTCTGACCCACGTTCCCACCAGATGGAAGAGCGCGTCTCCGGTTTCCGCGTCACCGGCGATTGGCCGGCAATGGTCGAGCACGGCGAGCGGATCACCCGTGCCCTCAGAGATCTCGACGTCAACGACGAGGGTCCCTTCGTCGCGGCATTCGAAGAGTGGGAGGAGTGGCGGCCCAAGACCCACGAGCGCATCGAAGAGGACGTCCCCGAGAAGACCGCCGAGCAAGCCAGCGTCGGCGAAGGCGAGGGCGAGAAGGCCGGGGAATCGCCAGAGGACGACGTCCGCAACGCCGGCCAGAAGCTCTCCGAATCCTACGAGAAACTGGAGAGCGACGGCGACGCGGCCGGCGCGAGAGAGAAGTGGAGTGAGTCTATCGACTACGTCACGCGCGCCGCAGACTCCGCCGGCCGGAAGGCGCTGCGCAAGGTCGAGGACACGGTCTACCAGCGCGTGATGACCCAGCTCGCACCCTACTACTTCGACAACGCGCTGATCTCTGCGAACCTCCAGCAGAGCGGTCGCGGCGACGAGTCGTTCGTGTTCGAGGTGAACGTCAACGACGACGAGCTGAAGGCCGAGGTCGGCGACCGCCTTCGCGAGTACGAGGACGAGGTCGACCGCTGGCACGTCGACACCGAAAAAGAGACCGAACACGTCGAAGCCGCTGAGGGCGTCGAGACGCCCGCCGAGGACGGGAACGGGCGCTCGAAACACACGACGAACTGAGCGCTCGACCCGACCATTTCTCGCGCACAGCTCCACACTCGTTACTGACAACCCGCTCGTTGGGCAGCTATCGTCGACGGCGTCGGATGCTCCCCGCCCCCACTCTGTGTTCGAAACTGATACTACTCGCAGTACGGTCGCATTGTTGGTCGTCCTTCGCGTCGACTGCCCGACCGGCAGCGCTGCGTGCACCTCGTTTCTCCCCAGACGCCAGCGGCGAGTTCTCGAAACCCGCGCCGAACGAATAGTCGAACAGTTGCTACGTTCGGCGCCAGCGCGTCACGGCCAGGTGCGGTAATCAGCCGGAATGATTCGGCGGTGACAAATACCAATTCTATAACAAAGGGTGGCTGGACCCAGGGTCCAAGCGTGGCGCCCTCCGTACGCTTCAAAACAGTACTCGTCGTCGCGCTCGCGATCGCGGTGGTCGGGGGCGCCGTCGCGTTCGGTGGCGTCGTAGCGCTGGATCTCCAGCAGGACGCCACCCAACAAGACGCCGACGGACTGACCGCCGGCAACGAGAGCGACCGACAGCAAACCTCGTTCGTCAGAGTCGTCCACGCGTCACCGGACGCACCAGCGGTGGACGTGACGATCGACAACGAGACGGTTCTCTCCGGCGTCGAGTTCGGGACGGTCAGCGACTACCTCACTGTGGAGGCCGGGACGTACAACGTGACCATCGCGTCGGCGACTGATTCCGACGCTATCGTCTTCGACGAGGAGGTCACGTTCGATCCCCGATCCGTAACGACAGTCGCCGCTAGCGGCGAGGTCAGTGAGAGCGCCGCGACGGCGTTCGAACCGATCGCGTTCGAGGACGACGGCCTCACGCCCGCTGCCAACGAGAGCGCACTCCGCGTCGTCCACCTCGTGCCCGACGCGCCAGCCGTGGACGTCACCGCCGCCAACGGGAACGTCGTCCTCGCAGAGAACGTGAGTTTCCGGAACGCCTCGGAGTACGTGAGCGTCCCCGCCGGCAACTACACCGTCGAGATCAGGGCCGAAACGGAGGACAACGACGGGTCGATTCTCACGACCGTGGACGCGTCCCTCGAGAACGGTACGGCGTACTCAGCGTTCGCCGTCGGCTATCTGCTCCCCGACGAGGCGCCCGCGGACATCCCCGTCGAGATCGTCCTCTCGGAGGACGCCTCCCAGACCGTTGCGCTGCCAAGCGATCGAGCGACGAACGATGAGGGAGAAGATGAGGGTAAAACAGACCACGACACCGAGGATGACGCCGGAGACGATGCTGGCGACGATGACGGCGCCGACGCTGACGACGATGACGGCGCCGACGCTGACGACGATGCAACAGCCAATGGCGGCGGCGATAGCTCGGATGACGCGGATGGGTCGGACGACGATAGCGATTCGAACGGCGAATCGACCGACGAGAGTGAGGACGAGAGCGATCCCGGAACCGACGACGGGGCCGAGAGTGGCGATGGCGACGGCGATGCTGCTAGCGGCGATGATTCTTCCAGCGACGACGGAACGGACGACACCACGTCAGAGGCCGGTTCGGAGACGGTCGATGAGTGCCGGGTCATCGACGAGCCCGGGACGTTCGAGGTGACCCAGAACCTCGGGAGCACGAACGTCCAGTCGATCGACATCGGCAACGGGATCGTCCGGCAGACCTGTCTCGCGATTCAGAGCAGTGACGTCGTGCTCGACGGCGGCGGGTTCGTCGTCAGTGGCTCCGGCGGAGACCTGAGCGTCGGCGTGCACGTCTACGACCCGGCCGGGTCGACGGTAGAGAACGTGACGGTCCGCAATCTGCGGGTCGAGAACTGGGACAACGGCGTGCAGGTCGGCGTCGACACCTGGGCAGTCAATTCGGCCGGCCCCGCTACGGCGCGCATCGAGAACGTCCAGTCGATCGGCAACGGTCACCACGGGTTCTTCGTGGTCGGAGCTGGAACCGAACTCAGCTCGGTCGTCGCGAACGATAACGGCGCGAGCGGAATCGGTGTGTTCGATTCAGGCAGCGTACAGGTGACCGGGGCGACCACGACCGGGAACGCCGAACACGGCGTGGCGCTGCTCGAGGAAGTCTTCGACAGCACCGTCACCGACGTCACGACCACCGGCAACGGCGGCGCCGAAATCTACGTTGGAGACCTGTCCTCCGGGAACACGTTCACGGATATCACGTTCGGATCCGAGGGCGATTCGGTGGAGGGGATCGACGGGACCGACAACACGATCGACGATCGTCCCGCGAACGCCAGCGAGACAGACGATGAGTCAGACAGTGATCCCTCCGAGGATAATGGGGACGAATCGGAGTCCGAAGCTGCAGATGGAAACGGGACTGACAGCGGGAACGAGTCCGATACCGACGCTGGGGGCAACGGTGATGCCGACGGCGGGAATCAGACCGGTGCCGATGGTGAGGCCGATGTAGATGGTGGGACCGGCGCTAGGAACGACACCGATACCGATGACGGGAGCGGCGCTGGGAACCAGACCGGCTCAGACAGTGGGCCCGATGCTGGGACCGAGAATGACGCCGACGGCGCGGGAGAGGGTGAGAACGGAACCGATGTCGAAGACGGAGACGGAGGCGGTGGCGTGAACGAATCCACCTGACTGGCGGTGGCGGTGGCCATCCTGCGAGAGTTTCAGTCGTGCGGCCCGCCGGTTGCCCTCCGCAGCTATCGACTCACACCGCGTCGACGTCGGTTCCCGTCGCCCGATCCCAGCCGTAGGACAGCCCGGCGTAACCGGCGGCGGCGAACCCCCAGCAACCTGCAGCGACGGGGACACTCCCGGCACCGCGGAGCAGCCAGCCCATACCGAGCACGACCGTGACGAGCAGCGCGAACAGGTGGAGCCCGAACCCGCCACGTACGAGCAGGGAATCGCTGGCCTCGGTCCGGTTGGCCAGTCGACGGCCGGCCGCCGCGATCACGAGGCCGAGCGGCACGCAGACCAGGCCGAGGAGAAGAAAGGCCACGTCCGCCGGCGTAGCTTCAGGCGAGAGCGTCCCCGCGACCGCGAGTGCGCCACCGCCGACGCCGACGATCATCCCCGCGACGGTCGTCACCCTCTCGAGACGCTCCGCGTTCATACCCACCGACAGCCCCGCCGGCGTCAACTGCGTTGCGCTCTGCGTCGTCCGGGCCGTTCGATGCCGTCCCGCTGTCTCTACGCACCGGCCGAGACGAGAGAGCGACCGATCGGACGAAGTTCCCAGTCTCCCCACCAGGCCTGCCAGGTATCCGGTCCCGGTAGCCTATTGTATCGCGGCCGAGAATCCCGTGACGAATGGTCGATCCCGCGACGATCGCGACCTTCCTCGTCGCCGGACTCGCGAGTCTGTTCATGGCCTGGGCGATCGGCGCTGGCTCCTCCGGCTCGACGCCCTTCGCGCCCGCCGTGGGCGCCAACGCGATCTCCATCATGCGGGCGGGATTCATCGTCGGGTTGCTGGGCTTCGCCGGCGCCGTCGTCCAGGGCGCGAACGTCACGGAGGCCGTCGGCCGCGAGCTCATCGTCGGCGACCCACTCACCGCGCAGGCGGCGGCGCTCGCGCTGACGATCGCCGCGGCGCTCGTCGCAGTTGGAATCTTCGCCGGCTATCCGATCGCGACGGCGTTCACCGTCACCGGTGCCGTCGTCGGCGTCGGACTGGCGATGGGTGGCGATCCCGCCTGGGACAAGTACGTCGAGATCACCAGCCTCTGGGTCCTCGTCCCCTTCGTCGGCGGCGGTATCGCCTTCCTCACCGCACGACTGCTCCGCCGGGAGGGTGTTCGGGACGAACGGCTTCTTCCCGCACTCGCTGCGGTCGTCGGGGCGCTGATCGCGAACGTCCAGATCGCGCTCCTCGGAGCCGACGGACAGGGGTCGACGATCGCCGCGAGGCTTGGCGCAGGCGTTCCTGCGTCACCGACCGTCGGGCAAGCGCTCGCGACGGTCGCCGTCGCGCTCCTGTTCGCCGGCGTGCTCTACCGTGAGATGGGGATCGACGCCGCTCGCGGCCAGCGACGGTTTCTGCTCGCGCTCGGCGGGCTCGTCGCCTTCTCCGCGGGTGGGAGCCAGGTCGGGCTGGCGATCGGCCCGCTCCTGCCGCTGCTCGATCCCTACGACGTCTCGGTGTTCGCTGTGCTCGCCGGCGGCGGGTTCGGCCTGCTCGTCGGCTCATGGACCGGTGCGCCGCGAATGATCAAGGCGATCTCACAGGACTACTCCTCGCTGGGACCGCGCCGATCGATCGCGGCGTTGATTCCCTCCTTCGCGATCGCACAGGCCGCCGTCCTCTTCGGGATCCCGGTCTCCTTCAACGAGATCATCGTCTCCTCGATCGTCGGTGCGGGCTACGCTGGCGGCGAGGGCGTTTCGAAATCGAAGATGGGCTACACGGTACTGGCGTGGATCGGGTCGCTCGTGCTCGCGATCGGCCTCGGGTTCGGTCTCTATACCGTGATGTCACTGGCGCTCGGGCTGTAGGCACGCGGCGGGGTTGTCCGACCGGCTTCGCTACCGGAGAGCGTGTGCTGAGCAAAATGAAGTCCTGGAGAAATCGACGGCTGCCCCGGACGCGTCGGCGCCTCAGTTCTGGGCCTCGTCCTCGGCCAGCGCCTCGGCTTCGGCCTCGGTGACCTCGTGTTTCTGGAGGCGGGCCTCGAGGATGCGCGTGTTCTCGACGCGCTCGACGCGGATGTCGATGTTCTCGTAGCTGATCTCCTCGCCGGCCTCGACGAGCCGGCCCGCACGGTTGAAGATGAACCCGGCGATGGTCTCGAACTCCTCGCCCTCCGGGATGTCGACGTCGAGGGCCTCGTTGACCTCTTCGATGTTGACCTCGCCTCGGACGACGAGCGTGTTGTCGTCGACTCGCTCGATGGGCTCGTCCTCTTCGCCCTCGAGGATCTCGCCGACGATCTCCTCGACCATGTCCTCCATCGTGATCAGCCCCTCCGTGGTGCCGAACTCGTCGATGACGACGACCATGTGAACGCGCTCCTCGCGCATCTCCGAGAGCAGTTCGTCGGCGTTCTTGGACTCTGGGACGTGGAGCGTGGGGTTGATCAGGTCGCGGATGTCGACGTCGTTCTCGCCGTACTGTGTGTCCCGGACGAGGTCGCGGATGTGGACCACGCCGATGACGTTGTCGAGGCTGCCTTCGTAGACGGGGATCCGGGCGTGGCCGCTCTGAACGCAGGTCGAGAGCGCCTCGTCGGCGCTCGCCTCGACGTCGACGGCCGTCATGTCGAGACGGGGCGTCATGACCTCCTTCGCGATGGTGTTGTTGAAACGGAAGATGCGCTGGAGCAGCTGGTGTTCGTCCTCCTCCAGCACGCCGGCGCGCTCTCCGGTTTCGATCATGTCCTTGATCTCCGATCTGGTGACGTACGTGCTCTCGATCGAGGATCTGCCCCCAGTGACGCGGTTGAGGATCCGCGTGAGATAGTCGACCAGGACGACCATCGGGAGCATGACGTACTCCGAGAACTTCAGCGGGCGGGAGACCTTGAGCGCCCACGACTCGGTGTTCTCGACCGCGTAGGACTTGGGTGCACTCTCCCCGAACAGCAGGACGATCATCGTGATTCCGAACGTGCTCACCAGCACCGCCGTCCCGGGGCTGTAGTAGATTCCGACGAGAGCCGTCGCGATCGACGACATCGCGATGTTGACGACGTTGTTGCCCACGAGGATCGTCACGAGCAGCCGGTGGGGATCGTCCTTGAGCGATTTCAGCGTCCCGGATCCGGGAAGATCCTCCTCGGCGAGGTTGTCGACGGCGTGGGCCGGCAGCGAGAACATCGCGATCTCCGAGGAGGAGAAAAACGCCGAGAAACCCAGCAACAGCAGAATCGACAGTGCGCCGAGAATGGTGATCGTCGACGTGGAGGGGTCGACGAGCTGCAAGACGAACTCAGGAGTCGTCAGTACGGGCACCCAATGCATCGAGCCGATAGTTGCTCGGGTACTAAAGTAAGTCTGTTGACCTGGCACGAGGAAACGGGCAGTTCTAGCCGGCAAATGCTCCGAACCGTCGGTCACAGCCTCGCGCGAACCACAGTGTTCCGTGCGCCGCGAACTACTCCGATCGTCCGATCCGACCGAGATGAGTGTCTCGGAAGCTCTCCTCCTTGAGCCCGTAGCCGATCGAGCGGTCCATTCCGACGTGGAACAGCCAGACGAGCCCGCCACTGGTCGCCAGCGCCGCACCGCTCCAGAGTCCGACCCCAATCAGTGCCAGCGGCCAGGTGTAGACGTGCGCCAGATTGTACGTGAACGCTCCAACCTCGTCGCCGAGCAGGTAGCCCGCCGACGACAGGTCCGGCGCGAACAGGAGAAGGGCGAACAGCAGGATCCCACCCCCGTTCCAGTGGTAGCCGACGCCCGCCGCAATAAGAACGGCCAGCGCCTCGAATCGCAAGAACAGCCTCGTGTCCATGCAGGTCGCTCGCGGGCCGGCGAGAAAAACGTGTACCTCTACGCCCCCGCGAACGCGAGATCACCCACCGCGACGACCGCCACCGCCGACCGCCGAACGCTCCATGACGCAGCCCACAGAGGTATCGGCGATGTCGCCACCCACCGTGTTTTCGTGAGCCCTGACCAGCCACCATCGGGTGGGAATGGAAGGGGCCGACCGCTCGCGTGGGCTCAGGAAGTAAGCACCGCAGCCGAACGGAGTGAGGCGAGGAGCGCAACGACTGAGCGTGCGCGAGCGGGAGGGGGCTTCCAAGCCGTCTGCTGCCATGCGATTCATGCAGCAACGTAGAGCAAAACGCCACCCAACGCTTCGAATTATTCGCCGTCGAGCTGTTCGGCGATGGAGGCCAGCGAGTCGTCGGGCGAGCTCGAGGGCGCGTCGTAGACGATCGACTCCCCGGGCGCTCGCAGCCCGTAGGCGAACCCGGCTTCGATCACGTCGAGGTGGACGGTCCGACCCAGCGACAGCCCGGCGTCGCCCAACCATTCGCGCAGCCGATTCTCGCCGTCGCCGGGCGAGCGCACGAGATCTGACGTGTCGAAGACGCCGGTCGCGCGGACGCTACCGGAGTACGTCTCGAACCGGCAGTGTCGCGTCGCGCCGTCGAGCACGATCCGGAGGATCTCGTCTGTCGGCACTGGCCCGTCCGGGCCGGTGTCGACGTCCGTCGGCAGTTCGATGGCCGGGCGGTCGATCGCGCCGTGGCCGACGAGGCTCGCGTCGATCGTCTGGAGGCCCTCCGAGCGCACGCGGTTCATGGCCGTCAGTGGGCGTCGCGGGCGCAAAACGGTGGCGAAAACCGGGCTCAGCCGGTGCCGAGAGGGCCCGACCATCGAGCCCAACCACACACGCACAACCACACAATCCAAGCCTACCCAGCCGACCGTCACGGCTAAGCGACCGGAGCAGATAGCCATCCCCAGTGTCGCACTTCGCGTACCCGTGTCCGGACTGCCGGTCGACGACGGACCTGCACGACCCGGACTGCGACTTCGGCGGCCGCTCCCGGTCGGAGATCGAGCGGGCCTACACCGACGTGCTGGCGATCCTCTCGACTGGACCGCTGCCGGCGACGGAGCTCCGGCGGCGCGTGCCCCGCGAATGGTCGCCGTTGCACGACGGCGCGCTCGCGCGCCTCCGCCGCGAGCAGCGGGTGCGCGAGGACGGGGACGCCCTCGAGATGCTGACGCCCGAGGAGCGCACCGAGGCGATCAGCACGCCGACCCACGAGCCGCTGCGGACGGTCTACGAGCGGGGAACGGTGCCGGGCTGTCACGACAACGGCGTGTTCGCGATGATCGCCTACTACGAGATGGTCGGGCTCTCCTGGGAGGAGACCAGAGAACGCGTCGTGGAGTGGCTCGAGGAGAGCGGTGCCTGGGCCCGCGGCGGGTTCGAGGAGTCCGATCCGAAGGCGCTCGTCGACGACAAACGCCACGTCTACGAGCAGGGCTACGGCTGGAAGGAGAAGGCGACCGCCGCAAAGCGCGTGATCGAGCGACGGGCGTAAGAGCGAGCGAGAGCGAGAGAGAGCGAGAGAGAGAGGGCGTGACAGTGTATGCGAGTGAGTGGGTGAGTGAGCGAGCCGCTGGTGTCTGCGAGAGCGACGGTGCGGAGGGACTCGTTCGGTACCGATGATGGGAGAGCAACATCGCTAAGTGACGGCGGATCGGAGCAGGCGCCAATGGGGTCGGATCTGGAGAGCGAGACGGCGGACGCCGCCGACGCTGCCGAATCGACGGACTCGGGCAGCGCCGCGGCGACCGATGACGACGGCAACGATGCCGACGCCGACGCTCCCGAGATCGCGACGACGGTCGGCGCGGATTCGCCCGACGACGTCGTCACGTCGATCGTCCTGCCAGCGTACAACGAAGTTGGGAACCTTCGGCCGCTGATCGAGGAGATCGTCGACGTGGTGGCGGGCGAGGCGATGGCAGCGTACCGACCGGTCGAGATCCTGCTCGTCGACGACGGCAGCACTGACGGGACCGCCGACGTGATCCGGGAGCTCACCGCGGAGTACGACGCGGTCGCGGGCATCTTCCTCCGACGAAACTTCGGCCAGAGCGCAGCGCTCTGTGCCGGCTTCGACACCGCCGCCGGCGACTACGTCGTTCCGCTGGACGCCGACGGCCAGAACAACCCGGCCGACATTCCGATGCTTCTCGATCGGCTCGGCGACGGCTACGACTGCGTCTCGGGCTGGCGACGGGACCGCGACGATCCGATCACGAAGACGATCCCCTCGGGGATCCAGACCTACCTCGCGCGGTTTACCGGACCGGACATCCACGACTTCGGCTGCACGATGAAGGCCTACCGGAGCGAGGCCGTCGCGGAGCTCAACCTCCGGGGCGAGGGGCATCGCTACATCCCCGCGAAGCTCTACGATCGCGGCTACAAGATCACCGAAGAGCCGGTCGACCATCGGCCGCGAACCCACGGCTCGACGAAGTACGGCGCCGGCCGGCTGGTGCGCGGATTCGTCGACCTCGCCTTCAACATCTTCTGGAACAAGTACTCGATGCGCCCGATGCATATCATGGGCGGCATCGGCCTCCTCCTGCTGGCGGTCGGCGGCCTGATCGGCAGCCACGCCGTGTTCATGAAGTACGCGCTCGGGGACGCACTGTTGCCCCACCTCCCGCGGCTCGTGCTGGCGGTCGCGCTGATTCTCTTCGGGTTCCAGATGCTGATGTTCGGCATCCTCGCTGAGATGCTGACGAAGATCCACTACAAGGGCGAGGTGCCGTACCGCATCCAGTCCGTCGAGCGCGGAGACGACGAGCACTGAGAGTGCACGGGCCGCTCGGGACGGCCTCGATTGATCAAATCGGCCCGATCATCCATCGGTCAAATCGGCTGAGCGACTGCGGCCCCAACACCAAACGGAGGTGACGGTCACGTCTGAATCAACGAAATCGCACGGCCGTCGCCGAGGACCGAACCACGACCGTATAATAGGCTGCTACGGATAGCAGCGAACACTGTGTCCACGTCCCAGGATAGCGAGGCGGCTTCGCGCGGTGCCGCGACCGGCCACCTCGCCGCGCTCTCCCGCAAGCTGCCGGCCGGCCTCACCGCAGGCCACGCGCTCTTCGCCGTCGTCGTCGCCGTCTGGGCCGCGCTCTATCTCTACGGCCTCGGCGACCTCTCGCTTCGCGTCTGGGACGAATCGCGCTATGCCACACCCGCCCAGATCATGGCCGAAGGCGGCAGCTGGCTCGATCCGATGATTCGGGTGCCCACGCACGAGGCGGAGCTGGGCGAGTCGCTCCGGCTCAACAAACCACCGCTTGGCTACTGGCTGCAGGCGGCCGCGATGACCGTCTTCGGCGTCTCCGAGTTCTCCGCACGGCTCCCCACCTCCCTCGCGACGCTCGGCTGCGCAGCGCTCGTGTACCACGTCGCGACGGTGACCTACGGCGGCGAGGCCGACGGCGACGGGATCGACCGCCGGGCTGGATTCGCCGCCGCGCTCGCCTTCCTCGTGTTTCCGGGTATGTTACTCGGGAGTCACGGCGGGGCGGCGGCCGTCGTCGACACGCCGCTCGCGCTGTTTGGCTCGCTGTTCGTCTGGCTCACCTGGCGCGGTAGAGACGACCCGCGGTTCCTGCTCCCCGCCGGGATCGCGGCTGGGCTCGCAGTGATGGTGAAGGGACTCGCCGCGGGCGTGTTCGTGATCGTCTTGCTCCCGATCGGCGTCCGCTACATCCGGTCGTATCTGAATCGCTGGACGCTCGCCGCAGTCGCGAGCACCGTCACAATCGCGCTGCCGTGGCATCTCTACGCCTACATCGAACACGGTGACCTGTTCGTCGAGGAGTATTTCCTGACGAGCGTGGGCCAGCGAGTTGCGGGGCAGGCGACGGAGCCGCCTGCGGAGCCACTGTTGCCATTCTTGAACTACCCCTGGTTCAAGTTCGCTGCCGGAACGCTCGTTCCCCCATACCAGTACGCGATTCCATTCTTCGGCACCGGCGTCGTCCTCGCGTTCGCGTTCGCGTGGTGGCGTCTGCGTGCGAGCGGCCTCCGGCTGCGGCCTGCCGGCGCAGACAGCGGCGGAGACGGCGGCTATCTCCCCGAAGCACCCAGCAATACCACGCTCCTCCTGCTCGTCTGGTGGACGGTCGCGATCCCGCTCACCTTCGTGCTGGGTGGCGGGAACCACGCCTGGTATCTGCTCCCGATGTACCTCCCCGCCGCGGTGTTGCTCGGCCATCTGGTCGCGGGGATCGCCGACGGCAGTTTCGGCGACCGACTCGATGACGCCCCCGCAGGCAGCCGCTTCGGTTCGGAAACCGGCGTTCTTTCACGGTTCCGAGATCGGCTGCCCTCGACGCGCGGCGTTCGGAGTGCCGCCACCGATCGCTGGGGTAGCGCCGCCGGTGCGGCCGTCTACCCCGCGACCTGCGTCCTGCTCGCCGTCCTCTTGCTCGCGACCTACGGCGCCCCGCTCCACGAAGCCTACAACGACGAGCAGCGGGCAATCGGCACGACGATCGCCGAGGAGGTGCCCGAGGACGAGACCGTCCACGTCTGGCTCGGCGAGGACGGCGACACGCAGTCGATCATGAGCGTGGACTTCTACGCCGACCGGTCGCTCGAACGCACCACGCCAGACGCGCTCGACGGCGATCCGTCGATCCGCTACGTGATCGTCCCCTACGGCAACGCGAGCGAGATCGATCGATCCCACGACGTGCTGATCGAAGGGCCAGAGAACGGGATCACGGTGATCGCGCTCGAGGAGCCGTGAGTGCGCGGGCGTGGGATCGCGTCACTATCCGCTGGCAGTTCGAGGGGTCGAGCCACAGGACCGCCGAATCACGCACCGAGCGCGTCGTCGACGATCTCGGCGATCGTCAGCGCACCGTTCTCGTGGCCCGAGGGTGGATCGAGCGTGCCGAGCTGGTCGACGACGTCCTCGATCGACTTGGCGACGGCGAACCCCTGCACGTCGGCGATCGCGGCGGCGACGCCGCGCTGCTCGGAGGTCGCGGGCAGGACGACGCAGGGAGTCTCCGCGACGGCAGCTTCCATGACCGTCGAGTAGCCGCTACAGACCACGAGGTCGGCTGCCCGGATGTAGGGCTGGAGCGAGGGCTGGAGCGTCCAGTCTTCGCCACCGACGAGCGTCGCCTCGCGCCCCCGCTCGGCGAGCGCCGCGGCGAGCTCGTGCTCGTCGACGGAGAAGGCGCTGGGCACCACGAGCACGTCGACGTCGGGCAGCTCCGATTCGGGCGTATCGTCGACCGGCGCCATCGGCCCCACCCGCGTCGTCCCCGGGATGTCGGGCTCGCCGTCCCAGACCGTCGGGAAGCAGAAGGTCTCCGCTGCGACGGTCGGGAAGCGGGTGCGGACCTGCGCGCTGGCGCGCTCGGGCGCCGTCTCGTAGAACCCGACCGGATCGTGTGAGACGTAGAAGAGCCGCTGGCGGGCGAGGGCGCCGGCGATACAGCCGCTGAAGTCGTCAGTCACGAAGGCGATGGGGTCGAGTTCGCGCAGCCACGAGACGTACGCACGAATTCGCCTCGTGGAATCCGCGACGTCGTCGAGAACGCCCCGGACCGAGCCGCGGGCAGTCTCCTCGCCCTGGTAGCTCTCGATGAAATCCACCGTCGGGAGCGGATGCTCAGTGTAGCCGTTCGCCTCGACGAACGGCTCCCCAGGGCCGCCGCCGGCGATCTCGAACTCGTAGCCGGCGTCGGCGAGGGCCTCCGCGACGGCGAGCATCCGGGTCGCGTGGCCGGCCCCCTCACAGTAGTGGCCGACGGCGATCGTGCCGCCCCCGGCAGCGCTCGCCTCCCCGGTGTCACGGTCCCCAGCGGTCGTCACAGTTGGACTATCGTAGTCGGTTCCCTCGGCATAAGTATGCGCACATCCGGCCGTCGGGGACGAGGGCCACGACCAGCGGGCCCACCGCAACGAATTTGTTCCGACAGATGAGAAGTCGGATTATGGTCCCCCTCTACGGCGTTCCACTCGGTCCCGAGATACGATTATTTTCATCATACTCGCGCTGATCGCCCTCCCCTTTGGCCTCGCGATCTGGGTGTATCAGGACGCGACGAACCGCGGCAACGACAACGCCGCGATCTGGGTCGTCCTGGTCGGTGGACTCGGCTTTCTCACGTTCTTCGGCGGCATTCTCGCGTTCGCTATCTACCTCCTGGATCGGGAGTAACTCTAGCACGGACGCAAGTAACTCTCCAATCTGGACGCGGGCGACCGGACGGAGGAAGGGACGCGCCGCCGACCCCGTCGATACTCGGACGACCGGCCGTGAGCGCGGATACGGAACCTTGATATGCGTTCTGTCTGATTAATTTGATGATAGCCAGCATGACAGCGCGCCAGCCGCGGCCACCGAGGGGCGCAGGCGAACCGCTCGCCCGCGCCCGAAATACTCGCCGGGGGGCGAGTACATCGACTGCTGCGGCCGGGCGCTGCGTGCAGTCAGGGGGGAACAGACGCGGGGCGGTGGCCGTCGCTGCGGCCATGTCGACGACGATCGGGGGATCATAGGATGCGCATCGGCTTTTTCACTGACAGCTACTTTCCGGAGATCGACGGGGTAACGTACACGATCCAGCTCTGGCGGGAACGTCTCGAGGCGGCTGGCCACGAGGTGTACGTCGTCTATCCCGACGGCGATTACGAGCCCGACGAGCGCGAGATTCCGGTCCACTCGCTACCGAACCCGTTCTACGCCGGCTACCGGCTGCCGACGTTTCGCCGCCCGTCGACGCTGCCCGATCTCGACGTCGTCCACTGTCACGGCCCGGCCTCTGTCGGAGTTCTCGGCCGTTACTACGCCAGACAGAACGACCTGCCGGCGATCTACACACACCACACGCCCGTCGAGGAGTATTTCCACCAGGGATTTCACTCCAAGCGCCTCGGCGACGCGCTCGGAAAGCTCTACGTGCCCTACGAGAACGCGCTGCTCGGTACGTTCGACGTCGTGACGGCGTCGACGAGCCGGATCGACCGCGACGTCGAACACGTCGAGCTCCCCGTCGGCATCGACATGGAGTTCTTCCAGCCCCGCGACGGCGACTGGTTCGACGACGAGCCGGTGATCGGCTACAGCGGCCGGGTCTCCAACGAGAAGAACGTCGGCGAGTTGCTCCGGCTGGCCGAGGTGCTCGAGGACTACCGCTTCGTGATCGTCGGCGAGGGGCCCTACCGCGACCGACTCGAGGCCAGAGCGCCGGACACCGTCGAGTTCCGCGACTTCCTTCCCCGCGAGCAGCTGCCCGGATTCCTCTCCTCGCTCTCGGTGTTCGTCACCGCCTCGACGGCGGACACGCTGGGGCTCTCGACCCTGGAGGCCAACGCCTGCGGAACGCCGGTCGCGGCCGCCGACGTGCCACCGTTCGACGACACGATCGGCGCCGAGAACGGCCGCCGCTTCCCCTACGGCGACGTTACCGCGATGGCCGACGCCGTCGAGGACTGTCTGCAAACGGAGCGGGACACCCGCGGCGCCGTCGAGCGGTTCTCCGTCACCAGGACGATGTCCCAGCTCGAATCGATTTACCGGGACGCCGCCGGGATCGAGACGCCGGAGCCGACCTCCACCAGCACCGAGACGCCTGCCTCCTCCTCGGTCGCCGAGGCCGGCACCGACTGACGGTTTTTCTCGACGCCGCGCGTTCGACCGCACGGCAGATTCGGCCCCCACAGAGCGACCGATTCGACCACCGCCGGGCCACAACTCCACGAACGATCCACGGAGTGGGACTGGAAGGGGCCGGCGGCTCGCGTTCGGTCGCGACGCAAGGACCGCAGTGAGTGAGCAAAGCGAACGAACGAGGACCGCAGCGAGCGAGCGGGCGCGAGCAGTCGGGGGCTTCCAAGCGGTTCACGAACACCTCATCAGCAGCGGAGCCGCGAGCAACCACTCGCAGACAACCATCCCTTCGCGACCGGATCGGCACGACTTTTCCCCACCGACCCCCTACGCGAGAGCGTGCAAGTCGTCGACTACGTCCGGACCGGTCACGATGGCGGGCCGGCGCTGTTGCTCGCTGACGAGGCCGGCGCGATCGAGCGGCTGGCGCTCGATCCGGGCGTCGAACTCGCCTACAGTCTCGGCGATCGTCGCTGTGCGGGGACGCTCGCCGACGGCACCCACGAGCCCTGCGAAGCGAGCGACGCGCCGTACTGCGACGTCCACACCCACACCTGGGTCTGCGCGCGCTGTACCGGCGACTGCCTCAAACCGGAGATGGACTGCCACGGCGAGCACGCGATCTATCTCGCCGCCTTCGCCCCGGACGTCCACAAGATCGGCGTCACGTATCTCGATCGACTGCCGACCCGTCTACAGGAGCAGGGCGCCGATCGCGCAGCGCACGTCCGGACCGTTGCGAACGGGCGGATCGCTCGTGAGCTGGAGTCGGAGATCGCCGAGCGAGTTACCGATCGCGTGCGGGTGCCGACGAAGATCGCCGGACTCCACCACACGGTCGACGAAGCAGCGTTCCAGTCGACGATCGAGAGCGATCTCCCGCCGGATTTCGAGGTACACGACGAGTACAGCTTCGACTACGGCTTCGATCTCGACGCCGCGCCCGTGCCAGAGACGACCGCGACCGGGACCGTCCGCGGCGTGAAAGGGCGGATTCTGGTCCTCGAAGAACACGGCACGGACTACGCCGTCGACATGCGATCGCTGCTGGGCTACGAACTCACCGAGGGCGCGAGCGATCGCGAGAAGCAGGCGAGCTTCGGGGCCTTTTCCTGAGGCTCACTCGCCGGTGAGACCATCGTTGTCACCGACTGGGCGACGCCAACCCCAGCTGTCCGAGCCGTCGTGTGGCTCGAGCCTCGTCACGGCAGGCGGGTGATTCGTGCTCCCGTCGACCGGTCGTCGAACCGATAGCCGTCGACGGGGACCGGCGACTCGCCAGTCCGCGCACAGGCGACGACGAACGCTCCCCGGGGCGCCGCGAGCGTCTGGATTCACTGACGAAGCTCCGCAAGCGTCGCCGGCGGCGGATCCGGGGCGTCGCCGGCGCCAGCCATCGCTCAAGTCTCTCCGTTGACGATCGCGCCAAGTCGCTCGCGGTCGTAAAGCTGCTCGTCCTCACCAAACGTCTCGGAGTAGAGCTGGCGGGCAGCCCGTTCGAGATTCGCGAGGTGGAGGATCGGTCCCTGATACATCGCTCCGGCAGGGTACACCTCGCCGTTCTCGACGGCGCGAAGCTGACTCGCGGTGTCGTGTTCCTGCAAGGTGTCGAGGTAGGTGTCCCGGAACTCCTCGCTGGGGCGATACTGGTCCGTGTACAGGCAGATGATCTCAGGATCGATCTCCAGCAGCGGTTCGTAGTCGATCGAACCACGATTAGACGTGAAGCTCTGAAGGTTCGATCCGTCGAGGGCGTCGCCGACGCCGAGATCGTGCCAGTGTTTGTACGCGGTCGTGTCGCCGAGGCGGTAGGGGTAGAACGCGTCCGGATCGGTCGACTCCGGCGAGAGGAGCGCGATGTCGGGGCGCTGGGACTCGGGAGGCAGTCGCTCCTGGATCTCCGCGACGACCTCGTCGTGGAACGTCGAGAGCGCCTGAAATCGGTCGGTTCGCTGGAACACCTGTGCGACCTTCTCGGTCGCCTCGTAGAGCCCGAAGTAGGGATACGCCTCGTGCCAGGGGTACGTCGAGAAGCTGGTGTTGCCACAGAACGGCGCCACCCGCTCGGCGATCTCGTCGACGTCGTCCTGCTCCCAGTTCGGGATCAAGTTCGTCATGTAGTTGGGATCGATGAAGTGGACGTCCGCGTCGAGATCGTAGAGGAGCTCCTTCGAGATACCGTCCTGCCAGAGCGAAGTGATCTCGTCGGTGTCGACCGAAACGCCGGGTACGTCCTCGTACTGCCAGGTGCGGTACTCCGCGGTCAGGACGACCGCACTCGGCGCATCCATCCCGAGCGCGACACCCATGTCGGCCCAGCTCGCGTTCTCGGCGACCCAGCGACGGGGCGTCGAGTCGAACGTTACGTCGCCGGCTGGCTCAATGTGAACAGTGTAGGAATCGCCCTCGCCGCCGTCGTTCGAAACGACCCCCGACGAGAGGTCGTCGAGACAGCCCGCGAGGACCCCGCCACCGATGATCGCCCCGCCGCCCTTGACCACGTCTCGACGGCTTGGCCCGTTGGCCGACGACATGGTGGGGACGCCAGTGGATTCCACCACCGATCGCGACGCCCGAGAACCCGTCGCCGCAGTTGCTGTCCGCGCCGATACTGCTGCAGTCGTGGTGATACCGTCGTCGTGCATGGTCAGTACTCTCCGTTGACGATCGCCGCGACTTGTTCGCGATCGAACAGCTGCTCCTCGGCGGGAATGTCGGGGTAGTGCTCGCCGTCCTCGTAGTCGGGCCACTCGCCGAACAGCTCCGGGTAGAGCTGCTTGGCCCCCATCTCGATCTGGAACAGATTCATGATCGGGCCGTGATACCGCATCCCGGCAGGGTAGACCCGGTCGGTCTCGACCGCGGTCAGCTGGCTGCCCGCGTCGTGATTTTCGAGCGTCGAGCGCGTGTCGGCCATGCTGTAGTTGGGGGTCAGTCCCCAGAGGTGGAGGAACACGTCGGGGTCGGCCTCGAGCATCGTCTCGTAGCCGACGGTGCCCCAGAGACCGTCCCAGTCGGCGTCGGCGAAGGCGTCGTTCGCTCCAAGCGGTCGGGTGTCCGCCAGCCAGTAGCCCGGTTCGTTGAGGTGGTAGGTGTAAAAGGAACTGCCGTCGGCCGCCAGCGTCGCGCGAACCGCCGTCGGACGCTCTTCGACCGGCGGGAGCTCGGCCTGGATCGACGCGACGAGATCGGCGTGGATCTCCGCGAGCGCCTCGTAGCGATCGGTCGCGTCGAACACCTCGGCGACGTTGCCAAAGAGCTCCCAGAGATCGTAGAACTCGTAGTCGTTGGCCCACCCGTTCCCGGGCGAGTCGTGGGTCCCGCTGTAGAAGTTGCCGAACCACGGTGCGACGGTGTCGGCGATCTCCTCCGTGTCCGAGCGATCCCAGTTGTTCTGGTTGGCCGCCCAGGCCGGGTCGGTCAGGTGGAGGTCGCTGTCCAGCGAGTAGATCTGCTCCTTGTCCAGCCCGCTCGAGAGCGGATCAGTCAGATCCTCCCACTCGAAGGAGACGCCGTCGAGATGCGTGTAGTAGTGGTTCATCGTCGTCCCCGACATCTCGGGGACGTAGACGGCGTTGATCGCGTCGCCGTGACCGAGCGCGACCGCCATGTCCGCGTACTGCGGGAAGACGGTGAAGACCTCCTCGGGCACCCGATCGAACTGCACCTCTCCGACGGGAGAGATCGACGCCGAGTAGGAGCCATCGCCGCCCTCGCTGCCACCGGGCGTGTATCCGGCACAGCCGGCCAGGAGGCCGCCAGAGACCGCCACAGTGCCAGTCAGATACTGTCGTCGCGTCGGTGCCAGGCCGTTGGTGTCACTGTTGTCGTTCGTCATTCGGACGCCCCCTCCGTGATGATACCCGCGAGCTCGTCGCGGTCGAACAGCTCCTCTCCGCCGAACTCGTCGGGGTAGAACGCGCTGGCGAGCCGATCGAGCTCGAAGAGGTTGTGCAGCGGACCGCAGTAGATCGGGCTCCCCTGGAACACCATGTCGTTCTCGACGGCCGTCAGCCGGCTCGCGACGTCGTGGTTCCGCAGGAAATCAACGATGGTGTTCTCGAACTCCGCGTCCGTCTTGTTGCCGTGGTAGCGCAGGAGAAGCGCGTCGGGGTCGACGTCCAGCAGCGTCTCGTAGTCGACGCTCTGCCCGTCGGTGTATCCTTCGGTGCCCGTGCCCGCGAACGCGTCATCGATCCCGAGAGTCCGGAAGTGCTCCTTGTTCGCCCCCTTCCCCGAGATTCGGTAGGGGGCAAACTCCGTGGGCTCCTCGCCGGCGAACAGCAAGAGTGCGTTTGGCCGCTCCGTCGCCGACGGAATGCGGGACTCGATCTCGGTCACGACGTCGTCGTGGAGGCTTCGAACGGCCTCGAAGCGGTCCGTCTCCTGGAAGATCTCGGAGACCTTCTCGAAGGCTTCGTAGAGCGTGTAGTAGCGGTAGTCGTGCCAGTCGTCCGTGCGGCGGAAGATCAGGTTTCCGAGGAAGGGTGCGACGTTCTCGCGAATTTCGTCCACGTCGCCGTCGGACCAGTCGTCCATCCAGTCGGTCAGCCCGTGTGGATCCATCAGGTGGAGGTCGCCGTCGAGTTCGTAGAGCAGCTCCTGCGAGATCCCGTCGCTCCACATCGAGGTGAGCTGGTCGGTGTCGATCGAGACGCCATCGAGTTCGTCGTAGTGCATCGTCTTGTACCGGTTCTGGTACCAGACGGACTGGGCGGCGTCGCCGTGCCCCAGCGCGACCATCATCTCGATGTAGTCCGGCGTGAACGTGGTGACCGTCTCGGGCACCTCCTCGAACTCGACCGTTCCGACCGGCTCCATCGTCACCGAGTACGAGCCCTCGCCGCCGCCGTCGCTCTCCGTGCTCGTTGGGTTGATGCCCGAACAGCCAGCGAGGGTCGCGCCACCGAGTACAGCGCCGCCGTAGGCGAGATACTCCCGTCGGGTCGATTCGTCGGTCGTCGGCTCGTCCGTAGCCATGTGATTTAGGCCAGCCTAAACAAATATATGGCTATCGGTTTTTCGGCGAGCCTAAATCGATGAGCTGTGTGCGTGCGCTCCAGCCGAATCGTCGACGGACGGGTCAGAGCGGCCCGCCACAGCCGGGACAGACCGGCGGGCCCTGTGGCGGTCGCGCGATCCCACAGTTCGGGCAGGCCTCCGCGGGCGCTGTCATCGCCTCGACGGCGTCGCCGGTCGTCGCGTGGATGCCCTCGATCGTGCCGATCCGCGACGGCGTGGCATCGCCACCAACATCGGCGGCGTCGGACGCCGACGTGGCGAATTCGATGCGATCGGCCGCGAACGACTCTTCGAAGGCGTCGGCAGTGCCATCGATCAACTCGGGGACGCCAACCGACACGTCGTCGGCCCGAGCGAGGATCCCCAGCGCCTCCGCGACCCGGCCGGCGACGTACGCGCCCTCGTCGTCGCGGGGTTCGACCTCGAAGCGATCGACGAGATCGTCCACAACTGGTGCCACGGCGGCAGACTGCTCGCAGGCGATCGCGGCCAGCGCCGTGCAGCAGTGATAGCGCACGAGCTCGCACTCGTCGTCGACGTGCTCGGCGAGCGTCTCGACGTGGTGGGTGAGACGCGCCGGGTCGCCGATCGCGACGTGTTCGAGCGCCTTCGCGAGCTTCCGTCGGACGGCCTCCTCGTCGAATGCGAGGCCGATCGTCAGATCTGCGATCGTCTCCGGATTCGCAACGACGTCTGGGCTGGCGAGGGCGACGTAGCCCAGCGCCTCCGCCGCCCGCGCGCGAACGAAGTAGAACTCGTCCTCGTCGGCGAGCCGCTCGGCGAGCGCCGACACGGTCGGCTCGGCCGCCGCCGGCCGCTCGCTCGCCACGGCGACGAACAGCTTCGCCGTCGAGAGGCGCACGGCACGCTCCTCGTCAGTCAGGAACGTGGAGAGCAGTGGGAGGAGCGCCGCGGCAGCGTCCGGCGCCGCGTCGACGCGATCGCGAAGCGACCGGATCGTCGTCTTGCGAACGTCAGCCGGAGCGCACGCCAGTTCGTCGACCCGCTCGGCGGGTGACGGCGTGGGCTCGCTGGGCGCCTCGAGCCCGAGCAGTCTGTCCGCGGTCGGGGAAGGCCGGTCGTCGTCCATCGATTCTCGTCTCTGTCAGCGTGTCACAGTGCCGGGTCCAATAATGCATCGTACAGGGCCAGCACGGGCAACGGCAAGATCGGCAGAGGGTGCTCCCCGTCGGATTTCCAGCGGTGGCACACTCTGCGCTGGGAGCGTCCAGCATACGGTTCAGCCCCGCCGCGTCAGGTGGGCCCGAACGGCCCGCTGGCACTCGGCACAGACGTCGTCGAGCCGGGCCGCGGTGACGAGCACCGGATGGTCGATCGGGAACGCCGCGTAGCAGTAGCTCGGGAGCTGGTCGTGGCTCACTCCCAGCTCGGCCCCCTCGCTCGTCGAGGCCTGGAGGAACGCCTGGCGATCGGCCGCGAGCGCCTCGCAACGATCCCGGTGGGCAGCGAGCGTCTGGTGGCGTTCGGCCAGCGCGTCGAACCCCAGATCACCGAGCGGTCGCTCGTCCGTCTCGACGATCCAGCCGGTGATTTCGTCGACGACGCTGGCGGCGGTCGTGAGCTGGTCGGCCTCGCGATCGAGCGCCCGAACGAAGACGGTCGCCTCGGCCCGCCGATTGCTGGCCTCCGAGACGATAAGCTGCTTCAGCTCCGGCGAAAGAGAGGTGTCCGTCGTCGGTGCGAGCGCGACCGCGATGGAATCCGATAGCTCCGATCGAATCGTCTCGAGGAGCGGCTCGTCTTCCTCGTGGTCGGCGACGCTGTGGGGACGCACTGTCTCCGCGAACGCCGACCGGACCGCGGCACAGCCGTCGTCGGCCGACGTGGAGCCCCGGGCGAGTACGCCGCTGGCGCCCGCCCTTACCGCCCCGCCCGCGAGCGGCGACGGCGACGTCGAGGACTTCGCCGAGATACCCTCGATCCGATCGACGAACTCGTCGATCGCGGACCGTTTGGCGACCACGGCCTCGCGCTCGGCGGCGACCCGATCGCGCGCCTGATCGACGTGAGTCGTCACCATCGTTACGCCCTCGGCCGAATCGGCGCGTTGGCGAGCCCACGCGGCGGCGCGTCACCGCCGAGGCTTAGTTCGAGCTTCCAGCCCACCTCGAGCGCGACGACGTCCAGCGTCGCCGGCTGCCAGTCGGGCTGGCGGCGGAACAGTTCGACGGCGACTGGAAGCACGGGCAGCTGGCCGTCCCGCGGCGAGAGTGCGTAGCCGTCCACGAGCACGACGACGGATCTGGCGCCGTCGTCGCGATCGAAGGACCACGGCGAGCGGGCGTGTCCGCTGAGCAGCCCGCGGGACTGCAGCCCCTGGAGCGTCGCCGTGAGCGGCCGATCCGTCGGCGTCGGTGCGGGCTGTCGCTCGACCGCGTCCGCGACGACCGCGGCCTGCTGGCGGGGAGAGAGCGCCTCGTCGATCTCCGCTGCCATGCTCTCGAGCAGGCAACAGCAGAGCTCGTCGGGATCGCCTACGGTCTCCGCGAGGTCGACGTATGCGTCCATGACCGCCGACTCGACGGCGTCGTGGCCGGCTGCGGAGAGCGCCTCGAACACGGCGGCAGCGACGCGGTGACAGCACTCGACGAGTGCCGACCGATCGCCGGAGCCGCCGACCGGCGAACCGGCCCCGGCGGCGTCCGAGGGAGGGGCTCCGGGTCGTTCGTGGGCGATAGCCGTCGTGGCAGCGCCCGCAGCAGTTCGAGGGTACCGATCGGCCCCGGACTCGCCTGCCTCACACGCAACGACGTCGTAGTAGGGCAGCTGCGGATCGTACCGGCGGAGCGCCGCCCGGTACTGCTCGGTCGCAGTGGCTGCGGCGCGGGCGCTCACCCTGTTCGCGAACCGCAAATCGCCCGTCGGAACGGGGCGATCGCCCGTCCGAGCGCAGACGAGATAGTAGCTGCCGTCCTCGCTGGCGAGCTCTTCGACGGCGGAGCGGATATCGTCGAGCGTGGTGCCGATCACGGCGACACCACCCCGTTCCAGTCACGCCGACCGCGGCAGATCGCAGGGGGACCAGTGCGTGACATGGTTCAGAAATCGCCGGCAACGATATCCGCGACCGCCTGGCGATCGAACAGCCGTTGCTCCGCGGGTACGTCGGGAAAGGCCGCAAGATCGAAGGATCCGAAGATCTCGGGGAAGAGCTGCTGAGCGACCATCTCGGTCTGGAGCAGATTCACGAGCGGCCCTTGCGATCCGTACGCACCAGGGTAGATGGCGCCGTTCTCGACAGCGGTCAGCTGGCTGCCTGCGGAGTGATCCTCGAAAGGTTCGACGTACTGCTCTCGGAAGGCCGCAGCCGAGAACCCGTCACCGTCACCCGTGGTTCCGATACCCCAGTGAACGACGATGACGTCAGGGTCGACGTCGATGAGCAGTTCGTAATCGATCGAGCCTCCCGCGGCCGTTTCGGCGGAGAAGACGCTCCCGATGCCGAGATCACGGTACGGTTTCGTCTCGACGCCCTCCGACTGCGTGTGCATCGGGTAGAACGTCCCCTGCGCTGGACTCGACGCGCTGTTGATCAGCGCGATCGACGGCCGGTCGTCCACCGGCGGTAGTCGGGACTGGATCTCCGCCTGGACGCTGTCGTGAATCTCGGCGATAGCCTCGTAGCGCTCGCGCTCCTGGAAACAGTCGGCCAGCCGCTCGAACGCCTCGTACAGCGTATAGAGCCGGTAGTCGTGCCACTCGCGTCGCCGCAGGATGTTGTTACCGAAGAAGGGAGCAACGTTCTCCGCGATCTCCCGCGTATCGGACTCGTCCCACGTGCTGTCCCACCCGGTGGCGTGCATGTAGTTCGGGTCCATCAGGATGACGTCCGGCTCCTCCTCGTAGAACACCTCCTTGTCCCAGCTGGTGGTGTCGAGGCCGGCTGTTTCCGATCGCGGCGGGACGTCCAGCCCGAAGGGCTCGAAGAGGAAACCAGGAATCATCGTCGTGGACGTCAGGAACCCGTCGCGCTGGCCGAGTGCGAACGCCATGTCGGCCCACTCGCCGTTGTTGACGACGTAAGTCTCCGGCACCGTATCGAACCCGACGCAGCCCACCGGCTCGATGCAGGCCTCGTAACGGGGAGCAGGGGCGTCGCCGGACGAACTGGAATCGCTGCCCAGACAGCCGGCCAACAGTCCGCCGGCGACCGCTGCACCGCCGTACTTCATGCAGTCACGTCGCGTCGGCGTCTCGCGCGTGTCGTCAGTGTCAGTCATGGTCAGAACTCACCCATGATGATCGAAGCGACGTCGTTGCGATCGAACAGCTGCTCCTCGGGCGGAATCTCGGGGTAGGGACCCTCCGTGTACGTCGGCCAGTCGCCGAACGCGTCGGGGTAGAGCTGTTTGGCGGTCATCTCGAGCTGGAAGAGGTTCACGATGGGTCCCTGATAGCGAGCGCCCTGGGCGTGGATCCGGTCGTTGTCGACAGCCGTGATCGTCGCCCCGACCTCGTGCTCTTGGAAGTTCTGGCGGATCACCTGGATGTCCGTATCGGGATGGAACCCACCCAGCGCGAGGATGACGTCCGGATCCGCCTCGGCCATCTGCTCCATGTCGACGACGGACTGGGAGGTCACGTCGTCCTCGAACGCGGGACTCGGCTCGAGCGGGCGGATGTGTGCCGTCAGGAATCCGGGATTGTCGAGCGTGTATGCGTAGATGCTGTCGATGGAGCTCGCACCGATCATGACCGCCCGCGGCCGCTCGGATTCCGGCGGGAGATTTGCCTCGATCTCCGCGAGCAGGTCGTCGTGAATCGACGCCAGCGCCTCGTACCGGTCCGTCTCCTTGAACACCTGGGCGACCTTCTCGAAGATCTCCCAGAGACCGTAGTACTCGTAACTGTCCTGCCAGCCGTCCGGTGCCGGCGTGTGCCGATCGCTCAGCGTGTTGCCGAACCACGGGCCGACGCGCTCCTCGATCTCCTCGAGATCGTCACGATCCCACGAACCGAGCTGGACGACGCTCGCCGGGTCCGCGAGGTGGACGTCGCTGTCGAGGTCGTAGAGGTCCTCCCGGCCGGGCTCCCACGAGGAGAACAGACCCGTCCAGTCGAGCTCGACGCCCTCGAGCCGTGGCGTGAACTGGTTCCAGAGCGCGTCGTAGTAGTCGGGGGCGTGCATCGAGTTCACGTCGTCGCCACGCCCGAGCGCGAACGCCATGCCGGCGTGGTGGGTGAGCCGGGTGAAGATGGTCGCTGGCACCTCCTCGAAGGTGACCTCGCCCATCGGCGCCATCGAGACTGTGTAGGAGCCGTCCCCGGTCGATTCGCTCGTGCCGTTCTCCCCAGCACGCTCGCCATCGTCCTCGCCGTCTCCATCTGCGAGGCAGCCGGCGAGCAACCCACCGCCGAGTGCTGCGCCGCCGGCCTTCACGTACTCACGTCGCGTCGGTCCCCCGTTGGGGGTATCACGTCCCATAGAGTTTAGGGCAGCCTAAATTCTTAAATGCGTTTCGATTTCTTAGGTTGGCCAAAAAATTGACAGGGACACCAGTACCCCAGGAGAGACGGATAGGACACGAGTGGCAGATAGAGAGGCTACAAGGCCCATTTCTCGCTGGAATTGGGCACGCAGGTGATCAGTTCGATCGAAGCGGATGGCGCCGTACTCAATAGATTTCCGTCGTCGAAACCGACAGACGGCGCCGCCTTTTCGCAGAAGAGGAAACTCACAATTCTCGACAGCGCGCTCGCGCCGGCATCGTGATTTTTCGTATAGCGATAGCCGATATACTATTTAAAGTACCGTGGAGACAGCGGCCTCTGTAGCACTGGCCAGAGGACAGCATTCGACCTGAAACCAGTTCACCAGCCCCGATCGAGGACCCGCGGGCAACCCCCGGCAAAACGAACCACGAGCCAGGTGCCCGGTCGAGGAGGCCAGCGAGGAACGCACGCACCAGAAGGCACTCAGCTAGCTACCAGGCAATGGCTGTGACCATGCGTCCTGCTTTCCAATACATTCGAACCAAAATCCCGTCGTATACTCGACTCAATTCCTCCCCCATGGAACCGTTTATCCCTAAGAAGACCCAAACGGTCAGTGTATGTCCCTGAGAACGACACTTGTAGCTGTGCTCGCACTGGGAGCTGGTCTCCTCACCGTCCGAACCCTCCGTCGACGTCGACGCGAAGCAGCGGAACCCGACCCGCGGGAAGCGGCCCGTTCGGAGGCGACCGAGGCAACCGAACACGCCACGGCCGCACTTTCACACGCGCGCACGGCCGGCGGCCACGCCGTCGAGTACGCGCGCGGTGAGATGGACACGGACGCCGACGATTCCACGAACGAGCGACCCTCCAAACGATCGCGTGAACGACTCGTCCAGCGACTCCGATAACGCTCGATGTGTCGAGCCCCAGACCGGCGACGAAACCCCTGGGGCAGGTGGTGGTAATCGACCCGTGCGCAAATCGCCACTCAGTTTTCCTCGCGGCTGTCGACATCCTCGAGCGGAGCCACCACCCCAGTGAGCGAAAAAGTGAGAAAGCGGGACAGACCGCGAGTCCGAGAGACCGATCCGCACCCAAGTTCGGCGAGAGGTCCAGCACATGGACAATCGAATGACGGTTACCAGACCAGGACCTCCGCCCCATGAGTACCGTCGTTCTCCTTGCACCTACTGTCGGCAGTCCCAGGACCGACTCGACTCCGGAATGAGAACGTCGCCAACCAGACCGGCAATGGAACCGCCAGCGGTGCCTGCGGCCCAGCGAACGGCCGAACTGTGCGCGCTGAAACCCGGATCGTCAGCTGCGCACTACATATAATAAACTGTACTCCGCGATATCAAATGCGCACGGTCGAGCAGAAACGGCCCGAGCTGCAGCCGATGGCAACGCTTCCGCTCTGGGGGATGGATGCTCAGAACCCGAGCTGGTGTCAGCGGGGCGAAGGAGCGCGATCTACTCCGGAACGGGCGCGTCGCCGTGGTAGGCGTCGTGGTCGGTGTAGAAGTTCCGGATCGCGAACTTGAGTTTCTCGGGAGCGACGTCGATCAGCTCCTCGCGTTCTTCCTCGGGGAAGGTGTCGTGGACGCTGTACTGGCCGAGCTGTCCCTGACCAGCTGCGGTGTATCGCCGATCGAGCAGCACCCGAACGCCCAGGTCCTCGGGCGACCGTAACACGCGGCCGAGCGCCTGCCGGGTCTTGCGAACTGTCGGGATCTCGACGGCGTATCGCCAGCCGGGGTCGTCGACCGGCCGATCCGCGAAGGCCAGCTCGTAGGCATCCTGCACCGCCGAGGCGCGGTCGTCGAGATGCGGGTAGGGAACGCCGACGACGGCGACTGTGGTCGCGTCGTCTCCGTCGAAGCTCACGCCTTCGGTCAGGGTTCCCCAGAGCGACGTGAACAACACGGCGTGGTCGTCCTCGACGAAGCGCTGGCGGAGATCCTCCGCCGCGGTGCCGGGGCGATCGAGGTAGACGGAGGTGCCGTCCTCGAGCTGGATGGCAGGCTTGTCCGTCCCTGGCCCTGCACCGACGATCGAGCGCACGCCGGTGAGCAGATCGTGGTAGCGTTCAGCCTCGCTGTAGCTCGGGAAGAAGGCGAGCGCGTTCCCGGGCGTGAACTCGACTGTGTCTCGCAAGGCTGCGGCGACGGTCGCCTGCACCTCGGGGTCGTCGCGGTCGCTGGAGAACAGCGGCGGCGTGTCGACTGCGAACGTTCGGCGATGCTCCTCGGGGAAGGAGAGTCCATAGGCCATCGTTGCGGGCTCGTCGAGCCCGAGCACGTCTTCGAGGACGTCGAAGGGGCGCAACGTTGCGCTCATCAGCACGGTCGCGTGGGTTTCGGCAGTGAGATCGCCGGTCACCGAACCCGGGAGACAGGCGAAAAGCTCGGCGCGGCCGTATATCTCGTCGGTGCTCTGATCGCGCCGGACGCCGAGCGTCGGGTAGTAGCCCGGATCGGGAGCGTCCTCGAGCCAGCGGTCGAGGAAGCCCGCGGCCTGGAGCGTCTGGCACTCCTGGCGCTCGTCGGCGTCGCCATCGCGATAGGCTTCCTCGTACTCCGAATCGAGCTCCTGGCCGAGGGCGACCGCGTCGGCGAGGTCGTCCTCGACGCCGCGGCCGGAGTACGCCTGGAGGAAAGCAAGGGTCAGGTCGTCCCGACGGTCGTCGTTGTCGATCGACACGTCGGTCCAGTGCTCGCCGACCTCGCCGAAGCCGAGGCCACCCTCGTAGCTCTCCCGGAGCGCGGCGAGGAACGGTTCGAGCACGTTGGCAGCGGCCTCCGTCCGGGGATCGGGCGTCGCGTCGAGCTCGTCGAGTGCGCGCTCGATCGTGCGCTCCGAGCAGGTCTCGGTGGCGTGCTCGCGGGCCGCGTCGGCGACGTTGTGGGCCTCGTCGAAGACGACGATGACGTCCTCTGGATCGCAGTCGAGCCAGCGAAGGAACGCCTCCCGGATCTGCGGATCGAGCAGGTGGTGGTAGTTGCAGATCGCGAGATCGGCCGAGTCGACGCCCTCCTTGAGCAGTTCGTAGCCACAGAAGCCGGCCGTCTGTGCGCGCTCGTAGATCTCGTCGGGCGTCCGGACGTCGTCGTAGAGCCACTCGTAGAAGCCGGTGGCGTCGCGTTCGAGGTTCGCGCGGTAGTACTCGCAGGTGGCGGCGTCGCGAAGCTCCTCCAGATCGGCCTCGACGGCCTCGAGTTCCTCGGTGACGGCGCCGTAGACCTCCGCGGCGTCCTCTTCGCCGGCCTGCGCGCTGGCCTGGAGCGCATCCGCTCGTCGTTCGAGCTCCTCCTGTTCCTGCTCGGTGTCGACGAGATCCCGCGTCGCGTCCCGGAGCACCTGACACTCCTGGTAGTCCACGTCGACGTGGCACATCGACCCCTTGCCGCGGAAGACGACCGCGCGAAGGTCCTCCTGCTCGGCGATTCGCCGGGCTTCCCGGACGAACTGCCGCTGTTGCTGGTGGACGTTCGTGGTGATGACGACGGTCTTGTCGGTCTCGCTGGCGTGCTCCAGCGCGGGCGCGAGCGCGGCGAGTGTCTTCCCGGTCCCGCAGGCGCCTTCGAACGTGACGTCCTGCCCGCGTGCTAGCGCGTTGTACACCCGGTCCATCGCCTCCCGCTGATTCTCGAAGGGCTCGTCGTAGGGGAAAAACCGGGTGTAGCCGTTCGTCGACGCCACGGTACTATCTGGGGAGTATTTCGACGCCGAGCGGTAAAGCGTTCGCGTCCCGCGCGGCGAAAGTGAACGAACCGCGGCTACTGGCGACCACAGGGCGCGCCCCGCTCTCCCCCACCGTCCAGCGGGGTTTCGCGCTCGGTGATCCAGGAATCCGGGTGGGACTGAGCAGGATCCTCGATCCTGCGAAGGTCGGAAGAGCTTGCTCTTCCGGGACTGGAAGGGGCCGACCGATCGCGTTCGCTCACGCCGCAAGCACTGGAACGAGCGACCAACGGGAGCGAGTGAAGCGCGTCGTTCGAAAGGCGCGAAGCGCCTTTCGTGACTGAGCGGGATCTTCGATCCCGCGAGGTCGACGAGAGCTGTGCTCTCGTCCGATCACGAGAGAGCTCCGCTCTCTCGGACGACAGCAAGTGAGCGTGCGCGAGCGGGAGGGGGCTTCCAAGGCGGTCCTGGCGGTGGCGTCGTTCGTTCTTTGCAACCCAGTCGCGAGGACAGAACGCCCAAGGCCTTCCGGTGCTCATCCGCATGTATGTCGCAGCTGACCCTCCTCGGAACGCGCCTCGCAGAGGAGGGCCGCGAGTTCGTCTATCAGGGTGAAACGGCCGCCTGCGAGGGCTGTCCCTACCGGAGCCAGTGTCTCAATCTCACGGAGGGCGTGAAGTACGCAGTGACGGCGGTCAGGGAGAACACCCAGAAACTCGACTGCGCGGTGCACGACGACGGCGTCCGGGCCGTCGACGTCGAGCCGGCGGCAGTCACCGCGAACGTCCCGAGTACGGGCGCCTACGCCGGGAGCAGCACCTCGCTGGCGGGCCCGTGCCCGCACACGTCCTGTCCAAGTCACGAGCTCTGCGAGCCCGACGGCGCGGGGTTCGAAGATAGCCACCAGATACAGGAGGTGCTCGGCGATCCACCACACGACCACTGCGAGCTGGGCCGGGAGCTGACGACGGTACGGTTTACAGCAGACGAGTAAACGTCGACGAACTCGCAGGCTAGCTTTCGATCGAGCCGACGCGCTCGGCCGCGTAGCCGTAGATTCCCTCGTACCCCTCGGCGGACATGAGCACGGGGTAGAACGGCTCGTCGGCGACGATCTCCTCGTCGTCCGCGGCCGCGAACGCCTCGCCGGTGCCGACCCGCTCGAAGTTCGCCGCGAGCAGGTCGTAGTCCGTCGCGGCGGCCTTGGGGACCGAGCGGGAGAGGCGATAGACCGGAAGGTGCGTCCTGCGCTCGGTCTCACCGGGGAGTACACCGGTCGTCTTCAGGAACGCGTCGACCAGGAGTGCGGCGTTCTCGGCGGCCCGCTCACTTCCCTGGTGGCCCGCCTCGACCTCGACGACGTTCGCGACGTCGAGCAGCCGACCGTCCGTGAACTCGCCGGACGTGACGAGCGCGTCGACGGGGAGCGCCGGCACGATCTCTCGGGCGAGATCGTCGACCTCCGTCGTGATCGCGAACGGCTTGGGGTAGGACTGCGTGGAGTGCAACGAGAAGGCAAGCGTGTCCTCGAGCTCCTCGGTGAGCCTGGCGGCGAGGCGACCCTCGTGGGTGTCGGCGTCGTGACTGCCGGGGAAGGCCCGGTTGAGGTCCTCGTCGAGGTAGCGCTCGTCGGCTTCCAGCGCGGCCTCGTTGGCGACGATCAGCTTGACCGGCCGCTCGACCTCGGGTGGGTCGTCTATGAGACCCTCGACGGCTCGCTGACCCGACGGCTCGTCGCCGTGGATTCCGCCGACCACTGCGATTTCCGGTTCCCCATTCCCGATCGTTTCGACCCGCATTCGAAGCATAATCGGCACCGTAGGCTGTTAGGCCATTCGGTCGCGAGCCGCGCTTGCCGCGAGCGCCAGGGGCCGCTCAGTGCTCCAGCGCCTCGACGTAGGCGTAGTCGGCGTCGTTGGCCTCCGAGATCGTGCCGTCCAGCCGGAGCTGCCAGCCCTCGATCGCTTCTGGGTCCTCGAGCGCTCGCGTCAGCTGGCTCCGCACGTCGAGGAGGTCGACGCCGTAGTAGTCTCGCGGGAGCTGTGCGAGGTAGTCCAGGGCAGTCTCGAACAGGCTCGCCATCCCGGCGTCGTCTTCGAAGTCGTGGTGTTTGTACGCGCCCGCTGCGACCTGGACCATCCCGTGCAGAAAGCGGCTCTCGTCGGTGCCGTTGCCGTAGTTGTACCACTCGTCCTCGAAGCAGTCGTGGGACTCGTGGTAGTCGCCGGCGTTGAACAGCGCTACGCCGTGGACGGTCGCGCGGCGGAGCGTTGCGTGTTCCCAGTGCTCCCCGGCGGCGTTCCAGCCGGTGGGGTCGCCGGCAGGAGCTGGAACGTCCGGCGCGCGGGTGTGGTCATTCATCTGGGATCCACGAAAGAAACCGGGACGCCGGCCGCGGCGTCATTCGTCCTCCGAATCGCGCCCTGTCGAGGAGGAGGAGTACCGAGGGAGCCGGTCGATCAGCCAGCGGGGGCCCTTGTATCCGCGGGCGGTCTTCGGTCGATCGGACGTGTCCTCACGACTCATGTCGAAGCAATTGCGCTCCGTGAGATAAAAACCTGTGCCGGTTACAGGAGTAGTTGGTACAGTCCGGCCGCGATTCCGGTCAAGCCAACGACGAGCAATCCCTGCGCGACGAGAAGATAGGTCCCGTTCGACGCAATCTCGTCACCGTTCTCCTCGATCCACTCGCCATAGCTCGAAACGACGACACGCTCGATAGCAATCTCTGGTCGTTCCCGTGCTGTGACATCGTCGATGAACCCAGGACCGACCCCGTAGCTCGGCCGATCCACCGAATATGTGAGGACGGCGCATGCAAGCGATGCCAGCAGCAACGTACTTCCGCCGACCAACCAGGGGTTCACGACGCCAGCAGGAGATTCGGCGAGTGAAGCTGCCGAGAGCAGGAGACCGACAATCAGCGCATCGACGCGCGCCGTTGCCATCGCTTTCCGGTCGGTCTCGTGCATCGTACGCAGTTGTGCATCGACTACGTGCCGCGATTCCTCGCGAACGACGCCGAGATCGCGCTTGGAAACGGCAGTGGATTCCTTACCTGGGGCGTCATCCGGCGACATTGCGGAGTATTCTGCTCGGTTCCTGTCATAAACATCAGGGAAACCACAGACTGGTTATCGGAGCGCCGCCACCACGTCCTCGCCCTCCAGAAACGGGATTCCGTGGCGCTCGGCGTACTCACGCGCACCAGCGACGGAGAGTTCCTCCCCGGTCGCGTCGTCGAGCATCTCGCAGACGACGACGGCGGGCGGGATTCCGGCGGCATCGGCGAGCGCGACCGCGAACTCGGTGTGGCCGCGACGCTCGGCGAGCAGTTCCGGCGCTGCCCGCAGGAGGTGAACGTGACCGGGGACGCGGAAGTCGGCGGCAAAGGCGGCGGTCGGATCGGCGAGCTCGCCAGCGTCGACCGCGTCCGCGAACGCACCGATCTCCGAGATCGTAAGCGCGCGGTCGTCGTCGGTGACGCCGGTGTAGGTGTCGCGGTGGTTCACCGTCAGCGAGAAGGAGGGGCGGTCGCCGTAGGCCGTCTCGTCGCCGGAGGCTGCGGGATGGTCGACGGCGTCGGCGTAGTAGGGGAGGTCCGCTGCGTCGGCGACCGTGGCAGCGAGCGCCACGCAGATCAGGCCCCCGGCGTCGTTGCGCAGTTGTGCGAGCGCGTCGGCGTCGACGGCGGTCGCGGGGTAGAACAGATCGGTCTCCCCCTCCCGGTCGTCGGCGTCGTGGACGCAGACTGGCTCGCCGGCACGGACGGCCTCGATCGCGCGCTGGAGCGTGGCGTTGGAGGCGTCCGATCCGGTCGCGCTCTGGGGCCCGTCCTCGCTGCGGGCGTCACTCCGGCCCATCTCAGGTCCCCCGGACGGTGACCGTGACGTGGTCGCCGTCGTCGAGATCGATCTCGTCGCGAAGCCTGTCCGACGCGATGACTTCGAGCTGGTCCTCGTCGTGGTGGGTGCGCTCGGGCGCGATGACGTGAGCGCCGTCGTAGGTGGGCGCATCGTCGTCCTCGGCGGCGCCAGCGTCGGGATCGGTCTTGGTAATCGTCGCGGGGTAACAGACCGCCGGACCGTAGGTCCGCTCGTCGTCCTCCCAGCCGTCGATCGGCACCGGATCCATGGCGTCGAGCGCGCCGCGGCGGCGCAGACTCGCCTCCGTGAGATCGACGTTGAGCGTGCCCGGGAACGGCTCGTAGCCGAGACGCTCGCGGAACTGCTTCATGTAGCCCGGGAGCGTGATGTAGTGGCGACCCTCGCCCATGCCGCCGGTGACGGTGCCCAGCAGGGCGACGCGAGAGACGCCCTCGAAGATGCGCCGGTAGTCCTCGTACTCGTTGCGCAGTTCGCGCTCGCCGTCCTCGGTCAGCTCGACCCACTGGCCGTCGCTGACGGTGTCGCGCACGAGCAGGCCTGCGTCCTCGAGGCGCTGGAGGCGGCGAGAGGCCGTCTGCGTGGAGGCGCCGACGGCGTCGCCGAGCGCGCCACAGGACGTCTTGACCTCGCCGTCGAGTCCGCCCTCGAGGGCGAGCAGCTTCAGGACCGCCAGCTCGTCGTAGCCGACCGCACTGCGTGCGGCGTTGCTCATACCGGTCAGTTGCGCCCGATCGCGCATAAGCGTGCCGAATGCGTGATGCGTCCAGAAATTGGGACGGCAGTCCACAGGTTCAGGAGGGATGCCGCGGCGAGGGGTTCGTGGTCCCCGCTGGGCCCCAGCCGGCCGATTGCGGCCGTCACGGCCGCCGCAGCGCTTCACCGGCTTCGGCACCGGAGATCGCCGTACACAAGCGTGACCGACTCCAAGATTTTCACTTTCACTCCCCTGTAAACGGGGGTTTATGTCCCATCCCGCCCGAGGAGAGTGTATGGCAGCAGACGCTGACCTCGAAGACCTCCCGGGCGTCGGCCCGGCGACCGCAGAGAAGCTGACAGACAACGGGTTCGAGTCGTTCCAGAGCCTCGCCGTCGCGAGCCCCGGCGAGCTGTCGAACACGGCCGACGTCGGCGAGTCCACCGCCGCCGACATCGTCAGTGCAGCGCGTGAGGCCGCCGACATCGGCGGTTTCGAGACCGGGTCGGCCGTCCTCGAACGCCGCGAGCGCATCGGCAAGCTCTCCTGGATGGTCGACGAGGTCGACGAACTGCTCGGCGGCGGCGTCGAGACTCAGTCGATCACCGAGGTCTACGGTGAGTTCGGCTCCGGCAAGTCCCAGGTGACCCACCAGCTCTCGATCAACGTCCAGCTCCCCAAGGAGCACGGCGGACTCCACGGCTCCGCCATCTTCGTCGACAGCGAGGACACGTTCCGCCCCGAGCGCATCGACGACATGGTTCGGGGGCTTCCCGAGGAGGCCCAGAAGGCCATGCTCGAAGAGCGAGAGATCGAGGGCAGCATCGACGACGACGAGACGATGGACGCGCTCGTCGACTCGTTCCTCGAGTATATCCACGTCGCGAAGGCGTTCAACTCCAACCACCAGATGCTGCTCGCGGAGAAGGCCCTTGAGCTCGCCGGCGATAGTCAGGACGACGAGTACCCCGTCCGCCTGCTCTGCATCGACTCGCTGACCGCCCACTTCCGCGCGGAGTACGTCGGTCGTGGCGAGCTCGCCGACCGCCAGCAGAAGCTCAACAAACACCTCCACGACCTCGACAAGGTCGGCAACCTCCACAACACGGCCGTCGTCGTCACGAACCAGGTCGCCTCCAACCCCGACTCCTTCTTCGGGGACCCGACCCAGCCGATCGGCGGTAACATCCTCGGCCACAAGTCCACCTTCCGGATGTACCTCCGGAAGTCCAAGGGCGACAAGCGGATCGTCCGCCTCGTCGACGCCCCGAACCTCGCCGACGGCGAGGCAGTCATGCGGATCGAGGGCGGCGGCCTCAAGCCTGAGTAAGAGGACCTTTTTTCCGCTCGGGTGTCCTCGGCCGCTCTTCGAGCGGCCTGCGGGCACCGCTCGCGCAAAAAAAAAATCTCCGCCAAAAAAGGCCGCGGGATCGGGACTCTGTCCCTCACCCGCGGAGAACCGCTCGCGCACGTGGCGCTCGCGACGTTGACAACCGCAGACGGTGCCCCCACCGGCCACACCGGGTGGGACTGGAAGGGGCCGACCGCTGGAGCGATGTAGCGACGCAAGCACTGGAACGAAGGAGCGAAGCGACTGAGTGAAGGGCGCAGCGAGATAGATCGCTCCAGCGGTCGGGGGCTTCCAAGCGGTCTGCTGGCCCGGAGCGAGAAACCGCGGCTGTTTAGCGGCAAGCGATCAATACCGAACTCGAATGGACAACTCTCGGGCCGCGACGCAGGAGGTCTACGATCACATAGCGGCCCACTTCGCGGAGACGCGCCGATACCCCTGGCCAGAGGTCACGGAGTTCCTCGAATCCACAGCCGGCGGTACGTTCGGAATCGACGTCGGCTGCGGCAACGGCCGGCACCTCCCGCCGCTCGCCGAACGGGTGGAGCAACCCATCGGCCTCGATATCAGCACCGAACTCCTCGACGTCGCAAGCGAACGCAGCGACGTCGACGCCGACCTGCTCGCTGGCGACGCCGCGAGCCTTCCCCTCGGCGACGGAACGGTCGCCATCGCGATCTCCATCGCGACGCTGCACCACCTCCCGAGCCGCGAGCTCCGGATCCAGAGCCTCGACGAAATTGCGCGAGTGCTCACGGACGATGGGGAAGCGCTCGTCTCGGCGTGGAGCACCGAGGCCGACCGCTTCGACGCAGAGGAACGGGGCTCCGACGGGAGCGGCTTCGATGCCGCGATTCCGTGGGAACTGCCCGACGGCGAGACCGTCGATCGGTTCTACCACGTCTACGATCCCGACGAGTTCGATGCGGAGCTCGCGCAGAGCGATCTCGAGATCGTTGACTCGCAGGTCTCTAGCGGGAACTGCTACGCGACAGTGGCGCCGGAATCGTAGGCGGTCGCCGAAGACGCCACCGCTACCGCTCCGGTCAGTGTTCGTCGAGCCACTCCTCGATCGCGTCGGCCATCGCACCACGACGGTGGATCTCGCCGGCGTCCACGTCGACGACGGTGCTCTCGGTGCCGGGCGTCTGGCCGGCGTCGAGCACCGCGGCGACTGCCTCGTGAACGGACTCGCTCAGCGTCTCGACCTCGCAGACGCTCCCGGTCCCGCTCACGTTCGCACTCGTGGCAGTGATCGGGACGTCAGCGGCCCTCAGCAGGGCTAGCGCCAGCTCGTGATCGGGGATGCGAATCCCGACGCGGTCGCTGCCGGCGGTCAGCACGTCCGGCACGATCGGTTTTCGCTCGACGACGACTGTCACCGGCCCGGGGAGAAACTCGTGCATGAAGCGACGCTCGCGGACGGTCGGCGTCGTATAGGCCAGTGCCGCTTCGACGTCGGGGACGCCCAGCGAGATCGGCTTCGAGCGATCCCGTCCCTTCACGTCGAAGACCGCTGCAACGGCGTCCGGATCGGTCGCGTCCGCGCCGAGTCCGTAGACCGTCTCGGTGGGGTAGACCACGAGGTCGCCACGGTCGATAGCGGCCGCGGCGGCGTCGATATCGCCGTCTAAAACTGGTTCACCGCCCGCTGGAGTGGGCTCGGACGGGCCGTCCTCGGTCATTGGCCTCTGATCGGGGCTCCTCGCGCAAAAGCGGGCGGGATCGAGACGAACGGGGGTGTCGTGGCGCTACAGATCGGCCAGCGCGTCCTCGACGTGGTCGTAGGGCGGGAACTCTGGCCACTCGTCCGCCACCCAGGCGTACTGCACGGTGCGATCCTCGTCGATCAGGTAGACTGCGGGGCGGGGCTCGCTGACGCCGGCCATCCCATCGAGATCGTTGACGATGCCGAACGCCTCGGCGACGCCGTTGGCGGGGTCCGAAAACAGCGACGCGTCGATCCCGCTGTCCTCGAGCAGATCGCCGTGCTCGTAGGGCGAGGAGATCGACAGGCCCACGAACTGGGCGTCGAACTCGTCGATCCAGCCCCGATCGTCGATCTCGCTCCAGACGTAGGTCGCGGGGAAGGCGCCGTCCATCGAGTGGAAGATCAGAGCAACCGGTCCATCGTCGGTGAGCTCCGAGAGCGAGACGTCCTCCCAGAACTCGTCGTTCACGAGCGGGCGCTCGAAGTCGGGGGCCTGGTCGCCGGCCTCGACGTAATCAGTCTCGGGCAGGTCGACGACCTCGAAGTCGGGCATCTACGCGTCACCTCCGGCGGCGCGGCCTCCGTCGGAGTGGGTGTGGCCACCGTCCGTCAGCACGCGGTCGCCGCCCTCGCCGTACGTTCCGTCGAGATACGAGACGATGTTCCCGCTCTCGGCCATCGTGACCCCGGTGGTCTCGTCGACGATGACGGGCACAGTCCGCACGCCGGCGACCCGCTTGACGACGTCGCGATCGCCGTGCATCGGCTCGACGAACCGCGACTGGAAATCGAGGTCGAGTTCTTGCAGGCGGCGAACGACCCGCTCACAGTACGGGCAGGCCTGGAGGCGGTACAGCGTGATCGGCGGCTGCTCGTCGGTCGATTCGGCTGGCATGAGCGATCGTTGGGGCGAACGGCGGGTAAGCCCATCGGCGTCCCTGACGTGTTGCCGGTGACGTGAGTCGCTCGCAGTCGTGCGGACGCGATCGGGCCCAAACGTTCAGGACCCAGCCCCCGGAAGCACGAGCTCGTGGGCGAGCACGCGCGCCAGATTCAGGACCGCCTCGCCGAGCGGCTCGCCGCCGCACTGCCCGACGCCGAGTGGACCGTCGAGCGCTCCGTCGGTGCCGATGGTGGCGGGGGCGGCGGAGGCGGAACGCCCGTCGACGTCGTCGGAGAGTCCGAAGAGCGGCTGGTGCTCGTCGAACTGGAGTGGCGCCGTGCGGATCCGGCCAACAACACCGCCACACTGTTTCGCCATCTCGCCGAGGGCGGGGCGCTCCGGAGGACGCTCGAGGACCGGGACGCCGTCGTCGTCCAGCTGTTTACGAGCTACTACGATCTGGCCAGCGGCGGTGTCTCCTCGAAGCGAAAGGACGCGACGTTCGTCGGCGCAGCCGCTGAAGAGTATCTCGAGACCGTAGCCTACCAGCCGATCGACCTTCCGATCGATCCGCCAAAGGGCGGCGGGACGCTGCCCGACGGCTGGAGTGGCGCGGTCGATGCGGCAGTCGAATCGATCGTCTCCGCGGTCGGCGGTAGCGGCCGCGGGTAGCGGTCTTATTCTGCGGTCGACGGTTGCAACCGTCGGTAGCGGTGGTTGCTCGGCGGTCGAGGCTCCATCGTCGGTAGCAGTCGTTACTCGCCGATCTCGATTCGCTGGCCGACCTCCTCGGGCGCCTCCTTCGGGAGCGTGATCCGGAGCACGCCGCGCTCGTCGAGGTCGGCCTCGATCGCGTCGGCGTCGACGGGATCGGGGAGCCGAACAGTTCGCTCGACGGCGGTTCGGCGCTCGTTGCGAACGAACTCGGTTTCGACGCGTTCCTCGCGATCGGCGGCGATGGAGAGCCGCCCCTCGGAGTAGGTGAGATCGAGGTCACCCGCCTCGAAGCCGGGCAGTTCGGCCTCCACGGTGAAGGCGTCGTCCTCGTCGATCACGTCGACGGCGATCCCGCGGCCCATCGCCGCCTGGCCGTCGAACTGGGACTCCATCCGGTCGAACAGTCGCTCGAGTTCCGCGAACGGTGTGCGTGCCATGACGTTCTGTCCTTCGTCCCGGGGCGTAATAAGCATCGTCCGACGGCGAGGGATCTATCGACGAGTGCAGAAGCTGAGAAACCCAGCGAATGCTGTCCCGCTGCCACTCACTCCGACAACTCGACCACGCCAGCGTCGAGGAGATCGGCCAGCACGGCGCGAGCGTGGCCGTCCGGCGAAACGGAGTCGTAGACGCGCCAGACGTCGCCGTCGAGGAGGACGAAGGTCGTGCGAGGGGCGGCCCCGCTGTTCGCGTCGACGTCGAACGCGTCGGCGACGGTCGCCTCGGGATCGGCGAGCAGATCGAACTCCAGACCCTGGGCGTTGCAGAAATCCCGGTGGGAGTCCACGGAGTCCGTCGAGACGCCGTAGACGGCCACGCCGGCGTCGCGGTAGCTATCGATCTCTGCCTGGAACTGGTTCGCCTCGGTCGTACAGCCCGGCGTGTCGTCGCGAGGGTAGAAGTACACGACCGTCGGCCCGTCGGTCGAGGGGCTGACGACCTCGCCGTCCTGATTCGGAGCGGTCACCTCGGGCGCTGGGGCACCGGCGTCGAGAGGCATATCCGGGCGTACCGACGCCGGAGGCTTACCGCCACCGGTTCGCGGAGGATCGATCCAGGCGGGGAGAACCGATCGCAGTCCCTCGGTCGCGACGCTCAGTTCTGGGTGACGTTCGTCGCCGACATGATGACGTCCGCACCGGCGTCCGCGGGGTTCGGGTAGGCCGACCCGCTGACGGTCACGCAGTCACCCTCCTCGACTCCATCGGACAGGCCAGGAACGAAGGCGGAGCCGCTCCCGTCGTCGATGGCGTAGGAGTTGCCCTGCTGAGCGCCTTCCATGTCCGGCGACGCCAGTGCAACGACCTCACCCGTGAAGCTGACCTGCTGACGATCGGTCATATCGGCGCCTGCGACCGAGGAGATTTTGGTCTCGCCCGGGCCACAGCTACTCCCGCCGCCACCGCCTCCAAGTGCGCCACAGCCAGCGAGCGAGACCACGAGAACGAGTGCGAGTGCGATGCCAACCGATCGAACGGATCGTCCGCGTTCCATGCACAACTGACAGCCGACCGCTTTCCTAAAATTATCGGTGTTTGTCCGAGAACCAATCGTCGGTGTCCGACCGGATCGGTTCAGACGACGGTCTCGACGTCGTAGGAGCCAAGCTCCTTCACCCACCCGTCCTCGGCGATCGCACGAATGTCGTCGAGGGCCGCCTGCGTTCGGTCCTCGTAGAGCCCCGCCGAGATGTCGACGTGGAAGACGTAGTCGCCGAGCCGCTCGCCGCTGGGACGGGACTCCACGCGAGTGAGGTTCACGTCGCGGTTGGCGAACGGCTCGAGCAGCTCGAGCAGGAGTCCGGGGTAGTCCGTGTTCGGGTAGACGACGAAGGAGGACTTCCCGCCCGCGTCGGTGGCGTCGTTGGGGCCCGCGATCACGAAGAACCGCGTCGAGTTCGAGGAGCTATCCTGAATGTCTTCGGCGAGCACCTGCAGGTCGTCACCGGCGTTGGCGGGGTGGCCGATCGCCGCGACTGCGGGATCCTCGCGAGCGTGGGCGACGCCGCGGGCGGTGGAGGCGACGGCCTCGCGGTCCGCGTCGGGATAGTGATCGTTGAGATAGCCCCGGCACTGTGCGAGCGCCTGGGTGTGACTCTCGATCCGGTCGAAGGAGTCGGTCTGGGCCAGCAGCGCGTGCCGGATTGGCGTCACGATCTCACGGACGACCGCGACCTCGCTGTTCGCGAGCGCGTCGAGACTCTCGGTGACGGAGCCCTCGATGCTGTTCTCGATCGCGATGACGCCACGCTCGAACTCGCCGCTCTCGACGGCCTCGACGATGGCCGTCACGGATTCGCGAAAGGCGACGCTCTCGTCGACGGCCTCTGCGGCGCGATGTGAGTAGGTTCCCTCGGGCCCGAGCGTGACTGCGGTCATGGTCGCGGGTTCTCCGTGTCGGGACAAAAGCCCACCGCCGTGGGTTTTTGCCCTCGCAGTCCCTTGGATCTCGCAGTGAGCCCACGCACGCGGGCACTGGACGAGGCCATCTTCGGCGTCGACGTCCACAGCGGGGACGTCCGCGGCGACGCACCGTCCTATGCGCTGGTCGTCCTCGACTGGGGGACCGACGACGGCGACGTAGCCGGCGGCGATGGATCTGCCGACGCCGATGCAACTTCCCCCGCCGATGCCGAGAGCGGCCGAGCGACCGCGTCCGCTCGCGACGCTCCGTCGATCGAGCGCGACGTCGTCACCCACCGGAAGCTCCGGCGGCTGATCGCCAGCGAGGAGCCCGCGCTCATCGCGACGGACAACGTCTACGAGCTCGCGACCGACGCGGACGATCTCGTGCGCTTCCTCCGGGAGCTGCCCGACGGAACGCGACTCGTGCAGGTCACCGGCGACGAGCAGCCCGAGCCCCTCTCCCGCGTCGCCAAGCGCCACGACGTGCCCTACGGCAAGGATCCGATGCAGGAGGCCGAGGCCTCGGCGCGCCTCGCCGCGGCGAACGTCGGCCAGATCGTTTCGGCCTTTACGAACACGACGAACGTCAAGGTCGCCCGGGGTCGCTCCACCGGGGGCGGTGGCGGCTGGAGCGAGGACCGCTACACCCGAAAGATCCACGGCGCGGTCCGCAAACGGAGTCGGGAGGTCGAATCGGCGCTCGACGACGCCGGGCTGGACTACGAGCAGGAGATCACCGAGAAGTACGGCGGCTTCTCCCGATCCGTGTTCGAGGTCGAAGCCAGCCCAGAGGAGCTACCGATCGGCCGCGAGCGCGCCGGCGACGTTCGCATCGAGATCGAGCGCGAACGCCGGGACGGGATCGAGTTCGAACCCCTCGCGAAACGCCGGGATCACGTCCTCGTCGGCGTCGATCCCGGAACGACGACGGCGGTCGCCGTGGTCGGTCTCGACGGGGAGATCCTGGACGTGCTATCGACGCGGACCGCCGACACCGCCGCGGTGACCGAGTGGATCGTCGAGCGTGGCCGGCCGATTCTCGTCGCCGCCGACGTCGAACCGATGCCCGAGACCGTCGAGAAGCTTCGCCGCAGTTTCGACGCAGCGGGCTGGATCCCCGAGACGGATCTCCCGGTCGACGAGAAGCTCCACCGCGCGCCCGATCACAGCTACGACAACGACCACGAGCGCGACGCGGTCGCCGCTGCGCTGTTCGCCCACGACGATCACGCCGACCAGTTCGAGCGGATCGCGCGGAAGGTCCCCCGAGACGTCGATCACGGCGAGGTCACCGGCCGGGTGCTCGCCGAGGACACCTCAGTCGAGGCGGTGCTCGCGGACATCCGCGAAGAAGCAGGAGACGATATCGACGACGCGGAGGACGGCGACGACGGTCACCAGCCACCCGAGCGCACCGAGGAGGAGCGACGGATCCGCGACCTCGAATCGCAGGTCGAGCGCCTGCAGGAGCACGTCGCGGAGCTCGAAACGACAATTTCCGAGAAGGACGACCGCATCGACGACCTGGAGTCCGACCTCGAATCCGCACGCAGCCGCGAGCGCCAAGAAGTTCGCGAAACTCGGGAGGTGACCCGCCTCAAGCGCCGGAACGAGGCCCTCGAGCGCGACCTCGAGAGCAAGGACGAGACGATCGCGGACCTCGAAGGCAAACTCGACCGGCTGAAAGCGCTCTGGAAGCTCGACCACTCGAACTTCGCCGACGTCGACCCCGAGAAACGCGGGCTCGTACCGGTCAAACCCGTCGACGAGTTCACCTCCTCCGCGATCGAGGCAGCCCACGAGACCTACGGCCTCGCCGAAGACGACGTGATCTACCTCCGGAACGCCGGCGGCGCGGGGCGATCGACCGCCAAGACGATCGTCGATTTCGGTCCGCGAGTGGTGTTGCTCGGGACCGGGAACCTCTCTGAGATTGCCGACGCCGTGTTGTTCCAGGCCGACATTCCGGTCGGGCCGGCCGACGACGTCGCGATGCAGGAGGTCGACGAGCTCGCCGTCGCCCGCGAGTCCGACGTCGAGGCGGTGATCGACGACTGGGAGCGCCGGGCGCGCGAGCGCGAACGCGAACAGACCGCCGAGATGGTCGACCAGCTGATCAGCGAGCACCGCGCCGGCGACAACGAAGCCTGACAATCGCTGTTCGTGGGGTGGGTCGGCCTCTGTGAGTAGCGCTCCGAGGGGACGGGGTCACGGCAACTAACAGCTTGGAAGCCCCCTCCCGCTCGCGCCCGCTCGCTCGCTGCGCGCTTCCCTCGCTCCCTTCGGTCGCTCGGTTCAGTGCTTGACTTCGCGAGCGAACGCGAGCGGTCGGCCCCTTCCAGTCCCACCCTGTTGCTTGGTCAATTCGAGCTATGTACGGTGGTGGGCGGTGGCGCGCGTTTCGGCGGTGAGCCGAGCGAAGCGAGGCGAACCCCGTCGGAGCTTGCTCCGACGGCGCATCGAGCGCTCGGGGACTTTCGGAGGCCACCATCGAAGAACAATGACAACCACCTCACGAATTCGAACCAGACGAGTAACCGCACAATCGTGCTAGTCGGCGACACGCTTTTGCGATCCGGAGCGAAAGACGGCGTACATGACGCTCGCAGAACGCATCGACGAGTTTCTCGACGCCCTGAAAATCTGGGCGCGAGGGCTCTACCACGGAATGCTCACGCACCCGGCCTACGAGAAGATCGAGAAGGAGGCCGAGGATCTGGAGGATGCGTTCATGCTCGCGTGCTTCCCGGACGCCTTCGGCATCCCCAGCCCGGTGTCGTACTACACCGCGGAGCTCCTACCGTTCCTCTCCGACGAGTTCGAGGCCTGGCAGCGCCGGATGTGGGACCGGGACTCGCTCGTCGAACGCAAGGGCCAGCAGTACCACTTCTGAATGAACGGACCAGTCACCGGAACGACTGCGGCGGGGGATCACTGATGGCGCGATTTCGCTTTTTCGGCGGGAAAGGCGGCGTCGGGAAGACGACCGTTTCCTCCGCGTACGGTCTGAAATGCGCGAACGCTGGACTGGAGACGCTCGTGGTGTCGACGGATCCGGCCCACAGCACCTCCGACGTGTTCGACCAGGCGTTTTCCGACGATCCCGCTCCCGTCGAAGGGCACGACCACCTGCACGCGATGGAGATCGATCCGGAGGATGAGGTTCAGAACCACCTCGGCGAGCTCCGCAGCCAGCTCGGCGAACAGCTCAGTCCCGCGATGGTCAACGAGGTCTCCCTCCAGCTCGAGATGGCCCACCAGACGCCCGGCGCCTACGAGGCCGCGCTGTTCGACCGGTTCATCGAGGTGATGCAACAGTCCGACCCCTACGACCGCGTGGTATTCGACACCTCGCCGACGGGCGGAACGCTACGCCTGCTTGCGCTTCCGGAGCTCCTCGAGGGGTGGATCGACCGGCTGCTTCACAAACGCGAGAAATCCATCGACTACTACGAGAAGGCAGCCATCGGGGAACAGCAGGCTCGCCGGATGAAGGAGGGCGATCCGATCCTGAAACGGCTCACCGAGCGCAAGGAACGGTTCGCGTACGCTGGCGAAACGCTCCGCGAGCAGGCCACCTTCACGTTCGTCCTCAACCCCGACGAGCTGTCGATTCGGGAGACGGACCGGGCGATCGGCGGCATCGAGGACACGGAGCTGCGCGTCGACGGGCTCGTCGTGAACAAGCTGACGCCCGCGCCCGACCCCGAAGAGGAGGGCCGCGGAGCGACCTTCCTCCGGGACCGCGTCGACACTGAACGGGAGCGCCTCGAGGAGATCCGCGCGGGATTCTCGGTACCGGTCGTCGGCGAGATCGAGACGCGAGTCCGCGAGGTCAAAGACTCACTGCTCGCCGACGTCGCCGACGAGATCGAGATCGATCCGACGGCCGAGATCGCCGCGGGAGACTGAGTAATCGACGCCGTCGGTCGCAGAGCCGGCTCCGGAATGAAGTGGTTCTCACTGGCGCGGCGGACTCGCTGGATCTGGCCGTCTGTGCTGGGCCACGACCACACACACGATTTTGGATTCCCGATATATATCGCGCGAATCGTGCAAAGAAATATCAAATTAAATGGATTATATTTATGAGCATGATCTTCATGATCGTACCCGTGGTATGTCATGGCAGGGGTAATCTGGATCGTGGCGCTGGTACTCGCGTCGTTTACCGTCGCGTACTTCAGGTACGGTCGGTATCTGTCCCAGTTCGTCGAACTGGACGACAGTCGCGACACGCCAGCCCACAAATACGAAGACGGTCAGGAGTACGTACCGGCCAAGAAACCCGTGTTGCTCGGGCACCACTACTCGAGCATCGCGGGCGGCGCCCCGATCGTGGGGCCGATTACGGCAGCGATGATCTGGGGCTGGGTCCCGGCGTTCCTGTGGGTCGCGATCGGTAACCCACTGCTGGGCGCAGTCCACGACTTCACGTCGCTGTCGGGGAGCTTGCGGCACGAAGGGAAGTCGATCGGCTACATCATCGGCGAGTACGTCGGGGAGCGAGGGAAGAACATGCTGCTGTGGTTCGCCTTCCTCCTCATCATTCTCGTCGTGGCGGTGTTCGCGCTGGTGATCGGCGTCGCGTTCAACGCCTACCCGTCCGCAGCGACCGCCAGCATGCTGTACATCACGCTGGCAGTGCTGTTCGGGTTGTGGCTCTACCAGTTCGACCTTCCCTTCGCGGCGGGAACGGTGTTGTTCGTCGCAGGCGTGTTCGCGTCGGTCTGGGTAGGCGTCAACTACCCAATGGCACTGTTTGGCACGCAGGACGCCTTCGGTAACGCGAGCAGTGACGTGATCATACTGTTCGGCGACTCTGGGCCAGGGTTCCTGGAGGTGCTCAACAGCACCAACATCGGCGCGTGGCTCGTCGTCACGCTGATCTACGGCGGGATCGCGAGCGTTCTCCCGGTGTGGATGCTGCTCCAGCCGCGTGACTACCTGTCCTCGTTCCTGCTGTACACCGGGGTCGGTGGCGCACTACTGGCGATCGTGGTCGGCACGTTCATCACCGGCGTCGACGCCTCGACCAGCGGCGGCCAGGCACTCGACCTCACCATCGAACTGGACATGTTCTATGGCTTCATGGGAGACGGCGGGCCGTTCGCCGATAGCCTCCCACTGATGCCACTGTTCCCACTGCTGTTCGTCACCATCGCCTGCGGGACGATCAGCGGATTCCACTCGCTGGTGTCCTCGGGCACGACGGCAAAACAACTCGATCAGGAGTCCGACGCCCGCCTGATCGGATACGGTGGGATGCTCGGTGAGGGGCTGCTCGCCTCCGTCGCGATCGCGTCGGTGGCGATCATCGCAGTCGCTCCCGAGGGGACGACCGGCGGGATCGGGCTCGCACTCCCGAACTTCGCGACTGGTGGTGGCGCGATTCTCACCACGCTCGGGATCTCGATGACGTACGCGGCGCCGTTCATGGCGCTCGTGCTCGCGAGCTTCCTGCTCACCAGCATGGACACGGCCTGTCGGCTAGGCCGGTATATGATGGAGGAGATCGTCGGCACGCCGGAGACGACCGCAGAGGAGTTCGCGGCGAACCGCTTCGCGAACACGAGCGTCATCGTCGTGTTGGCGTTCCTCCTGGTCTACACCGGTAACTGGGAGGACCTCTGGACGCTGTTCGGCGGGGCCAACCAGCTGCTGGCCGCGATGGCCCTGCTGACCGCGACCGTCTGGATCGCCAACTGGGACGACACGAAGCAGCTCGTCTCGACCGGCGTCCCGATGGCGCTGATGACGGTGGTCACGATCTGTGGCCTGCTGTGGACGACGCTGTATACGGTGCTCGGGGGACGCTTGCTCGGCGAAACCGCCGACGCAGAAACCGATATACTGGCACAGCTCTCCGCGGTTGCACAGCTCGCGATCGGACTGACGCTGGTCGGTCTGGCGCTTGGCCTCCTCTGGATGGGCTACAACAACATCACGGAGGTGAGAGATCTGGGCGGCGAACGCGTCGCCGCAGATGGTGGCGATCCCGACCAGCCCAGTGACGACTGACGCCACTACCCGCCAACCGGACATTTTTCGGATCCACGGGATGCGAGTCGTGACTCCCGACTGCCGTGACGCGTATGCCGCCGGCGTCTGAGGGGGACGTATGACGACCCTCGAAACGTGGACGCTCGGGATCCACATCGCCGCTGGGACGCTGGCCGTCCTCTCGGGCGTAGGAGCGCTCGCGGCGACGAAGGGCGGGCCGCGACGCCGTCGATCACAGACTCAGATCTGCAGCCGTCGCGAGATCAGCCCGAGGAGGCCCCGCTCCTCGTTCTCGATCGGTTCCCAGAGCGTCAGCGCCTCGCGCACGTCGGCCTCGTCGCTGGCGACCAGCGCCTCGCGGTCGGGCGCGACGACCGCGACGTGGACGTCGTAGTGGCCGTTGTACCCGTATTTCAACAGCGTGCGCTCGTCGGTTCCCGCGATCGTCTCGCGGACGTCCTCGGGAATCTTCGGAGCGACTAGCACGAACGTGAAGTCCGTGCTGTAATGCTCGGGATCGGGATCGATCCACTCGTCGGCGAGATCGTGGCCGAGTTCGAGCAGTCGGTCGATCTCCGCGACGGTGGCGGAGCTTACCCGGCGGAGGAACAGATGTTCGTGGGACTCGTGGTGAGCGAAGGAGATCGAGGGGTGGAGCACGTGTTTCTGGCTGTGGAGCTCCATCTCTCCGTAGAGGTCGAAGGACTCGCCGTGGACTGTGCGATCCTGCTCGAGATCGTAGTTGTGGAGGAGTCGGCCAGCGACCTCGTTGACGTACTCGTCCTCCCACTCGGGGACGTCGGCAAAGGGATCCGCCTCGTCGCCAGCGTCGGCATCCCCGTCCACACCGGCGTCGAGGTCGGTTCCCGTTTCTGTCTCGGCGTCGGGGGAGTCGCCAGCGCCGCTCATGGCTCGTAGGGGTGGGCGTCGTTGGCCGACGGCGCGCCGATCGCGAGCACCTCTGCCGCCTCGTCCGCGTCTGCGGCGACGTAGGCTCGCTGCGGGCTGCCCGGTTCCACGACGATCAGCTCACCGGCGTCAGCGGCGAGGTCTTCCTCGGGCGTCTCGAGGGAGAGAGTGCCCGAGAGCACGTAGAACAGCTCCTCCTGCTCCTCGTGGTAGTGGTACGCCAGCGGGATCGTCTCGCCCGGTGCGGCCTCGTAGACGTGCGCCCCGAGGTGTGTGAGTCCCACAGCGTCGCTGATCGATCGCCTGCTCGCCTCCCGGTCGGGATCGTCGGCGGCCGGCAGTTCCGCAGGATCGATCACTGCATATCCCATGTGTGAACTGGTGTCACCCCGAGGGTACATAGCTTTGGCCCCGAGGGACGACGCAGAAGGGGAAAAGAGCCGGCAGATACCGAAGCGGCAGACAGTGAAGCGGCAGATGCTCGCGAAGCGACCGAACGGCGCCGCGCCCCTATCGGAGCAGATCGAGCAGTCCGGTATCGCCGGCCTCCGACGCGCCGTCGTCGTAGGCGCCGCGCTGGAGGATCGCCTCGTACTGCCGACGAACGGCCTCGATCTCGGCGTTCTTCCGGTCGATTTCGTTCTCTAGTTGGCTGACACGCGAGCGGAGTCGGCTCACTTCCCCGTTCCCGTTGATCTCTGCAGCGACCTGGGCCGCAGCGGGTCCGTCCCCGTTCCCGCCTGCGGTTGTTCCGTCCTCTGGAGGTGCTGACATGGCGACACACCGTCACGGGTCGGGTGGTCAAAAGACTTTGTCAGACGGTCGTCACACGGGAGTCCCTGCTGGCGATTCTCCGCCGAGTTGGGGGTCGTTCGGGGTCGCGGAGCGACGGTGGTTGGAACGGCTACTCACCCAGATGCTCTAGCACGCCTTCGGTCGTGCCGGGGACTGACTCGGGCGCCGCACCCGCAGCGGCCGCAGCGTCGGGATCTTTCAGCAGGTGGCCAGTGGTCAGGCAGACGACCTGCTCGTCGTCGGCCACGACGTCGCGGTCGCGGAGCTCGCGGAGGCCGGCCAGCGAGGCCGCGGAGGCGGGCTCGACGCCGACGCCCTCCTCGGCGAGATCGCGCTGGGCCTCGGTGATGGCCTCGTCGTCGACGGCGACGGCGGTTCCGTCGGTTTCGCGGATCCCCGGCAGCGCTTTCGGCGCGTTGACGGGGTTGCCGATGCGGATCGCGGTCGCACGCGTCTCGACGCTCTCCCAGCGCTGGATCTCGTCGGCGCCGTTCTCGATCGCCTCGACCATCGGCGCGGCGCCGCTGGCCTGAACGCCGGTGAGCTTCGGCACCTGCTCGGGCTCGAGCTCGCCGGCCTGGACGAGTTCGCGAAAACACTTGTACAGCGCAGCGGTGTTGCCCGCGTTACCGACGGGGAGGACGATCCGATCGGGATACTCGCCGAGGCGCTCGCGGTGGGCCTCGAGGATCTCCAGACCGATCGTCTTCTGGCCCTCGAGGCGGAAGGGGTTCAACGAGTTCAGGAGGTACGCCTCGCCCCGGTTCGCGAGATCCTGCACGATGTCGAGACAGACGTCGAAGTTGCCGTCCACCTCGAGAATCCGCGCGCCGTGGAGGCTCGCCTGCGCGACCTTCCCGGCAGCCACCTTCCCGGCAGGCAGCAGGACGAGCGTCTCCATGCCCCCGCGGGCACCGTAGGCCGCCAGCGCTGCGGAGGTGTTCCCCGTCGACGCGCAGGCGAGGCGATCGACGCCGAGTTCCTTCGCAGCGCCGACGCCGACGGTCATCCCGCGATCCTTGAAGCTCCCGGTGCCGTTCATCCCCTCGTGCTTGACGTGGAGCGAGTCGACGCCGACTGACTCCTCGAGGCGAGGGACCGAGTACAGCGGCGTGTCGCCCTCCTCGATCGAGACGTGCTGAGGGACCGGCAGGGCCGCCTCGTATCGCCAGACGCCGGATCCCGAGAACTGATCGAAGGTCGGCGGGTCGGCGTAGCGAACTTCCAGAAGGCTATCGCAGTCGGGGCAGGTGTAGACGACGCTCTCGAACGGAGCGAGGGTCTCCCCGCAGTCGATGCAGGCCAGCCAGACGCCGTTCTCGGCCTCGGCGGGCGTTGCGGCCGCGGGCTCGGTCAGTGAGAGGCTCATTGGCAGGGCATTGCGGGCCGCGGGCAAAAGCGAGGCGGTTCCGCGATTATGGACTTGCGGACCAGATCGTGCTCGAATCACTAGCTTCGACCATGCGAGAAGCAAAACCGCGTCGAAAGCCCCCTCCCGCTCGACGATCCTGACTCGCTGCGCGCCTCACTCCCTCACTTCGTTCGGTCACTGCGGTGCTTGCGTCGTCAGCTATCGCCGACCGGTCGGCCCCTTTCAGTCCCGCCCGCGAGGTAGTGTGGTGGGCCATCGCTCCTGTGGATCCTCCGGTCGGGCGGAGTCAGCTGCCGACCCCACGCGCCAGGCTCTGTGGAGCAGTCCACCGAGCTACGCTCGCCTCAAATCACCACAGGGTGGGGACTCCGGAAGGAGCCGACCGCTCGTCGAGGTAGGAGTAGCAAGCACCGCAACGAGCGAGCAGAAGCGAGCGAAGTGAGGAGCGCAGCAAGCGTACATCGACGAGCGGGAGGGGGCTTCCGTGGGCGGTCGCAGCGGCAGTATGCCGGGTGCCAGCCAAGACCGCATCCCCACTATTCACTCCCGATCGTCGGCGTCGAACTCGTCGATGACGCCGTGGACGGTCTCGGTCCAGGCGTCGAGCGCCTCGTGGAGCAGCCCCTTCGCCTCCGGAAGCGGGACTGCGGTGTACTGGTAGACGTAGCCGCCGGGATCGAGCAGCCGGCGATCGCGGCTCACGAGCCCCTTCTCCAGCAGCGCCGTCAGCGAGCGGTTCACGTTGGAGCGATCGCGGTCGAGCACGTCTGCGAGCTCCTCCGCCGTGGTGCCGGGGCGATCGAGCAGCGCGAGATACGTTCGGGTCTCGTGTTCCTGAATCCCGAACACGCACGTCATCACGGCGTCGAACGCCGGATCGGACGCCTCCATCAGCGACGCCATGTCGTGATCGGGCTCGCTCATGGAGTCCGGTTGCAGCCGATGGGACCTAAGCGTGTTCACCGCGATCGGTCTAGTGGCGAGTTCGGTGGCCCCAGTCGCGTCAGGAATCGCTGGCGTACCCGTGTTTCTCGATGCACTGCAACATTTCCTCGCGGGTGTCGTGCGTGTGCAACGTCGTCGGCGTGTCGCAGTAGTACTGGTCGCCGTCGTGACGGAGCGTGACCTCGTGGTCGTCGCCGAGGACTTCGGTGCTGACGACGACCGATCGACCCTCCCCGAGCGCGACCAGGATCTCGTCAGCGGTCACCTCACCGGCGTCGACCCGCAACGGTCCCGTCATACGCCAGCGATCGCCGGGGATCCACTTCGTTCCTCCCATCGCCGACCCCGATCTCTCCCCCGAAACGGGGTATTTTTACCCGACGCAGTCGGAGATAGTTGGCAATGCCGGTCATTCCGTGGGACGTCCTGGGCTACACCCTCGGGCCGACGGTGGCCCTCGTCGTGGTGTTCGCCCTCGTGACGGGCTGGCTCGGCTACGCCCGCGCAGCGCTCGATCGCGACCCCGTAGGCCGAGTGATTGAGCTCCTGCCGTACGTCAGCGTCCTCGCAGTCGTACTGCTGTTCAACGCCTATCTCCGCCCCCGTATCGACGATTTCTCCTCGGCGTTCGCGGTGAACTTCACTCACGAAATTCACGACTTCGAAGGGAACCTCGTCGCACACCTCCAGGAGGCGATCCCGGAGCCGATGTTCCTCTACTTCTCCGCAGTGTACGTCATCGGCTACGGTGCTCTGCTGATGTACCCCCCAATAGCATACATCGTCCTCGACGACGTCGTCAAACCCGCCATGCTGTTCGTCGCCTACGCGGTGAACTACTTCGTCGGCGCGCTCTGTTACATCGTCTTCAACGTGTTCGGCCCGCGCAACCTTCAGGTCGGCCGGGTTCGACAGCCGCTGTTCGAGGAGTTCCCGGAGGTGATGTACATCACCAGCGCGATCAACACCAACTCGAACGCGTTTCCGTCGCTCCACACCTCGATGGCGGTGATGGTGCTGGTCTTCGCGTGGTACACCCGCGAGGAGTATCCGCGCTGGCTGGCGATCGTCGCTGTCATCGCACCGAGCGTCGTCCTCGCGACGATGGCGCTCGGCATCCACTGGTTCACCGACGTCATCGCTGGGATTGGGCTGGCGCTACTCAGCGTCGGTACGGCCCAGTGGAGCGTCGCCCTGTACCGCGGTGACGGCGACGACGATCGGCGACCGCTCGATCCGGTCAAGCTCTAGCCGGCGAGTCGGCGCGAAACCAGCAGCCATCGGGCACTTACTCGACGACGGCCGACGCCGATACCCCACGTAGACCGATCGACCGGGTGCGCCAGCCATCGCCGGCGTCGACGAGCACGGTCCCGTCCCTCGCGACGGCGAAGAGAGAACTGCCGTCCGCGGCGTAAGACACGTCGGCAGCTGCGGCCCCGGCCGGCCACTCGACGGACGACCACTCGTCGTCCTCGCGTGCGAGGAGCTCCCCATCGGACCAGGCGTGGGCCGCTGGGGCGGTCGATCCGCTGCCGGTCGTTTCGTCGTCGGTGGCGTCGGTCGATCCGCTGCCAGTGTCGTCAGTCGATCCGCGACCATAGTGATCGGGCGGGCCGCCGGCCGTCACGAGTTCGAACGCACCGGATCGCTCCTCGGTCCAGCCTGGACCGAGCCGAAAGAGTCCGTCGCCCGTCGCGGCGAACGGTCCCGGGCCGGCACCACCCGTCGGAACGGCGACGTCACGCACGTCGTCGAGGCCGACGTGCTCGATCGAGGACGGGCCGGCACGGTAGACGCCGTCGGGTGTCGCAAGCAGGGCTCCGTCGGCGCGCCGAACCGTGGCCTCACCGATATCGGCCCAGTCGACGGCGTCATCACCGCGATCGGCCCCTGCGTGCTGGAGCACTGCCGAAAGCGAAGCGCGGCGAACGATCCCGTCGCTGCCGGCCGCGACGACGGCAGCGCGGTTTTCCGTTGCAGCGTCCCGCTCGCTGCCGTCAGCGATCGCTACTGCCTCCGTCGCGCCTACGCCAGTGCGTGCGGTGCCAGCGGTTGCCGCGACGCCGTCGTCTCCGAGCGCGACGAGTTGCAGATCGTTTTCGGTCGCGACGAGCAGTCGGCCAGCACCGGCTGGCACGACGTCGTGGACCGGCGTTCTGAGCGCCAGCCCGAACTCGCCGATGACGTCCGCCGAGAGGCCGACGATCGCGAGTCCCTGCTCGGTTGCGACGGCGAGGCGCGTCCTGCCGGCGCTCGCGTCGTAGACGCGCTTCTCCGCGATGTCCATGTCCGTACGTGATCAGAGAGTGGACGAAAACGTTCCGTTGGCGGCTGCAGCGGGGTCGCCTGGCGATCGTCTCCGTCCGGAGAGGTGGTCACCGAACGGTGACAGTCAGAAAACGCCTCACTCAGTGGGCGTCAGGACGGTCCTGACGACGCGTTCGTACCCCAGCAGGTAGATGCCGGCGTACAGGAACAGGAGACCGAGCAGTCCGAACCACGCGGCAGTCTTGAGTTCTCCAGCGGTGAACCTGAGCATGCTCTGGAGCTCCACGAACAGCCCCAGCAGCGTCAACAGCGTGGCGCCAGCGAGTGAGACGGCGAGTTCGACGATCGAGTTCATCGCCGGAACCCAGCTGCTGGGCTATTATCACCTTTTCGGAGCGCTCAGCCGTGTGGAGAGCCACACTGGACGGCATACTGGAGCGTCGGAGTACGAAAGCGAACTACAACGGCGCTCGGCACGGCACGAACGACCCGAAGCCGCCGGTCGACGTCGCCTCGGGATCAAGCGGCCGGCCCTCACGTGAGGTGATCGGCAACGTCCTCGATCTGGCCCCGGCAGTACGGACACCGGTAGCTCGTCGAAAACCCGTCGGACTGCGTGACAGTGTTCGCTTCGAGTTCGTGCATCGCGACCTCACGATCGCACTCGGGGCACGAAACTTTCGGCACGTACGTTGGTTCCCGACCACGGCAAAAAAGCCCCCGATCCGTGCGTCGTGCTGTCGGTTCACAGGGAATGCTCGCGAGGAGAGATCGTGAAGAGAGATCGCTCGTCGAGATAGGGCCGCAGAGAAACGTGCCGAAGGCTACCCTCAACGCTCGAGGCGGTCGAGAACGGCATCCGCCTCGTAGGCGAGCCGGATTTCTCGGGACCGTCCGCGCCCCTCGAGATCCGCGTACTCGGTCTCGACGATTCCGAGCTCGTCGAGCTTGTTGACGATCTCGGAGTACCGGGTGTAGCCGAGATCCGTCGCGTCCCGGAACGCTTCGTAGACGTCGCCGGCCTGCTCGCCGTCGTGTTCGGCGAGCACCGTGACCAGTTCGGCCTCCGAATCCGACAGCGTCCGGAGGCTGTGCGTGAGGTGGACGTATTTCGCGGCGTCGAAGGCCTCCTCGACGTCGTCGAGAATGACCTCCCGGCTGCCGCGCATCTCGGCGTTGAGGCCCGCCCGGCGCAGGAGGTCGAGGCCGACGCGGACGTCGCCGCTCTGGGCGGTCAGCTCCGCGACGCGATCGAGCACCGGCTGCCCGACGACGCCCTCGTTGAACCCCCGCTCGACGCGTGCGCCGAGAATATCCATGAGTTCGGCCTGCCCGTAGGTCGGGAAGTAAACCTTCTCGGGGCGGAAGACGCTCTGAACGCGGCCGTCGAGCGCCTCGATGACGTCGAGATCCGGATCCGAAGAGACGACGAACACGCCGATCTTGGCGCCGCCGCGCTCCTCGTGGGCACGTAGCATCGAGTAGAGCGTGTCGGAGGCCTCGTTTTCATAGAACAGGTAGTTCACGTCGTCGAGCGCGACCACGAGGATCTCCTCGTTCTCGACGAGGCGCTCGGTTATCTGGCGAAACAGCTTCTTGAAGGAGACGCCCGAGGCTGGTGGCTCGTAGTCGAAGACGTGCTCGAACAGGCGGGAGAAGACCGCGTAGCGGGTGTCGTTGACCTGGCAGTTCACCCGAACCGTCGAGACGTCGGCGGCGGCACCCAGCTCGCCGAAGAGCTTGTGGATCGCCGTCGTCTTTCCGGTGCCGGGCGGGCCGCGCACCAGCGCGTTCAGCGGCCGTGATCCCCGTACCGCGGGCCGAAGCGCGTACTTCAGACTCTCGAGTTCGGACTCGCGGTGTGCGAACGTCTCGGGCACGTAGTCGATCTCGAAGACGCGCTCGTCCCGGAACACCGTCTCGTCCCACGCGAGCATCCCCTCATCGGGGTCCCCATCCATCACTTTCACCACGCTTCCCAGTGGCCTTAAGCTTTCGGCGTTGACGGCGGCAGGAGCACGCCTTCCTGCGATATGCTACTCGCTGGACGATCCGTGAAACGGGAAATCGCTGGGCGGTGGGGCCGCGATGCGAAGCGTACCCCGCCGAGCGAGGTGTACCACATCGAAGGGAGCGTCCCCCATCGAAGGAAGCGCCCCGTCGAACGAACCGTCCCCCGTCGGGCAGAGCGCCTACCGATCGCCGTCCACAAGCCGCTGACGCCGGCGGGCGGCAACGAACGCGCCGCCGAGCGCCGGCACCGTCAGCGCGCCGAGGAGCCAGCCGTACTCGCTGCCGTAGCGCCGCACCGAGGTCGCGGTCTCGGACTCCACGGCGAGCGTGCCGGCCGCGCTTCCGCTGATGGCCAGCTCGTACTGCCCGCGCTGGTCGAACGATCGCTCGAAGGTCACCTGCTCGGTCGCACCGGGAGCGACCTCGACGGCTCGCTCCGCGACGACCACGCCACCGACCGACAGCTCGGCGAGGAACGTGTCCGTCTCTGTGCCGTCGTTGGTCACGTCCGCGGTGACCGTCGTCGTCTCGCCGGGCTGGATCGCTGCCGGCGAGAGCGAGGCGTTCGAAACCTCGAATCCGCCGCCGGCCGCAGGCTCGGTGACCGTCACCGTGCCAGCGGTCAGCCATCCGAAGGCAACCTCGAACTCGCCAGGCTGCTGGAAAGTGCGCTCGAAGGTGACGGTCCGCGTGTCACCCGGATCCACGCCCACGGTTCGCTGCTCGACGACCGTGCCGTCGATGGACAGGCGAACGGTGTGTGGCTCCCGCGTGGACCCCTCGTTGTAGATCGTCGCGGACGCGGTCGCCGACTCGCCGACCGTGATCTCCGTTGGCGAGACGTCCGCGTCGACGATGGACGTCGAGGAGTCCTCATCGTCGTCTTCGTCGGTCTGGGCGATAACCGTGAACTTCCCGTCGTCGACGTCGTCGAAGCTGTCGACGTAGACGCCGACCCGAACGTCGCTTCCGGGCTGCACCGTCCGCGGCTCACCAGCGTCGGTGCTGGGATCGTCGCCCCAGTAGAAGGAGACGCCCGGCGCGTCGCTCTCGACGCTGATCTCGGCTGACTCCGAGGCGGTGACGCCGACGGTGAACACCTCGTCGACTCTGGTCTCGGCGTCCTCGTTGAGATCCTCGAAGGTCAGCGCCAGCTCGCCGTCGCCGTCGATCTGTGCGTACTGACCGTTGGGTCCAGAAGACGGCGAGAGGGAAACGACGGAGCCGTTGGCTGCGTCCACGGTCGCCGCGGCGGTTTCGGGACTCCCCCCGGAGTCAGCGCTGGCCGCCGCGCCCAGACCGATCACTCCCGCCGCTATCAGAAAGAGGGCGAGGACGACGAGGTGTGATCGAGTCATCTGTGGAGATCATGTGAATAGTTGGCGTGCGGTGCCGAATCGAAGAGTTCGGCGTGGTCTACGTCGCGGCTTCGACGGTGAGCGTTACGTCGTAGCTGCCCGAAGAGACACCAGTCGTATTGATATCGAGCCCGACGTTCTGGGTGGCGCTGTCTGCCAGCGTGAAGCTCGTAGTGTTGGCAGTGATGGCCGGTGCGCTGCCAGAGGCGTCCTGCGAGATCGTGACGGAGATCTCCTCGCCGTAATTATTTTCGACCGTAAAGGCCGGATCGACGTTGAAGGTCGCGTTGCGGTTCAGCTTGTTCGCGTCGATCGTCAGCTGACCGTCCTCGCTGGTCACCCAGTTCGAGGATCCGGCCTGGAGGCCGATGACGGCGTTCGAGTCGTCGGCCGTCTCGATGCTCACGCTTCGGTCTGCCTCTGCAGTGGTGAACGCGCCAGTTCCGAACAGTGCGCCGCCGGCGATCGTCAGTACGCCCAGAATAACCAGGACGTTGCGTCGAGTTGCTCTCATGTTGAATCGTGGTTGTGTAGTCGTCGGTTGTCACACGCGTCCCGTGGTGGTCCCCCGGGCCACGCTGTGTAAGCTATCCATACTACCCCACCCCCTTCGTATTGAGCCGCTTGAACGACCGCAAGGAGGGCTTGAAACCGGGCAGTGTGCCGCCGGTCAGGTAGAAAGCCCTGCTTGAAACCCCACGCCGTCCCCGGATCGGGCCGGAAGCACTTTGTGTCGGGCAATCCACGCCTGAAACCACAGTGGCGACGAGCGAGGCCGGCGACGGCGGGCCGAATCGAGACGAGGTGTTCGACCTCCTCTCGAACCACCGCCGGCGCTACACGCTGCACTACTGCAAGCAGGCCGACGAGCCAGTGACGACCTCGGATCTGGCCGAGACCGTCGCGGCCTGGGAACTCGACAAGCAGGTCAACGAGCTGACCTCCGACGAGCGCAAGCGCGTGTACACCTCCCTCCAGCAGACGCACCTCCCGACGCTCGCCGACGCCGGGATGATCACCTACGAGGATCACGAGGTCGAGCTGACCGAGGATGCGCGGAAGCTCGAGGTCTACATGGACATCGTCCCGGAGGGCGAGATCCCGTGGGGCATCTACTATCTCGGCCTCTCGGCGGTCGGCTTTGCGGTGCTCGGTGGCGTCTGGGGCGGCGTGTTGCCGAGCGGCGGTAGCGTCTCGCCGCTCGGCTGGGCCGGACTGGTCGTGGGGCTGTTCGCCGTATCGGCCGCGTTCCACACGTACTCCAGTCGGCGGCATCGGCTGGGAGATCGTGAACGACCGCCGTGACGGCCGGTCCAGGGGAAGGAGAGTAGCAGTCTATGGCCGTCGCGATGGAGAAGTTAGTTGATGGAAACGGACGCTATCAATACGATGCGTCGCAGTCGTACTGGACATCGGGCACGACGATCGACCCGTCGTAGACCTCTATAGATCCTGAAGCCTCTGCTCGCAGAGTCACATCGCCAGTACCGCTCGCCGTCGCGTTGTCAGAGCAGGCGAGGACGACGGTATCTGCTTGGCTAGGATCCAATTGGGCAGGATCTTCACTGACATCTAGCGTGCCATCTGCCGTACCTTGAATGTTGGCGACCTCAAAGGTGACCGATGAGAAGGATCCATTGTACCGATTCTGAACGTTTGTAACCTCTTGAGACTGATCGACCTGGCCGCAAAAGATCCAGATGCAAAAATAATTAGACACTTCGCTTCCGTCGTAGGTCACCTCCGTCGCAAGATACGATTCGCTATCGGCGGCGACCGACACCGACACGTCGCGATCAGCGCTGGCGCGGTCGAACGCACCGGTGTGCGCTGCCCCAAATGCGAGCCCCGTGGCGACGAGTGCGAAGCCGACAACGAGGAGAATCCGGTTCATTGGTGCCACTAGACTCAGATGTACTCGGCAGCAATGATATCGGGCGACATTCGATAACAGCACCTCGAAGGCCAATGATATTAAATATTCTCGCCATCAGGGACGATTTATCGAGGGAGAGAATCCGTGAAACGCCGGACGTTCGTCGCGAGCCTCGGCGGGCTCGCCGTCGTTGGAGGGGTGACGTTCGGGAGCGGCGCATTCGATCAGGCTGAGGCGACGCGGGGGATCTCCATCTCGACGACGGTCGACGACGACGCGCTAATTCGCCTCGTTCCCGGCCCAGGGGACGACGGCAACTTCGTATCTGGCCACGAGACTGGACCAGTCACCATCGAGATCGACGCGGTCGAAAATGGCGCTGAGCCAGGGAACGGCGTCAATGATGGATCGGTGACCGTGTTCCCCGAACTACTCCAAATCCAAAATCAGGGATCGGACCCTGTCGTGATTTCGGCTGAGGAGCCGCCGGACGCCGGCATCGTGTTCTTTGGAGAGGAAGGGTTCGACGGCCCAGATTCGATCGCCCAGCTCGAAGCGACGTTGACACCGGGTTCGAGTACGAACGCCGGGCTCGCCGTGGATGCAGGATACGGAACCGACCAAGTTCCTGGGACGGTCGCGAATGGGGACTCCATCGAGGTCGTGATTCGGGCCGACGCAGAGTAACTGTCAGCGAGCAGACCCTCCAACGCCAGCACAGAGACTGTTTTACCAGATACCAGCCAGTGGAAATGTTACAATCCCGTAGCAAAACGCGAACCCAACTCGTTCGTGTGAGCCTTTGACGAGGCTGTTATAAGCCAATGGGGTTAGGTGCCTTCGGATAGTAACTTGCACTCAAGCGAGCCGTACGCGCTGGGGCTCGACGTCGGGGGAGAATGAACAGGCGAGTAGCGTATCTTGGGCTGGCGTTCGTGCTGTGTGGAGCCGCGCTGCTCGCCACGCCGACGTTCGGCTTCGAGACGATCGCTGCAGACAGAAGCGCCCAGATCGAAACGACCAACGACGCCAACGCACTCGTCGGCTTCGAAGCGACGGACGAGTCGATCAATAGCCTTGGAGATACGGCGACGGTCTTCACGCTTCGGAACAACGCTGAGGAGTCGCTCACATTTTCCGTAGAAACAGAAATCGACGACGCGGGCAACGTCGAAGTCGACACGCCCGGTGATGGCGAGGTAGCAGCCGGACAAACGACTGACGTCGTCCTTCGGTGTAACGGCGACAGTGGCACCGGCACCACAACAGTGACGACGACCGTTACAGAGGCAGCCGGTGAGTCGATTACGATTACTGGCGCATCGTCATCGACGACGATCGACTACCAGTGTACAGACAGCGGCGGTGGCGGACCGCCGGGGAGCGGTCCGGCGAGCTTCGCGGCGAACGATCCGCAGTACGACGGGGGCCAGTGGACCCAGCAGTTCGAGATCAACATTGCTGATCTCAAGAACAAGGGCGGATTCACGATCGATCTGAGTGATGCGCAGGCCAACGCCGGCGTCGACTACAGCGGTGCTTCCGCGACCATCACCAGTGGACAGGGGTCGCGTGATTTCGAGTTCGACAAAAACGAGTGGACGATCACGTACACTTCACAGGGGAAAACCGACGGCCCGTTCGTGATCGAAGTGAGCGGAATCGAGATCACCAGCGATCAGGACGGGGGTGCTTCGTTCTCGACGACGACCGGAGAGAGCGGCACGGATGCGTTCGCTGTGCCAGCGATTGGAAACGACGGCAATACACAGACGGACGGTGACCTCGTCGTCGAAGACGGAACGAGTGCAAATGGCGACATCGATGCCGGTGGGACGGTTACAATCGGCAACGGTGCGACGGCGAACGACGACGTCAACGCTGGCGGCGACGTCACTGTTGGAAACAGTGGAACGGTGCACGGTGATCTCGAGTCCGGCGGCGACGTATCCCTCGGTGATGGCGCGACCGCTAGTAACGACGTAGCGGCCGACGGTGACGTCTCGATCGGCGCAGACGGAACGGCACACGGCAACATCGAGGCGGGTGGCGACGTGACCATTGGTCCCAGTGGGACGGCAAGCGGAGAGGTATCCGCCGGCGGTTCCGTGACCGTAGGGACTGGAGCCACGGTGCACGGCGAGATCGAAGCCGGCGGAACGGTAACCGCCGAGGCTGACTCGACCCTGAGCAACGGAGTAAGCACTGACGGAGACGTCTATCTCGCGGACGGGGTAACTGCCTGGGGAGAGATCGAAAGCGGGGGAACGGTCTACGTCGGCTGTGACGTCAGCTATACAGAAGATAACGTGGACGCTGAGGGCGGCGTGGTCTCCACCTGCGAGAACTGATTCGGCTGTAGTTCAGGCGGAGAGTGCTCACTCCTGCTCAACGGGCCGCCCATCCTTCGTCCGAGGCGCGACGTGATCGACGTACTCGTCGACGCTCGGCTCATCCACGCTGACCCGCACGTGGATCTCGCCCAGCTCGTCGGGTTTGCCGACGGCGAAGTTGACGACGCCGACGAAGGCTGGCTGTTTCTTGAGGTCGAAGGCGATCGTGTCGCCCCGCTGGTTCGCGTAGAACTGGTCCCGGGCGGTGTCGAGGATTTCGCGCTCGTGGAGGAGTTCGGAGAAGTGCTCCATCGAGTGGGCGGTGGCGAGGAGTTCGCCCTCGTGGTGGTCGATCTCGGCGGTGGGGAAGTTCGTCCGGATGGCGTCGGCGACGCGGTCGGTGACTTCCGTGGGGTAGACCGGTGCGGTGATCTCGACGTCGACCTTGTAGACCGAGTCCCCCGGGTCGGTGGCCGCTGCAGATTGGTCCGAACGCGGAGCGTCGGCCTGAGAGGTGCCCTCGGACGAAGCGCCATCGGCGGTGGAATCGGCGGCGGAAGAATCGTCGTCGGTCGCGGCGGTATCGGCAGCGCCGTCGACGTCAGCGTCACTGTCTGGGGCGACGTCGTCGACAGACGTATCGTCGGGTGCGTCGCCGCCATGTGCTGCTTCGGACGCGTCGTTGGCAGATTCGGCGTCGGTCGCATCGTCGGCGGATTCGGAAGCGGGCCCGTCGTCGGCTCCCGCCCCCGCGTTCGATCCCAGCGGCTCGTCGGTCGTCGCCTCCAGAATGCCGCGGATGCGCTGTTGGAACGCGGCGAGAGTTTCGGTGTTCGTGATCCGAACGTCGGCGCGCTCCATCGCATCGTCCATTCCGAACCCGCGTTCCCGTTCGTCGCGCTCCTCGAGTGACTCGCCGTCGAGATTGTCCCGGCCCCTGTCGGAGAGTCGTTCTTTCCGGAGATCGAACGGTGCCTCGATCGAGAGCAGCGTGAAAGAATCGCCGAAAGCGGCCTCGAACTGGTCGACCTCGACGCCGCTCCGGACGCCGTCGACGAGAACGAGATCGCTGTCCTCGAGCGCCTCGCGAATCTGGGGGAGAGACGCCTCGGCGATCGCGCCAGGACCGTTCTCCTCACGGAGCGCCTGCGCGACCTCGCCGTGGTGCTCGGCAGGGTCGAGTCCGCGATCCCGGCACGCCTTCCGGATCACGTCGCCCATCGTCACCACCGGCACGTCGAGGGATTCGGCCAGGTTCGCGGCCTCCCCTTTGCCGCTCCCCGGCAGCCCCACCGTCGCGATGACCGTCATTGGGCAGGGGTAGCGCCGTGTGGACCTTACGGCTTGTTATCCCGAGCGGCGGGGAGCGCTAGGGCTCGCGCCCGGTGAGTCGGTCGAGCTCCTCGAAGTAGGTCTCGCGAGGCACCTGGTAGCTGGCCCGGTAGTCGATCGCGCCCTCGGCGAACTCGGTGGCGACCGATCGCAGCCGGTCGATCGCGTCGGGGCGACGGTCGAAGGGCTCCTCGATCGCAGTGACTTCGGGTTCGAGAAAGAGCGTGACGAACCAGTCGGTCGCCGTTTCGCGTTCGGGGCCAGGCCGGCGGTTGTTCCGTCGGCCGCGCGTGAGATAGAGCGTCGGCATGCATGCCGCTGGGAGGGCGTCACCGTCGAAGACGTCCGGGCGATAGGCCAGCACGACCCGTCCGTCGTCGCCGGCGTTCCAGACCGTCCAGCCCGCCGGAGCCTCGTCCATGCGCTCGATTCGGGCGGCTGGCGGTAAAGTCGTGCGGACTGACGCGTCGAGAGGCGATCGATTGGACCGACTGAGTCCGCCGACGGCTGCGATCGACTATCACACCCTATTTAAAGTATCCAAGCGGCGGTTCTGCGAGATTGCCGACCACGCTGCCGGCACCCGATCTCGATCCGCGAGAATGGGGTTAATATTGCCACCATATATCTTTTGGGGCCACGCTTATGTCGCTGGAAACCTGGTATTGAAAGGAGTATCGGTACTCCCCTACCGATCCGCCCGCCGGTCCCCGCCGAGTCCCTCGCCGTTGTGCCGTGTTCGTCGCCGCCGGGCGTGGTATGCATACCCATGTCCAAGAACGACCGACGCGCCCGCCGCCCCGGGCGGCACGTGCGCGCACGAAACAGGCCAGCCCGACAGACAACGACTACCTCCCGGCGGCGCACGACGAGTGACCGACGGCGCCCCGTCCCGAAGCCGCGTGGGCGTCACGTCGATCGACCGAGGTTCATTTGCGAGAGCGTGCCGCCGAGGTCAACGGTGCCGGTGCCAAGGAGTACGATCACGGTACCGGAGGTGGAGCGATGAGCGACGGCAGCGTCGAGCTCGAGGAGCTGAGCGCGGAGTACCAGGCGTCGATCCCGGAAGACCTGCGGGAGCCACGCTCCTTCGAGTGGTATCTCGAGCTGCTGGAGAGGGATCCCGCGGTCGCCCGAAACGCCCATCAGCGCGTCGCCGACATGTTCGACCACTACGGCGCGACCTACGACGAGGAACGCGGCGTCGTGGAGTACGCGCTCGCGAGCGAGGATCCCCTCCACGACGGCGAGAACACGTTCTACGGACGGGTCGTCCACGAGGCGATTCACGAGTTCGTCAACAAGGTGAAATCCGGTGCCCGCGGGCTCGGGCCCGAACGCCGTATCCTCCTCATGTTGGGCCCCGTCGGCTCGGGGAAATCCGCATTCGACGCGCAGCTCCGGCGTTATTTCGAGGATTACACGATGCACGAGGCGGGGCGGATGTACACGTTCCGCTGGACGAATCTTCGGGACGTCATTCCCGATCAGGATCCAGCCGACGACACGGTCCGCTCGCCGATGCAACAGGACCCGCTCGTCCTCTTGCCACAGCCCCAGCGCGATCAGGTGGTAGAACGGGTCAACGAGGTGCTCGACGCGCCCTACACCATCCGGAACGAGCAGAACCTCGACCCCGAGAGCGAGTTCTACATGGACGAGCTGCTGGCTCACTACGACGACGACCTCCAGTCCGTCCTCGACAATCACGTCGAGGTCGTCCGGCTAGTCGCCGACGAGAACAAGCGTCGCGCCCTGGAGACCTTCGAACCCAAGGACAAGAAAAACCAAGACGAGACGGAGCTCACCGGCGACGTCAACTACTCGAAGATCGCGGTCTATGGGGAGTCCGACCCGCGAGCGTTCGACTACTCCGGTGCGTTCTGTAACGCCAACCGCGGCATCTTCTCCGGCGAAGAGCTGCTGAAACTCCAGCGGGAGTTCCTCTATGATTTCCTGCACGCCACCCAGGAGCAGACGATCAAACCCCGGAACAACCCCCGGATCGACATCGACCAGGTGATCGTCGGGCGGACGAACATGCCCGAGTACAAGGACAAAAAGGGGGACGAGAAGATGGAGGCGTTCAACGACCGCACCAAGCGGATCGACGTCCCCTACGTGATGGCCTACGAGGACGAGGCCGAGATCTACCGGAAGCTGCTCGACAACGCCGACGTTCCGGACATCCACATCGAGCCCCACTCCCTCGAGATGGCGGGGCTCTTCGGCGTTCTCACCCGGATTGAGGAGCCCGATGCCGACACCGTCGATGTCTTGCAGAAGGCCAAGGCCTACAACGGCGAGGGCGACGCACTCGAGGACGTCGACGTCAAGAAACTCCGCGAGGAGGCCCAGGCGGCCGCCGCCGTCGGCGAAGGGATGGAGGGCGTCTCGCCGCGGTTCATCGGCGACGAGATCGCGGAGGCGATCATGGACTCCACCCACCGCGGGCGAGATTACCTCTCGCCGCTGACCGAGTTCGCGTTCTTCGAGGAGAACCTCGAACACCACGGCTCGATTCCCGAGGAGCGCTTCGAGCAGTACTACCGTTACCTCGAGCGCGTCCGCGAGGAGTACCGCGAGCGCGCCATCGAAGACGTCCGCAACGCGCTGGCCTACGACGTCGAGGAGATCCAGCGCCAGGGCGAGAAGTATATGGATCACGTGATGGCGTACATCGACGACGACACCATCGAGGACGCGATTACGGGCGCAGAGAGCGAACCCGACGAGACCTTCCTCCGGGCCGTCGAGGAGAAACTCGACATCCCCGAGGACCGCAAGGACGACTTCCGCCAGGAGGTCAGCAACTGGGTCTCCCGCCGGGCTCGCGAGGGCGAGGCGTTCGATCCGACGGACAACGAACGGCTCCGCCGCGCGCTCGAACGCAAGCTCTGGGAGGACAAGAAACACAACATCAACTTCTCCGCCCTGGTCAGCGCCAACGACCTCGACGAAGACGAGCGCACGAAGTGGGTCGACTCGCTCATGGATCTGGGCTACTCGGAGGAGGGCGCCCGCGAGGTCCTCGAGTTCGCCGGGGCGGAGGTCGCAAAAGCCGAACTGGAGGACGGCTGATGGCGATCGATTACGTGCGCGGCGGCGGTCGTCCATTCGAGGACGGTGGTGTCGGATGAGCGGCGAGGAGTACGTCGCTGCGGCAGACCGGTCGCTCGCGGCGGCGTACGAACCGCCGACGAGTCTCGCCGAGTACGTCGATCGGGTGTTAGAGGAGCCAAACGTCGCGGCCCACGCCGCGAAATATCTCGTGGACGCCATCGAGGCCGCGGGAACGCGCACGGTGATCGAGCGTGGCGAGGAGTTCGAACGCTACCGCTTCTTCGACGATCCACACAACGACGGCGAGCATGCAATCCTGGGCAACACGGCGACGCTGAACGCGCTGGTCGACGACCTGCGATCGATCGCCGCGAACAGAGGGAAACGCGAGAAGATCGTCTGGATCGAGGGGCCGACGGCGACGGGAAAATCCGAGCTCAAACGCTGTCTGGTCAACGGGCTTCGCGAGTACTCGAAGACCGAGGCCGGCCGGCGGTACACCATCGAGTGGAACGTCCAGGGCGCCAGCGATACCCGCGGGCTCTCCTACGGCGACGACGAGCCCGGCGACGAGGACGACTGGCACGTGAGCCCGGTCCAGACCCACCCGCTCGCGGTGTTCCCGGAGGACGTTCGCGCGGAGATCGTGGCCGCGATCAACGAGTCCCGCGACGACCACGTTCCGATTCGCGTCGAGACCGATCTCGACCCGTTCTCCCGGGAAGCCTACGAGTTCCTCGAGGAGCGCTACCGGCGACAGGGCGCCGAGGACCTGTTCAGCGCGATCACCGATCCGGACCACCTCCGGGTGAAGAACTACGTCGTCGACGTCGGGCAGGGCATCGGCGTCCTCCACGCCGAGGACGAGGGCGGGCCCAAGGAGCGCCTCGTCGGTTCCTGGATGGCAGGGATGCTCCAGGAACTGGACTCGCGCGGACGGAAGAACCCGCAGGCGTTCAGCTACGACGGCGTGCTCGCCCAGGGCAACGGGCTGATCACGATCGTCGAGGACGCCGCCCAGCACGCCGATCTGCTGCAGAAGCTGCTGTCGGTGCCCGACGAAGGCCGCGTGAAACTCGACAAGGGCATCGGGATGGATCTGGACACGCAGCTCCTGGTCATCTCGAATCCCGACCTCGAGGCGACGCTGAACCAGCACGCCGATCGCGCCGACGCCGATCCGCTGAAGGCGCTCAAGCGCCGGCTCGATCGCCACGACGTCACCTATCTCACGAACGTCTCGCTGGAGGCACAGCTGCTTCGCCGAGAACTGACCGGCGAGCACGAGGTCTGGACCCGCGACGACCCCGACCTCCACGACGAGCGGGTCCGCGCGCCAGCGACGCTGTCGGTGCGGTCCTCGGGCTCGATTGCAGCGAGCGGCAGTGCGGCGACGATCGCGAAGGCCGACGCCTCGGCGGAGCAAAGCGGTGCAGGAGACGGTGGCGACGGCACGTCGAGTACAGCGCCAGCAAGGGTCCGCGAGATCGAACTCGCGCCACACGCCATCGAGGCCGCTGCGACGTTCAGCGTCCTCACGCGGCTCGCCGAAGAGGACGGCGATGCGACCGACCTCGATCTCCTCGAGAAGGCGTTGCTGTTCGATCAGGGCTACCTCACCGACGGCGACGAGCGCGTCGGCATCGAAGCGTTCGACGTGGACGGCGCTCGCGACGGCCGTCACGGGGTTCCAGTCACCTTCACGCGAGACGTGCTCGCGGAGCTGCTCCAGGCCGACCGGGATCGCCACCACCCAGAGCTCCCCGTCGAGGACGTCGTACTGCCCGAAGACGTCCTGGACGCGATGGTCTCCGGGCTCGAGACGGCGCCCGTGTTCGGGCCCAAGGAACGCACGGAGTTCGCCTCTCGGGCCGATCCGGTTCGCGAACGGATCCGCGAGCGCCAGACCGACGACGTAATCGACGCGATCACCGCGGATCGCTCCGTCGACCCCGACGCCGTCGAGGAGTACGTCAGGCACGTCTACGGCTGGGCGACCGGCGAACCGATCGAGAACGATCGCGGCGATCGAATCCAGCCCGACGCGCTGACGATGAAGGTCTTCGAGATCGAGTCGCTCGGCCGGTTCCTCGAGGGCGACTACGCCGGCAAGGAGGCCAGCGACGAGGTCGCACAGTTCCGCCAGGAGCAGGTCGTGACCGCACTCAACCGCCACGCCTGGGAGCACCGCGGCGAGGATTTCGCGGTGGACGACGTCGACCTCACCGCGATTCCAGTGATCGCCGACGTGCTCGAAACCGCCGACTGGGACGACGTTCGTCGCCGGCACGAGGAGTTCGATCCGAACCAGTGGGCGGACCCGCCGGCGAACACCGAGACGGCGACCGTCAAGGAACGGACGATCGAACATATGGTCGAGGCCCAGTGCTACTCGCCGGCCTCGGCGGAGCTGACCAGCCGGCGGGTGATGGAGACCGTCGCCGACGACTGGGACGAGGAGGACGCTACTGATCGATCGAGCCGGTCGGTGGACCCGGAGAGCGTCGACCGGACGCTCGATCCCGACGGGGGTGCGTAGTCCGATGGGACTGATCGACGACCTCGAACGGTTCCGGTCCGTCGGCGAGGACCGGCGCGAGGATCTCGAGGAGTTCGTCGCCTACGGCGACCTCTCGGCCAGCGACGCCGACAGCGTCCGCATCCCGATCAAGATCGTGGACCTCCCCGAGTTCGCCTACGACAAGCGCGACCAGGGCGGCGTCGGGCAGGGTGACGCCGAAGTCGGCCAGCCTGTCGACGCCGAGCCCCAGCCCGGCGACGAGGAGGGCGATCCCGGCGATGAGGGCGGCGAGCACGAGTACTACGAGATGGATCCCGAGGAGTTCGCCCAGGAGCTAGACGAGGAGCTCGGGCTCGATCTCGATCCCAAGGGCAAGCAGGTCGTCGAGGAGGTCGAGGGAGACTACACCGACGTCGCTCGCGCCGGCCCCGACTCGACGCTCGACTTCGAGCGGATGTTCACGGAGGGGCTCAAACGCAAGCTCGCGACGGAGTTCGACGAGTCGTTCCTCCGCGAGATCTGTACAGTCGAGGGGATCACCGTCGACGACGTCTTCGAGTGGGCCCGGGAGGAGCACGTGCCGATCTCCTACGGCACGGTCGTCACGCTCCACGACGAGGTCGCAAGCGAACGGGGGCGGTGGGAGTCGATCGCCGAGGTCGAGGCGAACGTCGAGCGGACCCCGGTTCGCCAGCGGATCCGCCAGGAGGGGCTGGATCACGTTCCCTACCGTCGCGAGGACGAACGGTACCGCTTCCCCGAAGTGATCGAGGAGCGTGAACGCAACGTCGTCGTGGTGAACATCCGCGACGTCTCGGGATCGATGCGCCAGAACAAGCGCGAACTCGTCGAGCGGGTGTTCACGCCGCTGGACTGGTATCTCCAGGGCAAGTACGACACCGCAGAGTTCGTCTACATCGCCCACGACGCGGAGGCCTGGGAGGTCGAGCGCGAGGAGTTTTTCGGCATCAGGTCCGGCGGCGGGACGAAGATCTCCTCGGCGTACGAGCTCGCCGAGGAGCTGCTCGAATCCTACCCCTACAGCGAGTGGAACCGCTACGTGTTCGCCGCGGGCGACTCGGAGAACTCGAGCAACGACACCGAGCAGGCCGTCATCCCGATGATGAACGCGATCGACGCGAACCTCCACGCCTACGTCGAGACCCAGCCCAGCGGCAACGCGATCAACGCCACGCACGCCGAGGAGCTTGAGACGCACTTCGGGGAGGACGCGGAGGACGTGGCCGTCGCGTACGTCGGCGGCCCCGAGGACGTCAGCGACGCGATCTACGACGTGCTCTCGACGGAGGGGGAGTCCGATGCGTGAGACGATCGATCGAGCGGCCACGGAGCGCGATCACGATGAGTAAAGCAGACCACTACGAGGCACGACGGCAGGCGCGCGAGCTCGAAGGACCGGTCGCGGCGGCCCGTGCACTCGCCGAACGGCTCGGGCTCGAGCCGGTGCCGGTGAACTACTGGATCGTCGACCACGACGAGATGAACGAGCTCATCGCCTACGACGGGTTCCAGACGCGCTATCCGCACTGGCGGTGGGGGATGAAGTACGACCGCCAGCGCAAACAGGACCGCTACACCGGCGGCAAGGCCTTCGAAATCGTCAACAACGACAGCCCGGCCAACGCCTTCCTTCAGGAGTCAAACGGCCTCGCCGACCAGAAGGCCGTCATCACGCACGTCGAAGCCCACGCCGACTTCTTCGCGAACAACCAGTGGTTCGGGCTCTTCCCTGGCGAGGAGGGCGGCGCCGCGGCAATGTTGGAACGCCATGCCACGCGGATCGCAGAGATCGCGGACGACCCCGAGATCGACCGCGAGGCCGTCGAATCCTGGATCGACACCGTGCTAACGCTCGACGACACCATCGACCAGCAGCGCGCCTTTCAGCGACAGCTCGGCGAGGACGGCGAGGGGGCAGAGGAAGCAATCGACCTGAGCGAGCAGCTCGCGGAGCTGGACGTCAGCGACGAGGTCCGCGGTGAGGTGTTCGACGACGACTGGCTCGACGACCAGACCGAGGACGAGCAGATCGATCGCGACGCGCCGGAGGCCGACGTGCTCGCCTTCCTCAGAGAGCACGGGATGGCGTACGACGAATCGGCCGAGCGCGCCGTCGAGTTCGAGGACTGGCAGCGGGAGATTCTCGAACTCCTCCGCGCAGAGGCCTACTACTTCGCCGCCCAGCGGATGACGAAGGTGATGAACGAGGGATGGGCAGCCTACTGGGAGTCGATAATGATGGCCGGCGAGACGTTCGCGGACGTCGATGAGTTCCTCACCTACGCCGACCACATGGCGAAGGTGCTGGCCTCACCGGGGCTGAACCCCTACGCCCTCGGACTCGAACTCTGGACCTACGTCGAGAACCGTACGAACCGGCGAGAAGTCCTCGAACGGCTACTCGCCGTCGAGGGCGTCGGCTGGCGAAATCTCGACGAGACCGTCGACTGGGACGAGGTTCGCGACGCACTGGAGCCACCAGAGGCGATCGCGGCAGCGGGCGCCACGGACCTCGACGCGGTCGCCGCGTTGCCAGACCATCTCGTCGATCGCGACGAGATCCGGGCAGCACGAGATGGCGCCTTCGACCCCAGCGATGCGTCCTGGCGCCTACTCAGCACGGACGGTATGGCCCGGCGGCACTACTCGCTCGTGCGGCCGGAGCACCGGCAGTTCCTGGAGGACGTCTCGCGGGACGAACTCGAGGAGATCGCACGGTACGTCTTCGACGGCTCCCGGTACGACTCTGTGACGGAGGCTCTCGCCGACGTCGACTACGCCGCCGGCTGGAATCGTATGTTCGAGATCCGGGAGAGCCACAACGACGTGACCTTCCTCGACGCCTTCCTCACAGCGGAGTTCGTCGACGCCAACGACTACTTCACCTACGAGTACTCCAGGGCGGCCGAGGAACACCGCGTCGCCAGCACCGATCCCGAGGACGTCAAACGGAAGCTGCTACTCCAGTTCACGAACCTCGGCAAGCCGACGATTACGGTCGAGGATGGAAACTACGGCAACCGGAACGAGCTGTTGCTGGGCCACCAGTTCAACGGCGTCGCACTCGACCTCGAACAGGCCGAGCGCGTCCTCGAACGGACCTTCGAGCTCTGGGGGCGGCCCGTCAACCTCGCGACGATCGTGAAGGAGGTCGACGACCACGACGTCGAGGTCGCCCGACGACGGAGCCGCGAGCCAGAACCCGAGGAGGCCGGGTTGCTCCTGCGCTACGACGGGTCGGAGATCGAACGCCGCGACCTTCCCTGGAGCGAGGTCGAAGATCTCGCGGCCGACGACGTCGATTACGACACCAAGCCCGAGGACTGGCTCCAGTGACCCCACAAGAGGGGCCAACTACACACCGAATCGAGGACTACACGCGACGAGAAACAGCATCCATTACCAACCGCATCTGCCGATTGTATTAAGAATATAAGAGATTCTAACATCACACTTAAGAAGTAAGAAATAGTCTACTCGCGTATGACGATCGACGCGACCGGCGGTGGCGCCATCGGCAGCGAGGTAATCAACTCCCGTATCTGCACCGGCGACACGATTGCCTGTCATCTGGAGGCGGCGCTCGACCAGACCGACGATCCCGACGCCCGGTTTCACATTCGCGAAGCGCTGCAGTTGCTGGCGACCGAGTAACGGTCGCGCTCCGCTCGCTGCAGCCACGTCGAGTTCGAACGAAGAGAGAAAGGGAACTATCCGCTCACGACGCGATCAGTTCGTTCCGTAGTCGTCGGTGTCCATCGTACCAGTGACCTCGACGGACCGGCCGCTGGTGCTGAAGCTGAGGTCGTCTATCTCGTCGAAGGAGCCCTCTGCGTCCATCCAGTTCTCGACGTCGCCGGTGTCGATGTCGTCAGCCGAGTCGAAGACGATCACGGCCTGTGCCGACATCGTTTCACCGTTGACAGATTGGGAGGACCCGCGCGCGACGGCACCTTCGAACTCGCCGTTCTCGGCGCTGGTCTCCTCAGTCTCTTCGTGCGTCGTTGCGTAGTCGAACGCCCCGCCGTCGAGCTGGCTCGTGAGCGTTGCAAACTGCTCGTTTTCGTCCGCGTACCGATCCTCGTCACCGTTGTAGGTGTCAATCGTCGTTTCGAGCACGTCCTGTGCCTCGGCGTCGCTGTTCCACGCTGAGCCCGCTACGACGATGTCGTTGTTCGTGAGGCCGACCGCCTGGACCTCGTTCGGGCCCAGGAACACCTGGAACCCCTCGTACTCGTCATCGTCATCGTACTCGGCGTCCTCGAGAGACTCCACGACCTCCGACTGATCGACCTGATACCCGCTCAGTAGCTGCGCGAGGAAGCCACCGAAGTAAGTTCGTGACTCGACTTCGTCGAAGTCCAGACCGAGATACTCGTACGTCGATTCGAAGTTGTTCTCCAGATCGTCGTAGACGTCGCTGTCGAACTGATCCTCGTTGTCGACGATCTCCAGATTGTTCTGGTAGGAGACGGCGTAGTGGTCGCTGTCTTGGACGGCCCCGGGCTCGTAGTACCAGTCGGTCTGCGCACTCAGACCACTGCCACCGCCACCCCCGCCGCCCAGGATGCCGGTACAGCCCGCCGAAGCGCCCAGCATGCTCGCGCCAACCAGTGCACCGCTCGATTTCAGGAAGCGCCGTCGTGATCCTTCCATAGTAGCACGTTCATTCGTATATCAGATACTTATACGCATTGGCTGTGTGATCAGCCGTTTCGTACAAAAGCACATATTTCGTGCAAAACTGCTCCACCGACCGCATGCCCAGACACCGATGTCCGGAACGTTGTAGAAGCGAGCCATCTCGCAGCGACGGAGTCGAACGCTGCCGAGATGATCAGTTTCCGTAGTCGTCAGTGTCCATCGTACCGGAAATCACGACGGATCGGCCACTAGTGCTGATGGAGATGTCGTCGACGTCGTCGAACGTCTCGTCTTCGGCGTCCTCTGTCCAGTCTTCGACGTCACCGGTGTCGACGTCGTCGGCGTCCGCGAAGGTGATGACCCATTCGACGTCGGAGGTTTCGCCGTTGACGGTCACGGACGATCCCCGTGCGACCGCTCCCTCGAACTGCCCCATCTCCTCGGCCGTCTCCTCCGTCTCCTCGAAGGTTCGACCGCTGACGAACGTCCCGGCGGTAAGGGTGCTCGTCAGCTCAGCGTACGCCTCGCTATCGTCGGCGTACCGCGTTTCTTTCCCGGCGCCGGTGTCGACGATCGACTTGGCGACCGTCCGCGGGTCGATCGGCGTTCCGACGAGCGTCAACGTCAGCGTATACGGCGTCGTTTCGCCGGAGGAGTACGTCTGGGCATTGATCGTGTAGGTGCCACTCTGTTCGAGTTCGAGCTCCGAGATCTGGGCCGATCCATCGAGCCCACCGTCGTTTCTAACTGAGTCACCGTTTGGGTCGTCCAGAACCAGATATGGATCCGCCTCCGAAGCTTCCATGTGGATGGTGATGATGTCACCTGCAGTCGCCTCGAACTCGACCGGCTCGTTGTGGTAGAGACCGCTGTACTCCGGATCGCTTTCCTCGATCTGACTGTTCCAGCTCTCACCGTAGTTGATCGAGCGCAGGTCCTGCTTGCTACCGCTCTGGCCGTTACCCTCGATCGGATTGTCCGTACCGCCCGTCATCGACGTCGAGCGACCGATGACGATGTCGCTGTCGTCCAGTGCGACGGCGCGCTGTTCGTTCGGACCGACGAACATCTGGTAGCCCTCGTACTCCTCGCCCTCCTCGAACTCGTTCTCCTCGAGGGCGTCGGTGACGTCCTCTCGCTCGGCCTCGTAGCCAAGCAGGACCTGGGCGGTGCTCCCGTCGAAACTCATCACCGTTTCGACCTCGTCGAAGTCGATATCGAGAAGCTCGTACTGGGATTCGACCTCCGCCTCCGTCGTATCGAACCACTCCTCGTCGAACGAGTCCTCGTACTCGTTGATCTCGATGGGCGCGATTCCGTTGAAAAAGTAGTTATCGGTGTCTCGGATCGTTCCGGGCGCGTACTGCCAGTTCGTGTAGCTACCGGGGATCGCACCGCCACCCCCACCGCCACCGCCGCCGAGAATACCGGTACAGCCCGCTGCGGACGCGAGTATGCCCGTTCCAACCAGTGCCCCACTTGATTTCAGGAAACGTCGTCGTGATTCGGCCATAAGTTTCGAAACGTCGTTGGGTTATCAGACACTTATACCCAACGGCATGGAAAGATGATATCGTTTATATTATCTCTCAAAAAATAGCATAGTCCCCTGAACACCTGTTCAACCAGTGCAGAATATCCCAATTTCCAATATACACAGCAAGGGGCGGCATCCTGGATCGCCACATATCCTCCGTGACCAGTTGTAAAGACGCGAGCCGCAACTGGCTGTGGACGTTGCTATCTATCGGTTGTTCGACCCTCACCCGGACAACCATTGGTCGATCTCTCGCCGATTGAGCCGCGGCGGTCGTCCGCCCCCGATGTTCATACATTCGTGGCGCGTAGACCCACGCATGTACGACTCTGTCCTCGTTCCAACGGACGGTAGCGACGCGGTGAAGACGGCCCTCGAGCACGGCCTGCGGATCGCGGAGAATGACGGTGCAGTCGTACACGGACTCTCCGTGGTCGATCGACGGATCACAACGGCCGCAGATCCGGAGACGCGGCCCGACGTCGAGGCGACGCTGACCGAGGAGGCCGAGACGGCCCTCGAGCGCGTCCGGGCCGCGGCGGAACGGAAGGGACTCCCGAGCGTCACGGAGCACCGACACGGAACGCCACACAAGGAGATGCTCGACTACGCCGAATCCGAATCCATCGATCTGGTGGCAATCGCATCACACGGGAAATCCCCTCGCGAGAAGATTACCACCATGGGGAGCGTCTCCGAGCGCGTCGTCGATGGAGCAACCGTCCCGGTGCTCGTCGTTCGGGCCGACGACGCAACCCTGGAGGAGTGACTCAAAGGGGTGAATCGGGGGAGTGAATCTGCGAGAGGAACGAGTCAGAGGAGATCTGAGGAGCAGCGCTACCAGAGAGACGGACCGACCGCCGCGCAAACGGAGCCCGCGTTCACGCGTCGACGTTCCATTGGCCCTGCTCGATCACGACGCCCGGCAGTCTGACGAGCCGTGGTCGAACGCAGTCCCACCACGACTCGGCGTCGTCGAATCCGGCCTCGTGGGCCGGATATACGACGGTCTGTAGCTCCTCAGAATCGCACGGCCCCGCGTCTTCCAGGTGCTCGTGGGCAGCACGTACGGCGTCGCGCTTCCAGTCACGCATCATCTCACTGGCGCCGGGGACGTCCATGCGAGCGAGTCGGCGACCGATCCGATCGGCGTCGGGGCCTATCTCGCTTGCGTCGCGCGTTCCGACGGTCTCCGCGAGATCCGCTGCTGGACGGTGGTAACAGTCGATCGCCTCGCCCAGATCGATCTCATCGTCGTCTTCGACGAGTTTGCGCTGCCGAATATCGACGCCACGAACGGTTGCATGCCGGAGGTCACCGGCGGAGACGAGGTCCTCGATGACGTCCGCTGCAGCGGGTTCGGGGACGTCCGCTGCCACGGCGACCTCCGCCGTGCTCAGCGGTTCGGCGTCAACGAACGCGCTCCGAACCCGCTCGCGCAGTTCGGGGCCGTCGACCTCCAGCGACATAGACCGTCGTTGGAGAGCCGAGCACTTGGGGCTACCCCTCTCGGAGCCCAGAAGTAGCAGCTGGTACGAGGTGGCAAAAACGTGGAAACGGGGAGGGCCGGAGTCAGCGGGCGCCAGAACGGCACCCGTATGTGACTCCGGGGGCCGTTCAAAAGGCCCTGCTGGAGACTCAAACGCGCGTTTGACGCTTCCGCCAGTACCAGGTGCCGACGCCGATTGCGAGGAGGCAGCTTCCAGCGAGGAAGACGACGAGCTCCGGTGGGATTCCGGAGACGTCCAGCGGTTCCGCGATCCAGCCGAACTCCTGGGCCAGTGGCTCGACTGCCTGGTCGCCGCCCTGTTGAAGGTCAGTAGCCGCGTCGGTCTGCTGGTCGGTACCGGTTGCCTGCCCGTCCAGGCTGTAATCGGCCGCCGAGTCGTCCGTCGACGTCGTCACCTCGGCTCCGCTACCCTCCGACGACGTACTCCCGGACGTCGTGTCGACCGCAGCCGCTCCGGTAGCAGCCGACGTCTCGTTTGCGTCGACGAGGCCGCGGACTGCGAGACTCAGACCGGCCAGTGCGCCAACTCCACCGAGCAACCTGCCGAGCGCCCGCTGGAGCAGTGTCTCGTCTTCCTCCCTGCCGGCGAACAACACCAGCGGCCGATCCGCCGGTGCGTAGACGTCCATCTCGCGACCTTTCTCGGAGTAGGCGGTGTCGACGACCTCGACCACGCCCGCGTCCTCGAGCTTTCCGAGATGGTACTGGACGTTTTGCAGCGAAGTGTCGACGCGGTCCGCGAGCGCCGAGGGATGACCGGGATCATCGTTCAGGGCAGCGAGCAGTTCCCGCGCAGTGGTCGAGGAGAGCGCGCCGAGCACCGCTTCCGCGTCTTCATCATCGAGGCCGACCACCCGCGGCTCGGCGTCTTCCCGAGCCGACGCGTCCGGAATCGACGGTAGCAGGTCGGCCATTCGTACGGCGAATGGACGCGATCGTATATGGGCTTTCTGACAGACGGTTCCGAATCTGGATCATACGTCAAAGTAGCAAGCAGACGATTCCCACGAGCCGATTATATCCCCATAGATGGAGCGGAATTTATATACCACCATCCGACGATGACATCGCCATGACCGATTTCCGCAGTCGCCGACAGGTCCTCCGCTCCGGAGTCGCACTCGGGTCACTCACCGTGGCCGGCTGCCTCGACGGCTCCGGCGACACCGATGAGAGCTCGAACACGACGAACGGCAGGTCTGACAACACCACGTCGCCGAATAGCTCCGATCCCGACGGGACCGACGAACCGGAGCAAACCATGATCGACCGCTGGCCGATGTACAGGTACGACGCACAAAATACCGGCTTTGTCGACGTAGAGCCTCCCCGGGAGAACGTCGGGAAGCTGTGGAATCTAGATATCGGGACGTCGATCAATTCGAATCCCGTCGTCGACGGCAAGACCGTCTACCTCCGGGACGCCGAGGGGACCGCCTACGCCATCGAGGAGGGAGAAGTTCTCTGGTCGGAGGCACTCGGCGGTGAACAGGTGAAGGTGTCACCTGCCATTGTCGAGGACCTCCTAATCGTTCCGCACTCTGAGGGACTGTTCGCACTGAATCGGGCCGATGGATCGGAGGAATGGTCGTACTCGACGCCAGAGGTCCCAACGGAACTGACTGTTACGGAGGAACTCGTGATCTTTGCTGATGAAAGCGACATTATTCACTGCGTCAAGGCCGGAAACAGCCAGGAGCAATGGACGAAGGAGCCAACCGTAGACAGAACTGGCTTCGTCGGGGCTCCAGCGGTGCTCGACGGCGATGCATACATTCGGCAGAGTCCGCCTGTAGATGCAGAGTTCGGACAGATTGTCAAGATAGATCTCGAATCTGGCTATATACGCAGTGCAGTCACCGAAAATGAGTACTTCGGCTGGGCTATATCGGTTCACGAGAGCGGGATCTACACTGGCGGTGACGGCGTATTCGCCTTCGATTTGGATGGGAATAAGATGTGGGAGTATTCGACCGGAAATAAAGTCAAATCTGTCCCAGTCATAACCCACAATAGAGTGTTCGGCGTGGAGGAGCACATCACTGAGCCAAAGATTCATGCACTCGATAGAGAAAGCGGTGATCTCCATTGGACAAGGGGAATTAATATGTTTACCCCACCCGCACCGGTGGTTTTCGGGGATTTAATTGTATTTGGAGAAGGTGGAGAAAAGAGAATCGCTGCATACTCAGTAGATGAGTTCGACCTTGAATGGGAAATTGACGAAGATTTTGACACATTTCTTGATCCTTCGGTATCCAACGGAGAAATTTTCTTTTTATCAGACAAAGGTAGCGTCTTTTCAATAGGAGAGAAATAACATGCGACAATGTTTAGATCAGATTTCGATTCATCTAAAGAATACGACATTAAGCAGCCAATAGTTCTTACCCACTCACGGCCGTTGGCAGACATACGTGTGTTTCGTTGGGAGAAGGATTGAAATGGCCTGCAAACCAGATTCGTTCTTTCGATTTATCAGGAAGTACCCTACCAAAGTTCACAGAGTACACACACACACATTGTCGGGTTGAAGGGTAGAGATCATCTTAAGAGGACTCAACCAGGCAAATCCGAGGGTAGCATCGAATGAATATCCTACTGAGCGTGCGTGGGGAGCGCAAAGACTTTCGAACATTTATCCGTCCGTAATACCATATGAGGAATGATATCTATAATTTCATCTCCGACCAAGCCCCAGCACATTTAAACAATTTCACAAGAACCCATTCCGCCATTATGACCACTTTATGCCATAATTGCTTCCAAGACTAGATGAAGTGGATAGTTGTTGGAACCCAAATATATACATATGGAAGACCATATGAACATAAATTAAAAATTGGCAGACATTAATCGCGTCGAGAGCGGTTAGATTCGCGGGGATTGATTTTCTTAAATAATTTAAGCAAGCGCTCCATTACATCCGTTACTCGACTTCGCGCTTCCTCAGGATCTGGCGGTAGCAGCACGGTCTGCGTCCTAGAAACGGTCTGACGGCCATCGTCAACCCTGACTGTAACCTCCGTCTCATCATGCTCACCATCAGGTATTTCAACCTCTTTATATATTATTCCACTCGGATCCATAGTTTCTCCAGTAATTACATATGAATCACCAATCACAACATCCATAGAATCAGCGGGATTATGCTTGTCGTTCAAAGTATACTTAATCAGCAGTGAATTCCCAGAGAGATCTATCTCCAAACCTTGTATTTCGGGCTCTGGATCCACGATGACATTCCGATGAAGTACCGCTTCGGTCGATACTGTCGTATTAATACGACTATACGCTGTGGAGTTTCCCATGCCGTGGCCTGCGTAGTTTCCGAGTCGTTCGACCGTGAGATCGAGGTTTGCAGTAACCGTGTTTACTCCAGGCCGCAACGTGAACTCGGCCTGTGTTCCATCCACAGCATAATTTTCTGCGTCCCCATTTCCAACTCCCCATATGGCATCCGTGACTGTTCCGTGCTCGCTCGTACGAACGACGTAGTCCAATCCTTCGTATTCCCAGCCATCGTCTGTTATCGCATCCGGCTCACCCGTGATCACTGCCGGTCCCTCGATCCGAGGGTACTCCTCTGACTCCGGAGTATTCGGCGTCCAGCTATCCGTTCCCCCTGGCGCGCTCCACGTATCGCTCACGGTCTGATTCCACTGGTCGGCGACCACTGCACGGTACGTGGCGCCGGGGGCGATCAGGGCCGTGTGGTTGATGACCCCACCGAGCTCAGAAACGCTCTGGTTCCCGATCCTCTGATCGCCGCGGTACCACGTCACGTTCTCGACGACGGCAGCGCCGGGGCTGATCGTGGTCGTCAGGTTAGCCTCCTCACCGGTCGCATCTGGGGAGCCCTGTAGCTCCACGCCGAAATCGCCACGCGGCACGACCGCTACGTAGAGGGTGTCCGTCGCCGTCTGGCCGTCATCGTCGGTGACGGTGACACTCACGGTGTAGTCGCCGAGTTCGGGGACGCGAAAGTGAGCGAGGCCGCAGTCCGTCGAATCACAGGTCTGCGTGATGGCGTCGCCCGACGGCGACGTAATCGTCCAGTCGTAGGAAACGATCTCTCCCTCGGGTGAGTGCGATTGCGTCGCGTCGAGCAGTACTGACGCGTTACGTTCGACCGTCTGGTCCAGTCCTGCCTCTGCCTGCGGAGCACCCTCCGGAGCGCTCTGGCTCGTCGCCGCTGTTGCAGCGGGGGACGAAGCGATCGCGGGGGCGGCGGCTACAGCGCAGACGAGGAGGAAAACGAAGAGACACGAACCGAGCCGCGAAGCAGTTTGATTCATTCGTGTATAGCGAAATTAACGTTCGTATTGGTATAAAAATGTGTTCAGACTGGAGCGATCAGGCGGACGGGTTGCCCGTCGAAACGCCTTTGCGGGCGCCCGCGATAGCCTCATTCATGCCATCAGTCCCTGCACTGCTCGGGTTGGATCCGCTCTTCTGGATCCTCGCAGCGGTCCTGCTCGGTCTGATCTTCTTCGGATTCCTGCTCTTCCGCCGGACCGTCATGGGGTTCAAGGAAGGGATGGACGACACCAAACGCTGAGCACGATCCAGTCCGGCGCGTCCGATAGAATGCCGCGTTTCCGCAGCCGTCGATAGGTTTCTCCGGTGCGACCGCAGTTCCCCGCTACTCGAGGGCTTCTGCCACCAGCGAGAGCGCTCGATCGACGTCGCCCTCTGAAACGTCCCGATGGGTGCAAAATCGCGCAGTCGTCTCGTCCATGACCGTGCACGCGACGCCCGCGTCGGCACAGCGCTCGGTGAAGGCCTCCGCACTCTCCGCCACGTCGGCGACGTCGACGAGCACGATGTTCGTCTCTGGAGCGACGACGCCGAGGCCGGGGAGATCGCTCAATCCGACAGCGAGTCGATCGGCGTTGCGATGGTCCGCCGCGAGCCGGTCGACGCTGTCGAGGGCGAGCAGCCCCGGCGCAGCGATAACGCCGGCCTGGCGCATTCCACCGCCGAGCAGCTTGCGGTTGCGCCGCGCCCGTTCGACGAACGATTCAGGACCGGCAAGCATCGAGCCGACCGGCGCACCCAGTCCCTTCGAGAGGCAGGTCATCGTGGTGTCGACGTTCCGCGTGAGTCGTTCGGCCGGGACGTCGTGGGCGACGGCGGCGTTGAACAACCTTGCGCCGTCGAGGTGAACCGGCACGCCGCGATCGTGGGCGGCCTCGGCAGCGGCGTCGATGCGTTCCGGCGCGATCGCGAGCCCGCCGCGACCGTTGTGCGTGTTCTCGAGGCAGACGAGCCCGGTGCCGGCGCGGTGGACTGACTCATCTACGTACCCCTCCTCGATCGCAGCCGGCGTAGGGACGCCGCGCTCGCGGCCGTCGCGGGTGACGGTCTCCGCGTAGGGCCTGACCTGGAGCCCGCCGTGCTGGGCGAGCCCGCCGACCTCCCAGTTGTAGACGTGGGCCTCGCGATCGACGAGGACCTCCTGGCCCCGGTCTGTGTGCGTGCGGACGGCGATCTGGTTCCCCATCGTCCCCGTGGGAACGAAGACGGCTGCCTCGTGGCCGAGCCGATCCGCGACTTCCGCCTCGAGCTCGTTGACTGTCGGGTCCTCGCCGTAGACGTCGTCGCCGACGTCAGCGTCGCTGGCGGCCTCTCGCATCGCAGCGGTCGGCGTCGTGACGGTGTCCGAGCGGAGATCGATCATGGGTGTGCGTTGTACACCGGCGCTGAAATAGCTGGCCGGTTTGCCGGAACTGGCCCGAGATTCGAGAGAGTGGATCGGTAGCGAGTCACAGAGTACCATTTTACTGGTCGACCCCTCGGTCCGACCATGTCGCAACTCGCGACGCACTACGAGACTGTTCGCGAGCAGAACGGGTACGAGCGCCCTCGTGCGGATTCGGTGCCGCCGTGGCTCCGACCGCTCCGGCGACGGTTCGTTGCGGTCGATAGGATGGCGGTTCTCGATGCCGCACTGGATCGACCGACGCTCGCAACGATGGGCGTCGGGATGACCGGGGCGCCACATCTCGGTACAGTCGGCCAGTTGCTGACGGCCATCGAGTTGCAGGACGCCGGCCTCGACGTGCAGTTCGTACTCGCGGACCTCGAGCCGTACCACGACGGCGGAGACGAAGCAGGGATTCGACGGCTGGCCGCGCGATATCGCGAGTTCGCACTCGACCTGGGATTTGATCCGGACCGTGGAACGCTCCGGACGCAGTCCGAGGCGACCGCCGTCATGAGAACGGGACACCGGCTCGCGCGGTACTACCGGCCAACGGAGTGGAAAAGCGGTGAAGCCGGAGCGACCTCCGACTGGCAGCGGGCAGTCGATGCGGCCTACGAGCAGGCGGCGTCAGCGAACGCTGAGTCGGCGGGGGCGACCTCCGAAGCCGCTGACGCCCACAGTGGCGTGCTCCACGGTGCCGACTTTCTTCATCCCCTCGCCGAAGGGGAGTACGAGCGGTTGGTGCTCGCGTTTGGAATCGACGAGCACGCGCTGGCGCCGTGGACACGCCAGTTTCGCGACGCTGCAGGTGTTTCTGGGCGCATTGGCGGGCTCTACACCAGGATGGTTCCGGGGTTCGGTGACGTCCCCAAGCAGTCGAAGTCGATCGGCGCCGGGCTCTCCCTGCGTGGAGAGCCAGCGACGGTCGCCGAGCGGATCGCGAGCGCCGACGATCCGAGCGATCCGACGCAGTCGACCGTCTTCCAGGCAATGTGTCTGGCATCGCGATACGGTGCCGCTCGTCTCGACTCGCTGGCGGCAACGTGCGAAGCTGGTGGCGAGGAGTGGGCCACCGTCCGTAGAGAGTACGCGGAGTACGTGGCGGGGCTGGCGGAGCGGTGGCAGGCCACCCGCCACTGAGACGCTCCGCAACCGGAACCGGTTTGGGTACCGAATCATCACGGTCGTACATGGACCCGCGCATTCGCGAGCACGCGGAGATTCTGATCGATCACTCGGTCGGCCTCGAGGAGGGAGACAACGTCGTCATCAGCGCGCCGCCGGTGGCGGAAGACCTCGTCGTCGCGCTCGTCGAAGTGATCGGCGACCGTGGCGGCAAACCCCTGACGCTCCTCGGGAGCGACCGGGTGAACCGGGCGTATCTCACATCCTGCGAGGAGTTCGAGACGCCAGAACACACGCTGGCGATGGTCGAGGAGAGCGACGTCCACATCTCGGTCCGCGCGAACGCGAACGTCACCGAGACCGCCGACGTCGATCCCGAGACGAACGCCGCACACACGCAGGCGATGATGCCGATTCGAGAGGAGCGCCTCGGCAAGCAGTGGAACCTCACGCAGTATCCGGCGCCCGCGAACGCCCAGCTTGCGGAGATGAGCACAGAGGCCTACGAGAACTTCGTCTGGGACGCCATCGGCAAGGACTGGGAGGCCCAGGCCGCCCACCAGCAGCAGATGGTCGACCTGATGGACGACGCCGAGGAGGTTCGGATCGTCTCCGGCGAGACGACGGACGTGACGATGCAGCTCGGCGACAACCCGACGATCAACGACGACGCCGAGCACAACCTCCCCGGCGGCGAGGTGTTCACCGCACCGATTCCCGACACCGTCGAGGGCGAGGTACTGTTCGACATGCCCCTCTACCACCAGGGCCGAGAGGTCACCGACGCGCGGCTCACGTTCGAGGGCGGCGAGGTCGTCGAGCACTCCGCAGGGAAGAATGAGGAGGTTCTCACGGAGGTCCTCGACACCGACGCCGGCGCTCGCCGGCTCGGCGAGCTGGGTATCGGGATGAACCGCGACATCGACCGGTTCACCTACAACATGCTCTTCGACGAGAAGATGGGTGACACCGTCCACATGGCCGTCGGGCGGGCGTACGAGGATACCGTCGCCGAGGGCAACGAGCAGAACCAGTCCGCCGTCCACGTCGACATGATCGTCGACATGAGCGAGGACTCTCGGATCGAACTCGACGGAGACGTCGTGCAGCGAAACGGGACCTTCGTCTTCGAGGACGACTTCGAAGCCGAAGACTGATTCTGGGGTTTGGATTTTCGTTTGGATGTCGAGGACGTTCGAAAGCCCACCCAAACAGCCTCACTCCTCCCCAACCTTCTGCGCTACTCGCGTCGCTCCGCTCGCTCCGTTGCTCGGCCCTCGCACGGTGTCGACGAGTGGCTGCTCGCCCGCGAGGGCCTCGCAGCCATCGGGCAGCGCGCGCCAGCGTGGTCCACCGAGGTGTCGCGATCGGGGACATTCCACTGGAAGGGGCCGTTGACGGACTACGTCCGTCTGCTCGGGAGACCTCCGGTCTCTCGGTGACCCTCGACGGGTTTGGTGACGCAAGGACCGCAGGTGAGCGAAGCGAGCCGAGGACCGCAGCGAGCGTAAACCGTCGAGCGGAAGGGGGCTTCCAAACGGTTCGCTGTCACGGAAAGCTAGTAGAACGCATCGATAAATTCGGCTCTATGGCCTCAGTCACTCGCGTGCCGATCCGCACGTGAAGGCGGCGGGATCTGCTCGCCGTCGGCCAGCGGATCCGGCCCTGGACGGACGCAGCGATCGCTTTCTTCGTTGACGTGGGCGTAGCGATCGGGCGAGTTCGCCAGCGGGTGTGCGGGATTGACGTCGCTGTCGATGCGGGCGGCGCGGAACCCGTCGAAGCCGGCGATGCGGGCGCGAATGCCGCGCCAGTGGTGGCCGGTCGCTGGCGGGAGGGTCACCTCCGGGAATGGGTCGCGCGTCGGGGAGCGGTCGGCCAGCACGGTCGCGTTGACGTTCGCGGCGAGGTCGTCGTGGTCGATGAGGACGCCGACGCTCGAGCCACGTGGAACCCGGGCGGCGAGCACGTCGAGGCCGAGATGCAGCGCCCGGTACTCGGCGACGTTGTTGTCGGGTGCGGCGTCGGACAGTGAGAGGCGGAGCACCCGATCGCCAGTCCGGGTTTCGGCCACGACGCCCAGCCCACCGCCTACCTCGCGGTACGATCCGTCTGTCGCGAGATAGTACTCCCGATGATGTGTGCGGGGCGGGTGAGCAATGTGCGGGGTGGGTGAGTCGTCGAACAACTCGCGCAACGCCGGCCGGCCGTGAGCGGCCATATGCTGGTTTGGGTCGGATCGACCATGAATGCAATGGTTGTGTCAACTGGTGGCACGCGAGAGGGACGAGACGTCGCTGACCGCCCGAGGGGAGCCAGCCGAGACCCGTGCAACGCCGACGATACATCGGCTTTCGAACCGAAACGTTTGCACTGGTCCCCTGCTGAGCATCGAGCGTGCCCGCTCGCCGGAACGCAGTCTTGTTTCTCGTGCTCGCGACAGTCTGGGGATCGGCCTTCGTAGCGATCAGCGCCGGCCTCGACTACTTCCCGCCGGTACTGTTTGCCGCGCTCAGATACGACATCGCAGGTATTCTCATGCTCGCGTACGCCTACGTCGCCACCGACCAGCCGATCCCCCAGGGGCGAGACCAGCTACGCGTCGTCGTGGTAGCGGCGGTTTTCTTCATCGCCGCCTACCACGCCCTCCTCTTCCTGGGCCAGCAACACACCACGAGCGCGACGGCGGCAATCGTGGTCAGTCTCGCGCCCGTGCTGACGACCGGATTCGCCCGCTTCGCGCTCCCCAACGAGCGACTCACACCGATCGGGACCATCGGGCTGGGGCTCGGCGTCGTCGGCGTAGCGCTCGTCGCACGGCCCGAACCCGACGCTCTCCTCGCCCCCGACGCGATCGGCGTCCCGCTGATCGCTGGGGCGGCGACCGCATTCGCGCTCGGGAGCGTCCTGACCCAACGTGCGGAGACCGGGCTTCCCACGATCACGATGGAAGCCTGGGCCATGCTGCTCGGCGCGGCGATCATGCACGGCGTCAGCCTCGCGATGCCCGGCGAGTCCATCGCCGACGTACAGCTTACCGCGGAGGCGCTGCTCGCGATCGGCTACCTCTCGATCGTCGCCAGCGCCGCGGGCTTCCTGCTGTTCTTCGCGTTACTCGACCGACTCGGGCCGATCGAGGTCAACCTCGTCTCCTACGTCTCGCCGATCGTTGCCGCCGTCGTGGGCTGGCTCCTGCTCGGCGAGACGGTCGACGCGCTCGCAGTCGTCGGCTTCTGTACGATCGTAGCGGGCTTCGCGCTGGTCAAACGCCGTGCGCTGGCCTCGGAGTACGCGTCGCTGCGGTCCTGAGGATTCCAAGAACGGCGATCTGCCCCAAACACACGCTACCGAGGGAGGCAGTGAGACGGAACGAAGGAGGGCGAGGTGCACCGCGATGGGTGGCCAACCGGGGTCATCCTGGCAGGGATCTCGGTCCGGCGCGGGCCACCCGGCGTCGACGACGCGGATTGGGTGGGTGCAAGTCGGAGTCAGTCGTGTGGCGATGCAACGCCCACGCGGACGGTCGAATCAGGACCGGCCGGGCGAGTGGGAGTGTCCCAGCGCGACGGCGACGACGTTCGCCACCAGAAGCGCGAGAAACACGGAGAGTTCGGCCTGAGTCTCGAGCCCCGTCGCGACGAGCGGAACGTAGAGGAACGGCAGCGCGACCGCGCTCCAGAAACCCGCAGCACGCACGGGTGTGAAGACGTGTCGACGCGCCGTGTGGAGGACCGATCGGGCACGCTCGTCGAACGATGCGTCGGCACCGTCGGAGGGCAGCTCGAGGTTGGAAGGGGGACTGGACATCGTGATGGGCACCTCGCCTGATTACGTCAAGACACCCTACCCCCATATAACGGCGCGAGCTTTGGATCGCTTTCGAGTCGTTTTACGCCGTTACAAAGGGGCTGACCGACCTTTTACGACGGGCGCAAATCGGTGCTAACATTTTATCAAGCACTCTCGGATCGTTAGAGCAGATTCGCGGAAAGTGGCCATCGCCACGCGGATCCGGCGTTCTGGAACGCTCACGAACCGAATCGAGAGTGGCCCCGCAGTCGAGACGGGGAAGCCCAGCGAACTGCCGGCGGATCGACTCGAATCACGGCCGTCTCGGCCCCTCCCACCGCTCACTCCACGACGATCGTGCCGTTCGTGCTCCCGTCGCTCCCCCGGATCCTGATCGGGTAGCTCCCGGGATCAGCGGGCGCGGCGATCTCGAAAGCCACGGTCGAGGACTCCTCAGCAGCCAGTGAGACCACGCTTGCGACGCGCCTGCCGTCGATCGTGAGCACCAGCGTGTCCGACCCGTCCGCCGGGCCGAGGTTGTGGACGGCCGTCGAGACCGTCACCGTTTCCCCGGGCTGTGCTGGGTCTGGCGCGTCGAGGTCGCCCAGTTCGAAGGTCGCGTTGGTAACCGTCAGCGTCCGCTCCGTGGCGACGAACGTCGCCGCGGACGTGTTCGCTGCGGTGACGGTGATCCCGTACTCGCCGGGGTCCTCGACGGTCGTCTCGACGCTGCCGTCGGCGCCGGTAGAGAGCGCTCGACCCCCGACCGTGACGGTCGCGTCGACGGGCTCTCCGGTGTCGTTTCTGATGACCGTTATGCCGACCGATCCGCCGGTCGTGATCGCGCTGCGATCGACGGTCGCGGCGAGTTCGACCTCGCGGCGCTGGACCGTGACGAGGCTCGAATCCGGCGTGAACCGCACCGATGGCGTCGAGGCTGCCGTCGCCTCGATCGTCCGGTCGCCCGCGGCGTCGAGCGTGATCTCGACCTCGCCGTCGGGGCCGGTCTGGATCGACCGGTCGCCCACCGCGAGCGTCGCCCCAATGCGGTCGCCGGTCTCGACGTTTCGGACCGTCGCCGTGACCGACTCTCTTGCGAGTAGCGTCGTGGGCGTGATCGAGAGGTTCAGCGGTACCTTGCGACGCTCGACGTCCATTTGCAGTTCCGCAGTAGCGAACGTTTCGTCGGCGTCGGTCTCCACGGCCCCGTCGGCGTAAAGCGTTCCTGCGCGCTCGGGGACGACGACCAGTCGGGCGCCGGCGACGTGCTCGAACTGCGAGGGGATCGCCGCCCCCTCGGACACCGCCGCTGCGGCGATCGAGCCGTCCACGGGGTCGCCGGTCTCCTCCCGGACCAGCGTCAGTTCGATGGGCTCGCCGGCCGTCGCGACCGACCGATTGGTCTCGAACCCGAGCTGGACGGTCCGGTGGGCGACAGCGAGGTCGACGCCGTTGCTCTCGAGCGTGGTGTCGTTCGCGCCGGGTGCGGTCGCCGTCGCCGTCAGCGGCCCAGCTGTCGCTATCCGGACGACCGTGCGTCCGTCCTCGCCGACCTCGCGAGCAGTCCCGCCGACCGTCACCGTGGCGCCGACGGCCGCAGAGCCGTTCGCATCGGTGACGGTGAAGGCAACCGGGTCGCCGGCGGTGAGTTCGGTCCGGTTTGCGGCGAGGGAGAGCTTGGCGCCGTCCCCGTCGTCGCCGGAGAGGAGATCGAATACCGGGAAGACGCCGTCGCCGTCGTCACTGCCTGCGAGCGCCGGGCCGATCGTAGCGCCGCCGAGGAACATGAGGCCGGCAATGAGTGAGATCGCGAGCAACACCAGCACGGTCGGATCTTTCCACGGCGAGTAGCCGGGGCCGAACCGGAGAGGGCCGCCCTGCTCTACGCCCGATGCGGACGCGGGCGGTGCTGAGGCGGTCGCGGCAGCACTGGAGGCCGGGCGAGGCGCTCGCTGGCGCGGTTTGTTTCCATCGCCGGTCCGTTCGCCGTGATGCACGATGGCCGAGTAGTAGCCCGAGCGGGAAAGCCGTGCGGGCCGAAGCCGGTGACGCCGCGAAGCGGTTCACCGCTGCGGTGAGACGGTGATCGCGCAGGGACGAAACTCCCCACTTGCAGCCAGTGGCGATCACTGCCGTCGCAGAAGCACCACTTGCGAGATCGGTAGACAGGCGAACCACTATACTGCTCGCCTCCAGAGCCAGGAGTATGCAGACGCTCTTGCTGGATAGCGACGCGGTAGCGACGAACGCGGCGATGACCGACGTGATCCCCGCGGTGGAGGAAGCGTTCGCGGCGGACGACCGCGGCGACGTACAGATGCCCGCGAAATCCTACATCGAGCTGGATCGGTACAACGGCGACTTCCGCTCGATGCCGGCCTACCTCGACGTCGCTGGATCGGCCACCGACGAGGAGTGGGACGCGGCGGCGGTGAAGTGGGTCAACGTCCACCCCGACAATCCGGAGGACCACGATCTCCCCACCGTGATGGGGACGATGATCTACTCCGATCCGGAGACGGCGTTTCCGCTCTCGATCATGGACGGAACGGAGCTCACGCTCCAGCGCACGGGCGCGGCGGCGGCCGTCGCGACGGACCATCTCGCGATCGAGGGTGCAACGAGTCTCGGAATCGTCGGCGCTGGCGTCCAGTCCTACTCGCAGCTGGAGGCGATCGCGGCAGTTCGCCCGATCGAGACGGTCGTCGTCTCCGATCTGGACGACGCCCGCGTGGCGGCGTTCCTGGAGGCGTACGGCGACCAGTTCGACGTTCGCGAGGGGTCGGTCGCCGATGCCGCCGGCTGTGACGTGCTCTCGACGGTGACGCCCGTGCGCGACCCGATCGTCCCGTACGAGGCGCTCGGCGAGCACACCCACGTCAACGCCATCGGCGCGGACGCCGAGGGGAAACAAGAACACGAGGCTGCAACGTTGCTCGACGCGAAGGTCGTCATCGACGACTACGAGCAGTGCACGCACTCCGGCGAGATCAACGTCCCCTGGGCGAACGGAGAGATCGACGAGGACGACCTCTACGGCGAACTCGGTGCGATCGTTACCGGGCGGGTCGAGGGGCGGACTGCCGAGGACGGGATCACGCTGTTCGACTCGACCGGGCTCGCGATTCAGGACGTCGCCGCCGCGCACGTCGTCTACGAGCGGGCGAGGGACGAGGGTGAAGGGACCGAGTTCGATCTGCTCGGCCTGGACTGAGTTCGCGAATCGTTTTCGGCGCCTGAGTAGTTCGATCTACAGCCTCCTTGGAAAGCCCCCGCCCGCTCGACTTCCGAGAGACGTTCCTACTCGTCGCTCCGCTCCTGCGCGGGCTGCGACTCTCGACGTCACGCTCGCTTCGCTCGCGTGACTCGGGCGGCTCGCTGCGATCCTCGCCTCCTGTAGGTCGCCTGCGGTTCTTGCTTCGCCGACCTTCGTCGACCGGACGGCCCCTTCCAGTCCCGCCCACAACAGCCTCATTCCTCCCCAGCCTTCTCCCTCGCTTCGCTCGGTCGGCCCTCGCACGGTGTCGCGCGACTGGCTGCTCGCCCGCTTCGGGGCTCGCAGCCAAGCGCAGCGCGCGCCGACGCGGTCCACCGGGGTGTCGCGACCGCCGAAACATCACATGGGAGGGACTCCGGAAGGGGTCGACCGGTCGCGTCAGCTCACGACGCAAGGACCGGAGGCGAGCGAAGCGAGCCGAGGACCGAAGCGAGTGAGGTGGCGCGAGCGGGAGGGGGCTTCCGTGTGCGGTCGCGGTAGCTGTCACTGTCGGTTGAAATCACTGCCGCCCCGTCACGGCGTCTCAGAGAATGAAAAGCTATAGCACCGCCGAAGCCCGAGACTGGGCCATGACAACCGGAGAGCCGGAGCCACAGGAGCGCCGGTTCGACCACGCCGAGATCGAACCTGCCTGGCAAGCGGCCTGGGACGACGAAGACGTGTTCCGCATCGACGACGAGGAGACCGACCCCGAGTACGTGCTGGCGATGTTCCCCTACACCTCGGGGAGCCTCCACATGGGCCACGTGCGGAACTACACGATCACGGACGCGTACGCCCGCTTCGAGCGGCTGCGCGGCGAGAGCGTCCTTCACCCGATGGGCTGGGACTCCTTCGGTCTGCCCGCCGAGAACGCCGCCGAGGAGCGGGACACCAACCCTCGCGAGTGGACGATGCAGTGTATCGACTCGATGAAGGACCAGCTCGGGTCGATGGGCTTTGGCTACGACTGGGAGCGCGAGATCGCCACCTGCGATCCCGACTACTACCAGTGGAACCAGTGGCTGTTCCAGCAGTTCCGCGAGGAGGGGCTGGTCGATCGTCGCGCCGAGGAGATCAACTGGTGTCCCTCCTGTGAGACCGTCCTCGCCGACGAGCAGGTCGAAACGCCCGACGGCTCCAGCGGCGAGGGCGGCGTCGCCGGCGAGGGGATTTGCTGGCGCTGTGACTCGGTCGTCGAGACGCGCGAACTGGACCAGTGGGTGTTCACGATCACGGACTACGCCGACGAGCTGCTCGAGGAGCTCGACGGCCTCGATGGCTGGCCGGCCAACGTCCGCGAGATGCAGCGCAACTGGATCGGCCGCCAGGAGGGCGACTCCGTCGAGTTCGACCTCTCCACCGGCGACGCGGTCGAGATCTTCACGACCCGACTGGACACCATCCACGGCGCGACCTTCTTCGCGATGAGCCCCGGCCACGAGGTCGTCCAGCGAATGGCCGAGGCGCCCGAGGAGTACCCCGAAGTCGCCGAGTACGTCGAGCGCGCCGAGGCCGCGGGCGACGACGAGGACCTGCCCGAGACCTCCGGCGCGTTCACGGGCGAGTACGCAGTCAATCCGGCGACCGGCGAGGAGATCCCCGTCTACGTCGCCGACTACGTCCTCGAGGACGTCGGGACGGGCGCGCTCTACGCCGTGCCGGCCCACGACGAGCGCGACCACGCCTTCGCCGAAGAACACGACATTCCGATTCAGCAGGTCGTCGAGCCGGCCGAGGACGCAGACGCGTCCGCCGACGAGATCGACGTGCAGGAGGCAGCCTACCCCGAGGACGGCGTGCTCGTCAACTCCGGCGAGTACGACGGGCTGGGCAGCGCCGAGGCTCGCGAGCAGTTCGTCGACGTCTTCGACGGCGAACACCGGATCGAGTTCCGCCTGCGCGACTGGCTGATCTCACGCCAGCGCTACTGGGGGACGCCGATCCCGATGATCGACTGCGCCGACTGTGGCTACGTCCCCGTTCCCGATGACGACCTGCCGGTCGAGCTCCCCGAGTTCGTCCACACGACCGGCAACCCGCTGGACGCCGCCGAGGACTGGAAGCAGACGAGCTGTCCGGAGTGTGGCGGCGACGCCGTCCGCGAGACGGACACGATGGACACGTTCGTCGACTCCTCGTGGTACTTCCTGCGCTACTGCTCGCCGGACCTCGACGACGCGCCCTTCGACAGTGACCGGGCCAGCGACTGGATGCCCGTCGACCAGTACGTCGGCGGGATCGAGCACGCCGTCATGCACCTGCTGTACGCGCGCTTCTTCACGAAGGTGCTCGACGACGTCGACCTGCTTGACGGCGGTCCGGGGAGCGACGCGAGTGGGACCTCGTCGGGCCCGTGGTCCGACGGCGTCCGCGAGCCTTTCAGGAACCTGACCAACCAGGGCATGGTCCTGGGCGAGGACGGCAACAAGATGTCCAAGAGCCGCGACAACGGCGTCTCGCCCCAGCGGATCGTCGACGAGTACGGCGCCGACACCGCGCGGCTGTTCATCATGGAGGCCGCCCAGCCCGAGAAGGAGTTCGCGTGGAGCCCCGAGGGCGTGGAATCGGCCAACCAGTTCCTTCAGGGCGTCTACGAGCTTGCGACGCGCGTGGCCGATGGGGACGAGTTCGGTGACGATCACGGAGATGTGGCCGACTACGTCGAGCGAGAGATCGACGCCACGGCCGCCACGGCCACCGAGGAGTACGAGGCGTTCCGATTCAACCACGCGCTGCAGTCCACGCGCGAACTCGTCTCCCTGCTCCGCCGCTACGCCGACCGCGACGACGCGGCCAGCGAGCCCATCGAGCAGGGGATCGACGTCGTCGCGCGGATTCTCGGCCCCGTCGCACCGCACGTCGCCGAGGAGATCTGGTCGCTGCTCGATCGCGACGGGCTGCTCGCCGAGGCCGAGTGGCCGGCCGCCGAGCCGCCCGCGGACTACGAGATCGCCCAGCGCCTCGTCGAGAACACGCGCGAGGACGTCCGGGACATCGTCGACGTCGCGGACATCGAGGATCCACAATCGATTACGGTCGCCGTGGCGCCGGCGTGGAAACACCGCGCGATCGAGATCGCGACGAACGCCGACGGCGACGTCGTCGGCGCCGTCATGAGCGACGAGGAACTGCGCCAGAAAGGCAACGAGGCCGCGGACTTCGCGAAGGATCTCGCCGGCGAGGTCGAAGCCATCGACGAGCACCTCTCACCCGACGAGGAGCTGGCCGCCCTCGATAGAGCGGCCTGGCTGCTGCGCGACGAGTTCGGCGCCGACGTCGAGATCCTGCACGCCGAGGACGCAGCGGACGACCTCGCGAGCGCCTCCGAGCCCGGTCGCCCGGCCATCCACATCGAGGAGTAGCGTCCGATCGCCGCGCTGGCGCTCGCTGACGCCCTCACGTGCACCGACACTCGTAGCCGACTTGCGGTCACTTATTCGCCGTCTCCTCCTGCATTGGCGAGCCGGTCCGCAGTAGTCTGCCCGCACGGTCTGCAATGCATCGCTGGCACTGCGCGATGAAGCGGTCCAGCATAGACCGATGGTTGTAGAGGGTCAGCCGGTCACCGCACCGGCGGGACAGCGGAGTGCAGTATCGGCAGAGAGCAGATGCGGTCGCAGTAGCCGCATAGGCCTCCTGTGTCAATCGTGGGCCTCGAGAGGCCCTTGTAGACAGTCTTCGTGAGGATTGCGGCTGCAGAATTGCTCCGTAGAGATTCCGTCACGCACAGTCGCTACGCTCGATGGACTCACCAGGAACGTACGAACGGCGAGTAACAGCGAAGAGCCTCAAAAAACAGCGACCGCGAGAAATCGAACCGCGACGGCCTACATCAGGTAGAACATCGGGAACAGGAACACCCACACGATGTCGACGAAGTGCCAGTAGAGCCCGAACAGCTCGACCGGCTCGTCGTCCTCGAGGTAGGCGCCGTTGGTCGCCCGCCAGAACATGAAGATGGCGACCGCCATGCCCAGGATGACGTGGAGCCCGTGGAGGCCCGTCGTCACGAAGTAGGACGTGTACCAGATGTCCGTCCAGGGGTAGATCCCGTGGCTGAACTCGTAGGACCACTCCCAGGCCTTGATGCCGAGGAAGAGGAAGCCCAGCATGATCGTCGTCCCAAGCGAGGCGACCAGACCCTTCTTGCTGCCGCGCTCGGCGTAGACCATCGCCAGCACGACCGTGAAGCTGGAGGTCAGCAGGACGAACGTGTTGACCATCCCCGGCCAGAGGAACGGTGGCACGACCTCGCCGTGATGCCACTCAGACCAGCCGTAGGCAATCCGGCTGAAGATGTACGCGCCGATGACGGCGCCGAAGACGATGACGTCACTCGCGAGGAAGAACCACATACCGAGTTTGTTCTTCCCGACGCCTTCGAAGGGCCAGCGCTCTGCAACCGCCGGCTCCGGTGCGTCGAACTGTTCGAGACCGAAGCCGAGGCAGGCCCCGAGGAAGAGGAGGAGGCCGACTCCCGTGATAGCCGTGTACATAGGACCGCCCGTGGTGAGCCCGGAGAGTCCGAGGAAGAACACGAACAGGCTCCCGCCGATCGCCGCGGGCCAGATGCTCGCGTGGTCCGGATGGGCCTCCTCGTGATCGTCGACGGGCTCGATCGCCTCGCTCTGACTCGCGACCATTGCACCGCCGTCGGTCGCTGCAGTGCCGCCGTCGGCAGCCGCCGTGCTACCCTGTGTGCTCGCGGGCCCAGTCGAGACGAACTCGAGAGAGCCGCTCGCGTAGCTCACGCGGCCGTCCCAGTTCTCGAGAGACGGTGGCGAGCTGATCGCCCACTCGGCAGTCTGGGAGTACTCCCAGGGGTTGTCAGGCGCGTCGGCGCCGTGGAGGTAGCTCTTCGCCAGCGTGTAGAACATGATGACGAAGGAGAAGGCGAACACGAAGGCGCCCACCGTCGCCATCTGGTGCCAGATGGTGTGCGAGCCGCCGTAGTTGAAGACGCGGCGTGGCGTCTCCCAGGCGAAGAACATCGGGAGGTAGACCAGATTGAACCCGATGAAGTACGTGGCGAAGTGGATCTTGCCGAGATACTCCGAGTACATCTTCCCGGTCATCTTCGGCCACCAGTAGTACATCCCGCCCACGAGCGCGGTGACCCCCGAGAGCATCACGTAGTGGAAGTGCGCGACGACCCAGTACGTGCCCCGGAACTCGTAGTCGAGTACCACCGCGCCGAGGAAGACCCCGGTAATGCCCCCGAGGATGAACAGGAGCAACGCGCCGAGGACGAAGAGGAACGGCGTCGCAAAGCGCACCTTCCCCTTGACCGTCGTGTAGATCATCGAGAACACCATCAGGTCGAATGGGAGCGAAATCCCGATGGTGGTCGCCATAATGAGGGTCTTGATTTCGAGGTTGATCGCGGAGAGGAACATGTGGTGCATCCACACCAGGAACGACTGGACCGCGACCAGCACCATCGCGAGAATGACCCACTTACGGCCGACGATGCGCCGGCCAGTGAACGTCTGGAAGATCTCGAACATGACGCCAAGCGCCGGGAAGAAGACGATGTACACCTCGGGGTGTCCGAAGAACCAGAAGAGGTGGGCCCAGAGCAGTGAGCCGCTGGCTTCGGGACCGAAGTAGTGGATGGCGTCCGCACCTCCGAGCCCGTACGCGACGACGCGATCGTACGCCAGCAGGAGCAGCGCCGCCAGCAGCGCCGCGAAGGCGAACAGCATCATCCAGACAGTCAGGAGGATGGACCAGGTGAACATTGGGAGATTCCAGAGCCCCATGCCCTCCGCACGCATGCGATGGATGCTGGTCAGGAAGTTGATCGTACTGACCGTCGTCGAGATGATGAACAGCGTGAGACCGAGGATGGTGGCAGTTCCTCCGATCGTCGGCGTGTTGATCGGCATGTTCAACGGCGCGTACATCGTCCACCCGCCGGTGAACGCACCGCCCTGGAAGAAGGACGCGAAGACGACGAGCCCCGACGCCAGATAGAGCCAGTAGCTGAGCGCGTTGAGCCGCGGGAACGCGAGGTCCTTGGCCCCGATCTGGAGGGGAACGAAGTAGTTCGCAAAGCCGAATCCGATCGGCGAGAGGAACCAGAACACCATCAACAGGCCATGTAGCGTGACGGCCTGGTTGTAGTCGATCGCACTCAGGATCGTTCCGCCGGAGCTCCAGAGCTGGACCCGGATGAGGAGCGCGAGGATGCCACCCGCGACGAGGAAGAACAGCGACGTGATGAGATAGAGGATGCCGATGTCCTTGTGGTTGGTCGTAACGAACCACCGCTTGATGGAGTCCTTCGGCGGCAGATGTCCGCCGTCGTCGTGGTCACCACCGTGTGCAGCCTCCGTCATGCGCCGACACCTCCAGCGCTTCCGGCGGCCGAGGCGCTCGTGCTAGCGTTCGCGGCATCGTTGCCCGAGCCGTCGGCAGTGGCGGTAGCACTGCTCTGGCCGTAGGTTCCCGCCTCGAGCGCTTCGATTGCCGCATCGATTTCGATCACCTGTCCCTCGTACCAGTTTTCGTACTCTTCGTTGCTCATTGCGATCACGGTGCCGGTCATTCCGGAGTGGCCGGAGCCACACAGCTCGTAGCAGGCGATGCGGTACTCGCCCGCCTCGTCGGCGACGAACCACGTCTCGGAGGTCTCGTCCGGAATGGCGTCGGACTTGACCCGGAATTCGGGGATCCCGAAGTTGTGCCAGACGTCACCGGACGTCGTGTCGATGTGGATTTCCCTGCCGGTCGGCACGCGCATCCGGGTAACCGTCTCGTAGTTCGTCGAGACGTCACTTTCGGTGACAGTCTCGTTCGAGGCCTCGTCCATCCGTGCGGCGAGTGCCGCCGAGTAGGACAGGCTGTCGTTCGATCGCGCCTCCGCCAACGCCTCTGCAGTCGCTTGCTGGCCCATCATCTCGACGGAGTCGTTGAGCTGGTCGCGGGGGAGCGTGTCACTGTCCGTGTACGCGAACTCCCAGGCGAAATTGTCACCGACGACGTCGACCTCGACGCCATCTTCGGGGACTTCGGCGCCACCCGTCTCGACGTAGAGGAGGAGGCCGTAGGTCCAGGCGATCAGCGAGATGACGATGATCGCCGACAGCGTGAACGAGAGGAAGAGCTTGCGGCCGCCCTTGTCCGCCCCCGTCGGCAGCTCGCCGAGCTGTGGTCGCCCGACGTCGTACTCGTGGTCGTTGCCGGCGCGATACTTGTACACCTTGTAGAGAGTGTACGTGATGACGACGGAACCGACGATCGTCCCGAGAGCGAGGAAGACCAGGTAGATCTGCGAGAAGACGTCGACCCGCGTCATACCGTCGTAGCCTCCACTCTGCAGGAGCAGGTCTACGGCGGCAGCCGGATGTGCGATGTCTGGTGCCACGTCTCCCCGAGGGTTTCGGGCTCACGACCTTGAACGTTTGGAGTTTAGCGCACGGCGCGCGGGCGGGCTGCCCGACGGATTCCCCTGGTATACGGGGCAGGCGAACAGGTTCGGCGCAACGTCGGCCTCGCTTGTGCCCGTTGTGGAGCAGATCACACGATGGAGCGTGAGTGAAGGACAACGACCGTGAAGCGACGCAGCTGAGCCGGGGCTGAAAATGGCGTACACCAATGACCCGCTACCGGAGCGAGAGAACCTGTGCGTGCCGGGTGCCGTCGACGTCGAGGACGTTCGCCTCCTCGACGATCCCTGCCTCGATCGCCATGCCGACGGCGCGCTCGCCGACGAGATTCGCGACGGTTGCGCGGCGGAGGCTCGCGAGTGCAGACTCCTCGTCGACCGTCTCGCCGCCGTAGAACTCCTCACTGACGGTGATGGAAATCTCGCCCTCCTCGAAAGACTCCCCGAGCACGTCGTCGTCACAGATCGCGACGAGCAGCCCCTCCTCAGTCGTACGTTCGTTGCAGATCATTCGGTGTGACGATCGACCATCTCGGCCTCGGCCTGCTCGCGAAGCTCCTGAGCCTCGTCGGCGACCTCCTCGGCGCGGTCGTACTCGCCGACCTCCTCGTGGGCACGGGCCTTCTCCTCGAGCAGCTCGGGACTGCGCATCCCGAGGCGCTGGGCGTTGTCGAACGCGTCGAGCGCGTCCTCGGCGAGCCCCCGCTCGAGCAGGAAGAAGCCGCGATTGTACCAGCCGCGGGCGAACCGCTCGTCGGCCTCGACGGCGCGCTCGGCGTGTTCGAGCGCCTGGGCAGTCTGGCCGGCCTCCCAGAGCGCGTACGCGAGGTTCGTCTCGGCGGACGCCTCGTTGTCGGACGTGCCGTCGATTGAGAGCGCCTCGCGGTAGGCGCCGATCGCAGCGTCGTACTCCTCGAGTTCGGCGTGGGCGACGCCCTTGTTCGTCCAGGCCTCCTGTTCGAGGTCGTCGCGCTCGGCGAACTGGGCGGCCCGCTCGAAGGTCTCGGTGGCCTCCTCGAAGCGGTTGATCTCCATGTAGTTCAGCCCGACGTCGATCAGCTCGTTGGTGTCGACGTCCTCGCTGGCGATCTGGCGCGCGTCGAGCTGGTCGGTGACGACGCGGGAGTCGACCGGATCGACCTTGTCGGGATCGACGGCCAGCTCCGGCGGATCGAGGTCGAACCCCTCCGGCGACTCGGGGAGCCCCTGTCCCTCGGAATACTCGTGATCCTCCTTGTCAGTCATTGTGCGGAATTGGCGTCCAGCGATGTTAAGGCCTGCGTCACCGGGACGGCCGGAAATCGGCAAGGAAGAGAGCGCCTGCGTCCGAGTTCTCTCGTCGATCGCAGTTCCGGTAGAGTCGTCACCTCGATCGTCGCCCCGTAAATTCTCACGCCGAATCCCGTCCGTCGAGGTCGCCGTTTCGATCTCCTCAGAACGAGCGAAGCTCCGAGAGCACCGCAGCCGCGCTCCCATCGTCGATCGCAGCGCGAGCGTCGTCGAGTCCGTCCGCCAGCGAGTCGGCGTCGCCACCAGCGTAGATTCGGAACGCCGCATTCAGTGCGACGGCGTCCGCGAACTGATCGTCACGTTCGCCGGCCACGACGGCCTCGGTGATCGCGGCGGATTCCTCAGCGACGTCGTCGACCTCGAGGTCCGCTTCTTCGAAGTCCATGCCGTACTCGGCCGTCTCGATCTCGAAGTCGTCGAGTTCCTCGCCGTCCTGCCAGTCCGCGACTTTCGTGTAACCCGGGCGGATGTCGTCGTACCCCTCCATCCCCTGGAACATCACGACCCGATCCGGAGTCCAGCGCTCGCTCTCACGGGCGGTGTCGACGATCTTCTTCGCGAACGCGAGATGGTAGAAGCTCCCGAGGTGGACCGACGCCTGGGCGGGGTTGGCGAGCGTCTCGATCGTGTTGACGAACGACCGGACGCCCATCTGGTCGCGGCGATCCTCCAGGTCGTCGATGCCGGGGTTGAACGCCGGCTGGTAGTAGAAGCCGAAGCCGGACGCGTCGACCATGTCGGCGCTTTCCGCGGGGTCGATCTCGGTACGGACCCCGAGCTCGTCGAGGACGTGCTTGTACGCGTCCTGTTTCTGCGTCGGGACGCGGTCGCCGCTGTGGGTGACGACCGGCGTTCCGGCGCCCGCAGCGACGATCCCAGCCGCAACGCCGAGGATGGCGGATCGGCCCTTGCCGTCGTAGTTCGCGCCGCAGTCGACGGGGTCACACTCGGGCGCGACGGTGTCGACGCACTCCTCGTGCATCACGTCGACGTACGCGCCAAGCTCCTCCGGGTTGTTCCGTTTCCAGCGGTTAGCGAGCCAGAACGCCCCGAGCGTGGTCGGGTCGGGTTCATCGGCGAGGATGCGCTGGAACGCCTCCCTCGCCTGCTCGCGATCCATGTCGTCCGCCGACTTCGGTCCGGATCCGACGACCGCCGTCATCAGCCGCTTCAGGGGCCACTCGCCGAACTCCTCGGTCGCCTGTGCCATGTCTGGTCGCGGGTAGGGGTGTGATGGTCAAAGGCCCGTCGCTCTCGTATGAATTCGTGGACGAACGTGTTCGATTTCGGGGCGTCTTGCACGTCGAGCAGTCCACACGTGACAGTCGCCATCGCCTTTGCAAGCGCGTAGAGCCCACTCGCTGGACCGATCCTCACCAGGACGGACGGAGCTGGGACGATCGGCACCCTGCTCTCAGAATGCGGAGTCTTCAACTACCGATCGGCCAAACCGCCGACATGGACCAGTCGTTCGTTTCCGGTCGGTCGGTTCGGGACGACACAGTCGCCGGTCGCTTCTACCCCGGTCTCGGTACCGGCCCGCACCCAGCCGTACTCGTACTCCACGGGGGTGGCGGTGCCGGTGGGTACGAACGGAACTACGCTGCGTTGCTCGCCGAACACGGGTACGCGACGCTCTGCGTGGAGTACTTCGGTGCATCAGGCGTACCCGACGCGCTCGCGGAAATTCCCCTGGAGCGTTTCGACCGGGCGGCGCGATGGCTGCTCGAGCGGGACGACGTCGCTGGCGACCGAGTCGGCGTCGTCGGCTTCTCTCGCGGCGGGGAAGCAGCCCTGCTCACCGGCGCACAGTTCGACGCCATCGGGCCCGTCGTCTCGTACGTTCCGAGCTGCTACGTCTGGCCGGCGCCGGCGTGGATGGAGGGCGTCGATCCCCACCAGCCGGCCTGGACGCTCGACGGGGACCCACTGCCGTTCGTCGACGTGGACGCACTCGTCGACGAGGAGGAGATCAGCGACGAGGCACTCGAGGACCCGCTGGCCGGTGAGCCGGACGCTGCGACTCTGGCGATCGAGCGAGCCTCCGACCGGGAGCTCGACCGGGCGGCGATCCCGGTCGAAGCCATCGACGGACCAGTGCTGCTCGTCTCCGGCGGCAAGGACACGGTCTGGCCAGCGTCGACGTTCGCCGACCGGGCGCTGGCACGTCTCGAGGCCCACGACCACGAATGGTCGGTCGAACACCGCCACTACCCCGACGCCGGCCACGCGATTCGCGTGCCCTACCGGTTCGACAGCACGACGTCGCACGCGGAGACTCACCAGTACGGTGGGACGAACGAGGCCAACGCCCGTGCGGCTGCAGACGCGTGGCTGGGCGCGCTCCAGCACCTGTCGGATGGCCTCCCTGCGACGGACTGAGGGTGACGGGAAGTGGGCGACTCACACCGATTCGGCAACGACGACGTCGATGCGAGCTGACGGCGGTTCCATTCAGGGGTGGTAAGTGACTGTTCGTGATTTCTTCGACTGCTGAGCATTGTAAATCTGAAATTAGTGAGGCCGCACAGCAGCCAGCCACCGGAAGCCCCCTGTAATTTGTTCAGCCGAGTGAAGTTCGGTGGATAATGGTGGCGCACGTTTCGCGGCTCTGGCAGGAGCCGCGTAGCGTGCGAGGTCTTCGTGAACGAAGCGAACGAAGGCTCGGAAGACGAGCGGAGCGACGTCTTCCGGTGGACGACCGAGCGTACGCGAGGGAGGAGGGTGGGGAGGACGAGGTTTCGGTAGGCTGCGGGTGGGAATTCGAAATGGGCCGGACGTTCACGGCGCTCCGCGCCGTGAGCTCGGGAGAGATCAGCTCTCGCGGTGCTCGGCTGTCCCCGGGTGACGTAAGCGATGACGAGCGAAGCTCGTCAAGTGCCGGAGGAAACCTCCGGCCACCGCAGCCCGAAGGGCGAGGAGCGCAGCGAGCGTCACGCGAACGAGGTGAGTGTGACCTCGAAAGACGAGCGAAGCGACGTCTTTCGGTGCTGAGCCGAGCAAACGCGAGGCGAAGCCCGTCGGAGATTGCTCCGACGGTGCCCAGGTCATCGAGCGCTCGGGAGCTTTCGAAGGCCTCTGAAATGTATCTGTAGACTCCACTTCGAATGATTTCCGCAGTAGTCGAATTAGTCAGATCGACCGGTCAGCGCGCATCGAACTCGACCGCTCGTCCGCCCGAAATCATCGACCGTACAGAACGTACGACGCAGCGACGAAGCCGAGCACGCCACCGACCACGCCGCCGGCGAATGCGGACCACGGCAGGCCGGGGACCTCAAGCATCCAGAGTGGCACGCCGATTGCGGCTCCGACGACCGCCATGGCTGCGACGATGATGAGGCCGGTTTTCCACTGCGAGTCGTCCGCGGAGGAGGTCGCCATAGCGGGTGCTACGAGCGCGAGCCTAAATAGGTCTGGGCGTGTGGGAGGGGTATCGCCGATCACCGCTCCCGGTCCACCGCCTCCGGCCAGTTCGGGTCAACGCCGACCAGCTCGGCACTCCGCTCCCAGAGCTCACGGCGGACCGCCTCGTCCCGAGCGTCGGGATCGGGTGGGCTCTCCTCGCCCTCGTCGACGTACACGCCGTTGCGCCCGCCGTACTTCGGCGCCGTGAGCTGTTCGACCAGTCGCGCCGCCCCGGTCTCGACGTCCGTCCCGACGCCGGGCGCCCACGCGACGAGCCAGGTCAGCAGTCGCGACCGCCACGAACTGCCGAGCCAGATCCGCGTGCCGCGGATGAATCCGGGGTTGAAACAGTTCGCGACGACGGAGTCGACGCCCGCTGCGTCGAGGCGCTCGGCCAGCTCGACGGTGAACGTAGCGTTCGCGAGCTTCGAGCGCGAGTACGCCGCGAGTCCGTCGTAGCCGGCCTCGAACTGTAGATCGTCGAAATCCAGCTCGCCGCGGTCCTGAAGCCCGGAGCTCGTGGTGACGACGCGAGCGGGACTGGTTCCACCTCCGTTTGCGGCCGTGCCTCCGCCCCGGTTGCCGGTGCCGTCGCCGCTCTCTCGCAGTCGAGGAAGCAGCTCGTGCGTGAGGAGGTACGGCGCGAGGTGGTTGACGGCGAAAGTCAGTTCGATCCCATCGGGGCTCTCGGTGCGCTCGCTGCTCGCGAGGCCGGCGTTGTTCGCGAGGGCGTGAATGTCGTCGTACGTTGCGAGCAGGTGGGCAGCGAGTTCCCGAACTGCCCCCTGGTCGGCGAGATCCGTCCGGTGGAAATCGATGTCTCCGGGAGCGTCCGCGGCCGTGGCCTGGAGTTCGCGACCCCGCTCCTCGTTGCGGCCGACGGCGGCGACGGTCGCACCTCGATCGGCGAGGACGACCGCCACGCGCCGACCGATGCCGCTGGTAGCGCCGGTGAGCACGATCGTCCGATCCTCGAGATCCGGCGTTCGGCCGTCGAAATCCTGTTCTGGCGTCGATACCATCGTCGGGAGATTTTCGGCTGGCGACTAAGCGTCTGGGGTGGCGGACGACGACGGCATCCCACATCACGGGGCCGCAATATCACGGCCGCCCGGCGGTCCGATCCCGAAAGCGATACACCGCCACTCTCCATAGGAACGCCGATGAGTGAGGCGACGGGGGAGTGGCGCGCGGCGATCGACGAGGTCGACGCACGCATCCTCGATGGGTTCCAGAGCGGCTTTCCGATCGAACAGCGGCCGTTCCGCGCGGTCGCCGAGGCGATCGGCACCGACGAGGCGGACGCACTCGATCGCGTCGAGGCGCTCCTCGATCGCGGACTCCTCCGTCGGTTCGGCCCGGTGCTCAATCCGCCGGTGATCGGCGCCTCGACCCTCGCGGCGTTGAAAGTCCCCGAGGGCGACGGCATTCGCGGCGGGGAGGCCGAGAGCGATCGGTTCGACGCGGTCGCGGAGATCGTCAACGGACACGAGCAGGTCAACCACAACTACCGTCGCGAGCACGAGTGGAACATGTGGTTCGTCGTGACGGCGGGATCACTCGACCGACGTGATGCGATTCTCGACGACGTCGCCGCGGAGACCGGGCTCGAACCGCTCGTACTCCCGATGCTCACGGACTACTACATCAACCTCGAGTTTCCCGTCGTCAACGACGACCGGTTCGCTCGCGAGAGCGGCGCCGCGACGGGCGTCGAGGCCACCCGGATCGCCGAATCCGCCCGCGGTGATCTCTCCGCGTTCGACGCCGACCTCCTGCTGGCGATCCAGGGCGGATTCCCGCTCTCGACGACGCCCTACCGCGATATCGCGGAGTCACTTTCGGCGTCAGCTGCGGCCTACGACGCGACGGTCGAGGACGTGCTCGACGGCGTTCGGCGACTCCGCGAGGCGGGCTGTATCAAGCGGATCGGCTGCGTCGTCAACCACGTCGCCACCGGGTTCGATAGCAACTGTATGGTCGTCTGGGACGTGCCCGACGACGAACTCGACGAGAGAGGGCGCACCGTCGGTGGACTGCCCTCTGTGACCCTGTGTTACCACCGACCCCGCCGTCCGGAGCGCGACTGGCCGTACAATCTCTTCACGATGATCCACGGTCGGGACGCCGACGCCGTCGATGCGAAAGTGGACGAGCTGGCCTCGGAGAATCTGCCGGTCGAACACGAGCGACTGTTTTCGACGGCGACGCTCAAGCAGACCGGCGCTCGGTACGAGGCGCTGCTGGAGTAGCGAGCGGAGACAGGGTAAATCGGGAGAGGCAGAGGTGGAGAGGTAGAGAGATAGCGAGAGAAAGAGACAGCTATGGGGACGTAGCGCAGCAGCCAGAGAGACCCGTGCTCACTCGTCGGAGGTCAGGTAGAGCAGGGGTGCGAGCACGATCAGGACGATCCCGAGCAGTCGCCACTGGAACCCGCTCGCGGAGATCGGTGCGAGCGCGAGGATCACACCGAACAGACCCGCGTTGAGCGCGAAGAGTTTGCGGGACTGCAGGGGCAGGACTGCGACGCTAGAGAGGACGAACCCCAGGAGGAGCACGTGACCGATGTTGTAGTCCAGCAGGAAGTCGTTCATCCACTGGAGCGGTACCGGCGTCATTCCTGCTCATATCTCCCCGAGTTGCACCCTTGAAAGTTCCGTTCCGGCCCCGCTTCGGGGACGGTGCAGCCGGGCTCGCACCGGTGCCAGCGAGGGAATCCAGCCGAACTGGCTCCTGCATGGAGTGCTCCGGCGTCGATGAACCCCCAGCATACAGGGGCGTACAGTCGGCGTGAGCGCGGACGCGCCGTGCTGCGTGGATTCGGACGCGCCGTGCTGCGTGGATTCGGACGCGCCGTGCTGGCTGGACGCGGACGCGGACGCGCTGAGGTCAGCTCGAGCACTGGCACGCTCCGGCGACATTGTCGCGACGATGCTGGTGTTGGCGATGCTACCGGAGTGGGCGATCCTGCCGGAGTGGGACCCTACCGTATCGTACGACGCTACCGACGGCGCTGTCGCTCCAGTTTCGGAGGAGCGGACGCACGGAGTCCCATGGAGCGTGTGACGTGGGCGTGCGTCCAGTCGGAGATAGCGGACGGGTACGCTAATGCCTTATTGCCCGCTGGCTGCGGTCTCTGGGGCGGTAGCCGCCGTTGGGGGCTCCGCTCCCGATGACGCAGTTCGGAGGTGCCCGAGATCGGAGAAAGCGCGAAACTGATCCGTTACGGCACGTTTTTCTCTCTCCACCCCGCACCGACGCCAAATGGTAGATCCGACTTCGGACCTCGGCGAGGACCTCACCGCCGAGAACGCGCCGGCGTGTGCGACCTGTGGCGATCCGATCGTACAGGACCCCGAGCACGTCGTCGAGACGTGGGTCGAGGACGAGAGCGTCGCGTCGCGACATTTCTGCAGCCAGGACTGCCGGGACGAGTTCTGAGCGGCCAGCGTGCGCTTCGAGTCCGGGCTGGCCAGCAGTGCTCGAATCCGGTGACACCGCAGTGATCGAAGCCGGGGACAGCGCAGTGATCGAATCCAAGTGAACGGCGGAATGGTCGAATACAGGTAGGCGCAACCGTCCGGCGTGGAGCCCGCGCTCAGTCGGTCGAGCTGCCGGCGTCGGCGTCGTCGCTCGCGACCGCGTCGCCGAGTCCGTCGACCGGCCGATCGGGGTTGGCGAGATGTGCCTCGCGAGAGAGACCGAGCTGGTAAGCCGACGGCTCGGCCTCGTCGCGGAGGTGCGTGCGGCCGCGGTGGACGTGGATTTCGCCCTCGAGGTGGAGCCGGACGGCTTCCAGCAGGGCCTCGGCCTCGAGTGGCTGCCCGCGCCGTTCGAGCTCCTCGGCGTCGGCGCCGTCGGGGACGTCGAACGCTCGCTGGGTGATGATCGGCCCCTGATCGAGATCGGTCGTCACGTAGTGCGCGGTCACGCCGGCGATGCGGACGCCTTCCTGACGAGCCTGTTCGTACGCGCGAGCGCCCGGGAAGGATGGAAGCAGGCTCGGGTGAACGTTGATGATGCGGTCCTCGTAGCGGAAGACGACGTTCGGCGAGAGGATCCGCATGTAGCGGGCGAGTACGATGAGGTCCACGTCGTACTCGGCGAGGAGCTCGAGGAGCTCCTCCTCGTCGGGCTGGCCGCCCTCGGAGCCGACGTCGTGGAACGGAACGCCGTAGCTCGTCGCGAGCGGTTCGAGGTCGTCGTGGTTGCCGATCACGACGGACACGTCCGCACCGAGCTCGTCGTTCGTCCAGGCCGACAGCAGTGCCTCGAGACAGTGCGACTCCTGCGTTACGAGCACCGCGATCCGTCGCGTCTGGCGTTCGGCGGGAAAGCGGACCTGAACCTCGACCCCGAGATCGTCGCCGAGCTCCTGGAGATCGGCCCGCAGTTCGTCCTTGGTGCACTCCATCCCCGACGCGTCGACAGTCATCGACATCCGGAACAGCCCCTCCCGGACGGCCTGGTCGAGGTCCTCGATGTTGATCCCCTGCTCGAAGAGGAGCGTCGTGACCCGCGCGATCAGTCCCGTGTCGTCGTCTCCGATTACCGTGATTTCGGTGAACTCGCTCGTCATCGCTGCCACCTCCGCGGGACTGTGCGCTGCATACCCGGTCAGTGGCGCGTCGGCGCGCAAAAGGCTTCCCGTCTGCCTGCAGGCTGTGGCCTGATCGGCCATCGGCTCCGCTCCTCGGTGCTGGTTCGGCCCCGAGGCCGGCACTCCAAGATCGCCACCGCTGGCGATGGCGACGTAGTGGCGAGAACCGTGGTCGGTAGCTACCAGCTATCGGCAATCAGATACTTCCGGACTCCTGCCGAATCGTTGCCAATGGGCCGAGCCCGTATCGTGATCGCGGTCGTCGTCGTGTTGGTCATCGCGACGGCAGGGATCGTCGGCGCGACCTCGCTCGTCGATATCGACGGCGACGGTGAGCCGGCGTTCACCGAACTCGCCGACGGAACGGATCCACTCGCTGCCGACAGCGACGGTGACGGGCTCGACGACGGAGCGGAGAGCGAGGCCGGCACCGACCCCACCGACCCCGACTCCGACGACGACGGCCTCGAGGACGGGCCGGAGATCGATGCGGGCGCCGACCCGCTCGTGGCGGACAGCGACGGGGACGGGATCGACGACGGCGACGAAGTCCACGAGTACGGGACAGAGCCAACGACGGCCGACACCGACGGCGACGGACTCGGCGACGGCGAGGAGGTCGAGGAGTTCGAGACCGATCCGACGCTCACTGACACCGACGACGACGGTCTCGGGGACGGTTCCGAGGTCAGCGAGCACGGAACCGATCCAACCGCCGCCGACACGGACGGAGACGGGCTCGACGACGGGCCGGAAATTCAGCAGTACGGGACGAACCCGCTGGTTGCCGACTCCGACGGCGACGGACTCGAAGACGGCGACGAGGCGAACGTCTACGCCACGGACCCAAGCGATCCCGATTCCGACGACGACGGACTCGAGGACGGCGCGGAGGTCGACCAGTACGGCACCGACCCTGCCGACGCCGACACGGACGACGATGGGCTGGAGGACGGCGCGGAGGTCGAAACGCACGGCACCGATCCCACCGACGAGGATACGGACGGCGACGGACTGCTCGACGGACCCGAAGTCCACCAGACGAACCTCTACCCCGGCGCAGATCCGCTCAGGACGGACGTCTACGTCGAAGTCGATCGGATGGAAGGGACGGCGCTACCGTATATGGACAGGTACGATGTCGTCGACGAGTTCGCCAGTGCGCCGATCTCGAACCCCGACGGCTCGACGGGTATCTCGCTGCATTTCGAGACAGACGACGTCGTCCCCTACGAGCCCTCCACGGACTGGGACGGCAGTTACCAGAACTACCGGGCGGCCTACAAGGACCACGGCGGCCAGGGCTACCACTACCTGCTCATCGTCGAGGACGCGAGGTCCTCGGGGACCAACGTGGCCGGCGTCGCGCTCTCGCCGGATATGATGGTCCAGCAGTACGACCAGGCGGACTGGACCGGCAGCACGGTGATGCACGAACTCGGCCACTCGCTGGGGCTCGTCCCGAACGCGTTCGGCGGCATCGACTCGGAGACCTACAGCTACGGCGAGTACCCGAGCGTGATGAACTACGACGCGCCGTACGACGCGTACGGCTTCTCGACCGGCGGCGCCTCCATCTACGACTTCGACGACTGGGGGTACATCGAGGACCACATGTACACGCCGTCGACCTACGCCGTCTCCGTGGGGAACTGACGATCTGCCAGCGAGCGGCGCTGGGGCACAGCTCGCGGGAATGCGCGGCCGAGCAGGTTCGACGGCCACACCGGGCGTTGACCCGCCAACCAAAGGCCTAAGCACGTTCGTAGCCAATCCGCCCGTATGAGCACCGAGACACAGGACGGCGACGACCTGGAGGATCGCGTCGCGAACTTCCTCCGGCGAAACTTCCCGCAGATTCAGATGCACGGCGGATCCGCAGCGATCCAGGATCTCGACCGCGAGACCGGCGAGGTCACGATCCAGCTCGGCGGTGCCTGCAGCGGCTGTGGCATCTCCCCGATGACGATCCAGGCGATCAAGTCACGGATGGTCCAGGAGATCCCCGAGATCGAGAAGGTCAACGCCTCGACCGGTATGGACGGCGGCGGCCACGGCGGCGAGAGCGGCATGAGCCCCTCCTTCCCCGGCGAGGAGTCCGTAGGCGAGGAGCCCGAATCCGACGAAGGCCCGCAGGCGCCGTTCTAGCGGGATAGTTTTCGCCCGTCGTTCGCACGTTGCATTCGCGAAGTAGTTCGCTTCTCGATAGTTCCCACGTCGATTTTCGGGCTGCCCTCACTCGGTCTGGTCGGCTGCTCCCTGTTCCCACGCCATCAGGAGCGCCGCCAGCGTCCGCGTCACCGGCACGGGCACGTCGTGGGCCTCGGCGCGGTCGATCACGCTGCCCGCGATCGCGTCGATCTCCGTCCGCCGGCCCGCCTCGACGTCCTGGAGCATCGACGAGCGGTTGGCCGCGGTCGCCTCGACGACTTCGTCGAGTTCGGCGACGGCGTCGGACTCCGTGAGAGCCACGCCGCTGGCCTGTGCGACGCGGGCGACCTCCCTGGCCGCGCGTCGAGCGGTGTCCCGAGGCTCGTCCGCAGGCATCTCGTCCTGGCCAGCCGCTACCGTACCCTCTCCCGCTGCCTCGACTTCCTCTCCTGTGGCCACGGCGATGTCTGCCCCGGCCAGCGCTCCGTTTTCCACCCGCGCCAGCGCGGTAACGGGGTTGATCGCGACGTTCACGGCTAGTTTCGACCAGAGCCGTTCGGGCATGGTAGCGTCGACAACGACTCGCGGGTGGCCGTCGAACCGATCCGCGGGAGCCGCCGAACCCACCGAATCCGCCTGATTCGAGAGATCGCGCCCGATCCGCTCGGCCAGCGAGGCGTCAGCGTCCGGGGTCGGCGTTCCGGGGCGGGGACCGATCGCGACCTCACCGAGGCCGGTGCACGTTACCGATCCCGGCGCCCTGCGTTCCGCGCCGTAGGTCGCCGTGCCAGCGAGCACGGGGGCGTCGACCACTGACGCCAGCGTCGCCTCGTTGCCGAGCCCGTTCTGCAACGACCAGACGGCATCGACGTCGCAGGCTGCCAGCGCGTCGGCGGCACGCTGCGTGTCGTAGGCCTTGACCGACACGATCGCGAGGTCGGCAGACGCTCCGTCGGGATCGGTCGTCGCTGCCGGGTGCACCACACCCTCGAGGGCTCCATCGATCGCGAGCCCGCTCTCGCGGATCGCCGCGACGTGTGTCTCGCGTCCGATCAGCGTCACGTCGTGATCGGGGGAGAGCAGCCCACCGACGAGGCTTCCGAGACTCCCCGCACCGAGCACGAGTACGTCCATGGAACGGAATTGGGGGCCTGGGGCTTTTGCGTGCCGGTCGTGGGATCAGAGACGTGTGCCGGCCGGCTCAAAGGCCGACCGAGACGAGGAGTCCCGCGCCGGCCGCCAGCATGCCGAGTCCGAGCAGTCCGTAGCTGCGACAGAACCGTCGCGCGTGGGCCGTCGCCTCCGCGGCGGGCACCCGGACGACGATCAGCGGCGGGCCGTCGGGCTCGTCGACGATTTCGATACCTTCGGCCGTCTCGCGCGCGGTCCCGAGTACGTAGACGGGATCGCCGGGATCGAGACGGCGCTCGCTGTACTCTCGCGGTCGCGAGCGGGTGCCACGGTCGAGGTCGTCGGAGACGGGGGCCGTGGCTCCCGGTTCGGTAGGCACCGTTCGTTCGAGCCCCTCGAGCGTCGATCCCGCCGGTCCCGCACGAGCGAGCCGGCTGGCAGGAGAGAGCAGTGGAAACTCCGCGCCAGGGCCGTCGACGGGGACGGACGCGGCGTCGTCGGGGAGGGAGACCTCCGGGGCGTCGAGTTCGGCGCGGAGGGTGCCGGGCAGTTCGCGGCCGTCCTCGGCAGCCTGGCCGCCCAGCGCAGCAGCGCTGACGACGCCGAAGCGCGTCGCACCGTGGGCGACGGAGACGGGCGACCAGGTAGAGGCGGCGTAGCCCCGGCCGAGGACGGCGTGCTCCTCGCGGGTGACCGCCCGGTACGCGAGCGTCTCCGTCTGGGTGACCGAGGACGAGACGCGATCGTCGAGCGGTACCGCTCGCCCCTCGATCTGGACCGGACCCGGCTCGACCTCTTCGGGCGTGAGCACCGGCAGCCGGCGGCTCGCGAGATACCAGTCGCGGTTCCCGACGGCGAGTGTGACCGCGGCCGTTCCGAGCACCAGGAGTCCGGCGGCGATCGACATCGCGATCGGCGAGCCGGGGGCGAAGGCGAGAACGAACAGGACACCGCTCCCCACGAGGAGGAGCGCGCCGACCCCGATCGCGACGGGGTCCAGCCGGAGCACGCGACGGACCGCCCGCAGTTTCTCCATCACCGCGTAGTGTCTGGCCACCCACGCGAGGGGAAGGAGCACCAGGGCGAGCAAGATCGCGAGCGAGAGCAGTCCGCCGACGTCGGGAGCCATCTGAGCGGAAGCTGGCGCGCCGACGGTGCTTCAACGTGTCCCTTCCGAGTTCGGCCGACTCCAGTCAGTCCTCCGTCCAGTAGTAGAGCTCCTCCCTACTGGAGCCACAGGAGGGACAGCTATCGGGGATCTCTTCGATCCGTCCGGTCTCGCCACACTGCCAGCAGCGCCACATCAGGTTGATTTCCCCGACCTCGCCGGTCGTGCTCTGGGCCTGTGGGTGCGGTGCGTCGACGCCGTCGCGCAGCGTCACGTAGAACCCGTTGTCGTCGAAGCCGCGAATGGTGCCGAGTCGCTGGCCGTCCTCGGTGTAGATCCCGTCGCCGAACGCGACGCTGGGCGTATCTTGCGTTGCCATGTGCGAACGTACGCCACGGCACGGCATAAATTGACCGCACAGGTCGACGCCACCACGACGAAAGCCAGCACCGAAACCCAGTCCACCTCAGGACGGCGGGCGACGACAGCCCGAACCCTACAGGTTGCCGGCCGCTACCGCAGTCCGTACTCGAGGTTCTCCAGCAGTCGCCCGACGAACAGGCCGAGCCGCGGGGAGACGCCCTCCTCGCCGGCCGCGTCGCTGGGCTGGGCAGCCAGCGTCTCCACGAACGGCTCGCCGAAGGTCATCGCGTTGATCGTGTCGACGACGTCGACGGTCAGCCCCTCGTCGGCGGTGTTCAGCTTCGGATGGGCCTGCTTCTCGCGGTCGGAGTACTCCACGGTCCAGGCGCGTCCGCCGACGAGATCGACGATCGTCTCCAGATCGCCGACTGCCAGGCGCTCCTCCCCCGTCGCGACGTAGACGACGCCGTCCTCCACGACGGTTTCGTAGCGGACCATCCTCGGATCGTTGGCACGATTGGTGCCCACAGACCGTCAGTGTTCGGGCAGATTGCCGGACGATTGGGCGCGTGCCGGCCGATCAGCGTCCCGGTCGGGCGCGTTACCGGCACGAACCCACTCCGGCAGGTGAGCCCCGATCTCCGCGTCGAATCCCGGAACGAGCGCGGGCAGCGCGACGGCCACCGCGAAACAGAGGCCGCCAGCACCCGCCAGCCCGAGCGTTGCCTCGCCCGCGAGCAGGCCAGCGATACCGCCGGTCAGCAACAGGACGGGGAGGCCGACGACGACACCGGCCCGTACGCTGCCGGGCCGGGCGAAGCGGCCGGTAGAGCGACTCACAGCCCCCCGATCCAGAAGAGAGTAGGTCTGCCAGCCAGCGAGGGCGCCCAGCGCTGCACCCAGAGAGAGCAGCGAGTCCCGTGCCGGGTGGGCGAGGAGCCCCCCGACGTCGAGGCTCGGCGCAGTGACGAGAACCGCGACCACGCCGATCCCAGCGGCGCCCACGAACGCGGTCGTCGGCGCGTCAGTCGGCGAGCCTCGCACTGCGAGCGCGGCCCCGGACAGCACCACGAGCCCGACGAGCACGCCAGCGACGACGTCCACGAGGAAGTGGACGCCCAGTGCGATCCGCGAGAGCGAAATCAGTGCGATCAGGCCCACTGCGACCACGGCACGGCGACGCGGCGTTCCAGCGCGAATCGCGCCGGCGAGACCCAGCAGGACCGCCGTCGAGAGCGTCGCGTGCCCGCTCGGGAAGCCGTGGCCGCTGGCGGTCGCGGTCGCGTCGAAGAGACCGTGGAGTATCGAGGGGTAGACGCCGGCGCCCCCCACCGGCGTGGCGGGGCGCGGGAGTCCGAACACCCCTTTGAGCGCCTGCACCAGCGCGATCGTTCCGAGCGCGATCGCCAGGACGACCGCGACCCGGTTTCGATCGGCAGGTCGGAGCCAGTACGCGAGCACGATCACGGCGAGGAGAAACCAGACGTCGCCGAGCTGCGTGAGCAGGCCGACGGGGAGCGCCGCCGCTTCCGGCAGCAGCGAGGTGACGGCGTCGACTGCGCCGACGCTCCGTGACACGACCGGTGGTATCCCGCCGATGGTGGTAAGCGCTGTGGAGCGCCTGCAGGCCAGAGTCACCCCGTACCCGAACGAGGCTGGGACGCCACACCACGCCCCCGGAAGGCAGAAGGCCCCGGCCGTACCGCACTCGGTCGATGGCCGACGTGTTCGGGCGGATGGTTGCGGACTACCACCGCGACGAGCTGCGGGGACAGCCGATCTACGAGCGCAGCGACGGCGACGAGTCGCCCGCCCACTGCGCGTGGTACTTCGCCGGGCCCGAGGAGTGGGGCCCGCTGGAAACCGCAGCGATCGAAGCCTGCACGACCGCACCACCCGGCCCGGGGCGCGTCACACCACGCGTGCTCGACGCCGGCTGTGGCCCGGGTCGTGCGCTCGATCCCCTCGCCGCGCGCGGCGCCGCAGTCCTCGGGGTCGACGAGAGTCCCAATGCAATCCGGGTCGCCCGAGAGTGGACCGACCAGCCGGCGATCGTCGGCGACCAGGCGAGGCTACCGCTGGCTGACGGTGCAGCCATCGACGCGGACGGCGACCGTCCGAGCGACGACGGCGCTGCGATCGACGCCGCGCTCTTTCTCGGCACGCACGTCGGGGGCGCTGGAACGATCGGTGGCCTCCGCAAACTCCTCGAGGAACTCGACCGCGTGATCGCGGACGGCGATCGTGGGGGACAATCCGCAGGTAGTGGCCGCGTCGTCGCGGACCTGTTCGATCCGACGGCGGTCGAGAACGACGATCTCAGAGCGTATCTCGACGGTCGCTGGCTCGACACGCCGGACGCTGTGGGCACGGATGACTCCGCGACAGAGCAGGCGATCGCGACGCGACGCTTTCGCCTGCGCTACGATGGTGAGGTTGGCCGCTGGCGGACGCTTCTGATGGCCTCGCCGGCCGCGCTCGAGGCGCTCGTCGCGCCGACGGCCTGGTCGATCGCCGAGATCGTCCGCGGCGAGGACACTCGATATCTGTTCGTGCTGGAACGGGAGTGAGCGGGCCGACGGCCGTTCGGGCGTTCAGCACTCGAACGATTCGACGGTCTCGTAGACTGGCCCGTCGTCGCGAAGCTGTGACTCGGTCAGCGTCACCGACTCGACGCGAAACGTGCCGATCTCCGGTGAGTACTCCTCAAGCACGGACTGGGCGTGCTCCTTCCCGCCAGCGTGGTCCATCCGCGCGATGGTGGCATGTGGCGTGAACGCGTGCTCTTCGGGCTCGAACCCCAACTCGACGGCTCGCTTCTCGATTCCCTCGTGCAGTTCGGTGAGTTCGGCGGTACCGTCGTCGATGCCCAGCCAGAGCACGCTGATATACTCCCGCGATGGGAAGGCCCCGAGGCCCGCGACGGTCGCGTCGAATGGGCCAACGTCGGCGTCGGCGACGCCAGCCTCGATGGCATCGATCGTCGCGTCGAGATCGACCTCGCCGTCGGGTGCCGATTCGGGCACGTCACCGAGGAACTTCAGCGTGACGTGGGTCTGCGTGGGATCGGTGAGCCGAACGCCGCTAGCGTCGGCGAGTTGCTCTTGCACCTCGGCGATGGCATCCGTGAACGCCTCCGGGAAATCGACGCTGACGAACAGTCGCATAGCGGGTCTCGGGCGAGCGGAGACAAAAGCGCACTGCGCCGTGCAGTTGGCCGGCGTCGGGCTGGGCTGGCTGGGCTGTTGCGGTACGGTAGCGGCTGCGGAGGCTGTGCGGGTCGGATACGAGGCGGTTGCTGCGTGGCTGCGGTGAGTGGGGTTTCAGATGCTATGTGGTAGCGGAGGCGGAGCGGGTGCTGTGCGTCTGCGGAGACGGTGGGGTAGCTGAGCGGCCGCAAAGGCGGAGCGGGTGCGGTACGGCTGCGGAAGGTGGAGCGGGTGCGGTACGGCTGCGGAAGGTGGAGCGGGTGCGGTACGGCTGCGGAGGCGGAGCAGGTGCGGTACGGCTGCGGAGGCGGAGCGGGTGCTGTGTGGCTGCGGAGGCGGAGCGGGTGCTGTGTGGCTGCGGAGGCTGTGGTGCAGCCGTTTTTCATGAACGTCTTTGCGGAGAGCGGGCGCTCACAGCGCCCGCTCTCCGGAAAAAGGTTCACATGAAGTCATCCAGACTGCTCGCCTTGTTCTTGTCGTTCTCGAACACCCGGTCGATCGACTTCTCGAGGACCTCAAGGCGCTGTTTCGTGTACTTGCGGGCGCCGTACTCCTCAGCGACCTCCATCGCGGTCTCCATGTACTTGTTCACGGAGCCCTCGTGGACGGTGAGCGTGATGTCGCCGCCACACTCCCGACACTCCCGCGTGAGGGGCGCGCGGCGGAACTTCTGGCCGCAGTCGAGACAGCGGACCTCCTGTCGGGAGAACGCCCGAAGGTTGCCGATCAGGTCCGGCAGGAAGTGATACTCGATGACGCGCTCGGCGACGTCGGTCTCGTCGACGGCCCGCAGCGTGCGGGCAAGCTCGAGCTGCGCGTTCATCTTGTCCATCATCGAGTCGAGGGTCTTGTACGCCGAGAGGTCGGGGCCGGCGGCGATGTCGGTGGTCTCGTGGGTGAAGCCGAAGCCGGAGTACTCTTCGTCGGTGCCGAGCGTGTCCTCGACGATCTCGACGTCGACGTCTTCGGGATCGGCCAGCTCGCGGGTCGCCTCGTAGAACTCGCGGGGATACTGGTCGACGACGTCGACGTTGTGCGCCTCGTCGTCGATCTCCTGGGGGTCGATCCGGGAGGACATGACGAGCGGGGCGTCCATCCGGCCGCCGCGCTGGTCGGGAAGGTAGGTCTTGCTGAAGTTGAGGAGGCCGTCCAGCAGGAGCATGACGCAGTCTTCGTCGCCGTCGCACTGGCCGACGAAGAGGTCGTTGGCGACGAGTGTGTGCGTCTCTTCGACGGTGAGACAGTACGTGTACTCGACGTCGGATTCGACCGGTTCGACGTCGACAACTTCGTCGAGCCACTGATCGCCTCCGTCACCGAAAAGTCGTTGCGATCGGAGTGGTGTCGAATCCAGCGACTCCTCGATGGCGGCCTGCTTCCGTTCGAGGTGGAATCCGATATCGTCGGCAAAGACGGCGGCGTGCTCGGACGTGATCTTGAGTACCCAGCTCTCGAACTCCGGCACCTCTTCGTAGAACTCGGCAACCGCCCCCGTCTCTGGACTGCGGCGCTCGCTGTAGGTCTTGCACGCTACGCCGAATCGTTTGAGTGCAGCGACGAGATCGTCTTTGAGCGTGTCGCTGATCGTGTGGGCACGGATTTCGATTCGATCTGCACTTGCGCTCCCATCGCCACTGAAATACGCAGCGAGGAATGCCCGCAACTGCGGCGTCGGCGCATCGAGGAGGAAATCGGGAATTCGCTTCTCTTCTGCTTTCGTTCCGAATTCGAATACCTCCTCGAAGAGGGCGTTCACGAGCCGGCTGGACACCGTTACCTTCCACTCGTTCTCTTCGAACGCGTCGATGCCGAAGCTGGACTCGAACGTCTCGATTATCTGATCGCGCGCAGTTCGATCCGGGATGCAGATCGTCGTCTGATAGAACGATCCGGACTCCTGCCGACTGAATCCCTCGGCGGCGTAGTATCCGAAGACGGTCGCGAGTTCCTCGTCGATTTCGAGCTGTCGTGCGACAGAGGTCCCATCGCGCCGTACGCCAAGCTCCACGGACTCGGGAACGCGACGTAACAGCTCCTCCGTATCATAGAACTCGAGCAGCACTGACGCCGGAATGCTGTCGCGGTTCACCCAGTTGTACACCGTCGACGTGCTCACGTCGAGCGCCGTCGCGATCGGTTTGAGGTACTGCCCACTGTCGGTCGCGTCGTCGAGAATCGATTTGAGCGTCGACTCCCCGATATTGCGGATAACGAGGTCTTCGTTCGAGACGGTCTCGACGTCGAGGAGTTCGTCGAGGAGATCGAACCGGTGGGGCGTCCCCTCGAAGTCGATGGACTTTGGACTCGGGAGTGAGTGGCCGACCTGGACCTCGCTCGCACGCAGTTCTTGGACGCCGTCGCCGTTTTCGACCAACATCGTGTGATCGGGAGTGACGCGAAGTTCTCGGCCGCTCCGAGTCTCCACGCGTACGAGATGGTCTGGAGCTGGGTGCTTCGAGACTGTCTCAACCGAGCCAACCGATCTGGTATCTCCTTCTGTGGTCGTCGGAACCCGAATCGGTGCAGTGAGTTCTGTTGACTCCGTACCGAAGTCGTCAGTATCGGGCGATTCGAGCCTCGGTTCGACGACCTCCTCTATGGCCTGGTGGTGCCACTGGCCTGCTTCGTCCTTGTACCAGATCGGCGTCTCTGGGTGGAAGCAGTTCCGGCGCTTCGCTGCGTGGAAGTACGGATGGGCGTATCCTCCTGCAACGTTCGTCGTCCCGATCACGCGCCCGACGACAGCGGCGGAGGTGTGGGGCGCCATCCCGAAGACCAGCTCGCCCACGAGGTCGTCCTTGTCTTCGAGCTCGTAGTAGGGGTCGAGCCCGTAGTAGGACTCCAGCAGGTCGTCGACGAAGGCAGCGGTCTTCAGCATGTGATCGGCGCCGCCCTCGGAGAGGATCACGTCCTGAACCTTCAGCTCGACCACCTGGTCCTCGTGGGTGAGCGTCTCGCCGTTGACGTCCTCCTCGTAGCCGAGTTCGCGGAACTGGTCGACGGAGACGTCGAGTTCGGCTGGCTTGACGGCGGTGACCGGGAGGTCCGTCATGTCGTAGCGGACGGTGCCGTCCTTGAACGCGGAGACGTCGTGCTTGGCGCGGAGAACGCCCTTCTCGATCGGTTCGGGCGTCTTGAGCTCGGAGGTGAGCCCCTTGACGCCTTTGAGCATGTCGAAGGCGTGGTCGCGCTCGCCGACGGCGTTCATCGCGTCGTGGTAGGCCTCGCCGACGTCGATCCGGCGCTCCTCGACGGCGGAGCCCTCGAGCTCGCAGCGGTCGCACTGCACCCGGCCCGCGTCGTCGGGCTGAAGCACCATGTCGCAGTCCGGGCAGGTGTAGTGGGGTTCGATGTGCTCGCCACAGTCCGGGCAGCGCGATTTGTGGGTCTCCGTCTGGCAGTCCGCGCAGCGACGGACGCCGATCTCGACCGTGATCTCGCCGGGCGTTTCCGAGAGGGAGTCGGCGTGGTGGGTCGCCGCGCCGACGTCGCGCTGGTCGCCGCCGGCGTCCCCGATCGGAAAGAGCGTATGGACCGCCGGGGAGAGCTCCCGGTCCTCTGACTTCTCGGGACGGCCCATTCGGCAGCCGACGCGGGTCGGCGCTTTCTCCCGGATTTCGAAGGGTGCGACGGCGTTGACGACCTGCACCGCGTTCTCCCACTCGCGAGCGTCCTCTGGGAGGTCCTCGAGCGCCCAGGATCGCTCGCGATCGTCCGTGAGGCCGAGCGAGCTGGCGAGCGGCCGCCACGTCGGAACGACGATCTCGTCCTCACGCTGACGGTGGGGAACGAGCAGCGTCTCGAGGGTTCGCGCGACGTCGCCCTCGGGATCTGCTTCGAGGACGAGTTCGTCGGCGTCGGTCGCGTCGCCGGCCGGTGCGGTGGCGGCCGTGCCGCCGTCTGGAGCCACGGCACCCTCGGGGCCCGCGTCGACTCGCCGAACGTCGCCGGTCGCGATCGCCGAGGCGAGTCGGTCTGCGTCCTCGACGGAGACGTCGTGCCAGACGTAGGTGTAGTCGGGATGGAGCGGCGCGTCGTGGGCCTCGGCCCACTCGATTGCGGTCTCGGGATCCGGGGCCTCGAGATCGACCGCTGGATCGTCCGCCAGCGCCTGCACGTCGACGCCCGCGGCCTCGAAGTCCTGAATCCACCACTCGGTCGCGTACGCAGCGGGTGCGAGTGGATGATTGTTCTCCACGAACTCGCCGTAGTTCACGAGATACTCGCCGAGGTCGAGGATCGCCTCGACGCCGTTGCGGACCTCCTTGGCCTCCGCGTCGTCGGCGATTCGTCGGACGTCGCCGTTGGCCAGTCGGACCGTCGGCCCCTCGATCGAATCGACGGGGACGACGCCGGCGGCCTTGCCGGGCAGTTCGGTCTTGATCTGGGTGCCCGGCGCGAGGAAGTCGTCGACGAGGCGCATCGTCGCGGGGTGGACGCCCGCCGTCGCGTCGCCGAGATTGCGGCTGCGGCCGTAGCGCAGGCGGAAGCCGCCGGACTCGCTGGGATGGCCGAAGACGGGTCTGCCAGCGATGAGGTCCAGCAGGAACTTGCCGTTGGGATCGACGCGAGGCGGACCGTCGGGGGCGTCGCTCTCCTCGGCTGCCTCCTCGGAATCGCCGTCATCCACTGCGTCGCCGTCGTCTTCGCCGTCCTCGGCCGCCTCGGCGTCGGTCGACTCGCCGTCCTCCTTCCCGATCGTGCCGTCGATGAGATCCTGGAGCCAGGGCCACTCGACCTCCTCGAGATTGCGAGTGTAGCGCTGGATCTTCGGCGCCTTGAGCGCGATCCCCTCCGCGAGCACGAGACACATGCCGCCGCGTGCGGAGTTGGTGTCGATCCGCTCGAGATCCCGGAACCCCGAGACCTCCTCGTCGCTGGTGGCCTCGCCGTCGAGCATCACGGGACAGTGTTCCGTGATGAACTTCGACTCCTTGTCCTTGGGCGTGTACTGGAGCCCGGTTTCGTTCGAGTAGAGCTCGATCTCCTCGGCGTAGCGCTCGATCTCGTCGTCGCGTGGCTTGAACGCGCCGACGTCGAGCAGGCTGCGGGCGTAGTCCGCGACGAGCACCGAGAGCGCCTGCGCCGTTCCGCCAGCGGAGCGGATCGGGCCGGCGTAGGCGACGGTGACGTAGTCGGTGCCGTCGTCGTTTTGCTCGATCTCGACGCGGTCGATCCCCTCGATCGGCGCGGCGACCACGCCCTCGGTGAGCAGGGCGACGGCCGTGCGGACCGCGCCCTCGATCTTGCCGGCGTCGGACTCGTAGCTCCCGACCCGGCCCTCGACGAAGTCCTCGACGAGTTCGAGTGCGGCCTCCTCGCGGCTGAACTCCTCTTCGAGTTCGCGGACGCGCTCGGCGACGCCTTCGATCCCGAGGATGTTCTCGACGCGGTCGGCCATGTCCCGGGCGGTCGGGATCTCGACTTCGGGTCGTGGGTCCTCGCCGCGGGATTTCGCCTCCTCGGCGAGCTCGATCGCGCGGTCGAGCTCCGTCTCGATCTCGTCGAAATACTGCTCGTCCTCGGGTTTCACTGGCGACACCTCGCTGACGCTCGGGCGACCACGAGCGCCGTTGCAGGTCGACGATCGCCCGTCACAGCCACAGATCCAGATCGGTCGGCTCGTGGTGGTCTCGCTCGAGCGGTTCCTCGAATGCGCGGAAGTGAATCTCGCCGGCGAACACGGTCGCGGCGTCGATGTGGCCCGCGATCGCCGTACCGTCGGGCCGCGAGAGCACCGCGTGGGTGTGCGCGAACCGATCCCCTGCAAGCAGCGAGACGTTCCCGACGCAGGCCGCGACCTCGAGCGGCTCGTCGAACGTCACCGGCTCGTACTCAGTCGTCTCCTGATCGTAGAACCAGACCTCGGCGTCGGAGACGGATCCGATTCCGCTGAACCAGCCCGCGTCGGCGCCAACGTCGTCGGCGAGCGACTCGATTTCGGCGCGCCAGTCCGCACCCGTCTCCAGCCGGGCGACGTACTCCTCCGTCGTCTCGACGGCCCGGTAGTCCATGTGCGATCCAGACGGAGGCCGACTCCTTTAGTGTTGACTTCGCGGACGGGGCGCGACCGTGGCCGATCGGAATGCCGACCGGGCCGACCGGTCGTCGAGGCGACACCATCGAGCGGTTGTACGGTCCTGGACGGCCGTTCGACGCCGCCTGAATCGAGGGCCTCCAGACGGATACCGGCAACGCCGAAAGGCTGTTTCCCCGCCGAGTGCGTTCTCCGGGCATATGCCGACCGAGAAGGAGAAGATGCTAGCAGGAGAGCGCTACGACGCGAGCGATCCGGAGCTTGCCGCGGACCGACGGCACGCGAGCGAGCTCACGAAGCAGCTCAACGAGAGCGATCCAGGCGAGGACGATCGCCGGCGCGAACTCCTCCGCGAGCTCGTGGGATCGGCCGGCGACTCGCCGTGGGTGGAGCCGCCGTTTCGCTGTGACTACGGGTACAACATTCACCTCGGCGACGGCTTCTACGCGAACTTCGACTGCGTCTTTCTGGACGTCTGTCGGATCGAGTTCGGCGACGACTGCCTGCTCGGGCCGGGCGTCCACGTCTACACCGCGACGCATCCACTCGGTGCCGAGGAACGCACCTCCGGCGTCGAGTACGGGAAGCCGGTGACCATCGGGGATCAGGTCTGGATCGGCGGACAGGCGGTGATCAACCCCGGCGTGACGATCGGCGATCGCGCGGTGATCGCATCTGGCGCGGTCGTCACCGAGGACGTGCCAAGCGACGTGGTGGTCCAGGGCAACCCGGCCGAAGTCGTCAGGGAGATCGAGTGAGCGGAGCGGCCGTACTCCACTCGCACCGTCGGTCTACTCGCAGTATGGGCCTTCGTCACAGCGGACCGTGAGTTCGAACCTGTCCACGGCGGAGGCCTCCGCCTCCAGCTGTGGCATGATTTCGACCGTTCCCGTGTCACCGTTGTAGAACCCATCGCGGTTCGCGGCCGCCGAGCCCATCGTCTGGATCTCCGACCCCGATTCATCGTAGAGCGTGACGTCGTAGGCGAAATCGAGCACGCTCGTCTCCTCGCCGCCGGTGTTCCGGAGATTCACCGTGATCGAGTACTGGCCACCGCTCGCGTCTGCGGTCGCGTCCGTAACCTCGATGCCATTCACCTCGTTTTGGACGTTGTCCGGACTACTCCCCGAGGAGCCGCCGTCCCCGTCACCGCCGCCACCCAGGATCCCCGAACAGCCAGCGAGTCCGGCGGCCGCTGCCGCACCGGCGGCGCCGAGCATCCGGCGGCGGGAGAGGTCGGTCCCTCCACTGCCAGCGCCGCCGTCGTTCTGTCTGTCGCTCGATGCGTCGTCGTGATAGCGAGCCGTCGGTCGATCGCGAGTCATTGCCTCGACGAAATCCCAGCTCCTGATTCACGATCAACCCGGTCGCTAGGTACTTGGTGTCGGCAGGTAGGCCGGCAGACCTCCGGTGTCGAAGCGGCCATCGCACGCCCCGTTTCGAACCGGTCCTCGCACGCCGAAGCGATCGTTTCACTCCGACTCGATCCCCGCACGCCCAACAGGCCGCCTCACTCCGGATCGATCGCGACGCTCGCAAGCCGATCGCCCGCGGTGACGGTCGCCTCCCGGGTCAGCGCGTAGAGCACGCCGGCGCGATCCGTCTCGACGGACTCCAGTGGCTCGTAGGTCGTCGGGTGGTAGACGGTGCCGAGCTGGAACCCCTCGGGAACGCGCTGGCCGAGGTCGAGGTCGGCCGTGATGCGAAAGAGTCCGGAGTTGCCCGCCGTCACCCGGCCGAGATGGTTGCGCGCGATCGTCGGCTCGGCGCCGCTGATGCGCTGGCCGCGGAGCGCGTCGAGCTCCCGGAGGACGCCTAGCACCCCGCGGACGCCGACCTCGATCGCGTCCTCGACGAGCTGTTTGTTGTGGGCGAGCTCTGGCGTGATCGCCGGAATGCCGGCGTTGGCAGCTGCGACGCGCAGCTTGCCGTCGAAGCTACGCTCGTGCCACTCGTCGCTGGCCGACTCGCCCGCCGGCTCGGCGAGGAGGAGCTCGGTGCCGAAGGCGACCGCGAGCTCGCGGGCGCACCGATCCCCCTCCGTGAAGACGGCGTGGGTCAGCATCTCGACGGAGCCGGTGTGGAGGTCGACGATAGCGTCCGCCTCGCCAGCGATTGCCCAGAGCCGCGCTGCCATGCGTTCGTGGGTTGTGCCGTCGGGATCGCCGGGCCAGACCCGATTCATGTTCGGGTTCACGCCGTCAAGCGCTTCCGGCGTCGTGTAGGAGACGCGATCGAACGTGAGCGGGTTGGCGACCGGGACGACGATCACGCGCCCGAACAGCTCCTCGGGGTCGAGTCGATCGTCGAGCCGGCGGCAGACCTCGGTGCCGTTGATCTCCTGGCCGTGCTGGGCGGCCTGGACGTACACCGTCGGTCCGTCGCCGGCGCCCTCGTAGGTGTGAACCGTGGTGGCCACCTCGGTGCCAGCGGGGAGCCGGGCGAGGGTGACGGTCTCTGCGTGGTGGCCGGCCATATCCTAGCCATGGGAGTCGGTGTAATTAGGGGTTCTGCCCGTTTTCGCCAGCAGGCGCCGGCTACCTGCAGCCGCTCGCGCGGATGCCAGCGCCTTCGCTGGGTCGTGACCGACGGATACCAGGCCAACGTGGCTATTTTGCCGCCTGAATGCGCTCGGCGATCCCGCACAGGCGGACAGAGTCCGCTCGGTGGATAGCCACAGACAGCGTACGCTCGATGGGCAGCCTGGTGCAGACGGGACCTGGAGGACAGCCGCAGACAGGAGGCACTCAGTCGACGCGCCGGTGCCAGCCTCGCGAGCAGAGCCCTGCGACGAGCAGCGCGAGCAGTGCAGGAACGAGGCCGAACCCGGGAGTGCCGTCGCCGCCGGACCCGTCGGTTGCGTTCCCGGCCGTGCCGTTGCCCGCAGTTCCGTTCCCGCCCGACCCGCCGCCCTCGACGGGATCGATCGAGGTTGCGGGCTCGGTGCCCATCGTGATCGACTCGAAGCAGAGATCACCCTCGCTCGTGCCGATCAGCGATCCCTGGAGCGAGATGCGGAAGTCGTGACCGCCGTGGGTCGTGAGTCCGCCGTCGGCCGCGGAGAAATTGACCTCGGAAAGATCGAACGTGTGCGTCTCCCAGGCGTCGTCGCCGTCGAGTTCGACGATCTCGGAGACGCCGCCATCGTACTCGATTCCGAAGGAGCCGTTCCCGTCGTCGTAGTACCGGACGGTGACGGCAGCGCCGGTATCGGTGCCGCTGAAGTGGTCGTCGGAGAGATCGACGTACAGCGTGTGTCCCGGCGCGCCGGCGTCGACGTCGGTCTGGTAGCAGGCGACGCCTTTCCACGTGGTCGCAGTGAATGCGCTGTGGTCGGTACCGACGTCGTTGACCTCCGAGAAGCCGTTCCACTGCCCCTCGTTGATCGTCTCGACCGTCATTCCGGTGGCGACGGCAGGCTCCGAGAACTGCGCTCGTGGGACGCCGACCGGCGCCTCGAGGCGCCCGACGACTTCGCCGTCGATCCGGAGCGTGTCCACGGCGACGGCGGCACGGTTTCCGTAGGCGTCGGGGACGGCCATCGTCCCGCTCGCCGTTTCGCCGCCGCCCGCAGTGAGCGAGAGCGTCTCGCCAGCGATCTCGTGGGTGAGTGTTCGATCGACCGATCCGTCGTTCTCGAAGGTCGCGTCGAGCTGTCCCGCCGACCCGCCGCTCTGCACCGAGGACTGGAGACCGACCGGTGCGCCAGCCTCGATCTCGTCGATCCCGCCGCCGACGTAGATCGGATCGGGGCCGACGGTCAGATAGACCTCGCCGTCGACCGGCGTGAGCGTCTGTTCGTCACCGGTCATCGTCGAGATGGTGACGGGCTCGTCGGTGCGGAGCGTGACGTCCGTGCGTTCCTCGGTCCAAAGCACGCTCGTCTGCTCGTCGCCGTCGGCGAACCGATAGCGCTGGACTGGCTGGGTGGCCGAGGACTGAAACTCGGCGTCCGCGAGCTGTCTGGTCATCGTTGCGTAGGCGAGATAGCTCGGTTTGGGCGTGTTCTCGCCCAGCGGGTTGTCCCCGCCGCGCAGCAGGCCGAACTGGTCGCTGCCGTCCGCGTGCTGCCAGATGTCGTCCTGGTAGTAGGTGTCGACCTGGGTGTACCAGTAGTAGCGCTCGACGCCGGCCTGCTGGAGGTGGGCGTGGCTCTGGACGAGGTGTCGCGCCTGGGTTGTCTCCCCGTCGCCGCCGGCGAGATGTGGCGAGGTCGCCCAGCCGAGCTCCGTCACCCAGATCGGCATGGATTCGCCGTCGTTGTACTCGCGGGTGAGTTCGCGGAGCTGATCGAGATCGCTGCCGAACGCCGCGGGCTCATCGCGATAGAGGTGGACCGATATCGCGTCCATGTGCTCGGCACCGCCGGCCTCGAAGATCCCCTCCCAGTAGCCGAAGTCGATGGCCGGAGGGACGCCGCTGGTCGAGTAGTTTCGAGTGGTGCTGCCCCCGACGACGGTGACGTCCGAGCGGGTCTTCTGGACGGCGTCGTAGGTCGATTCGAGGAGGGCAGCGTAAGCCGCCGGATCCTGGCCGGCAGGGCCGACGGAGAAGCTCTCGATGTTGGGCTCGTTCCAGACCTCGACGTGCTCGAGATCGGGATACTCCTCGAGGACCGCGGCCGTGTAGTTCGCGTAGCCCTCCCTGGCCGCCTCGGTGCTGGGGAAGGTGAAGATCCCGTCCCACTCCTCGGCGTAGAGCTGGTTCGCGTAGACGAGGAGGAACAGCCGATCGAAACCGCGCTGCTGGAGCTCTGCCATGAACTCGGCGCGATCCGACCCCGAGAAGTCGTACTCGCCGGGAGACTGCTCGACGTCGTGCCAGCCGTGCTCGTCGCGGACCGTCCCGACGCCGATGTGCTCGAGCGTGTCCATCATCTCGTGGTCGCGGCCGGCCCCGAACTTCGTCGACATCGCGTAGAACTCGTCGTCGGTGTCGAACTCGTCGGCCGGCAGCACGGCGAGTGAGGTGCGAGCGATCGTTGGACGGTCGGCGGCGTCCGAGAGGCCACTGTCGGCGGCCGCGCCGTCGCCGTTCGCGGTCCCGGCCGCGGGCAGCACGCGGAGCGTATAGTGGCCGACCTCGTCGAGCGGGAAATCGATGGTCGTCTGTCCGTCGATCGATTCGGTGCCGTTCGCGACGACCTCCCCGTAGTAGTCCTCGACGCGCCAGGCGATCTCGCCGTCGGCGTGGAGGGTGATCCGCGGCGTCTCGTTGGTCAGGAAGATGTTGCCCCGCGCCTCCTGGCCGATCGCGACGGAAAGAGTCGCCTGGGCTGGCGAGGACGCTCCGGAGGTGTTCGCCGTCGCTGGATCGACCGCACCGGCGCTGGCGCCGATGGATCCGAGCACGCCTGCTGCGGGAACCGCGAGGACCGCGACGGCCAGCAGCGCGACGCCGAGGACGACCGCGATCGACGCGCCGCGCCTGCCATCGAGGTGCCCAGACATGGTTTCGGAGACGACTGTACGTCCGCAGTTTCGCGGAAAAAAGTTCCGGCGCTCGCGCAGGTGGCGTCCGGCCGCGCCGCGGTCAGTCCGCGTCTGCGGTACAGCCGCCCTCGTAGGTCACGTCCGCGACCGAGCCGATGTCGGGGTCGTCGCCGCAGATCGGACAGTCCGGTCGCCGGCGCAGCTCGACGGTCTCGGTGCCGGGATTGCGCGCGTCGTAGTAGATCACGGCCTCCGTCAGCGGCTCGCCGACGTCGAGCAAGAGCTTGATGGCCTCCGTGGCCTGCATCGCACCGATCGTCCCGGGGAGGACGCCCAGCACGCCCGCCGTCGCACAGTTCGGAACGGTCCCTGCCGGCGGCGCCTCCGGAAACAGGCAGCGGTAGCAGGGTTCGCCCCCGCCGGACACGGTCGTCAGCTGCCCCTCGAACTGGTAGACGGCGCCGTGGACGAACGGAGTCTCGGTCAGCACGCAGGCGTCGTTGACGAGAAACCGCGTCGGGAAGTTGTCGCTGGCGTCGAGGACTATGTCGTAGTCGGTCACCAGTTCCATCGCGTTCCCGGCGTCGAACCGCGTCTCGAACGCCTCGACGGTCACGTCCGGGTTCAGGGCAGCCACCGCCTCCGCCGCGCTCTCGACCTTCGGCCGCCCGACGTCGGCCTCGCCGTGGAGCACCTGCCGCTGGAGATTCGACCGCTCGACGACGTCGTCGTCGACGATCCCGAGCCGCCCGATCCCGGCCGCTGCGAGGTACTGAATCGCCGGTGAGCCCAACCCGCCCGCGCCGACGACGAGCACCGAGGCGTCGAGCAGCGCCGCCTGCCCCTCCGGCCCGACGTCGTCCATGACCACGTGCCGGGCGTAGCGCTCGAGTTGCTCCGGCCCGAGATCGAGGTCGCTCATGCGTAGATGGTGGAGGGGCACGGCAAAAAGCGGCCCGGGACCGAATTGCTGCATTTGGAGTGGTGGTCGGATAGCAGACACGCTCGAAAGCCCCAGGACGCTCGATGCCCCGGGGCTCGGTGCGCTCCTCGCCTCTCTCGTTCCGCTCGTTCGGCTGTGGTGCTTACTTCGCCCGGGGACAGCCGAGTCGGCCTGCCCCTTTCGATGTCCCTCCCACCGCACCTCGGTCCTCCCCAACCTCTTGCGCTCCTCACGTCGCTACGCTCGTTGCGGTGCTCATCCCTCGCGCGCTGGCTGGCGCGGCCGCTCGCCCGCTTCGGGGCTCGCAGCCGGCACCAGCGCGCGCCGACGTGAACCACCAGGGTTTCGCGCTCGATGAGCGACGAATCCGGGTGGGACTGAGCAGGATCCTCGATCCTGCGAAGGTCGGAAGAGCTTGCTCTTCCGGGACTGGAAGGGGCCGTTGACGGACTACGTCCGTCTGCTCGGGAGACCTCCGGTCTCCCGGTGACCGCTCGCGTTCGGTCGCGACGGTGAGCCGAGTGACGCGAGGCGAACCTCGACAGACGAGCGAAGCGAGTCTGTCGGTGCAAGGACCGCAGGTGAGCGACCGAAGGGAGCGAACCGAGGACCACAGCGAGCGAGCGGACGCGAGCGGGAGGGGCTTCCAAGCAGTTCACCGCCGATACTGTAGCAGTTGAGAACGAATCCCCTAGCCCTCGAGTAGTTCCAGCTCCAGATCACCATCCAGCACGTCGGCGCGGTACATCGTCGCGCGGTCGGCAGGCGCGGCGCCGGTCGCGCTCCCGGGGTTGAGCAGCCGGACGCCCTCGGCCTCGGTGTCGAGCACGCTGTGCGTATGCCCGGACACACCGACTGCCTCGGGGTCGTGCTCGCGGACGATTCCGGCGACGCGAGACTCGTAGGCGCCTTTCGCCTTCGAGCCGGTGCCGTGGGTGACGACGAAGGTCACGCCGCCGACGGTCCTGGTCGCGACGCGCGGGAGGTCCATCGCGGGATCCATGTTCCCGGCGACGGCGGTGAGATCGCCCGCGAGGTCGGCGATCGTCTCGTAGGTCTCTCGGCTGTCGAAGTCGCCGGCGTGGATCGCGCAGTCGGCCGCGTCGAGTTCGTCGCGAACGTAGCCCGGGAGCGCAGCACGGCGCGAGGGAATGTGCGTGTCAGAGAGGATGGCGACGCGTGGCATTGGCGAGGGTTCGGCGTGGACTGCCCTATCGCTTTTCGTCTGGATGGAGCTGCCAGTGGAGGCGTGCTGGGAACGCGACACGCGAAACGAGAGAGTGAACAGGATGGCCAGTCCGCCGTCGAAAGCGATAGGATGGGGCCCACCGAGGTGCCAGCCATGGAGGCAGTCGCGGTCGCGACGGCGTTCGTGCGCCACGATGGGGAGGTGTTGGCCACCCACCGGAGCGAGGACGCACAGACCTATCCGGGGCAGTGGGGCGGCGTTTCGGGCGTCATCGAGCCGGGGGAGGATCCGGTCGGGGACGAGGAGACGCCCGTCGAAGCGGCTCGCCGGGAGGTCCACGAGGAGGTTGGACTGAGTGATCTCGACCACGTTCGCACGGGAACGCCGCTCACGATCGAGGCGCCCGAATACGACGCGACGTTCGAGGTCACGCCCGTCCTCTTCGACGCGCCGGGTCGCGAGATCGACCTCGGCGTGGAGCTCCAAAGCGCGGAGTGGCTCCCCGCCACCGAGTTGCTCCGTCGTGAGACGGTGCCGCGACTGTTCGAGAGCTACCAGCGCGTTGCCCCGTCGGTCCAGTCCGTCGCCGCGGACGACGAACACGGCGCTGCGGAGCTGTCGATCCGCGCCCTCGAGGTGCTCCGCGATCGCGCGGGCCTGCTCGTCGCCGAGGGCGAATCCGACGCCGACGAACTGCAGTATCTCGCGAACCGGCTGCGGGAGGCCAGGCCGAGCATGGCGGTGCTCAGGAACCGGGTGAATCGAGCAATTGCGACGGCAGAGGACGGCGATTCGGAGGGTGCGGGTACTGCCAACGATGCCACGCCTTCCGGCGATCCTGTACCAGCACCCACGGATGATCCTTACCCAGCGCCCGCAGACGATTTTGCAGCAACCCCCGCCGACGTCGAACGGGCTGCAATCGACGGAATCAATCGCGCGCTCGCCGGCGACGCCGAGGCCGCGATGCGAGCCGCGGGCCTCGTCTCGGGCTGGCACGTCTTGACCCTCTCTCGGTCGAGCACCGTCTTCGAGGCGCTCCAGGCCGACACCGCCGCCGCGCTCTCGATCGCGGAGTCCCGCCCTGCACGGGAGGGCATCGACGTCGCCGAAACGCTCGCCGCAGCGATCGACGCGCCGATCACGGTCCACACCGACGCCGCGATCGCCCACCGGCTCGCCTCGGCAGGCGTCGACGCAGTACTCGTGGGAGCGGACGCGATTCTGCCCGACGGCGGCGTGATCAACAAGACCGGGACCCGCGGCGCGGCGATCGCTGCCGCACGGGAGGGAATCCCCGTCTACGTCGCTGCGGCGTCGGACAAGATCACCACCAGCGAGGGTGTCAATCTCGAGTCAGGCCATCCCGCGGCAGTCTACGACGGCGGTGCTGCCGTGGACGTGACGAACCCGACGTTCGACGTGACGCCCGCCGACGCGATAACCGGGATCGTCACCGAGCGTGGCGTACTCGAGCCGGGCGACGTTTCGGAAATCGTCGAAAGGCTCCGGGCGCTGGAGCCCGCGGGAGCGCGGTGACCTCCGTCGGGCGCCCGCTGCGGCGCGGCGACTAAGGCCCCGGCAGTCCAACGTCCAGTCATGGAGCCTCCGATCGAGACGGTGCTCGTCGCGACCGACGGCAGCGACCCCGCCGACCGCGCAGCACGGCACGGCATCGCGCTGGCGGCAACGACTGGCGCCGATCTCCACGCGCTCGCGGTCGTCGACGAGGCAGCGCGTCGGGTCGCCGAGACGGCACTGGCCGAGTCGGACGCCGACGACGTGCTGACCGAGGCCGGCGAGCAGGCAGTCGCGTCGGTCGCGGACCTGGCGGCGGACAGCCCCGCCGCACCGTCTGTGACGACGGCGGTCCGGCCTGGGACGCCCCACCGCGTGATCTCCGAGTACGCCGACGAGCACGACGTCGACGTGGTCGTCGCCGGTACCGAGGGCCGATCCGGGCTGGATCGCGTGCTGCTGGGCAGCGTCGCCGAGAACGTCCTCCGAACGAGCACCCGGCCGGTGCTCGTCGTGCCGCCGGGTGCCGGCGATCCCGACGCCGACCAGACGCCCTACGACGAACTGCTCGTGCCGACCGACGGCAGCGACGGCGCCGAGGCGGCGACCGAGTGGGCGATCGGCCTCGCGGAGCACTACGACGCGCCGCTGCACGCGCTGTTCGCAGCGGACGCGACGCCGTTCCCGACGACGGTCCGCTCCCAGCAGCTGCTCGACGCGCTGGACACCGCCGGCAACGACGCCATCGAGGCCGTTCGCCAGCGCGGCGAGGCCGCCGGAGTCGACGTCGTGGGCGCGGTCGGAGCCGGCGCACCCGCACCGACGATCCTCGAATTCTGCGAGGACGAGCCCATCGATCTCGTGGTGATGGGATCCCACGGCCGCTCGGGCCTCGATCGGTTCCTCCTCGGCAGCGTCACCGAGCACGTCGTGCGCGAGGGCGACGTGCCGGTGTTGTGCGTGCCGATGCGGGAGAGCGAGGACTGACGGCACCAGGTGCGGGCGGTCCGCCGTCCAGCCACGAAAGGCCCATTGCACTCCCCAGTCGATCACGGGCAGGGGCGGCGGTGACGAGAGTTACCCCCACCGAGCCCCGTGTGACGAAGGGTTTTCCCGAGCCGCCCCTCTTCGAACCGTCGCGCTTATCGGCCCCGAATGAGTCGCCACAGCATATGCTCAATCATCTCGGTATCGGCGGTATCGTCGGCCTGCTCCTGCTCGTCGGCGGCATCGCGATCATCGCCTGGCACAGCCTGCTCGTCGCCGCCGGACTCGCCATCGCCATCGCCGGCCTCGGGCTGATCGTCCGCTCGCTCGTCTCCAGCGCGCTCGGCGCGATGGGGATGGGCGGGATGGTGTAGCTCGGGTCGAATCGAGCGCACGCGGTCGGATCGAGGACCTGTGCGAGCTCCGCTTCCGGATCGTTTCGCTTGCGAAATTCGCCACCGCGAGACGCTTCAGTGCGCCTCCCACCGGGAACCGGCCTGCTCGATAGCCTCCAGGGAGGGACTGGAAGGGGCCGACCGGTCGCGGCTTCCGACGACGTAAGCACCACAGGCGAGCGTAAGCGAGCCGAGGAGCGCAACGAGTCAGAAGCCGCGAGCGGGAGGGGGCTTCCAAGGCTGTGGTGTCCCTGTGCCTTGCAACGATAGCGCCTGCGGTAGCTGGGTGGTTGGTGCGATCGACGCGGCCGCAAACAACTGAGATCCGTACGCCCCTTCGCAAGAGTTTTGCTCGCAGCTTTGCGACCACGACGTAATGGCCGCGTTCACCGCGATTGTGACGGTTCGGCTGAAATCTGGCGTCCTCGATCCGGAGGCAGCGACCACCCAGCGCGCGCTCGAACGACTGGAGTTCGAGCTCGACGACCTCCGTTTCGCGGATCGCTACGAGATCGACCTCGACGCGGCGGACGCCGACGCAGCCGCGGAACGAGCGGAGTCGATGGCGGAGCGGCTGCTCGCCAATCCGACGATCCACGATTACGACGTGGAGATCGAGGATCGCACATGACGGTGGCCGTCGTCCGGTTCGGTGGCTCGAACTGCGACCGGGACGCGCTGCGCTCGCTCCAGGATCTCGGTATCGACGCCGAGATCGTCTGGTACGAGGACGGGCTTCCAGCGGACACGACGGGCATCGTCCTCCCCGGCGGCTTCTCCTACGGCGACTACCTCCGCGCCGGCGCGATGGCGGCCCGGACGCCGATCATGCAGGACGTGCGCGAGGCGGCCGACGACGGCACCCCCGTCCTGGGCATCTGCAACGGCGCCCAGATCTGCGCGGAGATGGGGCTCGTCGACGGCGCGTTCACCGTCAACGAGAGCGCGCGCTTCCAGTGCGAACCGGTCCACCTCCGCGTCGAGACCACAGACTCGCCGTTTACCAGCTCCTTCGAGGTCGGCGACGTGATCGAACTCCCGATCGCCCACGGCGAGGGGCGCTACGAGGTCCAGTCGGGGGTGTACGACGACCTGATCGAGGAGGACAAGGTCCTGTTCCGCTACTGCGACGCCGACGGCGAGGTCAGCGACGAGGCGAACCCCAACGGCTCGAAGGACAACGTCGCGGGCGTGCTCGGCGACTGCGACAACGGTGCAGTGTTGATGCCCCACCCCGAGCGGGCGACCCTGCCCGAACTCGGCGGCACCGACGGTCGCGCGATTCTCGAAGGGCTGTCCGGCTAATCTAGGACGGTCGTGGTGCCGGTGGTCGGCACCGACCGGAGACGGGCGATTTGATTCGGGCGGGCCAGTGAATCCCGCGATACCCCGACGATCCATTTCTCCGTCATTCCGCGTCGATAGGAACTGATTCTCCCGAGTTCTCTCCGTCGTTCGGGCCCGGTAGTTGCCGGTTTCCTCGGGATAGCAGCCGTCCACTGCCGAGCGGCAGCCACGCCCCTCAAGAGCTAAAACGGTGGGAGTGGTACAGACTACCATGATCGTCGCGGTCCTGATCGCCCTCCTCGGACTCGGCGTCGTCGCCGCCAGCGCACGCCCCGGCGACGGCCGGGCCGAGACCGCGATCGCCCTCCCACTCGTCGCCGCGGTGTCCGTGATCGTCCCCGCGATCGTGCTCGTGGCCCTCGCGGGTGCAGGACTCGCATTCCTCGCGCTCGCCGTCGTCGAGCGCCGGACGCTCCTCCACGGGCGTCGGCTGCGCGCCGTCGCCGCTGGTGCTGGCGCGGTGGTTCCGCTGGGCACGCTCGCCGTTGCCACCGCGCTCGGCGAGCCGCCCGCGTATCCGGAGCTGTGGCTCGTCGGCGCGGTCGTTCCGGGCGTTCTCGCCGACGACCTGCGCCGCCAGCCAGCGGCGGAGCGGAACGCGCTCGCGGTCGGCGGCGTGACGGCGCTGTTCGCGCTCGTGCTCTCCGGGCTCGTCCTCCGTGGAGCGGTCGCCGGCGCCGACCCCGGCCAGCTGGCCGCGGCGAGCGCCGTTGGCGGCGTCGGTGTCGGGGAGCTGGCCGTGCTGGCAGCCGTCCTCGTGCTCGCGCTCGTCGCGGGAACGCTCGCTCGCTGGCGATACGCGCTCCACACCGGGGCGCTGTCCGTCCCACTGCTCGCCGTGTGGTCACTCGAGAGCGTGGCCGTACCGCTGGCCTTCCTCGCCGCAGGGCTCGTGAGCGCTCTCGCGATCGGACTGCTGCAGCCCCGGCTCCGCCTCTCGAGTCGGCGACTCGGCGCAACGGTCGGACTCCTCGGAGCGACGGTCGGCGGGGTCGCCGCCGTGCTCGGGGCGCCAGCGCTGCCGGCGGTGCTCGCCGGTGCGTTCGGCGCAGAGGACGCCCGGCTGCTGGGCTATCAGGCTGGCGCGGACCTCCTCGACGGTCTCGCCCTGGGCGGCGCACTCTACGTCATCGCGGTCGTCGTTCTCGGCGCCACCGCGGGGATCGGCGGGCCGCTTCCTGGCATCCTCGGCGGGCTCGGAGTCGTGGTCGCGCTCGGCACGGCCGGGCTGGTACTGGCGCGTCGCGAACGCGAGCGACCCAGCGAAGTTCGCCTCCGCGCCGCCGAAGGGAGGTGGCCCTCGTGACGCGCAGTTTGCGCTGGCGGCACCGGCCGGGAAGTGGGCCGAACGCCGCCAGTGGCCGGCCGGAGTTCGCCGGTCGATGCCAGCCGGCCGCGAGCACCGGCTCCGGGGTGATCCGGCGTGTTTGACCGGCCCTGGACGGAGACAACCAGGGAGAGCTATCGGGAGTCGTCAGAGCGGCAGTCGAGCGACGGCGGCGGGCTGATTCGCTCGATACGCAGCGTCCTGCGACCGCGACGAGGTGCTGTCGAGGCGCGCGTGTTCGTCCTCGGCACGGTCGGCACCGCCGCCGTGACCGAACGGCTGCGGGCCGTGCTCGAGCGCCGCGGCTACGCCGCTCGGTCCGTGCGCATCGACGGCGACGATCCGACGCTGGACAATCGGGACGAGCGCGGTGCGGTGGATTTCCTGCTGGTGGACGCCCATGGCGACGGCGAGGCGGTCGGCCGCGCCCGGGACATGCTCGGACCGCCGGACGTCGCCGTCGTGACGGCCGCCGGAAGCGATGGAACCGCCACCCGCGGGCCCGGTCGGGGCGACGTCGTCCGGTCGATCGCCAGCGCAGTGCCCGCGGGCGCCCACGTCGTCAACGCCGAGGGGACGCCCGCCGTCCGGCGCTACCTCGCGAGGGCGATCGAGCGCCGCGGCGCCACCATCTCCCACGTCGGCGCCCACGACGCCGACGCGCCCGGTGCGGAGCTCGGATCGGCGATCGACGGCGCACTCGCAGCGCTCGAGGAAGCGCCGATGCCCGACGAGGAACGGGAAGCGCTCGCGGCGTCCTCCCGGCCGGAGTGGATCGACCTTCCCGCCGGCCAGTGTTACGACGCACTCGGCGTCACCGACGCCGTCGCGATCGAACGGCTCCGCCACGCGCTCTGCTCGGACGGAGAGCCCGTCGAGCTGGTCGTCGTCACCGACGGCCGCCGTCGGGACGTCGCCGCCACGCTTGCGAACTACGCGAGCGAGTGCCACGAGCGCCGCACCGTGCCGACGGTGTACGCGATCGGCCCGCTCGCCGAGCAGTTCGCCGACCGCTGTGCCGCGCCGACCGTCGAGTACGGGCCCGATGCGGCGGGCGAAACGGTCCTCGACGAGGCGCTCGCTGCCGGTCCAACGCTCGTCACCGGCGTCGAGGAGACGCCAGCGGGCTCGGCGATCGCGAACGCGATCGCGGGCCGGATCCAGCGCTCTGGAACGCCGAAAATCGGGTGAAAGTGGCAGTCTGCGGCTGCGGAGACGGTCATCGCTACGAGTTCAGGAGCCTGCGAGGCCGACCGATCCGCCCGCGTCAGTGCGCCGCGAGAGCCAGAGCGTCGCCACCGCCAGCGCGAACGCGACGGCCAGCCCCGCAGCGACGGTGGCCTGGCCGGTCGGGTCGAGGCGAACCCGTCCGACGACGATCGCGATCGCGGCCGCGGCCGCGCCGCCACCCGCGGCGAGTCGCGTCGGCCCGTCGGAGCGCTGGGGAGCGAGGCTCGCGACGAACAGCGCGAGGAATCCGCCGAGTGCCAGCGCGTTGAACAGGACGTGCAGCTCTGCGGTGTGCGCGATCACGACGCCAGGCGTCAACAGCGTTGCCGGGGCGAGGACCAATGCCGCGATCCCGACGAGACGATCGCGGGAGGGCACCCGGCCCACGGTCCAGACGGTGCCGGCCGCGAACAGCGCGAGGATCGCGAGCGCGGAGGCGAAGTGCGTCGCGAGAATCAGGCGCTCGTAGGTCGTCACGGTCAACGCGCCCAGCACGATCTGGAGCGGCGTCAAGACCAGGGCGAGTGCAAACGCGGCGACGACCCGACGCTCGGAACCGGCACGCCACGCCGAGACGGTCGTGCCGAGAATCGCGAACCCGACGACCATCGCGACCAGCCGGTGGAACCACTCGACGAAGCTCCCGAAGTTCGCCGGGAAGAGCCCGAACACCGCACCGTCACAGATCGGCCAGCGACCCTCGCAGGTCAGGCCGTAGCCACCGACGGCGGTCCAGATGCCGAGCAGCATGAGGACGAACGTGAGCGCCAGCGTTCCCATCGCAAGACGGGGTAGCGAGGGGACGAATCCGCTGGCGCGCGAGCGCATCGACATACTCGGGGGTCGGGTCCTGATGCATATCAGTCTGACCGTCGATCCCGGCTAGGGAGGGTTGGGGGAGAACACTGGCCTTCAGATTGAGAACGAGGTAGTTCAATTGCTGAAACCTCCGAAAGCCCCCGAGCGCTCGGAATCCCAGGGCTCGCTGCGCGCTTCCCTCCTTCGCTACGCGCAGTCGGTCCAGTGCTTGCGTCGCCCGGGGACAGCCGAGTCACTCGGCCCCTTTCGATGTGCCGGAAGATCAGAGATCTTCCGTACCTCGCGAAATCAAAGATTTCGCTCAGTCCCACCCGCCCTCAATCCTCCCCAACCTTCTGCGCTCCTCGCTTCGCTGCGGTGCTCGGCCCTCGCACGCTAGCTGGCGCAGCCGCTCGCCCGCTTCGGGGCTCGCGACACCGTCGGAGCAAGCTCCGACGAGGTTCGCCTCGCTCCGCTCGGCTCACCCACGCCAGCGCGCGCCGACGTGGACCACCGGGGATCCGTGACTGCCGATTACCGACACCGGGAGGGACTCCGGAAGGGGCCGACCGCTCGTCGCAGGTACCGACGGTGAGCCGAACGAAGTGAGGCGAACGTCGAAAGACGAGCGAAGCGATGTCTTTCGGAATAAGCACCGCAGGCGAGCGAAGCGAGCCGAGGAGCACAGCGAGGTAGCTGCGTCGAGCGGGAGGGGGCTTCCGTACGCGGCTGCGGTCGCCGTCAAACGCGATTCTCAGAAGCCGCCTGTTGCCCCTAGGACCGAAACACGTTTTCGCGGGCCGGGCGCACCGAACTGTATGATCGTCAGCGGGTCCACGTCGCAGTCGCTGGCCGCCGCGCTCGCCGCCGAACTCGACGAGCCCCTCGGAGCCGTCGACCAGACGGCGTTCCCGGACGGCGAGTCGAAGTTCGCACTCTCGCCGCCGGCGACCCACTCCCTCGCGGACGTCGATCGGGCGGTGATCGTCGCATCGACCACGACGGCGGCGTCCCATCTCGAGGTGCTCCAGCTACAGGACGCTGCCCGAGAGGCCGGGATCGACGAGGTCGTCACGGTGTTGCCGTACATGGGCTACGGCCGCCAGGATCGAGCCTTCGAAGCGGGCGAACCGGTGACGGCGCGCGCGATCGCACGGGCGCTTTCGCCCGGCACGGATCGGATCCTGACCGTCACGCCCCACGAGCCGGGCGTCTGCGAGTTTTTCGACCCGCCGGCGACCGCGATCGACGCGGAAGCGCTCCTGGCGGAGCCGCTCCAAACCGGTCCCGATCCAGCGCTCGCCGACCCGCTTTTCCTCTCGCCGGACGCCGGCGCGATCGAGATCGCCGAGACCGTGCAGTCCGCCTACGGCGAGGGCGCCGTCGACCACTTCGAGAAGACCCGAAGCTCCGGCACCGAGGTCTCGATCGAGCCCAGCGACGCGGCCGTCGAGAATCGGGACGTGGTCGTCGTCGACGACATCGTCGCGACGGGTTCGACGATGAGCGAGTCCATCGAGGTGCTTCAGGAGCGGAACGTCGGGCGCGTGTTCGTGGCCTGCGTCCACCCGCTACTGGCTCGCGACGCACGGAGCAAGCTGGCCCGCGCCGGCGTCGAGGCGATCTTCGCGACTGACACCATCGAGCGGACCGTGAGTACGGTCTCCGCGGCCCCGGCGATCGCCGAGGAGCTCTGAACCGGGACCCCAGGAACCAGTTGCCGCGCTATTCTGACCGACCGATCCGCGGCCCCGCCAGTGCCGGCGCTAGTCCGACCGAGCCAGATCGCAACCGCCGTCTCCCAGCGCGACCTCACCAGCCCGCGCGCTCTCGACGCCGCAGTCGGCCGGCGAGACGTCGAACGCAGCCGCGTGAGCAGCACCGCTCCAGCAGCTGGGCGCGGTGGGACGCTGGGTGTAGGCGACCGCTGCCGCTCGGGCTGCCGGACCGCCAGCGGCCTCGACGGCGTCGGCGAACGCGGCGGCGTCGAAGCTCCCCGGCGCCGCAGCAGTCCACGCCGACAGCACCGACTGAAACGTCCGCTCGCCGCCGGTCGCCGCGCGGATTCGGCGGTCCAGCGCCGCGACGACGAGCGCGCCTTTGCGGTACTGGGCGTCGTCGGCCCACGTCGTCGGATCGGCGAGGACCGCGCCGGCCGGCTGGCCCTCGACCCCGCGCTCGAGGACGGTGCGGTACTCCTGAAATCCGATCGCACCGCGCTCGAACGCCTGCGTCACGGCGTAGTACTCAGCGGTCGCCTCGAGCAGCCACTCCGTCGCGGGGGTGACCGCCTCGCGATCCTGGCGAGTATGGACGTACTCGTGGACCCAGATGTTCGTCGGTGCCGCCAGTGGTGCGGCGTCGTTGACGCGCGCGTCCGGGCCGAGGGAAAGCCCGCGATGGGCCCAGGTCACGCCCTCCGTCGGTGCAACGAACACCGTCACGACGTCGTTTCGACCGCCGACGGCCAGGCGGGTGCTCGCGGCGACGAGCGAGTCGAGAACGCGATCCGGGCCCGCAGCGAGCGTCGCAGCGGTCGGGACGACGAGGCGCACCATCTCGGCCGACCGTCCGCTCCCGGCGAGTCTCGATCGGTCGTCGATCGGCGCAGCGGGCGGAACGCGACGCTGCTCGCACTCGTACGCGCCGAGGAAGGCGAACTGCTCACCGGCGGTGCCGGTGCCACGGACGGACGCCGCCCGGTCGATCCGCGGCTCGGTGCCACGGTAGCGCCAGCGCGTGTGAGTTCGAGGGCGTAGACAGAGCGCCCAGTCGTCGGCGCCGGCGCCGTAGGTCGCCGGCGTCGCGTCGACGGGCTGTCGCAGGAGGACGGTCGCTCGGTCGCCGGTGCCGTCCCACTCGAACGCCGGCCCGTCCACGGCTCCCTGCCAGGTGTACCCCTCGACGTCGCTGGGGTCGAATCCGTCGGTCGCGACGACGGTGACCTGTGGCCGCTCGATCCAGAACGCGAGCTTCGAGACGCTCTCGGGGATCTCGTAGACGATCGCGAGGTCGACCGCGTCGTCGGCGTCACCGTTGCGATAGACGGTTCGTTCGACGACGGTCGGGGCGCCCTCGTCGCGAGCGCTGGCGCCTGCGTCCGTCTCTTCCGGAGCGGACGGTCGATCGGTCTCCTCGCGAGCGACCGTCCCCGGTCGGGCGATCGTTCTGTCTGACGCGGATCGCCCTGCCATGAACCGGCTGTTGGGGGGATTTTCGCATTGTAATAGAGCGCATGCGGCGAGGTACGGAACCCATTCTGCGCTCGACCGTCGCCCGCCGGAAGCCGGGAACTGCCGTAGGAGGGACGTTATCGGTTGATCTGACGGTTAGTGAACGTCGTCGCAGTCCTCCCGGGTCGCCCGCAGCCGTCGAACGTTAGCTGGCGATCGCGGATCACAGCCGAATCGCAGACAGTAGCCGGATCAGAGAAATAAGCGGGATCGCAGAAGGCAGCCAGATCGCGCAAATCGGTCGAACACCTCAGGACCGCCGCATCCGCTCAGAGGCGCCGTCGAACGACTGCGAATCCGAGGACGCCGGCGAACAGCGCGATCGCGACGACCGCGATCGCGACCGGCGGCACGAGATCGAGCGGGCCGGGATCCTCTACGGTGACCGCGACGGAGAGGTTGCCAGCAGTGATCTCGTAGCTCCCGGTGCTCTCGAACGTGGTGGTGATCGCGACGGTGTCGTTTCCGCCCGGAGCGAGACGGACCCGTTCGCTGCCGATCACCTCGCCGTCGGCGCGGATCGTGATCGTCCCGTCCGCGGGAGCGTTCGTCGGGTTCGAGACGGTGGCGACGACGTCGACGCTGTCGCCAGCGACCGCCGGCTGTGGCGTGACATGGAGCTCCTCGACGGCGGGAGTCGCTGGCTCTACCACGGTGACGGTGCGGGCGTAGTCGCCAGCGACGATCCTGACGTCGCCGGTCTGGTCGATCTGGGCGGTGAGATTTGCCGTCGCGGTTTCCCCGGGGGCGAGCGTGCCGGTCGCCGCTGCCAGCACCTGGCCGTCGACGGTGATCGTCGCGCGATAGTTGCCGCCGGCGTCGGCGACGTTCTCGATCCGGATGCGCGTCGTGACGTTCTCCCCGACGGCGAGCGTATCGCCGAGTTCGCCCGTCCTGTAGGGGCTGGCGACCGACAGCGGCGGGTCGGAGATCACGGTGTACTCGAACCGGGACTGTTCGACGGTGAACAGCGCTTCGTGGGTATCGCGGTCCCAGACGGAGGGCGTCGCGTCCGTTCGCGTGTGCGTCTCGACGAACGACTCGACGGAGTCGCCGCCCAGCTCCCCGGCCGCCGATTCGAGATCGTCACCGGAGAAGGTGCCCGCGGTGTTCCACCGCTCCATCAGAGCCTGGAAGGTCGTCTCGCCGTCGGTCGCGGCGCGGAGCTGGCGGTCGATCGCTCCGACGACGAGCGCGCCCTTCTCGTACTCGGCGTCGGTGCTCGCCCAGGTGGAGCGGTCGGCGAGGACGGCGTCGGCGGCGGGCGGTTGGGTCCCGCGTTCGAGCACGGCCTGGAACGTCTCGAAGTCGATCAGTCCCTGCTCGTAGCTCGTCAACGCGGCGTAATACTCCGCGCTGCCCTCGATCAGCCAGTGGGCGTCGTCGGCGATGGCGTCACCGCCGGAACGGTCAGCGTCGCGGTACTGTCGGGTGTGGACGTACTCGTGCACCCAGATGTTGAGCGGGTCGTCGACGCCGGCGTCGGCGCTGATGCGGGCGTCGGAGCCGATGGCCAGGCCGGGCGGGCTCCAGTCGACCCCGTCTGTCGGCGCCGCGATCAGCACGACCTCGTCGTTGCGGTTTGTGTCGCCGAAGTGGAGCTGCTCGCTGGCGTAGGCCACCGAATCGAGGATCGCGGTCGGCGAGGATGCCGGATCCGCGGCGTCGGGGACGACGAGCGAGAGTTGCTCGCCGCCGACCGTCTCCGTGTGGAGCTCGTACGGCCCCAGGAAGGCGAAGCGATCGCCCGCGTACCCCTCGCCGGCAGGTGCCATCTCGTAGGCGAGTCCGGGGTTCGTGGTGCTGTAGCTCCACGTCGTACGAGTCTGTGGCCGGGTGACGACGGCCCAGTCCGCGGTGCCGCCGACGTACGTGCCGGTTCCGTCACCCTCGCGGAAGCTCTCGGAGACATCGTGGCGAATCGTAACGGTCCCACCGGAACCCGTGCCGTCCCACTCGAAGGTCCCCTCGTCGGTCTCGGTGAACCCGTCGAGCCCGGCGATCTCGTACTCGCCGTAAACGATCCCGAACCTCAGCGACTGAACGTCGTCGGGGATCTCGTAGCTGATCCGGGCCTCGACGCGATCGGGCTGAGCCGGAAGCAGGCTGTACTCGACGCGCTCGACGATCGAACCACCCGACTGAACCGCAGTCGACGACGGACTGAGGCGAGTCGAGCTGGCGGTAGAACTGGTGGCAGTGGTGCTGGTCGAGCTGGTGGAAATAGTGGAGCCGCTGGAGCTGCTGGATCTGACCGCTGGTGAGAGGGAAGCAGTTTCCAGCGCCGGTGAAGCGGTGGCGGAGGTTGGGAGGTCTGGAGCAGTAGTGGCGGAGACGGCGTGACCGCCTGGCGCGGACGCACCGGCGCCACCGACCGCCGCGACCGCGACGCCGCCACCGATCGCCAGCGAGACTACGAGAGCGACGCAAACGGACGCCCGGAGTCGCCGGTCTCGATCGCCCGACTGCACTCGTCGCTGCATGAGGATTCGCTCGGAGGGCGACCGCATTAACCGCATTGGCAGGCGGTCGTCGGTTCGGGTGAAAAGAAGCAGTTGGCTACGCCGCCGGTAGCCGTCGGTTCACCCCGTCACTCCCGGGTGAGCCACGTAGCCACGGCGGGCGCCGCCGAACCGGGCTGCGTCATACGGGTGTCTGACGGCCGTTTATTATCGTGGGATCCCACCTTCGTGTATGGCGCTCCGGAACCGACCACTCGACGAACTCGTGATTCCTGACGGGACGACCGTCGAGGAGCACGATCTCGTCACCGACGGCGACGTCATCGTCGGTGGCCGCGGCACTGTCGAGTTCGGCGTCCGGGGCAGAAACGTGCTCGCCGGCGAAGGCACCCAGTTCGGCGGCGACATCGAGGCGGAAGCCGACTGTCGGCTGGACATGTGGGCCGACGTCGCCGGCAACGTGCTGGTGGGCCGGGACGCCTACCTCGGCGAGCGCGTCCACGTCGACGGCGAGCTGAAGGTCGCTGGCGACCTCGACATCGGCGACGACGTCGAGATCGAGGAGGGGTTCGAGGCCAACGGCTGGATCGTCATCCGCAACCCGATGCCGACGATCGTCTTCCTGTTCGTCTACCTCTCCCAGCTGCTGCGGATGGGCGAGGAGGACGCCGCCCAGGAGCTCGTTGGCAGCCTCACCGAGAGCGACTCGATCGAGGCCGAGCCCCTCGTCATCCCGCGGGGCGCCCGCGTCGGCGACGAGAGCTGGCAGACCGACACGCCGGCCCGCATCGGCGACGACTGCCGACTCCACGGGAACGTCCGGGCGACCGAGATCGTCGTCGGCGAGGACAACGACGTGTTCGGCAGCCTCCGGGCGAAAGGCGACGTCGTGGTCGGTGACGGCACCACGATCCACGGCGACGTATCGACCCGGGACGGCACCGTCTCGCTGGACGACGGCGCTCGCGTGCTCGGCGACGTCGCCTGCTCGGATCTCGCCGTGAGCAGCGGTGCGGACGTCGACGGCACGATGCGCGCCAGCGGCGAAGTCACGATCGTCGAGGACGCAACGCTGCCGCGACCGAGCGACTGAGGAACCAGCGCTACGGTTCGCGAGGGTGCTCGTGTAGCGGTCGATTCTGGGCCGGCACATCTGCCCAGCAGTCTTTTACACGACCAGCGGCTGACTTCGCGTAGTATGGCGGACGACGCGTCAGCGTCGGCGGAGGCTGCCGATGGGCCGCCCTCGCCGCCGAGTCCGGAGACACAGGCGAGCGACGAGGCTGCCGAGGACGGAGGGGTCGCGAGCCGCGTCGCTGGCAGCGTCGGTGGCGTCGTGTTCGCCTCGAAGCTCCGGATCGCGCTGTTTGCGATTCTCGGGCTGGTCGGCCTCGCCGGCGCAGCGTTCCTCCTCGGCGTCATCGGCGCGCCCGAGGTCGCCGCGATGGAGAACGACGTCGGCACCGTGACCGAGGAGACGACGATCATCGAGACGAACCTGACGGTCAACAACCCCAATCCGGTCGGCATCTCGCTGGGTGGCGTGACCGCCGACTACCAGATCCGGATGAACGACGTCGGGGTGGCAAACGGGACGAAGAAGGGGATCTCGATCGGGACGGGGAACTCCACGATGAACGTCGAGACGACGCTCTACAACGACCGGATCTCGCCGTGGTGGGCGAGCCACGTCAACAACGGCGAGCGGACGAACGTCGTCGTCGACACGAAAGTGTCCTCCAGCACGATCGGGCAGAGCAAGACGTTCACCAGCGAGGAGCAGATCCAGACGGACGTCCTCGGCTCGTTCGCCTCCGAGGAGGATCGACCGATCGACGGGAACCTCCCGATCGTCGACGATCCACTCCTGATCGTGACGGAGACCGACGCCAGCTGGGGTACCGCCTCGACGACGGAGACGCCGCTGAACATGGAGTTCGAGATGTTCAATCCCAACACGGAGCCGTACGCAATCTCCGAACTCCGGTACGACGTGTCCATGAACGACGTGCTCCTTGCGGAGGGCGCGACGGAGGACCCATTCGTCGTCACCGGCGGCGCCACCAACACGCTCGAGGCGTCGGCGGCGATCCAGAACCGACGACTCGACGAGTGGTGGGTCTCCCACCTGAACGAGTCCGTCTACGGGCACCAGGTCACCCGCTTCCGGATCGAGTTCACCGCCGTCGTCGAGCTACCGAGCGGCCAGACGACGACCGTCCCGCTCGACGAGCTGGGCTACGGCGAGTGGATCGGGACTGACATCTTCGACGAAGGGGGCGAGGTCGGCGTGCCGCCCGAGGACGCGCCCGACGACGGCGACGGCCTGGTGGGCGGCGATGGGTCCGGCGGCGACGACGGGAACGTGACGGACGGTTTCGGAGACGGGTCGAACGTGACCGATGGGTCCGGTGACGACGGGAACCTGACCGGCGTCACCGGTGGAACGGACGGCACCGATTCGGACGACGACGGATCCGGTATTCTCGGTTGATGCAGTGCGCGGCGGGGCGCGCGAGGAGCCAGCGCATTGCTTTCGGTGCAGTTATCTCCGGAACCGACGGGTGAGGAGGCGCTCACCCGGGAACGGGCGAAACGTCTGCGAGACGCATCACGCGTCCGGTGTACGCGGCCGCCGTGCTGGGGGCAGACCAGGTGTGGTATGGTATGACGCTGCGAGGGTTTTAAGTGATCGCTGGCCCCGATCCTAGTCAGCAATGGCCATAGACCCGAACTTCGAGGAGAACCGCGAAGTCGTCGAGGAGCACGAGGGCCACGACGTCTGGGGGCCAGTCGAGGAGCCCGACGAACTGGGCATCCACGGCACCCACGTCGCCGTGGACTTCGACATCTGCATCGCCGACGGCGCGTGTCTGGAGGACTGTCCCGTGGACGTCTTCGAGTGGGTCGACTCGCCGGATCACCCCGAGAGCGAGATCAAGGCCGATCCGACCCACGAGGAGCAGTGTATCGACTGTATGCTCTGCGTCGACGTCTGTCCCGTAGACGCCATCGACGTGGACGCCGGGCGGGCGGGACGCAAGTGAGCACCACAGGAGCGGCGAGAAGTGCGGTCAGCGAGCGATGCCGTCGGCGTCGCCGAGACGCAGACGGCGCGCTGAGTACTCGGACGCTCCGTATCGCGGGGCGGCCGACCCACCATTTCCAGATCCACACATGAAGCTACTCGCACTCACGAAAGGCGTACCGGACTTCAGCGAGGGCGCCGTCTCCTTCGACGAGGACGGCCACCTCGAACGGGGGGACACACCCACCGTGATGAACCCGAACGACGAACAGGCGCTCGAAGCAGCCCTCCAGACCAAAGTCCGGCAGGGCGGCACCGTCGGCCTGATGAGCATGGGGCCGCCGGGCTATCAGGATATTCTCGAGGAAGGGATGGAGTCCGTCTACGCCGACGAACTCTACCTCTGTTCGGACCGGGAGATGGCCGCCGCGGACACCTGGGCAACGGCGATCACCGTCGCGACGGGGATCGAGCAGATGGACGAGACGCCCGACATCGTCTTTGCGGGCTTCAAGACCGCCGACGGGGAGACTGGCCACACCGGCCCGCAGACCTGCTGGGCGCTCGACCGACCGCTGATTACGCACGTCATCTCGATGGACGTCGATCCCGAGGCCGAGACCGTCCGCGCGAAACGGCTCGTCAAGGGCGACGTCAGCGAGATCGAGACCGTCGAGGCGCCGCTTCCGTGCGCGATCGTCACCGATCCCGAGTTCGAGCCGGTCTACCGAAAGGCCGAGCACCGTCTCCGGCACAAGGACCTCCGGGAGGAGACCCAGGAGCGGGTCAAAAACGCCGACGACCACCTCACCGTCTGGAGTCAGGAAGAGCTCAACCTCGATCCCGACTACATCGGACTCGACGGCTCGCCGACGATCGTCTCCGGCGTCGATCCCATTCCGAAGGCACCCGACGAGCGCGAGGCCACCGTGATCGAGGCCGAGGACGAGGAGGGGATGCGCGAGGTTCTCGGAGAAATTACGCAGTACGCCGCGGAGGGTGACTGACGATGCCGGAGATCGATCCCACCGAGCACGAGATTTCCGACCTCGGCCCCAAAGTCAACCAGGTCGAGGACGCCGATGAACTCCGAGAGATGCTCGAGCTGGAGGAGAGTGGCGAGGACCGCACGCCGGTCAAGACGCTCATCGAGAGCCGGATCGAGACGCTCGAAGCCGAAGACGAGGAGCCCGAAGACGCGGGCGCCGTCGACCTGAGCGAGAAGACCGCCGCCGACGTCGGGAACCTGATTCGGGACATCGACGAGGTCGAGGAGCTCGAGGCGCTGCTCGAACAGGAGGAGAGCGGCGAGAATCGGGACTCCGTGAAACGCCTCGTGCAGCAGCGCATTGACTCCGTCCAGGGCAGCGACGACGACGGTGAGGAAGAGGAGATCCTTCCGCCGGAGGAGGCCCACCCCGAGCTCGACCACCCGACGGCGGACAAGAAGCACGTCCGCGCGCTCGAGGACGGCGAGTACCGCGACATGTGGGTGTACTGCGAGACCCAGCACGGCGAGCTGCTCGACGTCTCGAAGGAGATGCTCGGGAAGGCTCGCGAGCTGATGGACGGCTACAACGAGGACTACGACGAGGAGGAGAAAGTCGTCGCGGTCGTCATCGGCGACGAGGCCGAGTCGATCGCCGAGGAGACGGTCGCGTACGGCGCCGACCTCGCCGTCTTCTACGAGGACGAGCGACTTGGGCGGTTCCGACACAAACCCTACGCCGAGGTGTACTGCGATATGGCGCGGGGCGCCGGGCACCCCTACGGTCGCGAGGACCGACCCGAGGCGGACTGGCACGACTACGACGAGCCGCGCTACGCCATCTTCCCGGCGACGCACAACGGCCGGGACCTCTCCGCGCTCGTGCAGGCCGAACTCGACTCGGGGCTCGCCTCGGACTGTTCGGACCTCTACATCGAGAACGAGGTCATCTCGAACCCCGTCAAGACCGGCGCGAAGGACAAGGTGGAGTTCGAGCGCGTCCTCCACATGCCCCGTCCCGACTTCTCCGGGTTCGAGTACTCGACGATCCTGTGTCTGGACTCCCCGCGACGGGAGTTCCACCCGCAGGGCGCGTCGGTGATCCCGGGCAAGTTCGAGCTCCCCGATCCCGACCCCGAGCGCGAGGGCGAGGTCGTCGAGCACAGCTTCGATCTCGACGAGTCGTGGCTCGACGTCGAAGTCACCGACCACGACCGACTCGAGGGCGGCGTCGACCTCACCGACCACGAGGTCGTCGTCTGCGTCGGGCGGGGGATCGACCGCGATCCGACGGAGGGAATCGAGCTCGGCGTCGAGCTCTCGGAGACGTTCGACGACGGTGCGTTCGGGCTCACTCGCGGCGTGATCACCTCCTCCTTCCAGTTCGACGGCCACGTCGAGCAGTACACCGGCGAGGATCGCCAGATCGGCGAGTCCGGCCAGGAGGTCGAACCGACCCTCTACATCGCGGCGGGCGTCTCCGGTGCGATCCAGCACAAGGTGGGCTGTGAGGAGTCCGATACGATCGTCGCGATCAACACCGACGAGCACGCGGACATCCGCGACTGGTCGGACTACTACATCCACGGCGACCTCTTCGACGTGCTGCCGGCGTTCACGGAAGCCGTCGAATCGGGGAGCGTCGACGCGGCACTCCAGAACTTCGGCGCGGTGCCGGCCGGAGGTGGTGACGATGACTGAGGACGCGAACGACAGTGCAGCCGTGCGGACCGACGGCGGGGAATCCACCATGAGTGAGCACGAACATTACGAGGCGATCGTCGTGGGCTGTGGCCCCGGCGGCGCCGCGGCGGCAGCAGCACTGGCCGAGAACGACGTCGAGACGCTCGTGCTCGAACGGGGGGTCGACGCCGGCTCGAAGAACGTCTCGGGCGGGCTAATCTACGCCGAGGAGGCGGCGCCCTACACCATCGACGATCTGTTCCCCGATTTCCGCGAGGAGGCAACCGAACGACCTGCCGAGGAGTACAAGATGCACAACGTCTCGGGGAACAAGGTCGCGAGTTTCGACCTCGAGGAGATCCACCACGGCGGCACCGAGTGGTGTGACGCGGTGCTCCGCCGAGAGATGGACTCGTGGCTCGCCGATCGGGTCCACGAACGTACACGCGAGACCGGCGGCGGCCTGCTGACCGACGTCCGGGTCAACGGACTGCTCCGAGAGGGCGGCGAGATCGTTGGCGTCACCTGCGACGAGCTCGACCCGATCACGGCCGACGTCATCGTCGCGGCCGACGGCGTCAACTCCGAACTGGCTCGCGACGCCGGGCTGATGAACTGGGACGAGCCAGAGGACTGGTTCCAGGGCGTCAAGGCCGTCGTCGACATGGACCGCGAGACAATCGAGGAGCGCTTCGACCTCGACGGCCCCGACGACGGTGCTGCGCACCTGTTCTCGGGGGACCTCTTCGAGGGCGTCCGGGGCGGCGGGTTCCTCTACACGAACGAGGACTCGCTGTCGATCGGGACCGTGTTCCACCTCGATTCGATCGCCGAGGAACGCGCGGAGCCACAGGATCTCCTCGACGCGTTGCTCACGCATCCGCTGCTCGACCAGTGGTTCCAGGGCGAGTACGAGGAACTCGAGTACTCCGCGAAGCTGGTGCCGGACTCGAAGAAGGTCGCGAACCCATCGCCACATTCTGGACGCCTGCTGCTCGTCGGCGACGCCGCCGGCCAGATGCAGGCCCAGGGCCCGATCATCAAGGGGATGAACCACGCCGTCTCCGCCGGCGGGCTCGCCGCGGAGGCGTTCCAGGACGCCAAGACGCGCGGCGATCCGACTCTGGCGGGCGACCTCTACGAGCAGAAACTCGAGGGAGAGGGCGTGATGGACCAGCTGCGACCGACTCGCTACGAGGCGACCAGCTGGCTCTCGGAGAGCTCGATCGCGACGTCGATCGGCTCGGCGGTGATGAACTCCCCCATCGGCCGTTTCGGGGTCAAGACGTTCGACGGACTGTTAGAGAAGTCCTTCAACTCCCCGTTCGTGCTCGGGATGATCCCCGACACGAAGATCTCCTACGTCACGGTCCCGACCGTGATCGGCGACGTTCTCGGGGAGCCAGTCTCCGCGGACAACGAGATCGAACCGCCGGACCTCGCCGACCGCATCGGCGATCTCACCTACGACGTGGGCGATCCCCACATCGAGGTGCTCGACAACTCCTACGAGGCCAGCGGCACGGCCGTCACAGCCTGTCCGGTCTCGGCAGAGGACTTCGGCGGCGGGTGTTACCGCTCGGAGACCGTCGAGAGCAACGGCAGCAAAGAGCGCGTGGTTAGCCTCGACACGCAGCCCTGCGTCGAGTGCGGGACGTGTGCGGTCGTCGCCGACACGCACTGGGAACACCCCGCCGGCGGCAAGGGCGTCGAGTTCAAGCAGGGATGAGCGACGGCCCGTCGCCGGGGAGCGAGGCGGCGACAGCGAACGGCGACAGCGGAGGCGGCAGCCAGGACAGCGACGCGGAGACGCCTCCGCCGCCACCGGGCGTGCCGGACGCGACCGATACCGGCCGCGACGTACTACGCGGGACAGCCGACGGGCTCCAGGCCCGTGTCGACGACCTCGCCGAAATCGCCGAAGAGGCACGCGATGCGTTCGAGACACCCGACGTCCCCGAACTGCGCGCCATGGCCTACTGTCGACACGGACTCTGGCCGGTGCTGGCCGTCTACGTGGATCGCCGCGGCGCCCACGCGCAGCTCGGGAATCCACACCACGACCGGCTGGAGGCGGCGCTCAACACCTGGCTCGAACTCTACGCGCGGTGTTACGGGGAGGAAATGTCGGTCGATTTTAGCGTGCGCGAGGCCGCCGAGCTGTTCGTCTCGACGCACAACGTTCGCGACGTGGCACAGCTGCTGACGGACGTTCCGGAGCGATAGCAGCGGCGTCGCAGTGGAGCGGTTCGGTCAGACCGAATCGAGAAACGTTCGGAGCGCCTGCGTCGCCGTTTTCCGGTCGTCCCTGAACACGGTGTGACCGGTTCCGTCGACGTGGACGAGTTTCCCGTCAGTGAGATACTCGGCGTTGGCCTCGTCGCGTTCACGGCCAGCGTCGGCGGCGTCGGCTTTGAGAACGAGCGTCGGCACCTCGATCTCGGGATAGCGCTCGCTCGGCTCGATCCACCCGGCCTCGAAGACGGCAGTGATGTGGGGGCTGACCCGGAGGCGTGCGTCCGCGATCAGGCGGGCGAGGAGCTCCTCACCGGCCTCGACGTGCCCGCGGAGTTCGTCGTCCTCCTCGAGGAGCGCTTCCTTCGAGCGGTCGTGCCACCACTCGATCCGCTCGCTCGCCCACGCGGCCGCCTCCTGGGGTGACTCCTCGTGATCGAGCATGCCGGCAGGGTCGACCATCACGACAGCCCGCGGGAGATCGGGGTGGGCTGCAGCGGTCGCGGCAATTGTGTCGCCACCCATCGAATGGCCGAACAGAACCGGATTGTCGAGGGCGAGGGCGTCGATCGCGCCGATGAGGTCCGCGACGCGATCTTCCATCCCGTAGCCCTCGGCGGTGACCGTGGTGCGGCCGTGCCCGCGAGCGTCGAGGAGCACCACGTCGAACTCGTCTTCGAGATCCCGGGCGAGCGGGGTGCGGCAGGGGCCGTCGTCGAAGACGCCGTGGCAGACGACGAGCGGGGGCTTCGCCGTCGTGCCGTCGCTCGTTCTGGTGTAGTGAACGTCGATGCCGTTGGCGTGGACCGTGCCCGCCGTCCAGCCCTCGGGCAGTGGCTCTGGCTCGTCGGGTTCCATTACTTCGTCGTGGTTACGGACTGTGCAAAAAGCTCTGGATACCCCCGATGCGGTACGGGAAATGGAACGATGCTGGACTCATAGAGCACCGTGCGTTCGGTCTGAGGTGATGCTGTCGTCTGGACCCCTTCGACTCGCCGTCTGGGAGTGATCAGACTTATATTCCGAAGACGTATTCAGCGCATCATATGAGAAATCGCCGTTCGTGGCTCCCGGATGGATCGACGATCCGGACACTTGCCATCGCAGTGCTCGTCCTCGGCCTGGTCGCCGGCGCGGGCTGTGCAGGTATCAGCGACAGTGGCGGCAACGGAACCGATCCGACGACGAACGATACTGACGTGGCGCTCCCCGGCGTCTCCCTGATCGATCACGTTCCCGCTGAGCAGAACCTGCTCGTCCACGTGAACACGTCGGTCACGCAGGACGCGACGACCCAGGCGTTCCTCGAAGCTGGCAGCGAACAGGCCGAAGAGGAAGAGGAAGTGAGTGAGGAAGCCGAAGACGTCGATCAGGAGGAGTTCCAGGAATCACTCGACGAGTTCGAATCCTCGACCGGACTCGACCCGCGCGAGTTCGAGGAGGCGATCTACTTCGGAGAGTACGACGAGGTCCCCGGCTCCGTCGACGACGCGAACGCCGACGAGCAGTTCGGACTCATCGCGAACACAGACTGGACGACCGCGGAGCTGACCGGCGCGGTCGAATCCAACGACACCATCCACATCGAGGCGCTGGAGTACGAGGAGTCCGGCGTCTTCTACGAACTGACGAACGACGCCGAATCTGCGGAGGACCCACTCTACCTCGGCGTCCTCGGTGATGGCGCGTACGTGCTGGGCGTCGAATCGAGCGTCGAAGACACCCTCGACGTCGCGTACGCCGACGGGGACGCACTGTCGGGTACCCTGCGTGACGCCTACAACAGTACCCGCGACGGCTACGCTACCGTCACGATGACCGTTCCCGAGAACACCGGCGAGGACCAGACGGGAATGGGCGCCGACGTCGCACAGAATATGGAGGTCCTGACGGGGACCTACTACACCGAGGACGGCGAACTCGGCCTGGAGGCGCAGGTGACGATGAGCAACGAGAACTACGCGACGCAGCTCTCGGCCGCGGCCTCGATTCTCACGGCGCAGGCCGGCCAGAGCGAGGAGGCACCAGACGCGCTCCAGCATCTGTCGGTCGAGCAAAACGGCGCTCACGTCGTGTTCAACTACGCATCCGACGTGGAGACGCTGATCGACGCCGCCGACTCGCAGTAACCGTGGATCTGATCGCCCTGCTCTACAAAGAGGCGATCACGGTCCGGCGGAATCTCGCACCGATCGTGCTGCTAGTCGTCCTCGATGGACCCGTCCGCTACGACGGTGACCCCGACGAGGAGCTGCTCCACCAGTACCGGGAGATTCTCCAGAACTGATCGAAACGGTGGTTCGACCGGGGGGACGAGTCCGGAGAGGGCGACGCGTCCGGAAAGCTCGAGGACACGTTACCGATCGGTACGCTCGGTGAAGCGACTGCCCGCACGCGGTTTCCGACGTCCCGATCCGAATCGGTAAGCCGACCGTCGATCGCACGGTCAGATCGGCGCGGACGACGCAAGGACCAGCGGCGTTTCCAGGATCGCAGTAACCGGAGACTGGTAAAGCGACTGCGGGCCCTCGAAGAACTATGGCGTACAGACCGACCACCGACCGGTTCGCTCGAGCGGTCCGGCGGAGTGCCGCGGCAGTCGTCGTACTGGTCGCGCTCGTAGCCGTGAGCGGCCTCGCACTCACAGCGGTTCCCGCTGCTCCGGCAGCGAGTCCCGCTGCCCAACCGACCGTCGGGGCCAGTTCCGACGTATCAGCCGCTCACGCTGCCACTGATCTCGTCGACGCTGAGGCCGCGGATCACCTCGGCGTGGTCGCGGGCGCTCAGGACGACGACGCGACCACCGACTCGGCGAACGAGTCCGCGAACGGGTCCACGCCCACGGAGCTCTCGCCGATCGATCCAGCCAACGCCACCGGCGCCGACGACGCGCCGATCGAACTGCACGGAGAGGGACAGACCGTCACCGATCCAGTGGCGCTCGACGACGGGCTCCTCGTCGTCAGCTACGCCCACGACGGCGACTCGAACGTCCAGATGTGGCTCTGGAACGAGTCGTCCGACGAACGAGAGACGCTTCTCGTCAACGAGATCGGCACGATCGAGGGGGCGACTGCCGCACCGATCTCGGCCGGCAACTACTCGCTCGAGGTGGTGGCCGACGGAAACTGGAACGTGACGCTCGTGCAGCCCAACGCAACGGCCGTGCTCGAGGCGAGGGCGAACGCGACCGCGAACGGAACGGGCGCGAGTGGGACCGCGAACGAGACGAACGGGACAGAGAGCGACGGGCCAGAAACGAACGACACCGAACCGACGAATGCCACCAACGCGACGAGCGTCACCGACGCGCCGGCGATCGCGAGCGGCAACGGATCCGCCGTCCTCGGTCCCGTGCGTTTCGAGGACAGCGTGATAGTCACCGGGAACTACACCGGAGAGTCGAACTTCCAGGTGTGGCTCTGGGCGGAGAATGGAACCTCACAGCTCGACGGCGCCCTCGTGTTCAACGAACTCGGACAGGTCGACGGCGCGGAGCGCCGCGTCAGCCAGTCTGGCGTCTCCTGGATCGTCGTCGATACCGTAGGCGAGTGGGAGCTCCAGTTCGGGTAGCCGCTGGGGCGGCGCTACATCTGCCCCTTCGCGTCCCAGATCGAGGTGAGCGCGCTGGCGAAGCGCGCGGTGCGCTTCGGATAGCCGTCGTCGGTGGACGCCTCGAGTGATGCGTCGGCGATGCCGTCGACGAACTCGTCGTCGAAGGTGGTCTCCCGGATCGTCTCGCGGACCTCGAAGCTGAGCTGGCCGTCCTCGTCGGTGTCGAGCCAGCCGACCTGGCGCTGGCGAGAGTCGTACTGGAGCGTGTACGTCTCACCGCCGATCAGCTCGCAGACGTCGTCCATCTCGCCGACCTCGATCCAGCCGTCTGGCGTCTCGAGGTGGAGGACGCCGTCGCGTACCTCTGTCTCGTATCGCTTCACGCTCGATCCCTGCGTCGCCCGAGCCTAAAGCTTCCGCGCTCCGGACGCAGGTCAGATCGTCACGATCGAGACGCTGCCCGTGTCCGTCGCGACCTCGATCTGGTCGCCCCCGTCACCGACGACGACGGTCCCGCCGATCTCGGAGTGCTCGACGTCGGCGAACCCGCTGCCGTGGGTCGTGAGCTCGCCCGTGTCGGAGGTCACCGACACAGTCGCGTCGAGAGACGATTCGATCGCGAGAGAGACGTCGCCGGTCTCGGAGACGATCGACGGCTGCCCCTCCAGCCCCCGAACGGTCGTCTCCACCGCGCCCGTGTCCGTTCGGACGTCCTGTACCACGCCGTCGGCGGTGATCGATCCCGTCTCCGATTGTGCGCTGATCGGTGCGTCGACGTCCCGGACGATGACGTCCCCCGTGTCCGTCCCGGCGTCGACGGCACCGTTCACGTCCGAGACGTAGACGTCCCCAGTGTCCGCACGAGCCGTTATCGGCCCCGCGACGGACGTGATCTCGATGTCGCCGTTGGCCGTCTGGGTTCGCTCCACCCGGACGCTTGCGGGCACCTCGATCTCCAGATCGAACCGCGGCTGGCGCCACCAGCCCGTCAGCCAGGGACCGTCGCCGATGGAGGTCTCGAGGACGAGACGGTCGCCGTCGCGGCGTTCAGTCAGCGAGAGGGCGTCGATAGCGTCGTCGCTGGCAGCCAGCTTCTCGCCGTGAACGCGAAAGGCAGTCCCAGTCGTGACCGACACCGACCCGGTGGTGCCCTCGACGGCCACGGCCTGGAACGAGGTCGGGTCGTACTGGCGGTCGATGCTCGCGTGTTCGTCCCGCTCGATCCAGGAACAGCCGGCGGTGAGGCTCAGTGCGAGCCCGCCGCAGCCGGCGAGGATTCGACGGCGAGAGGTCGTCATATCCTCCGATACGACACGCCGGTAATAAAACCCTGTACGAGCGTTTCTGACTCTGAAGCTGCGTTTGTGGGACTCCCTCACATAGCCGCCGATCGGCAGCTGGCGGGAGAGGAACCGCACCCACCGACCCCTTCGTTTCGACTGGAGATTGTGCCGGTAGCAGATCTCTTCGGCCCCTGCAAGATTCCGGGTAGAGGCCAAGATCGGTACTACCTCCTCCGGCTGCGAGCGGTTCGACGAGGCGACGCGTACTTTGGCCCGCACCAACTAGACGCGGCAGTGACTGACGACGAGGAGGGCCCAACGAACTCACCGACCGATAGCGAGGGGACGGCGCCTTCCAGTGGCGAATCGGACGTGGAAGAGGACCCGGAAGAGCGCGGTACAGAGGGAAACGAGGGAGTAGAGAAAGTGGAAGAAGGAGAGCGGGTGGAGGCGGAGGATGGAGTGGGTGTGGACAACGAGGCGGAAGGTGGGGCAAAGGAGGAGAATGGCATAGAGACAGATGACGAAGAAGAGGACCCGAGCGTAACAATCCGAACGGGCAACGAGACGATCGAACTCTCCGTCGACGACGTGCAGACCGCACTACAGGGACTCGGCCAGCCGTTCGCGACGGCAGATCAGCTCGCACGCGCGCTGGATACCACACAAGCCACGGCCAGCGACGCGCTCGACCGGCTCGCCGAGCGGACGACCGCCATCGAACGCGACGACGTGTCCCACGATCCGGTGGTCTACTACCCCCACGCCGTCGCCGATCTCGCGAAAACCGAGCGAGTCGTTCCCTTCCCGTCGCGAAAGGAGATCGTCGTCGACAGACCGCGCCAGTTCACACGGGCACGGCTCTCGCAGTTCGCGCGGCTCGTCGAGGCCGACGACGGCCGCTATCTCTACGAACTACGCCCCGAGGACGTGTGGGCGGCGCCCTACGACAGCATCGAGTCTCTGATCGCGTCGCTCCGGGCAGTGCTCCCCGACCAGGAGCCCGCGCTGGAAGGCTGGATGGCCGATCAGTGGGCTCGGGCGGGGAAGTTCCGACTCTACACCCACGAGGACGGCTACGAGGTGCTCGAAGCCGAGTCGGCCTCGCTGATGGGGAACGTCGCCGAGCCAAAGCTCGAGGACGACCAGCTCCGGGCCAGGATATCCGACACCGAAGCCTGGGTTGCCGAGGACGCCATCGCAGCGGTCAAACGCACGCTCTACGAGGCCGGCTACCCCGTCAGCGACGAGCGCGAGCTCGAATCCGGCGAGGCCATCGAGTTCGATCTTCGCCTCCAGCTCCGCGAGTATCAGCAGGACTGGGTCGATCGCTTTCAGGACGCCGGCGCCGGCGTGCTCGTTGGTCCGCCGGGCTCGGGGAAGACCGTCGCCGCGATGGCGATCATGGCCGCGATCGGCGGCGAGACGCTCCTGCTCGTACCGAGCCGCGAGCTCGTCTCCCAGTGGCACGAGGAGCTACTGACCCACACGACGCTCACCGAGGACCAGGTCGGCGAGTACCACGGCGGACAGAAGCAGATTCGACCGATCACGATCGCGACCTACCACGTCGCCGGCATGGATCGCCACCGCGAACTGTTCGAGTCCCGGGAGTGGGGCCTGTTGCTGTTCGACGAGGCCCACCACGTCCCCGCGCCGGTCTACCGCCGGAGCGCGGATCTCCAGTCCCGCCATCGTCTGGGCCTCTCCGCGACGCCCGTCCGGGAAGGCGACGACGAGGCCGACATCTACACGCTGATCGGCCCGCCGATCGGCACCGACTGGGACGCGCTGTTCGACGCAGGGTACGTCGCCGAGCCCGAACTGGAGCTTCATTTCGTGCCGTGGCCCGAGCGCGAGGACGAGACAGAAGTGGAGGCGGCAGCTGCGGGAGTTGCGGACGGAGACGATCCAGCGGACGGCGACGACCCGGCGGTCGGTGATGACGGATCCAGCGATAGCCACAAAGAACAGACTGATGGTTCGGCGGATACAGCCGAGACGGGTGATGCCGAAGCGGCGCCAGCCGACGAACTGAACGGCGTCCAGATCGAGCCGCCCGAGAGCGGCCCGAACGCCTCGACGATCACCGCACAGGACGAGTACGCCGCGAGCCACGGCCACGAACGCCGGCAGGCTGCAGCAACGAACCCGGCCAAGGTCGCTCACGTCGAGGCCCTGCTCGCCGAACACCCCACACAGCAGGCGCTCGTCTTCGTGGACTATCTCGACCAGGGCAATGCGATCGCCGAAGCCATCGACGCGCCTTTCCTCTCCGGAGAGACCCGCCACGCCGAACGCGAGCGGCTGCTCTCGAACTTCCGGACGGGCGAGATCGGGACGCTCGTCGTCTCCAGGGTCGGCGACGAGGGGATCGACCTCCCCGAGGCCGAGGTCGCGATAATCGCCTCTGGGCTGGGTGGGTCCCGTCGACAGGGAGCCCAGCGAGCCGGCCGGACGATGCGGCCTGCGGGGAAGGCGCAGGTGTACGTGCTCGCGACGACGGGCACCGAAGAAGAGGAGTTCGCCCGCCAGCGGACTCGCCACCTCGCCGGCAAGGGCGTCGACGTCCGGGAGGTCCACGTCGACGCGCCCGGCCAGCTCGAGGACTGAGGGAGGATCGATGTGGCCGCCTGCTACGCGTCGTCGACGATTTCTACGTCGAACTTCGAGTGCCAGCAGTAGCGCCGGCCACCCCAGACGAACGTCGACCGGACGAGCAAGCCGTAGACGGCGAGTGGAAGCATGGCGAGAAACACGGGGAACGCGAGCAGGACGGTCCACCGACGGACGCCGAACCTGGCGTACGTGATCCCCACAAGGCTCGTCGATAACGCTGCCCCGAGGAGGGGAAAGAGGAGACTACCGACGGTGAACGCCAGGAGCCCAGCGAGGAGCCCGACGGTCACCACTGGATCGTGGTATCGGACGATCTGTGAGAACCGGACGTGTCGCTCGAGAGACGCCCGAATACTCCCACCGACCGGGACGGTCCGCGGTCGCTTTGTGCCGGTGACATTCGGAAGGACGTCGGTGAGCAGGCCGTCGTCGCTGATCGTCCGCTGGAGGTCCGCTTCGAAGGCGGCTTCGTCGGGGAGATCAGAGCGGTCGAAACAGACGGCTCCGCCCCACGCGACGCCGACGTCGACGGTGCTGGCGGTGCCGACGATCGCGTAGAGCGGTTCGAGTGCGATCGACAGCGGGTCGCGCCCCTCGAAAACGGGCGGTTCGGTCACCGGTCCGCGGCGTTCGTAGTCGCTCCGCAGTTCGTCCAGCCACTCCGGCGGGTGGTGAAAGTCGTCGTCCGTCCAGACGAGCCGGTCGTGGCGAGCGGCCGCCATCCCCGCCGCGATGGCGTTCGCCTTCCCCGAGCAGCCGTGTGGCTGGCCGGCGACGACGAGACGGAGCTCGCCGTCGACCTCGGTTTCGACGGTCGGCCACGCCCGGGCGACGGGATCGTCCTCCGCGTCGCAGATCACGAGCAGTTCGTCCCCGAACTGGAGCTGCCGAGCGACGTCGGCGATCACGTCGGTCGGATGCATCGTTGGCAATAGGACGCTGACGGGAGTCGGCGTCGCCATTACCGGGCAGTGGAGGACCCGCGTGCTAAACGGACCGATCCCCGTCGCGCAAATCGTTACCGTGCGGAGCGGTGACGTGGCACCCAAAGCGCAATGAGAGGCGGCTCGTTGGAACCGCCAATGGCCGAACTACGCGAGATCGCCGAGGAGCCGGAGTGGGAGCGCGGCGAAGCGGTACTCCACCAGCTCTGGAGCCACGTGAGCGAGGAGTTCGTTCGCTCCTGGCGCGAGGACGAGGAGTACCGGCTACTGGGACTGTTCGTCGACAGCGACCCCGCAGACGGCGCTACCGACGACGCGGACACCGCGGACGAATCGACGCTCGTCGCCGTCGCTGGCGTCTACGTCCAGACTGTGATCCACCACGAGCGGAGTCTGTGGGTCCACGATTTCGTCGTGGACGAGGCCCACCGCGGCGAGGGACACGGCGAGGGGCTCCTGGCCGCACTCGAGACGTGGGGCGAGCGGCGGGACTGCGACAATCTCGCACTCGTCTGCACCGCGGACAACGACGAGGCTGCTGCCTTCTACGAGCACGTCGGGATGGAGCCGTTCGGAACCGTCTACGAGACCGAGCTGTAACCGATCCGATCTGGGCGGGCGAGCCGGCCGAGAGCGGGTCTATTCACACGGTCGCACCTGGTTTTATACCATCGCTGGTCGGAGTTCGCCGCATGAATCGAGAGCAGGCGTTTCTGCTCGTGCTGCTCGTCCTCACGGCCCTGGCGAGCTTCTACGTCCTGTTGCCGTTCCTGAGCTACGTGCTCGGGGCGCTCTTGCTTGGCTACGCCCTCCGTCCCGTTCACTGCCGACTCGCCCCGCATCTCGGCGAGCGGCCCGCAGCCATCACCGTGATCGCGGGCGCGGCGCTGGCGATCGTGCTCCCGCTGGCCTACATCGGGTACGTCGTCTATCGCGACGCCCAGCAGCTCGCCGACGGCGAGACCGATCTCGATCTCGCGACCGTCGAGACGGAGCTCGAGTCGCTGACCGGCCAGGAAATCGAACTCGCCGGCGCCGTCGGCGACGCCGGCGCAGTGTTCGGAGAGTACCTCTACGGCAACGCACCGGAGATCGTCTCCTACGTGACGACCGTTCTTCTGGGGCTGACGGTGATCCTCTTTCTCGTCTACTACGTCCTCATCGACGGCCCCGACTTCGTGCAGTGGGCGGTGAGTACGGCACCCCTCGACGACGCCGTCGCCCACGAGATCGTGGGGCGGATGGATCGAATGACCTGGGGCGTCGTCGCGGGGCACATCTTCGTCGCGTTCGTGCAGGGGATCGTCGGTGGGATCGGGCTCTGGATCGCGGGCATCCCCAGTGCGACCTTCTGGACGACGGTGATGGTGATCACCGCCTTGCTCCCTGTGATCGGTGCGTTCCTGGTCTGGGGGCCCGCCGCCGGCTATCTCATGCTCGTCGGCGAGCCACAGATGGCGGCGTTCCTGGTCATCTGGGGGCTCCTCCCGGTGAGTCTCGTCGACAACTACCTGCGATCGATCGCGATCGACCAGTCCGCGGACGTCAACCCAGGCGTGATTCTCGTCGGCGTCGTCGGCGGGATCTACACACTGGGCGCCGTCGGGCTCTTCGTCGGCCCGATCGTGATCGGGATGCTCGCCGCGATGATCCGCGCGTTCGATCGCCACTACGACGCGCTCGGGACCGATACGCCACCGCCGGATCCGCCCAGCGACGGGCGGCTGAGCTGGCTGGAGACCGAGCCCGCGGCAAACAAGGACGACTATGGCGGACACGCTCCACCCGAGGAAGATGGCGACGGCTGAGCGGCGCTATCCAGACGACGATGCAAGAGACTGAGGCGTCGGCGACGAACGGCTACGCAGCGTCCCAGTCGTCGATGCACTCCGCACCGCAGAACTCGTTGTAGACGATTCGGCCGCTGGACCGGACTGCCGCGACCTTGAACCGCTCCCCCGCTTCGATTGCCGTGCCGCAGGCCTCGCACGTCCCCGATCCATCGTCGAATCTGATCCGCGTCGAGACCGACTGGATCGGGCCCTCGTCCACGCTACTCTCTGCCATACCAATTGAAAAACATGTGTACACTTATAGGCGTCGGCTCGCGGACGAATGTGATCGTTCGTTACAGTCTGGTTTAGTAGGCGTGGACTGGTGCCCACCGTAGACGATCGACCAGACCATCCGGATCCTCGAGGCCGGGCTACCAGGACGGCCGCGTCGGACAGACAGATACCGCCCCTGCAGCTACCAGGGCTCGTCCTTGAGTCCGAGCTGGTAGGCGATCACGTTGGTCCCGACGTGAAGTGCGGGCGTGAGCACGGCCACGGCCAGGAGGACGCCCGGCGTGAACACGTCGACGAACCAGTCCCAGGCGACCAGCGCGGTGAGACCGAGCGCACCGATCACGAAGTCCAGCTGGTCGACGCCGGGGAACGCGGCGCCGCGCTCCCTGCCAGTTCGCCGTTTGAGGAAGGACGCTCCGACGTCGCCAGCCATCGCCCCGGCCGGCAGCGCGATCGCCGCCGCGATCGGGACCCCCGGCAGTTCCACGCCCAGAGCGCTCCCCACGTCGCCAGCGACGGCGTCGAGGAGGAGCGCGAGCGCGAGTCCCGCACCGATACCGAAGGCGGTCCCACGCCACGTCTTGCCGTCGCCGAGGAGTCGCGATCCGTTCCAGCGTCGGCCACCGTCGATGGGGCGGCCGCCGCCGGCGAGTACGGCGACGTTGTTCGGGACGTACGCCGGAAGCATCGCCCAGACGGCGACGGCGAGGACCTCGAGCACCATACTCCGCTGGGAGAGGCCCGCCCACATAAATGAGGTGGCGTCGGCCGCGGAGCCCTATCGACGAGCGAGGGCCGTCGGTTACGCAGCCAGTGTGAGTGCCACGAATGCTCGTCGTCCGGTGGGATCGTCCTCGACCGTCACGAACGATCATCGAACATATACCGGACGGCTGCAAACCGTGTTGCATGATCCCGCCGATTGCGAACCGTTTCGTCGGGGGCGAAACCGCCCCGGAGGCTATCGAGACGGCCCGATCCCTCCAGAGCCGAGACGTCGGAGCGATCCTCAATCTGCTCGGAGAGCATCACACGGCGCCCGACGACGCCGCCGGCGACCGCGACGCCTACCGGGACCTCCTCGCCGATCTCGACGATCCAGGGGTTCGGGGCTGCGTCTCGGTCAAGCCCTCCCAGCTCGGTCTCGATCTCGGCGCCGACACGTTCCGTGAGAACGCGTCGCTCGTCGTCGACGCCGCGAGCGACCACGATGGGTTCGTCTGGTTCGACATGGAGGACCACGAGACGACGGACGTGACGCTCGACGCCGTCGAATCCTTCGCCAGGGACGGACACGACGTCGGCGTCTGTCTGCAGGCCAACCTCCGTCGCACCGCAGCCGACGTCGAGCGGTTCGCGGACGTGCCCGCAAAGATCCGCCTCGTCAAGGGCGCCTACGACGAGCCCGAGGAGATCGCCTATACGAATACCAGCGCAGTCAACGACGCCTACCGCGATCGCCTTACCGAAGCCTTTCAGAGCTACGACGGCGGCATCGCCGTCGGCTCACACGACGAAGCGATGATCGAACACGCGATCGAGTGCCACGACGAGTACGGGACGCCCTTCGAGTTCCAGTTCCTCGCAGGCGTGCGCGAGGACCGCCTCTTCGAACTCGCCGAGACCTACGAGTGCTGGCAGTACGTCCCCTACGGCGACCGGTGGCTCTCCTACTTCTACCGCCGCGTGATGGAGCGCAAGGAGAACGCGCTGTTCGCGCTTCGGGCGATCCTGGGACGGTAGCGCGAGGTCGGCGCCAACTCGACGGCACCATCGCGATCCCGTGGCGTCGCGGCAAAGCGCAGACGCCTGGTCGTCCGATCCGCTACTCCTCCTCGGAGTCCGTCGAGTCGCCACCAGCGTCGGACTCGGAGGCAGTCTCCGCCACATCGGAACTGTCACCAGACGCTGTGGCGCTGGAATCGGCGGGATTGGATTCGGAATCGCCGGCATCGGATCCAGAATCGCCGTCACCGGAACCATTATCCGCCCCAGTGGATCCGGCATCGGCCTCAGTGGACCCGGAGCCACCCGTTCCTGTCGCCGGCTCGGTGCCAACTGGACCGTCGTCCAGGGCGGTATCGGTCGCATCGGCATCCGGCTCGGCAGGCGAAGCGCGCTCGCCGCCCCGCTCCGCGTGGTCAGCGGGCTCGTCGCTGCCGTCGGCGGTCGCTGTGGAGTTCTCACTCGTTTCGGTCGGTTCCGACGCGGCCGCCGGCGTAGGGGTGCCCTCGCCGCCACGCTCCGATGCAGGCTCCGATCCTGCATCGTCGGCGTCCGGCGAGTCGTCCGGGCCTGGCCCGTCGGTCCGGTCGCCGCCCGCGCTCGCTCCGCCGCTGTTGCGCGCCCAGACGACGACGGCGGTCAGGATCACGAGCACTGCGAGGACACCGATCGCTGGCAGGAGGAAGCCGGTTCCGTCGCCGCTTCCGCTGCTCCCACCGTCGTTGCCGGCGTCGGTGCCGCCGCTCGAGCTGTCATCGGCCGCGCTCACGGACACCGTCCCGGCCTGTTGGCCGGCGAACGTGACGGTGTGGTCGCCGTCGTCTTCGAAGCTGTGCTCGAAGGAGACCTTCGCGCTCTCGCCGGCGGCGAGTTGGACCGTCTTGCTGGCGACCTGCTGGCCGTCGACGGAGAGCGTCACGGTCTCGGTCGTCGACTGCGAGCCGCCGTTGGAGAGGCGACCGGAGACGGTGACGTTCTCGCCGGGCTCGACGCTCGTCCGATCGATCGAGACGTCGCTCGTCGTGACCGACGCGCCGTCGCTGACCGTGACGGTGCCGGCGGACTCGCCGTCGACTGCGAGCTGGTAGCTGCCACTCTGCCCGAAGCTCGTCGTCAGGGTGACCGACTCTGCGTCGTTCGCGGTGACCGAAACCGTCGCGGAGTCGACCGACTGGCCGTCGGCGGTCAGCGTCGCGGTGTACTGCCCGCTCGCGTTGCCGTCGTTCTGGATCTCGGCAGTGACGTCGACAGACTCGCCGGTCGACACCTCCGTCGCGTCGGCCGACGCCGACGCGACCGAGAACTGCGGACTACCGCCTGGCTGGCTCGAGCCACCCGCCTGCTGGAGATCGACGTCGTAGGTGCCGGTGGGCAGCGCCAGCGTGAGCACGCCGTTTGCGCCGACCGTGCTGGTCGATATTTTCGATCCGCTCGATGGTATCGCCTCGACCGTATCGCCCTGAGAGAGGCCGGTGTCGTAGAGCGTGAGCGTCCAGGCGCCGTTCGAGACGTACGCGAGATCCATCGTGCCGCTGCCGTAGTCGGCGTTGGCGAACGAGAGCGTCTCGACCTCCCCATCGATATCGATCGCCTGCTCGCCGTCGGGGTCGACGTGGATCGTCCCGGGGTCCGCGTTGACCGCCGCGAGACACGTCTCCGGACCAGTACCGTCCTCGACGCGGACGAACGACGACGCGCTCGAGGAGAGATTCACGTCGGGGACCCGGATCCCGTCGTCGCCGTTGTACGCCAGCTCCGACTGGATTGGTTCGGAGCCGTTGTACTCGGCAGTGAACCCCGAGTCTGCGACGACCATCGTGCCACCGCCGTCGCCGGCGCAGTCGACGTCCGGCGCTGCGGCGGCGGGAGCAGCGACGGCCAGCGTCCCCGCGAGTACGAGGAACGCGACGAGCGCGATCGTGGGTCGGCTCATCACCGCGCCTCCGTGGGGCCGTCGAGGCGGTCCTCGATCGCGGTGAGTCGGTCCCGCAACGCATCGTTCTCGGATTCCAGGTCGTCGACGCGCTCGGCCTGCCGGTCGATCCGTTCCTCGCGGTCCTCGAGCCGAGCGCTCAGGCCCTGGATTGCGGCGAGGGCGACGCCGTCGACGTCGATCGAGTTGATGTGGGACTCGCTGCCGCCGACGTCGAAGGCGTCGTGGAACTCCTCGGCGAAGGGACCGATTCGCGGCGAGCCGGTGCCAGCCGCGTCGGTCCCGTCGTCGTCCGTCGTATCGTTCTCCGCCCTGTACTCCCAGGTCGCGACCTCCAGGGATTCCACGCCCTGGAGAATCTGCTCGGGATCGGTCGCTTCGACGTTCGTCTTCGCCGTTCGGGTCGAGGTGTTCGACCAGCCCGCCGTGCCGCTCTCGATGTAGGTGACGCTGCTCCCACCGGTGACGAATCGGACGCCGCCGCTCGCGCTCACGTTGAACGTCTCGTTCCCGGCGACGGGCTCGCCGCTCACCGCCTCGCCGGCCCGGAAGTCGTTCTGGGAGCTGTACTCGGAGCCGTCGTTCCAGACGAACGCGTTCGCCCAGTCCGCGGCGGCGTCGACGCCCGCGGCGAGCGACCCCGCGCCGCTGGCGGTGTTGCGCCACCCGCCAGGAACGGTTGCATGGCCACCGCTCGCGGTGTTCAGGCTCCCCCCGGCCACGACGTCGGCGTAGGAACTCGCGGTGTTATCCTCGCCACCCCCGATCGTCGTGCCGGACGAGCTCGCCTCGTTGGACGATCCGCCGGCGATCGTGGCGTGGTTCGAGGAGACGACGTTGTCGCGGCCGCCGCCGATCGTCGACTCGTAGTACGACGCCGTGTTCTCGATGCCGCCGCCGACCGTCGCGCCGGTGTCGGTGACCGAATGCCCGAAGCCGCCACCGATGGTCGCGTGTCGGGAGCTGGCGACGTTGCCCTGACCGCCGCCGATGGCGGCAAACTCCGCAGCAGTGTTGGGGTTGCTTCCGGTGCCACCGCCAGCCACGGTGCCACCGTAGTTCGAGACGCTGTTGTCGTGATGGCCGAACACGACGTCGACGGTGTCGTAGCTCGGCCGCGGGCGGAGCGCGGCGACGCGATCACCGCCCCCACCGATCGTCAGCTCCGAGCCGACGGTCGCGCTCTCGATTGCCTCGACGTAGAGCGTCTGGAGCGGATCGGACTGCGTGCCGATCTGGCCCTGGGGGTCGGCGCTCGCCGTGCTCGTCGCCCCGAACCCGAGGAGCCCGGCCAATCCGACGGCCGCGAGCGCAGACCGACGGGAGATGCTCGCGGCGTCCGGCTGTTCGTCTGTCGGCGGTTCTGCAGAGGTGTGCGCAGAATCGTCGGCTGGGGAGGACGCGCCGTCGGCGTGGGCCTCTTTGCCAGCCACCGTCTCCGCATCAGCCTGCGACGCTTCGCGATCCCGGGTGCCCTCACCAGCCTGCGTCTCCTCGCCAGCCTGGGCGTCGTTTTCCCCTCGCTCGCTCATTCGTCCTCACCGCCGTCTGCCGAAATCGCCGCATTCTGAAGCGTCTCCACGGCCTCTCGAAGCTCGTCGAGCTCCTCGCGCATCGCCTCCTTCTCCGCGCGAAGCGACTCGTTCTCGGTCTCGAGTTCGTCGATGCGGTCGTCGGTCTCCTCCTTGCGGTCCTCGAGCCGTTTCGCGAGGCCCTGGATCGCGGCGAGCGCGACGCCGTCGGCGTCGACGTTGCTGATCGCCTGCTCGTCGTCGCCCAGCTCGAACGCCTCGGAGAACTCCTCGGCCATCGGGCCCATGTGGCGCACGTCCTCGGTCTCGCCGTCGTAGCTCCAGGTCGCGATGTCGAGGTCCTGCACCTTGTCGAGAACCGCCGGACCGTCCACGGGATCGACGTCGGATTTCAACGTCCGTGACGACGCCGTGGACCACGAGCCCGATCCCGATGACAGCTGGACGCCAGTGGTCGCCGACGAGTCCGAAAAGATGTACGTGCCACCGGAGGCCAACACTGCGAACTCGTCGTCGTTGGCAGAGATGAAGCCCCCAGTCGAGGTGTCGGACCAGACGAAGGCACCGTTGTTGCTCGCCCTGGCGTTCGTCCCGGCAGCGAAGGAATTCGGCGCCGAGGCGGTGTTGTCCTGCCCACCCGCGACCATCGAGTGGCTGCCGCTGGCCTCGTTGTTCTGGCCACCTGCGACCGTCGCGTTGTCGCCGGAGGCGGTGTTGGACCCGCCGCCCCCAACGAACGACGTGTATCCGAGGGAGTCGTTCGATTCGCCCGACCCGATTCCGGCGGCGTAGCCCGAGGCGACGTTGTTGTCCCCGCCGGCGATCGTCGCCACGTTCCCGTCTGCCACGTTGGAGTAGCCGCCTGCGACCGTCGCGCTGTCACTGGCCTCGTTGTTGAACCCGCCGCCGATAGTGGCGAACTTGCTGGTCACCCGGTTGGGGTTCGAGTCAGTGCCGCCGCCAGCGATGACCGTTCCGCGGTCGTCGGTCGACTCGTTGTTTTCGTTGCCGGCGACGATCGGTCCGGCGTTGCCGCTGGTCCCGGTCGTGACCAGCGTCAGCGCGTCCGCTCCGCTGATCGTCTGGACGTAGAGCTCCTCGAGCGGGTCGGACTGGGTGCCAATCTGGCCCTGCGGGTCGGCGCTCGCCGTGCTCACGCCGAAGCCAGCCAGCCCCGCGATCCCGAGCGCACCGAGCAGTGACCGTCGCGAGAGCGAACCGCCGCCCGAGCGACTCGCGTCGCGATCCCCCTCGAGAGCGAGGAGTCTGGTGCGAAGGCGCGCGACCCTCCGTTCGAGGTGGTCGACGCGCTCGGCTGGTGATGCGGTATCGCCGTCAGCAGTGATCTCGTCCGTCATAGTTCGATGGTCCTCCGTTCCCTACCTCGATCCGTCGTCGCGCTGGGCTCGGGCTGGAACGACTTCACACAGATGCTATCCGGTAATCAATCGACTGGCTAGGTACGTCGTGTCCTGTGGCACGAACGAACACGCTCATTACCCAGGCGATCACACGTTCACGCGAATGGCCACCTGGAAGCGGGACTTCGCGAGCGGTCTCGTCGTCCTCGTCCCGATCATCGTCACGATCTGGGTGGTGCTGTGGGTCTATGGCATCATCGCCAACGCACCCTTTCTCGCCGCTGTCGACGAGGGGCTGCTCGAGTCCTTCGGGCTGTCGGGCGTTCCCGTCGAACTCGTTCGGGTGATCGTCACGCTGGTCGTCTTCGCGCTGCTCGTGCTCGGGGTCGGCTATCTCATGCGAACCGCCGTCGGGAACCTCTTCGAGTCCACGCTCGATCGGGTCGTGAACCGCGTGCCCGGACTCCGAGTGGTGTACAACGCCTCGAAGATGGCCGCCGAAACGGCGCTGACCGGGACCCAGTCCCTCCAGACGCCGGTGAAAGTCGAGCCCTGGGACGGCATGCGGCTGACGGCGTTCAAGACGGGAAAGCAGACCCAGGACGGTCGAGAGCTCCTGTTCATGCCCACGGCCCCGAACATCACGACCGGGTTCGTCGTGGAGGTCGCCCCCGAGAACGTCGTCGAGACTGACGAAGGCGTCGAAACCGCGCTGACGCGGCTGCTGAGCGCCGGGTTCGGCAACGAAGATGAGGCGAACTCCGGCGTGTTACCGGGGAACGCGACGGACGAGCAGGCCGAGGTCGCCGACGCACTCGCTGAGGACGGAGGGGCTGACCGATCCGCGGCGTCGATCGACGAAGGGCAACTCGAGGGCGTCGACGGCGAGATCGGTATGGACCGCGACGCCGAGGCGCGGGCCGGCACGTCGGATGGATCGGCAGACGAGTGAGGTAGTCGGAGAGGAGCCGAGGTGGCGGTCAGCGGAGACGACACTTGTGAACGGGCAGTAGCGACCGAGAAACGGTGCAGCAATGATATCGAACGAGATCGATCGAAAGCGCCAGCAGAGTTTCAGGGCAGCGTGTTCGCCGGCGGAGCTGCAATCGGATCGACGGGCGGCCACTCAGACGTAGCTAAACCACTCGTCGTAGTCGTCGGTGCGGCGCTCGACGACGTCGAAAAAGCGCTGCTGGAGCTCCTCGGTCACCGGTCCGCGGCTGCCCGAGCCGATCTCGACGTCGTCGACGGTCCGGATCGGCGTGACTTCCGCGGCGGTGCCGGTGAAGAACAGTTCGTCGGCGGTGTAGAGTTCGCCGCGACTGATCGACGCCTGGTCGTGGACGGTGTAGCCCTGATCCCGTGCGATCTGGATGATCGACTCGCGCGTGATCCCCTCGAGGATGCTCTCGGAGAGCCCGGGCGTGAAGATCTCGCCGTCGCGAACGAGGAACAGGTTCTCGCCGGGGCCCTCCGCGACCTGCCCGTCCTTGTTCAGGACGATGGCCTCGACGTAGCCGTTGCGGCGGGCCTCCTCGCCAGCCAGCATGCTGTTGACGTACGGGCCGGTGGCCTTGACGTTCGTCGGAATCTGGCTCGGGTGGTGTTTCCGCCAGGAGGAGATCATCACGTCGACGCCCTCCTCGAGGGCCTCCTCTCCGAGATACGCGCCCCACGGCCAGGCGGCGATCGCCGTTCGCGTCGGGCAGCCCTCCGGGCTTACGCCGAGGCTGTCGTAGCCGTAGAAGGCGATCGGCCGAATGTAACAGGAAGGGAGGTCCTGCTCGCGAATCAGTTGCTCGGTGGCGTCCCGAAGCTCCCTTTGCTCGTGCTGGATGTCGAGATCCAGCGGCTTCGCGGATTCGTACAGCCGCTTCACGTGCTCGTCCCAGCGGAAGATCGCGGGACCGTCCTCGGTGTCGTAACAGCGGATTCCCTCGAAGACGGCGGTTCCATAGTGGAGGCTGTGGGTGAGGACGTGGATCTGGGCGTCGTCCCAGTCCACGAACTCCCCGTCGAGCCAGATCGTGTCCACGTCCATGTCCTCGAATCCCATGCCAGAACGCAGGACCCGGTGCCTACTAAGTGTGTGCGATCCGCGCCGCGTGGTACCAGCTGACACGCATGGGCACGCCTGGACGAGAGTGTCGGATTCGAACCGGATGTGGCGACCGCGCCCGCCAGCGATCGGAGGAGAATGCGGTCGATCGGGTGGGCACGCACCCGCCCGACGACTCGGTCGTCGGAACTACTACTACTACTACTACTACTACTACGAATACGACGACTACGTCTGGACTACTCGTACTCGATCGTCGCCGGCGGCTTGTGGGTCACGTCGTAGACGACCCGCGAGACGGTCTCGTTCTCGCCGGTGATCCGGGACTGGATGCGCTGGAGCGTGTCCCAGTCGATCTCCTGGGCGCGGGCGGTCATGCCATCGCGGCTCTCGACGGAGCGCACCGAGACGACCCAGCCGTGGACGCGGTTGTCGCCCTTGACGCCGGTCGCCTTGCCGATGACGGCGGCGAGGGCCTGCCAGGGCTCGTACTCCTCTAACTCCTCCTCGACGACGTGGTTGGACTCGCGGGCTACCTCGAGTTTCTCCTCGGTGACCTCGCCGATGATTCGGACTGCGAGTCCGGGACCGGGGAACGGCATCCGCTCGGAGACGACCTCCTCAAGATCGAGCGCCCGCGCGACCTCGCGAACCTCGTCCTTGTAGAGGTCACGCATCGGCTCGACGATCCCATCGAAGTCGACGACGTCGGGCAGCCCGCCGACGTTGTGGTGGGACTTGATCGTCCCCTCCGACTCGATGCGGTCGGGGTAGATCGTCCCCTGGACGAGGAAATCGGCGTCCACGTCCTTCGCCACCGTCTCGAACTCCCGGATGAACTGCTCGCCGATGACGTGGCGCTTCTCCTCGGGATCGGTGACGCCCGACAGCCCCTCCAGGAACCGGTCGCGGGCGTCGACGATCCGCAAACTGTCCATGTAGTCGAAGGTCTCCCGAATTTGCTTGGTCTCGCCCTTGCGCATCAGGCCGGTGTCGACGTAGACCGGCGTGAGCTGGTCGCCGACGGCCTCGTAGGCCAGCGCGGCGGCCGTCGAGGAGTCGACCCCGCCCGACAGCGCGATGACGGCGTTGGCGTCGCCGATTTCGTCGTCGATCTCTGCGATCTTCTCGTCGATGAATTCGTCTGCGTTGACCATCAGCCGGACACCTCGGTCTGTGCGATGCGGTCTACAGCGCCCGTCGTCGGGCGGCGAGAAACGGAATTAGTCGGCATATCCTGCCTCCGATAGGCCGGCGCAAAACGGTTTCGGACCGACCTGTCGGAGTGCCCGGCCCGAGATGCCGAGCTGGCGTGCGGATGGTGTCGTCAATCACTCCTGGCACTCGGCAGTGGCGTCCTCGAGCAGCGTCGAGGCTTGCTCCGCCGATTCGAACTCGAGCACCTCGCGGAGCGTTTCTGGCGGGTTCGCGCCCGGGAAGACGTGCAGGTCGATCGCGAGATTCACCGCCGGCCGATCGAAACCGAGCGTCTCCCACGACCCAGTGCCGCCGACTGAAAACTCGACGTCGAACTCTCTCCGTGACCCACTCCACTCGCCGTTCATCATCCGACTATTGGCTTCACACGCGAAGGTGGCCTCTCCTGGTGACTCGTCGGCGCTCCGACCGGGGAGCGCGTCCCACCGACGCTCCGCGACTGTCCGGGAGCCATCCAAGATCCTGACGCCGACGCCTGCGCCGCCGGTTCGGTCGTTTAGGATCCGGACGAACCAGAGCCGGAACTCCTTGGAATCGTCCCCAGATGGCATCGAGCAGCCGACGCTGCCCACGGTGAGTGCGGAGCCGGCCGCGGCAAGCACTGCCCGACGTTTCATTCGCGACGAAATGGGCGTACCAATGGCAAAAGGGTTCGCTCGATCGTCACTTGCTGCCCAGCTGGCCGAGATCGAGCGCCGCGCTCAGGCCTCGACTTCCTGCGTCCCCACGTCCTCGCCGGCCTGCTCCACGATCGCCTCCACTAGCCCCACGAACGGCGGACTCGCCCGCCCCGGCCGCGAGCGGAACTCGGGGTGGAACTGCGTCCCGAGGAAGTACGGATGATCCTCTAATTCGACGATCTCCATCCGGTTGTTCGAGCGTCCCGAGAAGGTTAGCCCCGTCTCCTCGATTCGATCGATGTACTCGGGGTTGACCTCGTAGCGGTGGCGGTGTCGTTCCGTGCAGGAGTCCGTGCCGTAGATCTGGTGTGCGAGGCTGCCTGGCTCGATGTCGGTGTCGTGGGCACCCAGTCGCATCGTGCCGCCCATGTCCTCGACCTCGTACTGTTCGGGCAGGATGTCGATGACGGGATGATCCGTGTTCTCGTCGATCTCGGTGCTGTGAGCGCCGCGGAGCCCGGCGACGTTCCGCGCCGCCTCGATGACGGCCATCTGGAAGCCGAGACAGAGACCGAGGTAGGGGACGTCGTTCTCGCGTGCGTAGCGAACGGCGTTGATCTTGCCCTGGGTGCCACGGGAGCCAAAGCCGCCGGGGACGATGATGCCGTCGACGTCGTCGAGTTCGTCGTCGATGCCATCGGCCAGACTCTCGCTGTGGATCCAGGTGCGGTTCACGTCGACGCCGGCCTCCATGCCGGCGTGTTTCAACGCCTCGTGGATGGAGATGTAGGCGTCCTCGAGACCGTACTTCCCGACGAGCGCGATCTCGATCTCGCCGGATTTCTCACGGGTCACGAGCTGGCGCCACTCGTTCTCGCGTTCTCCCGCCGGTATGGCGGCGTCGGCGAGGTCGAGTCGTTCCATCACGTACTCGTCGAGGCCCTCCTCCTCGACCATCAGCGGGACCTCGTAGATGTCCTCGACGTCGGAGTTGGAGAACACGGCGTCTGTCGGCACGTCACAGAACAGGGCGATCTTCTCGCGAGTCTCCTCGTCGAGCCGGTCCTCACAGCGGCCGACGAGGACGTCGGGCTGGAGACCGATGGAACGCAGTTCCTTGACGGAGTGCTGGGTCGGCTTGGTCTTCTGTTCGCCGTTCTTCGAGTAGGGCACGAGCGTGACGTGCGTGAAGAGGATGTCCTCCTCGTCCTCCTCGTGGGCGAACTGCCGGAGCGCTTCGAGATACTGCATTCCCTCGATGTCACCGACCGTACCGCCGACCTCGACGATGCAGACGTCGGTGCCCTCCGCAGCCTCCCGAATGCGGCGTTTGATGTCGTCGGTGACGTGGGGGATGATCTGGACGGTCTTGCCCAGGTAGTCGCCGGCGCGCTCGGCCTCGACGACGTGCTGGTAGACTTTCCCCGTCGTGACGTTGTGATCGGAGGTCATCTCCTCGTCGAGGAACCGCTCGTAGTTCCCCAGATCGAGGTCGACCTCGCCGCCGTCGGAGAGGACGTACACCTCGCCGTGCTCGAAGGGGTTCATCGTCCCCGCGTCGACGTTGAGATAGGGATCGACCTTCACCGCCGTGACGTCGAACCCGGCGTTCTTGAGGAGTCGGCCGGTGCTCGCGGCCGTGATCCCCTTGCCGAGTCCCGACATGACGCCGCCGGTGACGAAGATGAACTTGTTCCCGAGAGAAGGATCGTAGTCTGTGGCGGACTCCGTCGGCATACCGAGGGTGTGTCGGGACCGGCCTAAACCGTTTCGGAGGGAGCGGTCGGGTGGGTGGCTGTAGCGTGGGAGGGAGAGGCGGTCGGGCCGTCGATACAGACGGCAGGAGAGACGGCGTCTGCCGACGGCCGTCGTCGGGGAGGGTGGTGGAGAACCAGCGACGAAAACTAATTTATACTGGTTCTTTGAATCCGAATTCAATGGATATGACTGCAGCGATCGGCGCGATCGCCGATCCAGTCGTCCTCGAGATCGGAGCATTCGTGCTCCAGGGTACAGGGAACGTGAACCAACCACAGTTCAGTCCGGCCGTCGAGAGCGGTGGTGGGTTGATCGCGACGCTCGTCGTCGGAGCGATCATGCTGGCGGCCGCGCCAAACTACGTCGACTCGATCGTCGAGGACGTCCGACAGGAGCCCGTCGCGAGCTTCGCCTGGGGGATCATTTCCCTGATCGTCTTCGTTATCGCCATCATCCTCCTCGCGCTCACCATCGTCGGCATCATTCTGGTGATCCCGCTCGCGTTCGCGTTCATTCTGCTCGCGATCATGGGGAACGTGCTGGCGTTCATCGCGGTCTGTGACGAGTTCGTCGACAATCGGTGGATGGCGCTGGTGGTGGCCGCGATAGCTGTCGCCGTCCTTAACGTGATCCCGGTGGTCGGAGGCATCATCAGCTTCGTCATCGGCAGCGTCGGGATGGGCGCCGTCATCCGACGCATCGTGCAGTAGACGGCAATACCGCCGTCCGGTCGGCGCTCCTCGACGGAATCACGCCGTCCGTCTCCGAACTACCCATTCTTTTGGTACTCGCTTCGTAGTACATCTATGAACCTGGCCGAGCTCCGCGACGCCTTCGACGAGCGCGACTGGCAGCGAACCGAGCCCGATCCCGACGACCCGCTCCGCTTCGCGATGATCGGCCTCGGCTGGTGGACGACCGAGGAGATGATCCCGGCGGTCGCGGCCGAACCGGGGATCGAAACCACCGTCCTCGTCTCCTCGACGGCGGAGAAGGCCGAGCGTGTCGCGAATGAGACCCACACCGACGCCGTCGGCATCGACTACGACGCGTTCCACGACGGCGAAGCCGCCGCGGAGTACGACGCCGTCTACGTCTGCACGCCGAACGCGCTCCACCTCCCTTACGTCGAGACAGCCGCCGAGCTCGACAAGGCCGTGCTCTGTGAGAAACCGCTCGAATCGACCGTCGAGCGCGCCGAGCAGCTGGTCGACGCCGCCGCGGACATCCCGATCATGACCGCCTACCGGATGCACACCGACCCCGCGATCCGGATCGCGAAGCGGCTGTTCGAGGCGGGCGAGATCGGCGCTCCGGTGGCAGTTCAGGGCCACATGACGCAGGACGTGCTCGACATCGCCGGGGCGGACAGCTGGCGGCTGGACCCGTCGCTCGCCGGCCCGGGCGCGTCGGTCACGGATCTCGGCATCTACCCGATCAACACCGCACGGTACGTCCTCGGCCGGGACCCCGTCGCCGCCCACGCCTCGATGTACAGCGAGCACGAAGCGTTCGGGGACGTCCCCGACGAGGCAGCCAGCTTCCTAATGGAGTACGAGGGTGGCGTGACCGGCAGCTACACCGCGAGCCAGCACGCACAGCTCTCGGGATCCCTGCGGCTGATCGGGACGACTGGCGAGCTCCGGCTCGAGCCCGCCTTCTTCAACGACGACCGCGCGACCTTGCACCGTCGTACGGGCACTTCGGGCGTCACGGACACGTCGATCGAGTTCGAGACGGTCGATCAGATGCAGGTCGAGGCGGCCTATTTCGCCGACTGTCTGCGCGACGACCGCTCGATCGAGGCCGACGCAGAACACGGCCTGCTCGACATGCGCGCCATCGAGGCGGTCTACGAGGCCGCCGAGCGAGGCGAACGCGTAGAGCTCTGAGAACGCCGACCGTCGGACCGGCGTCGATTGCCCGCCAGCCACCCGGTAACGGACTCGTATCCTGGTCAGCTACCGACCGTCCGCAGGTCCAGTAATCGCCACCACGGGGCCAGTACCCGAGCTATAACAAAGGGTGGTTGCCGCTTGCCAGAGGATACATGCCGGACAGTACTGCGGACGGACTCCGAACGCTCCTCGTTGGCATCGACGGAGCGTCACTCGAGGTGTTGGCGGACCGGGGAGCGGGGGTGACCCCAACGATCACGGCGCTGCTCGAGGATGGTGCATCGGGACCGCTCGAATCGCAATTACCGCCGTGGACCCCCAGCGCGTGGCCGTCGGTCTACACAGGCGTTAACCCCGGGAAACACGGCGTCTTCGGCTTCCTCGACTTCGAGGGGTACGACTGGGACGTCGTGGACTACGCCGACGTCAAGGAGTACGCGATCTGGGAACTGCTGAGCGAGCGCGGCTACACGAGCGTCGTCGTCAACGCGCCGGTGACGCATCCGCCGCGGGCCTTCGACGGCGCGCTCGTTCCGGGATACGTCGGTCCCGAGTCGCCCTCGTGCCACCCGCCGGGAGTGCTCGAGGATATCGAGGACGAACTCGGCGAGTACCAGGTCTACGACGACGGCACGGGCCCGGAGGCCGACCAGGAGGATCGGATCGAGCGCTACGAGCAGCTGATCGAATCCCGTGGAGCGGCGTTTCGGTTCCTCGCCGACCGGTTCGAGCCAGATTTCGGCTTCCTTCAGTTCCAGCAGACCGACACCGTGTTCCACGAATCGCCGGAGGACGACGACGTGGTCGACGCCGTCTACGCCGCCGCGGATCGGGAGATAGAAGCCACGATCGAGGCCTGCGATCCCGACGTCGTCGTGCTCTGTAGCGATCACGGCATCGGCCCCTACGAGGGCCACGAGTTCCGGGCCAACAGCTTCCTGCGTGATCGCGGCGACGTGGCGACGACGGTCGGCGACGGCGGAATGCCGTCGTGGTCGTCGATCGCCCGGAACGAGCTTCAGACCGGCGCGGGGACCGAGCCGTCAGCGGGCAACCGCGAGCCCTCCAGTCCCTCGCTGCTCGAACGCTCCGTCGCGGCGGCCGCACAGGTGGGCGTCACGAGCCAGCGCATCGGAACTGTCGCCCGGCGGCTTGGCATCGAAGATCGCCTGCTGCAGATCGCGCCAGCCGACGCGGTGCGGGCGGGTGCCGAGCAGGTCGACTTCGCGAACTCCCGGGCCTACGTTCGCGACCGGATCGAACTCGGCGTCCGGATTAATCTCGAAGGGCGAGAACCCGAGGGCGTGGTCACCGAGGAAGAGTACGAGATCGTCCGATCAGAGCTGATCGACGCGCTCGCAGCGGTGGAGACGCCCGACGGCGAGCCCGTCTTCGAGTCGGTCCGCAGGCGAGAGGACGTCTTCGAGGGACCCCACGTCGATGCGGCGCCGGACGTCGTCGTCGTACCGACCGAGTTCGACCAGTTTCTCTCGGCGTCGCTCCGCGAGGAGCAGTTCGGGCCGCCCCAGGAGCCCTGGAACCACAAGCGCGACGGGGTGATCGCCGTTGCTGGAGACGTGGCCGGCGAAATGGCTGAAACCGACGCCACGGGCGGGAGAAGTGAGGTCGTCGGCGACGGCGAGTCCGTCGGAGACGGTGTTGCCGATGCCGGTATCGAGGGCGCCCACCTCTTCGACCTCGCGCCGACGATCCTGGCGACGTTCGGGGTGCCCGCACCGACGCGGATGGATGGATCGGTGTTGCCAGTGGTCGAACCCGCTGGCGAGGAGCCCTACCCCGCCTACGAGGCACGGCGGGCAGGGTCCGGAGGAGGTGCGGATCCCGACGCGTCGCCGGAGGACGCGCCGAGCGCCGGCGACGCAGTCGAGCAACGACTCGCAGATATGGGGTATCTGGAGCGATGAGCGTCGAGACCTCGCTCCTTCGCGACGCCGAGGAGTGGAACGCGCTGGTCGAGCGGTCCGCGGAAACGACGCCGTTCCACCGGTACGAGGCATTGGAGGTCGTCGCCGATCACTCGGAGACGACGCTCTACCCCTACGTCGGATACAAGGGCCAGGAGCCGATCGGGCTGTTCCCCGTGTTTGCCCTCCGACGGTGGCCGCTCCGGACGGCGTTCTCCCCGCCGCCGGATCTCGAGGTCAGCTACCTCGGTCCCGCACAGCTCAACGGACACAGCGCGAAACAGCGCAAGGCCGAGAAACGACACCGTCGGTTCGTGGAAGCGGTCGTCGAGGCGGTCGACGACGAGATCGCTCCACACTACGCGCACGTCCGCGCCGGCACCGCCTACGACGATCCCCGGCCGTTCATCTGGAACGACTTCGATCCGACGCCGCGGTACACCTACCACGTCGACCTCACGCCCGACGAGGAGGAGCTGTTCATGTCCTTCAGCAGCGACGTCCGCCGGAACGTCCGGAAAGCCGAGGAGTTCGATTACGAGCAGTTCGAGGGCGACGCCGACGACGTCGAGCGCATCATCGAACGGGTGCAGGATCGCCACGCCGAACAGGACGTCAGCTACAACGTTACGCCCGCGTTCGCGCGAGGCCTCTACGAGTCGCTCCCGGACGGAGCCGTCCGAGCCTACGTCTGTGAAGTCGACGGCGAGTTCGTCGGCGGGAAGATCACGCTCGAAGACGCCGACACCTGTTACGGCTGGCAGACCGTCGCGGATCTCGACGCCGACCTGCCCGCGACCGATCTCATCGACTGGACGGTGATGCAGGACGCCCGCGATCGCGGCCGCGAGCGGATGGACCTGATCGGCGCGAACGATCAGCGACTCTGTGGGTACAAGGCGAAGTTCAACCCCGAGGTGCGGACTCACTACAGCCTGGAGTCGAGCTCTGCCCCCACCGACGCGATCAAGGCAGTCTACAAGCGCGTTCGGTGAGGGCGGTAGAAGCGACGCAGTCGGCGGTAAGCGGTTCCTAGCTCCGTTTCGCGGCGTATACCTGCCGAGATCGAATCCGCGTAGTAGCAGAAGCGTCGACAACCCCGCGGTTCGGCGCGGAGGCCGGTCCCTGCGGGCATGTTACCAGCTACGTGGTGATTCACGGGGACTCCTCGAGCGTGTTTGCGGTATTATAACAAAGTGGTCCTCACGGCGTGGGGCAAGTAGTCGCAGCCACTCGGCCACAGCTGGCCGGACGCGTCTCAGACCCTATGAGCTTCCCAGACCCTCCCACGACCGAACCGCTATCGAACGACCCCGCTCGTAGGCACCACCGACTCACCGGTGAGCATCCATGACCGGTCGACGCCCGGGACCGGCGACCGTAGCAGTCGTCGTGGTCGCCCTGGTAGCCCTCTCTTTGCTCGCATTCGCGCCGACTGCAGCCGCGGATCCCCACGAGAACGGATCGAGCGCGTACGCGATCACGCAGGGCGAGCAGTGCATCGACGTGACGCCGATCGTCGACGAGAGCCAGTCCGTCGAGACGTTCTACGACTACCGGTGGAACGGTACCGGCCAGGACTTCAGCTCCTACGGAACCAAACCGTACCAGGAAGACGACACGAGCACCCTGTTGCTCTACGAGGGGTCCAGCGGAACGAGTCTCGTCTTCGTCCACGAGAAACACTACGAGAACCCCGAGGAGGGAACAAACGGCAGCTTCGCGACGTTCGGCGTGTCCGGGCTGCCGGCCGGCGAGGAGGGATGGGTAGTCGAGGACGACGACTACGATGAGCAGGTCGACGTGTTCAACCACACCGGCACCGAGAGTGAACTGCAGTGGGCGTGGAGTCAGGGCCGGACCGACGGCGCCGCCTACCGCGGGCTGAGCGGCGACGTGTCGATCACCATCGATCCGGCGTTCAACGACAGTGCGGTTCAGCTCGTGAATCCCGACAACAGCCCGAGCTACAACGGAACCGTCGAGGACTGGGACGTCGTCACTGGCGCCGCAGACGGCACCGACCGCGAACAGTTCGACAGTCTCACCGAATCAGTCACGATCGAATCGGGCTACTGCACGCCGCCAAACGCCAGCCTTTCGGTGAGCAATGCGACGCCGAAAGCGGGCCAGTCCGTGACCCTCGACGCGAGCAACGCCACCTCGTCGGCTGCTGTCACTGAGTACCGCTGGGACACCGACGGCGACGGAACCACTGACGTGACGACGACCACCCCGGTCATCGATCACGCGTTCCAGCGTGCTGGCCCGCGAACCGTCACCGTCACCGTCGACGACGGCTACGAGAGCGGCGTCGCGTCGGTCGACGTGAACGTCTCGGACGAGACGCCACCGACCGCCCAGATCGCCACGAACGGGACGACCGCGGCGACGAAACCACTCGCCTTCTCCGCGAACGAGAGCGCGGACAACGGTGCGATCGTCAGCTACGAGTGGCAATTCGGGGTCGGTGAGACGACAAACGGTTCGAACGTCACGCACACGTACGCGACGGCCGGCGAGTACGACGTCCAGCTCACGGTGACCGATTCGGCAGGGAACGTCAACAGCACGAACGCGACTGTCACCGTTACCGATCCGCCGGGTCCGGTCGCCTCGCTCGTCGCACTCGACGCTACGACCGTCAACGAGACCGTCTCGTTCGACGCGAGCGGCTCCGAGACCGGACCGAACGCGAGCTACGCGTGGTCGATCGATGGGACGCCGATCAACGCGACCGGCCCCACCCTCCAGCACCCCTTCGAAACGCCCGACACGTACAACGTCTCCGTGACCGTCTCCGACGACTACGGCACGGACACGAACGCGACGACGATCGAGGTGTTCGCCCCACCAGTGGCAGTGATCGACGCGAACCGGACGACGGCCGAGACCGGCGAGGCGATCGCCTTCGAGGCCGGCCAATCGTCGGAGAACGTCGTCGGGTACAACTGGACGTTCGCTGACGGTGGGACTGGGAGTAACGAGACAGAGATACACCGATTCGACGAGGCAGGCAACTACACGGTGACCCTGACCGTCGTCAACGCGGCCGGCAATACCAACTCCACGACGGAAACCGTCCAAATCGATCTCGCCGCGCCGACGGCGCAGCTGAACGCCTCCGGGAGCGTCGCCCTCAACGAGACGGTGACCTTCGACGCCAGCGGATCGACCGGCGCCATTTCGAGCTACCACTGGAGGTTCGACGACGGCGAGACCGCCAGCACCGACGGCGCGACGGTCGACCACGCCTACAGCACTCCCGGAGAGTACACCGTCGAGCTGACCGCCGTCGGCGAGGGAGGCAACGACACTGCAACGACGACGGTCACCGTCAGCGACGGAACGAGCGGCGGCAACGAGAGCGACGGCGATGACGGCGACCAGAGTGAGGGTGGCGGGTCCGACGAGTCTGACAGCGGCGACGCCGGCAGCGGGTCGAGTGGCTCCGGCGGCTACGCACCAGCGCCTGACCCTGATCCCGTCGAGACGACGGTCGGCCGAACGAACGGGACGGTGGTCGTTACCGTGGAGAACGCGCGAGCGAACGAGGCCGTCGAGGTCGACGTTCCCGTCGGAGGAAGCGACGCCGGAACGCCCGCCGGTGAGACTGTCGAGGGCGAAGGCGGGGCCGGCGCCGGTGCGGTCGAACTCCGGTCGCTCGAACTCGTCCCGGCCCACGACGCCGACGAGCTCACGGTCCGCTTCGAGCCAGCACATCGGCCGGTTCCGGGGCGGTTCAGCCAGCCGGCGGCGTACGTGCCGAACGCGACGGCCGAACTCGCGGACGTGACCTACGAGTTCGCGGTCGATCCCAATGCGACGGCGGCCGCCGGCGTTTCGGCGGCGAATCTCACCGCATATGCTGACGACGGCGGCTGGCAGGCAGCCGAGACCAGCGTCGACGCAGCGGGCGCGAACGAGAACGAAATCGTCCTGACGACGACCCTCACGGGCGAGACGCCAGTCGGCGTGGGCAGCGACGGTGCCGCGCTGTTCGTGAGGAGCGTCGAGACCGTCGGGAGTGTGGCCGACGGGACCGTCGAGCTCGCCATCACGGCACAGAACACCGGAAACGAGTCCGGAGAATGGACGATCCCCATCGAGGCTGGCGGGGAAACCGTCCACGAGGCGTCGGTCGTGATCGCTCCGGGCGAAGAGACGGTCGTGACCGCGAACGTCGAGATCGGAGCGATGGCAGGCGTCGGTGGAACGGGGAGCACCGGTGTCACAGTCGCGGGCGCCCGTCGAGATCTGGCGGTTGTTTCGGTGACGTCGTTCGAGCTATCACAGACCGAGCCGGCACCGGAGGAAACCGTCACCGTGGACGCGACGCTGCGGAACCGTGGGAACGCCGCCGGCGAGTTCGACGTGGCACTCCGCCTCGACGGAGAGACGGTTGCGACCGAGACGATCCGCCTCGACGCCGAGCAACGGACCACGGTGTCGTTCGACCACCAGTTCGCGGAGAGCGGGCGGTACGAGCTCGCGATCGGCAACCGGACGGCGTCGGTTCGCGTCGAAACGCGCGACAGCTTCGACGGAAACGGGGAAGAATCCTCGAACGCCACGAGCGGGTTCGGTGGGGTAGCAGCGATCCTCGCGATCGTGAGCCTCCTCGCGCTCGCAGTGCTCGGCAAGCGGCGTTCCAGACCGTAGCGTGTCGATCTGCCCGGGAAGCGCATCGGCGAACCCTCGGCCTGCTGGCCACCGTCGACGCCTCGGGATTCGCTCCGGAGAGCACCGATCTTTTTCCGGGACGGCGTGGTAGTACCGCGCAGTTCCGGGCCGTCAGACCCGGCCACACAATGACCTCCGACGACTCCATGCGCTCGCGGGTGCCGGGCAGCCGCTTCAGGCTCTGGCTCCTGCTCGGCGCGAACCGATGGGCAGTCGCCGGGATGGTCCTGGCAGTCATCTTCGTGGCACTGGCCGTGTTCGTCGCGATCGATCCGGTGCCGTTGAGCGACGCGATCGCCGCGTCGGACCCGACGGAGACGCTGTTTCAGGCGATGATCACGTCGATCATCACCGGGGTCACGCTCGTCGTGACGATCAACCAGGTCGTGCTCTCCCAGGAGCTCGGCGCGGTCGGCGACCAGCGCGACCGGATGCAGGCGGCGCTCGCGTTTCGGGACGATGTCGCCGACGATCTCGACGAACCCGTCAGCCCCCCGGAGCCGTCGGCGTTTCTCCACGCGTTGCTCGGCGCGACGGCGGACCGAGCGCGGGCGCTCCGCGAGGACGTGGCAGACGTCGACGACCAGGAGGCCCGTGACGCGGTCGAATCCTTCGCAGACGAGCTGATCGAGAACGCCGAGACGGTCCGCGAGGGGCTCGATTCCGCGCAGTTCGGCACCTTCGACGTCGTCCAGGCCGCGCTCGGCTTCAACTACTCGCTGAAGATCTACGAGGGGAAGCGAATTCAGGGGCTGTACGGCGGTGGTACGGATGCCGGATCTGATGAAGATGGCGACGACGCGACCCCACCGCTCGACGAGGACGCGACCGCCGCGCTCGACGACGTCGTGACGCACCTGGAACGGTTCGGACCAGCCCGCGAGCACGTCAAAACGCTGTACTTCCAGTGGTCGCTGACGGATCTCTCGCAAGCGATGCTCTACTCGGCGATCCCGGCGCTTGTCGTCACGATCGCCGGACTGCTCGTGCTCGGGAACGCCGGGACCATCGGCGGCACGACGCTCGGCGTGGCGAACCAGTCCTGGCTGGTGATCACTGCCACGACGGTCGCCCTGGCACCGTTCGCGATCTTGCTGTCATTCGTGCTTCGGATCGCGACCGTGGCGAAGCGGACGCTGGCGATGGGACCGTTCGTCCTCCGCACGACGGATCGGCCGGACGACGACTGAATCCGATTGCGAGCGCTGGCGACACCATTCTCGCGTACCAGCAGCGGTCCAGACGACAGCGCTCGACGTCGCTCCCCCGGTAGTGTGGGAGGGCTGGGCCGGGTATCCACGACCTTTTGGCCGCGGAGCCTGTTGACGTGGCAATGAGTATCGACGAGAAACTCGCTTCGGCGAAAGCAGACCTCGCCGAGCGAGAGGCCGCACTCGTCGCCTTTTCGGGGGGCGTCGACTCCGCGGTCGTCGCGGCTATCGCCCACGACGCGCTGGGCGAGGACGCCGTCGCCTGTACCGCCAAGAGCGAGACGCTGCCTGCCGCTGAGCTCGACGACGCTCGCGAGGTCGCCGACGCGATCGGGATTCGCCACGACGTCGTCGAGTTCTCCGAGCTCGACTCACCCCAGTTCGTCGCCAACGGAGAGGACCGCTGCTACCACTGCCGGACGATGCGCCTCGGCCGGATGTACGAGCACGCGACGGAGCTCGGTGTCGAGACGGTCTGTGACGGGACGAACGCCTCCGATCCCGGCGAGGGGCACCGGCCCGGGCTGCAGGCCGTCGAGGAGCTCGACGCTCACTCGCCGCTGCTCGAACACGACATCGGGAAAGAGGAGGTCCGCGAGATCGCGGAGCGCTACGACCTCCCCGTCGCCGACAAACCCTCGATGGCCTGTCTCTCCTCGCGGATCCCGACCGGTCTCGAGGTCACCGAACAGCGACTCACCCGGATCGAGAAGGCCGAACAGCTGCTCCGAACCTGGGGATTCGACCAGTTCCGCGTCCGTGATCACGACGGGCTCGCGCGGATCGAGGTCGGCGCCGACGAGCTATCGGTCGCACTCGACGCCGGGTTCGCCGACGCCGCCCGGGAGCACATGCTCGACCTGGGGTTCGATCACGTGACGCTGGATCTTCAGGGGTACGAGACCGGCAGCGTGAGCCCCGGCGACGACGCCGCGGAGGCGACGGAGAGCGGAGACGAAACTGGGGAAGCAAACGGGACGACTGGAGCGGATGGGTCAGCGGGAGCGAACCAGGCGGAGACGTCGGCCGATCCGGCGGAATCGGGTAGCGGCACGGACGAGCCGGTGGTCGAGGACGTCTTCGACGTCGACTATCCGACGAGCGACTGAGAGAAAACCCTCGGTTCGCTCACGCGCTGGCGCTGTCCTCGCCGTCGACGCGCTCGACGGCGTAGTTGTCGCCGATCTCGGTGGTGTTCTCCTCGTCGGCGATCCGCTTGGCCTCGCTCCGGGAGTCGAAGGGGCCGGCGACCCGGTCGCCGAAACAGGTCACGTAGTACACAGCCATTGGCCCAATGCGGGCGGCGGGAGGGAATAACGGTTCCGGGCAGCTCAGATCGGCAGTACTCGGCAGAGGCCAAATCCACTACTCGACGGTCTGTCGCTCGCTCTCGACGCTCTCCTTGACGTCCGCGGCAGCCTCCGCGATCCGGTCGAGCTGCTCGGCTGCTTCGCCGTCGAGTTCGCCGGCGTACTGTTCGTGGAAGGTCAGGAGGAGCCCGGTGAGCGCTTCGAGCGACTCGTTTTTCCGGTCGAGCAGCCGCTGTTGTGCCGAAAGCATCGACTCGACGCTGTCGAGCAGGTCGGCGTGCTGTCGGTACTGTTCTTCGACCTGTGGATCCTCGGCCTCGTCGGCGAGTCGCCGTGCCTCCTCGATCTGCGTGCGGAACTGCTCGATGCCCATACCCGGTGGCGGCGCGCGCCGCGGTTAGGTCTTTCTCCGCGGGCGGGCGCGCTGCTGTATCTCTCTTCCTCTCACTGTCCGTTCCGACACCCGGCTGCCTACTCTTCGTCGCGCTCGCCGGCGACCCAGTTCTGGGAGAACGCGGCACCACAGCTACAGTGCGCGTAGGCGTGGATGACGTCGCCCTCCGCGTAGCGCCCGCCGACCTCCTCGTTTTCGGCCTCGGCGAACGCGAAGACGAACCGCGGCACGTGGTCGGCTTCCTCTGGCGTGTCGGGATCGTCCACTTTGGGACAGTTGGCGCCGGTGAGATCCAGCGCGATCTCGCCGTCGGTCTTCATCGCCTTGCCAGCAAAGCCCATCGCGTCCATCTCCGTCGCGGACTGGAAGACGCTCCGGCCGGTCTCGCCGTCCATCACGAGCAGGACGCCGCCGGGCACCTCCTCGCCGTACTCCAGCAGCGCGCTGGGATCGTCGAGCACTCGCTCGCTCAGAAACAGCGCCACGTCCTCGGGGCGCTCCCCTGCCAGGAACTCCGCACGTGCGTCGGTCATGGACGAATTCCGGTCGTTGACCGCAAAAGGTCGGCGGTTCGACGGCAGCGATCCCACCGCCCAGACGCTCACCATACCATCCAGCGGGGTTCGAGACCGGCGAATGTCCACAGGGTGGGACTGAGCAGAATCTGCGATTCTGCGAAGGTCGGAAGAGCTTGCTCTTCCGGGACTGGAAGGGGCCGACCGCTCGTCGAATCTAACGAAGTAAGCACTGCAGCGAAGGAGCTGAGCGACTGAGCGAAGCGCGCAGCGAGTTAGATTCGTCGAGCGGGAGGGGGCTTCCAAGGCGGTTCGCTGTCGGCCTGTCGGGACTAACTGTAGAGCAACAAACACGCTCAGCGACACCTACAAACAGGCCGATACCAGTGTGTGAAACATGCAGATTCTGGGCGTGGTCGGGCCCTCCAACTGTGGAAAGACGACCCTCGTGGAGCGCCTCGTCAGCGAGCTCGCCGAGCGCGGTCAAATCGCGACGATCAAACACTGCACGCACGAGCCCGATCTCGACACCGAGGGCAAGGACACTGCCCGACATCGGGCAAGCGGCGCCGACGCGACGTTCGGACTGACCGACGACGAGGGGTGGTTCGCGACGGGCAGCGAGCGGACGCTCGAGGAGACGCTCGACGATCTCGCGCCGGCCTACGACTACGCCATCGTCGAAGGGTACAGTGACGCGCACATTCCACAGGTCGCACTCGGCGGCCGTGAGGCCGGTGGCGACGTCCTCTGCGAGGCCGAGCGGGCCGACGCCGTCGATGTCGAGGCACTGATCGAGATGCTGGAGGCCACCGATCCCCACGAGACGCTCGAATCGCTCGTCGCGGAGGTCGAGCGCGCCGAGACGGCGGAGCGCGCCGGTGCTATCGCGACGTTCACGGGGCGGGTGCGGGCCCGCGACGGTCCGGACGACGAGCCGACCGAGCACCTGGAGTTCGAACGGTACGACGGTCTCGCCGAGGAACGGATGGCCAGCCTCCGTGCGGATCTCGAATCGCGGGAGGACGTGCAGCGCGTCGCACTCCACCACCGCACCGGCGTCCTCGAGCCCGGCGAGCACATCGTGTTCGTCGTGGTGCTGGCCGGCCACCGCACCTCAGCGTTTCGGGCGGTCGAGGACGGCATCGACCGGCTCAAAGCGGAGGTGCCGTTGTTCAAGAAGGAGGTCACTGTGGGCGAGGAGTTCTGGCGGCACGAGCGCTGACCGGAGGGGTCGACTCCTCGGCTGGAACCCCAGACAGTTGTCTCCAACACCACAGATTGCCGGGCGAACGGGTGGTTCGTGAGCTCGATCACGGGGGAGTTCGGCACCGCGAGCGGCGCCGTGGAGCACCGCGCGCGACCATCCAAACCACGATTTCGCCGCGATGTCCACGGATTCTGGCGCAAAACGGACAGGTCTATTTCTGGTGGAGATGAGCTTCTTAGAGAGCGTTCTAAAAGGTCTAACAAGTTTTCAGCCCTTCGTGAAAGGTCCGTTAAGCCGCCCGAAAGGTGTGAAACGTCGCCGATCTGGGGGAATATTCCCGAAATCGGCCGAAGCGACTGTCGCTTATAACAGGTAGTGAGCGATAGGCAGGAGTGACGCATGAGCGCCACTACCCAGCCCTCCAGCGAGGGTACGCACGCCAAGCAGGAGCGACTCCAGGACTACCTCTCGAACAAGGTCAGCGAGGAAGGCATCGTATACTTCAAGAGCAAGTTCATCGCGGACGAGGTCGGCCTCTCGCCCAAAGAGATCGGCGCGCTGATGGTCAAACTCAGCGAGTCCGCCCGCGAGATCAGCGTCGAGAAGTGGTCCTACACGAGCGCGACGACCTGGCGCATCGAGCCGAACTGAGTTCCCTCTCCACGGCTCCAGACCGTCGGCGTCTGGTCCCCGCTCGACGCACGCTGACAGCCGTTTTCTGATTCTCCGACGTTCCCATCGACAGCCGGACCGTCGTGCCCGAGCGCAAACACTTTCGTAGTCACACGAAGAGCCAGGCACGTGTCGCTGTTCGACGCGCTGACCCAGGCCGTGTTGCCGGTGCTGGCGATCGCGAGCGCCGGCTACGCACTCGGGTGGGTCCGCGACGTGGACGTCGAGCCGCTTGCGGCGATCTCGATCTACGTCCTGACGCCGGCGCTCGTCTTCCACAGCCTCGCGACGACCCCGATCGGTGGCGAGACCGCTGTTCGACTCGGCGTCGGCGTGACCGCGTTTACCCTCGGAATGGTGGCGATCGCGACTGGCGTCGCCCGCATCACTGGACACCCGGACGAGACGCGCGGTGCGATGGTACTCGCAAGCACGTTCCCCAACGCCGGCAACTACGGGATCCCGCTGGCGGCGTTCGCGTTCGGGAGCGTCGGCCGCTCGACGGCGATCCTCTACATCGTCTTCCAGGCCGTGTTGATGTACACGATCGGCGTGTATATCGCGTCTCGCGGAACGATGGCCTCCGGTCGCGAGGCCGTGATCGAGGTGTTCACCCTCCCACTCGTCTACGCGCTCGCGGCCGCGTGGCTGGCCAGGGCGCTCTCCGTGGTGCCACCCGCCGACTCCGCGGCGATGGAAGCCATCCAGCTCACCGGAAACGCCGCGATCCCGGTGATGCTCCTCCTGCTGGGAATCCAGCTTGCGAACACCACCTACGGCGCTGCGCTGCGCTCGGCGGTGGCCGCCTCCCTGCTGAAGCTGTTCGTCGCGCCAGTGGTCGCACTGGGAGTCGCTATGGGTCTCGGGCTCTCGACCGAGGTCGGTCGCGTGTTCGTCCTCGCCTGTGCGATGCCCGCAGCGGTGACGCCGCTGATGCTCGTCGTCGAGTACGGCGAGGAGCAGGAGGGCGTCACCGCACCGGAGTTCCTCAGCACTGCCGTCCTCCTCACGACGCTCGCGAGCGTGGTGACGCTGACGGTGCTGATCGCGCTGTTGCAGGACGGCGTCCTGGTGTAGCTGGAACCACGATCGAGTGGCGAAACGGGTGCTGGAAACCGTCGAATCGGAGGTGAGAACCGCGGACCACCGCCACCGCCGGTATCATGTGGCCGGCGGCCCTGGTATCGAACGTGCACGTTCTCCTCACCGGTGCGACCGGCTTCGTCGGCCGGCATCTCCTCCCCGCGCTGCTCGACCGCGGCCACGAAGTCACTGCGCTCGTCCGTGACCGAACGGCGGCGGGGCTACCAGCAGACGTGCGAGTGATCGAGGGCGATCTGCAGAAACCGGAGTCGGTGACAGTCTACGAACCGCAAGGGGCCGACGACGCGTCGTCCGCCGTCGACGACGGACCGGCTACCGACGCGTCGACGACCAGTACCACGTTTGCCGAGGTGATCGGGGACTGCGACGCCGCCTACTATCTCATCCACTCGATGCGGGCCGGCGAGGATTTCGAAGAACTGGATCGGACGCTCGCGCGAAATTTTGCCGATGCGGCGTCGGCAGCCGGCCTCGAGCGTGTGATCTACCTGGGCGGGCTCGGCGAAGGGACTGGGGACAGAGCGTCGGGCGAGAAGACGGGTGACCGACGACCAGACGGGAGGACCGACAGCGGACCGAACGAGGCTGATTCGGGCGACGCGCGTGGCAGGACGCTCGACGACCTCTCGCCACACCTCCGCTCTCGGCGGGAGGTCGAGGCGATCCTCGCCGATGGCGACTACCAGCTCACGACTCTCCGAGCTGCGATCGTCGTCGGATCGGGCAGCGCCGGGTTCGAAATCGTCCGACAGCTCGCGATGAAGCTACCGGTGATGGTGACGCCGAGCTGGGTGCAGACGCCCTGCCAGCCGATAGCGATCGCGGACGCAGTTGCGTATCTCGCCGGCGTCCTCGACGCACCCGAGACCGCCGGCGGGACCTACGGCATCGGCGGCCCGGAGGTGCTGCCGTACGGGGAGATGCTCCAGCGCGTCGGGCGCGCACTCGGGCGAGAACCACACATTCTGCCGGTGCCCGTGCTATCGCCGCGGTTGTCCTCCTACTGGGTCGGGTTCGTGACCGACGTCGACGCCGCGATCGCGAGACCGCTGATCGAGGGGCTTCGGACGCCGGTCGTGGTCGAGGACAGCGAGATCGACGAGTACGTCACCGTCGACAAGACGCCGTTCGACGACGCGGTTCGGCTGGCGCTGGGGGAGGAGCGGCCGTGACGGCCGACCGGGGCCAGGAGGTCGAATCCGACGACGAGAGCGAGTCAGGGCCTGAGACCGGGGCAGGATCCGAGAGCGGATCGGGGGACGGGGACGGGTCGAGAGGTGCCGACGCGTCGAGAACTGGGCCGGATACGCCCACGGACGAGACCGAAGACGAACAGGTCGAGCTACCCGCGTACGGCGAGACCTGGACTTACGAGGGGTTGATCGGCGCGATTCCCGGCCTCTCGATTGCGCCGCGGACCGCCGTTGCCCTCCAGATCGTCGCCTTCGAGATCGGCGTGCTCGCACTCGCCGCAGTGTACGACCTCTGGGACGCCGCGATCGTCGGAACCGTCGCCGTGCTCGTCGCCGGTGGTGGGAGCGCGATCACGCTGCGAATGGGCGATCAACTGCGAGCGCTCCCGGTGCCGGCCGCCTATCGCCGGCTGGCCTTCGGATCGCGAATCGAGGTCGTGCTCTCGGTGCTGGCCTACGTCGGACTGGTGACCTACCTGTTCGCCGCAAACCCGGTCGGTGCGGAGACACCGTTGCTCGAGTCCGCGCTCGGCGTCGATCCGCCGCTGCCAGCGACGTATCTCGCCTTGCTCCTCGCGTGGGACGTCGTCTACCGAATCGGCATCGGCTGGTGGGCGAGCGTCGCCGCCGTCTGGCGGTCCTGGCGTTACGAGTTCGATCCCGAGACCGCTCGTGCCATCGCCCGTGCGGACCTGTGGCCGCTCGCGTTCGCTGCACTGCAGCTCGCGCTGCTTCCGATCGTCTGGGGTCGGCCGCTGCTAGCAGGTGCATTAGTTGGTCACGTAATCGCGGTTGCGGTGGCCGTTTCACTGTCGGTCGCTCTGTTGCGACGGTGAGGAAGCGTCAGTGAGGAAGCGTCAGTGAGATTTTATCTCCTCGAACTGGTCGAGCAGATCCTCCGCCGAGTCTCCCGAATCGTACTCCATCGACCCCTCGTACTCGTGCCGGTCGTCGTCGAAAGCCGCGTCCACCGTGTTGGACTTCCGCTCGCGACGTTCGTGCTCGTCTTCGTCATAGGCACCCATTGACATGGTAATCTAACACAGTGTTAGATAGTACCAATAATGAATGTAACGGTAGTTCGGATCATTGCGCTGTAGCTCCCAGTTGCCTACGATAGACGGCCTTGACGACGATTCCAGCGATGGTTCGACAGTTGACTCGTCCACTCATCACTCCCTCGTCCCTCACAGCTCGCTCACGACAGTCATCGCCGGAGAGCACCCCACTCCTGAGCGTGCGTCTCGATCGAACGCGACCGGTCCCGCGCGATTTAAGCCCGCCCCGCCGCTCCGCACGACCATGAGCGAGGCCGACGCCGACGCGGTCGACGATACTGCCGCGACCAGAGAGGACGTCTGGGTCGAGAAATACCGACCACAGCGTCTCGCGGACGTCGTCGGCCACGAGACGATCACAGAACGCATCCAGCAGTACGTCGCGGGTGACGACCTCCCGAACCTGCTGTTCGCCGGCCCCGCCGGCGTCGGCAAGACGACGACCGCCGTCGCGATCGCGAAGGAGATCTACGGCGACGACTGGCGAGAACATTTCCTCGAACTCAACGCCAGTGACCAGCGCGGGATCGACGTCGTGCGCGGGCGAATCAAGGACTTCGCCCGGACGTCCTTCAGCGGCGACAAGTACGGGTTCCGGATCATCTTCCTCGACGAGGCGGACGCGCTGACGAGCGACGCCCAGTCCGCGCTCCGGCGGACGATGGAGCAGTTCTCCAACAACACCCGCTTCATCCTCTCGTGTAACTACTCCTCGCGGATCATCGACCCGATCCAGTCCCGGTGTGCGGTGTTCCGGTTCCCGCCGCTCACTGACGAGGCGATCCGACAGCAGATCGAGATCGTCTCCAGCGAGGAAGGGATCGAGGTCGAGGAGAGCGGCTACGACGCCATCGCCTACGCCGCCGACGGTGACATGCGGCGGGCGATCAACGCCCTCCAGGCCGCCGCGGCGACTGGCCAGACCGTCGTCGACGAGGAAGCCGTCTACGAGATCACCTCGACCGCCCGGCCAGAGGAGGTCCTCGAGATGGTCGAGCACGCTATCGAGGGCGACTTCCTCGCGGCCCGCGCTGCACTCGAATCGCTCCTGATCGACCGCGGCATCGCGGGCGGCGACGTCATCGATCAGCTCCACCGCTCGGTCTGGGACCTCGAACTCGAGGAACAGGCCACCGTTCGGCTGATGGATCGCATCGGCGAGGCGGAGTACCGGATCGTCGAGGGCGCCGACGAGCGCATCCAGCTCGAGGCGATGCTCGCGTCGCTGGCGCTGGAGTGAGGGAGTCGGCGGCCGTTGTTGTTCGCGACATCCGCAAAGAGATTTGTAGAGTTCGCTAGAATTCACCGAGACCTGCCTGTTCGACGGACGCCAGAACGTCCTCGCAGGTCTGCCAGCTCCGCCGCGCACAGCCGGGCAGCCGTTCGTGCTCCCGGACGTAGCCTTCGAGGAAGGATCGGGTCGTCGGATCGCTCGGATAGCCACTCCCAACGTCACCGAACTCGGTTGCGATCTCGGCCACGCGAGCGTCGCGTTCGACTTTCGCGACGATCGAGGCAGCGGCGACGGCTGGATCCTCGTCGTCGGCGCCGTGGCGAGCGTCGACCGCAAGCTTGTCCGTCCCCGAACCGTCGGCGTCGATCGACGCGGAGAGTCGGCGAGCGAACCGCTCCTCGCTGGTGTCACAGGCGTCTGCGAGCAACTCGATCTCGCGGGATCCGTCGGCTGCGCCTGGGGCGGCCTCCGTCGTCTCCTCATTTGCGTCCATCATCTCGCCGTTCGCGAGAACGGATTCGGTCGCGTCAGCGTGGGCCACGACGGTCAGTCCGTTCATGTCCGTGTCGGGGTCGTCGATGCGATCGACGCCGACGGCCACCACGCCGACGGCGATCCGATCGTCGTCGCGAATGGTCGCGTCGAGTTCCTCGCGCCGGGCGGGCGAGAGCCGCTTCGAGTCCGCGACGTCTCCGGGGAGGACGTCCGGATCTGGGACGCCGACGGCGGCCGCCACCATCGGCCCGAGGACGGGGCCTTTGCCGGCCTCGTCGGTCCCGATGTGCATGCAGGAGGGTGCAGCGGCTGGAGGCAAAGTCCTTTCCGAACCGTACGGTGCTGGCGTATACAGTCGTCTGCAGCTACGGACTCGGCAGAAGTTGGAGTGGAAGCGGAGGTACTGCTCGGCTCGGATACCGCCTTACCGGAACTTCCGGATCGTCACGTCGAGCGTGTCGAGATCGACGATCGGGGCGTACGCGACGTCCGGGTCGATGTTGACGCTGCGCTGGAAATCCGTCTGGGCCTGCCAACAGCCGGAGTTGATCGCGAGGACGTTGCGGTACTTGCCGTACCCGAGCTTGTGGACGTGGCCGGTGTGGAAGACGTCCGGCACCTCGTCGATCACGAGGTAATCTTCTTTCTCCGGCGCGAGGCGCATGTGACCGCCGTACTGCGGCGCGACGTGGCGCTTTTTCAGGAGCTGGTACATGGGCTTCTGGGGCTCGTCGTAGTTCGCCTTCTCCTCGGGCAGTTCGGCGATCATCTCGTCGAGGGAGACGCCGTGGTACAGCAGGAACGAGACGCCCTCGATCTCGACGGTGGAGGGGTTGCCCGTGATCCGGGCGTCGTGTGCGGACATGATCTCCCGGAGCTCCTCGTCGAAGGCCGGCTGGGGTTCGGCGAGGCGGACCGCGTCGTGGTTGCCTGGGATCATCACGATCTCGACGTCCGCTGGCACTGCCTTGAGGTGTTCTGCGAACGTCTCGTACTGCTCGTAGACGTCGACGATCGAGAGTTCCTCGTCCTGGTCGGGGTAGACGCCGACGCCCTCGACCATGTCTCCCGCGATTAGCAGATACTCGATGTGCTCGGCCTCCTCCGTGTGGAGCCAGTCGGCAAAGCGGTTCCACGCGTCGGCTTCGAACTCCTGGCTGCCGACGTGAATGTCGCTGATCAGCGCCGCCTGGACGTGGCGGTCGGCCGTCGAGGGTTGGAACGTTCGCGGGACCTCCGGGAAATGCAACTCGTCGACGAAGAGGATGCCGCCGTCGTCGGCGATCGTTCCCTCGACGGCGATCACCTCGTCGGTCAGCAGTTCGTCGACCTGGTCGGCGATCGCCCGGTCCTTCGTGATCAGTACGGGGAACGTCCCGTTGAAATCCTCGAGGTCGATCAGCCAGTGACCGTTCGCCGTCGAGCGCACGTCGTCGACCATCCCGATGATCGCGGCCTCGCCGCCGGGGTCTGATTCCAGCCGGTTCGTCGGGCGGTGGGTCACTCGCCCGCGGAGCTTCTTCGAGAGCCGCTCGTAGCGGTCCCGGAACATCTCGACGAAATCCGAGTAGTCCCCGGTTCCGGTGCTCTCCCCGGTGATGTCACCCAGAATCTCCAGATCGCGATTCGCCGTCGATCGATTCGCCCGATCAGCGACGGCGCTTCCACCTGCAACGTCGTCCCCAGGCCCGGTAGCAGGCCCCGATTCCCCGCCGGCGTCCGCGGCGGCCATTCCCGAGACAGACCCCTCAGCTTCGGGTGCAACGGCCGTCTGACTCGATCCGACGGCGCCGCCATCTCCAGTTGAAACGGTGGGGTCTTCGCTCTCGCCGTTCTCCCGATTAGCGGCCGCCTGCGTCGCCAGAACGTCCTTTACGACGTCAGTTTCGACAACGAGCGCGTCGGCAGGCGTTGCGTCGACTGCAGCCGCGAGAATGGCTTCGGGATCCTCCGCACCCGCAATGAGGGTCACGGCCTCCGGATCGGCGTTGTAGCCACGGCCAGCTAGCTCGCGAGCGATCCGGGTCGACGACTCCAGTGGCACGTACACCGTTCTGCCGTAGGCGCGCAAAAGCGTGCCGGACGTGCGTCGGCGTTGGGCTGGGCAGCGAACTGGCGAGCGGTCGACGGCCTCGCACAACGGAAACGTTGATTCCGCTCGGCGAGTTACTCGCGAGCGATGAGTAATTCCGGGGGCGGCGCCCCCACCCGGGACGAGGACGTCGCTGCCGACGACAACCCCGGCGACGACTCGGTCGACGACCCCTCCACGCAGCCCGCAGAACCGGCCAGAGAGGACGCGCGAGTACCACCGCGTCAGCCGCCCGCCGCCTCGGGGCGGGCCCAGTCGGTTCCGGATCCGACGAGCCGCCCGCTCCTGTGGTATTTTCGATCGGATCGCCCGCTGGTGATCGCCTCGCGAGACATCCTCTCGAGCGTGGTCATCGTCGCGATTCTCGGTCTCGCGTTGTTCGCCGTCAGCGGCGTCTGGCCGCCGCTGGTGGCCGTCGAGAGCGGGAGTATGCAGCCGAACATGGAGCAGGGCGATCTCGTGCTCGTCGTCGAGGAGGATCGCTTCGCGTCCCAGCTCGCGGACGAGCACGGGATCGTGACGCATGCGAACGCGAGTGGCACTGAGCACCAGCAGTTCGGGCGCGGCGGCAGCGTAATTGTGTACAAACCAGACGGAGACGACGGCACGCCGATTATCCACCGCGCTGTGTTGTGGGTCGACCAGGGCGAAAACTGGATCGACAGGGCCGATCCCACGCATCTCGGAAGCGTCGACGAGTGTTCGGACGTCCCCCAGAGCTGCCCCGCTCCGCACAGTGGATACGTAACGCGCGGGGACGCGAACCAGAACTACGACCAGATCGACGGACAGAGTACCGTCGTCAAGCCGGCATGGATTCGCGGGCGGGCAGTCACGCGAACGCCGTATCTCGGTTGCGTCCGGCTGGCGCTCTCAGAGGGCGGCATCTGCGGGGCCTGAGCGATCCGTCAGCGCTCGGGGACGGCGCAGTAGCGGTTCGAGGCTCGACGAACTGCACACTCGCCGATGTCGGTCTCGATCGCAAGCGGCCCATTTCCGGCGAAACGACCCCTCCATTTCGTGTGGACCTCGCTGATTGGCCGTTCTCTCGCGAGGCGGATAGAAGCGAACCACAGGAGGGGAACGGTTCGTCCAGACCAGCTATCTGCAGGCGAAACTGCTCCATTTCGAGACATGTGTCTGACGTAGGATTAAGTAACCGCGGGACGGTCCCCTGACTAGCACCACACGGTGCGGGAGCAAGGATGGGACTGCTTACAGGACTCAAAGCCAGCATCACGCGGGCCACCGACCGCCTCTTCTCGGAACAGGATCCGAAGCGGATCGGGATCTACGGCCCGCCGAACGCCGGCAAGACGACGCTCGCGAATCGCATCGCACGCGACTGGACCGGGGACGCGGTCGGACCGGAGAGCCACATCCCCCACGAGACCCGTCGCGCACGCCGCAAGGAAGACGTCGAGATCGAGCGCAACGGCAAGTCCGTGACGATCGACGTCGTCGACACGCCGGGCGTGACGACCAAGGTCGACTACGAGGAGTTCCTCGATTTCGACATGGAGGAAGACGACGCCGTTCGCCGGTCCCGTGAGGCCACGGAGGGCGTCGCGGAGGCTATGCACTGGCTCCGCGAGGACGTCGACGGCGTCATCTACGTCCTCGACTCTACGGAGGATCCCTTCACGCAGGTCAACACGATGCTGATCGGCATCATCGAGAGCCGCGACCTGCCGGTCCTCATCTTCGGGAACAAGATCGACCTCGAAGAGTCGAACATTCAGCGCGTCTCCTCGGCGTTCCCACAGCACGAGACAGTGCCGCTGTCGGCGCTGGAGGGAGAGAACATGGACGAAGTCTACGACAAGATCGCGGAGTACTTCGGGTGAGACGATGCCGGAAGCAACCGCACCAACGGACGACGGAAGCGGGGTTCAGATCGATCTGATCAGCGGCGAGCGAATGGATGGGCTGGCCTCGATGGAGAAGATCCGGATCATCCTCGATGGCGTCCACGACGGTAACATCGTCATCCTCGAGGAGGGGCTGACTCCCGACGAGGAGAGCCGCCTCATCGAGGTGACGATGTCCGAAATCGACCCCGACGGGTTCAACGGGATCGAGATCGAGACCTACCCCCAGAACGACGCCCGCGACAAGAGCCTGCTCGGCCGCCTCATGGGCCAGGAGGACACGGCGAAGCTGACGGTCATCGGGCCAGCCAACCAGATCGAGACGCTGCACAAGGACGAGACCCTGATCAGCGCGCTCGTTTCGCGGAAGTAAACCATCGATGCCCCACCAGTGTACCGGCTGTGGCCACGTCTTCCCCGACGGCTCGAAAGAGATGCTCTCGGGCTGTCCGGACTGTGGCGGCAACAAGTTCCAGTTCCAGCCAAGCGGCGCCTCCGGCGCGGACGGCGACGCTGCGGCAGACGGCACGGCAACGCTACCGCCGACTGAGGAGGAGCCACCCGAACCGCCGGAGCCACCGAGTCCCGGCGGCTCTGTCGCAGAGACGGTCGCCGGCGCCACCCAGCGGGTCAAAAACATCGTCGGCGGCGACAGTGACGGTGCGTCCGCTGGCGCCAGTGCGACCGGCGACGACCACGAGTGGCCAGCCGTCGGTCGCGAAAATGGTGCCGACACCACCGTCGCCAGCGAGGACACGGCACAGGCCAGCGCACGCTCGGGCACCGTCTCGCCCGAGGAACTCCCGGACAGACCGACGCCCGACGACGCCGGCCTCCCAGACGAGCAAATCGAGGCCGAAGAGTCGCCGACCCCTTCGGCAAGCGAGACAGCCGTCGACGACTCCGCCGACGACGCCGAGACCGCCGGCAGCGCTCCCTTCACCGGGAGCGGCGACCGGGAGACGGGGACCGACGAGGCGCCCGACCTCTCGGACCTCCGCGCCGAACTGAACGATCAGTTCGAGTCCATCAAGATCGTCGAGCGCGGTCAGTACGAGCTCAATCTGATGGAGCTCTACGACCGCGAGGAGTACATCATCTCGCTGATGGAGGACGGCCGCTACGCGATCGAAGTGCCCGAGACCTGGCGCGGCGACGCCTGATCGACGGCAGCAGCTCCCGCACCTCCGTTTTTCCGGGTCCGGAGTGACCGCCGCCGTATCGACTGTTGATCGTGACGTACAGCAGTTGCCGAGTCGCAGCTGTGAGATCACGCCGATCTGGCCCACGCTCCCCCAACAGAGGCAGCGATCCGGCGAGTCCACTCGCACTCACCGACCCACCCGGCTCGCGAGCGCGTTCGCGAATGGACACGCCCATAGGCCGACCGTGCGAACTCCAGGCGAATGAGGACGGTGAACGCTTCGTGACCCAGTGGGTCGAGGACGTCGAAGGGGGCCGCCAGCGCGGGCTTCGCGGGCTCGCACTCGCGTGGGTAGAGATCATCGTTCGGCCGCGGACGTTCTTCGAAGAGGGCGTCGCGCCCGGCGATCAGGGGCCGGGACTGACGTTTGCGATCGCCGTCGTACTCCTCTCCCAGGCGACACGCTTTGCAGTGGGAACGGACGGCTACACAGTTCTCGGCGGACAGCCGCTCCTCTCGGGTGCGTTCTGGCTCGCGGCAGTGGCCGTGCTCGTCGCGCCGGTCGCCCTGCACGTAACCGCGGCGCTCCAGACGCTCCTGCTCGCAGCGGGCACCGACGAGCGTGGTGGCGTTAGCGAGACTGTGCAGGTCCTCGCGTACGCGAGCGCGCCCTGCGTGGCAGTCGGCGTGCCCATTCCGCCGATGCAAGTCGCGGTCGCGGCGTGGGCCTGCGGGCTGTACGTCCTCGGACTCTCGACTGTCCACGAACTCCATCCTGCCCGAGCAGCGGTGCTTGGCGCGGTGCCAGCCGTCGTAGCCTACGGCTACGGATTTCGGGCCGTCGGCGCGCTTCGCGCGTTGCTCGTCGGCTCGTGAAGGCCCTGAAAACGTCGGCGTGGTAGAGGCCACCAAATCGCACGACTGCGGCGGTACGTTCCAGACAACGGCCGGGAAGTTACCAGGTATCGACCTATCGGCCACCGTCTAGTACCGCCCAATCGAGAGGTACGACGATCGCCGAGTAATCAGTTCAGTACTGCGGTTGAACGATTGACCCCCATTATGTGCATACGGCGTGTGGCGTGTAACCGAGTGGGATCCCGTGGGAGCAATCAACAGACTGAAACGGTTGGTCGGGACCGGCGCCCCCGGTGAGTACGTGTGTCGTGGGTGTGGAGCCGGCTTTGCGCTACAGCACTACACGTGTCCCGAGTGTGGGGGATACAGCGTCGAACGACCGTCCGAATCCGTAGCCGAGTAACGCACGCCGCTGAGCGATCGTCGCGAGTCGCTGTTTGTCCGGTCTCTGTGCATTGATTGCCGCACTGAAACGACAGCAGAGAGCAGTACCGACCGCGATTCCGAGACGGCTGTCGCGGCCGACGATCTGTACTCCGACCCGCCTTCCGAGGAGTGCGCCGACCGGCCGGGACACGGATTCGAGAGAAGGAAGGGCGTGGAAACCGACCGTCTCGCGTCGCTACACGGGAATCACGGCAACGCAAAAAACGACTGGCTGGAAACCGATCCAGCGCTCTACGTCAGTTGTTGACGTACTGGCGCTCGAACTCCTCGTCGGTCTTCGTGAGGTAGAGAATACCCTCGATGAGGCCGGCGATGATCGGAATGCCAGTCCAGCTGAAACAGAGATAGAGAATACCCATCCCCGTCTCGTTCAGGTAGAACTTGTGGGCGCCGATGCCGCCCAGGAGGATCGCGAGGATCCCTGCTGTCGTGCGGTCCTTGGTGGAGCTTCCACCGCTGGACTTGTTGCTGACGCCACAGGACGGACAGATCTCCGCCTCCTTCTTCATGACTTCGCCACAGCTCGAACAGAACTTCTCGTCGGCACCAAGCTTCCGATCGTTGCCACCGTTATCGGCGTTATCTGCCATGAGCAGGTATGACGCAGCCTCGCATAAATAACTGGCTGCTATCGGATAGGATTCGGTAACCGACGGCTACCGGCGTCTTCGCTCACGAATTACAAGCAAAACCGCGGCGGCCGCTCCGTAGCAAAATCCGACGAGGAGCACTCGCAGATCGCCGTCGAAGAGTCGGACGGCGCCAACGCCGTAGGCGTAGCCCAGCAGGAGACCGGTCGCGGTGCGAACCGCGTTGTATCCGCGTCGCGGGGTGAACCGCGTCGCAGTCCACTCGAGCAGGGCGGGCAGCGGGAAGAGGGCAACCAGGAGGAGCGACGCGAACGAGCCGCCACCCAGGAGTCCAGCGAGGAGCCCGGCAGCGATTCCCGGATAGACACCCGTACACCTGGCACAGAGCCGCGCCCGCCGGCCGACGATCTCGACGAGGTACGTCCGATAGTGGTCGTGAGGCTCGTGGTGAGAGAGGAGATACTGCCGAGTCTCCGCGAGGCCCGAGCGGAACTCCGACCAGTCGACCATGCAGTTGGAGAAAACGACCCCCAACGGGTAGGTGTTGCTCTCGCGGCCCAGCCGACCGCCGACTCCACAGCCCTTTACCCGATCGGGCGCCCACCCAGTTGCATGACGGAGTCGTCGGACTGGGAGACGATTTTCGGGCACGATACGCCCTACGAGCCCCAGGTCGACGGTATCGAGACCGCACTCGACACCGCGCGCGATGGCGGGTATCTCGCACTGGAGGGCGCCTGCGGAACGGGCAAGACGATGCTCGCACTCACTGCAGGCCTCCATCTCGTTCGCGACGAGTCGAGCGAGTTCGAGCGTGTGGTCGTCCTCACGAGCGTCAAACAACAGCTCCGGCAGTTCGAGCAGGACCTCCGACTGATCAACGACGAGCTTCCCGAGAAGTGGCGGCCGTTCTCGGGGCTCACCCTCGTCGGCAAAGCGGACGTCTGTCCGTACAGCCGCGAACGCGCCGGCGGCATCGACGAAGAGAACGTCTACGACCGCTGTGAGGGGCTCCGGGACCGCACCCGGGCGTTGACGGGCGAGGACGGAGAGACCTCCGCGAGCCAGCTTGTCAGCGCGGCACGACGCCAGCAGATCGGCCTCGACGACGGTGGTGGCGCCGGGGCGGCGTCCTACCTCGAAACGGCCGGCGAGCCGGCACCGTATCCCAGGGAGCTCCCGGAGCACCAGGACGAGGTCGAGTACTGCCCATTCTACGCGCAGTTCCTCGACGAGCTGCCCGAGGACGGCGAGCCCGCAGAGGCGATTCCCTTCGAGTACGACGAACGCGGTCTCATGGACACCGAGGATCTGGTCGGCCTCTCCGTCGAGCACGGCACCTGCCCGCACTCGATGATGGGCGCGCTGCTGGATCGCGTCGAGGTCGTCCTCGGAAACTACTACCACGCGTTCGATCCGACGACGGCGTCGGCGTTCACCGCCCCGCTACTCGACGACGAGACGTTCGTGATCTGCGACGAAGCCCACATGCTCGAACCCCGCGTCCGCGATCTCGTCTCCGATGGCGTGGCCGACGCGACGCTTCGCGACGCGGAGGCAGAACTGACGCGCGTCATCGAGCCGTTGCGAGAGGGACGCACCGAAGGGGGTGCCGACGAGCAGCTCGTGCGGACCGAACTCGCGTCGGTCGATCTCACCCGCTCGGACCTCGAGTCCGTCCGCTCCTTCGTCCGCGATCTTCGGGAATCACTCGATCGAAGAGTCGTCGACTACCTCAACCGCGAGCACTCCGGCTGGCGGGATTCACTCGAGGGGCTCCCCGACGAGGAGATCCCGCTCCGGCCGCCGGAGTCGCCACAGGTCGACGAGATCACGGAGTGGGCCAGCCGCAACGGCCACGGCGAGGCGTGGCACCGCGCCGAGGCCGTCGGCGCGTTCGTCGGCCGACTGCTCGACGAGCACGAGGACGAGGAGCGCGAGCGCGCGGCGCCAGCCGCTGGACGGACACTGGCCGCGTGGGCGCGCTGTGACCACGAGCACTACTTCCGCTCGCTCGCGCTCGACCGGACCTGGGACGCCACGCACCCGCCCGAATCCTGGCGCCGTGCGTACAACGGCCGACTGAATCTCCACAACTGCGTCCCCGGCGACGCGATCGGCGACCGGCTCGCGGACTTCGGCGGCGGCGTGTTGATGAGCGCGACCCTCGCGCCGCTGGACGTTTTCGCGGAGGTCTCGGGACTGGAACACCTTCAGGCGGAGTACGACCGCCCCGTCGAGACGCGGCAGTTCGGCCTCGAGTTCCCGGTGGAGAACCGCGAGAGCTTCGCTGTCGCTGCACCGAAGTTCACCTACGACAACCGAGGACCGCCACCGTCGGGCGGTGGGCTCGGGGGGCCCTCCGATGGTGCGGCCCCTGAGGCTGCCAGCGACGGCGGCCGCTCCAGCAGCGGTGCCGGCGCAGAACGGACCAGCGGTGGCGGTGACGCCGGCAGTGACGGTGGCCATCCCGGCGTCGGTGACGAAGGCACCCGGGCCGTCAGACGATCCTATCTCGACGCGATGGCGACGGTCGCCGGCGCGCCGGGGAACGTCCTCGTCGGGATGCCGAGCTACGCCGAAGCGGAGTGGGCCGCGGCGGCGCTCGACGGCGACCAGCGCGTCGACAAGCAGATTCTGCTCGACGAATCCAGCGCCGACGCAGCGACGCAGGCGCTCAAAGACGAGTTCTTCGCCGGCGAGCCCAAGGTGCTCGTGACCAGTCTGCGCGGGACCCTCACGGAGGGCGTCGACTACCGCGGCGACCGGCTGTCGGCGGCGGTCGTCTGTGGCGTCCCGATCGTCGACACCTCCAGCCCCCGGACGCGAGCGATCCGGGCGTCCTACGACCGTGCGTTCGGCGGTGGCGAGCGGTCGGTCGGCTTCGAGTACTCGCTGACCATTCCCGCCGTTCGGAAGGCCCGGCAGGCGATCGGTCGGGTGATCCGCGGGCCGGAGGAGGTCGGCGTCCGGGTGTTCGTCGACGAGCGCTACGCCCGCGAGGACTGGGATAGCGTCCGGCAGTATCTCCCCGCCGAGTTCGACGCCGTCTCGCCGGACATGCTCGAGTACGGACTGGAGCGGTTCTGGGACCGCCACGGCCGGTGAGGCCAGCGAGATCGCCTCTGCGTGCTGATCGAGGACCTCCGAACCCCTTCGTTTCGACTGGAGATGTGAAACTGGTTCGATAGGTATCCTCCTGCGGTCGGGGGAACACGTTTTTGCCGAATGCGGCTCTCTCCCCACCAGTGCGCCGGAGAACCGGACTGGCAGTGTTGCTCGTCGCGACCGCGTTGCTCGCGGTCGTGGTTCTGCAGGCCGTGTTGGCGACCAGCTTCCTCGCGTTGACCGTGGTCGTCGTCGTTCGACCGCTGTACCACTGGCTCGTCGATCGGGGCGTCCAGCGCCACCTTGCCAGCGCGATCACCACGATTTGCGTGTTCCTCGGGGTCGTCGCCCTCGCTGCGCCGATCGGCTACATCCTCTACCAGCGGCGAGAGCAGGTCATCACCGTGGTCGAGGACCTGCCCGACGAGCTGCCCATCGACGTTGGCGGCGTCGAGTACACCATCGAGACCGCAGACGTCCGGGCGTACCTGGTCGACTACGTCTCGGACGTCGCGCTCCGGCTGGTCGCGAGTACGCCGGATCTCGCACTTCACCTGACGCTGTTCACCGTGGTCATCTTCGGCGTCTTGCTCGGCCAGCGCCGCGTCGGCGCGGCGATCGACGCGCTCGTTCCACCGGACTACCAGGACGTCTACGATGCGATCGCGGAACGGACCGAACACACCCTGCAGGCGATCTACGTCCTCCAGCTCGCCACCGGGGTCGCCACGTCCATCATCGCGATTCCGGTCTTCTACCTGCTGGGGTACGAGTACTTTCTCACGCTGGCGATCATCAGTGGCATCCTGCAGTTCGTGCCGATCGTCGGCCCGAGCGTGGTGTTGCTCGCGTTGGCGGGCTATCACGTCTCCGTCGGAGAGATCGCCGCCGCGGCTGCCGTCCTGTCGGTCGGTGGTGTCCTGATCGCGATCTTGCCCGATGCCGTCGTGCGACCGTATCTCGCCCGTGCATCGGCCGACATGCCCGCGACGCTCTATCTCGTCGGGTTCATCGGCGGACTGCTGAGTCTCGGACCGGTCGGGATCGTCGCTGGGCCACTCGCCGTCGCCCTGCTCTCCGAAGCCGTCGAACTGCTCGGCTCGGAGATGCAGAACGGACGGCAAGAACAGCTCCCGGAGTAACCGCCCTCGGGAATGCCGCGGGCAGCCACCGGCGATCCGTTCAGGATCGGAGCACGTTCAGGACGTCCGGCGCCTCGTACACCTTGTTACGCTGCTTGCCAGTGGTCTCCGTGACGATCCCTTCGGCTTCGAGCGCCTCGATCGCGTCGTACACCGCCGGCTTCGATCGACCCGTCGCCTCGACGGCGCGGGGACCCGTCAGGTAGGGCTGCTCGAAGACGTAGTCGACCAGCTCTCTCGCGACCGGAGAGGACGGGAACAGCGAGCGGTACTCCTCACGAAGGTCGGTGAGCTCGACGCCGCAGTCGTGGGCGTCGATCGCCTGCTCGGCGATGGCGTCGAGGACGAACGTGCACCAGCCCTCCCAGTCGCCCTCGCGGCTCACCGCGAGCAGCCGGTCGCGATACTCCTCGCCGTGGCGTTTGAAGTACGCGCTGAGGTAGAGATAGGGACCGGGCAGCAGGCCGGCGTCGTAGAGCTGGAGCATCATCAACAGTCGACCGAGCCGGCCGTTACCGTCCCGGAACGGATGGATCGCCTCGAACTGGTAGTGCGCGATCGCGACGTCGACGACCGGCGGGTACTCGCCGCGCTCGACGTAGGCCAGCAGCTGGTCGAGCAGGATCTCGACGACGGCCGGGCTCGCGGGAATGAACGCGGCCTCCTCGGGCGAGCCGTCCGGCGACCCGATGTACACCGGCACGTCGCGGAGCTGTCCGGGTGCGTCTTCTTCGCCCCGCACGCCCCCGAGGAGTCGCTCGTGCAGCTCTCTGATGAGTGCGAGGTCGATCGATCCGCCGTCACGTTCCCCGCGGCCGTCGGCCACGCCATCGAGATGGTCGAAGCCGGCCGAGATCGCGTCGACGTAGTTGTAGGCTTCCCGGACGTCGGCCATCTCCGCGGCGGAGCGCTCGGGCTCGGCGTCGACCTCGTGCTGGTAGATGTCGGAGATGGTGACGTTCGTCCCCTCGACCTGGGAGCTCATCGCCGCCTCGCGGTGGACGAAGGGCGCGATCAGGAGGGTAGGGTTCTCGAGGTCGCGGTAGAGGGTGGCGAGCCGGCCCAGCGCGTACTGGGCGTCGCCGTACACGTCGAAGAGGTCGTCCGTGTAGGTTAGATCGGGCGGGAGCGTCGGCGGGCGGTGGCAGGCCAGGCCCTCGTAGTCGTCGAATGAGCCCGGCCCGTTGGCGAAGTCGGCGACGTCCATGGTGAACTATGAGTGGATCGCGACCCACTTTAGGATAACTATTCCTAATTTTCTAACTTAGAGGCGAAGTATTGTCGCAGTAGTACTCGAAAAAGAGGAAGCGCTATCTGAAGCGCGGGAGTGTTCGGCACAGCTTGGACCCACCAACCACCGTCGTTTTGCTTAGCGACAGACTCCTCGTGACGTTCAATAAGTATGCAGCGATCCAAGTGGAAGCTAACGCAAATTACGACGTTGATTTTTGCGTTAGTACTGCTTGCCTTGCGGTAAGCACAACTCACCACAATACGCTTGGAGCGATATTTACCTATCTCGAACCTGTATCCTCGCCGCCACGCTGCCGTTTCGATACAGCCGCCGTCCTCAGCGCCAGTACGTCAAGAAGGATCGCCTCAATTCTGCGAACGGCGCCACGGTGTCCGACAAACCGCTCCCCGTGTTTTGGTTAGCAAGCGCTGGCAGTAGTTGTTCGACAAGAAACCATCGATCGACACCACACCTAACGCAAATTTTTGCCCAGATATTTGTGTTAGCAGTTAATTGGTGGTAGTAAGCACAATGCCTCGCGACACGCTTCCGGAGGAGGCTCCCGGATCGTACGTTCCGTACGGCTCCAGATCGTACTATCGCCCGGATCCGCTACCGCCGGCGAAGGAATTGGATTTCGATGCCGATTTCCAGGCAAGTCTTCAAGATGCGATCTTTGAACTCGGCCGCCTCGACGGTATCGGTGAAGAGAGTGACACGAGTCCGCTCGTGTACACAACGATGGTTCGCCGAGAAGCAGTGGAGTCGATACTGATCGAAGGCGGCGATATCGACATCGAGGAGGTGTTCCGACCGGCGGAGATCGAGTCGAATACCGTCTCCGAAAAAGACGTCAAAGAGGCACTGAACTACGAAGAGGCGATCCGGAAGGGTGCTGACGACGTCAGTGCGACGGGCACCATATCGCTCGACCTGCTAAAGCGGCTTCACGCCATCCTCCTCGATGGCGTTCGTGATGAGTGTGACAATCCCGGCACGTTTCGAGCCAAGCCAGTCCATATCCCTCCGCCAGAGCCGTCGATGGAGTCATTCATACCTCCATCCGCGAACGCGATCCCGGAGCTGATGGAGAATCTCGAACAGTACATCGATGCCAGCACCGAGGCTCACGATCTGGTGGCGCTAGGGATCACACACTATCAGTTCGAGACGATTCACCCGTTCGGCGATGGCAACGGACGCCTGGGGCGAGTATTGATCACGTTGCAACTAATTCAGCAGGGCTATCTCAAGAAGCCCTACCTCTATCCGAGCGCCTACTTCAACGAACACAAGACGACGTACGTCAAAAAGATGCGGGCAGTTAGCGAGTCGGGTGCATGGGAATCCTGGCTCGCGTTCTTCATGGACGGCATTCGCCAGCAAGCGGCCGATGCAGTTGCCCGGACTGAGCGGCTCCGGACGCTACGACGCGAGTACGAACGCGACTACGGACACGAAAAAACGGCGACAGACCGACTGGCGATGCGACTATTTCAAAAACCGTATCTCACGACAAAGGACGCGGTGGAACTCCTCGACGTATCCGATCAAACTGCGAGAAACGCGATCTCCGAACTCGAAGCTTCGAACGTGCTGGAAGAAACGACCGGGAAAGAGCGCTATCGAGAGTACAAAGCCGTGGATATCTTCGATATTCTGAACGAGTCGTTCGATTGATTGGCGTATAGATCGTTTCGACGGTCTCAGTTGAAGCACACACCTCAAGACGCTCCGTCTCCTGCACCCGTCAATGAGCGACAGCGGTCCACTCTCCGCCGACCGCCCGGACGCCGAAGCCCCGTTCCGCGTCGACGCGCCGTTCGAGCCGGCGGGCGACCAGCCCGACGCGATTGCCCAGCTCGTCGACGGCTACGAGAACAAGGGGTACGACGACCAGACCCTCCTGGGCGTCACCGGCTCTGGGAAGACCAACACCGTCTCGTGGGCGATCGAGGAGCTCCAACAGCCCACGCTCGTCATCGCGCACAACAAGACCCTCGCCGCGCAGCTCTACGAGGAGTTCCGGGAGCTGTTTCCGGACAACGCCGTCGAGTATTTCGTCTCCTACTACGACTACTACCAGCCCGAGGCATACGTCGAACAGACGGACACCTACATCGACAAGGACGCCTCCGTCAACGACGAGATCGACAAACTGCGCCACTCCGCGACCCGCTCCCTCCTCACGCGGGACGACGTCATCGTCGTCGCCTCGGTCTCGGCGATCTACGGACTCGGTGATCCGGCGAACTACCGGGACATGTCCCTCCAGGTCGAGGAGGGCCAGCAGATCGACCGGGAGGATCTGCTCGCCCGGCTGGTCGACCTGAACTACGACCGCAACGACGTGGACTTCACCCAGGGCACGTTCCGGGTGCGCGGCGACACGGTCGAGATCTTCCCGATGTACGACCGGTACGCGATGCGCGTCGAGCTCTGGGGCGACGAAATCGACCGGATCGTCCGCGTCGATCCCCTCGACGGCGAGGTCGTCGGCGAGGAATCCGTCGCGCTGTTGCACCCAGCGGAACACTACTCGATCCCGAAGAGCCAACTGGAGAAGGCGATCGCGGAGATCGAATCCGACCTCCAGGATCGCATCTCGTTCTTCGAGCGCCAGGGCAACCACGTCGCCGCCCAGCGCATCGAGGAGCGCACGACCTTCGACCTCGAGATGATGCGCGAGGCGGGCTACTGCTCGGGGATCGAGAACTACTCGGTCTACCTCTCCGATCGCGAATCGGGCGACGCGCCGAACTGCCTGCTGGATTACTTCCCCGACGACTTCCTCACCGTCATCGACGAGTCCCACCGCACCATCCCCCAGATCAAGGGTCAGTACGAGGGCGACAAGTCACGGAAGGACTCCCTCGTCGAGAACGGCTTCAGGCTCCCCACGAGCTACGACAACCGGCCGCTGACCTTCGAGGAGTTCGAAGAGAAGACCGGCCGCACGCTGTACGTCTCCGCGACGCCAAGCGACTACGAGCGCGAACACAGCGGCCAGGTCGTCGAGCAGATCGTCCGCCCGACCCACCTCGTCGACCCCGCCATCGACGTCTCCCCCGCGGAGGGGCAGGTCGACGACCTCATCGATCGCATCGACGAGCGGGTGAACGTCGAGGGCACCGCCGGCGGTGAGGACGGCGCCGAAGCAGCGGACGGCGCCGCCACCGGGGAGCGCGTCCTCGTCACCACGCTCACCAAACGCATGGCCGAGGACCTCACGGAGTATCTCGAGGGAGCGGGGTACGACGTCGCCTACATGCACGACGAAACGGACACCCTGGAGCGCCACGAGCTGATCCGTTCCTTACGCCTGGGCGAGATCGATGTGCTGATCGGGATCAACCTCCTCCGGGAGGGGCTCGACATCCCCGAGGTGTCGCTGGTCGCGATCCTCGACGCCGATCAGGAGGGGTTCCTGCGCTCGGAGACCACGCTCGTCCAGACGATGGGCCGGGCCGCCCGGAACGTCAACGGCGAGGTCGTGCTCTACGCCGACGAGGTCACCGACTCGATGGACCGCGCGATCGAAGAGACGACGCGGCGCCGCGAGATTCAACGGGAGTTCAACGAGGAACACGGATTCGAACCCACGACGATCGAGAAGCCGATCGGCGAGACGAACCTCCCCGGCGCGGAGACCGACACCAGCTCGGTCGCTGGCGTCGGACCAGACGATATGGAGGAGGCCGAACGCCACGTCGAGGAGCTCCAGCGACGGATGGCCGAGGCCGCGGACAACCTCGAGTTCGAGCTCGCGGCGGACATCCGGGATCGGATCCGGCAGATCCACGAGGAGTTCGATCTGGACGCGTCGGCGGGGGAGGGCGTGGCGCCCGAGCCCGACGCGGAGTTCTGAGTCGGTGGATCGATCGCGGAAACGGCGCCGAGTGCGCCCCCGACGCGCTCGCTACGCCGAGGCGTCCTCGGCGTCGTCACCGATCCCGTACGCGTCGGCGACGGTCCCGGAAGCTCGCGTGACGATCTCCCGAAGCGCCGCCCGTCGGCGGTAGAAGAGGATCGCCGACAGCAGCAAGTAGAACACGGTGTAGGCCTGGAGCAGCAGGATCGAGTAGTCCGTCGCGGTCGGCTCGGAGACCAGTTGGATGATCCCGAACTCGATCACGACCTGGGAGAGGAAGAGGCCAAAGAGTAGGAGTGACTCCTTGACCGAGATGCGGAAGTTCACGAGGATCGCGATGGCGAAGAGGCTCTGTGCGGCGGTGATCCAGATCTCCGCCGCCTGTTTGGAGTCGAAAGGAAGCACGCCGTACTCGCCCAGTGCGATGGAGTAGACGACCGCGAGCGTCCCGATCAGGAGTGTCCACTGGTTGAGCTTCGAGGAGATCAAGGCGTTGAACGCGGCCGTCGAGCGGGCCTTGTTGACGAGATAGGCGACGACGATCAGCTCCGGACTCTCACTGGCCAACGGGGCGATCCACTGGATCATGAAGAACTCGGGGATGCCGTACTGGAGCCCGATCTCCTCGAGGCCGTGCGCGAACGGCTCGACGGCGGTGAAGATCATGATGCCGGAGTAGACGAACAGGGAAATCGAGGCGGCCGAGCGCACAGGGAAGGATTTGCGCTGGAGATACCGCGGAACGCCGACCTGCTCCTCGTGTTCCTCGACGTCGCCCTTGATCACGACGGAGATGTAGACGAGATAGAGTCCCACGAGAACGAGCGTGTCGATCGCCCCGATACCGCCCATGAACGGAACGGTGAACGCGACCGCCGTCGCGGCGAGCAAGAAGAGGATTTCGAGGGAAAGCCCGCGGTCGATCTCGACGCCGCCGTCGCGGAACCGATCCGTCTCGAGAACGTTCGGGTCCGCACGGCCCTGCCAAGCTTTCCAGACGGTGAAAAGCGCGATACCGGACCAGCCGAGACCGATGAGAATCCGGTTGGCACCGGTCATGTTCGCGACCGCGAGGTTCGCGTCGTGACACGCCCGGGCGAGCTCGGTCGATCCCTGCTCCATCGCGGAACGTGAGACGCCGCTACAGGCTTCGGCGGTCGCCCCGCCGCTGCCCGCCTGCCAGGCGTAGAGCGCGTCGACGGCGTACTCCGGCGCGACGGCTAGCACCGCGAGAACCGCGATCGCGAACGCCCGCGGAACGTCCTTCTCGGCAGTTTCGGCACCCCAGGCGAGCAGGAAGGATGCGCCGAGAACGGCGAGCCCGCTGAGCCCGACCTGGAGTCCGACCGGCAGCGATCCGACGGCGCCCGCGAGGTAGACGACGACCCACGGCACGGTGAGCCCGAGCGCGGCGACGAGGGCCCAGAGCGGATGTCGCAGACGATCGAATAGCACTACCAGGGTTCAGCAGTGGGAGGGTCCTGATTGTTTCGAACCCACCTTTTTCTCGTCGGCCCACTTCGTGGGCCTCCTCGAAAAACGTGGGCGAAAAATACTGTGGCCCTCACTCCGTTCGGGGCCCCGAGAAATTGTCTACTCGGCTGTTTCTGTTGCGAGCGATACGATCGCGATCTCGATCTCGGTTCCCTCCACGTCCCACGTCTGCCGGTGCCCGTCGTCGACCGACCCTACCGCGTCCGCACGGACTTCCTCCGCGATCAGGTCGTCGTGTTCGGCGACGAGTCCGGCAACGCGATCGTCCGCGATCGAATACTCCAGTCGGATGGGCTCCTCCATGTCCAGCTCCAGCTCCTTGCGCATCTCCTGAACGCGGCGGATTACCTCGCGAGCGTACCCCTCGCTCTCGATGTCGTCGTCGAGCGTCGTGTCGACGTAGACGACGCCGAGCTCCTCGCCCTCGTCGACGATCGGCGTACCGGAGACGTCGTCGGGCGACTCGGTGACCGGCTCGACCATCGCGTCGGTGAGTTCGTCGGGATCGTCGAGGACGCCGTCCTCGGAGAGTGCAGCGGCGAAGGCCTCGACGGTCGGCTCGTCGACGCTGGACTCGTTGAGCGCGGTCATGACCTCGTGGGCGCGGTCGCCGAAGGCCGGGCCGAGCTCGCCCATGTCGGCGTCGGCGCTGTAGGTGAGTTCGCCCCAGTCCGCGTCGGGATCGAGGAGCTCGATCTCGCGGGAATTGAGTCGGTCGGCGAGCAGCTCGCGGTGACGGGAGACGGCGTCGCGGACCGTGGCGTCTCCGGGTGCCACGACGACTCGGCTGACCGGCCAGCGGAGCTTGCGTTCGGCCTGCTGGCGAGCGTTCGAGCCGGCCTCCTCGACCTCCCGGAGGACGGCGAGGTCGGCCTCGAGCTGTTCGTCGACCCAGCGTTGCTCGGGCTCGGGGTAGTCGAGCATGTGGACCGTCGGGTGGCCGGCATCACTGGCCGATCCCCCATCCGCATCGCCTGCGCGACCGGCGGTGAGCTGCTCGTAGATCTCGTCGGTGAGGTAGGGCGCGAACGGCGCCAGAAGGGCGACCACGCGGTGGAGTGCGTAGGTGAGCGTCTCGTAGGCCGCGAGCTTCTCCGGGCTGTCGCCATCCTCCCACATTCGCTCGCGAACGACCTGGACGTAGAACCGTGAGAGGTCGTCGACGACGAAGGAGCGGACTGCCTCGAGCGCACGGTCCTGTCGGAACTCGTCCCAGTGGTCGTTCGCCTCGATTGCGACGCTCTGGAGCCGGGCGAGCAGCCAGCGGTCGACCGTGGTGAGCGCGCCGTCGTCGTCCAGCGACGCGAGGCGCTCCGGATCGGCGGTCGCGGGATCGAACCCGTCGAGCTCCATGTACGGTAGCGGGAACCGGAACACGTTCCAGAGGATGTTGAGGTCCCGCTGCATCGTCTCGGTCCCTTCCCAGGAGAAGCGCATGTCCTCGCCCTGCGGGTTCACCGATAGCAGGAAGGATCGCATCGGGTCGGCGCCGTGCTGATCGATGACCTCGCCCGGTTCGACGGTGATCCCCTTTGACTTGCTCATGCCGCGGCCGTCGGGCATGTTCGCGTAGCCGTGCATCAGCACCTCCTCGTAGGGAATCTCGCCGGTGGCGGCGGTTCCCATCCCGAGCTGGGACCAGAACCAGCCCCGCGTCTGGTCGTGGGCCTCCATGATGAGGTCGGCGGGCCAGAGCTCGTCGAACTCGTCGGTTCGGGAGGGGTAGCCGATCGTCCCCCAGCTCGCGACCGAGGAGTCGAGCCAGACGTCGAAGACGTCCGGGACTCGCTCGTAGGTCGTCCCGTCCTCCGTGATCGTCAGGTCGTCGACGGTGCCCTTGTGGAGGTCGACGGCGTCGGGGTCGATCTCCTGGTCGACGCGCTCGGCGAGCTCCTCACGATCGCAGATCACGATCGCGTCGTCCATCGACCCGCTCCAGTCGTCACCGCCGTCGGGGAGCCAGATCGGGATCGGGATGCCCCAGTAGCGCTGCCGTGAGACGTTCCAGTCCGGTGCCTCCTCGACGAAGTCCTGGAAGCGGTTGTCTCGCGCCCACTGAGGGTGCCACTCGCTGTCCTCGATGTTGGCGAGCAGCTCGTCTTTGATGTCGGTGATCGTGATGAACCACTGGTCGGTGACGATCTGGAGAATGCCGGTGTCACACCGCCAGCAGTGGCCGTAGCTGTGCGTGGTCGTGCCGTGTGCGAGCAGCAGTCCCTTCTCCTCGAGATCCGCGACGACGTCGGCGTCGGCGTCCTTCACGAACTCGCCGGCGTACTCCCCGGCCACAGAGTCGTAGACGCCGTCGCCGCCCACCGGACAGAAGACGTCGAGGCCGAGCTCCTGGCCGCGCTCGAAGTCCTCCTCGCCGTGACCCGGCGCTGAGTGGACCAGTCCGGTCCGGTCGACCTCGACGTAGTCCGCAGCGTAGACCTGCAGCGCGCCCTCCCCGTCGGCATGATCCGGGACCTCCTCGGCCAGTGGATGGTCGTACTCCCATCCGAGCAGCGCCTCGCCCGGCATCGTCTCGGCGATCTCGTAGTCTGTGTAGCGACCCTCGGTCAGGACGTCCTCGACGCAGTCGGCGGCGACGTAGAGGCGTTCGGTGTCCCCGTCCTTCTCGGCGTCGACGGCCGCGTACTCGACCTCGGGATCGACCGCGACGAAGGTGTTCGCAGGAATCGTCCACGGCGTCGTCGTCCAGATGACGAGTTTGCCGTCCCGATCGCGGAGGTCGAACTTCACGTAGATCGAGGGGTCCTCGACCTGCTCGTACTCGACCTCGTTGTTGGCGATCGCGGTCTCACACCGGGGGCACTGCGAGATCGATCGCTTGCCCTGCTCGACGAGCCCGCGCTCGTGAGCCTGATCGAATCCCCACCACGCGGCCTCCATGTACTCCGGATCGACCGTCTTGTAGGGGTTCTCCCAGTCCATCCAGACGCCGAAGGACTGGAAGTCCGACTGGAGGCCCTCGAGTTGTTCCTCGGCGAACTCCTTGCACTCCTCGATGAACGCCTCCTCGCCGAAGTTCTCGATGTCCTTCTTGTTCTCGAAGCCGAGCTGTTCCTCGACCTTCGTCTCGATCGGCAGCCCGTGCATGTCGTAGCCCGGGCGATCCGTGACGTCGTAGCCGCACATCCGGTGGTAGCGGATGTACGCGTCCTTCAGCGTCTTGTTCCAGGTCGTGCCCATGTGGGCCGCCCCGGAGGTGTAGGGCGGGCCGTCGACGAAGAAGAAGTCCTCGCCGTCGGCACGGTGTTCGACGGTCTTCTCGTAGGCGTTGCGCTCCTCCCAGCGATCCTCGACGTGGTCCTCGACCGCGTGGGGATCGTACTGGTCCGAAACGTCCTCGGAATCGCTCATAGGGTAACGGTGCAACTCCGGGGATAAAGGAGAATCGGAGTGGTGGTGGAGTGTGGCACGGAGCGCTGGTGGTGTCGGCTGGCCGTGAAGAGACCGAATGGCCCGATGCCAGGTGCCACCGTCGTTCACCCGGCCAGCCCGGCTGGCCTCTCGGACGAAAGAGGCACGAGGGGACCGACTCTGTGCACTGACGTCCGTCGGAGGCGTCGGCAGGTACGTCGTGATATATAGGATTCTTACCAAGCGTTAACATCGAATGGCAATGTGATTCAGACTACATGCCCTCTACCTCCCGACGTGCGCTGCTTGCAAGTCTCTGTGTCGGACTCCCCGCGGTGGCTGGTTGCATCGACCTGGATTCGTCCGCCGTCTCCGCGAGCGAGGATCCCGATCCACACTGGGTCACCGTCTACCTGCAGGATCGAGAGCAACAGCGTGACGTGTCGGTTACGATCACGGACGGAGAGGGAGCGACGGTCTTCGAGCGAGCGTATCACCTCTCCGATCGCAACGAAGCCGACGAGAACGCGACGTTTCCGGCATCGACGGATCCCGAATCTATCGTCGTGACGGTCGATGGAACGCAGTTCGAACGCGACTGGCCGGGATTTGAGCAGCCCGAGCTTCCCTGCGGCGAGGCGAACGAGGTTGGGATCGAACTGTGGATCGAGACTGCCCAGGACGGAAGGCCGGAGATTCGGCTGTTTGCGGACTGTCAATCCGTGCGTGCAGAGCAGACGAAGTAGGCCCTGGGCGAATGCGAGTCGCCGTCGGGTTCGCGAGCGTAGCGATCGAAACCCACGCCTGTGCGTGGTCCGACGACGGCCGAGCTTGGACTTGCTGGCCGTTCGCGCGTTAGATCACACCAGTAGCGACGGGCCACAGGACGACCGACGAACGACCACACTCGCTCACGCCGTCGAGACGATTTTGATGACGTCGCCCTCTTCGAGTTCGTGGTCGTCGCCGATATCCCGGCCGCTCCGGGCATCGACGGCGTGGAGGTAGCCCTCACCGATGTCCGAGTGCACCGCAAACGCCAGATCCCGGGGCGTCGCGCCGCGTCGGAGCAGATGAGCGTCGGGCAGCACGGTGCCGGTCGCGTCGGTCCACTTGCTCTGGTCTTCGACGGGGTAGGCGGTGATCCGGTCGAGCATCTCGTAGATCGACTCGTTCAGCGCGGTCTGCACGCCGGTCCCCTCGTGCTCGCGAACGGTGTCCTGCAGCCCTTCGAGGGCGCCGCGCTGGTCGTCGCTGACCTCGCCGACGATCGAGAACTCCTCGTCCCCGGGATCGTAGTCGACGAGATCTGCCTCGGCGGCACGGCGGAGCGCGAGTTCGCCCTCGGCGGTCGTCGGGACGACGGGCTGGTCCAGCGCGAGCAAGCGCTCCAGATTCTCCTCGGGAGCGATGTCGGCCTTGTTCGCGGCGACGAGGATCGGCTTGGTCTCCCGGCGGAGCACCTCGGCGAGCTCGTGGCGATCGTCGTCCTCCCACGCGATCGGGTCCTCGGGGTAGTCGATCGCGCGCAGGCAGGCGGCGACGTCGGCCTCTGTCGCGCCGAACCCGGTCAGCACGTCAGCGAGCGCCTCGTCGACGTCGAACTCCGGCGACCGCGAGCGGCGCTCGATCGTCTCCCAGTTGCGGCCCAGAATGTCCGCCAGCCACTCGACGAGTTCGGACTCGACGAAATCGACCTCCTCGATGGGGTCGTAGCTCCCGACCTCGACGGGCTCGCCCTCGGCGTTTGTCGCGCCCGCCGCGTCGACCACCGCAATGACAGCGTCGGCATTGGTCAGCTCGTCGAGGAACTGGTTGCCGAGCCCGCGGCCTTCGTGGGCGCCGGGGACGAGCCCGGCGACGTCGAGCAGCTCGACCGGGACGTAGCGCTTGCCGTCGCGGCAGTGCTCGTGGCCACAGCGCTCCTCGCGGTCGAGGCATGGGCAGGCCGTCCGGACGTACGCGACGCCGTGGTTGGGGTCGATCGTCGTGAACGGGTAGTTGGCGGACTCGACGGAGTCGCGGGTTGCAGCCTCGAAAAACGTGGATTTGCCGGCGTTGGGCTTGCCCGCGAGCGCGACGGTCAGCATGGTCGATATCTCCGCCCGCACCGGGGAACTGCCTTTCGTTTCCGCGAGTCGGGAAGAGTGCTGGACGTGCCGTTCCGGCCAGCCGCCGATTCAGCGAGACGATCGCGCTGCCAGCGCCCCGCCCGTCAGCAGGGCGACCAGACCGACGGCGACGCCGAAGCCGGGGAGGCTGTCGTCGGATCCGTCGTCGGACCCGTTCGAACCGTTCCCATCCGCTCCGCCGTCGGAGCCGGTGGCGTCGATCGCCAGCTCCGGTGCGACCGTCGTCAGCGCGTCCGTCGAGGGACCCGAGACGATCGTGACCCGATCACCCTCGGTGACGACGGCGACGGAGCCCTCGTACTCGCTACTCGACTCGAACGCGTAGACGTTCGCGTCGTCGGCAGTCTCGCTCGCCTCCCGGACGTCGAGCAGGTCGACGTAGGCGTCGGCGAACTCCTCGGCCTCGCCGTCGTCAGCCCACGCAGTCGTCCAGACGGTCGTTGTCGCCTCGCCGGAAGCATAGACCGCCATCGTGTCGCCGCGCCAGCCCATCGCGGGCGCCTGCTGGTAGCTGACGGGGCCGACCTCGGCGACCGTGCCATCCGGGTTGTAGTTGTAGATCGCTGTCGGCTCGACGACGTTCACCTCGCCGCCACTCTCCAGGGACGGCGCCATGAACATGCTCGCTATCCAGGCGGGACCGACCTCGTCGGTGTTCGAGCTGTTTGGGATCTCGAGTTGCTCCCAGTCGCCCTCCGGCTCGACGCCGATCTCCGGATCGACGAACTCGATGCCCTCGGCCGCTTTCGGATCGATGATCGTGACGGAGGTCTCGGGGATGTCGTCGTACAGCGCGTTCACCGCGTCCCAGCCGCCGGTCTCCTGGTAGAGCTGCTGGACGAACGGCGGCCCCTCGTAGTAGGGGAAGCCGCGCTCGAAGGTGACGCCCCAGCTCGGCGGATCGCTGGCGTCACCGCCACCGCCCGCTTCCTCCTCGGGCTCGATACACGACTGGGCCCAGCGACCGGCGTCACAGCGCTGGACGAACCGGTGCTCGAGCCAGTTCATGTCGCCCTCGATCACCCCGAGCCAGGCGTTCTGCTCGTCGCTCGTCATCGGCCCGGACTGGGAGAGATTGAACTGCTGGTCCTGTAGCGCGTGGCCGAGCTCCTGGAACAGCGTCGATTCCCGGATCGGCGTGGTGCTGCCCTCCGGCCGCACCAGCACGATCCGATCCTCCTCGATGAAATACTGGCCGAGCGTGCCGTTGGCCTGGGTCTGCTCGATCACGCCGACACCGCTCTCCTCGTCGGGGACGACGAGCATCGTCTCGAACTGCGCGTTGGTCGAGCGCGAGGCGGCCTCGGAGACGTTCGCGAACTGGTCGCCCGTCCGTTCGGCGAACTCCTCGTTGTTCAGGACCTCGATCGGCGGGAGACCCTCCTCGAACGGAAGACACCGAAGCGCCTCGACGCGAGCAGCGGTCCGGGCCGCCACCTGCTTGAGCTCCTCGTCGGTGAGTCCGTCGCTCGTGGTCACGTCGAGTGGCTCGTCGTACCAGACGCCGTCGACGAAGCCGATCGTTCCGGTCGTTCCACCGGAAGCATCGGCGTAATTCTCGGGCATCTCCGCGGCGCAGGGCTCGACGAGGGGCTCCACCTCGTCCTGACTCGATGCACCAGCGCTCGGTGCGGCGATCGCGCCGCCGGCAAGGAGCGCCACCGCACCGATCGCTAGCAACAGCAGCGTCCACCGCCTCACTCGAACCGTTCCCGTGGCCATTGCCGGCCGTTGGAGGGGACGCCCCTAAAGTCGCCCGGGCTATCCCAGGGGCGGAAACTGTGCCGATCTTGCAGGGGAGAACCGGTCCGAGAAAGCACGGTCGCCGGAGTTAGAGATCGACGGCCAGCATCGTCTCGTCGACGTAGTCGCCGTCGATCACGTAGTGATCCTCTCGGACTGCCTCGATCGCCCAGCCGTGGCCCTCCAGAAACGCGATCGCCTCCTCGTTCGTCGCCGGGAGCGACTGGTAGACCTTCTCGAACCCTCGGCTGGCGGCCCACTCGAGGCCACGCTGGAGGAGGTGGCTGCCGATGCCGTTGTCGCGGTACTCCTCCAGGACACCGACGGTCAGCTCCGCGGTGTGCGCGAGCTTGGCCAGCTCCGGCGAGCGCAGATGCACCCACCCGACGACCTCGTCGTCGACCGTCGCGACGAAGAACATCCGCGACTCGAGCTCGTTGTGCCGGAGTAGCGCCTGGTCGTGGTCGACCTCCTGGGCGACCGTCTCTGCGACGATGTAGCTCCCGTCCTCGACGACCTGGCGCATGGCGCCGACGATACCCGTGAGATCGGCTTGCCGGGCCGGGCGCACCCTGAAGGACACCTCTTCGCGGTCGAACTCCTCCGCGACCTCGTCGGTGTCGATGGCGACCTGTAACTGCCCGTCGGGCGTTCGTTCGAGATGGCCGTTCCGCCGAAGTATCGCAACGTGGTGGCGGAATCCGCCGGGATCGTGGGGCAGGCAGTCGGTCTGGGCCTCGTCGGGGGCGACCGATCCGTGCTCCTCGACGTACTCATAGAGTACCTTGCGGTCGTCGTGGTCGAACTCCAGTGGCCGGCGAAGCGTCATGTCCGTGCTAATGCGTCACACGTTAATATACGTTGGTGTGGATTATCGCGAGAGAGACGATACTGGAAACACCGGAACAATCGCACCGCGAAAACCGCTCTCGACCGAGATCCAGTGGACCGCGGTCCGTAGTCACTCAGTCGATCTGGATGACGTCCACTTCGACGTTGACGTCGTCCGGCGGCGAGGGCGTGCCGGCGCCCGTTTCGGGTGCCTCTGGCTGCGCGCCGTCGGCCGCGCCGTCGCTCTGTGTCGTGTTCACGCCGCCGACCGTTGCCGAACCACCGCCAGAGCCGGGGACGCCCGGCGTGCCGATGACGAGCCCGCTCCCGTCTTCGGTCGTGTTCATCTCGACAGGGACGGAGCCACCGTCGGATTCGAACTCGACGATCGCGATGACGTCGTTGTAGTCAGGGTCGCTCGCGTCGTCGTGCTCGAGTGCGTACTCCCACATGTCTCCAGGGACCTGATCGGTCGTGTTGGTCATCTCGAAGAGGAACACCGCCTCGTTGGGATCCAACGTCAGCTCGTTGGTCTCCGGATCGATCCGGTCGGCAGCGCCCTCGTTGAGGACTTCGGACGCGTTCCGCTGGTCGGGGAGCACGCCAGAGACCTGCGGGACCTGATCACCGTCGGTGAGTACCTGGACGTTCTCGGGGTTCTGACCCGCGTTCGCGTCGACGCGACGAGCGATCGAACCGAGGCCGTTCGACGGCTGGTAGTCGTACCACGTCACGCCATTTTTGGTCCGCTGCTGGTGGTAGTCGTAGCCGCCGTCGGGATTCCAGAAGGTCGACCGGAGCGTGATCGTCGTCGACTCGCCCGCAGACTGCTCCCACTGGTACTCGTAGGTCTGCTCCTGCGTGTCGTAGGAGTTCAGGTTGCGCTCGTCGTCGACGTCGCCTTCGTCGTTCTCGAACTGGTGGACCTCTTCCACCCCGTCGGTCTCCTGAATGACGGAGACGCCCGTCGGCGCCCAGTTCTTATACCACTCGTCGGCGGAGTACGGACCCTCGCCCGAAATTTCGGTGCCGAGAACGGTGACCGTCCCTTCGCCGCCGCCACTGATCGCGACGCCGCCGTCGCCCTCGTCGATCCCCGAGAGCGCGAGCGTGCCCGACGCGGCGTCCTCGCCGTACTCGACGGTGAAGGTGTGGTTCCCAGCCAGCGAGCTGACGTTCAGGCCGAACGTCACCGTCGACGTCGATCCCCAGCGTGTGGTGACCGTCTGCTGTGGCGTGGTCGCGAAATCGATCGCGGTCCCGTTGGGCCCGGTCAGTGATAGCGTCGCACTGTCGGTACCGTTCGCGAGCCCGGCGTTCTCGAGCGTCGCGGAAATAGTCGCGGAGCCGTTCATCGCCGTGGCGTTCACCGATTCGACGCCGAGATCCGCGCCGGACTCGCCGAGGTAGAAGGATCCGGCGAGCTGTTCGGACTCGCCATCGCTCTCGAGGGTGATTACGTAGTCGTGGGTCTGGCCGGTGGCGAGGTCGTCGATCGCGTCACCGTCGAGACCCAGCTCGGCAGTCTCGCTGTCGCCGGCACTGAGCGAGAGGCTGGTGGATGCGGCAGAGAGCCCCGTCACGTTCAACGATAGATCGCCCGCAGCCGTGTCGTTGCCGAGATTCGTGAGCGACACCGTCGTCGCGAAGTCTTCGCCCACGGTGAGCGTGGTCGCGCTCGCGCTGACGTCGGTGATGCGAATATCGCCCGCGACCGCACCGCCGTCGGGCCGATCCGCGATCGTGAAGGCGTCCGTCACCGTTCCGTTGGGGCCGGTGACGGCGTACTCGTAGTGGCCAGCAGCGAGTCCGGAGACGTTGAGGTCGAACGCGACGCTCGTCGCCCCGCCGCCAGTGACGTTCACCGGCCCGACGGACTGCGTCGGTGCGTTGACGCTTGGATCCGTGAGATTGAGCGTGACGGAGCCGGTGCCGTTCGCGAGACCGTCGTTCCGTAGCGTCCCCGTGACGGTGAGATCGTCGTCACCGTTGCTCAGCGAGTGCTCGACTTCGTCGAGAGATACCATCGCGGCGGTCGCTCCGTAGGTGACCGAGCCATTGACCGTGCTCACCGTCGATCCGGTTTCGTTCTGGACGGCGACCGAGTACTCGTAGGTGGTCCCCGGGGTGAACGTCGAGTTGATCGTGGACGCGTTGACAGTGAAGTTCGTAGTCCCGGTCTCGAAGGCGCCGACGTCGAGCGAGTTAGATCGAGAGACGCTGGTACCGTCGATTGCAAACTCGACGGTCGCGTTCGCGGGGTCGAAGTCGTCGTTGGTGACGGCTGTCTCGACGCTGAACTCCTCACCAGGGGCGAGCACGGTCGGTGCCTGAACGGAGTGGATGCCGAGCCCACCGAGCGTGATGGGATCGGTCGCGTTGTCGATCGTCGAGACGACGCTCTCCTCCGTGGGCTGGGTGATCGTGACGTTGCTCGTCGTTGCGACCTGCTGTTCGAAGTGGTCGTACCAGGCGTCGTGGTACGGACTCGTGACGTTGATCCTGAGATCCGTGTAATCGTCTGCAGGACAGGCCGTGAGGAGCGTCTCGATTTCCTTGGCGAGGCGCGTCCGCTCTGTTTCGTTGGGTTGTGCGACTAGCGTACCTGACGCAGTGGTAGTCGCGGCCGACACCGACAGCACGGAAACCGTCGTGCCGTCCGGACCGTGGCTGATCGGCGGGGCATGCTCGATTCCGAGGCCGCCCTCGGTCTCGGACCAGATCGCGCCGCCTTCGTAGATCATGGCACCGTCCCCACCCTCATAGCGGAGCGCGCCGAGATCCTCCGTCAACTGTTCTGAACAGGCGGTCGTCCCGTCGTGCATCGAGATCGTCAGTGTCCCACCCTCGACGACCTCTGCGTCGACGGCACCGCTACCCATCGGGACCTCTTGTGGATCGCCCGTCGACGCCGCCTCGGAGAGCACCGAGTGGGCCTGGATCGCGGTATCCTTCGTGCTCTCCCACTCCGTCGTGTCCTGCACTGTCTGCAACGCCATCGCCCCGATCGCGACCGTCAGAAAGGCGGCAATGACGATGACGCCGATTAGAACGACCATACCGACGACCTCGGACTGGCCTCGCTGCTGTGACCGATCGCCGTCGTCGGAGAGGTCTGATCTCGTCCGCATTGAGAGGTAATTTAGTTCTACCACGTAATAGAATTAACTAAGGGCAACCAACAGGTTACCAGTGCTAGCTAGTACCAAACACCAGCCAGGAGAGCTGCATGCGGTGCTGAACGCATGTGATTCGAGCGGGACACCGACAGAGATTCGAAAACCCGGTTAGCCGATCACGATACCGCCGACGTCGACGTCGATTTCTTCAGGGCCGGAGGGGTCGCCGGGAGCTGGGCTCTCCGGATTGGCGGGCGTCGGAGTAGCTCCATTTTCTTCATCGATGCTGGAATCGGTATCGTTGATATACTGTGGCCCCTCCCCCGAGACCGTCGAGGGGGTCTCAAGCGTGATCGACACCGCGTCGTCGTCACCCACAGTGAAGCTGACGTTCTGATCGGGGTTCGCAGGTGTGAACTCAAGTAGTGCGATCACGTCGTTGTAATCGGCTCCCCCAGATGTGTTTACGGCTTTTGAGAAATTCGCGTTCTGGTCAGTGAGTTCGACGAGGAACACCATCTCGTTATCGTTGAGTTGGAGTTCGTTGTCCGAATTGAGCCGATCGGAGGCACCGTCGTTCAAGATCTGAGAGACATTCCGCTGGTCCGGATAGGCCCTTTGGACTCCTGGTACAGTGTCGCCATCAGTCAGTACCTCGACGTTGCTCGGATTGCTACCCTGGGATGCGTCGACGGAATAAGCGTATGAGTCGCAAGTGGTGACCTCAGTTCCCCACCACGTCGTGGTGGTTTCGTCCTGATAGTAGATTGGGTCAGGGTGATAGTCCGTGTACGTTCGCTGCTCGTCATATCCGGGGCCGTTGCGGGTGTGATCTTCTCCCGAATCGTATGGCTCACTGCACCCACCCCAAATACCACCGGTATCTTCTCTCGTCCAGTATGTCGCGTTGAGCGTGACGCTGACCGTTTCCCCGGCGTCTTGGCTCCAGCCCCACTCGTAGATATCGTTCTGGGTATCGTAGGTATTCAGGTTCTGGTCGTTGACCAGATCGACGGTCGTCCTTTCACCGTTGGTGTACTCGAATCGCTGAGTTTGCCCGTTGCGTTCCATGACAGCAGCCGCACCAACGGGCGCCCACTCTTTCCACCAAGGAGAACTGACCGATTCCCCGGAAATCTCCGTTCCGAGCACCGTCAGCGTTCCATTTCCAGGTGCATTCACGCTCACGGATCCATTTCCACCCTGCACGCTACCTTCGAACTTCAGCGTCCGGGTTACCGTCTCGCCGCCAAATTCGATGGTGTAATTGTAGACGCCGACAAGATTCGAGGCGTTGAAGCCGAACGTGGCATTTGGGGTGGCCCCTGCCGGCACGTCCACGGTCACATTATCTGAGCCGACTAGTGTACCGTCCTGGTCGTGGAGGGTCAAGTTCACGGGCTCGTCGCCGATGTCGTTGAGCCCGTGGTTACTGACCGTCGAGTTGATCGTGACCCAGTCATCGGGATCAGTCGCGTTCGAAACGGACTCGATCACCGGGACTTCGCCGCTCTTGCCGAGGTAAAACGAACCGTTGGCGATAAACTCCTCGTCGTTCTCGACGAGCTGCACCTCGTAGTTATGAGTCTCGCCTGGCGGGAGCGTCGAGACGTTCTCTGACGGTACGGTGATACCTTTGCTCGTATTCTCCCCCTTGGAAAGAGTGATCGGCTTGGTTACGGTAGGCAACCCGCTGATGTTCAGTGCCAGTGTGCCACTGGTCGAACTGTTTCCGACGTTGTGGACGCCGACGTCGACCGAAAACGAATCCTCACCGTACTCAAGATACTGTTGCGTTGGCGTGACCGACTCCACGCGAATCAGGTCGACGAGCGTCCCCTCATCGCGTTCGGTGATTGTGAATTCCCCATACTTCGTCTCGGGACCCTCAGTTACTTCATCACTGCTAAGCTTGTATTCATAGGTTCCTGCTCGTAATGCCGAAACGTTGACCTGGAACCCGACCTCTGACATGCCACCGTATGCTGAAACGTTTACGTCCTTAGCAAGCATTGGATCCATGTCAACATTTTCTTCAGTTATTTCAAACGTAAGATCAGCCTCTTCGCTGCTCGTTCCGGTATTGATGAGTGTTCCGTTGACCGCAAGCTGGGTTTGATCCGCATCGAGGAAGGTATCCTCAGCATCCGCGAGATACAGTCCCATAGAGTCACTACCGGCGAGGAAGAAATCACCGGACGATTCACTCACACGCTCACCGTCACCATCGTACAAACGGACGGTGTATCCGTAGACTCGATCAGTTGTGAGGTTATGAGCGTTGACAAGACCGTTGTACGTGAATGTACTTGGCGAAAAATTGTTAGCTCCCGTGGTGAAATTTAAACCAACAGTTTCACCGGGGTTAATTCCGGGAGTATTGCTGTGGTTCGCTGCCCCGATATCGTGGATTTCCAGCCTCACGGTGGCTTCCTCGGTGTCGAAACCGTCGTTCGCGATCTCGGTCGAGAGATAGAATTCGTTTGAGTAATCTCCGCTCGCGGGATCAACGATCGACGGAGCGGAGATGTTCGCGAATCGAAGACCCCGACTCTCGTGTGCGGTGGTTGCGTTGGAGATCGTCGCGTGGACCATCTCGTCGTGCGTATCGTTGATCTTGACGTTCGTGCCAGTGATCTGCGAGTTGAAGTGGTCCTTCCACACCTCTGCGTAGTTCGGGCTCGTGACCGAAATATTGAGATCGGTGTATCCGTTTGCCGGGCAGTTCGTCAGGAGTTCGTTCGTCTCCTCGACCATCGTCTCCTGCATCGTCTCGTTGGGCATGGCCATCTGCCCATCGAAGGAGTCCGAGTCCGCGGTCACGGTCTGGATCGAAATCCGGGCCGTCTCGTTGTCGTAGCTGATCGGAGGACTCCGCTGGATCGAAAGTCCGCCATCCGTCTTCTCCCAGATTCCCCCTCCCTGATAGACGACAGAGCCTTTGGGCGTATCGTAGACGATCGCGCCCATCTTAGCCTCGACAGGACCGGTAGAACAGACGTCGCTGCCGTTGTGCATCGCGATCGAAATCGACCCTGACTCGACGATCTCCATATCCACGCCGTCACTCACTGCGAGCTGGCGAGCCTCGCCGCTCTGCAGGGCTTCGGAAATCGCCTGGTGGGTCTGCACGGCGCTGTCGACGGCGAGTTCGTGTTGTGAGCTTCCTTGAACGTCGTCGACGAGTGCGCCACCGGCGACGAGCACTGCCGCGGCGCCGATGAAGATCATCCCGAAGAGGATGACGATCGCGATGACGTCAGATTGCCCTCGCAGGCGGCCCGTTCCGCCTCGCAATCGACGCCACAACGGACGATCTGTTTGTTCCGATGTGGGAGGGCGTTCAACCATGTCAACTTGGCTTGTCTGGCCATTACCTTAATAGTAGTTTATTTATAGCCACTTGTTCCCAGTTACTTCATTATGTTTTCCACTATATTTTCAGTATAATCTTGATTGTGATATCTTTGCTTCCGGCATTGAATCAGAGAATTATTCACGGCGTCGGCGGGTGTCGGGGCGAAACGATAGTTAGCGTGTGGACCGTCGGTCCGGTATGGCCCGCTGTGCAGAATCCGACTGCGACCGGCCGGCCTCGGTTCGCGTCCACGTTCCCTGGGCCGACGACCGGGTAGTCTGTGCCGCACACGCGCGCTCGCTGGCGACGGCAGACGGCGTCGTCGCCGAGCCCCTCGAGGACGCCGGGGACGAGTTTCCCTGACTCGCCGATTGTTCCTCAAGTCGCCCCCGATACCACTTTGAGGGAGCCCGTCGAACCCCTTCGCCATGCGACCCGCGATCGAACACGACGACGTGACCGAATCCGGCGTCTACGTCGCGGGCAACGAGCTTCGCTACCTCCGGGCCGGCCAGGACAACGAATCAGCAGTATTGTTGCTCCACGGCGGAATCGTGGACGCAGCGCATCTCACGTGGGGCTCTGCGATCGGTCCTCTCGCCGCCGATCACGACGTGTACGCGCTGGACCTGCTGGGCTACGGGCTGAGCGACGCCCCACCGGGACCGTACTCGACGGATCGCCACGTGGACGCCGTCGCTGAGTTCATGAACGTCGTCGGGCTCGATTCCGCCCACCTCGTCGGAGCCTCCCTGGGCGGCGGGATCGCGATTCAGCTCGCGCTCGACCGGCCGGAGCTTGTCGATCGGCTCGTTCCCGTGAGCGCCTTCGGTCTCGGGACGAAGCTGCCCCACGGACGGCGAACCTGGCTGCTCGCGAAGCTCGGGCTGCTCAATCGCGCGGGGCTCTGGCTGGCGTCCCAGCGACGGTCGATCGCGAAATCGAGCCTCGACGGCGTCGTGTCCGAGCCGGACGCACTCCCGGAGGAACTCGTCGACGCGTTCTTCAGGGAGCTCCAGCGGCCGACGGCTGGGAAGGCCTACCGGAGCTGGCGCAACGCCGAGGTCGGCTACGGCGGCTGGAACACGTACTACTACACCCGGCTGGACGAGCTCGAATGCCCGGCACTGTTCGTTCACGGCGGCCAGGACGACGTCTTCCCAGCACGGTGGGCGGAACGCGCAGCCGGTATCGCCCCCGAGGGCGAGGTCGAGGTGTTCGAGGACGCCGCACACTGGCTCCCACGCGACCGACCGGATCGGTTCGAGTCGCTCGTCACTGCATACCTGCAGGAGTAAAGTGCCAGGCGGAGGAGGCTGGAATCGACGCATTTCGTGGCGACGATCGGCCCACCGCGCGATTTAACCGGACTCGGCAGCAACGCTTTCGCGATGGAACGGCGCCACGCGCGATTCCCCTTCTTCGAAAGCGCCCGGGAGGCCGTCCAGGCCGCGGACGTCGAGATCGGGGCGCTGGTCGGTGGCGCCGACGACGCAGCGGAAGCCGACGAGATGGTAGTCTCGCGTGCACGCGAACGCGTCGAGACTGCACTGTCAGAGGGACACGTCGGGACCGGTAACGCAGGGAACGAGACGGGGATGCACCGCTCGACCAGGATCGAGCTGCTCTCCTACCCGATCGCGCGAATACTGGTCTCCCTGCTCGAGGAGCCGATGGCAATCGACGCCTACGCACGGGCCGAGGCCGCGACGGCGCGCCAGCGGCTACAAACGGATCTGCCCGAGCCCGGCGCGAGCGACGGCATGGAGAGCGGAATCGGCGTCGAGGAGCCCGAGTTCGACGTCCGCGAGCTTCTCGGGGAGTTCGGCCTCGCCGAGGACGTCGACGGACGCGATCCGTTCGCCGTCGACGTCGCCGTCTATCTCGAACTCTCGCGAGATCTCGGCGGCGAACAGTGGGCGCTCGTGAATCGATCGCTGTCGGCGGGTCGGGTTCCCGTCGATCGTGCCGAGCTCTACGATCTGCTCGAACGCGCCGTCGCGGATCGCGTCGCCGACGGGCTGCCGCTATCGGTACCAGACCAGATCGCCGTAGAGCTCGACGAGCCACGGGAGACGATCGAAAGTATGCTCGCCGACGCGGAGATCCCGCTATCTTTCGACCGGGTCGAACCCGCGCAGTTCCCGCCATGTGTAACTGCACTGCTGGAGCGTGCTCGCGACGGCGAGTCGTTACCTGCCCACTCCCAGTACTCGCTCGTCGGCTTCCTCGGCGCAGCGGGGATGGACGCCAGAGCGATCGTGGAGCTCGCCGACGGCGAACTCGACCGCGAGTCGGTCGATTTCCAGCTCGCACACGTGCGTGACGATCAGGGGCTGGAGTACGCGCCGCCGTCGTGTGCGTCGATGGACGTCTACGGGGACTGCGTGAACAAGGACGAGCGCTGCGACACGATCAACCACCCGCTGTCGTACTACGAGGTCGCGCTGGCAGACGCTGCGGAGGATTGAACGGACGGAGTGTCGACGACCGAACCAGGTCGGAACGAATTACGCGCTACTCGAGTCCGATCCGTCGCCGTTTTCGGCTTCGACGATGGTGACGGTGTGGGTCAGGACGAGGCCGGCAACTGCCATGAGGACGATGAAAGCGACGATGGCGTAGACGACCATCTCGCCACCGGTGGATGTGAGTACCTGGTGGCCGTTCGCCGCCTCGTTGGTGTAGTTCAGACCGATGACGTAGAGTAACGCCACCATGATACCGACGCCAGTGAGGGAGACGCCGATCTCGATGAGACGTTCGCGCGCGATCATACAGATAGATCGGCGAGGACTCGGCAAAAGAGTGTCGGAGAGCACGTCACAGTAGATTTACCCCGATCGAGGCGGTGAGGAGGCCACCGTTTCAGGTCGACGAACGAATGGCCGATTAACACTGTGCGAAGTCACACCCCTACGTTTCGGGTGGAAAATCAAAAGGCCGTAGCGGGGTGAATCGCGTTTTACGTCGGTAATGAAATTGAGGTATCAAACTGACGTGGGTCGAAATCGACCGTTCGGTGTCGCCACTGGAAGTCGGGGTCACATCGGGGCAACAGAGGACGTGGACGGTCCAAGAGCGGCGGTCAGCCACTGGGCAGGCCGACCAGCCTGTCACTCACTGCTGGGGAGCGGTTAGATCACGGAACTCCTCACGAACTTTCTCGACTTTTGGAAGCACCTGGGCAGCGCAGTATGGTTTGTCGGGATTCTTCTCGAAGTAGTCCTGGTGGTACTCCTCGGCGACGTAGAACTCGCCGACAGGCTCGATCTCCGTAACGATCGGGCCGTCGTACACCTCAGCGGATTCGAGCTCGTCGACGAACGCCTCCACAGTTTCACGCTGCGCGTCGTCGTGGTAGTACACCGCCGATCGGTACTGCGAGCCGACGTCTGGCCCCTGCCGATCCTCCGTCGTCGGATCGTGGATGCTGAAGAACACCTCGAGGAGGTCGGCGTAGGCGACGACGTCGGGGTCGAACTCCACGCGAACCGCCTCTGCGTGGCCGGTCGTCTCGCGACAGACCTCTTCGTAGGTCGGATCCGACTCGTGACCACCAGTGTAGCCCGACGTGGTCGACTGTACGCCGTCGAGCTCCTCGAGCGCGGCGTCGATACACCAGAAACAGCCTCCGGCGAACGTCGCTCGTTCGATCATACCTCCTCTACGAGCCGAATCCGGTTAAGCCCACGGCGGTCGGGTGCTCCGGTCCACAGTTCGCGGGTTGTCCGGTCGGACGGTTGAGCGGTGGTGGCGGAGTGACGAGCCGTCGTTCGGAGGGGCACCCCTCCGTTTCACCTGGAACGATCGCCGTCTGTGGACGGATTTGGTGCCGCTCAGCCTGAAGCTGCTAGATTTCCTAACAACAATACCGCGCAGCTCCACCTATATACGCTACTATAGTGGATTACGGATATGGTTTTTGAGTATAGGTGATAAAGATTGCCCTATGTATATGGCAGTAGCCCTCCCCTGGCGTTTCCACGTTCCAGTTGAAACCAAGGGGTGGCCCCTTCGACCTCGGCTTCTACGACTGGTGATTGCCGGCTTCTCGAGCTGCGCCGATCGTCCCGCTCGTCGATTTGTGCTGTCAAGCGCGAAAACGAGGTGCGGTCAGTGATCTTCGACGTCCGTTGAAGGAAGCGTTTAAGTCGCTGGTCTACCTCGGGTTCCGCTGCACCGACTACGTGCTGTCGTATGAACGCAGATGGACGAATTCGGGGGTGTAGCGGGGTTAGCGGCAGTCCGCGAACGCCTTCGCCGTATATTCCAGACGAAACGAGGGGGTCGATCCCAGCGTGAGTGGCGACCCCGACGCTGACTCCGAGTTCGAATCCAGCGACGACGATGCAGACGGTGAGTCACCGGCGGACACCGACACTCGCGAAGAAGCACCGCCAGAGTCGGATTCGGCCTTCGAGTTCGACGTCGCACAGAGCGTCCTCGGCGATCATCGAGAGAACGGTGAGGTCGGCAGTTCTGACGACTCTCCCTCGAGCGGCGAGGGGGGAGTCGGCGCCGACGCTGCGACAGACGTCGATACTGCGTCCCTCGAAGCAGGCGCAGGCGTCGATTCGATGACCGACACCGATCTTAGCACCGACGCCGACGGTAAACTCGACCTCGACGACGCGGCGACGTCCGACGACGAGGGGCTGTTCGACGATCTCCTCGCCGGCGATCCGATCTTCGTCAGCAAGGAAGTCCTCCGTCCGTCCTACACGCCCCGTGAGCTTCCCCATCGCAACGAGCAGATCAACAAGATGGCGACGATCCTCGTCTCGGCACTCCGTGGGGACACGCCATCGAACATTCTCATCTACGGGAAGACCGGGACCGGCAAGACGGCGAGTGCGAAGTACGTCAGCCAGGAGCTCGAGCGTACCTCCCAGAAGTACGAGGTTCCCTGTGACGTCGAGTACATCAACTGCGAGGTGACCGACACGCAGTACCGCGTACTCGCGCAGCTCGCCAACCAGTTCAACGATCAGAACCGCGAAGCGATCGCCGAGGAGATCGCCGACCTCGAGGCGCTTCGCGAGCGCGCGGAAGCAGATCCGTCCGTCTTGCAGTCGAACGCCTTCGAAGCTCGAGCAGCTGGAGATCCGGCAGATTCTGGTGACGAGTCGTCTGCCACTCGTCCCGAGGGCGCCGACGCCGAGGATGCCCCCGCTGCCACCGATCTCGGCGTGTCGTCGATCGACGAGATCGAGGAGCGCATCGAGCAGCTCGAGGCCGATCGAGACGAGATCGAGGAAGTCCCCATGACCGGGTGGCCGACGGATCGCGTCTACAACGTCTTCTTCGACGCAGTCGACTATCGCGAGCGCGTGGTCGTCATCATGCTCGACGAGATCGACAAGCTCGTCGAGAAGTCCGGGGACGACACGCTCTACAATCTCTCGCGGATGAACTCCGATCTCGAGAACTCCCGCGTCTCCATCATCGGCATCTCGAACGACCTGAAGTTCACCGACCTTCTGGATCCCCGCGTCAGATCTTCTCTCGGCGAGGAAGAGATCGTCTTCCCGCCCTACGACGCGACGCAGCTCCAGGACATCCTCGAGCACCGCTCCGAGGAAGCGTTCGAGCCGAACGCGCTCTCCGAGGACGTCATCCCGCTCTGTGCGGCCTTCGCGGCGCAGGAACACGGGGACGCTCGCCGTGCGCTCGACCTTCTCCGAACCTCGGGCGAGCTCGCCGAACGCGATCAGGTCGAGGAGATCCAGGGCGATCACGTTCGCAAGGCCCAGGAGAAGATCGAGCTCGACCGCGTCGTCGAGGTCGTCCGCACGCTGCCGATGCAGTCCAAGCTCGTCCTCTACGCCATCATCCTCCTCGAAAAACGCGGCGTCGCCGCGATCAACACCGGCGAGGTCTACAACGTCTACGACCAGCTTTGCGAGGAAATCGACGCCGATCCCCTGACACAGCGCCGGGTCACCGACCTCATCTCCGAGCTCGACATGCTCGGCATCGTGAACGCCGTCGTCGTCTCGAAGGGTCGATACGGCCGAACCAAGGAGATCAATCTCTCCGTTCCTCGCGAAGAGACCGAGGCCGTCCTCACCTCCGATTCGCGGCTGGGCGAGATCGAGGACGCCCAGCCCTACGTGCAGTCTCGGTTCGACGGCTAGGGACTGATCGTAGGATTGTGGAGGCAGCTGGGAGTGTTGCATACTCGACCACTGAGTAGCAGTCGCTGCCCGTGGAGTGACACGGACAGGAACCGCTTGGAAGCCCCCGACTGCTCGACGATCCTGACTCGCTGCGGTCCTCGGCTCGCATTCGCTCGACTGCGGTCCTTGCGTCGCCAGCTATCGCCGAGCGGTCGGCCCCTTCCAGTCCCACCCAGAGGATTGTGGCCAGGTCTTCGCCCCGGTGGATCGTCCAGCGGGCTGTAGCCGGCGGTCGGCCCCTTTCGAAGCGGTCTGCTGTGCAGTCTCGTCAAATTCAGATTGTAATGTTCAGCAGTCGAGTCTGTCACGGGATCCAGTTCGACGACCCATCGACGCGCGTAAGTCCCCCGACTCCCAACCGCTCATTCGCGTGCGAGGGTAGCCAAGCCCGGAAACGGCGGCGGACTCAAGATCCGCTCCCGAAGGGGTCCGAGGGTTCAAATCCCTTCCCTCGCATGTCCGAGCGCGTTGCGCTCGCATGCGCCCGCCCGGTGGGATCGACTCCCATCGGCGGGAGGCAAGACGGAGCGTCTTGCCCTCGCATTTGGCTTTCACATTCACGAGCGGCGGCACTACCGATCGCTCGGTCCGCATTTGTCTCGTTGACGCACGGGACCGGAACGCTGAAGCGCCACGCTTCCGGGTGATGGGCCATGGACGACGTCTTCGACCGGCTCGACCCGGAAAGGGCCTGGGCGGCCGTGGTCGCCACCCTCGCACTCGCCGGGACGATCGGCTCCCTCCTCTTTCCGAAGCAGGTCTACGACCAGTTCATCTGGAAGTATTACTGGGGTCCCGTCGCCGCGGACGGGAACGGCGCGTCGTGTGCGGTTCGCGAGGACGGACAGGTCGACTATCTCTCTGCGGGCTGTGATACCGCGTCGGGCGTGGTCGCCGAACCCGGCTACACCGTCGTCTCGACGGTGAGCTACGCGGTGTTGCTGGTTCTTCTGCTCGCGGGCGTCTACTTCCTCGTCGAGCGCCTCGAGATCGAGGCCAAGGTCGAGGCCCTCTACCCCCTCTTCCCGTGGGTGCTTTTCGGTGGCGCGCTCCGGACCGTCGAGGACGCGAGCGTCGCGATGCTCCGCGCGACTGGCGATCCCGCGATCCCCTTTCCGTGGAGCGCCGCGATCATTAGCCCGTTCATCTACGTGACAGTGTTCCTGCTGGCGGTCGCGGCGATCGTCGCGAGCGTCTGGCTCGAACGGGATGGGCGCGTCGAGCGCTGGGAACGCCCCTTCGGTGCGACGGGGGTCGCGCTATTCACGGCGACGATCGCCGCACTGAGCTATCTCGCGGTGACCACAGACCCCGTCGAGTTCAACCCCCTCGTGCTTGTGGTCGTCCTCGCGATCGCGACCGCTGCGACGGCGATCGCGTGGGTCGGCACCGAGCGCTACTGGCCGGAGGTCAACGTCGGTACAGGCATCGTCGGCACCCTGATCATCTGGGGTCACTCCGTGGACGGCATCGCCAACGTGATCAGCCTCGACTGGGCCGAGGAGTTCGATCTCGCTCACGTCTACAGCCCGAAACACGTCGTCAACTCCGGAATTCAGGACGTCACACGATCGATCCAGCCCGCGTGGCTCACCGATGCGATCGGCGTCACGTGGCCATTCTTCCCCGTGAAGGTGGTCGCCGCGGTCGTCGTCCTCTGGCTGTTCAACGACGAAATCATCGAGGAGAGCCCGCGCTACTCTGTGTTGATGCTACTCGCGGTGCTCGCGGTCGGACTCGGTCCGGGAACCCGGGACGTGCTCCGTGCGGCGTTCGGCGTCTGAGTCGGACGACCGTCAAACGCGAACTGTCGATCGTCGCGCGAGCGCGCTACGTTCGTTTTCGTTTGCCGACCCGATCGAGCGTCTGCTCGGGGACGTACCGGTCGCCGCACTGGGGGCATTCCGCGACGGGGAGGGATCCCTCGCCGGGGACGCCGAGGGACTCCGCCGCAACCGTTCGTTCGGTGAGGGCGCTGCCACAGGTCGCACAGCCGAGGTCGAACTCGGTGGTCATCGGTACCACCTCGGTAGTGCTCGCCGCTGTGTGCTACTCACTCCCATACAAGTCATTGATACGCACGCCGCGAGCATAAACATATTCGAAGCGACCTGATGGGATCGACGACAGCCGAACCGAAGCGGCGGGAGAGCTGTCGCGGCCGCGTCGCTCGTCGGTGCGTAGAGTCCGTCGAGAATAGTCCCGCCTGGATTCGAACCAGGGTCGCGAGCCCCAGAAGCTCGCAGGATTGGCCACTACCCCACGGGACTGTGCGATTGATCGTAGTCTACCGTATCTTGTAAGGGTTGCGCGTTGGCCGTCGGCGTGTGACCGCTTCACATCCGGGCCAGGGTGACGCGTCGGCGATTACTGTGCCGACAACGTCCGAATAGCGCCAGACGAACCAGATACCCCGTTTCATGAACTCGAATCCACAGTTCCCCCGGACACCACACACCTAGAGCCTCCATTCTTGTTCCATACCGGCAAGGCAGAGAGTGTGCGACGACGAACATTCATCACGACCGCAACGGCAACGATTGCAACCGCGAGCATCGCCGGCTGTTCTGGCATTCTCGGCGACGACGGCGGCGGCGGTAGCTCCGGCCCCGAGGGCGCGGTTGAGGCGTACGTCGATGCTTACGACGGGACCGATCCCTCCGCCGTCGAGGCGGCACTGCACTCCGAGTCCCCCGAGACCGGGCAGATTCCGACAGAAAAGGAGCTCGAGACGATCGGCATGAGTCTGCAGTCCTCGGAGGTCATCGAGGGCCCCGAGGACGGGGAGGCCCTCGTCGAGGCCAAGACGAAGGTCACGTTCGTGGTGAATGACGAGGAGCAAACCGAGACGACCACGGGCACCATCGAAGTCCGACAGGAAGACGGCGAGTGGAAGTATTACGGCGAACCGTAACGACGCACAGCGCCAATCGAAGCGGTTCGTCCGACGCGGTGACGTCTGTACTGGGTAGCCGTCGCGGCCACTACTTTTCCCCCTCGCTACGGAGAGCGATCTCCACGTTCACAGAGCGATAGCGCACCGTCCTGCGACCCCGTGCCTCCTCCTCGAGAAGCAGGGCCGCTCCGCTGGGGTCGACCGCCCAGGTAAGCACGTGTTTCTCAGGGAGATGATCGCCTCGCGTAGCCCCTGCACGCGGTCGCTCGAAGAATCGGGACGGTGGGCCTCGTGTGTGCTGGCATCGCCGACCGACCGTCCATCGCTCGCCGGTCATCGGTCGTCTCCGTACCCAGGCGGCCGGCCCTGGTAACCTCGGCTGATCCGCCGCCGTCGCCCGGTACACGCTGTATAACAATCACTGCACAAGCGGTTTGATCGTGATGGCTGGTGCGACGCGGAGTTCGGCCAGCCACTCGGTTCCCCGCTCCCCAGGGTTCCGGACCGCCGCCGTCCGACCCCCCGGCGGCGGTCTTTACCCGCCGATCGCGGGCCTGTGACTCCGCGCACCAACATCTATGCACACGTTCACAGAGACGGACGAAGGAAAGCGGGTCGTCAACGCATCGGGTGACAAGATCGGTGTCGTCAGCGGCGTTCGTAACGACACCGTCTACGTCGACGCCGACCCCAGTATCAGCGACCGAATCCGCGCGCGACTCGGCTGGGAATCCGTCGACGAAGACGACTACGTGCTCGAACAATCGAAGATAGACACCGTCACCGACGACGAGATCAGACTCAAACGCGATACGTAGCTCGCGCCGTCGGCCCCCTGACGCTCGTCGGTGCAAGCCGACGCGTACCGACCGTGCCGATCGAACCCCACGTTCGACGGTCCGGATCGGGTTCCATTCCACACCCTCCTCTTCGTGCGATGCCGAGCAGCATTTTCGGTGGGCCGCGGCCACCCGATAGAACTCCGAGGAGTTTCTAGACGGTGCTCAGTCTATCTGCTACCGAGTCCACGTGATCGACGCCAAGTACGGCAACGACTGCCCCCGATTGGGCGAGCGTCGCCAGCCGATCTGCCATGTGCGCCTCCCGGAGCTCGTCTCTCGTCGCGACGGACCGATCCCGGCCGAAGGCCGCTGCGACCGATCGCGCGAGGCGCACCTGCTTACGCTCGTCCCGCGCCTGTACGGACGGTGGATCCTCGGCCGTGACGGCGTGCTCCCGCGGCGCCGAGAGTTCCGGTTCTCGCCCCGTCACGGCGCCCAGGACCGCCCCAGCACGGCAGGCAACGGCGTGGCCCGACGCACGGACGAAGCGGCCGATTGCGGTCCGCGTCGTCTCGATCGGTGGCCGTTCCGCGAGGAGGTGGCGGCCGAGTCGTCCCGCGAACCCCGGCGTCGGCCCGTCGATCCCCGCCGTTCGGGCTGCGTCGCTCGCCTGGATGGCGGCGCTCATCTCGCCACCGGTGCTCGGTGGCGAGATCGTATCGGCCGCGTAGCGCTCGAAGAGCGGCACTGCCAGCGGCGGTAGCTCGAGTGCGAGCGTCTCGTGCCCGCTGTCGGCGACGACGCGCTGAACGCGAGCGACGCTCGCCGGATGATCGTGGACGACGCCGACGAGCGTGACCGCCCCGTACTCGGCGTCAGCACGGCCATCGGTTCCCGTTTCCCGTAGCTCGGTGGGCTCGATAGCGCGAACGTACTCCGTGGAGTGAGCCGGATCGCTCCCTGCTCCCTCGGTCTCCTCGTCGCTCGAATTCGTGGTGTCGCCAGCCATCGGTTCCTCGTAATCGCTCCCTACGAGTAGGTAGGGACGGTGTCACTTGAGGCTTCACGCTATACCTATTCACCACCGACGGATGGCCTCGTTCGCGCCCATCGATCACGGTATGGCGCGGTTACGGCGACTCCGCTGGTCGTTTCTGCCATACAGCACGCAATACTCGCCGGCGCAGTCGTCGATTGGCAATTTCGCGCCGTGCTTCCGGCGGGCCTCGGTCTCTGCGTCGGTGATGCCCTCGACGTGGACTCGCGCATCGTTGACGGCCGCCGTGTGAGCAGCTGTACACCATCGAGGGATCAAGCAGTATCCACTCGCTCCATCGGCGCACTCAAGGCGGCGGCACCCACACGCCAACGCATGACCACGCTGCGCGTCGCTGGCGGTCGCGTCCTCCGTCCCGACATGACGATCGAGACGGCCGACGTCCTGGTCGATGCCGAGGCCGGCGAGATCCTCGCCGTCGACGAGCCGGCCGCGATCGACGATGACCCGGACCTGCCCAACGTCGAGAACGCCGATCGAACGCTCGACGCCGAGGGTGACCTCGTCGTTCCCGGTCTGATCAACGCCCATACGCACGTCGCGATGACGCTCCTGCGCGGGCTCGCAGACGACAAACCACTCGACGCCTGGCTGCAGGAGGACATCTGGCCTGTCGAAGCCGAACTCACGCCGGAGGACGTCCGGGCCGGCGCCGATCTCGGCATCCTCGAGATGATTCGATCCGGTACGACTACCTTCTCGGACATGTACTTCCACGTCGACCGGATTGCCGAGGCCGTCGACGACGCGGGGATTCGCGCGGTCCTCGGCCACACGGCGATCACCGTCGGAAAGGACGAGAACGCTGCCGCCGCCGACGTTCGTGACAGCATCGACGTCGCCGCCGAACTCGACGGCGCCGCGGATGGCCGCATTTCGACGACGCTCCAGCCCCACAGCCTCACCACCGTCAGCGAGGACGCACTCGATACCTTTGCGGAATCCGCCGAAAATTCTGCCAAGCTACTCCATTTCCACGCTAACGAGACCACCGACGAGGTCGACCCGATCGTCGAAGAGCAGGATGAACGCCCGCTCGCGTACGCCGACGAGCTCGGACTGCTCCGGTCGGACGCCGCGCTCGCTCACTGCGTCCACGTCGACGAGTCGGAGCTCGATCTGCTCGCAGAGCGTGGCACCGGCGTCGTCCACTGTCCGGCCTCGAACATGAAGCTCGCCAGCGGCATGGCGCCGGTCCAGGCGATGCTCGACCGCGACATTCCGGTCGCGATCGGCACCGACGGCGCTGCCTCGAACAACGATCTCGACGTCTTCGACGAGCTCCGAGACGCAGCCATGATCGGCAAGCTCGCAGCGGACGACGCGGCCGCTGTCCCCGCAGAGGACGCCGTTCGCATGGCGACCGCCGGCGGTGCAGACGTGCTCGGAATCGACGCCGGCCGGATCGAGCCGGGCGCCGCCGCGGATCTCGCCGTGATCGATCTCGACGCTGCCCACCTCACGCCCGAACACGATTTGGTGAGCCACCTCGCCTACGCGGCGCGGGGCAGCGACGTCCGCCACACGGTCTGTGACGGGCAGGTGCTGATGGCCGATCGCGAGGTGACGACGCTGGAGGAGGCCGCCGTTCGCGAGCGGGCTGCCGAGCACGCAGCTGCGCTCGTCGAACGGGCTGGCGCCGACTGAGGCGGTACAGGACCGAACGCTGGATCTGGCTGCCGCACTCTGGCGGTGACCAGCGGATCTGGCACCATCCCGCCATCGCTACCGTTTAGGGGCCAGTACCCGTCGCCTCGATCATGACAGCCTATCCGCCGATTCGCGAGCAGCTCGCTGAATCGGCTTCGGCCGACGATCCCGCACCGACCGACGCGATCGAGTCCGGCGACCGAAAGCTCGAGTGGGCGCGCCAGCACATGCCGATTCTCGCCGCGCTGCGCGAGGAGGTTCGCGAGAATCAGCCGTTCGCGGGCCACACGATCGGGATGGCGATGCACGTCGAGGCGTCGACGGGCGTCCTCGTCGAGCTGCTCGCGGAAGGCGGTGCCGAGGTCGCAGTCACGGGCTGCAACCCGCTCTCGACCCACGACGACGTCTCCGCGGCGCTCGATGCAATCGACGGCATCACCAGCTACGCTCGCCGCGGCGTCGACGACGAGGAGTACTACGCGGCGATCGAGTCCGTCCTCGCCCACGAGCCGACGATCACCGTCGACGACGGGATGGACATGGTCGCTGCGGTGCACGAAGATTACCCCGAACTGATCGAGACGATCGTCGGCGGCGCCGAGGAGACCACCACGGGCGTCCACCGCCTCCGCGCGATGGCCGACGACGGCGCGCTCGACTACCCCGTTTTCGCCGTCAACGACACGCCGATGAAGCGCCTCTTCGACAACGTCCACGGCACCGGCGAGTCCTCCCTGGCCAACATCGCCATGACGACGAACCTCTCCTTCGCCGGCAAGACCGTCGTCGTCGCCGGCTACGGCTACTGCGGCAAGGGGATCGCCGCGAAGGCCGCCGGCCAGAACGCCGACGTGGTCGTCACCGAGGTCGAGCCACGCCGCGCACTGGAGGCTCACATGGAGGGCTACGACGTGATGCCGATGGCCGAGGCCGCCGCAGCAGGCGACGTCTTCGTCACGGCGACGGGCAACCGCGACGTGATCACGGAGGAGGCCTTCGCCAACATGGAGGACGGCGTCGTCCTCGCCAACGCCGGCCACTTCGACGTCGAGATCAATCTCGAGCGCCTCGAGGAGCTGGCCGCAGAGACCTACGAGGCACGCGACGGCGTGCAGGCCTACGAGATGGACGACGGTCGCCGGATCAACGTCCTCGCGGAGGGCCGGCTCGTGAACCTCGCCTCGCCGAACGCGCAGGGCCACCCGATCGAGGTCATGGACCAGAGCTTCGGCATCCAGGCCGTCGTGGTCCGAGAGCTCATCGAGAACGGCGACGCGTACGGCGCCGGCGTCCACGACGTCCCCGACGAACTGGACAAAGAGGTCGCCGAGATTAAGCTCGCCGCGGAGGGCGTGGAGCTGGACGCGATCTCCGACGCGCAGGCTGAGTACATGGGCAGCTGGGATCACGGGACGTAGATTCTGGCTCCGGATCGATCGCTGGGATTTTTCGAACGACGACTTGGACAGCGAACAGCTTGGAAGCCCCCGACTGCTCCGGTCCCTCCCGGGGTTCCCGGGTAGGTCTGAGCGCGATAGATCCCCGGCTGCTCTAGCCGGTGGCCGACCCCACGCACGTAGCTTCGCACGGAGTCCACGGAGCTACGCTCCTCGGAATCCATCACAGGGCGGGACTGGAAGGGGCCGTTGACGGACTACGTCCGTCTGCTCGGGAGACCTCCGGTCTCCCGATGACCGCTCGACGAAGGACGACGAAGCAAGCACCGCAGGCGGGCGGCTCTGCCGCCCGCCAAGGAGCGCGGCGAGTCGCCCGAGCCGAGCGGGAGGTGGCTTCCTGGCGGTTCCCGTCTGTCTCCCCAGATCACTTGCATTCACTCCGAACGAGTCCAAAACAACTACGTGGCCGTTCGACGACTCGTAGGCCGTGATCTCGTTCGGCCAGAAGCTCGTCGCGTTCGCCGTCGTGATCGGGCTGAACCTCCTCTTTTTCTCCCTCAGCCTCGCGTACGGCGCTGGATTCCTCCTGCTGATTGCGATCCTCTTTGCCGTCTCCTCGGGTGCGTTCGTCCTTCGGCTGCGTGCAGTCTGACTGTTCACTCTCACCGTTTTCGTCTTCCACGGCCGCGACGAGGAGTGGGCGGATTTCGTCGAGACGGCGGAATCATCGCCGATGGCGCGATCCCCGTGCCCGAGGAACCAGGGCTCGGTGTAACCCTGAATCTGGATGCCGTCGAGGCGCACATGGCCGAGGGCGAGACGCTGCTGAATCCAGCGTAGGTCACCGGGCGCCGGCTCTGTGGCCCGAGGCGTTATTCACGTTCGTCCCATTCTTCCGGTATGTCCACGGACGCCCTTCCCGCCGCAGCCGGTATCGGTCGCGTCCACCTCCGCGTCGCCGACCTCGACGAAGCCGTTGCGTTCTATCAGGACGTGATTGGTCTCGATCGGCTCGACCCGGACACCGTCGAAGCGTCGACGCCGGCGCCCGACGGCGCCGAACTCCAGCGCGCCGTGTTCGGCGTCGCCAGCGATCCCCTCCTCGTCCTCGACGCTGCGCCCGACGCCCCAAACCGCAGCCCCGCGGAGGCCGGTCTCTACCACCTCGCGATCCGGGTGCCCGATCGCGCGACGCTCGGCGCCGCAATTGCCCGCCTGCGCGAGCGAGATCTGATCGACGGCGCCGCCGACCACGGCGTCAGCGAGGCGATCTACTGCCGCGATCCTGCTGGCAACGGACTCGAACTCTACGTCGACCGACCCCGGGCGGAGTGGCCGATGGCGGGCGATCGCGTCGAGATGGGTACCGATCCGCTGGATCTCGATGCCCTGGTCGCACTGGCCGACGACGGCGAGAGCTCAGATCGCTCCGGGGCGCTTCCCGCTGGCACCACGATCGGCCACGTTCACCTCGAGGTCACCGACCTCGACGCCACGGACGAGTTTTACGCCGACCTGCTGGGGATGGGTCCCCGCCAGCGGATGGGCGATCAGGCGCTGTTCCTCGCAGCCGGCGAGTATCACCATCACGTCGGCGCGAACACCTGGCGACGCCGCTCTGCGCCCATCGAGAACGACTCGCTCGGGCTGGAATCCTTCGAGGTGGTCCTGCCGGACGACGACGCACTCGACGCCGCTGCGGCCCGGTTCGAAGACGCAGGGATCACCGTCGAGCGACCGGCCGACGGAGTAGCCGCCGTGTTCGATCCCGACGGAATCGCGGTCAGGCTGCGGGTCGACGGTGCGATCGCGGCGCCGACCGGAGAATGAGCGTTTCGCTGACGGCCTGCGAAACGCCACTGCCCATGAGCCGCGCTGTCGCGGGTCTCAGCCCGATCAGCGCTGAACCTCCACGTCGCTGACGTCGACGCCAAACCCGTCCGCCAGTCGCTGGCGGACGACCTCGTCGGGGGGTTCACCCTCGCGGACGCGCCGCTCCTCGTCGACGACGCGGATTTCCGCTCGCACGTCGACGGAGAGGTCGTTCAGGCCGGGTTTCAACCCCGAGACGTCGACGGGTTCGACCACCTCGACGCCCTCGACGCGGGCGAGCTGCGTTTCGGCGCCGTCGGCGACCGTACCGCTGGCGTCGCGGGCTACTCTGACCGTGCAGTCGACCGTCGCGTCGACCGCGGACTGGCGTGTTGCCATAGGCCCCCGGCGCGAGTCGAACGCGCACCGCTGGACTCACTCCGTTCGTCCAGCGAGGATCGCGATCCCGTCGGGATCGCTCACCGCCACCAGACTCGCTTCGCTCGTCTGCGGGTCCATAAGATCGGAGGCGAGGTGTCGCCATCGCTGCCGACGGCAGGTGATCCAGACGAACCGCCGGCTCGCGAGTGGCGAGGAACGCATCGGCAGGAGTGACCGGCCGGCGAGTGGACTACAGGGCTCGGCGGCTGGTCGAATCCGACGCGAAGAAATCGTCAGCGCTCGCCCGCAACGGGGCGACCGTGGGTCCCGTCACGCCGCGGGTGTGACGGCCAACGCGACGAGATTGCGGGACCATTTCGAGGTGTGCCAGGACACCGGGGCAAGATTCCCCGACAGTGCGGGTAGGAACCCGCCGGCAATTCCGGCGGCAACCCCGATCTTCGCGACTGCCCCAGCATACCCGCCGGCAAAATGCGGCGCACCTGCGGCTGCCATCGCAGCGTGCAGGTCTCGGCGGGTCTGGGGTGCGGTCGTCATGTGGGACACCTCGGGCGCCGGGGGCGCCCAGGTTACCTGCAACTGATACCGGTCGAATAGTAAAGGTTGTGATAGGATGGGATGCGTTCACATGGGGGTGTGGTCCCTGGCCGTTCGCGGGCTCCAGCGCCGTTCGCGCTTCGGTGGCCGCGTCACCGGCCCTGCGTGTGATCGTACGTCTCTCCTGCGGCGATCAGGAACGCCGTCATCGCAGTGACGACTGCGACGGCAGCGATCGCGACGGCACCGATCTGAAAGACCTCGTCGTCGAGTTGCTGGGCTGCCCCGAACAGAAAGACCGCCGTTACGCCTGCGATGAGCAGTACGAGGCGGGCCAGCCGACCGACGTCGAACGAGGAGTCGGTCATCGGATCACCACCCTCATCGCTGCCCCCGCTTTCTGAGTGCCTCGATGATGCCCTCGTACTCTCCGCCGCCGTACGCGTTGCCAAGCGAGTGAATCGACTGGCAGATCCAGACGCCGGCGGTGAAGTTCACGAAAGCGACGAACGAGACGAGCGCGACGGTTCCGTCGAGGACGAACGCCGATACGACTGCGCCACTGAACGTCACCGCCATGATCGCGTGGGTGACCAGCGATCGCGTGCCAAAGTCGGCGAGCGACCGGAGCCCGTCGGATGCCATACGGCCTAGTAGCGGCGGGGACGGCAATTGTTAGGCGGCGCGAACTGTACGACCGTGGCTGTCAGACCCGCCGTCGACGCCGCCAGTGATGTCGTTGGCGAGGCCGCTGTCGACGGGGCCGCCCCGGAGTCCCCACCCGACGAACCAGGCGCCGGTGACGATCCCGAGAGCGGCGAACAGCACGCTGTCGATCGAGTTCGGTTCGGTCAGCACCGTCCAGATTGGATCTGCCGCGATCACGAGCCCACAGATCACCAGCGAAGCGTGGAACAGCTCGAAGCGCGGTGCCGGAGGGAGTTGAGCGGGTCGACCACCGAATGCGTGGTGAGTCGTGCGGGCTGTAAACGTGGCGCTGGGATCGGGAGAACCAGCTTTATCACCTAGTAATACAACCTAGTGATTCATGCCCCAAACCCAGATTCAGCGAGCCCGCGACGGCGAGATTACGCCGGCGATGGAGCGAATCGCCGACCGCGAGAACCACGAGGCGGAGTTCGTCCGCGAACAGGTCGCGACGGGCCAGGCCGTCATCCCAGCGAACCACGGCCACGACTCGCTCGATCCGATGATCATCGGTCGGGAGTTTTCCACGAAGGTCAACGCCAACATCGGCAACTCGGAGACGACCAGCGACCTCCAGGGCGAGCTCCGGAAGCTCCATACGGCGGTCCACTACGGCGCGGACACGGTGATGGATCTCTCGACGGGCTCGAACCTCGACGAGATCCGCGAGACCAACGTCGACTACTCCCCCGTCCCCGTCGGCACGGTCCCGATCTACGAGGCTGTGAAGGAGGCCGGCAGCCCCGAAGAGATGACCCACGAGATCCTCCTCGACGTGATCGAGAAACACGCCGAGCAGGGTGTGGACTACATGACGATCCACGCGGGCGTCCTGATGGAACACCTCCCGCTGACGGACGGCCGAACCACGGGGATCGTCTCGCGTGGCGGCTCGATTCTCGCCCAGTGGATCGAGGAAAATCAGATGCAGAACCCCCTCTACGCGAAGTTCGAGGAGATCTGTGAGATCTTCGCCGAGCACGACGTGACCTTCTCACTCGGTGACGGCCTGCGTCCGGGGAGCCTCGCCGATGCCAGCGACGAGGCACAGTTCGCGGAGCTCGAGACCCTCGGCGAGCTGACCCGCACCGCCTGGGACCACGGCTGCCAGGTGATGGTCGAGGGGCCCGGCCACGTGCCGATGGACGAGATCGCACACAACGTCGAGAAACAACAGGAGCTCTGTGACGGCGCTCCCTTCTACGTCCTCGGCCCGCTCGTGACAGACGTCGCACCGGGCTACGACCACATCACCTCCTGTATCGGCGCGACCGAGGCCGGACGAGCCGGGGCGGCGATGCTCTGTTACGTCACCCCGAAGGAGCACCTCGGACTGCCCGACGAGGACGACGTTCGCGAGGGGCTGGCGGCCTACCGGATCGCCGCTCACGCCGCCGACGTCGCGAACGGACTCCCCGGTGCGCGGGACTGGGACGACGCCCTCTCGGAAGCCCGCTACGAGTTCGACTGGCGCCGGCAGTTCGATCTCGCGCTCGACCCCCAGCGCGCACAGGACTCCCACGACCAGACGCTGCCCGGTGACAACTACAAGGAGGCCAGATTCTGCTCGATGTGCGGCGTCGAGTTCTGTTCGATGCGGATCGATCAGGACGCCCGCGACGTCGCCGACGGCGAGATGGACGCGATCGACACCCGGACGGATCTCGACGCCTCGGCGGCCGCGGACGTGAACCTCCCGCCCACCGGCTCCCACGACACCGGCGCGGTGCCGGATCTCCCCGATTTCGTCGACGAGGCTGCCGTTCACGGCGGTGCAGACCACGAGGACGCGGAGAATCCCGCCGACGACTGAACGCACTCTGTCACTCGATCACCACTCGACATCCGCTGCCGACGGCTTTTCACTGTCCGCTGCCGATCGGCCCTCCACACTTCGCTGCCGATTCGGCCCACGCTCCGCTGCCGCTCCTCATCCTGCGCTCTGCCGCCGCTCGCTCTCTTCCGCTCCGTTCGTTTCCTACCCCATCGTTCGCTCGAAGGTCTGGATTGCCTCGTCGCTGCCGGCGACGATCACCTCCTCGCCCTCCCGAACCGTCTCCCCCTCGTCGGTGCGAACCTCGCCGTCTCGAACGAGCCCGACGACGGTCCAGTTCGAGTCGTCGGCGCCGTCGGGGCCGTCCTCCACGCCCCGCAGGTCGCCGAGTCGCTCGCCGTGGAAGGGGGCACCGTCGACGCGGACGACCCGGATCTGGCTGGCGAAATCGACCACCCGCTCGCCGTGCACCTCCGCCGCGACGAGCCGGGCGCTGACCCGCTGGATCGAGAGCACGTAGTCGGCGCCCGCACGGAACGCGGCGGCGGCTTTCTCGCTCTCGGTCACACGCGCGAGGATCTCCACGTCCGTAGAGAGCGCGCGGGCCATCGCGATCGTCAACAGCGCCGTCGCGTCGTCGTCGACCGTCACGACGAGCGCGCTCGCGTCCTCGATACCGGCCGACTCCAGCACGTCCGGCTCGGTGACGTCGCCAACCACGTCCGGCTTCCGCTCCGCGGTCTGGTCCACAGTCGTGACGGCGACCTCCTCAGGAAGTACATCGACGGCCGCACGACCGCCCTCGCCGAGCCCAGCGACGATCACCCGGGGGTGAACGCGATCCATCGGTGACCGGACCGCGGACACCTCGCCGACGAGTTCGTCGATTTCGTTTTCCGGTCCGGCGACGACGAGCACGGCGTTGGGCGTGAGCCGGCTCGTCGGCGCGGGCGGCACCTGAAGGTGGCCGTCGAGCCAGCCGGCGACGAGCGTCAGATCGGGGTGGTTGGCCAGCGGCGAGTCGCCGATGCGGACGCCGTGGAGTGGGCTGTCTCGCCGGATCAGGATCTCGCGGATGCCGACGCCGTCCGTCGGCCCTTCGGTCGCGTCGGCCCCAGTGTCGCTCCCACCGCCGGTCCCTCGCCCGAGCGCGACCGGCGTCGTCGCTTTCTCGGCGAGACGCTGGCCGATCAGGGCGTGGGGGGCGACGCTGCGATCGACGCCGACCTCGGCGAGGGCGGCCTTGCGGCGCGTCGACTCGGTAAAGCTCACGACCCGGAGCTCCTCGTTCAGCTCGAGCGCGGTGAGCACGACGCTCGCGGTCCGGTCGCCGGCGTCGGTGATCAGCAGTGCGGCCTCCCCGATCGTCGCGCGTTCCAGGTCGCCCCGCTCTTCTGGATTGCCGTTGATCGCCTGGTAGCCGTCGTCTGAGAGCTGCTTTGCCTCGGCCTCCTCGGACTCCAACAAGACGTAGTCGATCCCGAGCTCTTCGAGTTCGTCGAGCAGCACCTCTGAGTCGCGCTCGTACTCCGCGATCACGACGTGGTCGCGCTTTGGCGTGAGGCGGTCGTCGAGATTCAGCGGCGTCCGCTCGAACAGCGGTATGACGAGCACCCGGAGGGTGATGAACCCCATCAGAACCCCAGTGGCCTGCATCGTGATGATGAGGGCGTTCATCCACGGCGACTTCCAGGGCGAGTCCGAGCCAAACCCCGTCGTCGTCATCGTCTCGACGACGATGTTGAGCGAGTGAAAGAGGTCACGTGGCCGGTCCTCGACGGTCCGCATCCCAACGTAGTAGAGCGTCGTAAACAGGCTCACCAGCAGGACGATCCCGATTCCGAACAGAACGAGCAGCCGCTGTCGTCGCGTGAGATCCCGCGGACGCAGTCCTTTGACGTCGGTGAGCGAGCGCATTGCAACCGTTCGACTGTCCGATGTTCGCCGATCACCCTAAAAGGTAGCTGCCGGCGCGCCTACTCCAGGCGGCCGACATCTGCCAGCACCGCGGTCGCCGTTTCCGGGCCGCCTGCCCCGCGACCCGAGATGTTCAGCCGGCCGGCGTGCCCGGTGTCGAGCTGGACGATGTTCCGCGTACCAGTCACCGCGAGCGGGCCGTTCTCGGGCACGAGCCGCGGACCAACGCGTACCGTGTCTCGGGTCGCCTCGCCGATTAGCCGGACGGTCTGGCCCTCTTCGGTCGCCAGCTCCAGCGCGGAGCCGGGCACGTTCCGGATGCCCTCGACCTCGGCGTCGTCGAGTGAGAACTCCGGCTCGCCGCCCGTCAGCACGTTCGCCAAAATCACACATTTCAGCGCGGCGTCGGTGCCGTCGACGTCGAAGCTTGGATCGGCTTCCGCGACGCCGAGGTCCTGGGCCTCCGCGAGCACGTGCTCGTAGCCTAGCCCTTCCGCGGCCATCCGCGTGAGGACGAAGTTCGCGGTGCCGTTGAGCACGCCGCGAACGGCCTCGACGGTGTCGGCGCCGTAATCCTCGATCGTACAGATCGCCGGGATCGCGCCGCCGACGGTCGCCTCGAAGCGGACCGTACCGGCGCTGTTTGCCTCCAGCGCCCGGAGATCGGCGTACCGTTCGGCGACGGGCCCCTTGTTCGCCAGCACCACGTCACGATCTCGCTGGAGGGCGGTTTCGCAGTGGTCGAAGCCGGGCTCGGCGTCGCCGAGCGTCGTCGGCGTGGCCTCGATTAGTGCGTCGTATTCTGCTGTGAGTGCGTCGTCGGGATCGGCGTCGCCGACGACGCCTTCTGCCTCCTTTCGCTGGAGGACGGTATCGGCGTCGAGTGGCTCCGCCCCGTTTGCTCCGATCGCCGCGCTGCTCGAGTCCGCGACCGCGACGACCTCGTGGCCGTACTCGCCGGCGAGTTCGACGACCGAGCGCCCGACTGCGCCGGCACCGAGCACTGCCAGACGCATCAGGCGTCACCTCGATCGAGCTGCGGCTCGATCACGTGCAGGTCCTTCTCGGTCGCGACCTCGCGGACGTCCGCGAGCACGTCGTCGGTTCGATCCGCGGCGGTCGCGATTCGGAGCCGGGCGCTGGAGACGTCTTCCGTCCCCTCCGGCGCCGAGAGCGCGAGGTCGGTCACCGAGGCCGCCGACTGGGTCTGAATCCGTTCGAGCGTATTCGAGAGGTCGGTGTCGATGACGTGGCCGACGAGCAGGACGGTCAGCTCCTCGCCGTACTCCTCGCGGCCGGCCTGGACGACGTTCATCCCGGCCTCCCTGAGCGCGTCGACGATCGTCTCGAACTGGTCTGGGTGGCACTCGAGGTCGACCTCGACGGGGATCCGACCGCGCGGCGTGAGGTTCCCTCTCTCGTGGAATATCGAGAGGAGGTTCCCGCCGTTGTCGGCGATCGGCTGGAGGGCGTCGAGGAGCTCCCCGGGTTCGTCGGCGAGCTCGAGGCGGACTGTGTAGGCGCCTGTCTGGCCGCCGTCGGGCGTGGCTTCGGGTTCGATCGACTCCTCGGTCATCGCGCCACCTCCGAGCGGCCGCGTCGTGCCATCTCGCCTTCGACTGTGCCGCGCCGGCGCTTAAGAGTTAGCACTTCGCTGGCCCTCGGTACGATCGCTCGATCCGTGGTCTCCGGGATCGGCGAACGTACGCGTCGATTCCGGGCCGTGGGCTTAACCCGCGTCCCCACGTATTCGGCGACGTGTCCGACGGATTCTCGCGGCGCGACGTGCTCGCGACTCTCGGAGCGGGAGCGATGGCAGCCGTCGCCGGCTGCAGCGAGCCCTTCTCCGAGGCGAGCGACGACGGCGGCCTCACGCGGGCTGCCGGGCTCCCACCCACGCAGGCCCAGGGGACCGTCTACACCGAGGTCTACCAGGAGGCGATCGACTCCGTCGCCCTGTTGGAGGTCTACGGCGGTCAGGCCGGCCAGGGCTCGGCGTTCGTCTACCAGGACGATCTCCTCGTGACGAACCACCACGTCGTCGACGGCGCCGACACGATCGACGTGCAGTACGCCGACAACGACTGGACAGGCGCGGACGTCGTGGCCACCGACCCCCACACCGACCTCGGCGTGATCGAGGTCGACGAGCGACCCGACTACGCCACTGCGCTCTCCCTTGCCGACGAGAAACCGATCGTCGGGCAGGAAGTGATGGCGCTGGGCAACCCGTTAGGCTACGACGCCTCGGTCTCTCGGGGCATCGTCAGCGGAACGAACCGGACGCTCTCCGCGCCCACGGGCTTCTCGATCCCCAACGCCGTCCAGACGACGGCCTCTGTGAACCCGGGCAACAGCGGCGGCCCGCTCGTCGACATGGACGCGAACGTCGTCGCTGTGATCAACTCGGGCGGTGCGGAGAACATCGGCTTTGGCATCTCCGCCGCCGTCACGGACTGGGTCGTCCCCGAACTGATCGAGGACGGCGAGATCGCGCACACGTACGTCGGGATCCGCACCTACCCGGTCGACCGCCGCGTCGCGATCGAGAACGATCTCGACGAGGTGCGCGGCGTGATGGTCGCGGAGGTCGTCGACGGCGGGCCCGCCGACGGCGTACTCGAACCAGCAGAAGACGAGGCGTTCGTCGGTGGCCGGTCGATTCCCATCGGCGGCGACGTGATCGTCGGCATCGACGGCACGACTCTCCAGACGCGCCACGAACTCTCGACCTATCTGGCACTGGAGACGGTCCCACACGAGACGGTAGAGATAACCGTGATCCGGGACGGCGAGGAGCAAGCCGTCGAGATGACGTTCGGCGAGCGGCCGGCCGTGTAGGTTCGGCAGTCGAGCCGACCGCAGAACGCCGCTGCAGCCGCGCTTGCAGGCGGTTTTCAGTTGGATGTACAGTCGATCCAGAGACGGGTCCATTCGGCGAGCTCGTGGTGATATATCGTATTTCGCGATACGAAAATCAGCGTTTCTGGGGTGGGCTGGGCGTTTTATCTGAATGGTGATGGATGAGGGGTGGTGCGATACTCGTCCTGACCGCTCGAAATTGGTCGGTACGACTGCTGTACTGACCACCGAGTTTCCAAGAAATTCGGCTTTCCACCGCGCCAGGCTCTGCTTCAGTCCACCGCGGGTGGGACTCCGGAAGGGCCCGACGGGTCGGCGATCGTAACGACGCAAGCACCGCAAGAAGGGAGCAGAGCGACCGACTGAGGGGCGCAGCGAGTTAGGATCGCCGAGCGTGAGGGGGCTTCCGTAGGCGGTTGCGGTCGGACCGCCGTCCGTTTCGTCCATGCTCTTCGGAATCACCCGCTCACGCCACCATCACTATCGATCACATTCATCGTGGGATCCCGATACCGAGCCCAGAAATACGCTTACACAGGAGTGCAACTAACGCGTCGAATCGATAGTCTATGTCCAGATGCGGCGGTCACAAAACATAGGGTGATTCGGCCGTTTTGACGAGCAAATGCGTATCCAACGCCCATGGTTGGTCCCCCTTTTGTTGATCGTTCTTGGAATCGCGCTGCTGTGGACCGGTGGCACCATCGCTGGCCCGGAGGACGAGGTGAACCAGTACACCGCGTACGAGGTGACCCACGATGACGACGAGCTCGTTCTGACGAACTCTGACACTGGGGAGGAAGAGCGGGGGAGCAGTGTTGCGATGAGAAACGTCGACGAGTCGGTTATCTGTTTGCCAGCTTTCACAAGGGAATGCGAACTCGCCTACAGAGAGTACGAGGGAATCATCAATGCCACGAGCAGCTATCCGGGCGAGTTCGGTTTCGCATATCTGGACGGCGAGTTTTATCAGTTCAGTCGGCCCCCCGGATCCGATTTGGAGTTCGAGCGGACGGAGCCATCCGAAGCGTTCGAACGGATAGCGGACGACAATGACCGGTTGACGGAGACGGAGCGGGAGGTACTGGACGAAGGGAAGATCGCCACTACCCGTTCCGTTCGCACGAACCGACTCCTCAAAGACGACGGAGACTACTATACGATACTCCACACGGCAGGCAAGCACTATGGGGACGGCGTCACGACCTGTGGTTCGAGCGGCGGCGGGTTCTGTAATCGAGCGGATAGAGTGCGGTGGACCGACTGGATTTCCGACGTCGGATACGGAGTGCTCGGTGCTATCGGGGTCCTCGTCGGTGTGGGAGCGCTCGTACGTCAGTACCGATCAGAACAGCAGAACGAGTGACCGCCGCCGGTTATTCCGTCTACTTCGGAGTCCGAATCCGAAGAGCGTCATCGCCGAGGGTTTCGGAGCAATCGACGGGCATGCAGCCAGCGTTCGTCACGACCATCGTATCCGGTCCGTCCGCGTTCAGTTCGATCCGTCGTCACTGTCGACGTCACACGCGATCATCGTCGAGATCGTTCGGATCTCGAGCTGGCCGTCGGCGCCGACGGTTGCGTTCGTCGAGGAGACGTTGCAATCGAAGGAGTCGCTGTCGACGGACTCCACTTCGGAGGCGTCGGTCTCCAGCACGGACGCTTCGAGGTCGTAGTTGCCGGGCTCGGCGATCGGGAGGGTCGCCGCAGTATCCGCTTCGAGGGTGAACACGCCGTCGAAGACGGCGCCCTCGGCCCCGGATAGCACCGCACGGACGGTCCAGGTCTCGTCCGTCGGGTTCACGACGCCCAGCGAGTGCTGCTCCTCGCTCGGCTGGTCATCTCCGGTGCCGGATTTGCCCGAGCCGATCGCACCGTCGATCGTGTGCTCGAACGTCTCGGTGGCGGGAATGCGCTCGGTGACGACACCGAAACACGCCATCATCGTCGAGACCGTGCTCGACTCGAGCGTGCCGTCGGGTCGGAACGCGATCGTCGTCTGGCTACCGTTGCAGTCGAACATGTCGAGCGGGATCGTCTCGGTCGTCGCCGTGCCCTCTCCGGGCACCGACGCCTCGATCTCGTAGCGTGCGATCTCGGTCAGGGTGACGGCGATCGACGCCTCGCTCTCGAGTTCGACGGTCCGCTCGAACGCGACGCCGTCGTCGGTTCGGACCGCGAACGACGCTTCGATCGCGTCGTCGGATCGGTTGGCGAGCGCGACGGTGTGGGGGTCCCGGAGCCCATCGCCTTCGAGCGCGCCGGAGCCAACGGTCTCGTGGTCGGTCTCGCCGCTTGCGATCTGGGCCTCGGCCGACTCGGAGCCCGCGCCGGGATCCGTGCTCTCTCCGGTGGCGGGATCGTTCTCCGAATCGTTCGCGGAGTCGTCGCTGCTGTCGGCGCTGGACAGACAGCCTGCGGCCGCCGTCACGCCTGCGATGCCGACTGTCGTCATGAACGTGCGTCGTTCCATACTGTCCCTACGGATGGGGACCCTATCGGGCTATCCCAATGTCAAATCTCTGTTTGACCGACCCGCCCGGTACGACGGGTGGCCGGCCGGTACGACCGCCAGTACCAGATCGCGAACGCCAGCGCGATCGTACAGAGCCCGAGTGCGAGCACGGCGCCCCCCGGCCCGGTCGCAAAGTTCACGACGGTCTCCCAGTACGTCGGGTCGGGCTGGGACGTCTGTTTACCCATGATGCCCACGTCCGAGCCGGTGTCAGTGCTGGCCGTCGCGTGCGTATGAACGAGTGCGCTCGTGAGGCCGACGAGGCCGACACCGCCCAGCGCACGGTGCAGGGCGTCGCTGAGCGACGGTTTCGCCTCCTCGGCACCGGCGTAGAGCACGAGGGCGCTGTTGCCCGGTGCGTAGACGTCCATCTCACGCCCGCGCTCGGAGTACCACACCTCGACGACCTCGAGGATGCCGGCGTCTTCGAGCCGTTCGAGGTGGTAGCTGACGTTCTGGAGCGAGCTGTCGAGTTCGTCGGCGAGTTCGGAGGCGGGCCGTGGGTTCTCGTAGACGAGATCGAGAATCTGGCGAGCGGTCGTCGAGGAGATGGCCGAGAGCACCGTCTCGGCCTCCGGATCGTCGACGCCGACGAGCCGGGGCTCGATCTCGCGATCGTCCCGCGAGGCGGTCGGCTTGAGTGGCAGCAACGAGGCCATACCCACAGTTGGGGACGAACTGCGTTAGTGTCGTTGAACGCTCAAAGGCCCGTTTGAGTCTTCGCCTGCCGGCGATCGTCGGTCCGTTCGGTCCATTCGAGTTTTCCGGCGTCGATCGCCGGCCGCCAGCCACGACCGCTCCGGAACGCCCGTGGCAGCCTCGCCGCGTTACTCCGTGCCGAACCGCTCGACGGCGACTCGCTCGAACGGTTCGGAGTACTGCATCAACAGCGTGCCTAATATGCTCATAGCGAGCACGTAGCCGACCGTGAACGAGTAGATGTCGCCGGCGACCGCCGCCGAGAGCGTCCCGCCTGCGCCCTCCAGCGCTACCGCCGCGATGATCAGCGAGAACTCGCCGCGGGTGACCATCCCCAGCCCGACGCGGGTCGAACGGCGTGGCCCGAGGTCGTACGCTCGGCCGCCGAGGTAGCCCGAGAACAGCTTCGTCGGCGTCGTGACAAGGACTGCGATCCCGACGAGGGCTGCGACGCCCGCAACCAGCACCGGGTCGGTTTCCAGCCCGATCCAGACGAAGAACACGGCCGCGAACACGTCCCGCACCGGCTCGAGGAGCCGCTCCAGACGCTCGACGTGGGAGGTCGAAGAGAACGCCATTCCGACGAAGAAGGCCGCGACCGCCTCGCTGACGCCGATCGCGAGCGCGATCCCGGCGATCAGCACGGTGACGCCCACGACCCGCAGTACGAGAAACTCGTTCGAGGAGCCCTGCAGGAGGCGCTCGAAGGCCTCGCCACCGAACTGGACGACGAGGAGCAGGAGTAGGATGAACCCGAGTGCGAGGCCGACGGACTGTGCCAGCCCGGCGACGCCGGTGCCGCCGGAGACGAGCGCGACGGCAATCGCGAGGTAGACCGCGATCGCGAGATCCTCGTAAACGAGCGTTCCGAGCATCGGCGCCGCCTCGTCGTTCGCGATCCATCCCCGGTCGATCAGGGATTTGGTGATGATAGCCGAGGAGGAGATGTAGACGATCCCTGCCAGCAGGAATGCGGCCAGCGGCGTGCCAAAGAGCAGGTAGCCAAGCACGAGGCCAGCCCCGAAGTTCACCGCGAGATCGATCGTTCCCGCGGTGAAGATCCGACTCCTGCTCTCGACGAGCCGATCCAGGTTGAACTCCAATCCGAGGAAGAAGAGGAGGAAGACGATCCCCAGCTCCGCCCCGATCTCGACGAACTCCCCGCTGTGGATCGCTGGGACGTCGTAGCCACCGACGACCAGTTCTCCCGCGACCGCCGGCGAGATCGCCATTCCGGCGACGATGTACAGCGGGATCACCGACGTGCCGATGCGGGCAGCCAGCAGGCTAGCGAGTGCGATCGCTGCGAACAACGCGCCGATCGCGAGCAGGTCAGCCACTGGCCGATCCCTCTGCGCTGCTCGGCGGTCTGCGGGTCGACGTGACTCCGATTTCGACGAGCCCCCGCTGGTCGCGGCTCGGCTCCCCGTTCCCCGTCATCTACTCCTCCACTTCGTCCCCTGTCAGCATCGTCTCGAAGGCGTCGCAGCTTTCGCGGTCTCCGATGACGACCAGCGTGTCCTCGGCCTCGATCTCGGTCTGGGAGTCCGGCGCCGAAATCACGTCCTCGTCGCGCTGGATCGCGACGACGGTGACCCCAGTTTTCCGGCCGACGTGCGCGCTCTCGAGGGTCTCCCCCACCAGCGGCGAGCTCGCCTCGACGGCGTACCACTCCAGCAGCGTGCCCTCCGTGAGCATCGTCTCGACGTGTTCGGACTGGACCGGCTGGAAGTACGCGCCCTCCAGGATCGTTCCGACCATGCGCGCCAGCCGATCGGAGAGCTCGACGAGCTTCTCGGAGTCCGAATCGTCGTCGGGTTTCAGGTAGAGCTCCCGCTGGCCAGTGTTGTGGGTCACGATCACGAGGCTGGTGCCGTCGCCCAGCTCCACCTCGTGTTTCTTCCCCACGCCGGGGAGGTCGCTCTCGATGACGTCCATGGCGTCCGCTTTCGCCTCCGAGACCATAACCCTGGGCCCTCTGGCCGTGTTGCTGGTGTTCGGGGTTACTGTGGATCGCCTTCGAATGTGCGTTCGACTCGACTACTGAGTATTGCAGATTAGCGCGTGGGAGTTGGCTGAACAGCAGACAGCTTCGGATTCCGGGAGACCGGAGGTCTCCCGACGTCGCGGGCCACGCCCACGACAGCCCCCTCCCGCTCGTCGGCCCCTTCCGGAGTGCCGGAAGAGCGGAGCTCTTCCGTGCCTCGCGAGATCTTCGATCTCGCTCAGCCCCACCCGAAACCGGCCTCGGAGAGCGATGAGCGGCGGGATTCCGGGCGCGCTCAGCAACAGGGAATCGCCCGAATGCGTCCGCTCCGCTGGGCGATCCACCGGAGCGTAGCTCATCTCGAAATCCACGGGGTGGGATTGGAAGGGGCCGACCGCTCGCCGATCGTACCGACGGTGAGCCGAGCACAGCGAGGCGAACCTCGACAGACGAGCGTGGCGAGTCTGTCGGTACAAGGACCGCAACCGAGTGAGCGAAGCGAACGAGGTGAGGACCGCAGCGAGGTAGGTTCGGCGAGCGGGAGGGGGCTTCCAAGTTGTCTGTTGTCCCGTTCACTCCGCCGTTAGCGAATGAGTTCCTTAGTAGTCGAGTATCGTAGCACCGACCCTCCATCTGCTCTCCCGGCCCGACTCGCCGCCGGTCACTCGCCGAGTGGAATCTTCCCGATCGCGTTGTCGTGAAGCGCGTCGGTGAAATCCAGCTCCGAGACGGTCCAGGTCACGGGGTCGATTTTCCGCTCGGCGATCCGTTCGGCGTCGGCGACGTCCCCGTCGCGGGCGAGGGTCACGTGCGGGGTGAACGCCTCGCCTTCGAGCCCGGGCAGCGCGCCAAACTCTGCAACGAGCGTCTCGTGGACCTGTTCGAGCCCGGGGCTCTCGACGGTCAGATAGACGACGGGAGCGGTGCCGCTCGTGGGCTCGGCGAAGTAGTCGATTCCCGTCACTGCGACCTCGAACGCCGGTGCGTCGGCGAGCGCGGTGCGAGCCCGGTTGGCGAGCGTCTTGTAGGGCTCGTCGTCGCCGAGGCGCTTGACGCAGATCGAGTGATCTTCGCGCACGTCCGCGAAGCCGGCAAGCTGGGGGTACAGGTCGCCGGCGATCCGGCGAACGCGTCCGGGAACGGCGGCGTTGAGGCTGTACACACCAGCGGGTGAGCGTGCCGGGCGAATAGTGGTGTCGGTCGAACGGGCCCCTCCGGTTGGACAGCTTCGGCCGAGGGCGACGCCGTCGCGCCGCTCTTAGATCTCGCCGAGGAGGTAGAGGATGATCAGGATCACCAGAATCAGTGTAATGATGCCGGAGCCGACGCCGACGATCGCGTTGACGAACGCGCCGACCACCTCGAGGATCAGGACGACGAGCAACAACACGAGCACGATCTTGAGCAGGGTTTCGACGTCGATGTCCCCCCGTTGTCCGAACATACTCGGCGGTCTTCGGCCACCCAATAAATGTCTTGTGTCGGTGTCTACAGGTCGGTATCCGGATCCTACCCCCCGCCGGGACGAGCCCGATGCGTGCCACAGCGGTTTTGCGTCTCGGAACCGCAGACCGTACTGATGCAGATCGATCCCGGCGACGGTATTGACCTGGGCCACGTGGCAGTGGCGCTCCTCGTCGCACTCTGCCTCGTCGGCTCGATCGCTGGCGGGGCAGCCGTCGCCGGCGCCTCGTCTGGATCGGGCAACGTTGGCGCGAGCACCGCGGCCACCGGGACGACAGCCGCCTCCACCAGTACCGCAACCGGCGCGACCACCACGATGACCCCGACGCCTACGAGTGACGCGACCTCGCTCGCACAGGCCGTCGACACCGATCGAACGCGGATCCGGATCGGCCTCCAGCCTACCAGCGACGGCCGCTGGACCGTCGAGTTCTGGACGCGTCTCGAAGACGACGCCGACGAGGAGGCGTTCGCCGAACTCGAGGCCGACGTCGAGAACGACCCCGCCAACTACACGTCGGGCTTCCGTGACCGGATGTCCGGCTCCGTCGACTCGGCCAGCGCCGCGACCGGCCGCGAGATGGCGATGGAGAACGTCACTGTTTCGACGCGAACAGAGGGCGTCCCGAGCAGCTACGGCGTCCTCGCCTACGAGTTCACGTGGACGAATTTCGCGGCCGTCGACGGCGACCGCCTCCGGGCGGGTGCCGCCATCGATGCCTTCCTACTGGAGACCAACACCCGCCTCACGATCGCGTGGCCGGCGGCGTATCGCGCCACGTCGATCGAGCCGGCCCCCGACGACCGCACCGACACCGCGGCCGTCTGGCGGGGTGACGAGACCGACTTCATCGCCGGTGAGCCCCGGGTCGTCGTGACGAGCGCGCCGCCAGCGGACGACTCGATTCTCCCACTCGTTGGTGTGATCGTCGCCGTGCTCGCACTCCTGTTCGTGCTGGCGTGGCTGGTCCACAGCGGCCGACTCCGGCGACCTGCTGTGCTGGGCGGCGGTGCAGCCGGGTCGCCGTCCGACGGCGCTGGCGAGGGTGCCACGGCGAGCGACGGGACAGCTGCTGGATCGCCAGCGGCCAGCAGGACAGACCGCTCTGCGGGAGCTGGTGCCGACGCCGGCGAGAGCGGGACCAACGACCCCGCCCCCGACTCCACCTCCCCGCCCGACGGCACCGCGGCCGGTTCCCCTTCCGATGGCGCTACGGATGATTCCACTTCCGACGGCGCTCCGGCCGATTCAGCGGGGGACGATACCGCTCCCGGCGACGGTTCAGCAGACGACGCCGCGGGCTCCACGGAGGATGTCGCCACCGGCGGGAGTGCGACGGAGGAACTGCCCGCGGAGCTGCTCTCCAACGAGGAGCAGGTCCTGCGCTTGCTCGAGGCCGAGGGCGGTCGGATGAAACAACAGCAGGTCGTCTCGTCACTGGAGTGGACCGACGCGAAGACGAGCCAGGTCGTCACCTCGATGCGCGAGGACGACCAGATCGAGGTGTTCCGCATCGGTCGGGAGAACGTGCTGGCGCTGCCGGGGGAGATGGATCTATGACGGTGGCGACGCCGTTCGAACGATTTCGCCGGCGAATCGCCCGACGGCGACGGCGAAAAACGGTATTTAATTCGGCTAAACGGTCCTTGATCCGGCGCGAGCGTGTGCCCGCTATATGGGGACGGCGCTCGGAGGTAGGTGTACGATGAGACGAACCGTTGCGGTTTCGCTGCTCGCGGTGGGGCTGTTGCTCGCCCCGATCGCAGCTGCGGCCGCTCCGGGCTTTGCCGGCGCGTCCGAGTTCGCCGGTCCGATGGACGCCTCCGGATCCACCCAGGATGCCGGCAACGCATCTCTCGCTCCCGGCGAACAGATCGCCGGCGCACTCGGTGCGGAAGGCGCTGCGCTCGATACCGAGGTGTCGGAGCGCTCCTTCGGCGTGCAGCTGGCCGCCGCGGAGACTAACGGTTCGACCGCCGGCGTGGTCGCCGAGCGGCTCGACGCGATCGAGACTCGCCTCGACGAGCTCGAGGCGCAGAACGCCACGCTCGCCGAGCAGTACGAAAATGGCTCGCTCTCCCACGGCGCCTACGCGGCACAGGCCGCGATTATCGAGGTCGAGCGCGCCAGCCTCGCCCGGCAGCTCAACGCGAGCCAGACCGCGACCCGGGGTCTTCCCGCGGACGTGCTCGCCGAGAACGGCGTCGATACGACGGCGATCGAGACGCTGCGAAGCCGGGCGAGCGAACTCGGCGGACAGCAGGTCCGGGAGCTGGCGCAGTCGATCGCCGGCCCCGGCGTCGGAAACGGGTTCGGCCCGCCCGGCAAGGCGCCGGGGACCATCCCCGGCTTCGGCGGTGACGGTCCGCCCGGCGGGGAGGGCGGCGGAAACGGCCCTGGCGTCGGTGAGAACAGCGGCGGCGAGAACGGAGTCGGCGACGCTGGGAACGGAACCGATGGCGTTAGCAACGACTCGGCCGGCGATGGAGACGGTTCGGACGGCACCAGCGGTGATTCCGACGCCGACACCGACGATTCGGGGAGTTCGACCGAGGAGTGACCGGTTCGGCCTCGATCGGCGAGCGGTCTGGTACCGGTGAGTGAGCAACACCGGCATCGAGCACACCGGTACCGGCGGTGAGACGACCGTGATTCTACTGGCGCTTTCGACGCCCAACGCCCGCGAACGGGCAGTTCGGGCCGTCTGCGTCTCGAAAGCGTTTAGTAGCCCTCCTCGTCTACGTTCGCACACGATGGCGTGCACCACCACACCCGCTCAGTGTTCCGCGAGCGGCGGTGCCGTTTCCCTTCTCCGGCGACGACCGCGACGGGCCCCCTAGGCCCACCTACTCACCTCACCTCCACGGCAGTCCTTTGTCTGCACTACCCACTTCCTTCGGGCGATCAGTCGCATCTCCCTCCGTTTCTTGCATGATTAATATGGACAAATTTATCCCCCCGAACCCGATTTGGTGACGTACAGAAATGTCACGCGTTGCACTCGCATTCTCCGGCGGACTCGACACCACGGTCTGCGTCCCGCTGCTCGAGGAGGAGTACGGCTACGACGAAGTGATCGGCGTCACCGTCGACGTCGGTCAGCCCGAATCGGAGTTCGAAGAGGCCGAAGAGACCGCCGATGCGCTGGGGCTGGATCTCCACGTCGTCGACGCCAAGGAGGAGTTCGCCGACCTCTGTCTCGACGCCGTCGCCGCGAACGCCACCTACCAGGGCTACCCGCTCGGCACCGCGCTCGCACGCCCGGTCATCGCCGAGGCGATCCTGGAGGTCGCCGAACAGGAGGACTGTGAGGGCATCGCCCACGGCTGTACGGGCAAGGGCAACGACCAGCTCCGCTTCGAGGCCGTCTGGCGCGGCTCCGATCTGGAAGTCATCGCGCCCGTCCGCGAGCTGGGCCTCACCCGCGAGTGGGAGATCGAGTTCGCCGACGAGCGCGACCTCCCCGTCGAGGCGGGCGACGGCGGCATCTGGTCGATCGACCAGAACCTCTGGTCGCGCGCGATCGAGGGTGGCGAACTGGAGCATCCCAACTACGTCCCGCCGGAGGACATCTACCAGTGGACGGAGGAACCCGCGGAGGGTGCGGACGACCCCGAACTCATCGAGATCGAGTTCGAGCAGGGTGTTCCCGTCGCCGTCGACGGCGAGGCCATGGAGCCCGTCGCGCTGATCGAGCATCTCAATCAGTACGCCGGCCAGTACGGCGTCGGCCGCACGGACGTCATGGAGGACCGCATGCTCGGCCTCAAAGTCCGCGAGAACTACGAGCACCCCGCAGCGACCGTGCTGCTCACCGCACACCAGGCGCTCGAGGATCTCGTCCTCACGAAGGAGGAGCGCTCCTTCAAGAAGGGAATCGAGCAGGAGTGGGCGGAGAAGGCCTACGAGGGGCTCGTCTTCGCGCCGCTGGTCGACGCGCTCGACGCCTTCGTCGCGGAGACCCAGGACGTCGTCACCGGCACCGCGACCGTCAAGGTGCAGGGCGGCTCCTGCCGTGCGGTCGCTCGCGACAGCGAGTACGCGGTCTACTCCGAGGAGATGGCGTCGTTCAACACCGAGGACGTCGCAGGCATCGCCCAAGAGGACGCAACGGGCGTCGCGAAGTACCACGGCCTGCAGGAGCGCCTCGCCAACTCCGTGAAGGCCGGTCTCGAGGACAGCTCGCCCGCCATCACGGACGGTGGGGAGTCCGAGAACGCCGAAGACGAGGAGTAATCCGATGAGCGAGGACGACGCCACGCCGGACGACGCCGGGACGGCCGCCGGGGACAGCGCGAGTGATGCCGCCAACGAGGACGAGGGCGTCGTCCGCCGTGACCGCTTCGCCGGCGGGCCAGCCCGCGAGTTCATGTCCTCGCTTGCTGCCGACCGTCGCATCTTCGACGCGGATCTCGCCGTCGATCGCGCCCACGTGCTGATGCTCGCCGAACAGGAGATCGTCGCAGAGGACACCGCTGGGGAGATTCTCGCCGCGCTCGAAGATATCGAAGCTGCGGTCGACGAGCAGGGGTACGACGCCGTCCTCTCCGACGGCGAGGACGTTCACGAGGCCATCGAGACGGCCGTCATCGAGCGCGTCGGTCCCGAGGGTGGCCGGATGCACACCGCCCGCTCGCGCAACGACGAGGTGGCGACGTGCATCCGTTACCGTCTGCGCGAGGACGTGCTGGACGTGCTCGAAGCCGTCGCGGAGACCCGCGAAGCGCTGCTGGAGGCCGCGGAGGCGCACTCGGAGACGCTGCTTCCGGGCTACACACACCTCCAGCCCGCTCAGCCGATCACGGTCGGGTTCTGGCTGGCCAGCTACGAGGCCGCGCTGGCCCGCGACGTCAGCCGCCTGCTCGACGCGTTCACGCGGATCAACGAGTCGCCGCTGGGCGCGGCAGCCTTCGCCGGCACCACCTTCGACGTGGATCGCCGCCAGACCGCCGCACTGCTCGGGTTCGACGGCGTCGTCGAGAACGCGATGGACGCCGTCTCGACGCGGGATTTCCTGCTCGAGACTGCCGGCGCGCTGTCGGCGCTCTCGACGACTCTCTCGGGGATGGCCGAGGACCTCGTCGTCTACAGCAATCGCGGGTTCGTCGATCTCGACGACGACTACGCCTCGACCAGCTCGATCATGCCCCAGAAAAAGAACCCCGACTCGCTGGAGCTGGTCCGTGCCGTGGCGGGCGACGCCGCCGGCGCGCACCAGGCCCTCGCGACGACGCTCTCGGGGCTTCCGCGGTCGTACAACCGCGATCTCCAGCGTGCGGGCCCGCACGTCTGGTCCGTAATCGACGACGTCGCGAGCGCCGTCGACGTCGCTGGCGGCGCGGTCGCAACGGCGGACTGGAACGCCGAGGCGTGCGCCGCGGCCGCTGGCGAGGGGTTCTCGACGGCGACCGGCGTCGCGGACCTGCTGGCCCAGTCCGGCGTCCCCTTCCGCACGGCTCACGAGGTCGTCGCGGTGGCGGCAGAGGACGTTGCGGGGCTGGAAGGCGACGATCCATCCGGTGGCGCAGCCGATCCCGACGCCGCGATCGAGGTCCTCGACGACGCCGCGTTCGCGGTGCTCGGCGAGTCGATCACCGACGCCGTCGACGAGTCCGCGCTCCGGTCCGCACTCGATCCCGTCGAGAGCGTGGCGAGCCGCGACTCCGCTGGCGGCCCCGCACCCGACGCAGTCGAGGAGGCGATCGCCAGCGCGAAGGCCGATCTCGAGGACGACCTCGTCGCGACCGTCGCGACGCGCAAGAGTCTCGAGGGCGCAGCCGAGCGCCTCGACTCCGAGGTGAGCGAGTATGTCTGAGCGGCATGGGGCCGCATCGGCTCACCGGAATCCCACGATCGGCGGACCGCAACCGCGGCGCCCGACCGGGCCGCCGGCGCGATGCCGGCGACGCCGTCCCCGGCGGGGGACGAACGACACATCCAGCTGACACTGGACTCACGAATTCGCGGCTGTTCGACTCCCTTCGCGCGATTAGCTGGCAGTCTGGCTACTGTTTATTTTCTGGTAAGTTCGATGGGTTTAAGGTATCGCGCCCACGACGTGGGGGTACGATGACCGAATGCGTCGAATGCGGGGCAGAGGTGTCCCTGCACGAGAACCTCGAAGTCGGAGAGATCGTCGACTGCACCACCTGCGGCGCCGAACTCGAAGTCGTCGGCGTCGACCCGGCCGAGCTCGAGACGGCCCCCGAGCTCGAAGAAGACTGGGGTGAGTAGGGGTGCAGACGGTCGGTGACCGCGCCGCTCACACGTACAGTTCGGGGTGGCTCGCGTGAACGTCGGGATCCTCTACTCCCGGATTCGCAAGGACGAGAAGCTGCTGCTCGGTGAGCTGCGCGAGCGCGGCCACGACGTCGTCAAGATCGACGTCCGCAAGGAGGTCTTCGACGTCCACGGCGCGCCCGAAGCGATGCAGGAGCTCGACGTCGTCCTCGATCGTTGCCTCTCGACGAGCCGCTCGCTCTACGTGACGCAGTTCTGCGAGGCCTACGGCGTCCCCGTGATCAACGGCGCCCACACCGCCGACGTCTGCGCGGACAAGGTCAAGAACTCCCTCGCACTGCAGGGCGCGGACGTCCCGACCCCCCGAACCAAGGTCGCGTTCACGAAGGACTCCGCGCTCGAAGCGATCGAGCAGTTCGGCTACCCCTGCGTGCTCAAACCCGTGATCGGCTCCTGGGGTCGCCTGATGGCGAAAATCGACTCCCGTTCGGCCGCCGAAGCCATCCTCGAGCACAAGGCGACGCTCGGCCACTACGAGCACAAGGTGTTCTACGTCCAGGAGTTCGTCGACAAACCCGGCCGCGACATTCGCGTGCTGGCCGTCGACGGCGAGCCCATCGGCGCGATGGTGCGTTCCTCCGACCACTGGCTCACCAACGCGGCGAAAGGCGCAGACGTCGAGGAGTTCGAACTCGACGACCGCGCCCGCGAACTCGTCGCGACGGCCAGCGAGGCCGTCGGCGGCGGGCTGCTCGGCGTCGACCTGATGGAGACGATGGACGAGGACGGCAACGTGGAGGACTACACCGTCCACGAGGTCAACCACACTGTCGAGTTCAAGGCGCTCGACGACGCCACCGAGGTCGACGTCCCCGCCCGCGTGATCGACTGGCTCGAAGCGACGGTCGCCGAGGACGTCGAGGCGACTGCCTGAGGCGATTTCAATGAGCGACACATCCGATACCCTGACTGCATCCGTCGTCGGCGGCACCGGCTTCACCGGCGGCGAACTGCTTCGCCTGCTCGATCAACATCCAGAGTTCCAGATCGCGGAGGCCACGAGCCGCTCGACGGCCGGCAAGTCCGTCGGCTACAAACACCCGAACCTGCGCCACCTCGATCTGCGCTTTACCGATCCCGAGGAGCTGGCGTCGGTCGACGTCCTGTTCGCGGCGACGCCCCACGGCGTCTCGATGGAGCGCATCGACGCGTTCCAGGACGCAGCCGACACGGTCGTCGACCTCTCGGCGGATTTCCGCCTGCCGAGCGAGGCGGCCTACGACGAGTGGTACGACGGCCACGTCTCTCCAGAATACCTCGACGACGCCGTCTACGCGCTCCCCGAACTCACGCGCGATGAGCTGCCCGGCGCCGATCTCATCGCCAGCGGTGGCTGCAACGCTACCGCGTCGATTCTCGGGCTAAAGCCACTCGTCGACGAGGGCATCCTCGCCGGCGACGAGCAGATCGTGATCGACGTCAAGGTCGGCTCCTCGGAGGGTGGCGCCGGCGGCGGCGAGGCATCCTCGCACCCCGAGCGCTCGGGCGTCGTGCGCCCCTACGCGCCGACGGGCCACCGCCACGAGGCCGAGATCGAGGCCTACCTCGGGCTCGACGTCTCCTTCACCGTCCACGCGGTGGACATGATCCGCGGCGCCTCCGCGACGTGTCACGTCTTCCCTGGCGAACCCGTCTCCACGGGCGACCTCTGGGGCGCCTACCGCGGTGCCTACGAGGAGGAGCCGTTCGTCCGCATGGCCTCCGGCGGTGGTGGGGTGTACCGCTACCCCGAGCCAAAGACCGTCGCTGGCTCGAATTTCGCGGAGATCGGCTTCGAGGTGGACGCGTCGAACAAACGCCTCGTCGTCTTCTCGGCCATCGACAACATGATGAAGGGCTCGGCGGGCCAGGCGGTCCACGCCGCGAACGTCGCGTTGGGCCTCGAGGAGACCGCCGGGCTGGCGTCCACGGGGCTCCATCCCGTCGGCGCGCCCTGATCGCCGTTTTCATACCGCTGTACACGGAGGTTTCACACAATGACTGTCGTACTCAAGATCGGCGGCGCCCGCGCGGTCGACCCCGCGGGCGCGCTCGCCGACGTCGCGGAACTGGTCGACGATGGCGAGGAGGTGGTCGTCGTTCACGGCGGCTCCACCGCCGTCGACGAGACGCTCGAACAGCTCGGTGAGGAACCTACCTACGTCGAAACGCCCGGCGGCGTCGTCGGGCGGTTCACCGACGAGCGCACCATGGAGGTCTTCGAGATGGTGCTGCCCGGGAAGCTCAACACCGATCTCGTCGCCGGGCTCCAGAACCAGGGCGTCGACGCGGTCGGCCTGTCGGGGGTCGATGGCAAACTCCTCGCCGGGCCGCGCAAGTCCGCCGTCCGCGTGCAGGAGGACGGCAAGAAGAAGATCAAGCGCGGCGACCACTCGGGGACGATCAAGCAGGTCAACGCGGACTTGCTGGAGACGCTACTCGACGGGGGGTACACACCCGTCGCGACCGTTCCGATGGCCGGAAAGGACGACAACGATTGGTTGCCGGTCAACGCGGACGCCGACCGCGCCGCCGCGGCGATTGCCGGCGCACTCGACGCGAAATTGGTCGTTCTGACGGACGTGCCCGGCGTGCTTGCCGATCCCGACGATGAGTCGACGCTCATCGCGACCGCCGAGACGCCTGCCGAGTTCGAGAACATCGAGACGGCAGCGGAGGGGTTCATGACGAAGAAGGTCATGGCCGCAACCGAGGCGATCGAGGGCGGCGCCGAGCGCGTGGTCGTCGCCGACGCGAACGTCGACGAGCCGGTTCTGACCGCAGTCGATGGCGGCGGGACGCACATTCTGGCGAGCGCGCTGACGGACGACGATGCAGCCGCAGACGATTCCAATACCGAAGCAACGGAGGTGTCCGAATAATGGGGAACGCAGGATTCGTCTTCTCGGAGAAACCGATTCGCATCGAGCGCGGCGAGGGGCCCTACCTCTACGACGACAACGGGACCGAGTATCTGGACTTCGGCGCGAGCTACGCCTGTACACCGACGGGCCACTGTCATCCGGACGTGATCGACGCCGTCGTCGAGCAGGCCAAACAGTTGCTCTACGTCCAGGGATCCTACCCCGTCGACGCTCGCGACGCGCTCTACGACCGCCTCGCCGCGATCGCGCCGGGCGATCTGGAGAACGTCTGGCTCTGTAACTCCGGCACCGAGGCCAACGAAGCCGCACTGAAGTTCGCCCGCGCGGCGACCGGCGATTCGAAGATCGTGGCGACGAAGCAGGCGTTCCACGGCCGCACGATGGGCGCGCTCGCGACGACCTGGAAGGGCAAGTACAAGGCGCCCTACGAGCCGCTGATCGACGGCGTCGACCACGTCGACTACGGCGACGCGGACCAGCTGGCCGAGGCGGTCGACGACGACACCGCCGCGATCATCCTCGAACCCGTCCAGGGCGAGGGCGGCGTCCACCCCGCTACGGCCGAGTATCTACAGGCCGCCCGCGACGTCGCAGACGACACCGGCGCGGCGCTGGTGATGGACGAGATCCAGACCGGGCTGGGCCGCACGGGATCCCTCTGGGCCTGCGAGCAGGCCGACGTCGTTCCGGACGCGCTCACGACCGCGAAGGGGATCGCCAGCGGGCTGCCGATGGGCGCGACGCTCGTCGCCGACTGGCTCGCCGAGGAGCACGGCGACCACGGCTCGACGTTCTCGGGTGGCCCCACCGTCAGCGCCGCCGCGGAAGCCACACTCGACGTGATCGTCGAGGAGAACCTCCCGCAGAACGCCGCCGAGGTCGGTGGCTACCTCCGCGAGGAGATCGAGGCCGCGATCGACTCAGGTGCCATCGACGCCCGCGGGGTCCGCGGCCAGGGGCTGATGATCGGCATCGAGGTCAAGCGCGGGTCGAACCGCCTGCTGAAGCAGCTCGCGCTGAACCACGGGATTCTGGCGCTGCCGGCGGGTCGCTCCGTCCTCCGGCTGCTCCCGCCGCTGACGATCGAGGAGTCCCACGCCGACGAGGTCGTCGCGGCGATCGCCGACGTGACGGGAGGAAGCTGAGATGACCGCCAGCACCGTCCACGAGGTCGACGGCGACGCCGCCGAGTCGCTCCTGATCGACCTCGTCGAGACGCCCTCGCCCTCCGGCGAGGAGGCCGCCGCCGCCGAGCGCCTGCTCGACTTCTTCGCGGCCCACGACCGCGAGGCGTTCCGCGACGAGGTCGGCAACGTCCGCGCGCCCGCCGACGATTCGGTGCTCCTGACGAGTCACGTCGACACCGTGCCCGGCGAGATCCCGGTGCGCGTCGAGGACGACGATTCGGACGGCGTGCTCCAGGACCGTGACCGCGAGGACGGCGATTCGCGCGTCCTCTGGGGCCGCGGCAGCGTCGACGCCACCGGCCCGCTCGCGTCGATGGCCGTCGCGGCCATCGAAACCGGCGTCTCCTTCGTCGGCGTGATGCAGGAGGAGACCGACTCCGCCGGCGCCCACTTCCTCGTCGACGATCGCGAGGCGCCCGGCGCCGTCATCAACGGCGAGCCCTCCGGGTGGGACGGCATCACGCTGGGCTACCGCGGGCTGATCGCCGGCACCTACGTCGCGACGAGCGAGTCCGGCCACACCTCGCGTCCCGAGCCCAACGCCATCGAGCACGCGATCTCGTGGTGGTCGGCGGTTCGCGAGGCCGTGAGCGAGGTCGGCGGCGACGAGTTCGATCCCGTCTTCGAACAGGTCACTGCCAAACCCGTCCAGATCGACGGTGGCACCAGCTCCGATGGGCTCTCCGTCGAGGCGACGATGGACGTCCAGCTACGGATTCCCCCCTCGCTCGACGCCGGGTCGCTGCGCGAGCTGGCCGACGGCGAGCTGGAGCTCGGGACCGTCAACTGGGGCACGCCGATCCCGCCAGTGATGGAGAGCCCGCGGACGCCCGTCGGGCGTGCGCTGCGCGGTGCGATCCGCCGTTCGGATGGCGATCCGCGCCTGCTCCGCAAGACCGGCACCAGCGACATGAACGTCTTCGCCCGCGAGTGGGACTGTCCGATGGCGACCTACGGGCCGGGCGACTCCGATCTCGACCACGCGCCGGACGAGCGCCTGCCGCTCGCGGCCTACCACCGCGCGATCGCGGTCCTGACCGACGCCGCGGGGGATCTCGCGGAGGCTGCTGACGCGGCCGGCGCGGAGGCAGATGCGCAATGACTACGTGTCTCGCGTTCGACAGTGTGGATCTCGCGGGCGCACGTGCAACGGCCCTCGCGGGCACCACGACCGATCTACCCGAGGGTGATACCCAATGACCGAAACTAACCCACGCCACTTCCTCGACGTCGACGATCTGAGCGCCGCCGAGCTCGACGAGGTGCTCGGGCTGGCGGCGGAGTACAAGGCCGAACAGCAGGCGGGCGTCCTCCACGACGACCTGGACAACCAGACGCTGGGCATGGTGTTCGAGAAGCCCTCCACCCGGACGCGGGTCTCCTTCGAGACCGGCATGACCCAGCTCGGCGGCCACGCCGTGTTCCTCAGCGACTCCGACCTCCAGCTCGGCCGTGGCGAGCCCCTGAAAGACACCTCGCGAGCGCTCAGCCGCTACGTCGACGTACTGATGGCCCGGCTGTTCGACCACGAGGCGCTCGAGGAGATCGCAGCCTACGCCGACGTCCCCGTCGTCAACGGGCTGACCGACGACGCCCATCCATGCCAGACGCTCGCGGATCTGCTGACGATTCAAGAGCACACGGGCGGCCTGTCCGAGGCCACCGTGGCCTGGGTCGGCGACGGCAACAACGTCGCGCAGTCGTTCGTGATCGGCGCGGCGCTCGCCGGCATCGATCTCACCATTGCGACGCCGGAGGGCTACGAGATCGACGCCGACGTCATCGAACGGGCCGGCGAACTCGGCCCCGCCCCGACCGTCTCCGACGACCCCGCAGCGGCCGTCGACGGCGCCGACGTCGTCTACACCGACGTCTGGGTCAGCATGGGCCAGGAGGACGAGCGCGAGGAGAAGCTCGCCGCCTTCGATGGCTACCAGGTCAACGACGATCTGCTCGCCGACGCAGCCGACGACGTCGCCGTCATGCACTGTCTCCCCGCCCATCGCGGCGAGGAGATCACCGACGACGTGCTCGAATCCGACCACGCGATCGTCTGGGATCAGGCCGAGAACCGGCTCCACGCCCAGAAAGGCCTGCTCGTGTGGTTGTGTGAATACGCCTGATTTCTGGCGCTTCCTCGGTTACCTCCGGTACAGATTCTGCCTTGGAAGCCCCCTCCCGCTCGACGCAGCTACCTCGTTGCGCGCTTCCCTCCTTCGCACAGCTCAGTCGGTCCAGTGCTTACTTCGGTACCTGCGACGAGCGGTCGGCCCCTTCCTGTCCCACCCGATGACGTTTGTTCGGTGTCGCGAAACCCCGGTTGGGCCCTCGGCGCGCGCTGCCGCTGGCTGCGAGCCGCTTGCCGGCGAGCAGCCAGTCGCGCGACACCGTGCGAGGGATGAGTAGCGCAGCGTAGCGAGCAACGGAATCGGTTGGGGAGGACGTGGGCAGTTTGGGTGGGCTTCGAAAGGGGCCGGTCGCTCGACGGTGCGAGGCGAAGCAAGCACTGGAGCGAAGGAGTATAGCGACTGAGCGAAGCGCACAGCGAGCCGCAGCCCTCGAGCGATCGGGGGCTTTCGTGTGTCGCAGCCGTTACCCGGCCGCCGTCACCCAATCAAGAAGATCCGCAACTACTCCCCGAGCAGCTCCTCGGCGACCCACTCGGGATCGAACCGCTCGATGTCGTCGTACCCCTGCCCGGTGCCGAGGAAGAGGATCGGCTTCCCGGTGACGTGGGCGATCGAGATCGCCGCGCCGCCACCCGAATCGGCGTCGGCCTTGGTCAGGATCGTGCCGTCGATCGCCGCGGCGTCGTCGAACTCACGCGCGCGGTTGACGGCGTCCTGGCCGGCGACCGCCTCGTCGACGAAGATGGTCATGTCGGGGTCGACGACGCGCTCGATCTTCGCGAGCTGGTCCATCAGGCCGTCGGAGGTGTGGAGTCGGCCTGCGGTGTCGCCCAGCACGACGTCGACGTCGTTGGCGTCGGCGTACTCCACGGCGTCGTAGATCACGGCCGCGGGGTCACCGCCCTGCTCGTGGGCGATGAGCTTCCGGTCGAGCACGTCGGCGTGCTCGCGAATCTGCTGGTTCGCGCCGGCCCGGAACGTGTCGCCGTTGGCCATGACGCTCGTGAGGCCGCGATCGGCGAGATACTCAGAGAGCTTCGCGATCGAGGTGGTCTTGCCCACGCCGTTGACGCCCGTGAAAATGATCGTGACGGGTTTGTCGGCGGTCTGCAGGCGTTCCTCGAAGTCGAACTGCCCGACGCTGATGACGTCCATGAGGGCGCTCTGGAGTGCCTCTTCGACGACGGCGCCGGTGCTCGTCGTGACGGTTCGCGTCTCGCCGATCAGCTCCTCACGGATGTTGTCCAGCAGCGCGTTCGCGACGTCCATCTCGACGTCGCTGGCGAGCAACGACATCTCGAGATCCTGCAGTGGCCCCTCGAGGTCGTCCTCCTCGATGACGAACTTGCCGCGAGTCAGCGACTTCGCTTTGCGAACGAACCCGGTGTCGGGGTCGTCGTCGGTATCGTCGGCGGGGTCGTCTCCCCCGTCACCGTCGTCGGCCGCGTCGGCAGACTCGCCGCCGTGGGTAGTCTCGGCGTCCGGCGTTGCGTCGGTCTGGGCATCGGCGCCGTTCTCCACGTCAGCGCCGCTCGCTTCCGGGTCCGCAACGGCCTGCTCGGCTGCCTCATCCTCTGCAGGCTGCTCGCCGTCGGCAGCCTGCTCGTTTCCCGCGTCCTGCTCGTCTGCCGCGTCGTCCTCGACGTCCTCCTCTTCGACGTTCTCTTCAGCCGCGGCTTCGGCGTCGTCACGGAAGCTGCCGAGCGTCTCTTTCAGCCCGTCGAACATCGTCTAAAGCTTCACTCGCCGTCGCCTTCGCCCATGCCCTGCATCTGCTGCATCTGCTGTTGCATCTGCTGTTGCTGCAGGGACTGTGCGCGACCCTCCATCTCGTCGAGGGTGTCCTCGAGGTCGTCGACGTCGTTCTCGAACTCCTCGATGCGGTCGTCGATGGTGTCCTGCTTCGAGCGCAGCGTCTCGACTGCGTCCTCCTGGTCTCGCTCGGCAGCGTAGCCGCCGCCGAGGCCGACGATGATCTCGTCGATGTCCTCGATCTCAGCGTGGACGTAGGTGTCGCCGCCGAGGGGGACCTTCACCGTCGACCCGGACTCGAGGGCCTCGATCGCTTCGATGGCCTCGTCGATCTCGTCCTGCTCGTCTTCGAGGTCGTCGACCTCCTGGCCGACGAGCTCGATCTGCTGTTCGATCTCCTCGATCTGCTCGTTGATCTGCTGGAGCTCCTGGTTTCCACTCATGCTGCATGCACCTCGTCGAGCTCGACCTGTCGCCGCTTCAGGTTGTGTCGCGCGCCCATCTCGGAGAAGGCGTGCTCGCGGGCGACGTCCTCGTTCTCTGCGTCGACCTCGGTCTCGAACTCCTGCCAGCCGTCGCGGGCCTGGAACCGACCGCTCACGGTGTACTCACTCATGTACCAGAACTGGACCCGGGAGCCGGAAGTACGTTCCGACTCGGGAAGGGCGTCGCTCAGTCCGCCACGACTCGCCCCACGACGACGCCGTCGAGGAGAGCCAAGAGGGTGAACGCCGCAATGGCGCCGAGCATGATCCAGATGCCGTCGGCGGACTGGAACCACGTGGCCCAGATGCCGAACGCCGTGGCCGTCACGAGGAGGGCGTAGACGAACTGCCTAAGCTGCGGGACCGACGTCATAGTCAGCCAGTTGGATAGCAGCATTCGAAAAACTATCGCCGATCAGCCCCCGGCCGCGTCGCGCTCACGCCGGAGCTACACCACAAGCGGCTGGGCGTTGGTTCAGCGATTCGCCGTCCTGCCCACGAAGAATCCGTCGACGAAGACGAGGACGCTGAAGGCTGCGATCGCGGCTGGGAGGGTCAACCCCCCGTTGAGTGACGGCCACACCGTCCAGGCCACGAAGACGACGATGGCCGCGAGGAGCGCGTAGCCAAACAGCCGTCGGTTCGAAATCGACTCCATGCGATCGGCTTCGTCCGTTCCACACGAAAAGCTACCGTCGCCCCGTCCCGGCGGGAGTATTCCAGGCGGATCACTGCGCACGCCCGCGAGCGCAACCGCTGGTCTTTTTATGGGGTCGGGGGCTACCCACGGACGATATGTTCAAGGCCATCGTGGACGCCGAGACGCTCGGCGACGCGCTCGACGCGGTGAGCGTGTTGGTCGAGGAGTGCAAGATCCACCTCGAGGAGGACGGGCTCGCTATTCGGGCGGTCGACCCCGCGAACGTCGGCATGGTCGATCTCGAACTCGACGCGAGCGCCTTCGAGTCCTACGAGGCCGACGGCGGACTCATCGGCGTCGACCTCTCTCGACTGCAGGATATCGCGGGCATGGCCGACAAGGGCCAGCTCGTCGAGCTCGAACTCGACGAGGAGACTCGCAAGCTTCACACCCAGATCGACGGGCTCGAGTACACCCTCGCGCTGATCGATCCCGACTCGATCCGCCAGGAGCCCGACATCCCCGATCTGGACCTCTCCGCCGAGATCGTCCTCGAAGGCGCCGACATCGACCGCGCGGTCACCGCCGCCGACATGGTTTCGGACCACATCGCGCTGGGCGTCGACGCCGAGGCCGAGCTGTTCTACGTCGACGCCGAGGGCGACACCGACGACGTCCACTTCGAGCTCGATCCCGCCGATCTCATCGGTCTCGACGCCGGCGATGCCCACTCTCTGTTCAGCCTCGACTACCTCGGCGACATCCAGTCCGCCATCCCCGGCGACGCGGAGGTCACCCTCGAACTCGGCGAGGAGTTCCCCGTGAAGATCCACTTCGAGATCGCGGAGGGCCAGGGTCGCGTGACCTACATGCTCGCCCCCCGCATCCAGAGCGACTAGGTACTCGAATCTCGGTAGTCGGGGACGCACCTGTTCCCGCTATCCTCGGTCGTCCACGAGTGGCGAACACCGAAACCTCTCTTGCCGCGTTTTCCGCGAATTGCTCGTCAACAGCGACCCGCTTGGAAGCCCCCGACCGCTCGACTCGGGCGGCTCGCTGCGGTCCTCGGTTCGCTCGCTTCGCTCACTCACCTGCGGTCCTTGTGTCGCCGTCCGTCGTCCAGCGGTCGGCCCCTTCCAGTCCCACCCGGATCGAAATCCTCCTATCACGGTTCCGTGGATTGCGGAGGTTGTAGTTCCCCTGTGGGGTGACGCGGCGACCCCCGCTAGCAGGGAACGACACCGTTAACTCCCGAGTCGCGGTACCACGGCCAATGAGCGAGATCCGCAACGTCCTGCTGGTCAGCGTCGACTGTCTCCGCGAGGACGTGTTCAAGCAGGGCCTCGAGGAGGGCCTGTTCCCGAACTGCGCGGAGCTCTACGACGACTCTCTCGATTTCACCGAGACCTACACCGTCGCGAACACCACGGACCCGAGTCTCACTGCGTTCATGACGGCGAAATACCCCTTCGAGCACGGCGTCGTCGAGAACGGCTGGGGTCTGAGCGAGGAGCACGACACCGCCGGCGAAGGGTTCCAGGCAGCGGGGATGGACACCTTCGGCGTCGTCAGCGTCGACCACCTCGCCGCCGACCACTCGAAGCTCGACCGCGGGTTCGACCGGTACGAGGACGGCCAGGCCTACGGCCGCCTCTACCCGATCCTCTCGCGGATCTACGACACCAAGACGTTCAACACGGTCTTCGGCGCTGTCAAGAACCTCGGCATCGGCCGCTACACCGTCAAGAACCTCCTCCGCGATCTCGGTCTCATCTCGTTGCACTGCCGGAGCGCACGCGCCGTCACCGACGACGCGATCGACTGTCTCGACGACGTCGCTCCCCCGAGCGCCAGCGAGGGCGACGGCGAGCACGGCACCAACGACGAGGAATCGGGCTTCTTCGGCTGGGTGCACTACTTCGACGTCCACGAGCCCCGCAACGCCCCGCGGGACCTCCTCGACGACCACGACGAGTACACCGCTGCGATGATGCGCGTCGACGACCACGTCGGCGAGCTCCAGGCCGAACTCGAGGCCCGCGGCATCGCCGACGAGACGCTCGTCGTCTTCACCGGCGACCACGGCGAGGCGCTCGGCGAACACGGCTACGAGGGCCACGGCCGCACGCTCTACGACGAGGAGATCAACGTCCCGCTCGCGTTCGACCACGACGCGCTGCCGGACGAACAAATCGAGACGCAGGTCCGCACGATCGACATCCTGCCCACCCTCCTGTCGCTGGTGGATGCACCCCCACTCGAGGCTGCCGGCGAGCCGATTTTCGGCCTTCCCGAGGACGACACCGACTCCCCCGATCTCGATCTCGAGGACCGCCAGCTGTTCACGATGGCCTACCCCACCTTCGGCGACGCCGTCGCTACCCGGACGCCCGACTGGAAGCTCATCCGCGATCGGGAGGAAGACGCCGAGGAGCTCTACGACCTCGAGAGCGACCCCGAGGAGCTGGACGATCTGGCGAACGACGAGGGCGCCCGCCGCGACGCGATGGCCGACGATCTGGATCGCTGGCTCGCGGAGTTCGGCGAGATCGAACGCCAGGAGATCGATTCTGATACCGAGGAGATGCTCGCGGATCTGGGCTACATGGAGTAAGGCGGCTCGACCGAGCGCACCCCGCTGCCTCGCACCCGCCAGCGAGCGGTGCGGACGCCCGAGGAGGCACGTCGGCGAACTCCAGCCCGAACTCGAAGCCGACGTCCTCCCGGCGCATTCCTGCGATTCGCCCGACATCAACGGACCGAAACCAGCAGGTAGTGTTATCCTTCCGCGTCGCAGATGAGTGCCAAGCAACCACGCAACATGGCAGCGACTACCAGCGACGCGATCTGGGTGCCAACGTCGACGACGAGCCGCAGCTGGGGCACTTGTCGGAACTGTGCCCGAGCGGGCGGACGATCGCCTGCACACGGCGTTCGATACCAGCGCGCGGACGGCGCTCGAAGTTCTCGATGCCGAAAGAAGCGGCGACGGAAAGCGAACGAGCACACTGGCTTACCGAAACGCGAACAGCCGCCAGCGATCGCACTGTCGGTCAGCCGTCTGCGGTGTCCCGTGGCGCGATTTCGTGGCGCGGGAGGACGATCGTCACGACGCTCCCGGCCGAATCGCCCGTCTCGAACTGCACGGAGCCGCCCGCGCGGGTGGCGACGCGATCGACGAGCCAGAGGCCCATCCCGCTGCCGTGCAAGAGCGGGTCGATCTCGGCCTCGCCGTCGAGGATCGACCGCTCGGCCTCGGGGATCCCCGGACCCTCGTCCGCGACCCTGATTTCGACGATATCGTCGGCGTCGACGACGCTGACGCGAACCGTGGGCGCGTCGCCGTCGTCGTGGACGAGTGCGTTCTCGACCAGTTCCTCGATCGCCCGTTCGAGAACCGGGACCGTCCAGAGCAGTAGCTCCTGGGGAGCCTCCACGGCGAGGGTCGCCTCCGGGTGGTCCGCCGACGCGTCTGCCACGACGCGCCGGACGGCGCTGGCGACGTCGACCGACTCCTGGGACGGCGGGTCGGCGAGGAGGTCGACGATCTCGCGTTGCTTGTCCGTCTGTTCGAGCAGTCTGCGGGCAGAGTCCCCGATCTGCTCCGCTCCGTATTCGAGGTCCCCGCTCGTCTCGGCGGCGATCGTCTCGGCGTAGCCCAGGACCACGTTCAGGTCGTTGTGGAGGTTGTGCCGCAACAGCCGATCGAGCACGACGAGTTGCTGTTCGCGCTCGTGCTGGGCCGTGACGTCCCGCATCGTGGCGACGACGCCGACGATCTCGTCCTCCTCGAGTGGCTCCAGTCGACGATAGTGGATCTCGAACGTCTTGGCGGCGTCCGTGGCGTCGGTACGCGTCATCTGGTACTGCACCGTCTCGCCGTGGAGCACCGCCTGCACGCGCTGGAGGACGTCCTCCTTCTGGTCGGCGTCGATCACCTCGGCGAGGACCGCCTCGAGGCCGAGCCCACGCAGCTCGACGCCCTCGAGGCCGTGGAACGTCCGATAGGCTTCGTTCGCGAACAGGTACTCCAGGTCGGTGTCGACCGCGGCGATGAGGTCGGAGGCGCCCTCGATCGCTCGCTCGTAGTGGCGGAGCTGTTCCTCTCGTTGCTTCTGCTCGGTGACGTCCGTCTTCACCGCGACGAACGCCGAGATCTCGCCGTCGGCGTCGGTGATCGGTGCGATGGTCTGCTGGCCGTGGTAGAGCTCCCCGGACGCCCGTCGGTTGACGATCTCCTCCGACCACACCTCGCCGGCGAGGATCGTCTCCCAGAGGTCCTCGAAGTAGGCGTCCGACATCTCGCCGGAATCCAGCAGTGCCGGCGTCCGGCCGATCGCTTCCGCCGCGTCGAAGCCCGTGATCGCCTCGAAAGCGGGGTTGACGTAGGTGATGGTTCCATCGGGGTCGGTCATGTACACGGCGTGACCGGCGGCCTCGACGGCTCGGCGGAACCGCTCGAGCGTGCGTTGGGTCGCGTCGCGCTCGGTGACGTCTCGGATCACCAGTACGGCCGCTGGCTGCTCGAGCCACTCGACCCGCGTTCCAGTGACCTCCAGCAAGACGGCCGGAGCGTCGGCGTCGGCGAGGGTTGCGTCGACGCCGTCGAGGCGCTCTTCGCCCGCCTGGACGGCCGCGAGCAAGGCTTCGAGGTCGTCGAAGTCCCTGGAAAGCGGGTCGTCGCCGGGTGCGGAGTGCGGGTTGTCGCTGGAGCCGGAGCGCTGGCCATCGTCGGGGGCGGAGTGCTGACCGTCGTGATCGGCGGTGGAGCACCCATCGTCACCGTCGGCGATCGCATCGCGCACGTCGATCGAGAGCAAGTCGCTGATCGGGACGCCGGTCGCCGTTGCGGACGAGTGCTGCCCGAAGAGATCCGCACCCGCCTGGTTGCAGTACTCCACGCGGCCGTCTCGCACGACGACGATTGCGTCTCGGGCCGCGTCCAGCAGCGTCTTCGCTTGCGCCTCGGCGTCGACGACGGTCGCGTGATCGCGGTAGTAGCGAACGGCGTCGTCGATCACGGTCACGAGGCGATCCCACTCGTCGGCGTGGTGGTTCCTGGCGACGTAGTCCGTGACGCCAGCGGAGATCGCGCGACTCGCGACCGACTCGCTCCCGGCGTCGGTAAACAACACGACGGGGAGCTCGGGCGCCTGGGCTCGGACCGCCTCGAGCAGCGCGATGCCGTCGAGGTCGGGGAGATCGTGATCGGAGACGACGCAGTCGACATCGGGCGTGGCGTCGAGGTGCTCGATCGCGCTCCCGACTGCGGTCGCGGTCGTGACCTCGAAGTGCCCCTCGGCGTCGAGGCACTCCCGACAGTGCGCTGCCACTGTATCGTCGGCAGTGACGGCGAGGACGGTGACGGGGTCGACGCCGACCGCTGAATCCATTCGCAGGGTCTTGCGCCGCCTGAGATATACCCCTTCCGGGGAAATGCACCCGAATGCAGCAGGCCATGCCGGTTGTTCGTGGGGAACGGCCTGCGAGATCGGACCCCAGTACTACCGACGCACCGGGCCTCGGCACTATCGACGAATCGGGCCTCGGCAATACCACGCATTGTGCCCCTACCGCCGAATCGAGCAGCTCGCTGGCCGCACGGGCGACCGCGACCCCCGTGATCACCGCTCGGACGTCGATCCGGAGGTGGTGAACTCCGTGACCAGCCCCCGAATTTCGTCGACCGTCAGCACGCCGAGCAGCTGGCTTCCGGCCGCGTAGAACGCCAGCCCGATCCAGGGCAGCACGAACAGGTCGACCCACCACGGGCCCAGCGGGACGAGCACCCAGAGGAGCCCGATCGTCCCGAGTCCGAGTCCAGCCACGCGCAGGATCGGCAAGCCGTCGAAGGGCTGCAGATCGACGGTCCGCGCTGCCAGGACGTGCGTGATCGCCATCGAGCCGTAGGCGATCGACGTCGCGATCGCGGCGCCGACGATGCCGAACTCCGGAATGAGCACGAGATTGAGCACGACGTTCAACACGACGGCCGACCCGGTCGCGAACAGGAGCGTCCGGAGGTGGCCGCCGGCCTGCAACACGGGCCAGATGACTCGCGCGATCGCGAACCCGAGCACGCCCGGCAGGAGGACTCGGAGCGGCAGCACGCTCGCCTCGTAGGCCGGGCCGAAATACAGCGTCAGGAACTGCTCGCTCAGGACGAACACGCCCGCCACGAGGAGCACCGTGATCACGACGACGTAGCGCAACATCCGCGAGAGCAGGGCAGTCAGCTCCGAGGTGGCCTCTTCCTCCCACATGACGGCGGTCGACTGGATCATCACCTGCTCCATCGCGACGGAGACGACCCACATGAACTCAGAGACCTGCAGCGCCGCACGGTAGTGGCCCGTTGTGGCCGCTCCCTCGAAGTAGCTCACGAGCAGTATGTCGACCTTGTACATGCTCGTCAACAGCAGTACGAGCGCCATCGTCTGGACGCCGAACCGGAGGAGTGGCCGGGCGTAGATCGACAGCGCGAGCCGCTTCGGCGAGGGGACGAGTCCGGCCTCCCGGAACGCCAGAAGCGTCGAGAGCACGCCGGTCAGGAGGAACCCGGTCGCGAACCCCGCGAACACGCCCGGAACGCCGTACCCCTGCGACGCGAGCGTCAGCCCAACGACGGCCAGGATCACCGACCGCACCGGGATCAGCGGCTCGACGACCGCCTCGCGCTTGTAGGCGTGGAGGACCCCTCGGCCGAAGTAGTAGAACTGCTCGCCCACGACCGCGCCGAGCATCAGATACAACGCGGCGCGAAGTGCGCCGTCGGTGAAGATCGTGAACCCCACCGCCAGCAACGGAATGCCGACGACGAGCATCCCCGCGTGGAGAGCGAAGGAGGTCGCGATGACCCGGCCGCGTTCCTCGCCGTCTTCTCGGCTCGCGAACGTCTTCGTCGCCTCGAAGAGGCCCATATTCAGGATCTTCCGGCTCGGTGCGAAGATCGCCATGACGAGGGCGTATCGGCCGAATCCCGCCTCGCCCACGGTGCGGGTGAGGACAGGAATGAACGCCGCGAAGATCAAGAGCCGCCCGAGATCCCCCGTGAAGACGGAGAGGTAGCCCTTGAGGATCTCGTCGTCGTCCGCCATTACTCGACGTATCCCAGATCCCGCATCTGCTGTTTGAGGTCCTCGTCGACGTCGCCGCGCTCGGCCTCGATCGTCTCGCCGTCACGGGAGAGTTCGAGATCGGCGTCTTTCGCCACGATCTTCGTCTCGAAGTCCTGCCACGCGAGCGTCGCCGAGCCGTGCCACGGCGCGACGGTCAGCGCGTGGTCTCGGCCGGCCTCGCCGTCGGCCTGCTCGCTCTCGGGCCGGGCCGCGTTCGTCCGAACGTCCTTCCCGTGCCATTCGGATGGAATCGCGTCGGGCCCGGCCTGGTCGGCGAGGATCGACGGCGCGATGTCCAGCGAGGAGAGGGGCTCGGCCAGTTCGAGGTCGTTCGTCGCCGCTGGAACCGTGATGAGCGCGTCCGCCACGCGGCCGCGCTGGGGCTGGTGGAACCAGTGGCCCTCTTCGCCGAACTCGTCGCCGTGATCGGAAGTGAACACCACAATGGGGTCCTCGCTGTCGACGGATTCGACGAGCCGTTCGATCTCCGCGTCGGCGCGTTTCAGCGTGGCGCGGTACTTCTCTTCGATCGTCGCTTCCTCCGCGTCGGTCAGTTTCTCGGGTTTGAACAGCGCCTTCCGGTCGATCTCCTTGGGCACGGCGTCGTCGCCCAGCCCGTACGGCCGGTGGGTCCCCATCATGTGCAGCCACATGAACCGCGGGCCGGACTCGTCGTTGAACGCCTCGATGGAGTGGTCGATCAGCTCGTCGTCGGGCAGCCGGTTCGAGAGCTTCGCGTGGGGCGGTTTGAACCGGTGGTACACCTTCCGGACGAGATCGAACTGCGAGGCGAACTGCCGGATCGGATTACCGCGGTTGCCCGCCTCAGAGAAGTGGTGGTAGACGTCGAACCCCCGGTCGAACCCGAAGCGGGCGTCGGTGTGTGGCGAGGAGGAGAGCCCGATCGTGGTGTAGCCGGCGTCGGAAAACGCGTCGGCGACGGAGGGCTCCATCACGCGCGATTCGACCGCGCCCTGGTAGTTCGACGTGAGGAGGCTCGCGAGCGACGGGCGGGTGTAGTGGGCGCCCGTGATCGTCTCGTGGTTGTCGAGATTCGCGGAGACGTAGGGCATCGCGTCGAGGAAGTCGTAGCGTACAGAGTCCGCAGATACGAGGATAACGTCTCTCATTGGGTGAATGACCGCGGGAGCGTCACTTCAGTCCTGCGCTCTGGAGGCTGAATTAGACTTGTGGGTGAGGTCTCGTCGTTCGAGCGGGAACCACGACGGCAACCGACAGTCCGGAAGCCCCCTCCCGCTCGTCCATTCTATCTCGCTGCGGTCCTCGGCTCGCTCCGCTCGCCTGCGGTCCTTACGTCGGTAGAATGGACGAGCGGTCGGCCCCTTCCAGTCCCACCCTGTGGTCATTCCCTGGGAGTATGCTGCGGTGGAGAACTCGGGTCGCTACGCGTGCGCCGGGTCAACGGAGCGGTCGCCGAGTGGAATGTCGACGTCGATCGAATCGTACGGGACGAGGGGTCGTTTCGCTCGGCCGTCCTGCTCCAGTTCGATCAGTGCGTACTCTTTGAGTTCGCGGACGTTCGCGAGTACGTCCGGCGGGTGACGACATACAGCCACAGGTCCGTCAGGCGGATTGATGGAATCGTTCGCTGGCTCAGTCAAATGGCCCCGACCACGATCTCAGAGATCGAACCCACGACCGTCCCCCAGACCGACACTCCCGTCGTCATCGCGAGCACGGTGTCCGCGGCGAAGAAGGCGAAGATAGCAGCGCCGGCGAAATGCGCTTTCCGGAGGTCGATCCGGTGTGCGAAGCGGTGGAAGGCGTAGGCGTTCAGGAGGCTCACTGGGACAATCACGAGCATCTCGCCGATCCAGATCGCCGAGCTCGCGCCGTAGGTCGCCGCGAGGCTGATCGTGATCAGCTGAGTTTTGTCGCCGAACTCGCCCGCGGCCATCATCGCGAAGATCGAGCAGAAGGAGCCGACCCGGCCGCCAATAGAGCGCCCGAAGACGGAAATCTCGCCGCCGACGTCGGGCGCGATCTGCCCCGGGGCGCCGATCCCGCCGTCCGTCTCGGTGTCCGAAGCCGTGCCTGCTGCGGCATCCGTCGTCCCCGTGCCCCACTCGGCGTCCGGCTCTGGAGCCGAGCGGACCAGCATGATCGCGAACAGCACGAAGAGGACGACGGTGAACCCATCGAGAACGATCGCCGGAAGAGCGCGCTGGATCGCCTCGCCGAACGCGATTTCGAGTGCCGTCCAACCTGCGAAGGCCGCCCCCGCAGCGCCGACGACCAGCAAGGGATCGTAGCGCGTCGAGAGCCCCGCGATGATGAACTGCACCTTCTCCCCGGGCAGCACCGTCAGCTGGGCGATCGCAGCGATCACGACGATCTCGACGAAACCTGCCATCGCTACTGGATCGCCCGCATTGGTGAAGAATTAGACGCGTCGAATGTAGGCGTTTTGCTCCCCGAACTCCCGTCGAGCGGGGTCTTCCCCCAACTGCAGGGTTACTGCACGGCCGCCCGCGATGCGCGGTGCAGGAGCCGAACGGCGATCGCGCCGAGGACGACGTTGAAGACGACGAGCACGGCGATCGCCGGGACGATCGCGTTCCAGGCGCCACCGAAAGCCGTCACGTCGATCACCGTCATCACGTCCTCGCCGAGCACGGCGGCACGGACGCCGTCGACGCCGTAGGTGATCGGGTTCACCGTCGCGACGGTATTGATCCAGTCGGGCAGGACCTGCAGGGGCAGGAAGGCGCTGGAGACGAACAATAGCGGGAACGTCAGCGAGTTCGAAATGAGGATCGTCGCCTCCTTGTCCCGGGTGACCAGCGCCACGATGTTCGAGAACGACATGAACGCCCCAGCAAAGAGGATCGTGATCGCGAGCACGCCGAGGAAGCCCGCCACGCCGGTTTCGAGGAACGTTCCCGGTCCGTCACCGGTCTCGAAGTACAGGAGGACGGCGCCACAGCCGAGGATGATCGCCGTCTGGACGACGATCCGGACGACCTCGGAGAACACCTTTCCGAGGAACATTGCGCCGCGGCCCATCGGCGACGCCAACGTCTTCTCGAACATCCCCGAGTCCATGTCGATCACGAGGCCGATGCCCGAAATCGAGGCCGCGGCGAGCGCGGACTGAACGACGATCGCCGGCGTGAGGTACGTCACGTAGCTGACGTCGGCTCCGACGGCGTTGGTGAGCGCGCCGCCGGCGACGGCCCCGAACACCTCTGCCATCAGCACGAAGAAGATCACCGGCTGGACGAGGGACGTGAACGTCACGAACGGGTTGCGCGAGGTCTTGACCAGCCAGCGCTTCACGCTGATCCAGATGTCGCCGATGGCGCGGTGCCCTGTGCACGCTGGGGCTGCGCCTCGATCGCAGCAGCGCGGGTCTCCACCGCGTCCGTCCCGCCAGCGGATGCCGCAGCAGCGGAGTCGTCGCTCATCGGGTCACCTCCTCGGCACCGTGGCGTGACTCGCGTCCCGGTGCGGTCGTCTCGGTTTCTCCCTCGTCGATCGCTTCGCCGGTCAGCGAGAGGAAGACGTCGTCGGGCGTCGGCGACCGCACGTCGACGCCGGTGACCGTGAGCCCGGCGTCGTGGAACGCGACGAACAGCTCCATCACGCCGGTCCGAACGTCGCTTGCGGTGATCGCGAGGCCCTCGTCGGTTCGCTCGACGGTCGGATCGTCGAACGCGTTGGCCGAGCGGACGACCGACGCGGCGTGGTCGCGGAGCTCCGTACCCCTCGCGGGGCCGGGGTCGTCTGTTCGATCCGTCGCGCCACGCTTCCCGGTGCTACCCGAGTGCTCGGCGTCGTCGACGCCAGCGAGGCTCATCTCGAGCACGTCGCCGCCGACGGCGGCTTTCAGCGCCGCGGGCGTGTCCGTCGCGACGACCTCGCCGTCCTGGAGCAGGGCGATCCGGTCACACAGCCGGTCGACTTCCTCGAGGTACTGCGTCGTCAGGAAGACGGTGGTCCCGGCGTCGTTGATCGCCTCGAAGTAGTCCCACAGTTCCATGCGCGCTTGGGGGTCGAGCCCAGTGGTCGGCTCGTCGAGGAAGACGACTGGCGGCTGGTGGACCAGGGCGTTCGCCGCGTCGAGACGCTTCGCCATTCCGCCGGAGAACGTCTCGGCGAGGTCGTCTGCCACGTCGGCGAGGTCGACGACGTCGAGCAGTTCGTCGACGCGCTCCTCGCGCTCGGCCGCCGGCACCCCGTGGATCCGCGCCGAGAAGCGGACGTTCTCCCGGGCGGTCAGCTCGGGATCGACGCTGGTCTCCTGGGGCATGTAGCCCACGTACTCGCGGACGGCCTGTGCGTCTTCGACGACGTCGTGGCCGTGGACGGACACGGAGCCTGCTGTCGGGTGTAACAGCGAGACGAGCGTCTGGATCGTCGTCGACTTTCCGGCGCCGTTCGGACCGAGGAAGCCGAAGCACTCCCCGGGTTCGACGGCGAGGTCGACGCCGCTGACTGCCTCAGTGCCGTCGGCGTAGGTGACGTGGACGTCCTCGGCGCGTATCGCTGCGGGGCCGCCGTCGTTACTCCCCGTGCTGGCGGCGGTGTCAGTTGGCTGGCCGGTGCTCGTGGATGGTGCATGCTGTGATTGCATGGAGTCGACACCTCCACGCCGTCACCGGGAATATCCTACTCTCAGCCGTGAAGCCGTTTATAAGCACCTCCAACCAGCCGGCCCCGAACTGGAGGAAGGTTCGGCGCCGGACGGGGAATCCGACCAGAATTGTATATCGCGGAATGTGATTTATACCTGTCTCGGGCCCCGATTCGCGGACAGCGAAATTCGAGTTCAGCTGACCCGAGACCGTCGATATCGGGGATTCGGCGAGAGTAGCCTCAATTTTCGGTGCTCGAACACGCTCGCGATTGGGGGAGCAGAACGCGGAAGTCGGACAGCCGCGACCAGCAGCCGTCGAATCTTTTTGTCACTGGCAAGCCAACGTCACGGTTGCAATGTCCCAGTTCGAGACCTTGGAGTGTCGAAACTGCGGCAAGTCGTTCAGAGCCCTCCCCGAAGCGAACGCCGGGACGAAACGCCTCTGCAGCCCGGCCTGCGAGACGGCCCAGTTGGCCGTGTGAGGCCACCGATCGCGGGCCGCTAGTCCGTCAGAAAATCGACGACGGGCGCCATCGTTCGTGCTGGGCTCTCGAGGCCGGTGTGGTCCACGCCCTCGACGAGACGACTCTCCGGAAGTCGATCGTGAACCGCACGGGCGGCGTCTGTGGGAAAATCGGGACTGTGCTCGCCCGTGAGCACGATGACCTCCGGATCGACGTCCAGCGTCTCGGGGAGTTCGTGGACTCGACCGCTTCGAACTCGCGGTGCGTGACCGACGCGAGTTCGATCATCTCGGGCCAGTGGGGCATCGCCTCGACCTCATCGATCCCCGTCATCACGCAGGATGCCAGTCGCATCGCGCCCTCCCGGTCGCCGTCGTCGAGCAGGTCGGCCATGCGATCTGCGGCGTTGCAGGCGCGATACTCCTCGACGAGGATCGCCGGCTCGAACACGACGATTTCCTCGAGGTCGACGACGTCGCGCGTCGCGAGTTTGGGCGCAGAGCACAGCGAAGGGTGGCCAAACAGGTTGCTCGCGTCCGTGGCTTCGATCACTGCCTCGACGTCCTCGGTTTCTCGCTCGAACGCGTAGGAATCGGATGCGTCCCCACTCTCGCCGCGACCGCGCCGATTTATCGAGGCGAGTGAGCTCACTTCCCGGGGGTGTGGCAGGTGCGGCAGCCAGCTCTCCTGGGGCCCTGTCGAACCGTGGACGGGGACCACTGGATCGGGAGGTCGACCGACAGCAGCGGCCAGCGCTGAGGGTCTCGCTCCCGGTCGCCGTGTATTTCGAAGCCGATCGCGGTGCCGTCCGTGGATTTCGTGGTCTGCATGAGCAGGAATAGCTCCCCGGTGAACCCCCTCAATCTCGCTCTAAACTGTATGTCGCTTTATTAAATCGGCTTGTGCCCCGGCACCAGGCGCATCCAGGCTACCGGCGATCAGCGTACGCTGTGCCCGGCGCAGCCGCTCGGACGCGGAGGCCGCCGAGATCCCGAGTTTTGCGGCGACGTCGGCGAGCGTCGCTCCGCGCGGCACCTCGAAGTAGCCCAGCTCGAAGGCCGTCAGCAGCGCCTCTCGCTGGCGATCCGAGAGCGCGTCCGTCGCGGGCGTGCCAGTCTCGCATTCGGGCGACTCGACGAGGCGGTGGATCGTGACGCTGTGCTCCTCGCGCCAGAACGACCAGTAGTTCTCGAAGGCCGCCCGGTCGGCGCAGCGCCGGCGCTGCCGCCAGCCGTCCCGAACGACTTCTACGTGTTCGAGGACGGCCTGTGTCGCCGCGAGTCCCCGCAAGCGCTCGACGTCGGAGATCGCAGGCCCGAGCTGTTCCTCCATCGTCGGCGCGGGGACGATCCGGTACCGGCGAGCGTCCGCGTCGGCGGCGAGGCGGACCGTCTCGGCGACGAACGGAGACGCGTCGAGGGCCGCTTCGGCCTCGTCGAGGTCGGGGCCCCGGATCGTGACCGCGAACGGCGGCGGGCCGCCCTGATTGGGCTGGCCGACCTGGACCGTCAGGGTGGCCTCCGGCACGCGGGCCGAAACGTCGACGAGCGGCAGGCTGTCGCAGTGGACGGTGTACTCGGCGAGATATCCCATGGACCAGCGTGCTATCTGCCGGAATTGCAAAAATTCGCCGAAACCAGTTCGAGAATGTGAACGACCCCCGTGGAGGGCGAATAGAGGAGCGAGCGGAGAGCCGGCCGCGAACGTCCTTACTCGTCGCCGGGGCTGTAGTTTGGCGCTTCGTCAGTGATGACGACGTCGTGGGCGTGGCTCTCGGCCTGGCCGGCGGAGCTGACCCGCACGAACTCGGATCGCTCTTTGAACGCGGGAATCGACTCGGCGCCGACGTAACCCATCCCGGACTGCATCCCACCGGTGAGCTGGTGGAGCTCGCTCTCGACGCTGCCCTTGTACGGCGTCGCCGCCTCGACGCCTTCGGGGACGTACTCGTCATCGTCTTCGGGCTCCTCCTTGAGGTAGCGGTTCTCCTCGGAGTCGCCGCCGGCCATCGCGCCGACGGAGCCCATGCCGCGGTACTGCTTGTAGCGCTTGCCGTTCATCGTGACGATCCGGCCGGGCGCTTCGTCGGTGCCGGCGAAGTAGCTCCCCAGCATGACGGCGTCGGCGCCGGCGGCGATCGCCTTGATCGCGTCGCCGGAGTAGCGGATGCCGCCGTCGGCGATCACGGGCACGTCGTACTGGCTCGCCACGTCGGCGACCTGCGCGACGGCGGTGATCTGGGGCATGCCGGAGCCGGAGACGATCCGCGTCGTGCAGATCGAGCCGGGGCCGATGCCGACCTTGATTCCGTCTGCGAAATCGACGAGTTCGCTGGCAGCCTCCCGGGTCCCGACGTTACCGACGACGACGTCGGCGTCGACCTCGTTCGCGATCTCGCGGGAGCCGTCGATGACGTTCCGGTTGTGCGCGTGGGCGGTGTCGATGAACAGGATGTCAGCACCGGCCTCGTCGGCGCGAGTTGCTCGCTCGGACTCGAAGGGGCCGACGGCGACGCCGACCAGAAGACGGCCCTGCTGATCGCGAGCGGCGTTGGTGTGCTCGCGACGCGCGAGGATTCCCTGCATCGTGATGAGGCCGATCAGCCGGTCTTTCTCGTCGACGATCGGGACGCGCTCGATCTTGTGCTCGTACATCAACTCGAGGGCCTCCCGCGCGCCGACGTCCCCGCCGGCGGTGATGACCTCGTCGGTCATCGCTTCGCTGACCTCGTCGCGCTCGCCGACTTCGAGATACGGCCGAACGTCCGTCGCGGAGATGATCCCGAGCACGCGGTCGTCCTCGTCGATGACGGGGGCGCCGGAGACGCCCTCCTCGTCCATCATCTGGTCGACCTCGCGGACGGTCTGGTCGGCGGTCGCCGTCACGACGTTCTCGCGGTCGATCACGAGTTCGTCGGCGGTCTTGACGCGCTCGACGTGTTCGACGGTCTCGTCGACGTCCATGTTCCGGTGGAGGACGCCGAGACCGCCCTGTCGGGCCAGCGCGGTCGCGAGATCTGCTTCGGTGACGGTGTCCATCGCCGCAGAGAGAACCGGAACTTCCAGTTCGACGTTGGTAGAGACGCGCGTCGACAGATCGGCCTCGTCGGGTTCGACGGTACTCTCCTTGGGTCGCAGTAGAACGTCGTCGAAGGTCAACGCCTCCGGGACGCGTAGCTTCTCGGTAAAGGGCTCCGTGGTAGGAACGTCGTTCGCCATGTAGTCGGTCCGCCGGGATGAGTGAAAAACGTTGTGAGACCGCCCGAGCGACCGAGCGAAGCGAGGGAGCGAGGGCGGCAGTCACTAGCACAATCCGCGGTGCGGCGGCGGTTGCGGGGCTGTGCGGCGGCGGTTGCGGAGCGGTGCTGTGCGGTGGGAATGCGGGGCCCTGCGGCGGCGGTTGCTGGGGCTGTGCAGCGGCGGTTGCGGAGCGGTGTTGCGCGGTGTGACTGCGGGGCCCTGCGGCGGCGGTTGCGGAGCAGACCTGTGCGGCGTGACTGCGGGGCTCCAGTACGGGTGCGAGGAGCTGTACGATGCGCCTCCGGGTGCGAAGTAGAGCTGTGTAGTACGGTTGCGGAGGTGAAACGACCGACAGCGACCGACAGGGCTCTCAGGACCCCAACGATTACGACCCGACCGGCAGAACCAGCCGGGTATGTGCCCCGACGTCTGCGGGTCGATCGACCGGCTCTTCTACGACCATCTTTCCGGCGACTGGGATTCGCTCCAGCGCTGGGCGTGGCTCTATCTCCACGTCTGCATCCTGCTCGCGACCGTCCTGCTCGGCTACGCCGTCGCTCGCGGGGAGTACCTGCTGACGGCCCTGCTGTGTCCGTTCCCGGTGTTCTACCTCTACCGGCGGTACACCTACGCCCGTCCGAACCCGTAATCTGCCGAGCCGCCGACCGGTCGACCTCACGGTCGGCTTCCGTTCCCGTCGGGCGGCGATGATCCGGCGAGCAGCCAGTACCGATCGTTTGAAACGTCACGGGGGAACAGCAGCAAACGATGACTGCAGACCGCGTCCGTCGTCTCCTCCGCACGGACCGGCTCGCTCGCTTCCTCCACATTGGCTCCGTCCGGCAGGCGCTCCAGCGCGATCGGCTCCGCCAGCGCGCACGCGAGAACCCGTGGCTAACGGTGCTGCTCGTCGCCGCGACGGTCCTCTTCTTCTTCGGGATCTGGCGGGTCGAGCCCCATCAGCTGATCCCCGACGAGTCCGGCGCAGTCGGGCAGCCGTTCACGCTCATTCAGGGCCGTCCGGGGCTGACCTCCTTCGAGAAGGGCGGCAATCTCCACATCTGGCTCCTGTTACTCTCCTATCTGCCGGTCCTGCTCGTGATCGGCACGTATTGGGTCGTGACTGGGCAGTTCGGCGCGAACGTCGAGAACGCCCAGGCGCTCGCGGAACACCAGCACGGCACGCAGTGGGACGTCGCAAATGGAGCCCTCGTCGACGCCTGGACGGCGCTGGTGACGGCCGGACGGTTCGTCTCCGCGACGGCGGGCGTCCTCGCGGTCCTCGCCGTCGCTTTGCTCGCCCGTCGGCTGTACGGCCGCCCCGCAGGGGTGCTCGCGGGAGCGACCCTGACCGTGAGTCTCGGCTTCGCGCTCACCGCGAAGTACGCGACCGAGGACGTGCTCGCCGGCAGTTTGTTCGTCTGGACGATCTACCCGATGGCGGTCCACCACGACACCGGCGAGGATCGACCGCTCCTGCTCGCGGCGGGCGTCGCGGGACTCGCGATGTCGGCGAAGGCGACGACGGGCATTCTCGCGATCCCGATCGCGTACTACGCCCTCCGTCGGTACGACATCGACGAACTGGTGCGCTGGCCGGCGATCCGGGAGATCGCCCGCTACCCGGCGGCCGCGATCGCCGCCTACGTCGCGACGACGCCCTCGCTGTTGATCAACCCCGACCTGTACGTCTCGGAGCTGGCTCGGTACGGCTCCGTCCGGGCCGGCGAGGCAGCCTATTACGCGCATCCGGATCCGGGCTACCTCGCCCACGCTGGCCACCTCGCGACCGCGCTCGGTGCGCCGCTGCTCGCGCTCGCGTTGGTCGCGACCGTCGGCGTACTCGCGCTGACCGCCACCGGGCGGCTCCACCGGTTCACCGCGGTACCACTTGGACTCGCCGTGCTCTACTACGTGATCATCGCGAGCTGGGGCAACATTCAGTACAACCGATCGCTCCTGCTCCTCCCGCTGCTGGCGCTGTTCGTCGGGCTCGCGGCGGCGTGGGCCACCGACGCGGAGCGGCGTCCTTCCGTGCGCCGGGTGGCCGGGCCGATCGTCGCGATCGTCCTCCTGCTCTCGCTGTTCTACACCGCCAGCGGCGCCGCGGTCTGGAGCACCTCCCGCGCCGAGGCGACGGAGTGGACCCACGACACCCTCGAGGACGGCGACACCGTCACGGTACTCGGTCAGCGAACCTACCTGCCGGAGTTTCCGGAGGGGGTGAACGTCTCGCGGACCGTCGTGGACCCGATCTACGACGCCGACAACGCGACGGCGAAACAGCGGGCGATCGCGCGGGTGGAGTGTAACCGCCCCGAGATGCTGGTGTTGACGAGCTTCCACTACCAGCGGTATTTCGAGGATCCCTCCGTCGCACCGAACGTCACCGCACTCTACGAGTCGTTGCTCGCAGAGGAGGACTACCGGATCGTCGCGAGCTTCGGACCGTCGAATCCGAACCTCGCCGGCGACGCAGCGACGCGGTTCGAGCGCGCGCTCGCGCTGGAGCCACCCGCACGGAACACGAACAATCCGCGGATTCTGGTCATGGAGCGCACCGCCGATCCGGTCACGGACTGCCCTGGATTGGAGAACTAGCCGCCGCCTCCGCCCGCACCGCCCCTGCGGTCAGTTCTCGCCGTCGCTGCCGTCAGCTCTCGCCGTCGCTGACCTGCCAGTGCAGGAGTACGCCGTCGTCGACGCGCTCGACGCGCTCCAGGTCGAGATCGACGAACGAATCGACGTCTCCGAACCCCTCGCCGTCGACGAGCGTCGGCGCGTCCCGGCCGCCGATCACGGTCGACCCGACGAACACCGACAGCTCGTCGACGAGGCCGGCCTCGAAACACGAAAAGAGCAGTTCTCCACCGCCTTCGACCATGATCGACTCGACGCCGTGATGGGCCTCGAGTAGCTCGAACGCCGCGGCCAGATCGACGCGCTCCTCGCCGGCGACGATCACCTCGGCACCCGCCGCCGCCAGCCCGCGCCGGCGATCGGCAGGTGCGGCTTCCGAGACGAGGACGTAGGTCGTCGACGCGTCATCCTCGCGCTCGTCACCCTCCACGCGCTCATCGCCGCCCTCGCTCCGCTGCGAGCCGTCGAGCACGCGGGCGTCCGTCGGCGTTCGGGCACGGGAGTCAGCGACGACGCGATCCGGGTTGGCAGTCTCGCCCCGCTCTCGCCGCGCCTCGTGACGGTCGGCGTCGACGGTCAGACTGGGATCGTCGGCGAGGACGGTCCCGACGCCGACCATCACGGCATCTGAGTCCGCGCGGAGGCGATCGACGCGCTCGAAATCCGCCTGGCCGCTGATCGGCACCTGCGTTCGGTGGCGCGTCGAGAGCTTGCCGTCGACGCTCGTCGCTGCGTTGACGCGGACGTGCACGGGGAGCGGTAGCGGCGGGCGGGGCAACGGCGTTTCGGTTCTGTGGGCGCTGGATGTCGATCGGGAGCCCAACCGAGTCGAGGGGTTCGTTGGCGATCGGGGATCGCTCGGGGTACGCGGTCGGCCGTGCTGCGCGCAACGAGCCTTAGGCCGTCTCGGGCAGGATCATCTCCACGACGCTTCCGCCTCCATCCCGTTCGTAGAATCGAATCTCGCCGTCGGACCGCTGGACGGTCCAGTAGACGAGCCAGAGTCCGAGCCCGTTGCCGTGCTCGAGGGCCGTCTCCGCGGACGAGAACAACACCGCCGACTCGCTGGCCGGAATTCCGACGCCGGTGTCGGCGACCGAGATGACGACGCCCTCGTCGGTCCTGCGACAGGAGGCGGTGATCTCCACGTCGGCGGGGTTGTGAACGACGGCGTTGTCGAGCAACTCGTCGATCGCCTCCGGGAGCCCGACGTTGGCCGTGACGGCGAGGTCGGTCGTACACTCGATCGACACGTCGACGTCGGGATTGCGCTCGCGGAGTGCCGACACGCGGTCCTGGAGGAGCGTCGTGCAGTCGAACCGTCCGGTACCGTCCTCCTCCCAGATCTCGGCGATCCTGCGGGCCTCGTGGCTGGTCTCGAGCAGGTCGTTCAGGTGGCGCCGAACCAGCTTCACCTCGGCGGCATCGTCGACGTCCTCGAGGTAGCCAAGGACGATCGTCACCTCGTTCCGGAGGTTGTGCCGAAGCACCCGCTGGTTCACTGTCAGTAGCTTCGTCAACGCCTGGTTACGTTCGTAGGACTCCCGGTATTCGACGGCGTAGACGTTCGCGCGGCTGCCGACCGCGGTGCCGAGGACGAACGCGAAGACGACGATGAACTGCGACTCCTGAGCGCCGCCGTGGTCGACGTGCCAGATCAGCACGATAGCGAACGCGAGCAGGACGAAGGACGCGGCGAAGCCACAGGTGTAGACGAACGCGTCGATAGCGCCGCGCTCGGAGAGCGAGCGATCGGGGAGCTCCCGGCCCGTATAGGCCGTCAGCACGGCGAGCGTGACGAGGATAACGACCTCCAGGGTGGTGCCGATGGCCGGGCCCTCGAGGACGAAGTGAGCGCTGGCGAGGCCGAGTCCAACGGCGCCGAGGGCGTAGAATGCCAGCCTCGGATCGAACCGTCCGGGCCGTAGCACACGCTCGCCCACTCCCATTGTCACTTGTCACCACGCCAGTGACTTAAGCGATCACCTGGTCGGGGGAGCCTGCAGCGCCCGTTCGGGAACTCGGAGTGTCCGGTACAGGAGATATTTTCCGGCGATTGCCGTGCTATTCGTCGGCAGGTGCCTATCGTCGGACGCGCACTGCGGCGCCCAGCGACGGTCCTCTGTCGATCTACCGGCTCGCCCTCGGCGGCCACAGCACGTCCTCGCTAGAGATACCGGCAAGTGTCTCCAGTTGTGGGGAGCCCCGTCACCGCCTGCCCGTAGGGGCGCCCCTATACGTTCGGGTCCGTTCACACGGCGTATGAGCGATACGTCTCGAAGCGGCGGCTGGCCCACTCAGGGAGCGGGTCGGAGGGCCGCGCCATGAACACCGATAGACTCGCTTCGCTCGACTATCGAGCTCATCGTCACCACACGAGGTGGTTCCGATGAACTCCGTCGGAGCCCACTCCGACGTGCTCATGCTCGCCACGCGGAGGTGGCTCGCATGAACTCGGTCGAGCAGTACAAGCAGAACAAACATCCACTCGACGTGATCGAGGACGTCAAAGAGTACGCAGAGGAGGGCCTCTCTTTCGAGGAAATCGAGGAGCGCGCCGGCGGCGGCGAGTGGGAGCGTCTCAAGTGGGCTGGCATGTATAGCCACGGCGTTCAGGACGGCTACTTCATGATGCGGACGAAGGTCCCCGGCGGCAAACTCACGCCCGAGCAGGCCGAGGTCATCGGCGAGGTCTCAGAGGAGTACGCCACCGCGCCCGAGGAGTACGGCGGCGAGACCCAGAACGAGCTGTGGGGCGACGCCTACCTCGACATCACGACCCGACAGGACGTCCAGGCGCACTGGATCGAGGTCGAGGACGTCCCCGAGATCTGGGCGAAGTACGACGAGGTCGGCCTCACCACGATCCAGGGCTGTGGCGACTCGGCCCGCAACGTGCTGGGCTGCCCGGCCGCTGGCCTCGACGAGCACGAGTGTTTCGACGCCCAGCCCGTCATCGAGGCCGTCTCCGACTACTTCACGGAGAACCGCGAGTACGCGAACCTCCCCCGGAAGTACAAGATGACGATCACGGGCTGCAGCCAGGACTGCGCGCAGTCCCAGATCAACGACGTCGGCCTGACGCCCGCCCGCAAGCGGATCGAGACAGCCGACGGCGAGCAGGAGGTCTACGGCTTCCACGCGAAGATCGGCGGCGGGCTCTCCGACGGCCCGCGGATGGCCTCCCCGATCGAGGTGTTCGTCCGCCCGGAAGACACCGTCGAGTTCTGCCGCGCCGTCGCCCAGACGTTCAAGGAGATCGGCGACCGCAACAACCGCGGCGTCTGCCGGATGCGCTACCTCGTCGAACAGGTCGGCCCGGACACCTTCGAGCAGGCAATCCGCGACCGCTGTGACGTCGAGCTTCGCGAGCGCGGTACGGATCTCACCGAGGGGTACACGGGCGACCACGTCGGCGTCCACGAGCAGAAGCAGGACGGGCTCAACTACGTCGGCTTCAACGTCATTACCGGCCGGATGGGCGGCGACGAGTTCGCCGAAGCCGCGAGGGCAGCCGAAAAGTACGGCACCGAGGACGCCTCGATCCGCCTCGCCACCGACCAGAACTTCCTCATCACGCACATTCCCGACGAGAACCTCGACGACCTGCTGGCCGAGGATTTCGCCCAGGAGTACAAGCCCGATCCCGGCCCCTTCGAGCGCGGCGCAGTGGGCTGTACCGGCTCGGAGTTCTGCAACTACGGCATCATCGAGACGAAAAATCGCGTGAAGCGCTGGGCTCGCGAGCTCGAAGAGCGCATCGACACCCCCGACGACCTCGAGGTCGTCCGGATGCACATGTCGGGCTGCTCGGCCTCCTGTGCCCAGCCCCAGATCGCGGACATCGGCTTCCGCGGCGAGACGGTCAAGATGACCGGTGAGGCCGACTCGGACGCGCCGCAGTCCCCCGAAGCCGAGACCGAGAACAGCGACATGGTCGAGGGGATGGACTTCGGGCTGGGCGGCGCGCTCGGCTCCGACAACGAGTTCCTCGACTGGGTCGAGACCGCCGTGCCCGCCGACGCCGTCATCCCGGCGCTGGAGGAGCTGTTCGACGCCTTCGCCCGCGAGCACGAGGATGGCGAGCGGTTCTACGAGTGGTGCCGCCGGACGGACAACGAGCGACTCCGCCAGGTCATGAAGGGTGCGGATGCACCGGTGGCCAAGGGGGTGGCCGGCGATGACTAACGAGGAGTTCGAGAAGGCAACGCCGACGACGGGCGCCTCGGAAAGAGCGGGCGGCGAGCACGGCGAGCCGCGAGCTACCGAGACCGACCAGGAACGCTCCGACGCACCCGCAGACGCCGCACCGGAACTCACCGAGACCACGGCGAACGCCGACGCGGACGACCAGCCTCGCCAGCCCGCTGTCCCCGACGTTGGGGACGACGGCGCACACTCCGTGCCACGCGCGGAGGGCGTCCGCACTCACCGCCCCGCGAGCGAGCACGGTACGATCCCCGCGGATCAAATCGGCCCCGCAGATCCCGACGGCCCCGTGCCCGCCGCACCAGACCACGACGGCCACGATCACGGACACGGCAGCGGCCACGAGCACGATCACGGGGAGGCGGACGCCGACGACTGCGGCTGCGGAACGAGCTGTGGCTGCTCGGACGGCGACGCGGAGACCGCTGACGCGGCCGCCGTCGCGACGGACGGGGTCCTCGCGAGCGAAGCGAGCGAGGGCTCGTCAGAGCTCGTCTCTGACGGCGGGACCGCGCCTTCGAACGTCACCGCGGACGGCCAGCTCGAACTCGGCGAGATGACCGAGCCGGCCGAGGGCAAGAGCCAGGACATCGAGCACGAGGACCCGCCGGACGAGCGCGTCGGCCTTCCCGACGGCGTCGACCTCGACACGCCCGGCTACGAGATCCGGGACCGGATGAACGACATCGAGACGCCCGACGAGAAGACGTGGTTCATGGAGCTCGACGAGGCCGTCATCGACGACGACCGCTGTATCCAGTGTGGGACCTGCGTCGCCGCCTGTCCCTCCGACTCCATCGGGATCGGCGACGACGACCTGCCGGAGCTCGTCAAGATGTGCACCGGCTGCTCGCTGTGCTGGGATTTCTGTCCCCGCGGCGGGCTGCGCTATGAACGTCAGTGGAAGCTCACCGGCGGCGACGACAACGTCTCCGGCGCCGGCGACCCGATCACGGAGTACTCCGCCACCGTCGAGGACGACTGGCGGGAGAACGCACAGGACGGCGGCGTCGTCACGAGCGTTCTGATCCACCTGCTTGAGGCCGGCGAGATCGACGGTGCGCTCGTCGCGACCGAGTCCGAAGAAGAACCCTGGAAGGCCGAGGCCGACCTCGCGACGACCCCCGAGGAGCTGATCGCGAACGCGGGCAGCTTCTACAACCAGACGATGGCGCTGGGCAACGTCGACGTCGAGCAGTGGGCGCACAAGCTGCCCACCACCGATCCCGAGGAACTGTCGCTCGCGCTCGTCGGCACGCCCTGCGAGATCGAGGGCATCCGCGCGCTCCAGGACTTCGACTGGGACTACGCCGCCCACGAGACCGGCGTCCGGGCGATCGACTACACGATCGCGCTGATGTGCACGAAGAACTTCAACTACGAGACGCTGCTCGGCGAGATGGTCGAGGCCCAACGCGGGATCCCGATCGAGTCCATCGGCAAACTCGACGTCCTCCACGGCGACCTGATGGTCTGGGACACCGACGGCGAGATGGTGCTCCAGGAGGAGATCGAGGAGTTCCACGACGCCGCGCTCAAAGGCTGTGATGAATGTGCGGACTTCACCGGCTACACCGCCGACCTCACCGTCGGCTCGGTCGGATCGAGTGACGAGTACTCCTCTGTCATCGTCCGCACCGAGCAGGGGATGACGGCCTGGAACGCCACCAAAGACGATCTGGACTTCCACGATCTCGAGGATCGCTCGGCGATCGGCGGGCTCCAGAGCTGGGACAAGAAGAAGGCCTTCGAGTCGCTGGAGCGGGAGTTCGATCCCGACGCACCTCGCTTCATCGACTACACCGACCACGCCGAGAACTACGGCACCGAGATGAACCCGCACGAAGCGGGTCACTGAGCGCCACGGACAGCGGGCACTGTTTCGTCGCCACCCGGGTCGGGGTCGCTGACCCGGGAAGCGGTCGCGTTTTGCCCCAGCCGTCGGCCACACGGGGGTAACGATGCATTCTTGCCGCGACGGCTCCGAACGCTGGGAAAGCCATGAGCGGGACAATCGATGACGTACTCGTCGTCGGGGGCGGCGACGTCGGCCTGTTGACGGCGCTCGGGATCCGAAAGAAGCTCCCGGCCGTCGACGTCAGGGTCGTCGACGACTTCGGGACCCAGGTGCCCCAGGTCGGCAAGAGCACCTACCTCGACATCCAGAACATCCTCCACGGACAGTTGGAGATCGAGGAGCCCGAGTTCATCGACGAGGTCAAACCGATCTGGAAGGCGACCGTCTTCTTCCGGGACTGGTGTGGCACCGACCCGTTCCACTACCCCTTCGACGTCTCGGACACGTTCAAACAGCCCGACACCCGGAACTCCTCCGAGCATCTCGTCTACTACTACGACGCGCTCTACGACAGCCAGGACCACCAGACGCGGTGTGAGCAGATCGTCAGTCAGGGGAAATCGCCGTGGTACCGCGATCAGAACGGCGATCTGGACAAGTACCCCAAGACCGCCTACCACCTCAACACCCGTCGGTTCAACGGCTATCTCCGCAAACTCTGCCGCCAGCGCGGCGTCGAACTCGTCGACGACGAGATCACCGACGTCGAGACGACGGGCTCGCACGTCGACGCCGTCCACAGCGCCGGCAGTTCCTACGACGCCGACCTGTTCGTCGACGCAACGGGGTTCAACCGCGTGCTCCGCAGCGAGCAGGCCGAGGCTACCTTCCGGGAGTTCGACTTCCCGCTCGACTCCGCGTTCAACGTCCGCATCGACCGCTCGCTCGACGACGTGATCCCCGCGACCGTCGTCGAGTCCGGCGACTACGGCTGGTTCTGGCACATCGACACCTACGACAACCGTGACCTGGGCTACGTGTTCGCCTCCGAGTACGTGGACGACGAGGCTGCTCTCGAGGAGTTCCGCGACTACGTCGCGGAGGTGTCGACCGCCGACGCCGACCCCGATCCCGTCGGCGGCCTCGAGACCGTAGACAAATACGAGTTCACCGCCGGCTACTACGAGCGGGCGTGGGTCGACAACTGTCTCGCGATCGGGAACGCCGAGGGGTTCGTCGAGCCCCTGCAGTCGACGGCGCTCACCGCGAACGCCTCGAACGCGATGCAGTTCGCGAACCTCCTCTCCGCACACGGCCGGATCGCGGACGACGACGTCCGCGTGGCGTACAACCGCGCCGTCGAGCGGACCTGGGAGTCGATCTACGACTTCATCGCGGTCCACTACAAGTACTCCTACGACGACACCGAGCTCTGGCGCGAGATGGCGACGCGGGAGTACAGCGATCGGCTCGATCGCATCGCCGAGGAGTTCGACCGCTACGGCTACGACTGGCAGGTCGAGCGCGCCAACGAGGACGGTCTGCAGGAGCTGTCGATCTTCACCGTGCCGGACTTCTACGCGATGATGCGGCCGTTGGGCGCCAGCTCGGTGTTCTACGACACGAACGACTTCCGCGTGAGCAACGACCTCGTGCGCGAACTCGAGCAGTTCTACCGCCGGATCCGCACCCAGGTCCAGCAGCAGCATCTCACCGTCAGCGAGCTCTACGAAGACGTGCTGAACGGCTAACACGGACTCCCGTTCACGAACAGTTCGGTCCAGTCGTCCCATTGGGCCACAGTTCGCCCCGCTACGCCTGCTAATCGCCAGCGGGCGCGCTCTTTTGACGACTCCACCGGCCGGTCCGGCATCGCGATAAGCGACACCTTACAAAGACCGGACGGACGGAACGGGCACCCGATGACCAGTTCGACACCGTTCGACGACTACCTGGCTGGTGGGGAGTCGTCGGAGCTCGTCGGGTCGGCCACGCTGTTCCAGGAGCCAACGTGGACGCCGGCGTCGATCTGCGTGACCGACCGGCGGATCCTCTTCGTCCCGACGGACGGCGGCTTCGTCGACGTTCCGCGTGGGCAGGTGCTCTCGATCCGGAGCCGGCCGACGACGCGCCGCGGGAACTGGGAACTCGGCGCGCAGGCGACGCTGGTCGCCGGTCTCGCGCTCGCGCTGCTCGCCGCCGGTGCGCTTCTCGTGGGCGCCGGGAGCGGCCCCATCGCGCTGTTCGCGCTCATGGCTACCACCGGAACCCTCGCGACGGCCGGACTGACCGCTCGGACGGCTGGACTGCTGGACGTCGATTGGGGACCGCTGGGATCAGACGACGACCAGGAACGCGAGGACGGCCTGCTGGCCCGCACGCGGCTGGCGGACCGATCGACGGACTCCTCGACCCGGACCGCCGGCCTCGGCGCCGACCACGTCACGGCCTGCGTCGACCGGATCGACGCGTCCCTCGCGTCCATCGACGAGTTGATCGCGGACACTGTGATCGACGACGCGCTGGGCGATGCGGATCCGATCGGCGCCGTCGACGTGCATCGCCGGTACGAGCGGCCGGCGGCGCAGTTCGTCGAGGCGTGGCCACTCGTCGGGTGGCTCGCCGTCTCGATCGCGCTGATCGGCGTCGGCGCCCTCCTCGCGTTGACGGCCTGGATCCCGCTCGGGCTGACGCTCGCGGTGGTGCTCGGGGTCGCGAGCGCGGCGGTGGGATTCGACCACCTGCCTCGCGCCGACGATCGGCGGATCCACCGCGAGCGGTCGGTCGTTCTCTACCTGCACGGCGGTCGGACGGTCCGCTTCCGGATCGACGACGACGCGAGCATCGACCGCGAACTCAGCCGGCTCACCGTGGGTCAGCGGGCGTTTCCGCCGACGGAGGGCCCCGATGTCGCCGACGAACGGACGGCCGATCGGGCGGTCTCGACCGAACGGTAACTCGGCCGAATCGATGTTGCCGCGACCACGGCGGGCCACGCGAACCGACGCGCCATCGGCCACTCCGGTTGATTTCGCGTGCGAAATGCATTTCACCGCCCGGTCAGTCTGCCGGCATCGACGAGAATGACCGAGAGCGGCGATCCCTTCGCGGGTACGGCGGCCGCCTACGCTCACTCGCGACCGGGCTACGGCCATGAAGCGATCGGCCACGTCGCGGATCGCTTCGATCTCGACGCCCACACCAGGCTCCTCGACCTGGGCTGTGGCGCCGGGCAGCTCGCCGTGCCGCTCGCGGCGCGGGCGGGCTCTGTCGTCGCGATGGACCCAAACGAGGCGATGTGTCGCGCGACGCGCGAGCGAGCTTCTCGCGCCGGCCGGTCGAACGTCGAAATCGTCCTCGGCAGCGACGCCGACCTCCGCGGTGGGATGATCGACGACCTCACACCGCTCGATCTGACGACGATGGGTCGGTCCCTCCACTGGATGGACGAACGCGCGACGCTGGAATGCCTGCGCGAGCACACACGTTCGGCTGGGGGCGTCGCGATCGTCGACGACGTGGAGTGGCTCACTGCCGGCGACGAGCCCTGGATGGCGGCAGTGTACGACGTCGTCGCCGAGTACGTCGCGACGCTCCCGGAGCGGTACGACCCCGACGCCGTCGAGTACGACGATCCCTGGGACGAGCTACTGACCGAGTGCGGGTTTCAGGACGTCGAAACGGTGGCGTTCACGGTCGAGCGGGAGTGGCCGATCGAGCAGATCGTGGAGTACGTGCTCTCGCTGTCGTTCGCGTCGTCGGATCGGTTCGGCGACGATCTGGATTCGGCCACGAACGCAATCGACCGCCGATTGCGGACGCTCGGCGACGAGCCCTTCGAGCAGCACGCTCGCGTTTCCGTGCTCTCGGGTCGCGTGAGTCACTCCTAACGCAGCGCCGCCGAACCTCTCGTTAGGAGCGTCCGAACACCCGCCGGACCAGCGAGCTGTCGGTGGGTCGTTCGGCCATCGCGACCGAACACTCCAGCCGATCCGCGACGTCGCGATGGAGGGTTCCGTGGAGGAGCCGCGAGAGGAGGCCGCGTTCGGTCGCCCCCAGGATCACGAGCGTCTGATCGGCCGCACTCCGGACGATTGCGTCCTCGACGTTGCCGTGCTCGACGCGGACCTCGGCGTCTTCGAGGTCGTTCTCGCCCGCCCAGTCCCGGAGGTCTGCCTCCGCGTCGGCGACGCCGGTCTCGTTTTCAGCGACCTGTAGTAGCGTGACCTCCGCGCCGACAGCGGTCCGGAGGTCGCGGGCGACCGAGGCCGAGAGCGTCGAGTCCGGACCCCCTTTCGTCGGCAGGAGTACTTTCGAGGGGTCCAGCTCCCGTGGATCGACGACGAGGAAGTCACAGGGGAGCTGGCCGACCAGCTGGTCGAAGGGGCTCTCCGCGCGGGCGGCGTCCCAGTGCTGTCCCTCGCCCCAGCCCATCACGACGAGGTCGGGGTCGGCCTGGCTGGCGGCGTCGAACACGTCCTCGAACGATCGGTTGCTGACGATCGTCGAGTGGTGGTAGCCGACGTCGTGAGCGTCGACTGTCTCCCGGACGTCGGCCATCAGCCGGTCGGACTCGCGGACGATCCGGCGGTGCTGGCCGCTGTCCCGATCGAGATCCATCCGGTCCGGCGTCTGGACGACGTGGACGGTCTGGACGACGGCGTCCTCGTGTGCGCTCGCGAGTGTGCAGGCGAACTCGACGAGCTCCCGCTCCAGACGGGGGTTCGAGACCGGCACGAGCACGTGGTAGGCGCCGTCCTCGACCTCTAAATTAACGCCGTCGACGGAATCGAACAGCGGGACGTAGGAGCGCCCGGCGACGCGTCCGAGCACCATTTCCGTGGTGGAGAGCCGGCGGACGCCCTCGAATCGGTCGATCTCCAGGCGCCGATCGCTGGTCTGGTAGTAGTTGACGATCGTCACCAGCACGACGCCGCCGACGGTGTTGCCCAGCAACACTGGGAGCACGAACCCACCGAGGCCGGGGAGGAGGGCCAGCTCTCCCTCCGCGACCAGGAAGATCGTCTCCGTCACAGAGACGACGGAGTGAAAGAGGTTGCCTAGCGGGATCGCGAGGAAGGCGATGTAGACGAGCACGACCCGGGAGATGGTGTCGCGCGCGGCGAAGTCCATCCAGACGACGCCGGCGACGATTAGCCCGGCGAAGGCACCCTTGACGAAGAGGTCCCACCAGCCCGTCTCGATGCCTTTCTCTGAGATGTAGATCGCCTCTGCGGCCGCAGCCGGCTCGAAGACGCCGGTGTAGGCCAGCACCAATGCCCCGAATGCGCCGCCGACGAAGTTCCCCGAGAAGACGATCGTCCAGTGACGTAACAGCGCGGGGATGCTCGCCAGCCGTTCGAGGACGAGCGCGACCGGTGGGAGCGTGTTCTCGGTGTAGAGCTGATACCCCCCGATGATGATGTAGAGGAACCCCAGCGGGTAGAGCAACACGGCGAGGAAGGGGCTGTCCGTCTGTGCGGACAGCGAGACGTACAGCAGAAAGGTCACCGAGATCGCGAGCCCGCCAGCGACGCCAGCCGCGAACAGCTCGCGAGCGCTCGACGTTACCTCGTGGTCCGCGTCCGCGACGATGCGCTGGAACACCTCGTCGGAGGAAAATCGGTCGCGAACGACCGATCCGGTCGACGGGGCGAGTGACTCCTCGTGGGCGGTCGCCGCGACGTCGTCCCCGTCGTCTTCTGACACGTCGATGTAATCGACGCGGCCCGTCCAAAGCATTTGGGTTCGCGGTCGTCGGCGTGAGACGCTACTCGCCCGCCTCCGGCAACACGACCATCGGTACCGGCGAACCCGTCAGCAGGCTCAGCGACGTGTCACCGGTGAGCAGTCGGGTGAGTCGGCCGGCCTCCCGCGGCGAGAAGGCGATCAGGTCGGCGTCGAGCGCCTCAGCGGCGCTGGCGATCGTATCGGCGACGTCGGTGCCGTAGCGGACCTCGGTCTCGATCGTTCGGTCGCCGGAAAGGTGATCGCGTGCGACGGCGAAAATCTCGGCCGCGCGATCCTCCCGCTGCTCGACGCTGGCCTTGTCCGGGGCACCACCGGCCTTCTCGATGACGTGGAGCAGGACGACACGCCCCTCGGCGTCGATCGCGGCCGAGAGCGCGTTCGCGGTCGTCGCGGCGTCGTCTTCGCTGGCGAGTGGCACGACGACGGTGTCGGCACTGATCGAGAGCATGGATCGATCTTGGCAGGCGTTGGATAAGGGCGTTCGGGAGGGATCGGCTTCGCAGCCACGTCACGACGGACTGCCAGCACCGGACTGCCACGCACTCCGGCGTCAGTCTCTTCCGAAGAGGCGCTCGCGCAGCGTGCGCGAGTGGGCGCGCTCGGCCAGCAGCACCGAACAGTCGACGTCGTCGACGACGTCGACGTGGATCGAGTCGGTGACCAGCCGCGAGAGCAGTCCGCGCTCGGTCGCACCGAGCAAGAGGAGCGTGTGGTCGGCCGCGGCGCCGACGATCGCGTCGCGTGGTGGCTCGCCGGCGACCATGGTGGTGACGCCCCCGAGCTCGTGCTCGGTGGCCCAGTCGTCGATGAAGGCCTGGCCCTCCGCCTCGGTCTCGCCGTCGTTCAGCGCGTGTAGCAGCGTGATCTCGCTGTCGTACTCCGTCTGGAGGACGCGTGCGAGGTCGGCGCTGAGGTCGGAGTCCGGACCACCGGCCGTCGGCAGCAGGACTCGCGAGGGGTCCCAGCCGCGGTCCCGGAGGATCAGGAAGTCACACGGCAGATCGTGGGTCAGCTCCTCCATGCGGGACTCCGCCCGGCCGGGGTGGTCGGGACTCCAGCCCATCACGACGAGGTCGGCCTCGTGCCGCCGCGCTGCGTCGAACACTTCCTCGAAGGCGCGGTGGGAGAGGATGGTATGGGTCTCGAGATCGACGTCGAACGTCTCGGCGTCCTCTCGTGCTTGCTGGAGCAGGCGATCGGACTCGGCGGAGAGATCCGCCACGTGGTCGGCACCGGCCTGGAGCGTCGTCTGGTCGGGCACCTGAACGACGTGTGCGGCGTCGACGGTGCCGCCGCGAGAGCGTGCCATCGCGCTCGCGATCGAGATCAGATCCGTCTCCGTCCGGGGGTTGGAGACGGGAACGAACACGCGGAACTCGTCGCCTTCGGGCTGGACGGAGTCGGCGGCGTCGACTGCGGCGTCGGGGAAGGCATCCGATCGCTCCTGGATGAACTGACCGAGCACGCCCTGCTTGGTGGCGTGGCTGCGGGCGTAGAGCAGATACCAGAGCCCCGCGAAAACGACGAACCCGACGGAGAGCGCGATGATCGTCGGTGCCATGAACCCGATCAGGGCGAGCGAGCAGACGATCCCCATCAGCGGTATGATCGGGTAGAACGGGACGTGAAAGGACGGTTCGTACTCGGGCGGGTCCGCCGTGCGCATCACGATCACGGAGACGTTGATCAGCGCGAAGATGATGAGGTGGAGCACGGAGCCCGCGGTCGCGAGCGGCTCGACGCCACCGATCGCGATGAACACCAGGATGAGCGCGCCCGTGAGTGCGATCGACCGGTAGGGCGTCGCGAACCGGTCGTGGATCTCGTTGAGCTGCGTCGAGACGATGCGGTCCCGGCCCATCGCGAAGTTGATGCGCGAGGACGCGAGAATCGACGCGTTCGCGGAGGAGGCCGTCGCGAGCAACGCGCCGAACAGGACGACTGCACCGCCGACCGCGGCGAGCCCGAACGGCTCCATCATGTTCTTCGCAGCGTCGACGGCCGCGGTCTTGTTGTCGGCGACGAGCTCGACGGGGACCGCCGCGAGCATGACGGCCATCAGCAGGGCGTACATGATCGTGACGACCAGCACGCTGCCGAGGATCGCGAGCGGGAGGTTTCGTCCGGGGTTCTTGATCTCCTCGCCGACGGAGGCGATCTGGCCGAAGCCGAGGTAGGAGACGAAGACGATCGCGGTCACCGGCAGGAGTTCGCCGACCCACGCGTCCTCGATGGGCGTCAGCGAACTCGGCTCGGCGTTGACGATGCCCGCGAGCGTGAACGCGGTGAGGATCACGAGCAGGATAATCACGATGACGTTCTGGAGCCGTCCGGTCTCCTTGGCGCCGACGTAGTTGACGCCCACGAAGAAGGAGCCGCCGATGAGCCCCCAGAGCTGTGCGGACGAGAAGGAAACGAGGCCGAGGTCGACGGCCGGGAGAGCGAGGAAGGCAGAGACGTACGCGCCGAAGCCGATCATGTAGAAGGCGGAGGCGAAGGCGAGGCCGAGCCAGTTCCCCCAGCCCGCAATCGAGCCGAACAGTGGCCCGAGCGCGTGGTTGACGTAGTAGTACATGCCGCCGGATTTGGGCATCGCGGTGCCGAGTTCGGCGACGGAAAAGGCCGTGAGGAGAGCGACTGCACCGCCGATGACGAAGGCGGCACCGACCAGCGAGCCGGCGTCGGCGACCGCTGGCCCGGGCAGGACGAAGATCCCCGCGCCGATCATCGTCCCGATGCCGATCGTGAGCGCGGCGAGCGGGCCGAGGTCTTTCGCGAGCTCCTCGTCCGCGCTCATCCGGCGTCACCACCTGGAGCGAGCGTTGCGTGAGAGTCCCGACGCTGTGGCGTCCCGGTTCGCAGGCGTGACCAGTGGCTGGGGACTCGTTCGAGCACGTTCGTAGTGGGGCCCTTCCTCCCACAAAGACCTTCGGAGTGCGGCCGTTCTGTCGGGAATCGGTCGTCAGATCGGGCAGTTTGTGCCCCTCGCGTACTCGTGGCGCGTGCCTAGTCGCCCTCGAGCCCGGCGACGAACAGCGCCAGCACCGGCACGATTTCGAGCCGGCCGATCCACATGAGGAAGACCATCAGCAGTTTCGAGGCCTTCGAGAAGTGGAGATAGCTCCCGAAGGGCCCGAGCTGACCGAAGCCCGGCCCGATGTTCCCGAGCGTCGCCAGCGACGCGCTGAACCCTTCGAGCACCGTTAGCTCCTGCGGGAAGCCGTGGTTGGGATCGAGCATGATGAACACCCCGGCGACCGCGAAGAGGACGATGTAGAGCAGCGTGAACACCACGATCCCGCGGATAGCGTCCTCGTCGACGACCCGGCCGCCGAGACGCACTGGCTGCACTCGGTTTGGATGGGCGGTGGTGTGGAGCTCCCGCCTAATCGCCTTCATCACGACCAGCCAGCGAATCACCTTGATCCCACCTCCGGTCGAGCCCGCCGAGCCGCCGACGAACATCGCGAACAGGAGGATTGCCTGGGCGTTCGCGTCCCACTGGGCGAAGTTCGCGTTGGCGTAGCCCGTCGAGTTCATCAGCGACCCGATCTGGAAGGCGGCCTGGCGAAGCGAGCGCTCGGTCATGCCCTGGGTCGCCCCGCCGATCGCGGGGTCCATCGTCGCGCCGCGGTAGAGGATAGCGAAGAGCACCGCGATCAACACCGCGATCGCACCTGCGTACGTTCGAAACTCCCGGTTCTGGGCCATCGCTTCGGCCTCGCCGCGCAGCACGTGCCAGAACAGCGCGAAGTTGACGCCGGCGATGACCATGAACGGAATGATGACCCACTGGACGGCCGCGGAGAAGTAGGCGATACTCTGGGCCTGTGGTGAGAAGCCGCCGGTCGGTAGCGTCGAGAACCCGTGAGCGATCGCGTTGTAGAGGTTCATCTCGGGCGCGTAGCCCGCGAGGTGGAGCCCGTAGAGCGACGCCGCACAGAGGACGGTGAACCCGAAGTAGATCAGCCAGAGCGCCCGTGCGGTCTCGGCGATCTTCGGCGTCAGCTTCTGGAGCTCCGGCCCCGGCGCCTCCGAGCGCATCAGCTGCGCCCCGTTGACTGCGATCTCCGGCAGGATCGCGATCATCAACACGATGATCCCCATCCCGCCCAGCCACTGCGTGAGCTGGCGCCACATCATGATCGCGTGGGAGTGGCGATCGGTGCTGATCTCGCCGAGCACCGTCGCACCAGTGGTCGTGACGCCACTGGTGGATTCGAAGAGTGCGTTGACGATCGACTCGAGGAACGCGTCGGGCGAGGCGAGGCTGAGCCCGACCGTCGACTCCGTCCCGTAGCCGGCGAGCAGGTAGGGGATCGCACCGATCACCGCAGCGGCCAGCCAGGCGAGCGAGACCAGCAGTAGCGCCTCCTTCGGGCCGAGATCGGGATCGGGATCGAGTCGATCGAGCGCCAGCCCGATTCCGGCCGCAATGACGATCGAGACGGCGAACACCCAGACGTCCTCGCCGTAGACGATCGCGACGACGAGTGGCACCAGCATCGTCAGCGAGAAGTAGGTGACGACGGTGCCCAGCATGCTTCCGGTCGCACGGAGGTCGACGCGCCAGACCATCAGCTACCAACCTCGCTGGCGGCGGCAGCAACGACCACGGACATACGAAACGACTGCTGGCGCGGTGTCATGTAGGCATCGGTACCGTCTGTCCGCCACGCCCGCTGCATTGGGCACCGCGACCGTGGCGAGGAACGTTTAGATCTGGTCGCTGACCTCGTCGACGACCGACGAGTCGGCGAAGACGACGACGTGATCGCCGGGAACGATCGTCGTGGCACCGCGAGGCACCACCAGCTCGCCCTCCCGAGAGATCGCGCCGATGACGACGCAGTCGGGGAGCTCCGCGGCCGCCTCGACGATCGTCCGGTTCGCGAGCACGCTCTCCTCACCGATCTCGATCTCGAGAACCTCGCCGCGGTCGTGTTCGAGGATCGATACCTTCTCGGTCTGGCCGGCGCGCGTGAACCGGACGATCTCCTCGGCGACCTCCTCACGCGGGTTGATCGCCGCGTCGATCCCGACTGCCTCGAACAGGTCGGCGTAGTCGACGGTCTCGACGACGGCGAGCGTGCGCGGCGTGCCGATGCGCTCGGCGAGCAGCGACGCGAGGAGGTTCTGCTCGTCGGTGCCGAGCGCGGCAACGACGACGTCGGACTTGTCGACGTGTTCGCGCACGAGGAACTCGGTGTCCGTGACGTCGCTCTCCATAACCGTCGTGTTCGGGAGCCGCTCGGCGAGCTCGCGGGCCCGGTCGTGGTCGACCTCTATCAGCCGCGGCCTGTACCCCCGATCCTCGAACACCTTCGCGATCTGGAACCCAAGCTCGCTGCCGCCCAGGATGACGACGTCGTCGGCGTCCTGGGTCTGCCCGGCGGTGATCTCGTCGGCGAACTCCCGGATCGAGTCCTCGCTCCCGATGACGACCACCCGATCGCCGGGTTCGAGCCGCGTGTCACCGCGCGGGACGATCAGGTCCTCGTCCCGGAAGACGGCTGCGAACGTCATCGAGTCGAACTGATCTGCCTCCGCCACGGTCTTGCCACCGATCGGACTCTCGGGGCCGAGTTCGAACTCCGCCATACGGACGAGGCCGTCGGCGAACTGGTCGACGTCGAGCGCTCGTGGGAGCCCCGAGATCCGAAAGATCGCTTCGGCGGTCAGGAGGTCAGTGCAGACCATGAAGTCGACGCCGAAGGCGCCCTCGGCGTGCTCCCAGGTGTCGAGCAGCCCGCGGCGTTTGACCCGCGCGACCGTGAACACGTCCGCGACGGTCTTGGCGGCGCCACAGGCGACGATGTTCGTCTCGTCCACGTCGGTACAGGCCAGGAGCATGTCCGCCTCCTCGATGCCAGCCTCCCGGAGCACTTCGACGTCCGTCCCGTCGCCGTGGAGGGGCAGGACGTCCATCGAGTAGGTCAGATCGTCGATCACGGCGGCGTCGGTGTCGATCACGACGACGTCGTGGGTACCCTCGAGGTTCGACGCGATCGATCGGCCGACTTCGCCAGCGCCGACGATCACGACGCGCACGAGGACCACCTGCGAACCATGAATTGTCGGACGAACACGAGCGGGCGAAAAGTGTGTTTCGAAGCGCCCACCGATTATCGGTGCTCGACTCGCCGGTGCCGCACCAGGAGATAAACGACGGTCGAGAGCCAGAGAACGAGCATGAATGCGTAGACGCCGTCGCCGGACGGGTTCGCCGACCCCCAGAGTGGCTCTGCCGCCAGAAAGATCGCCACGCCCGCGACGACCGGCACGCCGAGGAACGGCAGCCAGTTCGGCTGCCACGAGGCGTTCGTCTCCGCGAGGTCCTGGGCGTCTCGGACGAGCGCGGCAGTGGCCACTGCCGCACCGCCCATCAGCCCCAGCGTGAGCAGGGCAGCGAGGATGACGAACCCCTCGTACCCGAGCACGAGCGGGACGTGGGTCGCGGCCGTGAGCGGCGTGGCGAGCGCGTAGCCCAGGAGGACGAGCGGCCACATCGTGCGGCCCGCCGTTCTCGTCGCGATCCAGCCGATGGCGTCGGGGGCAACCGGGTACGCCCACGCCTCACCGAAGATCGCCTTCCCGGTAGCGATCAGCGGGAGACAGAGGTTCAAAAGGAACAGTATCGTCAGCGCTCCCATCACAGCGACCGCGCCGGCGGCCAGCGCCAACCCCGCCACCTGCCCCAGCGCGTCCGGAACTGCAAGGGCGTCCGGTACCGAGACCGCGTCCGGCAGCGATTGGTTCGCGAGCGCGATGGCGCCGAACATCCCGAATATCGATCCGACGGTTACGACCAGCACGAGCAGCTGCCAGTTCGTCGCGTTGCGAGCGTTGCGTCGCGTGAAATCGTCGTCGGAGACCAGATAGACGACGGCGGGTGCGAACACCGACGTTGCCAGCCCCAGCAGGTGGACGAATATCCCGAGGAGCGGGCGCTCCTCGAGCAGTGTAGGTCCCTGGTTCGTGGTCGGTGCGGCCGTGGCGTCGCGTTCCTGTGTCATTGATTATCGGTGTGTCGTGGTCGGTAGCGTCAAACGACCGGTCGCAATAGCGGTCAGTACGATCGTCGGTTCGACCGGTCGGTCCATAAGTCCCCAGCGGATTTTGGCGGCCGCCAAACGCCAAAATCGGGCAACTGCACCGGTTCGCGGTATCGACGCTGACGGTTTGCCACCCCCTCTCCCCTCTTTCTCCCCTCTTTCCCCTCCTCCTCTCTCGTAATGTGGCAGAGGTCGTCGTAGTGATCGGCGCTGAACGTCGCGAACGCCCCGCCTCGTGAGCTGGTGGCCCGCTGCCCTTTCCGAACACGACGAAAAGGCTTTCCCGGGGTGGCTGCCTACCCAGGAGCAACCAATGGTACTCGACGATCTGGGGAGCTCCCTGCGATCGACCCTCGACGACCTCCGGGGGAAGGGTCGGCTCTCCGAGGAGGACGTCGACGAGGTCGTCCGGGAGATTCAGCGATCCTTGCTCCAGGGCGACGTCGACGTCGAGCTCGTCCAGGAGCTATCCGACTCGATCAAACAGCGCTCGCTGGACGAGGAGCCACCCGCCGGCACCTCCGCCCGCGAGCACGTGCTGCGCATCGTCTACGAGGAACTGGTCGAACTCGTCGGCGAGTCGACGGAGCTGCCGCTGGAAGACCAGACGATTCTGCTGGCCGGGCTGCAGGGATCGGGGAAGACCACCTCATCGGCCAAGATGGCGTGGTGGTTCCAGACGAAGGGGCTCCAGCCCGCCGTGATCCAGACCGACACGTTCCGGCCCGGTGCCTACGATCAGGGCAAGGAGATGGCCGAGCGCGCGGAGGTCGACTTCTACGGCGACCCCGACGGCGACGACCCCGTGCAGATCGCGAGGGACGGTCTCGAGGCAACCTCGGACGCGGACGTCCACATCGTCGACACGGCGGGTCGCCACGCGCTCGAAGACGACCTCATCGCCGAGATCGAGGAGATCGACGCGGCGGTCGATCCCGACCGCTCGCTGCTCGTGCTCGACGCGGCGATCGGCCAGGGCGCGAAGGACCAGGCCCAGCAGTTCGACGAGTCGATCGGCATCGACGGCGTCGTCATCACGAAGCTCGACGGGACGGCGAAAGGTGGCGGAGCGCTCGCTGCGGTCGATCAGACCGACTCGTCGATCGCCTTCCTCGGGACCGGTGAAGGCGTCAAGGACGTCGAGCGGTTCGAGCCCGACGGGTTCATCTCGCGGCTGCTCGGGATGGGCGACCTCAAGCAGCTCGCCGAGCGCGTCGAGCGCGCGATGGAGGAGACCGACATCGAAGAGGAGGACTGGGATCCCGAGGACATGCTCGAGGGGCAGTTCACCCTCCGGGACATGCAAAAACAGATGGAGGCGATGAACAAGATGGGGCCGCTCGATCAGGTGATGGACATGATCCCCGGGATGGGCGGCGGGATGATGGACCAGCTCCCCGACGACGCTATGGGCGTCACCGAGGAGCGCATGCGCGAGTTCGAAGTTATCATGGACTCGATGACCGACGGCGAGCTCGAGAACCCCCGGAGCGTCGGCCAGAGTCGCACCGAGCGCATCGCCCGGGGTTCGGGCACCACCGAGGACCGCGTCCGGGAACTGCTCCAGCAACACAAGATGATGGAGCGCACCATCAAACAGTTCCAGGGGATGGGCGACGCCGACATGCAGCGGATGATGAAACAGATGGAGCAGGGCGGCGGTCCGCCGGGCGGTGGCGGAATGGGCGGTATGGGTGGCGGCGGTGGCGGCAACCCCTTCGGCGACTGAGGTCGATCCCGGCGTAGCGACTTCGTTTTTTGGCGCTTTCGGGCGGTTCCCCTCGTCCCTGCCCTCTCGTAGCCGGCAGCTTTTCCACCTCTCTTTCCTCCCTACGCCACTTCTGTACTCTTCCTCCCTATCCTCCGCCCCACGGCCGACCCCTCCGACCGCCCGGAACCGTTAACGGCCCTGCCCTCACATGCTCGGCATATGCGGCGCCGAGGATTCATCGCCGGCGCGGGCGGGCTCGCTGCGGCGGCGTTCGCGGGCTGTCTGGGGAACGAACAGGTGGCCCTCTCCGAACGGCCGCCCGAGAACGACGTCGAGGACGGCATCCGCACCGCAATCGGCGAGGCCAACACCGTGGCCTTCGAACTCGCCAGCGCACGCGAACAGGCAGACGACACCAGCCAGGTGGAGATCGACGTCGCGGCGCTCGAAGAGCAACTCGCCAGTGGTCGTCAGGCGCTCGACGCTGTCACCGACGCCGAGGCTGCCGAGGAGTACGAGACCGAGATCGCGGCCGCTCGCTCCTATCTCGACGTCGTCGCGGGACTCCTCCAGGGAACCGCGACGCTCGTCGATGCGGCCGGCCAGATTCAGGGACTAGAGTCGACCCTGCAGGCCCAGGACTTCGACGCGGCCGCCCAGGCGCTCGACGACGTCGAGCCCGACATCGAGAGCGCCGGGACGACGATCAGCGACGCCCAGACCACCGCCGACGAGCTCGACGCGGACCCGCTCGATCCCTACGGCGCGAAGATGGGCGAACTGGAAGACGGACTCGCGACGGTCCAGGACGTCTCGGCCGGCTCCGACGAGCTGATCACCGGCTACCAGTCCGTGCTGACCGGGCGCAGCGCCCTGGAAGACGGTCGTGCGGCGATCGAGAGCGGTGATTTCGCCACAGCCGAATCAGAGTTCCAGGCTGCGCAGTCGTCCTTTTCGACGGCGACTGGCCATTTCGAGACCGCAGAGACGGCGACCGACGGCGAGCTGGACACCGAGGTCCAGACCGCGCTCTGTCGCTCCGGCGGGCTGACCGACGCGGCCGGCCACTTCGAAGCGTCGGCTATCGCCGCCCAGGAGAGGCGGCTCGGCGACGCACAGACTGAGCGTGCGGCAGGCCAGAACGATCTCGACGGCGTCACAGAGTGCGGGCAGTGATCGGCCGCTGACGATTCGCGCACGCTGCTGTGCGTTTATTCATTCCCCGCGCTTCCCGCTCGCTTCACCACTCGTTTCTCTGAGTTGCTTTCCCAGTCGCCGTCGCGCTTCGAGACACGCCTCCAGAATCAGATGCCGCACTCGTCGCCGCTGGGTCCTCAGTCTGTCGTTACTCGTCCTCGTCGTCGGGCTGGCGGTCGGATCCGAACTCGGCCGGGCCGACGGCGTCCTCGGCACCCTCGACCGACTCGTCGCTCTCGGGACCGAAACCGGCCGGTGGCCCCTCGCCGTCGCCGGGTGCTGCCTCGTCGACGCCGGCGGGTGGCGGGCCCTGGGCGTCGCCGGCCGGGGGCCCTTCGACCTCCGGAACGTCCGAGTCGTCGCCCATCCCGAACGCCTCGACGAAGGAGGGGCCGTCGCCGCCGCTCTCGCCGCCAGGCCACGCGACGCGGTTCCAGTCGCCGTCCTTGCTGTAGTAGTAGACGACCTCGCCGCTAATGACCGCGAAGACGTTCCGGCGGTCGTCGTAGACGACGCGCTGGTTCGTGTCGATGGCGACGTCGACGACGTCCTTCAGCGAGTCAAGCGAGACGTACTCCGTGCCGACGCCCATCGGGAGGTCGCCGTCGGAGATCCAGTCGTCGTAGCGCTGGCGGTGGAGCTCCTGGCGCAGCCAGTCGATGTCGGCCTCGACCCGGTAGGTCGCTGCGGCGGCGGCGCCGCCCACGGCCGTCAGTCCGAGCAGGACCAGCAGGAGGACCGTCCCCCAGTCCGTCGGCGCGGTATGCTCGACGGTGACCGTCTGGCTCTTCGTATCGCTATCACTCGGGGTACCATCGATCCAGTACGCTCGGCTGGTCACCGTCAGCGGCCCCGTCGCACTCAGCGAGCCCTCGTACTGCTCGGTATCGTACTGTGCGTCGACGACGATTCGGGTCTGGACCGTTCCGACGCCCGCGAACTCCGACTGCAGCACCTGGCGATCGGCCCGGATCTCCTCGACGTCGATCTCGGCCGTCGAGGTCGCCGTGCCGTTGGTCGCGCTGACCTCCTCGACCGCGAGCGACTCGGTGCGCTCCCAGACGACCTCGCCGTCGCGCACGACCTGCAGTTGGAGCCGTGCGTCGTGGAACACTGTCGCCCCCGACGGCGCGTTCGTCTCTATCCCCACGTCGAGCACCGGCGAAGCGTTGAGAAGGTACGCCGGATGATCCGCGAGGACGGTGCCCTGCTCCCACGGCGATCTGCTGGAGGTAACGATCGCGGAGTGAGTCACCTCCGTCTCGATCGTCTCGACGTCGGTGCGTTCCTGGTTGGTCTCCGTCGCCGGCGTCGCCACCGTCCAGATTGCCAGCACGAACATCACCGCACCCAGAATCGCCAGCGCGACCGCGATCTGTCGCCCGCGCTCGGCCAGCGCGAGGCGGACCCGTGGGTTCTCGATCACGAGACCCCCTCCGGGGCCGACGGCTGGCCGGCCCCCCGCACGACTCCCACCATGTCCCGTCAGTATCGGTACGCCGTGTTAAGTCCATTGGCAGGTCTGACGGGCGTCAGACTGCCGTTTGCGGGCGATTGGCACGGTTGTGTGCGTGGGTGGTTGTCGTGGAATTCATGCTCGGGTTGCTGTACGGAGTCCGGCACAAGGTAACCCTTAAGGCTGGCACCCGGGTAGCTCGGGTGCGGGTTGGTGGTCTAGTCCGGTTATGACAGCTCCTTCACACGGAGCGGGTCGGCGGTTCGAATCCGCCCCAACCCACTTCTGCCGAACGCAACGCCGAGCGTAGCGAGGCGTCTGTGAGGCGAAATGGGCGGGTGGTTCGAACCAGACGAGTCGCAGCCTGCGAGGAGCGGAGCGACGAGCAGGACCGTCTCGGCGTGGTGAGAATTCGCTCCAACCCATTCTTCTACCGAACGCAACGCCGAGCGATCGCGAAGCCTCTGTAAGGCGGTTTCGGGGGCGTATTTTCGAACCGACGAGTCCCAGCCCGCGTAGGCAGAGGACCGAGCAGCCCCGTCTCGGCGTGGTGAGAATCACCCGCCGAGGCACCTTGGCTTGAATTCGACCGACTCCTACAATTCGTGCCCTCTCTTCCCGATACTCCGCCAGTAATTCCTTCATAAACAACAGTATCAGTCCCGTCGGCTGTCTCGTGTCTTCACACGACGATTCCCTCGTCCCCACCGTTCCAGACACAGCACTGGCTGGCGTTTTGCTCCTCCTCGCGGGCGGCGTCTCACTGCTCGGCATCATCACCGCCGAGGCGCTCCACCCAGACTACGCCACGACCCAGGAAATCAGCGATCTCGGTTCGACCATCCCGCCGGATCCGGTGAGCTACGAGCCCACTGCGACGATATTCAACGCCACCATGATCACGACTGGCGTCCTGGTCCTGCTGTCGGCGGTCTTCCTCTATCGCTCCGGCGCGCGGCGAGTACTCTCGGTGCCGCTGGCCGTCTTCGGAGCCGGCGTGCTCGGCGTGGGCGTCTTTCCGGGCGACGTGATGCCCTGGCACGGCATCGCTGCCCTGGTCACGTTCACGAGTGGTGGCATCGCGGCAGTTCTGGCCTCGCGAGCGGTCTCGAAGCCGTTCGCGTATCTCTGTCTCCTGCTCGGCGGATTCTCGCTCGCGTCGCTGGTCTATGCGATCGCGATCGGTACCGCGGGGCCGCTGGGTGATCTGGAGCTGGGCGGCATCGAGCGCTGGGTTGCATACCCGTTGCTCGTCTGGATCTCGGGCTACGGGGGCTACCTCATGGGTGCCACCGGGGACGATCCGGTCCGGGGTCGTTCCCGGCAGTGACTGGCTCGAGGCCATGCCCGCGGATGGGCCAGGCTCCCGCCGTGGCGCCGAACAGTCCTCTCAGACCATCGACCTCGGCACGCCCTTGCCGCCAGCCAAACCCGTTTTCCCGGTGCCGACGGACGTACCAACTATGCCAGCCGCTCCCGACGTCTTGCTCCTCCACCAGGCAGCTCACGGCGAAGCCAAGATTCGGCCGCTACTCGAGGACGAACTCCCCGACGACGCCGAACTCGTCGTCGCCGAAGACGAGGCCGACTCCCTCGAAGCCATCGCCGACGCCGAGATCGCGCTCACGTTCGCGCTGACCGAGGACCAGGTAGCGGCCGCCGAGGACCTCGAGTGGGTCCAGGCGATGAACGCCGGCGTCGACGACTACCCCACAGACGCGCTCGCCGAGCGTGGCGTGGCGCTCACCAACAGCGCCGGCATCCACCGCGAGCAGATCGGCCAGCACGTCCTCGGATACATGCTCTACTTCGAGCGCCGGTTCGACGAGGGCATCCGCCAACAGCGCGCCGGCGAGTGGGATCACTACGATGCCGGCGAGCTGGGCGACGAGACGCTCGGGATCGTGGGCGTCGGTGCGATCGGCGGCCGCGTCGCGGAGCTCGGACAGCTGTTCGGGATGGACGTCGTCGGGACGAAGCGCGACCCCTCGACGGCGCCCGAGGCCGTCGACGAGTGCTACCCGTCGGAGCGCCTCGACGCCGTCCTCGATCAGGCCGACTATCTGGTGCTCGCCTGCCCGCTCACCGACGAGACGGAGGGTCTGATCGGAGGCGAGGAGCTGGCGCGGCTGGACGAGGGGGCAGTTCTGATCAATATTGCTCGCGGGCCGGTCGTAGACCAGTCGGCGCTGATCGACGCGCTCGACGACGGCGACCTTCGCGGTGCGGGTCTCGACGTCTCGGATCCGGAACCGATGCCGGAGGACTCGCCGCTCAGGTCGATGGAGCACGTGATTACGACGCCGCACATCGCCGGGTCGACGCCCCACTACTTCGACCGGGCGATCGAGCTGTTCGCGGAGAACTACCGGGCGTACGTGGAGGGCGAAGAGCTGGAGAATCGGATCGTTTGAACGCGGAAGATTGCACGGGATGACGGCTGCCCGAAAACCGGTGAGTGTCCGCTGGAGCGTTTTCAGAGTAGTTCGACGGCCAGCTGTTCAAGCTCATCACAGTGCGAGACTTTGCTCCGAGCAATCGACCCGACTCGACGGGTCCGGCAGGATTGTTCCTCCGCCAGACAGACGCGGTACACCTTCCACCCACTTGGCTCCTCCTTCGTCGCGACGCCGATAGCGGCCCCACAGAGGGGACAGTCCCGACCGTCCAGTCGTCGAACCAGCACGCCAACGCTTCGCTCCGCCTTCGGATTTCAAACTACGCCCCAGTAGATATTTGAAGGCAATCGACAAATCACCAGAACATGGCATACGACGGGGCGTGGCTTTTTCTCGCGCCGTATGGGAACGACGCGGCGCTCGAAAACTTCGAAAACACCGTCGTCGAGGGAATTTCCTCGGAACGAATCAGGCAGTTCAGTGACGATGCGCCGACGGACGGTGACCTCGTCCGGCTGTGGGGGGCGAAGTCGACGTTGGATGGCACCTGGAACGACGTCGATACCGACGACTATCTCCTCTTCTACAGGAACGGCAGCTACACCCACTCGACGAAGGTTCTCGGCACCGAACTCAACGAAGAACTCGGCCGCGAGATCTGGCCGAACTTCGACGACGAACCGTGGAGTCGGATCATCTACCTCGCCGCACCGCACGAAATCGACGTTCCCTCCGAGGAAGTCCACGACCTCGCGGGCTACGATCGTGCATACCCGATGGGATTCAGTCCGCTCAACGAACTCGGGGTCGGTGGGATCAGGGGCCGGTATGGGTCGGTTGCAGCGTTCGCTGAGGGTGTCGAATCTGGCCAGCAGACGCATTCCGAATCCGCCGGGTCCGATGACACTGCGATCGACGTCCGCTCTGAACCGGAAATCGACCTCGACGCCAACATCCTCGACGGCCTTCACTTCCCCGACGACCGCGCCGAAGAGATCCTCGATCAAGTCGCGTCGGCGTTCGACAGCGGGAAGCACGTGATCTTCACCGGTCCGCCTGGTACTGGAAAGACCGAACTCGCCAGGCGGGTATGCTCTGAGATGGTGGATTCGAATCCCGGGATCTACTCGGGTCAACAGATCACCACCGCCACTGCCGATTGGTCGACGTTCGAGACTGTCGGCGGCTACATGCCGACCGAGACCGACGGCGAGAACCTCTCTTTCGAGCCGGGACAGGTCCTCCGCCGCTTCAAGCAGGACGGACGACAGGAGAACGAACTCCTCGTCATCGACGAGATTAATCGCGCGGACATCGACAAGGCGTTTGGTCAGCTGTTTACTCTGCTCTCGGGTCAGTCTGTCCAGCTCCCATACCGCAAGGACGGCGAAGAGATCGTCGTCCAGCCGGCGTCTTCGATCGATAGCACGCCAGCACCGAACGAGTACGTCATGCCCGACTCCTGGCGTCTTATCGCGACGATGAACACCTACGACAAGACGTCGCTCTATGAACTCTCCTACGCGTTCATGCGTCGATTCTCGTTCGTCCACGTCGACGCACCGACGATCCCAGAGGATCGCGAAGAGCGAATCGCTCTGCTCCGGAAGTACACCGACGGCTGGGCCCTCGATCCGAGCGAGGAGACGCTCGACGCTGTCTCTGAAGTATGGCGCGTCCTGAACGGAGGGCGTACCGATCGAAAAATTGGCCCGGCGATCGTTCAGGACATCATTCAGGGCGTCGAACACGGGCCCCATCGCGACCAGCGAACTGCGATCACAGCGGCGGTCGGGAACTTTGTGCTTCCGCAACTGGAGGGTGCTCCACGACGCGAGGCGATCGTTACTCGGCTCTCCCGAATCGAAGCGGTCGACCGGCCGCGGCTCGCAGCTCTCTCACGGGACGTACTACAGGTCGAGATCGATGGATAGGGAGGCGCTCATCGACTCGGTGTCCGAGGATCTGTTCGCCTACGTGATGCACGGCTCGATGCCGGAGGACCACGTCGCTGCACAGATCAAACCCAACGGGCTCGACGAGCGGTTCGAAGACTTCGACTCGCTCGTCGACCTCCACTTCGTTCTGCGGCCAGACGTGGTCGAGTTCGTCGAGTCGCTCCCCCACCGGATCCGGAGCATCAAGACACAGACCAAGAACGTCACGACGGCGAACCGGGGCGAGATATCGGGCCGCATCGACTGGGAAGCGACGATGACGACGCGAGCGTCGAGCGCCCCCGGTGACCGATCGCTGTTCGTCTGTGACACCCGCCACGAGAGCTACGACATCGACGAGAACGTCGTGCTCAAACGACTCCTATCGCTGATCTATACGACCCTTGACGACTCGGAAGCGTATCTCCGTGCCGAGTACGACTGGGTCACGGACCGCTGGCAGGAGAACCTCGAACTGGTGGATCGGCTCCGGGATCTCTTCGAACGCAACGTACACGTGACGCGGATTCGGGATCCGGAAGGGTACGAACCGACCGATCGGATGCTTCAGCGTGCCGAGACTGCCCGCAACGAAATTTATCGAGACGCAGCCTCGCTACTCCGTGACCATCGAGCCAGCCGACGTGGGGACGTCGATGCGATTCGGAATCTCCTCGAACAGACGACGATAACGCCCGACGATGAGGAGACGCTGTTCGAACTGTACGTTCTCTTCCAATACGTTGGGGCGATCGAGGACCATCAGGACGGCGATGCGACGGTCGCGACGATCGAGACTGATCGTCAGGAAGTCGCGCGGATCGAGAACGAAGATGGATCAGATGTCGTGCTCTATCACGACAACTCCGCACGAGATCGAAATCTCTCCTTCGTTCGCGCGCCAATCGAGAAAACCGACGCAGAACTTACTCGATCGGAACGCGTCCGACGAGAGTCCCGTCGGGTCCTCGATCAGTACTTCGAGGACGACGAGTTCCACCTGCACACGAACCGTCCCGACGTCATCGTCCTCGAGATCCAACGCGACGACCGGTTCGAGTATCTGGTTACCGAGGTCAAGCACTCGACGCAAGCGGAGACGATTCACGAGGGAGTTACGGAGACGCTCGAGTATCTGGCGTTCCTCCGAAAGGACGAGGAACTAGTGTACGAGGAGCGGTCTCCGTTCGGCTCTGGATGGAATGGCGCGTTGGTCGTTCAGGACATAGAGGGGCGCCCGACGGCGTCGGTGGACGAACAGGAGACGATCCGGATTCTACAGGCTTCGGAACTCCCGACAGCAATTCCAGAGCTACTGGATCGCGTGCTATAGGCTGTTCGTCCCGACGACCGCTCACTACTTGTTTCCAGTCTGAAGCCACCTCCTCCCCGTCCTCAATAACACGTATTTCCCACTCTGCCGAACGCTCACCCATGGCACACGTCCCCGAATCGGTCCAGCAGTACGTCTGTGTGGCCTGTCAGACCATGCACGCAGGAACGCCGGTCCACGAATCCGGCGGCACGCACAGTTGGGAACCGCCGGCAGTCTGTGGCTCGTGCGGTGACGACGAGCTCGTCCCGGTCGACGAGTGGACGCGTTTCCACGAGTAACATCAGCCCCGACGGTCGGTCGAGGAGTGCAGTTGCCGCTCAGGCTCGCGGTTCGGCGTGATCGTCCGGCGAGGAATCGTCCTTGGCGAACTGGCCGCCGAGGTGGCCGCCGATCGCGCCCAGCCCGCCACCGAGGAGGACGATGAAGGACACCCCGAGCAGCGCCAGTGCGACCGAGACCAATGCGGCCCCGCCCTCACCGATCGCGAGGAATCCGGAGGCCGCACCGCCGGTGACGAACAGCAGGACGACGACTGCGGGAACCGTCGACAACACGCCCGAAGCGGCGCCGACGCTGGCCGTTCGCTCAGATTCGGTTTGCTCGAGGTAGCCGGCGACGAGCCCGCCCAGCACCTGTGAGAACGGGACGAACGACACGACGATCGTGACGAGCGCGCCGAGCAGTGCGTTCGCGCCGTAGTGGCTGACGGGCTCGCCCGCGGCGGCGCGACGGTGGGTGCGCCGGCGCATGAGCACGTAGCCGATCCCGGCGAGGACGAGAACGATGCCGGTTGCGATCAGCCCGAAGGCGGCCCAGTTCGCAAGCGCTTGCGTCATGTCGACCGTCTCGGGGTCGGAGAGCCCCTCGACGACGATGGCTTCTTCCGCGACCGCCTCGCGGATCTCAGAGCGGTCGATCATCGAGAACACGCCGGCTCCGACGAAGATTGCGACGAATCCGAGGATAGCGAAGAATGCGCCGAGGAGCCAGTCGACGAACGCGGGGATATCGCGGTCGTGAGGGCGGGTGTCGTGAGCGGGCTGCTCCGCTGGTGGGGTGGAGGACATCGACCAAAACCTTCGGTTCGTACCGCCTTGAAACTGCCGTCATCACCGCGCGGGCAGCCGGTCTGTCGGCGCGCGCCGGGCTTACCCGGTCCAGGTCAGCACGGTCGCCGCCCAGGTGTAGCCGGTTCCGGCCGCGAGAAACAGGACGACGTCGCCCGCGGCGATGCGCTCTCGCTGCAGCGCCTCGTCGAGGGCGAGGAGCTGATCGGCGCTCTGGACGTGGCCGTACTGATCGAGATAGTAGGCGTCGGTCTCGGGGTCGACGCCGAGTTCCTCCAGCAGCGTCTCGTGAAAGGACCGCTTCATGTGGGTGAGAGCGACAAAATCGAGATCCGATCGGTCGAACCCCGAGCGAGCCAGCGCGTCGTCGGCGACCGCGAGATAGTTCGGGAGCGAGACCGCTCCGAGCCGCTCTTTCATCCCGTCTTGATCGGGCACGTCGAGCGTGTGTCGGCCCGCCTCGACTGACTCGTGGGAGGCTGGCTCCACGGAGCCGCCCGCAGGCATCACGACGTCTCGCGAGAAGGACCCGTCCGTGATCGCGGCGCTCCGGTGGACGGTCGCACGGGTGCGATCGGCGACGCTGCCGTCGGCGGTTCGAGAGTGGGCCGACGCCGCGTCGCCACGATCTGCCTCGAGGACGGCCGCGGCGGCGCCGGAGCCGAAGTTGAACATGAACGAGGATCGCTCGTTGTCGTAGTCGACGAGATCTTCCTCCCGGCTCGCGGCGACGAGCAGCGCCGCGTCGACGTCGTCCGCGAGCAGCTGTGCCCGCACCTGCCGCAGCGCGATCGGTGCGCCGGCACACAGCGAGTAGGACTCGGTGGCGTAGGCCTCGGTCGCGTCGAGCCGCTCGGCGACGTCGGCGGCGGCACTCCAGACGACGTGATCCTTGTACTCGCTGCCGTGGAAGAGGACGAGATCGAGCGACGCCGGATCGATCCCGGCGTCTGCGATCGCCCGCTCGCCGGCCTGCACGCACATGTCGCTGACGTGCTCGGAATCTGGCGGGCAGACCCGCTTCTCGCGTAGGCCCATCTTCTCGACCACGACGTCCTCGGGAATCCCGCTCTCGGCGGCGATCTCGGCGCCGGTGACGATCTGATCGGGCACGTGGACGCCGTAGCCGGTGAGGCTGGCGTCAGCCCCGGTCATCGGCGATCACCGCCCGCGGTCTGGTGGCCGGCGCTGGGGTCGGTCACGAGCCGCCACCTCCGCCACCGCTGCGGTAGCGCTGGATCCGCTCGGGCAGCTTCCGTGCGACTTTGCCGCCCAGCCGCGAGCGGAGCGTCCCGAGGATCCCCTCGGGCACGTACAGCACGAAGAGGATGAACACGATCCCGACGTACAGCCCCGCTCTCCCGTTGAGTAGCAGGTCGATGCCGTCGCCGACGAACGTGTCCAGCGTCGACTCCGAGAGGGTCTCCCTGAGATACTGCGCGAGGCCGTCCTCCGTCGAGAGGAACTCCTCCAGCGTGTTCTGGAAGAGGACGCCGAACAGCGCACCGGCGAGCGTGCCGAACCCGCCGATGATCGCGGCGAGCAGGGCGTCGGCGGTCACGAACAGGTCGAACGTGTTCTCGGGGGCGACCGATCGATTGAATCCGGCGAGGAGTCCGCCGGCGACCGCCGCGAAGAAGGCGCTCATCGCGAACGCGCCCATCTTGTAGTAGAACGTGTTGTAGCCGACGGCTCGCGCCCGTTCCTCGTTCTCGCGGATCGCGATCATCACCTTGCCGTAGGGTGAGTGGATGATCCGCTGCATCGCGAAGTAGCTGACGAGGACGACGACGCCGACGGCGTAGAAGGAGACGTCGCTCGTGCTGAGGTCGAAGCCGGTCCCCAGGAAATTCGGGAACTCGCTACCGATGATCCGACCGATGTCGACGTTCCACTCCGGCAGCGGTCCCCACCCGGGAATGCCGACGGAGACCGGGTTGTTCCCGAGGCTCGCGCCGTCTCGCGGGTTGGAACTCACGTAGTCCCAGTTCCGGATGAACACGTGGGCGACCTCCGCGAAGCCGAGCGTCACCATCGCGAAGTAGACGCCCGAGAGGCGGAAGGAGACCGCGCCGACGATCAGCGCCGCGACGATCGCCAGGCTCCCGCCGACGAGCACCAGCACGAGCAGGGAGTCGATGCCACCGAGGAACGGCACCTTCCCGTTCATCGAGAGCACGACGAGGTAGCCCCCGATGCCGTAGAACATCGAGTGGCCGAAGGAGAGGTAGCCGGTGTACCCCGAGATGAAGTCGAAGCTCATCGCGAACAGCCCGAAGTAGAGCACGGCGACCATCGTCCGGGTCCGCGGGATCAGGAGCGCCAGCTCCTCCCCGATCACCGGCAGTGCGACCATCTGCGTGTAGGCCAGCGGATAGATCGCGAAGAGGACGATCACGGCGATGTGGACGACGTGATCGGCGACGATCGACCGGACGGTCCCGAGCGGTCCACCCGCGTCGCTCTCTGCAGTTGCGTCACGCTCCGCAGCTGCGTCGCTGTCCGCAGTGGCGGCGCTCGCCCCCTCGTCGGCCGGTACCGACGAATCGGGGCTAATGGCCACCCACCTCCTCGACGCCGAACAGGCCCTGTGGACGGACGACGAGCACGCCCACGAGCACCAGGAAGATCACGAGCTCCGGCAGCCCGGAGAACGTGACCACGTCGTTGACGAGCATCCAGGACGCCAGCGCGTCGACGACCGCGACGATCGCCGCCGCGACGACGGTTCCCTTGAAGGATCCGAGACCGCCGACGATGACGACGACGAACGCGATCAGCAGCGTCTCGACGCCGAGGCCGACGCTCGCGCCGTAGCGGGGATCCCACATCAGCATGACTCCGGCCAGCGCCGCGAGCCCGGCGCCGACGCCGAACACGACGGTGAAGGAGCGTCGGACGTCGATGCCAAGCGCCTGTGCCATCTCGGCGTCCTCGCTGCCGGCACGGATGTGCAGCCCGTAGCTCGTTCGCGTGAGGAACCACCACGTCGCGGCCACGACGAGGATCCCCACGACCGCCTCGAACTGGTAGATCCCGCGCGTCGTAACGCCGAGAATCTCGTGGAAGCCGAGGACGTCCGGGCGGGTCCCGGCCGCCTCCGTCCAGTCGACGTTCGGCTGGATGTCCTGGATTTCGAGGACGATCCGGACGACCTCCTCGAAGACGAGCACGAGCCCGAAGGTTAGCAGGATCTGGAACAGCGGCGGTCTGTCGTATATCGGCCGGATCAGCCCGATCTCGATGACGGCACCGAAGGCCGTCACGATCGCGAACACGAGTGCAAGCGCCAGGAAGAAGAATGCGATCGTGACGACGTCGCTGGTCGCCTCCGAGACGAACGTGAGCATGAGCGCGCCGCCGAGATACGCCCCGATCATCGTCAGCGAGCCGTGGGCGAAGTTGAGCACGCCCATCAGCCCGAAGATCAGCGAGAGGCCGGCGGCGATCGTCACGTACACCCCGAACTTCGAGATCGCGTTGAGGAAGATGTCCAGCAGCGTCGTCGGATCGGCGAGCTCCGTGAGCCCGCCGAGGTTGGCCAGCGGCACGATCGCGTCGAGGCCAGCGACCGCGGGCTGGAGGGCAGCCTCCAGCGCGACGATCCCCGTCATGCTGTGAGATACCTCCGAATGCGATCGTCTTCGAGAGAGGCTGCCGCAGAGTCGCCCTCCGCGACGACCTCACCGTGGTCGATGACGTAGAACCGGTCGGTCAGCTCCAGCGCCATCGGCACGTTCTGTTCGACCAGCACGAGCGTCATGTCGTCGGGGAGCGCCTCCAGGGCCTCCACGACCTCTTCGACGATCAGCGGCGCGAGCCCCTCGCTGGGCTCGTCGACCAGCAGGACGTCGTTGTCGCCGACGAGCGCACGTGCGATGGCGAGCATCTGCTGTTGCCCGCCGCTGAGGCTTCCGGCCTCCTGTCCACGCAGCCCTTCGAGGTCGGGAAACCGATCGAAGGCGAGCTGCATGCGCTCTGCGGGATCCGCGTCCGGTGGGATCGCCGCCCGGACGTTCTCCGCGACGGTGAGGTGGGAGAACATGCGGCGCTCTTCGGGTACCCACCCGACGCCGCGCTGGGCGACCTCGTGCGTTGCCATGCCCGTGACGTCCTCGTCGTGGATACGCACGGTCCCCTCCCGCGGCGGCGTGAGCTGGAGGACCGAGCGCAACGTCGTCGTCTTGCCGACGCCGTTCCGTCCGAGCAACGCGACGTTCTCGCCCGCCTCGACGGTGAGCGAGAGCCCCTGCAAAACGTGGCTCTGCCCGTAGTACGTGTGGACGTCGTCGATCTCGATCGCACTCACGCTGTGTCCACCCCGTCGTCCGCGGTTTCCGACCTGTCGTCCGCTCCGCCGGTCCCACCGCCCGATTCGTCTTCCTCGTCACCGTAGCCACCGAGGTAGGCCCGCTGGACGGCCGGATCCGCGCGCACCGCTTCCGGCTCGTCGTCGGCGATCAGCGAGCCCTGGTGGAGCACCGCGATCCGGTCGCTGACGTCCATCACGACGTCCATGTTGTGTTCGACGATCAGGATGGCGTGGTCGGCGGCGACGTCGTCGATCAGCGAGACGATGCGATCGACGCCGTCGCGGGAGACGCCCGCCGTCGGCTCGTCCATCAGGAGGACGTCGGGATCGCCGGCCAGCGCGATAGCGACTTCGAGGTGGCGCTTCTGCCCGTGGCTCAGCGTGTCGGCGACGAGATCGGCCTTGTCGTCGAGGCCGACCCGCTCGAGGATCTGCCAGGCCTCCGCCTCGTACTCGCCGAACGCGCCGGCGTTCCGCCAGAGCCGCCAGCTATCCGTGCCGTGGGCCTGTGCGGCGATCCGGACGTTCTCGAGCACCGTCGACGCCGGGAAGATATTCGTAATTTGGTAGGAGCGGTGGATTCCGAGCCGCGCCGTTTCGTCCGGCGAGGCGTCGGTAATGTCCTGCCAGTCGTCCGCGGCTGCGCCGCTACCCGGACGTCCGCCGCTCCCGCCTTCAGCGACCGCACCGCCGTCGGGCATCGCTTCGCCGTCGGCGCGCTGGGCGGTGGTGTTCCTGGCCCCGCCGTCCGCGGCCGCCCTGCTACCGCCGGACCGGTACTCGACGGTACCACCCGAGGGCACGAGCGTCCCCGTCAGCAGGTTGAAAAACGTCGTCTTGCCGGCGCCGTTCGGGCCGATCAGCGAGACGCATTCCCCGGCACCGAGCCCGAAATCGACCGAATCGACCGCGGTGAGCCCGCCGAATCGCTTGGTCAGGCCACGCGTTCGGAGCAACGTCATTACAGGCTGCAGTCCATGTCCTCGCTATCCGCCGGGAGCGTGACCTGGTCGGCGCCCACCGTCTCGATGGGTTCGCCGGGCATGATCGAGGCGTCCCAGTTGTCCTTCCACTCGTCGGACGTCGGCACCGGGTACGCGACGGTCATGGCCGAACGCGCCTGGTTGTTGTACTCCTGGTAGGTGTAGCCGTCCTCGCCCTTCGGCGTGTCGGCGACGGTCATGCCACGCATCGATGCGGCGATGTCGGCACCCGCTGTGGAGCCGGCGTCGACCACGGCCTGGTGGATCGAGGAGGCAGCGGTGAACGTCCCGGAGGTGAACAGGTCCGGGAGTGTGCCGTAGACGCTGGAATAGTTCTCGACGAACCAGTCGTTGATCGAGTTGTCGTACTGGTTCCAGTGGTAGCGCGTGGTGAACGGCCCGAGGAGGGCGTCCTCCATCTTCTCGGCGGTCAGCGGCGTCCCGAGAACGTTCGCGGCGACCCCGCCGACCGCGTTGGCGGTGATCCGGGTCGCGAAGCCACCGAACATCCGGAGGCCCCAGTCGCCGGCGAGCCCGGTCGAGAGGAACGCCGGAAGCGTCTGGACGGTGAACCCGCCGATGACCGCGTCGGCGTTGGCGTCGACCGCGCTCTGGAAGTGGCCCTCGAACTCGGAGTACCCCTGGGGCACGAAGTCGGTGCCAACGACCTCGACGCCATTTGCCTCCAGCACGGATTTGTAGTTCGCCGCGACCGCCTGGCCGAAGCTGTAGTCCGCGGCCATGATGTAGACGCGCTCGACGTCGGTGTTCTGGGCGACGTACCGACCACCGCTCCGGGCGTCCATCGCCGTGTTCTCGCTGGCCCGGAAGATGTTCTCACCGCAGAACTCGCTACTGGACGTGACGTCCGCGGCGGCCGCGGGACCGACGACGAACGGCGTCTCGGCGGGTTTCGCGACGTTCTCGATGACCCGCCGCGCCGAGCCGGAGTTGGCCGTCCCGAACAGCAGGTCGACCTCGTCGTCCTCGACGAGCGACGTCGCCACGGACTGGGCCTGGTCCGGGACGAACTGGCTGTCCTCGACGATGAGTTCGTAGGTCGTCTCGTCGACCTCGATCGTCGTCGTCCCCGCCGCCGTCACGTTCGGCGGCGCCTCGTCGGCTTTGTAGCCGAGCCCGGAGAGGAACCCCCAGAGGCTCTGGAGGCCGTAGTACTTCACCCCGCCGCTGACCGGCTGCATCACGCCGATCGTGACCGTCCCCGAGACGGTGCCACCCCCACCGTCGCTGTCGCCGGCGATACAGCCCGCGAGCCCGAAGCTCGCAGCCGTCGCCGCGCCACCCGTCGCCTTGAGTACGTCACGCCGCGTGTGATCTGATGCCATGCTAGTAGTATACTAGGCATCCTAGGTGCAAGACGTGGCAGGTTGATATCTCAACCTTGGCCCCGTTTCGCCGCAGTTTCTTCGACTACGCCGGTGTGACCGTTCGCCCGTCGGCCGCGCTCTGCCAGGTGGATCCTTCGCCCTCGTCCCCCGACCGCTCTCGCTCCCACACGCGACTCACTCGTAGGTCGTGGTCATGCCGCCGTCGAACAGCAGATCGCCGCCGTTGAGGTGCGTCGCGAAGTGCGAAAAGCCCAGAACGAACAGGTTCGCGACCTCCACCGGCGTCATCATCTCTTTCGTGCGCGCCTGCCCGAGCATGACGTCCTCGATCACCTCGTCGACAGAAATTCCCCGGCGCTCGGCGGTGTCCTCGAGCTGGTCCGTCACGAGTGGCGTCGCCACGTAACCGGTGCTCACCGAGAAGGATCGGAGGTCGCCGTCGCCCTCCGCGGCGATCGACTGGGTCAGCCCGCGGATGCCGAACTTGACGACGTTGTACGCGACCTTGTCCGCCGTGACGTAGTGGCCGTGGACGGAGGCCATGTTGCCGACGCAGCCGTCGTTGGCCTCGAGATCGTCCCAGAGCTCCCGGGTCAGGAGCACCGGCGCCCGGAGCATCACGGCCTGGATCCGGTCGTAGGCCGGCGTCGGGAACTCGCCGATCGGCGCGACGTGCTGGAGCCCGGCGACGTTCGCGAGAAAGGTGACGTCGCCGAGGTCGCGCGCCGCGTCGGCGATCGAACGGAGATCTGACTCCTCCCGGAGATCCGCCACGAACGGTTCGATCGCGTCGGCAAGCTCCGTTCCGCCGACGTCCTCTGCGCGCTCGACAGTCTCGGCGAGCCCGTCCTCGTCGACGTCCGTCGCGAGCACGGAGAGTCCGTTCACCGCGGCCGCGAGCGCGGTTGCGCGCCCGATGCCCGAGGCCGCGCCGGTCACGACCGCGACCCGGTCGCGAGTGAACCGCTCGTCGTCGATCGTGTGGACGTCCTCGCGAGCGAGTTCCGGCGGCGCGACCTCGGTGCTCATACTGGACTAGAGGGTCGCGTCGACCGTCACAGGGCGGGTTGACATGCGAACCCGGCGTCCGAATCGACTGCTGTTCGTCGCGAATCCACCGTGAGAACTGCCGCCCGAACCACTCCGCGTCGCGGCGAGCCGCGACGCTACCGCGCCCGCCCGGACGGCCCCGTATCGAGCGATTCGAGCGCGTTCACGACCCGTCGGAGCACCTTCCGCTCGCCGCGCCGGAGGTTCTTCGAGACCGCGGTGTCGGACACCTCGAACTCGTCGGCGAGCGTCTGGAGCGTCGCGTCCCTGGGCTGTTCGAAGTAGCCCGCATCCGCCGCGACGGAGAGGGTCGCCCGCTCGGTTTCGGAGAGGTCCCGACAGCCTTCGAGGAGCTCCGCGGCGGCGTTGGCGTTGTCCAGCAGATCGAAACAGTCGTCGAGTGCGAGGACGTCGCGGGACTCGACGGTGAACTCGTTGTTCCGTTCGAGCTCGGAGAGCGCGTCGCTGGCGATCCGTTCGTCGTCGAACCCCACCTCCCAGGTCTCCGAGCCATCGGCGATTCGAAACGGCCCGGTGATGTAGCCGTCGTTTGCGCGGATGACCCCCATCGCGTCGGTCTCCTCTATCACCGTCCGGATGAACGCCGTGTCGTCGCGCTTGCGGAACAGATCGCACTGGGTCATCCCGTCGTGGTTCTGCAGTGCGTCGAGCCCCGTCTCCAGCGTCGATCGGGAGCTACCCTCCACCACGAGCCGCGTCTCGAGCTCCCGGGCCGTCTCGTCGAACTCCCAGTGGACGGCCGCGAAGGAGACCTCGTGATCGTCCGTGGTGGCGATGAACGGGCAGTCGTACTGCTCCATGTCCATCGTGAGGTCGATCATGATCGATTCAAACGTTTGTGAGCGCTTAACGTTGGCGCACGGAGAGGTCTGGTGGATGGTACTGAGTGGTGTTGAATGGTGAGTAGGTTTGGCGGTGCGAGTCGGCCCGAAAGCCCCAGGACGCTCCAGTCGCGCGGCTCGCTGCGCGCTTCACTCCCTTCAGTCGCTGCAGTGCTTGCGTCGCCGGGCTTCCCGGAGCGGCCTGTCCCTTTCGGAGCCCCACCCACCTCACTCCTCCCCAGCCTTCTGCGCTCCTCGCTTCGCTACGGTGCTCGGCCCTCGCGCGCTGGCCGGCATCGGCCGCTCGCCCGCTCCGGGGCTCGCGACACCGTCGGAGCAAGCTCCGACGAGGTTCGCCTCGCTCCGCTCGGCTCACCCACGCCAGCGCGCGCCGGGGCATTCCTGGGAGGTTTCGTGACCTGAGGAAAATTCACAGGGGTGGGGCTCCGGAAGGGGCCGACCGCTCGTCGGTTTAGGCGACGCAAGCACCATAGCGAGGGAGCGAAGCGACTGAGCGAGGAGCGCAGCGAGCGTAAACCGTCGAGCGGGAGGGGGCTTCCGTGGACGGTCGTTGAAGCGATGACTCCAGCTTGAGAATCGACATATTGGCTTACTCCCCGAACTCGTCCACGACGGCTTGCCGGTCGATCTTCGATGGTCCACTCGTCGGCAGTTCGTCGACGAACGCGAGCGCCCGCGGGATCTCGTAGCGAGCGAGTCGATCGTCCAGAAACGCCGCTAGCTCGTCGAGTTCGAACGGCTCGGCACCGGCGTCCGCCGCCGGCTCCACGACGGCCTTCCCCACCGTTCCCCAGGTATCGTCGGGGATGCCGATCACCACCACGTCGCCCACGTCGGGCTGATCCGCGATCACGTCCTCGATAGCGGGCGGGTAGACGTTCTCGCCGCCGCTGACGAACATGTTCTTCTTCCGCCCCTCGATGTGGACGTAGCCCTCGTCGTCCACGCGAGCGAGATCGCCCGTCGACACCCAGCGCTCGCCATCGACGTCCTGCGCTCGCTCACCGTCGTCCTCGGCGCCGCCGGTCGCGTCCGCCGCGGCGCCGGACGTCTCCGCAGCCGCCCCGAACGCCGCCTCGGTCTCCTCGGGGTTGCGCCAGTAGCCCGCGGCGGCGTGCTGGCCGGCGAGCTCCAGCTCCCCAATTTCGCCGTCGGGGAGTGGCTCGCCGAGATCGTCGACGATCCGGGCGTCGACGTGCATGGCGGGCTTGCCGACGCTCGCGACCCGTTCGCTGACCCGGTCGTCGGGCGCGTCCGCCCAGCCGTCGGGCATCGCGAAGTTGTTCGGGCCACACTCGGTGAGGCCGTAGCCCTGCGAGAGGTCGACGCCGTCGTCCTCGGCCGTGGGTCCGTCGCGCTCGCGCCACGCGCGGATCACGGACTCGCGGCAGGGACCGCCGCCGGACTTGACGAACCGCAGCGAGGAGCAGTCCGTCGTCGCCCACTCCTCGTGATCGGCCATCATCCGGAGCACCGCGGGAACGGCGACCAGCACCGTCGCACGCTCGGATTCGATCTGGTCGAGGACGCGACCCGGATCGACCTCGCGATCGATCAGGATCGTGCCGCCCATGTGGAAGAGTGGGATCGAGATCACGTTCCAGCCCCCAGTGTGGAAGGTCGGGAACACCATCGGCGTCACGTCGTCCGGGCGGAGCCCCCAGGACGCGATCGTGTTAAAGGAGTTCCAGACGATCGAGCCGTGGGTGATAATCGTCTCCTTGGGCGTGCCTGTCGAGCCGCCGGTGTGGAGCAGGAGATGCGGATCGTCGAGCGAGACGTCGGCGGTCTCGATCGGCGAGGTGTCGTTCGGTAGCGCGTCGCGAAATTTCGTCGCATTCAGTCCGCCGAACGCCGCGTCGGCTGCGCTCGCGGCGTCCTCGGTCGTATCGACGGGCAACCCCAGTACCGGCGGATCGACCTCTGCGTGTGCCAGCGCGTCGTCGACCCGCTCGGCGAAGGGCGCCTCGACGACGAGCAGCGCAGGATCGACCAGCTCCAGCAGCTCGGCGAGCTCCCGCGGCGCGAGCCGGTGGGACAGCGGTGCGAGCACGCCGCCGGTCTTGCCCGTCGCGAAGAACAGGTCGAACACCTCGATCCGGTTGCGCGAGACGACGGCGAAGCGCTCGCCGCCCTCGCTGACACCGGGTTCGGCCGCGTCGCTATCCGTCGATTCGATGCCGTATCGCTCCAGAAGCCGCGCGGTTCGATTCGCTCGCGCGTCGAGGTCGGCGTAGCTGTACCGTTCGCCCGTCGTCGCGTCGACGATCGCCTCGCGATCGGGCGAGAGCGACGCTCTGCGGGCGCTCCAGTCGCCGACCCACTCGTAGGGGCGGGCGTTCCAGTTCATGGCGCCGCGATCGGATGTGCCCGGAGGTGTGCTCGCGTGCGGTCGGCCACGCGGTCGGGCTGCTCGACGAAGAACAGATGCGGCCCGCCATCGACGATCTCGAGGTCGCTGTCCGGGAGCTTCTCGGCGAGCATCCGGCCGTTCTCGACGGGCACCACGCGGTCGGCGTCCCCGTGGAGCAACTGGACCGGCAGCTCGATCTCACCGACGCGCTCGCTCACGTCGAAGGCCTGCACGGCGGCGGCCTGGGCGTTCCGTCCTGCCTCCGTCGCGTCGCCGGCGAGTCGCCAGTCGACGATCGACTCGACGAGATCCGGCTGCTCCTCTAAGAAGCCATCCGACACCGCTGGGCCCATCCGGTGTTTGATGGTCTCGCGCTCGTCCGCGCCGTCGGGCACCGACATGATCTGCTGGGCGGTATCCTCCGGCATCGGCACCGACTCCTCGCCGCCGTGGCTGGTACAGAGGAGGGTCAGCGTGGCGGCCCGATCGAAGTCGAGCGCGTACTGCTGGGCGATCATCCCGCCCATGCTGGCGCCGACGACGTGAACGGCGTCGTATTCGGTGTCGCCCGGCCCCGCGTCCGCGAGAACCGCGTCGACGTCGGCGGCCATCTCCCCGATCGAGTACGGACCCTCCGGCACGTCCGAGTCGCCGGTGCCGCGATTGTCCGGCAGGATCACCCGATACTCGTCGGTGAGCCGGTCGCGCTGCCAGCGCCACATCCAGCGGCCGTAGCCCAGTCCCTCGATGAGGACCACCGGCTCGCCGTCGCTTGGCCCGTCGAGCTCGTAGTGGATCTCGACGGATCCATTGCTCGCAGTTGGCATAGGTACAGTTGCGCCTCCATCTGGTTGTAAGGGGACGTTGGCATATCAACGGGGGCGATCGTTCGGCCGTGAACCGCTCACACGCCTCTCACCGCTATCCGAAACCCGTGCGTTCACTAGGCCCCGGGAGAAACCTCGTCGTATCCCACAGGGTTATTCATGACCGGCCACGACACCGGCACTCCTTTCGCACCGCACACGCCCGAAGAGACAGCCGCGATGCTCGACGCGATTGGCGCCGAGAGCGTCGAGGACCTGTTCGACGTGCCCGAGCCCGTCCGGTTCGACGGCGAGTTCGGCATCGAGGCTCACGACGAGCAGGCCGTTCGCGCTGAATTTTCGGCCGATCTCGACCGCACCGACGATCTGGTCGAGTTCCTCGGTCGCGGGCATTACGACCACTACATTCCCTCGGCGGTCGAGCATCTCGCCGACCGCTCTGAGTTCCTCACGAGCTACACGCAGTACCAGCCCGAGGTCGCGCAGGGGTTCCTGCAGGCGCTCTTCGAGTACCAGTCGATCGTCGTCGAGCTCACCGGGCTGGACGTCGCGAACTGTTCGCTCTACGACGCCGCCACGGCGCTGGGCGAGGCGGCGCTGCTCGCCAAGCGCGTCCGCGCCACCGACGGCGACGTGATCCTCGTTCCGGAGCTGCTCCGCGCGGAGCGGCGATCGGTCCTCGAGAACTACGTCGCCGGCACGGCGCTCAGCGTGGAGAGCTACGCCCACGACGACGGCGCGGCCGACGTCGACGCGATCCGCGAGCGGATCGACGCGGACGTGACGATGGTCTACGCCGAATCGCCGACGGTCCGCGGGACGCTCGATCCGAATCTCGCCGCGATCGGCGATCTCGCCGAGGAACACGACGCCCTGTTCACCCTGGGTTCCGATCCGATCGCCCTCTCCGTGCTGGAGCGGCCGGCTCTGCTCGGCGCGGACGTCGTCGTCGGCGACGCGAGCGTGCTGGGGCTCCCCGCGAGCTACGGCACCGGGCTCGGTCTGTTCGCGACGCGCGACGAGTTCCTTCGGCAGGTGCCGGGGCGACTCGTCGGTGCGAGCGAGGACGCCGACGGCAATCGGGCGTACACGCTCACGCTCCAGACCAGAGAGCAACACATTCGCAAGGAGCGCGCGACCTCGAACGTCTGCACGAACCAGGCCTGGGTCGCGCTACGGGCCGCGATGCACGCTGTCTCTCTGGGGCCAGAGGGGCTCGTCGAGCTGGCCCAGACCTGTATCGAGGCGCCGGCGTCGCTGGCGAGTGACGTCGACGATCTGTCGGGGTACTCTGCACCCGTTCACGGCCGACCGCAGTTCCGAGAGTTCCTCGTCGAGACCGACGCCTCGGCATCCGCGATCGGTGACGGGCTCCGCGAGGAAGGGTTCGCCGTCCACGTCCTCGACGACGATCGACTGCAGCTCTGCGTGACCGACACCAACCGAGAGCACGCGGGGGAGCTGGTCGACGCTCTGGAGGTGGTTCGATGACTGAGACGTGTATCAGTAGACCGTGCCGTGATCGCAGCCGTACCCCAAAACGCCTCGAAAGCCCTCGGCGCGCTCGCGCACGCTCTGCTCGCGTGTCGCTCACTCCGTTCGCTCCCGCTCGCGGTGCCGAGGGCTCCCGTCGGTCGCCCTCGACAGCCGGATATCCGTCGCTCGCTGCGCTCGCTCGGATAGGGCCGGCTGAGCGCACGCCAGCCCGCCTCGCCCTTTCAGTTTGCCAGAAGACGCGTCTTCTGGCCGCCCGAAAATCTTCGATTTTCGCAGGCCGCCAGGGCGCGGTGGTCGGACGAATCGGCCACCGCCCACCGGGATCCAGTGAGCTGCGAGGCCCAGGAAGTCACGGCCGCTCACGCAACCGCTTCCTGGCGGACTTCCAAAGGGCGAGGTCGGTCGACGCAGGTAACGACGTAAGCACGGCGGAGCGAAGCGGAGCCGCGCGCAGCGAGGTAGCTGCGTCGAACGGCCGAGGGCTTTGGTGGGCGGATGCGGTCACCGACGCTGCGGCTACAGCTGGTAGTGGTGATTTCCAATGAAGTTCGATCAGGCCAGATGGTCCAGGGACGACGCGCCGGTGTACGAGCCGCTCCTCTCGGAGACAAACGAGCGAACCGTCGACGTCGACGTGGACCTCCCGGACGACCTGACGAGAAACGAGCTCACGCTCCCGGACCCAGCCGAACCCCAGCTCGCCCGCCACTACACCCGGCTCTCCGAGATGACCTACGGCGTCGAGCACGGACCCTACCCGCTCGGCTCCTGTACGATGAAGTACAACCCCTGGTTCGTCGAGGATCTCGCGAGCGATCCGAACGCGCTCGTCCACCCCGACCGCCCGGACGAGTCGATCCAGGGGATTCTGGCGGTCCAGCACCGCCTGCAGCAGGATCTCGCGTCGATCGGCGGGATGGACGCGGTCACGCTCCAGCCGCCGGCGGGCGCAGCCGGCGAGTTCGCGGGCATCCTGATCGCGACGGCCTACCACGAGGCTAACGGCGACGACCGCTCGGAGGTCATCGTCCCCGACACCGCCCACGGCACGAACTTCGCGAGCGCGGCGATGGGCGGCTACGAGGTCGTCGAACTCCCCAGCGGCGAGGACGGTCGCGTCGACGTCGACGCCCTCGAAGGCGCGCTCTCGGAGGACACCGCGGCGCTGATGCTCACGAACCCGAACACGCTCGGGCTGTTCGAGCGCGACATCGAGCGGATCGCCGACCTCGTTCACGACGTCGGCGGGCTGCTCTACTACGACGGCGCGAACCTCAACGCCCTGCTCGGCCGCGCTCGCCCCGGCGACATGGGGTTCGACGTGATGCACTACAACGTCCACAAGACGTTCGCGACGCCACACGGCGGCGGTGGCCCCGGCGCTGGCCCGGTCGGCGTTTCGGAGCGCCTCGCCGAGTTCCTGCCCGAGCCCCACGTTCGAGAGGCCGAGGATAGCACCGCGGAGGACCCGACCTTCGAGCGCTACGCGCCCGCCAGGACCATCGGCAAGGTCCACGGCTTCGAGGGCAACTGGCTCGTCTTGTTGAAGGCTGCGGCGTACATCGCCCGGCTCGGCGACGACGGCCTGAGTGACGCCAGCGCGAAGGCGGTGCTCAACGCGAACTACCTCGCGAGCCAGATCCACTACGACGTGCCGTTCGGACCGTTCCACCACGAGTTCGTGGCCTCCGCCGGCGATCGCGACGCCGCGGAGGTCGCCAAGCGGATGCTCGACCACGGCGTCCACCCGCCGACGACGAAGTGGCCCGAAACGGTTTCGGAGGCGCTGATGACCGAGCCGACGGAGGTCGAATCGCGGGACTCCCTCGACCAGCTGGCGGCCGCTTTCGACGCCGTCCAGTCCGAGGACGACGCGACGCTGGCGAACGCGCCCGAGCGGACCGCAGCGAAGCGGATCGACCAGACCAGCGCGGCGCGGAGCCCGCGGCTCTGCTGGCAGGATCTGGGCGCCGAGGAGTAAACCGGCCCGTTTCGTTCGAACCGGTCTCTGGCCGTATCTCGTTCACGCTGGCGCAGGGCTGCAGATCGCCGGATCTGCGACGTCCACCGATGATGTATCGCGAATCCGGACGTTCCCTCGCTCACTCTCCCCGTCGATCGAGCGCCCAGGTCACGACCGTCGCCCCTGCTCCTGCTGCGATCCCCATCCAGAGCGACGGCCAGAGCGCTGCGCCGTTCACGTAGATTCGCGTCGCGAGCACGGCGAGGGCGACGGCGACGAACAGCACCGGCAACGAGCGATCCGGACTGGGGGCGACTGGAACGGGCATCGAGACGCGGTTCGACCGCCTTCAGTATTGGAGCTTCGCCGCGTCGCAGACGCTGCCAACTGGCTTCCGATTATTAACTTAGCCCGGATTTGCGGCCCATTTTAGCAAGACTTAGATAATCGTCGGCTCCTCAGTTGTCACATGGCAGTCGTCTCCGTCTCGATGCCCGACGAACTACTCGATCGCCTGGACGAGTTCTCCGACGAACACGGCTACACTGGCCGTAGCGAGGTCGTTCGCGAGGCCAGTCGAAACCTCCTCGGTGAGTTCGAGGACGCCTCCCTCGAGGACAAGGAGCTGATGGGCGTCGTCACCGTCGTCTTCGATTACGAGACCACCAGCGTCGAGCAGCGCATGACCGAACTGCGCCACGAGCACGAGCATCTCGTCGCCTCGAACTTCCACTCTCACGTCGCGGACCGGTACTGCATGGAGCTGTTCGTGCTGGAAGGCACCCTGCCGGACATCTCGACGTTCGTAGGGAAGGTGCGAGCGACGCGCGATACGCTCTCGGTGGACTACTCCGTGCATCCGATCGAGGAGTTCTCCCAGACGCTGGAGGCCGCGGAGGAGGCGTCGGGCGACTCCTGACCCGTCCCTACTCTGTCCCCGGAGGGGCCGCGAGGTCGAGAACCTCCAGAAATCTACACTCCCGTCCGTGCGCGAATGCGACGATCTCTCGCGATCGAGACGCCGAGTAACGACTCGACCGTGGGATCGCACTGATGGCACCCACGCTCGACCGGCGCCGACGATCGAACGTCGGTTCCCCGTTTCCTGGGCGACAGTTCAGTTGCTACCGGCTGTTTAGAGCCTCGCTGTCTCGCCCCCGCGGCGTGCTCGACGTGGTACGCAACTGGCAACTACTTTCACCCCGCTGTCGGGAGCTTTTTCTCTACACGTGCGTTCGACCCCCGTAGATGGACCTCGAGGCGATCCCGGGCGTGGGCGAGAAGACGGCCGACGCCCTGGCGGATCTCGACGACCCCGAGCGAGCGCTCCGGGAGGGCAACGTCGCCCGGATCGCGGAGGCACCGGGGGTCACGCCGGGCCGTGCCGCGCGGATCGCCCGCGGCGCGATCCGGGCCGAGCACGACGATCCCGGGGGGTTCCTCGGGACCGATCGCACGCGTGAGATTCACTCGGCGCTGCTCGATCTCCTTCAGGACCGCACCGTGACGAGCTACGCCGCCCGTCGATTGGAGACGTTCTACCCCTCCGCCGCGGCGTCACGAATCGAGGAGGCCCGGTCGATCGCGGGATTGGCGATGGAGCGCGAGCCCGACGATGCGGTGCTCGAGGCGCTGTCGGGCGTCGAGCCGCTCTCCGCGCCCTCGGACGTCAGGGTGCGCGATCGCTGCCTCGCGACGACGGACGCAGAACGGTACTCCGAAGCGAAGGAGGCGATCCCCGAGGTCGCGATCGAGGTCGTCGACGACGCCCGCGGGCTCGCGGAGCTGGCCCGAGGGTACGCCACCGTCGTCGCGCTCGACGAGTCCTTCGCCGGCGTGGACGTCGACGGCGACGTGCGCGTCGAGCCCGACGCGCTGGAGCGCCCGGCAGAGGTGGTGCCCGAACGGGCGCTCTCCTTCTTCGCGTCGAACCGCGAGTCGTTGCGCGCCGCGGTTGCTGTGCATCGCGCTGCGGACCTCGACGCGCCGTTGGATCTCGACGCATTGGAGGCGGCGCTGGAACGCCTCGGCGAGGACGGCGAGCCCGTCGGCGACGAGGAGCTGGAGCGGCTCCAGACCGCGCTCGACGATCTCGATACGACGGTCTCGACCGCCGAGAGCGTCGCGACCGACCACCTGCGAGACTCCCTGCGCGAACGCGAGGTCTCCGTGGAGGGCGCGGATCTCCTGTCGCTGGTCGAGCAGGGCGCCGGCGTCGAATCGATCCTCGACCGCGAGCTGGCCGACGAACACGCCGAGGCGGTCGAGGCCGCTCGCGAGCATCTCGTCGACGCGCTCGAACTCGACGGCACCGACGCCGAGCGCGCCCGCCGGATCATCCCGGAGGATCCCGCCTTCCCCGTCGAGCGCAACGACGACGAACTCTCCCGGCTGCGCGAATCGCTCCGGGCGGAGGCCGAGCGCCGCGCGGCCAAACGCAAGCGCGAGCTGGCCGACGACCTCGCCGGGATGCGCGAGGACGCCCGGGCGCTCGTCCGGGCCGCACTGGAGCTCGACGTCGAGCTCGCGATCGCCCGATTCGCCGAGGATTTCGACTGTTCGATGCCGCAGTTCGCGGATGCGGACGTGGCGGGCGACGCGGATTCGACGCTCGCCGGTGACGGTCGATCGGCGGTCAGTCCGCCCGAGGGTGTCGTCGTGGACGAGGACTCCGAGGCCGGCTGGATCGACATCGAGGGCGGCCGATCGCCCCTGCTCGACGAGCCGCCGGACGCCATCGAGCCGGTGGACTACGCCGTCGGCGGCGTCGCCCTGCTCTCGGGCGTCAACAGCGGCGGGAAGACGTCGACGCTGGATCTCGTGGCCGCGACGGTGACGCTCGCCCAGATGGGGCTGCCAGTCCCGGCCGACGACGTCACCCTCACGCGGTTCGACGCGCTGCACTACCACGCCAAGACCCAGGGCACGCTCGACGCCGGCGCTTTCGAGGCGACCGTCCGGGAGTTCGGCGAGCTGGCCGCTGGCGAGGACGGCGCGCTCGTGCTCGTCGACGAACTCGAATCGATCACCGAGCCCGGCGCCTCCGCGAAGATCGTCGCCGGAGTGCTCGAAGCGCTCCACGACCAGGACGCGACCGGCATCTTCGTCTCGCACCTCGCCGGCGAGATCGCGGAGACCGCGGCCTTCGACGTGGCCGTCGACGGCATCCAGGCCGAGGGGCTCGAAGACGGGGAGTTGGTCGTCGATCGGTCGCCGCGGAAGGATCATCTCGCGCGCTCGACGCCGGAGCTGATCGTCGAGAAGCTCGCCGACGAGCAAGGGGAGGATTTCTACGAAGACCTGCTAGCGAAATTCTGACGGAACGAATTCGGGCGTAGCGATCGGAATATCGAGGGCCATCTGATTGCGGGTCCCGAAAGCCCCCGAGCGCTCGGAATCCCGGGCACCGAAAGACGTCGCTTCGCTCGTCTTTCGAGGTCACACTCACTTCGTTCGCGTGACGCTCGCTGCGCTCCTCAGTCACTCCGTTCCCTGCGGTGCTTACTTCGCCCGGGGACAGCCGAGACGCCCGGCCCCTTTCGAAGTCCCACCCCGCTCCGCTTACCGCAACCTCGTCCTCCCCAACCTCCTCCCTCGCTTCGCTCGGTCGTCCACCGGAAGACGTCGCTCCGCTCGTCTTCCGAGCCGTCGTTCGCTTCGCTCACGAAGACCTCGCTCGCTACGCGGCTGTTGTCACAGCCGCGAAACGCGCGCCACAGCACCCACAGAACGTAGCTCGATTGGGCAATTGACGGGGTGGGACTTCGGAAGGGGCCGACCGCTCGTCGCAGGTACCGACGTAAGCACGGCGAGCGAAGCGACGCCGCGCGTGGTTCGAGAGACGCTCTGCGTCTCTCGTCACTGAGCGAGACCTTCGGTCTCGCGAGGTCGACGGGAGCGGTGCTCCCGTCTGATCTCGAAAATCTCCGATTTTCGGCGACAGCGAGGTAGCTGCGTCGAGCGGGAGGGGGCTTCCGTGGGCTGTAGCTGCCGCGGCTCTCACTCCACGAACCCACGGACCAACAGCCGCGTTCAGTGGCGTACCCTTTTTGTCACGCGGGCGTGTCCCCATCATCGAATGGAGTTCGAGTGGCAGGGAGCCGTCGTCGACGATCGTGGGGGCGCGGGTCCGCCGGAGCCCGATTCGTGGGAGCGCGTGGAGGTGCCGGGCCGACCGGCCTCGCTCGCGGGCGCGGACCAGGTCGCCTACCGTACCCGGTTCGCGGATCCCCGGGACGCGGACGTCGAGCGTGGGCTCCTCACGATCGAGGGCGTCTACGCGAGTGCGACGGTCTACCTGAACGGCCAGCAGCTCGTGCGCGGGGACTGGGCGTCGCCGATCCGGGCGCCGTTCTCGCCGATGGCGGAGAACGAGCTGGTGGTCGTCTGCACGGCGCCGGAGGATCGCTTCGGCGGCATCGAAGATACGGACGCGGTGCCGGCGCGGGCACGCGTGCCGTCGATTCGCGGCGACGTCTCGGTCGAGGCGGTGCCGTCGGTGTACGTCCACGACCTGACGGTGATGGGCGACACGAGCGGCGAGGAGTCGACGATCGAGCTGTCTGCGCTGATCGACGCCGCGGAGCCGATCGACGACCGGCTGACGCTGACGCTGCGCCCGGAGGGGTTCCGTGGCGGCGGGACGATGGAGCGGGTGGAAGTGACTGCGGAGGCCGGCGAGCGGGTCCGCGCAGAGGGTTCGCTGCAGATCGGCGACGAGCGGCGGTGGTGGCCGGCGGAGCTTGGCGATCAGCCCCGCTACACCGTCCGGGCGAAGCTCGGCGGGTACGAGCGCTCGGCGACGACGGGGCTGGTCGACGTCGAGCGCGATCGCGGCGACCTCCTCTTGAACGGCCACCGCCACCGACCGCGGGGCGTGACGGTGCCACCGACGGCGGATCCCGACGACGTCGTCGAGCAGGCCCAGGCAGCGAACGCGACGCTCGTCCGGGCGCGGTCGCACGTTCCGCCGAAGCGGCTCGCCGAGGCCTGCGACGAAGCGGGCCTCCTCTACTGGCAGGACCTCCCGATCGTCGGCCCCGGCGATATCGACGTCGAACGCGGGAGCAACGTCGCACGGGCGCTCGCGGCCTCGCGCGGGAACCATCCGAGCCTGGTCTGCTGGGGCGTCCACGACGACCCGGTCGACCCCTTCGGCAGCGCGATCGGCAGCGGGCTGCTCGACAAGATGAAGTTCCGCTGGCGGGCGTGGCGCTCGAGCTACGACGCGGCGGGCGCGGAGGCGGTGTCGGGCTCGTTGCCGTCGGACGCGGTCGTCTTCCCGATCACCGGCCCGCCAGGAACCGACGCGGACGCCGTCCACGCCTACCCGGGCTGGCGCTACCTCGCCGACACCGACGTCGAGTGGCTGCTCGAGCAGTATCCCGAGGTCGGCGATGTCGTCGGCAGCTTCGGGGCCGGTTCGCTCTCGCGACCGGGCGACGGCAACGCGGCGGGGATCGATCGCGACGCCCTTTCCGCCGGTGGTCGGGACGATCCGGCCGTCAGCCAGCGCGAGCAGGCGCGAACGGTCCGGACGGTCCTCGACGCGCTCCGGCGCGAGGGCGTCGGGACGATCGTGCTGGACTCGCTGGTGGACGCCGACGTCGCCGGCGGCATGGGCGTCCTGACGGCGGAGGGCGAGCGCAAGACCGCCTTCCAGTCGGTCGCGAGCGGGTTCCAGCCGCTGCAGGCGGTGCTCGACGGCCCGCCGGTCGGCGGCAGCGTCGGGATCACTGTCTGCAACGACACGGGGACGGAGCGGACCGGGGAGCTGGCCTGGACCGCCGGCGGCCAGACCGGAGCGACCGACGTCAGCGTCGGCGCCTTCGACCGGGCCGACGGTGGGGCGGTCTCGGTGCCGGACAGGGCCGACCGGCTCACGCTCGAGTACAGACTCGATGAGGGAACGGTGACGAACTCCTACGACCTGTCGATCTGGTGACTGGTGCCTCGGCGCTACGGTCTCGGCGGCGCTCCCAACTGCTCGCACCTCGTCCCCGACCTTCACAACCGTGTGTTGGGCTAACACGGCGGTAGCGGGCCCGTGCTAGCCGTTTTCACGCTAATTCACCGGTACCTTTACAAATGGGCGGGCGAAAGGTGTGGGTACCCAGAACGTCACTGGAGTCAGTGGTATCGCACGCGGAAGAACGACACGAACTATTGTGGCGGGTCGTCAGCTTCCGGAGCGACGCCATCTCCCAGTGCAGTATGGCACAGAGGCACGATTGAATACATGGCAGACGTAGACACACTCGACGACGCGGATAACATTGAACTCACCGACGAGGACCTCGAGTCCGAGTCGAAGGGCGAACTGATCAAACGAGCCGGCCAGCTTCGGGACCGGCGCAACGAACTCAACCAGATGGCCTCCGAACGGGCCGGCAAGCGCGACGATCTCAACGCGGCCACCCGCGAGAAGGTCGACGAGGCCCAGGATCATCGCGAGAAGCGCGACGAGCTCAACGAGCTGGTCCAGTCCCACAAGGAACAGCGCAACGAGCTCAACGCCGAGGCCAACGAGCTCTTCGACGAAGTCGACGACGAGAAGCAGGACCTCGAGCTCGAGGACGGCAAGAGCCTCGACACGCTCGAAGAGGAGATCGAGGACCTCGAGTTCAAGCAGCAGACCGAGGTGCTCAGCTCCGAGGACGAGCGCGAGCTCATCGAGCAGATCGAGGAGAAACGGGAGGAGTACCAGTCCCGCAAGGAGAAGCTCGACAACTCCGGCGACCTCGAGGGGCTCAAGGAGGAGGCCGAGGAGGTCCGATCGGAAGCGTCCAAACACCACCGCAAGGTGACCTCCCTCGCGGACGAGGCCCAGGAGCACCACAACGAGATGATCGAGGCCTACCGAGAGGCCGACGACATCCGTGACGAGGCCGACGAGATGCACGAACTCTTCGTCGAGGCCCAGGAGGCCGCCGACCGCCACCACGAGGACTTCGTGCGCGTCCAGAAGCGCCTGCGCGAGCTCGACAAGGAAGAGGAAGAAGAGCGCAAGACCGAGCGCCAGGAGAAGAAGGAGGACGCAAAGGAGGAGGCCGAGGAGATCTACCAGAAGTTCAAGGACGGCGAGACCCTCGACACCGAGGACCTGATGAAGCTCCAGAAGACGGGGCTGCTCTGAACGCGATCGCGTAATCTGCGGTTTCTCACGTTTTTCGATATCCTCGAGCGACTGCTGAGGTCTCCGATTAAAAATATTCGACGTTCGAAAGCCCCAGAACGCTCGATGACCCGGGGTTCGTTGCGCGCTTCGCTCGGTCGTACCTCCCTCGCTGCAGTGCTTACTTCACCCGGGGACAGCCGACCGCTCTGCCCCTTTCGATTTCCCACCCAACCGCAACCTCACCCTCCCCAACCTCCTCCCTCGCGTACGCTCAGTCGTCCCTCGCACGCTACGCGGCTGCTCGCACAGCCGCGAAACGCGCGCCACCGCGCTTTCCCACCGGTGTTTGGCCAGTCTACGCAAACCTGTGGGGTGGGGCTCCGGAAGGGGCCGACCGGTCGTGGATTGTAACGACGTAAGCACGGCTGAGCGTAGCGAAGCCGCGCGCAACGAGTTAGAATCCGCGAGCGGGAGGGGGCTTCCGTAGGCGGAATCCCCACTAAAGAAAACGCAGCTTCCTCGTTCAGACCTCGAACTCGATCGCGGCGCCCTGCCCGAACCCGACGCAGAGCGTCGCGAGCCCGCGGCCGCCGCCGCGCTCCTGCAGCTCGTGGATCAGCGTGACCGGCAGTCGCGCGCCGGAGGCGCCGAGGGGATGCCCGACGGCGATCGCGCCGCCATTGACGTTGAACTGGTCGTCTGGGATCCCGAGCTCGTCCCGGGCGTAGAGCGTCTGGCTCGCGAACGCCTCGTTGAGCTCGACGAGATCGTACTCGTCGATCGAGCGGCCGTTACGCTCGAGGAGCCCCTCTGTCGCGGGGACGGGACCGATCCCCATCACGCGCGGGTCGACGCCGGCGACGTTGTTCGCGCCGATCGTCGCCATGATCTCGAGGTCGTGCTCTTCGGCGAACGCCTCGCTCGTGACGAGCGTCGCCGCCGCTCCGTCGCTGACCTGGGAGGCGTTCCCCGGTGTCACGCTCCCGTCGCTTTTGAACACCGTGGGGAGTCCGGCCAGCGTCTCGAGATCCGTATCGCGGCGGATCCCCTCGTCTTCGTCGACCGTTCCGTCCTCGGTCTCGATTGGGACGATCTGATCGTCGAAGCGGCCCTCGTCGGTCGCCGCGGCGGCACGGCGGTGGCTCTCGAGGGCGTACTCGTCCTGGGCTTCGCGTGGAACATCGTAGCGCTCGGCGACGGCCTCGGCTGTCATCCCCATCTGGAGCTCGCCGATGTTGTAGAGCTCGGCGAGCCGCGGATGGACGTTGTGGGTGTTCTCGCCCATCGGAACGCGGCTCATCGACTCGACGCCGCCGGCGATGACCGCGTCGCGGTTGCCCGAGGCGACGGCGTCCGAGGCGGAGATCACCGCCTGCATCGAGGAGGCACACCAGCGGTTGATCGTGGTCGCAGGGACGGACTCGCCCAGCTCCGAGAGGAGGGCGATCACGCGAGCGAGGTTGTTCCCCTGCTCGCCGCGCTGCTGGGCGCAACCCCACATGAGGTCGTCGATGGCCTCGGAATCGAGTCCGGTGTCGGCGAGAATCTCGTCGATCAGCGGGACGGAGAGGTCCTCGGATCGGACGTCGGCGAAGACGCCGTCCTCTTTCCCTTGGGCTGTGCGATACGCGCGAACGACGACGGGCGTAGACGGTGCCATACACCACTCGTCGGTCTCGGTCATGTTAAACCCTGACAAACCGCGAACCCGTGGTGTGGAGTTGGCGTCGGTCGCCGAGCGCGCCAGCCGCCACTCGGCCACTCACGCCGGCGCGTCGAGCGCCAGCAGCGGGTCGTCGTGGAGGGCAGCAGCTAGTCCCACGTAGAGTCGGCCGTGGGCGGGGATCATGTCGTACCAGACCGGTGGATCCTCCGTGCCGAGGAGCGACTCGGTCCCGATGACCTGCTGCTGCTCGCCGGCTTCCGGGTCGACGATCTCGATCAGTTCCTCCTCGTGGAGATACAGCGCGGACGGCGTGAGAAGCGGATTGCCGGTGATCTCCCCCGTCGCGTTGAACGACCAGTTCGTCTCGCCCGTCTCCCGGTCGAGCGCGCTGACGGCGTGGGACTGGATCACGTAGAGCGCCTCCTCGTCGAGCGCGAGATCGATCACGCTCTCCTCGGCGGGTAGCCCCCTGCGCCAGCGGCGTTCTGGACTGTCGACCTCGTGGGCGAACAGCTCCGTCGGCGAGAGCACACCACCCGACAGCGTGCCGAAGGCGCCGTGCTCGTCGGCGGTCATCACGGGCCCGATGGCGTCGTGCTCGGTCTCCCACCTGGCCGACCCGTTCTCCAGATCGTAGGCGCCGATCGCGTTCTGGTCCGTCGCGAGAACGACGTCCCCGACCACCACTCCCGATTTCGGCGCGGGGACGGTCACCCGCCAGCGCTCCTCGCCGCTCTCGACGTCGGTGGCGGCGAGCCAGGGATCGCCCAGCCCGAGCTCGTCCATGCCGGTCACGAGCAGCCCCTCGTGGAAGGTGAACGTATCGAGGCTGAGAGGCCCCTCCGTCTGCAGGCTCGCGATCCGGTCGCCGTTCGTCGCGTCGAGGAGATAGTAGACGCCGTCGCCGAAGTACGCGAGCGTGTCGTCGTACCGCATCAGATTCGAGGCGCTACCGGCCGAGACCTCCCATTCGAGATCGCCGTCGTAGCCGATGCACCTGATCGACTCGCCAGCGTGGACGTAGAGATACTCCGAGTCGGCGACCGGCTGGGCGCTGGCGACGTTTTCGATCCGCCAGGCTTCCTCGAACGACTCGGCGACCGGCGCCGGTCCGGGACTCGCGTTCGTCTCCCCCGCATCGGAGCCGTAGCGCGGCCACGCGTTCTGTGGATGGCTGTCGTCGGTCGAGCGTCCCGGCTCGTCGCTCGTCGACCCGTTTGCAGGGGTCGTCCCGGACGACTCGTTCTCGGGGGATCCCCCGCCACCGTCTGAGGAACAACCCGCGAGCACCGCCGCACCCACTGCGCCGATCGACTGCACCACGCGCCGTCGCCGAATATCGTCGCTCACTGTATCGAAATTATGGCGTCTGTACAGTAAATATTTCACGAAACGATATAGTGGGAAATACCGCATGGGAAGCTTTTCATCGACGTCGGTTCCTGCAGAGGTGCCTCGGGCGCTGCTCGCGAGCCGGGGACCGATTGTCACCCCCGGCGCCAGCGATCCCGCCCGATCGCGCGACTTTTCCCGCTTCCGCCGCTCTCACCGCCTATGAGTGATCTCGACCCCGAGACCTTCGATTCCCGAAAGTACGTCGAGGACTTCCCGAAGCTCCAGCGCGCTTACAAGAACGCCTTCGAGACGATGAACGACGCCTACGACTCGGAGCTGGTCCACGCGATCGACCAGCAGGTGCTCGCAGAGAGCGAGCCGTTCTACGAGGGCGACGGCGAGTTCCGCATCGAGCTGCCCGAGGATCCCTACGACCGACTCGACGGCGTGCTCGTCGACGAGGCGAAGTTCGAGGGCGTCATGGAGACGTACGTCGAGGAGCTGAAATCGGAGATCGCGCGGACGTTCTCGGTGTAGTCGCTGGCGAGCTGTCTGCGTTTCTTGCGAGCGGACGATCGTACCCTGGAACTCAGCCGTCCATCCCGAACCGGCGGTGTCGGAGCTCCGGCGTCACCTGAATCCGGTCGATGGACTGGCCGGTCCGGTCCCAGACGAACGCCGCCCGCGTGAACAGCTCCCGGCACTCGATCCGGGCCTCGCGAGCGTTCCCGCCACTCCGTTCTGCGACGTCCTCGATCGCGTCGCGGGTGAACAGCGTCTGGCTCTGGCCGTCGTAGCGCTCGCCGCGCATGTAGGCGAGTGAGCGCTCGACGTACTCCTCGACGGCGTCGGCGTCGAACGGTTCGATCCCCTCGTAGTAGCGCAGTCGGGAGTCGAGCGTTCCGCGTAGATTCGCGATGCGATCCTTCCCCTCGGGCGTGCCGAGCAGGAAGAGTCGTACGCCGGCGTCGCCGGCGGTCTGGAGCGGCGAGAGCAACTCTGCGGGAAGCACCTCGATCTCGTCGACGATCAGGAGCGGTCGCCGGTCGTCGGCGCGGATCTCCTCGGCCATCTGCCGGACGGCCTGCCTGGCCTCGTCGGTGGCCCACGGGATGCCGTCGCGCGCCTGCGTGAACTGCGCCGTATCGAGCTCGTAGCCGGCATCGTAGGCCGCCTCGAGCACCTCGCCGTAGAGCTGTCGCGGCGTGGTGTCCCGTGGGTTCTCGACGTGGGCGACGACGAAGTCGTCGTGGGCGCGGAGATCCCGTAGCGCGACCTCGCGGAAGGCGGTCTTCCCCGTGCCGTAGGGCGAGACCAGGCCGATGTGCTGGTCCTGGAGCAGCCAGCTCGTCACCTGGTTCAGGAGGACCTCGTCGTGGCGCACGTACAGCGCGGAGGGCATCTCGTCTTGGGCGGCCTCCTCGGTGAACGGCAGCTCCGAGACGTCGTCGAGGTCGGCGCCGAGCGCCCGGGTAAAGGAGAGCAGACGGTTCTCGACGACGTCGAGCTGATCGGCGATGACGCCGTCGCTGTCGCCGGTTCCGCGCTCCTCGGATTCCTCTCGGCGGGCGCGGATTCGTTCGACGACGTCACCGATCCGCTCGCCGGGCTGGTCGTCGTTGGCAGCGTCCCCGCGAGCGGGCGAATCGTTCGACACGTCCCGGTTCTGGGGGGCGAGGGCGTTAGCTCTTTTGCCCGCGCCGGCTCCTTCATTTCGCGGTCACCACACCACACCACACCACACGGAACCGAGCAAGCGTCGGTGACGCTGCACTGCGGTCCCCGAGGCCACTCAGGCGGTCCGGAAGACGAGCGTTCCCTCGCGCTCCTCGCGGACGATCTCGCCGCGCTCACTGAGGACGTCGAGGTGACCCATCGCCTCGCTCATGCCCGGGAAGTAGTCGATCACGGCGAGATCCGGGAACAGACTCTGCATCACGTCGACGGCGGTCGCAGGGTCGTCGAGGATCTCGAGGACGTCGGCCGAGCGCTCCTCGTGGGCGGCGAGGATCTCGTCGATCCGGCTCGCCGGGTCGTCGATCTGATCGCCGTGGCCCGGCAGCATGCGGTCGTGACCGACCGCTCGCAGGTCGCGTAGCGACTCGTTGAACGCGATCAGCGGCTGGGATCGGGCGTCGTCGACGGCAGCCAGCCCGTCGTACTCCGGAACGCTCGTCGACCCTGCCTCGCGGGTCGGCGGCTGGAGGAATGGGTTCGGCGTCGTATCCGGCAAAACGTGGTCGCCAACGATCGCCGCGAACTCGTCGTCGCCGGCCGTTCCGGCCGTCGACTCGCTCCCCCACTCGATCGCCAGCTCGTGCTCGGAGTGGCCGACGAGATCGCGGACGGCCACCGTTCCGCCGTCGATCGTCACCGTGTCGCCGCCGTCGATCTCGCGGTCGACCGCCGTCGAGGGCGCGAACTCCACGAAGGCTTCGGGAAGCTGGGTGACGGTCTGGGTCGTCTCGGGGGCCATCCCGTGGGCCTCGAACAGCGCCGTGAAGTACGACTGCTCGTACTCCAGTCGCCCCTCGAAGTCCCGCATGATCCCGGCGGCTTCCGGGCTCGCCAGCACGGTCGCTCCATGCTCACGCAATCTCTTCGCGAGCCCGAAGTGGTCCGGGTGTGCGTGCGTGACGAGCACCTGCTCGACGTCGGCTATCGTCAGGTCACGCGCCGCGAGCCCCGACTCCAGTGCCGACAGCGCGTCCTCGCTATCGGGTCCGGGATCGACGACCGTTCGACCCGCGAGATAGGCGTTGACGGGCCCGACCTGGAACGGCGTCGGGACCGATACCCGCTCGAACATGGGCGTACCTCTGCCGCCACCACCTAATGCGTTCGTGAACGGGTGACGCTACAGCGCCGGGTTGTTCCGCTGGGCCAGAACGGGGGATTCACTCCTCGCGGCTCTTGAGCTGCCCCGCTCCCGAGTGGCCCCGAAACGAGTCGGCGACTCCCTGCGACGCCGACGAGGTGACGCCTCAGGCGGAGTGGGGTGCTCGCGCCGGAATCGCCCGCAGCGCCTCTGGATCCCGAAGGTGTCGGGATCGCAAACATCGGAGCGTGCGCTGCTGGAGAGCGTACGATCCGATAGGAAGTGGCGGACGTACGGCTGGGTGCCGGCGGTCAGCGATCCGCCCGCGATGGCGGCCTTAGCCCTCGTAGCCGGCGTAGTTCATCAGCTTCGTGAAGATATCCGAGTCCATCGCCTCCTCGTAGACGATGCCGCCGACCATCCCGCCAGGGTAGGTGTCACCGTTCATCGCGTGGGCGACCTTGTGGCAGTGCATGAGGTAGATGCCGGGATCGGCGTCGGCCTCGAACTCGATGGTCTTGCGTTCCGCTGGCGCGACGTTGATGACGTCCTGTTCGTACTGGGCGGCCTCGGGCACCTGCGAGCCGTCCTTCTCGACGAGCCGGAACCGATGGTTGTGCGTGTGCATCGGGTGGCTCATGTAGCCGTTGTTGGCGAAGTGGATCCGAACGGTGTCGCCCTGGGAGACGATCACCGGTGACCCATCTTCGGGGTGGAGCGTGCGGGGCGCCGAGCGTCCGTTGATCGTGAAGACGTCCGGGTGGCGATTCCGCGGCGAGTAGGAGACGTCCTCGCCGTTCAGCATGCGGTTGAGCCGCGAGTCCCAGTCCTTGATCGTCATGAACAGCTCCTGGTCGGCGGGCTCGTACCCTTCTGGATCGACGCGGAAGAAGCCGTACATCCCCATGTCGATGTGACGATGGGTCTGGAAGTGGCAGTGGTAGAGGTGCGTGCCGGGCACGTTCGCCGGAATCTCGTAGGTGTGTTTCTCGCCGGGCTGGACGGTGATTCCCGTCGTCGTCGGCACGCCGTCGTTCTCCCAGGTCTTCCGGACGCCGTGGAAGTGGACCGTGTGGGGCATGTCGGCGTCCGTGTTGTCGAGGGTGACCTCGATGTCCTCGCCCTCTTTGGTGCGGATCACGGGACCGGGGACGCTCGGCTCGCGGTCGTCGGCCTGCCACGCCCAGACGCGAGGGAGCTGGACTGGCCCGCCCAGCGTGCTTTCGGGGTGAACGGGAAGGTGGGACGTGACCGAACGGAGCGTCACCTCGTTGTTCTGTTCGGTGACGTCGACAACCTGTGGCGGTCCAGCGGCGGGGAGATCACTCTGTTGTGCGGTGGCCGAGCCGATCTGGTCCGGCACCGTACAGCCGGCGAGGCCGAGCAGCCCGACGCCGCCAGTGGCTTTCGCGAAATCTCGACGCGTCCACTCCGAGCCGGGTGCACCGATCGTGTTCGTCATCGTGTACTTGGCAGTTGGGAGTTCAGGGTTAGGTCGGCTCCGCCAGTTTCCAGATCGTGGGAATGCCACCGCACCGATTCGGAACGACAGAGGGTGACACGGTACCGTCTGACGGGCGGAGCGAACGGTTTGCAGTGAACACCCAGGCTCGGCTCCTCATCGAGAAGACGCCTCGCCTCGTGTGCTGACCACCCGGATGCACCACACCCAAATCCCTTCGTCACACAGTGTGACCGATGAGCGTCTTCACCGACGACGATCCGACCGTCTACCTCGTGACCCAGGCCGACGCCTCGGCCGGTCGCAGCACGGTCGAGATCGTCGAGGCAGCGATCGACGGCGGCGTCGACGTCGTCCAGCTTCGAGAGAAAGAGTCCTCCGCACGCGCCCGGTACGACCTCGGCCGCAAGCTCCGCGAACTGACCGCCGATGCCGACGTTCCGCTGATCGTCAACGACCGCCTCGATCTCGCGGTGGCGATCGACGCCGACGGCGTCCACCTCGGCGAGAGTGACCTGCCCGTCGCCGTCGCTCGCGAGCAGCTCGGGCCAGACGCGATCGTCGGCCGGTCGGTTGCGACGCCCGAGGCCGCCCGCGCCGCGGAGAGCGCGGGCGCCGACTATCTCGGCGTCGGAGCGATCTTCCCGACAGACTCCAAGGACAAGCCACCCGAAGAGAGCGATCTCGGGCCCGAAGGAATCCGAGCCGTCCGAGAGGTCACCGATCTGCCGATGGTCGGTATCGGCGGGATCACGGCCGAGAACGCCGGCGACGTCGTCGCTGCCGGCGCGAACGGCGTCGCCGTGATCTCCGCGATCACGCAGGCCGACGATCCCACCGCCGCGACGCGCGATCTCGCCAGCGCAGTCTCTCAGGGGGTGACGGCCCGATGAGCGACGAAACGCCGGCAGTCCGGTGTGACGGTGGCAACCCCCTCGACGTCACGCTCGCCGATGCACTCGACGCGGTCGCAGAGCAGCCTCCGCTCGTCCACTGCATCACGAACGACGTCTCGGTCAGCGAGGTCGCGAACGTCACGCTCCACTGGGGCGGCCTCCCGGTGATGGCGGTCGATCCCCGCGAGGTCGAGGATATGGCCGGCGCGGCGGCGGGGCTCTATCTCAACATGGGCACCGTCGACCAGAACGAGGACGAGATGATCGCCGCGGGGCACGCCGCAAACGAAGGCGGCGCGCCGGTCGCCTTCGACCCCGTCGGCGTGGGCTCGACCCCGGCCCGGAACGAGGTCGCCGAGCGAATCCTCGACGAGGTCGGCGTCTCGATCGTGAAGGGCAACTACGGCGAAGTGACCGCGCTCGCGGGCGAGGACGCCGAGGTCCAGGGCGTCGAATCCGTCGGCGAGTACTCCCAGATCGCCGAGACGGCGATGGCGCTCGCCGCCGACACCGACGCCGTGGTCGTCGCGAGCGGCGAGACCGACGTCGTCGCGGACGCCAATGCGGCGTTCGAGGTCGCCTGCGGCGATCCGATGATGGGCTCCTTCGTCGGTTCTGGCTGCATGCTCGGCGTCACCGCTGCCGTCTTCGCTGGCGGGCTCGGCGTCGAGAACATCTTCGAGGCGGCGGTCGCCGGGACGGCGGCCTTCGGCATCGCCGGCGAGCGGGCAGCGGCGGCCGACGACCAGTGGAACGGCCCAGCGAGCTACCGGACGGCGTTCCAGGACGCGGTTGCCGGCATGGCCGCCGACGGCGTCGACGACGCCGAACTCGCCTCGCGGGTCGAACTGGTCGCCGAGCGGTAGGGCGAGTCGTTTTTCGAGGGCCGACTGGCCGATCCCTCTGTCACTCCGACGCCGAGAACTCGACCAGGGTGGTGTACGCGGTGCCCGATACCGAAATCTCGGCGGCGTACCGACCTGGCGACAGATCTGGGTCGATCCGGACCGACGAGACCACGTCCACGAACGTCCACGAGGTCGAACAACCTGGGTCCAGCGTCATCCTCCCGTTCCCATGGAGCTCCGCTTCGAGTGTCTGCCACTCCGTGGCAGTTCTCTCCCAGAGGGACCAGCTATGCGGATTGAACTCGACCGCAGCGGATCCGAGGTTGTGAAGGCTGAGGGTGATCTCATCGCTTGGCTGCCCGTCGTCCAGCGTCGTCCGAACGGGCGCCGCCTCGAGCACCCTCGACGCCGTCTCCGGATCCACCGTGTGCGAGCAGACCGTCCGATCGGCGTCGGTGGCGTAGGGCGGACACGGCTCGTCCTGAAACGCGTCCGTGGCCATGCCGCCGTCTGACTGGTGAGTGCCCTCGCCGCTGCACCCCTCCGGACCGTCGGTCGTCCCGCTCGGCTGACTGCCGTTCGCTCCATCGGACCCGTCGTGTTCGAGACAGCCGCCCAGCTGCAGGGAGAGCCCACCGCAGACCGCGCCGAGCAGTCTGCGTCGCTTCATACCGGCGGGATGGCCACGTGCCAGAAATAATTGCCGGTGGCTGTAGCCACAGTCTGACCGACGATCGACCGCGGCCGTCCCGATTGATTCCGACATGGTGCGACCGAGCGCGACCCGGCCGCGAACGCAACGGATTAATTCCCGGGCGGCGCGATTCTCGGTATGGCTGACCTCAGCACGCTCGGGGAGGAGTACGCCCCGGCAGTGGAGACGACCCTCGATGAGTCCATCGTCGACTTCTGGTATCCCCGCTGCATCGACGAGGAACACGGCGGCTACGTCACGAGCTACGACGCTGCAGGCGACTTTGCCGGCACCAGCGAAAAGCAGATCGTCACGCAGGCCCGCTTCGTCTGGTTCTTCTCGCGTCTGGACCGCGAGGGCTACGGCGACTATCGCGAGGCCGCCGAGCAGGGCCTCGAGTTCATCCTCGAGGAGATGTGGGACGACGAGCACGGCGGCTTCTACTGGCAGGTCGAGCGCGACGGCACCGTCACCAAGCCGAACAAGCACATGTACGGCCAGTCGTTCGGGCTCTACGCGCTCGCGGAGTTCGACCGCGCATTCGACAGCGGCCTCTCGACGGGGAGCAATCAGGCGCGCGAGTACGCCGACGAGCTGGTCGAGCTGTTCGACGCCGAAGCGCACGACGAGGATAACGGCGGCTACGTCGAGTATTTCGAACCGGACTGGACGCCGATCCTCGAGGGCCGGACCTACCTCGACGGCATCGAGCCCGACTGGTCGACCAAGGAGTCCGAAGACGAGGAGCTCGACGCGTCGTTCAAGCTGATGAACACGCACATCCACCTGATGGAGTCCTTCACCGAGTACCATCGGGCGACTGGCGACGGTGCGGACCAGCTCGAGGAGCTGCTTCACATCTGCACGAACACCGTCTTCCGCAAGGGCGTCGGCGCCTGCACCGACAAGTACGAGCCCGACTGGGAGCCCCAGCTCGGCGATCTCGCGCTGGCCTCCTACGGCCACGACCTCGAGAACGTCTGGCTCGTCATGGACGCCGTCGAAGCGCTCGGCCTCTCCCAGGAGCTCTTCGAGGACTTCTACACGACGCTGTGGGACTACTCGCTGGAGTACGGCTACGACGAGGACCACGGCGGGTTCTACTTCTTCGGCCCGCTCGGCGAGCCGGCGACGAACCGCGTGAAGGCGTGGTGGGTCCAGGCGGAAGTGCTGACCAGCGCGCTGCGGATGTACGAGCTGACCGGCGAGGAGCGGTACGCCGAGGTCTTCGAGGAGACGTGGTCGTTCATCCAGAGCTACCAGATCGACCACGATGTCGGCGAGTGGCACTCCGGCGTCACGGAGGATCTCGACCCCGTCGGCCGGAAAGGCGCACTCTACAAGGGCGCCTACCACAACGGCCGCGCGATGATCGAGTGTCTCGACCTGCTGGCTGCGGAGTAGCCGATCCTGGGTCTCGTCGTCGAACGCACCAGTAGGCCCCAATCAGGCCCGGTCGGGGCCGCGTGAGTGAGCGCCCGACGCCGCCAGCCGTACCCCATACCCCGCCCAGTGTGGGCCACTCGAACCGACGCGTTTCCCACACGATCGATACAACGCTCTGTGGAATGATTCTACTCCGGAGCGACGAGAAGGTTGCAAAATATCTGCTGTTGAGGCTCTCTATCTACGATTCTGGTCGCTGTGGCGGATGGCCATAACACTTTACTCGCGAGTTGTCGTCCGGTTATACACTACCCTTCCACGGAACCATGAGTACTGCCAACCGAGCATCCGTCCTGATCGTCGAGGACCGGCCCGAAATCGCCCGGCTCTATGAAAGCTGGCTCGACGACGATTACGGCGTCACGACCGCCCACGACGGCGACGAGGCCGTCGAGCTATTCGACGACAGCATCGACGTCGTCGTCCTCGACCGACGGCTTCCGGGCCGACCCGGGGACGAGGTGCTCGCGGCGATCCGCGAGCGGAGCGACTGTAACGTGGCGATGGCAACCGCCGTCGAGCCCGACTTCGACATACTCGAGATGGGGTTCGACGAGTACGTCGTCAAACCGCTCACGCGCGGGGAGCTGATCGGCACGATCGAACGGCTGCTCGCGCGCGACGCCTACGCGGATTCGCTCCAGCGGTACTTCGCACTGGTCTCCAAGCGTAGCGTCCTCGAGGAACACAAATCGAGCGCCGAGCTCGACGACGAACGTTACCGGGAGTTCACCGGTCAGATCGACGACCTCGAGGCCAACCTCGAACACTGCGTCGACCGATTCGAACACCGCGACTTCGAGGCGCTGTTCCGCTCGCTGGACGACTCTGCCTCCGAGGAGCCAACCCGCGTCGTCGAGTGAGGGCCCGCGCTGTTCTCGCCGTTCTCGTCACCGAGTAGCCTGCCCGCCTCACTCGTTACTGGACGGCGAGGTGAAACGGCTCGCGGGCGATCGTCTCGCGAACGTCGGCGAGGGACTCCCGGTCTGTGCGGTGGGCGGCGTCCATCACCGCGAAGACCTCCTGCTTCGATACCTTGACGCCAGCATCGGTGAGCGCGTCCGCCGGTCGGGCGCGTAGCTCCCTGAGCGTCCCGACGCTTAGCAGGTAGGGGATCGACCACGCGGAGATGGTGTTCCCGAACGCCTGCGGTGCGGCCTCGAGGTACGTCTGCGCGTCGTCGAGGAACGTCTGTGCGTAGCTTGCAGTCCGGTCGACGACGGCCGCGGCCGCGTCGCGGTTGTCCGGCTCGAGTACGGCGTCCTGGGCGACGTCTTCGGCGGCGAGCCACTCCGCTGGGAGGTAGACGTTGTTCTCCTCCGTGTAGTCGTCGTAGACGTCCTTCGAGACGTTCACCAGCTGCAGGAGGAGGCCGAAGGAGCCGGCCGTCTCGTAGAGCACCTGCGACCGGGCATCGTCGACGTCGCCGCGGGTGAGCAGGTTCGTGATGAGCGTCCCGACCGTTCCGGCAGCGTAGTAGCAGTAGGACTCGAGCTCGGACTGGTCGGAGATCCGGAGCCCGCCGGCGTCGGCGTACCGATTCACGAACGTCGCCATCCCGGTGACCATCTCGCGAACCGGTGGCACGACGGCCGCCTGTACGTCGTCGGGCTGTTCGGCGAACGTCGCCCACACCGTCGGCGCGTTCGCGACGACGGTCCAGTCGTCGGTTCGCTCGCTGGGTGCCGGGAGCCACTCGTCGACGTCGGCCCGAAAGTGTGCCATCGTCTCCTCGCGCTCCGGATCGAGCGCGGCGTCGTACGTCTCCAGCAGTGCAGCCTGCTCTGCGGGCGGCACGTGGCTGGCGTCCTCGACGGTGTCGGCGACGCGACAGAGGAGGTAGCCCAGGCAAATCTCGGTCGCCATCGGCTCCTCGAGCACGTCGACGGTGAGTGCGAACGTGCGCGAGACGCCCTGGACTGCCTCGTGACACCACTCGAGATCCGGTTGGGGTGAGCGGGCGATCACGAACGCTGCCCCCGTTCGTTCACCCGGCTCCCGACGAGGGATGGATGGCGCAGTCCTGCTGCGACGAGCGCGGGGGTCGTGGAGGAAGCAGGGATTCGAGGGACTGCTTCGGGGTGCTGTACGGTTGTGGGCCGTAGCATTCGTTCGTCTGCCCCTACCGACGGTCTCGTAATGCTTGCAATTTCCGGCTTCCGCCGCTCGGTGCGGTCTCTGCGGTCAGTCATCGGTGGCCAGGTGGTCGGCGTTTGCGTCGCCGATGTCGACGCCCTCCTCCGTGAGGTCTTCGTCACGCCACGTACCGCGCCGGTACCACGCGTATGCGATCACCGCACCGACGACGTTGGAGATCGCGAATGACAGCCAGATCCCCCGCTCGCCGATCGCCTCGGCGCCGATCCACGCGATCGGGAACCGGACGACGGCCAGCATCACCACGGAGATAGCGGCCGCGGTGAGCGTCTTGCCAGCGCCGCGGAAACTCCCGGTGTAGGCCCGCATGATCCCGATGAATCCGAAGGTGAGCGCGACGTATCGCAGGAACTGCGAGGCGACCGTAACGACGCGGTCGGCGTTCTCCTGGCCGCTCCCCACGAACACCGACGCGAGGGGTTCGGGGAACAGGAAGACGACGATTCCAGCGACCGTCAGCACGCCGAACAGCACCTTCGCCGCGAGCCCCGCTGCACGTTCGGCTCGCTCGGGTTTGCCCGCGCCCATGTTCTGGCCGGTCATCGTCTCGACGCCGCGGGCGACCGCGATCGCCGGGAGGAACACGACGGAGAACATGCGCGTTCCGATGCCGTACGCGGCGACCACGGCGTCGGGGAAGAGCGCGACGATGAACAACAAGAGATTCATCGACACCGCTCGGCCGGTTCCCTCGATCGAGGCGGGGAGACCGATCCGTACGAGGCGTCGCAGATAGTCGAGTTCTGGCGCCATATCCCGGAGGTTGATCTGGACGCCTCGCGCGCCCCGGAACATGATCGCGAGCCCGACGACCAGCGCCAGCCCCCGAGAGAACACCGTGGCGATGGCGGCGCCCTGAATGCCGAGTTCGGGGAACGGCCCCCAGCCGAAGATGAGGAACGGATCGATCACGATGTTGAGAACCACCGATCCGAACATCACGAGCATCGGCGTGATCGTGTCGCCGTAGCCCCGCATGAGAGCGATAAAGACCGCGAACCCGAACATGAACAGGAGCCCCAGCGAGATGACCTCCATGTAGTCCGTCGCGAGCGGCAATACGTCGTCGGACGCACCCATGATCCCGAGGAACTGCTCGATCAGGAAGTAGCCGATCCCGCCGAGCAGGACCGACGCGATCACGGCGAAGGTCATCGTCTGGGACGCCGCGTACTCGGCCTCGGCCGTCTTCCCGGCGCCCGTGTACTGGGCCACGAGCACGCTTCCGGCGACGGAGGTCCCCATCCCCAGCGAGATCAGGAGAAACGCCATCGGGAAGGCGAAACTGATCGCCGCGAGCGCGTCCGTACTGTACTGGCCGAGCCAGAACGTATCCGCGAGGTTGTAGGCGGTCTGGAAGAGGTTCGTGACGACGATCGGCATCGAGAGGAAGAAGAGCGGTTTCCCGATGCCGCCGGACGTCAGATCGAACTCGTCTGGGCCCTTGAACAGCGAGTCGAGGCGTCTGCGTACGTCCATCAGATGGCGGCCTCCGTGCGGTCGTCCGTTCCGCGGGCGACAGTGCTACGGTCCGCGGCCAGCCGACGGCGTCCGAGACGTGGCCGTCCCGACCGATGGGGGCGTAGCGCGAACCGAGGGACACTGCTAGGTGCGACCTCCATACGTCAGCTGCTGGACTTACTAACCGATTAGTCAAAAGACTTTAGAACAGTATTTTTGCCGGGTATTTGGCCCTGAAGCTGTCTAAGAGGTGTGCTCCGTGTGCCTCCACTCGGCACGCAATCTAACGGCCGAGTCACAACGGTTTTCTGGTCGCCACGACAACACGACCCGATGGACGATCCACCGGAGCGGTCATCCTCGGATCCGGACGAGGAGATCATGCGAGCGACGTATCGCGCGCTCCGCGAGCATGGATACGCCGATCTCACGATCAAACGGATCGCGGCGGAGTACGGCAAATCGACCGCAGCGATCCACTATCATTACGAGACGAAAGACGATCTGCTCGCCGCGTTTCTCGACTTCATTCTCGACCAGTTCGTGGAGACGATCCACGAGGTCGAGACGACCGCGCCCGAGGAACGGCTGGATCTGCTGCTCGACAAGCTCCTGGTCGCTCCACAGGACCATCCCGATCTGCTGATCGCGATGCTGGAGATGCGAAGCCAGGCACCCTACAAGCCGGCGTTCGGCGAACGGTTCCAGCAGAACGAGGAGTACGTCCGCTACGTGCTCCGGACGGTGATCGACCACGGAATCTCCGAGGGCGTCTTCGCGGACGTCGACGCCGAACACGTCGCCCGGTCGCTGCTCACGATCGTCGACGGCGCGCGCACGCGGGCGGTCGTGCTCGATGACACGACGCCTCTGGAGACGGCCAGACGGACCGCAGCGGAGTACGTGGGCGCAGTTCTCCTCGACGGCCGGCCGTCGAGCACCGACTGAGTCTCGCGATCTCTCACACTCTCTCACGCACTCACACACCCGCCCACCCCCACTCACCCCCACGCCCACCCCCACACCCACCCACACACACTCTCTCTCTCTCGATTCGAACGCGTCAGTTGCTCCCGTCGTCCGGGCGGGTGACGGTCGCGTCCTCGAGTTCCGTCGTACACCAGTGGCAGAAATCGAGCATCGGATCCAGCTCTCCTCCGCATTCGGGGCAGTGCGTTCGTTCCTTTTCCGTGGCCTCGGCCGCTCGCGCGATCGCGTTTTGGACGTGCGCGAGAAGGTAGGCGTCTGCAGCGCTGAGGCTCCCGAGGACGAGTAGCGGCGCGATCGCAAGCAGATCGACGGTTCCGCCGCTCGTCAGTGATGCGAGCGCCGCGGGACCGACGATCATGGCGGCCACGACCATGCCAGTGGCCCACAACAACGCCCGGCGCCACCGGCCGATATAACAGTGTCCGAGCCCCGTGAGGAGCGCACCGAGCACCGCGGCGAGCCACGGCCGCTTTCGAGTGTCGAATCGGCGCATGTGTTGACTAATTGGTCAGTTAGTTATAACCCTTCATACTCCCTCCGAGAGCTCTCGGTATTTTCGGCGACTCGCTCGTCGGAGTACGAGGGGTCTGGAGAATCATCCGCAAGCGAACCGTCCGGGCGTCGGTGGCGCCGGGATCGCGGTCCGGCGATCAGAACGGAAGCTTCGGTTCGAGCCGGCGCAGGAACTGCTGGATCTGCTCCTGGCTGCGGAGCCCCAACAGCGAGAGCGAGATCACGATTCCGACGAGCGCGATCGCAGGGAGGAACTGACCGCTCGCGAACTGGCCGCCGGCGTAGACGGTGAGCACGTAGGCCGGCAGGCGGCCGATCGCGATCACGATCATGAACGTCTTGAGCGACCACTGCGTGAGCCCAGCGAAAAAGCAGATGACGTCGTCGGGCAGCCCGGGTACGAGGACGAATGCGATCAGTCCCGCGATTCCGACCCGGTCGACGAACCCATCGAACCGTTCGACCACGTCCTCGTTGAGGATGTCCTCGACGAACGAGCGGCCGTACCGTTTCGCGAGGAGAAACGCGATCGCGCTGCCGATGAGGACGCCGAGGAGGCTGTAGATCGTGCCGGCGATCGAGCCGAAGAGGTAGCCGGAGACGAGCGCGACCACCTGCCCGGGAATCGGCGCGACGACGACCTGCACCGCCTGGATCACGACGAACACGAGCGGCGCGAGCACGCCGAACCCGTCGATCCACTCCCGAAGCTCCTGAACGTCGAAGACGAACGGCGCGTAGCGGAGAAGTCCCAGGTAGAGCCCCGCGAAGGCGAGCGCGACGACGAGGAGCCCAAGGGCTGCTCGCCAGCGATCTCGCCGGGAGGAGAACACCTCCATCGTCTGTACACGTGGGGTCGCCACTCAAGAACTTTCTGTGCTATTCCGAAGCCGACCACATTCCACTCGCTGTCCGCCTGTCCGCCCTGTCTGCGTGGTCGTCACCGGGCCTCGAGCCCGACGCCATCGGCGATCAGTTCGTGGGATCGAATCCGGTCGGCGGGGTCCTCGATGAGGTTCTGCACGACGACCTCCTCGGCACCCACGGCGTCGGTCATGCCCTCGAAGAGCGCGCCGATCGTCTCCGGGCTCCCCGAGATCGCGCGCGGCCAGTTTTCGGGCGTCTCGACGATCGAGGGTGACGTGGGCTCCGGAACACCGCCGATCTCCTCGATCGCTTCCTCGACGGTCGGTGGCGGCCCGAATGCGCCACGAGCCATTCGCTGGTAGGCGGCTTCGGAGGACGCGCGAAGCCTCGCCGCCTCGTGGTCGGTCGAGGCGCAGGCGGCGTTGACCGCCAGCATACTGTGGGGCTCCTCGCGGCCGCCGTCGAACTCCGAGGCCTCGAACGCGGCCCGGTAGCGCTCCATCGCCTGCGTCGCGACGGTCGGCCGGATGAACGCGGCGAACGCGTACGGAAGTCCGAGCTTGCCCGCGATTTCGGCGCTCGACGGGCTCGACCCCAGCACCCAGACCTCGGGGACGCCGTCCGCCGAGCGCGGCAGTACGACGTCGCTGTAGGGGTGGTCGTCGGGGAACCCGCCGTAGACGTGGCGTGCCGTCTCCTCGATCTTCGCGGCGTGGTCCGCGCCCGATTGCTGGTGGGGAACGCCGGAGCGCAACGCGCGGTCGGCAGCGGGCATCCCCGTCGCTCGCCCCAGGCCGAGGTCGATCCGCCCGGGCGCGAGCGCGTCGAGGGACGCGAACGTCTCCGCGACCTTGAACGGGCTGTAGTGGTTGAGAAGCACGGTTCCGGAGCCGACCCGGATCGATTCGGTCTCCGCGGCGAGGCGTGCGATCAGCACCTCCGGCGTCGTGCTCGCGATCGCGTTCGCGAGCCCGTGGTGCTCGGCCACCCAGAACCGGGAGTAGCCGAGCTCCTCGGCCCGCTGTGCGAGCGCGATGGTGTCTTCGTAGGCGTCCGTCGCGGTCTCGCCGTTCCGGACCGGTGCAATGTCGACGATCGAGCAGTCCATCGAGATATCGATGGTACGGCGACGGTTCGGGAAAGGTCGTTGCCTCCGGCAGTCCAGGAATCGCCATCGGGCCTGTCGACGTATCTGCTCCTCACGTTCGTCGCGACGATTCTTCACGGCTCGCTCCGCTCGCCGTGCACCTCAGCGAGGCGCTCACTTCGTTCGCGCCGCGAATGCGCCGACCGGGACTGAGCAGAAGCGAAGCTTCTGCGACGGTCGGTCGGCAAACGACCGAAGGGAGTGCGCCGACCGGGAGTTGAACCAGAATCAGACGGTCACCCTCGCTTCGCTCGGGCGCTGCGACTGATAGGATTCAACTCCCGTCGGGCGCATCGGCTCCTCACGTTCGTTCGTCGCAGGATGCGCCGACCGGGAGTTGAACCCGGGCTATGAGCTTGGGAAGCTCATGTCCTACCACTAGACCACCGGCGCTCGTTTGCAGCGGTCACTCGCGCCGTACCTCGCCTCACTTCGATCAGCGAGTCACCGGCGCGCATCGCTCACTTCGTTCGCTCGCGCGCCGAGCCCTGCCTCGCTACGCTCGGCAGGACACCGGCGCTCGAATCCTCCACGTCCGACCCTGCGTACTTCGACCGACAGGAGCCGGTGGGGGAACGAGTGAGTTCATCACTGCGTACCGGAGTCGCGCACTTCAACGTAGCGCTCCGTGTCGATCCAACGACCGTCCAGTGATATGCGCCAACGAACGGCTATTTCAGCCCCGGAGCCGAACGGTTCGGCAATGGTGGATCTCCGATTCTCGGACGCAGAACTCGCGGAGCGTCGCGAACACGTCGCTGCCTTCGTTCGGTCCCAGGTCGACGCGGCCGGCGCCGACGGCGCGGTGATCGGGCTCTCTGGGGGTATCGACAGCGCGACGACGGCCTCCATCGCGGTGGACGCTCTCGGCGCAGACGCCGTGCGAGGGCTGGTACTCCCCGGCACCGTCAGCAGTGACGAGAATATGAGCGACGCCGAGCTGATCGCGGAGGAGCTCGGCATCGCCTACGACGTCGTGCCTATCGGCGGGATGGTCGACGCGGTGCTCGACGGGTTCCCCGAAATTGCTGACGATCGGGTGGCTGTCGGGAACGCTCGCGCTCGTATGCGTGCGGTGTGTGGCTATCTCGTCGCGAACCACGACGATCGGCTGGTGCTGGGCACCGGGAACCGCTCGGAGGCGCTGGTGGGCTACTTCACGAAGTACGGCGATGGCGCGGTGGACTGCCATCCGATCGGGAACCTGTACAAGGTGCAGGTCCGTCAGCTTGCTCGCGATCTCGGGGTGCCCGAGGCGATCGTCGAGAAGCCCCCGACGGCGGGACTCTGGGCCGGCCAGACCGACGAAGACGAGCTTGGGCTCTCCTACGAGGAGCTCGATCCGATCCTGGCGCTTTGCGTCGACGGGCCGCTGTCGGCCGACGCGACCGCTCGGGAGCTCGGCGTCGATCGCGAGGTCGTCGAGCGGGTGCAGACGCTCCACGAGCGAAGCGCACACAAGCGGGCGATGCCGCCGGCGCCTGAGCCACTGGAGTAAGGGAGTGCGCGAGGAACGGCACTGTGGCGGACGTTGGTTCCCCGAAATCGCGTTCAGTTTCCGGTCTCGACGACGATCTCGACTTGGTCGCCGTTGTCGGGATTGCCAGCTCCTTGCAGTTCGTAGGATTCGGGATCGACCGGTTCACCGTCGACCAGCACGGAGATGGTCGTGTTCGGGTCCGCTGCGCTGTAGGTCTCGCCCTCGTAGGTGACAGAGTCGCTCGTCACTCCAATATCGGCGATCTCCATCGCTTCGGCGAGCGTGAGTCGTTCGTTATCACTCGGGTGCATGTGCCAGGTGTCAGGCAGCCCTGTCGAGTGGAAGTGGAAGTCCTGAACTTGCTTATCCTCTTGGGGCGTGTAGTACTCCGATTGGTCGAAATTCACCGACTCGTTGCCAATCGTCATCTCGATGCTCCCGTGCTCGTGGATCTGCTCGGCAGGCGGCTCGCTGAACGCACCGACCGCAGCGTACACCGCACCGCCGATCACCGCGACGAAAACGATCCCGACGATGGCGTAGCCGATGGTCGTCGAGAGCTCGGTGTCGTCTCCGCCGTAGTGGTCCTCGACGCGGCGCTGGTCGATCCGGCCCAGTTCGCCCTCGTGAGCCTCACCCATATGCTCGAGGAGCGAGCCCTCGTCGGGGAACGACTGCTCGCAGTACTCACAGTCCGGCATCTTTCCGCACTCTCGGCACCCGAGCGATACAACGGTTTCGGACGTCCGATAGCCGTCCCTGCATACTGCGGAGCGATCGCGGCGCGAACTCTCCCGCCCTCCCCCACATCGAAACCCTTTATTGGAGCCGTGGCGAACCCGGAGATACGACGCGGGTTGGTGGTCTAGTCCGGTTATGACACCTCCTTGACATGGAGGAGATCGGCGGTTCAATTCCGCCCCAACCCATTGTCGCGACGCAAATCCGACGAGCGTAGCGAGCCGCTGCGTCGCGAAAATGGAGACGAAGGAATTGAACCAGAGGAGACGCAGCGACCGACCGGAGCGAGGTCGACCGTCTCGGCGTGGTTCAATTCCGCTCCAACCCACTTCTCGTGGCCTCACGCGACGAGCGATAGCGAGGAGCAACGGCGACGAGAAGTAGCTGCGAGGGAAGTGGCCCCGGAAGTCACTGTCTGGGGTCCTGCCCACGAAACACTACTCTAGGAGCTCGCTGCAGGTCCATCCACCGTCGCCGCAAGGCGGCAGTGCCGAGTCGTGTGCCTTCTCCACATCTGAGAACACAATCGTTCGTTATCCGTCTGCAACGCGTAGGGCGAGTATGGATTCTGACGACGTGCTTCTTCGGACCGTCGTCGTGGTAGTCACAGCGGTGCTGCTCGTTCCCGTCCTGTTGATGCTGGTCACCGTGCCGATGATGGGAGGTATGGGCGGCGGCCACATGATGGCCGATGGCGGTTGGCAGGGATCCGACGCGGGCTGGGCTGGGCTCGGGATGTGGGTCGTGATGCTCGCTCTCGTCGGCGGGATCGGCTACGTGCTGTTCGGAGCGGTCCGTCGGACGACCACCGATGCGTCGGATCCAGCGATCGAAGAACTTCGGGTTGCCTACGCCCGCGGTGAACTCTCTGAGGGGGAGTTCGAGGAACGACGCGAACGGCTCGAAACGGACGGGTAGCCCGATTCGCTGGTAAGTGAACGGATCTCCACCGGGAAGGGGATCGCACTCGTCGCGTTTGCCGCGTGACAATTAATGTGGCTCGCGGTGCTTCTCTTCGACATGGACCCAGCCTCCAGCCCATCGACGGGAATCGACCGCGACCACCGGAGCTACCAGTACTACCGGACGGAGGTCGATCGCCACTGGGATCCAGCCGACGTGGATCTGAGCGCGGACGTCGAGGCGCTGCTCGACGCGCCGGAGCCGGCACTCGACGGGCTGCGCGGTGCGCTCGCGAAGTTCGGCGCTGGCGAACAGTCCGTCACCGCGGATCTCGCGCCGCTGGCGGTCGTGCTCGATACGATCGAGGACCAGTCCTTCATCGCGACGCAGCTGTACGAGGAGGCCAAACACGCCGACTTCTTCGATCGGTACTGGCGGGACGTGATCACGCCAGTCGAGCGTGAGCGGGGGCTCGAGCTCACCTCGCCGACCGACGAGCAGTGGTTCGATCCCGACTACGACGAACTGTTCGAGCGCCAGGAGACCTTCCTCGACGCGCTGCTGACCGACGACTCGCCACGGGCTCGTGCGCGCGCCTACAGCGTCTATCACCTCGTCGTCGAGGGCATTTTCGCCCGGACGGGGTATCACGGACTCCAGACGGTGTACGGGGACGAGATCGACGGGACGCCCACGCTACCCGGGCTCGTCGAGGGGATCCGGCTGATTCAGGGGGACGAGGGGCGCCACGTCGGGTTCGGGGTCTCGAAGCTCCGCGACCTCGTTCACGAGGAGGGCGTCGATCCCGACCTGCTTTCCGACACCGTGGGGGAGCTCGCGATGCTCGTCCAGGGCTCACTCGCGGACAGCATGGACCAGGACGCGGAGGATCCGTCGGCCGACGTCGACGTCGACCTCGTCGGGTACGCGATGGAGAAACACGCCGAGCGGATGGAGGAGATCACCGCCACCGACGTGTGAACGGCGGTGTGGACGCCGTCGGTCCGTTTCCGCGGGATTCGCGGCGATGGCGGCGTTTCGTCGGTCCCCGAACGCGAGATTCGGCCGAACGTTTTCGTCTCTCGGCGCCCTATATGCTGTATGGCACTGACATCGAACGTCGGCAGGACGGATCGGCTCGCACGGGGCGTCCTCGGCACAGTTTTGCTCGTCGCGGCAGCGCTCACGTTCTCGAGCGGAAGCACCGCCATTGCGGCCGTTGCCGGCATCGCCGGAGTCGTCTTGATCGTCACCGCCGCCACGCAGTTCTGCGGGCTGTACGCGGTGCTGGGGATGAGCACCTGCCCCGCGGATCGCGCCTGATCGCCGCGACCGGAGGACACTCACGCCGGGGCGACGAACCGACGATCCATGGGCTACCACACGTTCGACGCGTCACGGGCCGACCGGCTCGAACGCGCGGAACGGCGATTCCGGTTCTGCTCCGCCGAGGAGTTGCGCTGGGCGCTCGACGCGCCCCGCGACGCCACGGTCGCGGATCTCGGCAGCGGGACGGGATTTTACACAGACGTCGTCGCGCCGCACGTCGCCACCTGTTTCGCGGTCGACGTCCAGCCGGCGATGCAGGAGTACTACCAGGCGAAGGGCGTCCCGGAGAGCGTCGAACTGGTGACCAGCGGCGTCGCCGACCTGCCGTTCGAGGACGACGCACTCGACGGCGCCTTCTCGACTATGACCTACCACGAGTTCGCGAGCGAGGCGGCGCTCGCCGACCTTCGACGAGTGATCGCGGACGGCGGCCGCCTCGCGATCGTCGACTGGACGGCTACGGGAACGGGCGAAGCGGGGCCACCCGTCGACGAGCGATTCAGTGCGGCGGAAGCGACGGCCGCCATCCGTGACCACGGCTTCGGAATCGAGCACGTCGCCGAACGGTCGGAGACGTTCCTGCTGGTTGCTGTCGCGGAGTAGCGCCCGGGCAGGGACATCTGCTCGGCGTGACTGCTAGTCGTCGCCGCGGGCCCGCTCGAACGTCGCGATCGCTTCCTCGCGACGCTCGGCGTGATCGACGATCGGTGCCGGATACTCCGGCGCCGTCTGCTGGCGCTGGGTCGGTGACAGCTCCGTCCAGTCGTGGATCAGATCCGGCTCGACGTCGCGGAGTTCCGGGACGTATCGCTTGATGTACTCGGCGTCGGGATCGTGGCGTTCGCCCTGCGTCATGGGGTTGAACACCCGGAAATACGGCTGTGCGTCGACGCCGACGGAGGCCGCCCACTGCCAGCCCCCGGCGTCGTTGGCGACGTCGTGATCGACCAGCATCTCGCGGAACCACGCGAGCCCGGCCCGCCAGTCGATCAGGAGGTCCTTCGTCAGGAACGAGGCGACGATCATCCGCAGCCGGTTGTGCATGAACGCCTCGGCGCGGAGCTGGCGCATTCCCGCGTCGACGATCGGGTAGCCGGTCTCGCCGTCCTTCCAGGCCTCCAGACCCTCCGGATCGTCGCGCCACTCGATAGGATTTTCGAACGTCTTCAGCGGCTCGTTCGGCATCTCTGGGTTGTCCGCGAGCACCTGCGCGTAGAACTCTCGCCAGCAGAGCTGTCGGCGATACTCTTCAGCGTTCTGGCGAGCGTCGTCGTCCGGTGCGTCGGCTTTCGCCGTCTCGACCGCGTCCAGCACCTCTCGGGGCCCCAGCGTTCCAAAGGAGAGGTGCGGCGAGAGTCGAGAAGTCGCTGCCGTCGCTGGCTCGTCGCGCAGATCGTCGTACTCGTAGATCGGGCCGTCACAGAACTGCTGGAGCCGGTTCAGACCGTCGGCGCGGGTGCCGGGCTGGACGTCGGCGTCCGGTTCGGCGACGTCGAGGTTGGCGCTCATCCCGGAGAGGTCGAGGGCGCCGAGATCGGCAACGGTGTCGGTCGCCACGTCCACTTCCGCCACGTCTGCGAGCGGGTCGGCGTCAGGTGGCGCCGGTATCTCGCCCGAATCGCGCTCCGCCCACTTGCGCCAGTAGTAGCTGAACACGGAGTAGTGCTCGCCCTTGTTGGTGAGGATCGAGCCCGGAGCGTGGCAGACGGCGTCGTCGTAGGAGGCGCGGTCGATGCCACGGTCGGCGAGCTCACGGCGCACGGCGGCGTCCCGGTCGCGCGCCACGCGGGAGTAGTCCCGGTTCCAGGTGACGAAGTCGGCACCGTACTCTGTGGCGATTTCTGGGACCACTGTGCGTGGATCGCCGCGGACGATCAGCAGGTCGCTCCCGCAGTCGCGGTACCACTCGCTCAGCGAGTCCAGCGCGTCGCGCAGGAATGCGATCCGCGGCGGACCGGCGTGAGCCAATAGCGCGTCGTCGAGGACGAACAGCGGGAGCAGTTCGTCGTCGCTGGCGGTGGTCACCGGCTCGGTCTCGGCGTCGGCCCCGCCCGGTTCGTCACCGGCGGCCACGGCAGCAGCCGCAGCGTTCGCGAGCCCGACGTTGTCCGCCGGCCGGAGATCCCGTCGATGCCAGTGAATGGGCACACGACCACTGCGGCCGCCAGCGGCATCAAAGCGAGGCTTCCGGTGCTGTGGCCCTGCGATCTGGCCCTTTCTGAGCGCCGATCGTTCTTCGACCCGTCTCTACCCCTTGATATTGCAGACCGGGAACGTTCGCGCGACCCGGTCGCCGATCCCCAGGGCGTCGGAGACCCGAACGACCTCGTCGACGTCCTTGTAGACGCCGGGGGCCTCCTCGGCGATCGTCGCGCCGCTGTCTGCCTTGACGTAGACGTGCTCTTGCTCGCGGAGATCCGTCTGCACGTCGCCGCCCCAGTAGTCGTTTTTCGCCTGCGTGCGGCTCATCAGCCGCCCGGCACCGTGGGCCGTCGAGCCGAACGTTCGCTCCATCGACGCCTCGCCGCCGCGGAGGACGTAGGAGCCCGCGCCCATGCTTCCGGGAATGATGATCGGCTGGCCGACATCGCGGTACGCTGCTGGCACCTCCTCGCGACCTGCCGGGAACGCCCGCGTCGCGCCCTTCCGGTGGACGTAGAGCTCTCGCTCCTCGGTGGCCGTCGCGCGATCCCGCGGGACGGCGGTGCCGTCCTCGTCGACGCCGACCTCGTGGACTTCTTTTTTCGCGATGTTGTGGGCGACGTCGTAGAGCAGGTCCATCTCCATGGCCTCCCAGGACCGATCGAACACCTGCTCGAAGACCCGTCGCGTGCGATGCATGATGAGCTGGCGATTCACCCACGCGAAGTTGATCGCGGCACACATCGCGCCGTAGTACTCCTCGGCGAGCTGGCTGCCGGCAGGTGCGGCGGCCAGCTCCCTGTCGGGAAGCCGGTCGAGGAGCCCGCTGTGGGCCTGCTCGATCTCCCGGAGGTAGTCGTTGCAGGTCTGGTGGCCCAGTCCGCGCGAGCCACAGTGGATCAGGACGACGATCTGGTTCGGCTCGAGACCGAAGCTCTCAGCGACGTCCTCGCGGTAGACGTCCGTCACGCGCTGGACCTCGAGGAAGTGGTTGCCGCTGCCGAGGCTCCCGACCTGGTTCTTCCCGCGATCCTTGGCCTTCTGGGTGATCGCGCTCGGATCGGCGTCGGGGCGGCGCCCCTCGTCCTCGCAGTGCAGCAGATCGTCCTCGACGCCGAAATCGTTCTCGACGGCCCACTCGACGCCACGTTCGAGGATCGCCTCGATCGTGTCGACGTCGGTCTCGACGACGCCGCCGCCACCGAGGCCGCAGGGGACGTTCGCGAACAGGCTCTCGACGAGCTCCTGTTCTCGCCCCTGGACGTCGTCGTAGGTGAGGTTCGTCCGCATCATCCGGACGCCGCAGTTGACGTCGTAACCGACTGCTCCCGGCGAAATACAGCCGTTCTCGGCGTCCATGGCACCCACGCCGCCGACGGGGAAGCCGTAGCCCTGGTGGCCGTCGGGCATGCAGATCGCGTGGCTGGTGATCCCCGGTAGCTCCGTCGTGTTCTTCAGCTGCTGGAGGGTCTTGTCGTCGGAAATTTCCTCGAGGAGGGTCTCGCTGGCGTAGACCCGTGCCGGCACGCGCATGTCGCCCTCCTTCGGGATCTCCCAGACGTACTCCTCGACCTGCTCCAGGGTGATCCCGTCCGCCTCGAACGTTGTCATAGCTAGACCTCCGCCGGCATCCCGGTTAGTGTTTCGCAGCGGAGTTCGAACGCACGAGTTTGAGGGGCGGCTTCACACAACGCAACCGCCCACGGATCCCGGGAGACCAGAGGTCTCCCGACGTCGCGGCTCCCGCCGCGACAGCCCCTCCCGCTCGCGTTCGCTCACTCGTTGCGCGCTTCGCTCAGTCGCTAGCGCTCCCTCGCTGCAGTGCTTGCACCGACAGACTCGCTTCGCTCGTCTGTCGAGGTTCGCCTCACTATCGCTCGGCTCACCGTCGTGAGTGAACGCGAGCGGTCGGCCCCTTCCGGAGTGCTTGAAGACCGGCGGTCTTCCACACATCGCAGGACCTCCGGTCCTGCTCAGTATCGAAGGATCGGAGACCCTTCGTACCTCGCGAGAGCTCCGCTCTCGCTCAGTCCCGCCCAGTGGTGTAGTTCGGCAACCGAAACCCCGGTGGGGCCCTCGGCGCGCGCTGCCGTGGCTGCGAGCCCGAAGCGGGCGAGCGGCCACGGCAGCCAGCGTGCGAGGGCCGAGCAGCGTAGTGGTGAGCGAAGCGAACCCGAGCAGCGCAGAAGGTTGGGGAGGAATGAGGCTGTATGGGTGGGCATCGAAAGGGGCGGCTCGCTCCGGGAACCCCGGCGAGGTAAGCACCGCAAGCCGAAGGCCGAGGAGCGCAGCGAGCCGCGGGACCGGAGCGAGCCGGGGCTTTCGACCCTGTCGAATATTCGATTTTTAAACGAACTACTAAGCTCTCCCGATCTCGCGGGCGTAGCCCGCGAACAATCGGGGCTTTCGGGGGAGGATCCACGCAAAGCTCTCCAAGAAGCCGATCAGATTGAAGAAAAATCCGCTCGCGGACTCGATCAGCCTACTCGGTAACGCGGCCGATGACCTCGATCTCGACGCCGATCTCGACGGGCAGGCGCTCGACCTGCATCGCGCTCCGAGCGGGGTAGGGCTCGCTGAGGTACTCGGCGTACACGTCGTTGATCTCGTCGTAGTTGTCCATGTCGCGAACGAACACCTGCGCCTTCACGACGTCGTCGAGCGAGCTGCCCGCCGCCTCGAGGACGGCGCCGATGTTCTGCATCGTCTGGTGGGTCTCCTCGCGGATGTCCTCGCCGACGATCTCGCCGGAGTCGGGATCGATCGGGCCCTGGCCGGAGACGAAGACCTGGCCGTCGTCGATAACGCCCTGTGAGAACGGGCCGATACTCGGCGGTGCCTCGTCGGTGGAGACTTCTTCCATAGCGTCACGTGCTCCCCGCGGCGCGAGCAAGTACGTTTCGATGAGTCGCCAAAGACGGCGGTGAGAGCGCCGCTACCGAACGATTACTCGCCAGCGAGTAACGATTCGTACAACGGGCGTGTCTCCACGGGATCGCTCGGGAGGACGTGTTGCCGATCAGGTCGCGTGTGCCCGGATCCGCTCGACGACGTACTCGATCTCTTCCTCGGCGAGACACATCGGATTGATCGTGAACGCACCGTCGTCGAGGCTGTCCGCGCCGACGAAGATCCGGGGCTCCTCGCGTCGCAGCCCCCGAACGACGTCTGTCGCGGAGCCGGCGGCGACCTCGGGATCAACCGTCACGATGACCTCCGGCGCGACGGAGACGGCGCTGCCGGTCGGAACCTCGGTGTCGATGCCGTCGATCTCCCCCAGGGCGTCGGCGATTCGCGTCGAGATGTCGGTCCACTCGGCCGCCTTCTCGTCCTGATCCTCCTCGAGGAACTCATCCAGTGCGACGAGCAGGCCGGCGAGTTCCTCCTTGCCGACCTTGCACTGTCGGCCGATGCCCTGCCGGGGCACCCCACCGAGTGCTTCCACGTCGACGAGCTCCGGCGCGGGCTCGTAGACCGCCTCGGCGGCGTGCATGTCGAGATGTTGCGCGGCGATGGACTCGATCAGATCGCCACGGCCCGCGACGATGCCGGTGGTCTGGGGGCCGCGGATCGCCTTCCCGCCGCTGAAGACGACGAGATCCGCGCCAGCGTCGATAAAGCGCTCGAAGTTCGTGGTCGGTGGCAGCTCCGCGGCGGCGTCGACGATCACCGGCACGTCGTGTTCGTGAGCGATCTCCGTGACGACGGAGAGCTCCGGCTCGGTGTACTCCTTCTGGACGTAGCCAACCGCGGCGGTGTCCTCGCCGATCGCGCGCTCGATCTCCCAGGGCTCGACGTTCCGGGAGCCGGTGCCGAGGTGGCGGTCGTTGCTTCCGACGTCGACGATCGTCGCGCCGGCCGATCGGAGCGCGTGATCGTAGCCCGTGCGGTGCGTGCGCGGCATGACGATCTCGTCGGCGAGCCCGTCGGTGTCGGGCAGTTTGGCCATCGCGGCGACGTCGTCGCCGGCGATCGCGGCGGCAGCACCGAGATACATCCCGGCCGCCGCACCGCTCGTGACGTAGCCCTTGTCTGCGCCCGTCAGCTCCGCGATGCGATCGCTCGCCGCGGCCTGGAGATCGGAGAGCCGGACGAACGACTGTGAGGCCTCACTCATCGCCTCGACCGCCGCCGGCCGGATTCGGCTGCCCCCGATGCGAGTCTTCGTCCCCGTCGCGTTGATGACCGACGGCGCGCCAAGCTCCTCGTAGATCGTGTCGGCGTCCATGTGGCCCCTCTCGGCGGACGCCAGTGAAAACAATTCGGTTCCGGAACGGGGTCAATTCCGCTGCCGCGGCGGCAGGTGATTCGGCGTCAGAAGTGCACGACCGTCGACGGTCGAGGCCCGCCGGGATCGTGCAATTCGAGAATGCCGGCGTCTACAGACTGCCGATTTCTCCGTTCGATCTGTCCGTCTTCGCGGATATCCGTGGCTACGGAGACGTCAGGCCAGAGGCGGAGGCGCCCGGGTCGTGCGTGAGTCCCGCCGTCGACGGAGTCGCGCCACTTCAGGATTGGATTGGCGAAATCCCGGCGTAGACGACGTCTCTGCGGTCTCGATGGGATCCGACGCGCCGCCACGAGCACTCCAAACGCCACGAACCAAAAATAACAACTATAAACCGAAGAAAGTTTTCTAGCTTTGATCTATATTGAAACTATGGCCATAGTAATTATTTGACCAGATATAGTCTGCATATTTTGCCAGATACGTAATTATAAATACTGCGTTACTCTATCCCATGATTGGGTATCACAACTATGGTTTCGAAAACGCGTAGAAAGTTTCTGAAAGTTTCCGGTGCCGCGACGGCATTCGGTCTCGCTGGCTGCCTACAAGATGGGGGCAGTGGCGCCCTCCAGACGCAGTACATGGACACGCCCGGCTACGAGGACTTCTTCAGCAAGCACACCTCGAAGTTCGAGGAAGAGACTGGGATCGAGGTCGAGTACGACTTCGTTGGCTGGGGCGACGCCAAGTCGACGATGCAGTCGAACATGACCGCAAAGTCCGGTCCCGACGTCCACGAAATCGCTTCGACGTGGATTCCCGCACAGGTCGAGGCCGGGGGCTGGATGGACCTCCGCGACGAGGCTGCGGCCCAGCAACTCCCCGACACGAGCAACTATCCGTCGGGTGCACTGGAAGTCGGTCAGTTCGACGACATGCTCGTCGGCATCCCGTGGTACTGGGGGCCTCGTGCGTGGCAAGAGAGCGGACCGAAGATGGACGAGGCTGGCATCGAGGGCAGCCCGGAGAACTGGGACGAACTCGTCTCACAGGGGACAGCCTACAACGAAGTCACCAGCGACGGCGACTACTTCGGTGCGATGTCCGGTGGTATCGAGCCAGGTCGTAACTTCGCGATGTTCCTCTGGCAGAACGGCGGTTCGTTGCTCAACGAGGACAACTCGGCACCGGCGTTCAACTCCGAGGCGGGCGTCGAGGCGATGAACTTCTACAAGGACCTCATCGTCGAGCACGAGATCATCCCCGAGGCGTCCCTCGACTGGGAGTCCAGCGGACTGCAGTCTGCATTCGCTGGCGGCGAGGTCGCGAGCACCTGGGGTGCACTCTCGATGACGAACGCCTACGCCGACGCAGACGGCAACAGCCGCGATGAACTCCGCGTCTCCGCGCCGCCGAAGGGCCCCGACGGTGACAGTGGCACCTTCTTCGGAATGGAGCTGCTGGGGATCGCTTCGTGGTCCAACAAGGTCGAGGAGGCCGCACAGTGGATCGACTATCTCGCTCAGCCCGAAGTCAACGCCGAACTCGCCGACATCGCCGGGTTCCTCCCGCCGACCAGCGGCGGGATGAACACTGAACTCTACAGTGATCCGTTCTACGAGACGTTCGACGAAGAGGTCTTCCCGGCAGCGAAGACCTATCCGCAGGTTCGGGGCTGGGGCGAAATCGAGACGGAAATCTACCAAACGGCCACCGATATCCTCAACAGTGCCGTCACCGGCAACTGGTCGGAGGGTGACACGAAGTCGGCCCTCGACGACGCTGCGAGCGTCGCAGAGGAGGCGCTCAACAACTAATCGCCACGGTCACTACCGACTCACACTATCATATGGCCGGTTCCAATTTCGATATTCGTCAACGAATATCCGCTGTCACGGATCGTGTTCCTGCCGTTCGAAAACACGTGCCGAGCCTCGGCATCGGGGACCGACTCCCCTTCTATCGCCGGCTCTCCGGGGGGCAGCGGTTCGCGTACAGGCTCCTGCTGCCCGCGCTCGCGGCGATGACGATCGTTCACTTCATTCCGATCCTCTGGGGGCTGACGATCAGCACCATGGGCGTGGACCTGACCTATGCAAGCCACTGGTACGACGCCCCGTTCGTCGGACTCGACCACTTCCGGTACGTGCTCGGTATCGAGAACTTCGACGACGTTCTCGTGTCCGACACGGTGGTCGGCGAGCGGTACCGAAACGCCCTGAAGAACTCGGTGATCTTCTCGGTCGGCACGCTCGTCGTCACGTACGTCCTCGGGCTCACGGCGGCGCTGGTGTTGAACCAGAAGTTCAAGGGCCGGTTCGTCGCACGAACGCTGTTGCTCTTGCCCTGGGTCGCGCCCGTCGTCGTCTCGTTGTACGTCTGGCGCATGATGTTCACCCAGCAGGGAATCATCAACCAGACGCTGCTCACGATCGGACTCATCGACGAGCCGATGTTTTTCCTCATCGGCGACAATTCGATGTGGGCGCTCATCTTCGCTCACTCCTGGACGCAGTTTCCACTCGTCATGATATTCCTGTACGCGGGGCTCCAGTCGATCCCCAAGCAGCTCTACGAAGCCGCTGCGATCGACGGAGCGGGACGGTGGGGGAAGTTCCGATACGTGACGATGCCCCAGCTCAAACCAGTCTCGGCAGTCATCGTCCTCCTCATGCTGCTTTGGACGATGATCAACTACACCGCGCCGTTCGTCCTGCTCGGAGGAGCCCCACCCAAGCAGGCCAACGTTGCCATCCTCTACATCGAGAACTACGCGTTCGGTAACAGCCAGTTCGGCCGCGGTGCCGCGATGAGCGTCGTATTGTTCCTCATTGCCATGGTGATGGCGATGGTGTACTACCGCTATCTGTTCGACGATGAGACCACGGGGGCGGGAGCATGATCCCCGAGGAGTGGCGACTCACGCAGGATCGAGCGGATTTCCTGTTCGATCTCCTGTCGAGAGGCGTCCTCGGTCTGTTCATCGTCCTCGCGCTGTTCCCGATCTACTGGATGGTGATGATCAGTCTGCGAAACCCCGAGGAAATTGGCACCTCCGATCCGAGCTATTTCGTGTTGTCCCTCGACGAACTGCGCACTGTCGTCTTCGAGGGCGATCTCGATTTGCTCGCGTCGGAAGTCGACTTCGCGAACTACGTGGATATGTGGGATCAGATCCCGCTGCTCGAGTTCTACGTCAACAGTCTGATTATCGCCGGAGTGACGACCGTGCTGGCGCTCGCCGTCGCGATTCTCGGCGGCTACGCCTTCTCACGACATAGCTTCCCCGGCAAGCGCTACATCGGCGGGGCGTTGCTGGCCACGCAGATGATCCCGGGCGTCCTCATCCTGTTGCCGATGTTCCTGTTGTTCATCTGGATCCAGACGGAGACGCCGTTCAAGGTGGTCGACACCTACCACGGCATCATCTTCGTCTACATGACGTTCACCGTGCCCGTCGCGATCTGGATGCTTCGCGGGTTCTTCGATTCGATTCCGGCCTCGATGGAAGAGGCCGCGAGGGTCGATGGCTGCACGAGATTCCAGGCGCTGTACCGGGTCGCCTTACCGATGGCGGCGCCGGGTATCGCCGCTACGGGGATGTTCGTGTTCCTCACGGCGTTCAACGAGGTGCTCTTTGCTGGCATTCTCGCCGGTGGGGAGGTGACCCCGTTCTCGATCGGCATCAGCCGATTCCAGACCCAGCAGACCACCTACTGGGGACAGATGATGGCGGCGTCGTCGGTCGCGACAATCCCAATCATCATCCTGTTTGCGCTCTTCCAGCGGCCGATCGTCGAGGGACTGACCGAAGGCGGGGTGAAGCAGTAGCCATGACGGCGACGCATTCCCCCGCCACCCGCGTCGGCAGCACCGCTCGTGCGCTCACCGCTACCGGGCGTGTCCGCTGCCACCGAACTGCCACCGAACCGATAATTGCTGTCATGGAGTCACTACAATGAGCGACGTCGAACTCGATCAGCTGACCAAAGTGTACCAGTCGTCCGACGAATCCGTCACGGCCGTCGACGACCTCGACCTCACCGTCGAGGACGGGGAGTTCCTCGTACTCGTCGGTCCGTCGGGCTGTGGAAAATCGACGACCCTGCGCTGTATCGCCGGACTGGAGGAAGTCACGGAGGGCGCGATCCGCTTCGGTGACACGGAGGTCACCGACGACAGGCCGAAGGATCGGGACATCGCGATGGTGTTCCAGAACTACGCGCTCTATCCCCACATGACTGCCCGGCAGAACATGGAGTTTGGGCTGAAGATGTCCACGGATCTCTCCAAAGAGGAGCGCGCCGACCGCGTCGACGACGCCGCCTCCACCATGGGCATCGAGGAACTGCTCCCCGACAAACCGAAGGCGCTCTCAGGGGGGCAACAACAACGCGTCGCGCTCGGCCGGGCGATCGTCCGTGATCCTGCCGTGTTCCTGATGGACGAGCCGCTCTCGAATCTCGACGCCAAGCTTCGTGCTCAGATGCGTACGGAGCTTCAGGAACTTCAGCAGGATCTCGGCGTGACGACGGTTTACGTCACGCACGACCAGACCGAGGCGATGACGATGGGCGACCGGATCGCGATCCTGAACCACGGCGAACTCCAGCAGGTCGGCACGCCACTGGAGTGTTACCACCAGCCAGCGAACCAGTTCGTCGCGGGCTTCCTCGGCGAACCGACGATGAACTTCCTCGAGGTCGGCCTCTCCGACGACGCGCTCGTCCACGACGAGTTCGTCCTGCCCATCAGCAGCGCCCTCGCCGACAGCATGGGCTCTTCCGAGCTCGTACTCGGCATCCGTCCCGAGGACGTGATCCTCTCGACTGCCGACGATGCGGGCGACGGCGCCATCCCCGCGACGGTCACCGTCGTCGAGCCGATGGGCGACGCGAGCAACGTCTACGTCGACGTCGGGACCAGCTCGGTGACTGTCTCGGTGGAGGGCCACGCGGCCGTCAATCCCGGTGACGAGGTGACACTCGCTGTCGACGAATCGCGGCTTCACCTCTTCGATCGCGCAACTGGCGAGTCCTACAAACACAGCGACGTCGAAGCTGCAGCGCTCGACGACGCCGACGGCGCCGTCGAAGCGCCGTAGCTCACCGCCGCGAGCGGCCAGTGTCGTCGCTTTCTGTCAGCTATCCGCTGCTGGGCGTGAGCGAACTGAGAGACGGATCGACGATCGAGAACTACCTTCAGCTACTGCCGGGGAAGCGGTGGTACTCCATCCCTTCGCGCTTGATCTCCTCGTGTTTGTCCTCGAGGAAGGCGTAGACCGTGCCGTGGGGTGCGCCGTCGATGATCATCTCCGCGGCCTGTCGCACCGCGTCGACCTGCTGGGGCGTCCCGATCGCGCCCAGCGTGGAGCCGTAGATCACGACAGATGCGCCGGTGAGCTCTTCCATCAGCTCGCGGGTCCGTCCGTCCTCGCCGATCAGGCGACCCTTCTTTCGCGTGAGGTCGTTTCGGTTGCGCGTCGCCGCGTCGATGTCCAGCAGATCGAACATCATCATCTCGTCGTCGAGCAGCGTGAGGGCGTCCTCGGGGTGGAACCCGCGGCCGATCGCCTTCACGATGTCCGGGCCCTTGAGCGCCCGAACGGGATCGGCGTCGCCCTGCTGATCGATCTTGACGGCGCCGTTCTCGGAGTCGACGTCGAGTCGAACGTCGGCTTTCGACTCGATCTCGCGCAGCGTCTCGCCACCATCGCCGATCAGCACGCCGATGCGGTCCTGCGGAATCTTCACGTGCTGCATATATTCGGCGGTAGAACGTGGTTGCGGTTAAGCGTTCGGCACTGACCGCGAGCGACGGTGTGCGTGGCGTTGGCTCGGGTCGTGGGGCGTCCGTGAGCGGATTCCGAGCCCCACTCGCTCACCCCGAACCCACCCGTCGAATCCGCCCCTGGCCCCAACCTTCAACACGAACGGGAGCGACGAGAAGGGTATGGCAGACGTGCTATCCGAGGACGAAATCGAGGCAGGGCTCCCCGAGGGCTGGGAGTACGGGGACGACGAGATCAGTCGGACCTACGAGTTCGACGAGTATCTGCGCGGCGTCGCCTTCGCCCAGCTCGTCGGCGAGATCGCCGAGGCACAGTTCCACCACCCCGAGATCGTCATCCGCTACGAGGCGGTCGACATCACGCTGACGTCCCACGAGGCCGGTGGCGTCACGCAGGAGGACCTCGACATGGCGGAGATCATCGAGTCCGAGACCGACGCCTGACGCTCGGGAGCACGCTTTTCGCGGAGGTGATGGCGGTTCGCCGCCGAGTCGATCGGTTCGAAGAGCATCAGTCTCCGGGAACTGGACCGGTCGTTGAAGCCAGTGGGCGGCCAACTGGTAGCTATGGGTTCGCCGTTCGCCGTCGGTCATTCGCCCGCCAGTATGGAGCACGATCCGGGACCGACCCACACGGATCGGCCCAAACGCCTCGAATCCGTCGTCGCGGCGCTCCAAGAGCGAGACACCACGATCGAGACGCCGGAGCCGATCGATTTCGAGGGGGCAAGCGCCGTCCACACGCCGGGCTACCTCCGCTGGCTCCGGGAGACCTGCGCCGACGAGCGCCGCGTCGACCACGACACCGTCACGTCCTCGGGGACCTGGGACGCCGTCCTCGCCGGCGCTGGCGGTGCGCGCTGGGCGGTCGAACGTGCGATAGAGGATACGACCGCCGATCCGGACTCAAAAGCTCCTGCCGAAACCGAGGATCCCGCCGTCGCCTTCGCGCTCACGCGCCCGCCCGGCCACCACGCGCTCGAGAACTACGCCATGGGGTTTTGCTTTCTCAACAACGCCGCATACGCCGCCGAACACGCGCTCGAGCAGCCCGGGATCGACACCATCGCGATCCTCGACTGGGACGTCCACCACGGCAACGGCACGGAGTCGCTGTTCGTCGATCGCTCGGACGTCCACTACGTCTCGGTCCACCAGGACGGGCTCTACCCCGGCACCGGCTCCGTCGACGCCGCGGGCGTCGGCGACGCCCTCGGTGCGACTGCTAACCTCCCGCTCCCAGAGGGCGCCGGCGGTCCGGCGTTCCGCTATGCAACCGAGACGCTCCTCGAACCGCTCTTTGCGGCGATGGCCCCGGATCTCGTCGTCCTGAGCGCTGGCTTCGACGCACACGAAAACGACCCGATCTCGGACCTCGAACTGACGACGCCGGATTTCGGCTGGCTGGCCGGCTGGACCCGTGATCTCGCCGCGACCTACGACGCTCCGGTCGCCACCGTGCTCGAGGGCGGCTACCAGCCCGGCCTCCTCGCGGAGACCGTCGCCGCCGCGGCCGACGCGATCGAAACCGGAACGCCACCTGCACCCGAGGGCGAGCCAACCGACGCCGCCCGTCGTGTGATCGACGGCGCTACGGACGTCTGGCCGGCGCTGGGGTAGCTGCTGCGGAGCGCTGGATCGCACGACCTTCCTGTCCGCATTACGTCCCTGAAATGCGGCTCCTTCGCGACGCAATCGCCCGACTGCACCGACCCGAACTGGCCCACAATCCATATACGCCGGGGTCCCATACTGAACGTCACCAGATGGTCGGGCAGTCCTACGACGCCGTGCTCTTCGATCTCGACGGCACGCTCGTCGCGCCACGCTTCGAGCACGTCCGATCGGTGTTCGACCGGGTCGGCGACCAGCTCGGCCACGGCTTTTCCGACGACGAGGCCCGCCGGCTCTGGCACGGCCTGGGCGGCCCTCGCAACGACCAGCTTCGCGCGCTGGGCGTCGATCCGACCGCCTTCTGGCGCGTCTTCGACGCGACGGAGGACCCCCAGCGACGCGCCGACGCGATGCGAGTTTTCGACGACGCGTCCCTCGCCGCGGAGCTCCAGGTCCCGACCGCGCTCGTCACGCACTGCCCGCCCGAACCCACCGCAGCGGTCCTCGATTACCACGGCATCGGCGAGTGGTTCGACGCCGTGGTCTGCTGCTCGGACGACCTCGGCTGGAAACCCGATCCCGGGCCGATCGAACACGCGCTCGCGGAGCTGGGGCTCGCCCACCTCGCGAACGGCGCCGCCGGCGATTCCGTGGCTGCCGACGGCGGGACGGCACCCGGGGACCAGCGGACGGCGTCCGGCGACGGGCGGCAGCCCGACGGCGGCGACGGGCACCAATCCGGTGGCGTGCCTGGCACGCGAGCGGAGGGGTCCGCTCGCGCGCTGTACGTCGGCGACACCGCCGGCGACGTCGGCGCGGCCTGGAACGCCGGCCTCGACGCCGCCCACGTCGAACGGTTCGACCACGATCGCCGGGAGCACTGCGTGCTCGCGGACTACCGGGTCGCCGCGATCGACGAGTGCGGGCCGCTCGCGTCGCTCACCGGCCGCTGATCCCCGTCGTTCAGAACCTGTACCGCTCCCTCTTCTCCGCCCGTGGCGTCTCTGTTTCAGTCCGCCGCCTCGTACCCCGACAGCGCCGCGAGAACCGTCGACAGCGCGTCGAGCGCGTCCGTCAGCGCCGTGAGTCCCGCAGCCCCGGCTCGCTTTGCGTTGCCGATCAGCCGGACTCGCTGGGAGCCAAGCGAGACGAAGTCCAGACCGAGCCGGTCGGCCGTCGCGCGAAGCCCGAGGCCAGCGTCCGCCTCGCCGGCCAGCACTCGGCGGGCCGGGCTCTCGTGGCCGCGGAGGCCGACGCCGTAGCCGTCGATGGCGTCCGGCGTGACCGCCGGCTCCGCGCTCTCCAGTCGGTCGTCGAGCGCCGAGCGGAGTCCCGACCCGCTCGCGAGATTTGCGAACGAGTGGGCCGACTCACCTGCGAGATCCGACGCTCCCTCGATCCCTTCCGGGTTCCCGGTGGGGACCACGAGCCCCCACTCCCGGGCCCACGCGGCGAGTTCCTCGCCCGGGGGCTCGCGGCGAGGCTCGCCCGCGACGACCGCGACGTCGGGCACGCCGTCGCGAAGCCGACGGACGCCGGCCGCGGTGCCATCGGGCAGGTAGCGTGGCGCGTCGAGTTCGTCCATCAGCGCCGCAGCACCCGGGTCGTCCTCCCCGATCGCGAGCAGCGTGGGCGGGCGGACGTCCGCGGAGAACAGCTCGACCTCCACGGTCTCGCCGGGCGCCACGTAGGACGTGTCGGCGGGTACCGTCACGAGCCCGTCCGCACGCGAGAGGCTCGTGGTCGCGCCGGAGCCGCGATCGACCGGGTATGCGAGGGGCCGGCCGTCCGGATCGACGTCCGCGTCGGCTGCACGATCGTCGCGATCTCGGCCTGCGCCGGGCCTGTGCCCCGCGTCGATCAGCCCTACGGGAAGCAGTCGGCGCCGCCCGGGCTCGAAGCGGGCCTCCTCGAGCAGTTCGGCGTCCAGGCTCGCCCGCTCGGGATCGGGCACTCCCGCGGCCTCGCGGATCGCGGGCGCGACGAGCGTCCGGAACACCATCATCGCGGAGACTGGAAAGCCTGGTAGGCCGGCGTAGCCACAATCGCCGAGCCGGCCGACGAGCGTCGGCTTCCCCGGCTTGAGCGCGACGCCGTGGACCAGTAGTTCGCCCTCGTCCTCGAGCACGGCGTGGAGCGCGTCGGCGGCGCCGGCGGAGGTCGACCCCGAGGTGAGCAGGAGATCGCAGTCCGCTGCTGCCCTCTGGAGCGACGCGGCGAGTGCCGCCGGATCGTCGCCCGCCTTCGGATACCGTCGGACGTCCGCGCCGGCTTCCCGTGCCGCGGCGGCGATCGACGCCGCGTTGACGTCGTGGATCTGTCCCTGTTCGTGGTCGAGAGGGTCGCCGGGCGGGACGAGCTCCTCGCCAGTCGAGAGAATCCCGACGGTCGGCCGGGCGCGAACCGGTACCGACCCGACGCCGAGCGCCGCAAGCAGGCCGACCTCTCGGGGCGTGAGTCGCGTTCCGGGCCCGAGCGCACGCTGGCCAGCAGCGAGGTCGGCGCCCGCGGGCGTAACGTTCCCTCCGGGTGCGACGGCCGTGCGAACGTCGATCGCAATCGCGTCGCTATCGGCGCCGTCGCCCTCGATCTCGTCGATCTGCTCGATGGGCACCATCGCGTCGGCGCCGGGAGGCATCATCGCGCCCGTCGAGATCGAGACGGCCTCGCCGTCGTCGACCGCTGCGGTTGGCGTCTGGCCGGCGTGGACCGCACCGACGACGGAGAGTCGGACTGGCTCGGTCTCCTCGGCACCCGCGGTGTCGGCCGCTCGCAGCGCGTAGCCGTCGAGACCCGCGCGGTCGAAGCCGGGCACGTCGATCCCGGCATCGACCCGCTCGGCGAGTGTCCGGCCTGCAGCGTCGTCGAGGGGCACAGATTCGACCTGCGGGTCCGGGGCGATCGGCAGGTCGGCGATCGCGGCAGCGACCGCGTCGGGATCGGCGAGCTCTCGGAACTCTACGCGGTCGGTCACGGCTGCCACTCCCAGTCCTGGACGGCGACGAGTTCGCCCTCGGGCAGCCCCTCGACGCCGGGCTCGATCTCGATCCAGCCGTCGGCGAGCGCGACCGAGGAGAGCACGCCGGCGCCTTTCGTCCGGGTCGGCCTGGCGACCGTGTGACCGTCCTCGACGCCGAGTTCGACGCGGGCGAACGTCCGGGTGCCGGGTTCGCTCTCGATCTTCCGGGCGAGCGTGGCGGGCCGGGTCGGTGGCTCCTCGAACTCGACTCCCTCCAGCCAGTGGAGCACCGGCCGGAGCAGCTGGACCGCGGTGACGATACAGGAGACTGGGTAGCCCGGGAGGCAGAGGACCGGCGTCTCCTCGACGACACCGAGGCAGACCGGATGGCCCGGCTGGAGCGCCACGCCGTGGACGAGCACCTCGCCGAGTTCGGCGAGCACCTCCGGCAACAGGTCGCGCTGCCCGACGGAGGTGCCGCCTGTCGTCACGATCACGTCCCTCGTCAGATCGCGCTGAATCGCCGCCCGCAGCGCGTCAGGATCGTCCGTGACGACGTTGCGGTACTCCGCCCTGGCGCCCCAGCGCCCGACCAGTCTGGACACCGTGAGCCCGTTCGTTTCGACGGCCTGCCCGGGTCCGGGATCGCGCTGGACCAGCTCCTCGCCGGTCGGCACGACGCCGACCGTGGGCTGCTGGCGGACCGCCACCTCCTCGACTCCGGCGGCTTTCAACAGGCCGAGATCAGAGGGGCGGAGTCGGTGACCCGGCTCGTACAGCGCCTGCCCGGCGGCGACGTCCTCGCCGATCGGCGCGACGTTCTCGCCAGGGACGACCGGGTCGGTGAGTTCGATCTCGCGGTTCTCGGCGTGGGTGGGTCCGTCGGTCGCCTCGCTGTCGTCGGTGGCAGAGCTCGACGCGTCGATCTCGGTCACGCGCTCGATCGGCACGACGGCGTCGGCCTCGTTCGGCAGCGCGCTGCCGGTGTGGACGCGAACGGCGCTCTCGGGCGCCATCGTCGCGTCGTGGGGTCCCTCCGGTCCGAGGTCGACGACGGTGAGCACGGCTGGCGCCCGATCGGAGGCACCGGCTGCATCGTCGCTCCGAACTGCGTAGCCGTCCATCGCCGCGCGGCGGAACTGTGGCACGTCGCGGTCAGCGGCGATCGGTTCGGCGAGTACCCGGCAGTCGGCTCGTTCGATGCCGAGATTCTCGGTGCGATCGACCGGCGTCACGCGCGCCTGAAGGCGATCGCGGGCCTCGGAAAGTGGCGTGTGCGTCTGGAACCCGGTGACCTGGCGGTCCGAATCGGGGCCGCTGACGGTGTCCGGGCCGTCTCTCGTCATAGGTTGCGGTTCGGTCGGTGGGAAGAAAAGGGTGATGCGCACCGATCGGCAGTAGCGTGAAGTATTTTACGGCGCGGTGTCACTGATTGGCACATGGAAGCGAGCGACGTCCGGCGGACGCTGTCGCGCCTCCGGGTCGAACAGGTTCTCGGCGCGATCGTGGCGGTCCTGTTGTTGTACCTCGTCGTGGATCTGCTGCGACAGCTCGTCACCGGGACGCTCTCGGCCTCGACGCTCCAGCAGTATCTCTGGCGGGGTATCGTCGTTGGCCTCATCTACGGGCTCGCTGGGATCGGGCTCTCGATGACCTACAGCATCCTCCGGTTCGCGAACTTTTCGCACGGTGATCTGCTGACGACGGGCATGTTCTCGGGCTGGAGCGCGGCCTACGTCATCGCCGGGTTCGGCGCCTACAACCTCGGAAATCTGCTCCTGGTACGGCCAAACAACGATCCGACGCCCGGCGCGGTCGGCATGGCAATCGACAGCCAGCCCGTGGCGATTCTCGGCGGTATCGTCGTCGCAGCCCTGTTCACCGTCGCCATCGCGCTGGCTGCCGACCGACTCGTCTACCGCCGGCTTCGCAAGCAGTCCTCGATCGCCCTGCTGATCGCCAGCGTCGGAGTCGCCTTCGTCCTGCGGTATCTGATCGCGTTCGTCTTCACGCGGTCGAACCGGGCCGTGCCAGCGAGCGCGCCGGAGACGACGCTGGATCTCGGGATCGCCAGCACGACGGTCAATCTTCACGAGATGACGCTCGTGGTGAGCGCGATCGTGCTGATGGTCGGCGTTCACCTCATGCTCCAGCACACGAAGCTGGGCACGTCGATGCGTGCGATGGCCGACAACCGCGATCTGGCGAAGATCACCGGCATCCCGACTGAGCGAGTCGTCCTCGCGACGTGGGTCATCGGCGCGGCGCTGGCCGGCATCGCGGGCTACCTCATCGTTCTCAACACCGGGACGATCACCTATACGCGCGGCTGGACGCTCCTCCTCCCCGTCTTCGCGGGCGTGATCCTCGGCGGGATCGGATCGGTCTACGGCGCGATCCTCGGCGGCCTGATCATCGGAATCGTCGACGAGGTCGCCATCATCTGGCTGCCCAACGAGATGACGATGGCCGCCGCATTCTTGCTGATGATCTTCATCCTGATCTTCCGGCCGCAAGGTCTCCTCGGCGGGGTGGAGACGGCATGACTGACGAATCCGGCGACGTCGGTGAGGACGGCGCTGGCCCGCGTGAGCAGGACTCCCGGGGTCCCCTCTCGGATATGCGCACGACCGTTCGCGAGTACACCGACCGCATCACCGAGTGGATGGGCGAGCGTTCCCGGTGGAAGGCGGACGCCCTCGTCGTCCTCTCCGCCCTCGTTCTCGTCTACGCGCTGATCACTCTCCTCGCCTACGGTCAGGGCCTGGACATGAACGGGATCGTCAACACGCTCGTCAGGCTCACCTTCCTGATGGCAGCCTACGGGCTGCTCGTGCTTGCGCTCAACCTCCACTGGGGGTACGCAGGACTGTTCAACATCGGCGTCGCGGGGTTCATGTCCGTCGCCGTGTTCACGCTCGCCTTCGTCTCCGGCGGCCAGGGCGTCGGTCTCGGCTACCCGATCTGGGTAGGGATGATCGCGGGCATGGTCGCGGCAGCGGCACTGGGGCTCCTGGCCGCGTTGCCGGCGCTCAGACTGCGTGCGGACTACTTCGCGATCGTCACGCTCGGCATCGCCGAGATCGTTCGGTTCACCGTCAAATCGGACTGGGTGGACGACCACCGGGTCCTCGGCCGCGAGGTCGGACTCGGAGCAGGCTCCTCGATCCAGGTTCCCAGCGCACAGGAGTACGTGTTCAAACTGTTCACCGAAGACGGGACGTCGCGGGCAGATCCCACGTTCGTCGGCGCCCAGCTCTTCGAGCTCGGTAGCTGGTTCGGTATCGATCGCCCCACGGTGATGTCCGCGGGCTACGCGCTGTTACTGGTCGTCGCCGTCCTCCTGGCCTACGTGTTACTCTCCCGCATCGCCTACTCCCCCTTCGGCCGCGTGTTGAAGGCGATCCGCGAGGACGAGGGCGCTGCACAGGCACTCGGCAAGCCGACCAGCCGGATCAAGATCTACAGCTTCGTGCTGGGCTGTGCGCTGATGGGGCTCGGTGGCATGCTCTGGCAGGCGAGCCGCTTCACGGTCGCCGCGGACGCGTTCATGCCGATCGTCACGTTCTACATCTTCGTCGCGCTCATCGTCGGCGGCTCCGGATCCAACGCCGGAAGCATCGTCGGCGGCATCGCATTCGTCGGACTCCTCCTTCAGGGACCACGGATGCTCCCCCGCGTCATCAACGAACAGTGGGAGAGCGTCCCCGAGGGGACGAACACGATCTACGAGGCCGTGACGGCGCTGGGTGGCGCGGATATCATGCCACTTATCGGCTACTCGATCGCCAACATCGACCTCCTCCAGCGGCTGTTCGTAGGAGTGGTGTTGATCCTCCTCATGCTCTATCGCCCGGACGGGTTACTCGGGCACCGCAAAGAGGTCGCCGCGGCGACCGACCTCTCGCGACCGGAGGGTGAGACCGATGACTGAGTCACCCGCGGACGGGGTCACGGACGCCAGCACCGATCCCGAATCGGGCGCGTCGAGCTCCGACCCCTCGCCGGCGGGCTGGGGTGATGGCGACGCAGTCCTCGAAATCGACGGCCTCCAGAAACAGTTCGGCGGGATCACCGCCGTCGACGGCGTCAGCTTCGACGTCGAGCAGGGGTCGATCACCGGCCTCATCGGTCCGAACGGCGCCGGCAAGTCGACGACGTTCGACCTCGTGACGGGATTCACGCGGGCGGATGCCGGCTCGGTGCGCTTCGATGGTCGCGACGTCACCGGCTTGCGACCCCACCAGATCGCGCAAGCCGGGCTCGTTCGCACGTTCCAGATCACGCGCGAGTTCCCCGACATGACCGTCCTCGAGAATCTGATGACCGCGCCACCGGACCAGCGCGGCGAGTCCCTCGCCCGGTCGGTCCTGCCGGGCACGCGCCGGGGCGTGATCGAGCAGGAGCGCGAACTCGTGGACACCGTCTGGGAGACGCTCGATCTGTTCGAAATCGACCACCTGGCCGAGGAGTACGCTCGGTCGCTCTCTGGTGGCCAGCGGAAGCTGCTGGAGCTCGCGCGGGCGTTTCTGACCGAACCGGAGTTGCTGCTCCTCGACGAGCCCATGGCGGGCGTCAACCCGACCCTCGAGGAGAAACTTCTCGATCGAATTCACGACCTCCGGGCGGAGGGCTACACCTTCCTGCTCGTCGAACACGACATGGACCTGATCATGGAACACTGCGACAGAGTGGTCGTAATGCACCAGGGAGCGGTGCTCGCCGAGGGCGAGCCCGAGGAGATCCGTGACAACGAGCGCGTTATCGAGGCCTACCTCGGGGGGAACGTCTGATATGGCCGAGAACTCTCTCCTGACGGTCGCCGACCTCGATGCAGGCTACGGTGACCTCCAGATTCTCGACGGCGTCGATCTGGCCGTCGAGGACGGCGAGTACGTCACCATCGTCGGCCCCAACGGCGCGGGCAAGTCGACGGTGATGAAGACCGTTTTCGGACTCACCACCTACATGGACGGGTCGATCGAGTTCGACGGCGAGGAGATCAGCAGGCTGCGCCCCGATCAGATCATCCGGAAGGGCGTCGGTTACGTCCCGCAGTCGGACAACGTCTTCCCGTCGCTGACGGTTCGTGAGAACCTCGAGATGGGCGCGTACATCCTCGACTCCATCCCCGAAGAGCGGATCGACATGGTGTACGACCGGTTCCCCGTCCTCGAGGAGCGCTCCGGGCAGACTGCCGGTTCGATGAGCGGTGGGCAACAGCAGATGGTGGCGATGGGCCGTGCGCTGATGCTCGATCCCGACCTCCTCCTGCTCGACGAGCCCAGCGCGGGGCTCGCGCCCGATCTGGTCGAGGACCTCTTCGATCGAGTCGATGCGATCAACGACGGCGGGACGGCGATCCTCATGGTCGAGCAGAACGCCAAGGAGGCGCTCAGACGCTGTGACCGCGGCTACGTGCTGGTCCAGGGGCAGAACCGCCACGAGGACGACGGCGACGCACTGCTGGCCGACCAGCAGGTGCGAGAGGATTTCCTGGGCGGGTAACGCCGAGCGTTCTCGACTCGTCCAGAGAGAGAGAGAGCGATAGCGCGGAGGAACGGATCGTCGACGAACTCGGGGCCTCGAAACGGACCTCCGCAGAACTACGTCGAACCGACGGGCGGACTGGTGCTGACTGATTGTCGAACAGTACCGAGCGATCGCCGAACTGCCACCGACGGCGTTCGACCGACCGCAGATCGATCCGGTTACTGTCCGTAGTCGATCGTCTCGATCTGCTCGATGCTGCCGCCCTCTCCGAACTCCCAGATGGAGTAGCTCACTGCCTGCATGTCGCCGTTCTCGTCGAAGTCGACCGCACTGGAGGCGCCCTGGTAGTTGACGTCCTCTCCGTTGGCCACCATCGAGATCCCTTCCGCGAGGTTGTCCGGACCGACGTTCGTCCCTTCAGGGTTGGCGACCGTCTCCATCTGATCGCGGATCGCGGTGCCGTCGTTCTCGCCGGCCGCGACGTTGGCGAGCAGGAGGACGGCGGTCGCGTCGTAGGCCTGCGCGTTGAACACGCCGGGCGCACGATCGTACTCGTCCTCGTAGAGCGACGTGAACGCGTCGACGTTCGGTCCGCTGGCCAGCGGAGCCGTGCCGATGGCGTTGTCCATCGGGTTGTCGACGTTGCCGGGGAGGTCAGCGGACTGGAGACCGTCGGTGAGCATCAGTGTCTGGTCGGTATCGAACTCGGCGTAGTAGTCCCGGAAGATCTGCGTCCCGCTGGCCGGGTAGCCGATAACGACGAGCAGTTCGGGATCCCCGCCCAGTGCGCTGTTGAGCGCCGAGGTGTAGGACGGCTGTTCGGCCTCGAAGGCGACCTCGCTCTGAACCGTGCCGCCGAGGTCCTCGAAGGCGGAGACGAACGATTCTGAGAGCAACTCGCCGTACTCGTTGTTGAGGTGGAAGGTGGCTGCCGAGGAAAGGTCGCGATCCTCGTAGGCGACCTGTGCCATCACCTCGCCCTGGAGTGCGTCGCTCGGGCAGGTCCGGTAGATGAAGTCGTCGTCGTCCAGATCCGTGATCGCTGGCGAGGTCGACGCCGGCGAGCAGCCGACGATTCCTTCGGGGATGAACACGCCCTGGGCGACGTTCTGAGTGACTGCAGAGGAGGCCGCCCCCGTGACGGCGGGATAGCCGGCGTTGGCGAGCGACTGGGCGGCACTGATCCCCGCTTCGGGGTCGGACTCGGTGTCCTCGTCCTGAATGTCGATCTCGAACTCCGTCTCGCCCTCGAGCTGGCTCCCGGGCAGGATCGCGGCGTCGCGGATCGGGCCGCCCAGATCGCCCAGGTCACCGCTGACGGGCTGGAGGACGCCCACGCTGACGGTCCGGCCTGCCTCACTCCCGGGAATACCCGTTCCGTCGTCGCTGGTCCCGTCTCCATCTCCATCACTATCGCCGTCTCCGTCATCTCCGTCGTCGGCGATACAGCCCGCGAAGGCTGCGGTCAGTCCTGCTCCAGTTCCCTTTAGCACCGTCCGCCGGTCGATTCGTCGCGCCATAACCAATAGATACCGCTCGACTTATATAAAATCACCGTGGATTTTATCGGTTTGTCCTAGAATGCCACGGGGATCGCACCCCATCGTCGCGCCCTGGCTCGGAATACGACGCCAGTGCGGCTTCGCTTCGCCTGTGTGTGGGTACGGCGTCGACGCGGATTGTGGATGCTACTCCGAGCGGACGATCGCCCGGCTGCACTACGCCTCGCCGTACACCGGCACCGCCGCGCCGCTGGTCACCGGCGCCGCGTCCGAACACAGCGCCGCGATCGTCGTCGCCACGTCCGCAGGATCGACCCAGTCGTCGCTGGGCTCCATCATCTCCCGATTCATCGGGGTGTCCAGCACGCTCGGCAAAATGGCGTTGGCTCTGACAGTTCCGCGGTGTTCCTCGGCGATCGTCTCGGTCAGTAGTCGAACGCCCGCCTTCGAAGCGCGGTAGGGGCCGTCGCCCTCGCCGCCCTCCAGCGAGGAGCGCGCGCTGACGGAGACGATCGCGCCGTCGGTCTCTTCGAGGTGGGGAAGCGCGTGTTTCGACGCCAGAAACATCGTCTTCAGGTTCACGTCGTGGACCAGCTCGAAGCTCTCCAGCGACGTTGCTTCGATCGGATCGCCGCCGCGCCAGGTTCCCGCGACGTTCGCGAGATGGTCGATCCGGCCGTGCTCGTCGACGACGTCGTCGATCGTCCCGGCGACGTCGTCCTCGTCGGTGAGATCCGTCTCGTAGAACGTCGTTCCGCCGTCCGGATCGAGCAGCGAATCGTCGGCATCCGGCGCGACGACGTCGATCGCGGCGACCTCGGCGCCTGCCGCGCGGAACTGCTCGACGACGGCGCTGCCGAGCGCGCCGCTGGCACCCGTGACGACCGCAACGGTTCCATCGAAATCGAAGCTGACGGACATAGGTCGTTAGTCGGCTCGACCGGAGAAAAAGGTGGGCCCGGCCGGTGCCTGCGAATCTGACCGGCTGCGCGCTCGTGGGCCGGTGGGCGCCGACTACGTTCCACTTGTCCACGACTGCAGATCGTTGCCAGCCACCTTCGTGATATCTGCGTGTCATAATGGCCAGCAATAAGTCGGGCCTCCGCGGTATGGTAACCTGATGCAGGACGACCAAGAGCTATCGATCGTTCGGCGACAACTCGCTCCTGACGATGGTAGTCCCGGCATACAGATCGCGGAGGTAATCGCGGAGATCGACGACCGGGAGATGACCGAGATGTCGACGATGTACGACTGCATCGACGGCGTTCTCGAGGACCTCTTCTCCGATCCGCCGTCGGCGGAGGCTCAGCTGATGATCGAGTTCAGCTACGAGGAGTACCGGATCACCGTGTGGCAGGACGGGGCTCTGGAGCTCGTCCGGCCCGGAAGCTAACTTCGCCACCCTGGCGGCAGAATCACTTTCTTTCTGGGACGCGACGCGCAATTCGTGGCGCTGATCGCCCACCGCGGGTTCGCCGCGGAGCGAGCCGAAAACACGATTCCGGCGCTGGAACGCGCCGCCGGCATCGCCGACGCCGTCGAGTTCGACGTTCGTCGCTGTGGCTCCGGGGAGCCGGTCGTGGTTCACGACGAGACAGTGGACCGCGTGACCGACTCCGCCGGGCCGGTTTCCGCGTTCACCGCCGACGAACTCGCGGCGATGGACGTCCTCGAATCGGGTGCGGGCATCCCGACGCTCGCCGCAGTCGCCGCCGCGCTCCCTGCTGACACACCGCTCTACGTCGAGCTGAAGGAGTCCGGACTGGCGACCGAGGTCCTCGACGCGTTCGACGATCACGAGGGACGAGTCACGATCATCGCCTTCGACCGTGACGTCCTTCGGGCCGTCCGCGCTGCGGATCCAACGGTACCGAGAGCCGTTCTCGCCGGCAGTCTCCGCGACTGCCCGGTCGCGACCGCGCTCGAGCTCGGCTGTGCGGGCGTGAACGTCCGTCCTCGCCTCCTCGCGCTTCCATCGGTCCGCCGGGCGGCGCAGGCGCTCGACCTCCACGTCGGCGTCTGGACGGTAAACGATCGGGCGACGGCACGGCTCGTGGAGCTGCTCGGCGCGGACGCGATCACGAGCGATCACTCCGACTTCGTGGCCACGAACCGGTAGCAGTGGCCGTCTTCACGGCAGAACATCGCGTCTCTCGTCGGGCGAAACCGCCCGACGGCCGTCACCGCGACGAACTAGCGCCGGCCGGCCGGTGCTCGGGGCGATTCGGAGTGGCCGCTTCGCTCAGTCTTCTAACTCTTCGACGTCGGCGCCGGGAGCGTTGGACATCACGCTTTGCATCCCCTGGCGTGCCTTCTGCTTGGAGGCGTACCCCTCGCCGGAGTCGGCGAGGATCTGGCCGTTGCGGTGGCGGAGTCGCCAGCGCCACTCCTCGGCGTTGTCCTGGAAGACCTCGTAGGCGGCGGGCTCGTAGTCGAGCGTGTCGGCCTCGGGTGCGTAGTCGGCGACGCGGTCGACCGCGTCCTGCGCGCGGTTTTTCCGGCTGTAGCCCTGGCCGCTGTCCGCGATTAGCTCGCCGTTGCTCGCGACGAGTCGCCAGCGGTAGTCGCCGCCCCTGTCCTCGTATACCTCGAAGTTTTCGGCGTCGCCGACGTGGTTTCGGACGCTCTCGATGCCGTCCTTGGCGTTGCGACGGGAGGCGTACCCCTCACCGGAGTCGGCGAGGATCCGGCCGTTGCGGTGGCGGAGTCGCCAGCGCCACTCGTCGGCGGCGTCGGCGTAGAGCTCGAAGGCGGCGGGCTCGTACTCCAGCGTGTCCGCCTCGCCAGCGACCTGCTGAATCCGCTCGACGGCCTCCGTGACGCCGCTTCGTCGGCTGTACCCTTCGCCGGGGTCCGCGATCACGTTCCCGTTGTCGTGAACGAGCCGCCATCGGTACTCGCCGGCGTTGTCTTCGTAGACCTCGAAAGTGGCGTTGCTCTCGGCGTCGGCAGTCTCCGCCTGCTCTTCCTCATCGTCGTCCGTGGTACCGAACTCGAAGGCACCCGCGTCCTCGCCGTCGTCAGTGGCAGCCTCGCCGTCGCCACTGGCTCCGTCGTCATCGTCGACTGCCGCCTCGGCTGCGCCGCCGGTCGCTGCTGTCGGTGCGTCGTCGGGCACCGATTCGAGGATCTCTTCCTCGGCTCCGGGGGCGTTCTTCTTCACGCTGTCCATGCCCTGTCGGGCCTTCTGCCGGGAGGCGTACCCTTCGCCGGAGTCAGCGATGACGTTGCCGTTGTCGTGGACGAGTCGCCAGCGGTCTTCGCCAGCGCGATCCTCGTACAGCTGGAACGTCGCCTTGCTGGTGTCAGCTGCAGCGACGCCGTCGGCGTCATCGCCACCCGCTGGTTCACTGGCTGGCGCGACGTCGGGTTGTGCAGTGCTCGAGGACGCCAGCGGATAGAAAAATACGGTCAGAATCTGGAGTGCGATGCCGATGCCGTAGCCCCCCATGATGACGGCGCTCATGTCGCCCGATCCCCAGTTCCAGTCGTTCGGGTAGAAGAGGTTGAAGGCGACGGCAGCGCCGACGCAGACAAGCAGCCCGAGCACCGCCAGCCAGACCGCTCTCGCCTGTAACGGCAACAGGTAGACGATCGAGAGGACCACGATCGGTCCGGCGATGAGCGCCAGCGTGAACGCCACCCTGCGGAACAGCCAGAAGTCGTCAGTGCCCCGATCGAACGTCGAGGCCACGAGGAACAGTACGAGCCCGACCATGGCCAGCAGGGCGCCAAAGAGGAACGCCCAGTAGCCGTTCACGTGGTCGGGTTCGAGGGGCTCCCCGAGATGTGTGCGGTACCAGCCGCCGAAGACGCCGTCGTTGGCCATGATGAATCGCCTCACGTCAACAAACCACAAGCATGTTATTAAAGATGTGGGACAGTTGTGGCAGCCAATCGCCAGAAGCTGGCCCGATAGTTGTTGCCATCGCGTGGGGGTACGACGGCGCCAGGGAGCACTCTGGCAAGAAGCCAGCTGACGGTGCCGACCGGCTCTACGCCGGCGCTTCGACCTCGATCCGAACCGTCAGCGCCGCACCGTCGGCGAGCGCCTCGACGAAGGACCGGTCGAGATCCGCGGCGGCGTGATCGGCACCCACGGCCACCGTCCGATCGTCGACGTAGTCGCTGGTCCGCCAGACGGCGCTCCGATCGTTCTCGAATGTGAGTTTGGGATCGCCACGGGCGACGATCCGCTGGTCCGGAATTTCCTCGGGCGATTCGAGCTCTGCGCCAGCGTCGGCGACGACCGAGAGCGTCGTGACGATCCGCGCGTTCGCGTGCTGGCAGGCGGCGACGAACTCGTCGTCGAACTCGGCGGGCGTCCGGTCAGCCTCGATCCCAAGGATGCAGTCGCCCGCCGGCGTCAGGTAGTCGTCGGTCGTCACCTCGAACGTCGACGCGTGTTCGCCTGCGACGTGTTCGTGGCCCTCGGCGCGCAGCCGCTCCTCGTGGCGTTCGCCGTCCGACTCCTCGTCCGACACCGTCGAGCTGGCGTCGTCGCTCATCGAGCGGCAGTGACTGCCGGATACCGAAGAGTGTCGCGATTCGACCGACCGACTACGTGGGGCATCGACGACTGCGTGGGGTCCGCGACTACGCAAGGAGCGACCGATCCCGTACGCTACTGCTGCGTTCGCGTCTGCTCGTCGCTCAGGACCGTGACCGTGACGGCCCCGCACTCACACTCGTATGCGCGGCGGGTCCCGTCGGGCGTCTCCATCGTGAGCATCCGTCGGTCCTCCGAGAGCGTTCGCTCGCAGTCGGGGGCCGAACACACGCTGGCAAGGTGTTCGAGCATATCCCAACCGACAGACCGGCCACACGTTAACCCGTGCCTGTACCGAAGTGAAAGTGAAAGTGGCCCACAGCGCCGGTCTGCGGCTGGATTTTCGCTCGCTGCTCTGTGGCGAGCATCGCTCCACGAACCGCATCACTCCACGGCGGGGCGCTCCCCGGTGCATTCGATCTGTAGGGGCGCTCAGGCGGTCTGTCGCTGGTGTGGTATTCATCGGCGTAAATCGCCAGTATTCACTCACCACAGAGTCAGTATCGTTCCTTCGCGGTTGCCACTCTGGAAAGACGTAACAGGGTCCACGAACCAGTGTACGCTATGAACGTTACCGACGTCTCGGCGATCCCCGTCGCGATGGACGTCCGCCCCGAGTCGGAGCCAGACGGACTCGCACCGTACGTCACCAACCACGGGCAGGTCGAGACGATGGAACGAATGCTGATCCGCGTCGACACCGACAGCGGCGTCACCGGATGGGGCGAGATGCGCTCCTCGCTCGCATTGGAGACGACCGCGAGCGTGATCGAACACGACGTCGCCGCCGAACTGATCGGCCGCTCGGTCGCCGACGTCGAGGCGTTCACGGACGACTTCTTCTATGAGTATCTGGACGTCGGCCCGTTCGTCGGCGGCGTGGAGATGGCGATGCACGACGCGCTCGGGAAGATCCGCGGCGTGCCCGTCCACGAGCTGCTCGGCGGGACGACCCGAGAGACGGTCGAGTTCGCGTACTGCGTCGGTATCCTCTCCCCAGAGGACTCTCGCGAGCACGCACGCCGCGCCCTCGAGGGCGGATTCTCCGTGCTCAAGACGAAGGCCGGCCGCGACTGGCGGGAGGACGTCAACCGCATCCTCGCGATGGACGACGAGGCCGACGGCGAGCTCGCGTTCCGTCTCGACCCGAACCAGGGCTGGACGCCCGAGGAGGCCGTCCGCGTCGGCGCCGCACTGGAGGACGCGGGCGTCTACTGCCAGTATCTCGAACAGCCCGTTCGCATCGATAGCGTCGGGACGTACGAGTCGCTACGCCACCGCCTCCGCACGCCGGTTGCAATCAACGAGGACACCTACTTCGACAGGAATCTCTTCGAGCACGGCGCCGCCGGCGCCGTCGACTGCGCCGTGATCGACGTCGTGCCAGCGGGCGGGTTCCGCGCGGCGAAGCGGCTCGCCGGCGTCGCCGACGACGCGGGCATCTCCCTGGCCCACCACAACGCGTTCGACCTCGGGATCAAGACCGCGGCCGTGTTGCACCTGACCGCGAGCACGCCCGCTATCAATCTACCGCCGGATACGATCTACTACGCCTGGGAAGACGACGTGATCACGGAGCCCTTCGAGGTGGAGGACGCGGAGATCGCGGTGCCGGACGGGCCGGGGCTGGGTGTAGAAGTGGACGAGGAGAAACTCGAAGAGTATCGGATCGATTGAGTCCCACTCTCAGGATTCGTCGAACGCGATCTCACATCTGGAACTGTTCTCCACACTCCGTGCAGGTGAACTCGAAGCGGCCCTCATCGGTCATCCGCGTGCCGTGGGCTCGCTCTGCTTCGCACTCGCCGCAGTAGATGACCGACTCCAGGTCCTCCCAGTCGTGCTGGTAGCCGGGTGCGCCGATCGCCCAGCCGACGACATCCTCCTCGGCGTCCTCGGGATTGTACCCCTTCTGGAACTCGCCGGGTTCGAAGCGGATCACCTCGCCGGCGTCGACGATCTCGATGTCGCGCTCGCGCCCGACCTCGAACTCGGCGGTGCCCGACTCGACGTAGAACAACTCTTCCTGATCGTGGTGGGTGTGGAGCCCGCCGGAGAAGGAGTCGCCCGGGGCGAGTTCGAAGTAGTTCATCGCGACGTGGTCGGCGTCGAGCGCCTTCGTGACCGGGCGGCGTACGTCGTGGACCTGCAGCGGATTCACCTCGATTTCGACATCGTCGATCGTGACTTTCTCCATGAACTGTACGACCATCGGCAAGTTCAAAGAGGTATCGGCGAGCCCGGTGGATCAGCTTCGCAGCTGTCCGAGGCCAGCCGACACGAGATGACCGAGGGTCACGATCGTGACCAGACCTGCGCCTGCGCTCCCCAGGTAGAGACCGGTGCCGGGCGTCGCGGTCTCTGCGACTTGCTCGCCACCCACCAGGACGGCCTCCTGTCCGCCGCCGTGGAGCAGGAAGGCACTGAACGCGAACAGGAGGCTCGCGATCACGCCGAGAACTGCCGCGGGCAGGGACGACTTCCAGTCCCACCCGCGAGCCAGCGGGAGCCCGATAGCGACGCCCGCGAGGAGTAACGCGACCAGCAGCGTCTGCGAGGTCGCGACCGTCGCCGATTCTGGCGAGGAGAGGCCGTTCGAGAGGAGAACCTCCATCTTCCCGTCCTGCAGCAGCGACGCCGATCCACCCGAGTACGACATCCAGGGGAGTACGGTGCCGAGCGCTACGAGGGCGCCGCTGACCACGGTCGCCTTGCCGGATTTCGGCAGTGATTGCCAATCGAGATCCATGCCGGCGATCCCGCCGTCATCCGAATAAACGTAACGTTTGACGAAATATCGGTTAGACATCTAAGAATATCTCTCGCCAAAACGGCTGATTCTAGCTCCGCCGTTGGTAATCGAATCTGCGAGATATTCGGTACGCGTTCCGAAGGTTTAAATTAAATAACGTCACCACCAGTCATTACCATGGCTACCACGGGGACAGCGGCAACACAGTCTACGAATCCCGCACCTGCCGTTCCAGCGCCGGTCCCGCCGGACGATCCCGACGCGTGGTACGCCCCGGACGTCCGCGAGCAGACCGAACTCTGTCCGGGCGTCGTCGCAACGATTTCCGCGACCGACGACGGGTTCGCCTACCGCATTCGCGAGCCGGTGCTCTCCCCCGGCGACGAGGAGCGTCTCGCGAAAATCATGGACCACTTCGAGGGCGCGACGCTCTCGCGGCCACTTACGCGCGAGGGCACCCGCGAGCAGATCGCGGCAGGGTTCGAGGCGAAATACCGCCGTGCGATCGGACGGCTCGTCGACGCGACCGAGGAGAGCCTCCGGCGACTGCGCTACTACGCCCTCCGTGACCTCCGGTGTCTCGGTGAACTGACGCCGCTGGCACTCGACGAGTCGATCGAGGTCGCCGACGCCGCCGAAGACGCGCTGATCGTCCACACCGAGCATTACGCGCCGGCAGTCACCGAGCTCCCCGGCGATCCCGAGTTCCTCGATCGCTTCGTCAGCGAGCGACTGAACACCTACACCGTCGCCTTTCGCGAGTTCGAGGTGCCAGTCGTCGTCTACCACGAACACCTCATCGGTTCCGACGCGTTCACGACGAAGTACGCCGTCAGGGAGCCGGATCTGCTGCCCGGCGACGAGCAGCTCGTCGAGGAGTGCAAGACCCGCGTCTGGGAGACGAACGTCGACGGCGTGGTCGAGGACCGCGGGGCGTTCGTTCGCGAGCGCGCCCGGCTGGTCCTCTCTCGGCTCCTCACTGCCCGAAACACCCGAGCGTGGTTCGACGCGACCCGCTACCGCGTCCGCTCCGCGCTCTCGACGTACGACCTCGCCGTTCCGCCGATCGACGACCGATTCGCCGAGGATCGCCTCGAGGATCTCGTCTACTACGTCCTCCGGGACTACGTCGGCGAGGGGAAGCTGACGGTCCCGATCCGGGACGTCAATCTCGAGGACATCGAGGCGAACCGGGTCGGCGAGCGGGTGAAGGTCGTCCCCAGATCCGCCGTCTCACACGACCGCCGGATGCCGACAAACCTCACCTTCGAGGACGAGACGGAGTTCGTCAACGTCGTCCGCCAGCTCGCCGCCGCGGACGGCGTCGAACTCAACGCCGCAAACCCCAGCGCGAAGGTCAATCTCGCGCCGGAGGGCGTGGACGACGACGTGACGATCCGCTGTGCGGTCGCGCTACCGGTCATCAGCGAGGACGGCCCGCACGTCTCGATTCGCAAGCAGGCGCCGGAAGCCATGACGCCCGTCGACCTGCTCGAGGCCGGGTCGATCTCGCCGGAGCTGGTCGCACTGCTGTGGCAGCTCTACGAACACCGCTGTGTCGTCCTGTTTTCGGGGCCGACAGGCGCGGGAAAAACGACGTTGATGAACGCGCATATGCCGTTCGTCAGGTTCGAAGATCGCCCGATCTCCATCGACGAGGGCTCCCGGGAGGTCCGGCTTCCACACGAGACTGGCGTCTCGCTCACGACGCGCGACCACGAGGACGACTACAAGCGCGTCACGATGGCGGACCTCATGACGGAGTGTAACTATCTGAATCCGGATATCGAGGTCATTGCGGAAATCAACACGCCGGCCTCCTTCGAGACGTTCGGCGAGACGCTCAATACCGGCCACGGGCTCGTCGGTACGACGCACGCCGAGGACGTCGAGAAGCTGGTCAATCGCGTCGTCGAACAGGGGCTCCCGCCGTATCTCCTCCGGGAGATCGACCTCGTCGTCTTCCCGAAACACGTCGACGGCGAGCGGTACGTCGGCGAGGTGATCGAGTTCCTCGGCGACGACGCCTACAAGACCGTCGGCGGCGTCCGCGGCGCGATCGAGAAGGGGAACTCGACGGTCTACTGGAACCGGGTCGCCGAACGCGATCCGACCGGCTCGTTCCACCTCAACTACGACCACCCGGAACTTCCGACCGACGACCGCCGCGGTGGCGACGTCGCGATCGGTGAGCGACTCGAACGGTCGGCTTTCGACCCTCCCGAGGAGCGAGCCCACAGCGCCGACGCCCCGCCGAGCGGTTCTCCCGGAGACGCGACCGATACCGGTACCCCTACGCCAACGGACGACGCTGACGAAGCAGCGCCGAGCTGCGACGTTCGGGTCTTCCACCGCATCGCGGACCGAACCGACCGGCCCGTACAGGCCGTCGAAGCGGAGTTTCACCGCAAGCTTCGGTACGTTCGCTACTTCCAGCGGGAGGGGCTCGACGACTTCGACGAGCTGTTCGCGTTCGTCGCAGACCTGGAGACCAACGAGGCCGCCACCGTCGAACGACTGCGGCGCCGGGGTGAGTCGTGACCGCCGACCCAACCGACGACCCGCCAGCCCGAAGCGACGGCGGCCAGCCGACGGACGCGGTCAACGCGGCTCACGCTGCGGCTGCCGCCGAGAGCGACGGGCGCGACGCCGGGAGCGGCGTCGGCCTCTCGCTCCTCGATCGTGCGCTCTACGCCCTGTTCTCTCGCCACGCCGACAGCGGTCGCCACGCTGGCGACCGGGCCACCTACCGCGGCACCGACGTCTCGACCAGCTTCGGCGTCTTCGTCGCCCGGCTCTACGGCCTCTCCTGGATCGTCTTCCTCCTCGGTGTCGCGTTCGCGACGGTCGTCGTAGCGGCGCTGTTGCCCGAACAGATCGCCGCGACGCAAGCAGCACTGCCGACCGGCAGCCGGGGCGTCGCCGCGATCGTCCTTGCGTTGCCGGCGGCGGCTCTGCTCAAGCGGGGCTCCATTCGCGCAGGCGGACGCTATCTGAAGCTACGTGCCGCGGCTCGCGCGTCGAACATCGAGCGCACGCTTCCGGGTGCCGTCCGCTACCTTCGGGTGCTATCGACGGGCAGCGACGATCTACGCGGAATGTTTCGGAAGGTAGCGAACAACCGCGAGGCGTACGGCCACACCTCCGTCGCGTTCCGAACCGCACTCAACAAAGCGACGCTGACGGGGAGTCTCGGCGAAGGGTTGCGGATCGTCGCCCGGGACACGCCCTCCCGGGATACGCTCGCTCCCTTCCTCCTGAAGTTCCGCGAACACGCCAGCCAGGGCCAGGAGGAGCTGACCTCCTACCTGCGAATGGAGGCGCGGATGCTCTCCCATCGGCAATCGCGGGCACGACAGCGTCGACAGGACTTCCTCGAACTGCTCGCCGAGCTGTTCATCGTCATGCTCGTGTTGCCGGCGCTGCTGGTGATCGTGATCTCCGTCCTGAGCGTGCTTTCGACCGGTCTCTCCGGCACCCTTTCGACGCCCTTTGGCTCGATCACGCTTCGGGCCCTCGTGATCTACTCGAGTGCGGTGCTTGTGCTCATCGTCGGGTTGGCGGCGTCGATGGCCGTCGAGAGCCTCCGGCCACCGGGACAGACTCGCGTCTACGAGCGACCGGCGACGATGGCAGAGACGCTCGCTCGTGCGACGACCAATCCGGCCTGCGCGATCGTGTTCGCGCTCCCGATCGCAGCCGGGATCGCGATTGTCCTCGTCGCTGCCGGGTTCGATCCGCTGAACGTCCTGCTGTTGAGTTACGCAGCGGGTGTGATCCCGGTCGGCGTCATCTCCATCCGCAGATCGCGGATCGACGACGCGAAAGACCGGGAGATCAAGGACTTCGTTCACGCCGTCTCCGGACACGTCGCGCTCGGCAGACCGTTCTCGGAGGCGGTCGGCATCGTCGCGCGGGAGGTCGATCTCGGCCCACTGGATCCCGACGTCGCGGATCTCGCCTTCAACTCTCGGCTCACGACCCACGACGGTGACCTCCGCAGCGAGGCGCTCGATCGGTTCGTCGAGCGCGTCGGGACGCCGCTGGCCGAGCAGACGATCGGTCTCGTCACCGGTGCGCTGGACTCCGGCGGAGACGTCGAAGACGTGTTCGACGCACTCCAGACCGAGGTCGGTCGCCTCCACCACGAGAAACAGGCGCTGAGATCCTCGATGCAGGTCTACGTCGCGGTCGGCTGGACGACGGCGCTCCTGATCGTCGGGATCACGATCGCAGTCAACAGCTACGTCATCGACGGATTCACGCAGCTCTCGGCGGTTTCGGAGGTCGACGGTTCGATCGGGTTCGACGCCGGCGCGGTCGATCTCGACGCGATGCGGTTTCGTTTCTACGTCGTCACCCAGTGCACGCTGGTCGCCTGTGGGTGGTTCGCCGGCGTCGCGAACCGCGGGCGGTACGAGGGGCTGTTGCACTCCGGCCTGCTCGTTTTGCTGGGCTATCTGATCTTCCGCGGGGTGGGAATGGCGTGAGCCGGCGTCGCGACGTTGGCGGTCGCTGCACCGATCGACGCGCCGCCGACGCAGGATCGGATCGCTCTCGCGCCTGGAACCGCGCGCAGTCCCATATCGTCGGCGTCAGTCTCATGATCGGACTGACGGTGCTGGCTCTGGGTGGGCTCACCGTCGCGATCGGAACTGTCGTCGATTCGGGCGCCAGCGACGCGGAGGCAAATCGCGTCGCCGAGGCGATGACGATCGTCGCCGAGCCGGGTGACGTGATCGGGACGGCCGAGGCAGAGCTACGCTTCGGCGACGGATCGTTGACCACGGAGCGTCGCACGATCCGCGTCATCGACGCGAGCGACGGCAGCGTGATCGAACGCGTCGACTCGGACGTACTGGTCTACACCGTCGACGACTACACCGTCGTCGGCGGGAACGGAGCCGTCCTTCGCAGCGCCGGCAGCGGCGCGACGATGGTCGAGCGGCCGTCGGTCGTCGCCGATCGCGGGAGCTCCGGCGTTCTGTTGCTCGGTGCGCCGGAGATCGACGCAGAGAACGTCTCCTTCGGGACGAACGGGCAGGCGCGCGTGACTCTCCGGGCGGCGGTGTCCCACCAGCGGCTGGATCTCGGCGAGCGCACCGTTCGGCTCGCCGTTCAGACGGCCTATCCCCGTGCGTGGGCCGAATTCTTCGAGCGAAAGGGAGCGACGGTCGTGAACCGATCCCGGACGTTCACAGAGGACGGCGCCGACGCCGAGTCGAGCGTCGTCGCGGAGTTCTCCGGCCAGCGACGGACGTATCTCGTCGTTCACCAGACGGATCTGGAGGTGCTGCCGTGACTCGCGGACCGAAGCGAGGCGGATGCGAGTGGGACCACGATAGGGCAGTATCGGCAGTCGTCGGCAAGTCGCTGGAGGCGGGGATCGTCGTCCTCTACATCTCGACGATGGTCGGCGTCCTCTACGGTGGCGTCGTTCCGGAGTACCAGGCGACGACGGGCGAGGAACTCGGCGAGCGTGTGCTGGCAGAGAGCGTGCTCGAGGTCCAGACCGCAGTGCCGGCCGATTCGAAGGCGACCGGGACCACCCGTCACCAACTTCCGCGAACGATCGACGACGAGCTCTACAGAATCGTCGCGTCGAACGACTCGCTCAGACTTGTCCACGACACCGCCGCGATCAGTACGACGATCCCGCTCCGACTGCCGTCGGACGTCCAGCGCGTCGAGGGCGAGTGGCGAAGCAGTGCGCCGGCCGTGGTCACCGTCGAGCAGACGTCCAGCGGCCGCGTCGTCAGGTTGGAGGCGGGATCGGCGTGAGCCGCGGGTTCGAACCGAACGAACCGATATCGACGCTTGCCGGCGACGATCGGGGACTGTCGACGCTCCTCTCGCTCGTCGCGGCGATCACTGTCGTCACGATCACGCTCGCCGGGACGATGGTGATCGTCGAGGACGCGTTCCGGGACACGCGCCGTGGCGACGCCGAACGCGTGACCGCGATCCAGGCCAGCGACCGACTCGTCGCGGCCGGCGGGCCGATCGCGGTCTCACAGAACGTCCTCGCGGCCGACGAACTCGATTCGCTCTCCGCCGCGGATCTGCGGCAGGTCGGCGCCACCGACAGATTCGAAATGGCAGTCGCCGTCGACGGTGATCGTATCGCCGCCGTCGGCGATCCAGGTGGCGGCCACGTCGTTCGCAGGATCGCACTCGTCCAGTCGAGCGAGCGCGTCGAACGGACGCCGGTGCTGGTCGGTACCGATCCCGGCGTCACCCTCCCCGTCCGGACCGACGCCGTCGAGCTGACGATCGATCCGCCCTCGAGCACGACGGTGACCGAAGTTCGTTCCGGCGATCGCGTCGTGCTCGCCGACGGCGGCGGGCTCGAGGGCACCTACGACGTCCTGACTTCGCCGTACCGAACGCTGTCTCTCGAGTTCGAGACCACCGGTCCACTCGACACCGGCGACGTCGAGATCGCCTACCAGTCGACGGATAGCGACCGGGTGATCCTCGCAGTCACGGTCGACGACACGGAACGAGCGTCCGGCGGAGGTGCGTCGGTGTGACTGGCGGCTCGCCCCGACGTATCGGTAGGGCAGCGACCGATCGCGCACAGCTCTCGATGCCGGTCGTCGAGGCAGGAATCGGCGTCGTGATGATCCTCTCGCTGGCTGCGCTCGTCGCGATCGGTACGCCGGCGCCCCCGGCCGACGATCCCCAGCTCGACGTGTACGCCGAGGACGTCGGAATGGTGCTGGCAGAGGAGCCGCCGCGCCACGGCGGCACGACCCGTCTCGACGAACTGACCCGCTCGCAGACGAGCTTCGATCGGGAGGCTCCCGCGCTCGAACAGCGCGTGGAGTCGCTCCTTCCGGCGAACCTCCTCTATCGGATCGAGACTCCCCACGGCGCAGTCGGGTTCGAACGGCCAACCGGCGCGGTGGCCGGTGCGTCGACGGTGACGACCCAGCACGGCGAGGTTCGAATCGAGGTGTGGCACCCGTGAGCGCCGACGATTCGAGTGCGGGAGCTTGTGGCGATCCGGCCGCTGCGGGCCGACTCGGATCGCGGCGAGGCCAGCTCGTCCTCGTCGCTGCCGGCGTGATCGCGATGGGCCTGCTACCGGTCGTCATCGCCTACATGCAGCTCGGCTACGCCGGCATGGCCGCGAGCACGCCGAGCGCGACGACACCCACGGACGACGCGCGCTGGGCGGTCGAACGGGCGGCGTTCTCCGCGAGCACCGATCTCCAGGGTTCGCGGCCGTGGAGTGCCCGGGCGGCGGTGGCGAGCGACGCTGCGGCCCGATTCGACGCCCGCGTCGCTTCGATCGAGACCGGGAGCGTCGAGCGCGGCACCGTCCACGAGATCGAGCGAAACGGCTCAGCCGCGGCAGCGTGGGCGAGCGCCAGCTGTCCGGACGGCCCCGGCCGGGAGTTCGGCCCGTGCGAGGCGATCGACGGGGTCGTCGTCCAGGAGCGCGGCGGTGACACGCACGTCGTCGCGATCGCGGTGGACCTTCGGACGGTAGTGGAGGGCGCGACCTACGACGGGACGTACGTGGTCAACGCGGGGGTCGGCGGGCGGCTCAGTGACTGACTAGCCGGGATAGATCCGCCCGGTCCCAGGCGTCCGCAGCGGCGGGCCACTCGGCACAATCTCTTTCACACGGGTTCATCACGATCGACCATAGGGAATACTGGCGGCCATCCCACTCTCACCGAATCGATCGGTCGTCGTGGCGGCCTCCGGCGGGCTGGCAGTGCTGCCGTCGCTCTCACAGGCGTCGAAGGTCTGGCCGGGAGTGCCGCTGCGTTCAGCGACGACGACGGGGACGCCACCGGCACCGACGACTACCCTCGCGTCACGACTCGCGGCCACTTCGACATTCACTGATGGTACGGCGACCAGCTGACCGACGGCCACACCGGAACCGACTACGACACCGTCGGTTCGATACCGGGCTGGAACGACGGTAGCTCGCCATCGGAGGTCATCGTCGCGGTCCACGGCTGGCTGACGGCGGCCTCCAGCAGGCTGACCACGCTCCCCACCTCGATATTCCCGACAACAGCGTCGCCGTCGATTGCGGCCCGTCCGGACCCGAAGCAGTCGGGAACTGCCACAACGTTTCAGTACCAGTGTTGCAAACGAACACCAACATGTCCACCGATCGAGCACAGTCCAGCGCCATCGCCACGGTCCTCATGGTGGCCGTGGTGATTCTGGCAGCGAGTGTGCTCGGGCTGTGGGCGTTCTCCTTCGCCGACGGCCTCTATAACTCCGAGGAGGCCTCGACAACTGCCTCGCTGACCGTCGAACACGCCGACGGCACGCTGACGATCGAACACCACGGCGGTTCGGGGCTCGACGAGAACGCCACGACGGTGGTCCTCTCCGCGGGCGGCGATCTGGAGCGTGTGCCGCTGTCGGCGTTCGGGCTCGATAGCGGTGACGGAGACGGCACGCTCGAGGCCAGCGAGCGGCGCAGCCACTCCTACGCGCCCAGCGGCGAGCGCGTCGACGTGCTGGTCGTCCACGACGGCACCCGCGCGCTACTCGATACGACGCTGAACGTGGACCTGACGATCGATCTGTCGCTCTCGGCGACCCAGACTGCGGGCACGGCGCCCCTCCCCGTCTCTTTCGAAGCCGACGCGACCGGGGGTGAGGCCCGACCGACGTCGATCGATTTCGACGGGCGCACGATCCAGAGCTACGGGGGCTCACAGGACGCCGATGGAAGTTCGCTGGTGATCGAGGGCGGGAACGGCGTCGGCGTCTACGGCGACTCCTGGCGGGCGGTCGACCTCCAGTATACGGTCACGGCGGACACCGTCTTGCGATTCGAGTTCCGGACCGACGACGCAGGCGAGATTCACGCCATCGGGCTCGACAGCCAGCGCAGCAGTATCGACGCGAACCGGCTGTTCAAACTCCACGGGAGCCAGAACTGGGGCATCCAAGCGTTCGACGGCAACTACACCACCGGCGATGGCTGGCAGAGCTACGAGATTCCGGTCGGTGAGTACTACACCGGGCAGATGGCGTACCTCGCGCTCGCGATGGACGGCGACAGCGACACCGGCGTCTCCGAGTTCCGGAACGTCCGGCTCTACGAACCCAACGGCAGCACGCTCAGCTACGAGTGGAGCGGCGACTCGATCGGCTCCCACTCCGGCCCCACGCTCAATCACACCTTCCTCTCCGGCGGGACCTACGACGTCTCGGTTACGGCTACCGACGCCGTGGGGAACGCCGTCACCGAGACGACGACGGTTTCGGTCGATCCTGCGCCCGCGCCGCTGGACTTCTCGGCGAGCACGATCACGCCCTACTCGTCGTCCCAGGACACGGCCGGCGGCGCGACGGTGATCGACAGCTCCACCCTCGAACTGACGAACAACACCTGGAAGCAGGCGACGCTACCGACGACCTGCACCGTCGGGTCGGACACCGTCCTGACCTTCGAGTTCCGCAGCGACGCGGAGGGCGAGATTCACGGCATCGGCTTCGACGACGGCAGCACCGTCGACCAGCGCAGGGTGTTCAAACTCTACGGCACCCAGTCCTGGGGGATCGCTGGGTACGACACCTACGTCGACGGCGCCAACTGGACGGCCTACGAAATCCCCGTCGGCGAGCACTACACCGGCAGCTTCGACACCCTCGCGTTTGCGACCGACGACGACGCGGCCACCGCCGCTCACTCGGCCTTCCGGAACGTCCGCATCTACGACCGTTCCGGTGGCAGCTACACCCGAATCTGCGACTGACCTTCCTCCCGGCAAATCTGATAGGCGCCCCGGCGGCCGAGCGGGGCGAGCGGCGCTCGATCGGCAGGACCGTCGACAGTCACAGCTCGAAGCGCTCGCCGTCGACCGCCAGCGGGTCCTCGAATGCCTCGTCGGGCTCGAAGTTGTGCGAGCAGTGGACGAGCCGAACCGTCTCGGCGTCGAGCGCCTCGGCCATCGACAGCGCGCCGGTCCGGGTCATGTGTTTCGTGCCGAACGTTCTGGGAACTCCCTCGGCGTCGTGGTGATCGCCGCCCTTCGGGTGGTATTGGCAGTAGCTCGCGGGCACGATCGCGTCGGCCAGGAGGAGGTCGGCGCCGCGGAGGACATCGCGGGATCGCTCCGGGATTCCGAAGCTGGTGTCGCCGGTGAGCGCCAGGGCTGCACCGGTCTCGGGATCCTCGAGCCGCAGGCCGTAGCAGACCAGCGGCGGGTGGTCGACGGGCACCAGCGTCGCCTCGAACCCGCAGGTCTCGATTTGCTCGAGGGGATCGGCGTCGTGAACCGTGACCGTGTCGAGATAGTCGTACCGCTCGCGGGCGGTTTCGGCGACCGATTTTCCCGTCACGGGATCGGTCTCGTTCGCTGCGTGGACCGGGAGATCGCGCACGAGCCGGTAGGCGTTGCCGAGCCCGTCGAGGTGGTCGAAATGGACGTGCGTGACGATCCCCGCGTCGGGGAGGGCGACGCCTGAGTCGAGAAACTGCTGGCGGAAGTCGGGGCTGAAGTCGATCAGGAGGGACTCGCCGGTGAATTCGTTCCGCACGTGGACGGAGAAGCGCGTACGCTCGACGCCGAGCTCTTTGGCTCGCTCGCAGGTCTCGCAGTCACAGCCAGGAGCGGGTGTACCGATCGTATCGCCCGTGCCGAGCAGCGTGACCTCCATTCGTGTGTCGGAGTAGGGGTTGCTGGCGTCATACCGTTCGCGGTTCGGTTTCGGATAAATGGTGGATGCGTGCTCAGTTCCTGATAACCGACGACAGCAAACAGCTTGGAAGCCCCCTCCCGATCGACCACCGTCGGAGCAAGCTCCGACGAGGTTTCGCTCGCTTACGCTCGCGAAACCGGCCGCGACTCGCTGCGCGCTTCACTCGGTCGCTCCACTCCCTCGCTGTAGTGCTTGCTTCGTCGGGGCAGGTCGAGCGGTCGGCCCCTTCCAGTCCCACCCGATGGTGGCTGGTCAGGGCTCGCGAAAACACGGTGGAGGGTGGAATCGCCGAAACCCCTGTGGACTGTGTCACGGAGCGTTCGGCGGCGGTGGGGTGTGAGTTTTTGGTGAGGGCGGTTGATTCGACCGCACTGACCGGTTACACCCGCAGTACCGATCCCCAGAGATAGGGCGCGAGCAACAGCGTGATCGGAACGACGATCCAGACCTGGCCGGCGGTCACGTCGTACTGCTCGATCGTGACCGAGACGGGCGTGCCCTCGGCGTAGCCGACGAGGAACTCGAATCCGACCGTGAGCACGGTCCAGACGAGTCCGATCCCGATGAGTTCGGCGTCGGTGAACGATCTGTTCGACCACGCGAAGAAGCCGTAGCTCACGAGCAGAATGACGCCGGCGAGAATCGCCGTACTCAGAACGTGGGCGCGGTGCTCGTCCATGCGTGGCACGAGCACCGTCTCGCGAAACACGCCGTTTCCGATTGCGAGGACGGCCAGCAGGAGCCAGACGCCCAGCGGTGCGATCAACGCGCTGGGGCGAATACTGAGGAGTGGAGTCCAGACCATACGTACGAAAGGCGCTCCTGGATCAAATAGCGAGCGTGTGGCTCCTGATTGTGGAGAATCGAGAATCCCGATCGAGCTCCGGACGTAGTGTTGCGCCGGTCAGTCGTCGGAGTGGTCGTGGTCGGCGTGATCGTGGTCGTGATCGTGACCGCCGTCCGCTGCCGTCCCATCGTCACCGTCGTCGCCGCTGATGTCGCCGCCGGCGACGAGCGCGTCGGCGTCGCCGTCGATCATGTCCATGTTCTTGAGGTTGTCCCGCTCCTCGAAGTCCTGGATGGCGGCGAGCAGGTCCTCCTGATTCAGCTCGGTCCGGCCCTCCGTGAGCGCGGAGAGGACCGCCTCGCGCATGACGAGTCGGAGGTCGCTCCCGGTGAGTCCCTCCGTCTTGTCGCCCAGCGACGCCGGATCGAACTCGTCGATGACCATCTCCTGGGTGATGATCTCGAAGATGTCCGCCCGCATTCCGGAGTCCGGTTTGGGGAAGTTGACGATCTCGTCGAACCGCCGCCACGCCGCGGCGTCGAGGTCGTCGGGATGGTTGGTCGCGCCGATGAGGAGCACGTCGTCGCGAACGAGGCTGATCTCGTCGATGGACTTCAGCAGCGTGTTGACCGCGCGCTTGATCGCGGCGTGCTCGTCGGAGGAGCGGGTCTTCGCGACGAAGTCGAACTCGTCGATGAAGAGGATGCAGGGGGAGAGCCGCTTGGCGACCTCGAACACCTTCTCGACGTTCTTCGCGGTCTCGCCGAGATACTGGCTGGTGATCATCGAGAGCTTGACCTCGACGAAGGGCAGGTCGAGCTCGTGGGCGAGCCCGCGGGCGGTCGAGGTCTTGCCGGTCCCCGGCGGGCCGACGAACAGCAGCTTCCCGATCTCGCGGAGGCCGATCCGCGCGAGGTAGTCGCGGTGTTCGATCGCGGTGACGATCTTGTCGATCTCGCCTTCCTGATCGGCGGTCAACACGAGATCGTCGAGCGTGATCTCGATTTCCTCGGGCGCTCGAACGTCCACGAGATCGAGCATCTCCTGGTCGTCCTCGTCGTCGGCACCGAAGTACTCCTCGAGCAGCGAGTCGATCCAGACCCGGTCTGCCTGGATCGGTCGGTTGGCCTCGCGGGCGGTCTCGTAGTCGAGTTCCTCGGGCGCGTCCTCGTGATCTTCGAAGTACGACGCCAGCGTGGGGTTGGTCTGCAGGCGATCGAGATCAACGCGCTCGAGGAACCACGACTCCGCGAGCTCTCGTTTCGTGAAGGAGATGGTGCCCGAGAAGTCGTCCCGATCGGTGAACATCAGGCCAGAAGCGGCGTCCCAGGGCCGCTCGTGCCCGGTCGCGGCACGGGCCGTCTCGTTCGTCGTTGCGAGCGGTCGCTCGATCGTTCCGTCCTCCCAGAAAACGCTCCGGTAGCGCGGCGGCAGGTCGTTCTCGTCGAGGTCCCGGTCGTCGCCGTATAGCTCCGTCGTCAGGAGAAATTCGACGACGTCCAGCTCCGGTGTACTCATTCCCAGCGTGGTTGGTGCCCCTGGGCGTTAAGCCCGTCGAAGTCTGTAACGGCTGCCAACCGCTGACACAGCCGATTGTGGCCGGGTTACCCCTGGTTCTACATGGCGGACCAGCGGCTCGTCGATGAAGGGATCGGTGCCCCTCGCTCAGTGTGGGTATTCTCGAATCGACGTCTACACTCCGTTGGCGCCGGTGGGGCCTTGCAATCGCCCGCTCGGACCGTCGCGAAAAACGGCCGTGCGAATCCGGAAGTCGACTACTCCTGAACGTCGATCGAGTCGTCTTCGTCGAGGTCGATCACGACGTCGAAGCGGTCGCGATACGACTCCAGGACGTCCTCGTCGTGAACCTCCGTCGAGAGGTGAAAGAGTCCGACTGCGTCGTGTTCGACCAGGAGGTCGAGAATGCGATCGACCGCATCGCGAGCGTCGTCCTCGCCAGCGTAGTAGGCGAGCTCCGTCACGGAGTCGAAGCTGACGCGGACCTTGCCGTCGTGGTTCTCGAGGAACTGCTCGGTCTGTTCGACGATGCCGTCGGTGTCGTCCGGCGAGGAGACGTAGTGGACGTCGTCGCGGGTCCGCCGAGAGTAGCCCCGCTCGACGGAGAGGGTGTCGAGGATGACGGCGCTGTCCTCGTCGACGTCGTAGTAGTCGAGCTTCTGGGTGACCTCACGGGCCGTCGTTCGCGTCGAGATCACGAGGAAATGGTCTGTGTCTTTCTTCAGAAAGTCGGTGTCTACGCGGTCGGTTGCTGCCGTGCTCGGATGTACCAGCAGTACGCTCGTCCCCCCGGGGATCGACGCTGGACCCCCGTCGACCGCGAGCTCGTAGTCCATACCTACCGCCTGGGCACGGAGTCACCTTAATTCCTGTTCGACAGACCGTGACAGGCCTCGGTCGGCGACGGCGGCGAACCGGACGGGCCACCGCTCGACGAGCAGACCGTCTTCGCCGGTCGAAATACCCTTGCCAGGGGCGCGAGTGGCCTCACCCATGAGCGTTCGCGAGGAGTTCGACGACTGGGCGGCGGACGGCCGCGATCGGGGAATGGAGGAACGTCACTGGCGGACGGCGAAACACGCGCTCTCGTCGATGCCCGTCGAGGCCGGGGACACCGTCCTCGACTTTGGATCGGGCAGCGGCTACGCAGCCCGAGCGCTCCGGGAGGCTGCCGGCGCTGGCCGCGCCATCGGGATCGATGGCGCACCGGAGATGGTGGGAAACGCCCGCGAGTACACCGATGCGGACGAGCCCGTGGAGTTCGTCGCCGGCGACTTCCATCACCTGCCGCTCCCCGACGATTCGGTCGATCACGCCTTCTCGATGGAGGCGTTCTACTACGCCGCGGATCCCCACGCCGCACTGGCCGAACTCCGGCGCGTCCTCCGCTCCGGTGGCACCTTCTACTGCGGGGTCAACTTCTGGACAGAGCACGAGTACAGCGCCGGCTGGGCCGACGAGATCGACGTACCGATGACTCGCTGGAACGAGGCCGAGTACCGCGAGGCGTTCCGCGACGCGGGGTTCCACCTCGCCGGGCAGACCCGAATCCCAGACACGGAAACGGAGATCCCGCCCGCCTCGGAGTTCCCCAAACAGTGGTACGAGACGCCCGACGAGCAGCGTGAAAGCTGTCGGGAGTACGGCACGCTGTTCACCGTCGGCGTCGTTCCGTAATCTGGGTGTGTATCTGGGCGCTCTTTCTGCCTCCGGCATCCCTCAGTACTGACGGAGTGGGGGTCCGTCTCTCACCGCTCGGTACCGTTCCACGATTCCTGCCGGTCGGCCGCCCGGTGATCAGTGGAGCGCTTCCGCCACGGCCAGCAGCTACTTTGGGAATGGGGGCAGTTGTTGCCGCATGCGACGGCGAGACATTCTGGGGATGGCAGGAGCAGGGGTTGTCGCGGTGACTGCCGGCTGTTTCGGATACACCGTCAACGAGGAATCCAACGTCGCGGATCGACGAGACCGCATCGACTCGCTCGAAGCGGAACTCGACGAAACTGACGACGAGCTCGATTCGCTCGAGGAGTCCAACGCGGACCTCGAAGAGCAACTCGGCGAGGTCGAAGAGGATCTGGCAAACTCACGGGCCAAACAGATCCTCTATCTGTACTCCTGGGGCATCACCCACCAGAACAACGCCTCGAACGCGTACAACGACGCCTACTCCTTCCTGGAGAGTAGCAACTACCGCGCGGCGAGGGCGGAGTTCAATCTCTCCGGCGGGTACTATCACTCTGCGGAGAACAATTTCCGCGGCGCGACGAACCGCGCCGAGGCGCTCGGTGAATCGACCGTCGAAACCTACTGTCAGGACGCCACGTCACGGTGTGGTGGGATGCGAGACGCGGTGGCCGACTACCAGACCGCGATGTATCACTACATAAACGGGGACCAGGCTGCCGCACAGAGCGACATCGACTCGGGCGACGCAGAGTTCAACGACGCCCAGCTGTACGATCTGAACGGTCTCGACGTCCTCGAATCGGAGCTGTCGGTCACGATCGACGTGTGACCGATCGCGGTCTCGCCGTCGTTCAGTTCCTTGGGACTCGATGGTCCCGCTGCGAACGCTACCGGCCGTCGGTCACGGTCACTTGATCTCCACCGACCGAACGAACTCCAGGCCGCTCAGCTGGGTCAGCAGGTCGCCCGGCGTCTCGCCGTCGATGATGACGTAACAGCGCGCCTCGTCCGTGAACTCTGGATCCTCCGTGATGATCTGGCGGATCGACAGCTCTCGCTCGGCGAGCAGCTGGCTGACCTCCGCGACGATGCCGTGTTCTTCGGCCTCGGCGACCTCCACCGTCAGCACGGTGAGATCGAGCACCGGCGCGAGGTCCATCAGACTCGGCACCTGGGAGATGTTCTGGAAGATGCGCCGGAGCTCGGGGTCGTCGAGGATCGCGTCCGTCGTCGAGTCCACGACCCGCCGATCGACGTCGATCTCGCGGGCGATCCCCGTGTTCGGAATCTCGATCCCACCGGAGACCACGCGCCCCTCGTCGTTGACGGAGAATCCCCGCTCCAGAAGTAGGCGAATCACCGCCTGCTGACTCGGACTGCCCTCGAACTTCTCTAGAATCTCGTCGAACATGCTCGGTCGTTCGCCCCGGGGTGGTTTGAAGGTGGGGGATGAATACGGCTATAAATAATGTGGGTTGGCGTGGAATCGGTCGCCAGTGTGCCAGTCTTCGAAGTTTCTTCGATCGTTACTGCACAGAAGGAACTCCTCGACTGACCCGCGATGTCACAGCTCGCCTTTCGTACTGGGCGTCCCGGAGCGCCGCTCGTCGATTCGCGTGGCGTCGTCCATCGCCCGTGCGAACCCTTTGAACAGCGCCTCGATCTCGTGGTGGGCGTTTCGTCCATCGATATCGGCGTGCAGCGTCAGCCCGGCATTCAGCGCGAGGGACTCGAAGAAGTGCCGCGCCATGTCGCTGGCCAGCTCGCCGACGGCGGCCTGGGAGAACGCGCCGTCGAAGTAGAATCGCGGCCGGCCGGAGACGTCGACGACGACCGACGCGACGGCTTCGTCGAGGGGCACCCGGCGGTCGGCGTAGCGGACGATCCGCTCGCGCTCGCCCAGCGCCTCGTCGTATGCCTCGCCGAGCGCGATGCCGACGTCCTCGACGGTGTGGTGGTCGTCGACCTCGAGATCGCCGTCGCACTGGACGGTGAGGTCGAACAGGCCGTGCGTGGCGAGTGCCTCGAGCATGTGATCGAAAAATCCGATGCCCGTGTCTACGTCGGACTCGCCGGACCCGTCGATCTCGAGGGTGAGGTCGATCTCGGTTTCCGCCGTCTCGCGGCTGACCGCCGCCGCTCGGTCGCTCATGGCCGGCGATACGCAGGGGGCCTATTAATCGGTGGCGCTCGCGTGGAAGGGGATGGCAGGGCGCGCTATCGGGTGAGGATTCGCAGATAGCGTGGCCTCGAAAGCCCTCTGCGCGCTCGCGCACGCTCGGCCCGGATATCCTCGCTGGCGCTCGGATAGTGCCGGCCGAGCGAACGCCACCGCGCCTCGCCCTTTCATTCCTCCAGGGGCGGTCGTTGGTGAGGAATCGATGTCCGGCGGTCGGTGCGGCTGCTGTAGCTCGGTGGAACGTGCAATCGAGCTGTGTCATCGAAATATCGCTTGCCGTCAGTCGGCGCTGGGACAGGTTTTCTCTGCCGGCGCTCGGCGGATCTCCGCGACGCGAACGAGCACGATCAGGCCGAGTGCGATCAGGAGCGGGATCACGAGCAGCTGCATCCCCGTCGCCGGATCGACGTCGCTCAGAACGAACCCCATGACCGCCGGTGTGACGCCCACGCCGAGCGAGGAGGAGATGGCTGCGACGGCCGTGACCGGTCCGCTGTACTCCGGCGCGGCGTCGGTAGCGTAGGAGACCAGGAGCGGGAAGCAGCCAGACATCAGCAGGCCGATCGTGAGGATCCCCGGGAGCACCCAGAGTCCGTCGGCGAAGACGAACGTCGCGACGAACGTCGGCACCATCAACGCCAGCACGGCGACGATGAGCCGGACGTAGCCGATTCGCTCGGAGAGCCGGCCGTAGGCGAACCGGCCCGGAACGTAGCCCGCGATCATGATCGAGAGGGTACCTCCGGCGATCCAGCCCGGAAGCTCGCTCTCGGCGTAGGTCGGCAGCCAGAGGAAGAGGCCGCCCTCCACGCCGGTCGAGAAGAACATGACGAGCGCCATCCCGAGAATCTCGGGCCGCCGGAGGAGCGCCCGGACGTCCTCCCGTGCGAGGGGCTCTTCCTCGGTCTCGACGGCGGGCTCGTCGAGCGACCAGACGACGACGCCGAGCCCGGCCAGCAACACCGCGAAGATCCAGAACGCGTACCGCCAGGAGAGAAATGCGACGCAGGCGACGACGAGCAGTGGAGCAAGCGCCGCTCCGATCGCCCACGTCATGTCGTAGTAGCCGTAGATCCGCCCGCGCCGAGTGGGGTAGAAGTGGCTCAACAGCGGCCGGTTCAACCCCCGAACGACCCCGATCGCGGCACCCTGGAAGACTGCGCCTGCGAGCACGACGAGCATGATCGGGGCCGCGCCGATGGCCAGGAGGGCAACGGCGTTGGCGAGCAGTGCTCCTGCGACGATCAGCCGCGGCCGGAGATGGCCCGCTTTGAAGCCCACGAACGTCACCGAGAGCAGGTAGCCGACGGTTCCCGCCGGTGCGATGAGACCGAGTTGCCACTCGGGCGCCTCGAAGGTCGCCCCGAGTTCCGGGAGGACTGGTCCGCGGGCCATCATCGCACCGCCACCGATCGCCAGCGCCGCGAAGATGACCGCCGTCCACCGCAGACGGTTCGATCGGTTTCGCTCGGCGTGCGACTCGCCCGAACTCTCCGAGCTACCTCCGCTGTCCGTTGATTTCTCGCCGCTCACGTCTCACCCGCCTCCCACCCGATCGTGCTGCCATCGGCTCGGCGTTCGCTCATTCGAGTCGACCGAGGAGAGCGATCGAGAAAACTTTTTCTAATAGTAAAAGAAGATGGCTCACATGTCGTCGGACCGGCTACGCGACGCACTCGCCGACCTCGGCCTCTCTCGCACGGAGATCGACGCGTACCTCGTCGTCTTGGAGGGTGGCGAGGCGACGATGCGTACGGTCTCCGAGCGCGCGGACGTCTCCCAGAGCTACGTCTACGAGATCGCGGGTGAGCTCGCCGATCGCGGCCTCGTCACCGTCGACGAGAGCGTCACCCCGACGGTGCTGCGAGCGCGCGCACCGGCGGAGGCGGTCGAAGCGCTCTCGACGCGGCTCTCGGCGTTCGAGCGAGCCGCGAGCGAACGATACGCCGAATCCAGCCGCGAAGACGCCGGCTTCGAGACGATCCGCTCGGCAAGGACGGTCCGTCGCCGGATCCAGCACCAGCTCGAACGTGCGAACACCGAACTCTACCTCGTCGTCCCGGCCAGCGAGCTCGCCGACCTCCACGAGCCGCTCGTCGCGGCGCGAAAACGCGGCGTTACGACCTACTGCATGCTCACCGATCCCGAGCCCGAGACGGCACTCGCCGACCACCAGCCGGCAGCCGACTGGGCGACCGTCGTTCGTACCTGGGAGGGGACGCCGCCGGTGCTCGTCCTCCGCGACGGAACTGCCGGCGTCATGGGAGCGCACGGCCTCCTCACTCCTGGCTCCGACGGGCTGCAACACGCCGTCGCGTTCGGTCAACCGGAGGTCGCCGGCGCGTTCTACGGCTCTTCGCTCGGCAACGTCTGGCCGATGGGCGTCGAGAGCGCCGTGGCCGATCCGCCCGAGCTCCCCGCTCGGTTCGACCTCTTCCGGTCGGGCGTGACCACGTCTGCGATACACGTCGATGCCGGCACCGAGTTGCTGGCTGACGTGACGCTCGTCGACGCCGAGACCGGCGACGAGCGGCCAGTATCCGGTGCGCGTGTAACGGACGTCCGGCAGAGTCTCGTGGAACCGACGAACGCTGCGTTCCCGATCGAGAGCGCACTCCAGCTCGAGACCGACGCAGGGACGGTCTCTGTTGGCGGCATCTCGGAGGGATTCGGCGCGTATCACGAGCCGTTCGCTGCGTCATCGGTGACGCTCCGGCGGGCAGACGAATCTCGGTAGGAACTACCGAGAAATCTCATGCTTTCTGCCATACTTGCAAAACACGTAGTGCGACAGGAGAATGTCTCGGTAGAAACAGCGTTCTACTCGGCCGAAACCACCGGGACAATTCGACGATAAATCCGGCTATTCGAGCGCCGCCAGCGCGTCGTCTAGGGTGAACGCTCCCTCGTAGAGTGCGCTGCCCACGACGACAGCCGCGGCACCAGTCTCGCGGAGCGCGAGTACGTCGTCGATCGACGCGACGCCACCGCTCGCGATCACGGGGATCGAAACCGCGTCGACGAGTCGCTCGACGGGCTCGGTCTGTACGCCCTCGAGTTTCCCCTCGACGTCGACGTTCGTGAAGAGGATGCCTGCAGCACCGAGCTCGGCGTACCGTTCGGCGGCGGTCGCTGGATCGAGGCCGGTCCCTTCCGTCCACCCCTCGACGACGACTTCACCGTCTTTTGCGTCGAGACTCACGACGACGCTCTCGGGACGACGCTCGCTGATCGCCGCGACGATCTCGGGCTCTTCGACGGCGGCGGTGCCGAGAATGACGCGGTCGATCCCGAGGTCGAGGAGCTCGATCGCGTCCTCGACGGTGCGAATTCCGCCACCGAGCTGGACGTCGACGTCCTCGGGGACGGTCTCGACGATCGCTTTGACCGCGCTCGCGTTCACCCGTTTCCCCTCGAATGCGCCGTCGAGATCGACGAGGTGGAGCGTCGTCGCACCCTGATCCAGCCATCGGTTCGCTGCGTCGACCGGATCGCCGTAGCGTCGGTCCGTCCCGCGTTCACCCTGCACGAGCTGGACGACCTCTCCGTCGCGGAGGTCCACCGCCGGGACGACGGTGAACGGATCCGTGGCCATGGATCAGACCGGGCGGCGTGGGTGCCTATCGCTTTCGTCTCACTCGCCGGGGTTCTCACCACGCACTCCCCAACACACCGACTTTTGAACGCATACAGACTCGAATGCCCCATCGCAGGCCGTTCTGTGAAACTGCTGTGCAGCCCTGCGAGGGGTATCGGCGATCGGGTTCGACGGCAGCATAGGGCCGTCCCGCACCGAGAACTCAGGGGTATGATCACACCGGTCCGATTACCTGCAGCGATCCGAAACTCACAGCACCTCGCCGTAAAAATATGTCACCGGACGAAATAATACAGTCCCAGAACGTTGTACCTAGGAAGAATTTCGAGTGAATCACCAATACGTTTTAACAAGTTTGTCTTGGTAGCAGACCACATGACTTCGACCCGTCGCGTGCTCACGGCGCCACTTCTCGTGCTCCTCGGCGTCGTCACCGTGGCGTACCTCGGGATCTGGGCCGGAACGATTGCACTCTCGAGTGTAACGCCATCGCCGACCTATCTCGCAGTGCTTGCCGGCGGTCAGGTCGCGATCGTCGGCGCGGGCGTCGGCGGTGCCGTCACCGCCGCTGACCCCCGGCTCGACGAACTCGACGCTGTCACGAGCGATCTGGCGGACGGATCACGGGCCGTCGACCTGCCGACCGACCGCGGAGACGAGGTGGGTGAGATCGCGTCCTCACTTGAGACCGTCGTCGGGCGTCTCGACGACGCCGAGCGACGAGCGGCAACCCAGCGCCGACTGGCCGACCAGCGCGCCGCCGAACTCGCTGCACTCTCAGATGCGCTCTCGGCACATGCCGAGGCCTTCGACGCCGCCATGGAACGGGCAGCGGGCGGCGATCTCACGGCTCGCATCGAAGCCGAGGCCGAGGACGACCGGTTCGCGTCGCTCGCGCGGGAGTTCGACGCGATGCTCTCCGACATCGAGGAGACGACGGATCGGCTCAAACGGTTCGCCAACGACGTGGCCACGCATGGCGAGGAGGTCACCGCGAGCGCCGAGGAGGTCCAACACGCGAGCGAGCAGGTCTCGGTCTCCGTTCAGGAGATTTCCGAGACGACGGAGACCCAGTCCAACACCTTCGACCGCGTCGCGGATCGCATCGACGAGCTCGCCGCGACCACGCAGGCGATCGCTGGGCGCGCGGAGTCCGTATCCCAGATCGCGAAACGCACCGCCGAGTCGGGCGAGCGAGGCCGGGAGTCCGCCCGGGACGCTGCCATGGCGATGGAGTCGATCGACGCCAGCTCCAAATGCGCGACCGAGGAGATGGCCGAGCTCGAGCGGCTCGTCGACGAGATCGACGAGGTCGCCGAGTTCATTTCCGAGCTCGCAGAGGAGGTGAACGTCCTCGCACTCAACGCCAACATCGAGGCCTCCCGGTCGGAGGCCGGCGACAACGAAGGGTTCGCCGTCGTGGCGAAGGAGGTCAAGGATCTCGCCGCCGAGACGAAGTTCTCCGCCCAGCGCATCGAGACCCTCGTCGGCGAGGTCAAGGTCCAGACGGAGCTCTCCGCTGCGGAGGTCCAGTCGACGCGCGAGGCGGTCACCGAGGGCCGAGACACCGTTTCCACGGCGATCGACGCCCTCGAAGAGATCGCCGGCTACGCCGAGGACACCCACCGCGGCGTCCTCGAGATTTCCGAGGCGACGGACGAGCAGGCCGAAGCCACCGACGACGTCGTCGCGATGGTCGATCACGCAGCAGAACTCAGCCGTGAGGTCGACGCCGAGGCTGGCACGGTCGCCGCAGCTGCCGAACAGCAGACCAGCGCGCTCACGGAGGTCTCGAGCGGCACAGAGCAGCTCTCGATGGAAGCCCAGTCGCTCCGTGACGCACTCGATCGGTTCCGAACCGACGTCGACCCCGACGACGTCACCGGTGGTTGGCTCCCTGAGTCCCCACCGCCGCGGTCGCCCGCGTCGAAAACGAGGTCGTCTCCCAGCTCCCCTTCGTCGAAGCAAGGTCAGGTGTCCGGAACGTCGGCCCGCACGAACGGCGACGCCGCGATCCCACCGTCGAACGCTGGCACTGCTGACGACGGCGACTGGCCTGGCGACTGGTCGTCGACGGCGACCTGCATTGCGCGACCCGAGGAGGAGTGACTGGCGCTGCCCCGGACGGCCCGATTCTACAGGGGAATCCTGGACAGCGATCCGACCTGCCACCCTGGCTACCGATCAGAGTTGCTGTCCGACTCACGATCGGGCACGATGAAAGTACACCGCGAGAGGACGGGAATCGACGTTCGCACACCGGCGCACTCTTTAATCGACGAATGGCCAGTTATTAACCCGATCTATTCCGCCTTTGCTCCACAAGTGACGAATATCGGGTCGAACGATGGCGATAATTGTACCAACCTCTACGTACGTACGGCGTCCGATCGAACCGATCTCTGTGATCGACGAGGAGTTGCCCGCCGACTGGGATCGCGAACGGCTCCCCGGCGGCGTGGATGCGGAGCGTCGGCCGTCGTTCGTCGCCTTCAGGCACGCCTCTGGCGACGTGCGAGTCCGAATTACGCCTCCCAACGCCGATCTCGGACGCAACGCCCACAGACTCACCCTGACGCTGTTTCCGGGCACGGAGCTCGCGACGACGCGGGAGGTCCGATCGGTCGCGAGCGAGGAGCGCGTCGGGGAGCTCGCCGTCGAGTTGATGAAGCTCTTCGTCGGCCGCTACGACGGTCCGACCGACGTCGAGCGAGCGGCTCAGTTTGCGATCGAGCGCGTCGCGCCCCCCGACGTCGTCCTCGATTCACTCGTCACCCCGGACGAGTGATTTCGACGTGGAGCCACGTCCTCGCCGTGACTGTTCGATATCGTAGCAACGCTGCGAGCCAGCCGCTGCGCCGTGGCTCGGCGACTGCTCACCGCTCGACGGCAAGCAGTGCGATCCGTTCGCGAACGAGGGTCTCGAGGTCGCTCTCCCCGTCGAGAGCGACGTCGGTGGCGGCGATCTCCGCATCGCCGATCTCGAAGACGGATCGGAGGCGATCCGGATTCGCGTACGCAGCTCCCCGCTCGAGTTCGGCAGGCTCGACGAGTTCACGGACGGCCGTTGCAGCCGCCCGTTCGGCAGCATCCTCGCCGCTCCCGGTCGCCGGCTTAGCGTCGTCTTCGAACCCTCCTGCGACGAGCACGACGACGGGCGTTCGCCCCTCGCCGACGCCCAGCGATAGCGCCTCGTCGATCTGGCGGGTTCCCGCGGCGTAGCAGAGCACCTCGACCGCGGGATCGCGGGCGATAGCCTCACCGCGCTCGATCGCCCGGCGAGCGGTCCGGAGGGCGTGTTCGAGATGAGCCCTCCCGGCGATCGCCCGTGCGTCGAACGCCTGCACGACGCAGCCGTGCTCCTCGCCGACGTCGGTGAGTGCGTCGAGGAAGGCGTCGAGATCGTCGACTTGGGCGTACCCCTCGATCAGCTCCACGCCGACGCACCTCCGTCTGTGCCTGCAGGGCACGGCCGAGCGGCGGCGGCCCCGGTCACGAAAAGTCACCCAGGTTCGACTGGTCGCTGTCGTCACCGTCGTCGCGGGCGCCGTCGGCTCCACTCCCGTCGGCAGCACCGCCGGTCGCGGCCAGCGTCGCCTCATTTTCGGCCGTTTCGTCGGCGTCGATCGACTCCATCGAGGCGTCCTCTCGGCCGGCGTTCTCGAGGATAGTTTCGGCCGTCGCCTCACGTCCCCGGAGTGCGCCGAGAATGACGCTCTTGTCAGCCGTCCGGAGCGCCTCGCGGTCTTCGATCCCGGCGCGGTAGAGCCGCCGGGCGCGTTTGCGGCCGACGCTCCGGACGCCGACGAGGTCGAGGAGTTCGTCCTTGACCCCGTGCTGGACGCGCATCCTGGCCTCGCGGACGTCGTCCACGACGGGCGCGTCGAGTTCGGAGACGATTTCCTCGGTCGCGCCGAGCAGCCACTCCGCGGTGTCGACCTTCGAGCGGATGTCTCCGGGGCCGACGCCGTAGCGGTTCGTAATCCGGTCCTCGTCGAGCTCCTCCGCCCAGTCTTCGAGCAACTTCGCGGTCTTGAGCGCCGAGAGCCAGTGTTCGAACCGGTCGTCCTCGTACTCGCTCGGCGCGGCGCCGAGCAGCTCGGTCTCGTGCTCGTAGTACAGCTCCGAGTATTTCTCGCGGTCGCCGGATTTGAGGTAGAGCTCGTACATGTCCGGCGTGCGCGAGACGAGGTGGTAGAGCGCGAGCGGCGTCAGCGAGACGGACTCGTCGTACTCCGGGCCATCGCCAGTTTTGTCGTCTCCCCCGTCGTCCTCCTCTGCTCCCCGATCGTCGGCCAGGGGAGTCGCGTCTCGCTCATCGTCGACGAGTTCGTTGGCGGGTGTGAATCCGCCGCCGGCGCTCTCCTCGTTCAGCTTGGCATCGTCGGGATTCGGTGTCTCGGTATCGCCCCCCATCGCTGCCTCGGCACCGCTGGATCCGGTTACCGCGTTCTCCTCGACGACGAGCGCGTCCTCGATGCCGTCGACGATCGTCGCGGCACTCATCGGATCGAGATAGAGCCGTGACACGGTGTGCCCGAGGTTCGTGGCAGTAAGCGTGTCTCCATCACGTTCCAGGAAGCCGTTGCGCTGGAGGAAGACGAGCACGTCCTCGACGACGCGCTCGATGCGGCCCGCCTCCTCCGTCTGGCTCGCGTAGAGCGTCTCGTCGAGGAAGGCGAGCAACTCCTCTCGCGAGCGGGCGAACCCGGACGCGACGGTGGCGAGCACGTGCGTCCGGAGGGCGGGCTCGGCCGCGAGCTTGGACTGCACGGGCTCTGGATCGGCCTCGACGTATCGCTCGAACAGCTCGTCGAGTTCGTCGTGCCCTTTCGCGAGCAGGAGCGCCTCGCCATATGGGTCCATCCCGGGGCGACCAGCCCGGCCCATCATCTGGTGCACCTCGAGGACTGGTAGCGGTTTCATCCCGCCCGAGCTGCCATCGAACCGCCGCCAGTCCCTGACGACGACTCGGCGACTCGGCGTATTCACGCCCGCTGCGAGCGTCGGCGTCGCGGACACGACCTTCACCAGCCGATCGCGGAACGCGTCCTCGATGAGCGTGCGATGTTCGCTGGCGAGGCCGGCGTGGTGGAAGGCGGCGCCCTGCGCCACCGCGTCGGCGAGGTCGTCGCTGGTCTCGGTGTCGCTGACGCTTCTGATCTCCTCGGCGAGACTGCCGAGCTTGGCCCGTTCTTCGGGGTCGAGATTGGGCTCGACGACGCTTCCCAGCCTGCCCGCGGCTGCCTCGGCGTTCCGGCGGGAGTTGACGAACACGAGCGTCGAGCCGTCGTCCTCGAGGGTGTCCCGGACGATCGCGCCCGTCGCTGATTCGCTGGCGCCGACGGGGAGCTCCTCCCTCGTGGCCTCGTCCTCGCCGTCGTCGAAGTGGGCGGCGTCGCCGAAGTGGACGCCCATCCGGAGCTCGATCGGGCGCCAGTCTGTGTCGACGAGTTCTGCGTCGAGCCACGCCGCGATCTCGTCGGCGTTGTCGATCGTCGCGGAGAGGGCGACGAGCTGTGCGCCGGGATTCAGCTGGCGGAGCTTCGCGAGCGTGACTTCCAGCGTCGGCCCGCGCTCGGGGTCGTCGATGAGGTGGACCTCGTCGGAGACCACACAGCCGAGGTTCTCGACCCAGGAGGCGCCGTTCCGCACGAGAGAGTCCACCTTCTCCGAGGTTGCGACCACGAGATCCTTGCTCGAGAGCCACTCGCCGCTGGCCTCGTAGTTCCCGGTGGAGACGCCGACGTCGATCCCAAGCGATTCCAGGGCCTCGAACTCGGCCGCCTTCTCGCTGGCGAGCGCCCGAAGCGGGACGATGTAGAGGGCGGTTCCGCCGCGGTCGATCGCCGAGATCATCGCGAGCTGTGCGATCAGCGTCTTGCCGCTGGCGGTCGGCACGCTCGCAACGAGATTCTCCCCCTTCGTAACGCCCGCCTCGACGGCCTCGGCCTGCGGCGGGTAGAGTGAGTCGACTCCCTCCGAGCGCAGATGCTCGACGGCGCCGGTTGGCAGTTCGGGGATCGACTCGACGTCCATCTGCGAGGAGGTTGGCGCGTGCTCCGGTTTAGGGTTCCGGATACGTCGATGGGCGAGCGGCGTAGCTGCTCGCTGACGGATCGGTGGTGACCGTCGTCTCGAACGCCCTCGGCACGTTCGCCTCGCGATCCGATCCCAAACGTCTCAAGCAGTCCCGGCCCCAACGGGAGCGTGAATGGGGTACGACGCGGTCGTTTTCGACAACGACGGGGTCCTCGTGGAACCGACTGACGTGAACGTCCTCCGGTCGGCGATCCGCGAGGCGTTCAACGAGGTCGGGGTGACCGACCCTGCGGCGGAGCACGTCGAGCGGCTGATCGGCGTCACCGTCGACGACGTCGAGGAAGTCGCCGACGAGTACGGGCTCGACCCCGAGGAGCTCTGGCACGCCAGGGACACCGCCGGCTCGAACCACCAGTCCGAGCTGATCCGCAACGGTGGGAAGGGGCTGTTTCCGGACGTCGAGGCGCTCCATGGCGTCGCCGCGCCGATGGGGGTCGTCTCGAACAATCAGCACGCGACCGTCGAGACGATCGTCGAGCACTACGGACTCGCCGAACTCTTCGAGGTGGTCTACGGCCGCCAGCCCACGCTCACCGACATCGGGCGCAAGAAGCCCGATCCGCACTACCTCCAGCGGGCCCTCGAGGATCTCGGTTCCGGCGACGACGCCGTCTACGTCGGTGACAAGGTGAACGATCTGAAGGTCGCCCGCAAGGTCGGCGTCGACGCTGCCTACGTCCGTCGGGCCCACAACGACCACGTCGAGCTTCCGCTCGAGCCGGAGTACGAGGTGGCCGACCTCGGGGAACTCGTCGCCGAGATCGAGTAGCCGTCCACTGGACGTTTCATATTCAGGATTGAATGGATTCGCCCCCGTTTGGACTCGAATCTGAACAAATTGTGCCGACCATCACGCCTTTCTGGTCCTAAATGGACGATGCCAGTGGATGCACCGACGACGATTCCTGACGACGGCGACGAGCGTTTCAATCGCGACGCTGGCCGGTTGTTCCGGGCTGCTCGGTGGCGACGGCGGTGGCCGCAGCGACCCCGAGAAGCGGGTCGTGAACTTCTACGCGGCGATCGACGACGGCGACGCCGATGCGGCCCGCTCGATGATTCACCCCGACGGCCCACTTGCGGAGAACCCGTCCGTCTCGGGGTTCGGTGGTGCGACCATCTCCATCGAGTCCACGTCGCTCCTCGAGGAGTCGGACGGTGAGGCCACCGTCGAGTACGACCTCGTCGTCAACGACGAAGAACTGACGAATGAGCACGTGCTGCGGAAGCGCGATGGCGAATGGCTCATCTGGGAGTGAGGGGCCACCTCACCGAGCCGTTTCGATAGGTAGTGCCTGTATCTCCCGACATCTGGGACCGCTGGAGTCTGTTTTTCGATCGTTGCAATTCACGGACAATCACCGGAGGGCGTCACCCTTCTCGTGAGTTCCCTCGTCGTTCAGATGCGCAGCTGGATCGAAATTCTATATTGCGAAATACGATATATTGGTGGCCAGTTTGCTGCTGTTCAAACGCTGCATACTGATCAGGCAGGCGTTCCCACTGGGGCGGATTTCGTCGTTCGACGTCTTGGGATGGAGGCCGCCAGAGTGTCCACAGCAGCTGCCATCTTCAGGGCGGACGATCTTGGGCGTCTTCGGTCAGCTGCCGTGCTCACGTTCGTCTCACTGAGGCAACTGGCAGGACGGCGAGCAACAGCTCGTGATGCGGAAACCCCGCTCTGGGAGGTTGAATATTCGTGGATCGGACTGAAGGATGCTCGCCGCTTCGCAGCCGAATGTCCCTGTCCGACGCACGAGTCCCCCTCCAGTGCGTGCGGTTCGGGCCCCATCGCTGCGGATTCGAGTAAGGCCGAACACCCACCTTGACCGCGGTGGGGTCAGATCATTGCCGCAGCAAGTTCCGGGCCCACAACACGAAATAGTCGAACGATTTAGCTCGTTCGGCTCTGCCTCGGCCGGGGTGCACTCCGGTCTGGCGACCGCCCGGGGCGGGCCCTGCGTCGGGTTTGCTCGAGTGGACTGGTGCCGTCGCTACGGGCGTACAATCAGCAAGACCACGAGCCGTCTCGGATGCGGGCGAACCCGGGGGTTTGGTCTCGAGTGGGCGATTTCCACTGGCCCACTCCCTTAGGTCGCGCCCTGCGAGATGCGTGTTTTCCTCAGGCCGTGGCCGAAGTGTCGACTGTCCCGTCGATAGTGACGAAGCCGTAGTTGCACTCTTCGCAGCGGAACTTTCGCTTTCGGCCGAGGTGGAGCTCGGTGCGTGCCGTCAGCCAGAACGTTTGCTCCTCGTCGCAGTCTGGACAGTATTTCTCGGCAGCGTCGCTCATTGCTCGATCGTGGGGGCCGCGAGGTTTGAACGTACTGATTTCTGTGAGATCTCGCCGATCGGGCCGATCGCCGTTCCCGTCGGACAGCTCGTGGCCCAGTTCGCCGCCCATTCTTTAAATAGTATATCGGATAACGCGATACCAAATTTGGTCCCAATTCTCCGTGGTGTTGACTTCCTCCGAACCGATAGATGAGTGGATTGAGGGCTTCTATTCCCCATTTAACGACGAATTGGCGGCGTCCACTACGACAAACCGCGTCGACCCCTGAACGTGAGGGTCCGACCAAGCGTACTGTCCTGTTCCCGGTTCCCTCTCCGGATTCGCTGCGGTATCTCGCCAACGCTATCGGCCAATCGGGGTCGTCAATCGTCTGCCCTGCGCACAATGATTAGACGCATCTAATGATTCTGTTAGAGGGAAACTACTTTATAGTTCGTGCCGACAACTACTTCTCGTACATGATGCAATCTGACTCCGCGTCGGCCGTCTCCTCTGGTCGACGCCCGGATCGCGAACGACTACATCGCAGACCGCCAGCACTGGTGACCGTCCAATGATCGGCAGGCAGGAAGCGATCGACATCTTCGCCTTCTCGGTCAGGGACGGGTTCGTCCAGGTGAGCGCTTTCGTCGCGATCACCGTCCTCGTGTTCAGCTACGTCCAGTACCGCACGGGCGGCCGCATCGTCACGTGGCTCGAAAACAACGAGCGACTCCAGCCTCTCGCGGGCGCACTGCTCGGCCTGACTCCCGGCTGTGGCGGTGCGATCGTCGCGATGCCGTTGTACGTCCGCGGGACCATCAGCTTCGGTACCGTCGTGGCGACACTCGCCGCGACGGCGGGTGACTCCGCGTTCGTCATTCTCGCCCTCGCACCCGAGGCAGCAGCGTACGCCTACGGGCTGGCCTTCCTCTCGGCTATCCTCTTCGGCTACGCGATCGACCTCTGGGGGCTCGGCGTCGGTCGCGTCGACAGCGCCGTCCAGCGGTTCAGCCGGCCTATGACCGACGGCGGCTTCGCGACGACGAGCGTCGCCGAAGGCGGCCCCAGCATCCCCGATTACGATCCGGGCGATTACGGGTCCACAGGAGCACAACCTCCCGGGGACGCCGCTGCCTCCACGGATGACGGCGCGCACTCGGACGACCACGCCCACGCACACGGGCATCACCACACCCAGGGTTCCGAGTACGGATCGGCTGGCGAGCCCTGGCTGTCTGGCCCGATGACGACCGTCAGCCACGGCGTTCACGTCCTCTGGTGGGTCGTCGCAATCGCGGGCCTGATCGCCGGCGTCGAGTACCTGCGTCGCGGTGCCCCGGAGGTCGCCATGGAGTTCGGGCCGACGTTCTTCGGGCTGTTCACGATCGCGGGACTGCTCGGTACGACGACGTCATTTTACCTCCACTTCGTCGGCCGGCGGTACATCGGTGAAGGGGAGGCAGGTCGGATCCGCGAGTCCTTCGCGAGCACGTACGAGACGTTCCAGCACGCGGCAATGGAGACGGCGATGGTTACGGTCTGGGTCATCGGCGGCTACCTCGCCTACGAGTACGGCATGGCGATCTTCGCCCTGGACATCGGTGCCCTGGCCGCGGCCGCCGGCGTGTTCGCGCCGATCGCCGGCGCTATGCTCGGACTCGTGCCGGGCTGTGCCCCCCAGATCGTCTTCGCGACGCTCTACGCCGAGGGGGAGATCCCCTTCTCGGCCCTAACCGCGAACGCGATCAGCCAGGACGGGGACGCGCTGTTCCCGCTGCTGGCGATCGACATGAAGGCCGCGATTATCGCGACGATCTACACGACGATCCCGGCCCTGCTCACCGGCGTCGCGGTGTACTACCTCTGGCCGTTCGCGAGCTTCGGGTTCGGGGTGGCCTGAATGTACGACAGCATACTCATCGCGACCGACGGGAGCGAGCCTGCGACCGCCGCGGCCCAGCACGCCGTCGACCTCGCTGCCGCGACGGGCGCGACCGTCCACGCGCTGTTCGTGGTCGACACCGACACCGGGTGGCTGACGGTCTCGAAGGCCGACGTGAAAGACTCGATCCGCGAGATCGGCGAAGGAGCCAGCCGGGAGGCGCTCCAGCAGGTCGAGCGCTTCGCGACCGAGGCCGACGTACAGTTGGCGACCGCCGTCCGCGAGGGCGCTCCCGAGGCGGAGGTCCTGGCGTACGCCGAGGAGGCCGACGTGGACCTCGTCGTGCTCGGGACGCACGGCCACAGCGCACTCAAGCGTCGGCTCCTCGGCAGCGTCGCCGAGCGCGTGATCAACGGTGCGAGCGTGCCGGTCACGACGATCGGCGTGGCAGCTGGCGACCAGCCGTCGACGCAGGAACCGTCGAACGACGACTCGTAGGCCGACCAATCCTCGGCAGACGGACCGGTCGCTCCGCAGAATTAACAACTCGAACACGATCACTTGCCAAGGTTAGCCACTGAGATGGCCGTTTTTCGCAGCTAGGTTAATAACGTGGAAGCGAGTAGGTCGAATCAATGACTGACGACGCCCCGGACGACGCAGCGGGAGCCGACTCCCCGGCCGCCGATCCCGCTGCTGGCGATCCTGTGGTTGACGACTCCGCGCCCGTCGATCCCGCGGCAGCCGATCCGGCGAGCGACGCTGGGTCGACCGCCACGGTCGACGTTCGCCTCTCGGTCCCCACGATGGACTGCGCTTCGTGTGCGACCACCGTCGGGAACGCACTCGACGAAATCGACGGAATCCTCGAGTATCAGACGCTCCCGGCGACCGGTACCGTGACGATCACCTACGACGAGACGGCGGTTTCCGCAGCGACGATCGTCGAGGGGATCGAGTCCGCTGGCTACGAGGTCGTCGATCCGCCGACTGGAGCGGGAAGCGGCGACGCGGGGACCGCCGCTGGCGATCGTGCGAATGGGGACGGCACCGCCAGCGGGCACGCAGATGCTGCCGGCTCCGGTGGCAGTCTCTGGACGAGCCCGCGGGCGCTGAAAACCCTCGGTGCAGGCATCCTCCTCGCCTTCGGGCTCGCACTCGAGTTCCCGCTCTCGGGCTCGAACCCCCACGTCGCGGATCTGCTGGGCAGCGAGTTGCATCTCGCGGACGCACTGTTCCTCGCTGCGGTCGCGACCGGTGGCCAGGAGATCTTCCGGGGCGGCTACGTCTCCGCCAGACAGCTGAGCCTCGACATCGACTTCCTGATGTCGACCGCGATCGTCGGCGCGATCGTCGCGAGCGTCGGGTTCGGCGAGGCGCTCTACTTCGAGGCCGCGACGCTCGCCGTGCTCTTCTCGATCGCGGAGCTGCTGGAGACCGCGTCGATGCAGCGGGCGCGCAGCTCATTCGAGGAGCTGATCGAACTTTCGCCCGACGAGGCGACAGTCCGGCGGGACCCCGCGACGACCGACGGGAGTGTGGGCTCCGAACGAGCGAGCGGGGAGCGCGAGCGACCCGCGAGCCGCGACGCTACCGAAGTGACCGTTCCGGTCGACGAGCTGGTGGTGGGCGACGTCGTGATCGTTCGCCCCGGCGAGAAGATCCCGGCGGACGGCGCGGTCGTCGACGGCGAGAGCGCGGTGAACCAGGCGCCGATCACCGGCGAATCCGTTCCAGTCGACAAGACCGTCGGTGACGAGGTGTACGCCGGGACGATCAACGAGGAAGGCTATCTGGAGATCCAGGTCACCTCGGCCGCTGGCGAGTCGACGCTCTCCCGGATCGTCGAACTCGTCGAGGACGCTCAGGCGAACAAGACAGAGCGCGAGCAGTTCGTCGAGCGGTTCGCGAGCTACTACACGCCCGCAGTCGTCGCGTTCGCGATCCTCGTGACGCTCGGAACGCCGTTCGTGATGGGCGTCACCTGGCCGACGGCGGTCGTCTACGGGCTGACGCTACTGGTGCTCGCCTGCCCCTGTGCGTTCGTCATCTCCACGCCCGTCTCGGTGGTTTCGGGCATCACCAATGCCGCGAAACACGGCGTGTTGATCAAGGGCGGCAACCACCTCGAGGCGCTGGGTGCCGTCGACGCGGTGGCTTTCGACAAAACCGGGACGCTGACGAAGGGCGAACTGACCGTCACCGACGTCGTTCCGCTGAACGGCAACGACGAGGACGACATCCTGCGCTGTGCGCAGGGGCTGGAGGCTCGCTCGGAGCATCCCATCGGCGAGGCGATCGTCGCGGAAGCCGGCGCGGCAGGGGTGGCGTCGGGCGAGCGCGAGGTCGAGGCCTTCGAGAGCATCACCGGCAAGGGCGTCCGCGCGGAGCTGGACGGTGAGCCCCACTTCGCGGGCAAACCCGACCTCTTCGACGAGCTCGGTTTCGACCTCTCACACGTTCACGCGACGACGGACGGCGGGGTCGTGACCCGAACGGCCCAGCAGCTCTGTGAGCGGAACAACTGTCTCGACCTGCTCGACGGGCTGGTCCCCCAGCTCCAGTCCGAGGGCAAGACCGTCGTGCTGGTCGGGACCGAAGACGAACTGGAGGGCGTCATCGCGGTCGCCGACGAGGTCCGCCCCGAGGCCACGCGCGCGATCAGTGCGCTCCGGGAGCTGGGCGTCGAGCGGACCGTCATGCTCACCGGCGACAACGAACGGACCGCCAACGCGATCGCCGAGCGGGTCGGCGTCGACGAGTTCCGCGCGGAGCTGCTGCCCGAAGAGAAGGTCGCGGCCGTCGAGGAGCTCGACGCGGAAACGGACGGTGGGGTGGCGATGGTCGGCGACGGGATCAACGACGCCCCCGCGCTCGCGACGGCGACCGTCGGCGTGGCGATGGGCGCGGCGGGCACCGACACCGCGTTGGAGACTGCCGACGTCGCGCTGATGGGCGACGACCTCTCACGGCTGCCCTATCTCTACGAACTCGCCGGGGACGCCAACGGCGTGATTCGACAGAATATCGTCGCCAGCCTCGCCGTGAAGGCCGGGCTCGCGGTCGCGGTCCCCTTCGGACTGGTGCCGATCTGGCTGGCCGTCCTGGCGGGTGACGCCGGGATGACGATCGGCGTGACCGGGAACGCGATGCGGCTCTCGCGGGTGGAGCCGGGAGAGTAGACGCAGTCGAGGATGCAGAAGATGTCGGAGCAGGAGATGGTGTAGCAGTAGAGCCAGTAGAAGGGTAGTAGCAGTAGAGTCAGTAGGGTGTGAGGCAGTCGACGACGTAGACGTAGTACGAACTGTACGAGGTCGTCGAACGTGGTTCAATCGCGGCCGAGTACTGGGTCGTGCAGTCGTCGCTGGCTACCAGGTCACGACCTGGAGTCCATCGACTGCCTCGAAATCGTCCGTGTCGGCAGTAACCACGGGCTCGTTGTAGACGAGTCCGGTTGCCGCGATCGTCGCGTCCCGAAACCCGATGTCCGGTTTCTCGTCGTGTTCGAGATGGACTCGGAACTCCGTTCCGGCTCGTCGTGCGATGTTCGCGTCGACATCGACGATCGGGAGGTTGCCGATCAGCTCCTCGTACTTCCGGGCGTTCCGGTTCGGACGCTTTCCGGCGCCCACAGATACGTACAGTTCCGTGAGCGTCGTCGCGGGAAGTCGCTGGGGAATACCTGCTGCCTCCTGTTCTCGGGCGAGCGCGATCGCGTCGTCGTCACCCTCGTCCAGGGCGATGAGAAACGACGTATCGAGGATCATCCGTCGTCGATCCCGAGCTGTTCGCGGAGTTCCGCCGTCTCCTCGGCGTCGATGCGATCCATTTCGTCCAGTTGCTCCCGATGGGCCTCGATTTCAGACTGCGATCGCCCGGTTCCCCACTCGGAAAGCCGCCAGTCGGACACCATCCGGTCGATCGCGTCGCTAAACGTCTCGTCGTCGCGCTTTCCGTCCGCGATTTCGGCGTACACGTCGTCGTCGAGACGAATCTGCTTCGACCCCATGCTGTAAACGTCGTTGACAACCACAATGAATCTGTTGCCGGATGCACTCTCGTCGCTCTCCGTGGGCCGATGCGATTCGGCGGGACACCCAAGTGAGTGCCCCACCTCCTCCCGGCCATGAAGATCTACACCGGCCGTGGCGACGAGGGAATGACCGACCTCCGAGACATGTCCCGCGTCTCGAAGACGAGCCCGCGGATCGAGGCCTACGGTACGGTCGACGAACTCAACGCCGTCGTCGGGACCGTCCGTCCCTCTGCGTTCGAGGACGTCGAGGAGGCGCTGGCGGCGATCCAGAACCACCTCCACGTCGTGCAGGCCGACTTCGCGAACCCCGATCCCGAGGAGGGCGATCCGGTCGTGCGAGAGGAGCACGCGGACGAGCTAGAGGCGTGGATCGACGAGTTCCAGGACGAACTCGAACCTCTGGAATCGTTCATTCTCCCCGGAGGGTCCGACGAGGGCGCGAAACTGCATCAGGCACGGGCAGTGAGTCGGCGAGCCGAGCGGCGGGCTGTGGATTTCGCCTCGCAGGAGGGCGCCAACGAGGCCGCGATGGTCTACCTGAATCGGCTCTCCGATCTGCTGTTCGTGATGGCCCGGCTCGTGAATCAGCGGGAAGGCGTCGAGGAAGAGAACCCGACGTATTGATCGGGGATGCGTGCTGGAGGGGCAGCAAATTGGAAGGGCCGCTTGGAAGCCCCCGACCGCTCGGCGATCCTAACTCGTTGCGCTCCTCGGCTCGCTTCACTCGCCTGCGGTGCTTACGTCGTTACGATCGCCGAGCGGTCGGCCCCTTCCATTTCCGGAAGAGCAAGCTCTTCCGGCCTTCGCAGCATCACAGATCCTGCTCAGTCCCACCCGATTCCGTTGGGTCGGTTCTGAGCACGATGGATCCCCGTTCGGCTGAACTCGACGGGGATCCAGGTGCTCCGCTCTGTGGACCGGTCCACCGAGCTACGCTCCTGGGAACCACGATGGGTGGGGCTTCGGAAGGGGCCGACCGCTCGTCGTGTTCCACCGACGCAAGCACCGGAGCCGAACGAGCGTAGCGAGTGAGGCGAGGAGCACAGCGAGGTAGAACCGTCGAGCGGGAGGGGGCTTCCGTACATGGTCGCTGTTTGCCCGGAGAAAAATTGACGACGTCCAAATCCTCCACAACCACTCTACCCTAGCCGCTACTCCAGGGCGTCGAAGGTCTTCTCCGCCCACTTCACCGCAAACGGAGCTCCCCGATTTCGGTATGCTTCGGTGTCGAGCGCGGCATATGGCGCTGGCAGCTCCAGCGCGTGCTTGACTGCCGCGCAGGCCAGCTCCGCGGCGTCGGGGAACTCGGTCTCGCCACGAGCGACCTCGCCAGCGAGGCCGTCGAGTCGGCCCTCCAGGCGATCCCCGGCGTCCTGCCAGGCGTCGCCGAGGGATGCCAGCTCGTCGGTGTCCGCGCCGCCAGCCTCGCCCGAATCGACCCACTCCCCGAACACGTCCCGCGTGTGCAGCCCCAGCCAGGCGTCGTACAGCGCCGCTGCGAGCTGGTAGGTGCCGGCGGGACCGAGCGGCGTCGCGTCGGCCAGCTCGGGGTAGTGGCCGCGGAAGAATCCCAGGAAATGTTCGGGTGGCACGCTCGTCGCGGGCGGCAATCCGGGGCCACCCGTCTCGACGCTCTCGTCCTCTGCGCCAGGGACACTCACGTCCAGCCCGAGGCTCACCAGCGCGTCGGCGAGCAGGAAGTCGACGAATGAGTCGGGCGACCCCTCGATTCGGGGCTTGACCAGCACCACCGGGGGCTCGGTCTGCCGCGTCCAAGCGATGCTACCATCGCCCGGCGCGCCGATCGTGAACTCGCTCCCGGCGTACTGGGCCAGCAGCGCCGGCGAATCGGCTGGCAGCCAGCTCGATGGGTAGCTGTGGGGCTGGAGCCGGTCGACGAGCAGGCCGAGATCCTCCGCGACCGCCGGATCCAGCGTCTCGAAATCCGTCTCGACGTCGAGGACCAGCGCCTCCGGGGCGTGGGCCTCGCGGACGGCCTCGACTGCCGGCGACAGCGCCCGCTCGCTGAACATCAGACCAGGTACGTGCCGACCAGCGCCAGCGTCAGGACCGCCGCGATGACGACCGTCGAGAGCACGATCTTCGTGGGCTCGCTCATGCGAAATCGTGCGTGGGGCTCGGTGAAACGCTTTCCGATCGCTCGTACGGCGAGGGGTGGGGTAGTGGGAAGTAATTCACCCCCGTGTGGGCTCTACTGAAGGGGATGCCCGAAAGCCCCCGGGCGCTCGATGCGCCGTCGGAGCAAGCTCCGACGAGGTCACACTCGCTTCGCTCGCGTGACTCCCGGGGCTCGATGCGCTCCTCAGTCGCTTCGCTCCCTGCGGTGCTTTCATCGCCCGGGGACAGCCGAGCCACCCGGCCCCTTTCGATGTGCCGGAAGATCGGAGATCTTCCGTACCTCGCGAAATCGAAGATTTCGCTCAGTCCCACCCACAGCCACAGCAACCTCGTCCTCCCCAACCTCCTCCTTCGCTTCGCTCAGTCGTCCCTCGCACGCTACTCGGGTGCTGACGCACCCGCGAAACGCGCGCCACCGCTACCTACCGAGCTTCGCTCGATTACACAAATTCCAGGGTGGGGCTGAGCGAGAGCGAAGCTCTCGCGAGGTACGAAGGATCGGAGATCCTTCGATACTCCGGAAGGGGCCGACCGGTCGACGAAGGACGACGACGCAAGCACTGGACCGAGCGAACGAAGTGAGCGAGGGAAGCGCGCAGCGAGTCGCCCGAGTCGAGCGGGAGGGGGCTTCCGTGGCTGCCTGTTGTCGAGTAGATTCCTGCGCTCCACTCCCTCGGTTTCCACGCACGTTTTTCTCGCCGGGCGTCGTCGCTTCGCACGTCATGGCACGACGACCCACGTCACCTCTCAACACTATAGGTGATCCTCGATGAACGACTCGCTCACGAACCTCCTCGCGCTCGCGATCACGATGGTCGTCGCAGCGATGACGGCGGCGGTCGGCGTGATTCTCTTCTGGTATCTCCCTGGATCGACCACGGAACTGCTCGGGGTGTTGCTCGCGATCGGCGCGACGATTCTCGGGCTCCGCGTGGGTCGCTCGATCGCCAGCAACGCCCTCAGCTCCTACGACGTCGCGGAGGTTGGGGTCGAGGGGCCGATCGTGCGCGAGGACGGCGGCTCGCCGCTCCCCTCGGCACCGTCCTCGGCGCCGGCGGACGAGATCGTCGAGCAGATCGAGCGCGCCGACGAGGACGGTGCGGTCGATGCACTCCTCTTGCACCTGAACACGCCCGGGGGCGAGGTCGTCCCGAGCGAAGACGTCCGGGCGGCGGCCGAGGAGTTCGACGGGCCGACGATCGCGTACACGAGCGACCTCTGTGCCAGCGGCGGGATGTGGATCGCCAGCGGCTGCGACGAGCTCTGGGCACGCGAGGGCTCGATGGTGGGCTCCGTCGGCGTCCGGTTCTCTCAGACGCGCTTCGACGAGTTCGCCGAGGAGCACGGCATCAGCTACGAGGGGATCGTCTCCGGCGAGTTCAAGGACGCCTCCGGGGCGCCGTTCAAACCCCTCGAGGACGCGGAACGCGAGTACCTCCAGGGGCTCTCCGACGCGTGGTACGAGCAGTTCGTCGACCGCGTCGCCGACGCGACCGGTCTCGACGCCGAGACGGTCCGGGATACCGAGGCGAAGGTCTATCTCGGCACCGACGCGGCGGAGCTCGGCTTCGTCGACGAGTTGGGTGATCGCGACGCCGTCGAGCTGACCCTCGCCGAGGAACTGGACCGACCCGAGGTCAGCGTCGAGCGGTTCGAACCCCAGCGTTCCTTCCCGCAGCGGCTCCAGGGCGGGACGGCCGCCATCGCGTACGCCTTCGGCGCGGGACTCGCCTCGGTCGTCTCCGGGGACCGACCCGAGATGCGGTAACCAGATTTCTGCCCAGGATCCGTCAGACGGCCGAGCGATCGGGCCGTCATCGTTTTTCCTCCCGCGCGAGTTAGATATTGCAATGGACGTCGTGGCGTACGACACGGTCGAGCCGGTCGTCGTCTTCGCGGCGAGCGACGCCGACCGGCGAAGCGCCACGACGATGACCGGCGACGGCGTCGAGCTGTGCTGCGTCGACGGGGTCGAGGACGCGCTCGCGATGATCGACGACAGCGGCAGGCGGACCGAGCGGCCCGACGGGCCAGTCGACTGCGTCGTCACTACCGACGAACTGAGCGACGGCACCGGAATCGAGCTCGCAGCGGCGGTCCGGGAGCGCGACGACGATCTCCCGGTGATCTACGTACCGGCGTCCGGGAGCGTCGAAGACGCGGAGGCGGCCACTGCGGCGGGTGCGACAGTCTACCTGCCACGAGGACGAGCGGCGTCCGGTGAGCTCGCGGAGCGCCTCGACGACGTCGTCGAGTCGTACGACCGTCGCCGGCAGCTCACGCGCGAGCGGGAGATGTTCGCGGCGCTCATGGAGAGCGCTCCGCTCCCGCTGTACGCCAAGGACGCCGAGGCGCGCCACGTCGCCGTTTCGTCCTACGTAGCCACCGGTCACGAGCAGTCGCCGCTTGGCACCACCGACGTCGATCTCTACGGCGATGGCGACGCGAAAGCGTTCGAGAGCTACCGCGACGATCGGTCGGTGATCGAGACCGGCGAGCCGATCCTCGAGAAGGTGGCACGCGGTGAGTCCGCCGTCGGCGAGAAAGGCTGGTACAGCACGACGAAACAGCCCTGGCGGACACCCGACGGCGAGATTCAGGGGCTCGTCGGCGTCACCAGGCCGGTCACCGCGATGAAGGAACGCGAGCGAGAGCTCGAACGCCAGCGCTGGCGGCTCGAGCAGTTCGCGGAGTTCACCTCGACGGAGCTGCGCGAGCCGGTCACCACCGCACTCGACGCGCTGGACCGGGCACGAGCTGCGGACGGATCGCTCGTGACGGACGCCGACGCCTCGCTGGCTGAGATCGACGACGCGCTCGATCGCATGCAGTCGCTGATCGAAACGCTGCTCACCATGGCTCGGCCGCAGTCCGAGCCGGCCGAACTCGGCTGGATCGACCTCGAGGTGGCCGGCGAGCAGAGCTGGGGCGCGATCGAGGGCGCCGCCGCCACGCTCGAGTGTGACGTCGACGAGGCGATCGAGATTCAGGCCGATCCCGACCAGCTTCACCGGCTCCTCGAGCATCTGTTCCGGGCCGTACTGGACCGCGAGTCGGCTGCCGCCGACAGCGTCCACCTCGGCCTCTCCGAGACGGGTTTTTTCGTCGAGTACGACGGCCCGCCGCTCGATCTGGATCCGGCGCCCGACACCGATCCCAACGAGTTCGAGTACCAGGGTGCCGGCCACCGGATGGCGATCGCCCGCGACATCGCGGAGGCCCACGGCTGGTCGATCGAGGCCACGCGGGAACCCGACGACTGCCTCCGATTCGTCGTCGACGACTGTCTGTTCCGCCCGGTCGCACTCGCCAGCGCCACCGAGGGCGCCCCGATGGATATCGGCCAGGCTGCCGACGTCGGCGACGCGGCGCCGCCTGGTGAGGCGACTCGCGAGGACGGACAGTGGACTGTCAGGGGCGGTGGTCGCAACGTCTGGCAGGACGTCCGCGAGTTCCACGGCGTCTGGACGGACGTGGCGGGCGACGTTCGCGTCGAGGCCCAGGTGACGGATCTCGAACCCGTCCACGAGCGGTGCAAGGCCGGCGTCGTGCTGTTCGATCCCGCAGATGGCGGCGTACTCTCCTCTATCGGGCTGACGGGAACCGTGGAAACCGAGTCGACCGGCCGGCCGGGGGATGGCGAGCCGATCACCCTCTCCCCGATCCCGGGCTGGGAGGGGACGGGGCTGTACTACCGGATCGACCGCGTCGGCGACCGGACGATCTCCTCGGCCTCTCGCGACGGCGAGGACTGGACCGTCGTCGATCATCGGCGGTTCCACGGGCCCGAGCGCGTCGCCGCCGGTCTCCTCGTCTGTAGTCACTCGACGGAGCGCCTGGCGACGGCGACGTTCGACGACGTCCGGGTCGTGCAGTTGGAGGTGAGCGAGTAGTGGAGTTCGCACCGCCGGAGTGGCGCCCGATCCGCGTGGCGGCGGTCGTCGACAGTGGTGCGGGTGCCACCGATCCCGACACCGCCGACGCCGGCGCGATGGCCCACCTCGATGCGGCGCTGGGCGACGCACCGGACGTCGCTCTCGAGCGGGTCACTCCCGAGCGCGTGCTGGAGCGGCTCGAGGCCACCTGCGTCCGGATGGATCCCGATCCCGAGCGCGTCGACTGCGTGCTCTGCCCGAGCGATCCTGGCGAGTGGGAGACCGCGGCGTTCGTCGCCGCCGTTCGCGAGGCAGATCCCGACGTTCCCGTGATCGTCCACCCCGAAACCGGCTCGGTCGACGAGGCCGCCGACGTCACGGCAGCGGGGGCGTCCCGGTATCTTCGACAGCCCGGGGCAGCCACCGACGCGACCGGCGGCGATGACCCGGACGCCACGACCGAGCTGCTGGAGGCCGTCCGCGACGTCGCCGATCGCCACGACGCGGTCCGGAACGACCGACTCTGTGGCCAGCTACTGCGCGTGATACTCGACGACCTCCAGCTGGCGATCTTCTTCAAGGACCGGGACGGCCGGCACGTCGCTGCGTCCGCCAGGATCGCCAGCGCGCAGACCGAATCCGTGCTCGGCAAGACCGATCTCGACCTCTACGAGGACGATATCGGGGAGCAGGCCCGGTCCGGCTACCGCGACGATCTCGCGGTCGCGAGAGACGGGGAACGGATCGTCGAGAAGGAGGAGCGCCACGAGGCCCGTCACGGCGAGGTCAACTGGTTACGTACGACGAAGGTGCCCTGGTTCGGACCCGACGACGAGCGCCGTGGCCTGATCGGCATCACCGAGACCATCGACGAGGCGAAGGCTCGCGAGACGGAGCTCGAGCGGGAGCGCCACCGGCTCGAAGCGTTCGCGAGCTTCGCGTCCCACGATCTCCGGAACCCCGTGAGCATCGCGAGTGGCTACCTGGGGCTCGCCAGGGAGACCGGGAATCCCACCGCGCTCGAGAACGTCGAGGAGTCGCTACAGCGCATGGCGACGCTCATCGACGACGTGCTCGCGCTCGTCCAGCCCGAGGACACCGACGAAACGATGGCGTGGCTGCATCTTCGGGACGCGATCGAACACGCGTGGGAGCGAATCGACGCGCCGCGGGCGTCGCTCTCCGTCGCGGTGCCCGAGGGCGTTGCGGTGCTGGCCGCGGACGGGCTGTTCACGCAGCTTTTGGAGAACCTGCTGAAGAACTCGGTCCAGCACGTCGGCCCCACCGTCGCGATCGAAGTCGGTCTCACCGCGACTGGGTTCTACGTCGCCGACGACGGCCCCGGCATCGACGCCGAGGATCCCGCCCGCGTCTTCGACTACGGCTACACGAACGGTGGCACCGGTCTCGGGCTGGCGATCGTCGATGAGGTCGCCGAGTACCACCGCTGGGAGCCGTCGGTCGGCGAGCCGATCGACGACGCGGTGGCCGTGCCCGGGACGCCTGATGGACCACCTGGATCACGGGGCTACGACGGCGCCTGTTTCGCGCTCGAACGGTGCATCCTCCGCACCGACGCCCATCGCCGTGCTACCGAGTGCGACCCCGTCGATCTCGAGGAGTCGGTCGACGTCGGCCCGGTGGCGACGGCTGGTGCCATCCAGCGGTTGGAGCCGGGCAGCGTGGTCGACGGAGTCGACGAGCCAGCCGGTCCGGCGGCCTGGCGCGTCGACGGTGGCGGGAAGAACCTCTGGCGCGACATCGAGGAGTACCACCTCGGCTACGCCAACGTTCAGGCCGACGTCCGGATCGTCGCCCGCGCCGTCGACGTCGAGCGCGTCAGCGAGTACTCGAAGGCCGGCCTGCTCGTCGGCGACTGGCCCGCGGAGGGGCATCCGCTCTCCTTCCTCGGAACGGTCGGCGCCCACGGCTGCGAGTCGATTCACCGCCAGACTGCCGACGACGTGCTCTCCATCCGGAACCACTCCGATCGATCGGCCGTCCCGATCTGGCTCAGACTCGACCGCGTCGGCCCGCGCGTGACCTGCTACCTCTCGACCGACGGCGAGGACTGGGCTCCGGTGGACCAGCACGTGCTCGACCTCGACGGATCGGTCGTGGCTGGTCTCGCCGTCTGTAGCCACAACGCGAGCAGTCGATCGACGGCCGTCTTCGATCACGTGCGGATTACGCCCCTGTCGACGGATTCGGCGTCGGCCGGTGGACTGCAAACAACTGAACGGACGCGATCGACGGACGAGTGACCGGTGCCCGATGTGGGCCGTTCGACCGCGGATTCGCTACCACCGAACCGCACGACTGCGACGCTCTATCGGCGTCCCGGAACCCTTTTCCACGGCGACCGGCAGATAGCTCTCAATGAGCGACCTCGAGGAGGAGTACCGTCTCGAATTCTTCGACCAGGAGGGGTTCGTCCGACGCGAGTGCGTCGAGTGCGGCGCCCACTTCTGGACCCGCGACGAGGACCGCGAGACGTGCGGCGAGCCGCCGTGTGAGACGTACACCTTCATCGACGACCCCGGTTTCGCCGAGGAGTACACGCTGGAGGAGATGCGGGAGGCCTTCCTGTCGTACTTCGAGGAGCACGACCACGAGCGCATCGAGCCCTACCCCGTCGCGGCGAACCGCTGGCGCGACGACGTTCTGCTCACGCAGGCGTCGATCTACGACTTCCAGCCGCTGGTGACGTCGGGCGAAACGCCGCCGCCTGCAAATCCGCTGACGATCAGCCAGCCCTGCATCCGGATGCAGGACATCGACAACGTGGGCACCACTGGCCGGCACACGATGGCCTTCGAGATGATGGCCCACCACGCGTTCAACGCCCGCGAGGACATCGAGGACGCCGAGCAGTACGCCTACGAGGGCGAGGTCTACTGGAAGGACCGGACGGTCGAGCTCTGCGAGGGCTTTTTCGAGTCGCTGGGCGCGGACGTCGAGGGGATCACCTACATCGAAGATCCGTGGGTCGGCGGCGGCAACGCCGGGCCCGCCATCGAGGTCATCTACGAGGGCGCGGAGCTGGCGACGCTCGTCTTCATGTCGATGGAGCAAGACCCCGAGGGCGAGTACGAGCTCAAGGACGGGAACCGCTACTCGAAGATGGACACCTACGTCGTCGACACCGGCTACGGGCTCGAACGCTGGACGTGGGTGAGCCAGGGGACGCCGACCGTCTACGAGGCGATCTACCCCGACCAGATCGCCTTCCTGAAGGACAACGCCGGGATCGAGCTGACCGAGGACGAACAGCGGATCGTCCACGACGCCGCCGCGCTCGCCGGCAACATGGACATCGACGAGGCCGAGGATCTCGAGGCTGCCCGCGACGAGATCGCCGCCGAGATCGGCGTCGACGTCGCGGATCTCGAGGCGCTCGTCGAGCCCCTCGAGAGCATCTACGCCATCGCGGACCACTGCCGCACGCTCGCGTACATGCTCGGCGACGAAATCGTCCCGAGCAACGTCGGCACCGGCTACCTCGCGCGAATGGTGCTGCGCCGGACCAAGCGACTCGTCGACGAGGTCGGCGTCGACGCCCCGCTGGACGAACTCGTCGACATGCAGGCAGAGCGCCTGGGTTACGAGAACCGCGATCACGTACGCGATGTCGTGCGAACGGAGGTCGAGAAGTATCGCGAGACGCTGGAGCGTGGCCGGCGCCGCGTCGAGGACATGGCTGCCGAACACGCCGACGCCGGCGAACCGATCCCGACGCCGGAGCTCGTCGAACTCTACGACTCCCACGGCATCCAGCCGGACATGGTCGAGGATATCGCCGCCGAACACGGCGCCGACGTCGACGTCCCCGAGGATTTCTACGGGCAGGTCGCCTCCCGACACGACGAGGACGCCGGAGGGATCACGGCCGCCGACGCCGACGAGCGGTTCGCCGACCTCCCCGCGACCGAGCAGCTGTACTACGACGACCAGCAGGGCACGGAGTTCGAGGCGGTCGTCCTCGACGTGTTCGAACGCGAGGACGGCTACGACGTCGTGCTCGACCAGACGATGTTCTATCCGGAGGGCGGTGGCCAGCCGCCGGACCACGGCACGCTCACGAGCGACGACGCGACCGTCGAGGTCACCGACGTCCAGATCGAGGACGGCGTGATCCGACACCGTACCGACGAAGAACTCGACAAGGGCTCGATGGTTCGCGGGAAGCTCGACGTCGATCGTCGCCGGCAGCTCATGCGCAACCACACCGCGACGCACGTCGTGATTCACGCGGCCCGACGGATTCTGGGCGACCACGTCCGGCAGGCAGGCGCGCAGAAGGGCGTCGACTCCTCTCGCATCGACGTGGCGCACTACGACCGGATCGACCGCGAGCAGGTCAGGCAGATCGAGCGACTCGCCAACGAAATCGTGATGGCGAACGTCTCCGTCAGCCAGGAGTGGCTCCACCGCAACGACGCGGAAGCCGAGTACGGGTTCGACCTCTACCAGGGCGGCGTGCCGCCGGGCGAGCAGATTCGGATCATCCAGGTCGACGCCGACGTCCAGGCCTGCGGTGGTACGCACGTCGCGCGAACGGGCGACATTGGCGCGATCAAAGTCCGCTCGACCGAGCGCGTGCAGGACGGCGTCGAGCGACTGACATTCTCGGCGGGCACCGCGGCGATCGAGGCGACCCAGCGTACCGAGGACGCTCTCTACGACACCGCCGCAGCGCTCGACGTCGACGTCTGGGACGTCCCCGATACTGCCACGCGCTTCTTCGATGAGTGGAAGGAGCGAGGCAAGCGCATCGAGGAATTACAGGAGGAGCTGGCCGAAGCCCGCGCTGCGGGCGGTGACGACGACGCGACGGAAGTCGAGGTCGGCGAGACCACTGCCGTCGTCCGGCGCATCGACGCCGAGATGGACGAGCTCCGCGCGACCGCGAACGCGCTCGTCGAGGACGGCCAGATCGCCGTACTCGGTAGCGGGGGTCCCGCGAGCGATGTGAGCGGGACGTCGTCAGACTCGTCTGACGGAACCAACGGCGCTCAGTTCGTCGTCGGCGTCCCCGAGGGCTGCGCGGTGAACGCCGGCGAGGTCGTCAGCCAACTCGCCAGTCGAGTCGGCGGTGGTGGCGGCGGCCCGCCGGACTTCGCACAGGGCGGCGGTCCCGACGCCGACCAGCTCGACGACGCGCTCGCCGACGCTCCGGAGATCCTGCAGGCCGTCGTCGACGCCTGACCGGCCGGCGACGGTCGCAGACAGATTTTTCACGGCTTTTGAGCAGCTACCAGTGCCACTGCTACAGCACCCTCGGGGTCCACAGGGGGTTCGCATGGTTCCCCAAGCTACCATCGGGTGGGACTGAGAAGGATCTTCGATCCTGCGGAAGTCGGAAGAGCTTGCTCTTCCGGGACTGGAAAGGGGCTTCCGAACGGTTTGTCGTAGCGATGACGTAGCCAGACCCCGCTCCTACTCCCAGCCTTTCTCCCCTGCCTCGATCGGGATCTCCAGCCAGTTTTCCTCGGGTGGGAGCGGACAGGAGAACGTCTCGCTGTAGGCACAGAACGGAGAGTACGCGACGTTGAAATCCAGTGGGATCACGTCGCCGGTCTCCAGCGCCCGCTCGGTCTCCAGGTCCATGTACCGCCCGCCGTCGTAGGTCACGGGCCCGGTGGTCTTGTCGCGGAAGGGGAGGAAGATCGCCGCGTCGGCCAGCGTCTCGTCGGGCTGCTGGTAGCCGTGGAGTTCGATCTCCGTGCCGTCCAGTTCGAACGCGAACGTCGCAACGCGATCGTAGCGAATCGACCGGCCGTCGCTTGTGTCGAGTTCGAGCTGTTCGGGCTCGTCGTGGATCGTGACCTCCGCTTCGACGCGGAATTTGGGGTCCGGGTCGAAGTAGTCGAGCCCGTCGAACGCGTCGCGCTCCTCCGGCGGGATCGGCGACTGTCGGTGCGTGTCGAAGAACTCGTCCTTCTCGGCGCGGCCGGTTTCGAGGTCGTCGGCCCAGCCAGGTGGCGTCTCGCTCATGGCGGGGTCTCGGCCGCGAGGCCGGATGAACCCCGCGGCTCGGTGACGCAGCCGGCGATCGTGCGGTCCGGCAACACCGCTGGCGGCCCGAATTCTGGACCTCCATCCACGCAACTCCACCCGATTGCCACCAATTTCCACTTCCACCGAGCTTCCGGCGCTCACTTACCCGTTACCGTCGGTAACGACCGATCACTCGCTGGCGCCGCAGTAGTGCCGTCCGACTGCACTCGCGGCCCTGCCGAGCCACAGCCATGTCCGACCACCCACCCCCACTCTCGACGCGCGTTCGTCGTCTCGCAGCCGCAGCGGTCGCGCTGGCCGGCGCGTTCGCGGCGTTGCAAACAGTCTACGGCTCGACCGTCCTCGCCGGCGTCGCCGTGCTCGCGATCCTCGCACTCGCGGCGATGGGCGTCCGGTAGCCCGGGCGATACGTGTTCGATCGACTCGCGTCCTTCCCGGACCGCACGAGTAAAGCGCCCCCGTCGGCAAGCCGCTGCCAATGAGTACCGAGGAGGGCGACGGCGAGTCGACCCCCACCGACCGCGATCTCCCCGATGGCGTCTCGCTCCCCGAGGACCTCGACGCCGTGCAGGACGCGCTCCTCTCCTGGTATCGCGAGGACCACCGCTCCTTCCCCTGGCGAGAGACCACCGATCCCTACGCGATCCTCGTCTCGGAGGTGATGAGCCAGCAGACCCAGCTCTCTCGCGTCGAAACGGCCTGGGCAGCGTTTCTCGATCGCTGGCCAGACGCTGCTGCGCTCGCCGCGGCAGATCGCGCTGACGTGGTCTCCTTCTGGACCGACCACAGTCTCGGCTACAACAACCGGGCGAAATACCTCCACGAGGCAGCCCGGCAGGTGACCGAGGGCGAGGTCGGCGGCGACGACCTGGACCCCGGCGAGTTCCCGACGGATCCCGAGGGCCTGCAAGATCTCCACGGCGTCGGCCCCTACACCGCCAACGCCGTCGCCTCCTTCGCGTTCAACGAGGGCGACGCCGTCGTCGACACGAACGTCAAGCGTGTCTGTTACCGGGCGTTCGACGTGCCGGACGACGACGCTGCCTTCGAAGCTGCTGCGAATGCGCTCATGCCCGCTGGCGAGTCCCGGGACTGGAACAACGCGATCATGGAACTGGGCGGGGTGGCCTGTGAGAAGACGCCGAGCTGTGACGAGGCCGGCTGCCCCTGGCGGCAGTGGTGCTCGGCGTACCACAGCGGCGACTTCACCGCGCCGGACGTACCAACGCAGCCGCCCTTCGAGGGCAGCCGGCGACAGAAACGCGCCCGCGTGCTCTCCGCGCTCTCCGAGCACGGCGCCCAGGAGCTGGACGAGCTGGGCCCCCGCGTCCGGGTCGACTACGCGCCCGAGAGCGACGGCGACGGGAGCCGGGAGTGGCTCCGCGATCTCGTCGAGGATCTGGCCGACGACGGGCTGGTCGCTCGCGAGGGCGACGTCGTCGAACTGCGCAGCTAACGTGCGAAAAGGACGAGAGACCGTCCGTACGTCGATGGGCAGAGCGAGCGACAGCCGGGAACCGATCGCTGCACATAGCCTACCGAAAAGGACGGAGTAGAGGATCCCCATCTTCGCGACCGTCGACGTCCTCTATCGCGGCGACCAGTCAGAGATCACGCGAGGGTAACGATCCACGCGAGCAGTCCCGCGACGATACCTTGTGCGATCGGTCCGATACCGGAGGTGTCTGATACGCCTCGTCTGCGAGAATGGGCCCCGGCGGTCATCACTGACCGCCGGCGTACTCTATTGTTCGATCTCCCTGGGTGGCGGGCTCTGCGGAGCGTCCTACAGCCGGGAGCCGACGTAGCCACCGATCCCGCCGATGACGACTGGGTAGACGATGCCCATCAGGAGCACTGTCATGAGGCCGAGTTTGGGAACGACTTCGGCGGTAATGCCCATCTGGGTGTCGGACAGTTCGAAGACGAACGTTCCGACGATCGTCAACACGACGTAGCCGATCGCCAGCGCTGCGCCAGCGATGGCAGCGTCGGTTTCGTCCGGGATCTCGAGGTAGCGCACGAGTGCGATACCCGCGACGAGCAACACGACGATCGGGATGATCTGATAGAGGAACTCCGGTGCCTCCAGCGAGCTCTCACTGATGAAGTTGTGCGTCTCCGATTGGCTTTGCCCCCCCGCCGACACGGTATACTTCGCGTCGACGAAGTGAGCGCCGTAGAGGATGTTCCCCGCTGCTCCAACGAGGTCGTCGCCGTCTTCCATCCCCGCGACGACCATCGCAACGAGAGCGAAGCTCACCACGTATGAGACGATACCAACTACGACGCTCTGCACGATCGGAACACGATCCATCAGGCCTCCCCCACGCTGTGTGGACATAGCCCCCGATTTTAGGGGATTATAGTTAACAATTCCGGTGGTAGTCATAGGCAATCACGTAGCGACCTGGTGGTGATCGCCGCACTCATCATCGCCTGAAATGAGTGCATCCGTATGGATGGTCCACACGTCGTCGCGATTCCGGGCAGCCTTCGTGAGGGGAGCTACACGCGCGTCGCGACTCGCCGCGCACTCGACGGCGTCGAGCGCGCCGGTGGCACCACCGAACTGATCGACCTCCGGGAGTACGACCTGCCGATCTTCGACGCCGACCACGACGAGGCCGGCGACGCGATCGATCTCGCGGATCGCGTCCGCGCCGCCGACGCCGTCCTCCTCGGCACGCCGATGTACCACGGCTCCTTCGCCTCGCCGCTGAAGACCGCGCTCGACTACTGCGGGTTCGACGAGTTCGAGGACGAGACCGTCGGGCTGCTCGCGGTCTCCGGTGGCGGCTTCCCGACGCCGGCCCTGGAACACCTCCGCTCTGTCTGTCGCGCGCTCAACGCCTGGGTGATTCCCCACCAGGTCGCGATCCCGCGAGCGCGCAACGCGATCGAAGACGGGGACATTCTCGATGACAGTCTCGACGAGCGGACGCTCGTGCTCGGCAGGCGGGCCGTTCAGTACGCCGACATCGAACCAGGTCCCGACTCCTTCGAGGGCGGCCAGAACGTGGGCGCTGAGTAGGAACGGGACTCCTGGGATCAGAGGGAATGGCGACAATCGAAACGAACCGCTTGGAAGCAGCTCTTTCCTCCAACCACCCACTCCCCAGCATCCACTCCAGAACGCACGACTAATGGGACCCCTCGCCCAAGCCCGACCAATGAACGAGGAGACCCGCTCCTGGGTCGAGCTCCTCGCCCTCCAGCTCGCGGGGTTAGTCGTCGCAACGCACGTCTACTGGGGTCTCGATCGCTTCACGGAGCAGCTGCGCTATGGGGTCTACGTCGATCCCCGGCCGCTGCTGTTCGTGGTTTCGTCGGCAGCGATCATCGCTGGGGTGGCCTACGTCGCCCTCGGCGGCCGGCGCACACCCGTCTACGTGCTCGGGATCGTGCTCATGCTGGTCTACATCTTCGGCTACTGGGGCTGGCACCTGATGGGGCATCTCCCCGCGTTGCCGTGGGTCGAGAACCAGCCGCATCCGCATCCGGAGTGGGGTCCCGTGGAGACGCTGTTCCAGCACCTCGGAGAGGACGATCTCGCGCTCGTCTCCAAGATCGTCGAGGCTGCGCTGGCGATCGTGCTCGCGTGGCTCTGGCTGGGCGAGCGCGGACGCACGGCCGACGACAGTTCCGCATCGCCGAGTGCCGACCCCAACTCTGCGTCGGGTACCGATCCCGACTCTGCGCCGACCGCCGACCCCGATCCGTCCGAGACCGGCGACCCCAACTCTGCGCCGAGCGACGATCCCGAGCCACCGTCCGACGGCGCCGGGAACGACCAGCCGTGACGGCCACCGACCCCTACAGCACAGTCGCCGAGCGAGCCAGCGCCGCCTTCGAGGTGCAAGGGTCGGAGTTCATCGGCTACGTCGCTCCAGTGGAGAGCGAAACTGCGGCGGAGGCGTTCACCGACGAGATCGCCGCGGAGTACGACGACGCGACCCACGTCGTACCGGCCTATCGCGTTCGGACAGAAGACGGCTATCTGCGGGAGTATAGCAACGACGACGGCGAGCCCTCCGGCTCTGCCGGGAAGCCGGCGCTCAACGTGCTCCAGGGGCAGGAACTCGAGAACGTCGCCGTCGCGATCGTCCGGTACTACGGTGGGACGAACCTCGGTGTCGGCGGGCTGGTATCTGCCTACGGCCGGTCGACGGCGGACGCGATCGAGGCCGCGGGCGTCGTCGAGCGTGAGCCCCACGAGCAGTTCACGGTCACCGTCGAGTACGACGATTCGGGATCGGTTCGATCGGTGCTCGAAGGCGGCCCTGGCTCCTTCGACGCCGCCTACGAGGAGCGGGTGCAGTTCGTGGTCTCGGTGCCGAGCGTCGAGGCCGAGGCACTCCGGGACCGCCTGCGGAGCACGACCAGCGGCCGTGCCACGATCGAGTAGCTGGCGGGCTCGAACCGGGAAGACACGTCTTCTTTCGCACCGATCGCACCCGTCCGGCTCCGGCCCTACCACCTCCACACCACTTCGCCCGAACGCTTAGGTGCTACCCGCCGAAGGCCGGCGTATGCGCACGGTCGAGGTCTCGCAGTTCGTCCAGGCGCCGCCGGGGGTGGTCGAGCGGGCGCTGGATCCGGCGTCGATCGTCGAACACGAGGGGAGCTTCGAGGTTCGTCACGTGGAGGAGCGCGACGGCGACGTCCACGTCGTCGCCGGGGGCGCGGGACTCGAACTCTCCTTTCGGTTCGAACTCCGTGAGAACGGCATCTTCTACGAGCAGATCGAGGACGAGGGAGCGCCCCTCGAGACGATGGAGACCGATCTTTCCTGGCGATCCGAAAACGAAGGCACCCGCATCGACGCGACCTCGACGGTCAGCATGGGCGTCCGTCCGCGGACGATCACCGACCGGATCGCGGGCTGGAAGCGCCGCGGCGAACTCCGGCGCGCTCTGAGCTCGGTTTCGGACGCCGTCGGGTGATTCCTGCGGCGAACGCCGCCGTGGCACCCGAACGCTACGTTCCGGCGAGCGGTTCTGTCCCGCGAGCGCACAGCCGGGGCGTCGCTTATCGGGCTGGACGCCAAAGCCGGACCATGGGTATTCTTGGCACGGTCGCGGAGGTCTTCCAGGCCTCGAACCAGACGACAACGACCGACGGCTCCAAGGGCGCGTACTGGTGTCACGACTGCCAGGAGCGAATCCGCGACGTCGACGTGACGGGGGAGGGCGCCCCGGACTGCCCCGGCTGTGGCGAGGCGATGTCGTTCGAGCGCTCGACCGACGGCGCGGGCTGTGCCTGTTGAGTCCGCCGCCGGAGCTACAGTTTTCGATCGCACTTACTGCGTGACGACGTGCGTAATCGCCATCAACAGGAGCGTGCCGATGGCGAAGCGAACGAGCGAGAAGGCGACCACGTCGAGGAACTCCAGCCCGCGGAGTAGCATGTAGACGAACGCCGCCGAGAGCAGGAGGTTCATCACGAAGTGAACTCTGGGGTCGCCACGACTCTGCATGGCCGGCTCTGGGCGGCGGTGCATCTTAAGTCCCGGCGCTGGACCGACTCCGTCCGTCGTTCGACCCGCTGGATCGACACTCGTCGTTCACTGTTAACTTTCTGCACACCGAACGTACCGGGGATGGAGCTCCGGAACAGCGACGGCAGCCCGATCGATCCGGTGCCGTTCCTGGTCGTCGCGCTGCTGGGAATCTGCGTCGCGATGGCGTGGGGGCCGCTCTACCTACTGAGCCACGGACTCGGCGAGCCGCTCGCGATCGGGGTCTCGGGCGTTGTCGCGCTCGGAACGGTCGTGGTCGCGTTCCACCGGTTCGTCTGGACGGAGAATCCCGATCGTCGCGAGGAGGTGCCGGTCGGCGATCGGTTCCGGACGCTGCTCTACGCGATCGCCGCCGGGGTGCTCGTGCTCATGGCGTTGCTCGCGCTGCTCTACGTGTAGAGATTGCACTGTCGTACGTGGTGAGCCCACGCCGCGAGACGTTGATCGGTCCCGTGGAACTGCCTGCCCTCACCGCGCTGGATCGAACCCCTCGGCGTCCCGGGGCGAGAACTCGATGCGCTCGTCGTCAGCCTCGCTGGCGGGGAGCCCGGCCGACTCGGCGGGATCGTCGTCGCCGAGCCACCCGTCCTCTGGATCCCACTCCTCGTCGGTGACGAGCGCGTCCTCCAACGCCGCGAAGATGGACTCTTCTGGCACGTCCCGACCGATGAACACCAGCTCGCTGCGCCGGTCGCCGTGGGGCTCCTCCCACCGTAGCTCGGGATTGTTCGACCGGTAGAGGTCGGCCTCGATATCGGGCAGGCTCGCGATCCAGGGGCCGACCCCCTCGACGCTCGCCGTCGGCCCGGCCTGACTGTAGAGTAGGGCGAGATCCTCCCGTCCGGCGGCCCAGAAGAGCCCTTTCGAGCGCACGACCGCCGGTGGCAGCTCCGAGAGCACGTCGAGAAGTCGGCCCGGGTGGAATGGTCGGCGGCGTCGGAACGAGACGGAGTCGACGCCGTAGACTGCTTCCGGATGTGCGTGACCGTGGTCGCTGTGGCCGTGGTCGCTGTGATCGTGGTCGTTATGATCGTGGTTAGTAGGGCCGTGATCACCGTGGTCGGCGCGGTGGTTGTGATCGCCGCGATCGCGGTCTCCGTGCCGGTGACCGCTTTGCTCCAGGCCGGCCCTCGCGTCGGAGTGCCCACCCACCGTAGCAGTCTCCTGCTCGGCGTAGTGTCCGGTCTCGAGGATCTGATCGAGAGCCACGTCTCCGTGGACCGTCCGATGGACTGGAGCGTCAGCGTTGAGCGCGCCCAGCAGCGCCTCGGCCGCTCCCACCTGCTCGTCGCTCAGACGATCGCATTTGTTCAGGAGGAGGACGTTCGCCGTCTCGATCTGCTCGATCACGAGGTCCGAGAGCGGCCGGTCGGTCGAGCCTGGCGCGGTCTCGCGTTGGACGCGCCCCTCGAGTCCGCCTTCGCCCTCGACGTCGCCGCCGAAGGTCTCCCAGAATCGGGGCGCGTCGACGACGGTCACCAGCGCGTCGAGGTCGTAGATCGCGGCGGCGCGGGAGTCCGTGACGAACAGCCGGCCGACGGGGCCGGGCTCCGAGATGCCCGAAGCCTCGACGACGAGCACGTCGAACGCCCGCTCCTCGGCCAGTCGCGCGACCTCGGTTTCGAGATCGTCCTGGAGCTCACAGCAGATGCAGCCGTTGGAGAGCTCCGCGACTCCGCCGTCGGCGGCGAGGTCCGAGCCCGCCGCGAGCAGGTCCGCGTCGACGTTGACGTCGCCCATGTCGTTGACGAGCACGGCGATCCGGCGATCGCCGGCGTGGGTCAGCAGGTGGTTCAACACGGTCGTCTTGCCGGCGCCCAGCGGTCCGGAGAGCACCGTCACCGGGATGGGGTCCCCGCCCTGCCCTGTCATCGTGGCCAGGGAACGGGCCGCGGGCACTTGAGCGTGTGGTGGGGTGCCCCACGCTTATGCGAATCCGCGCCGAGAACCCTGCTATGGCTCGGAATCTGACGGGACGGATCGCGACGGGCGGGCTGATCGTGCTCGTCGGCGTGTTGCTCTTGCTCGCGACGACCGACGCACTCCCCGCCGACTCGATCTGGGACTGGGTCCCGGCGATCTTCGTGGTGCTCGGTCTCTGGGCGTTGCTCTCCAGTGGCTTCCGGAACCTCACCGGCCCGGTGATGGTGATCGCGATCGCCGGAACCTACCTCGCGCGGAACGTCGGCGTCATCGGCGACGAGGCGATCGGGACGTGGTGGCCGCTGTTCGTCGTGCTGTTCGGCGTCCTCCTGCTGATCGGGCGTCAGCGCAGAGGACACGGCCGCACGGCGACCGACGCGAACGACGAGTTGAACGCGATCGCGCTCTTCGGCGGTGCGGACCGGCGACTCACGACCGACCGGTTCGTCGGCGGCGAGGTGATCGTCGCGTTCGGTGGCGCGGAGATCGATCTCCGCGACGCCGAGATCGATCAGCCGCCGGCGACGATCGAGGCAGTGGTCCTCTTCGGCGGTGCCGAGATCCGGGTGCCCGAGGAGTGGTCCGTCGACCTCGACGTCTTGCCGCTGTTCGGGGGCGCCAGCGACGAGCGGTCGCGGCCCGCGGACGACGGCACTGCTCGCCGAAGCGAGAAATCCGACCTCGTCCTCACTGGCGTCGCACTGTTCGGCGGCGTCGAAGTGAGCGACTGAGGGTCTACTCTGGTGCCGGCGTCGCCGTCTATGCCGGTCAGGACTCCGCCGCCACGAGCCGTTGTTGTACGTGCTCGAAGAGTGCGGCTCTGCTTCGCTCGATGGGGAACTCCGCGTAGGTCGTGAGTCTGCGGGTCTGTACCCCCAGAATCGTCGAAACGAGAAGCTCTGCCTCGAGTTCCACGTCGACGTCGCGGATTGCGCCGCTCTCGACGCCCCGTTCGATGATCGAGGCGACGCGATCCGTGAGCATTCGGTCGATCTCGGTGTAGCGTTCGCGATAGACGTCCGTGTGGGGGACCTGTCCGCGCAGCTCGAGGAGTGCGATCTGGACGCGGTAGCGCTCCTCGTCGATCGTTTCGGGGACGGTGGCGTCGATCAGCATCTCGAGCTGTTCGAGTGGCTCGTGATCCTGAAGATCGATTTCAGCCATGAACTCCTCGAGGGCGTACTCGAGGAAATCGGCGAGCAATGCTTCCTTGTCCTCGTAATGGTAGTACAGCAGCGACTTGCTCTTCTCGAACTCGTCGGCGATCGCCTGAATCGTCAGATCGCCGTACCCCTGCTCGTGCAAGGCGTCGTACGTCGCCTCCATGATTGCCCGTTTCGTCGGGCTGACATCGTCAGTCATCGCGTGTACGCTCCTGAAATCAATCGTTGCACTGGGGGTACTTCTCCCTGGCGGCGTGCGTCGCGTGGCTCGCCCGGCGTGCTGTCGCCGTCGCGGTTCGGTACACCGCGTCCGGGCAGGGGTATCCGTCGGCGGGTCGATAGGACGGCGACTGCAGCCGGCGGCCACGCGAGGGACTGGGTCCGCATCATTTAAATATTTACTGAACGTTTAGTCAGCCATGCTCGGCGATCAGATCCGACACACTGGTGAGTTACGATGAGCGAGGCGTCCGCATCGGCGGGGGGTTCGCTCTCCGACTGGAACGAGGACGGGCGGCTGTTCTTCGTCGTCGGTATCGTCACGGCGCTGGCAGCGTGGCTGTTTCTTCCCCTCGCAGGGCTCGTCAGCGTCTACTGTGGTCTCGGACTCTGGACCAGATACGATCGCACCGTGGCAGGCGTGGGTATCGCCGGTGTCGGCGGGCTCAGCGTGGTAATGTGGGTCGCGGTCCTCGTCGCCGTCGGACTGTAGGGGTCGCTCGAGGCCGTTCGGGCCCGCTGTCCCACGCGTTCTTCGCCGACCTGCTCCCCCTGTTCTGCAGTCGATATCTCGGTTCCTCCGTACCCGGTCGCTGCTACGGTCTTGCCACGGTGCCGTTCCTCCTCAGGATCGATTCAGACGATGCGACGCCACGTCCCAGTCAGCTATCGACGACCTCCAGTGCGGAATCTCCACTCGCCAGCCGCTCCAGTTCGTCGACGACTCTCTCCGGGTCCCCGACGACGCCGGACAGGTCCTCGACCAGCGAAGATCGCGACGGCGGCGTCGTGGCTGTACCGGCCCCGGTGCCCGCGGGCGTCCGGATCGGAACCGCCGCACCGATCGATCTGGCGACGTCGGCGACCGTCGCCCCGGCCGATCGATCCAGACCGGCGACGATCGCGCCGATGCGACCAGCGGCCCCGATCAGCGGTGCGATCGGCGCCGGATCCGCGGCCTCGTTCGACCGCTCCCACAGCTCGTAGCAGCGGGTGGAGCCACCGGAGAGCGCGGCGTGGCATCGTCGGGCGGCCCCAGCTGACGACGTACTTCCGGCGACGCGGGCGAACGCAGCCGCCTGGAGCCAGTCGCCGTCGATGATCGCCGCCACCTCGTCGTCAGCGTACGGCGAGTCCCGCGCGGGGTCCGCGAGCGGGGCGCTGGCGACTGGAATCGCGTGGAGGTACTGGTGGAGCGCCGCGAACTCGACGGCCACGGCGGCCTCCATCGCGCCGTCGGCCCCTCGCTCTGCCGCTCCCCGCTCGTCGGGATCCGCCCGCGCGAAACACAGCAGCATCTCGCCGGGCGCGGTCGAGGGCACCGAATCTGTCACGACGCTCGACAGCCGATCCGGCACGGCCGATCGCTGCCGGAGCTCGTCGCGGACGCGGCCGCCGAGTCGCGCGGAGGGGTGGTCGCCGTCCATGGGTACGGGGCTATGACTGAACGAATGTTCAGCGTTACTGCGTACCACCAACTGCGGACGCGGCCCTAATAAGCGTTCAGTCACGGGGAAACCGCCGGTTCTGGTGTGGATTGTGCGTTCCAGAACGGGCGATCGCCCTGGCCGAATCACCGCACGGATCGGTTCCAGTTGGCGGTGATGGACACACTGTCGCCGAGGAAAACGAGCGCTTCGGTCGATCGGATTGGCTGCAGGCGGCCGTGCTACTCCAGTGCGTCCCGTCGGAGCTCGAACGCGGCGACCGGCACCTCGAGGTCGTGCTCGACGAGGACCGCAGGGTCGATCTCGCCGACGACGCCCGCAACGTCTCCGTCGATCACTACGTCGGCCACACGACCGTCGAGGAAGCTGGGATGGTCCGTTGCCGGCGTCTCCAGATCGACGTCGAACGCCGACGCCAGCGCCTGGAGCCGGCCGCGTGCGTCCTCGTAGGAGGCGTCGTGGTTCGCGACGACGGCTGCGACCGAGCGGGACTCCGCGACGCTGGTCGGCTCGCTGGGATCGACCTCCGCAACGAAACCGACCTCCGCGAGGTTCTGGGGGTACTCCCGGTGGGTGTTCCCCTCGAGCACCTGCAGCAGGGATGGAAGCGCCCACGTCCGCAGGATGGTGTAGTCCTCGCTGTAGGCTGTCGCGATCGTCGGCGCGGGCGCGAACCCGACCGCGTCGTCGGGCACGTCGCGATTTGCGTGCTCGCCGCTCCGCGCCTCGATCTCGACCGAGCCGCCGGCCTCGAGATCGACGCCGTCGACGGAGTCGGCCTCGGGGATGGGTAGCCCCATCCGCTCGAACGTCTCGGCCTCGTTCGTCATGTGGAAGTTCAGCATGTCCTCGAAGCCGATGCCGACGAGCGTGTCCCGCACCGCTCGCTCGTGCCGGGAGCGCTCGTGACGCCCCCCGAGCGTCGAGACGTCGGGGTAGCTGGGCTCGAGTTCGTTGAATCCGAACGCGCGTCCGACGTCGTCGATGAGGTCCTGCGGGTGCAGTACGTCGACGCGGTAGGCCGGAACGCCGACCTCGTAACCGACCGCGACGTCGCCGTCCTCGCCGACGTCGCCGCCCTCGATCTCGACCTGCCGCGCGTCGAGTCCCGACCGCTCCAGCAGATCGAGCACCTCCCGTGGATCGAAGTCGACGCCGATGACGGACTCGACCCGGTCGTGGGCGACGGTTTTCGTATCGAGCGCGAGATCGGGCCGCTGGATCGTCGAGCCGGCGTAGTCGCCGCCCGCATCCTCCGCGTACTCGACGTCGACGGCCTCGATCGTCGCGCCGCGAGCGTCCATCGCGTAACAGAGGATCGCCAGCATGCGGTCGATCGTCCACTGGTCGGTGCCGGTCATCTCGACGAAGAGGTTCCGGGAGTTCGCGGTCACCTCCGTCCGCCGGCCGTTGATCACTGGTGGGAAGGAGAAGAGGCCCAGGTCGTCGTAGATCGCCGGCATACGTTCATACTCCGCGACGAGGTCGGCGTACTCGCTGGCCATGTGGTGGGAGGAAAGCGCTTCGCCGGGGGTCATCTCCGCGTCACCTTCCAGTGGCACGAACGTGTCGCCATCGCGGTCGATTCCGGTGTACTGGACGGTCTTGGTGGGCTCGGAGGTGTCGTCGGTCGCCGCTGCGCCGCCCTTGAGCATCGTCAGGTCGTGGACGCCGATGGCACCCTTCGCGCGGCCCCGTCCCATCGTCGCGTGGAGCTTCTCCTGGAGCTGGATCAGCGAGTCCAGCGCGTCCCGATCGAGGTTGACGTCCCGCAGGACGGCGCCCGTGACGTAGGGGCGTTCCTCGGGCACGTCGGCGTCGACCTCGATGGTCCAGTCGGGATCGTTGACGGACGGAACGTGGGCGCCGCGGTCGTCGCCGAGCTGGTAGCGAAGCGAGCGAGCGATCCCCTCGACGGAGAGACGGTCGAGCCGATCCGGCGCGAACTCGAGTTCGAGCTCGCCGTCCTCGGTCTTCCCTTCGAGTTCGAGGCCGAGGGCGAACAGGTCGTCGATCAGTTCGTCCTCGGGTTTCTCTGGTTGGCTGGCGAGGGTCCGCAGTTCGTCGGGATCGATCTCGACGACGGGCATCAGTAGATCACCTCCGCGTTCCGCAGGAAGTCCAGATCGGTTAGCGTGCCGTGGATGTCGCGGATGTCCTCCGCGCCGGTCACGAGCATCGCGAGTCGTTCCCCTGCCAGCCCCCAGGCCATCACGTCACAGTCGACGCCGAGCGGCTCGAGCATCTCCTCGCGGAAGATCCCGGAGTTGCCGATCTCGATCAGCTCGCCGGTCTCGGGGTGTTCCCCGAACAGCTCGAAGCTGGGCTCCGTGTAGGGGTTGTAGTGGGGTTTGAACTGCACGTCCGTGATCCCGAACTGGGCGTAGAACTCCTCGAACGTGCCCATGAGGTCGCGGGCGGAGAGCTCCTCGGCCATCACCCAGCCCTCGATCTGGAAGAACTCCAGCAGGTGCGTCGCGTCGAGCGTGTCGTTGCGGTAGCCCTTCTCGACGCTGAAGAACCGCTGGGGCGGTTCGAGATCGCCCATGGCTTCGCCGGCGAGGTGGCGAGCGGTGAGCGACGTGGTGTGCCCGCGCAGCGCGAGCGCCTCCGCGAACTCCTCGTCCCAGGGCGAGTGGTAGCCGTCGCCGTCCTGGCCGACGCCCTCGCGGTGGGCGCGTTCGACCCGCTCGACGAGCTCGTCGGGGAGGGAGTCGATCTCACTGGGCGTCTCCATCGCGAAGCGGTCCCAGTGCGTCCGCGCCGGGTGGTCCTGGGGCATGAACAGCGCGTCGTTGATCCAGAAGTCCGCGTCGACGTGGGGCCCCTCCATCTCGGAGAAGCCCATCCCGACGAGCACGTCCTTGACCCGCTCGACGGTCTGTCGGAGGACGTGGGTCCTCCCTGCGGCGGGCGTCTCGGCGTCAGCCTCGACGCTGTACTCCGCGAACTCCGCCGACTCCCAGTCGCCACTCGTGAGGAGCTCTGGCGTGACCTGCCCGACCGTCTGGGCCTCCTCGACACCCATCATGAGCGCGTCGACGCCGTCGTCGGTGAGGAGCACGGTGCGGTCGGTCGTCTCGGAGCGCTCGATCAGCCCGCGGCGTTCGAGGTCGTCGAGCGTGTCGGCGCCGACGTCGAGGTCGTCGGGAGCGACGGTGGTATCGTCCTCCTCGCCCTCGGTCGCGTCGAGTGCGTCTGCGACCGCGGAGAGTGCGAGTGCCTCCTCGTCGGCGTCGGGATCTGCGTCGGGATCGGCGCTGACTGCACCGTCGTCGATCGACCCGTAGCCTTTCCGTGCGAAGTTCGCGAGCGCGATGTCGACGGCGTTTCCATCGAGTCCCGCGGCGCCGATGACCTCGCCGAGTGAGACGGGGTCCGACGCCGCCCCGGCGTCGATGGCGGCGCGGTAGAGCGCCACCTCGGGCAGGCCGTCCTCGAGATACGTCTCGCCCTCGGCGGTCGTGGCGACGCGCTCGTGCTCGACGGCCTCGACTGTGACGAGGCCGGCCTCTTCGAGCGCGAACGCCGCGCCCGTCACCGTCTCGGGAGCGAGATCGGTGTCCTCGGCGAGCTGGTCTGTGGTCTGTGCGTCGTTCGCGCTCGCGGCGTTCAGAACCGCGACCTGTGCTGCTGGAAGTTCCATTGATGTGTGTGGTCGGTTGGATCGCAGGTGGATCGCTCGGAGTCGGTGCCGGCCGGATCGCGGTCGGTTTCGTCCGGTCGGGCCGATGGGGCCCACGCCGGAGTCCGCCGCCAGTCAGGCCGGCCCGAAAAAGACGAACCCCGTGGCGGCAGTCGCTGGGCGTACTGAACGCCTGTCCGTAGGGTTCGACGGCATACTCGAACCCCTCGAAACGCCGACGCAAAAGCGTTACGCGTCGCTGCGGTCAATCGAACGGCCACTCGCCGAGCCCTGAACGGTGGAGGCGGCCGGTTACTGGAACTGCATCCCGCCGTTGACGTTCACGATCTCGCCCTGCACGTACTCGTTGCCGAGTAGGTACTCGATCGTGTCCGCGACGTCCGCCGGGTCGCAGGCGTACTCCGGGAGGTGCGTGTCGAGGTTCTCGTGGCCGCGGAACTCGATCTCCTCGAGGAATCCGAGAATATCGTCGTTCATGCTGGTCTCGACGGGACCGGGGGCGACGGCGTTGACCTGGACGCCGTCCTCGCCGTACTCGCGGGCGAGTGCACGGGTGAGCCCGTGTAGTCCGGCCTTGCTTGCCGCGTAGCTGGCGTCGACGGTGCCGGCGGTGCCACCGATCGAGGAGACGAAGACCACGTCGCCGCCGGGCTGGAGGTAGTCGATGGCTGCGCGGGTGACGTAGAACGCGCCCGTGAGGTTCGTTTGAAGGACGCGATCCCACTGGTCGTCGTCGAGATCGTCCAAACTGTCCGGGTCGACGACTCCCGCGTTGTTCACGACGGCGTCGAGGCCACCGAGCTCGTCGGCGGCTGCATCGACCATCTCCTCGACGGCATCCGAGTCCGTCACGTCGGCCTGGACGGTGACGGCCTCCGCGCCACGATCCCGGGCAGCGACCGCGACCTCCGCTGCCGCGTCCGCCGACTGGTTGTAGGCGATCGCGACGTCGTGTTCGTCCGCGAGTGCGAGTGCGGTGGACCGCCCGATTCCGCGACTGGCGCCGGTGACGAGGACGTTCATCGTATCCGCTGGTTGTACTACCGACTGATACTCCTTTCGTCAGGCACCACACTGCAGGCGCTGTGCCGCCGACAATCAGTCTTCTCGCCACTCCGCTGGAATCGACGTCTGGCAGTCGACCTCTCCAGCGTCTGCCGTCTCCAGTTCCTCGGCGATTGCCAGCGCCTCTGCGACCTCCGCGTCGTCGAGCGCGTCGAGCTCCTCGCCGTCGACCGCGCCGGGCGCATCGGCCTCGGTCTCGTCGATGGCTCGCTTCAGGTCGGCGAGAACGGCCGGCGTGGTCGTCGATTCGGTGGCGGATTCCTCGTCGACCCCACTCGATGGCTCTCCGGCCGTCGGCGTCCCGCTTCCCTCGCCTGAGGACACCGACTGGCGCTCTGGCCGAGCGAGTGCGCCCTCGAACAGACTGCTCACGGCGCGATCGCTCACATCGTCGCGCTCGGGGGCCTCCCCGCTGGCCACCAGCTCGTCGACCGACTCGGCGCCGTGCCTTTCGAAGACGGCGCCGGGGTCGGCCTCGACGCGGCGAGCCGCCTCGGGGAGTCCTGGCTGCATACGCTGCCAATCATTGCCCTGGTGGTTAATATTTTCGCCCGTCAGACGTTGTTTTCTCACAAATAAAAAAGGAATTTGCAGGACGGGCGTCAGACGCTTGGCTGACGGCAGTGGTTTCGTTCGAATCTTCGGTGGGGAGATTGCGACGACGGACTGGGAGCAGACGGGCTCGGCGCTTGCACTGACACGTCGCGGAACCGCGTGCACCGGGCGCCAACGGCCCGAAAGCCCTCTGCCGTCTCGCACACGTCAGCTCGCGTGTCGCTCACTGCGTTCGCTCCCGCTCGCTTTTGTCGAAGGCTCCCTTCGGTCCCCTTGCCAGCCGGATATCCTCGCTGACGCTCGGATCGGGCCGGTTGCGGCGCACGCGAGACTGGCGGTCGGTTCCACCGACCGCCTTAAACGTGGCCGGCAGTAGCCGGCCACGTCGCCCTCGCCCTTTCAGTCCGCCAGGCAGGGGGTCCGTGAAAGCCCACTGTGTATCCGGGGCCCTGGCGGACTTTCTGGCTGTTCAGTAGTGATCCCGGAGACGCCAGCGGTGCCGAGCCTGGAATGGAAGGCCCGCAGAAACCTCGCCAAAATCAGGTCAGAGATGGAGTGACCACCGGGACCGATCGCTGTCGTTCTTCGACACTCCCCGACATTCCGTTCAGGCGCGCTTGCGGGGGCTGTCGAGTTCGATGTCGAGTTCGTCGAGTTTCTCCTCCCACTCCGCGCGCTTTTCCTGATGCTCTTCGAGGAACTCCTCCATCAGCTCGGCGGCCTGCTCCTTGCAGCCGCCACAGAGCCGTTCGCCGCCGACGCACTCCTCGTAAACCTCCGTGGCGAGATCGTCGTCGTCCCCAGCGAGCAGGTAGGCGTAGAGCTCGTAGACGGGACATTCGTCGGCCTCGCCGCCGAGCTCTCGTTGTTCCTCTGCGCTCTGTCGGCCGCCCGTCGTCGCCGATTTCACCTTGTCGTAGCCCTCCTCGGGATCGTCGAGGAGGCTGATGTGGGAGGCCGGGATGGAGGAGGACATCTTCCCGCCGGTGAGCCCGGTCATGAAGCGGTGGTAGATCGAGGAGGGGAGCTGGAACCCGTAGCCGCCGTGATCGAGTTCGACCTCGCGGGAGACGTCCTCCGCGTCGGCACGCGAGAGGTCGAAGGCGTCGACGTGCTCGTCGTAGACGCGCTTCTCGCCCTCGACGGCCTCGATCAGTGCGTCGAAGGCGTCCTCGGTGGCGTTGCGATCGAGGATCCGAACGCGGGGTCGAAGCGGCTCCTTGCCGGCGTTTTCGAGCTTCTCGACGATGGACTGGAGGACGTCGTGCTCGCCGGAACTCTGGCCGTCTCCGCCCTGGAACGCCAGCGCCGCAGCGTCGAGATCGCCGGCCTCATCTGCCGCGTCGAGCCACTCGGCGGCCTCCACACAGCGAGGCCGATCCGGCTCCTCGGCGTAGGCCTCGCGAGCCTCCCACGCGCGATCGAGGAGTTCGCGCTCTGCTGGGTCGGCCTCGAAGCTCGCGTAGGCCTCTGTGACGCCGAAGTAGCGCACTCGTGCTGCGAGGTCCCGTGCGAGGCGCACGTGGGGATCCTGGTCCGGCCCGACGGGGATGACCGTGGGTTTCGGGCCGTCGACCAGCTGCGGGTACATGATGTCGGCCATCTGTGTCACGACGGACTGCATGTGGCTCACGTCGGTGCCGCCGTCGAAGTCGTAGATCGCCTGGAGCTCCGAGAAGTTCGCCTCCGCGCCGAGCTCGAAGGCGAGATCCTGCACCGCACGGTTCTCGGACTGGCGGTAGAGGGTCCCCTCCTCGGGATCGAACCCGAGCGCGAGTAGGGAGAGCACGTAGTCCGTCGCGTGCTGATCGATCTCGTCCCAGGGAATCTCGCGGGCGCTGTGAGCCTCGAGATCGGCGATGAGGCCGTAGGCGTCGCCGCCCTGCTCCTGGTGCCAGACGATCTCGTCGAAGACGAGCTTGTGGCCGATGTGGGGTTCGCCGGTGGGCATGAATCCCGAGAGCGCGGCGAAGGGCTCGTCGTTGCGCATGGCGTCGGCGACGGCGTCGTAGTCGCGGTGGCCGAAGATGACCCCGCGGCGCATGAGATAGTGCGGGTGCGGAACCGAATCGAGGATCTCGTCGAAGGACTCGATGCCGAACTGGTCGAACAGCTTGCGGTAGTCCGAGACCGTCGCCGATCCCCACGGGTCGAGCGTGGTTTCGTCGGCGCCCTCGGCGGTGCCACCGTCAGTCAACAGCTCCGGACCGGCGTCCGCAGTCTCGTTGGCGCCGTCGCCGTCTGCGGTCCCCCGCCACCACGCCGGAGCGGCGGCGTCGCTCCGGTCGTCGTGCTGTGCAGTCGAGTCGGGGGACTCGCTATGCATATCCGAGGATGGCGGTGGATCGACCAAAAGGGGTTCGCTTCCTCGCGGCGCGTTCACACGGTCTCCGCCGTCGACACTGCGAGGTCTCCGGTCGAGCGCGATCGTGGGGTCTCCGACCGAGCGCACCCGCGGGGATCGTCCGCCGTCGATCCAGCGGCGATCAGTGGGTCAGCACCGTCGCGATCATCCGGAGACACGGCGGCGTCAGCGCCAGCGTCAGCAGGAGCACGAACCCGCCGACGAGCGCCGCGGCCCGACGCGAGACGCCCCGGACGACGCGAAGCCCCTCCATCCACAGCCAGGCACTCCAGACGACGGTGAGCGCGCCGAACACCTCGACGGCGACCCAGGGACTCCGCGGGTCGCCGATCGGCGCGACCACTCTGGCCGGGAACGTGATCCCGATGCCGGTGTCGAAGCCCGCGATCGGGTAGGCGAGGTAGAGCAACGCGACCACAGCGAGGTTTCCGAACGTCTGTGGCAGGAGCCCCACGCTGACGAGTGCCGCGGTCTCGCGGATCGATCCGGTCCCTGCCACGGGCCAGGTCAGCCCCTGGAAGAGAGCGCCGTAGATCACCAGCGCCAGCAGCGGGATGCCCGCGGCGAGTCCGACGATGATGGCGAAGTAGCCCGGCACCGCGATCGACCGTTCGCCGGCCGCGTAGACGAGCTGGGGAACGCCCGCCGGCACGCCGGCCTCGGTGGTGGTCCGTTCGATCAGCACGAAGACGAGCGGAATCGGCGCCAGCACGGAGAGGCCGGTCAGCCCCAGCACGGCAGCCGTGACGCCGCGGGATGGCCCTCCCGACTCGAAGAAGCCCGCGGGATCGACCAGTGCGCGACGCATCGGCTGCCACATCGTGCCGACCGTTTTCGAGCGCCCTACCTATCGCTTTCTGCTCGGAGCGAGGGCTCGTCCCCCGAGATTGCACCGTCGCTCAGCCGAATAGCGTCTCGACGCCGTCCTCCCGTCCGACGAGCACCCGGTCCGCCATTTCGACGAAGAGTCCGTGTTCGAGGACGCCCGGAATTCCCGCGAGGTCGGCGGCGAGGCTGGCTGGGTCGTCGACCGTTCCGAACTCGGCGTCGAGCACGAGGTTGCCGTTGTCGGTCACGACTGGGCCGCTCTTCGCTGCCGCTTCGCGGAGCGTGGGGTCGCCACCCAGCTCGCGCAGCCGGTCAGCGACGAGCGTGCGGGCGGCCGGCAGGACCTCGACCGGCACCGCGGCGTCGAGCGTTGGCGCGAGCTTCGCGGGATCGACGACGATGATCAGCTCCCCGGCCGCGGCGTCGACGAGCTTCTCGCGAGCGTGGCAACCCCCTCCGCCCTTGATCAGCGGGGGGACTCCCACTCCAGCGTCGGCAGCGGTGTCGTCTGCGCCACCGCCACCGGTGGCGACCTGATCCGCGCCGTCGATGGCGACGTCGACCGCTTCGACCTGATCGAGATCGACGACGGGAATCCCCGCGTCGAGTGCGACCTCTCGGGACTGGTGGGAGGTCGGGACCCCCTGGATATCCAGGCCAGCGTCGACGCGCTCGCCCAGCGCGCGGATCGCCGCCGCCGCGGTCGAGCCCGAGCCCAGTCCGACGACGTCGCCGCCGTCGACGGCTTCGACCGCCCGCTCGCCGGCGCGGCGTTTCAGCGTGGCTGCGTCCATGTCGCGGGGATGTGCGCGCCGGTACATAGGCGTTGGCTCCTAGGGAAGGAGTCTGTAGGAAGTTACGTTGAATCGAATTCTACGATTATGGCCTCCGAAAGCCCCCGGACGCTCGACATTCCGGGACTCGCTGTGGTCCTCAGTCGCTTCGCTCCCTGCGGTCCTTGCTTCGCCCGGGAACGACCGACCGCCCGGCCCCTTTCGATACCCCGCCCACAGCATCCTCGATCCTCCCCAACCTCCTCCCTCGCTGACGCTCGGTCGTCCCTCGCACGCTACGCGACGGCTTCGCCGCCGCGAAACGCGCGCCACAGCACCAACCGGATTCTCGGCATCTCGAACTCGCACCCTGGTGCCTTCGCAACCCTTTTGCATGGAACTGTCGAGGTCCGAATCCATGCCCGAGGAGACGATTCGCCCACTCGCGATCGGCATTCCGACCCGGGACGAGGAGGTGCTGCTCGCCGAGCACGAGGATCCCACCTCCGGCGAGCAGTTCTACCGCCCGGTCGGGGGCGGTATCGAGTTCGGGGAACACAGCCGAGAGGCGCTGAAACGGGAGTTCACCGAGGAGCTCGACGTGACGGTGAGCGAAGCGACGCAGCTGACGACGCTCGAGCGGACGTTCACGCAGGACGGCGAGCCCGCCCACGAGATCTGGCGGTGCTATCACGTCTCGATCGTAGAGGACTGGCCCTACGAGACGGACTCGTTCACCGCCCACGAACCCGAGCTCGATCACGAGTTCCCGGTCCGCTGGATCGCGATCGACGAACTCGACGACCACATCGTCTACCCGGAGTCGCTGCCGGAGCTACTGGAATCGGCGTAGCGCTGCCGAATGGCGATCGATCCGGGCGAGCCTACTCCTCCTGCGCGTCCACGACCGCAACGCCGGCCAGATTGACGATGTCTTTGACCTCGTCGCCGCGCTGGAGGACGTGGACGGGCTGGTCCATGCCGACGAGCATCGGCCCGACAGCCTCCGCACCGCCGAGTCGCTGGAGCAGCTTGTAGCCGATGTTGCCAGCCTCCAGATTCGGGAAGACGAGCACGTTCGCGGGCTCGTCCAGCTCGGAGAACTCGTAGGTGCCCTCGAGCAGCTCCTCGACGACCGCGGTGTCCGCCTGCATCTCGCCGTCGACGGGGAAGTCGACAGTCGGGTCATCCCGCAGCGACGCTGCGGCCTGACGGGGTTTGACCGTCCCTTCGGTGTTCACCGAGCCGAAGTTCGAGTAGGAGAGGAGGGCGGCCCGGGGCTCGACGTTGAACCGTCGAGCGAGCTCTGCGGTGTGCCGGGTGATCTCCTCGAGGACGGCCTCGTCGGGATCCTGATTGACGGTCGCGTCGGCGACGAACACGACCTTGTTCCGGAAGGTCAGCAGGTAGACCCCGGCTGCGTAGTCTGCGTCGTCGGCGGTGCCGATGATCTGCAGCGGCGGGCGGAGCGCGGAGGGGTAGTGGTGGGTGAGACCGGTCAACATTGCGTCGGCGTCGCCAGCGTCGACCATCACGGAGGCGAAGTAGTTCGAGTCCTCGATGAGCTCCTCGGCCTCGCTGCGGGTGATGCCTTTGCGCCGCCGGGCCTCGTAGAGCTTCTCGGCGTACTCCTCCCGAGTCCCCGCTGCCGCCTCGCTCTCCGGGTCGACGACCTCGGGATCGAATCGTAGTCCGAGCTCTCTGCAGGTGCTGTCGATGCGCTCCTCGTCGCCGATGAGGACGGGCTCGGCGATCCCCTGCTCTTCGAGCTGTGCGGCGGCGCGAATGATCTTGTCGTCGCCGCCCTCCGCGAGCGCGACGCGCTTGGGGTCGCTCTTGGCCTTGTTGAGCACGACGCGCATCATCTCGCGGGACTTGCCGAGGCGCGCTTCGAGGCGCTCCTCGTAGGCCTCGGCGTCGATGGACTCCGCGCGGGCGGCGCCGGAGTCGATCGCGGCCTCCGCTACGGCGGGTGCGACCTCGAACAGCACGCGCGGATCGAGCGGTTTCGGGATGATGTAGTCGGGGCCGAACTGGAGGGGCTGATCGCCGTAGGCTTTGCGCACGGCGTCGGGCACGTCCGTCCGCGCGAGTTCGGCGAGGGCCTCCGCCGCCGCGACTTTCATCGGCTCGTTGATGTCCCGGGCGCGGACGTCCAGCGCGCCGCGGAAGATGAACGGGAAGCCAAGTACGTTGTTGACCTGATTCGGGTAGTCCGACCGGCCAGTCGCGACGACGACCGTGTCGTCGCGGGACTCCTTGGCCTCCTCGTAGCCGATCTCGGGGTCGGGGTTCGCCATCGCAAAGACGATCGGATCCCGAGCCATGGACTGCACCATCGCCTCGTCGACGATACCGCCGACGGAGAGCCCGACGAACACGTCGGCGTCGGCCATCGCGTCGGCGAGATCTCCGCCGGATCGGTCCGCAGCGAACTCGGCCTTGTACTCGTTGACCTCGCCGGCAGCGGCGCGCTCCTCGGTGATGATTCCGTCCGAGTCACACATCGTGACGCGGTCGGGATCGACCCCCAGCGAGACGAAGAAGCGAGCAGTCGCGATCGCACTCGCGCCCGCGCCAGAGAAGACGACGTCCAGCTCTGCCAGCTCCTTGTCGACGACCTGGCCGGCGTTGACGAGCGCGGCGCCGGAGATGATCGCCGTCCCGTGCTGGTCGTCGTGGAACACCGGGATATCCATGCGATCGCGGAGCGTCTCCTCGAGTTCGAAACAGGCCGGCGCGGCGATGTCCTCGAGGTTGATTCCGCCGAACGTCGGTTCCATCGCCGCGATCGCCTCGATCATCGCCTCGGGATCGTCGAGATCGAGTTCGAGATCGAAGACGTCGATGTCGGCGAACCGTTTAAAGAGGACGCCCTTGCCCTCCATCACCGGTTTGGACGCGGCCGCTCCGATGTCGCCCAGCCCCAGGACGGCGGAGCCGTTCGAGATCACGCCGACCATGTTGCCCTTCGCGGTGTACTCGTAGGCGCGCTCGGCGTCCTCGTCGATCTCGCGGCATGGGCCGGCGACGCCGGGCGAGTACGCGAGACTCAGGTCTCGCTGCGTGTTGGTGGGTTTGGTCGTCGCGATCTCGACCTTCCCCGGTGGATCGCTGCGGTGGTACTCCAGAGAGTCGTCTTCGAGAGACATGATGGAGCAGACGAGCGCTCCCGTGAAAAATCCCCGACTGAATCAGGGTTCGCGGATACGGATAGATGCCGTCGTGGATACTGGGTTTCATTCATGCTGGTAGAGCTACCCTCCAGACGTCACGGCATGCGCCCCGAAAGCCCCCGACGGCTCGGTTACCCGGGCACCGTCGGAGTAAGATCCGACGCCGTTCGCCTCGCTTCGCTCGGCTCACAGCCGCGAAACGCGCGCCACAGCACCCACAGTGCGTCACTGGCCTCGACAAATATCTTAAGAGCGTTCCCGCACACGATCGGGATCTGATAACCGGTCCCGCGGACTCATGAGAGGCCTACCACACTCGGTGAAAATGAAGATTCCCACAGCCACCGCCGATAGTCGAGGAAAAGACCTATTCCCGGCACTCCCCTGCCCCCGAGCATGGACGAGGACGCCCTCCAGGCCGAGACGGCGAGCGAGCCGGAGCTCGATTTCGGGGAGTCCGGGCACATCCCGGCAGTCGCACAGGACGCCGACACCGGCGACGTCCTGATGCTCGCCTACGTCACGCCGGAGGCCCTCGAGAAGACCCGGGAGACCGGCCGGGCGCACTACTACTCGCGGAGCCGCGACGAGCTCTGGGAGAAGGGCGCCACGAGCGGCCACACCCAGGCAATCGAGGAGGTTCGCGTGGACTGCGACGGTGACGCGCTCCTCTATCGCGTCGAGCAGGCTGGCGGCGCCTGCCACACCGGCTACGAGTCCTGCTTCCACCGCACCGTCGACGGCGAGGTCGTCGGCGAGCAGGTGTTCGATCCCGACGACGTCTACGACGCCGAGTGATTCCAGTGACACAATCGACGCCCCACGAATGAGCGAACGCGAACACGCCGGCGACGCCGGCACGACGGGTGCGGTCGAGCGCCCCGAGAGCGAGGACGCCGTCGCCGAGCTCGAATCGGCGACGGCGGACTACCGCGCCGCGCAGGCCGCGATCGAGGATATCGGCCGCGACACCCTCCACACGCTCGACGACCGGTACTGCACAGCCCGGGATCTCCTCGTGGAGTACCAGGACAAAGCGACCGACACCGGCGCCCAGGAGTTCCTCAACTTCGCGCAGTTCGAGCAGCGCTTCTCCACCCACGTCGAGGGGCTGGACGACGACCTTCCGCGTCGCGAGACGTTCGAGACTGCCCTCGAGGCGGTCGACAAGACCCGACTCAGCGAGGACGACTTCGACCGCGCACTCGACGCGCTCGATCCCGCCGCCGCGCTCGTCGAGCGGCTCGACGACGAGGACGCCGCACGTGACCGCCTCGTCTCCGCGCTCACCGACGCTCGCAACGCCAGACAGGACCATTTGGACGCGATCGATCGCTGCGAGCGGCTCCTCGAACTCGGCGAGGCCGATCTCGACGCGCCAATCGAGGAGCTCCGGGAGCCCATCGAGACCTGGAACGACGCCGTCCGCGAGGCGATCGCCGACCTCCGAACCGACGCGCCCGCTCGCGAGCTGTTCGCCGTCTTCGAGAGCGCGGATCGCTACCCGCTGGTCGATCTCGACGCGCCGCCGGAACCCCTCGCCGACTACGTCGAGTCCGAGCCTCCGGGCGAGGAGTCCGTCGCCCGGCTGCTGGAGTACGCCGACTTCTCGCGCTCGAAGCTCGATCACTACGTAGACGATCCCAGCGCGTTCCGCAGCGCCGTCGCGACCGAGCGGACCTACCTGGAACGCCTCGACGCGGACGGCCTCACGATCGACTGGCCCCCGCCACCCGCCGAGGAAGTCCCGTGGCTCGTTCGGGAGCTCCGCGGAGTCGCAGCGGGCCTCGTCGACGACGAAGCGACCGCTGCGCTACGAGATCTCGTCGCGTCCGCACGGGACCAGGAGCGATACGACCGCCTTCGTGACGCTGCCGTCGCCAGAGAGCAACTCGACGACGCGGATCGCGACCGGCTGGCTTCCGGTGCCGTCGAGACGGAGCTGGCCGACCACCGCGAGGCCGTCCAGCGACTCGACGACGCGATCGCGGACGCACCGGATCCCTGATTGCCGGTACCGGTGCCATTAGCGGCGACGGCGCTCCCGTGCGCCCGATCACAACGCCTTTTCGCTCCGACCTCCCCACTCTGGGTATGACCACGATGCCCTGTGACGGCTGCACCCGTCGCGTCTCCGTCGCTGGCGGCATCGCGAACCTCTGGAGCTTCGAGAAAGACACCACGGACGGGCTCACGCTCGAACTCGACGACGGCTCCGAGCACTTCCTCTGTTTCGAGTGCATGGACGACCTGCCCGAGGAGCCAACCGCCGCGGACGTCGCCGCCCTCCCCGAGCGGTCACAGGACGAGCCGATCGACCGCGGTGACGCGGTCCCAGAGCAGGACGGCGGTATTGGAGCGATCGGCGTCGGAATCGCAATAGGGGGCGGGGCTGGCGTCGCACTCGGACTGGCGATCGGCGATCTGGAGTACGGCTTTACGACCGGCGTCGCAGTCGGGTTTTTCGTCGCGCTGGCGGTGAAGAAGCTCCGTGGCTGAGCGTACTGGGCGCGCCGAGTCGACGGGAAACGAAGGGGTCGAATCGAGGATCGTCGACTGCCGAAAGCTCCCGATTCAGAACTGCTGTTGGACGATCTCGAGCGTCTCTTCCCGATCGTCCCAGTCGACGAAGATCGCGACGGAAGTCGCGGAGGTGATCAGGTCGCGGATGTTGATGTGCGCCTCGCCGAGTGGGTTCACGATGTCGGTGAGCACGCCGGGGCGGTTCGGAAGCTGTCCACCGGTCACCCGAATCACTGCGACGTCGTCGGAGACCGTCACGCTGGAGAGGGGCTCCTGGGAGACGACCTCGTCGTGCAGCACCGCTTCAGCGGCCTCTGCCTGGGACTGATCGACGTAGTACGTGATCGAGTCCATGCCGGAGGCGACGGCGTCGACGTTGATCTCGTTCTCGCCCAGTGCGGTCGAGAGCCGCTGGAGGATGCCTGGGCTGTTGCGAATCGCTCGGCCGGCAACGGTCATACAGGAGAGCGCCTCCTCGCGCATGTCGACGAGATTCCGGAACTCGCCCTCGATGCGGGTGCCACCGCGGAGGAGATCGCCGTGCTGGTAGTGGGTCACCCGGACGTCCATCCGGTCGTCCTTGTAGGCCAGCGCCGAGGGGGCGACGACCTCCGCGCCGCGGAAGGAGAGGTTTCGCAGTTCGTCGACGGTGATCTCGCCGACGTTCCGCGCGCCTTCGACCACGGTCGGGTCGCCGGTCATGACGCCCTCGACGTCGGTGACGATCACGACCTCGTCGGCGTTCATGTACTTGCCCAGCATGACCGCCGTGGTGTCCGAGCCGCCGCGTCCGAGCGTGGTCACGTCGCCGTCGTGGGTCTCCGCGAGGAATCCCGTAATCACCGGGACGACGCCGTCCATGACGGCCGCAAGCGCTTGCGCGGCCTCCTGGGTCTTCTCGACGTCGAGTTCGCCGTGCACGTCGGTGATTACTGGCCAGAGTTCCGAGCCGGGCTCCAGAAACATCGCGTCGACGCCGCGGGAGGCGAGCGCGGCCTTGAGCATCCGGACGGAGGTCCGCTCGCCCATGCTGACGATCTGGGCGCGGTCGGCCTGATCGGTATCGAAGGTGATGTCCTCGAGGAGGTCGTCGGTCGTGCTCCCCATCGCGCTCGCGACGACGGCGACCTCGTGGCCCTCTTCGACGGCCGCAGCGACCGTGTCGGCGGCGCGTTCGATCCGGTCACCCGTCCCGAGACTGGTCCCGCCGAACTTCGCGACTACGCGCATACTACCACCGAAACCGTGCGTACCGTGCTCATGGGCTCCCGTATCCCGGGGGCCGGCATAACCCTGTCCATCCCGCGCCTCCAGGCACCGCTATCGACCGACGACGTCCAGTGGAGATCAGTTTTCGGCGTTCTCGTCGGCTGCCGTCGGCCGGCCCGGTTCGTCGCCGGGTGCATCCCGTGACTCGCCTGCCCCGTCGGCATCGGTGCCGTCCTGTGGACCGTCGCCGGCGTCAACGTCCTGATCCTTTGAATCGGGGGCCTGTTCGCCGGTCTCGACCTGGTCGGCGTCGGGATCGCTGCGCTGGGCCCCGCGTTTCTCGATTTCGGCCTGCGGGTCGAACGGGACGAGCCCGCGGCCTGCGGTGAACTCGTAGGCGATCCAGCGCTGATAGCTAAGGACGCCGTCGAGCTTCCGGACGCGGAGCCGCTTGAGAAGTCCGTCGTCGACGATCTCGCCGTCGAGCTTGCAATCGAGGATACCGTCGGCGACGTAGGCGAGGTCGTGTGGGAAGGCGTCGGCGTCGCCGCCGTAGGTCGCGCCCGCGAAGACGGGGACGAACCGTGCCTTGCAGACGTCGGCGCGGACGTCCTTCACGAAGTCGTAGGCCTGGACCGGCTGGACGAGCGTGCCGAACTCCGTCAACGAGTCGATCACGACGATGCCGCACTCGACCATCCGCTCGGTGCCGGGATCCTCGCCGGCATTGACCGCGTTCCGTGCGGCGACGCCGTCGCCGTCGAGGGCGCTCTCGAGCTTGTTGGTCACCTCCTCGACGTCCGTGGGGTCCCGGACCTGCTCGGTCGCGGGTGCGACGGCGTCCGCGAGGTGGGTGTTCCAGGGGCTCCCATCCCTGCCGCGACCGCCACGGTCGGCCATCCGGTAGCTGAAGCAGTCCACGACCCGGAGCTGGCCGGATTCGAGGTAGGGAAGCACGTTCCAGTCCAGCGTGACGAACCGCTCGACGACGGCCGCGGGTGGCTCCTGAAACGTCACCAGCACGGCCGGCTCTCCGCGCTGGAGCGCCCGCCAGACGAGCTCGGCTTGCAGCGCACCGGCACGCGTGCCGGCCTGCGCCGAACAGAGCACGAACGCGTTCCGGGGACAGCCCTGAGGCAGCACCGAGTCGATGGCTGCGACGCCGGGATCGAACCGCCGATGGCCGTGGTAGCGGGTGAACACCCGATCGGCGTCGAGCATCGCCTCTCGGCAGTGCTCGGAACAGAAGACGTACTGCTCTCCGCCGATCTCGGCCGTGACCGTGCCAGCCGGTCGCGGGAGCCGACAGAAATCACAGAACGCGGGGCTGGACTCGTCGCTCATACCCATCGGCTAACGATCGCCCGGGACAAAAACAGTGTGGCGCTCTCTGGAGGCGCTGGTGGCCACTGGCCGAGTGTTGCGGACGCTCTCTCCACGCGGTGATCTCTCACCCGCCTGCACGCTCCGTGGTGTGGTACAGCGGCACAGACTTTTAGCCGCCTGACTCATTACGGGCTAGTAATGCAGGTTCGCGACGCCGTCGAGGACGACGCGGCGGCGATGGCGGCCATCGCCGACGCGCCCCAGGACGTGATGCGGAATCTGGTCCACGACCGGACGGTCCGCGTCGCCGAACCCGACATCGTCGACGCCGATCCCAACGCCGATGCCGCGGGCACGGATCCCCAGCTACTCGGGTTCGTGAGCTTCGACGCCAAGCAGGACGCCGTCCACGTCACGCAGCTCGACGGCACCGACGACGCCTGCGAACTGCTGCTCTCCGAGCCGATCCGCTTTGCCGAGCGCGAGCGGATGATTGTCGAACTCCTCGTCCCCGAGGCGAACGACGGGGTCGCGGCAGCGGCGCGGAGTCAGGGGTTCGACGACGTCGGCTCTGGCCCGCGGTTCGAAGGCGTGCAGACGACGCGCTACCGACTCGAACCGTAGGTCGGAGGACGTCCGCGCCAGCGCTCTGTCACGCCGTCGTCGCCGTCGGCCAGGACTGCCTCAATCACCCAGGAGCGAGCTGAGCGACCGCGAGCGGACGCCGCACTCGCTGGCGTACTCGCAGGGCTCGCATTTGGCGTCGTTCTCGATGCGGCTCGGCGGGCCGTCGAGCGACGCGGCCGACCGGAGCGCCTCGCGGTACGCGGCTTTCCGCCGGGTCGTGAGGTCGATCGTCCGAACGACGCCGTGCGTGGGATACTCGACGACGGCGGACTCGACCGGTCGCTGTCGCTCCCAGGCTAGCGCCTTCGCGGCCGCCACCGCCTGGACGGAGTGGGGTTTCCAGACGCCGGCATCAGGTGGATCCCCCGGCGAGACGATCGACGGCCTCGGCGGGTCCCCGAGCACCTTGTGGGCGATGCCGTGGCACTCTCTCCCCGTCAGGTAGACGTTGCGAGCCGTCGGATCCACCAGATCCTCCCAGCAGTCGAGACGGTCACGAGCCCGCTCGAGAGTGCGCCGGTAACGCGGCGGTGGTTCGTCGATCGGTAGCTCTCGAAGCGTCGCGTCGTCGGCCGCCAGCAGATCGGGGTAGCAGGTCGCGAGGTCGCGGCGTTCTGCGACGCTCTCCGGCGGCTCTCGATCCGGCTCACGACGCCGGTAGTAGAGCTTTCGCGGGCAGTAGGCGGCGATCCGGAGGTCGCTGAATGCGACGGGCATGGGGGCCTTCGCCGCGGAATCGGTCATAAAGGTGTGGCCGGCGCGGCGGTTGCGGTGGTTGCGGGTGCTGGCTGTGCTGCGGGAGCTGCAGTGGTTGTGTGGTCCAAGCGTACGCGAGCGAAGCGAGCGTTTCACCGTACCGAACGAGCGGAGCGAGTGAGGTGCGGCCTTTTTTGGTCCAGATTTTTTTCGCGGAGGGTTCCCGTAGCGAGCCGGAGGCTCGCGAGGAAACCCTCCGCGAAAAAAGGTGGGCTAGAATGAAACGTCCGTCTCCATCCCCTCGGTCGCGTCGTCGAGGCCGTCCTGGCGGGCTTCCTGCGTCATGGGGCCCGCGAGGTCGGCGTCGCCGAGGATGGAGTCGAACTCGTCGCGGTAGCGGTCGTTCGCGCGGCGCGATTCGTCCTGGGCAGCCACGACGCGTCGATAGCGCCGGATCGTCGACTCGCTGACGTCGAACTCGTCGGCGAGGTCGCTGGTGGCGACCGACTCGTCGCCGGCGACCCGGCGTCGGAACGACTCGACGTCGAACGGCGCGTCGAGATCGCGGTCGCGAAACAGGTGGAGATCGAGCCGGGCGCGGAACACGGTTCGGCGCTCGACGTCGAGTTCGCGGGCGAGCTCTGCGTCGCTCGCGCCGTCGTAGAAGGAGAGCGCGAGCTCACAGAGCTGCCCGTCGGTGAGATCGGTCTCGAACTCGTAGCGGTCGTGCATCTCCGCGACGAGATCGGCGAGCCGATCGCGCGCCTGCTCGTCGTCCGTGAGGGAACCCTTGGTGGCGGCCTGGGACTCGGTGACGGTGTCGGAGTCCGTGACGTCCATGAAGATGTCACGGAGTTCCTCCGTTTTCTCGTCCATGGGGGTAGGCAGGTATCTGCGCCCGATGCCCTATATGTCTTCTGCAGGACCGGCGAACCTGCCGGGGATCAGTATGCACGAATGGGGAGTTCTGGCCGGAATTTCGAACGAACACTGTCCTCATCACGGAGATAGTGTTCCCGAGGGACGCATCGACGGTGCAGAGTGGTCGGTCGCGGGTCGGGCGCAGTTGTCCACTCGTCGCTCTCGAACGTGCGTTCCGGTCTATTCCCCGCCGCTACCGGCGTCCGTTCCGTCCGACGCCTCACCGTCGGCGTCCGACGAGTATGACTCGCCCTCCGCATCTCCCTCGTCGTCCGCATCCTCAGCAGCGTCACGGTCCTCGAGGTCGAGCGCCTCGACGAGGAGTTCGGCGACGTCCACGACGTCGAGGTCGTCTTCGAAGTCGCCGGTCTTGCGGCCGTCTTCGAACATCGTCGTACAGAGCGGGCAGGCCACGACGAACTTCTCGACGGCAGCGCCGGCGGCCGTATCCTGATTCGCCTCGCGGAGGCGCTCCTCGCTGGGTTTGGTCTCTTCGTCGTGTTCGGTCCAGACGCCCCCGCCACCGCCGCCACAGCAGAAGGAATCCGAGCGATTCCTCGGCATCTCGTGCAGGTCACAGCCGGCGGCGGTCAGCAGATCGCGCGGCGGCTCGTAGACGCCGTTGTACCGCCCGAGGTGGCAGGGGTCGTGGAAGGTGACGGTGTAGTCGAGTTCGTCGCCGTCGAGCCCGAGGTCGCCACGGGCCTGCAGATCGGCGAGCACCTGCGTCCAGTGTTTGACGTCGATCTCGCCGTCGGCGTTCCAGTGCTCGTCGTACTCGAAGGGCATCACCGGGTCGTCCGCAAACTCGCCGAAGTCGACCTCCGGGTACTCGTTTTTGATCGTATTGAACGAGTGGGGATCGGTGCAGACGACCGTCTCGAACTCGCAGTCTTCGAACGTCTCGACGTGGTGGCCGGCGAGCTCGAGGAAGAGGAACTCCTCGCCGATCCGTCGGATGTCGTTGCCGTCCATCTTCTCGTCGTCGTAGACGATCCCCCAGTCGACGCCCGCGGCGTCGAACAGCTTCGCCAGCGAGCGCGCGACCTGCTTGTTCCGGTCGTCGTAGCTCGGGAAGTCGCCGACGTACCAGAGGAACTCGACGGACTCCTCCCGTGCGTCGGTGGGGTCGACGTCGAGGGGATCTGCCCAGTTCGCACGCTTGCTCTGGGACTCGCCGAAGCTGTTGCCCTTCTGCATGACGTCCTGGAAGACGTCCTGGACGTTCGGGTCGACGGCGCCCTCGTCGACGAGCTGGCGGTTCATCCGCGTGAACGACGTGAGGTGCTCGATCTCGACCGGACAGGCGTCCATGCAGGCCATGCAGGCCATGCAAGACTCCATCGCGTCCCGATCGATGACGGCGTCGTCGGCGTCGGGCTCGACCGGCTCGCGGTTCGTGCCAGCCGTGGTCGGTCCGTGCTCGGGGATCCCTGGTTCGGGGTCGCCGGTTTCGGCGCTCGCGTCCGCCGCGACAGCGCCGCCGTCAGTACGCGCCCCGCCGTCCGTCCGGAGTCCGTCGAACTCCCCGACGATCGGCCGTTCGGGGCCGCCGTCCTCCAGCGACTTGCGGTAGTTCTTGAGGTCGAGGATCACGTTCCGGGGGTCGAGCGACCGACCGGAGGCGTTCGCCGGACAGACCGAGGAACAGCGACCGCAGTTCGTACAGGCGTCCTGATCGAGCTGTTCCTTCCAGGTGAAGTGGTCGACGTCGGTGGCGTTCTCGTGGTCGAGGTCGGCCGGAATGCCGGGGAGGCGGGCACCCGCCTTGTCGTCTTGGGTGACGACGTTCGCGTAGGAAGAGAGCATGTGGAACGCCTTGAAGTACGGAATCAGCGCGATGAACGCGAGCGCGTGGATGGCGTGGACCCACCAGATAGCGGGGTAGATCGCCGTGGCGTCGCTCGCGCTCATCCCCGCGGATTCGAACGCCACCGCGAGCCCGTAGCCGACGAAGCTCACGACCTCGAAGTCGGGGATGCCGCGACCGAGGATTCCCAGCCCTTCCAGCAGAAAGCCGCCGACGCCGAGGACGAACAGCGTCCAGACGAAGGCGTCGTCGGCCACGGAGACGCGTGGACCCCACAGGCGCTCGCTTCGGACCCAGTAGCGGCGGTACATCGCCATCGCCACCCCGACGACGAACAGGAGGCCCATCGCGTCCATCACGACCTCGTAGGCGCGGTAGAAGTCGCCGGTCCAGAAGGACGTGTCCATGAGCGGCTGGACGACGTCCATGTCCACCGCGAGGATGGAGGTGCCGACGAACAGGGTGAGGAAGCCCCAGAGCAGGAAGGTGTGCATCACGCCCGCGTACGGATCGCGATCGAACAGCGGCTCGTTCGAGCCGATCGATCTGGTTGCGGTCAGAATCCGCCCGGGGAGATTGGCCAGTCGCTCCTGGGGATCCGACCGTCCGCCGGTGATCCGGCCGATGCGGAGATAGAGCCCCCGGAGGAAGATCGCGATCGCGATCGCCGCGAACACGTAGAAGAGAATCTCGCCGATGTGACTAACCTCGAAGAAGGTCGGGCGCGTCACCTCGTCGCCGGACTGCAGCGGGGCGATCGCCACGCTGGCGTCGGCCAGCGCCGCCAACGGTCCCGAGGAACCGACGCCGGCCGACGCGACATCGACGGTCGCAGCCAATCGCCCTCCGCTTGCGTACCCGTCTATCATGATTCCACACGCGGTGCGCCGTGGCTTAAAAGTTCGCACCGACTCGGACGTACCCCGCCACCCTCCTGCGATAATTTACAATTCGTTCCGAGTTGTAACGGCGGCGCGATCACTGACTCTTCGACTTCGCTCTCTCGTCCTGCCACCGCTCAACGACCGCGTCGGCGCTCGCCGTTCGTCACTCCTCGGTCTCGTGGGGCCGGGAGAGCCCTGCGAGATGCCCGACTTCCGGCTCGATCACCGCCTCCGTGCCGAGCCGAGCGCCGGCCTCGCTACCGGGCAGACAGAAGACGGGCACGCCGTCGGCGATGCCAGCGAGCGCACGGGTCGCGATCGCGCGGGTCCCGATCTCCTCGCGGGAGAGCGCGCGGAACGTTTCGCCGAAGCCAGGGAGCTGCTTCTCGAAGAGCGGGCGGACGGCCTCCGGCGTCACGTCGTCGGGCGAGACGCCGGTGCCGCCGGTCGTCACGACCGCGTCGACGTCGCCACGGTTGACCAGCGAATCGACGGCCGACTGGACGCCGTCGTAGTCGTCGTTGACGAGTTCGCGCGTCGCGATCTCGTGCCCCTCCCTTTCCAGCACCTCGACGATGGCGTTGCCGGAGGCGTCCTCCTCGATGGTTCGCGTGCTCGAGACGGTGAGGATCGCTGCGGAGACCGTCTCCAGATCTTCGGCGTGGTGGTCGTGGCTCGCGTCGTTCTCGTCGCTCGCATCGCATTCGTGCCCCTCGTCGCTCGTATCGCTCTCGTGATCCCCCCCGCTTGCATCGCTCCCGTTCGCCTCTTCACTCCCGTTGTTCGGGTCGCCGCCGTTGACTTCCCCATCGTTGCCGTCACCGCCGGCAGACGCGTCTGGTTCGTCGTCAGAGCTGTCGCGTGAGCGTCGCGTGTCCCGCGACTGGAAATCGACCATACTCCCGGTTCCGACGCTGGGGGCGTAAATGTCCGCCTGGCGGGCTCAAAGTACAGCAGCGGCGAGCGGGTTCAGGCCAGCCCGATCGCCGAGAGAACGCCGAACAGCAGGTCGCCGTAGACGAGCGCGAGCAGGAACCCGACGCAGACTGGGACGATGAAGGGGATTCCCGGGGAGTACCAGACGGCATCACGTTCGGCAGCGACCTCGATGCCGCCGCGGAGTTTCGCGGGCGTGGTGCCGTAGACGTCGTTGCCGACGTCGTCGAGGAACGCCTGTGCGCCCCACGGATCGTCGTACCCCTCGCCGGAGGAGGTGGTCCCTTCGCCGGAGTGCCCGTCCCGGCTTGCAGCCTCGGTATCGGCCCCGGTTCTGCCGCCGTCGGAGAGCAGCGATTCCTCGGAACGCACTGCTCCGTCGGTCGCGGGATGGGGTTCGTCGGGGAGCGTCGCCGGATCGCGCAGCTCGCCCGGGCGGTCCCGGAGCGCCGCGAGATCGATCCCGCGCCAGCGCAGATACATCCGGAGGGCGTCGAGGTCGAGCCCGTCGCGATCGAATCCGTCGGGAGTCTCGAGCAGGCGGCCGTGGGTCTCCGGGAGCGCCCGCCAGCTTCGCTTGCGACCGACGAACATCCAGCGAGAGCGATTGCCCTGCGCGAGATTGAGCACTGCGAGTGCACCGGGGTAGGCCAGCCCCACGAGCACCGCGTTCGTGAGGATCGTGAAGGCGAACGCGCCCGCCGTCGTGTCGACGAGCGGGTAGACGGTACCGTCGAGGTGGTACTCGGGAAAGGCCGGAAAGAGGATCGCGAGCGTCGCCAGCGCCTTGACGTCCGCGCCGCCGAACCCGCCGATCAGCCAGAATCCATAGACCAGCGGGATCACGACGCCGATGCTCAACGCGGTGCCGATCAGGAACACTCTGTACGTGTTTCCGCCGACCGCGCTGTAGTGGTGGAAATCGAGCGCGAGGAGAACAGCTCCCAACACCGCCAGCGGCGGCCAGAGCCGGTTCGGCACCCGCCGGACCTTGATGTCCGTCCACGCGGCCCAGACGAACGCCGGGACCGCGAGCAGGCGCAGGAGGTCCGTCGGTCGGGCGAGCACCGGCCCGACCTCGATCATCGACTCGTGGAACACGGCAACAAGGGTGCGCGGAAACGGTTTCAACGTTCCGGCTGGCGGGGACGCGAGTGCGGGGAGCGGGACTCCGACACGTCGTCTGCGCGAGCGCGATCTCGGCACGCGACAGATTCGATAGGCCCAGAACCAGACGTCGCCGATCGAGGGTGCCCGAACCGGTTCGCTCGTAGCGAACGTGTTCCCCTTCCGATTCTTATCAATCGAGAATCCCGCCATCGGTTAATGCCACCGAGAGGAACTCGTACGTATGACGCGACGGCAGCTGGTCCCTCGCCGCGCGGCACCGCCCGGACACCCGCTGACGCACTCGTCGGCGTCACGCCCGACGCTCGACGACACCTTCCAGATCAATGACTGATCCGACGCCCGCACTCACTGCGATCGAGGCGGCGGCTGCGCTGCCGTCGTTCCTGTCCCCGGAGCTCGCCAGCCGGATGCAGTTTGGCTGGACGATCTCCGTCCACATCCTGTTCGCGTCGCTGTCGATCGGTCTGGCGCCCTTCATCGTCTACTTCACCTGGAAGGACGTCCGAACGGGTGCCGAGCAGTACGCACGCCTGCGGGAGTTCTGGGTGGGCATCTTCGCGGTCGGCTTCGTGATGGGAACGGTGACCGGGATCCCGATGAGCTTCCAGTTCGGGACGAACTTTCCCCGCTTTGCGGAGGTCTCCGGCGAGCTGATCGGCGGGCCGCTGGCCTTCGAGGCGAAGATGGCGTTCTTCCTCGAGGCGGTGTTTCTGGGCGTCTTGCTGTTCGGTCGCGAGCGGGTCTCGGACCGTCAGTACGTGCTCTCCTCCGTCCTCGTGGGCGTGGGGGCGTGGCTCTCGGGCTTCTGGATTCTGGTCGTCAACGCCTGGATGCAGACGCCCCGCGGGTACGAGATGGTCCAGCGAAACGGGCAGCAGGTCGCACAGCTCACCGATCCCGCCGCGGCGTTCCTGAACCCGCGATTCCCGTGGATGTACGTCCACATGATGAACGCCGCCGTGATCGCCGTCTCCCTGGCGGTCGCGGGCGTCGCGGCCTTCTTCCTCTGGCGCCAGCGGGACTCGGCCGCCTGGGGTACCGCCCTCAAACTCGCCGTCGCGATCTTGCTCGTCTCCGCGCCGTTCCAGGCCGTCCACGGCGACGCCTACGCCCGTCACGTCGAGGATACGCAGCCCCAGAAGTTCGCGGCGATGGAGGCCCACTACGATACGGGGCAGGCGGATCTGCACCTCATCGCGATACCGAAGGAGCCGGACGCGCTGACTGACCCGCGCGCGGAGAATCTCTGGACGGTGAGTGTGCCAGGGGTGGGCTCGTATCTCGCCAGCGGTGGGGACTTCGACGCGGAAATTCTCGGCTTGAACGAGTACGAGGAGAATCCGCCCGTCGCGATCGTCTTCTGGGCGTTCCGGTTTATGGTCGGGCTGGGATTCCTGTTCATCGGCCTCGCGCTCTGGGGCGGTCTCCTCGCGGTCCGCGGGCGGCTCACCGACAGCGATCGGTATCTGCAGGCGATGATGCTCGCGTCGCCGCTGGGGTTCGCCGCGATGCTCACCGGCTGGTACGTCACGGAGATCGGCCGCCAGCCGTGGGTGGTCCAGGGCGTCCTGCGCACGGAAGACGCCGTCTCGACGAGTCTCGGATCGGCCGAGGCGACGGCGACGCTGCTGGGCTTCGTCGTGCTCTACTGTCTGTTGCTCGCCGCGTTCCTCTACGTCTGCAAGCTCCTCGTGGAAGCGGAGCTGGCGCGGGTAGAGGGCCGCGGGGGCGACGGGGCCGCGGACGGCTCCGTCTGGTCCCGTGTGCCGATCCTGGGATCCGTCGCCGGGGGTGACCGCGAGTGAGCGCTCCCATCGACCCAGTAGCGACGACGGCCCCGATGGTGGTCTCCGGCGACGCCTACCTCCATCCGCAGCTTCCGGAGATCTGGTTCGGAATCGTGCTCGCGACGCTGACGATCTACGTCGCTCTCGACGGGTTCGACTTCGGAATCGGGATGTGGTACGCGACCCGGGACGAGGAGCACGACCGCGAGCAGTTCCTCGCCGCCTTCGGTCCAGTGTGGGACGCCAACGAGGTCTGGCTCGTTGCCTTCGGAACGACGCTGCTCGGCGCGTTCCCGTCGGCGTACGCGAACCTCCTGAGTCGCCACTACCTGCTCGCGATCGCGGCGGTGATGGCACTGCTCCTGCGCGGCGTGGCTCCGGAGCTTCGCGAGCAACGCGAGGACGCGGCGTGGCGACGTACCTGCGATCGGCTGTTCGTCGCGGGGAGCACTCTCTCGCCGCTCCTGCTCGGAACGCTGGTGGGCAGCTGGACCTTCGGTACCGGCACGCTCTCGCTCCCGGCGGTACTGACCGGCGTCGTCGTGATCGCCCTCTCGCTGACGAGCGGTGCGGCGTACCTCGCAGCGAAGACCGACGGATCGCTTCGCTGGGAGCTGGCCCGGTACGGCCAGCTCGCAACGGGTGCGTATCTCGCGAGCGTGGTCGTCTTGCTTGCCGTCGTGCTCGCGCTCGACCCCCGCGGGATTGCCAGCGAGCTGCTGTCGATCGTCCCGCTGTCGATCGTCGTCGCGAGCGTGGGACTGGCGATCGTCGGCGTCGCACTCGCGCGATCGGGCCGCCACCGCTCCTGGTTCGCGAGCACGCTCGGCCTCGGCGGACTGCTCGGCTCGCTGGTCGCCGTGGTGCTCTATCCCTCGGTCTACCCGGCGACGGGACTCACAGTCGCTGCGGCCTCGGTCTCGCCAGTGGCGCTCAACCTCCTGACGGTCCTCGGCGTGCCGGTGCTCCTGCTCGTTCTGGGCTACTTCGTCTACCTCTACTCGGTGTTCGGCGGGACCGTCGACGCCGAGGGATACGGGGAGTGAGGAATGAGGCAGCGGGAACGAGAGAGAGAGAGATCGCTCACGATGCAGTGCCGTCTCCCGTTCCGGCACGTCTGCATCGCCCTCTCGATCGAGCCGTCCAGTGCGTCGACTGGTGGGCTCCACCTCTGCAGGCGATGCTACGGACGAGTACGAACAGTGTGAAATGGTGCCTGTCCGGCTGTCCGGACGGCAGCGAACTCAGATGACGCGGTTCTCACCCGCAGTGTGATACCTGGGTTTTACAAGGACAGGGTGCATGAAAGTGATTGATCCGATGGCAAATAGAACAGAATACGTCGGAGTACGGCTAACTCCAGACGAACATGACAAGTTCGAAAAACACATCGAGAGCTCCAACGAGTTTGACTCGATGAGCCGATTTTTCCGCGTGCTCGCTCACCGGGATGTAGCGGCTGACGACGAAGATGTATCGGTCGACGCTGACGAAATAATCGATGCGGTGAACACTGCAGTGTCGCCGCTCGCGGAGCGCTTGGAACAGGTAGAGGAGCACATCGTATCGATCGACTCCAACGTGCGCAACGATGACAAAATCGACCGCTTGGCTCGTGATCTCTACTCGACGCTGCCTGTACACGCCGACGAATCTGAACTCCCGGATCTGGGCAAGGCGGCCCAACATGCCAAGAGCGACCTAGCCAAGGCACAATCGATCTCGACGGCAGAGCTTTGGGCCGAGTACTTCTCCGAGGACCTGCAGGATATGCGTCGCGCTTGCGCACGGATGGAGGAGTATTTCCCCGATGTTCAGATCGTCCGCGCTGAGGTCGATTCGGATGAAAGCTCGCTTCTCCACGGGGATGTCAGCGTTGAGAGCCCCACCAGTCACACCGATCAATCTACGGGTATCGATAGAACTGTCTCGACCTCATCAAACCCTGGTAGTGAAACGACCGTTCGCCGCTACTTCAAGACAAGAGGTGAGTAATCTTGCCGCCTCGATATAAAGATCTGAGCGAGTGCCGCTCTGAAATCCGAAGGTATGCCAATAAGTTGGAAGCTGGTTCCGACGACGCGGACCCAGAGTTGAGAGATCACACCAGTACCGACCGCTATACGCAGGATCTCAGATGGTTTGACGAATGGCTAGATGCTGTAGAGATCGACTCTGCCAGGAAGCTCTCGTCGGCTGACGCAAACAATCTTGGCCAGGTGCTTTCTTTGAAATTTAATGGTAGCACTGGGCTCTTCCGGTGGAATCGGATTTACGCATTCTATTCTTGGCTTCAAAGAATGGATATGATTGATTCTAATCCTCTGGATAAATGGCATTCGGACAAGAAGGAAGAATTTGGCTTGACGCGCAGTACTGAGCAATCTCGCAAACTCAACGACCAACGTTACGCGACGGACGAAGACGAAGTTCGACTCATGGAAGAAAATGTCGGTCGTCATCTCATCCGCGACCAGCTCATAATTCGTTGTCTGTGGCAGATGGGAATGCGACGAGGCGAATTAGCTGGCATCGAACTCCGCGACATCGAGAGGGAGGACAGAGAGGTCACTATCCGTGAGCAGGTCGCTAAGAACGACGAAATGCGAGTGTTAGCGTATCAACCCTCGCTAGATGGTCTCATGAAGAAATGGCTGGACGAGGGAAGACGCGAGGAAATGGCAGCAGGCGCTGAACATGGCCGATTTCTGGTCGGAGAACGGGGTGCTCCCTTGTCAGGAGATAGAATCAACGATGTCGTCAAGGAGGCTGCACGGCGAGCAGGCATCAACGAACTACTTTACGCTGACGCCAACGCAACAGAGGACGAGGAAGGCACAAAGGAAAAGAACAGGTGGAAGATTAGCGCGCATGCAATACGTCATGGATTTGGTACATATCTAGTTCACGAAACTGACGCAGGGCTCTGGGAAGTGTCTCAGGCTATGGGTCATCACTCTGTTAAGGTTACAGAAGGAATCTACGTCGATGACGACCCGCGCGCGGGCATAGACCACGTCCACATGTATGGTCCTGACTGATGCTCGTCATCAGCTGCTGCTCTCTCCTCGCGTTGTGCGCTCGCTGCTTTCCCCTGCGAGGGCGAACCTATAAGTCATTATCGCAATAATCATTATCCAACGAATGACCTTTCACGATCGCCGCGACGAACTCGCGGCCCTCGATAGCGCGTTCGATGGTCCCGGACACGCGTTCCATGTCGTCTACGGTCGCCGGCGCGTCGGGAAGACGGAGCTCTGCAAGGAATTCTGCGCTGAACGGCCGCACATATACTTCCTCGCAGCGCAGGAAGCCGAGCACAGACAACGTGAGAAGTTCGTCGAGCAGGTCGCCACCTACTTCGACGACCGAATGCCTCAAATCGAGGGCTGGGACGATGCATTCGATTACCTCGGCGAGAAACTCGCTGCGGAGCGGATCGTCCTCGTCATCGACGAATTCCCGTATCTCGTCGAGGAGAACGACTCACTGCCGTCGTATCTACAGGCGTTCGTCGACGAACAGCTACAGGGGACAGATTCGATGCTCGTCCTCTGTGGGTCGAGCGTTGGGACAATGGAATCGACGGTCCTCGGTCACGAGAGCCCGCTGTACGGTCGTCGTACTGGCCAGATCGATCTGCAGCCGTTCTCCTTCCAGGAAGCGCGTCCGGTGATTCAGTACGATCTGGCTGGCGCCATTCGGTCGTTTTCGGTGACCGGCGGCACGCCGATGTACCTCACCCTCTTCGACTACGAGCAGTCGCTTTCGGCGAACATCACGTCGGAAATCTTGTCCCCAAACGCCGTCCTCTATAATGAGCCAGAGTTCCTGCTTCGCACTGAGCTCCGGAACCCCGCGCGGTACATGAGCATCCTCGAAGCGGTCGCGCTCGGCCACACGACGCCGAACGAGATTGCAGGAGCGTCGGGGATCGACGCCGGGCCACTGTCCAAGTACCTCCAGACGCTTCGTCAGCTCCGCCTCCTCGAACGCGAGGTTCCGGTGACTGCTAAAGCGAAGAAGTCCAAGCGATCGCGGTACACCGTCGCGGACGAGTTCCTCCGCTTCTGGTTCCGCTACGTCGAGCCGAACCGATCCAGCATCGAGGAAGCTCCCGAGGTCGTCCTCGAAGGGAGCATCGAGCCGGACCTTCCCGACCACGTCGCAACGACGTTCGAGGATATCTGCCATGAAGCCGTCTGGGAAGCGATTCGAACGGGGACGCTGGATACGTACTCCGAAGTAGGCCGCTGGTGGTACGGCGAGGACGAAATCGATATCGTCGGTCTCGCACCGGACGACGACCGTATCCTGCTGGCTGAGTGCAAGTGGACGGGTGAGCCAGTCGGCCACGACCTCGTCGAGCGGCTGGAGACGAAAGCAGATCGCGTTCGATGGGGTCCGGACACACGGGAGGAACGGTTCGCTCTCTTCTCGAAAGCAGGATTCGTCGACGGGCTCGAATCCGACCTGGACGACAGTTGGTGCCTTTTCGATCTGGACGGTCTCGATACGCTGATCCACCCTAACTCGTAGCTAGTCCTAGAATCTTCGATATGCTTGGATGACGCTGTTTTTGGCGACCAACAGAGACCGTTCGCGTTGGACGCAGACCGTGGCGGCATACGGCTTGGGGAAGCGTTCGGTGGTTACTGCCTGCGGCTCCGGCGCACGATAGCGACGGCAACGGCACCCGCACTGGAATCAACCGCGAACCGATCGGCCGTTGCAACTGTGTCTAGTAGATCGAGGTAGGGATCAATCTCCGGGACAGTAACGGTCGTCTCAACGCCCGGGGTGATCCGTTCGGCGACAGCATCACCGACGATATCCTCGGCGGAGCTGGCTGCCTCGTCGTGTTGGGCGATCGCCGACAGCGCGGACTCGACACCCGAGTCGCCCTTAAGAAGTGCTTCCGTCGGAGGAACGGTCGACTCGTCAACGGTCCCCTTGACCACGGCCTCAACGTACTCCCGGACGGCGATGGCTACGAATTCTCCGACTGTTGCCTCGTCCGCATCCGTCGCGGCGTCTGTTGCGATCGCCGCCGCGACAGGGTCTAATTCGATCTCGGTGCTAGTCTCCGTCAGGTCCGCTGTAGGCGTGCTCCGCTCACGGTCGAGTTCCAATCTCCCATTATCTCCGCCCCCTTGGTTCGTTTCCTCGTTCACAGGCCCACTATCATCAGTGTCGTCATCGTCAACTTCTGGGCTATCGTCACTAGCCGCTTCGGTAGTGTCATCGTCTTCTTCCACCTCGGCGGTGTCGTCGGTGTCCGCTTCGGTTGTATCGCCGTCGTCCTTCTCTTCGCTGGGCACTTCTTCACCGTCTTCGGGCGGTGTCGTATCTGCGTCCGCTGGTTCTAAATCCCCACGCTGATACGCCTGACTCGTCTCCAAGGCGCTGCGGACCGTTTCGGGATCGACGTCGCCGGACTCGATCGCGGCGCGGATGCCCGGGTCAACGCCATCAACGCCCTGATGCGTTGTATCGACCAGCGCTTGCGGTTCCACTCGTTCGTCGGCGTCGGGTTCGTCGCTACCCGTGTCCTCAGTCTCTTTCATGGCGTCGTGTGAGGGGCTCGGTTGTGACGTTCCTCCGTTGGCGGCTGCTGATTGCTCGGGTGTTTCCTCAGCTGGTTGTTCCCGCTCGTAGGCGTCAACCTGGGCGAGGATTTCTTCAATCCGCTCCAGATCGACACCCTCGGCTGCGAGATCTACCGTCTCGTGGCGATCGAGGCCCGGGAGGGAGAGTTCCGAGAGGAGGTCGCCAGCGAAATGGCCCATGTTCTGTGCCTGCGTCCCGTCCTCAGAGAATCCGCGGTTGATGTCCATCCACGGTGGAGACTGCCAGCCATCGTCGTAGAGGACGTACTCTTCGTCGTCGGTTGGGGACCAGACGATGCTCCCAAGATCGTTGTACGCTTCGCCGGCACCTTGGTGTCGGTGGACGATGACCGAGTGGACCGGATCTACTGCGTTGTGGACCTCGTCGATGGTGTCTCGCGTCGGATGGTTCACGACATCGTAGGCGTGGACAGTGCACTGCCCCGATCGAAGTGGGGATTCACCCGACCCGATCAGCTGAATCACCGTCGCGCTGGGATCGTCCTCAAGTTCCTCGAAGAGACGACCACTGCTTCGTTCGTGAGGGATCTCCGGACCGGCGATCGTGATCGCTCCTGCTCCGAGACACTGTGTCGGATCTTCGAAAACAGGGATCGATTCGACACCCGGCCGGTCGTAGTCCAGCGTCTCCCAGAGTTTGGCCACCTGACCGACGACGCGGATTTGGACGTCTCGGTCGAATTCAGCCATCGTCGCCGAGAGGAGGTACGCGACCTGCACGCCGACGAGCCCGCTCGTCGCTACGAGCGTCCGTGATCCACTGTGGGCCCGCTGAAGAGCACGCCCCAGCCCCTCCGTGAAGTTCTCCTCGAACTCGTCATCGGTTGAGACGGAGAGGAAGAGAACGTCGATGTCGTGCAGTGCGTCCGCGTCGAGGGACGGATATCCTCCCGATCGCCGATCTGTGAAGTCGCCGGTAGCGAACACATGGTAGGTATCGTCGCCGTCGTCGGCCCGGAAAAGATAGCCAACCGCTCCGGGAACGTGCCCCGCCGGGATAGGGTGCACGGAGAATCCGGGAGTCAGCTCTGTCCAGCCATCTATGGGATGGAGCGCGTCGGTGGTCGTCGCCGACGTGGAGACATCGTAGTCGCGTTCCGCGACGTCAAACACATCGTCCAATATCGCCGCGGTCGGCTCGGAAGCGTAAACCGCTGTTCCAGCGCTGTGACATCGCTCGATCGACTGGTAGTGATCTAGGTGCGCGTGTGTCAGGCAGATCGCGGCGAGCTCGTCGGAGGGCCGGAGGATCCCGTCAAGGTCGGCGTTCGCACCTGCGTCGACTAGGACGCAGGTCCCACCAGGTTCCCCGTCGGGCTGATAGCGGAGGAGAAACGACTCGTTCCCACCGCTCGGGTTGACGTGGTGGTAAGAAAGTCGCACGCATAATCCTGTTCTCACAGAACCATAGTCGTTGTCCCCGGGGGAGACAGCCGGTATTCGTCACGGCGCTCTGTTCGTGAGAGTAAGGCGTGGCTAGGAGTCTCCGTTGGACGAGGCCGAATCTCGGGCGTTGTCTCGCAAGATCGACGTTGGATCTGTCCGGGTTTATCAGTGATATTGGCTGTGATTTCGGGTGTCTCTCACCGATCTGGGGATTTCGGCACTACGGATCCTCATTCGCGCCCGCGAATTCGGGCGCGCTCGCGGGCGTCCGCGATTTCGCGGGCGCGATTGGTTGTCTCAGATAACAGTACCAATATCAAATATTTCTGGGAGAATATCTGAACTTGCGGTAGAGGGGTTCTATGTGGTGATGAATCGGTATTATGGCTATAGGGATTCAATTTCCTATCGAAGTCATGACGTGCCCACCAAAACAGTCAACGTCAGATCGCACCGTCGAGGAAGCTATCTCGGTCGGCGACTCCGGGAAGTGGTGGACTGGCCTCGTACTCGACACTGACCCGGACTCAGGCGAACGTCGGATTCGCCTGGAGCGTTGGGTCCGGAACGGCCACTCCCACAATAACCCGCACACGTGGCGTGTCCGGCCGGACTACTGGGCCGAAGAAATCGCGGCAATCACGTCACTCAAGCAGGACGGTGGGCACTCACCACCGGGCGATCTCCCGATCGATGAACGATATTCAGTCAGCGAGTACCTGCCGATTCGGCGAGACGACACTCGTCGTGTCGTTGCCGTACGCCTCGATCGGCCGTTCAAGTCCGATACCCTGCGCCTGTATCACTTCGATCCGACAACACAGCGAGTTCGACAGAAATGGAGTATCGGACGTGACTGGGAACGTCTCTCGAAACTCGCAACGCGACACGTCAAGCAGACGGCGTAGCTGAAGAGTCGCACTCACCGAGCAGAATCACGTTTCACCGACGCTCACCACGTAGCTCGGTGTATGCTTCGTTCGCACCGAGCATCTGCAATCCACTGCGTCCTGAATTCACCATGATGAAGAAATGGTACTAACTATTTGAGTGTCGTCTGTGTGGTCAACACCGATTTGACGGTGGGATCGGCGGGACCATTTTGCAAATCATTTTTATACTACATGAGTAGCGGGGCATGCAGGTAGAAATCATGAAAGAAACAACAGAAAGCACGCCCCCGCCCTTTGAGCAGCTCGCCGAGGAGATCGAGGAACGCGAGCAACAACGCTCGCGCCGCGATCGCATGGAGCGAAAAGCGCGATGGCGGAACAAGTATCGACTGCTGCGAAAATGGCAGTCTGCCCTCGAGGAGTACCGTGGTCCGGGCGACGCCCACCTCGTCACCGGCTACCGACCGACCGGCTTTGTCGCCCCGATCGATGCACCGGAAATCGCCGGGTTAGCCATCTGGGATGCCGCCGGAACGGCACACCACTTCAGGTTGTATCGAGACGAAAAGGTCGCGCTCATCGAGTCGCCTGATGATCCCCGCGCTCCGCCCGTGGTTGATCCGATGCGTATGCCTCGGAGCGACCCTGCTGAACACCCTGGCGGGCCGCCAGCCGAGGTCCTCGAGCGACTCGATGCCTTGGATGTCGAGCTCACCTGGGCAGATACGTGCGACGACGGAGAGCATGAGTTCGAGACCGCGAACGAGGAGACTGCGCGCCCGTTCATTCACTGCGTAGACTGCTCACAAAAAGCTCACACGCTCGGCTGGCTCGGTCACTCGATCCCCGACGAGTAAGCCCTACGGCCCTTAGCAGGCCTTGAGGGCTATACATCACCTACAAATTTGAGCACGAAGAGAGCCGGGCGCACGTGCTTTGCTGCTTATTACTCGGAGCGCCTTGGACCCATCAATGATGCCGATTGCACTGTGGTCCTTGGGCGTCAGGGAGGTGAGATCGATGCGAACTCGACCAACGCAGAACCGCCTTGAGGTGGATTACCTCCCACCGTTCGGACGGTCTGAGGTGACGATAATCGGCCCGGCTGCGTTACCGGTTGCAATCGTAGCGGTGTGTCTGGCGGCTGTGCTCGCGTCCGAGCTGAGCGATTGACTCCGCCGGTATCGCGTTCGGCCCGGTGGCCCGAACATCTTTCAATCAGGCATCAGATCAAGCCCTTATGGCCACTGAAGACCCCGTCTACTGCCCATACTGCGGGGCTGAAGGCCAGGCGGGAGCGTACTGCATGGACTGTGGGGAGCAGATCCGAGACACGCAAGGGCAGGCCGGGGATGGCGGCGATGATGTCGAGGAGTCCAAGGAACCGGAGTCGGCGGAGGACGGCGATGCGCACCGGTTCGAGGAGTCAGGCGACGAGCTCGTCACTGGGAAGCGCCTCGTCATCGCCGGTGCCGCGCTCGCTGCGATCGGCGCGTTCCTCCCTTGGTTCTCAGCGTCGGCGGTGGGGACAACGGTCGAAGTGACCGGCGTCGAACGTGACGGCGTCTTCACGCTCGTCTTTGCCGTTGCCGCGGGGGCGGTTGGATGGCACTACGGCGATCGGTCCTGGGGCAGGTGGCCGGCGGTCGGAGTGGTCGTCCTCGGCGGCCTGATCGCGTTCTTCGGCGGAGTGTACATCTACGACCCCTGGATCGGACAGGAGGCGCCACGCGAGGAAGTCCAGAATGCCGTACAGATCGGGGCCGGACTGTATGCAACCCTCATCGGCGGCGCGATGATCACCGCTGGACCGGTCTACGATCGTTCAAAGGGAGAGGCAGAAAGCATTCTCCCCGCGTTCGTCGTAAAACACCAGAAGGCGATCGGCGCGATGATTGGCCTTCTCATCGGCTTGGCCGTTGTAAACCTGATGAGCGGGTGATTCGAGGGCGGGAGCAGGGCTCAACCTGATCGCCGCAGGGATCAGGCCTTGACGTAGTCGTACTTCACGACCCTGAACTCCTCGATTCTCCCACAATCAAAACTCAAGCGGTTGTTTATTTTAATCTTGATAGATAAGGTATGCTTTGTCGATGATGTCGAGGTAAATATGGCTACGTCCATGCATTATAATCTGAACTGTGGAATAGATTATTTGATAATACCTCGCCAGCGTGAATGCTCCTCGGTCCGTGAGGTGTATCGACAGACAGCGACCCACATTCCAGGGGGCTATATTATAGAACCCAAGCGCCGACTTATTTTGCCCACAGTAACTGTTGTGGTCACCTGAATTGAGGGCAATCAGTTATTGCGTACCACGGCTAATAATAATCTATATCTAATGTACGACGGCCCTCCAATCGACCATACTGATGCCTCGGCTCCTAATCGGGCACCAGATGATGGCACCTACATCGCCCCGACTGCCTATGCGCCGTTTCTAGAGAAGGATGGCGTTGACTCGGATGGCCGGGATTATGGACCGATAGAACGCCGTGGAATCGACATCGAGATCTCTTCGCCCGTTGATGACGTTGAGAGGTTATACCGACGAACACATCTCACAGCTCAGTTTCACGCCGAGAATCGTGACTTCTGGACGGATATATCAGAGTATGCCAATGATGGCGGGAAGCTCTATGATGAGGTTGTTCTGAATCTCTGCGAGGAGAAACTGGAACTTGAGGGGATTAATCCGGCGGACCTTGAGATTCCCGAACGCCGGCTGAAAACGCTCTTTCTGCGACTAGCACGCGGGCAAAATGGGAAGGAACTGCATGCGTATTTAACTGGTCCCGATCCTGTCGATTCTGTCGTTCATACGCTGCTTGGATACGAGGGGCCGGATACTATCCCCTCGTACAATGTCTTACAGCGTGAGTTCCGCGAGCTTAGCGAGGGCAACGAATTAGATCTGAATGCCTTCGAAGATGCGGTTACCAGGACCGTGTATGCTATCTATCGAGCGGGAGTTGTTCCACCGGACACAATCATTGAATCGTACCGTTTTGATGCTGTTTCGCCGCCGCTGAATGAGAAGTCCGTCTCACGTGAGACGAAAAAAGAAGAGTTGCGGAATTGGGTGCGACTCTTGCTAGACCACACGACCGATCCGCTAACCTTCGACCGCACTACCGAGAACGCTGAACATGACATGCGGGCGTTTGTCGGTGCTCTCGCTTCATCGGCACTATTTGACTGTGGCTTAGAAGATATGAAAGATATCTGTGATTGGGACTATCCCCGAGAGAATATCCCGGGGGGCGGCTGGCTCCACAACTACGTCCCTGAATCAGTATCGTCCGAATATGACTTGGGCGACTTTACTCCCGACGCAGATTCCGATTCGGTACCATCAATCGAGACACAATTCGATGCGGTGCACACCCAGACGCTGGACTTAGCGAAGGAGTTTGGATTTTGGTCGCAGGAAGATTCACTCAATATTGGCGCTGATATGTTCCGCATCGATTGGACGGGTGAATCTCTTGAAGCCACAATCGGTCGTCCACCGAAGGCTGACAACGAGGCCGTTTCTTCGGAGTGGACTTTTCTCGTCGCCGGTGGCATTGACACAGAGAGCCGATTTCTCCTCGGTGGGCGTTTGGTGCAGACACGGGATGACTATCCGTCTGCTCTTGATGAGATTCTATCGAACACCTCCGACACTGTCGATATCGATTCGATTTTTATCGACAGCGAAAACGTCGGTGGAGAACTGATCGAGACAGTCCGACGCTTCGCGGGAGACGATTGGGTCATCAGCGCGCCGGACCACACAATCATCAAAGGTTTGAGGCGGCTGACACCAAGCAACCACATTGGATTCGCGCAGGACGTGAAGTGGAACACGGACCCCAAGCCGAATGTTGTTACATACCCTTACGATGGCGATGATCCGGATCTTCTAGAAATCAACCCTGAGAAGGTGTTAACAGAAGAGATCCAACATGAAGAAGACGGAGAAAAAATCGCCGTCCCACTTTCTGCTAAGGATGAAGAGGATACCAGAGTCCAGGGCCCCCTGGTGCCTGACGATCACATACCCATGCTGACTGAAGCGTTTTCGGACGTGGCCGCACAGGATGGAGTCGGCATTAATAAACACAAAACACATGCAACATATCTCACGGATCGGTCGCTACGGGATCGCTCGGGTTCCGGCGTTCGATTTCAGTATATTCAACGGTGGGCTATCGAATCGACTATCAATCAGATTGTGAATAATTTCATGCCGCACATTAAGAGCAAAGATGACAGAAAGCGTCTGTACGGTATGCACATCGCTATTCTGTTTTATAATTGGCACACCTTGATCAACCGGGGCCTTTCCCCACGCGGTCTTCGGCTTGATGTGACCCATACCCAACTCCTCCAGGCAATTCGGGACGTTGCTTTTGAGCCAGCGGATTACGACGCGTTCTGGACGGAATAGAATGTGACTGTCCCGAGGTGGTGCCAGACCCAAGTGATTAACCTCCTCTCATGTGGTGATTCGACCATGAAGCTCTGCTACTATGCTGACGCCGATATCCGGGAGTGGCACGAGCATATACTGCGATTGTTGCGAGCGCTTCACGAAGACCACGGCATCGAGGTGGAAATCGATCGGATTGACGAACAACACGACCCGATACCGGAGTTCCCCGGCGAGGTCCGGTCTTCCACGCCAGAAGCCGTCTACGAACGTGACCTCAAACGGAATCGTGCTCTGAACCAGTCCATCGAGCCGACCCCTTCAGAGGGGTTCAAACGGTACGGGGAGCTCGACATCGCCGGCAACGTCGCGCTCGTCGACGACGCGGAGACCGTTCAGTGGGCGTCGACGCTGCCAGGCTATGCTGATGGCTACGGACCTGGTGTTGAAGACCAAACTGCGATGGACTTCCTCGAAGAAATCGCCATCGCACCAAGCAACCGCTTCTGTGTCGAGTGTCTGCAACTGCTGGGCGGCGACGAATGCTTCTGTCCGAACTGTGGCTCAGAACTCCGGTAAGGAACAGTAGTTCCGCGATTCTACAGCTTCATTTGTTCCTGCCCAGCCGGGTACTTGCTGGCGTGCATCGGATTTTGGGCAGCACACGCGTTGGAAAACGGAATCGAAGATGTCGGTGCTATTCTCTCACCATCGGCCGATCTGACAGCTCTCGACGCACCTACTGCCATGCACTCGGATCAACGATCTGCTCAAGACCAAACAACTGCAGGTCGTCGCGGTCGGCTGCCGAATCATGAACCGACTGTGTGAACCCGTTTCGGGCGAACAACGCATACTCATGCTCAAGGCCCGTACCATCGGATCTCCTCCGTGTGAGATTTGAGCGAGGCGAGCGCGCTGTAATCGAGTGGTGCAGTCGTAAACTTGCACTCGCCCGTCACAATAGACTAATCTAGAATAGACTAATTGAGAATTGGCTATCTGATGATAGTCTCCTGGACGAGTGACGGTGACAGAAGAAGCGGTTATTTTCCCGGCTGGCAATCTCGGCATCGAACGCAATCTCACCACTTATCCATACCTCAGCTACACGACCTAGAAGTCTTCTAAACACTACATCTCTCGCTGAATTTCGACTCCTCTATTCGACGCGACAATCCTGATACTTCGCCGCAACAAACATCGAATCCTTCGGCTCTGTTGAACTTTTCAGACTTGGATAGGAATGTCGTGCTGAATACAGGGCGCGTATTCAGCACGAAGCACCGAACATCCATCGAGAGGATCTGCGTAGTCTCCACACCGATTGCCGAAAATGCTCGAACTCTATCGATGGTGGACTTGCCGAAGTGCATCAGCAGTCGCTGTTCCGGAAATCCGGATGTATTTCTGAGCGGTTGCCAGGTCGCTCCAGCCCATCAGTGCTTGTAGTGGAACCGGCGCGACACCTTTGTAGGCATGGTGGCTGGCCGAAGTGGCCCGGAGACAGTGTGGATAGATCCGGCCGCTGAGATCGGCCTGCTCGGCAGCCTCCGTAACTCGCCGATTGACAGTCGAGCGAGATCGGGGAAATTCTTCATAGCGCTTTGTGAATCGTTCCAGACACAACTCGATACGGAGCGATAGGTCGAATGGAATTGATCTTGCGGATGTGACCGTCTTCGGATGCCACCGTGACGCGAGCGCGTCAGTTGAATTCCTGTAATAGGTACAAATCATAGGAGGCCTGCTACGATGAGGAGTGCTATTGAAATGATACTCGCGCCAAGGAACCACGGTCGCGCTTCGACCGCCGCAGTTGATGCGGGTTTTTCTGAGGGGATATCTGTTAGCTGGCGGAATCCTCCATAGAGGACGATTGGAAGGATGAGCCATAGACCGACCATTGTTAGTACCAGATGCCCTCGCTCGGTTGATTGGAGTGACTCAGCGGTGTAGATTGTCCCTGCGAGATGGCCACCAGTGAACAGCAATAGCAGAACTGACGCAATCGTGAGATACCAGAATCGGCGCCCGATGAGAGCTAACGCTTTCTTCCCAAGCAGTTCTTTACGAGCCGCAGGGAGCACAGCACCTGCAACCAATAGTGTGCCACCGGTCCACAGTGCAGCAAAAATAGTGTGAATGGTCATCACAACATCGAGCATCGTCACCATCATTGATCCCCAATAACTAGACGGGTCGATTGTCCAGTCTCTGCGTTATCGTCAGCGGATTCAGCTGCTTCAGGTGGTGTGGATTCGTTTCCTTGTTTCATCTTATCAAGGGTTTTGGTCTGCATTCATCCGTATCAATGGTGCCTTGAGAGAAGGGGGAATGGAAGTATCCCAAAATGTGGGATTCGAGACCGTGATACAGAGGCGCCCATCATTTGTCATGAACTCCTACCTGCTATCTGTCGTATAACCTACTAGTCCAACAAGTTGGGATAACCCGATACCCCTATACGCCCAAAGCAGGAAGACAGTGCTAACTGAAAGACTACCCAACTCTGAGACGAATTGGAGAATGCGCTATTAAGATGACTGAGGATTTCATAGACCCAAACCGGCTTTCGCTCGTCCCACGGTCAAACGCGGCTCATACTACTAACGTGGTTCAGGAATCCTCGGCGGATGAATATAGTCCTCCCCTTTCAGCGGTCCTCCAATCACTGGAAGACAGTAAATGCAGAGCGATACTCACGACTTTGCGTGAGCCGAAATCAGCAGCTGAACTTTGCGATGAATGCGATTTGCCGAGCTCGACAGCGTATCGAAAACTTGAGCGGCTCCGTGAAGCGGCACTCGTCAAAGAGTACACCGAGGTCCGGCGTGACGGACCTAATGCCACTTTGTACGAACGAGATTTCACCGATATCTCTATTAGCATTGACGATGCTGACGAGTTCACCGTCTCCGTTGATCGACCAGACGAGGATGCAGAGGATCGTATGGCGACGTTCTGGTCGGAGATGAAGAAGGAATCATGACGGACGGGATAATCATATTGCTTGGGATTGTTAAAATCGGGGCCCTCGTACTCGGTGGCGTTGTCTCCCTCTTAGCCTACCGAGCGTATCAACGAACGCAGATCGATGGGCTCCAGTACTTCGCGGTGGGTCTTTTGGTTATCACCATCGGGACGTTTCTGGTCGGTATTCTTCATCATATCTTCGGCATTCCCAGCGTCCAAGGAATGCTCTTCGAGAGTATCATCTACTGTGCCGGTTTCCTCATTATGATATACGGGCTCTACGGTCAATAGCCGCTACGACTCGTTCAGTAGAAGCGGGTCAGATATTACCCCACTCAGCCCTTTCTCGCCGTCTGTTTCTTCCTGAGAAGCCATTTCAGATGAGATGGCGAAATCGCTCACGAGAGTCCGTCTGAACGTCTTGGTTGTCCCACGTTTTGGGAGCCCTCCTTCGTTCCTTATGAGGAACGCACAGAGAATGCAGCAATGAGGGAATCCAATGCGCCGTTATATCGACCTATCGCTCCGTCACGGACCCCACGAATCCGAAGAGGTGCCGGTAATCAATGAAACGAAATTTACCGTCTCGGTATGCCGATGTCTTGGTTTCGCGGAGCAAACTCATTATCGTTCTGTTCCTCGTGCTTACGGTGATCGTCGGAGCTGGCGCAGTGATCGGCACCAGTGATGACGGTGCGATCGGACAGGCAGGCATCGACTCTGAAGAACAGGCAGCGCTCGAAGAGATCGAATCGACGTACGAAACCGACGATGCCGTGGTTTCACAAATCGTGGTCAGAGACGAAGGTGGAGATGTACTCTCCCGCGAGTCACTACTGCAGAGTCTCCGGCTCCAGCAAGAAATACGTGCAAACGAAGCCATCAATACGACGCTCCAAGCAGAGTCGGGATTCCGTGGGCTCGAAAATATCGTAGCGACTACAGCATACTTCGAAACCCAAACGACTGAGAACGGAACACAGGAGACGGCCGCCGCCGGTCGGAACGGCCAGCCACCAACACCGACACTCGCCCAGCAGATTGAGGCCCTCGAATCACGTTCGGCAGAAGAAGTCGAAGTAATACTCGGAAATGTTCTGGAACGCGATTCTTCTGCTTCCGGTCAAGACCCTGCTTCATTCCTGCCATCGGACTACGACCCCGGCACAACGAGTGCAGATGCGAGACTGACACTCGTATTCCAATCCAGCGAAAGTGGCGCGACTAGCGGAATGGCCCAGGAGGCGTACGATGCGCAAGTGGCCATCTCCTCATTGGTTGACGAGCGCTTCGACGACGCATTCGTCTTTGGACAGGGCGTCATTGACGAGGCGTCCTCGCAGGCCATCGCGGACAGCTTCCTCATTATCATTCCCGTTGCGCTCGTCCTCCTGCTTGCCGTCCTCAGTATCGCGTACCGCGATGTAATTGACGTGCTCATCAGTTTGTTCGGGATTGGCGTGGTAATGGTGTGGCTCCAGGGCATCCAAGGTTGGCTCGCAATTCCGTCCAGTTCGATACTCATCGCCGTCCCGTTCCTTCTCATTGGACTGAGTATCGACTACTCACTCCACGTCGTCATGCGCTATCGGGAGGCGCAAACGGAGAACGGCGACACCGATCCAGAGTCTGATGACAATCGGGATCCAACTACTGCAATGCGGGTAGCGATCGCTAGTGTCGTCGTTGCGCTGGCCGCTGCCGCGTTCACGGCCGGAATTGGCTTCTTCTCGAACTACGTGAGCCCGCTTGGATCGATACAGGACTTCGCGCTCCTAAGCGCGATTGGCATCGTTGCGATGTTCGTCGTCTTTGCGGCTCTGGTCCCAGCCGTCAAACTCGAAGTCGAACGTTTACTCTCTCGACTCGGCCGTGACCGACAGAAACCAGCGTTCGGGGTCGGGTCAGGGCCGATTCGCCGTGTACTCTCGGGCACTGCGACCATTTCACGACGCACACCGATCGCTATTCTATTCATTTCACTGCTGGTGGCTTCGATGGGGGCCTACGGTGCGACCGGTCTAGATACGGAGTTTAACCAGGCAGACTTCCTTCCAGAGGATGCCCCAGAGTGGATGGAATCGCTTCCAGAACCGTTCGCCCCTGCCGAATACGAGGTTCGTGAGAATCTCGAATATCTGAGCGATAACTTCCGTCTACGCGGACAGGGCTCGGAAGCGCAGATTCTGATACGTGGGAACGTAACTACGCCGGCCGTGCTCACCGCAACCGACGATGCGTCTCAATATGCAAGCCGAAATGGCGCGATAGCCAGGCAGCCAGACGGTACGGCTGCCGTCGAGAGTCCGGCGACTGTCCTCCGTTCTGTCGCGGCCGAGAATCAGACGGTCGCCGCCGCAATTGAGAAACGCGACTTGGATGGTGATGGTCTCCCGGACAGAGATGTCGCGTCTGTCTACGATCTCGTGTACGAAAGCGCTCCCGAACGAGCATCGACCGTACTCTATCGTACCGAGGACGGATCATATTCGACAGGTAGGTTGCTAGTAGGTGTGAAGACCGATGAGAGTGCACAATCGACCGCGGATGACGTGAGACAGATCGCCAGGGGTATCGAAGCCAACGCATCAGTATCAGCCGTTGCGACGGGTGGGCCAGTCATTACCGCTGTCGTCCAAAGCGCCCTGTTCGATACGCTCGTCGAAGGATTTGCCGTGACGCTGGTTGTCATCTTGACGTTCCTTATCGGCCTGTACTGGTGGCGGTACCGTGCGCCAGGGCTTGCGGTCGTGGTACTCGTCCCCGTCCTCCTCGCGCTCGCATGGTTGCTCGGCACGATGGCACTTCTCGATATCCCATTCAACAGCGAGACTGTCGTCATCACTAGTTTGGCGATCGGGCTCGGCGTCGATTACAGCATCCACCTCAGTGAACGATTTGTTGATGAGCGAAAGCGACGGGAGTCACTCGACGAATCACTGGTGGCTGCGGTCACCGGAACTGGCGGCGCACTATTAGGGAGCGCGGCAACGACTGCAGCGGGCTTTGGTGTCCTCGCACTCGCACTCTCTCCACCACTCCATCGATTCGGCCTCGTAACTGGGTTGAGTATTATTTTCGCATTCATTAGCTGTGTCATCGTGCTACCGTCCCTCCTAGTGGTTAGAGATCGATTCCTCCGCTGAGAACGAGGGCAATAGAACCACAATGGTACTGCTGCATCTTTCTCTATGTATCAGATAGAACCCATCCGCTGAGCACATCTCTTCAAATGTTACGAGTCTGGATATGGAATCAATGTCTCTTGGTGGTTGATGTCGCTTTGAGCTTTATGGATATGTGAGAGCCGCGGCCCAGATTGTGAACCACGCCGAGACGATCCGGGCTGGAGTCTCACTGCGTTCGCCGTTCCTGGCTGCGACTCGTCTGGATCAAATTCTCTGGAGACATTTCTTCGTCACGTCCGTTCGTCAGAAAAGCCACGGCCCGGATTGTGAACCTCGCCGAGACGGTCCGGGCTGCGGCCCCACTGGCTCACGGCTTCGCCGTTTGCCAGTGCATAGACCCTCACTCCGTCGGATCTCGATTCGTTCGGCCGTGCTGGGCTTCGACACGTCTGGTTCAAACCCGCTAAAGGCTTCTATTCATCACGTCCGTTCCTCCCAAGAAGCCGAGGGCTCTGGGGAAGAAGTGGGCGCAGCACTCGGAGGGGCCATTTAAGTCATCTTTGCGTTTGTAGTCGGATTTCCCCTCGGTATCGGCTTTCTCCCTGTTGTCCGATCGGTTTGATATCGAAGAATAAGGGAACGAATTGAGTTCTCTGAGTTCCATCCCTCCGATTCGAACTATAACCAGAGTATCTGTTGGTAGATGCATACTCTGTATTCAGCACGGCCTCAGAAAACCGTCAGCGAATGAGGATTTCAACAGAGCCAATCCTTCATAATCCGGAGACAGTCTCATTCGTCGCGTAAAATCATCTGCTTGCAAGCCGCCACGGGGGTACTCGAAGCAACTATTAACGCGTCCTACGGTAGGGATGGGCCGCAACCGGGGACGCTCATCGATCCCAGCCGAGAACAGGGAGGGCCGAAAAAACACGCTGATTGAGAGCAATCGGGAGCGACTTACAGTACGACCGTTTCGCCGGACGGCCTGGGCCGCCCGCCCGGTATCGCCGGCATCCTGATGGGGTTCCTTGTTGTTGTGGACGATCTCCCCGGCCTTGAGCCCGCACAGTCGGTGACGCAGCTCGTCCCGAAGAGTAACTTTACGAACGTTTTTTGTGGCCGGTGAGTGCGAGCCTAGTCGCACGGCTCGCCCACGGAGAAGTGGGCCCCGGAACGGAATTGGAACTTGCCCGGGGCGCCGTGCCGCCAACCATGACGGCAGAGCACAATACCAATCGCAGGAGTGATAACTCTGATGAACAGTTGGAGGACCCTGCAACGACCACGGCAAGAACAGAACCGATTCTCAGCTACCTCCAGACGCGGGAGCGTCCCGCCCCGCGGGCGGAGTTGATCGCCGCACTCAGCCATCCCGCGGCGACGATAAACCGGGCTCTGGATGCCCTTGAGGAGCGCGGCGCCGTTGCTATCGATCGCGGCGAGGCCTGCGACCTCGTGCAGCTCATCGACGCCGACGACGGGTCAATCGCCACGGCCTCCCAGGAGCAGGGGCCGGTGGTTGCTGGCACGATCAATCTACGCCCGCTGATCGCTTTCGACATCCTCGGATCGCGGCGCAGGCGGGAATTCCTTCGCCTCCTGGCCTCCGACGAGCTGTTCGACGATCCCCGAGGACACACGATCGTCAATCTGGGCGGCGCGCTCGCCGCCAGAGAAATCGGAATCGACGTTCAGGATGTGTCGGTCAAACAGCGTAGCGCCCGTGCGGCGGAACTCAAAGATCGCCACCTTCCGCTGTTCGATGACTACGACGTCGTCGAATGGGACCGCGACACCGACCGAGTCCGCGCGACCGACACCCTCGAACAACTCGTCGAGATCCTGAACGCGCTCGGTGAGGAGTTCGACTTCGTACCGAGAGAATGACTTCTCTCAAACGCTTTATCGAACGAGTGCTGCCAGTCTACGTTCGACGATTTCGGATGGCCATGACGACTCTACTGTCTCGCGTTCAACGCCGAAGGTTTCCACCGCCCGATTGACGGAGTTCGTTGAGTGCTTCTGCTGCTCAAAGATGTACGAGTAGGCGGTTACCTGGAGTTCGTACCGACGTTGGGTCTCTGGTGTTTGGTCTGTCAGCGTGATCTTCACGTCGTCGACGTACCGTTCCCCGGAGGGCATTTCGACGACGAAATCGCACGTTCCATGGATCTCGATTTCGACGTCGTCGATGGTGACGAGGCCGTCGACCGGTTTTTCGACGGTGACGTTTTCGGCCTGCTGGATCCGGCTCCACAAGTCGGAGGTGAGGAAGTCGTTCAGTACCTCCTCTCGGAAGAAAGTGTACAGATCGTCGCGTTCGTTGTCATCGATTCGTGGAGCGTGACCGTCCACGACGTCGTCGAAGAGGGACCGAACATCGTTCCCTGGGGACCGGAGTGCTCGTTCCGGGAGGTCGCGTTCGACGAGCGTTGTCAGGACTTCGTGTAAGCAGGACCCGACGTCGTCTGGCCCAAGTTCGTCGAACTGTAGGGGGACGTGGTCAGGAACGTCGTTAGCATCTGTGTGTAGCGCCTTCCCGAGGAGGTGGTTGAGTGCCTGTCCGTCGAGATCTTCGGTGAGCGGACATAGCGTGGAGGGGTTGGTGAATCGTGGCACCCAGGAGGCGAGTTCGGAGCGACGCGGTGGATTGACGGCGACGTCGACGTCGCGTGATGTGGATGGGTTCGACCATGCTGCTTGGAGTGCGACGTCGTTGACGCCGACGTCGAACGAGGTGTCGTTCGTTTCGGCGTCCGGGTTAACGGTGTAGGTGCCCGTCTCGTCGCCGGTGAAGTTGAGGCCGGCTCGAATGGTGTCGAGCCACCGGTCACGGGGTCGGGGTTCTCCGGGGAAGGACTGTGGGAGTGGTACGACGATATGGTCCTGTGCACGGGTCATTGCTACGTAGAGCAGACGCCACGCCTCAGCTCGCTCGTTTGCTGCAACTCGTGTGAGTCGTTCAGGGCCGACGAGTGACGTCGGGTCCGCGGATTTGGCGACGTCGTCGGACCAGTATCCTGTGGCCCAGCGAAGCCCGACGTCGCGGCCGCGCGTGTCTTCGGGGTCGTAGAGGCCGTTGACGAACGGTGGGATCGAAATGTCTGTGGGGATGTCGGTGTTTGTCGGCGGTGCGAGTCCGGCGATGCTCCCCTGAGTGATGATGCGTTGGGCGTGTGGACCGTGGGCCCAGAGGTCGAATCCGGGATTCGCCACGACGATGACATCGTCTTGATCGCCCTTCGAGTCGTGTACTGTGCGGAATTCGACGTCGTGTTTCGTGTCGGCGGTGCTCGGTTCGTTCGGTCCCATGTATGGGTCTTCTCTGAACGGGGCGAGTAATTCGGCGAGTTCACGAGGGAGGAGGTGTTCGTCCCCCTCCCATTCTCTGATCGTCTCGACGAGGGCGTCGAGATTGGCGACTCGTTGTGCAGGATCGACGTCGAAACATCCATGCGGATTTGCTCGGAGGGCGAGCGTCTCGATGATGTCATCTACGTATGTTCCAGCTGGACGTGAGAGGCAGTCGCCGCGTCTTTCGCGGAGTTCGACGAGCCCTTCGAGTACGTGCTGGTGAGCGGCCGCGAGGTCACCGTCGTCGAGAACGGCCTCTATGTCCCAGTGATTGCTCTCGAATTCGTTTTCGAGTGATTCGATCCCAAGGTCCGACTCGGCGATGAGGCCACGCGTTCGCTCAGCGTCAGCTGGTGCGCCGAGCCATTCACAGACGTCGAGCACTGCGTTGACGACGTCGCATTCGAAGAGGTCTTCACTGGCGTTCCGAACGTTGAGCCCCTCCTCTTCGAACGCTTCTTCGTACGCATCCATTTTCGAGGACCACCGGAACAATACGGTGATTCCGAGGGGGTCACCGTCATCGTCGGTGAACGTCCCATCTGCGAGCCCCTTGGAGAGGAGCGTCGCCAGCGTCGTTGCTTCCCCACGACCTTCGTGAGGTTTGATCCAGGTGTAAGAATCTGGGTCCGAAGCCACGGGGTCGAACGCAGCGATGTGAACGTTTGACTGTCCAGTCGGATCTCGTGCAGCATCGAGGCCCGGGTACTGGACGTCCAACTCTCCGAGATCCCCGCGTGCCGGATCAGTGAGGGCTGCCTCAGAGATTTCGTTGATCGCTTTGGCGACGTCGGGGACACTCCGATACGTGGTCGTCGCGGTCCGGTGCTCGTGGACGTCCCAGTCGATCCCGAGATACCTCCCGGCGGTCGTTGCTGTCCCGAAGAGGGTTGGTTCGGCGTGCCTCCACAGGTAGACGCTCTGGAGGAGGTCACCGGCTGCGAACACTCGCGTACGAGGATTGACCAGGTGGGAGAGTGCAGCGTGCTGAATCGACGAAACATCTTGAGCCTCGTCGATGATCAGGCTCTGGACTCGTGTTTGGTACCGCTGTTTGATCCTGGTCCGGTGGTCGTCATCGACGTCGTCGAGTCGGTCGTCGAAATACGCGTCCACGAGGTACGCCACGTCCGTATGTGAGACGGCTCCTTGATCGCGGATGGTTCGTCGATACGCCCGCCGGTACGCTTTGAGCACGACACAGAAGTCCTCGATGCAGGCACTCCAGTCGTCGTAGAGCCGTGAATCAGCGTCACTGATCGTGCTTCGTTCATCGTCGTCGATTTTGTCGTAGATTCTAGCGTCGACATCTGTTCCCACGTAGCGATCAACAGCAGCAGCGACGTCGTCGAACGATTCTGGACGACCGTCCGCGTACACGTCGTTGAGGGTTCGTTCGAGTTCAGCTTGAAACTCCACCGTCGAGATTCGACGGTCCCGGCAGTGCGTAACGGCGGCTTCAAGCATATCGCTCACGCCGTCGTCGTACTCGGCGTCGGGATAGGCGTCCTCCAGCCGCTCCAGTCGCTGCGCCAGATCTGAATCGTTCTGAAGAGCCCGATAACAAGATGCATGCAGTTGCTTTTGTCGCGCAGTATTCCCGACAGCCGGCATTTCCTCGAAGCCGATGTCGTGTGCAATCCCGCTCAGAACATCGCGTAGGATACTGTCGATTGTACCGATGAACGGAGCCTCCCGAACCCGCTGAATTAGCAGCTCCAACTCCGCGGATGATACCTGGTCTGCGGCGGGAACCAGATCGTGTTCGACAATCTGCCGGAGACGGTCAGTGATAGCCGGAATAATGCTCTCCGCTTCGGATCGGTTGAACGAGATCACTGAGACTCGCTGCTCGGGCGTCGCGTCCCCCTCGACGTACCGCCGTAGAATGTCCTCAGCGGCAATATGCTGTGAGACTACAGACTTACCGGCACCCGGGACGCAATTGAGCGTGTACAATCCCGAATCGTCGTCGAAGTACGCGTCTCGAATCGACCGCTGTGCGTCCCGAAGCCGAACCGGATCGTCACTCGCCATCGGCCACCTCCGCGTCGAGCATCGCTACAACAGCGTCCGGGAGTTTTCGATCGGTACTCACCAGCCGTCGACGCTCTTCGGCCGAAACTACGTCGGTGTCCAGATGTTCCAGCAGCGGGGAGGGGCGTCGTTCCTCACCAGAGGGGGATTCTGTATGGCGAGTCACGATCAGCCCGTCTCTAGCGGCTCGGTGGGTGTCGTCGAACTGATCGCGGTCCCGCCCTGTCGTCCACGCTGATCGCGGTGCGAGCGCACCGACACGACCATCGCCACGAAGGATTGCTTCCTGGAGCTCCGGGGGGACGACGCTCCCTGTTTGCTGTGGCCACTCACCGTCGACTAGCCCGACCGCAATGACGTAAGGAATGTCCAACAGCCACACGTCGCTGGCCTCGAACACGTCCACCGCTCGCGCGTTCGAATGTTCCCTTCGACCAGGGCGCTGCGTTGCGATTAGCTGGTTCAACTCTGCAGCGCTGCTCCACGACCGGTCAACCGTTCCTTCGTCGAGTCGATCTGCGTACTTGTGACGCAGTTGCTGGATGAGTGTTTTCACACGAACGACTGCGCGGGCGTCGCGCTCTGTGTCGACCAGAGAGGGGGAATCGTTCTCCTTCGTTACCGTGAGACCGAGTTCCTCGTACGCTTCGACGACGCCGGTGAGGACGTCCGTCGTAGCTTCCGGGGTCGGTTCCGGGCAGTCACCGAGCCACTCAGCATACGTCACGAGCCGTTCGCCAATCTCCGCATTCGCTTCCAGTTCCTCGATCCACTCACTGAGCGTCTGCGCTTCGTCCGGTAACGCCTGTAGCGATTCCTGCACCGCCTCGGGCTCGACTGGCCACGACGACGTCGACGAACGGGGACTCCAGCGGTGCTCCAGCGGTCGGAGTAACATCGCAGGAGGCAGCTCTTCGGAACCGAGCACCTCACACACTGACTCGACGAGAGCAAACGGGCGTGTACGCGTCACTCGAAGCTGGGTCCAGACTACGGGAGTAACTCCGTACTGGATGGCCGCACGATAGAGCGGCTCCTCGTACGTGTCCAAATCGCGTACGACGACCGCGATGTCGCGTACCGGAATCCCGCAATTCCTGAGAGAGGACACGGTAGCCTTCACCGTTCGAGCTTCGTTCCGGCGCGTCGACGCCACTATCTCTGCAGCGGGGACATCGGCGTCGTCGAGTGGCTCCGCGAGGGCGAGCCGGTTGCACATCATGACTCGAACACCACCGCTCCCGGTTCAGCGACGTCCAACAGCTGCGGCACACGACGTGAGAGGTACGACCCCGTTCCACGTCGAAAGTGGATGTGGGCAGACACGGATACCGAGTTTAGCACGGCGTGCAACAGGTCGATATGGGCGGCTGGAATGCTGCTCACTCCGACGAGTGAAACGCTATCCACCTCCGGAAAGGCTTCCTGCCAAGCCCGTCCGTTGGTAGCGAGAATTTCCCTGGCTGCGCGGCGGACGATCTCCACGTCGGAAATCGACTTCGACGCACGCTTGCGGAGTGCACGTTCCACGTCCGTAGCAGCACTCAGGATCTCGGTTGCATCTGCATCGATTGGCGCTGGCAGGCTACTGGCGAAACCCTCGAGGATTTCGACCCGTTCCGGATGGAACCCGGTCACAGCCTCTAGCTCCGTTCGAGTCTGCTCGAGAGTTTGGGGATCCGAACGCACTGCGGAGGTCGTTATCGAGACGTCCTCGTCCGAGAGTACGGATCGGATCATCGATAAGCGGTCAATGCGGTCGGTCGTTCTCGTCGGGAGATCAGCAGCATCGAGAACACGCTTGCCGACCTCAGGGGGATCCGCGAACTGCAAGCCGTCCTTCGGCGTCTGTGACTCCCTGAGTCTCCGCTGGATGTTGCGCCGGTGTAATTTCACCGGAGCAAGGACCAACTCCGTTAGCTGGGGTGAACTGTCCGCACGTTCTAGGAGGGCATCGTCGTTCCCGACGTGGAGAGTCAAATTCTTCGGTAGCTCCGTTTGAGGCGGCTGATCCATGGGTACGTCATCGACGGTAGCGGAGGCGTGACCGAGATGTACGAGTTCGTTCCGGACCGAATCCCCATCACGTACTGTGAGAGCAATCATCGTTCAGTTCCCCCAACTGATTCTGCCGAATCCTCAGCAGGAGTGTAACACTCCGTCGTGATCCGGCGGATCTGCCTTGCAAGCGGATTAGTTGCGTCTGTCGGCTTGACCTGTTTCGAGCGATCGTCGTACTGCGCGACCCCCAAATCGTCGAGTTTCTCCAGATGACCCTGTGTCAACCCGATATAGACACGGGTACGCTGTTCACCCGTGACTTGACTCGGATCCACCGCGTTCTCACGCGCGGCGATTTCGACGGCGAGATCACTCGCCGATACGGGATCGTTTGATCGGGAGAGCGAGAGGATAACCCGCCTCCGTCTGCTGTTTGAGATTGCCTCGAAGACATCGACAGGATCCAGCGGAATCGCGGGACAGCAGTCAACGTCGCTCATCATTTCCCTCCTGAGCAAGCCACTCTCCACGAGTCGTGAGCAAGACCGCCTGCCTGCCACGTTCTCCAATGAGGTCAGCGTAGCCTTCAGCCTCAAGTTGGTCGAGACGTTCGTCAATCTCAGTCAGGGCTAATCCGGTTTCAGCGGCAAGGTCCTGACGTGTCACTGCACCCGCAGCGGCGTAGGCAAATCGGGCGATTCGAACCAGTTCCGGGTCGTGGGCCGTCGGGTGAATCCTGTCGTTCTCCCGCTGAGAGACAGGGTTTTCACTCTCGGCACTATTACTATCGTTTGCTGTCATGCTTGGCAGCTGAGTCTCCGGTGTGCTAGCACCGGGGGCGATTTCGCGCCAAAATTGGATACTTGCTAGACTATAAAAGATATTTGTATTCTTAATCGCCGTCGAGGCAGGTAGTTGCAGAAAGGGCTCTGCCTCCAGAATCACCTTTAGAGTTTAGACAACATTTAGAGAGGTGGCCTCAACGACGTCACCTTAGTGAAAGATCGGGAATCTCGATGCGCAACCGGCGTCGCAAGTTTACGAGTGCTTATTACAAGCAATTCAGAATACTTTCCAAGTTTAGCATATGACCCATCACGCTTCATCATACGACGATATCTGTACCAGTCGTGATCTCGTGGATTTTGACGATGTGAGGGACCTCAGCGAAGGAGACGCCATTGCTGCCCGCTCAATCTCAGAGCACTATCTCACAATCCTTGCAGGACGGATTCAAACTATTGCCAGTGATGACCCCGATGACGTGTTCCAAAGCGATATTGACGAAGATATAGATAATCCAATAACTCTTCCTGAGGTAGTCATCAACGGGGACGTGTGGTGGGAAATCGAGGACGACGGCCTCTGTGATTTGAGCGATCGATTAGATGAGCGGCCGCCCTACCAACGCTATCACTTTCTGTCGCCCCAAGAGGCGCCTCAGTGTAGACTAGCTCTCGAAAACACCGGGAGAGTGAAACTCGTCATACCAACTCCGAATTCGAACGGTTCCCGAGTGACCAGTTATACTCTTGAAAAACATGGATACGTAGACCGACTGCGATCAGGGCCAGTTGTTAACCCTGAATTGATGCTCCCTGACAGGCTTGACCGCCCAACTGATTAGTGCGCTGGAAGCCGGCGATTCGTCCGATGCCGCCGGCCCCAAACAGCTTGAGAACGCCCTATGCAGCTCGTGTTGACCACCGTGGGACTGGCTTCTTCGTCATGGTGTTTACAAATCAGTATCCTGATAGCGAATAATCACCTTCGGCGGCTTAAATCAGTCACCGATGTCGATATTCGTCTCATCTTCCAGCCGCTCCTCGAGTTCATCGTGAAACCGTTCCTGCACGATGTGCTTCAACTCTCCATGCTTGAACTCGCGCTTAACGTCGCGAACGGTCGATACGTTCTTCGCCAGACGGAGATATTCGGCGGTTCGGTCTCCAACACCAGGTAATTCCTGAATTGACTCGTCGACTTCTACAGGATGGTTTTCTAGCAGTGAGGTCGCAATATCGAGGGACTCCTCTACTACGCCTGTCCCCGGGTGTATGATGTAAACCTCTCCGAGCGAAGGCTGCCCGTCTCCAGTATCGATGCTTTTCGGAGGAACGAGTCCGGTCACCATCCCGGTGTTCGCCCGTACCTTAACTCCATAATCCGAAGCAGATGCCCAGATATACTCTTGGGGTCCTTTTTCTCCACTGTCCAACCTTGTATATCCTCGACAAAATCGAAAAACGGCCGATCGGACATGATTTTCATCTAATGGATGTTGGCATTAAATCTCCTCCCAGAATCTCTGGCACTGTTCAGATTAGCTGATTCCATGCGAAGGCCAGCATCCTGAGCCACGATTCGGCCCATTCGACAGACGCGTTTCGGAAGTATTTCCAAACTGGTTGGTTCGTCGTTTTACCTCTTTGAATATCCGTTCAACGGCGTTCTGTCATCTGTGTGCCAAATGTCGCCACTCACAGCCGGAGGCGGTGGAGCGCACCATGCAACCACGGCGCTCCATCGACGAGGAACATGGCGTCGTTGAGTCGTGTTTCACGAGTAGCGCAGCGATACACTGGTGGGAGAATGCCATCACACACCGATTGTAGAGGCCAACGTGATGGAATTCGTTCGTCGCGGGATCGACGGCAGCGTAGAGCCAGAAACCGCTCGCCGTTAAAGTTGATCACCTCTCATCGATCGCGACATGATCCGGGGATTTGCGCCCTCGAACTCTAAATCAGCTTTTTGGATCTAGTTGTGAACAGTCGGTCGGATGCGATCGACACCAAAGCCATCGAATATAGAGACAGTATAATAATATGGTGTCTCACTGTGTGAAGATTCATACTAAGCATTATCAGCGCTTTAGTATCGACTTATACTCTACAAAATATAACTCTAAGGGATCGCTAGTTTGTCTGAGGCGGTCAGTTTCTGGCATAGAGCACTACATAATCCAGCCGCCTCACCCTTCGCTTTTAAACAAACACGCCCTTGCTTAGGCGCTCGAGATTGGGCCGTTCAGCGGCGGATGGTCTAGTATCGTGTTCCTAGTAGCTGTCGATAACTGTTTAACTTACTAGGAAGTGAAGCGGGTAGGTTCAGTTGGTGTAGACGTAGCTAGCCCGCTCCGTGAAGTAAGTCTTCACGCTCGCTCAAAAAGCCGTCGTCGGCAACGCGAAACCCGTTAGAGCGCGGCGTATACGGCTACGCCGACTGGGTAATCGTCTCGATTCACGGCCTCAAAACGGATCTCGATTTCCCATATTGGCAGCCGCTGGACGTGCTGTACGAGATGCCTCGAATCGCTCGAATTTTCGGCTTTGAACCGACCGATTTACCCGATTTCACCGCCGTCTGTTCGAAGATACAGGAGTTGAAATATCGATCTGGCGGCTACTGCAGCTGTCGGCGGAGCTGCACAACACCGGCGAGATTCAGCCAATCGACGCAACCAGGATGGATCAGATCGCGGTGAGCCAGCATTACGCAAGTCGATGAATTACAAGGCCCAAGACGTGAAAAAGACGGCCTTGATCGATTGAAAACTGGCGGAATTTTTATATACACTTTTCAGTGAAACAACCACACGGCTCGCAAGTTGCGTGGCAGCTGCTTACGCAGAACCTCGACAAGCTGCCTGTACCGACTGCCGACAAAGTCTACGACTGGGAGCTACTTCGCCAATAATTTCCCTCCGAAAGTAACAGGTATTTTATTAACTCCTGCGAAGTTGGTTGGCACGGCGTCGCCAACAATGTCTTGGTAGATAATACGACGTACATCAACGGTCGAACATCGAAGCGACGCTTTTCGCTCCGGACAGATACGGCGAGATCTTGCGAACAAGAACGTGGTTCGGGCAATTCCGCGAACTCGTGCTGAAATACGGCGTCAGAACGTTGAACTCATGCTGAGCCACTCAAACGCATGAATTCAGTCGTCCACACAAGGCCCAAAATGAGTAAACCCTTTGTAATTGCACTGTTAAAAATCACCAGTGACAGCTACTGGGGTAACATGCCATCTAATCGAGCCCCCTGCTATCGGCTTTGGCAGCCTTAGCGGCGCGTGGGAAGCAGTTTCAATATTGACGATGGTGACCATATTCGGCGTACTCGCGCCTGACACGGATGGTTCAATCGATGCGGTGCGTCGGGCCCCAGCCGAAGTCAATGCTGAACGGGATCGGCTGCTCGAAGAGTACGAGGCTTTCACGGAATTCGCGGATCGAGTGGAAGATCTCTCTATCTCGACCCGATCCGATGGCGGTCGTTCAAGGGAGGCATTCCTGCTGGCTAGCAAGCAGCCTGCGGGGCAGCTTCAGTCAGTTCGCGATGCGTACCGTGACACCGTGATGGCAGTTGACCATTTCGATACTGATTACGACGAGTCGCTGGAAGCCCATCTGACCGCCGAGCTAAGCCCAGAGATCGCGTCATCAGTTATTGACGGCACTCACTTGACAGCCACACTACGACGTTCCATCGTCGCAGGCGCACGGAATGCAGTCCGTGATAGGCACGTGGTGATTGAGCGGCTTGCCGATGAGCGCACCGATCTCCAGGCGGCGGCTGACCAGCTCGCTGCGATCGCCAAGCGATTTGAACGAACAGACGGAGATGAACTCACCGAGCGAACCTTCCCCGACATTCAGACACGGTGGCAGCGATTGCATGAGCACCAGGAGGAGTGTGAAGCGTTGCTGGCTCGGCGCCAACAACAGGTCAGCGAGCTGTCGTCAGTTGGTATCTCCAACGGTCGGTCACCGGTCGCGGTCAGCACCTACCTGTTTGACGACCTCGACGTCGATTTTCCTGTGCTCGACGCCGGCACGAAACTCTTAGAACAGATTGATGCCGAACAACGCCGTACCGTCGAAGCGTTGACCGAACGTCGTCGCTGAGCCGTCCGACTCCTCTCGATGACCTGACCTGGATCTCGGTCAGGGCACAACCTGGAAGTTCCCCCTAGCAGTCAGTTTGTGGGGAATCTACGGTCGTCACTGAACAATCAGGAGCACCGACACAAGCGCGTAACTGCAGAGTCCCGAGAGACTCAGTGAAGTTACCCAGGCAACCGACGTGTTTCGGATCTTCGAGATGCTCACTGGAGCGCTCTCCGCTGCGTAGCCGCTGCCGATGATCGCGCTGACGATGATCTCGTTGAAAGAGACGGGAGCTCCCAGGAACACCGCTGTTTGCGCGATGAGAAAGGACGGGACGAGCGCTGCGATCGATCGCTTCGGTCCGAGCGCCGAATAGTCCTGTGAGAGCGCCTTAATCATCCGTGGTGCGCCCGTCCACGAACCGGCCAACAGGCCGAGCCCGCCGATCGCTAAGACCGCGGTCATTGGGATCGACCACTCCTCGAGGAGCGGTAACAGCGGTCCAACCGCGAGGCCAACCTGGGTTGCTCCGGCCGAGAAGGCAACGAGACAGCCGAGCGCGAGCAGGAAATGGCGCTCCGTGTTCACGGAGGACCGTTCATGTCGACGCCACAGAACCGCTCCGACGATGCCGGCAAAGAGGAGCGTGATCACCGTTCGAGAAATTCCAACGATGGCGGGGAGGAGAGAGTTGAACGTCGCCGAGATGGAGCGGCTCTGTCCCGATGGCCCAAGTATCGTAAATGGCATATTGACGACGACTGCGGTAATGAGAACTCCGAGGACGCCGATCGTGTACCCGGTTGGCACTCGATCGTCCGCCAGTACACGAGCCATTCCGTACGCAACGCCGCTCCCCACGAACGGGATGACAAGCCAGAGCGCGACTGTCTGCTGGTAAGTACCCCACGCAGGAACACCGCCCAAAGCGACCCCGACACCGGTAACGGCCCCAGTAACCGTAAAGGCCGTCGCGATGGGGTAGCCAGTGAAGATTCCGACAGTGACGAGCAGCGCCGCAGTAAACAGTCCAATGACCACGGTCATCGGTGAAAGCGTCGCCCCCTGTATCAGTCCGCTTCCGACGGTCCTGGAGACGTTTGCCCCCTGTAGTATCGCTCCAGCGAGTCCGAGTAGCCCCACGACAAACCCGGCACGCATGATGGAAATGGCGTTGGCCCCGACTGCCGGTGCAAACGGTGTCGAACCTGACGACCCGGCACCGATCGTCCACGCCATGAAGAGGCTTCCGACAAATGCGACGAGCAGCATCGCTACTGCCGACAATGCGACCATATGAGCGTGGCAATGACGGAGTGACAAAAAGGAATTGCGCTTCACGAAGTGGCTACGACAGGGTTGCGATATGGGAAAGCGGGATCGTGACCATTCTAGCTCTCCCTACTCGGTTGCGACGTCGTGGATGCGAACCATGTCCGCAGGTCATTCGTCATCGGTGGTCGCAGATGCCGGACCGGAGCGATCGTCGGGTTGATCTGCATGCTCCGGATCGGACCACGCCGAGTCCCCACGTCCGAGAATCAGCACAGCAACCTGGATCGTCTTCGGTGTTGCCTACTCCAATGAGCCCGCGGGAAACATTCCGGTGGCGTCGATGATTACGATCGAGTATCGCCGCAGCCGGTCACAGAGACCACAACCACGAGAAGAATCACGGGAGCTCCGACGTCGACTCGCCTCGTGAACGATGAAACGAGGATTCAACTCACCCTCCGTAGAGGACTTTATCCAGCCAGTGTCTCTACACACCGATGAAGAACAGGACCGGGAGGGAAGGAAGAAGCGTGGGTATCCCAGCGAGCGCAAACATTTGTCTCAGACCGCATCAACCGATCGAGGAACGACCGCCAGCTGACGAGGTCCTAAACTAAACAGTGCCACTAAACACGACCCGTGTCATCCGGTGATATACCATCTTCATCTACTGATAATGGACATAATATGAGAGATGGTGAAAAGCTGTTAACCGCGAATACGTGCGAACGCTCCTTCCATGACAAGCATAGGTATGTAATGGGGATTTCCTTCAGCGCACTATCGCTATTTCCGGCTGGACAGTTTTGTTCAGAATGAGTTGTCCACTCGTATCCGCACCTCAAAATACTCCTGAGTGTTACTTCACGATGGCACAATAGCATACGTAGTGGTCAATGGATAATATGAGCAAATATACTGGGCCATCAGTTGGCATGTCCTAATATACATATTAAAATACAGAACTAGTATTCACCTTTGCGCTCCAATTCTGAAATATGCGTCTGTCGCGGGAGGGTGAACCGCTGCAACACAATCCGAGGAAATTGATATTCAGTATCATTGTAGGCTTGCCGTGAGATATTGGGGGCGGCTGTACTAATAGAGAATAATTTAGGTATAGGTGATGTTGAGTTCGATGACATTGGCGACGCTCTGAAGTTTCTTAGGGAGTTCCTCGCGGAATCGCTTCTCTTGGAACCTGCTCGTCGGTCCCGAGACACTGATTGCGCCCTCGATGTTATCGTTGTTATTGATTACCGGTACGGCTACGCAGCGTAGTCCCTTGACCCGAGCTTCATCGTCGAGTGCAAACCCGTTCTCGCGGACGCGTTCGAGCTTCTGAAATAGTTCGTCTCGTTCCGTGATCGTGTTCTCCGTGGACGACGGCATCCCGTGTCGATCGATAATCTCGTTCACACGGTCACGCGGAAGGTAGGCGAGGATCGCTTGTCCAAGGGCAGTGTTGTGGAGATGGACCTGCTGTCCAATGTACGAATCAGTCTTGACCGCGTCCTCTCCGTGAGAGCGGTGGAGATAGATGCCCTTCCCGTGTTCCTCGATAAGGAGATTTGCTAACTCATCGGTCTCCTCGGCCAGCTCAGTGACCTCCTCCTTAGCGATGTCGTAGATCCGTCGTTTATGTCGTGCGTGTCCACCCAGATCGAGCAGCCGAACGCCGACGCGGTAGGTATTCTTGTCCTTGACGACGTATCCGTCCTTTTCAAGCGTGCTGAGGTAGTTGTGCAGGCTGCTCTTTGACAGGTCGAATTCTTCGGTTAGCTCCGTGACGGTGGCCTCGTTCTTTTCCTTGAGTTTTTCGAGGATTTGAAACGTCGTTCGGGCGGTCTTGACCATATTCGGCGATTGTGCATCGACCATATGTGTCCATATACGTTCTATTCATATAAACTTGCATCATGCAATAGTGAATCATATTCGTTATTGCTTGGCTGGCCCCGTTCACTCTTCGCGTACCCCACCGACGGAATTATCATCTCCGGTGAGACCTGTATAGATATGAGTAAAGATACCGATGACCCATCAACATTTGCCGGGGAGGCCCGTTCACTCCTCAAGCGATCGCTGCCAATTCTTCGGTATGCATTCGCCGTCGAGTGCGGGCTCCTCGCACTGTCGATACTCTTGATTCTGGTGCTGGACCGTGGCCACGCCTCGTATTATGTCGTCCTCATCAATATCGTCATTCTCCTGTTGGTACTGCTCCCGACCGGTATCATCCTCTATTTCACCGACCCACCTGAGGAGAATAAAGGAGATGGGACATCTTAGCTGGAGCCACCGTACACGATTCCCCCATGATTGGACTCGGAACGGGGCAAAATTGGCCCCGACAGCTGCGTTATCAGCGTCAAACTCCCTTTCGAATCCAGATGCCGTCACGTCGATACTGCACAGTATTACAGCAACGGGAGGAGGTGGAGTCGTTATCACCGCAGTCGGATCTGACACTTTGACGAGTTCTGGACTGGGGACAAAGATCTATGCAGGGACGTCCGGACTTACCTGAGGCGACGCCGCAGAATGACTGGACAGCATTAATCGACTCGGCCTTAATCAGGTTACCAGCACTACGTACACTGGCCCCCGTACTACGATTCCGAGAAGACCACGTCAGCATTAGACGAACTCGCCGATTGAGGGTAGGTCCGTCCGTCGGCCGTCACTCCTCACCACTGAACTGCTCGACAACGCTAGTAGCTTCGAGAATTCGCACTTATTCCCGTATGCTCGGACGCACGGTAAAATTGTCCATTGAGCGCTCGCACGCGGAATGTACTTTCTCAGTCCCGGTATCTGTAGGTTGCCGACGAAAGGCGCCGGTGGCGAGACACTGGATAACATTGTATGGCTCCTTTCGAAGACGCTGTCCGTTTCGTCGCCCAAAGATCGTGTGGGAACTACAACTGCGATAACCATAGAGCTACAGACGTGAGAAGTGAGGTTGAGGAAGTCGAACGAACCGACGATGTCGACCGGCACCAGCGGATCCGTTGAGTGCGATGGTACGTGGTGGTGGCATACTGTTGGCGCCCGATTCTGTTTTCCTTCCACTCTCGATTCAGGAGAGGATTACACAGTCTTCCCTGCACAACTCGGAAATTGTTGCCTGTTCTGCAAACCATATATATGTCGCCAACAATCTCCACGCTATGGGTTCTCCCACTAGCAGCGATAAGATACCGCGCCGAGAAATGATGAAGGTTGTCGGTGGTGGACTGGCTACTGCCGGAATTGCCAGTCTGGCCGGTTGTAGCGAGAGTGCCGGCGGGTCGTCATCGGCATTCATCTTCTCAAACAACCAGGATCTGGCCGCGACAACTGCGAACCATTACTCGGCAACACGCAGCGAAAACAAGAAAATCCCGGCTCTGATGTACGAGTCGTACCTGAATAACAACTCCCGAAGCGGCGAAACCACGTACAATCTCATCGAGGAATTCTCCGTGGACGGGTCGACGCTGACATTCAGCATTCAGGACGACCGTACGTGGCACAACGGCGATCCGGTAACTGCCGAGGACGTCGTGACTCATTTCAGGCTTGCAGTCGCCACGGGTAATGATCCCAATCTGGGGATTACTGACGCTCAATTTTCAGGGATCAGCCAGGTCGACGAACACACGGTCGAGGTCGAACTGAATGGTGAGTACAACGAGCAACTCATCAGGACCAGGATCTTCGGCGCCGGATCCAATACGGCCCGCGGCGCGTGCCTCTGGACGAAGACAAGTGAATTCGGTGAGTATGCTGATACCTGGGCCAATGCTTCCAGCGAATCCGAGCGGGAATCGGTGGTAACTGAACTGACCGAGCTGACGATCGACCACCAGGATATCATCGGGAACGGTCTCTACCAGATTGACGAGACGTCCGGGACCGAGTTCACTTTCTCGCTCTACGAGGACCATCCCGAGGCCGGCGATGTCGATATCGACGAAATCCGTATGCCGGTGATCATGCCGAGCGCCTTCATCCCCGCAGCCCGAAGCGGTGAACATGACACCGTGAGACACTTCTCCCCGACAGCTGACGTGGCCGAATCCCCACCGTCGGGCTGGAACACGGAAACGGTGCCAGGGGGTAGTCGTGGTGGACCCGCGCTCATCCCTAACCATCAACACGAAATCTACGGGATGCGTGAGGTCAAGCAGGCTTTCGCACACATCATCCAGAGTCCGGAAGTCGTCGCAACGATCGGCGAGCACATCGCGACGCCGGTTCCCCCCACGAACACGTTCTCACAAACGTTCATGGACGAATACATGGGCGATCCCATCGAGGGGAACGTCAACGTGTACGACTCCACGGACGAGGCCGCCTCGCTGCTCGAATCTGCTGGGTTTACCCAAGACGGCGGCACGTGGTACCAGCCAAATGGGAATCAATTCTCGCCCACGATCAGTACCTGGAGTACGGGACCGTACGCCCCTGCGGCACGGACGGTTGCTGGCAATCTCAGCAGCTTCGGTATCGAAACCGACGTCCTGGTCGAAGAAAATAGTACATTCTTCACAAACTACCCCGAAGGATCCTATGATCTCGCTATGGAGCACTGGGGGGCTGGCACCTCGCACCCGTACTTCGGGATGACCCGGAACTTCACCGGCTTCGGCGGCGGGAGCATGCAGTTCCCCGAAGAAGTGTCGGTTCCGCCGGTTGGTGACATGGAGGGCGAGGAGGAGACGGTGAATGTGGACGAAATGCTCAACTCGGTCCTTCTGGCTTCCGACAACGAGGAGATGATCCAGAGCATGCGTGAGGTCGCCTGGGTCGCGAACGTCACCCTCCCCGTAATCCCGGCCGTCGAGACGCAAGCGTTGCTGTTATACAACGAGAGCGACTGGAACTGGCCGGAGAATGGCTCGGACACGTGGGGTTACCAGAACGTCCGCGTGCCCTGGTTCATTGAGACGGGCGAGCTTTCGAGTTCGAACTGACGGCATCGTCTCGTTTCGGGTGGTTTTCGTCGCTATCTTCCGGCGCCACTGTCCGCGTGCTGTCGAACGATCGGCGGTATCCCCAGCCCAGAAAGGGCCGCGTCACCTCCGCTGGCCATCGCTGTCCGTGCAGCGACGCTACGAACACTTCGTCGCCGGGGAGAATCAATTCGTCGACGCGTCCTCTCCCGTGTCTGGTTGAGTAGTCAGGAACTCCGGTCGGAGACGCTGCTGACGAACTCACACTTCAGATGAGAAAAATGTAATAATAGAGTGCCGGCAACGACGACGTATGCCAGACGAGACAGAACAACCAAACCTGCTCTTTCTCCTCCCCGACCAGCATCGGCCCGATTGGGTAGGGGCGAATCCCGACGTACCAGTCCGGACGCCGAACGTCGACCAACTGATCGACCGTGGCGTTCAGTTTACAAACGCAGTCTGTCCCGCTCCAGTGTGTGCGCCGTCTCGCGGGTGTCTTGCCACTGGAATGCGGTACACTCGCGCTCCCGTCCAGAACAACGCCGACGACCTGCCAGCGTCGGCAACGACGTACCCCCAGCGACTCCGGAACGAGAGCGGCTACCACGTTATGGGGTGTGGGAAATTCGACCTTCACAAAGGGTCGTTCTCGTGGGGTGTCGATGGATCGGGCCGGCTGGAGGAGTGGGGATTTTCCGACGGTGTGGACAATGCGGGCAAGTGGGACGGGATCCTGTCATTAGCGTGGGGCGATCATCCGAAACGCCTCGACCGGGACGACCTGTGGGAACGCGCGTTTCAGGTCGGACTCTCGGGAGAGGGCGAACCTACGGAGCCCTACACCGCATACCTTGAGGAGGAGGGGTTGCTGATCGACCACGTCAGCGACTACCAGCGCCGAAGTGAGACGAACGGCCACAGCACCTTCCCGACGAAGCTTCCCGAGGAGGCGTACATCGACAACTGGATCGCGAGGCGCGGCCTCTCTCTACTTGCCGACAGTCCCGAGGACCGCCCTTGGCATCTCGTAATCAACTTTGCCGGCCCGCACGAGCCCTACGACGTCACGGAAGCGATGCACGAGTTGTACCGCGATCCGGACGTCGAGTTCCAGGGTCCCGTTGACGACAGCGGAGATGGGGTCAACGACCATCAAGCGGTCCGTCGCAACTACGCGTCGATGATCGAGAACATCGACGCGTGGGTTGGACGGTATCTCGACGTTCTCGAAGAGCGTGGTGAACTTGACGACACTGTGATCGTGTTCAGCAGCGACCACGGCGAGATGCTCGGGGACCACGGCCATTGGGGGAAGGGAGATCCGTACCAGCCCTCGGTGGGCGTGCCGCTAGTGATCGCTGGCCCCGGCGTCGATTCTCGAGCCCCGTGCGAGGAGCCGGTGAGCCTCATCGATCTCCACGATACGTTCCTCGACTTTGCGGGCGCGAAGACGCGGCGGACCGATAGCCGATCGCTCCGGCCGCTGTTGTCGGGAACGGACACCGAGCACAGGGAGTACGTCTATTCCGGGCTGGATGACTGGCGAATGATTTTCGACGGTCGGTACAAGTTCGTAACTCACTGGACGCCGGACGACGACGCCGCGAGTCTCGATGGGGTGGCGTGTGCCCTCTTTGATCTGGTTCAGGATCCAAACGAGACCACGAACGTCGCAGAAGATCGTCCCGGCCGAAGCCGCGAACTCAAGACTGCCCTCGAAGAGATATAATCGCACTCGGCGTCGGCGCGGCTTCGTTCGACACTGGGGGACTGGGCTCGACCCTGGGTCAGGACCGATACTCGTTCGCCTAGTGGACGCGTGGCAGCGACGGGGGGGATCGTCGCCCAGAGGACGCGTCGAAGCACCCGCCGATCCGGTGGGACGATGTCGTTCGCGCTGTCTCGAGTCCGTTCTCGCGGCTCGCTCCAGCGACGCATTCACACTGATTCCAGCACCGTGCCTGGAGGATATTTTCCGTTCGATATCTCAACTCGACGCACACACTCTGTGGTGTGTGGACCCTGGCAACCAGGGGCAATATCCCCAACGTTTTTATTGCCTGCTTCCCCCGATGTTCCCATGAAGCGCTTTGCCAAGCGGATTTTACAAACAGCCTTCACGATCTGGGCAGTTATCACGATTTCCTTCGTACTAATCCGACAGCTCCCCGGTGGACCAGTGTCGTACCTCCGGGCGCAGTTTGCACAGATGGGACGTGATCCGGAGGCCGCCAACCAGCTGGCAGAAGCGTACTTCGGTACGAAGTTCGATGAACCGTTGTGGCAACAGTACATCGACTACTGGGCCAATCTGTTACAGGGAGATATGGGGAGATCGGTGCACCGTCAGGAGCCAGTTGCCGATCTGCTGTTAAACGCTATGCCGTGGACGCTGCTGGTCATGTCGATCGCGATTATATTCACGTATGTGATCGGTATTTTACTCGGCGCAGCTATGGCATACCGGGAGAAGTCCATGTTCGACTCAGTGGGCACGATCGTGTCGATCACGCTCAACTCCGTTCCGTACTACGTGGCCGCGATAGCATTTCTCTTCGTCTTCGGATACCGCTACAGCCTATTTCCGACCCGTGGGACCCACAGCGTTCCGCCGGGACTTGATCCCACGTTCGTCGTAAACATCCTCTGGTACGCCACACTCCCGGCGCTGTCGATTGTCCTGACCGCGGTTGGCGGTGTCGCAATTCGGATGCGCGGTAACAGCGTTAGCATTCTCGGCGAGGATTATCTCCGCGTTGCCAGACTCCGCGGCCTATCGAGCAACCGCATTTCCTCGCGATACGTCGTCTGGAACTCCGTGCTACCGATGTACACGCAGTTGATGATCTCGATCGGGTTCATGTTCGGCGGTGCGGTGATCCTGGAACGCATCTTCCTCTACAAGGGTCTGGGATACTTCATGTTCCAGGGGATCACCTCGCGCGACTACCCGTTGATGATGGGGGCTTTCGTGCTCATCACCGTCGCAGTCACGTTGACCATCCTCATTGCAGACCTGACATACGGCTGGATTGACCCACGAGCGACTACGTCCGATGAGACCCACGCCTCACTCTCGTTGCGTAAGTTGATCCCAAACTTCACTCGGTGGGTTCGCGGACTCAGGACGTCAACTGACGATGGAAGGTCCGAAGTCGACCATTCCGACGTGGAAAACGACGCTCAATCTGTCTTCAAAGTTGAGACGTCTGACGACACGGTGAAGTATAGCTTGGTAGATCGACTCAGCACCGAAGGTCGTGCGATGGTTAGCACGCTCCTGAGCGACTGGCGCGCACGGGTTGGGCTTGGGATTATCGGGATCTATCTGCTGTTTGGGACGGTCGGGCTTTGGTTCATTTCTGAACCAACTGTCGGGGGGCCGCGCAGGCTTCAACCGTTCCAGAACATGAACTACGTGCTCGGCACGAATTCGCAGGGAGAGAGCATGCTTGGATTGCTCGTGTACTCCATCCCGCCGATGTTCAAGATGATTCTCGCCGGGACGCTGTTTACGACAGTTCTGGCGACTATAGTTGGCACTCTCTCGGGATACGCCGGCGGTGCCATCGACCGGTCGCTGATGACGCTCTCGGACGTGATGATCGCGCTGCCGGGGCTTCCACTGCTGATCGTTCTCGCAGCCGTGTTCAAACCGGAGAGCCCCTACATGATTGGCCTGATCCTATCGGTCCCAACCTGGGCTGGCCTTGCCCGGACCATCCGGTCAGAGGTACTGTCGTTGCGAGACATCGAGTACGTCGAATCCAGTCGCGTGATGGGGCTCTCTTCGCCGTCGATCATTTGGCGCGATATCCTGCCGAACCTGATGTCCTACATCACAGTTAACATCGCCTACAACGCTCGCGGGATCATCTTCAGTTCGGTAGCGCTGTACTTCCTGGGCGTCCTCCCGTACTCGAATTACAACTGGGGAGTTCTACTCAATAACGGGTATGAGAGCGGTGCCCTGTACACGCCGAGTATGTACTATCGGATCTATTTGCCGATGATCGTGATCACCGCGATCACTCTTGGCATGATCCTCCTCGCACAGGGATTAGATAAGATCTTCAACCCGAGGATTCGCGCGCGACACAAGGGTGGGAGTGAGACAGACTCAACAGAGGCCTCCGAGGACTCTACTCCAGCAACTCCTGCGGACTAACCGTCAGCGATATTCTCTTTTGAGGGCGTTTTTCGCCTTTCCCTTCGATTAGGTCGATAGCGTCCCCAGTGGAGTGTCGCCCTCAAATCTTTCAAGAAGAATATCTAAATCCCTCCACTCAGATCCGTTTACTACATCGCTGCATACGTCTGAGGAGCGGATAGCTGGCGGCGTCACAGAAAGTACCGAGCGGGGGCAACGTCTGCACCACTCTCGGGATTCTCCGATATCCGAACTGCTCTCCCCCGAGTGAACCTCACGAACATCACCGAGCTCGTCGGGGCCTATCAAAATCTCCTTCGTCCCCAGACTGCAGCCCCGGGCCGGAGGACCAGTTTGACGCTACCGAGCACCTGTTTCCCTTCTGAAGCCCTCGGTGACCTGACTGCCGAGTTGCTGCCAGACGTACGGCCCAAACACGGCTGTACGATCTTAGACGCGTCTATCGTTGCTGACCGTCTAAGCGGTGCAACGATCCGATCATTCGATGCCGATCGCTTCGTCGAGGAATATTTCGGTTGACAACCAACCCTTCCGGACGAGGAAACCCGTGCTGTGTTGGTGTTAAACAGCAAAAGTAATATATCGGTGAAGGACGAGGAGGCATATAGTGAGATTATGCCCCTAGAGCGTGAATCCGACCCAGTAGGTGGTGCAGTATCCGATCCGATCCTCGAAATCCGTGATACCACCGTCAGTTTCGACATGGAGCGTGGCGAATCTCGAGTACTCGATTCCGTTTCAATCGACATCCAGCGACAGGAGGTGTTGGGCGTCGTCGGCGAAAGCGGGAGCGGCAAATCGATGTTTGCTTCTGCGCTTCTCGACGCCGTCGTCGATCCTGGCCAACTGTCCGGCGATATTACATACCATCCGTCAACGGATGAGTCGGTTGATTTGCTGAACGTTTCACCGGAAGAACTCAAACAACTCCGCTGGGAGGACATATCGATGGTCTTCCAGGGCGCGATGAGTTCGTTTAACCCGACGATGCAGATACGTGGGCACTTTAAGGAGACACTGAAGGCCCACGACTACGATATCGGGGAAGGGATCGAGCGTGCCCACGAACTGCTGTCCGATCTCTACCTCGAACCCGAGCGCGTCCTTGATGCGTACCCCCACGAACTGAGTGGTGGCATGCGACAAAGAGCACTGATCGCACTCAGTCTCGTGCTGGAACCCCGCGTGCTCGTGATGGACGAACCGACTGCAGCGCTGGACCTGCTCATGCAGCAGTCCATCATCAATCTCCTGATGGACCTGAAAGAGAAGTACAATCTCACGCTTCTGTTCATCACTCACGACCTTCCCTTGGTTGCTGAGCTATGTAACCGGGTCGCCGTACTGTATGCATTCGACTTCGTTGAGGCCGGGCCAACCGACGAACTCATCGATGAGGCAGGCCATCCGTATACTCGCGCGCTGTTGAACGCGACACCGAACCTGAATGCGCCGCCTGACGAGATGCAACCGATCGATGGATCAGCGCCGGACCCCGTGGCCGTCCCGAGCGGCTGTTCCTACCACCCGCGGTGTCCCCTGGCGACGGAGGAGTGCATCGAACAGGATCCACAATACTACAGCATGAGCAGCAATCATGCCGTTGCGTGCCACCACTGGGAAGAGTCCGTCGAGGCGATTCCACTTAACCATCTGCTCACTGAGGACGACGCGGCGTCGCCGATGGAACCGACGGCGGAATCGACCTCTGAAAATATGGGCAGTACCAACGAGGTAGCAGACAATGAGTTCTGAACCAATCATCTCGGTCGACGATGTATCGATCCACTTCGAGGAAGAGACAGGGATGCTCGATCTGTTCGAGGAACCTGACACGGTTCGGGCCGTTGACGGCGTATCGTTCGAAATCGAGGAGAATGACGTCATCGCCCTTGTAGGGGAGTCTGGCTGTGGTAAGACCACACTGGGCAAGTCCATTATTGGTCTAGAGCGCCCCACCGCAGGGAGTATCAAGTATCGGGGGCAGGATATGTGGGACGCCAAGGACTGGAAAGGCGACGTCGATATCCCGTTCAAGGAGATTCGTCGGTCGCTTCAAATCATCCACCAGGATCCTGGGAGCTCGATCAATCCTAACAAGAAGGTGATCTCTAGCCTCTCGATTCCGCTCAAGAAGCACCGGCCAAACCTCTCGCAGGAGGAGCGACAGAACCATATCTACGGGATGCTGGAAACTGTCGGAATGACGCCGCCGGACGATTACGCGGCGCGTTACCCCCATCAGCTCAGCGGCGGCGAGACCCAGCGTGTCGCGCTCGTCCGAGCGCTGCTCATGAACCCTGACCTGATTCTTGCTGACGAGGCGATCAGCGCGCTCGACGTTTCTTTGCGCGTAGAAATGATGGATCTGTTTCTGGAACTTCAGGATGCGTTCAACACCTCCTACGTGTTCATCAGCCACGACATCTCGAACGCCCGCTACCTCGCGCAAAAGGCTGGGGGCCGTATCGCCGTCATGTACCTCGGTCAGATCGTCGAGATTGGCCCACCCGAGCAGATTATCCACAATCCTCAGCACCCATACACGAAGGCACTCCGGTGGGCGACACCGGACCTCAATTCGACCAGCGACAACGAGCTTCCACTGCGATCGGTGGACATCCCCGATCCGATTGACCCGCCGAGTGGCTGCCGGTTCCATACGCGCTGTCCCGAAGCTCGAGAAGCCTGCAAGGACACGAATCCTGAACTCATTTCGGCAGACGATGGCACAGATCACCAGGCCGCCTGCTACCTCTTGGACGAGAACCACGAGTACTGGAACAGCGAGCCGCTCTCGGAAGATACTCCAACGCAAACGTCGTAACGGACTCGCTATCCGTTGCTTTCTCACTACGCCGTTGTTTACAGGACCCTTCGAACGAAAAATCGCCTGCGAAGGTGGCCTTCGAGTGTGCAGCGACCGTGCCGGGCTTCTTGCCGAACATACTGGCCCAATCCGTACAGCAATGGCGCCGTAACTCCCCAGAGTTGGCATGTCGGATGCCACTGACGCGGTATCAATGTGCGGTTCTGCCCGGTAGCCCCCACGCCGCTGTATCACCAGTCTCCAACAGAAGCGCGTCGGTGATACGGCACAGATACCGCGGAGACGGCGAAAACTCCTAAGAGCGGTGCTGGGGACGACGTTATTTCAGTAGTGGTGGAGCCACAAACTCCCCATCGTCGTACTCGACCGGCGACGGCTCCTCGACGACACGGAGGTCGTCCCGATTACGGGCTTCCTCCACTAGCGCCGGTGAGGCGTACAGTCGGTTGAGATGCATCGTGTCTGCCGCCCGTATCATGCGCACGGTCTCGGGATCGACGACGCCGATCGTTGACAGCGCAGCAACGACGCCGGCGCGGTCGGTTTCGACGACCGGCGGTAGCCGAACACCGCGAATCGTGCTTGCGGTGAGTGCGTTGATCAGTGTCGTCTCGGCGTCCAGTTCGGCGACGATGTCTTCGTGGATCACGTCAGCAGAGCCGACACCCATCCCGTTGCCGTGAGTTTTTTCGGTCAATCCGCGCGTGTAGATCCGCTTGATGTCGGGATTCTCGGGGGCGGGCTCATTGATCGAGAACACCCGCCTGCCGATGACGTTCGTGTCGATACCCTGGCCGCTAATCTCCTTTCCCTGCCGGTCGAATACGACGAGGTCAAGCTCCTCGAAGGGAAGTGTCGGCATGATGTCGTATGCAGTTTCCAGTAGCTCCGCCTCTCGGTCTAGAAAACCACTCGGGGGGACACCCTCGACGAGCGCCGTGTCGTCGTACTGGTCTTCGACGATGGCAACCCCGCCGACGATCGGCAGCGCCTCGAGGAGTTGGTCGGTGATCTCCGGGATCATTCGCCGGAACGACCAGTCCACCGCCCACTTGTGGGCTATTTTTGCGCCGCGTTGCTTGCCCATCCCGATGACGAGCATCTTCGAGAGTCCGCTCTCGACGGTACCGCCGAAGTCCGTGTGAGGTTTGACGCGATTGATCGGTACGATAGCGTCGGCTCCGACCGCGTTGGCGTCGGCGACGACCGGGACGTCCTTATCCGGCGTCCGTCCGACCTCGACGACGTCCATGCTCGAACGGATCTCACAGCCAATGGCGTCTTCGGTTACCCCGAGTTCGTTCAGCATCTCCTTCTGTCCTTCACCCGTCGCACCGCCGTGACTCCCCATCGCCGGGAAGACGAACGGATCGTATCCGGCGTCCGACACCGCTTCGACAACCCCTGCTACGATTGATGGGAGGTTTGCGATGCCTCGGCTACCGACCCCCAGGGCGACTTCACCGCCCTCGGGGACGTCATTGAACGACAGCTCCCGGACGGAGCGCGCCGCGCTTTCGCTGGTCTCTTCGGATGGGATCGGATCGGTGTCCCAGACTTGCTCAATGATCCCCAGCTCGGGCGATGGGGGGTCGTCACACGCATCGAGTATCGTTTCCTCCGGAACCGAGAGGTGGTTTGCTGCACTCTCGGACTGTTCCGATGGCATATCATATCGATAGGGCAGTTACGGGATAAACGTGTCTGTCGCAGTGGATCCGTTTAGTCCCGGTAGACTCTTTCTCAAGAGTTAAGGCAGGGAATACCACTTATTGAAGTGATGCAATTCGTTCGATATACCGACGGATCCGGCCCTTCGTGGGGTGTGAAGCGCGGATCGACCATCCACGCACTCTCGTCCCTCCCGGAGGGAGAGCCGAGTTTCGCCGAGCTATCGTCCCCTCGCTATCGATCAAAGTTGGAAACGCTCATTGAGCACGACTCGCTGCCGCAGATCGACGGCGATTCGATTTCGTTGCTTGCCCCAGTCCCCCAGCCGGGCAAAATCATCTGCTGTGGCCTCAACTACCGAGATCACGCCGAAGAGCAAGACGAGGAAATTCCCGAGCGACCGATGCTGTTCGGGAAGGCCGCGACGTCCGTCACTAACCCTGGCGATCCCATCGTTCACCCGGATCCTGACGGCGAGGAATTGGTCGATTACGAGGTCGAACTCGGCGTCGTCATCGGGACGCGCTGTAAGGACGTCTCCGAGGCGGACGCCGCAGACTACATCGCCGGGTACACGGTAATCAACGACGTTAGCGGTCGAACAGCCCAGGACACTGATGGCCAGTTCTTCCGCGGGAAGAGCTACGACACGTTCGCACCGATGGGTCCGACGCTGGTCGCCGACGAGGAGTTCGACCCGAACAGCGTCGACGTCGAGATGCGCGTCGACGGCGAGGTCAAGCAGTCCTCGAACACCGACCAGTTCATCTTCGACGTCGACGAACTCGTCTCCTACATCAGTCAGTCGATGACGCTCGAGGCCGGCGACGTTATCTCGACCGGTACGCCTGGCGGTGTCGGTATCTTCCGCGACCCAGTCGACGTGCTCGAACCGGGTCAGACGACCGAAGCCGAGATCGAAGGAATCGGAACGCTCACGAACGCTGTGGTCGGCGAGTAACGGATGCGGCGATTCGGTGCCCGTTAGGCCTCTGACTCGGCGGCGACCAACACAACGACGTCGTTGACGTTCGTCCCAGTCGGTCCAGTTTCTATCGTCGCGCCGATTTCGGAGAGATAGGTGCCGGCGTCGTTCGAATCGAGATGCGCCTGCGCACGTTCAACCTCTCCGTCGACGGTCGTCCCGTCGGTGATCGCTCCAGCAGCGTCGGAGTCGCCGTCCTCGCCGTCAGAGTCGACAGCGGCGACGGTGACGCCGTCTGCTTGCTCGAGCGCCGACGAGAGGGCGAACTCTTGATTCGGCCCGCCGCTGCCGCCGTCCCCTGCAATAGAGACGGTGGTTTCCCCGCCTGCCAACAACACTGCAGGCGGTTCGACCGGCGTCTCCATCACGACAGCTTCCTCGGCGATTGCGACCAGCGGCTTCGCGGCCTCACTGGCCTCGCCGCGCAGCCGTGAGGTGAGGATCAACGGCTCGTATCCGGCTGTGGCGGCAACGTCTCGTGCGGCGTCGAGTGCAACCGTGTTGTCGCCCAGAAGCGTATTTTGCGCGTGCTCGAACGCTGGGTCGTCGTGGAATGGCGTCTCTGGCAGTGCGCCGTTTCCCCCCGACTCGAGGTGTGTCAAGACTGTTTGCGGCGGGTCGAGGTCGTGCTGATCGAACACTGCGAGTGCGTCGGCGTAGGTCGTATCGTCGGGTACCGTCGGGCCGCTCCCGATCGTCGAGAGGTCATTACCAACGACGTCGGAGAGGAGGAGGCCGACCACGGTGGCTGGCGTTGCTTCGCGAACGATCTGCCCGCCCTTGCTCGCCGACAGGTGTTTCCGGACTGCGTTGATCTCGCCGATGGGGACGCCACCCTCCAGGAGGAGCTCAGTCGTCTCGTGTAGATCCGCACGCGTCAACTCGCCTGCCGGGGCTGTGAGCAGCGCGCTCGCACCACCGGTCAGTACGAACAGGATGAGCGTCTCCTCTCCGGCCGCACGGACGAGTTCCAGTAGCTCTGCGGTCGCCGTAACGTTCCGGTCGCTGGGCAGTGGATGGTCGCCGACGGCGGTGCGGACGTGCTCGGTCTCCGTGGGCTGTTTGGTAACGACGAATCCGTCGGTGATCCGATCCCCGAGGATCGATTCGAGGACTCGGGTGACGCCGCCTGCGGCCTTGCCGCCTCCAACGACGAGTACTGTCTCGTAAGCGTCGAGGTCGTACGGCGTCCCGCCAATGTGAAGGGAGTCTCCCTCGCGGTCGATCCCCGATCGAGCCGCGTTCTCCGGTGCGGCCGCATCGATCGCCGCTTCGATACAGTCGAGTGCGAGTTCGCGCTCGGCGCTCGTCTCGAGTTGGTCTCTGTTCGAAATCATACCCTGCTCTTCTACCGTTCGTTGTAAATACTCCTCGCTACAGTCGTTTCCATGGCTCGCACAACGGATACGTCCAGCAGTGGGAACGTGCTGAGAATCTGAACGCGATCGGCCCGTCCAAGTAGTCGAACCGATCGACGATCGATCGCTCCCGTCGCTGTGACAAAGCGGGGCGGGCGATCGGGTCCAAGCGGGTAGCAGACGCCGTCCCACTCGAAACGGCGGCGAGGTAGCGGAGTTCGAGGAGCCACTGTCGACGAGGCGACGCAGAGCCGAGGGGAAGGACTCGGCATACGCACTCGTCGCCACCTCGTTTTCTCTCACTCTCGAGTACAGGCCGACGTACACGTGGGTTTATACGGGCGGATTCGAGACGAGGTAGTATGCTTGCGGACTTCGATCACCAGTACCAGCCCGGCGAGTGGAGCGTCGAGGAACTCACGCGGGCGTTCCGCGACGCGTCCGGGGAGTACCCACTTCCCCCGCACGACGACCCCTGGTACGAGGAGGTACAGACGAACCCGATCGGTGAACAGCTGGTCGACGCTGTCGTGGGCCGAGCCCGCGACATCCCCGACGATTTTAGCAATGCGACCGCCACCGGGTATCTTTCAGCGACCCGAACGAACGTCAGTGGGGAGTATCGCGGGAGCGAGCGGCGCCAGCGCCTGTCCCTGCTCGCCCTCGCCGAGTGTTTCGAGCGAGACGGTGAACGAATGGAGGCGATCCTCGATTACGCGTGGGAAATTTGTGCAGAGCCCACGTGGATCCGCCCGTTCCACCTCACGAACGAGGGCCACACCGAAGTGAACCACGAGGGGTTCCCGCGAGCAGGGCCCCCGGAGTCGAACTCGATCGACCTCGGGGTAGCCAAGACGGCGAAAGTACTCGCCGACGTCGTCCACGTCCTCGGCGACGAACTCCACCCGGCACTCGAAGCCCACGTTCGCCGTTCGATCGACCGACGAGTCTTCCGGCCGTTCCTCGTTCGGGACGACCTCCACTGGCTCGAACCGCCGATCAACAACTGGACGGCCGTCTGTGCCAACGGCGTGCTAACCGCCGCGCTCGTGTTCGAGGAGGACCCCGAACGGTTGGCCCGAATCGTACACAAGGCCGTCCAGGCGTTCGGACGCTACCTGTCCAATTTCGACCCCGATGGCTGTACCGCTGAAGGTGTCGGCTACTGGGACTTCGGAGTGCGCAACTACGTCGAGGCTGCCGGGGCACTCTCTGCACACACTGGGGGCGAGTACTCGCTGACCACGCCGCCTGTCGTTCGCGAAGTAGCGAAGTTTCCGGACAGGGTCGAACTAAGTCCCGGTCGCTTCCCTCCGTTTTCCGACGCCAGCGAAGACGGGGCAGTCTCGCCCCACGCGGCCTGCTGGCTCGGGACGCGTCTCGAACTTCCCGGTCTCGTCTCGCGTGGCCGGCGCAATCTAAACGAGGAGGGGATCGATGCAGTTCCGACTCCGCTGTTCCCGTCGGTACTTCGGACGCTGCAATGGTGTCTCGACGTCCCGGCTGAGCGTTCGTCTGCCGCTCCGCCACGTCAGTACTTCTTCGACGGCCACGACTGGTGGGTCGCCAGGGACGACCCGTCGGCCCCGCAGAGTCTCACCGTCGCCGCGAAAGGCGGTCACAACAACGAGAGCCACAACCACAACGACTGCGGAAGCTTCGTCGTCCACTACCGCGGCGAGTCGCTGCTCACCGACCTCGGCTCGGCCAGATACGACGACGAGTACTTCTCACCGCAGCGCTATGAGTACCTCGCTGCGCGGTCACTCGGCCACTCCGTGCCGTACGTCGACGGGAGCGAACAGGTGGCCGGTTCGATCGCGAGAAATCTCGGTGACCCGAACGCTGAAGCGACACTCCAACGCGAGCACGAAGCAGCGGTCACCGAAGTGCACAGCGCTGCTGATCGAGAGTCCATCGAGTACGAACTCGCGGACTGTTATCCGTCGACGGCGGGCGCCGACTCCGTCCGCCGACGAATCACTCTGCATCGCGGGGATCCGGGCCGTCTGACCGTCAGCGACGACGTAGCCTTTGGACGGTCGGACGACGGCGCGTTCGACTCGGTGCTGGTGTCGTTCCACGAGATGGACACCGAAGACGGCGACCTCGTCGTGACTGGAGACAGCGGCCGTGCAGTCGTCTCGGGTGAGGGAGGAACGCTCGACGAAATCGAGCGTCTCTCCGGCGCTGTCAACGACAAGGACGTCTGGCGGGCCAGATTCTCACCGTCCGTCGACGGCGACTCCCGGATCCGCTTCGAAATCCAGGTAGAGCCGATCCAGTCGTCCTGAAGCGCATCGATTCACGGTTGCGTTCTCCGATTCACCAACTCCCTCGCGCGTGCTGTACTTCCTGCCCAGATCGTTCGGTCGTCGGCGTCGCGGGATCCGTCAACGTGGATGATCGACTGTCCCTCTAGCTGGCGTCCGTCGGACTGGCGGGCGAGTGACGCAGACGGTGTCCGATACCCAATCGTTTATTGATTCGAGTGTAGCTGATTCCCTATGGCCATTCAACCTACCAGATCCATTGAGGGGGCCGTCGATCTCACGCGTCCCCGGATTCTCGTCACGCAGGAAGACTTCGACAGGGCCGAGCAGCTGCTTGAGACCGACGAGTACGTCGGTTCGTGGCACGACCAACTCACCGACCAGCTTTCGACGGTTGACGATGCGAACCCGCTGACCGACGTCGACTACGAGGCGCTCGAACGCGACGGGCTCGATCGCTTCCGGACGAACACCAGCCGGATCGCGATGTTGGCGTATGCATACCGGATGACGGGCGAGGACCGGTACGCCGAGACGCTCTGGACCGCGTGCCAAGAACTGGCAGGAAAGTCCCGGTGGGTCGCACATCCACAGAATCCAGACCTCGGCACCGCCGAAGCAACGCAGGGCATGGCGATTGCGTACGACTGGCTCTACGACTACTGGTCCGACGACCAGCGGACGACGATCCGCGACGCCATCGTCGAGAACGGACTGGCCCCGATGGACGAACCGTTCAACGGCGGTGGCAACTGGACGGCCGTCGTCAACGGCGGTATCGTAAACGGCGCGCTCGCCGTCCTCGGGGACCCGTCTGTGGATTCGATAGCGCGGGAGACGATCCGAATGACCCGTAATTCGATGCTCGGCGGGAACCACTCCGAAGGCGAGAATCCAATCGAGGACTACGGTGATCGAGGTGCCTACCCCGAAGGCCCGACGTACTGGGGCTACGCGTCACGATATCTCACCTTCTATCTGGCGTCGACGTACAATGCGCTGGGGCACGTACACGGTCTCTTGGATCATCCGAAAGTGCGCCACTACGGAGACTTTCCACCTGCAATCACCGGCCCGGCCGGCGTGTTGAACTACGGGTCGTCGAGCCAGGGGACGATCAACGCCCCGCAACTCCACTGGCTCGCGAAGCAGTTCGACGAGCCAGGTCTCGGCGAGTTCCAGCGATGGGTCGTCGGCAAGGGCAACCGAATCGCACCGGACAATCGTTCGGAGACGGGCGTGATGGGCGGGTTCAACGACCGTGGCGTCCTCCAGATCCTCTGGTACGATCCCGACTACGTCAGCGCCGCTTCGTTCGACCGTGATTACGTGGATCGGGAGGCCCCGATAGCGACTCACCGTTCCAACTGGGACCTCGACGATTCGACGCTCTGGATCGGACTCGTCGGCGTCTCGCCAACGGCGGGCCACGCACAGATGGACGTGGGGTCGTTCTGTCTCGACGCGCTGGGAACTCGCTGGGCGACCGACCTCGGAACGCCGTCGCGGCGCCCGCCTGCTGGTGGCGACCACTGGTACGACTTCTATCGAGATCGCTGGGACTACTACGAGAACCGACCCGAGGGCCACAATACGCTCACCGTCCTGCACAGCGTCTCCCCCGAGAACTACAAACACCACGGTGGAATGCCGAGCCAGGCGCGTCACGCGAGCGGCAGAATCGTTGCTTCGGACCAGACCGACGGTGGGGCGTTCACGCGCATGGATCTCTCCAGCGCCTACGCGGCCGACTCGTGGTCGACCTCGGTCCAGTCGATCGAGCGCGGTATCGCGCTCACGCACGGTCGTTCGCGCGCACTCGTCCAGGACGAGCTCGTGTTCGGCACGCGCCCGGCGCTCGAAGCCGAGACCTACTGGTTCATGCACACTCGCGCCGAGGTGGAGTCGAACGGTCGAACAGCGATGCTCCAACGCGACGGGGAACGGCTCCAGGCCAGACTTCTCGCCCCCGACGACGCCGAGTTCACCGTTCGAGATGCCGAACCGCTTCCGGAGTCGCCGGACCCAGAACAGGCCAGCCACGACGGAGTCCAGAAACTGACCGTCCACCGGCCGCGTCGGGGTGGTCACGACCGCATCGCCGTCGAGTTCGTCCCGCTTCCGGGCGAGCAGTCTCCGCCGGAAGTTCCGGAACCGCGACCACTCGACGAGTGGGACGCCGACGAACTGGCGTGAGTCTGTGGGAAGGCCCCGGAGTCAGAGGCCGACATCGGGAACTGCGGAACTTCCGCACGCTCGTCTCGGACAGTGCTGGGCCAGCGCGGCGTCCGACGCAATCGGACCGTCACAGCACTGGCCGGGGCCTCGGTTCATCGAGAGGAGCCGTCGACAGCCTCTGCGACGGAGGGCTGTCTCGTGTCGGTCACTGGTCTCCCGATGCCCACGCGAGACCGTTTCGGAGAAGTCGACGGACGCCGTCGGTTTCGAGCGCCCCTGCGTCGTGCCCGAGCGAACAGTAGAACACCCGCCCGTCGCCTTTGGACCGTACCCAGGCGGCTGGCATCGTCCCCATTGCCTCGTGTTCGAACGCCGCGAGAACGCGGACACGGTCCTCGTCCCAGTCGAGGTGATACGGTTCGTCGTAGGTCCGGAAGGATTCGACGTCGGCCGTCACGGGATGGGTACGGTCCACGATCTCGACGTCGAACGCCGTCATCTCGGGGTGTGTGACGAACCGGCCGCCGACCATCGACGCCAGTTCGTCACACGGCTTCTCGACGAACGAATCGACGACTATCGCGCAGTGAATCCCGACGTAGCCGCACCCGCTGGCGACGAAGGCGGTGAGCTCAGCGAGCTGGTCCTCGGTCCAGTCGGCCTTCGTCGTGTAGTCGACGAACACGTCGTACGCGTCGAGATCGAAGACCGCGTCGCGGTCGGTCGTCTGATCGAGTTCTGCGACGCCGTCGAAGACGTCCGAGAGGACAGGGCCGACCGCCGCGAACTCGTGGAAGTCGAACTCGTCGTCGCCGATTGCCAACGCGTCGATCGTCATACGACCGCGTAGTCGAGTCCGTGGCTTACTCCTTTCGCCCCGGAGAGCCGTTCTGAACGGCTAGTTCGGTGGGTTGCACCGCGTATCGCCCTCATTCGATCTCGTTTGAGCGATAGCTCGTGGATCGTGAGGTTCGGCGAAACGGGTATCGAATCGCTCGGAACGGGCCGCCGGTCTTCGGATCTACACCTGCAGCGAGCGTCGGTGAGTTACACTCGCGTACGATTCCTCCGCCGAAGCCGGGGTCGGATCCCTCGAGAGGGAGACGAGTTCGGCGTCGATCCGTCTGGTGTCCGATCCCCGTCGAGTCAGTCGACCTTTTCGACGCTGTGGACTTCGAGATCGGTGTACTCCGCGATCAGCGGCGCCATCTGGCGGAATCCGATACTTCCCTCGCCGAGGATCGGGCCGTGTGTCTCTCCGTCGTCGGTCCAGCGGTACACTTCGAGTCCTTCGACCGAGAAGACGACGTCGGGGCCGTACTTGACGACGCGAATCCGATACGGGGGTTCGGCCTGATCGACGCACGGGATCGGGTCGCCGCCCCACATCACTGGGTTGAGTCCCTTGCTCTTGCGGAGGTTGACCGTCTGGAACTCCTGTTCGAGATAGCCGACCTGCTCTCCCTCCATGTTCGACGTCATAACGTCGTCGTTCCGACGGAAGTAGGAGGTGTGAAGCGCGTCGATGTCGCTGTCGCCGTAGTCCTCACCGTATCGTCCGTGTCGGTCGTCCAGGCTGTCGTCGAGGACGTGTTCCCCGTTCAGGCCGCGGGCGGCGAACCAGAACATCGCCAGTCCAGGTTCGCGGATGGGGTAAAAGTCCCACGAGATCGCGATCTCGTCCGGGAACGTCTCTGGACACCAGTAGAGGAAGTGTCCGTAGACATCCTCGTCGCTGGGGTAGCCGTAGTTGCTCTCGAGGCGCAGTCGGTCTCGTGGGTAGGACGCGTGCCCCTCGCCCTCGATGACGAAGTCCTCGGTGTCCTCTTCGGATCGGAGTGGATTTTCGTACAGCAGTTCGCGATTCTCGTACTGGGGCCTGTCTTCTAGCACTACTCTCGCATCGTGTGGATGCAACTTAAATCATCGTGGTCAGAAACGGACGCGATACCCTCCGCAGACTCGACGGTGAGATCTCCCGTACAGGCGATGTCGCTGTTCGAACGCGGAGATACGAGCGAGAGTCGGCCACACGACCGTCGTCCAGGCGGTCTGCTCATTTCGAGGATTTTCTGGCGGCCAGGAGACGCAGTCTTCTGGCAAACTGAAAGGGCGAGGCCAGCGGACGAGAGCTTTCTATCGCCGTGCTGCTCAGGTACGACCCAGTGTGAACGTTACCTGCACTCGACCCCCGAACCGATCCAAAGGACTATTCCACTGTCTGCTCACGTGTGACCAATGTCTGACCGACCGAACGTTCTGTTCCTGATGGACGACGAACACCGGTCCGACGTACTCGGATACGCTGGCGACGACGTCGTTCGAACTCCGACGCTCGACCGACTCGCCGAGACCGGGGTCGTCTTCGAGAACGCCTACACGCCTGCTCCGCGGTGCATGCCGGCCCGTCAGTGTCTGATGACGGGACAGCTCCCGCGGACGAGTGGGTGTGAGTCCTACGGCGACGATCTCGATCCGCAGTCGATGACCTTCGCCCGACGGTTCGCGCAGTACGGCTACGACACCGTCGCCGCGGGGAAACTCCACCACACCGGCGAGGACAAGGCACAGGGGTGGACTCAGTTGATCGGCCGTTCGGGAGGGTGCAACGTCGAACGCGTGGAAGAGGCCACCGCGGACGGCCCAGAACCGAAGCGAGTGAAGTGGTCGGATGCCCGCGAAGTCCGGCGAGCGGGTGTCGGCCATCCCGACGCGGGCTGGAAGAGCCGCATCGACGAGTACCGGACTCGTGGCGCCTGTGACTTCCTCGTCGACCGGTTTCTCGACCCACACTACGATCGGGAGCAGCACGACCGGCCGCTCATGTTGAAAGTGAGCCTAACTCAGCCCCACTACCCCTACCTCACCACGCAGGAGAAGTTCGAATACTACCTCGACAGAGTCGACCCCTACGTCGACGAGGAGGCGTTCGACCACGACGGACTCAGCCGCCGCCGCGTCCACGTACGCGATGACGACGAACGTCGCGTTGACGACCGTCCAGGGGCTGTCAGCCCTCGTGACGTCCGCCGCGCGACCGCGGCCTACTACGGAATGATCGAGACAGTCGACGAGTGCTTTGGCCGCGTGCTCGATGCGCTCGAACGCGTCGGCGAGGACCTCTCGGAGTGGATCGTCGTCTACACGTCGGATCATGGCGAAATGCTCGGACAGCATGGGATCTGGGAGAAGGGTCACCACTTCGAAGCCAGTGCCGGCGTCCCGCTGGTGATCCGCTGGCCGGAACGGTTCGAACCGGGGACTGTCGAGCAAAACGTCAGTCTCTGTGATCTGTTCGCGACGTTGTGTGACCTGGCCGACGTCCCGCTCCCCGCGGATCACACCCTCGACAGCCGGAGTCTCGTTCCGCTACTCGAAGGCGACAGCGAGCGGTGGAACGACGAGGTGGTCTCGGCTGAGGACCAACGGTGTATGATCAAGCGCGGCGGCCTGAAGTATCTCCACTTCCCGGACGATCCAGCTGTCCTGTTCGATCTGGATGCCGATCCCGGCGAGACGACCAACGTGGTCGACGATCCCGAATACAGCGATGCAGTCGAACGGTTCCGTGCGCGTCGGGCCGAACTTGGGTACGGGTCGGACGCCGTCGCTGACTACGAAGATGCTGGCTACGAACCGGGCGTCCCGACGGCGAACTGATCCGCTATCCCTTCGCGGTCGGCGCCGCCTTTCGCTGGAGAACTGTCGCGCCGTCTTCGGTAACGTCTTGCCAGGTCACGGCGGGCAGACCGCCTGCAGAAACCCTGCCGTCTCGGAGAACGTCAGCTCGTACCAGGGCGTGGTGTTGAAGTAGGCGTGTTCGGCACCGGGCGCGGCGAAGAGATCGGCGCGGCCCCCGGATTCCTGGATGGCCGCACAGAACCGCTCGCTGCTCTCGAATGGCGCGATATCGTCGTCGGTACCGTGACAGACCAGCGCAGGTGGCGGTTCGCTTCCCGGAGTGGTCGGTTCCCGGTCGGCCTCGGCACCGACGTAGCTGATCGGCGACGCTCGCTCGTACAGTTCGGGGTCGGTCTGGGAGTCGGTTCCGAGGAATGCTTGGCAGCCATCCCGGATGGGATTGTGGCCGTCGGGCGCCATGTCGAGCACCGGATTGAACAGCACCATGGCATCGACTGGAGCCGCGTCGACGATATCCGGCGCCAACGCGACCAGTGCAGCGAGGTGACCGCCAGCGGACCCGCCGAGGACCGCGACCCGGTCGATCCCACGGTCGTACAGCCAGTCGACCGCGGCCGCGACGTCCGCAACGGCAGCCGGATACGTTGCCTCGTCGCTCAGTCGGTAGTCGATCGTTGCACAGGCGTAGCCAGCCGTAGATAACGCCGCTGCTTGCCGGGCGAACTGGTCGCGGTCGCCGCCCTGCCAGCCGCCGCCGTGGATGAACAGGAGACCCGCCGCTGGATCGCTGTCGGGGCGGTAGTAGTCCAGTCGCAAATCCCGCTCGGGCGTCTCCCTGTAGCGAACGTCCCAGTCGACGTCGACCGCGTCGCCGAATTCCTCCCGAGCCGTCATAGCGTGCCCTCCATCGAACTCATGGTAGACTGCGCTCAATCCTGGCAAATATATCTTTAGGCCGGCACCGAGGTTCGAGTGCGGACTGACGGACGGATGGACGGTCTCTCTCGACCCAGCACCAGCTATTGCCGCTTCGCGACCACGGAGAGATTTCGAGTGGCGAGCTGGAGTCCCCCGGCGGCGAACGGCGTCGCCCCTGCGCTACGGGCACGGCACCAAAGAAAATTATTTGAGTGCATAGAGACGTATTCGACTCATGTCGAGCTATCAGCCGACCTGGGAGTCCTTAGACGGTCACGAGACGCCGGAGTGGTTCCACGACGCGAAACTGGGCATCTTCATCCACTGGGGCGTCTATTCGGTCCCGGCCTGGGCACCGTCCGAGGCCGACATCGGCGAGGATGACGAGTCGCCGTACGCCGAGTGGTACCCCTACTACATGTACGAAGATGGCTCGCTGACACAGGAGTACCACCGCGACCACTACGGCGAGACCGTGGAGTACGCCGACTTCATCGACGAGTTCACTGCGGAAAACTGGGATCCCGACGAGTGGTCGGACCTGTTCGCAGATGTCGGAGCGAACTACGTCGTCTTGACCGGCGAACACCACGACGGATTCCCGCTCTGGGGGAGTCACTACACGAAACACAACGCGGTCGAACGCGGTCCGGAACGTGACCTCGTCGGGGACCTCTGTGAATCGGTGCGAGATCGGGACCTTCGCTTTGCGGCCTCGTATCACGCGAACCTCAACTACTACCAGCCCGGGTTCGAGGGGCAATTCGGCCATCCCGACTTCCACGGTGACAGAGCCGACGACGAGGATACGACGCCCGGTTCGGAGTACGTCGACTTCATGAACGCAAAACACCGGGAACTAATCCGCGAGTACGAACCGGACCTGCTCTGGTTCGACGTCCCGAAAGCCGAGGCCGACCACCTCGAGGCGAAGAGACTCGTCGCTGACTACTACAACACCGCCGAGGAGTGGGACCGGGAGGTCGCCGTCAACGACCGCGCGTCCACCGACGCAGTTGGGCCAACGCTCGACATCGAGGAAAACGACGACGGCGAGTTTCACGGCGACTTCGTCACGCCGGAGTACACCTCATTCGACGAAATCCGCGACGAGAAGTGGGAGGCTTGCCGGGGGATCGGCCACTCGTTCGGGTACAACGAGGCCGAAGACGAGGCCGACCACCTCACTGGCGAGGAACTCGTCCACTCGTTCGTCGACATCGTCTCCAAGAACGGGAACCTGCTCCTGAACGTCGGCCCGAAGCCCGACGGGACCATTCCCGAGGTCCAGCGTGACCGCCTTCGGGCGCTCGGCGGATGGCTCGACGCGAACGGCGCGGCGATCTTTGGCACCCGCCCCTGGGCCGTCGCCGAGGACGACGCCGCCGACGTCGAGGTCCGGTACACGCACCGCGACGACGACCTGTTCGCCGTTGCGCTCGCGTGGCCGGACGACGGACTGTCGCTTTCCGTTCCGGAACACGTCGACCTCTCAGCAGCCCCTGAGGCCACACTACTGACTACCGATGGAGAGGTGCCGGTCGACGCGACGCTGTCGAACGACGAACTCTCGCTCTCGATCCCCGAACGACCCGCCACCGACCACGCGTACGCCGTTCGGCTGTCCGACGTCGAAAACCCCCGTGCGGACTGACCCGACTGCTACCGCCGAGACGCAATCCCGTGCCAGGCTGCCGCGTCGTATCCGATCCGTGCGGCCACGGGACTCGCACGCCCGATTCACCGGACGTATCAACGAAAGAGGCATTCGGATGGTGCCGATCGGAAGGCTGACGACAGTATTTTATAACGGCGGATAAAAACGAATAGCATATGGCGCCGGAAATCACGCGTATCGAGAGTATCGAATTCTCCTATCTGGTCGAAGATCTCGGAACGGACCAGCACGGGTTCAACCTGGTGTACGCGCCGGGCGAGTCCGTTGAGCGCAAACTATTCGCGCTGCAGATCCACACGGATACGGGCATCACCGGCGAGTACGTCGGCGGCAACTCCCCGAGCGCAGCCCAGATCAACATGTTCGCCGACTACCTCATCGGGAAGAACCCTCTCGACCGGGAGCGCTGCTGGTCCGAGATCAAACGGGCACTACGCAAGTACGACCGGATGGGTATCGGGCCTATCGACATCGCGCTGTGGGACTTCGCCGGCAAGTACCACGACGCCGCCATCCACGAACTCCTGGGGACGTACCGCGAGCGTTTCCCAGCCTACGCGTCGACGTACCACGGCGACGAGAACGGTGGACTTGAAACGCCCGAGGACTTCGCGGAGTTCGCCGTAGAGTGCCAGGAGCTGGGCTATCCCGCGTTCAAGATCCACGGCTGGGGCGGTAGCGAAGGCTCCAGAGACCTCGAGCGAGAGATCGCGGCAGTCAACGCTGTCGGCGAGCGCGTCGGCGAGGAGATGGACCTGATGCACGACCCCGCCTGCGAACTCGAGACGTTTGGTGACGCGCTCAAACTCGGGCGCGCACTCGACGAACAGGACTTTTTCTGGTACGAGGATCCGTATCGCGACGGCGGTGTCTCCCAGCACGCACACCGCAAACTCCGCCAGAAACTCTCCACGCCGCTCCTCCAGTCCGAGCACGTCCGCGGACTGGAATCGTTCACGGACTTCGTCGACGCCGAATCCACCGACTTCGTGCGCGCCGATCCCGAGTACGACGGCGGCATCACTGGCGCGATGAAACGCGTCCGCGTCGCAGAAGGCCACGGCCTGGACGTCGAGTTCCACGCACCCGGGCCCGCCCAACGCCACTGCATCGCCGCGACGCGTAACACCAACTACTACGAGATGGCGCTGGTCCATCCGGATGCGCCGAACACGACGCCGCCGATCTACGCCGGCGATTACGACGACCAGCTCGACAGCATCGACGCCGACGGCCACGTCGCCGTCCCCGACGGCCCGGGTCTTGGCGTCGAATACGATTGGGACTACATTCAGGACAACGCCACCGGTAGCGTCCACGTCTACGAGTAATTGACACGAACAACCCAGCAAAAGCGAACCCACCACGACATACTACAATGAGCTACAAAGCAGGGATCATCGGAACTGGAGGTATCGCCGGCATGGGCATCTTCGGGATGCACGATGAGGAGAAGATCGGCCGCGAGAAGATACGGGCCAGCCACGCCGGTGGCTACGAGGCAACAGAGGACATCGAACTGGTCGCCGTGGCCGATGTCGACGAAGAAAAGTTAGAGCAGTTCGGGAGCGCCTGGGAGATCCCCGAGGACAGACGGTACGTCGGTCACGAGGCAATGCTCGAAGCGGAGAACCTCGACGTCGTTTCCGTGTGTACGCCGTCGTTTCTCCATCATGACCACGTCGTCGACGCTGCACAGTCGGCCGCGGCGCCCGACGTGATCTGGTGTGAGAAACCGATCGCCTCGCAGGTGAGCACTGCCGAGGAAATGGTCGAGGTCTGTGACCAGACCGGAACCGAACTGTTGGTCAACCACTCGTTCCGGTTTACAGACAAACTTCAGAAGCTCCAGCGACTCGTCGACGAGGAGGACCTCATCGGTGACGTGCGGTCCGTGTCGACCCAGTTCCGGATGGAACTGCTGCGCAACTCTACGCACCTGCTCGACACGCTCGTGTATCTGCTCGACGCTCGCGCCGAATACATCGCGGGTCACATCACGGGCGAAAACGAAGTCGTCGACGGACTTGACGCCGACGAGACGGTCGACGATGCCGGCGGCGGCGGATTCGTCGTCATGGACGACGAGACGTTCGTCACCATCGACTGTACGATCCCTCGAGACATCTCCTCGATGACGTTCAATATCGTCGGGACTGAGGGGAAACTGTACCTCAACAACGACGACGGCGAGTGGCGCTACTGGGCGCTCGAGGACGGCGAACACGTCGAGCGCCCACTCCCCGGTATCGAGGGGGCGTGGACCTGGGAGGACGACTACAAGAACGCCTTCGCGAACGCCGCCGACCACGTCGAGGCGCTCCTCGACGGGGCGGTAGAGAACCACTCGACCGGGCGAGAGGCGATCCGGTCGCTCGAGATTATCGCCGGTCTGTACGTCTCTCACTACACCACCGGACAGGTGTCGGTCCCGCTCGATCGTCCCCTGCGGGACGTCTGCATCACCTCCTGGTGACTCGGCGCAGGAGCGGACTCACTCGCACTCGTCGCCGAGCGACCAGATTCGCTCCATGACGGGCATTTCCATCTCGTCGGGGTCGACGCCGGACTGCTTAAACTCCCCGACGCGCTCCTCCCATTTCTGGTTGTCAGGGTCGCTCCCGTAGACGTCTTCGAACGCTTCCAGGTCCTCGACCTCCATGATACCGATGGCGATGTCCCCGTCGACGTAGAGTTCGTACTCCGCGACGCCGCCGTCCTCCATCGCTTCGACGACGGAGTCAGGAACGTCGTCGTGGGCCGCGACGTAGTCGTCGACAGCGTCGGACTTCAGGCGTTGTACCGTAACGATCCGTTCCAGGTCGTCCGATTTGTCCGCGGACATGTCTGAAGTTTCCCCGCTGTGGCGCATAAGTGTTGGCGTGCGGCCGGGATCGCGGATGGTTAGTTAGCGTTCACACTGGGGCATACCTGGACACTGCGGCGGTAGAAAGCACTCGAACGCTTGCCTCCCGCGACTCGCCGGCGACCAAGAGAGCGAGTTCTCTCTCGACCCGGCCGAAAGCGAGGATTCCGCCGACCTCCCGGAAGCGAAGCTCCCGATCAGTCACGAGAGATCTCTGATCTTTCGAACGACGCCATTCGGCCACTTCAGACCAGTTCGTGCGTCGCTTTCCACTTCGTGGAACAGCCCATCGGGGAGACAGTATCTGTGGGATAGTCCTCGTTGGACTGGATGGCATCGAGAGCACCTCGAACGTATCGTTCAGTCACGTTCTCTCCCTCTCGATCGTCGTCAATAGCCCCTTCGTAGACCAGCTCGCGATTCTCGTCGAAGACAAACGTGTGGGGTGTACATTGTGCGCCATAGGCCTTTGCGACCGCCTGGGACTCGTCTCTCAGATAGGGGAAATTGAACTCCTCGATCTCCGACCGAGCGTTCATATGCTCGATGGAATCCGTCGGATAGTACTCGTTGTCGCCAGCGTGTTCCTCGATGGTATTGTTCGAGTTGATCGCAACGACATCCGCGTCGTCGTATTCTGCTTGAATGGCCTTGATTCGGTCTTGATAGGCTTGGGCGGTCGGGCAGTGGTTACACGTGAACACGACGACCAGGGCAGCGGCGTCGAAGTTCTCGAGGGTGTACGTTTCGAAATCGAGCGTTGCGAAGCCCTCGCCAGTTACACCGGGGAGTTCGAACTCGGGGGCGCCTTCGCCTGGGGCTATCGGATCTACCTGCATAGTACGCAAATCGGCAGTTGCTCACATATACGTTGGGGAACCGTCTATCTACGAGATCCCGGTACGCAACGGTCGTCTGTGGGACTCGTTCCGGCGCAAGCCACCGATAACACGCGTGTCGTGGGCGTACCGTCATCGGGGCGAGTTCCGACGAACGACGAGGTGGCCGCGTGCATTCGAGGATACTGCACTGGTGAGCGCTGCCCCTTCTGATAACTGTCACGACGGCCACGTCACCCGTGGAGAGAATCGAAGGTCCGGTGGGAGAGATACGCGACGTCGCGCGCCGAGACGAACTCGGTCGTTTCGAGCCAGGAAAGACACTCCTCGTAGCTGCCCCAGTTGTCCATCCAGGGATAGTCCGAACCGAGCATCAGTCGCTCCGGGCCGAACCACTCGAGGAGCCGCCGCACGTACCCATGCAGGTCCGAGTACGGCCACGGTTCGTCGGACGATCGGGGCAGCGAACTCAGCTTGACGTAGGTGTTTTCACGGCCGGCGACGCGCTCGAAGTCGGTCCAGGGCGACTCGTCGGGTGCAGTCCCCTCGTCAGGCCAGCCCATGTGGTCGACGACGATCGGAACGGTGGGATGTCGCTCGGCCAGGTCGGCGACCAGCGACAGCTGTCGTGCCTTCGGAAAGACGAACATCGCGGCGTCCTGGCGGCCGAGTTCGTCCCACACGGGGTCGAGCGCTGGGTCGGCGATCCAGTCCGCGTCCGGATCCAGATCTGTCGGGATTTCGGCATAGGAGAACGGTGCGTGCATTCGGACGCCGAGCATCCGGTCGTGACCGACCGCCCGCTGGACGGTTGCCCGTACGTCGTCGGCGTAAAAGTCAACGAGCCCGACACCGTACAGCCGGTTGTGGTGGGCTTCGATTGAACGCATCGTGTATTCGTTGGCGCGGCGCCCACGACCGTACAGCGGCGTCGTTACGATGACGCTCTCGTCGATGCCGAGCGCATCCATATCGGCGACGAGGTCGGTGTGGGTGTAGGATCCCTCCCACTCGGGAGGAAGCATCTCTGCCTGCCAAGGCAGTTCGTCCGTGTCTTCACCCCAGACGTGAGTATGCGTGTCGACGAATCGCATACACAATTTTCACCACCGACCGGGAAATACGTTCTGTACGACGAGTTTACCCGCCCTGGAGGTTTCCGCCACCGCTGACGCGGAGGATCGTCCCGACGACGTACGAAGCTGCATCACTGGCGAGATATAGGACTGCGTTGCCGATATCGTCCGGCCGACCGAGCCGTCCGATGGGGCGTTGTTCCCCCATCTCGTCGAGCACGTCGTCGGCGGTGCGGTCAGGGTCACCATCGGCCACCTGTTCGGCCTCGTAACGGAGCTGATAGCTCCGCGCGGCGTCGGTCGATATCGCGTTCACCCGGATCCCCTCGAGTGCGTAGTCGTACGCCATCCGCCAGGTGAGACCGTTGACCGCAGTGTTCGAGAGCCCGTAGAGCCCTCGCGGACCGCTCCGTCGGTCGCCTGTCTGACTCGTCATGTTGATGACGTTACCCTGGATGTCGTTTGCGAGCATGTGTTCGGCAACGAGTTTGGAGAGGTAAAACTGCGATCGGACGTTGACGTTGACTGCTGCCTCCCACTCGTCAAGCGACGCCTCTAACAGCGACTCCTCCCTCGGCCACACGGCGGCGTTGTTGACCAGTAGATCGACCTGGTCGAACGCATCGACCGCCGTCTCGACGATTTTCTCAACGGCGTCAAGATCGCTGATGTCTCCCGGTGCAGCGACGAACGTCCCGTCGTACTCGGCGTCGAGCTCCGCGACCGTCTCCTTGACGTCGGCCGGCGTCCGGGCGTTTATCGCTACGTCTGCCCCCGCCGCTGCGAGCGATTCAGCGATCCCGCGACCGATTCCTTTCGTCGATCCGGTCACGATCGCAGACTCGCCGCTGTAATCGAACGCTGCTCTTCCTACCATACCTAAGGATCACCTGCCGGGTATTTTAGTGTGTTGTACGGCTTCCAGACCCACCGCACCGCGACCGGACTCTGAGCAATCGACGTGTGTGGACACTGGTTTCACCGAACCGGATGGCCCCGTGCATGGGCACTGTTACATTGAGAGGCTAAAGCGATGGAAGGTCTTCTACAACGTATCGAGGCTCGATCTGACTTCCCTCGCAAGAACTGATCTGAGCTGCGATCGCAATTACTCCGAGCGAACTATCGCCGAGACGTTGCTCCGGATTCTCACAATGCATCTTGGATGATATCACGAGCCTTAGAACGGCAGCCGAGCCAGCGCTCGGCGCTGGTTGACTGTCTCAAGGGCCTCCTACAGTCACGTCCGCGGGCAGCGAGCACTCGACAGCGAACCGTCGATCAAACACGCCAACTCAGTGAATGCACTTCACAGGTCTCGTTATCAGGGCCTCCATTCATTAGACCTGAATCTCTTCGCAGATGAAGTGCGATATTACAGTTATTCTGAGGGGGGACACCAATCCGTTACAAAAGTAGATATGTAATGGAAAGTGGTTGAGTGAGCGTTTCCTCCTCATCGAGGACAGATATACTGGAGCGGATGCCACTGTTAATCGAGGCTGAGAGCGCTGGGGAAGTCATTACGGATTCCACAACGACTCGTCGATCGAACGACGTAAGTCAGTGGATCCAGTGTACAGTGTCTCGCTATCGGTACTGAGCACCCTCGTTAGGTGTGCGCGACAATCGAACCCGAGCACCGAGCTATGGTACGCTGGAATCACCGATCTCACCAGTGGCTTGACCGGACATTTCACTCGGATCGACCCCAGCACCGGTGGCCCGGTGGGGCGGCGTGAGCAGGGTCTCCGCTCGAAGACTACTCCCGGGCCATTGGATCGCCCATCTCCGTTTGTGCTCGGGCGAGTCGTTTGCGTAGCGTTGCAAGTTCGGATTCGTACTCATCGTCGTCCGACAGATCCATGGTCTCGTCCGGATCGACCTCGAGGTCGAACAACTGCGTGTGTCGGTCACCGTCGACGTAGTACTCGATGAGTTTGAATCGATCGCCACGAACTGCCCGTTGGACGTTCTCGTAGGCGAGGAACACGGCATCTCGCGGGCTATATCCGGGGTCGTCGAACGCTGGGACGACACTCTCCCCCTCGACCGCATCGGGCGTTTCAAGCCCCGCAATATCACAGAGCGTCGGGAACAGGTCGTAATGACAGGTCAACGTATCGCAGCGCTCACTGTCAGGAACGCCTGGTCCCGCCAGGAGGAGCGGGACGCGGACGCTGTGGTCGTAGAGGTTCTGTTTGCCCATGAGGCCGTGTCGACCGACCGCGAGGCCGTGATCTGCGGTGAATGCAACGATCGTGTTGTCGCGCTCGCCCATCTCTTCGAGTGCGTCGAGCACGCGGCCGATCTGAGCGTCGAGGTGCGTGATCATCGCGTAGTAGTCCGCGATGTGCCGACGCACGTTCTCGGGGTCCCGTGGGTGGTCCTCCAGATTCTCGTCCCTGCCGCACCACCCGATGTCGAAGGGGTGCTCCGGCTGGAAGCTTTCGGGGAGAGGGATCTCGTCGTGGTCGTACATCGAGAGGTACTCGCCGGGGCAGGTCCGCGGGTCGTGGGGTGCCGTCGTCGCCATGTACGCGAAGAAGGGCCGCTCGTCGGCCGAATCTGCGTGATCGTCGAGGAAGTCGATAGTCGCGCCGGCGAACAGTTCACTCGAATGGGTCCCAGAAGCGTACCTGTCGTACTGATGTCGACCGGGCCAGACCGACCCGGTCCCGGAGAACCCACGAGTCGGTCGCGGCTCGGGATACTCCCCCATGGCGTGGCGATCCGAAACCGGGAGGTTCCAGTGGTTGCCCATCCCGCCGAAGTAAATGTCCGCCCCTTCGTCGAATGAACGGTTGAACGCCTGACGGCCGTTATGCCACTTTCCGGTGCCGAACGTTCGGTAGCCTGCATCTCCAAACGTCTCGGGGAGCGTTGGGTGCTCCGTCGTCATTCCACCCGGCCCCTCGAGCTGGTACAGGGAGTGGCCGCTCATGATCATAGACCTGGCAGGAACACAGACTGCCTCCTGATCGGCGCCGACGTTGTAGTGGTGGGTGAACGCGGTCCCATCGCGAACGAGTGAATCAAAGTTGGGCGTCTCGACGTGGTCATTTCCGAGCGCGCTTATCGTGTCGAAGCGCTGATCGTCCGCGACGACCAGCAAGACGTTCGGCCGTGACGCTCCGCTCATCGTACCACAGTAGGGAATGTATCGATAGATACTCGTTTTGTCACTATTCGCTGTGTACTACTCCGACGATTACTGAAAACTGGTCTGCTCGCGGTGTCCCTGGCCACTGCCTGGTGCGGGTTGGCCAGATGCTCGAAGACAGACTGTGTTTCTGCCATAGTTGGCGGCCTCACTACGTATACAAAAAGGGACCGTTCTGGCTGGTGTTCGTCCCCAACATTGGTGGTCTCGTCGCGAGCGTTGCTTGCTGCGACCCGAAAATTCAAGCGACAGGATCAGTTTCTCCTGTCTATGACGAGACCAGAACCGTCTCCTCGAGTCGCAGCGTTCGAACAGCAAGCGTACGGTATGTTTCTCCACTGGGGGGTCTACTCTCAACTTGGTCGGGGTGAGTGGGTACTCCACCAGGACGACGATATTACCCACGACGAGTACGAAGAACTCACCGAGACGTTCACCGCCGAAGCGTTCGACGGTCGCGAGATCGCTCGCGTTGCCGACGAGGCGGGGATGAACTACGCGGTCCTCACTGCACGCCACCACGACGGATTCTCGTTGTACGACACCCAGGGACTCACCGACTACGACGCGCCCAACTCTGCGGCGGATCGCGACCTCGTCCGAGATTTCGTGGAGGGCTGTCGCGCCGAGGGGATTTCGCCGCTTCTCTATCATACGACGCTCGATTGGCACCATGATACGCTCGAGTGTTCGACCGAAGAGTTCGACGAGTATGTCGACTTTCTCCACGATTCTCTGGAGGTCGTGCTCACCGAGTACGACATCGATGGACTCTGGTTCGACGGAGACTGGTCGCGCGACGACGTGGACTGGCGCCTCGACGAACGCTACTCGCTCATCAGGGAGCACCAGCCCGATGCGCTCATCATCAACAACACCGGAATCGGCAACGAGGGCGAAGTGAGCCACCCAGAGATCGACTGCGTCACCTTCGAACAGAGCGAGCCCGACCCGATGGATCGCGACGGAATGGACAAGTACGTCGCCGCTGAAATGTGTCAGACAATGAATAACCACTGGGGGAACGGCGAGTGTGATTTCAACTACAAATCGCCGGCCGATATCATTGAGACGCTCGCAACCTGCCGGGGGCGCGGGGCAAACTACCTGCTCAACGTCGGCCCAACCGCCGAGGGCTCGATACCAGAGTACGAAACTGCCGCGCTCAAGCGAGCGGGCGAGTGGGTTGCAATGCACGGGGACGTGCTCTATGAGGGACAGCCGATCGACTGCGAAACGCCCGGCCGCGACGCCGTCCTCGAAACCGACGACGATCTGTATTACCTCGCATTCGACCTCTCCGTGTCTGGTAATGAAGACGTCACAGTCAGCGGCGGCGGGACCGGTCCACGGGCGGTCAAGGGTCTCGGACGCGACGTCGGGGGCGGGCGGTGGCTCGACTCCGGCGAGGAGTTGCAGGTGTGCTCGAGCGAGGACGGTGAGATAACGACCATCGACTGCACGGGCTACCCCTACGGGACGGACACCGTCGTAAGGATCGCCGAACTCGACGCGTAAGCCAGGATGTCCGGGAGGAGAGCCACTCGGTCGAACGGCGCCCACGAAACGTTGCGGGCCGTCGAGGTGGTGAGTGGTTCACTTCCTCCGTTCGCCGGCATCTCCCTGACGAATTTTCGCGGTTCGACCGGACTGTTTTTCGGAGTTGGACGGGTGCTTCGAGTCGGTCCATGCATCCCCGTCGACGGCGTGCGGTCCCTCGTGCGTGCGAAGGAACTCCGCGAGCTCGGTTTCAGCCATCGCGAGTTCTGTGCTTTCCTCGCTCTCGCCTCTCCCGCCGTCTCGATGGAGACGACGTATCTCGATGGAACGCCGTTCGATCCCATCGCGGTGGAACGGTGGAACACGACTGGTCGTGAACGTGCGACAATCGATTCGCGACAATGGAACGAAACCAGACGTCACGTTCGAGAAGACTCACAAATCTCTGCTTAGATCTACGTTATCTACCCTCTAGATACGCAGGATTTAGTTTTCTATATAGGATTTCTTCGGAATATTCTGAACGTCCAGTAGCTATTTATACCTTGGCCATGGTGATTGGTTACATGCCACTAGATGGCATTATACCGAACCTGAGTCGTCGGACAGTGATTGCAACTGGTGCTGCGTCGATCGGATCGCTCGTCGGTACCGGATCGACGTACGGCCAAGAGGCTACCGTGTCCGAGGTTGACGGACGAGGTAATCCACAGTCCTCGCCAGGCGACGACGAAACGAAGTTCCTCGACGCGGTCTATTTCGGTGACGAGGACTCCGAGGGGGACCGCGTTAGTGCCACTGACGCCCCGGCCGTCGAGGGCGCACTCGAGACCTCCGCCCGAGCCGTCGCGGGAGATGGGGGTACAATCGAAGTGTCCCTCCAGTGTGATCCAACCGAGGAAACGCTGTTTACGGTGCGGATGTGGGGCGGAGATCCGTCGGCTACCAAGCTGCGATTCGCAGTCGACGGCGAATCGATCAGTACCCAAGCTAGCGTAGACAGCCCGGAGCTGCCCGGGCGGTTCTTCTATGAGACGGTCCTGATCCCCACCGATCACACGGAGGGACAGGAACGGGTGACTGTCACGATCACGGCTGACAGCGACGATGCCAGCCACGCCTACTCGGCATACACCCACGTAGAGAACTTCTACGCGCCGCCACGTGCGGAGGTCCAGGGGTCGCCACTCGAACGGCCAGAGCCGTCCGAACCCAACTTCGATCGGATGTCCTCGAACCTCCTCGAAGCGTTCGACGAGGGTGTCGATCGACAGAAAGATCGACAGAACTACGACGACCCGACCAACAGGGCGTACGGGCTCGCATCGGTCGGCTCCCGAGGTTGGCCAAAGGCGGCCGGCAATTTCGTTCGCGCCTACCAACTCGAAGAATCTCGACACTACGGTGACGAGGAACTCGTCGACCGGGCACTCGCCGTCTTCGACGGCCACTGCCGGTATCAGGGCTATCGCGGCACGCTCGAAATCTTCTGGGGTATCACTCCCTGGCTCGGCGGTCCTGACCGATCGGGGATTGGTGGCGGCCTCCCCGGGTTCATGGCGACGAATCTGGCACGCTCGTTCGCCGAGCTACAGCCGATCCTCGAAGAGCGCCCGGAACTTCTCGACGAGGAAATCGACAACAATGCCGACGGTGAGAAGAGCGTTACGCGGCGAGAGGCTTACACGCAGTTCTGGCGGGACTATCTCTGGGAGAACATGCTACCGCGGTTCGGGATCGCCCAGAAAGTGTTCAACCAGATTATCGTCAACGGGGTGAGCATGGTGCGGGCCAACGAGATTCTGAAGTTCCTCTCACCCGAGGACGCAGCCCCGGACGATCTCATTCTCAAACAGATGCGGGCAAAGGCGGGCATCTTACCGATAGACGACGACGTCGTCGATTTCTCCCTCGAGTTACAGACCCGGAACGCCGGTGAGTACGGGCAAGCCCCGGGCACTATCGAAGATGGACGATACTACGAGAGTCAACACTGGCACTGGTCGGCCAGCAGGCACTACAACTCCATTACACCGGATGGAATCAGTATGGAGTTCGGGTACGATCCGGGGTACGGGTACGCTGCCTTCCACCATTTCGAGGCGGCAACTGAGTTCCTCGACGACCCGCAGATCAACGACCAGTTCCGCACCTTCATGGATGGGTTCCAACACGTGCTCTATCCCACGCTGTCCCAGAACGGGGAGCGCTGGGGGAAGGTAGCCGCTATCGGGAGCCGCAACCCCGGGAACCCCTGGAAAGGGATCGGAGTCCAGGGTGTGGGGAATCCGATTTTGGCCTACGTCCTGGCTGCGGTGGACATGGACCACGAACCGTCGAAACGAGTCGTACGCGAGCACTTCCGGTACCACGACGACTTCGAAGGAGGATTCGAGTCCCCGAGTCCAGCCCATCTGTACCGGTTGCTGACGAAGTTGCCCGATCTTGAGGACTGGTGGGAGCAGACGGAACCGACGGATTACCGCCTCCCGACGGAACGCGAGGGTGCTGCTGCGTGGGTCGACGAGATGGCGGGCCTGAGCATGATCGACGACGAAGAGGGTACTCACTACCTCTTTGGATGGGCGACGACGAAGGGAGAGGGCGAGTGGGCCAATCAACCCACCTACCACCGGATCACGGACGAGTATCGTGCGTTCGGTGACGCGAAGACCGACTTCTGTCCCGGTTCCCACGTTGGCTCCACCACGGTCGGCCCCTACGAAGTCGCGGTGAACGCCAGTAACCACCGCGACGTTCGGGTAGAAGGCGGTCCCCGCGTTCACGTTCCCGGGATCGATTCGCCGGGCAAGGGTAACGGTTCGTCCGGGAACGGACATCCTGGCAAGGGCAATGGCCCGTCCGGAAACGGTCCACCAGGCAGGGGTAACGGGTCGTCTGGAAAGGGCAACGGTCCTCTGCTCGATCTGGTCAGCGGCGAGGGCAAGATGGCTTCGAACGACCAGATCCTCGATGCGGGAGACTCGCTGGTTCTCGACCGTCGACAGCACGCCAGTCCGACGAATCCCGGCCCGCAGCCGAAACTGCAGCGGTCGTCGGTCGATTCGGCTACACGGCGCAAGCACTGGTCGTGGCGAATCCGCGGAAACGATGATGGTGCGGAGGTCCACAGTCTGCCACTCGACGAAAGTGACGAGACTGCCCAGGTGGCTACCTACTACGAGGACGCAGCCACCCTGGGAACGGGCCAGCACTCGAATCAGGTTCCGACGTTCTACCGGCCGGACGAAGTTGGCGACCGTAACCCGGTGACCGTCAGCACCGAGGACGACGAGGAACTCGCAGTGGAGACCATCGACGGGTGCGTGAACCGACTGGTCGTCGAAACGCCCGATTCGGGAGCGCGTGAAATCGAGGCGACGGCGATCTTGCCGACGTTCGATTCCTACGACGCCTGGGATGTCGATACTCCAGGCTTTTCGGGTGCAACCGTGCGAACGGACGATGCACTCGAGGTGAGCGTCGACGAAGAACAAGAAGTGACACACGACGAACCGGTCACGTTCGCACTTCCGCTGAACGCGCCGGTGGAGCGGATCGTGTTCACCCACGAATCAAACTGGGATACGACGTCCGACCTCCGCATGGTGTTGGAGACGAGCGAGGGAGAGGTCCTGTGGGAGGGAACCAGACCAGAGGACGTCGTCTCGCCCGAGGGGTGGGACTACACCGCCCCGACTGACGAGATGGTGAACCTCGAAGAAGAACACGTAGAAGACGAACTGTACTTCCGTGTAGTGAACACAGCCCCGGAGGAGTCGGGCGAAGACACCTGGTATCGATCGATGACGGCCGGCGGAAAGGCGAATGAGGCCGGTCCGACCTCCGTCGATTCGGACTGGTTCCGACGAATCCTCGACGTCCGGATCGAATACGCGGACGGCACTGCACGGTACCCCAACTCCTGAGGTAGCCCGATCGGGAGATTCGAGGAGGGTCTCATCTTTCTCCCCGTCGTTCTCTCTCAAGATTGCACGTGGGTCGCTTTCGACCGCACCGTCGTCGTCTGATTGGTTCCCGCTGACACACCGACTGCGCTGCTTCGGACGGATCTGCCTGTGCTGCCGGGCAAAAATTCCTCCATAACGTAGATCGGGCCTATCGCTGAGCAACAGGGCGCTTTCGTGCGCGTCGGCAGGCGGATTCGGTGACAGTATTTCTCGATTCGTCCCGCGCCCATCAGTACACCTGGACCAGTTGTTCTTCGTCGCGTTCCACACGGAACGTCGTCGGCGGGGAGCCACAATGCCGTCGCGGCGTCGACGCTCTCACTCACTCTCTCGCTGTGCTGGATAGTAATTCCGCAGTTCTGTGGATGGCACGGCCCGGTAGCAACGGGACCGGACCATCGTACTCAGTGCCCTCGGCGATGTGAGCGTCGATCGTGGTACGACGTCGAAGCAGAAGAAGGCCAACTCGACCCGACCACCGACGAGGGAGTCGAAACGTTCAGTTGTATCGCGAATCGGACTGCCACGGGTCGGGGTTCGGCCCGAGCGCATCCTTCAGGTCGTTGGTCGCGTCGTCGAGATCGGCCAACAGGTCATCGGAGAGTGAGACCTCTGCCGCTTCGGCGTTCGCTCGCACGTGTTCGGGGGAGCTCGCGCCCGCGAGAACTGACGTCACGCCGGACTTGTGGAGCGGCCACGCAAGGGCCACTTCCACCATGTCGCGGTCGTACTCCTCACAGATGTCTCGAATTCGCTCGACGGTCTCGAACGTTTCCGCCTCAGCACCGTCCTCGCCGTGCCGGGCTTCTGGTCGGTCTCCGGAGAAGTGTCGCGTTCGCATCCGGCCCGTCGGATACTCCTCGGCGCTCTCGTACTCGCCTGTGAGCAGACCCTGCGCTAGCGGACTGTAGGCTACGAGGTCCACGTCGTTTTCGCGGGAAGCGTCGGCTACCTCGTGCTCGATTGCGCGCCACAAGAGGTTGTACGGCACCTGATTCGCCTCTACGCGCCCTGCTTCGAGTGTCGCCTCCATATCAGCGGGGCCGGTGTTCGAGACGGCAGGCACGCGAATGCTCCCCTCTTCCTGTAGCTCTCGCACCGCACGCATCGACTCCGAAACCGGAATCTCCGGGTTCTGGTAGTGGAGATAGTAGACGTCGATGTAGTCGGTGCCGAGCCTGTCGAGGCTGGCCTCGAAGGCGGCTTTCAGGTCGTCGTACGCGAGGTTGTCGACCCAGACCTTGCTCGCGATCACTACGTCGTCTCGATCCATGCCGTCGAGGGCTTCCCCGAGTACTTCCTCGGAGTAACCGTCGCCGTACGCCTCCGCCGTGTCGAAGAAGTTCACGCCCGCATCGTAGGCGGTGTGAATTGTCTCGATAGCGTCGTCCTCGTCGGTTTTCTCCCAGTCCGACCCACCACTGATGTTCCAGAGGCCGAGGCCGACGCGACTCACTTCGACGTCAGTGTTGCCGAGTGTCTCGTACTGCATCGAATATCGATAATCAGGTGTCGCGGATTAACGTTCTGGTTGGATGGGAGAGCGGTTCTTGGCTGTCGATTGTACGCATCGATCGCGAAGCCAGTCCGGGGGAATCGTTTCGCCACAATGGAGGTCCATCGCCCGTCGGCGTCGTCCGTGGGGGCAGCGGGAGACCGCCGCTCCGAGCACTGCCAGTTGCAGACGGCGAGCGCACTGGAAGCGGTGACGAGCGACGAAGCGTCGAATTCGATGATCCAGCGGGCCAAATCGGGCTGTGGGAATCGAACTCGCCGTAATCGTTCCCGTCAAGATGCGTTCGTACACGTAGAACTCTCTGCTCTACGTTTCTCAAACCCCGGACAATGAGCCAGCCACGACCGACTACTCATCAACTCACAGAAATAAATTATAAATACGATAGCTTTCACATGGGAACTGCATGTCTGATAGTAACAGCCATGGTGATTGGTATCGGCGAACAGTGCTCGGAACGATTTCCGCAGCCGCCGTCCCAGCCGCGTTTTCCGGTGGAGTCGGAGCTGATGGACGTGAGAACCGCCCTGCTCCTGCGCCACAGAAACCACCGCAGGGAGGGACGAATGCGCTCGACGAACTCGACTTCGGCAACCCTGGATCGGAGTCGAACCACGCGTTCGACGCGGGAACGAGCGAAAGTATACAGGGTGACAGCGGGCGGTCAGCACGACGGTTGCTGCCTCTCGACGCCCCGGACAACCAGCTGGGAGCGATGTCGTTCACCGTCGAGTGCGACCCGGAATACCGGACGTACATCACGCTGAAGTTCGAGTCGAATCCTGAGAACGCCAAACGTCTGTTCCTCCTCGACGGAACGGACATGATCGGCTACATGCACCAGGGTGTGGGATGGCCCTCACTCGACATGAACATGAATACCTCGATGGGTGCAGTCTCGACACACGGGGACTTCTGGTATGCAACCCATCGCTTGCCGGGCTATCTCACCGAGGATTCCGAAGAAGTCGACCTTCGAATCGTTAGCTGGGACGGTGAACAGCCCAGCCAGGGCATCTACCGTGCCTACACCCACACCGATCCACATCTCCACCTCCCAGCGAACGACAAAGGCGGCGAGGAGTTCGAACTCGGGCCCATCCGGGACCCGCCCGCCGAGAACCAGATCGATCCCGTCGTGGCGAAAATCGACGAACTCGTTCAATCGGGCCAACAGAACAGCCAGATTTCGCCACGAGGCGCGCTCGGTCTGGCGATGGCTGTTCAGCGGGACTGGATCGACGTCGTCGACGAGGACGCAGTCTTCGAGACCGTGCGGGCGACAGTAGACGACTGGGCGATACGTCAGGCAGAGAGTTCCCCACAGGATGTCGTCCATCGTGGCTGGGAAGAGCACGGTCGGTTCGCCAGAGCGGTCACGCTTCTCTGGGATCTTTTCAAGGAGCGTGACGCCTTCTCCCAGACGCTGGAAGGACATCCCGATGGCGAGATCACGCGAGAGGATGCCTACGTCCAGTTCTTCGGCGAAGGCCTCGACTGGCGCTCCACGGGCCGTCGCGACCTCACGAACCAGTTCATGTTCGTGACGATATGCCTCGTGCGCACGAACTCAGTGCTGGAGAAGTTCGGGTCCGATCGTGCACGCTCCCGGGAGACGATCGACCGGTGGATCGACGAAGGGATCGGTCTGTCGGGGGTGAGTCTCAACGACGACGAAGACAAACCCTATTCGTGGTACCAGACCGGAAGTTACCACGTCTTCAGCGAGAAGGGCTTGTCCAAGGAACCCGACCACGTTGCCCACTACGGCGAACTCGGGTTCAGTCTTCTCGCAAAGCTGTATCACGAAACCGGTCTCGAACGCGTACGTGAGCGAGCGGTTAAAGCGTCACAGGCCCGGGCTGCGGTTCGCTTGATGGTAAACGACGCCGAGACAGGCAATCGATGGGCTGCAACCGATGGGGTGATCAGCATCCGGAACTCCCAGCATCCCGGGATGTCCAGTCATCTCCGCGGGTACGGATTCAAGCCGCTATTCCACGCACACCTGCTCGGAGACCCGACTTCCGTTCGGTTCGGAAAGTTGGCGATGGAGCACAACGTTGCGGGTCTCATAGAACAGTGGTGGCTCAACGTGTGGGGCGTCGGATCGCTCGAGCGCTGGATCCACCGGGTCGATGGGTATCAGACGATCCAGGAACTGGACGATCCTTCGTACCAGACGCCGATGCATCGCGATCGGTTCGCGTGGGCTGACGAGGATATCGGCGTCGTCAGCATCACCGACGGATCGGAGCGAATGCTTATGAATCTCGGATTCGGCGCCGCCTCCAATCTCCACGACAAGGGAGTGAACGAACTGGCTCGCATCCATCATCACAACTCCGAGGTGGATCGTATCCTGAATATCGATCTCACGCGGACGGAATTCCCCTCGACCGGCGGAACGTGGTCGCGGCCGAACAAGTTACAGTTCGCCGGTGAGTTCCTCGGCGTCGGTATGGGTGAGGAGGCTCGCACTCGCCGTCTCCCGGGCGATGGAACTGTCGAAATCGAACAGGCGATGGCCGGGGCGACACTTCCCCAGGCGGCCAGCCCGGACGGCGATCCATGGCCACTCGCCGAGGACGACGACCAGTTCGATCCCGATAGCTTCGGCCGACCGCAGCCAGATCCTCGGGTCGCGATGGGAATCCACTATCGCGAATGCCGCTACGGCGAGTACCTGATTGGAATGAACAGTTCGGGAGCGCCTGAACGTGGGTTCGGTCAGGGAAGCACGTACGAACTCGAGCTACCGGACGGTGCCTCGGCAGCCACCGATCTGATGACTGGCGAGCGAGTTCAGGGCGAATCTGTTGCCGTTTCGCCACGATCTACCAGAATTCTCAAACTGGAGTTCGAGGCGGAAGAAGCGAGCGTATCGGGGCTCTCGGAGAGCAGTACGCACCCCTCCTTCCAGATCGAATCAGCGGATCCTCTGGAGCTCACTGGATTTTCGATCGAGACGCTGGGGGATCTGGAGTCGGTCACGGAGACGGAGCGACCCTACACCGACCGGACGCACAACTTCTTCGTCTACCAGGCGGGGATCGCCTACGAGTCCGAGGAGCCAATCCAACTCGACGGGACGACCTACGAGTTCGACTCGACGGGTTCGATTACCGACTCGCGCGTCCAGCTCGAACGCTTCACGTGGGACTCCGGAATTTCACTGGAGAGCGTCGTCGAATCCCGTGAACAGGCCGATCTCGTCGTCACGTTCGTGCTCGCCGACGGCACCGAACTACCCGTGTTCTTCGACGCCAGCAGCGGGGCGTAAGCTCCGGGCACCGAGATCGACTCGTCCCGGGCTTTTTTCGACGGTACTCGCTGGGCGGCTCGGTTCGAACGTTTCAACGAGGCCCGAATCGCAACAATAGCTATAAGTGCCAGATCGGAATTACGTGTTGTGTGACTCCATTAGCAAACAACCCTCTCGAGGACCGGGCGGACTTTCAAAACGCTGTTCGGGAACTCTACGAGCCCCTGGCTGCTCACCGAAGTTCCGGAGGCGCTCGCGTCAAACCTGGTCCCGGTGGAGCGCTGTTTCCGACTGCCGACGCTGGACTCGAAGGATTCGCACGGCCGCTCTGGGGACTCGTCCCGCTTGCAGAAGGTGACGGCTCGTTCGCCGATTGGGCTGCGTTTCGAGAGGGGTTGACCAACGGAACCGATCCCGATCATCCAGAGTACTGGGGTCCTGTGAGCCGATACAGTCAGAAAGCGGTCGAAATGGCTCCGATCGCGTACGGGCTCTCGGTGATCCCAGAGCTTCTCTGGGAACCACTCTCGAGTGCGACGCAGGAGCGAGTCGCGGAGTGGCTTTATGGAATCAACGACATTGAACTACCGGACAGCAACTGGCTGTTTTTCAGGGTGTTGACGAACGTCGGGCTGCGATCTATCGGAGCGGACCACGACCCCAAACGGCTCGAAGCAGATCTGGATCGGCTCGCCTCGTTCTATCGAGGAAACGGCTGGTACGCCGACGGCGAGCACTTCGATTACTACGGCCCGTGGGCAATTCACCTGTACGGACTCCTCTACGACGTGCTGACTGACGAGGACGACCGTTCTCGCCAGTTCAGGACTCGAGCGGACGACTTTGCGGCGGAGTTTCGTCGATGGTTTGGGGCCGACGGGAGCGCAGTCCCGTATGGTCGCAGCCTCACGTACCGGTTCGCACAGGGTGGATTTTGGGGAGCGCTGGCCTACGCGGATCTCGAGGCGCTTCCCTGGGGAGAGATCCGTGGACTCTGGCAGCGGAATCTCCAGTGGTGGGCCGAACAACCGATCTTCACCGACGGGGGCGTGTTATCGGTCGGATATCGATATCCGACGAACAAGACGATGGAGGACTACAACTCGCCGAGCTCGCCGTACTGGGCATTCAAATACTTCCTCCCCCTCGCGCTGCCAGCGTCACACCCGTTCTGGCGAACTGATCCTGCCCCGCTCACGGCCGAACAGGGCGCCGTACACCACCATTCAGCAGGCCTCACGACGTGTCACACCGAGGACTCGGGGCACGTCGTCCTGCTTTCGTCTGGGCAATACATGGGAGAGACAAGTGGATTCCCGGACAAGTACAGCAAGTTCGCGTACTCGAACCGATACGGATTCGCCGTCGCCGATTCGCCGACCTCGTTACAGTCACAGGCTCCCGACAGTACACTCCTTCTCTCTGCGGATGGTACCCACTATCGTCGTCGAACCTCGGTCGAACAGCGACGAACGACCGACGGGACGCTCGCCTCGCGCTGGCGTCCGTGGGACTCCGTGACCGTCGATACGTGGCTCGTTCCAAGCGGATCCTGGCACGTACGCGTACACCAGCTAGAAACACAGCGCGAACTGGAAAGTGTCGAAGGCGGATTCCCGTTCCCACGCTCGGATGCAGTTCGCCAAACAGATGCTGGTATCGCCAGGATCGACGACGGTGACGACGAAACCGTGCTAGTGGACGCGAGTGGTGACCGGGAGGGCGACGAGATCGATACGATGCCCAATACCAACGTACTGCACCCCCGGACTGAGGTCCCACTGCTTCGGTCCTCCCACGATCCCGGTACCCACGTGCTCGCGACGGCCGCGTACGCAGGGGAACGTGGCGCCCTCGAAACACGACCGTCCGTGGAGGTACGCGAGGAGACCTTCCGGGTGTGCACTGCCGATGGTACAGTCGCATACGAGGGGAGCTTCGAAGAGCCTTCGCCGTAACTCCGAGGCGGCTCCCGGCGTGGCGACAGTGCGATCCCATCCAAAGAGGAAACTACTATGTTGCACCACAGCAGTTCAAACCTATGGACCTAGACAGCCGCGAGACTATCTTCGATCTCACAGAGACGACGTTCGAGCCGGACGAATTCGACGATGGCCGCTCGTTCGCGCTCGACCGGGTTTCGGACAATCTCGATTCGTTCCACGACCAGTTCCCCTCCGCCGACACTGGGGCGGACCTGACCTACGATGCCTGGCCTGCCGAAGACTGGACGCCGTCGTTCTGGACGGGGCTGTGCTGGCTCGCCTACGACATCACCGGAGACGACGTGTACCGTGACGTCGCGTCCGGGCATCTCGATCAGTACGAATCCCGCATCACCGGTGAACTGGAAGTCGACGACGATTCCTTCGCTGGCAATACACAGGGCGTCCTCACGCACGATCTTGGATTTCTGTACTCACTCTCTGCCGTTGCCCAGTACAGGCGTACCGGTGACGAGCGCGCTCGACAGATCGCTCTCCGGGCAGCCGACTACCTGGCCGATCGCTATCACGATACTGCGGGGATCATTCAGGCGTGGGGCGATCACACTGATCCGGCCGACGAGCACTACGGCGAGACGATCGTCGACTGCATGCTGAACCTCCCACTGCTGTTCTGGGCGAGCGAAGAGACCGGGTACGACCGCTATGCAGCGATTGCGACGAACCACGCGGAACAGACTGCTGCACATCTCGTTCGAGATGATGGGTCAGTGCATCACGCGTTCGAGTTCGATGTCGAGACTGGCGAACCAGTCGGGCACCGACCGAACCACGGTGCAGAGTACGGTGACGACTCGTGCTGGGCGCGGGGACAGGCGTGGGCGATCTACGGGTTCGCACTCGCGTACCGCTACACAGGAAACGCGGACTTCCTGGACACTGCTCGCCACGCTACCGCGTACTACGTCGACAACCTGGCAACCGATTTCGTTCCCCGCTGGGATTTCGACGCGCCCGAGACCCACATGCGTGACACCTCTGCTGGGGCCATCGCCGCGTGCGGCCTCACGGAGCTCGCATCACACCTGCCAGTCGCCGATCCCGAGCGCCACGAGTGTGAGCAACTCGCGCTCGCAACGCTCGCGTCCCTCGGCGACAACTACGCAACCGACGGGGAGGATTCGAACGCGCTCCTGACCGAGAGTTGGTACGCGTCGTCGGACGAGGTCGACCAGCACGAGAACGCCACTATCTGGGGCGACTACTTCTACCTGGAGGGACTGGCGCGAGCAACGACTGATTGGGAGCCGTACTGGTAATTCGCCACCAGCTACCCGCCACGTTTCTGCACGGAAACAACAGTAGACGGTCCGAGGCACATATCGAGGAGAGGATCGTTCCGGATCATACAACCCCTACTCGATGCGGATGTACTCGGGATCGAACGGTGTGATCACTCACTGAGTCTATCGGGTCTCGTTCGCAGGGCTACGCTGTTCCGTGTCGTGACGAGAGGGTTACGTGCAGGTACTCCTCTCTTCAGCGTCGATCGATGCTCGCCAGTTGCGTACCCACGTCTCCAGTTCGTCGACCCGTTCCGGCTGCTCGTCCGCTAGATTTTCCGTCTCGTATGGATCCTCGGCGAGGTCGTACAACTGGAACGTGGCGTCTGCGTGAGGCCGGATTAGTTTGTGGTCGTCGTCGATCACAGCGATATCGCCCCCATCGCCAGTGAGGTTTCGGTCTCGAAACCCAATTGGCGACGACCTGCCGTCGCGCTCTCCGCGGAGCAACGGGAGGAGCGACTCACCGTCGAGTGGCTCTGGGCCAGACACGTTACTCCCGACCGCGTCGAGGATCGTCGGGTAGAAATCCGTGGTGACACACGGAGCATCCACGACACCGGGATCGACGCCCTCGGGCCAGACGAGTGTTCCCGGGACGCGCACACCGCCCTCGTAGAGCGTCCCCTTCCGTCCGCGGAGTCGCCCCGTCTCGCCGCGCTGGCGCATCCCACTATCCCAACCGGGACCGCCCCCTTCGGCCGCCGGCCCGTTGTCGGAACAGAACCAGAGCATCGTTTCTTCGGCGATGCCGAGATCGTAGAGCTCGTCGCGAAGCCGGCCGATCTGGGCGTCGATTGCCGAGATCGTTCCGTAGTAATGCTGCTCGTCGACCGACCGGTGAGCGTATCGTTCGCGGTCTTCCTCGCCGGCGACCACCGGAGCGTGTGGCGAGTGGAACCAGACGACTGCGAAGAAGGGTTCGTTCTCGCGGGCGGCCTCGCGAACGAACGGCACAGCGCGGTCCACGATGACTCGGGAGTCGTCGCCGCCAAGGTTCTCTGTAGCGATTTCTCCCGGCCCGGTCCAGTAGTGACTGCCGTACGCATCGCCGACAGTAGTCTCGTCTCCATCCTCGGCGTCGGAGATAGCTGGAACCCGCATCGGATCGTACGTTGGAACCGCCGCCTCTGTCGAGAAGCAGGTATCGAATCCGCGATCCCAGGGCGGGGCGTAATGGTCGGTGCCCCGTGGACCGCCGCGGTTGCTCTCCTGGACGACGGTCGTCAACGTACCGAGGTGCCACTTGCCGAAGTGCCCCGTCCGGTAGCCCGCCTCGGAGAGCGTCTCGGCAAGGTTGCGTTCCGCCGCGGGGAGGTGACCAACGTTCGCGTACTCGATTCCGTACCGGTATGGATGCCGGCCTGTGAGACAGCTCCCGCGAGTCGGCGAACAAACCGGTGATGCTGCGTAGAACCGGTCGAATCGAACGCCATCGTCAGCCATCGCGTCCATGTTCGGCGTCTGAAGCTGCGGATGATCGTTGTACCCAGTGTCGCCCCAGCCTTGATCGTCGGTCATGCAGAGGATTACGTTCGGCTGGTCGGCACCGGCGCCTCGGCCAATCGGTGGCACGCGAGGTTACTCGACAAGTTCACTAATAAATATTTCGCCGGCAATATCCAAGCGGTACCTCGTTACTGTAACACCCCGTCGCCAACTGGCCCGTTCCGTCTCTGAACGAACTGTCTACTCCAGAATTCGCTGTTCGGTTGGCCATCCGTCCGATCGGAGCTGTTCTCCGACCTGTCTGATGATGCGTTCGGACGCTGGGTGAACGTTCCCCTCGAACGTCGGGGCCGTGTTCAGGAGCAGGTTCGAATCGGTCGCGTTCGCGTACCCGAGGAGGTCGAGAACGTCCTCCGGACTCATTCGCTCCGTGTCTTCGACGTACCCCCACTCCTCTTCGAGCGTCGCGCAGAACTCCTTGATTCCGTCTAGTTGCATGTTCCAGTTTTGTCGAATGGCTTTTCTCTGGAGTTCGGGCATCTGTCCCCGGTCGAGATAGTCCAGGGCTCCCCCCTGGAGCCGCTGTTCTGGAGTGATGAAATCCTCCGTGCCGGTCGCACCGTTCTTGAAAGAGACGAGGCACTGTGGCTGGAGCGAGCGGATTAACCCGTACGTTTCTCTGATGGGGAACAGATCTGGCCTCTGATAGTAACTCGATATCGGATCGAGCCATATCCCGGCAATTGGCCCGTAGTCGGTCAGGAGCTCCCGGATCTGGTCGTGCATGAATTCGACGTATTCGTCGTTGTCGTCACCGGGTTCCCAGCGGTGGTGTCCATCTACCCGCTCTGAGGCGCGAACAATCCCCGACGCTTCGGTCGGGAACGAGGGGTGGGTCCAGTCGAGGCCGTACGAGTAGTACAGGAACAACCCCAGTTCTTTTTCTCGACACTGTTTTGCGAGTTCTCTCACGAAATCGCGACCTGCGGGCGCGTTTGTGCTCTTAAAATCTGAATGGTCAGTGTCCCACAGCGAGAAACTGTCGTGGTGACGGCTTACGAACGTGACGTACTTCATCTCGGCGTCGACCGCGAGATCCGTTATCGCATCTGCATCGAACGCTGGCGCGTCGAACTCCTCCATCGTCCCTTTGTATTCGGGGATGCTGACGTCGTCGTTATTATAGAGGTACGGACAACTTTCGCCGTACTTCGAGTACAGCCCCCAGTGAACGAAGAGACCGAACTTCGCGTTTTTGAACCACTCTTGGGCTGCCCGGCGAGGGTTCTCGCGGTAGCAGTTCCCGTATCCTGATAGGTACGCTGGTGCCTCTTCTGCCATAGTTGCCCAACAGAATCACGCTCCAATAATAACTATGATCTTTCCGACGACGCGAGTATGGAGTCGCGGTAATGGCCGATGACCGAAAATACGTTCCCTGCCTGCGTCATTCGGGGACAGCGTCGACGACACACCGAAATCCGATATTACTGGTGGAACTATCCGGCATGTTCTTCGAACGTGCAGCGACCCGATATCGGTTGCACCAGGAGCGATGGCAGAGATACGATCCACCACGCATTACGCGCTCGGGACCCTCTGGTGGGCCGGTCGGATTTTCTGTATCGTACGCGTCGGTCGTGTGATAGTCGGGGCTGAACCAGTCTCCGCACCACTCCCAAACGTTGCCGGAGACGTTGTACAGGCCGTGGCCGTTGGACTGGAAGGCGTTGACTGGGGCAGTCGTATGATAGCCGTCGTCCTCAGTGTTGTGCTCGGGGAACTCGCCTTGCCAGATGTTGCATCGGTGTTCCCCGTCCGGTTTCAGGTCGTCGCCCCACGGAAAGCGACGCTGTTGGAGGCCGCCTCGGGCAGCACACTCCCACTCGGCCTCGGTCGGGAGGCGTTTGTCTGCCCAGTTTGCGTACGCCGCGGCGTCACGCCAGGAGACGTGCGTGACCGGGTGTTTCAGCAACTCTTCCTCGATGACGTTCGATCCGGGGCCGTACGGTCGGTACCAGGTCGCTCCCTCAACGGCGAGCCACCAGGGAGCAGCGTCTACGTTCTGGAACACGTTATCCTGAGCCTGGTCGGTGAGGATATCCTGAAAGACGAACGACCACCCGTATCGTTCCGCGTCGGTCGTGTAGCCCGTCTCGCGGACGAACTCCAGAAACTCGGCGTTCGTTACGGCGTACTTGTCGACGAAGAAGGCGTCGACCGTTACGTCTCTGGTTGGCCCCTCGCCGTCTGCTGGAAATCCTTCGTCAGAGTCCGTCCCCATCGTGAACGTCGTCCCGTCGACTCGGACCATTCTCGCGGTTCGGTCGTCATCGGACGATGCGGGTGTCGTCGCGTGGCGATCGTCGACTGCGTCCTCACGCTCTGGGTCGCACGCCGCGTCCTCGGTCCTGGAGGCAGCACAACAGGCTGGGTTATCCTCGGACATGGGCACATAATCGGGGAACTGGCAGTAAATACTCTGTGGTCCGGTTCGCCCTGACGTGTACGTGCTCATCGTTTTGATCGGTTGGCGAACGCCGCGAGTGACGACTGCTGTATCTCCTGCGGACAGTACCGTTTTCCAGCGCCGCGACTCAGTGGCTGAACGACCGCTGCCGTCTCGTGTCGACGACACAGCGCCAACTCGATGATGTCAAACGTGCGGCGGTGGTCGCAACCGACATATTGTGGATTGCCGTGTGAGGCGTAGCCAGACTCCCGCCCGAGCTGGCTGAGATGGGAACGCTTATTGCTCCAAAATCGGAATCGGCTGATATGTCAACGACTGCCGACGGTAGGCCGAACGTCATTCTCGTCGTGACGGACGACCAGGGCTACGGTGACGTGGGCTGTCACGGGAATCCGACCCTCGAGACGCCCCAAATGGACCGGCTTCACGACGAAAGCGCTCGACTCACTGACTTCCACGTCAGCCCCACCTGCGCGCCGACGCGGGCAGCGCTCATGACTGGGCGCTACGATACCCGAACCGGCGTTTGGCATACGATCATGGGTCGCTCGATCCTCGATAGCGAAGAGACGACGATGGCCGAAATCTTCGCGGAATCGGGCTACCGAACGGGAATTTTCGGAAAGTGGCACCTCGGAGACAACTACCCCTTCAGACCGCAGGACCGCGGATTCGACGAATCCCTCGTTCACGGCGGGGGCGGCATCGCCCAGACGCCCGACTACTGGGGGAATAATTACTTCGATGATACGTACTCGCGAAACGGCGACCACGAGGACGCCGAGGGCTACTGCACTGACGTGTGGTTCGACGAGGCACTGAACTTCATCGAGTCGAACGCGGAACAGAATCGGCCGTTCTTCTGTTACGTGCCGACGAATGCCGCCCACGGTCCCCGGGAAGTTCCCGACGAGTATCTCGAGCAGTACATCGACGACGTCCCCGAGGACGTCGCGCGGTTCTATGGGATGATCTCGAACATCGACGACAACCTGGGCCGACTCCGCGACCGCCTCGACGAACTCGAGATCGCCGAGGAGACGATCATCGTCTTCATGGGCGACAACGGGAGCGCCTGTGCGCGATACAACGCCGGGATGCGTGGTCAGAAGGGATCTGCGTACGACGGCGGTCACCGGGTGCCAGGGTTCGTCCACTGGCCGAACCGGATCGAGAACGAAACGATCGACACGCTAGCAGCCGGATACGATCTGTTGCCGACGCTCGCAGATCTCTGTGACGTCGACACACCAGACGTCGATTTCGACGGTCGGAGCCTCCGACCGGTGCTAGAGGGAGCGGATACGTCGCCTTCGGATCGAACGCTGTTCGTCGATAGCCAGCGCGTGGAGTGGCCCGAGAAGTGGAAAGATTGTGCCGTCATGACCGAGCGCTGGCGACTCATTCGAGGCGAAGAACTGTACGACATCGAGGCCGACCCTGGCCAGGAGAACGACGTCGCCGACGAGCACCCCGACGTCGTGTCCGAACTGCGCCAGCGATACGAGGACTGGTGGGACGATATCGGTCCCTTCGAGGGGTACTCGCGAATCGTCGTCGGCACCGAGGAGGAAGATCCGGTTGACCTCACCTGTCACGACTGGCACGGCTGCGAAGCGGTGCCGTGGCATCAGGGTCAGATCCTCGAGGGCAACGCGGCCAACGGATTCTGGGCGCTTGACGTCGCGGACCCGGGCGAGTACGACATCGAACTTCGGCGATGGCCCCCCGAAAGTGATGCACCAATCGATGGAGTTCCAGCAGACTTCACCGAAATGGATTACGGCAGTTCCGGTGGCTTTTGGGCTGCGAGCGCCGAGACCGTCGCTCCGGATACCGCCGGCATCCAACTGGGACAGACAGAGCGCACGCGTCTGGTTTCGGAGGGAGTTGAAGCGGTTACGTTTACCGTCGATCTGGATGAGGGTCCTACGAAACTGCGAAGCTGGTTCGAGAACGACGGTGTCGAGCGCGGAGCCTACTTCGCGTCCGTCTCCAAAGCGTAACGACGGACCGGCCGCGCTCCCCACGTTACTCCGGTAGCAAGGGCCGACGTCCAGTGGCCGATACCTCGAAGGGGGCCACCGAGGGCGTCTCGTTCTTTTTACGTGGTCTCCGCGATCGGCACAGTCCGTCCCGTTCTCCCACAGACAGACAATACGTCCGCGGTGACGGCCACCGTGTCAGTGGATTCTCCCCGCCTACCTGTGCCCGTCAGTTTGGGATTGCTGTCGTGATCGGCTGGTGGAAACACCAATTTTATTGTCTCCTGTCCTGTTGTGCTGGGTATGAACTGCATTGTTATCCTCTGTGATACCCTGCGCAGAGATCACTGCGGTCCGTACCATCACGGCCGTCCGTTGAACGAGGTGCAGAGCCCCGAACAGCCCGACTGGGTAGTTCCGACGCCAAACATGGACCGTCTCGCCGACCGTGGGACGACGTTCGATAACGCATGGTGTGGTTCGACACCGTGCATGCCGGCCCGTCGCGATATCTACACTGGCCGGTACGAATTCCTCGAGCGGGGATGGGGACCACTCGAAGACGACGACCAGGATCTTCCACGACAGGTGTCCGGGCCGCCGAATCAGTCTATCGCGAAACTACAGCGTGATGGGTATCGCGTCAGCCAGTTGGTCTCCGATCACTTTCACCTGTGGGAGCGTGGCTCGGGTAACTATCACATGGGCTACACCGGCGTCGAGTTCATCCGCGGGCACGAATCTGACAACTGGAAGACAGACCCGGTCGAGTTTTCCAGTCCCGACGACCCGATGTCAAAGTCGGAGCGTCACTTCAGGAATACCCATCTAACCCGGGAAGACGAGTCGGACCATTTCGCGGCACAGGTGCTCGGTGAGGCCACGGACTGGCTCCAGCGCAATCACGAGCACGACGATTTCTTTTTGCACGTCGACTGTTTCGACCCTCACGAGCCATGGGACCCACCCGAGCATCTCGTCGAACAGTTCGACGAACGCGGGTACGACGTGGACGAGTGGTCCTCGAAGGGAGCATACGACGAGTGGGACGACCACTATACGGAGGACGAACTCCGACATATCCGAGCCCGGTACGCTGCACAGGTCGTGCTGGTCGATCGATGGCTGGGGGAGCTACTCGATGCGATGGACGAACTGGCGCTGTGGGAGGATACGATGATTGTATTCACGACAGACCATGGGACGTTCAACGGCGATCGGGGTCGTATGGGTAAACTCCAGACCCACGAACACGATCCCCTGGCGCATATCCCCTTTATCGTCGCCCATCCCGAACACGGCCGCGGCGAGCGCCGAGACCAGCCCGTCCAGCTTGTCGACATTTATCCGACGGTGCTGAACGCTGTTGATCGGCCGTGTCCCGATGACCGGCACGGAGTCGATCTTGAGCCAGTACTCCAGAATCCGGATGAACAAACCCGCGAGTACGCGATTGCTGGCCAGTTCGGCAAGAGCGTCACGATCACCGACGGCGACTGGATTCTCCACCAGTCACCTGTCGAAGACAACGAACCGCTGTACTGGTACAGCTACCGCGATGCGATGTTCCTGCCCTACGATCTCGGGGAGTTCGAGAACGGCCGCCGTCCGGTCGACTGCTCGTCGTGGGAGACGGAAACGTGGCTCAGCGACAAGCGGACGGATCCGAACGAATACGAGAATCTAGCCGACGAGCGACCGGAGAAACTGACCGAGATGCAAGATGCACTGGCTGGGGTGCTTCGGGCTGTGGACGCACCTCCCGAGCAACTCGAGCGGTTGGGTCTGGTTGCATGAGAATCAAGTCTCCTTGATTCGGGTTGAGTTCGTCTTTTCGTTACGCGCTGTTTGGAGAGCCCTCCCAGTTGGTCGGGCACGATTTCACGTTGGAACTCTTGGAGACGGCCACATCGAGGATCCGAGCAGCGGCGCCGTTCTCACTGACGGTGAACTAATCCTCCGGCATGCTGATTGCCCAGTCGGTTTCCTTGACGACGAACACGTCGGCAGGCCGTGGACGTTGTCGGTGCTTCGCTGTTTCGCTGTGAATGCCCTGCCAATGGCTGGCGGACAGATCTGGGCGATGCTGCCGCTACAGGCGAGGTTGACGTCGGGATCGTAGAGGTGCACGTGGCCGTTCTTCCTCTCGCTGAGGCCGGTCTGGCGGGCGAAAACTCGGCGGTCCTGCAGTCTAGGTCAACGCCCTTCCCAAGTGTGTGGTGTGGGCGGTGTCGTTGTCGCGGAGTTGCCGGCAGACGACAGTGTCGGCAGCCTCGTTGCCGGGGCGAGACGCAGCTCTCCGGGAATCGGATCGGCGGAGATACCGAACGCCGGTTGCTTCTCGAAGTCCAACTCCTTTCCTGTAGGCACTCTTCGTAGCGACGGACCGTCACCATGAATTCGTACATTTCTTGGAATTTGTCACGGAAATAGTATTCTGCCCGAACCGAATTTGACTATCTCAATGGTATAAAATAATTCTGTTATATTGTCTGATTCGACTGTATTGGCTGTCTCCCCGGTTCACACGGAATGAGGTTTTGTAATATGGATTCCAGTTGCATTATATGGTCATATGGACACTATGTATTATCAATATTCGTCTTTTGTATATTATTCCACCACCAATCTTATGAATATCCGCTATCGTTCGTTCGATGTAGGTTTCCGGCGTCATCCGTCGGTTGAAATCCGAGGACCGGATCTTGGGGCGGCGGCCTTGCCGACAGATCAGTGTCCGAAAGCTGCTGACCGCCTCCAAATCTACCGATTTTCGGAGATATCTGCACCTCGATCCACGTGGTCGTTGAAATACTTCTCGAGAAATTACCTCGAAGAGCGAGTATGGCTATTGACCAGTTCGGCTGCGGCTCCACTCGTATAATTCTCTGTAGTAGCTCACAGGACGAAATACAGATACTTGACCATACGTATTTTTAATACTATTTCTGCCATTTTATTCTTTCGGCATCGATCGCCATCGTCGGGCCAGCCCTCGTTGCCTGGGATAAGCGTCTTCCGTGGACGGTATGCTGTCGCGTCAAGTAATGTATGGCTTCGCGAGATTCCTTGGAATTGGAACGAGGTATCGGCAGTCTCCACGATGTCGCACCGTTACCCCACAACACTGCCACCGACTTCCGCACGGCCGTCGCCGCATATGGTCTTTCAGACGCTACCTCGGGGTCTTGCTACGCAAGGGCTCTCGATCGCCGACCGGTTGCTGCGCCCTGTTCAGATCGTCAGCCGACGACTTGTTCCCACATAATGACATGCGAATGTCTCGATTGAAGCTAATGGTTTATATGTATCGTTCTTGCATCGGAGATTGTAGGACAGAACTCGATCAGTAGCAGAGACCGAATATCCAGCCGAATAGCCGCCAATATCGAGAATTAGATTCATCTTCCGAATAGCATCCACACTCCTGAAACCTCCAGATGGCTCTCCACCACAATGTCCCCCGAAGAGCGTGTACATATATCGAAGCACCGACGTGCCGTCCTCCACCGACGATGCTGGTGGTGTAATCGTCGGTCATCTGACTTCGGAACGGCGAGTGATGATAAAGCGGGTCCGCACTGAGAGTACCGAACGGGCTGCGCCCAGAGTACAGCCGACGTTCGTTCGATTCGCTCGGCGGTATACGAGACTGGACAGAACTGGTTTTGAGCAACCCCTCGTTGATCACACTCGTCACCGATTCCAGGAGAGAGGTCACAGTCGTCTGATCCGATCGACACGAAATAACTCGAAAACGGACGCAGCATCTGAAGTGGTAGTATGGTTTCTTGATGTGGGCGCTGATAGTCAGTAGTGACTTGCACTTTCTTTCTCCTCACTATTGTATGGGCGATATAAATCTCGAATGTAGCGTTAGCTCTATCAAGGCAGTCTTTGAAAATACTCCCAAGAATTCAAATCGTTTCGCCATCGGCACCTCGCGCAAACGGAGCCTCCGGTCGGGCCTAGTTCGAGAACGCCTCGATCGAAACGTGATTGTCCGACTCGTCGAAGGCTTCCGCGTCCTCTTCGAGGAGGGCGATCACCAGCGAGTCGACGTATCCCTGCAGGTATTCGACCAGTGCTTCGATACGTTCGCTGTCGAGCGCTTCGAGCGAGTCGAGGAGCATGAGCGGCATCTCGTCGTACACCTCGTGCGTCAGGTAGCCTGCCAGCGCGAACACCAGCCCGATAACGTCCCGCTCGCTCTCGCTCAGGTGATCGATCGTGTCTTCGTACGCCGCCCCGGACGCCGATTCACGGACAACGTGTAGCTCGAACGTACTCTTCGAGACTTTTCGACGTCCTTCCCTGACTTCGCGTTCCTGCCGTTCGATCCAGACGCGCTCGATGTTCTCGTATTCGAGCGCGTTGAGGACCTCGTCCATGTGGTCGTTGAACGACTCGACGGCCTGTCGTTCGGTGCGATCGATCTGGGTCCGGAGGTCCTCGAGCTGGGAGACGATTTCCGATCGCTCTTCCTCGATGTCACTCCGCTGATCGAGCCGTTCCTCGATCGACTCGATCTCTTTCTCGGTCGACTCGTACTCGCTCGCCAGACGGTCGATTTCGAATTCCAGCTGATTGGCCTCCTTGTGAAGTTCCAGTAGCTCGGAATATTCCTGCTCCTCCAGCTCTTCGATCGTCGTTTCGAGCGATGCAACGGCGTCGACCAGTTCCTCACTCCGTGCCTCGAGTTCCTCGATCGTTTCCTCGGTGCGCTCGATTTCATCAGTTCGTCGATCGAGTTTCCGAGACAGCTCCTCACGACGCTGCTGTTGACGTTCGAGCTCCTGCTTTTCGGACTTGAGTTCGCCGATTTCGTCGTCGACGTCGTTGCGCTCGCTCAGCTTCTGCTGGCGCAGTTCCCGCATGTCGTCGACGATCGATTCGACGTGTGCCCGCTCGACCTCGTTCCCACACGTCCAGCAGACGAGCTCCTCGGAATCGTCGACGAGTTTGTCGGTGGGGGAGCTAGCGTCGTCAGTCCCGGCAGTCTCCCCCGCAGAGACAGCATCGAGCAGGTCGGTGTCCCCGCCGTCGAGCATGTCCTCGTTGAACTGGATGATGGTTTGCAGCTGTGAGACGTCCGAGGAAATCGATTGCTTGCGTTCACGAAGGGCGTCGAGGCGCGTCTCGATCTCCGTTCGCTCCCCTGCCGGGGTATCACTGTGTGATTCGAGTTCCTCCTCGATATCGTCTCGTTCCTCTCTCAGCGATTCGAGGCCGTCACGCTCCGTCTCGAGATCGTAGCGAACGTCGTCCAGTTCGGATCGCGTCTCCCGAAGCTCCTCGAGTTTCTCGTCCAGTTCGTCCTTCGTCTCTCGCGTCTCCTCGATGGCCCCGTCCGTTTCGTCGATCTCTTCTTCTTTGCTCTCGAGTTCGGCCTTTTTCTTCTGAAGTTTCTCATCGAGCCGGGATCGCTCCGCTTCGAGCTCCGGCAGGCGGTCCTTCTCCTCTTCGAGTTCGGCGATCTTGTCGTCGAGCCGTTGTTTCTCCGCTGAAAGTTCTTCGATCTCCGCGTGGATTGCATCCGTATCGACCGGCCGCATGATCACTTCCCGGAGGTCTCTGTTCTGTTCGACGGCTTGCCTCGCCTCGTTGTCCTCCAGGAGAAACGCGAACAAATCCGCGAGCTCTGGCTCGTCGAGATACGGTTCACCGTCCAGCAACACGGCCCCGTTCTCGCGCCGGAGCTGGCGTTCGAACGTCTCGTCACCGATCGAAAGTGAGACCGCCCCTTCGTCTGCATCGGCTTTCAGCGTCGCCTGGTCGCTACCCATCGCAGCCATGATGGCCTGCAACAGCGACGTCCGGTTGGTCGCGTTGCGCCCGGAGAGAATCGTGGTACCGGGATCGATCTGTACCTGTGTATCCTCGATCCCACCGATGTTATCGACATCGATATCCATCGAATGTCCCAAAGACTTCTGGGAACTCATAAACGAATACTCAACTCGATCGCTTAAAAAACCACCTGATCGTGGAATGGCCGATTCCTGGATCTCGCCGGATTACCGATCCGGACAGTTACACCTACCAGTCGCCATTAATTATCCATTCCATTACAAATTACTCCCGGGCGGTGTAAATCGTATCGATTGAAACGATCACAGCACCGTCGCCAGCATTGACGGGAACAACCCCAGCGTTGGCAACCAGCGAAGACGAGCCAGAGTTCGTTTATTCGGACCTAGGTCGATGATTCCGGTAGAATCGTCGTGGTTCAGTTATCACAATCACATCCCCCCGCTCTCAATAGCTCGTTAACGGAGTACTTCCTCTCACAATCCTCACAGACCACCTGGATATCCACGAACACCTCGTACTCGTGGTCCGTTATCTCCTCCGTGGCGATCATTCGTTCGATCGTCGATTCAGTCACAACTCCAGTTCGTCCCTGGAGCCGCTGCAGGTTTTCGACCGCTCGCTGCGTTCGATCCTCCGAGCGTTCCTCTAGTTCGGCGTCGCGATACGACGTCAGATACGTGTGGACTGCCTGGTGAGTTACGAAATCCGACCGAACGGACTCCACGTCGATCCCCGCCTGTTCCAGTTCTCGTTCCTTCCGGTGTCGATCCGCACGAGAGACGTCTCCCTCGCCAGAGAGCGTTCGATACGTGCTGGCTGCATCCGGCGCAGTGACCGAGACGTCGGCGTCCCGAAGCGCGGCGGCCATGATTTCCTCGTTGAGTGTGTCCGCCAGGTCACGAAGGCTGGTCCGCTCGCCGACTTCGCTCGTCCAGCGTCGCTCCAGCGTCTCGCCCCACCCGTCCAGCTCGTAGGCATCGATAACCCGTGCAACCTTGCTATCGGGCCGTGAATCGTCCTCGCTCATCGATATCGGAAGAATATGTTACAGACGTATAGGTGTAATGGAGCGAGGGGAGGATGCGGATTCTCGGCAAGCGGAACCGATTCGGGGTACCCTGGCTCGTACCGTCGACGGACCGATCGGCCGTGGCGACCGCTACACCTGCGACGAACGAGCGAACTGACGGCGACGTCGGACGATCCGACTCGTCATGGCTCCTCCTGACGCCGAGGACGCGCGCCACAGCGACTCCGAACTAGTATATGGATTCTAGTAGCTACGGTGAAGTATAATATTTCTGGGTGGGGAGAGAGACGAGTTCCTGCGTCCAGCAGCCCCGCTCGCTCCGCACTGCGCAGTCTCGCTCGCTAGGGCTCCCGTCTGCGCTCGAACTCCACTCTTCGGCCATGCCAGAGCAGCCACACCGGCTCGGAGACCGGCTCGATTCACGACTTCGAGATGATTGTTCGGGTCCATCCGTATAGCTACTACGGGTCTCAGTCATCAGACGGTGGCGGAAGCTTCAGTACTCGGCCAGCGGTCCCGCCTGAACGCGATCGCACCATATCACTGCGACTCCCGGTTGGCCTTCGGTAGATTGCTGTGACTCCTATTGATTGGTCCTGTCCGGTACGGGTACAAGCCTTGAATTTCACAAAGACTTTACAACTGGACCGTGATGACAAAATTATAATGAGAATAGTTTACATTGACGTCGACTCGTTACGGCCGGATCACCTGGGTTGCTATGGGTATGATCGAGCAACGTCCCCCCATATTGATCAGGTAGCCGATGAGGGGCGCATTTACACGAATTACTACGTGTCGGACGCTCCTTGTCTCCCATCACGCACCGCGTTCTTCTCGGGCCGGTTCGGGATCCACACAGGGGCGATTGGGCACGCAGGGACGAATGCGGACATTCGTCCGCGAGGCACCGCTCGGGGGCATGCGAACCGTGGGAAGTATCGAACGCTCCCGACCATCCTGCAACAGAACGATCACGACACTGCCTTCATCAGCCCTTTCCCCCAGCGACACGGCGCTTGGCACGTCATCGACGGATTCGAAGAGTGGATCGATACGGGCGGTTCCGGCACCGAACGTGCTGAAGTGGTGTATCCCCACGCCGAGGAGTGGCTCCAGGAAAATGCCAGTGAAGAAGACTGGTATCTTCACGTGAATTTCTGGGACCCCCACACTCCGTATGACACTCCACAATCCTTCGGCAATCCGTTCGCCGATGACCCTGCAGCAAACTGGCTCACCGAGGAGATGCTTCAAGAGCAGTACGAGAGTTACGGTCCACATAGCGCACAAGATCCCCATCACGGCTATCTGACTGGCGAAGGTGCTGATGATCTCGAACGCACTCCGGACGAGATCGCGGACCTCGATGATTTCGACCGGTGGGTGGACGGGTACGACGTCGGGATCAAGTATGTGGACGAATACATTGGACAATTCATTGATCTCCTCAAGGGCGAAGGGATCTACGAAGAGACGATGATTATCGTCTCCGCCGACCACGGTGAAAACCTGGGCGAGCTCAACGTTTACGGCGACCATCAGACTGCAGACGATATCACGTGCAACGTTCCGTTGATCGTGAAAGGCCCAGGTGTTGAACCCGGTGTCGATGACGATCTCCACTATCACGTCGACTTCTCGGCGACCCTCGCCGACTTCGTCGATGCTGAGATTCCGTCCGGCTGGGACGGTCAATCGTTCCTGAATTCGCTCTCGGAGGGGGAATCCGATGGCCGCGAGTTCCTCGTCACAGGGCAGGGCGCTTGGGCGTGTCAACGCGGTGTTCGCTGGAATAACTGGTTCCTGCTTCGAACGTATCATGACGGCTGGCGGGAGTTCGATCCGGTCGAACTCTACGACCTCTCTGCAGATCCGCATGAGACGGAGAACGTCGCCCAATCCCACGTCGAGATCGCGGAGCGAGGCATGGCGCTGCTCAATCGATGGATCGGTCAGCGGGGACTGAACGCCGCCTTAGGAAAGGACGGCGGGAACCCCGAGGGGCCACGGGCGCTCATCGACCCGCTGTTCGAGGTCGTTCAAGAAGGGGGGTCCGTCTATCTGCAGGGGAACCTGGGAACGTATGCAACCCGTCTGCGGAACACTGGCCGGGAAGAGCATGCAGCGAAATTAGAGAAGACCGAAGGCATCGTCGAACAGGACCCGGCCGAGTATCTCCATTGAAGCTCTCCGCAGGAGCAGACGGCCCTCCTCCTGGAGAACGCGCAAATGAACGCAAGAGGTGCTGACTGCACTGGTAGAGTGGACATCTCGGGAGGCCCCGAACCATGCCTTGTGAACGATCATTCTGTGCGATCGGCGGGCTGTAACGCATTCCCTGCCCCACTGGTCCCCGTTTACTCAGTTGCGGTGACGACGTAGCCGTCGAAGTTGAGGATGACCTGTTGTGCCGTATCTCCAAATACCGCCTTCCCAGTCGGGCGGCGACGTTGTCCGATGAGGAAGATATAGTCGCACGAACTATCGTTCGCGACATCAAGGATCGTCTCCGCCCGTTTCTGGTCGTTTTTGACGGCACGACCCAGTGGCTCCGCCTCGACGTCGATATCGGTCAGCAGGTCACTGATCGCACTCTGTGCCACGTTTTTCGCGTACTCGGCTGCACTCATATCGTACGTTTTTCCCTCTGCCTCCGCTATCGAGTCAATCACTGCAGAATCCTTTTCGAACTCCTCACTGCTCACAACGGCTAATACACGAACTGGTACACCCTGAGCGGCTGCAAGCTGTCCAGCTTCGCGGATCAATTCCGGCGCGCGGTCACTCGGATCAGTAACTACAAGCGGACGCTGCATGAGCCACTGATGGTTACTGGTGCACAAATAGCTTGTTGTGGTATGTACGAATCCGTTCCGCGGAGACTCCATACTGTACTGGTTGCTATTATTCACTTCATCTGATATAATGGATTTTTCAAAGTTCCCGAGCGGACTGAAGGCGGTCGTTCTTGCTCGTCGAACTGCCGAGGTCGCCTGGCCGCAGCAACGGACCGGCTTCCGTGTAATTAAAATTGTAATTACAGTGGAAATATGGCCCTTATTCGTGGATGCGTCAAGGGAGACATAGTGGATACTATTCGCACATCCCGTTGAAGCGATTGCCCTCCGACCAACCGCTTCTGGTCGTCCTCTCGCTTTCATTTATCGGGACTGGGGACCGGCGTTTCCCGCCAATGTCGGAAATGGTGTCTTACACTTGCCATCTACGAGGAACAAATCGGGTACATCCTGCTCCTATTTTCCTCGGCGCCGTACTTGCATTATCGTTGTCCGGATTTCTCATGGACAACTACGGCCGCGGGCCGAATGTGCTCTCACTTTTCCTTTTGTTTGGGGGAAGCAGCCTCGTATTTAGTTAGTGTTGAATCAGGAAACCACCAGACTGCTAACCAGGGAGAATGCCCTCGACCGCTGGCCCCCGCGACTCGCTGTGCGCTTCAGCCGCTTCGCGGCCTGCAGTGCCTGAGGCGAAACCTCAGACTTGCTGGATCTTCGATCCAGCATCGCTTTCCTCGTCGGGATTCGGCAAGCGGTCTCGTCTTTTCAGTCTAACGGATGCCGGATGGTAGGCTGGCAGACACGGATCTTACTCAGAGTTTTAAGTAAACACGAGGCTCGGACGAGCGAAGAATTACACGACGAGGGCCGACCCTGATTGCGGAACTCGGGACGATCTGGATTTCGGCGACGGATCAGTTACGGTTCGGGAGTGATCCCGAAATCGGCTGGATAGACGCGTTCGTCCCGCATTCCATCGGGGGAATGACCAGGGTTCGAATCCTGCTGGAGTATACGATCGCGGACGGAGTGAGAGCCTCGTGATTGTGATGGCGAGTGGAGCGGGGCGTGAACGTCTGTAGCGACCGATTTACGAGAGAGCGAACCTTCCAGAGCAGGATTCGAAGTGATCAGAGGCGTGCTCGCGAGTGAAGCGAGCGCGACCGACGCCCAGCAATCGGATACGGGGTGTCCCGGCACAGCGACCCCTCGTACTTCCGCCGATTCCGATCCAGTAGGCAGTACGCACGGACGGCCGTGCGGTTCGCACTTTCCCCCCCGACTATAGTCCGGTCCGGCGTGGTGTCCGAGCGTCATCCAGCATCGTCTGGACGGAACGTCCTGCGAACTTGGTCGCGTTCGGGAACGATGCACCCGAGTGAGGCCCCTCGTCGACGAGCGGTAGCGATAGCGACCCGCGGGACGTCGCCACTCGCACGCTCCGTGTACCCATCGAGATGACCAATGTACATAAACAATATATTGTTTAGATGGTATATTGTACGAACAGTTGGGTTCTGTGTCGTTCTTCGATTCGAGTAGACGTATTCCGACGGTCCTCGACTGGAACCGAACTAATCACCTTTTATTTGCAATTATAGAGATTATTATGGGGTAGTATAGCAATTAGTCTGGAATTTATAGCATATTTCTAAAATATATATTCGTAACGATCCAACCTCTCGTATCCGCGGGGCACCGACCGGTACAGTGCGAGAGATTGCTCAGATCTCGACATTGTCGGTAACTGCTCAGGAGCCAGAGAACCGCTGATAAATTGGCTTTAGCCGTGCGATCTTCGATCGGCGATGGCTCGAATCGTCATCGTCACGTCAGTCGTTGCGAGGTACCTTTCGAGGTTCCGGCCGGCTACGTGGGGTGATGGCAAAAAAGAATCTCGCTCTGTATACCATAGACATGTCCTTTGAAATGGATTACTTGAATACTAACCAATTTGCCTTTCTCACAGTAAAAATGCATTACTCTCGGTGGCTTCGCACCGTCAGCCACGTTGGTTCTACAGCTGGCTTCCTATCGCTCGTCGAGCTTTCTCCGCGGCGAGTTTAGTTTGCTGCCAGCAGCGATGGGGCGAATCTACGTCCTGCTCGACGGTCATTCGAGACGATCGGCGACTTCCTCGATCGGGTGGCGGTTCGGAACGTCGAGCAGGTCGTCGAGCTGTTCCATGCAGGACGTTCCGCTCGCGACAACCCGCGGTTCGTCCTCGAACTGGTCCCGGAGCGTGGCGCCGACGTCCATGCTCAGTTCGTAGTACTCGGCCTTGTAGCCGAAGCTGCCGGCCATGCCACAGCACTCCACCTCGGAGGTAACGAGGTCGAAGCCGAGCTCTCCGAGCACCTCCGTCGTGTAGGGTTCGAGGCCGAGCGTGCGTTGCTGACAGTGGCTGTGGTAGGCGAGCCGCTCACCGTCTGCGTTCCGGAACCGATCGGATCGGCTGGGATCGGCTTCGAGGAGCCCGTACACGTACTCGAGGATCTCGTAGCTGTCGTCCGCGAGCGTATCGTACGCGTCCTCGTCGACCAGCCGTTCGTACTCCCGGCGGAACATCGCGAGGTCGGACGGCTCCACGACCACGACGTCACGTCCCTCGTCGACGTGTCTACCGAGCTGCGTGGCTACGTCCTCGGCGTGGTCGGTCGCCGTCTCGATCATTCCCTGAGAGAGCGGCGCTCTGCCCGACGACCGGACAGCAGGCACGCGCACGCCCACGTCGAGGGCCTCCAGCACGCGGACCGCGGCCTTCCCTCGCTCGACCTGCACGTGATTCGTGTAGAGGTCCGGGTAGAGGACGACCTCGCGACCCGGGTCGGACGGCCCCCGATCGTCACGCGCAGCGAACCATTCCACGAGCGTCTCGCGCTGGAACTCGGGGAGGTCGCGGCGGCGGTCGATCCCGACGATGCGCGCCATGAGCCAGCGGTTCGGTCCCCAGTCGGCCAGCCAGTTCGATACGGGTGCCGTCGCCGAGCCGAACTTCGCGAGCGTCTCGAAGTTCCCGAACAGGCGCTTCTGGAGGTCGACGCCCCCTGGCTCCTCGTCCGGCGTCAGTCCCTCGACGAGCCAGGATAACTCCTGGTCTGCGTCGCGGTTGATGCGGTCTCGCACGACCGTGTTGATCCACGGGATGTCGATCTTCACCGGACAGGCGTCGACGCAGCGACTGCAGCCCGTACAGAGGTCGTTGAACTCCGCGGCGCTCTCCTGGCCGTGAACGCCCGCTTCCCAGCCTGTGGCGATCCCGCCTGTGTACGTCTCGCCACCGAAGGCGTGGCCGCCGACGTGCTGGAAGTTCGCACAGGAGTTCGCGCAGGCCGAACACCGAATGCAGTAGAGCGTCTCCCGGAGCTGATCGTCCTCGCGCATCTCCATCCGGCCGTTGTCCACGAGGATGAGGTGGAACTCTCGGTCGTCCGCAGAGCCGAGCTCGTCGGCCTCGTGGTCCAGCGTCGGCACGTCGACGGGTGGCGTAAACAGCGACACGTACGACGTGATGTCCTGGCCAGTACCCGACCTTCCGATGAGTTCGACGAACGGCTGGAGGTCCTCGAATCTCGGGAGGAGCTTCTCGACGCCAGCGACGGCGACGTGCGTGTCGGTCGCCGCGAGACACTTCCTGGCGTTCCCCTCGCTGGTCACCAGCGCGATGGAACCGGTGTCCGCGGTGACGAAGTTCGCACCCGTCATCCCGATGTCCGCTTCCCGTATCTTCTCGCCGAGGTGATCTCTCGCGAACGTCGTGAGGTCCTCAGCAGTTTCCAGGGGCTCCTCGGGATCGAAGTGACCGTCGAACAGCGCCGCGATGTCCTCCGTGGACTTGTGGATCGCGGGCGCGACTAGGTGCGAGGGCGCCTCGTCGGCGACCTGGAGCACGAACTCGCCCAGGTCGGTCTCCCACACGTCGACGCCGTCGGCGGCGAGCGCCTCGTTGACCTCCAGTTCCTCGCTGGTCATCGACTTCGACTTCACGACGCTGTCTGCGTCCGCGTCGGCGACGATGTTGCGAACGTACTCGTTCGCGTCGGCGGCGTCGTCGGCGACGTAGACCGTCCCGCCGTTTGCCTCCACGGCCTCGGTCACCTGGTCCACGAGTTCGGGAATCCGCTCGATGGCGTCTTCCTGGATGGCCCGGGCCTCGTCTCTCAGTGCCTCGTACTCCGAGAGATCGCCGGTCGACTCGTAGCGGCCGTCGTTGAACTCTCGCGTGTTCTCCTCGACGGCCTCGCCCTGGGTTGCCATCAGCTCCCGGATCCGTTCGGCTTTCTGCTGGCGCCCACTCATCGGTCAGTCACGAGCACTACCTCGACCACTTTCGGTCCGTGCGCTCCCATTACGAGTTCGCCCATGTCCGCGGTCGCCGACGGGCCAGTCGCGACGATCGCGCTCGTCAGGCCGTCCCGGACCTGCTCTCCGAGTTCGCCGATCGCTTCACTCATCGACGCGACGACGTCGCTGGCCGCAACCACTGCCACGTGCTCGTCCGCGAACAGGCTGACGTGTTCGCTCCCGCTCCCGTCGTCGGGGATCACGACCGAGCCGTAGTCCGCGATGGCCAGGGCCGCCGGTGTGATACCAACCGTCGCGGATTCGAGAACGCTCGGCGACAGCTCAGTGATCACGTTCTCCGGCAGCGAAACACCGCTGTAGGGAAGCTGCGTGCCGATCGCTGGCGGCTCGACCAGCGCCGTGAGCTCGTCGGCCGCATCGGCGGCAGCCGTCCGCGTCAGCGGGAGGCCTCGCGTAGATAGTGACTCCTCGAACGAGGAGATCGCACTCGTCGACATATCACGCCGCTAGTCGCACGAGTAGTTAGTTCTTCCCACGAGACGACAGGCAGTCTTTAGTTAAGAACGAAGGGGTAAAGCGACCGAATTTCTCGGTGCCTATGCCAGAAATCGGGCGCCTCACCCGACCTAGCGCCGCGTTCGAGATAGATTTGTGGAGCGTGAGTCGACACCAGAGCCGCTGATGAAGCTCAGTATCCACCTCCACGCGGCCGGACTATCGCTTTCGGATACTGTCTCTGTTCCCGATAGCTTCGGTGTCCATCGCGTCCGTTTGACTGTTCACAACTGGGTACGAAAGGCCGATTTAGTGCCCGAGGGAGACAAATCGTCGGATCACGCCGCGATAGACGAGAGCGTGATCCAGTCAACGGCGAACGGTTCTGGCTCTACGCCGCCGTCGATCCCGCGACCAATGAATTCCTCCACGTCTGCCTCTACAAGCGGTGCGTGATGGCGTTCTCCGAGCAGTTTATCGCCGAAATGCTAGAGAAACACGACATCGACGACGCCGTGTTTCTCGTTGACGGAGCGCCGTGCTGCACGGTGCTCTCCATCGTCACGGCTGCGAATGGCGACACGAAGCACACGGCCAGCGGAACGCCGTAGAACGCGTCTTTAAAGAAGTAAAACGTCGAACGTACTAGTTTGGAAATCACTTCTGCAACGCGTCAGTTGAATCGGCCGAAGTGGCTCAAGATACTCGCATTCTCATGGAATCAGCTAATCTGAACGGTGCCCCTCTCTGCGGTCGTGTTAACTTAAGCATGATTCCACCAGACGGCGTGGGCCTGTAACCACGATTTCGCGGTCGACGGCGCGACGTGGCTGAAGCAGTTCGAAAACGAAGATGTTCGTCGTTCTACCCCTCGAAAGACACGTTCGATCTTGTTTCTGAAGCCATGTCGTTGGATGCGGTAGCTGAGTCCCTCCTTGCGGAGGCCGCCGATCAGATCGTCAACGTCGCCGACGAGAAACACGGCGTCGGCAAGGTTGTGTTTCTCGCCCAACTCGGCGAGGAACTCCCCCGCGATTGGGATCGTGTACGTCGGAAATAGCCGCGAGTGGAGGATTCTGTTCGTTTGCGGATTGACGTCGGCGTACAGCCAGTACTGTCCGTCGTTGATTCGGATCGTTTTCTGATCGACGGCGACGCGATCCGGACTTTCTCCGTTCGCAGGCTGTAGATCGGCCTTCTGCATCCAATTGTGAATCGCTGTTCGACTGCGTTCGACGCCCAAAATAATCAAGAAGCACTACTGTATTCGAAAGTGATTGACCTGCCAGGTGGTGCCGAATATCCTTTTCAATGATCGCGCGAGGTTTCCGCTCGCTCTCCACAAATCCCAAGTCGATCCACTTGGTAGATTCTCTGAGGCGGTCGAATTCGGGCATAGAGCCTCGAACTTCGGCCGCCTCGTCCTTATCTTAACACCGCCCCCAACCCAGGTGAACGTAGAGCAGATAGAATTGCTCTAGTGACTAGTAGGCTACAAGCACCAGCATGCAAGTTGGTGACTTGGAATCAGCGAGGCGCCACAACTTTGCAATTGTTTAAGTGAAATGCTGACTATCGCCTGTATGAAGCAGATTGCGTGTAGCAATCCCGTTGTTACGTGGATCTCTCTGCTCAGCAGAGGGTTTGTTCACTGGCCGGAAGAAACCAACCGCAGGAATTGTTGGGTGGAAGTCTATGTGTAAGCAGACTAATTGTATCAAGGAGACTGGGATTTCGGAATGTGATGCAGCGGGTCGTGTCGGTGATGTCCATGTTCTCGGCGTGCTCCATGGTCAACCGCTGACGATTGCACGTTTATCTGGCGCGATTACGAGGTACGAGCCAGATGTTGTAGCCATCGAAGCATCTGCTGAGGCGATTTCACAGTATCATCCCGATGTACAGGACGCTCGATGGCCTCCTCGGGACGAACTCGAAGCTGCTGCATACGCAACTGATCATCTCTACGATCTGCTCCTCGCCGGGATCGATACACAGGAATACGAAACTACGACAGACTTCGAAAAACTAGATAGAGAGATCTTCTCCAAACTTGGACTCATCAATACAGAAGATGACCTTTCACTGTCGACCTACTATGAACTGGATCTGCCAACGATCCGCAAGTGGAGATCAATGAGTGCACGGCGGGCACCCGAAGCCTTCCAAACAGTCATCGCAGAGCGAGATGAGGTACTGGCCGGACACCTCCACGCGCTCGCAAAGCAGGACGGCAATGACACGATCGTTGCAGCAGTAGGCATCCAACATCTCACCGGTGTACTAGACCTCCTTAGCACACCCTCTAACATCCCAGAGGATGCCGTTGAAATGCCACCACTCGTTCATTACCGATTGTTCCCACCGGAGTCGCCGCATTCGAAAGGGTAGAGCAAATCTCCGCATTGAGATGTGTAACTAATGAAGTTCAGTTTTCGATTCGCCCCCTAAATTGAGCCACGCATGAATCCATGTCTGATGATGATGGAAAAGGGAAAGAGGCCGAACCAAGGAAAACTAATGTTTTCCGTGACATCGAAGGATATACCCTCTCTTAACCGTGTTCTACACCTACCATCAGGAAACATCTGTGGAAGGGGTTCAGTGCGGTTACGGCATATCGAGGCGACTGGCTACAACGCTAATTCGGAGTGCCACGAGTGCGGTGCGGAATACAGAGCAATCGGTTGACTTTGTTAGCACCTGGAGCCGAGCATCCTGGGCGTGAGAACTGGGCCGAACTCACCTCCTTGTCAACGCCTTCACCAGATGTCGTTCAACCGTTGCTGCTTCCGTTCATTCTCGAACTCCTCTTTGGACGATTGGAGGTTCGAGATCACCCGGTCGTCAACCCCGGACTTTGATTCGATATGGTCGATCGCCCGGTTTTCATCGATTGCAGGCCGAAGGTCGATCGTCTCTAACGCCTGCTGCTCCCCGTTCAGGAGTTTTTCGTACTTCCGACGGTGGTAATCGCTCGAATTCTCGGCTATCTTTTCCCGGTCAAGCCCTGTCTCAGAGGGAAGTCGATCAATCAAATCAGAATCGTACTCATGGTTCTTGTAGTAGTACTCATCCCGATGGAACATTCGGAACTCGGGCCCCGTCTCGTCCATCTTATCGTAGAAATCAGCAGGCAATGGTAACGCCATGTGTTTGTCACCGACGATATCGAATCCGAATCCGAGCGAGATGAAATCACGCGCAGGGACGAAATCGGTTTCACTTGAACCGCGACCGCGATTCGCGTTCAAGCAGTAGAAGAACACCTCTTCTTGCAGTTTCCGTTTCCCAATCTCACGGAGGAGCGGCACGACCATGTTTGACAGTTGGAACTGCGCTGTAACGGTTCGCCCGTTGAAATCGAAACAGAACGCACGAATGCCCTTGTCGAGGTAGAGCTCAACGATTTCGTTCGTGAGACCCCACGGGAGTTGGGGTAAGGTCCCCATGATCGGTTTACTATTGAGTTGCTCTGCAGTCTCGATGAATCGCTTAACGTTCTCTTTGTACGTATTGAAGTAGATCGAGTCGGTCCCGTCACCGTCGTCTTCGATCGCTGATACTAGGTCGGTCATCAACGGGACGGTGACGAAGTCCGACGTGGAGTAGATCGTATCGAGCAGGAAATGCAGGTTATTGTCCTCGAACCGCCGTTCGGAGCCGAATTGAGCGAAAACGAAGTTGAACTCGTCGTCGTTGCTTTTGTTCAGGGCTTGCCCAATGTTTCTCTTGAAGCTCGGTTTGAACTCTTTCTGAGCCTTGGTGAGTTTCCCCGGATCTGTCGAGAAGTAGATTTCGTTGGCACCGCGGACATCGTCGAGTATTTTATCGTTCTTGGTTGTTTCACCGACCTGTATCGCTTTCGTGGGGGTTTCGATGCTTTTTGACCCAAGTTGAATCGTCTTGTGAGAGAAGAGAGAATTATCGTCAAAGGTATCGACTTTCACGTTCAACTTCGGCATAGCCTTAAGAGGTCGGGCGCATCATATAAATACTAGTGGTAAGCATGATTGATGACGACCTGGATCAAGTAGATAAACTCTACTTGCTGTTACTAGACGCCAATGGGGGTGAGGCTGTACCAGGCGACCTCTGGATTCAAAAAGAGATGTTCCTGCTGGCGAAAAACCTCCCGAAGTTAGAGGACGCCTTGGAATTCGAACCGTACCTTCGAGGACCGTTTAGCGAGACTGTGGAAGGAATTCACGACAAACTCGAAATATACGGGTTGGTTCAGCGAACCCGGCATGGAGTTTCGTTGACCTCAAAGGGAGAACAGCTTATGGGGGATTTCTATGCGGATGTTCCTGATCACATCCCTGCGCTAATTGGGGATATCAAAGACTTCGCTAACGATTTGTCGAAGGAGGAGTTGCTTGTGTACGTCTATTACTCGTATCCGGATATGACGAAGAATTCGATGGAGAAGAGTGATTTAGAACACAAGCGTGAACGCGTTGCTCGTCACCTCTACGATCGAGGGAAGGTGAGTATTGAGAAGGCGTCTGAATTGGCAGATATGCCGATTTCTGAGTTTCGAGGGGCGATGCGTGCATAGGCTGATTCTCGACGCTTCCGTGGTTATCTCTTGGTGTGATGAACTGCAGGATCTTGTTGTGCTTGAGTCGATCCTCGACAGTGGATACGCACCGGTGACGACCAAGACGGTGATGAACGAAGTGTTGACTGACGGTCCGCAGGTTGACCGGGTGCGGGACAAGTCGGAGATTGTTCGTACGGATCCGGTGCGTCAGGAAGAGTTGTCGAATCGGTTTCTGGGGTTGGGGAGCGGGGAGTTGTCCGTGCTTGCGCTTGGTGAGCGGTACGATTCGTCGGATGTGGAGTATTCGTGCGTGCTTGACGACGGTCGAGCTCGGAATGTGTGTGACCGGTTAGATTTAGAGTTGATGGGTAGTATCGGTGTGTTCCGGGAGTTGGTTGCGAAGGGTTCGATGGATCTGGGAAAGGCGGATTCTTTGATTTGTGAGATGAAGGCGAATGGGACACGGCTGCCAGAGAATCACCGTGAATTAATTCAATCACCACCGACATCGGATTGACTTTTACTCCGTGTTATCGAGTGTGATGATCCAGAGTGACAGTGGATAGCTTGTCAACGCTTCTTCCTGTCTTTAACGGGTGTAATCCGGTGTATCGAGCATGGATACAGTGAGACGATATTAACGGTCATTGCATCGCTCAAACACGATCCGCACAGGTCAAATTCAGCCGCGGATCAAACTGGAAGTTTGTATCCCCGTAGAATTATAGGGACGGTGGCATTACTTGAAGGCATAGTGGCTCGTCGTCGTGAGTTTCTAGAATTCGTTACGATTACTGGTGCGCTCAGTCTCGCCGGTTGCATCTCACAGGACGACGGTACGGACGCAGGCGATGATGAAGCCGGGAACGGAACCAACCCTGGCGAATCGAATGGGAACAACACTCCCCCAGATTCACCGGAGAACAGTTCGGACGAGGACGGATCATCCGATGGTTCTACCGACGGAAATACAGCCGATCTGCCGGAGATAACAGCTGTAACGCTTGAAACCGGTGACATGGCCGACGGGACAGAACTCCGACTCACAGTCACCGCCGAGTCCGACGTAACCGTGAACTGGCTACACATCGGATTAGACGGGCCGAACGGCAGTTTGTACGGCGGCGGGCAGGAATGGGAGTTTGACGAGGTTGAGGAAGGGGTGTGGGAGACTCAGTGGACGTACACCGTTTCGGATAACGCAGCCAGTGGCGAATACACGTTTTCTGAGATTCGGGTGGAGAATGCTGCGAATCTGGAGTCTGATGCCTGGGCAGAGCAGCCCAGTACAACGATCGAGACGAACACCGTTGAGGAACCGCCCTCGTTACAGGACGTATCGCTCACTACTGCTGACGTGAGTGATGGCACGGAGCTCCGACTAACGGTTACTGCCGAGTCGGACATTCCTGTAAATTGGCTACACATCGGGTTAGATGGGCCGAACGGCAGTTTGTACGGTGGCGGTCAAGGAACCGAGTTCACGGAAATCCAGGATGGAGTGTGGGAAACAACGTGGACGTACGTCGTGCCGGACGGTGCAGCAAGCGGGGAATACTATTTCTCCCGTGTCCGTGTAGAAAACGAAGCGAATCTGGAGTCCGAGCTGTGGCCGGAAGAACCGAGCGTTACAATTCAAACCGATTCGAGCCCCGAGAAACCAGAACTGGTCGATGTCACACTCAACACGGCTGCTGTAGCGGATGGAACTGAGCTGCAGTTAACCGTGACTGCAGAATCGAACGTCGCTGTAGATTGGCTGCATATCGGGCTGGACGGGCCGAACGGCAGTTTGTACGGCGGCGGTCAAGGGACAGATTTCACCGAAACCGAACCTGGCGTTTGGGAAACAACGTGGACGTACGTCGTGCCGGACGATGCGGCGAGCGGAGAATATTACTTCTCTATGGTCAGGGTGGAAAATGAAGCTAATCTGGAATCCGATCTGTGGCCGGAAGAACCGAGCGTGGTAATTGAAAATCCGTAAAAGAGGAAATCGCGTGCCTAATCGCTCTGCGCAGAGTAATTCGCCACGCTCAGGGAGATCGGTTTGACGCCGAAAACGCGATTGACGAGGAACCAGTGGAGGAAGAGCTCAAAGAGTTAGAGGAGGAAATCACAGTGGAGCGGGAGGGCACGATGATCGACAAACACGCGCTCGGCGAGGAATTGAAGGACATTGAGGAGAACCTCCCGCAAGACCTCAAAGAGGAGCACACCGACGAGGAACTCCGAGAAATACTGTGTGAGATCTACGAGGAGAGGGAAGGGTTTGAGGCGGCCATGGATCTAGACGCGAGCGGATTCCTGCAGGACGAGGAGGAGTAGGTTACGCGGCGAGCAGCCCGATCACACCGATCGTGATCATGCTGAACCCGAGGAGCAGGATCGCCAGCTGCCGTGCGCCGACGCCGTCGAACATGGTACGGACGAAGTGATGCAGGCACTTCAGCGCAGCGACGCATCAAGCAGTATGGCCGTGAGCAGACGACATTGACCGCGACGCCAGCGCGTCCATTCTGCCCATGTGCGATATTCCACATGGCGTGTGGAATATCGCAATTGGATGATCAACGCCCGGCGTGGAGGCGTTGCAGTCAATCCCGGCTTGCCTACGTAACCTGTTCAGTCAACGTTTTCTCGTGGGGTATTCCAGTTGCTCAGCAATTATTCTGACCGCAGTTTCTGCTATTTAGCTGGAATGGGGATAGAGCGCCTCTATCCCGTGTCCAAAAATAATTGCGCCTAACGAACTCGTTATTTTAACAAAATTGTTAAACGTACGTCGAACGCTGTACGTTAGATGACGCGGTTCTGCAGGTAGTCGAGGTGTTTGGCGTTGTAGACGATCTTGACCTCGTCGGCAGCGGGGCTGCCGATGCAGGTCAGGCGGACGTTCTTGTCGTCGACCTCCTCGTCGGAGAGGATCTGCTGCATGTCCATGTCGATGTCGCCCTCGAGGACGATGGCGGCGCAGTTCGCACAGGCGCCGGCACGACACGAGAACGGCCAGTCGTAGCCCTGGGCCTCGGCGGCCTCGAGGATGTACTCGCCTTCGTTCACGTCGAGGGTGCCGTAGTCCTCGTCCGAGAGGTCCATATCGGCGGCCTCGCCGAAGACGTCGTCGTCGTACATGTCCCAGCCCTCGTCGTCCACCACGTCGTAGTTGAGGTATTCTACGGTAGGCATCAACCGGAAATTCTTCGTCCGCACTGTTCAACCTTGCTGTTCACCCCTGAACGGGCGTCCACTTCCCCGGTAACACTTGTGCAGGGGTTGGACGGCTAGTAGTTCGCGGGATTCAGGGCGGGAACGCCGACGACAGGGGCGGTGGCCATCGGCAGTCGTGGTCGTATATCATCAGAACGTCCCGCGTCGCTGTCGACGCCGGGTCCTTCTCGCCGACAGTGGGCAGCCGTACGTGCAGCCGGGCTCAGACGATCTGGTTCCGTAGCGTCAGCCCGTCCGCCTGCCGCTCGACGTTGTCGAGGACGATGTCGGCGATGTCGCGGAAGTAGTCCCGCGTCCGTGCAGCCGAGTGCGGCGTCACGATCACCTCGTCCATCTCCCAGAGCGGCGACTCCTCCGGAAGTGGCTCCTCCTGAAACACGTCGAGTGCGGCGCCGGCGAGTTGGTCGTCCTCCAGCGCGCTCACGAGCGCGTCCTGAACGACGACGCCACCGCGAGCGACGTTGATCAGGTATGCATCGTCGTCCATCGCGGCCAGCTCCGCGGGGCCGATCATCCGGCGGGTCGACGGCGTCAGCGGCACCGCGAGTACGACGAATCGGGCGTCCATCAGCGCCGTGTGGAGCCCCTCGTGGCCGTATACCTCGTCGACGATCGGCACCGGGTCCGGCGTGCGCCGGACGCCCCGAACGTCCATCCCCATCCAGGTCGCGCGTTCGGCGACGCCCTGCCCGATCGTTCCCAGGCCGACCACGCAAACGGATTCGCCGTCGAGCGTGAATGGGCGGTCCCACTCCGGATCTGCCCACTCCGATCGCTCCTGGGCGCTGCGGTACGCGTGGAGGTTTCGCGCGAACGCCGTCATGTAGCCGAGGACCGTCTCGCCGACGCTCTCGCCGTGGATGCCGGTGGAGTTCGTGAGCGTGATGCCCTCGGCCTCGAACTCGGCTTGCGGGAACCGATCGACGCCCGCCTGGATCGAGTGGACCCACTCGACTGCGTCGAGGAAGTACTCGCGGTAGGCGAACGTGACGACGCCGTCGCAGGCGCCCAGCGCGATGGGATCGTCTCCAATCAGCTCGGCCTCGACCCCGTCGGCGTCGTCGAGGGCGGTTCGTAGCTCCGCGGGCGGGAACACCGCCTCGACCGACTCGTGGATGCCCAGCTTCATCGTCCGGACGTGCGGTCGGGAACTATAAAATGGAACTGGCAGTCGAACGGTTCGGGCTCTCCCGTTGGGGCCGATACTCCACGCTCGAAATCCCGGACAGCGGGAGCGCGCTCCGATCGGCTTCGTCTTGCGTCCGCTCGGCTGAACGAACCGCGGGTGGGACTGGAAGGGGCCGACCGCTCGCGTTCGCTGACGACGTAAGCACCACAGCGAGGGAGCGAAGCGACCGAGCGAGGAGCGCAACGAGTGAGCGGGCGCGAGCGGGAGGGGGCTTCCGGGCTGTCGGTGGCGGTCGCGTCGATATCGTCCGTGCTGGCTCAACCCACCCACTATCGCACGAAAGAGCTCCCAAAGACAGCGAACCGTTTTCGACGAAACCGCTACTCGTCGGGGTAGAACAGCTCGCGATAACACCGATTGAACGCCTGCCTGCGGACGGTCGCGACGGCCGCGTCCTGTTCCTCGTGGAAGGTCGCGGCGAGCGCGGTGCCGTCGAACTCGTGCCAGACGACGTTGTCGACGGCGTCGTTCCCGGATACGACGACCTCGCCGTCGTAGCTCTCGCGCCACTCCTCGAAGGCCTCCTGCGTCCCGACGGACACGGTGAGATACGAGGCGAACATCGCGTCCCGGGCGGTCACGATGACCTCCGGCGAGACGCGGTCCTGGAACTCCTCGATCTCCAGCGCTCGGGCGACCTCTTTCGTCACGACGGAGGCCGGCGTCGCAAGCTCCTCGTAGGCTGCTCGGGCGTCCGCTGGATCGGTCGGCGCGAGCCGTCCGGTCGTCTCCATGGGCGATGGTGGCGCGTGGGGCTACTCGTCGCTGTCGGTTTCGGCCGCCTCGCCATCGATTCTCTCGTCTCCCTCCTCGCGCTTGCCGTCCTCGCCTCCCTCGTTGCCATCGCCGCATCCGTTGCCTCCGTTCTCCTCGTCGCGTCCGTCGCCCTCGCCGTCCGCACCGTCCGTCTCCTCACCGTCGTCGAGCATCTGCTCGGTGATCTCTCGCGCTTCGGCGAGCACGGCCGCGGCATCCTCGCTCTGGGCCTCGCCGCCCGTTCGACCGCCTGGCTGGCCCCCTCGACCGCCGCTCTGGCCGTGATCGTGTGACTCGCCGTGGTGGTGTCCCGCGTCGGGATGGTCGCCGGCGCTCTCGTCGACGAGATCGTGTTCGACCGACTCCGCGTGGTCGAGTGCGATGCTCGCGAGGTCCTCGGGGCTCGCTTCGCGCCAGTCCTCCGCGTGGTCGCCTGCCGACGGTCCGGCGTTCGCGTCGAGCCAGTCCTCGTGCTCGCCGCCCCGGGTCATCGCGACGATCGCGAGATGGTGGGCGAGATGTTCGCCGTCGGGGGCGAGCGTCTCACAGACCGGGCAGACGTAGGCCATGTCTGGGCCTCGCTCCGGCCAGGCAAAAAGTTACAGCTCCCGGGCGAGCACGAGCGCGTCCTCCCCGTCCTCGTAGTACCCTTCGCGTCTGCGCATCGGGGAGAATCCGAACTCCCGATACAGCGTTCGCGCGGGATCGTTGTCCTCGCGGACCTCCAGCTTCACGGACGCTGCGCCATGTCCGGCGACGGTGACGATGGCACGCTCGAGGAGCGTGCTCGCGATCCCTCGCCGGCGGTGGTCGGGATGCACTGCGAGGTCCTTGACGTGGCCGAACGCCCGGCCGTGGTTAGGTGTCACCTCCGCCACGACGTAGCCCACGACGCCGCCGTCGTCGATCACGTTCGACGGGGCTTCCTTCCCCTCCTCGTTCTGACCAGCGTCGGCGGCGTCCCAACTGTCGGCCTCCGCCTCGTTAATTGCGCCCGTACTCCCCATTGCGTCCGCACCGTCGATCGCATCTGCAGCGTCGACCGCATCCCCGTCGCCGGGTGCGTTCTCGGTCGCTCGCTCTCCCGCGCCGCCGTCTGCGCTGGGTGCGACCGCGTCCTCTGGCGCCTCGACGGCGACGAGAAATCCCGGTGCCTCCACGAAGCGCTCGAACGCCTCGAACGGCCACGGCGTGGGAAACGCCGCTCGCTCGATGCGGTGGACGGCGAGCAGGTCCGCCCGCTCGACATGGCGGACGCGGATACCGTCGGCGTCTGGAGCGACCGTCACGACCCGTACCTTGGGTGTCGCGAACTAAAGAGCCAGCGGTGGTCGCACAGTCACTGCGGTAGCGAACCCGGCCGCAGACGGGACGACGAGCACCATCGCGAGCGAGAGCTGGGGCTGGGTCGGGATCTCTCGACCACAGAGACGACGTCCGTACGTAGGGTGGTTTGGGCAGGGGGATGGCAACGGATCGGCACCCGTGGCCAGCCGGCGATCAGTCGCCGGCGACGTCGGCGCGCTCCTCGTCGTCGGCCGCCTCGTCCCAGAACGCGGAGTCAGCCTGCAGCTTCGGCACCCAGGTCTCCTCCTCGCGAGCGAGCAGCGCCACGCGGGACGGCGGGCGATCCTTCAGTACGTCGTGCTCGGGGAGGTGCTCGCCGATCTCTCGCGTGAAGTCGACGACCGCCTCGTGCTCGGGCATATTCGAGCGGTCGAGCCGGCCGCGAGAGTGCCCGACGTGCATGTAGGCTTTCAGCTCGACGAAGTCCGGATCCGCGCGCCGATAGAACGCGGCGTACCAGTCCGGATCGCGCATGTTGTGGCCGTCGACGAGCGTCGTGCGCAGGACCGTTCTGGTCTCCTCTTTCTCTGCGAGCACGTCCATCGTGTCGATCAGCTTCTCCCAGGCGCCGTCCTCGACGGCTTTCACCGTCTGGTCGAAGGTCCAGCGATCCGCCGCGTCGACGGAGACGTAGAGCTGCGTCGGGTCACACTCAGCGAGCACTTCCGGGCGCGTACCGTTGGAGACGAGGAACGTCGTCAGTCCGCGGTCGTGGAACGCCTCGATCAGCTCGGGCAGGTAGGGGTAGAGCGTCGGCTCGCCGTCCAGTGAGATTGCGACGTGGCGTGGCTCGACCGCCTCCTCGAAGCGCTCGGTCGGGACGTTGTCGTTGCCCTTGTAGCCGCTGAGCAGTTCGCGCTGGAGCTCGATCGAGGCGTCGACGACGGCCTCGGGGTCGTCCCACTCGACGCCCTCCAGCTCGTAGGCGTGGCCGGCGTGGTCGCGCCAGCAGAAGACGCAGCGCTCGTTGCACTTGACGACCGGCGTCATCTGGATGCAGCGGTGTGATCGAATGCCGTAGAAGGCGTGCTTGTAGCAGGTGCCCTCACCGTTGAGGGCGTTCTTGGTCCAGCCGCAGGTCTGGGCCGCCGTGTGATTGACGCTGTGGTAGTCGGGATCGTCAACCTGCTTGGGCCCGTCGCTCATATCGTCGGCGACGGCCCCGACCCCCAAAACGCCGGCGGTCGTCCGTCGCTGAAACACTCGTCGGTGGACTTTTCGACGGGGTCTCCGTAGGAGACGTCATGTACCGAGTGTTGGTACCTATTGACACGGACGAATCCCGGGCCACAGCCCAGGCCGACCACGTCGCCGACCTCCCCGACGCCGCCGAGTCGGTGTCGGCGACGATCCTCTTCGTCTTCGACGAGACGACGGGCGACGTTCCCGAGGAGCACAAGCGCTTCAACACGGCGACGCGCGTCGGGGCCGTACGTCGGGCCACCGAGCGTCTCGAGGAGGCGGGCGTCGAGATCGAGATTCGCGACGACAGCGGCGATCCCTCGAAGCGGATCGTCTCGGCCGCCGAGGAGGGCGATTTCGAGTCGATCGTCGTCGGTGGCCGGGAGCGTTCGGCCGTTGGAAAAGCGGTCTTCGGCTCGGTCGCACTCGACGTCATCCGAGAGACCTCGCTGCCGGTGGTCGTGACCGGCTCCCGCGAGGAGTGAGTCGGGCGGCCAGCCGACGAGCAGTGCCGATGCACTCGAACGGTCGCTTCGTTACTGGAGCGCGTAGAGCCGTTCCTCCTGCTTCGTGAAGATCGTCCCCGAGGCGATCGCGATACCGGCGTCGCCCGTCACGGCGTCCGTCTTCCACCGGATGGTCCCGTCCGTGTCGATGGCGTGAATGCCACTGCTCGAACCGACGTACACCGTCCCGTCGGCGACGACTGGCGTACCGCAGCCCCCGCCGAGTTGAACGCGCCACTTGACGGTTCCGTCGGACGCCGAACGGGCGGCGAGCCCGTCGGGATCGCTGACGTAGACGGTCTCCTCCACGACGGCAGCGTCGCTCGGATACTGTTGGTCGAGCTCGTGGAACCACTGGACCGCTCCAGTCTGGGGGTCGAGGGCGTGCACGGTCCCCCGCTCCTCGCCAAAGCCGGCGAACGTCACTCCGACGATCCGCCCGTCCACGACGGCGTGTGATCCGCCGACTGGCCGGTCGTCGTCGGTGCTCCAGACGGTGCTGCCATCGTCCGGTGAGAGTGCCCACGTCGTGTCGTGATTGCCAACGTAGAGCCGTTCCGGTCCCAGGGCCGGAGAGTACATATGGCCCGACGAGTCCGTTTCGAGCGTTCGGGTCCAGGCGGCGTCCCCCGTCTCCCGTTCGATCGCGTACACCAGCCCGTCGGTATCGGTGACGATGACCAGCTCGTCGGTCAACACCGGATCGGACGAGATTTCGAAGTCGGCGGTGTACGTCCAGCGCTCGGTGCCGTCGGTGTGAAACGCGCGGACTCGAAAATCGTCACAGCCGAACGCGAGGAACTCCCCGTCGATCGCGGCGGTCGAGTGGATCCACTTGCCGGTCCCCGCGGTCCAGTTCGGCTCCCCGGAAGCAGCGTCGAGCGCGTAAAAGGAACTGTCGCCGTTCCCCACGAACGCCGTCCCGTCCGCAATCACTGGCGTTGCCCCACCGTTTCCTGGCCCGATCTCACGCTCCCAGAGCAGCGACGGTCGTTGCTGCGGAGCGCTGACGTCGACCGCTGCCCCGGAGTTTTGCCAGTCGTACTGCCAGGAGGGGTACCGCTCGGTGATCTCCGGTCCGCTTCCACGGGACTCGTCGCTCTCCGATTCGACTCCTCCGGTATCGTCGCCCTCCGACTCACTCCCTCCGACATCGCCGTCCCCTGGCAGCCTGGAGCAGCCGGCAAGGAGACTACTGCCCGCAATCAGCAGGTCGCGTCGGCTGGGCCGTTGCATAGGTTCGACAGCCGTTCGAGAATCAATAAGCACACCGAAAGGTGGGGCACTGCCGAGCAGTTCGTTGCCCCGCCGTCCGCTCCGACGACGGAACGCCAGTGACGCCGTCGCGCCCATGCCGACAGCCTCAAACCGGCCCCGGAAGTACCGCTCTCCATGTTCAGACAGCTTCGCGCGGAGGCCGCCGAGGCCATCGAGGCGGCCCTCGACGCCGAGGGGTACCCGACGGGCGATCTGGGACTGGAGGAGCCGCCCGAGGACGTCGACGCCGTGCTGGCCTCCAGCGTCGCCTTCCGACTCGCGAGCGAGGCCGGCGCACCGCCGCCTCAGGTCGCCGGCGAGATCGCTGCGACGATTCAGGACCAGACCGACGACTGTGCCGATCTGACCTACGTCGACCGGATCGAGCCGGCGGGCCCCTACGTGAACGTCGTCCCTTCCGAGGCGTATCTCTCGGAAACGATCGCGGCCGCTGCCAGCGAGGACGACTACGGTGCCCTCCCCGACCGCGACACGACGATGGTCGTCGAGCACACCTCGGCGAACCCGACCGGTCCGGTCCACGTCGGGCGCGCCCGGAACCCGATCATCGGCGACTCGATCGCCCGGCTCCTGGACTACGCCGGCTACGACGTCGACGTCCACTACTACGTCAACGACGCCGGCCGGCAGATCGCGACGTTCACCTGGGCCTACGAAACCTTCGACGAGGACGACCTCGCCGACGCCGGCTACGCCGACCCCGAGCGGGACAAACCCGACTACGATCTCGTACGCTACTACCGCATCGGCAACGCCTTCCTCGACGGCGACCACCCCGACGCCGACGAGGCTGCCATCGAGGCCGCCGAAGACGAGATTCAGTCCATCATGCAGGGCCTGGAGGCGGGCGACGAGGACACCTACGAGCGCACCACCGAGGTCGTCGATACGGTGCTCTCGGGGATGCAGGACTCGCTCAACCGCCTGCCCGCGGAGTTCGACGAGTTCGTCAAGGAGACCCGGTTCATGTTCGACGGCTCCGTCGAGGCGCTGATGGAGCGGATGCAGGCCCTCGAGGAGGCCGTCTACGAGGAGGAAGCCTGGCAGCTCGACCTCTCCGAGTTTGGCATCGAGAAGCAGTTCGTCTTCCAGCGATCCGACGGTACCAGCCTCTACGCGACCCGTGACATCGCCCACCACGAGTGGAAGTTCGACACCTACGACCGCGCCGTCACGGTGCTCGGCGAGGACCACAAGCTCCAGGCCGAACAGCTCCAGGCGACGCTCGACCTGCTCGGCAACGACACGGATCGGCTCGACTCGATCCACTACTCGTGGGTCAATCTCCCCGGCGGCGAGGGGATGAGCACCCGCGAGGGCACCGGCATCGACCTCGACGATCTCCTCGACGAGGCCGTCGAGCGCGCCCGCAAGGAGTACGAGTCTCGCGCTGCCGAGCGGCTCCGCGACGACGACCTGACCGAGGCGGACGTCGATCGGATCGCCCGACAGGTCGGCATCGGCGCGGTGCGATACGACATCGTCAGCAAACAGCCGACCAAGACGATCACCTTCGACTGGGAGCGTGCCCTGGACTTCGAGGCCCAGTCCGCACCCTACCTCCAGTACGCCCACGCCCGGTGCTGTGGGATCCTGGACGAAGCTCGCTCTGCAGGTGTCGACATTCCGGACGGCAGCGCCGTCGATGCCGCCGTCCTCGAGGAGCCGGCCGCTCGCGACCTGTTGCTCACGATCGCGCGGCTCCCCTCGGTCGTCGAGGCGGCAGCTGACGATCTCGAACCCCACGTCGTCGCGACCTACGTCCGCCAGCTCGCCGACCGCTTCAACGCCTTCTACCGCTCCTGCCCGGTGCTCGACGCGCAGGGCGAGCTTCAGCAGGCTCGCCTCGGCACCGTCGTCGCCGCGCGGACGGCGCTCGCGAACGCGCTGGACGTCCTCGGCGTCGCCGCTCCCGACTCGATGTAAGCACGGCTGCTGCGGTCCTGTCGCGATCACTCCGTCACGGGACCGCCCAGCGTCACTCGTCTTCGGGACTCGCGGCGTTGCCGGTCGCGGGCTGGGTCGCCTCGGTCCGATCCGCGAGCTGTGCGGCGATCCGACGGTAGCCGATCGAGGCCTTGCTCTCGGGATTCTGGACGACGAGTGGTACGCCAGCGTAGAGGCTGCCCCGGACGGCGGCGTCCTCGGGAACGGTCCCCAGCAGGTCGATGCTCAGGTCTTCCGCGGCGTCCTCAGGGTCGATCGCGTCCGTGGCGCGGGTTCGCGTCATCACGAGCCCCAGCACCTCGCCGTCCGATCGCTCGACGAGATCCATGGTCTTGCCGACGTCGTTGATCGCGGCGGGCTCCGGCGTCGCGATCAGGATGACGCCGTCGGCGACGCCCAGCGGGAGGACTGTCTCGTGGCTGATCCCCGCGCCCACGTCGAGGAAGACGTAGTCGAAGCGCCCGCGGAGATCCTCGACGACGTCGCCGAGTCCGCGGGCGTCCGTCTTGGCGTAGCTGTCGAGCTCCTCGCCGGACGGAATCGCGAAGATGCCCCGGGCGACCTCGTAGGTCGCGTCCTCGACCGGGGCCTCGCCGGCGAGCACGTCGTGGAGCGTCGCGTCGCCGGGATCCAGCGAGATGAGGCCGGACATGTTGGCCATGCCGAGGTCGGCGTCGACGACGGCAACGCGAAAGCCTCCGCCGGCGATCGCCGTCGCGACGTTGACGGCCGTCGTGGTCTTCCCGACGCCGCCTTTCCCGCTCGCGACCGCGAAGACGTGCTGCTCGGTCATCGGTTCGTGTCTGATTCGGGTGGGGATCCCTAATAAATGCCGGCACGATCGACTGCCGATCTCCCTTCGACCAGCCAACTGTTTGGGGTGTACTGGCCGCCGTTGCGCCCGCGGGAGGAGCTACCACCAGAAGGTGTACAGCACCGTGAACGCGGCGTACGCCCCGACCGTCGAGAGCAGCGGGACGACGTTCTGCATGAGAATGACTCGTCCGGTCGTCTCGGGGTCGAAGAGGTCCGAGGCCTGCGGAATGTCCTCGGGGCCCTCCTCGCCGATTTCGGGGGCCGCCTCGCCGGGCTCGTCCGCCGCGAGCGCGCCGACGGAGACCCGCGGCGACTCTTCGCCCTTCCGGACCTCGGAGACGGTCACGGAGCGGGTCGCCCGGCCCCAGCCGAGCCCGATGATCGACATCGTCGCGATGACGACGAAGCTCGCGGGGATTCCCAGCAGCGAGAGCGCGACGACGATCGCGGAACTGACCGTCGCGACGACGATCGCGGCCGTCAGCGGCAGGTCGGTGATGTCGTTGCCCAGCGTGTCGAGGGTCCGCCGCGCGATGGTGAACGCACCGATCGCGACCGCGACGCAGCCGATGACGATTCCCGGGTTCATCTCGAGTTCGCCGCTGCCGACCAGCGGTGCGATCGCGTTCGCGACGTTCGACGTTCCCGAAGAGAAGGCCATCACGCAGCCGATGAAGACGACGACGGTCGCGCCGGCGATCTCCTTGTCGGAGGTGTTCGGCCCACGGACGGGCCGTGGGATCGCCCCCGAGCGGTCCACCTCTACCAACGCGCCCTCGGTGCTGTGCAGCGCGACCCACTTGTTGAGCGTGGGGTAGACGTACCGGCCGATGACGCCTGAGACCCAGAAGCCGACGACCGGCGCGACGATCCACCAGGTGACGATCTCGCCCATGACCGTCCACTGGAGCTCGCCAGTGGCCACGCCGAGGCCGGCGATCGAACCGACGGCAGTCATCGATGTCGACGCGGGGACCCCGGCGTAGTTGCCGACGAACAGCGCCAGCCCGATGAACAACAATACGACGATACTCGCTTCCAGCGTGAACACGCCGGGATCGCCGACGAGATCGCTCCCGAGCGTGTCGACGACGCGCCGGCCGATCGTCCACGCGCCCACGAAGAAGAACACGGACATCAGCGCGGCTGCGGTCGCCTTCGAGATCACGCCGGCACCAACTGCGGGGCCGAACGCGGGGCCGGTCGTCGATCCCCCGATATTGTAGCCGACGAAGACGGCGACGAGCAGCCCGACGATCAGGAGCGCTTCTGGCACGATAGATACCAGCCGCGGAAGGCTGTTAAGTGGCCCGTCTGCCGGACGCGATCTGCCCGCGTTCAGGGAATCAGTTGCTCGCCATCGTCGTCGTAGATCGCGATTGCGTCCACCGGGCAGGCTCGCGCGGCGAACTTCGCGTCGAGCTCGGCGCCCTCGGGCACCTCTCGAACGAACAGGTCCTCTTCCGTCTCTTCGGCGTCAGCGAGCACGGCTTTGCCCGCGTCCTGATCCTCCTCGAACGCGTCCCACTCCGCGACGCACTGGAACATGCCGATACAAATTTCGCGATCGTACTCCACGCGCATACCAGCCGGTTGGCGGGAGGTGACCATAGGCGTGGCGACCGCCAGTTCTCGTTGCACGTCGCGGTCCGGTCCCGCTTGACGGTCCGGTCCCGATCTCCACGGGCAGTGTTCCCGCACCAGCGTTAAGGCCGGACCGGCCCGATTGCCGGACGTGAAGCACATCATCGATACCAACGCCGCGCCCGAGGCGGTCGGCGCGTACAGCCAGGGCGCTCGAACCGAAGATATCGTCTTCACTGCGGGCCAGATCCCGCTGACGCCGGACGGTGAACTCCTCGACGGCGAGCCGATCGCCGCCCAGACCGAGCAGGCACTGGACAACCTCGTTGCCGTGCTCGCCGAGGGCGGCGCGGAGCCCCAGGACGTGCTCAAAGTGACGGTCTATCTCGACGACATCGAGGACTTCGACGAAATGAACGAGGCCTACGCCGAGTACTTCGAGCGCGAACCACCCGCGCGAAGCGCCGTCGGCGTCGACGCGCTCCCGAAGGGGGCCGGCGTCGAGATCGAGGCCATCGCGGCGATCTGAATGGAGCCGGCTCGCAAACACGCCCTGCTCTGGGGACTGATCGGCGCGCTCGCCTTCGGCGTGCTCTATCAGGGGTACGCCATCGTCGGATCGGGGACGGTCGACGTGGCCGTCCTCGTCGGTGGGATGATCGGCGCCGGCGTCGCCTCGGCGGTCCTCACGCCGCGCGCGGAACGTCGGCTGCTGGTGGCGATGGAGTGAGTCCCTGGAGAACGTGGTGGATCGGGCGGCCGTGACTGGTACTGTGACTGCTGCCGCTGCCGATTGCGGTTCGGCAGGCTGGTACGATTGACGACCGACCGAAGAGCTTCGCTCGCGGGCCTCAGGGTGGTTTCGGCGCTGCGTTCTGCAGTGCGGTCTCGGCGACGTTGCCGCCGTAGTCCGCGCTTCGCGAGAGCGAGTCGACGATCAGCCCGAGGTGCTGGGCTTCCTGTGGATCCTGCTCCCGGAGCAGGTCGTCGATGTGCCGTGCGTGCTGGTCGATGGCGAGGATCGAGTCCGTCGCCTCCCTGGCGAGCTCCGTCGATCGGTCGCTGTCGTCCTCGAGCAGTGCGTCCATCGCAGTGTCGATGACGTCTGCGGCGTCGTCGTGGAGTTCGGTCAGCGCCGTCGCCACGTCGTCGTCGATCTCTTCGAGTTGCTTCGAGAACTGGGCGATCTTCGCGGCGTGGTCGGCGATGCGTTCGAGCTGCCGGGCGCTGGAGTGGTAGTCGAAACAGACCTCCCGCGGCAGTCCGAGCTCCTCCGTCGCGCTCGGCGACCGGAGCGTTGCGCGGAACACGCGTGAGACGACGAACCAGAGCCGGTCCACGTCGTCGTCCCGGTCGACGACGCTCGCGGCGACGTCGTCGTCGTTCTCGAGGAGCCCCGATACCGCGTCCTCCAGCATGCCGAGCGCGATGAGCCGCATCCGCGTGACGGCGTTGTCGACGGACAGCTCCGAGGAGTCGAGCAGGTCCTGCACGACGACCCGATCACTCGTCTCCTCGATGACCTCGACGCCGACGAGCCCCTGGGCAGCGTCCCGGATCGCCTGTCGCTGGTCGGCCGAGATCGAGTCGCCTTGCAGCGTGATGACGTCGAACCCGCTGACGTACATCGTCATCACGGCCCGCGTCAGTCGCTCGCCCTCGAGCCCGCTGACGTCGAGCGTTCCCTCTGTTCTCCCGGACTCGCGCCGTGGGGTCAACACGAGCGCGTTGGACTCGTGGTGGAACTCGACCTCGCTCCCCGCCTCGACGCCGTTCTCGGTCGCCCACTCTTTGGGGAGGGAGACCGTGAACGTCGACCCCCCGGTGAGCTGGACCTTTCGCGTCTCCATGCCTCCAGCTTAGACTGGAGATACATAAGTACAACCGATCATATATAGCGCGACCTATCCCGTGTATGGCGCGATAATACGTCGAATAGACGCTCTCTGGTACGTCGACTGGGGTAGTGGTATATCTCACTATATATGCATACGGAGGGATCATAGTAGCATATTTAGAGCAATGGACGCAAAATCTGACCGAGCGGATCGACTCCGCGGCGAGGCGGGGAACCCCGCGCTGCATCCAGTCATGACCGACACAGCACCACCGACGGCCGCCGAGGCGGACGATGGGGGAACGGAGCAGAACGCGTCGGGCACTCCCGACGACGAAGACGACGTTCTCATCGATACCACGGTCTCGACGGGGGGAGACGGCGGATCCACCGTGAGATCCGACACCGTCATCGAGTCCCGGAATCTGGAGGTGCACTACGGCGACGAGCAGGCGCTCAAACCGACCACGATGGAGATTCCCGAGCGCCGGGTCACGGCGATCATCGGCCCATCCGGCTGTGGGAAATCCACCTTTCTGCGCTGTATCAACCGGATGAACGACCTGATCGACGGCTGTACCGTCGATGGCGAGTTGCGGTTCCGCGGGAAGAACGTCTACGACGAGGACGTCGATCCCGTCGCCCTCCGACGGACGATCGGGATGGTGTTCCAGAAGCCCAACCCCTTCCCCAAGTCGATCAAGGACAACGTCGCCTACGGCCTCGAGGTTCAGGACATGGACGTCGACGTCGACGCGGCCGTCGAGAAAGCACTCAAACGCGCCGCGCTCTGGGACGAGGTCAAGGACCAGCTCGACTCCTCCGGCCTCGACCTCTCCGGCGGCCAACAACAGCGCCTCTGTATCGCCCGAGCGATCGCGCCCGACCCAGAGGTCATCCTGATGGACGAGCCCGCGAGCGCGCTCGACCCCGTCGCGACCTCGAAGGTCGAGGACCTCATCGAGGAGCTCTCCGAGGATTACACCGTCGTCGTCGTGACGCACAACATGCAGCAGGCAGCGCGGATCTCCGACAAGACCGCCGTCTTCCTCACCGGCGGCGAGCTCGTCGAGTTCGACGACACGCAGACGATCTTCGAGAACCCCAACGACGATCGCGTCGAGGATTACATCACCGGCAAGTTCGGGTGACCGACCCACCGACCAGCTCCGAGCAGCGCAGATGGGTACCGGCTCACGGAAAGGCTAACAAACCTCACTGACGCAGCCTCCCTTATGGCACGAGAATCCTATCAAGAGAAACTGGACGACCTCCGCGACGACGTACTGTACATGAGCGAGCTCGTCCTCGAGCGGCTCCGCGACGGGCTCGACGCCCTCGACCGCAAGGACGAGGAGCTCGCACGCACGGTCATCGAGGGCGACCACGAGATCAACCAGCTCTATCTGGATCTCGAACAGGACTGCATCGACCTGCTGGCGCTCCAGCAGCCCGTCGCAGGCGACCTCAGATTCATCGCCTCGTCGTTCAAGGTCATCACCGACCTCGAACGGATCGGCGACCTCGCGACCAACCTCGCGGGCTACGCCGAGGACGCCGACCAGGACCGGTACCCCGACGTCGACGTGCAGTCACTCGGCGACGCCGTCATCGCCATGGTCGAGGACGCGATGATGGCCTACGCCGAGGAGGACACCGACGCCTGCTTCGACATTTCCGATCGCGACGACGAGATCGACGAGCTGTGTGAACGCGCCAGCCAGACCGTCGTCCGCGACCTCATCGAGCGCGAGGTCGGCCCCGATCCGCCTCAGTCCGAGATTGAGGCCATCATGCAGGACGTCTCCCGGCTCCTCCTGACGATTCGCGACCTCGAACGCGTCGGCGACCACGCCGTCAACATCTCCGCGCGGACGCTCTACATGGTCGAGAGCGACGACGAGCTCATTTACTAGAGCCCACCTTTTTTTTCGGAGGGTTCCCGCAGGTCGCGCGAAGCGCGACCGAGGAAACCCTCCGCCAAAAAATCTGGGCCAAAAACACCGCGGGAGCGGAGCCCCCGCGAGCCCTCGCTCGCGTTGCTCGCGAGGAAGCCCGCGCCTCGATTCACTCGGCTCGGAGTCGTTCGAAAGACGCGAAGCGCCTTTCGTGACTGAGCGGGATCTTCGATCCCGCGAGGTCGACGAGAGCTGTGCTCTCGTCCGATCACGAGAGAGCTTCGCTCTCTCGGACGAAACCGCTCGCTCCCTTCGGTCGCTCGCGGATGCAATACTCTGGACTGCGAGTGGCGCCTCGAAAAACGCGGATAGAAACGAAACTTCGACCGCTACCTCAGATTAGCACTCCGACCAGCCACAGGACTCGCAGGTCTTGCAGCCTTCGGAGTAGTAGAGCGAGAGCGCACCGCAGTCGGGACACTCGGGGCTCTCACCGGCGTCGATGAGTTCCTGCTGGTCCCCGCCGGAATCGGCCTGGGCGCGCTCGACGCCCTCGGAGCCGGTCGAGGGTTCGGTCGCCGCGCCGCTGGCTGCAACTGCGCCGCCGTCAGTTTCGGGCTCGGGCGCGGCTGCCTCGGCCTCCTCGCCGGCTTCGAGCTCGGTGAGGTTCGTCTGGTCGGGGTAGGCCTTGTCGATCTCGTCGTCGAGATACCGGCGCATCGCGGTGCCGATGGCGTCGGGGATCGACTGGATCTGCTCGCCCTTGTCCCAGGCGACCTTCGGGGAGCGGATGCCCTGGAGCTCGTCGGCGATCTCGTCGGGATCGACGCCCGAGCGGAGCGCCGTCGAGATCGTCTTCGCGAGCGCCTCCGTGAAGGAGGCGGTGAAGCCACCGGAGTTGCCGATGTTGGCGAACAGTTCGAAGGGACGGCCGTCCTCGTCCTCGTTGATGTTGACGTAGAGCTTGCCGTAGCCGGTGTCGATGCGCTGGGTGACGCCGTGGAGGACGTCCGGGCGCGGGCGCTTCTCGGCGTACTGCTCGGCGAGGTCGGGCGTTGCGCCGAGGACCTCGGCGACGTCGGACTCGACGGCGTCGCGGACGGCGGGCTCCTCTAAGAACTCGCCGAGGTCGCCGAAGATCTCCTCGATCTGGGCGATGATCTCCTCGGCGTCCATGTCGGCGAACTCGGCGTTCTGGGCGCGCGTGGTGAGCACCTGCTTCGAGCGGGTGCCGTCGCGGTAGTAGGTGACGCCCTTGCCACCGTGGTCGTAGATGTACTGGAAGACCTCCTTGGCGTCGTCGACGGTGGAGTCCGTCGGCGCGTTGACCGTCTTCGAGATCGCGGAGTCGACGCCGGTCTGACAGGCGACCTGGATCTCGGCGTGTTGCTTCGCGGAGAGGTCGCCGGTGGTGACGAACAGCTCGCCGATGGCGTCGGGGACGGTCGTCAGCCCGTCGACGCCGGCGAACTCGTTCTCGGCCATCTGCTCCTGAGCCTCCTCTTTGACGGCCTCGACGTCGATGCCATTTTCCTCCAGAACGCGCAGGAAGTAGTCGTCGAACTCGACGAGCATCTCGTCGCCCTGCACGTCGTCGGAGACGTTCTTGTAGTAGGCGACGTTGTAGATCGGCTCACAGCCCCCCGTCGTGTTGCCGACCATCGAGGTCGTGCCCGTCGGCGCGATCGTCGTCGTGTTGTGGTTGCGGATCGGGTACCCGTCGGCCCAGTCGTCGGCGTCGAGGCCGGTCTGGTGCTCGAACCACTCGCGGTACTCCGTCGGGTCAGCGAACTTCGATTTGTCCCACTCCGAGAACGGCCCGCGCTGGGTGGCGAGCTCGTGGCTGGCCTCCTTCGAGCCGTGGTTGATCGAGCGCATGAGCTGGCTGGCGACTTCGTTGGAGGCGTCGGAGCCGTACTCCATGCCAAGCTGGATGTACAGCTGTGCGAGGCCCATGACGCCGAGCCCGATCTTGCGCATCTCCCGGACCTTCTGTTCGATCTCGGGGACCGGGAAGTCCGACATCGTGACGACGTTCTCGAGGAAGCGGGTGCCCAGTGCGATGCGGCGTTCGAACTCCTCCCAGTCGACGGCTTCGTCGAGGAACGCCTCGACCGCCTCGGCCTCGGTGTCGAAGCGGTCGGCGTGCTGTTCAGACCAGACGCGCCAGTCCGGCGCGTCCGTCGCCGCAATCGTCGAGAGATTGATGTGGCCGAGGTTGCAGGCCTCGTACTCCTCGAGGGGCTGCTCGCCGCAGGGGTTCGTCGCGAGAATACGGTGGTCCTCGTGCTTCTCGACGTCGAAGGAGTGCTCCTCGTTGATCCGCTCGAGGTAGACGACGCCGGGCTCGCCGTTCTCGTGTGCGCCCTCGACGATGTCCGTCCAGAGCTCGTCGGCGGGGATCGACAGCTCCTCACCGACCTCGACGTACTCGCCGAGGCCGAACATGTCGTAGAGCTCCTTGGTCTCCTCCGTCGCGATGTGTGCTTCCCCGGTCCGGGGGTTGGTGAAGGTGAACTCCTCGTCGTTCTCGAGGGCGTCCATGAAGTCGTTGGTGACGCCCACGGAGATGTTGAAATTCGAGAGGTGGCCCTCGACGGCGTTACGGAGATGCTCGGGCACGCGCCCCTCGTCGTCGATGAGCTCGCGGGCTTCGTCGAGCGCGTCCGCGAAGGAGGTGTGCGTGAAGTCGTCGGGGTCGTTCAGCCGCAGCGTGTTGGCCAGCGAGACGTCCTTGTTCTTCGCGTGGATGAACTGGATGACGTCCGGGTGGGAGACCCGCATGACGCCCATCTGGGCACCGCGTCGGGCGCCGCCCTGGGCGATCGTCTCGCACATCTGGTCGAAGGTCCGCATGAAGGTGATCGGGCCCGAGGCGATACCGCCAGTCGAGCCGACCGGGTCGCCGTAGGGTCGCAGCTTCCAGAACGCATAGCCCATGCCACCGCCGGACTGGAAGACCTGCGCGGCCTCCTTGGCGGTCTCGTGGATGTCGTCGATGTCGTCGCCGGGAGAGTCGACGAAACACGCAGAGAGCTGCTGAAGCTCGTCGCCGGCGTTCATCAGCGTCGGCGAGTTCGGCATGAAGGAGAGGTTCTCCATCGCGTCCTGAAACGCGTTCGCCGTGGACTCGACGTGGTTCTGGACGGCCGACGGCAGTTCGGGGACGAGCGACTCGTAGGCGAACTTGTTGACGTTGTACTCGGTGAGCGTCGTCTCGGCGTCGCTGTCGACGGTGGTGCCCTTGCCGAAGACCTCCGCGGCGAGCTCGTCGCGCCGCGGGTGGTCGGGCTTGAGCTGGTCGGGCGTAACCGTCACTTCGAGATCGCGCTTGCGCGCCTCGAAGACGGACTCTGCGAGCGCGACGTTCTTCGCCACGCGCTCGAAGAGGTCCTCCTGCTGCTCGATCAGTTCGCCGTCCGCGTCCTTGCGGAGGTAGCGCGCCGGCAGGATGTTGTGGTACGCGTTGCCGGTCAGGCGCTCTTCCATGGTCGCTCCCTCGACGCGTTTGATCGGGAGCGTTACCTCGTCCGCGGAGGCGTCGGGCTGGCTCATGCCGAGCCCCCCGCGCGAGCGAATCGGTGCCGTCGGTCGGTTTTGGGTGGTGTTAGGGACATCGTTCTGGGTGTCGGTGACGGAGACTTCCTTCTGGGGCATCCCACATAAAGTATGCGTACCGTGGCGTGGCGCAAATCGCAGTACAGCGTAGGGTGTTGCAGATACTGGTGGTTATGCGGTTCTAACCCCCTGCCAGCGCCCCTGTCGGTCGTCCTCGCCGCCGTCGCTGTTCGAATCGTACGTGAGCCCCGCACATAAGGATCGGGAAAGGAGAGTGAAAGTGGACGTTGCTGGCAGCTACTCGGCGAGAATATCGGAGAATCGCATGCAGGCGGCAGGACGGAGGATCACGACACCAAAACCTATCGGTTGCAACAGTGTGGTAATTCGCCCCCTCCATTTCGACTGGAGAACGCACCCCTGCAACGGGGCGATGGTCGAGGTCGTGGGGGAGACGACCGAATTCACGGAGGGTGACTCACGAGATTCAGCCTCCAGTTTGTGCGGAACTGGCTCCTCTGTGACTCCAGCTCCTCTGGAGCGAGCCACTTCCGACACTCACTCTCCACCCAGCTCCCCACAAGATAGATACCACGCGGGGTTGCACCCCCTGTATGGAACCAGTCACGCTACTTCAGTCGATCCCCGAGCCACTCAACACACAGTTCGGCCGCCTGCTGATCGCGCTGGTCGTGGTCGCGATCATCGTCGTGGTCGGCCGCGCAGTGCTCTCCGTGGCGTGGAAGCTGCTCTGGATCGCGATCGTGGTCGTCGCGGCGCTGTTCGCGCTGAGCCTGCTCGGGCTGGTCTGAGCAGCCTGCGTACTGAGCGTCGGCGAAGCGATACCGCGAGCTACAGCCCGTCGAGGAAATTTTCGATGACGTCGTGCCCGGCAGCGGTGAGCACGCTCTCGGGATGGAACTGGACGCACTCGATTGGATGCTCGCGGTGGCGCACGCCCATCACGAGCTCCTCCCCGTTGTGATCCGCGGTCGCCGTGACCTCGAAAACCTCCGGAACCGCCGTCGCGACGAGCGAGTGGTACCGCCCGCCGCGCAGGCCCTGCTCCAGTCCGGCGAACACGCCCGAATCGTCGTGGTCGATCGGGAACGCCTTGCCGTGGATCGGCTCGGGCGCGCGGCCGACCGTGCCGCCGTAGGCGTAGACCGCCGCCTCCAGCCCGAGACAGACGCCGAGCGTCGGTACCTCGGGGCTGATATCGGTGAGCACGTCGAGCGTGACGCCGACGTCACGATCGTTCTTCGGATGTCCCGGCCCCGGCGAGATGACGATCGCGTCGGGGTCGATCTCCCGGATCTCCGCGAGCGAGGCGGTGTTCTTGACGACGGCGGTGTCGGCGTGTTCGCTGACGTACTCGACGAGATTGTAGGTGAAGGAGTCGAAGTTGTCGACGAACAGGACGAGCGGGCGATCCTCGTCGGCTGCCGTGGCGTCGCTGGCGGCGTCCTCGCCGCGATCGGTCGCACTCATCGGCTCACCTCCTGACCGGCGGGGTCGTCAGCTGCGGGTTCGTTGTCGGTGCCTGCCGGCTCCTCCTCGTCGCGGTGCGCCTCGTCGTCGCCGGTGGCGGCGCCATCCCCGTCGCCCCCGCCCTGCGCGGATCCCTCGCTGGCCCCGGCGGCATCGGCGGTGTCGCCGTCGGGGTGCTGCGCACCGTTCTCGATGCGTTCGAGGGCGGCCAGCGTGCCGTCCATCTTGGACTCGGTCTCCTCGTACTCGGCGGTGGGGTCGCTATCGGCGACGATCCCGGCGCCGGCCTGGACGGTGATCCGATCGAGCGTGCCGGTGCGGTCCTGGGAAACGCCGGCAGCCGCCGGTGCGTCGGCCGGATCGACGCCGGACTCGACCGTCGCAGTCCGAATGACGATCGCGAAATCCGCGTCGCCGCTCCAGGAGTAGTAGCCGACGCCGCCGCCGTAGAGGCCCCGCGGGGCGAGCTCCAGCTCGTCGATGATCTCCATCGCACGGATTTTGGGCGCGCCCGAGAGCGTGCCCGCGGGGAAGGTCGCTCGCGTGGCGTCAAACACGTCCGATTCGGCTGCGAGCGTCGCGGTCACCGTCGATTCGATGTGCTGAACGTGGCTGTATTTGAGCACGCTCATGAACTCGTCGACGCGCACCGAGCCGGGCTCGGCCACCCGCCGCACGTCGTTGCGTCCGAGATCGACCAGCATCGTGTGCTCGGCCCGTTCCTTGTCGTCGGCGAGCATCTCGCCGGCGAGCCGTCGATCGTCGACGGGGCCGGTCCCGCGCGGGCAGGTCCCTGCGATCGGGTTGACCATGATCTCCTGGCCTCGCACGGACACCAGGGTCTCGGGGCTGGCCCCCACGATCGCGAGGTCGTCGTGCGCGAGCAGGTACATGTACGGCGAGGGGTTGACCTCGCGCAGCGCCGCGTAGAACCCGATCGGATCGACCTCGCCGTAGAGTTCGCGTTTCCGGGAGAGCACGCCCTGGTAGATGTCGCCGTCGAGGACGTGCTCTTTCGCTTCCCGAACCGCGTCCTCGTACTCGGCCTGCGGACCGGCGGTCTCACCGAGCCGCTCGAATCCGCCGGTGTCCGGCGCCGTGGCGTCGGCGAGCAGCGCCTCCACGCGTTCGGCCTCCGCCGTGAGCGCGTCGTAGATCGCCCCGGCGTCGTCCTCGGGCCGGACGACCGGCGTGAACACCAGCTCGATCGACTCTTCGACGTCGTCGAACGCGACGACCCGCGTCGCCAGCACGAACTCGGCGTCGGGAAAGCGCGAGTCGGGGCGCTCCAGTCCGACCTCCTCGAGCCAGAGGTCGTAGACGGCGTCGTAGCCCAGGAATCCGACGAGCCCGCCGTCGAGCCGCTGACGATCTCCGTGTTCGAAGCCAGCCCGCCGGACGTCGGGCATCGCGGCCCGGAGCTCGTCGACTACGTCGTCGCCACCGGTCTCGATCAGATCGGCGTAGCGCTCGTCGCCGAGCACGTCGACCTCGGCGCCGTCGTCGCCGACGGTCACCACTGCCTCGGGATCGTACCCGACGAATGAGTAGCGCGCGTGACGATCAGTCGTCGCGTGACTCGGTCTAAATGCGCCGTCGGGGTCGCTCGCGGCCGTCTTCCCGCCGCTCTCCAGCAGGAAGGCGTGATCGGCGGTGTCAGCGTCGGTCGTCCGGCCCGTCAGTGCGGCGTACGCCGAGAGGGGAGAGATGTCGGCGTCGAGCTCGGTCGCGACGCGGATCACTGCCGGATCCGACGCCGTCGCGTCCGCGTCGTCGTCTGCCCGCTCGCCCGCTGCGTGCGCGACGAACGTCTCCCGATCCATCGAGAGCACCGGATCGTGCTCGGTACTCATCGGGATCCCTCCGCGGCCGGCGCAGCGTCGCGATCGTCCGCGGTCGCTGCTCGCGTGTTCCGGACGAACGCGCGAACGGCGTCGTGGTCTTTCTCCCCGCCGGAAGACTCGCTTCGCTCGCCTTCCGAGCCACCGTCAGACCTGTCGGCCTGACGAGCATCCGTCTCGCTTCGCTCGCCGGATACCGCACTCGCTTCGCTCGCGCGGACGCCCTCGGATTCGACGCCGGAGGCCACGTCGACCCCGAACGGTCGGACGGTCTCGATCGCGTCGGCGACGTTCGCCGGATCGAGGCCGCCAGCCAGAATCACCGGCACGTCGAGATCGGCGGTCGCGCTCCGGGTCGCCGTCCAGTCGTGCGTGCGGCCGGTGCCACCGCCGCCGTCCGCAGCTGGGGTGTCCACGAGCAGCGCGTCAGCGGCGTCGGCGTAGTCGGCGAGGGCAGGCTCGTCGGCGCCGATCGCAGCGATCACGTCGACGTGGACGCGCTGCCGGAGGTCGGCGACCTCGGCGGGGTCGAGCGTGCCGTGGACCTGCACCGCATCCGGGTTCGTCCGACCGATCAGCTCGACGGCGTCGCCGACGGTCTCGGGCATCGTCACGAGCACGCCCGTCACGAGCGGTGGAACCGGTGCCAGGAGGTCCGCAGCGTGTCGCACCGTGACCTCACGGGGCGTCTCGACGTCGACAGCGGTAATCACGCCGACGGCGTCAGCGCCCGCCGCCACGCTCGCGGCGAGATCCTCACTGGATGTGTGGCCACAGATTTTCACGCGAGGGTGGGAGGGGGCGTCAGTCGTACGATCGTCGGCCGCGGAATCGGCGGTCGCAGAATCGGATCCTGTCATCGGCTCAGGCCTCACGAAGGGCGTCGAGGCGTGCGGCGGCAGCCCCGGTGTCGATCGCGTCGGTGGCCACCTCAACGCCTTCCTCGATCGAGTCGGCCTCGCCAGCGACGTAGATCGCCGCGCCCGCGTTGGCGAGGACGACGTCGCGTTTGGCTCCAGTCACCTCGCCGGTCAGGATTCCTTCGAGGTCCTGTGCGTTGACCTCGGGCGTACTGCCGGCGATCTCCTCGATCGGCGCGCGGTCGAGGCCGAGATCTTCGGGCTCGATGGTGAACTCGGTGACGTCGCCGCCGGAGACCTCCGCTGCGACGGTTTCGTCGTGAATCCCGATCTCGTCGAGTCCCGAACCGTGGACGACCAGCGCCCGATCGACGTCGAGGTTCGCGAGGGCGTTCGCGAGCGTCGGGACGAGGTCGGGATCGTAGACGCCGACGACCTGTGCGTCCGCGCAGGCGGGGTTCGTGAGCGGGCCGAGCACGTTGAAGATCGTCCGGACGCCGAGCTCCTTGCGCGGGCCGATGACGGCCTTCATCGCAGGATGGAACGCCGGCGCGTGCATGTAGCCGACGTCCTCGGCCTCGATGAGATCCTCGACGGCGTCGGGATCGGTCTCCATCTCGACGCCGAGTTCCTCGAGGACGTCGGAGCTCCCCGACGAGGAAGAGACAGAGTAGTTGCCGTGTTTGGCGACGGGCACGCCAGCACCGGAGACGACGAACGTGCTCGTCGTCGAGACGTTGATCGTGTCGTAGTCGTCGCCGCCGGTGCCGCAGGTGTCCACGAGCGGGGCGCGGCCGGGATCGATCGTCTTCGCGGCGGCACGCATCCCCTCCGCGAAACCCGCGATCTCCGCTTCGGTCTCGCCCTTGGTTCGCAGCGCCGCCAGGAGGGCCCCGATCTGGGCCTCCGTGGCGTCTTCGAAGATCGCAGTGGCAGCTTCGCGAGCTTCGGCCTGCGTCAGATCCTCGCCGTCAGCGACGCGATCGATGTATTGTTCCATGGAAGATCACTACTGTATGGATTCGGCTTGTAATGCACAAATCAGTCCATTGAGTTAAGCGTGTCGGAGGGGCGTGAACGGTTGTGAAGACGCGAGCAAACTGTGCAGCCGGGCCGCAGGTTTATGCCCGGAGGCGCGGCGAAAGCGTCTCGTGACCGACGGCGAGGACTGGGAGAGCGTTCGTCTCGAGGTGATTCATGGAGAGGCGCGGTCTGTGCTCGAGTCTCAAAACGAGACGATGGTGGACATCGACGACAAGGCGACGAAGACCGTACGGTTCAACGCAGTTCTGATCGGGTTATTGCTCACCGCGGGCCGATTCGCGGGAGCGGGGGTCTTCGATCAGACGCTTCTCCACGCTTCGCTCGCATCACTGGTTGTGTCGGCTGTCGTCGGGATCGTCACCTACGGTGAATCCAGTCTCTACGTGGGTCCAGGAGGCACGTACTTCGAGCGAGCGACCGAGCGGTCCACAACCGGCAGTGAATGGGATAGAGATCTCCTCGAAGGGTATGCCGGGATGATCCTGGAGAACGAGGAAACGATCGCCTGGAACTCCTGGCTCCTGACGGTGACACAGGCGACACTGGTGATTGGCGTTGCCACTGCCGTGCTCGCCACAGCTATTTAGGTGACGGCGCGCAATTTTCGACCATGAGCGAGGAAGCCCGCAACAAGGCCAAACGGTGGGGGCTGAAGAGCGGCAAGGGCCGCCAGCTCCTCTCCCGCCTCCTCGGTCGGCTCGACGACGAGCCGACGGACTCACCGGACGGGAAGCAGTAGCTGCGTCGCCAGTTCGATTGTCCGCCGTACGAATATTCAACAGCTCAGGCGCTCTCCAGTACCGCGACTACGTCGCCCAGCAGCGACTCCGCCCGATCGCGCTGTCGTGCCTCCGCGTAGGCGCGCACCAGCGGTTCCGTGCCGCTCTCTCGGACGAGGACCCAGGCGTCGCCGTAGTCCACGCGATAGCCGTCGGTGGTGTCCGCGCGGCCGTCCTGGGCCTCGGCCCACGTCGTGGCGGCCTCGAGCATCCGATCGCGGTCCGCCTCGGTGTCGTACTCGAGGTTCGCCTGCACGAACTGGTAGTCGTCGTAGGGCGCGACGATCTCGCTGGCAGGGCGTTCGGAGACGAGTTCGAGGAACCGGGCCGCGCCGTAGGCGCCGTCCCGGGCGAGCCGGTAGGGCGGGAAGAAGACGCCGCCGTTGCCCTCGCCAGCGATGGGCACCGAGTTCCCCTCCGCGCGGAGCGTCCGGACCCGGCTCGCGAGGAAGGTCGCACCGATCGGCGTGAGTTCGAGGCTGGCGCCCGCAGACTCCACCGCGTCGACCACGCGCTGGGAGACGTTCACCGCCGACACCATGACATCGTCGGGGCCAAGCTCCGCCGAGGCGAGCGCAGCCAGCGAGGCGTCGGCGTCGACAGGATTCCCCCGCTCGTCGACGAACACCGCGCGATCCGCGTCTCCGTCGTGGGCAATCCCGAGGTCCGCGTCGGCTGCTCGGACGAGCCGCGAGAGATCGCCCAGCTCCTCGGGCACGGGCTCGGGCGCGCGCCCGGGAAAGCAGCCGTCGGCCTGTGCGTTGACCGTCACGACCTGACAGCCAAGCTCCCGGAAGATCGCCGGGCTCGTCGCACAGCCCGCGCCATTGCCTGGATCGATTGCAACCGTGAGATCCGCCGCGGCGATCCGCTCGCGATCGACCGCCCCGACGACCGCGTCGACGTAGCGCTCTGCCGCGTCGTCGGTCGATCGCGACGCGCCGATCCCCTCCCAGCTGACCGGCTCGAAGGACTCCTCGATCAGCGTGCGCTCGACCGCCTCCAGCGTCTCGACGGTCAGCCCGCCACCGTCCGCGGCGACCAGCTTCAGCCCGTTGAACTCCGGCGGATTGTGCGAGGCCGTCACCAGCACCGCCGGCATCTCCTCCCGCTCCGCGTGTGCCTGCGCAGCCGGCGTCGGCACCACCCCGAGCCGCTCGACGTCACAGCCGACGCTCGCCAGGCCCGCTGCGACCGCGTCCGCGAGCATCTCCCCGGAGAGACGCGTGTCGCGGGCGATCGCGACCCGCTCTGCGTCCCAGACCGTTCCCGCGGCCTGGGCGACCTGCGTCGCGAATCCTGGATCCATCCCCTGATTGACGACGCCGCGTACGCCGCTGGATCCGAATACGTCCATGTGGAGTGGGACTGACTCCGAGGGGAAAGCGGTTGCGACGAGACGCGAGACGTGCTGGTGAGTCTATACGAAGCGAGGACGAACGGGCACGATGGGATTCGAACCGGAGGAAGACGTTCCTGCTCGGGCCTGCGGCCCTCGCGGGCTGCGACTTCCAGGGTTCGAACCCACGTCGACGTGATTTGCTCCTCACGTCCGTTCGTCGCAAAATCACGGGCACGATGGGGTCCGGCTATTGCGGATGACGCGGCCCTGATACTGGCGAACATTGTTGGTTAGATATCCGGGATGAAATCGGAACGCTGCTCTGCCTGTTCTCGATCCGACCGGCGGTCGTAATGGCGATCGAGAATGTCCTCGCTGGCGTTCAGCTCGTCCTTGACGACTCTGCGCGGGACGTCTTCCCGACGGAGGTAGGTCACACGACCGCTACGGAGATCGTGCGGGGATCGAGCGGAGGGACATTTGCTCGCGTGATCGAGATGGGCGGCATCGCATCGTTCAACATCCCGATCATGGGGGCAAGTTTCGTCTCTCCAGCAAGGGCGCGTCACCCGATATAGCGTTTTGCGTACCGTGTTAGACGCGGGCCGTCCGTACTGGGTCGTGATGAGCGGTTCTCTGCCGTGTTCGTCCTCCACGTCGTCCCGGTGATAGTCGATATAGTCTTGGAGGAATCGAGCAGTCTGCCCACTGATTCGGTTCCAACGGGTGCCACTCTCCTGGTTCTTGAGTGGAGTGCCGGTTTCGGGCCGATGGACGAAGTGAATCGCCGGGCCATTCACGCGTGGATGCGTGCCGTCGAGATCGATATCGGTGAGATCGAGCCCTCTGATCGCACCGGTTCTGGCTCCGGTTCGCCAGAGCAGCAAGACGATAATGTGGTCTCGGGATCCGGGCTGGGCGTGTTCGAGGTAGTCCAGAATCTCGATGGCTCGCTCGGGTTCGAGAGTCGAATCGGACACGTCCTCGCCGTTCTTCATCGTCGGGAGCGAGAGCTGCTCGTGAAACTCCGGTTCGACGGCATCAATGTTGGCCGCGAATCGGAGGAACCGACGGAGCGACGCTAGCTGGCTCTTGAGCGTAACCAGTTTGATCGGCTCACGGTCGTCGCCCTGACCTTCCCGACGCCACGTTCGATATTTGTAGAGGTCGCGCCCGGTGAGGTCGTTCAGATTCTCGATCTCTTCTTCCTCGCAGAACTCGAGGAACGCACGGAGTCGATGCTTTTCGCTACGCCGAGTTGATTTGGCGTGTTCGTCCTGCATCGCCTCGTGGTACATCTTCACCGCCTCTGCCGGCTGGATCGGATCGAGGTCGGTCATTCGCGGACCAGCCTCGCTTCCATCGAATTGGCTAGAATCTGTCTGGTAACCGGGATTCTGTGGGACTGTTTGAGCTTTTCTGGGTTGCTATTGCGGTGTTTCGGCGTATCCATGTGAAAGCAATACTACTGGGAGAACTTAACCCTGTTCCTAATTCGTAAACATGTTATAGTAAATGGCTTATAGAATACTTTTTCAGTAAAATAGAAACAGGCACCAACGTTTTAACGAACGAATTACAGATGAGTCTATGGGCGATTTAGACGACTCGGAGGGTACCTCCGATGACGACATGCCGTTTGTACCGGACTTAACTGGAGATGTGACTCCAATAATTGAGGGAGATACGCCGGACTGGTTTACTGGATCTGACGGACATATTTTGTTCGTCCTCTATACGGGGTTGACTCTAACACCCTCAATCATCGCAGAGAATACTAATCTCACGCGTCAAACAGTCTCCCGTCGGTTGGAAACGCTACAAGCTGGAGGATTTGTCGAGAAGGTGGACCGCGGGAAGTATAAAATCACCAAAGAGGGTGCATTCCTAGTCTCTGAAGACCCAGATATTTATCGCGAAAGTTCAAGCAAATAAGGCTGCGTCATGTCCATCTCTACCCCCATCTTGGCAGCGATTATTGGGAGTATCGTTGCAGGAGTGACAAGCCTCGTTATCAACCTCATCTCTCTATTCGGACAATATAAACTCACACAAAGGAACAAAAGGTGGATGACTCGGTTCCACTGGAAGAGAGAAACCATTTCAATTGTGAGGGAATTGCGAAGAGAAGCTACGGGGATGGATCTTGATGAATATGATCAAGAAACCTTTGACAGATTACATTCAGAATTAGAGAAACAAACCCATAGCATCCCGCAAAAATATCGCGGATCAGATATTAATTCTGCCTTGGACGATATCACGCTTTGCCACACCCGATTTGATCCAGACTCTCCCGATTCTTCTCTCCCAGCCCACCGGCAATCATTGATAGAAAAGTCTGAAGATTTCATTGATAAAATAAATTCGGGGCCAAATGGAGGCGAGAATAGTTTTCTAAGCCAAACGTTCGGCCACCTCCACAGGAGATAGTATATCGAATGCATCCTCGGCCATGCAGTCCAAGATTTCTTCTTTTTCAGAGTGGATCACTGATTCGTGTCTTGTGAGAAGATAACCGTCGCATTGTGTTCCCCAGATATGGGCATCAACGAGAACATCAACGATACGATCGCTATCCACTACTTGTTCAACAGAAACCTCAAAGAGATATGGATCTTTCCCGCTGCCATCGAAGTAGCTGTCAATCATTAAGTCAAGCTCATCCTGGGCACTGCTACAAACTCGCTGCTGGGTATCAGCATATCCTCGGAAATCTTTTATGCCCATTTCTTCCACTGCCTCCCTCAAATCCTCAACATCTGGCATGTACTCCTCACTTAGAGATATGTGTTGGTCGCCCACCAGATTCCCCTTCGTCAAGACAGATTCATTAAAAATCTCTAAGGCCTTATCTGAGTCATGCTGCCGAAGCAACTCACTAGCCTGGTCACGAAGGTAAAGAAACAATTCTAACGTATTCGTGAGTGAGTCTGTTAGATTTCTCCAGCAACTTCTCCTCATCTCAATACGGACGCCAAACTCATGAATGGCATCCAAAGCCTCAGACGTAGTTTCGTGGTCTGGAAGGATTGGCTGGCAGTAGTCTAGGGAAGTTTCAAACTCGAGGAGGACAGCGCCGTTGGCACCCATCCATCAAGTGTTCTCTAAAGCGGCCTTCTGCAACATTTTAATCGCTTCTGGAGCTGGATCGGTTGCCGCCTGGTGCTGAGTCCGACTTGGCTTAAGCTCCTGGTCGCCTAGGTCAGCCCTCCACCCCTTCAAATGCGTGTCATATGTCTTCTTGCGGTCATTGAGCCGCCGCTTTCCAGATTTCCTGAACTGAGGCAATGACTCTGGGGGCCCATCGGCTCTGTCGATCGAGATAATCATAGCTGCCCAAGGCAAGACGGACTCATGGTAGACTTGGCTGGCCTCCTGAATCGTCTCAACTTGATCCTCAGTCACATCTGAAGTTTCATCTATCTTAACGAGAGCATCCTCTAGATTCATTAGATATGACTTAGCATGCTCGTGGATATCCTCGCCAAACGCGTCAATCGTATCTAAGTTATAGCGGAGATCGATAGAGGCCTGTTTAAAGTCGTCCCGAAGATCTCCAACTTGGGCTATAATCGTTTCACTATTGGAATTATCCAACTTCTCCAAGACTTGGATAATCTTCGTACTTGCAATGTAGGCATCCGTATAGGGCTCAGGGTCCCAATCTTCATAATTCTCAACAAGGAACTCAAACTTGTCTTGCTCAAATACGGATCTTAGGTCTCTATCCAGCAGATACTGCTTAATATCTGCTTGAGTGACGTCAGTTTTGAGACCGCTTGGTACATACGCATCTTCTGCATTATCTCCTATGCTCAGAGATTTTGGACGGAGTTCTTCGTACGGCTCGTACTGGCCGTACTTATACCAAGTCCGCAGAAGAGGGAGATCAAACTCATCAATGGCCGCGTATGCAAGCTTGTTGATTTTCAGGTTGCTATCATAGAATCCTGTCACTCCAGTGTATTCAGCCGGAATGTTGAGGTCAATCTCCTCATCGTGCAGGGCGCTCTCCATGGCGGGCTTCAAGAGCTTGAGCGCGGCCCGCTCAGAGTCCCTAATTTGGATCGGGATCATCGTTGGCGTAGGGTCCGCGGTTGATTCGTAGTCTGTATTGTACAGGGCGTTCGTTTAGATGTTACGCTAGCCGACAAGCGGCATCCCTGTACCACTGTCTCAATTAAGGCTTCAGGCTCCACCCTAATAGGTAGAAAGGTGAAAGTGGTCATACAGAGCAGATTAGTGATTATTCACTAGTCCCTAATCTCTCCTTTGGCCGGTCAGAGGTAATTTGCCGAGGGGGATCTAAATACGAATCATCTGCAATATCTACCCACTGAACACCACTGCTCGAAGCTCTGTGTATGGATTCTCCATCAGAATCAACTCTGCCGATACCACCAAGTGTCCATCCTTCTGGGGCTTCGTTTTGGCCAGAACTGTCCGATTCAGATGCCGCACTCTTTGGTGAGTTACTGTCTGGGTGGGAGCAAGGCGGAGAACCTGGCTGATCCTCTGAGATCCGATCGAATTCCTCGTTGATCAGTTGATTCGCCCCGGCAGAAAAGCGAACAACCTGGGTGCCAGTTGACCAAGTTACAGCGCGAAAGGCAAGCTCCTCGATTGATCGTTCAAATAGCGAGTTTCCGTATGCACCGACATATTCGCCGATGTAGCTACCAACGTTACCAACGTCTTCGGTCGATTCGTATTCATCGGGGTCGAGATCGGCATCCACCTCTCGGACAGAGATAGGTCGTTTCTCCGGATCGGGATGGTGGTAGTCGTGAGCGTCCCGATGAGCGATATCGCATTTCCGCAGGTGGCAATCAATCACAGGGTGAAAATCGGATTCTTCGATCGAGCCATCAACGAAGACAGCAACGTGAACGTGCCCGTAGCCGTTCTGATGTTTCTCGACGACAAGGGTATACTCCCACCGCTTGCCTTCGAGAGCATCGCGGAGTGCATGGTAGACACCTCTGCCCCGGTCGGGCCGCCACGTATCGATCACGTCACGTAGATGGTCAGCTGGGCAACGCCAACCACCGCGAGCGTTTCTCATTGAGCCCGTGAGCGTGAGCATAGCAACCTGGAGGTCGTCGTACTCGGCTGTAATCTGCCTCTCCAGGGCCTTCAAGCGAGCATAGTACTTGTCGCCATACTCCGGCTGGTGGCTATTCGGCATCTGACTCCGGACAGTCTCACCTTCGGGACTGTCGAACACCAGATGCGCGTGACGGTAATCGTTGTACCACTTCAGAAACTCGTTCAGAACATCTGACCAGGACTTGCTACGGTGACCTCCCTCGCGCTTCTCGGAGGTACACTCCTCGCGAAGCTTCGTCCCGCCACGGACTGACACCGGTCGAGCAGCACGTTCGGAGAAATCTCCCACGAACTCGTCGACGAGCGCGTTCTTCTCCTTCCACCAATAACCCTGCCAACTGCCCTCTCCAGCTGGCAGCGATTCGCTATCGGCGGTTGTACAGTTAGTCTTGGAAGGCCGAGAGGCGGAGTCCCAGTTTCGCGCGTTTGGACCTGCGATGGCGGTTTGGTCAGACACCGCAACCACCCCGCCCCGCATCACGCTCGCACTCTCCCTCCGGTCGAGTGCGTGCGCTCGGGCTTCCGGGTCGGGGGGCAAGCCCCCGCTTCCGGTTGCCCGAGGCGGATGCGCGCGCCGATTGGCGCTCGGCGCGCGTTCCGGGCTGCTCGCTCCTAAAAGTCGCTGCGCTGCCGGGCGAACCGCCTCTGGCGTTCCCTCGCTTGCGGTGGAAGGTGGCGGGGAAGTAGATCGCAGCACGAACCGCAGGGGGCCGCGAGGGCCCCACTCCGGTTCTGGTGGGTGGGGCGGTGGGTGGCTTGGGAGCTCGAGTAGACTGAGCGAAGGGGGTAGATCCGAATCTGGAAATCGCGTGCGAGCAGGAGGGTGCGTTACGTCGCTGAACGAACACCGGACTGACAGCACGAACGGAATCGTGAGCACTGCGCGAATTGCGACAGTAGCGACTCTCTGGCGTACTCCTACGAAGAACCTCTAAACCGACAGTCTGCGCACGGGCACGATGGGATTCGAACCCACGACCGTCCGGTTAGAAGCCGGACGCTCTGTCCAACTGAGCTACGTGCCCTGGACATCCGTTATTCGACCCGCTCAAAATGTGTTCCGCTCGAACCTTGTCAGAAGTGGGCTGGTGACGCCAGAACTCAGGAGACGACAGACCGCCCCGGAAGCCCCCTCCCGCTCGACCGCCCGCGGCTCGCTGCGCGCTTCACTCGGTCGCTTTGCTCCCTCGTTCCAGTGCTTGCATCGCCGGGGACGGGTCGAGCGGTCGGCCCCTTCCATTCCCACCCGGCTGGGGTTCCGAACTGTCGTAGCGCGGTGGATCGTCCACGGCTGCAGCGCAGTAGACGATCCCCTGTCTCAGCTTGGCTGGAACCCCATCGAGCTACGCTCCTTCCCATTCGGCATCGGGTGGGACTGGAAGGGGCCGACCGCTCGCGTTCGCTCACGCGGTAAGCACTGGAACGAGCGACCAACGGGAGCGAGTGAAGCGCGCAGCAAGTGAGCGGGCGCGAGCGGGAGGGGGCTTCCAGGCTGTTCGATGCAAGCGATTCTGCGGAAGTAGTCACTACGCGGCGATGAACGACGACTTCAAAAAGAAAGGCTCAGTTCTACCGCTCTTCAATCGGGACCCACTCGGCGTCGTCCGGACCGATGTACCGCCCACGCGGGCGGATCAGCCGATTGTCGTCCTGATACTCCAGCACGTGGCCGACCCAGCCGCCGACGCGGCTCATCGCGAAGATGGGCGTGTACATATCGACCGGAATCCCGAGCTGGTAGTAGACGGTCCCGGAGTAGAAGTCGACGTTGGGGGCGATGCCCTTCTCGACGAGGCCCTGCTCCTCGGTGAGATACTGCTCGATCGTGGTGGTGTAATCGTACCACTTCTCGTCGCCGTTGGCCTCGGCGAGCTCCGCACAGCGTTCCTGCAGAATCTTCGCGCGAGGGTCCTTGACGTTGTAGACGCGGTGGCCGAAGCCGGGGATGCGTCGGCCTTCGTCGACGGCGTTTTTCACCCACTCGAGGGGATCGCGGTCGCTCTCGTCGACCTCGATGAGGACCTCCATGACGTCCTGGTTGGCGCCGCCGTGGAGCGGGCCGGAGAGCGCGCCGATGCCGCCGGTGACGGCGGAGTAGACGTCGGCCATCGTCGAGGCGATCACCATCGAGGTGAACGTGGAGGCGTTGAGGCCGTGGTCGGCGTGGAGGATCAGCGCCTGGTCGATCGTCTCGGCGGCGACGGGGTCGGGCTCCTCGCCGGTGAGCATGTAGAGGAAGTTCGCCGCGAGCCCGAGATCCGGATGCGGATCGACGGGCGCCTCGCCCAGTCGGTACCGTTCGAACGCGGCGAGGATCGTGGGGATCTTGGCGGTGATCCGGCGGCTCTTCCGGAGCGTGGCGTCGAGATCCTCGGGATCGGCGTCGTCCTCGGGCTCGCTCATCGAGAGCGCCGAGACGGCGGTGCGCAGCGCGGCCATCGGCTCCTCGTCGGCGACCGCCTGTCTGCGGACGATCTCGAGGACGTCGGCGTCGATCTCCCGTTCGTCCTGGATGGAGCCGGCGAACTCCTCGAGCTCCTCGCTCGTCGGCAACTCGCCGTGCCAGAGCAGGTAGAGTACTTCCTCGTACGTCGCCTCGCGGGCGAGCGTCTCGATATTGTAGCCCCGGTAGATCAGGCGCCCGGCGTCGCCGTCGATCGAGCTGAGGCCTGACTCGGCGACGAGCACGCCCTCGAGTCCTTTCTGCACGTCCTCGAGCATATACTACCGATACCCGGTGGTTCCTCAAAAGGGTTGCCAATCCCCGCACGAACTGCACGTTCGACGGCGCTACTCCCCGAATTTGGCGGACGAATGGTCATCCATTCTCGCGATACGTATGGGTTCCACCGTCGGAATCCCCTGCCCGCTGGACCGAGGCCCAGAGGCCCTGCCCCGCGAGGACCCAGCCCACTCCCGCTGGAACCAGCGCGATCGCGAGCCCGACGGCCACGTCCGGCAGGTCGGTCCCGACAAGCCAGTCCCAGCCACCGAGGAGTCCAATCCACGAAATTGCGAGGCTACTCGCCACCCCTCCGACTAAGAGTGCCCGGGTGCGCCAGCGCGGCAGCGCTCCGGATCGCTCCGCCACCAACGCGAGAGGGATCCCCGCGATCGTGGCGAGCAACGCACCGATCAGGAACGGCGTCACCGTCTGGCTGCCGTCGACGGTCTCCATCGGCGCCGCGTTGCCGGTCGCGTTCGCGGCCGCGATCAGGAGCCCGACCAGGGCGAGCCAGTAGGCAGCTCGCTCGATCCGCCGCGTTCGATCGCCGAGCCGGGCCGCCGCGGGGCGGACAGCGGCGTGGAACCCGATCGTCCCGACCAACAGAGCGAGACTGCCGAGGCTCGTCACGTTCCGCCAGAGCCGCACGTCGATCGTCCCGGCGTCGGCGAGCGCGGCACAGGCCGGTGCCGCGATCCAGCCCAGCCCGCCGAGCATCGCCACCACGCCCCCCCGACGGAGCCACGCCGCCCGATCGAGCACCGGCTCGAGGAACGTCTTGACGCTCAACGCGGCAGTGACGACCGCCGCCGTCGTCGCCGCGAGGACGAACGCGAGCCCGAGATAGTAGCCCCGAGCGCCCTCGATCGAGGCGTCGAACACGGGGTAGCGCGGAACGTAGAGCAGCGCCGCGAGACCGAGCCCGACCGCGAGTCCGACGCGTGCGTGGCGCGTAACGCGCACCGCTGCGAGCAGCGAATCGTGCTCGCCCTCGGGCGGTTCGCCGGACTGCTCGACGCCGGGTCGATCGGCGCCGGTCGCCGGATCTCCGGTCACGGAATCTCCGCTCGCCTGATCTCCAGCCGTCGGTCCGCTGGCGTCGGCCGGCCCGCCAGCATCGGCATCGCTGGCTCCGCCAGCGGCGGCGTCGCTTTCGCTGTCCGCCTCGGCTCCATCTGCCTCGCCAGCCTCGGCGTCGTTCCCACTCACTACAGGAGTGTTCGCCGGAACCCCCAAAGCGCCGTCGGAACCGATCGCCACCTGCGCGACCGTTCCCGCCGATCTGGGGGTCCTGCTCGGGCCGGTCGGTCAGTCGTCGACCATCGCTGCGCCCTCCTCGGGCTCCAATGTCCCGTCCGCAACCGCCTGGAACACGTCGAGGACGTCGGGCGCCGGTTCGTCGTCGGTCGTCGGCCCGTGGGCCACGAGATCGTCCATCGTCTCGCCGTCCTCGAGTGCCGTCTCCTTCTTCACGCGTCGGTTCGCGCTGTCGGTCGCGTAGAGGTCCGCGGGGTGGAAGAAGTACCACGCCTCGCGGTCGAATCGTGCGGCCACGCGCGGGCGAGCACCGAAGTTCTGTGCGAAGTAGATCAGCGCCTCGATCTCCTCGCCGGTGAGGTAGATCGGATCGCCGGCGCTCGATTTCGCCTCGATCGCGTAGAACGCCTCCCCGTCGCCGGCCAGCACGTCCGGCAGCTCCCGTTCCGTCGCGGAGCCGGAGGCCGGCGCTCGCATGACGGCGAACCCGATGGCGTCGAGCTCGTTGACGAGCTCGCGCTCCCGGCGATCGCCCTTCGCGTTGGACATGCCAGCAGGTCGCCGCCCTACGGGCATAAACCCGCGGCCAGCGTGGTGAAAGTGGTCGCACAAGAGGAGTGCGTTGCCGTTCGACTAACCGCCTCCCGTCTTGCTACTGGGAGAGAGAGAGAACTCGTCGGCTGCCTGAGGATCGCCGGACTCGCTAGGCGATGTACCCTTCCTCGCGCAGGGTCTCGGCCTGGGCCTTCTCATAGCGCCAGGAGATGTCCGCCTTCTCGTCCTGCCAGTCCCAGGGCTCCACGAGGACCACGTCGTCCTCCCTGATCCAGATCCGCTTTTGCATCTTCCCGGGGATCCGTGCCGTCCGCTCGACGCCGTCCGCACACCGCACCCGCACCCGATTCGCACCCAGCATCTCGAGGACCTCTGCGAACACCTCGTCGTCGTCGGGCATTCGCACGTCCTCGACGCTGGCGGGGCCGTCCTCGTCGCTCATGGGGGTCGTTTCGCAGGCGGCCGTTTTAACTCTTGACTCTACTGTTGCAGAGTGACGCCCCGGAGCCCGCAGGGCCCCTGCTCAGAACCACCGGAAGAGCGCGCGGCGCAGGCGGACTGTGAGTGGTCGATCCCCGGAGCCTGCCCGCACGCGGATGTCGTTGGTTCCGAGGAGGGCCACGCCGGCGAGCACGACCAGCCCGGCGATCACCAGATCGACGAGCACGAGTGCTGCCAGCGGATGCACGTCGTGGGCCGCCTCGAGCATGCCCGGCGGGAGTACGAGCAGGTAGCGGTGCTCTGCGGCGTGTCGGTAGTGGATACCCTCCGATTCGGGCGCCTGTATCGTCGCCGTCGCTGTTTTCGTCGACCTACCACCGACGGTCACGCGGTCCGGCTGGACCGAGACGTCGTTCGTCCGGGGCTCCATGATCACGACGGTCGGAACGAGGCCGGCGTTGTTCGCCTCGTACTCGATCGTCGCGCTCTCTCCCGGCTCGACGGAGAGCGGATCGTCGGAGGGATCCTCGCTGCTCTCGATGCCGAACTCCTGAACGCCGCCAGGCAGAACCATCGCGGCCGTCGCGAGCAACACGACGAGGACCGCCACCGCCCCGATCGCCGACCAGAGTTTGATCACGTTCTCGCGATCGGTGCGGCGGTCGGTGACCCGCGTGCCACGGCCGCCGCCCAGTGCGGCCAGCACGACGAGTGCGAGACCGGAGCCCACCAGCAAGAATCCGAACCCTTGCGGGCTCGTGGCGGCCCCGAGACCGAACGTCTCGGCGAGCGTCGTCCGGACGCCAGACGCGACCGATCCGATCCCCTCGACGAGCGTTCCGAGGAACGGGATCGTCACCACGTGCCCGCCGACCTGCAATACCTCGGCTTTCACCTGCTCGTCGGTGACGATCGGCTCCGGTCCGTCCTGGTCAGTGAATGGGTTGTTGTCCCCCTTCGTGACGTAGCCGTCGTCCCGGACCTCGACGACGCGATGTGTGGTCAGGCCGCCGCCGTCGAGCTCGCGGGCTTCGTAGACGATGACGTCGCCCTCCTCGATATCGCCGGCGAGTGGCTGCGGGATCGAGACGAAGGCGTCACCCTCGTCGATCGTCGGCTCCATGCTGTTGGAGCTGACGTAGCCGAGCAAGATCGGGGTTCCCAGCAGGTGGCCGACGACCAGCGAGAGGACGACAACCACGAGAACGGCGGAGGCGATCCTCCCGGCCCACTCGCGGGCCGTCACGGCTGGAACCCCCGTTCCGCCGCCCCCACGCCACGCATTGGAAATTTGGTAGGGGGGATTTGCTGTTATACCTGTTGGGCACGGGACGAACGTGAGTGCACGTGAACGCCTCTATCGATCGGTTTCGAGCCCGGCGATCCGCCCTCCGTGCTCCACTGGCCTTAGCGTGCAGTCTCGTGTATCTCCGCCAGTAGCGACGCGAGCTCGCCGGTAACCAGCTCGTAGATCGCTTCGCCAGTCTCCGCGGTTCCCAGCGCGGGCTCCCCGATCGCGCCGCTATCGGTGTACTCGTCGAAGGACCGGTATGCGGAGACGGGGCCGCCCGACAGGAGGTCAGTGCTGGACCGATCGTACGCGGGCTCCAGTGGCGTCGCCGCCCGCGAGTCCCCGACCAGCTCCGGGTGGAGATGCTGCATGAGCGACGTCTCGAACTCGCCGCCGTGGGACATGCCGCCCGGCTCGCTCTCGCGAACGTCCTCGAGCAGCCCCGCCGCCAGCTGGAAGTAGGTCACGCCGACGACCTCCGCGTCGGGGTTCGCGATACCGATTTCGCTCACTGCGCCCTCGAGGAGCGCCGCGTTGCCGCCGTGGCCGTTGACGAGGAGGAGCGCGTCGAAGCCGTTGCTCTCTCCACTCTCAGTGTCCCCACTCCCCACACTGCCGCCCAGTCCGCTCGCTGCGAGATCTTCGAGGACGCCGAGCAGCCGCTCGAATCCGATCGTGAGCGTGCCGCCAAAGGGGAGATGGTGGGGCGAGTAGCCGGTCCAGACGACCGGCGCGACGAGTGCGGGCACGTCGAAATCGGTTCCATCTGCTGTGCCGTCGCTGGCTTGCTCGACGCCGCCGTGCGCGACGGCCTCTGCGAGCAGGCTATCGGTCGCGACCGGGAGGTGCTCGCCGTGCTGTTCGATGCTTCCGACTGGAACGACCAGGATCGACCCCGGCGCTTCGGCGACGGCTCGGACGTCCGGCGCCGGCCGTGCCGCGAGGCTGGTTGCTGGATCGAGTCGCATACGCTGCCATCGTCGTTCCGTCGCAAAGATCTGCCGACGCGGGCAAGCAGGTTACCGGTCGCTGCGTGGGCCACTCTCGGCCATCGATGCCGCGGTCGAACCCAGCGCGACGAAAATCCGGAAAAACACTGCACCGGCCGCAGCCGCAGCCGATCGCTTACTCGCTGCCGACGTCGTTCTTGATCTCGACGGCGAGAGCGTCGCCGATGCCCTCGATCTGGGCGAGCTCTGCCTGGCTCGCCGCGCGGAGATCCGCGACCGACTCGTAGCCTGCCTCGCGGAGTGCGTCGGCCTTCGCGTCGCCGACGCCGGCGACGTCAGTCAGCACGCCGTCCGCGGCGTCAGCATCCGTGGCATCTGCGTTCGCGACGTCGTCCTCCAGACCGTCGACGACGTCGCTGCCCTCGGAGGCGCCGAACTCGAACACGTCCTCCTCGGCCTGCTCCGCGTCGCCCTCGGCCTCGGTGGCGTCAGCGTCGTCGCCGTCGGATTCGTCGGGCGCGTCGCCGGATTCGTCGTCGGGTTCGGCGGCCGGAGCCGCGGCGGGTTCGTCGACGCCGCCCTCGGCATCTGCTGCGGTATCGGCACCGAACTCGTCGGGCTCGACGCCGGGCTCGAATGCGTCGATGTCTTCCTCGATGTCCTCGGGGGCGTCGCCGGTGCCGTCGTCGAGCTCGTCGGCCTCGGCGAGGTCACCCTCGAGCTGCTCGCCGTCGAGCATCCGGGTCTCCGCGGCGTCGGCGTCTGCGTCGGTGTCGAAGCGATCGAGCGCCTCCGAGAGGCGCGCTGCCTGCTCGGAGAGATCGCTCGCGGAGTTGGACACTTCCGTCAGCGCCGTGGTCTGCTCCTCGGCGGCTGCGGCCACGGACTCGCTTTCCGCGGTCGTCTCCTCGCTGATCGTCGCGGCCTCGTCGACCATCGCGACGACCTCCTGGGTGGAGGCTGCCTGCTCCTCCGTCGCGGCGGAAATCTCCTGCACGCCGGTGTTCGTCTCGGCGGCGTACTCCGCAATCTCCTCCAGCGCCTCGACGGCGTTGGCGACCTGTGCACTCGCCTCGTCGACGTCTTCGCTGGTCTGCTCGACCTCCTCGGCGGAGCGCTGGGTCTGCTCTCGAATTCCTTCGAGCCGGTCCTCGATCTCCTCGGCCGCCTCCTTGGCGTCCTGTGAGAGCTCCTTGACTTCCTGGGCCACGACGCCGAACCCGCCGTCGCCGTCGCCGCTGGTGGATCGGGAGGCCTCGATGTTCGCGTTGAGAGCGAGCATGTTCGTCTGGTCGGAGATCTCCTGAATCCGTTCGATCAGTTCGTCGATCTGCCCGACCTCCTGTTCGAGCTGGCCGATCTCCTCGACTGCCTGGCTCGATTCGTCTTCGATCTCGCGCATACTCGCGATCGCCGCCTGGGCGGCGTCGCGACCTTCCTTCCCGGTCTCGGCGGTCCGCTCGGCGATGTCGGCGACCTCGTTGGAGGAGGCTGCGATCTCCTCGGTCGTCGTCGAGAGGTCGGACATCTCCTGGTTGACGGACTGCAGCGAGTCGTTCTGGCGCTCGGCGCCAGCGGAAATCTCCTGGACGGAGTCGCTAATCTGCTCGCTGGCGGAGCGAACCTCCTCGCTGGAGGCGGTCACCTGCTCGGAGGCCGTCGCGACCTCCGCGGCGAAGGCGTTGAGCTCCTCGACCGTGCCCTCGATCTCCGCGAGCATCTCGTTGAACTCCTCGGCGATGTCCTCCATCGCCTCGTTCTCCGTCGACGCATCCATGCGAGCGGTGAGGTCGCCCTCTGCTGCCCGCTGCATCACGTCGCTGTAGCCGTCGGCGGTCGCCTCCAGCTCCTCGTTGATGCGCTGGATGCGTTCGCGCTCTGCCTCGGCCTCCTCGCGTGCGGACTGGGCCTCCTGAATCTGCTCGCGGAGGGACAGCCGCATGCTGTCGAACGCCTGGTAGAGCTGACCGATCTCGTCCTTCCGTCCGGATTCGAGGTCGACGTCGAGGTCTCCCTCCTCCATGGACTGCGCCTTGGATCGGAGCCGGCGGAGCGGCGTGACGGTCTGTCGACCGAGCACGACGCCCATGATGCCGAGTGCGAGGAACGCAACCCCGACGATCAGCAGGACGTTCTGCCCGACCGTGTCACGGACGGTGTACGCCTCGTCCTTCGGGATGGTGGTCATCGCCACCCAGTCGTTCGTGTTCCCCGAGCCGTCGACCGGCGCGTATGCACGAAGCGAGTTACCGCTGCTGGTGAACTGCACCGTCTGTTCCTGGAGGGCGTCCCGGATCGCTTGGAGCTCGTCGGGATCATCGATCGATCCTTCGGCGGTCCCCTCCTGGCTGAGGACGTAGTTACCGTTGCCCTCGACGATGTCGCTCGTCTGGTCGCTGCTACCGGAATCACTGGACCCGCTCTGCTGGAGCTGGTTCACGCGAGTACCGATGGACGCGTCGAGGATCACGACTCGGTCGCCGTTCGTCGGCGTCCTCGCACCGAACGCGACTACCTGCGTGCCCGGGACGGTACTGGAATCGTAGCTCGACTCTGAGGTCCAGAGGTCCCCGCCGCTGGTTGCAGATTCGAGATCCGCGGTCGACCACGGGTCGTCGACGCTATTGATGGGCTCTCCCTCGAGATCGCTCACCGAGGAGTGGACGATCGTCTCGTTGGCCAGATCGAGGACGTGTATCGCCGCGTACCCCTGCATATTCGTCTGGTAGGACGGTATCCTCGAAGCGTCGCCGTTAGCGACGGTATCGAGATTTGCGACCGCTCGGGTCTGATAACCCATCGCGCTGGTCCACTCGTCCAGCGAGTCGGCCTGCAACGACGCAGTGGTTTCGACGTTCGTCTGCGTGCTGTCTTCGATTGTGGTATTAACCTGTGCGTACCCGACGTACCCCACGATCCCGATCGCCAGCAGGACGAAGAGAATCGAGACGATGAACTTCGCCGTGTATCTGCGCTGGATGAATGACGGGACTAGGAGTGAGGAGAGTTTCGGTGCCATGATTGTTCACGACCCTCCGGTATTTGGCATGTAGTAGGCAACGCTTTCGCCCGATATTAAAGGTGTTGGCTTGCTGAGTGCTGCTCTTTTCGGCATCTGCAAATCCGAAACCACGGTCGTTTTCGCATGCCCCGCTAGCGGTGTTGCACCCGGCACAGGCGAGCGAGCGATGCCGTTCCGCTGAACGACCGTGGGTCGCCACGTCCGACGATTCCCGGAACGAAAACGTATCAGTTATATTCTATTTCCTGCAACAGTCTGGCGAAACCGATCTCGAGTCTGCGTCGTTCTGTCCCAGTTGCTTCGTCCTCTCTCATCTGCCACTCTCTCGTACAGCTCTCCGAACAGTTGTCGCGTCTCTTCCTCTCTGTCTCACGTCCGTTTGGTCACTCCTTCCACCACCTCCCTCCTGGCACCGTCTCTTGGTACTCCATCTTGGTATCCTCTCTTCGCACTCCCTCCTGGCATTCCTGCGTGCTCTCCGCCCTGCTTGCCCCTCCCCATTAGTCTCCCTCTGCGATCCGTTCCCGACGTTCCGTATCACCGCCTGGGCCGCAACGTAGTCGGCTCTCCTCGCGGTACCGGTGTTTATAACCACCCGCCCACGAGAGCCGGTATGCCAAGCGATAGCTCTCCCCCGTCGGATGATCGTCCCGAGGAGCCACGTGACCGGATCGGACCCAGTCAGAGCGGGTTCTGGCCGCGCTTCTGGTTCAACGTCTGCCAGTACTCGGAGTACTACTTCATGCTCCTCATCATGCTGACGGTGTTCGCGGTTCTCAACGCGATCGCAATGTTGCTCGCCGAGCAGTCGACGGCATCCTTCGTCATCTCGGTGATGGTGTTCGTCATCCTCGGCACGACCGGCGGTGGCGTCGCCCTCGTGCTCTGGCAGTGCAATCGTATGCGTGCGCCCAAGGAGTACAACGAATCGGCCTGAGCACCGTCGGCCTGGCGCGCCCTTTCGCCTACGTGCTGTTTCCCTATCGCACCGTTCCTCTCCATCCCCGACTCGATCTCGTCTACGGCCCGTCCTGCCCCGAGCCCGTCCCCCGAGTAGTTTGGCCGAGGGTACAACACCCATTTATCCCCCTGCTCCATACTGTGTGGCCATGTCACGCGATCGGTTCGAAGCGATCCCGCGGCGTCAGTTCGTCAGGAGTGCACTGGCGATCGGCGGCGCCAGCGCGCTGTCGGCGTGTCTCAACGTGGAGTCAGGGAATTCCAGTGACGGTCCAGGTTCGAACACCACGGATGGGGGGCCGACCCCCGAGGACCCAAACTTCCCGAAGGGCCCCGAGGATCTCTCCTTACTTCCAGAACGCCAGCACGCCTGGAACGCGTATCTCCGACGTGAGCCCTCTGGAAACACGAATCTGCCCGAACAGCAACTCGTCCTGTTCTATGAATACACCGGCTCGATTCCGCCGACCGAGGACGAGCGCGCCGCGGTAGAGGAGGCGCTCAAGTCGGTCGAACGGGCCTACCAGCGTGGGACCGGGGGCGACACGAGCGCGACGTGGTCGCGCGGGCTTCTCTTCATGGTGGGTTACTCGCCGACCTACTTCGATCGCTTCGAGGAGCCGCTCCCCGAAAGCGTCGACCTCCAGCGCCCCGAGGACGTCATCGACCGACTCGGTGAGGACGACGCAACCGCGGAGAGCGCCGACGTCGCAATCCTGCTCAACAGCGACTACGGCACGATTCCGCTGTCCGTCGAAGAGGCGCTCGCCGGCAATCTCGACAGGATCAACGGCGTCGACGTCGGTGGCGACTTCGCCTCGGTGTTCGAGCAGATCGGCCGCCGTCCTGCAGTCGTCGGCCGCGGCAACCCCGCAGAGGAGCTCGACCACCCCGAGATTCGTGAGGAGTCCCCGCTATCGATGGGGTTCAAATCCGGGTTCGACGACTCGAACCCGCCCGAAGACAAGGTGACGTTCGAGGGGGGGCCGTTTGCGAGCGGCACGACGCAGCTCGTCAGCCGGCTCGGCATCGACCTCGACGGCTGGTACGAACTCAGCGACGAGGAGCGCGTGACCCAGATGTTCGGCACGAGCTACGACGAGGAGCAGGTCGGCGACACGGCCGAGGACCTCGGTGCGAGCAGCCGCATCACGGAGGACAAAACCGAAAACCTCTCCGAGAAGGCCGAGGAGCACGGCCGGCTCGGCCATACCCAGAAGACCGCCCGTGCTCGTGACGAGTCGTTCGTTCCGAAGATCCTGCGGCGTTCGGAGGGGAACGTCTCCGACCCCGAGCACGACGCCGGGATGAACTTCACCTCCGTTCAACGGGGCATCGAGGAGTTCGTCTCCGTTCGCGAGGCGATGAACGACATGGGATCCGACGACATCGATCCCCACCACAGCGGCATCGTCGACTTTCTGACCGTCGAGCGCCGTGGCACGTATCTCATCCCCCCGCGCTCGAAGCGGGCGCTGCCGTCTCCGCAGCCAGACGGGGAGTGACCGTGCCGTTACGCGCGTAGCGCACCGCCGACACCGATCTCTACTCCTACTCTTCGAGAGCTTCGCGAGCGGCGCCCGTTGTGGTCGTCAGTCCTCGTAGTCGAGTCGCTGCTCAATCCCGTCGGGAGTGATCCGAATGCGCCCGCCAGCCGGCACGTCCTCGAAGGTTCGTTCGGTGCCGTCCGGCCAGACGACGCGGAGTTCTTCGACTGCCTCGGCGTCGCCAAGCCCGACGTGGAGGACGCTGCTCTCCTGAGACTGGAAGTCCGCGCGTGCGTTCGACACGTACTGCTGTGTTTCGCCGTCCGCCGTGGCGTAGACCTCCGCGCCGACGGCCGTCCCGGCGTCGCCGCCGTCGACGACGACCTGCAGGCTGTTGCCCTGTTCGGCCTGGTTCTCGTAGAACAGGTACGAGTCGTCGTAGGTCGCGACGGCGACGTCCAGGGCGCCGTCGAGATCGTAGTCCATTCGGCTGATGCCACGGCCGTCGGCGCTCTCCAGGCCGATCTCGTCGGCGTCCTGGCGATAGAACTGGCCGTCCTGCTGGAGCCAGACCATCGGGAGGTCGTAGACCGGGTTCTCCTTGTCGAAGGTCACGACCGTCTGGGTGCTGTGGACGGCGTCGCGCTCCCCGTCGCTGTCGAGGTCTGCCAGCGCCGACGCCCAGCCCCAGCCGCCCTCGGCGAGGCCGACCTGCTCACCGAGTCCGTCGTACCCGTTGCCAGTCGGCTGCAGGAGGTTGTTCCCGTGCATTCGCTTGCCCAGCCTGACAGAGAAGAAATCCGTGATGAGCTCTCGCTGGAGTGGGGCGAGCTCGCCGATACGCTCGCGCGGGAAGAAGATGTTCGTCACGAAGATCTCGGGGCGATCGTTGCCCATGACGTGGGCGACCTCCGAGGACATCCCGTTGCGGTCCGTGGTCGCGCCCATAATCTTGCGGGTGAAGGTCCCGTCGCCGTCGTTGTAGTAGATCGTGTCGTTGTAGTAGTCGTTCGCGACGTGGATGTCGGGCAGTCCGTCGTCGTCGAGGTCGACGAAGCTCGTCGCGAGACTCCAGTGCGGGCCGCGGTCGTTGGGTCCGATGCCGGCGTCCTCGGCCCGCTCGAACCCGTCCCCACAGCTCCCTCGGTAGAGCGCGTTCGGGTTGCCGTTGTCAGTCTCCCAGTAGCTGTTCTGCCACGCCTGGGGGTTGTTATCCGACCAGAGGCCGTACTGAGCGACGAACACGTCGAGACAGCCGTCGCCGTTGTAGTCCGCAGTCGATGCCGATACCGGGTTGGTGAACGCGTCGTCGAGTCCGACGTCCCGTTGCTCGAAGGATCCGCCATCGTTCTCGAGGTAGATGGGGTCAGCTGACCGCGGGAACAGGAGGAGGTCCTCGCTCCCGTCGTTGTCACGGTCCAGCCAGAGTGCGCTCTGGATCCGTCCGGCGTCGGGCGAGGAGACGTTGGGTAGCGCTCCGGACGTTTCGAACTCGTCGCCGGTGTTGTGGAACAACGTTGGCGATTCGCCACCGAGGACGAGGACGTCGTCCCTGAGATCGCCGTCGTAGTCCGCGACGTAGATGCCGTCGTTCCCGTTGCCGGCTCCGCCCTCTATCGAGCTGTAGTTGAATCCGATCTCTCCGGAGACCTCGGCGAAGGAGAGGTCCGTGGCGTTCGGAGGTGGTCCCGAGGAGTCGACGGCGACGTCGGCCGGGACCCCGACGAGGCATCCACCCAAAACCACTAGCGTCAAGAGGGATATTCCCACGGCGACCGCTCGCATACCGTATAGAGATCCGATTGGCGCTCATAAGGCTGTTGGAGTGGCGGACTCGGCGTGGTATCGCTGCCGCTCTCGTTTCCCGTCACGATCCTTCCGGACTGGTTTCAGGCTGATTCCTGCCCAGCCGCCAACGCAGTTCACACTGACCTCACACTGACCTCGCGTTCACAGGGGCCTTGCACTCGCTCCCCAGTTGGTTCTCACAGCCGATTCTCAGTAGCATCTCATTCGCCCATCTCGCTAGTCATGCTACTCTCAACGTCTCGCTCCTCTCACTCGCTCTCGTCGCGTACGACCATACAATCGGGAGTCACGCCGTCGTACACTTCGTATCGTGAGGTACTTGGTGCTGTGTCAGTACGTTCCCAAGCATGTCACCAGAACCCCCGGACGACGAGCATCTTCTTGAAACCGTCCGAGATGATCCCACGTCCGTCGAGGTCGACGCAATCGTGAAGCTGCTCGATCACGATATGGGCACTTTCCGCAACATCGGTCTCATGGCGCTCTCGACGATTGCTATGGAGGAGCCCGATCGAGTCGTCGAGCACTCCGACGAGGTTATCGACCACCTCGACGACGAGTTCCCCGTGGCGCAGAGCACCGCGCTGCAGGTGCTCTCACGCCTCGGATCGGAGTATCCCGAGGCGGTTCGACCGGCGATCCCTCGCCTGGTCGAACTGCTCGACCAGATGCCGCCACTCACCGGCTACCGAGCCGGGCGAGCGATCGCCCCGCTCCTCGAGCACTACCCCGAGGACTTCGTGCAACACGTCGACGAACTTCTCGCCATCGCGTCCGATCCCCCGGACGACGGCGTCCCCACGCAGGCGGATCTCGACGAGATGGATCCCGACATCCGCGAGAAGGTCATGGACCAGCTCTCCTCTCGCGGTGACGAGGTCGAGCACGACGTTCAGCGCGTGTACGGCATCCGTGAGATGACGCTTCACACACTCGTGGAGGTCAGCGACGTGGAACCCGAGGCGCTCGTGGGTCGGCTGACCGAACTGCGACCCTCCTTCGAGACGGAGCCGCCGATCGTCAGGGGTGCAGCTACCGACGTCGTCGCGAACGTCGCCAAACACGACAGTTCGGCCGTGGAGCCAGTGGTAGAGGACCTGATCGAGATCGCCACCACCGACATGCGAGCTGCGCGCGTTCACGCTATTCAGGCCCTCGGCTTCGCCGAGGCACCGGAAGCGATCGAGCCGCTGCGAGAGGTCGCCGAATCCGACGACGAGGCCGTCTCTCCCGAGGTCAGCGATCTTGCGACGGAGACCGCCGACTTCATCGACGCACAGCACTGAGCCGTCGCTCCTCTCCGTGGTTTTCCACGTCTCTCTCACTCTCCCCGTCGTTCTCACTCTCCCCGTCGTTCTCACTCTCCACGTCTTTCGCTCTCCGAGGTCGTTTTCCGACAGTCACGTACTCCGGCGCTCCCGTTCCTCGACCGTTTCGGTCGCTCGATCGACGTCGTGGTGGTTGCGGGCCATCCGTGCGAGCAGCCGCCCAGGCTTCGGCTATACCGATGTACAGATCGCCTCGATGGTTTCCAGACGTGGTGAACGTTCTCCGGGGTCGTCGCTCGCCCGACCGTTGCCCGATCGATACGCCCCGTCCCTCAACGGGCCGTAGCGACGATGCGAACCGGCAATCACGACCGGATGTGGTTCTATCTGAGGGGTGGGACCGAGTAACAGGGGTCCCGGATTTCGGGCTTCTCAGGCCCGTTTTCCACCCGCCACCGACATATGAAACATTTATGTATGTGTGACCATGACTCAGTGACCGTATGGCAGATAGCCATTCAAGTGGGGACTATAGCGACGTGGTCTCCCGACGGAAATTCGTATCGCTCGCTGGAACAACTGGAGCGGCAGCGGTCGCCGGTTGCCTTGGCGGTGACGGCGACAGCGACGACGACGGTGACGACGGCACCTCCGGTGAAACCTACGACTACGGGGAAGAGAACATCTGGTTCGAGACGGCGTCCGGTTCGTTCGCCGTCGACACGTTCCAGTACAACCCTGCTGCTGGGTGGTTCATTCCGCACAGTCAGTTCGGAGTGTACGCCCGCTGGGCACAGTTCGACTACATCAACGGCGAGTTCCTTCCCCATCTCGTCACGGACTGGGAGCACACCGACGGTTCATTCGTGTGCACTCTCGCCGAGAACTTCACCTGGGGCAGCACTGGGAACTCCATTACCGCCGAGGACCTCGCACTGCAGCTTCAGATCCAGATCAACAACGGCGACCAGCTCGGGGATCTGGCCGACAACATCGAGGCAACTGGCGACTACGAGCTCACGGTGAGCTACGCCGACGACGTTCGCCAGGACTTCATCACGTACTCGGTCCTCGACCGACAGGCCGCATTCGCCCCGTCGATCTGGGAGGACGAGGCCGACAACGAGTCCCCTGCCAGCGTGGAGGTTCCGGAGCCCGATCCGTCGGGTCCCCTCGCCCTCACGTCCCGAGAGTCCAACTACCACCGTTACGAGCCGCGTAATGGTCTCGAGAACTACGAGGACGACGCCGTCGCCGGTGACCACTACAACTGGAATGGCTACGACCTCGGTTACCGACAGAGCAACAACGCGTTCCACTCGTCCTTCGAGGCGGGCGAGCTGGACGGCGTTCACAGCCTGTTCGCGGACCCGCAGACGCTCGATCGATTCCCCGACTCCGTGCGACAGTTCCAGATCCCCGGTGGGTTCGGGATGGGTATCTGGCCCGACCACTCCAACGAGCCGTGGAGCGTTCGAGAGGTCCGCCAGGCGTTCTACTACTCCCTGGACCGCACCGCGATCATCGAGAACGTCGGTTCGAGTACGAAGGTCGAGCACCCGGCTCCGACGGGACTGACGGCCGCAAGCGTCGAGTCGGCTCTCGGCTCCGACGAGCCCGAGGGCTTCAACTCCTACTCGCTCGACACCGAGAAGGCCGAGTCGCTGCTCTCTGAGGCTGGCTACTCCATGAGCGACATCAGCCCGACGCTGGAGTACCCCGCCGGATGGTCCGACTGGGCCGTTGCCGCGCAGGCAGTCGTCGACCAGGCAAGCAACGCTGGCTGGGACATCTCGGGCAACGGGAACTCCAACGGTCCCGGTACCTACGCTGCGAACCTCGGCGATGGGTTCGACCTGGCAGCCGACCAGCACACGGCGGGTGGCAGTACGTACACCATCCCGTACTTCGCTCTCAACTACAAGCTGCGAAACACCCTTCGAGAGGACGACAGCTCTCACTTCGCTGGCTACGACAAGAACGAAGTCGAGATCGACGGCAAGACGATCAACATCGACGAGACTCTCGAGGCGCTCTCCACGGCGCCTGAGGGCGAGCGTGAGCAGCACATCCGTGACCTCGCGCTGGTCGTCAACAAGGACGTGCCCGTCTTCGTCATCATGGAGAAGTACGAGCAGTCCTTCATCGACACCGCCGACTTCGACATCCCGCCGGAGGGAGAGCTTGGATCGCACGCCTCCGTCTTCTGGCCGCTCTGGTGGCTCCCACAGGTCAGCGAGAAGCTCAGCTCCGCGAGCGAGGAGGCGACGGAAGGCCTGATGAAGGCACGAACCAACTGATCGCCGCGGGTTATTTTCTTATTTCCAATGAACTGGTACGTAAAACGGACCGGGCAGGCGCTGTTCACGCTCTGGGCAGTTGCGTCGCTGGCGTTCTTCCTGACGCGGCAGATGCCGGGGGATCAGGTCGCGACCTACGTCGACCAGGTAATCCAGAACAACCCGGAGCAGGACCCGGAGATCGTCCGAAGCAACATCGTCGAACAGCTGATGATCGACCCGAACGCGCCGTTCCACGAGGCGTACATCGCCTACTTCGGCGAGCTCCTCTCCGGGAACCTCGGCTGGTCGATCGAAGCGCAGAAGAACCTGAACACACTGATGGCCGAGACCGTCCCGTGGACGCTGTTCGTCATGGCGCTGGCCACGTTCGGTCTCTTCGGCATCTCGCTCGCACTGGGTGCGATCATGGCCTACAAAGAGGGGTCGCTGTTCGACCTCTCGAACACGCTTCTGGGCATGGTCACGACGTCGATTCCCTACTACGTCGCCGGTATCCTGCTGATCATCTACATCGGCTACCCAGAAGGGGTGTTCACGCAGTACTTCCCGGTGCGGTACAAGCTTCCCGACGGCGTCGATCCGGGCTTCACGCTGGCGTTCATCAGCGGCGCCATTCGACACGCGACGCTTCCCGCACTGTCCTACGTCATCACGGCCTACGGGCTGCTCGCGCTCTCGATGCGCGGGAACAGCATTCAGGTGCTCGGCGAGGACTACGTGCGCGTCGCGCAGCTTCGGGGCCTCCCCGACAGACGAATCGCGCTCCGATACGTGGGGCGAAACGCAGTGCTCCCGCTGTACACGAGCCTGCTCCTGTCGATCGGGTTCATGCTCGGGGCGTCGGTCATCCTCGAGCAGATCTTCGTCTACCAGGGCGTCGGCTACTGGATGGATCGCGCCGTCCAGTACACCGACATCCCGCTGATGATGGCGATCTTCCTGATGATCACGGTAAGCGTCGTCATCGCCACGTATATCGCAGACCTGACCTACGGCTATCTGGATCCGCGGATCAAATCGGGTGATGAAGGTGAAGCCTACTGAGGAAGACACGGCGGACGACGTTCGCACTGACGGCGGCCAGATGTTCGACGACGCGGAGTCGACGGACGTCGGTGCCGTTCAGGAGTACAAGGAGGTCCTCTACGAGGGCCTCGTAGCGCCCGCCAAAATCGCGTGGTCCGACTGGCGAACGAAGACCGGGATCATCATCCTGGGCGCCTTCGTGCTGATCGCTATTCTGTCGGACCTCCACCAGAACGGCTACACGATCCTCAACGACTTCCTGGGGATCGTCGGTTCGCCCTGGGAACTCACAAAGCCGTCGAGTGCCTTCGGCTGTGACGCGAACGGGAACAACTGCGTCGCAGGGTACGAGCGTAGTCGCCAGCCATTCGAAAACTGGCAAACCCCGCTCGGAACTGATCCCGAGGGGAGGGACATCTTCGCCGGCATCGTCTGGGCGACGCCGCGGATGCTCCGGATGGTTCTGGCAGGCGGCGTCTTCTCGATCGCCGTCGCGACGATCGTCGGCACGGTTGCGGGCTACAAGGGCGGTGTGGTCAACACGGTCCTGATGACCCTCACCGACGTCGCGATGTCGATCCCCGGCCTGCCGCTGGTGATCGTTATCGTCGCGATTCTCGATCCGACGAACCCGTACCTCATCGGCGTCGTCGTGACGATCAACGTCTGGGCCGGCCTGGCCCGGACGATCCAGGCGCAGGTACTCTCCCTGCGCGAGCAGTCCTACGTCGAGGCGTCCCGCACGATGGGTATCGGGACGCCATCGATCATCCAGAAAGACATCTTGCCGAACCTGATGCCGTACATCATGGTTAACTTCGTCTACTCGGCGCGTCGGGTGATCTACGACACGGTGGGGCTGTACTTCCTGGGCTTCCTGTCGTACTCGACGATCGCGAACTGGGGCGTGATGATGAACTGGGCGTACGCCAACCAGGGCGCGCTCGCACCGAGCGGGCCCCGGTACCTCATCATCGTCCCGATGGCCCCGATCGTGCTGTTGTCGTTCGGCCTCATCCTGCTCTCGCAGGGGACCGACCGGCTGTTCAACCCGCGCGTGCGGACGCGCCACGAGGGTGACACGGTCGAAGATCACGAGATGGACGACGACGATAGCGTCCAGCCGGCAATGGCCTAATATGAGCACGCACAACACCACAAACGAGAGTGGAGAGATGTACAGCGCATCGGAGACGATCATCGAACTCCGCAACACGGAGGTCGTCTTCGACATGAGCCGTGGCGTCTCCCGCGTGCTCGACAACGTCGATCTAGATATCCGCCGGGGCGAGATCCTCGGCGTCGTCGGCGAGAGTGGTAGTGGCAAGTCGATGCTCGCGTCCGCGATGCTCGACGCAGTCGTCGACCCCGGAATCCTCTCCGGACAGATTACCTACTACCCGGACGACGGCGACCCCGTCAACGTGCTCGGACTGAGCGACGAAGAGCTCAGGCGACTCCGCTGGGAGGACATCTCGATGGTCTTCCAGGGAGCGATGAGCTCGTTCAACCCGACGATGTCCGTCAAGGGCCACTTCGTCGAGACGCTCGAGGCCCACGAGTACGACCGCGAGGAGGGGATGGAGCGGGCCCACGAGCTTCTCTCGGACCTCTACCTCGATCCCGAGCGAGTGCTCGAGTCGTACCCCCACGAGCTGAGTGGCGGGATGCGACAGCGCGCACTCATCGCGCTCTCGGTCGTTCTCGAGCCCGATCTGCTCGTCATGGACGAGCCGACGGCGGCGCTCGACCTCCTCATGCAGCGGTCGATCCTCTCGCTGCTCGAGGGGCTAAAGGAGAAGTACGATCTGACGATGGTGTTCATCACCCACGACCTGCCGCTCGTCGCCGAGCTGGCAAACCGCATGGCGGTGATGTACGCCTTCGAGCTCGTCGAGAAGGGATCGACGGACGAGATCCTGCAGAACGCAGCACATCCCTACACGCGAGCGCTACTGAATTCGACGCCGAACCTCGACGCGCCACTCTCCGAGATGACGTCCATCGAGGGATCGGCGCCGGACCCGGTGAACGTTCCCGAGGGGTGTTCCTACCACCCGCGGTGTCCGCTCGCCGACGAACAGTGCGTCGCGGAGGCGCCGGATTTCCACGATGTCAGCAGCAGTCACCAGGTGGAGTGTTTCCACTGGGAGGACGCTGCGGAGGCGATCCCGTTCAACATCGAACAACCGTCCTCGCCCGAGGAAGGTGAAGCACGATGAGCGTCGATACACATCCCGACTACGAGGGCCGAGACCCGCTCGTATCGCTGGAAGACGTCGAAGTCCACTTCGAGGAGAGCAGCGGACTCTTCGACTTCAGCGAGCCCGAAGTGGTCCGCGCCGTCGACGGCGTCGACCTCGACATCTTCGAGCAAGACGTCGTCGCTCTCGTCGGCGAGTCCGGGTGTGGGAAGACCACGCTCGGCAAGACGACCATCGGGCTCCAGCGTCCGACCGGCGGCAGCGTGAGCTACCGCGGTCAGGACATCTGGGACGCCAAGGACGGCAAGGGTGACGTCGAGATTCCCTACAAGGACATCCGATCGTCGCTCCAGATCATCCACCAGGACCCCGGTTCGTCGCTGAACCCGAACCGCCGGGTCATGAAGATCCTCGAGGCGCCGCTCAAACGCTGGCAGAGCCAGATGAGCGCGGGCGACCGCCGCGGACAGGTGCTCTCGATGCTGGAGGAGGTCGGGATGACGCCGCCGGACGACTACGCCGGCCGCTATCCCCACCAGCTCTCTGGCGGAGAGAAACAGCGCGTTGCACTGGTACGGGCCCTGCTGATGGACCCGGACCTGATCCTGGCCGACGAGGCCGTCAGCGCCCTCGACGTGTCGCTTCGCGTCGAGATGATGGATCTCATGCTGGACCTGCAGGAGAAGTTCGACACGTCGTTCGTGTTCGTCTCACACGACCTGTCGAACGCACGCTACTTCGCGGCCCACAGCGGTGGCCGTATCGGCGTGATGTATCTCGGCGAACTCGTCGAGATCGGTCCGGCCGAGAAGATCATCAACAACCCCCAGCACCCCTACACCAAGGTGTTGCGCTGGGCGACGCCGGACCTCACACCGGACGGCGCGAGCAGCGATAAGCCGCCGGTTCGCAAGATCGACATCCCGGACCCGAAAAACCCGCCGCCGGGCTGTCGGTTCCACACTCGGTGTCCGGAGGCACGGCAGGTCTGCATGGAGCAGACGCCGCCGGAGTACACCACCGAGGAGTTCCACGAGACGAAATGCTTCCGGGAGGACGACTCCCACGAGTACTGGTCGAGTCCGCAGATCACGGACGACGAGAACGAAGCCGACCAGCTCTACTCCGAGGCCGACGACTAACACCTCGGCGTCATTTCTCTCGTTTCTCACCGCCTACAGCGACTGCACCGTCGAGTGATTGATCTTTCGAACGTCACGCAGCACTGCTGGTCGTCGTTGTAACGATAGAACTCCAAAGCCGCACACTCAGACGGTCGGCTCGACGGTCGGCACCGGCACGCTTTCGAGGACGTCGTCGACGATTCCTTCGAGTTCGACGCCCTCGACGGCCGCCTCTGGCGTGAGCACGAGCCTGTGGGCGAGCACCGGCTCTACGACGTGGCGCACGTCGTCTGGGGTGACGAAGTCCCGGCCTTCGATCACCGCGCGTGCCCGAGCAGCCTCGAACAGACGCTGCGTGCCACGCGGGGAGACGCCAGTCTGGACCTGTGGGCGGATCCGCGTCGCCCGCCCGAGTGCCGCGATGTACTCGAGCACGTCGGGATCGACGTGGACGTCTTCGGGGACGCGCCGAAGCTCGCGAACGGTCGGGCCATCGAGAACGGGCTCGACGGTCGGCGTCTGATCGCTTCGGCCGGCGCGCCGACGGAGCAACTCGAGTTCGCCCGCTTCCTCGGGGTAGCCAAGCGTCGTTTTGATGAGAAACCGGTCGACCTGGGCCTCGGGGAGCTCGAAGGTTCCCTCCTGTTCGATGGGGTTCTGCGTCGCGATGACGATGAATGGGTCGGGTAGCTTGTGGGTGTCGCCGTCGACGGTCACCTGCTCTTCTTCCATCGCCTCGAGAAGTGCGGCCTGGGTCTTGGGTGGTGCTCGGTTGATCTCGTCGGCGAGAACGACGTTCGCGAAGATCGGTCCTTCCGTGAAGAGGAAGCTTCCGTCGGACTCGTCGAAGACGTGGGTTCCGGTGACGTCCGATGGGAGCAGGTCAGGCGTGAACTGGATCCGCGAGAACTCGAGCCCCAGCGCGGTCGCCAGCGAGTTCGCAGTGAGCGTCTTCCCCGTCCCGGGAACGTCCTCGAGTAGAACGTGCCCGCGTGCCAGCACCCCGGTCAGCACGGTTTCCATGAACTCGCGGTCGGCGACGACTGCCTCCAGTACCTCGTCGGCGACCTGATCCGCTCGCTCACTCGCCTCCTCTACGTCCATACTCCCATCCCGGGCCGTTGGGTGTTGATTCTTTCTCCGCAGTCGGGTGTCCGAATCGAAACGATTACACCCCTCAGTGGGGTACGATGGGACGAGCCGAGGTAGCCTAGCCTGGCCAAGGCGGTTGCTTCGAGAGCAACTGTCCTCACGGACACAGGAGTTCAAATCTCCTCCTCGGCGTACTGCTGAGCGAACCACTCTGGGCGAAGCAGAACACGTCGGATCTTCGATCCGACGAGCGCTTCTCGGACGTCTCGACCGCGAGCGCAGCCAGCGGTCCGGTCGGCGAAGCGCCAGCCCGTGGATTTGAAGTAGACCGAGCGGCGCAGCGAAGCGAGCCCGTTCGGGCGTGGCTCACATCCCTTGCCGTTTCGTCCACTGGTATCAGACGGTGAGCAGGCGGCCGCGTCCGTCTGCTCGGTCGGCGCGGGGTATCTCTCTCTCTCCTCGGCTGTGGTGTCCCTCCCTTGGTTTTGGCTAGCCAAAAAATCGAAACGTCTTTATTGATTTAGGCTGGCCAAAAACATATGGACGACGATCGACACGGGGGCGAAGCGCTATCGCGACGACGACTGCTTGGGACGGGCGCCGCAGTGGCGAGCGCTGCTGCCGCGGGCTGTCTGAGCGGGGCGATCCCGGGCTCCGACGACGGTGACGGCGCGTACTCGGTCACGATGCCACCGGTCGGCGAGGTCGAGTTCGACGCCGTGCCAGAGACCTGGGTCGCGAACAACGGAAGCTGGGCCGACATGGGAATCGCGCTGGGCCAGGAACCACCCGAGGCCGTCTGGCTAACGGGCCGATACCACACCCAGTACTACGACCCGATCCCGGGGCTCGAGGTCGACAAAAGCGACATGGTCTCGCTGTCGGACAACGGCGTAAACGAGGAGCTGTTCTACGAGTTCGAGGCCGACGTCCACGTCATCGACCCCAACTTCCTGACGAACCGATTCCCCAGCTGGGAGTCCTCTGACATCACAAAAGTCAGTCGAATCGCCCCCTTCTTCGGCAACAGCATCTTCTCGACGGGTTACGATTGGCACGAGGGCTACGAGTATCTCTCCCTCTACGATGCCTTCGAGAAGATGGCCGAGCTGTTCCAGGAAATGGACCGCTACGAGGCTCTCGATACCCTCCACGACGAGTTCCAGTCGACCGTCGCAGACGCGGTGCCCGCCGAGACCGACCGCCCGTCCGTCGCCGTGATGTGGGGCGCCGGCGACGAACCGGTGTCCTTCTCGCCGTACATCGTCGGCGAGGGGACGGGCTTTAAACACCTGCGAGAGCTCGGCGTCGACGACGCCTTCGCCGAGGCGGACGTTCGGGACTTTCACTCCAACCGCGGAGCGGTCGACTTCGAGACGCTCTTCGAGGTCGATCCGGAGGTCATCCTCCTGCGCGGTCAGGAGGCCAAGACTGCCGAGGAGTTCGAGAACACCGTCGTGTCCTTCTTCGAGAACCACGACACCGCTCGGCAGCTGACCGCGGTCGAGAACGGCGACGTCTACCGCGCCGGCGGGCTCTACCAGGGTCCGATCACGACGATGGTGCTGACCGAGCGCCTCGGCTCCGATCTCTATGGCATCGACGAACCGCTGTTCGACCACGAGCGCGTCGCGGAAATCGTCGACGGGGACGTCTGAGGATGCCCGAGGCGCCAGCGGCATCGACTGCGGACGACCGGATCGACGTCGCGGTCGTGGGCGGCGGTCCAGCCGGCTGCGCAGCAGCGGTGTTCGTCGCACGGTACGGTCTCGACGCCGTCGTGTTCGACTCGGGGCCGTCCTCGCTGCGCCGGTGTGCGTTCCTCGAGAACTACCTCGGGTTCCCGGACGGCATCGACGTCGAGACCTTCCTCGACCTCGCGCAGGCCCACGCACGCGAGGCCGGAGCGACGATCCAGGAGACGCGCGTCGAGTCGGTCGATCGCGTGGACGCGGACGCTCTACCCGATCTTGCCCCTGATACGCTGACCGATCCCGACGCAGTGGTTCCCTTCGAGCTGACGCTGCAGGACGGATCGACCCGCCGTGCGGATCGGGTGATCGCTGCGACGCGCTCCGGCGGCGCCTATCTCCGCCCGCTCGGCGGCGAGGAGATGTTCGTCGAACACGAGCACGACGGCGAGATCCACGAGCACTTCGATCCGGAGTACGCCGACGTCGACGGCCGGACGCCGATCGACGGCTGCTACGTGGCCTCGCCGGCTGGCGAACGCGACGTCCAGGCGATCGTCGCCGCCGGCCAGGGCGCCCACGTCGCGCGGCGACTCCTGGCCGACTGGCGGCAGGCGCAGGGGTACCCTGAGGGTCTCGACGAAGTGTACGACTGGCTGCGCCCGGCGTCGGAGTTCGCCGGCGAGCGGGGCGGTCGCGACCGCTGGCGTGAGTACTTCGAATCGCGTCTGCCCGACGACGTCGACGTCAATGCCGACGAGGAGCTGCGGGCGCTCCGCGAGGAGTACGTCGATCAGGTGCTCGCCACGCGCCGGTCCTCCGAAGCGATCGATCGGTCGACCCGGGCGGGCATCGAGACGCTCGTGGAAACGATCGGCACCGATCGGGTGCTCGAGGCCGTCGACGACGACCGCCTGCTCGAAGCGATCGACGACGAGCGGCTCCGGGCACACCTCGAGGAGGAGCCTCGGAAGACGCCGGAGGGATCCATCGATGGCTGAACGGCCGACGCCGACGACCGGTGGCGAGCAAAGCGACGGATCCGGCGACGACGGCGGTCCGATCGGGCGCCTCACGTCCCGTGTCGGGTCCCACGTCGCGTGGATCGATCGATCGCTCGTCGGGCTGTGTCTGGCGAGTACGCTCGTGGTCGTCCTCGCCGGGTTCGTACAGGTCCGGTACGGCTCCTACGACATGCGGATCGGTGAGGTCTTCTGGGCAGTGCTGGATCCGAACGTCCTGCTCGATCCTCGCTGGATGCTGAACTTCCTCGTCGGCGAAGATCTGATGCGGGCGATCACCGGCTTCGAGGGCGAGCTTCCAGAGCTCCCGCCGGAGACGCTGATCGTCTGGACCATCCGGCTGCCGCGCGTGTTCGTGGCGGTGCTCGTCGGGATGAACCTCGCACTCTCCGGTGCGATCTTCCAGGCGGTGACCCGGAACGAGCTCGCGAGCCCCTACATCCTCGGCGTCTCCTCGGGTGCGGGACTCGCAATTTTGCTGACGCTCGTCATGTACGCTGGCCTCGCCGCGTACCTCCCGATCATCGCTGCGGCTGGCGGCGCGCTCGCTTTCCTGATCGTCTACGCGATCGCGTGGCAACACGGCACGTCGCCGGTTCGGCTGGTCCTCGCTGGCGTGATCGTCGGCACCGTCTTCCAGTCGCTGCAGACGGCACTCTTCTTCTTCGCCGACGATATCGGCGTCGTCCAGACGGCGATCCAGTGGACGACGGGCTCGCTCACCGGCGTCGAGTGGGAGGAGGCCCGTATCGTCCTACCGTGGTCGATCGTAGTAGTGGCGCTGGCCCTCGCCGGAGCACGCCAGCTCAACGTCCTCCAGCTCGGGGAACGGACGGCGAGCTCGCTGGGGATGAACGTCGAGCGCATGCGGTTTGGCCTCTCGGGCATCGCGGTGCTCGCGGCATCGGCGAGCATCGCCGTCGCGGGCATCGTGAGCTTCGTCGGCCTGATCGTCCCCCACGTCGTCCGCTCCGTGGTGGGGTCGGACTACAAGAAGATCGTCGTCGGCTGCCTGTTCGTCGGGCCGGCGCTGATGGTCGCGGCCGACGTCGGAGCCAGATTGTTCTTCCCGGTCGTGATGGACGTCCAGAAGCAGATGCCCGTCGGGATCGTGACCGGGCTGATCGGCGGGCCGTACTTCCTCTACATGATGCGCAGAAAGAACCTGGGTGAGATCTGATGGCACAGCACGCACTCCAGCCGCCGGCCGAGCCGCCGAGCACGCTCCAGTCCCGTGTGATCGACGACGATCGGCGCCAGCGGCCCGGTGCCCACCGCCAGCGATCCGACGTCGACCGGACGGACGAGGCGCGGACCGACGCGAGCACCTTCGACGCGGACGGCCTCGTCATCGGCTACCCTGGCCTCGACGAGCCGGTCGTCGCGGACGCCTCGATCTGTCTGCCGCCCGGCGAGGTCACCGCGCTCGTCGGCCCGAACGGGAGCGGCAAGAGTACGCTGCTGGGTGGGCTCGCCGACCAGATCACGCCGGAGGCGGGGACCGTGCACGTCGACGGAACGAAGCTCACCGAGCTGGGCGACAAGGAGCTCGCGAAGAAGCTGGGCCTGCTCTCACAGGAGAACGTCTCGCCGGGAGCGCTGACCGTGGAAGAGCTGGTGGGCCACGGCCGCTACCCACACCGCGGGTTCTTCGAGGCGATGACGACCGAGGATCAGGAAGCGATCGACCGCGCGATCTCGCTGGCCGGCGTCGACCACCTACGCGAGCGCGACCTCGGCCAGCTCAGCGGTGGGCAGGCCCAGCTCGCCTGGATCGCGATGGTGCTCGCCCAGGAGACTGACGTCCTCTTGCTCGACGAGCCGACGACGTTCCTCGACCTCCACCACCAGCTGGAGGTCATGGACATCGTCCGGACGCTCCGCGACGAGTGGGGTATCACCGTCGTTCTCGTCCTCCACGACATCGACCAGGCGGCGCGCTTCGCCGACTACATGGTCGCCCTCGACGACGGCGAGGTCTACGCGAGCGGCCGCCCCGGCGACGTCGTCACGGAGGAGCTCCTCGCCGACGTCTTCGGCGTCGAAGCCCGTGTCGGCCAGGGCGACCACGGGCCGCGGATCACGCCGCTGCGCGCGCTCGAAGACGAAGAGACGTAGCTACGGCCGGTCAGCTTCTCCATTTCGCGAATTTTCACCGTCCAGGGTTTCTGCCTCCCAGTCACAATCTCCGGGTGGGATTGGAAGGGGCCGACCGCTCGATCCGGCCCCGACGACGCAAGCGATGACGAGCGAAGCTCGTCAAGTGCCGGAGGAAACCTCCGGCCACCGCAGCGAACGAAGTGAGCGAGGAGCACAGCGAGTCGCGGACGGTCGAGCGGGAGGGGGCTTCCAAGCGGACTGCTGTAGCGGACCAGTTCAGGCTCGAGAATCGCGCTTTTCACTCTCCACACCGAATCCACGACCGATGGGCTCCAGACTCGCGACGGCTGCGGTGGGGATCGTCGGCAGTCTCCTCCTCAGCGGCTTGCTCTGGTGGGTTTTCGGGACGTTCGCGTTCTTCCTGTTCGTGCCGTTCGTGCCGTTCCTGTTCCGGGGATCGAGCGGCACTGACGCTCCCGCCACCGAGAGAATCGCCGAGTGTCCGCAGTGTGGGTTCCGGACGACCGACGAGTCCTACGACTTCTGCCCGAGAGATGGCACGCGGCTCGAACTGCAGGACTGACCTGTAGCGGAGCAGCGCAGTTCCACGGGCGATCGATGGCGATGGACCGCCACGTATCAGCACGGATTTCCCGATCGGCCACCGACTGCTCTGCATGGACGACCGACAGCAGACCACCGCCGGCATGATCTGGCTGGCAGTCGCCGTGCTCGCGTTCGTGGCGGCGGACGTCGGCGGCGCGACGCTCTCGACCGCCGTCGGACTGTTCGCCGTGGGGCTGGCGCTGTGGCTCGCGGTGTTGTATCTGTTCGACCCGTGGGGACTTCTCGAGCGCTACCACCCCTGATCACTCCAGTGGAGCGGTCACCACCGGTGCCGAAGTTCAGTCGTCGGCCAGCAGTGCGTCGGTGTCCTCGTCCGTCGCGAGCAGCCGGTCTAGCGCCTCGACCATGGCCTCGACGCTGGCCGTCGTGATGTCGGCGTCGGAGGACCGCACGGAGACGGAGCGGTCGCCGCGGGACATCTCGACCTCGACGGTCACGACGGCGTCGTGGCCGCCGGTGATGGCGTCGACCTCGTAGGAGTCCAGGCTGGCGGTCTTCTCGCCGAGCACCGCTCGCACCGCGGAAATCGCGGCGTCGACTGGGCCGGAGCCCGTGGCGGCGGCCTGGTGTTCTTCGCCGTCGACCAGCAGCCGGACGCTCGCGGTCGGAGTACCGCCACCGCTGGCGGCGGTCATGTCGAGGAGTTCGACGAGGCGCTCGCGCTCGCCCTCGGTGACCTCCTCGGCGATCGTGAGAAGGTCGGCGTCGGTGACGCGCTTGCCGCGGTCGCCGATAGCCTTCACGCGCTGGACGATCTCGTCGAGTTCCTCGTCGCTGGCTTCGACGCCGTGCTCTTCGAGGGCAGCACGGGCGCCGGCGCGGCCGGTGTGCTTACCGGCGACGATCCGGCGCTCGCGGCCGACGGTTTCGGGCGCGTACGGCTCGTACATCGCGTCGTCCTTGAGCGTCCCGTCTGTGTGGATGCCGGACTCGTGCGTGAACGCGTTCTGGCCGAGGACGGCCTTGTTCGGCGGCAGGTCGATCCCGGTCGCGTTGGCGACGGTCTGGCCCAGCGCGTAGAGCTGCTCCGTTTCGACGGTCTCGATGCCGTAGACGTGCTCGAGCGCGATGGCGATCTCCTCCAATGCGGCGTTGCCCGCGCGTTCGCCGACGCCGTTGACGGTGGCGTGGACGAGATCCGCGCCGGCGTCGATGGCAGCCAGGGCGTTGGTGACTCCGAGTCCGAGGTCGTCGTGGGTGTGCGCGCTCGTCGGGCCGAGATCGGAGAGTACCGAGACCACCTCGTAGGCCCGCTCGGGGCCGGCGTGGCCAACGGTGTCGGCGTAGCAGACGCGGTCGGCACCGGCGTCCAGCGCGGTCGCCATGAGCTCCTCGAGGAAGGCCAGGTCCGCGCGGGAGCCGTCCTCGCCGATGACTTCGACCCAGAGATCGTTGTCGGCGGCGAACTCGACGAGCTCAGCGGTCGAGGCGATTACGTCCTCTCTCGTGGAGCCAACCTTCGTCTCGACGTGGCGGTCGCTCGCGGGTACGACGAGATTGATGCCGTCGACGCCGCAGTCGATCGCGAGCTCGACGTCGGATTTGATCCCTCGACAGAAGCTGGTGATCGTCGCGTCGAGATCCAGTTCGGCGACGCGGCGAATCGTCCGCCGTTCGCCCTCGCCGGTGCAGGCCGACCCCGCCTCGATCACGTCGACCTTCGCGCGATCGAGCGCCTGCGCGATCTCCGCTTTCTCCTCGGGAGTCAGGGAGACGCCCGGCGCCTGCTCGCCGTCGCGCAGCGTCGTGTCCAGTAGCGATACGTCCGTCTGGTCGTCGATCGGTCTCTCGGAGAAGCCCACGGGAGAATCAGTTGCCGGTGTGCCGGCGAATTTCGCGTCCAGCCGCCTCGCGGCGACTTCCTCTATCCTCGTGCGTCATAGCCATGCGGAAGCAGCACACGCGGATAAAGGTCACGAAAGCGCAGCTATGGGGGTTTGTGTGGGTCTGTGGCCTCGAACGTTCGATTCTCCGCGTGCTGCTCGCGTCTGCGTTCGTGATTTGACTACTAGGTGTATCATTTCTAGGCGGGGCGAATTGTACACCAGACATCCACGGAAGCCCCCTCCCGCTCGCCGGTTTACGCTCGCTGCGCGCTTCCTTTCCTCGCTTCGCTCGGTCAGTCCAGTGCTTACGTCGCCTAAACCGACGGGCGGTCGGCCCCTTCCGAAGTCCCACCTAGAGCCCGTCCCGGGGAACGAAGCGCGGCGGTTGTTCAGGTGTGCGTTGCACTGGGGATCGCCCGCCGGCTACCGCCCCCGGCGCGATCCACCGGAGCAAAGGCGCTCCCAAAATCAACAGGGTGGGATTGGAAGGGGCCGACCGTTCGCGTTCGCTCGGGAAGTAAGGACCGCAGCCGACCGAAGGGAGGCGAGGACCGCAGCGAGCGAGCGCGAGCGGGAGGGGGCTTCCGAGGGACTGCTGTCCAGCTCGCTCCGCGGTTGGCGAATGATTTCCTAGTCGTCGAGTCGCGCCCATCCGCCGACATCGGTCCACCCTCACTTCTCGACGACGACCCGATCGCCGGGCTCCACGGCGTCGGCCGCACCGGGTGCCATCTCGATGAATCTATCACCGCGCCCGCGCGCGTGACCGGTCCACGCCGCGAGCGTCTCGACGCGCTGGACCTCGTCGTTCTCCGTCCAGACGACGTCGATTGGCGTTCGGACGAGCACCATGTGGACGCTGCGCGTCGTCGGTGCTCCGAACTCGAAGACGAGCGCGTACTCCTCCGGGATCGACGAGCGGCCCATGAGCCCGATCCCTTTCGAGAGAATCGAGTCCGCGACCGCTACCTCCGTGGCGATGGTCCGGGGGTCACCGTCGACCGGCTCGTGAACGACGCGCACGCTCTCCGAGATGGCGAGGGCGTGGAAAACGGTTGTGCCCGTTCGGCTCAGGTGGTGGGGTCGTGATTCGCGCTCGATTCGCTCGTAGTCCAATCTCGCAGACTGTGGCCCTGCAACTGCAATTCACAGCGATTTCCGACGACTGGATCCCCTCGATAGCTGACTAGTTTTCTCCCGATTCGCGGCCGAACGTTTACGTGAGCGCGGACCCGACCGGGAAGCAATGCCCGCTCTCGCATCGTGTTACTTCTGTGGCGAGGCCGTCGGCGCTTCGCTGGACGAGTACGACCTCCCGGCCGAGGCGCCGGCCGACGAACAGGTGACGGTCACGCTGTGTGCTCGCTGTGAAGGAAAGTTGAGCGCGCTGCTCGAGGAACTCGACGCGTCGAGCACCCACGACGGTCCGGCGCCGGTGTTCGAAGCCGACGCAGCGACGGGCCCGGCCCCCGAACCCGAATCCGCCGCTGGCGACACTGACACCGATGCTGACGACAAGCCCGACGCTACCGAGACTGAAACCGATGCCGACGACGTCGAGGAGCCCGAACCGTCGGAGGAGGACACCATCGATCCCATCGCCGGCGATCGGGAGCCGATCTTCGCCGACGACGATCGCGCAGTGCTCGACGAGGAGCTGCCACTCGAGGATCCGGCCGAGAACGACGTCCCGTTCGCCGGGGCGTCCGACGCCGACGATCACTCCGAGCCCGACACTGCGAGCGCTGACTCGACTGTCGACGCCAGGGCCGACGATTCGGTGGAGGCGCCCGACGACTCTGAGGGCTCGGGGACGGAAGCGGACGACGCCGACCCGATTGCGGCGCCGCCGGCGAGTGAGTCCGACGACGATTCGGCGACAGCCGGCCAGGCCTCCGAACAGCACACGAAGCCCCCGACGACCGTGAGGGGTGGTGACGACGAAGCCGATTCAGCGCCCGCCGCCGAAACTGCGGCCGACGCCGTCGACGAAGAGGTTGGGGACGACAGCTCTGAGGAACAGGCCACGGCCGTTGGCGTCGGTGCCGACGGCGCCGCCACTACGACCGAGTCGTCCACTGACTCGGCGGCTGCGAGTGCGGATGCGAGCAGTACGACGGCGAACCCGAGCGAAACGACTGCGAAGACGCCGACCTCACCCACGACGGACGCCGAAAATCCGCTCTCGGACGTCTCCCCGCGCACGTACAACCGCGTCGTCCGACTGCTCCAGAACCGCGAATTCCCCGTGGATCGGGCGGACTTCGAGGCGCTCGCGACCAGCGCCTACGAACTCGATCACGGCGAGTGTGCATCGGCGCTCGACGGCGCGATCGAGAAGGGGCTGCTGGAGGAGCGCGGCGGCATGCTTCACCGCCCGGAGTGACGGTAGCACGATTCGCGACGGTATTTTCAGTGGTCCTTCGGCGATCCACCGGTCGCGGGCGAGGAGACTGATCCCTCTACGGCTGCTTCAGTTTCGTTTACTAGCGTCAAACGAACCACTTCCGGTCCCGAACTGTCGTCACGTCGAACGTTTACCTTCACCGGCTGACGGCCCCCATCGACGCTCCTAATTGCCGGAGGGAGTGGGCATCGATCGATGAAATCTTCCCGAAATCACGCCGACAATCACACAAAGTATTTAACGGAACCCCATATACACTTCCACTGTACCCCTACCAAAGGGTAGCATCAGCGAGTACCTCCACAGTGGATCAAAGCTGGTACTGCCGAACACGATAACACACAATCATGACAAACGATACTTCATATCGCCAAAAGGGACGCGCGGTGTTCCTGGCAGCGATTATGGTTCTCTCGATGGTCGCCGGGGCCGCAGTGCTGACTGGCTCCGCGGCTGCCGAGCACGAACCTGGTTCAACGGATGTCGCCATCGACGATCTCGGCGATGAATCCCGTTGGTCAGGCCAAGTCCTGAACATTTCTAACGTTAGTGGAACAGTTGAAATCGAGCACACAGACGGTCAGTTCACTCAGCTTGAGGCTGACAACGGCAGTGTCGAGTTCGACACTGAAGGCTGGTCCGCAGGTGAAATCAACGTGAGCGACGGTACCAATGCCAGCACGTTCACCCTGCGCCAGCAGACCATCAACACGTTCGAGTTCGATACTGACTCGATCGTCACTGGCTCTACACATCTCACCATCGACTCCAACCGCGCTAACTACAACGTTACAGTGAGTGCGGATGGCCTCGACGGTGACGACCTGGAGAGCATCTTCAACACCTCCGCCAACCGGAACAGCGGTCACTGGGTTAACGACAGCGCCCACACTGGAGAGGACTCCGTTGTCCTCGCTGGTGAGGGTGACGTCGATGCTGACTTCACCGGTATCGATGCCGGTAACTACACCTTCGACATGGAGGTCGTCGACACTGGTGTCACCGCATCGACTAACATCTCCGTGAACGAAGGTGCAACCGACAGCGCCACCTTCGGTTCCAACAGCTACTCCGGCGTCGTCGGTGACGTCGTCGAAGTAGACATGACGACTGACGGCGAGCCGAGCGACGTCTACGTCAACGTCACGGACGACGAGGGCTACTACACGGCCACCGTCCACATCGAGCCGAACGCAGACGCCTACGACGAGGGCTTCACGCTCTCGTGGAACACGTACAACGCCAGCGAGTCCAACGACTCGTACGGCTTTAGCGTTGACAACGGAAACGTTGCTTTCGTCAACAACACAGAGGGCGCTGCGATCGACGCAGACTACCTCGCAAACACCGCTTCGCTCTACGAGTTCGAGTCCTACACTGACGACCCCGAGGACTCGGAAACTGACTTCAGCGACATTACTTCGGTCAGTCTGAGCGAGCGCTCGACGGACGGTCTGACGATCTGGACCGCTCCGTCCTCGTTCGACCACACTGACGACTCCAGCGAGATCCTGGACGCTGCGACCCAGTCGTCCACGATCGCGCAGCAGGACCTGCTCATTACGCAGGTCGAAGCCACTGGTCTCTACGGCTACATGAACACCACGGCCGAGGGCCTCAGCAGCACGGGCGGCCTCGACCTGACGTTCACTCAGGAGACCACGGCTGGTCCGTACGATTCGGACGACTCCGACACCATCGCGGGCATCGGCGGCGGTAACGCGACTATCGTCCCCGACGGCCAGAATGGTACGTTCTACGTCCTGATCGACGCAGCCGAGATTGACGGTCTCGAGACCGGCGAGGAGTGGAGCGCCGAGTTCTCTGTCAGCACTGACAACCCGTTCGTCTCTGGCGAGAACGAGACTGTCAGCAGCAACTTCACCTACGAAGAGCGTAACGTCGAGATCACCGGCGAGATGAACGACAACGACCGTCTCGTTGTCCCCGGTACCTCTGACGCTACGATCACTGGTGAGACGAACGTTGCACCCGGTACGGCTGTCAACGTTCGGATGAACTTCGCGTTCGACTTCGCCACCGCGAGCGGTGAGGTCGCTGACGACGGTACGTTCGCCGTCGCCACTGACCTCTCCGACCGCGAGGCAGGCACCCAGTTCGACACCCGCGTCCGCGTCCCTGGTAGCAGCACCCAGGCCACGCAGGCATCCATCATCAGCGATGCCTCGGGTAGCACTGGTGCTTCCTTCAGCGTTGACGCGAGCGCCAACGGTCCCGTCACGGTTGGCGACAGTGCCACCCTCGAGTACACCATCTCCAACGATGGTGACGCGGCAGGCACGACCAACTACACTGTGATGGTCAACGGTGAACAGGTTGCCAACGGCACTGCAGAGCTTGGTGCAGGCAACTCCACCGAGACCATGACCTACGAGGACTTCGACACCAGCTCCGCTGGTGACATCTCGTGGGAGGTCACCACGGACGACGACACCGCCTCTGGCACGCTGACTGTCGAAGAGGAGGAGCCGTCCGACGACTCGTCCGGTGACGATTCGTCCGGCGACGACTCGTCCGGTGACGATTCGTCCGGCGACGACTCGTCCGGTGACGACGGTGACTCCGACGATGGCGGCGACGGCGGTCAGGCCGGCTTCGGCCTCATCGTCGCACTGTTCGCCCTGATCGGTGCTGCGCTGCTGGCGCTGCGCCGTCAGAACTAACGCGGAAACCACCCGCTGTTGCGGGGACTTTCATTTTTCGGACGCTGCGACTGGCTAGCTGCTGCTTTTGCATACCGACTACCTCACCGCCATACTGGGGCCCCGTCCATCGAAACCAACATATTCAGTAGCGGGCAGTCGTTAGCCCTCGGTATGACCAACGAGGACGCCGCGACGCTCGATCGCCGGACGCTCTTACGCGCTGGCGCCGGCGCGACGGCAGCCGCGGTCGGTGGGGCGGCGGCCACCGGTTCGGCGGCGGCACAGACTCAGGAGATCATCGTGGGCCCCGAGGGCGACATGTTCACGTTCTCGCCCTCCAGCGTGACGATCGCGCCCGGAACGACCGTCACCTTCACGTGGGAGACCGACGGCCACAACGTCTCGCCAACAAGCGTGCCCGACGGCGCGAGCTGGGGGGGTCACCCCGAGGTCGTCGGGACCGGCACGACCTACGAGTTCACGTTCGAGACGCTGGGCACCTACGAGTACCAGTGTGACCCGCACGCACCAGGAATGGCCGGTTCGATCGAAGTCGTCGAAGGGGGCCCGAGTAGCGGCCCGGTCAACACCGGCCCGCCGAAGATCTCCTCCGCGGCGATGAGCCTGACCACTGGTCTGCTCGGCGTTTTCGGTGCCATCCTCGCGTCCATCTTCTTCTTCACGAAGTACGGCGGTTCGGACGACGAGGAGTAACGGTCGGCTCGCCCACTCGGATTCGTTCGGTCAGTCCGTTCCTCGGCTCACTGCTAACTCGACAGCCCGCGGCTCTCCCTCCAGATCCGCGACCACACGCTCGACGACCGCCGTCGCTTCGGACCGGACGACTGGAATCACTCGATCGACGATTGCGTCGATCGGAACGAGCGCTGGAAGTCCGATCGCCTCGGCGCTCTCGGGATCGTAGTCGACGACGAACCGGACGCGCGTTATCGGCGGATCGTCGTCAGGGACGGCCACGGTGACGTCCGTAGCGGTAGCCTCTTCGACGATCCACGCGCCCTGGGCCTGGAGTTCCGAGACGAGCTCCCAGTCGATCCTGCTCGGTGCATCGATGGCCGTCACTCGCGAGCACGCGGTGTGGGAGAGCCGCCACCACGCGACCGTGATGTCGTACTCGGTTCCCGGGCCACCATCTCCCCGTCGTTCGACCGCCTCGAGATGCTCGGAGTACTGCGCATAGGCCGTGAAATCCGTCAGAAATTCGAAGGCCGTCGCCCGGTCCACGAACACGTGGGTGGCGACCTCGAGGTGCTGCACGACCGTGCAAGGAGGGCGTCGAGTATAGGGCTGTGGGACGTGTGAGGGTGGTGTATGGGGGTGTACACTTCGGCTGCATGGAATAGATCCTTCCGGCTGGCACTCCCGAAAGCCCCCGAGCGTTCTCGAAAAGTGACGATCCGATGAAGCCAGCGACTACACTCTCTCTGGCGCCGTATCACACCTCCACGACACTCACGAGTGCGCCTGTTCGCCAGCATTGAGGCGCGATTCAGCGACGATCTGCAGAAAGTTATCGAACAGCTGCTTGGTTTCACAGGCTGCAGCGTAGTTCTCGTCGTCGATCGAGTCGAGCGCCCGGTCGACCAGCTCCTCGCTGGCTTCGCCGTCGCGCTTCCCCTCTGTCACCCTCCGTGCTGTCTCTTGATCGTACTCGGGGTGGAACTGCACGCCGTAGACGGATCCCTTACGGAAGGCGTGGATCGACCGATCGTTCCTGGCGAGCAGCTCCGCGCCGGGCGGAAGCTCGACGACCTCGTCGGAGTGGGTCGCGAAGGCGGTGAAGCGGTCGTCGATGCCATCGAGGAGTCTGGAGTCCGCCGTCGTGCGCTCGATCGTGGCGTAGCCGAGTTCGTAGGCGTCCATCGCCGTGACCTCCCCACCGAGTACGTCCGCGACGAGCTGGTGGCCCCAGCAGACGCCGAGAATGGGGTGCCCGGCGTCGACCGCTTCGCCGACCCACTTTTTGACGGCCGGAATCCAGGGCTCGTCCCAGTAGACCGAGGCCCGGGAGCCGGTGACGACCACGCCGTCGAACGCGAACGTCGTCGGCACGTCGCCCTCAGTGACGTCGTACTCCACGAGATCGGCATCGAGCTCTCGGCGAAAGTTTCGGCGAGTGTGCTCACTGCCGTGGGAGGCATCGAGTAGGGCGATACGTGCTCTCGTCATGCGACAAAGTCAGGGTATCGCGAGAGAAGGGCGTTACGCTCCAGGTCGGCGGTCGCGCGCGGCGATCACTCGGCGATCTGCTCGTCGAGTGCCGGCCGTCGCTGGAGATAGAGGAGGATCCCGAGCCCGACAGTGAGTGCGAGCACGCCGGCCCACTGGTCCCCGTCCATCCCGCGTCGCGGCGCGTCGCGGTACACGTAGGTGATCGATCCCCACGTGAACAGGACGATTATCGCGACGACGCCCGCGACGAGTGGGTAGTACGACACGGGTACACTCGAAAGTGCGCGCTGAAAACGCTTCCGTCCGGTCGTGCCGTCCGGCAACGCTTTTCGGTAGGGGACGACTCTCCGCGAGCATGGAGGTCACCGAGGGCGCGGTCACGATCGAGGTGCCGAGCACCTCCGAGGAGGAAGTCGGCGACGACGTCTTCTACAACCCAAATCAGGAGCTCAACCGCGACCTGACGATCGCGACGCTCCGGGCATACCGCGAGCGGGAGCCGCGGGCGGCGTCCTACCTCGACGCGATGACGGCGAGTGGGATCCGCGGGGTCCGAGCGGCCGCTGACGGCTGGGACGTGACGGCCTGCGATCTCGACGCCGACGCGATCGATCTCGCTCGCCGCAATCTCGAACTGAACGATCTCGACGGAACGGTGCTCCAGCGCGACGCGCGGGCGCACCTCCACGAGTCGCTCACGGACGTCGTCGACGTCGACCCCTACGGGTCGCCGATGCCCTTTGCGGACGCCGCGCTCGCGAACACGCGAAATCTCGCCTGCGTCACCGCGACGGACACCGCACCGCTCTGTGGCGCGCACTTTCAGGCGGGCGTCCGTCGGTACAGCACGGTTCCACAGAACACGGAGTACCACCGCGAGATGGGGCTGCGCGTCTTGCTATCCGCGCTCGTCCGCACCGCGGCCCGCCACGACCGCGCAGCACGACCGATCTTCGCGCACGCGACGCGTCACTACGTTCGGTGTTACCTCGAACTCGAAAGCGGCGCCGGGATCGCCGACGACTGCGTCGACGAGCTGGGCCACGTCGCCCACTGCGAGGACTGTCTCCACCGCGTGGCCGAGCGCGACCTCCACGCAACGTTCTCCGCTCACGAGGCGCTTCCCGAGACGTGCCCGGCCTGTGGCAGCGAGCGGGTGCTCGTCGCGGGACCAATCTGGCTCGGGCCGATCAGGGACTCGGCGTTCGTGGAGGCGGTTCGCGAGTCCGTCACCGACGACATGGGGACGGCGGATCGCGCGCGGGATCTGCTCGCGACGATCGAGGCCGAACTCGACGAGCCGACCCACTACGACCAGCACCGGCTCTGCAAAGCCTGGGGTCGGACCGCGATCGGCATGGACGAGTTCGTCGAGCGACTCCACGACGCCGGCTTCGACGCGACGCGGGCACACTACTCGGGGACGGCGTTCAAGACCGACGCGTCCGTCGAGGCGATTCGCGAAGCGACGGGCGAGTGATCGTGAATCGGTGGGCGTAGCCGGCTCTCCCGGAGATTCACCGGCGCGATCGTTTCGAAGGCGGCGGCTACTGTCGTTCTCCGACGACGTGAACCCCCCTTTCTTACGGTCTACCAGCGCGTCCATTTGGACGTGTCCGACGTCCTGCATCGGTCCGGCCGGGGGGCAATCGCGGTGGTCCAGGCCGCGCGAAACGCCCAGTTGACGTTTCTGGCTGCTGCCGTCGCGTACTACGCCTTCGTTTCGCTGGTGCCCTTGCTCGCGCTGACGCTCGTTCTCTCGACGGCGATCGGCGGCGAGGCGCTCGTCGAGCGCATGCTCGCCCGCACCGACGCCGTGTTGACGCCCGATACTCAGAACCTCCTCGCAGAGGCGCTCGTGGGCGGCGAGGGTCGTTTCGGTGCGACGGCGTTCGGTGCGGTTGCGGTCTCGTGGAGTGCGATGCGGGTCCTCCGCGCGCTCGACACTGCGTTCTCGATCGTGTACGGTACTGCCGAGGAGGTGACCTTCCTCGGCACGGTTCGAGACGGGCTGGTCGTGGTGGTCGCGATCGTGGTTGGCGCGACCGCGATGGCGGCCGTGGTGTTCGGCGTGGGGCAACTCCCGCTCGGCCCGCTCGCGACGCCCGTCACGATGGTCCTCGGGATCGCGACGCTCACGGTGATCTTCCTCCCGATGTACTTCGTGTTCCCGGACTTCCCAGTGGCTCCTCGCGAGGCACTCCCGGGGGCCGTGACTGCCGCTGTCGGGTGGACGCTCCTCGGTGCCGGGTTCTCGATCTACGTCGAACTGGCCGCGAGCGCTGCGCTCTACGGCGTGCTCGGCGGCATCTTCCTCTTGATCACCTTTCTGTACGCTGGCGCCTTCGTCATCGTCGCGGGCGCCGTGGTCAACGTCGTGGTTGGACCGGATCGGCAGCTACAACAGGGTAGCAGTCCTGGCCCCCGACTGTCGACGACAATGGCAGGCGCTCCAGGTTCAGGGACAGACGACGACGGGTCCACAGCGGAGGGACCGACAGACGCCGAGAACGGTGACGACGCCGGCGACCAGGAACACTCCGACGGCGTCGTCGGCCAGGATGCTGCAGAGTTCGATCCGGGCGACCGTTCGCCAGAGGAGGCACGGCTCCGCGAGGAGGTCGCCGATCTCCGTTCGGAGCTCCGGGAGTTCCGCGACGACGTCGAGGATCGCACCGTCGAGCGGGATACCGTCGAGAGCGACCTCCGGCGGTACGTCCGCAAGCGGGTCCGCCGCGGTCACGCCCGCGGCTGGGGTCCCTACGTCGTCCTCCTCTATGGCACCGCGATGACGATCGGCGCCTTCTACTTCCTCTCCAGTGGCTGGGCCATCTTCGCGATGTTCGTCATCTGGCTGTCGACGCTGGGGCTCTACACGCTCATGGTGTTGATCGGCGCCGGCGTCAGCCTGCTCGGACTCCCCGGCAGGCTGCGCGATCGGTTCCGGGACTGACGCCCGTTTTCCGTCGGATTCGTCGCTCGTTTTGCTCGACAGGATTCCGCGCGCTCGTGATGCGTTCAACTGCACGAACAGTAGAATCCGCTGCCTCGTAGCTGGCTCCTCTCTCGTCGAACGTCCGCCGAGCGAAGCGCGGCGGTTCACGTCAGCGAGGGGTGGAGTCCTCGTGAGCGAAGCGAACGAGGTCTCGAGAGACGAGCGTAGCGAGTCTCTCGGCGCCCCGAGCTGACGCCTTTTTTGGTCCAGATTTTTTGGAAGAGGGTTCCCGCAGGTCGCGCCCCGCGCGACCGAGGAAACCCCTCCTCGAAAAAAGGTGGGTTCTAGAACGTCTCGAGGTACTGCTCCTTCTCCCACTCCGAGACCTCGGCGATGTACTCGGAGTACTCCGCGGACTTTGCCTCGACGAACTTCTCGGCAACGTGTGGGCCGAGTGCGCTCTGGACGACCTCGTCGTCCTCGAGGGCGTCGATGGCTTGACCAAGATTCTCGGGCAGGGTCTCGATGCCGTACTCTTCGCGCTTGGCCTCGTCGAACTCGTAGATGTTCTCGCGAACGGGGTCGGGCGCGTCGAGGTCGCGCTTGATGCCGTCGAGACCGGCCTGGAGCATGACGGCCAGCGCGAGGTAGGGGTTACACGACGGGTCGGGCGAGCGCAGTTCGATGCGGCTTGCCGCCGGGACGCGCGCGGCGGGCTTGCGGACGAGCGCCGAGCGGTTCGTGTCGGACCAGGCGACGTAGATCGGCGCTTCGTAGCCGGGCACGAGACGCTTGTAGGAGTTCACGGTCGGGTTGCAGACTGCCGTGATCGCGGGGGCGTGCTCCAGGATACCCGCGAGGAAGCTGTAGGCGGTGTCGGAGAGGTTGAACTCGTCGTCGCCGTCGTGGAAGGCGTTCTCGCCGTCCTCGAACAGCGAGAGGTGCGTGTGCATGCCGGAGCCGTTGATGTGGGCGATGGGCTTTGGCATGAACGTCGCGTGGAGATCGCTCTGGGCCGCGGTCGCGCGGACGACGGCGCGGAACGTCGCGATGTTGTCGGCACAGGTGAGTCCGTCGGCGTACTTGAAGGAGATCTCGTGCTGGCCCTCCGCGACCTCGTGGTGACTCGACTCGACCTCGAAATCCATGGACTCGAGGTTGTAAATCATCTCCCGGCGGAGGTCACTCGCGAGGTCCTTGGGCGCGAGGTCGAAGTAGCCACCCGCGTCGTGGGTCTTCGTGGTCGCGCGGCCGTCCTCGTCCTCTTCGAAGACGAAGAACTCGGGCTCGGGGCCGGCGTTGAGCGAGTAGCCCATGTCCTTGGCCTCGGCGAGGACGCTCTTCAGCGCCGAGCGCGGGTCGCCGATGAACGGCTCGCCGCTGCTCGTATCGATGACGTCACAGATGAGACGGCCCGCAGCGCCGTCCTCCGTCTCCCTCCAGGGAAGCACGGCGAACGTCGAGGGGTCGGGATCGAGGCGCATGTCGGACTCCTGGATGCGAACGAACCCTTCGATGGAGGAGCCGTCGAAGTAGATGCCCTCCTCGAAGGCCTTCTCGGCCTGGCTGGCGGGAATTGAGACGTTCTTGACCGTACCGAGGATGTCGGTGAACTGGAGGCGGAGGAAGTCGATGCCCTCCTCTTCGATCTCGTCGAGAACTGCTTCTTCTTCCGGCGTGAGGTTTCCGGTTGTCATGGTGATCTACGAGTGATCAATAGAGTCAGGGTATTAAGCTACTGACTGAGTGTGCAATTCTTCCGAACGACGGGAGAACAGTGGACGAACGTAACGGTCGGCTGGCTCCTGCCCCTCGGTTCCTTGACGGCTCTCGAATCGGCGGCCATATCGCGGCCGTTCGTCCATTCGGGGGAGGCGAACGCTGGGCGACTGGCCGCCCGACGACGGGCTGAAATCGCTGTCGGTGCCGTAGAGTCGGGCAGCTCAGTGACGAGAAGCGTCCGCGAGCGCCGACGGCGCGAGCGGTTCCTGCAGCAAACCTCGCACCCGAGCCGAGCGGTGCGAGGCTCGGTATTTTTTTTGGTCCAGATTTTTTGGCGGCGGGTTCCCGTAGGTCGATCTTCGATCGACCGAGGAAACCCGCCGCGAAAAAAGGTGGGTTCTAGAACGTCTCGAGATACCGGTCGATCTCCCAGTCGGAGACTTCGGCGATGTACTCGCCGTACTCGGTGCGCTTGGCCTGGACGAACTTCTCGGCGACGTGGGGACCGAGCGCGTCGGAGATCACGTCGTCGGCCTCCAGTGCGTCGACGGCTGCGCCGAGGTTGGCGGGGAGCGTTTCGATGCCGTACTCCTCGCGCTTGGCCTCGTCGAACTCGTAGATGTTCTCTCGAACGGGATCGGGACAGTCGAGCTCTCGCTCGATGCCGTCGAGACCGGCCTGCAGCATGACGGCGAGGGCGAGGTAGGGGTTACACGACGGGTCGGGCGAGCGCAGCTCGATGCGGCTCGCCGCCGGCGTTCTGGCAGCGGGCTTCCGAATCAGCGCCGAGCGGTTGACGTCGGACCAGGCGACGTAGACCGGGGCCTCGTAGCCGGGCACCAGTCGCTTGTAGGAGTTCACGGTCGGGTTGCAGATCGCCGTGATCGCGGGAGCGTGCTCTAAGATGCCGGCGATGAACTGCTTGGCAGTCTCCGAGAGGTTGAACTCGTCGTCGCCGTCGTGGAAGGCGTTCTCGCCGTCCTCGAACAGGGAGAGGTGTGAGTGCATGCCGGAGCCGTTGATGTGGGCGATGGGCTTGGGCATGAACGTCGCGTGGAGATCGCTCTGGGCTGCGGTCGCACGAACGACCGCTCGGAAGGTTGCGATGTTGTCGGCGGTGCTCAGGCCGTCGTCGTAGGTGAACGCGATCTCGTGTTGCCCCTCGGCGACCTCGTGGTGGGAGGCCTCGACGTCGAAGTCCATCTCCTCCAGATTGTAGATCATCTCCCGGCGAAGGTCGCTGGCGAGGTCCTTGGGCGCGAGGTCGAAGTAACCACCTGCGTCGTGGGTGATCGTCGTCGCGCGGCCGTCCTCGTCCTCCTCGAAGACGAAGAACTCGGGCTCGGGACCCACGTTGAGCGAGTAGCCCATCTCGGCGGCGTCGTCGAGCGCGCTCTTGAGCACGGCACGGGGATCGCCCGCGAATGGCTCGCCCGTGGAGGTGTTGATGACGTCACAGATGAGACGGCCCGCAGCACCGTCCTCGTCTTCGCGCCAGGGAAGGATCGCGAACGTCGAGGGGTCCGGATCGAGGCGCATGTCGGATTCCTGGATGCGGACGAACCCTTCGATGGAGGAGCCGTCGAAGTAGATGCCCTCCTCGAAGGCCTTCTCGGCCTGGCTGGCGGGAATTGAGACGTTCTTGACCGTACCGAGGATGTCGGTGAACTGCAGACGGAGGAAGTCGATATCCTCCTCCTCGATCTCCTCCAGCACGGCCGTTTCGTCGTCGGTGAGTGTACCGGGTGTCATCGATAGATCGTCCGGATCGATGGACTACGCTACTAAAGTGCTGATGATCCGCTAAATTGTTCCTGTTGCCCACTAAACTGGATATTCGTAAAGCTATTGTAGGTAGCTTTCGTCGTTCTGGTTGATGACGTACGAAAATCTCGATGCCAAGTTGGTGAATGAACTCCTCGGGGACGGGCGTGCGAGTCTCCGCAGCCTGGCAGAGGAGCTGGACGTCTCGGTCACGACCGTCTCGAACCACCTCGGCGACCTCGAAGACGGCGGCGTCGTCCGTGGCTACACGCCGATCGTCGACTACTCGAAGATGGGGTTCGACGTCACGGCTATCCTCCAGCTCAAGGTCGAGGGCGACGCGCTCCCGGAAATCACGGACCGGCTCGACGGCGAGAAGCAGATGGTCTCGGTCTATGAAGTCACCGGGAACTACGACATCATCGCCGTCGGCAAGTTCAACGACACCGACGACATGAACGCCCAGATCAAGAAGCTGCTCACGGATCCCGACATCAAGGAGTCCAACACGTCGGTCGTGCTGAATGCGGCTTCCGAGAACGAGCAGTTCACGCTCGAGACGGAGTAGCCGCCCGGCAACACCCGTGGATCGGCTCTGACACATCGAGTGGCCGAGCTCCGCCGACTCGAACCGCGGCAGTAACGACTGCGCTATCTTCTCCGATTCGATCTTCGGCGTTCGGCCGAACGCGTACGCACCGGTCTGCCCGTCGCATCTCCACGAGCGTCGGATCGGGGCGTAATCGGCGGATCTCCGTCGAGCTGGTGCCCTTTCTCCTGAGCCCACAGCAGTGCGTGATCGTCGGGAGTCCTGGCGCAATCGCTACGGCGGAGACGGGACGAGAAGAAGGAAACGTTACTCCAGCAGCACTGCGTTGACCTGGCCGTCCTGGCCGGGTCGGGAGACGACGCGGGCCTGGCCGGCGTCGGTCTCGATGACGGCGCCCTTCGTGACGATGTTTCGGCGGACGTAGTTGGGGTTGGCGTCGTTCTCGACGACGTCCTCGATGTCGGCGGCGACGGTCTCCTCGCCGTCGGCGACGCTCGCGACGTCGGTGCTGAGCGCGCGAACCTTCTCGGAGTTCCCGCGGGCGTCGACGACCTTGAGCTTCTGCGTGCCGACCTCGGTCTCCGTCGGTTCCGTACCGATCTCGTGCTTTCGTCGCTTGCGCTTGGGCCGGCGGCGGCCACCGGTCCGGCTGCGGGCAGAGCGTCCGTGTTCGACCATACCGAGTGTCTGGGGTGAGCGCACACTTGAACCTCTCGAAAGGGCGACGTGACTGTGCGCGGGTCACTTCGACGCTCCTGGCGGTGTGGCCGATCACTCCAGCGTCGCAGTCGTGTCGACGCCGTAGACGGTCGCAGGGGTCTCGACGTGGGCCGTTCGAACCGCGTCGTCGTACCCCGATTCGAGCAGCCACTCGACGCGCCGCGGGACGGTCCGCGGGCCCATCACTGCGCCGGGTCGCTCGGGATCGTCGAGGAAATCCGTCTCCATCAGGAACGGCTCCCCGCCCGTTTCTGCACGCACCGCGGCACGCTCAAGCTCGTCCTTGTCACAGATCACGCTGGGGACCGGTCCCTCCAGCCGCCCGGAAGCGTAGTGTTTGACCACCTGCCCGCGCGGGAGGCCGGCGTCCTCTGCCCACTCCGCGACCTGGGTGAAGTCCTCGCCGGACTCGGCGTGGAGCTGGACGGCACAGCCCAGCTCCGCCGCGGTCTCGAACGTGTGGCGCATGACCGCGTTCGAGGCCTTCCAGACCGGATCGGGAACGTCGTAGTGTGGTCGACCGGACTTCAACGCTAGAGCGGGGCCCTCGGCGACGTACTCCGCCGCGACGCCGATGCCCGATTGCATGAGATCGCGGGCGTCGGCGGGGTCGAAATCCCGATCGTCGACGAGCCGGGACACGAGCCCCGGATGGACACCCAGCACGGGCCACGCGCGTCCGGGGAGAACCTCGCTGGCCTGCTCGACGACGTCGATCGTGGCCTCGAACCCCGCCCGGAAGTCCGCGGCCGTCTCGACCTCGACGTCGTAGTGCCAGGAGGGCAGATTGCAGACGAGCAGATGGGTGCCACCGGCGTCGGCGAACGTCTCGACGGCCTCGACGCCGCGGCCACGCTCGGCGTGGAGGTGCAGGTGGTCGTCGAGGATCGGGCCGTCGTACTCGGACATGGTGGAGCGTGGTCGGTGCGGGAGGAAAAACGCCGGGGTTCCTCACAGGACTCCGCCGCTGCTGGCGGTCTACCGCTCCTCCAGCACGACAGCCTCGTCCGCAGCGTTGGCGAGCGCGTCGGAGTTTCCGTACTCGCCCGGCGGGAGCGCGACCGTCCGAATTCCTGCCTTTCGCGCTCGCTCCAGAACGGGTTTGAAATCGGTGTCCCTGGAGGCGAGCGCGAGCACGTCGATCCCGCCAGTGTCGACGTCACTGTCACCGCCCACACCGCCGCCGATCGCTGCCGTGGCGTCGACGGCGAGCCGCACGTCGACGTCGCCGCTGGTCACGACGACTTCGAACCCACGCGCTTCCGCGGCCTGGATGAGACTCGCGGGCGCGTTTTCGTCGAGGTAACACCGCGAGATGGCGAGCGGGCCGTGGGCGGCCCCAGCCTCGCGGACGTCGTCCAGGTCGACGGAGAAGTCCTCTCGCAGGACGTTCGGACCGTCGACGAACAGGCCGACCCGCGGTTCGCGGTTCGGCGCGCTCGCGGCAGTGGATTCGGGGGCACCGCTGGCCTCGTCGTCGAATCCGAACAGGCCGCGGAGCCATCGCATGACCGCATCTGTGCGTGGGTAGTGAATAGTGGTGTCGATGCTCGGCCGATCGTCGGGACCGTCGCTGCCGTCGCCGGCGGAGTCGGGGACGCCGCACCCGACGCCATGCCAGGATTTCACACAGCCGATGAAAAGACATTACCCCACAGCGACGGACCGTTCAGTATGACCGAGCGGACGCCGCCGTTGCACGACGAGCACCGTGGTGCCGACGCCGAGTTCACCGATTTCGGCGGCTGGTCGATGCCCGTGGAGTTCGCGGGCATCCGCGCCGAACACGAGGCCGTCCGCGACGCCGTCGGACGCTTCGACGTCTCCCACATGAGCCAGCTCGTCGTCTCCGGGCCGGACGCCACCGAGCTGATGGACAGGCTGACGACGAACGACGTGGCGTCGCTCGAGGTCGGCGACGCGCAGTACGCCGCAATCACTGACGAGCGCGGCGTCATGCTCGACGACACCGTGGTCTACCGACTCCCCGACCGGCGGGCCCAGCCAACCTACCGCTTCGTCCCCAACGCGGGGCACGACGAGCAGATGGTCGAGCGCTGGCAACACCACCGCGACCAGTGGGGCCTCGCCGCTGAGGTCGACGATCGGACCGGCGAGGACGCGATGCTCGCGATCCAGGGGCCGGAGGCGCTCGATACGATGGCCGAGATCGGCGAGGACGTCTCCGACCTCGATCGTTTCGAGGCGCGGTGGGCCGACGTCGCCGGCGTCGAGTGCTGGGTCGCCCGCACCGGCTACACCGGCGAAGACGGCGTCGAACTGATCTGCCCGGCGGCGACCGTCTCGACGGTCTGGTCGGCGATGGACTGCCAGCGCTGCGGGCTCGGCGCGCGTGACACCCTCCGGCTCGAAGCCGGGTTGCTCCTCTCCGGCGAGGACTTCGACGCTGAAGACAACCCGCGGACGCCCTACGAGGCGGACCTCGACTTCATCGTCGATTTCGGCAGCGAGTTCGTCGGGCTCGACGCGCTCGCCGAACAGGCCGAGGAGGGCGTCGCCGAGCGGATCGTCGGGTTCCAGCTCGAGGAGCGCGGCGTCCCCCGCCACGGCTACACGATCGAGACGCCCGACGGCGAGGCGATCGGCGAGGTGACCAGCGGCACCATGAGCCCGACGCTGGACGAGGCGATCGGGCTCGGCTACGTTCCGGTCGACTACGTCGAGCCGGGCACGGAGCTCCGCGTCGTCGTTCGCGACGATCCCAAGGCAGCCACCGTTCGCGAACTGCCCTTCCTCGAGTGAGGGCCCGCCCGCGGACACACGGATTTACTATCCACCAGCAACGACACGCTACCATCCGACGATTCCAATCATGAGCTTCGACACTCCCGACGATCGACGGTATCTCGATTCGCACGAATGGGCAGCCGAGGACGGCGACGTCGTCCGTATCGGCATCAGCGACTTCGCACAGGACGAGCTCGGCGACGTGGTGTTCGTCGAGTTTCCCGACGTCGGCGACTCGATCTCCGCGGGCGAGTCCTTCGGCGTCGTCGAGTCGATCAAGGCCGTCTCGGACCTCTACGCGCCGATCTCCGGCGAGGTCGTCGAGGTCAACGAGGCGCTGCTTGACCGCCCGGAACTCGTCAACGACGACCCCTACGATGAGGGCTGGATGCTCGCCGTGGAACCGTCCGACGAGGGCGAGCTCGAGGAGCTGCTCGACGCCGACGCCTACCGCGAACAGGTCGAATAGCAGTTTTCGGAGCGGGACGGTGAGAGCGGGTTTTTCACACTAGCCGCACCCTCAGTCGGCGTCCGGGCCCGGCCCAGCGGCGTTGACGGCGCCGTCGAGTCGTACGATCGCCTCGCTCACGTCGCTCTCGGGATCGAACCGATAGCGCCGTGGCGACGTTCCCTCGACGGGTTCGAGCACGCCGAGGTCCAGCAACAGGTCCAGATGCCGATGCACCGACTGTCGACTGACCTCCGCGGCGTCGGCCAGCTCCGTCTGTGTGAACTGTGCGTGTGGTGGGTGGTCGAGGAGCGCGTCAACGATCGTCGCGACGCTCTCGTGCCTCGCGAGGACTAGCCAGCCGGTAGGCCCCCGGTCGTCGATGGTGCTTCGCTGTGTTCCCTGGCTCATGGCGTCGGCTATACCGATCCGTAGCACGCACTCAGTGTTAAACGTGTTGGGCATCGGTGTTACATTGATATTACACTGGGCTATGCGGTCGTGTGCCCCCGAGTTCTTGTACGAAGCCGCAGCGAACGCGTCCCATGCCTTCGGGTCGCGAGATCAGATGCCGTCTCCTCTGGACGCTCGCGCGACGGCACGGCTGGGGGTCGCCTGTCGATGCGGAGACGCTCCTCCGGTCTGCTCTGGCGTCGTCGGCGCAGGGACGTGGTCGCGAACTGATCGACGATCTCCGATACGAGCCCTATCTCGATCGCGGGCCGGACGGGTATTTTCTGTACAACGACCCCGATTCCCAGGCGCTCGCCGCGCTCCGCCTTCGGGACACCTGCGGGTACTCACAGCTTCAGGTCGAGGCAACGCTCTCCCGGTTCGAGCAGGCCGGTGGGTTCGACGCCTACGACGAGTCGGCTCTCGACCGAACGCTCTCGGAGTGGGCCTGACAGGTGACCTCTCCCCGGCCGCGTGTGACAAGACACATTGCCGAGGGCGCTGTCTGCTCTCGACATGACCAGTGCTGTACTCGTCGGACCAGACGCGGACGGACTCGGTGACGCACTCGAGGACGCTGGCGTCACGGTCACCCGCGTCGAGGACGTCGGAACCCGACCCGAGCTCGAAGAGGCCGGCATCGTCGATGCCGATCTGCTCGTCGTCACCGACGTCGAGGAGGCGACGACGATCCCCATCGCGACCGACCTGAATCCCGACGTTCGGGCCGTGGTGTACGACCGCGCCGCGCTGCCCGAGTTCGTGAGCGCACAGACCGATCTCGCTGTCGACCCCGAACTGCTCGGACCCGAGGACGTCGCCGACGCCCTCGCCGAGGAGTGACGGCCAGGTGATTCGGCGTTTGCGACCTGACTACTAGGGAAATCACGGAGGTGCGTGGGAATTGGCTGGTCCGCGACCGCCTACGGAAGCCCCGCCCTGGGAATGGTCCGAGGAGCGAAGCGTGGCGGGATCCCGAGCGCGCTCAGCACCCGGGGATCGCCCGAATGCGGTCGCTCCGCTGGGCGATCCACCAGACCGTAGCTCGTCTCGAAATCCTCCGGGCGGGACTGGAAGGGGCCGACTGCTCGCGTTCGCTCGGGAAGTAAGGACCGTAAGGAGCAACGCGACTGAGGACCGCAGCGAGCGAGCGGACGCGAGCGGGAGGGGGCTTCCAAGCTGTCTGTTGTCCAGCGCAATCCGCTGTCAGTGAACGATTTCCCTACCAGTCGCATCCGTCAGTCCCATCCGGGGGTCTCTGGGGCGCCGCGGTCCTCCTCGACCCGATCGCCGAGCGTGGGATCTGCCTCGCCACCGGCCAGCTCCTCCCACTCCTCGATCGCGTCGCTCACCCAGGACGACTGGTCGTCGAACGCCACACCTGCCCGCTCGCGCCAGCCCTCGCTCACGGCCAACGTCCCGGGTGCCGACGCTGCGGCAGTGGTGACGAACGACCGCCGGTCGTCTCTGGTCCCCTCCCCGTCCGCGATCCGCTCGATCGTTCCCGCGAGCGCCCCGGGATCCGGGTGTGCGAACAGTTTCGCACCCAGAGCCTGCGGGCCGAGCCCCACGCCGGGTGGATCGCTCGGTGGCTCGTCGTCGAGCAGCCGCTCGCCCCCGCCGGACGCTTCGACGCGCTCGCATTCGGTCTGCTGATCGAGGAGGAGATTGAATCCCGGATAGGCCGCGCAGGCGTTGGGATACAGTTCGGTGTCGTGGATCCGGCACTGGAGCGTGTCGGGATCGAGGAACGTGCAGGTCGGAAGCCACGCCGGGTCCTCGCGACCGGCCGGTGCGACGGGCTTGGGTGGTTTCCGGAGGCCGACGTAGAACACCGGCCGGCCGTTTACGCCAGCGAGCCGATAGCCGTCGATCTCGATCGGGGCGGTGGGTTCGTTCGTCGATTCGGCCGCGGCCGCGTCGGCCTCCTCCTCTTCCTCTGGCAGCGTCCAGAGCCGGGGCCTGAGCGCGTCGCCGTGGCCGGCGTCGAGCATCGCCCGGATCTCGTCACGTTCGAGGGGCACGAAGTTCGTCGCGTCGTCGAGTGGTTGCCGGTCGCCGGTCTGCTCGGCCTCCTCGACGTCGGGCGCGAGCGCGTGCCAGTCGATGCAGCAACCGGCACAGCCCTCGCAGTCCACGCGCATGGGGTAAGGTACGTGCTCGGTGGTCAAAAGGCTCGGCACGGTCGGCGGTCGCAAATCACGACGACTGCGTCGCAAACGAGGGGCAGGTACGTAGCAGGAAATAGTATCACTGTACGTCTATATAGTTCTCCAGATCGCTCGAATCTGGGGTATATGGGGATTGTGGGGGGCGTAGCGCCCTGGATAACTATTATAAACTGTCTTACTATTAACCGGGCTGTTCTCTGGTGATGGCACGCGAGTCAGCGTCCGAATCCGACCTCGTATCGCGACGAAAGATCCTTCTGGGCACCGGCGCTGCCGGCGCGGCGATGCTGGCTGGCTGTTCGAGCGGCGATGGCAATGGCGACGGTGACGGTAGCGGCGACGGCGGCGACGGTGACGGTGGACAGGGCCAGGGCAACACCGACGGGGGCTCCTCGGAGAGCATGGACACGAGCGTGCTGACCGCGGACGGCTCCTCGACGGTCTACCCCATCACGAACACCGGCGGCAGCTACTGGAACTCGAACCCCGAGGCGGGCGACGGGGACTACTGGCCCACCGAGTGGGCAGACGAGTACGGCACCGACATGCGGCTCGCGGACTACTTCGCACAGCTGTACGGCTACGAGCCGACTGGTGAGCGATCGAGCCCGCCGTTCCGCGCGTCCATAGCGCTCTCCCACTCCGGGACGGGCATCGAGGGCGTCATGGAGGAGCGCGTCGACATCGGCGACTCCTCGGCGTCCGCCGAGGCCGAACTCGCGGGCAGCGGCAACGAGGATCAGCTCGACAGCTTCGTCGACCACGTCGTCGGCGTCGACGGCCAGCCGATCGTCGTCTCCTCGGAGATCGCCGACGCAGGCCTCGAGTCGATCACGATCGAGGAGCTCCGAGGCATCTACCGCCAGGAGATCACCAACTGGAGCGAGGTCGGCGGCCCCGACCGAGACATTCTCGCGCTCGGCCGCGCCGATGGCTCCGGTACGGACACCGCGTTCCGCGCGAACGTCTACGGCGACCCCGAGGCCTCTATCAGCCCGGATCAGCGGTTCGGACAGAACCAGCAGCTCAAGCAGGCGGTCGGCCAGGCCGACAACGCGATCGCGTACATCGCGCTCGCGTTCGTCGACGCCGAGGGCGACACGCCCCCGATCGGGCTCGAGATCGACGGCACGATGTACGAGTACGGCAAGAACCTCGGCGCCCAGGAGTACCCCCTTTCGCGTGACCTCCACGCCTACACCTGGAAGGACACCTCCCGGAAGGAGGCCTGCTTCATCAACTTCCTGTTGAGTGACTTCGGCCAGGAGCGGTTCGTCGCCGGGAACAACTACTTCCAGCTTCCGGAGGACCGCCTCGAGGCCCAGCGCGAGAAGGTCGCCGCCTCGAACTACGAGTAAGCGACCGTCAGCGGACGCTGACCGCGAGGACGGCGATACCAGTCGAACCGACCGGGATCGCCCCGAACTCCCCACTTGAACTCTCACTGACGGTCCGGAACTGCTCCCAAGGCCGACACTGATCAACAGATCACCACCCGATGACCACAGATCCCGACCACCGTCGACGACAGTCGTTGAGCCATCCATGACCGACCTACAGTATCGTATTCGCGACTACCGCCAGCGCACGGCGCCCGGTGCGATCGCGATCCACGTGCTCGGCGCCGCGCTCTTCGTCGCGGCTGCCGGGCTGTTCTGGCGTGGCAGCGGGCTGTTCGGCGTTCCGCTGCTCGGCATGGTCGGACTCACGGCCGTCGGCTGGCGCACCCACCAGGGAGAGACAGCGAGGGGCCTGACGCTGCTGGCCGCGGCGTTGACCGTCTCGGTCATGCTCCTCATCGTTGGCTATCTACTCGTGCACGCTCGCGACGCCTTCGAGCACATGGGCGTCGAGCTGCTCTGGATGTTGGAGGGGCCCTTCTGGGAGCCGCCCAGCCCCGAGGGCAACTACTCGCTGACGCCGCTGCTCGTCGGGACGGCGCTGACGACCGTGATCGCGACGATGGTCGCGGCGCCGATCGGCATCGCCGGTGCGGTGTTCCTCAGCGAGATGGCCCCCGAACGGGTTCGCGTCGTGGTCAAGCCCGGCGTCGAACTGCTCGCCGGCATCCCCTCGATCACGTACGGGTTCGTCGGACTGGTGCTCGTCAACCAGTACTTCTACGCGCAGTTCCAGACGCCGACGATCGCCTCCTACTTCGCGGCCGGTCTGATGATCGGGCTGATGTCGCTGCCGACGGTCGTCAGCGTCGCGGAGGACGCGCTCTCGGCGGTACCCGAGTCGATGAAGAGCGGCTCGCTGGCGATGGGGTCGACGGAGTGGCAGACCACCAAGAGCGTCACCATCCCCGCGGCCTTCTCCGGCGTCTCGGCCGCCGTCATGCTCGGCGTCGGCCGGGCCATGGGCGAGACGATGGCGGCGACGGTGATGCTCTCCCACAGCAAAGGGATTCCCGTCCCGTTCTTCGACGTCTTCTCCCGCTACGGCGAGACGCTGACGACAGTGATCGCACAGGAGGCGCCCAACGCCACCGGGGGGATGCACGAGAGCGCCCTCTTCGCGGCGGGCGTCGTCCTGTTCGTCTCGGTGATGTCGTTGAGTATCGGTGCGCAGTACGTCGAGTGGCGGATGTACCGCAAGCTGGGTGGTGAATCGTGAGCACCATCGACGACACCGGCGTCGTCGCCGGCGTGGCGCGGCTCCGGAACGCGACGACGCTCCCGACGATGGCGCTGTCCCTGCTGACGGTGCTGATGGGCTGGCTGGTTCTCTTCCAGCAGGTCGGCGAGACCAACGAGTATCTCGGGCTGCCGATCGTCGAGCTGTTCGCAATCTCCGTGCTCGTCCAGGGCCTCGCGATCGGCGGGCTCGGCGTCGCGAGCTACGTCGGCGCGCTCCAGTCGACATCCGACCGCACCGCGGGCCTGTTCACCGGTGCATTCGTCGGGAGCCTCTGGGCCGTCGTCACGGCCGTGCTCGTCACGGTAGTTGCGGGGCTTCGTATGGTCTACTGGCCGGGGAGTTCCGTCTGGATCTTCTCCGGAATCCCGGTTCCCCTGGGCATCCTACTGTCCCTGCTCGGGGGCGTCGTCGGGTTCCTCGCGGTGGTGCTTCCCCGCGAGGATCTCGGCGCCACGCTCCCAGTGTCCGCCCTGCTCGTCCCGCTCGGCATGTTCGCGCTCGTCGGTCCGCTCACAGTGCCCTGGACCTATGAGCCCGGCTGGACGACCGTCGTCTTCCCGGGCAGCGAGGTGTTACCGTTCGCCTTCTTCGTCACCTCCCTGCTGGGCTGCTGGACGCTCGCCAAGATCAGCGAGGGGTTCGGCGCGACAGGCCGCCAGCGCGGCGCGTACTATCTCATCGGCGTGTCGGTCGCAGCGACGCTGGGCGTCCTCGGGATGCTCGTCTACTTCATCGTCGACAAAGGGTTCGCGACGCTCTCGACCGGCGCGTCGTTCGATGGGTGGGGCGGTCGACTCGTCCTCCCTGTCGTCGACTGGGCCGTTCCCTGGTTCGACGCCAACCTTCCGTTCGTCTTCAATCAGCCGGGCGGCCTGTTCGTCGACGTTCCCGGCGTCTGGCCCGCGATTCTCGGCACCATCTGGCTGGTGATCGGAGCACTGGTGGTCGCCGTCCCCCTCGGGATCGGCGCCGCGATCTTCCTGACGGAGTACGTCGAACGCGGTCGGATCACGCAGCTCGTCGAGGTCGTCACCAACGGGCTCTGGAGCACGCCGAGCATCGTCTTCGGTCTCTTCGGTATGGCGTTTCTCATGCCGCGACTCAGCAACGGAGGCCGATCGATGATCGTCGCACAGCTCGTTCTCGGGTTCATGTTGCTCCCGCTCGTGTTGATCACCAGTCGGGAGGCGATCATCTCCGTACCCGACGAGTACCGCGACGCCTCCGCAGCACTCGGCGTCTCCCGGTGGAAGACGGTTCGAAGCGTCGTGCTCCCGGCGGCGATGCCCGGCGTCATCACCGGCGTGATTCTCGGCGTCGGCCGGATCGCCGGTGAGACGGCACCGCTCCTGCTGGTCTTCGGCGGCCAGCCGTATCCGTCGACCAAGTCGCCGGTCAGCGGCGGCAAGGGGATTCTGGAATCGTTCTCCTTCAGCCTGCAGCCGCCGTTCATCACGAACTCGGCACTCACCGAGCGCGGAACGGCGCTCCCCTTCCAGCTCTACACCTCGATCACGGCGGGCAGCTCGCCCAAGCCAGAGGTGTTCTCTCTATCCGAGTTCGGCTGGGGGACGGCGCTGGTCCTCTTGCTGGTCGTGATGGGCTTTTTCGCCATCGGCGTCGCGAGCCGGCTCTACTTCCGGCGGAAACTGAACTACGAGTGATCGAATCCGAGGCTACCATCCATGAGTGAAGCAAACACGACGCAGACCGAGGACGCATCGCAGCGAACGACCGACGACGCTGGCGGCGCGATCGGCGGATCCGCCGGCCGAACGACGACCGGCGAGTCCGAGGAGCGCATCGAGGACCACTGGCGCAACTACGAGTTCGCCGGCGAGCCAAAACTCTCCGTCGAGGATCTCGACGTCTACTACGGCGAGGAGCAGGCGCTCCAGAGCGTCTCGATGGAGATCCCCGAGGAGAGCGTCACCGCGCTCATCGGCCCCTCCGGCTGTGGGAAATCGACGTATCTGCGGTGTCTCAACCGCATGAACGACCGGATCAAGAGCGCCCGCGTCGACGGCTCGGTCCAGCTGGAGGGCGAGGAGCTCTATCAGGACGGCGTCGACCTCGTCGAGCTGCGCCGGCGCATCGGGATGGTGTTTCAGTCGCCGAACCCGTTCCCGAAGTCGATCCGTGACAACGTCTCCTACGGCCCGCGCAAACACGGCGACATCTCGACGGGGCTGCTCCCGAAGCTGCTCGGCCGCGACGACACCGAGCAGCGCGAGGAGCTCGTCGAGCGCTGCCTGCGACAGGCCGCGCTCTGGGAGGAGGTTCAGGATCGCCTCGACGACAACGCGCTCGGCCTCTCCGGCGGGCAACAACAGCGCCTCTGCATCGCCCGCTGTCTGGCCGTCGATCCCGACGTCATCCTGATGGACGAGCCCGCGAGCGCACTCGACCCGATCGCGACCGCGAAAATCGAGGACCTCATCGAGGAGCTCGCAGAGGAGTACACGGTCGTCGTCGTGACGCACAACATGCAACAGGCCGCGCGCATCTCCGACCAGACCGCCGTCTTTCTCACCGGTGGCGAACTCGTCGAGTACGGCGAGACCGACCAGGTGTTCGAGGACCCGGAGAGCCAGCGCGTCGAGGACTACATCTCCGGCAAGTTCGGGTGATCTCGCGGTGCCCCGCGAGTCATTCCAGAATCAGCTGGACGACCTCCGTCAGGACGTCGTCGGGATGGGCGATCACGTACTGGCCCAGCTCGACGACGCGCTGACCGCGCTGGAGACAGCCGACGCCGACCTCGCGAGCGACGTCGTCGACGGCGACGCGGCGGTCAACGAACGATACCTCGATCTCGAAGCCCGCTGCGTGGATCTGTTCGCGCTCCAGCAGCCCGTCGCCAGCGATCTCCGGTTCGTCGCCGCCGCGTTCAAGATCTGCACCGATCTCGAGCGCGTCGGCGACCTCGCGACGAACCTCGGCCAGTACGCGCTGGCCGCCGGCGACGCCGACCGACCGCTGCTCGCCGCGACTGCGGCGGCGTCCGGCGACCTCGAAACGGCCAGTCTGGACGCGGCGCCGGCCAGCGTCATCGAGATCGGTCGGGACGCGCAGGCGATGCTCGGCGACGCGCTCCGCGCGTTCGAGACCGAGGACGCCGATGCCTGCCTCGAGATCGGCCAGCGCGACGACGAACTCGACGTGCTCTGTCAACACGCCGGCGAGGACGTCGTCCGGCAGCTGCTCGCGACTGGCTCCGATCTCGAGGGATCGGGCACCACCGACGACGCGGCGACGGAGTGGGACGTCGAACACGCGCTCGACGACGTCTCCCGGGTGCTGCTCACGATCCGCGATCTCGAACGCATCGGCGACCACGCCGTCAACGTCGCCGGGCGGACCTACTACGCGGCCGAACACGACCCGACGCTGATCGTCTGATGGCGCACCATCTCCACCGATGACCCTCCACCCACATCTCCCATGACTCGAGAAACGCGCAAGATCCAGAAGGTCGGCGGCTCGACGTTCAGCGTCTCGCTCCCGAAGTCCTGGGCGGAGTCTCAGGGACTCGCTGCGGGCTCCGCCGTCACCGTCGCTGCCCATCCAGACGACGTGCTCGTCGTCGAACCGGGCGATGACGACGCCGCTGCCGAGCGAACCGTTCGCGTCGATCACGAGGATCCAGCACGTCTCGAATCGGCGGTCCGTGCCGCCTACGCAGCCGGGCTCGACGCGCTCGAAATCGAGGCGGTGGACGCACTCACGCGGACCCAGCGCCGAGCCGTCGGCCAGGTCACCGACGAACTGCCCGGTAGCGCCGTCGTCGAGGAGCGCGAGGACCGGATGGTCGTCCGCGTCCTCCTCGACGGCGCGCAGGTCTCGATCGAGCAGTCCGTCCGCCAGCTCGCGTTCGTTACGATGGCGATGCACCGCGAGGCGATCGCACCGATCGCCGATCCGGCAGCGACCGGGGTGGCTCCTGACACGAACGACGCCGAAGACGCGTCGAGTGGAACGCCCGAGCCGGCGGATCGACACGCCGAGGCCGATCGCCTGTTCGCGCTGGTCGAACGACAGTTCCAGCGCGGACTCTCCATGCTCGCGACGCCGGAGGGAGTCGATGCCACTCGCCAGGAGCTGGCCGACTGTCGCGCGATCGCCAGAGAGCTCCAGCGGATCGCAGCCGACGCCCGTCGGATCGGCGACCTCGCCGCGAGCGCGACGTCGCCGGCCCACGGCTCCGAGGAGCCCTCCACGCTGTCCTGGCTGGAGGGTCGCCCGGCGTTCGCCGACTGCACTGAACTCGCCGATCTCGGCGAGCGCGCCTGCGACGTCGTCGAGACTGCGACCGCGGCGGTCGCGGGCGACGCCGATCCGGCAGCGGCGCCCGCGGCGATCGAACGCGGCGTCGAACTCCGCGAGGCCCTCGGCGACGCCGACCTGGATCGCCTCACCACCGAGTGGCCGATCTCCCGTGTCCAGGCGCTCGAACACTGCCGACGGACCGCCGATCACGGCGTCGCGATCGCACGGATCGGTCTCCGGGGATCGATCCGCCGCGACGAACGCTCCGCGTCGCCAGCGAACGCGGCGACATCTATGGATCGCTCCCAGGACCTCCTCGACGCGACGACGCCCGCCGGGCATCCGGAAACGGACGAGTCGGCCGCCTCCGATCCCTGCGAGGCGATCGATGCGGTCGACGGCGAGCACGCAGAGGGATCGGTCGAGACGGTCCCACCAGAAACGGCCCCCGACGGAGACAGCTGATCGGCGCGATCCTCCAGGTCGGTCGTCACCATCGGTCCGATCCGCCCGTTTTGGCCCGACCAGTCCGCTTCGGCCCGCCAGTTCACCGCCGCTCCATTTCGCCCCGACCGTTCCGGTTCGGTCCGCCACTTCTTCGAGCGCTTCTACTGGCGCCGATTCCGCGTCTCGACCAGCTCCCCGAACGCTTCTGCCGACCGCTCGGCCTGTGTCGCTGGATCCGCGTCGTCGCGAAGCCGCCGCTTCACGGTCCGGAGCGCCGAGGAATCGACGCTCGCCAGCTCGACCGCGACGTCGAGGAGTGCGTCTCGCTGGTCGGAATCGCCAGCGTCCTCGACGATCCGCGAAACGAGGCCGATTCGGCGGGCCGCCGCGGCGTCGATTACTCTGCCGGAGCACGCGAGGTCCATCGCGTCGCCGAGCCCGCAGATCTCCCGGAGACGGACGGTCCCGCCCCAGGCGCCGAACAGGCCGAGATCGACGCCCGGCTCTGCCATCGTGGCCGCCGGCGTGGCGACCCGGAGATCGCAGGCGAGCGCGAGTTCGAGCCCGCCGCCGCGGGCGGCGCCGTCGATTCCGGCCACGACGACCGGGTCGGCAGTCTCGATCGTCCGCGCGACCCGTTGGCCGTGTCGGGCGAAGGCCTCGGCAGCGTCCCGATCCTGGAGCCCCTCGACCACGTCGAGATCGGCGCCGGCACAGAACGCGTCGCCGGCGCCGCGCAGCAGTATGACTGGTTCGGTGGCGTCAGCGATCGCATCCGCAAGCTGGTCGAGCCCGTCGGGCGTGAGGGCGTTCCGTCGCTCCGGCCGGTCGAACGTGACGGTGCGGATGGTGGCGCCGGCGTCGGTAGTTCGCGTTTCCGTTCGGATCATGGGGTCACTCGCGTCGGTGCCGGCTTGGGTGTTGTCCTGGGCGGGGTCCGTTCGGAATCCTACCTCGACTCGGCCTGGCTCAGCCCGATCTGCCTCGGTCAGAATCCTCCCGAAGCGCTCTGATCGCCCGGCGCGTGTCGTGAGTCTTTACGGTCGGCCACCCAAACGGGCATACGAAATGGTCGTGGAGGTAGAGCGCGTCGTGACGGTCGATGCACCCATCGAGGCGGCGTGGGAGGTCCTCGCTGATCCGGCACGTCGCGCTCGGGCGATCAGCGTGGTCGACTCCTACCGGGTGGAGGGCCAGGAGTACGTCTGGCAGGTCGAGCTACCGATCCCGCTGATCCGTCGGACGATCTCGGTCCGGACCCGCGACGAGGAGCGCGACCCGCCGGCGTTCGTCCGGTTTGCGGGCGACTCGAAGGCCTTCACGGTGGAGGGCGAACACGAACTGACGGCGCTCGAGGACGGAACGCGGGTCCGCTCGCGGTTCGCCGTGGACGGCAAGCTCCCGGGCGTCGAGCGGTACTTCGAGCGAAATATCGACGCGGAGCTGTCGAAGCTCCTCGCGTCGATCGACGCAGAGACTGCCTGAGGCGGCTCTCCCGGACGGTTCTGCGCTCTCCTTCGTCGGGACCCCCTGATTTAGGGCGCTGGGCGTTCTGCCCCCGCGCATGTCCGACGACACAGTTACAGAGGATCCAGCCACGCCACCGGCGGTCGGCGAACTCACGCCGCCGGATCGCACGCTGATGGGCCCGGGCCCGAGCGACGTGCACCCCCGCGTGCTGCGGGCGATGAGCACGCCGCTCGTCGGCCACCTCGACCCCTCCTTCGTCGAGATCATGGACGAGGTGCAGGAGCTCCTCCGGTACACCTTCCGCACCGACAACGAGTGGACGTTCCCGGTTTCCGGCACCGGATCGGCGGCGATGGAGGCCGCGATCGGCAACGTGGTCGAGCCCGGCGACACGATGCTCGTCCCGACGAACGGCTACTTCGGCGGCCGGATGGCCTCGATGGTGGCCCGCGCCGGCGGCGACGTCGTCGAGGTCGACGCGCCGTGGGGCGAGCCACTCGATCCCGCGGACGTCGAGGACGCGCTCGCAACCCACGACCCCGACGTCTTCGGGTTCGTCCACGCCGAGACCTCGACGGGCGCCAGGCAGACTGCCGTGCCCGAACTCACCGCTGCCGCGCACGACCACGACGCGCTCGTCGTCGCCGACACCGTCACGTCGATCGGCGGCGTCGAACTCCGCGTCGACGAGTGGGGGATCGACGTGGCCTACGCCGGTCCCCAGAAGTGTCTCTCCTGTCCGCCCGGCGCCAGCCCGCTCACGCTCAACGACCGCGCGATGGCGAAGGTCCGCGACCGCGACGAGCCTGCCCGATCGTGGTATCTCGACCTCTCCCTGCTCGACGATTACTGGGGCGAGGAACGCGCCTATCACCACACCGCGCCGATCACGAACGTCTACGCGCTCCGGGAGGCCCTGCGGCTCGTCGCCGAGGAGGGAATCGAGGCGCGCTGGGCGCGCCACCGCGAGATGGCCGGCGCGCTCAAGGCGGGCATGGAGGCGATGGGGCTGGGCCTCAACCCGGCCGACGAGTACTGGCTGCCCAGCCTCAACGCGGTCCGCGTTCCCGACGGCGTCGACGACTGCCAGGTCATCGAGACGCTCCTCGAACGATACGACCTCGAAATCGCCAGCGGGCTGGGTGATCTGGAGGGCGACATCTTCCGCATCGGCTGCATGGGCTACTCCGCCCGTCCGAAGAACGTCGCTTACGTCGTCGACGCCCTCGGCCAGACGCTGGCGGAGATGGGCGCAGACGTCGACGCCGACGCGGGCCGCGCTGCCACGCTCGACGCGCTCTGAACCCCGTTGGCACCTGGATTCTCCACGCCTTCGCACGACTGCCGCAACCGCCGCCGAACGCGACCTTTCACACTCCACAGGGTTCCCTGCCATTCGACAAAATCCACCGGGTGGGACTGAGCAGGATCCTCGATCCTGCGAAGGTCGGAAGAGCTTGCTCTTCCGAGACTGGAGGGGGCTTCCAAACGGTTGCCTGCGGAAGCGTCTCCACATCGCCGTGCTCCACCCGCTCCCTGAGGCGTTTCCAAAGGTCTTTGCCCGCAGTCCCCCAAGGCCACGGCCATGGAGGAGGCCCCGCGCGTCCGCGAGGCGCTTCGGGAGTCGCTACGCTCGATCGATCCGGATCCGTTCCGGGCACGTCTCGAGCGGACGCTGGAGGGGCGACCGCTCACGCCGGGCGTACTCACGGTCCGGACCGCCCGGGCCATCGACGGTGCGGTGTCCGTCGAGGCTGCCGCCGAGCGCGCCGCCGGGGTCCAACTCACCTACGAGGGGCTTCGGCTCACGCGACGGCTGGTCGAGACCGAGCCCTGGCCGCCTGCGGGGGAGGGCGATCCAGACGTGGACGTGGTCGCCGCGGAGGTACTCGTCGCGAAGGGGCTCAATCAGCTCGCACACACGGGCGTCCGCGGGCGCGTCGTCGAGATCATTCGGCGGTTCGGTCGCACGCACTCCCGCGACGCCGACGAATCGCGGAGCACCGATGCGGGCGAACCGTCCCTCGAAGCGGATTTCGTCGTGCTAGCGATCGCGGCTGGCGCGGATCTCGCCGTTCAGACGGTGCCGCCGGGGCTGCTCGAGTACGCGCGAGAACTGGCCGTCGACATCGACGCCGATCCGCTCCCTGACGACGATCGGATCGCGGACGTCGACGGGAACGTCGAGCGGATCGTTGCCACCGCAGAGCCGGGAGCGGAGGACCGCTCGCGCCCCTCGACGATGGATCCCTGAGCAGGAGCGGTCCGCACAGGCTCCCACAAAGTCGTTGTAGTTCGTTTTCTCACGATTTCGTTCGGGTCGCTACTTCTTTTGCCGTTCCGTAGCCGTCCCCATCCGGTACGAACGGCAACTTCGCCTACTCAGCGGTTTCAGTCCCAGAGCGTCGGTCAGATTTTTGCGTCCAGAGTGCGATGTGGTAGCCATGGGCATCATAGCACGCGCATCGTACGTCGTCCGCTCGAAGGTCAACGCGACGATCGGCCGCGTCGAGGATCCCGCGGAGACGCTCGATTACTCCTACGAGCAGCTCCGGGACGAGCTCCAGGACGTGAAGCGGGGCATCGCGGACCTGACGACCCAGACCAAGCGCCTCGAACGCCAACGCCGCCGGCTCGAGGAGACCGTCGAGAAACACGACCAGCAGGCTCGTCGCGCCGTCGAGCAGGATCGCGACGACCTCGCACGCCGGGCGTTAGAGAAGAAGCGGACGAAGACCTCTCAGATCGAGGCGCTCGAGGAACGAATCGCGGACCTCGAGTCGACCCAGGACGACCTCGTCGAGACGAAGGAGCGACTACAGGAGCGCGTCGAACAGTTCCGCACCCGCAAGGAGACGCTGAAGGCCCGTCACGAAGCCGCCGAGGCCAGCACCCGCGTCTCGGAGGCGGTCACCGGCGCCGGCGACGAGCTCACGGACGTCACCCGCGCGATCGAGCGCGCCGAGGACCGCACCGAGGAGCTGGAGGCCCGGTCGGCCGCGCTCGACGAGCTGGAAGCGGAGGGCGTTCTCGAGAATCAGCTCACGGCGCAGAGCCCGCTCGAACGGGAGCTTTCGGCGATGAGTGAGGACGGCGAGATCGACGAGGAACTCGTCGAGATCAAGGCCGGCGTCGACGGGACGCCCGCACTCGATGGAGCGACGGCCACGAATGGCAAGTCGGCCGATCGCGACGTTGGCAGCGACGCGTAGCTGTCTCTCTTTGTCCGTTTTTTCTCCCCTTTCTCTCCACCTTCTCTCCCCTTTCTCCCGCGACGCCCGGGGCTATCGCGTTCGCTAACCGAGGTGGTCACTCAGATCGTCCGTCCCGTCCCGCGAGAAGTGGTTAGGGCGTCGGCGTCGCGACCGTATCCGACCAGATCCAGGCGTGCTCGTTGACCGGATCGGAAATCACGCCGATGCTGGACTCTCCGACGTCGTACTCGTCGTACTCTTCTCTGATCTCTCCCGGTGCGTGCTCGCGCTCGGTCGACCCGGTCACACCCGATCACCAGGGCTGTGTTGCTCGCCGTCGACGGTCACGACGCCGTCGCTCCCCACCTCGACGGCGTGGCCCTCGTACTCGAAGACGATCTCGAGCGTGGCGTCGGACTCGAGGAGGCGGTCCAGGGCGTCGGTGTCGACCGTCTCGTAGAGCGGATTCATGGCCGTCGGGTCGTCGCCGATGGCGTTCGCGATCGCCGTTACGATGGTGAGGCTTGGCGGTTCTTGCGAGCTAACGGGAACGGCAGTCTGGGCGCCGTCGGCCGGGCTTGCTTGCAGTTCGAGGTCGTCGTTTGGTGCGATCCCCATGCACGATGTCGTAGGGAAACGACGGGTATCGGGCTGTCCGGTATGTGTATTTGGGCCGGAGCCGACGGGGGGTATAGATATACGCTGCTGAGTACCCGGTGGTCGCCGGGGACACTGGCAACGCCGGTTGCCGGGCGTCCCTCGCCCGATCGCGACGAACGCGCTGCCGGTGGAAATCATCTCTGTGGCAAGACGCAGCTACTCAGTGGGTTAATCGACAGTAGCCGTCGCCTCGTGGCGTGGAAATCGCGTCTTACCGTCAGCAGGATCGGTGAAGCGATCCCCCTCGTAATGAGGCCGTAGGCCGTGGATGGGTGACATGGCTTCGGCCCTCCCACCATCCACCCGCCTCCGTCGTGAGTCCTCCCGCTCGCGTCAGGATCCCTGCTCACACCAGGGCCAGCGATTGCGAGCCGGCAGTTCGATCCGGACGATCGATGCCCCGCTCGCGCTCGATCTCGTCGTCTTCACGATGGGGGTCCTCGGTTTCGCCATCCTCGCTGGACTGCCGGCTGTCGTCTCGTTCGTTTCCACAGCGACCGACTCGATACCGCTCGGCCGCTTCGCCGCGGAGTCCCTCCAGTGGCTCACGATCCCGGGTACCGTGGGTCTCGTGGCAGCTGCTGGCGACGGCGACGTCGAGGCACTGATCGAGGGGGTCAAGCGGGTCGCCGACGGCGAGTACGACGTCGCGTTCGACCTGGACCGTGAGGACGAACTCGGCCAGCTCGCGCGCGAGCTCGACGACATGACCGACGCCGTCGAGGAGCGGGAGGCGGCACTCGAACGGGAGATCGGCTTCACGGACGACGTGCTCGATGCTCTCGACGACGTCTTCTACGTGTTGGCTCCGGCGGGCGAGTTCAGAGAGTGGAACCAGACGCTCCCGGCCGTCACTGGCTACGATCCCGAGGAGGTCGCTTCGATGCGTCCACTGGACTTCTTCGAGGACGACGACGTCGACACGATCGCCGAGGCCATCGACGAGGCGTTCGAGACCGGCACCGTTCACGTGGAGGCTGACCTCCAGACGAAAAACGACGAGTCGATCCCCTACGAGTGGGTCGCGACGCGCCTCGACGCGCCCGACGGCACGCCGGTCGTCGCTGGCATCGGGCGGGACCGATCCGAGCGAACCCAGCACGAACGCGAACTCCGTCAGAACCACCGGCGGTTCGAGGCGGTGTTCAACGACCCGAACCTGCTCGCGGCCATCGTCGGTCCCGACGGCAGGGTCGTCACCGTGAACGAGCAAGCGCTCTCGAAGATCGACGCGGAACAGTCTGCGGTCGTCGGAGAGCCGTTCTGGGAGACGCCGTGGTGGAACGGTGACGAGGCCTTGCAGGACGAGATCCGCGACGGCATCGACCGGGCTCTCGATGGCGAGTACGTGGAGTACGAGGCCGAGCACACCGGTCCGGGTGTCGAGGAGTACACCAGTGCGGGCACGATTCGTCCGGTGTTCGACGACGGAGAGGTCTCGTCGCTGATCGTCTCTTCGCGGGACGTGACAGAGCGGATCGCCAGCGAGCGGGAGCTTCGCGAGCGTGAGCAGGCGCTCCAGCGGTACCGAGAGTACACCGACGCGATCATCGACTCGATGGACGACCTGATCTACGTCGTGGGTACGGATTTCAGGCTCCGCCGCTGGAATCGCCCGCTCACGGAGCAGACTGGCTACGACGACGACGAAATCGGCCGGATGCATCCAAGCGAGTTCGTCGTCGATGAGGACGTCGAGCAGATCGTCGGCGCGGTGCAGGAGACGTTCGAAACGGGCTCGGCACGCGCCGAGGCACGAATTCTGACCAAGGATGGCGAGGCGATCCCCTACGAGTTCCTCGGCTCGCTCCTCGAGGACCCGGAGGGCGAGCAGGTGCTCGTGGGCGTCGGTCGGGACGTCTCCGAACGCGTCGAGCGCGAGCGGGAACTCCAGCGAACGAAGTATCTGCTGGGGCAAGCCCAGCAGATCGCCCACGTGGGCGGCTGGGAGCTCGACGTCCGCACCGAGCCGTACACGTTCGAGGCGACCGACGAGTTCTACGCAATTCATGGCGTGCCGCCCGACGAGACGGTCGACTTCGAGAACGTTCTCGATCTCTACCATCCCGACGACTGGGATCGGATCCAGCGCCTGATGACCGATGCAATCGAGGACGGCGCCGCCTACGACATGGAGGTGCGGCTCTCTCCAAACGGCGGTAACGATCGCTGGGTGCGAGCAATCGCGGAGCCGGTGATCGAGGACGGTGACGTCGTCGCTCTGCGTGGCTCCGTCCAGGCCATCACGGACCGAAAGGAGCAGGAGCTCCGGCTTCAGGCACTCCACGACGTTGCGCGTGGACTCCTCGAAGCCGATGCCACGTCTGCGATCGCCGATCTCGTTCTGGACGCCGCGGTGCGGGTCCTCGGTCTCCCCTGCGTCGCGATCTACCTCGTCGACGAGGACGCCGGTCGGCTCGAGCCCGCGGCGCTCTCACCCGAGTTCCGTTCGGTTTGTCAGGATCCCGACGCCGGCTACGCTGCTGAGAGTGGGTCGGTGCTCTGGACGGCCTACGTCGGTGGCGAGGTCATGTCGGTCGACGAATCCGACTTCGAGGGATCGCCGATGATCGTCGGCGACGCAAAGAACGGTCTGATCGTCCCGATCGGCGAACACGGCGTGTTGCTCGCCGCGTCGGGACAGGACTCCGTCGACGCGGACGATCGGCGCGTTGCGGAGACGCTCGTGGCGGCGATGGAGGCGGCCCTTTCTCGTCTCGACACCGAGGCTGCGCTCCGGGAGAACCAGACGCAACTTGAGGCCCAAAACCGCCGGCTGCGCAGGCAGATCCAGATCACCGAGATCATTCGCCGCATCGATCGGTCGCTCGTCGTCGCCAGCACGCGCGACGAGATCGAGTCTGCAGTCTGTGAGCGCCTCGTCGAGAGCGACGACGTCAGGTTCGCGTGGATCGGTGCATTCGACGATCAGAACACGTCGCTCGTCCCCCAGAGCTGGGCGGGCGAGGGGAACGAGTATCTCGACGCGATCTCGCTCTCCGTGGAGGAGCCAGCGCCGGACCCCGCCGTTCGCGTCGCCGCAACGGGCGAGTCCGCAGTCGTCGGCTCGGTCGTCGAGTCGGTCACGGCCGAACAGTGGCGCAAGCACGCGCTCGTCTGGGAGTTCTCTTCGGCACTCGCCGTGCCACTCGAACTCGACGAGTACAGCTACGGCGTGCTCGCGGTGTACGCCGCCGAGCCGGGGGCCTTCGGCGAGCTGGAGCGCACCGTCTTCGAGGAGCTCGGCGAGAGCATCGCGAACGCGATCAGCGCCGTCGAGGCCCGGCGCGCCCTCTACGCCGACGAGTTCGTCGAGCTCAGGCTGCGCCTCGACGGCGACGAGGAGTTCCTCGGCCGCGTCGCCGCGGAGTCCGGTGCGACGGTCGACTACGTCGGCCTCGCGACGCACGCCGACGAGGAGTCCCGGCTGTTCTTCGAGACCAGGGACGCCGAGCCCGCCGCAGTTCAGACCGTGCTGGATTCGCTCCACGCCGTGACGACGTATCGAAGAATCGGCGAATCGGGCGGATCGACCCTCTTCGAGGCGACCGTCGTCGGGACGGTTCTCGCCGCGCGGCTGGTGAACCGCGGCGGCGTCCCGCGCGGGATGACCGCCACCGCCACCGACGTCGACGTGGTCGTCGACGTGCCCACGGCCACCGACGTTCGAGAGTTCGTCGACACGCTCCGGGAGCGCTACCCCTCCATCGAGCTGCTCGGCCGACGAAACGTCAGCCGGGACGTCCAGACGCGCCAGGAGCTCGTCGCCGGCCTCTTCGACGAGCTGACCGAGCGCCAGCTGGAGGTGTTACGGACGGCCTTCTACGCGGGCTTCTTCGAGTGGCCACGGGAGTCCACCGGCGAGGACGTCGCCGACTTGCTGGACGTCTCGCAGCCGACGGTCAACCGCCACCTGCGGCACGGAATGGCGCGGCTCCTCGCGCAGCTCTTCGAGGAGGAGCCGACGGCGGTCGCCCCCGCGTAGCGAATTTTCCCCGCCCCGATCGGCGGTTTCTTCCCGTTGCCGACGCTCTCCGCAGTATGGACGACGATCTCATCGACGACCGCGATCTTCCGCCGGAGCGCCGGTCACTGCTCCCCGGCGAGGGCTTTTTCATCCCCGACTCCTTCGAGGAGGAGATCGAGGCACAGGAAGCTGCAAACGCACTCGAGGGCGTCTCCGTCGCCGTCGTCGCCGATCCTGACGCCGACGGGCTCGCCTGCGTCGCGCTCCTCCGGGAGGTCTACGGCGAGGCAGCGCTGGTCCCTGCCAGCCCGCACGACCTCGAGGACGGGATGGCGTACGTCGCGGAGTACGGCGAGGACGACATTCGCGCGTTCGTCTGTGACCTCTGCCCGGATCGCTTCGAGTACGTCGAGGGGGAACTCGGCGACCTCCTCGCGACCGCGAGCGAGGTCCGCTGGTTCGACCACCACCAGTGGGACGACGACGTCGCCGCGTCCGTTCGCGACGCTGGCGTCGATCTCGTCGTCGGCGACTCCGACGAGGAGTGTACCGCCGACGTCGCGCTCCGCTCGCTGGACTACGAGTTCCCCGACCATCTCCGCGAACTGGCCGAAGTCACCCGTGATCACGACCTCTGGATCAAGGAGGACGACAGGAGCGACGACATTTCTGACTACTCCTACTGGGTCGACGAGGCCGAGACCTACGTCGAGGTCGTCCGCGAGCACGGCCCCGATCTCCCCGAAGAGACGATGACGATGCTCGAGGAGCGCCGCGTCGAGAAGCAGGATCTGATCGAGCGCGCGCTCCGCCGCGCCGAGTTCAAGGACATCGGCCCCTGGACCGTCGGCGTCACCTACGGCCGCTGCTCACAGAACGAGGTCGCGGAGGGCATGCGTGAGGAGGGCGCCGACGCGTCCGTCATCGTCAAACCCTCCGGCCCGGCGTCGATTCGCGGCACCGAGGAGTTCCAGCGCGCCCACGAGGTCGCGGGCAAGGTCAACGGCGGCGGCCACCCGAAAGCTGCGGGCTGCAAACCCGACGTCTACGACGACATGATGGACTACGCCCACCACTGGACGACCCAGGGTGCCGTGACGAAGCAGGCGATCGTCGATGCGTTCCGGGAGGTGGCTGACGAGGCCGAGGCCGAAGACGACGAAGCAGCAGCGGATTCGGACGACTCCTAGACCGCCGATTCTTCTGACGACCGTTTCTGGCCGCCGCGCCGCCGGCTACCGCGAGCCTTGACAGACCACAGGGGTTTCGCGCGATTCGACAGATAACTTTCGGGTGGGAATGGAAGGGGCCGACCGCTCGTGGCTTCCGACGACGTAAGCACCGCAGGCGAGCGCCAGCGAGCCGAGGAGCGCAACGAGTCAGAAGCCGCGAGCGGGAGGGGGCTTCCAAACGAACACTGCCATACTGGAAGGACCCTGTTCACAGCGCGATTCGGTAGAAAACTTATGCCAGCCACGTCAGTTGGCTGTCGTATGCACAGGTCCCCCTCCCGACGAGCGTTCGCCGCGCTCGCCGCTACCGCCGTCGCCGGTTGTCTGAGCGTTCCGAACCGCCACGCCTCGAACGACGAGCCAGCGAACGAGAGCGACCCTGACGACAACTCTGGTCTTCGCGATCGCGTTCAGACGAACTGCACCACGTCGATGGCGTCGCCGGATCCCTATCCTGACCTCCAGATCGAGTACGACGACGTTCCCGAGGACGCTGGCGTGGCGATGTGCGTCCAGGCTGTCCAGCCGTTCACAGATGATTCACCGGCCAAGATCGCCGTGGAGTTGACGAACGTCAGCGATTCGTCGGCGACGTACGGTTTCGGAATCAGTCCGCCATGGGGCGGCGTGTTCGCGGAGCACGTCCAACAGGAGGCGACGCTCATTTTCGTACCAGACTACCGCGAACATGTCGGAAGCGAGGGGTTGATTCCGCAACGGGCGACGGACGGCTGCTGGCGGGCTCAATCGCTCTATAGCGGCGAGGACATCGGTCTGACTGCCACCGTTGATCCCGCCGAGACGATTCGAGAGGAGTACACGATCCTGGCGGCCGAAGGGAGCGCGTGCCTCACGCAGGGCACATACCGATCCGAGGAAGCGCACTACGACCCGGTCCCGGACGCCTGGGGTTTCGATATCACGCTGTCGGCGTGACCGCATGCACCGGTTCACTGTTCTTCGAGCGGCACGCGCTCACAAACGTCGTCGTACGATCGATCGCTCGATACGATCGGATCACCGTCAGCGGCGACCGCGTGCAGTGCATCGAATGGGGTCAGTCCTCGATCGCTCACATAGCTCGCGGCTGCGAGCACACGCTCCTCGTCGCCACGGACGTCCAGAAGTGCACTCGCCTCCGTCACTGTTCGCTCAACGTTTCGTTCCTCCCGGTATGCAACGAGCATCAGTTCGATCAGCGTGAGGTATGAGGTCCAGAGGTCGTCCTCGTGCTTCCTGAACACCCGTTCCGCCGGTTCGGAGAGCCAGTCGTCGTCTTTGATGAGCGCAAGCAGAAAGTCAGCTTCCGCGTACATCACTCGCCTGCGTCGTCGATTGCGCTCGATCTGGCGTCCTGTCGGAGTTCCTCGACGGATTTGTCCACGTCGGCGAACTCCTCTCGGAGTGCTGCGAGTGGATCCTCCGAAACTGGAAGCAGAACCAGCTGCTCCCCCCGTTCGACGAGCCGGAACTGATCGCCGTACTTCTCGCGAAGCTCCTTCGGGAGGTAGATCCGCCCGTCAGTTGCGTCCACTTCCATAGGCGTCAGTAGCTCGCCATCACTGATAAGGATTCACCAAAATATGGTGATTTTTGGAGAAAAACACTCTATTTTGGAGACGGTGAGCCCCCACCCCTCGCACCCACTCTCCTGTCAACCACCTCGCAAAACCATTATGCTCTATGCCGTGCCAGCCCTCAACACGATGACCCGAAACCCCTCCCACGTCTCGGAGTGGGCGTCGTTCGTCGGCGAGCGGGTTCCATCGGAGTACGAAGAGGGTGACGCGTCGGGCCGCCGCGCAGAGTAGGATCCTCGCAGTCGTCGACGACCGAACGCCGTCCCCCGAGCTCGATCGTTCCAGTACCGCTCAGGCGATCTCGTCGTACTGCTCGGAGAGCTTCTCGGCAGCGTCGTCCATCAGCTCCTGCTCGTAGCCGTCCAGTTCCCACTCGACGATCTCTTCGACGCCATTGGCACCCAGCTTGACGGGGACGCCGAAGGCGGTGTCGTCGTAGCCGAACTCGCCGTCGAGGACGACCGAGCACGGCAGGACCTCGCCGGTGTCGTTGAGGATGGCCTCGACGGTGTGGGCGACGCCCGTTGCCGGACCCCACTGCGTTGCGCCCTTGCGCTCGATGACGTCCATGGCGGACTCCTGTAGCTCGCCGAGGATGGCCTCCTTCTGATCCGCGTCGAACTCGGGATCCCGACCGTCGACGCGGAGCTTCGAGAACATCGGGACCTGCGCGTCGCCGTGTTCGCCGAGGATCGTCGCCTCGACGTTCTGGACCGGCGAGTCGAAGCGCTCGGAGAGGACGTACCGGAACCGTGCGGAGTCGAGCCGGCCGCCGAACCCGATCACCTGCTCGCGCGAGCGGTCGCCGGTCTCGTAGAGGTGGCGGTTGAGCAGATCGACGGGGTTGGAGGTCGTCACCGTGACGAAGTCGTCGCTGTGATCGGCGAGCGAGGACTCGATGTCGTCCATGATCGGGGCGTTGTCGCCCGCGAGATCGATGCGTGTCTGGCCTGGCTGGCGCGGGATGCCGGCCGTGATAACGACCACGTCAGAGCCCGCCGTCGCGGCGTAGTCGCCCTGCCGGACGCGCGTATTGGAGTCGTAGGCGATGCCGTGGTTCGCGTCGGCAGCCTGGCCGATCGCCTCGTCCTCCTTGTCCGGAATGTCTACGAAGACGAGCTCGTCCACCACGTCTCGGAGCGCGAGGGAGTAGCCGGCTGCAGCGCCGACCGTTCCCGCCGCGCCAACGACGCTCACTTTTGTCATACCCACGTACAGCTTCTCCACGTCCCGTGTTAACGGTGTCGCCGATTCTCGTCATCACGTCGCCTCTCGCCATTCCGCTTCCTTCCCTCTCTTCCCTTCCCGATCGCGCTCGGGCCCGCCAGCGCTCTGGAGCCACGGTCGGCGCGCTTTTCATGCTCGAACTCCTGTTCGGGCACATGAGCGACGCCGACGACGCCGGGGCCGACGACTCCGGCTTCGACAAGGAAGCCGAACGCGAGCGCCTCCGCGAAAAGTACGAGGAAGAGCAGGCTGACCGCGAGGCCGCCCAGCAGATGAGCGACCTGCTGCTGAAAGGAGCGACGATGACGAACTCCCACTGCGGCCGCTGTGGTTCGCCGATCTTCCGCCAGGACGACCAGGAGTTCTGTCCGAACTGCAACGTCGCGGCAGGGGACAAAGCGGACGCCGCGGCTACCGCGAACGAAGCCGCCACCGCGGACTCCGCTGACGCGGCCAGCCGGGACCAGCCCCAGGATGCCCAGCAGACCACCGACGCGAGGACCGATCCCGAGGCGGAGCTGGCCGACGTCATCGCCGGCGAGGAAACGCCGGACCCCGACTCCCAGCCCGTCGAGACCGGTGGCACCTCGATCGCCGAACGCGCGGCGGAGTCGGTCCAGTCCTCCGAGCAGCCGTCTGCACCGACACAGTCGACGGCGGGCTCCCCGAACGCACAGAGTAAGACAGCTGCTCCCGCCTCCGAACAGCCCGCCACGCAGCCGACGCCCTCGACGGGCGAGAACGCGAGCCTCGCCGACGCCCAGCAATCGCTCCTGAACGCGATCACGCAGCACGCCCGCGCGGCAACCGACGCCGACCCACGGACCGCGACGGAGCACCTCGAAGCCGCCGGCGAGGCCGCCGAGGCGCTTGCGACGATAAGCTCCGAGAACTGATCGCCGCGGCTCGCTGTCTCCGTTCTCTGGCCGTTCGTTCTCTCAGGGACACGTAGCGTCCACAAATTCGTCGGGCTCGCTACCCTGCCGTCTGGGTTCCGTTGCGCCGCTGGCGACCGACACGAGCATCGCCTGCCCGCCATATCCGTGGGTCTGGTCGTGGCCACGAACCACGACGCAGCCGGCGGCTTCCGGGATTCCGACCGTCGCCGAGCGGGTGAACTCCTCCGTTCCGTGTGCGTGGAGTAGCTCCCGACGACCCAGCTGCTCGCCGTCGAGCGTCTCGACCTGCCACCAGTTCGCGTAGCCGTCCTCGCCATCGTCGTCGTGATAGAGGGTGACGTCGAAGCGGTAGGATCCCTCGCCCTCGGTCTCCACCGCGACTGCCGTGACGTTGGCCTCCTGGAGATCGAGGTCGGCGTCTTCGGTTCCATCTGAATCGCTGCCGCCGGTGGGGTTGTTCTCGTTTCCATCGCTGGTACCGCTGCCGTCGGATCCATTCTCTGTCGCCTCGTCGTCACTGCCACCGTCGCTCGATCCGTCGCAGAGACAGCCGGCAAGCCCGGCAGTCACCGCCGCTCCACTTGCGAGGACGGCTCGTCGCGTCGCACGCTCCATGGGTCTCCTTCGCGCGCCGCCACTATGAGAAGTCGGGGCCAATCGAAATCCTGGCGGTACCTACCGGCCGGTTTTTGCACACCTCGCTCGCAGAAACTGCTCGCAACGGTCCTACCCAGTGTACTCGCTCTCGACGACCTCGAGAATCCGCTCGACGGTCACCTGGCCGACGCCGTCGACCTCCAGCAGCTCATCCTCGTCAGCGGTCATCACAGCTCGGACGCTCCCGAAGTGAGCGAGCAGCGATCGCGCCGTCACGGGACCGATCTCGGCGATCGAGGCCACGACGTACTCCTGTTGCTCGCCGAGCGTCTTCGACTGCTTCTCGCCGTGGACCGACACCTGCCGATCGCGATCGCCCTGCTCGCGGCCGGCGATCGTCGCGAGCAGTTCGACGGTCTCGTCGGGATCGTCGCTGTGCATGACCGAGAGGCCGTAGTCCACCGCCAGCGAGGTGAGCGCGCCACGGATCGCGTTGGGATGGACGTCGCGGCGCTCGTAGACGCCCTCCCCTTCCAGTATCACGACCGAGCGCTCGTAGTGGCGGGTGAGATCGCCGGCCTGCTCGAACAGCGAGCGGTCGCTCCCGAGCAGCGTGTCGAGGAAGTCCCCGACGGTCTTGCGCTCGACGGCGACCCGGTCCGAGCAGACGTAGTCTCCGACGGCGAGCGTTTCGAGACGCGTCTCGATCTCGTCCTTGCGCGAGAGGTCCCGCGCGATCGTGGATTCGAGCTCGCGCTGGTCGATGACGACCTCGATGGAGTCGGCTTCCGGATCCGGCGCCGCGACGGTGCCCTCCGATTCGGCGTCGTCCGACGACCCCTCGCCACCTGCCTGCTCGCCGCTGGCTCCTCCCCCGTCGGAATCGGCGGTATCGGCGCCGCTACCCCCGTCTTCGTCCAACCCCTCTGTTTCACCTGTGGTTTGTGATTTGTCACCATTTGGCACACCTCCACGGTCCGAGCTGTCTGCCGCATCGAACGAACCGAGAGCGGCCTGTCCGTTGCCTGTCTCCCCGTCGCCATCGTGCGGTTCTCCGCCGCTACTGCCGCCGTCAGACGCGCGTCTGACGCTCTCTGTCGCCGATTCGTCGGCATCGTCGGCCGTCTGCCCTGCGTCAGACGCCGGTCCACCCGAAACAGGGGTTGTCTCGGGGGGTTCGCCCGCATCATTCGTCCCGGCAGTAGCACCCGTTTCAGGCGTCGTACCGGGCGCGTCGCCGGTCGCGAATGCGTCGAGCCCGGACTGCTCGAGGCGGGCGTCGAGCTCGTCGGTCATCTCCTTGAGATCGGTGAGCTCCGCTTCCATCTCCTCCTCGCGACGTTTGGCGATCCAGAAGAAGGCCTCGTCGCGGGTGTCTTCCGCCAGCAACACGATGACCTTCCCCTTCGCCTGCCGCCCGGTCCGTCCCTTGCGCTGGATCGAACGGATCGCCGTCGGCACGGGCTCGTAGAACAGAACGAGGTCGACTTCCGGCACGTCGAGCCCCTCCTCGGCGACGGACGTGGAGACGAGCACCTCGAACTCGCCGTCTCGAAAGGCGTCGAGCGTCTCCTGTTGCTCGTTCTGGGTCATCCCGTCGGAGCCCTCCTTGTCGCCCTGGCCGACGAACCGGCGCGTGTCGAAATGGTCGCCCAGGAACTCCGTCAGCACCTCCGCGGTGTCCCGGGACTCCGTGAAGACGATCGCGCGCTCGCCGTCCTCGATGCCGAGCGTCTCCGCGATGCGCAGTCGGGCTTCGGAAAACTTCGGGTGCCGCCCGTCGAACTTGTCGACGCGTCTCATCGCTTCTTTGACGGTCGGATCGGAGACGAACCGCTGGCTGGCCTTCGAGGCGCCCGAGGATCTGGCCTGCTGGCGCTGGCGTTCGAAGTAACGCTCGACGGCCTCGATAGACTGGGTCTCGACGACCTCGTGGGCGCGCCGAAGCTTCATGATCTCCGCGTGGATCGACATGCCCTGGTACCCCTCCGACTTGTCCTGATCCATCAGGTCCGTGAGCTTCCCGCGAAGTTTGTTGAGGTCGCGCTGTGAGAGGTCGGCGCTCCGCAGTTTCGTCACGCCGAGTTCTCGGAGCTGCTCCAGCCGTTCTTCGATCACGTCCGCGAGCGCGTCCCGAATCTCGATGAGCTCCTCTGGCAGCTCGACGGAGTCCCACTCGACGTCGGTGTCGTGCGTGAACGCGTCGACGTCGGCGTCGTCTTCGGTCATCACCTCGACCTGCCGGAGCCCGAGATTCGCACAGACCGTCAGTATCTCCTCCTCGTCGCCGCCCGGCGAGGCGCTCATCCCCGTGACGAGGGGCTGTTCGGCGTCCTCGTGGTAGCGCTCGGCGATGTACACGTAGGCGTACTCGCCGGTGCCGCGGTGGCACTCGTCGAAGGTAAGGTGGGTGACGTCCGCGAGATCGATCCGGTTGCCGATAAGGTCGTTCTCGACGACCTGGGGCGTCGCGATCACGACGGTGGCGTCCTCCCAGAGTGCGGCGCGGTCGTCCGGCCGGACTTCGCCAGTGAAGACGACGATCTCCTCGTCGGGAATTTCCAGCGCTTCGCGGTAGAACTCCGCGTGCTGCTCCACGAGGGGTTTCGTCGGTGCTAGCAGGAGGGCCTTCCCGCCGACCTCGTGAAGTCGGCGTGCCGTTACGACCAGCGAGACGGCGGTCTTGCCCAGGCCCGTCGGTAGGCAGACCAGCGTGTGTCCGTCCATCGCGCGGCCCGCGAGCTGGAGCTGGTAGCGTCGCCGCTCGAGCACGTCGTCGACGAGCATCGGGTGCTCGATCGACGCCACCGTCTCGCCGTCTGTCATCGTGTTCGATTCGCCGTCGGCGCGCAAAAGGGTTCCCGTACCTCGGTGGAAGTGGTCTCGAGGCAACAGCCTTCGGACACGTTCCACGAACCGCTCCAGCGTCCGCGCCGGAGCGATCGCTTCTACACGAGACGGTACATCAGCGCGCAAGTGCAAATCCCCGGAACGGCGGCGAACAGGTATGCGAGCGCACTGTTCGCACCGAACAGATCCCACCCCGCCAGCAGGAACAGCATGAACACGAGAGCTGCCGGTACAATGACGATGCGAAACTTCAGATCAGCATCGGCAAGATCCTCGAACGTTCCCATCGATACCCCGAGTTGTGGGCCGCAACCGTTACTATCTGCCGAATTCCGATGGAATTATTCAAGGGGCCGTCTCCCACCTGTGCCCGACGGAAGCGACGGCCCCCAGCACGGACCAGCACAGGGTCCTCGCATTCGGTCAGGATCAGCTACAAGACGGTCCACGCCGAAGCCAACACGTGCCACCTTCGCACGTCCTCGTCGTCCTCGACGGCTCGCCGAAGGCCGAGGCCGCCCTGGAGCACGCTCTCGCCGAGTACGACTGCAAGATTACGGTGCTCAACGTCATCACGCCCGTCGACGCGGGAATGAGCGAGGGGTCGATCCTCGATCCGGACGACGACCGCGAGCAGGCTGCCCGGGAGCGCGCCGAACGGCTCGCCGCCGAAGCCGACGCGACGGCGCCGACCGTCGAGCCGGCGGTCGTCTCCGATACCCCGGTCGACGCCGTCGTCGACTATCTCGCCGATCACGACGTCGATCAGGTCGTCCTCGGCGGCCACGGCGGCCCACGATTCGAGATCGCGGAGCGGCTCCTCGGGACGGTCGCGACCGACATCGAGGCGGCCGCCGACGTTCCGGTGACGGTCGTTCGCGAGTAGCCACTACCGCCTCGTCTGTCAGGAAATCACTCCACGCCGAGTGCCAGCGTCAACGCTCTGTAGAGGCCGAACCCCATCGCGAGCGAGCCGGCGAGCGTGATGAGCCAGAAGGCGATCGTCACGCCGATCTTCCGGCGGGAGACGCCCGCGCTGCCCGCCGCGAGACCGCCGCCGATCACGCCGGAAATGATGATGTTGTTGAACGAGATCGGGATCCCGAACGTGATGGCGAGCTGGGCGATGATGAAGCCGGGAACGAGCGCCGCGATCGACCGCCGGGCGCCGAGCTGCGCGTACTCGCGGGAGGTCGCCTGGAGCAGCCGTGGAGCACCCATCCACGCCCCCGCGAGGATACCGAGCGCGCCGAGTCCCAGCAGAGCGATGCCGGGTAGCCCCAGCTCCGTCGAGTAGAGGTACTCGAGTGGCCCGGTCGCCAGCCCGACCTGGCTGCCCCCACTGGAGAAGGCGACGAGGCTGCCGAGCAACAGGAGGAATGTTCGGATTCCCTGCTCGGCGGAGTCGAGCGTCCGCCTGCGCACGAACTGGAAGGCAAGCAGCGCAAGCAGGATCGTGGCGAGGACGCCGACGGGATCGACGCCGCCAACCGAAGGGCCGCCGACCGCACGCGCGGCGAACCCCGCAAGCGATCCCTGGCTCTCGCCCGCGCCGGCCGGAATGATCCCGAGACGAATCCTGCTGACGATCCCTCCGACGACCGCCGCGAGCAGCGGCACGCCGACGGTCTCTGGCACGTCGTCCCGCCGGAGCATCGTCGCGGTACCGTACGCGAGACCGCCGGACATCGGCGGCACGAGCAGCCAGAACGTGACGATCTCGCGGTAGGTGTCCGTCGCCGGATCGCCGCCCAGCGAGAGGCCGACGCCGACCATCGCGCCGGTGGTCGCGAACGCGGCGGGGACCGGGTAGCCCGAGTAGACGCCGAAAGCCATGAACGCCGCGGCGGTCAGCAGGCCGGCCGTCGCGGCGAGCGGTGTGATGTCCACGCCGAGAATCAGCCCGGAGCCGACTGTCTTCGAGATGCTCCCGCCCTGGGTCAGGGCCCCGAGTGCGGCGAGGATGCCGATGAGAAAGGCTGCGCGCATCGTCGACACCGCGTTCGCGCCGATCGCTGGCGCGAAGGGTGGCGAGTTGCTGTTGGCCCCGAGCGCCCAGGCCATCGACAGGCCCGCGACCGTCGCGAGCCCGACCAGGGCCCAGAAGGTGACTGCCATGCGATGCGTGCGGGCGATCCAACCGCGGATCGCCGTCGTGGTTGCCCTGTTGAACGGACGCACCAATCAAGTTACCGCAGCCCGCGACCGGTCGGCACGCCCAGCCGACCGCGCTCACACCGGCCCGTAGGCCAGCATGAGGGCGATTGCGCCAGCAGCACCGAGCGGGATCGTGAGGTTGTCGTCGACGACAAAGCCGCGAATCTCCATGAACACGCCGTCGGCGAGGCTCGCAGCGAGCGCGCCGGCGGCAGCCGCGAGCGGAGCCACGAACGGAACTCCGACGGCGAGACTCACGAGAAACGCGCCGACGAAGGCTCGTGGGCGTTTCACCGGCGTCGGATCAGCACCGCCGAGCACGCCACCGACCGGATCGGCGACGGCCAGCATGAACATTGCCGGGATCGCGATCCGCGGATCGAATGCGAGCGCGACGATCGCCATCCCGAGCACGTAGAGCGCGTAGCCGGCGACGGTGTCGGACTCGTACTCCCGGGTCAGATGCTCGTAGGCCCACCAGGAGAAGGTCGTGCGCAAGCGGAGTAGCTCGAGGACTCCAACCGCAACGACCCCGGCGAGCAGCACGATTTGGAGCCAGAGGTAGGGCAGGCCCAGCACGTAGGACAGTGGAACGAGGGCGCCGCTGACGTGGACGAGCCGTCTGCCGACCTCGCCCTCGATCCGGCGACGGGCCGTGGCGGTGACGCCGTCGAGGCCGGTCTCGGCACGGTCCTCGCTGTGGTCTCGCATCGTCACTCCGCCGCCGGAGCGTCCTCCGCGAGCGCGTCGAAGGATCGGACGCCATCGCGGAGGTCTCGACAGAGCCGCGGGAGGGCCTCGATGTCCACGCGGATCTGCTCCGTGGAGTCGCGCTCGCGGATCGTCACGGTGTCGTCCTCCAGCGAGTCGTGGTCCACGGTGACACAGAAGGGCGTCCCGACCTCGTCCTGGCGGCGGTACCGCCGGCCTATGGCGCCCGAGTCGTCGTACGTCACAGAGAGGCCGGCCTCCCGAAGTTCGGACGCTATCTCACCTGCGCGCTCACCCATGCCGTCCTTGTCCATCAGCGGGAAGACGCCGACGGTGGTCGGCGCGACCTCGGAATCGAGCGCGAGGTACGCGCGCTCCTCGCCGTCGATCTCGTCCTCGCGGTAGGCGTGCTCGACCAGCACGTAGAGGAGCCGATCGACGCCGAAGGAGGGTTCGACGACGTGCGGGCGGAGGTGCTCGCCGGCCTCGGTGACTTCCTCGACGGCGTAGCCGGTGTGTTCGAAGGGGACTTCGTAGGTCTCACCGTCGACGTCCACGTCGACCGTGCCGGCGGGTTCCGCTGCCGCTGCGTCGAACCGATTGGGTGCCTCGCCAGCGAGCTCCTCCAGCGCGTCGGCGACGTCGCCAGCCGCACCGCCGAAGGCCGGGCCGAGCTCGCTCATGTCGGGATCGACCGTGGCTTGCTTCGTCGTCTGTGGCTCGTCGTACTGTTTGAAGACGGTGAACTCCTCCTCGCTGTGCTCGGCGTGTTTCGAGAGGTCGTAGTCCGAGCGGTAGGAGAAGCCGGCCATCTCGATCCAGTCGCCGGCGGCGAACCCCTCGGCGTCCCAGCAGTCACTCGAGTAGTGGGCGAGCTCGCCCGGGAGGTGCTGGCGGAACCGGAACCGGTCCATGTCGACGCCGACGCGGTCGTACCAGCGCTTCGTGAGGCCGAGGTAGTAGGCGATCCAGTCGCTCTCCACGATGCCGTCCTCGACGGCTTCGGCGACGGTCGCGCGGATCGGCTCGCCGTCGTCGGCCTGCTGTTCGGAGACGGGGTAGAATGTGCACTCGACGTCGGCCACGGCGTCGAGATCCGGCTCGTCGACCTCGGGATCGATGAAATGCTCCAGCTCCGCCTGCGTGAACTCCCGCGTCCGGATGATCGACTTCCGTGGGCTAATCTCGTTGCGGTAGGCGCGACCGATCTGCGTGACGCCGAAGGGGAGCTGGCCCCGGGCGTACTGTTTGAGCCGCGGGAACTCGACGAAGATGCCCTGGGCGGTCTCGGGCCGCAGGTAGCCCGGCTGGGAGTCGCCGGGGCCGATGTTCGTGCCGAACATGAGGTTGAAATCCTCGACGGGCTCGCCGGCGAGGTCGGCACCGCAGGTCGGGCAGCCGATCTCGAACTCTCTGAGTAGCTCCTCGACCTCGGGGATCGGCAGGGCTTCGGCGTCCTCGACGTCCGAGCCCGGCGCGTCCTCGATCAGGTGGTCCGCACGGTGGCTCTCACCACACTCTGCGCACTCGACGAGCATGTCGTCGAACGTGTCCAGGTGGCCGGAGGCCTCGAAGACGGCCTCGGGCATGATCGTCGGCGCGTCGACCAGTTGGTGACCCTCCGCGATGGCGAAACGATCGCGCCAGGCGTCCTCGACGTTCTGCTTGAGGCCGGCGCCCTGCGGGCCGTAGGTGTAGAATCCGGCGACGCCGCCGTAGGCCTGTGCCGTCTGGAAGAAGTAGCCGCGGCGCTTTGCGAGTTCGACGACGTCCTCTGAGATGTCTTCGTGTGGTGGCATAGACAACACTCCGCGTTAGGCGTCTGCGATCGCGGCCAGCAGATCGACGTCGCGAACGATGCCGGCGAGACCGTCGCCGCTGACCAGCGGAATCTGTTCGACGTCGTGGGTGATCATCGCCTGGGCGGCGTCCTTCGCGGTCTTGGATTGGGAGATCGTGACCACGTCGGCGGTCATGAACTCCGAAACGGGGCCCTCGGGCAGTTCGACGTCACGCGTGGTCACGGAGCGGCTGCCGACGCCCTTGATTCCCTCCCACATCCAGTCGTCGTCCTGGTCGGCGAAGGAGTTGCCAGTCTTCGTCTCGCCCTCGACGACCTCGGCGACCTCGATGACGTCCTGCTCGGTGAACACGCCGGCCATCCCGGCCTCGTCGTCGAGCACGACGGCGTAGGGCATGTCGGCGTGGAACAGCTGCCGTTCCGCGACCGCGAGCGGCGTCGCCTCGTAGGCCGTGATGACCGAGCGCGTGGCGATGTCGCCAGCCAGCGCGTCACCGGGAACGTCGCCCTCAGCGATCGCCTTCACGACGTCCGTGATCGTGACGATGCCCTCGAGTTCGCCGTCGACGACGGGAATCCGTCGGGCGCTCTCCGCGACCATCAGCGCAGCAGCTTCGCGCAGATCCGCGTCAGCGGTCGTGGTCGGCACCTCTTCCATCAGCAGCGCGAGCTGGTCCTCGTCGGGCTGCTCGATCAGCGTCTCCCGGGAGACCAGCCCGCGGTAGCGTTCGGTCCCGTTCTCGATTTTCACGACGGGGACCGACGAGAAGGCGCCTTCGCGGAGGTGTTCCAGGGCGTCATCGCGACTGCCCGGTAGCTCGACCGTGACGAGCTCCGAGCGCGACGTCATTGCGTCCGAGACGTTCATGCCCCGCCGTAGGTCCAATTCCGGCATAAACCCCGTGCTTTGTGCGACCTGTGGTGGCGGGGTGGTCTGGCGCGCTCTGGGTACTGTAATTAATCGTCGTCGTTGCGTGCAGGTCGCTCGATACTCGACTGTTGGGTATTGCAACCCGCAAACCGCGGAGTGGACTGAACAGCGAACCGCTTGGAAGCCCCCTCCCGCTCGACCGTCCGCGGCTCGGTGCGGTCCTCGGTCGCTGACGCTCCCTGCGGTCCTTCCGTCGCCGGGGCCGCATCGAGCGGTCGGCCCCTTCCAGTCCCACCCCGCGGATCCTCTAACGGGCTGTAGCTGGCGGTCGATCCCCAGTGCAAAGCATGCCCGAACAAGCGCCGCGCTTCGCTCCTTGGGACGAGTCCTGGGGGACTTCGGAAGGGGCCGACGGCTCGCGTTCGCTACTGACGTAAGCACTGGACCGAGCGGAGCGAGGGAAGCGCGCAGCGAGGTAGCGGGCGCGAGCGGGAGGGGGCTGTCGCGGGCGTGTCCCGCGACGTCGGGAGACCTCCGGTCTCCCGGAATCCGTGGCTGTCTGCTGTGCCGTTCGACACACCAGAACTGATTTCTCGTCCTCGATTCCCACACGAAACACAGCCACAGAAAACCAATCGAACAGCCGCTACTGATCGGCGCAGATGTCGACGAAGTTGCGCAGGATCGTTAGCCCAGTCTCGCCGCTCTTCTCGGGGTGGAACTGGGTGCCGAAGACGGTGCCGTCCTCGTTGGCGACGACGCTCGCGAAGTCCCGGCCGTAGTCCGTGGTCGCGACGACAGCCTGCTCGTCGTCGGGGACGGCGTAGTAGGAGTGGACGAAGTAGGCGTACTCGCCGTCGACGGAACCGCCGTTTCCGTCTGCTCGTCGGTTCTCCGATCCGACGGTGTCGACGCCATTCAGAAGCGGGTGCTCACGCTCGACGTCGAGCTCGTTCCAGCCCATGTGGGGCACCTTCTGCCCTTCGTCGAAGCGGCGGTTCGTTCCGGGGATCAGATCGAGCCCGCGGGCGTCACCCTGCCCCTCGCGTTCGGCCTCCTCGCTGTCGGTGAGCAGCATCTGCATTCCGAGACAGATGCCGAAGACGGGCTGGCCGTCCTCGGCAGCCTCGAGGAGCGCGTCGCGAAACGGGCCGGCGTTCTCGACGCCCTCGCGGAACGCGCCGACGCCGGGGAGCACGATGCCGTCGGCCGACCGGATCGCGTCGCGATCGTCGGTGATCTCGACGGCCGCGCCGGCGCGTTCGAGGCCGCGCGTGACGCTACGGAGGTTCCCCAGGCCGTAGTCGACGACCGCGATCTCGGCGAGCGCGTCCTCGCTGGCGTCGGCCGCGACCTGCTCCTGGCTCATGGTTGTGGGTTCGCGACGCGACGGCAAACCGCTTTCCATCGGTGCAACGATGGCCGGCCGCGGCACAGACGAATCGCTCCGTCGCGCAGGCTGACCGCCACCGGTATCGACCCCTCGCTCCGACACGAGGCTTATTGAGCCGAAGCGCCAGGCGTTCGTATGGTGCCGACCCTGGTCGCCGCTGCGATCGCCGCCCTCCTCGCCGCGGCGTTGCTCGGCCCAGCGTTCGACCGCCGGTCGCTCGGGATCGTCGTCTTCGCGGCCCTCGTACCGGATCTCGACGCGGCCGTGAGTCTGGTGGTCTACGGCGCGACCAACGCCGCCTTCCACAGCTTCCTGCTCCCGGTTGCCGCTGCCGGGCTCCTCTACTGGGACACGGCCCGCCGGGAGCGCTCCTGGCTCGCCGAGCGCTACGGCTGGCGAGGGATCCGGATCGCCTGGGTCGCCCTCGCGGCGTTCGTGGCCGCCGTCGCCCTCGACCTGTTCAGTCCGGAGGGCGTGGCGCTGTTCTACCCGCTCCACGACCGCTTCTACGCGGTGACCGGCCGGCTCGTCTACTCGACGCAGAACGGGCTCGTCCAGACCTACGTGACCCTCGGCGGCGAGAATGTTCTCGCGGTCGGCTCCCCCGGAACGACGGCGACCCACCACGTAGAATCGTGGATCAACCCGACGCCGGGAACCGGGTTCGAGACGGGCGTCGAACGCCGCTTCCCGCTCGTCGAGCGCGGCTGGCAGGCGATCGTCGTGATCGCCGCGGTCGCTGTGCTCGCGATCCGGTGGCGATCCAGCGATTCCGTCGTGGAAGGCGGCGACGTCGTGGACGCTGGCGGTGTCCCAGACGATGGCGATGTCGCCGAGGACGGTAGTTCCGTCGCGGAGGTGAGCCGCTGATGCCCGCCACGACCGTCCATCTCGGGTTTGCCCTGCTCGTCGCTGCAGCCGTACTCCCGATGGAGCGATTCGACCGCCGGCTGCTCGCAGTCTTCGCTGCCGTGGTCGTCTTCCCGGATCTCGATTCGATCCCGGGCTGGTGGCTGCCCGGCGCTCACCGGGCGATGTTTCACACGCTCGTTCTCGCGGGAGTGGTCGCGGCGCTGCTCTACTACGACACCCGCCTACGCGATCGGTCCTGGCTCCGCGAGCGCTGGGGGTCGCGGGCGGTGACGGTCGCGTGGGGGCTCCTCGCGACGCATCTGCTCGCCCATCTCTTTCTGGACTGGTCGCATCTCTCGGGAATCAACCTGCTCTACCCGCTCGCCGACCAGTTCTACACCCTCGAGGGGGAGCTGGTCTACTCGACGGCCGACGGCTGGATTCAGACGTTCGTGGAGTTCGGCACCGGCGCCGACGGCGGCATCGACGTCGGCCAGCAGGGCAGCACCGACGACGTGCACGTTCCAACCCCGACCGATCCGAACCCAGGGGGCGGCGTGGATCGGAACGTCGAGCGGATCGTCCCTATCGCCGTCCACGGTTGGCAGCTGTACCTGCTGCTCCTCGGGCTGTTCACCGTCGGTGCACGGCGCCTCCAGACGGAACCGCCGGTGGAGCGATCCGAGTAACTGGCGGTGACGGAGTTTCTGCCAGGATCGTACGCGGCGGTTGGTCCGGTGGTCTCTGGTCCGGTTCGTTCAGGCGCTCGCCTGTGGCACGATCGTTCGTTCCACGTACTCGAGAATGTTGTCGGACTCGGACATCGTCACGCCACGATCTTCGTCGACGAGCACCGGCACGCCACGCTGGCCGGAGACGCGCCTGACTTCGTTGCGCTGAGAATGGGGCGCGTCGACCCAGACGGTCTCGTAGTCGACGCCCGCCTCGTCGAGTGCGTCTGCGACTTTTTCACAGAACGGACAGCCCTCGAGCTGGTACAGGGTGAGTGACATGGTGGATGCAAGAACGTCCCGCACAGTAGCAGTTTCGGTCGGGTCAGTCCCAGTGCGGACCTGTCGTCGGAGCTATCGGTGACTTACGCCGATGTTGCGCCCCAGGAGATCCGGGCCCAGAGCCGTTCGTACCCGAAGTACGTTCCCGTCTTGACCACGTTCGCGACGAGCCCGATGTTGAGTGCTGCCGTCGCGTCGTCAGTGAACGCGAACGCGACGGTGATCGTAATCGCGACCATCAACAGGCGATAGCACAGCGTCTTCACCAGCGACCGGGAGAGTCGTTGATTCGCTTCTCCGGACGACGATCCGAACATGGAATGGCTCTCGGCGCGGTGGTAATCAATCCTCTGCATAACGAGAAGCTCCGCTAGTGAATGTGGTTACGATCGTCGACTCTACGCCTCTCATCGTCCGGACCCACGACCGTTCACGTCCGGGGCTGGCCACTTGTTCTGTTGCCCACTTTCTGCGCGGCCTACTTCCCCCGACATATTCAGTATTGTCGACACTTTCCGTACTCGTCGCACGCGATGGGGTCGTGGAGAGACCGGGTGGTCCGCCCCATCGACGGTTCGAACGGCCCGGACCCGACGCGAGTGAACCTGGCACTCAGTTTTATTTTTCGGTGTGATGGAAGAACTAAATGGCCGGACGTAACGATTGTTCATGTCCGATCAACGCCTGGAAAATGACCGATACGGGCTAGAATCTATTGACAAGTGACGACACGTTCGGGTAAATAGGTGAATATAGGTTGGGCGTACACCCGCGATCGGCCGCCCGGTCCGATCCGGAGCGTTTATCAACTACCGTTCGATAACTCCTACCATGGCAGTCGCACCAGGCCATGCAGACGACGGCCCCGATCGCGAGGTTATCGGGTCGCTGGACGACGCCGAGGACCAGGAAGCCTACGTCATCGCGGACATCGCGACAGAGGAGGCCTGGGTATCCATCGACGCCGACGCTGCCCCGGCGCTCGAGGAAATGCGATAACGCGAACCTACTCTCTCAGTATTTCGAGGACCGCTCGTTCGCCAGCGATGCGGTGGTGTTCCTCTCTCCTATCAGTGTCTCCAATTCTCTCTCATACGTTCACCCACTCCCACACTCCCCACACAACCCACCAACTCCCACACTCCCCACACAACCCACCCACTCTCTCTCTCACTTTCTCACTCTCCGTCTCACCCCTTCTCTCGCTTCCAGCGACTTCTGCCACCTCGGCCCACCCCCACCGCAGTCTGTGGCCACCGGAACCGCACGGACGCGGAAGAACAACGTTTTAAGAATCGGGGCGAAACCAACACGTCACCATGAGCAAGAAGTCCAAGGCCCAGAAGAAGCGCCTCGGGAAACTGGAGCGTCAGAACTCCCGCATCCCGGCGTGGGTCATGCTGAAGACGGACCGAGACGTCACCCGCAACCACAAGCGCCGGAACTGGCGGCGCTCCTCCACGGACGAATGAGCGCAAGCGACTTCGAGGAGCGCGTCGTGACGGTGCCGCTGCGGGACGCTGCCGCAGCGCCCAGCCACCAGCGCTCGGACAAGGCGATGAAGCTCATCCGCTCGCATCTCGCCAAGCACTTCTCCGTCGAGAAGGACGTCGTTCGGCTGGACAGCTCCATCAACGAGGCTGTCTGGGAGAACGGCAACGCCAGCCCGCCACGCAAACTCCGCGTTCGCGCCGCCCGATTCCAGGAAGAGGGCGAGGGCGTCGTGGAAGCAGAGCACGCGGAGTAGGATTCTACACTTGCTCCGGGCCTCCTTCTCCGGATCGTCGTACGTCGGCGTCTTCGCTCGCGCGGCCGCCGGCCACCTTCTGGTCCGGCCAGACGCAGACACCGAACTCCAGAACGAGATCGCCGACGAACTCGGCCTCGAACCACTGCCGACCACCATCGGCGGCTCCGGCACCGTCGGCTCGCTGGCCGTCGGGAACGAGAACGGCCTCCTCCTGAGCAGCCGCGCCCTCGACCGCGAACTCGATCGGATTCGCGACGCCGTCTCCGTCCCCGTCGCGGAGCTCCCCGGCCGGATCAACGCCGCGGGCAACGTCGTGCTCGCCAACGACACTGGCGCGTACGTCCACCGCGACCTCAACGACGATGCCGTCGCCGTGATCGAGGACACCCTCGACGTCCCTGTCGAACGCGGGGACGTTGCGGGCGTCCGCACCGTCGGCACCGCCGCCGTCGCGAACGACCGCGGCGTCCTCTGCCACCCGAAGGCGACCGACGGGCAGCTCGATCACCTCGCCGAGCATCTCGACGTCCACGCCGACATCGGGACGATCAACTACGGCGCCCCGCTGGTCGGCTCCGGACTCATCGTCAGCGACGACGGCTACGTCGTCGGCGAGGATACGACCGGGCCCGAGCTGGGTCGGATCGAAGACGCGCTCGGCTACATCGACTGAGGCGCTGGCGACGGCCAGCGTCCGCTGGAAATTGCGATCGCGTGTCGCTTCCATCTGTTCTCCGGACCCCTCGGTCTCCAGCCGTACTCGCTATCCCAGCCAGCTACGCAACACCGCCCCGAATCCGGCTGCACCGACCACGAGCGACACCAGTCCGCCGATCCCCGTCAGGACCAGGAGTCCGTTGACCGCACTTCCGACGAGCAGCGGCGTCAGCCAGCCGCCGTCGTGGCCGACGAGCCGGTCGCCGATTCCGAGATAGGCTATCGCGGCGCCGACGGCCCACAGGAGATACGTGAGCAACAGTAGCGGGATCACGACGAGGATACCGACGATCGTCAGGACGAGCAACACCGTCGCGACGATCAAGACGACGAGTGCGATCAGTCCATACACCGCCGAGCCCACCGGATCCTCGACCAGATCGCGAATTCGCCCCTCGGTGTAGTCGGGAAAGACGAGAATCATGATGCCGCCGACGATCAGTGTGCCGAGGAACGCGCCGACCGCGCTGCCGAACAGCCCCGTTCCGATCTCGGTCTGATTTTGTGCGATGGTACTGAGGGTGGCGAGCGTCCTGGCGGAGAGGATGAGACCCATGCGCGCCGGGTTCGTCTCCCAAATGCAATAGCAGTCCCTCCGTATTCGGCCAGAACCCGCGGTACGCCGTCGCTACGTCACGTGTTCACGGGCCAGCACAGCCGTTTTCACGCGGGGACGTTATCTCCCGGTATGACCGAGAACGGGGGCCTCGACGATCGGTACGTCGCGGCGTTCGACGTCGTACGCAGCCCTGCGCGGGTGGACATCCTGCTCGCGCTCGCCGAACAGGCCAGCGCGAATCCGGACGCCCCGGCGCTCTCCTTTTCCGCGTTGCACGACCGGGTCGACATCGACGACTCCGGACAGTTCAACTACCACCTCGACAAGCTCCGCGACCACCTCGTTCACTCGACCGACGACGGCTACCGCCTCTCGCCACGCGGCCACGAGGTCGCCGGTGCGATCCTCTCTGGAGCGTTCACCGCGGGCGAGGATCGTCCGCCCGAACCACTCGACCAGAGCTGCCCGTACTGCGACGCAGAGGTCGAAGCTGCCTACGAGCAGGGCCAGATCGTCGTCGAGTGTGCGAACGACCACACGCTGTTCACCAGCAGCATTCCGCACGATCTCGCGACGGAGGCGTCGCTCGCCGACGTGCTGGCAGCGGTCCGCGCGCGCGCACGATTCAACCTCCAGATCGTGCTCGAGGGGACCTGTACCTACTGCTACGGTGCCGTCGACTGGTCGGTCACACACCGGGAGGAACAGCCCGAGCCGGTTCTCTACGAGGGTCGCTGCACGCGGTGTGGCGTGGGCTACAGCGCGCCGCCGAACTACGCCGTGCTCTTCCACCCGGCGGTGATCGCGTTCTTCTGGGACCAGGGTGTCGACGTGCGGGAGATCGTCGCCTGGGAGATCGGGGACTGGACCGTCGAACAGACGGTCGTATCGGAGGATCCGTTTCGGCTCCGGCTCGTCTTCGCCGCCGACGACGGTCGGCTCACGGTCACCGTCGACGACACCGCGTCGGTCGTCGAGACGGTTGAAACACCACAGGAGGACTCGGAACCGTCTGCGTAAACGGGTGTGTCGTCGTCGCGGTCGTAGGCTTCCGCCGTTCGTCGACTCTCTCCCCGAAAGGGCCGACCTGGTTACTCGTCGCGAGCGTGGTGGGCGAGGTGGGCGCCGACGGCACCCACGGCAGCCGCGGCGGCGACCGTAGGGTGGGAGACTGCGAGGAGGATTGCGGCGACCAGTACGACGAAGGTGAGCATACCGCCGAGTGTTCGTCGATCGGTCACGGACGATTCGTAGCCGGTGGGAGAGACGGTGAGTTGCATCGTAGATACACCTCGGGGCGACAGCCCCATAAGCATAATCTGAAGGACATTTCTGTAGCGGGAGTTACTGAAATTCGCTTCTGTAACTGATCCGGCCGGGTGGGCGGTGCCGATCCGCGGAGGAACGAAGCCCGTTTACGCCCGCCGGCTGTATCCCGGTCGATGACTGGGAAGGACGAGTACTATAACAGAGCGAAAGTCGAGGGCTACCGTGCCCGCTCGGCCTTCAAACTCAAACAGCTCGACGAGGCGGCGGGCCTCTTCGGCCCGGGCAACGTCGTCGTCGACCTCGGTGCGGCACCCGGGGGCTGGCTCCAGGTCGCCGCCGAGCGCGTCGGCCCGGACGGCACCGTGATCGGCGTCGACCGTCAGCGGATCGACGATCTCGAGGATCCCGAGCCACGCGTCGAACTCCTCCGTGGCGACATCACGGAGGACGATACGCGCGAGCATATCCGCGAGATCGCAGCGACGGTCACGGGGAGCGACGCTGCAGCGGCCGAGACGGAGAACACCACCGGCGCGGTCGACGTCGTGCTATCCGACATGGCACCGAACGTCTCCGGGCAGTACGAGCTCGATCACGCGCGATCGGTCCATCTCGCTCGCCAGGCGTTCGAGACCGCGAAGACGGTGCTCGGCCCCGGCGGCGACTTCGCCGCAAAGGTGTTCCAGGGCCAGGATCTCGAGGCGTTCAAGGCCGACGTCGACGACGCCTTCGAGTACGCTCGAACGGTCGTGCCGGACGCGACCCGAGACAGCTCGTCCGAGGTTTACATCGTGGGCAAACACCGGCTCACGGCACCGGTGGAGGCCGGCGAGGAACTGACCGTCGACGTCGTCGACGAGGGGTCGGAGGGCGACGGCGTCGCTCACGTCGAGGGGTTCACGGTCTTCGTTTCCGACGCCAGCGTCGGCGAGACGGTCCCAATTCGGATCGACGAAGTCAAGCCACGGTTCGCGTTCGCCGAGCGCACGGACTGACGTTCGCTGTTTTCTGATCGGAGCCGATCGAACTGCACGCTTCCTCAGCGATTGGTCCGGCCTTACGACGCCCCGGAGGCGCGGCCTCTCCCGAGCAGCCGCCACGGCGCCGTGAGGAGCCACAGTAGGATCAGGCCGGCCACGTAGGCGACCGAGACCGGGATCGCGAAGACGAGCATCGTCAGCACGCCGCCAGGCGTGACGACCATCGCGAGGATGAACGTCACGAGAACGACGTGACGCCAGTACGCCCGCATGCTCTGGAAGTAGACGAGGTCCGAGAGATGTAACAGCAACATGGCGATCGGGATGTTGAGGAAGAACCCGAACCCGATGGTCATGAAGAAGACGACCCACAGCAGGCTCTTGATCCGGTAGGAGACGACCATCCCGGAGGAGACCGCGTCGGTAACGAGGTAGGAGATGACCTCAGGGGCGATCACGAAGAACCCGACGATCGCGCCGGTGAGCGTCCCGACGAGGAAGATATACCCCCACATCAGGAACGCCCAGCGCTGGCCGGATCCGGGCGCGATGCCGCGCTGTTGGAGCGCTGGCCACGCGTAGTAGAGGAACACCGGTAGCGTAACGAGGATCGCCACCACCCCGCTGAACTTCACGATGAAGATCAGTACCTCGACGGGGTGGAGCGCGATGACGACGTCGGTGGCGTCGGTCGCGCGCTGTCCGGGCGCCAGCGCCTCGTTTGGCACCTCCGAGATGAACACCTCCATGATCTGCTTGATGCCGACCGTGTAGAGGTAGGCGAAGCAGGCGGTGAAGACGCCGATGAACGTCGCGACGATGACGAACATTCGCGAGCGCATCGAGTCCAAGATGAACCCGATGTCGTACATGTAGCCGCCGATCTCGTCCTCGTCGCGCTCCTCGCTGGCGAAGGAGCTGAGCATGCCGCCGGCGGTGTCGCTGAGGAGTCCACCGAAGGCGCCACCCTCTCCGTCGTCGCCTCCGTCGCCCGCGCCGCCCACGAGGAGCCCGTCCGACTCAGTGTCGTCCTCCTCGTCACTCGTACCGCCGGCAGCCCCTGCATCGTTGATTTCGTCCCATCGCTGGAGGACGAGCTGGCCCTTCTCCTCCTCGCCGGCCTCCATCGCCTCGCCAGCGATGTCGATGGCCTCGTCCTCGTCGATCGCCTCGAACGCTTCCGGTGGTGCGGCGTCGACGCCAGCAGCGTCGAGCTCGCGGAGGTCGAGGTTCGCGGGGTCACCGGTGACCGGTTTCTGCTCGACGTCACCGGCCTCCTCCCAGCGCTGGAGGACGAGACGTCCCTTCGCTTCCTGGTCGTTCTCCATCGCCGCGCCCGCGATCTCGACGGCTTCGTCCTCGGAGAGCGCAGCGAAGGCTTCCTCCGGCGCCGCCGCGACGCCGTCGGCGTCGAGGGCGTGAAGGTCGGCAGCGTCAGGGGAAGCTTCGCTCCGACCGCCTGCCTCGATCCCTTGCTCCTGTGCGTCCTCCCAGCGCTCGAGGAGGAGTCGACCCTTCTCCTCATCGCCGGCCTCCATCGCCTCGCCAGCGAGATCGACCGCCTCGGACTCCGAGAGGTGGGCGAACGATGCCAGCGGGGCCCGGCGGACGCCCTCGGCGTCGAGTGCCGCGAGATCGACGTCACTCGGATCGGCGTCGCCAGTATCGTCGGTCTCGACGCCGGCGTACGCCCGGGAGATCACCGGCATCCGTAGCACGGAAACGAGCCCGTAGGCGAGCGCCAGCGCCCCGCTAACGGCTCCCATCGCGAGGCCGGATCTGATCCACACGGCGAGGCCGCCTCGCTCGACGTCGGTCGGGAACTGGAACTCTCCGAGGAAGGGGACCGAAAGCCGTTCGGGGAGCGGGCCGAGCACTGCCTCGCCGACGATCTCGGCGTGGCCGGACCAGAGCGCCACGGCCGTGCCGACGCCACCGATCACGGTCGCAGCGACGACCAGATACCCTTTCCGCCGGAAGGTGCCCGGCTCGATGGGGCTCCCGTGGACGCCACCACGATGGATGTTCGTCACCACTTTCGCAAGTCCCAGGCTGAAGACGTAGAGGGTGACCAGCGGGATTGCCCACATGATCTGGGTGAACGGATCCGGCGGTGAGAACACTGCACCGAAGACGAAAATGCCGAGAACCGCGTAGCGCCACTTGTCACGGAACGTCTCGTAGGGGACGATCTCCGCGTAGGAGAGCACGCTCATCAGGAGGGGAAGCTGGGCGGCGAGCGCGAAAGAGACCGTCAACAATAGCAGGAACTCGGTGAACCGAACGATCCCGTAGCTGGGTTTCGCACCCGCAGCGTACGCCTGTTCGGCCAGGATCTTGAACATCAGCGGGAAGAAGACGGCGTAGGCGTACACCATCCCGACGATCGCCAGCGCGATGGAGAGTGCGATGAATCCGTAGAGCTTGCCCCACGTCACCTCGACGCCGGTGTCCTCGATCCGCGTGAGGATGGCTTTCCGTGCGAGATAGATGCCGAAGACGGACGCGATGACGATGCCGACGATCGCACCGATCTTGACCTGCATCAAGATGACGTCGAACGGCGTCCGTGCGATGATGTCGACCTCCTGGGCGACCGCGTCGTTCATCTGGGCTTTCGTCACCGACTCGAGGTAGTCCCAGATCCACCACCGGAGGGAGAGTATCGTTCCGACGAATGCGACGACGAAGACGAGAAAGACCTTCTTCAGCTCGCGCTGGAGCTCCGAGAGCATTCCACCGATCGTCTCTCGGCCTGCGTTGACCGCGCGAGCGGTGTCCTCGTCGACGACGCTCATACTGGCCGAAGCTTGCAAACTCCCAGTTATCAATCTTCTTCCTCGACCACGCGCGGGCACGGCGGCGAGTCAAAAAGGCCTATAATAACCCGTCTGCGAACTACTGCACGAATGTCCGACGAGCCGACCGACGACGGCGATTCCGGTAGCGATGCCCCGGGAGCGCCGTCCGACGGCGGCTCCGAACCGACCGATTCGACGGACGACGCCGACGAGGCCGGTAGCCCGACAGCGCGGCCTGGCTACACTGACGATCACGTGACCGCATCGAACGACGACGCCGACGATCCCTCGAGTGCGCACGCGCCGATCGGCGCCGAGGCACCCTCGCCGACCGAGGGTCCGGATGCGGTATCCAGCACGACGACGGTCGACGACGGCGATAACGGGGGCAGCATCCTCTCCGGTGGCATCGGCGGTTCAGCGCCACCTGACGACGAGGAGATGCCCCTCACCGAGCACATCGAGGAGATGCTCACTCGACTCGCGATCGTTGTCGTCATCGCGTCGCTGGCGACGCTGGCCGCCTTTCCCTTCGCCAACGACATCATCATCCAGATGTGGTACGACGTCCACGCCGGATCGGTCGAGGCCTGTCGGCCCAATCCCCAGAGCGCAGACTGTGTGGCGCCCCACGTGTACGGACCGCTCGAACTGGTTCTGACCCGGATTCGCGTCGCCGGGCTCGCGGGGCTGCTCGCCGCGCTCCCGCTCGGCGTCTACCAGATCTATCGGTTCATGCGGCCGGGGCTCTACCCCCACGAGCGCCGATACTACCTCGCGGCGGTCCCCTTCAGCCTCCTCCTGGGTATCGTCGGCATGGTGTTCGCGTACTTCGTCATGCTCCCGCTGCTGTTCGAGTATTTCATCAGCTACACGCAGGGGTCCGCGGATCTGGCCTTCCAGCTCGCGGACACGATGAACCTCATCCTGATGATGATGGGGATGCTGGCGGTCATCTTCCAGATCCCGCTTTTGATCATGCTCGCGATCCTGATGGGAATCACCACTCGTGAGTGGCTCGAGAGCCGCCGTCTGTACTTCTGGGGCCTGTTCTTCGGCGTAGCCTTCTTCGTCGGCCTCGACCCGACGGGGATGGCGCCTGTCCTGCTGACGGCGACCATGGTCGCCCTCTTCGAAGGGACGCTGCTGTTGTTGCGCTGGACCGGCCGGTGAGCACACGATCCACCCTCGGTACCCCTCCTTCCTGCGAAAAGAACGTTCGATCGGCTGGCGTTCAGCAGTCCACGCCGACTGCGTCCTCGACGGTCGCGAAGCCGTCGCGGTCGAGGAGCTCGAGGAGCCCGCGATTGATCTCTCTCGCGAGCGATGGCCCCTGATAGACGAGCGCAGTGTAGAGCTGGACGACGCTCGCGCCGGCCCGGATCTTCCGGTAGGCGCCCTCCGCTGAGGCGACGCCACCGACGCCGATCACCGGGACGTCGACGCGTTCGGCGACGAAACGGATTCGCTCGGTCGCCCGGTGCTCCAGCGGTGCGCCGGAGAGCCCGCCTTCTTCGGCGCTATTGGCGTTGCGGAGCCCCTCCGACCGCTCGGTCGTGGTGTTGACGGCGATCACGCCGTCGAGATCGAGTTCGCGGACCACCTCGAGCGCGTCGGCCGTCGCGGCCTCGGAGAGGTCCGGCGAGAGTTTGACGAGCAGTGGGGACGCGCCCTCGTCTTTGAGTCGCGAGAGGATGTCAACGAGCGGCCCGCGGTCCTGGAGCTCGCGGAGTCCCGGCGTGTTTGGACTCGAGACGTTCACGACGAAGTAGTCGCCGGCGTCGGCGACGGCCTCGTAGGTGTAGGCGTAGTCGTCAGGGGCCTCCGAGACCGGCGTGGATTTGGACTTCCCGACGTTGACGCCTACGGGGACGTCCGGAAGCGTCGTCTCGTCGAGACGTCGCCCGATCGCGTCCGCGCCCTCGTTGTTGAACCCCATCCGGTTGATAAGGGCGCGGTCTTCGGGCAGTCTGAACAGGCGTGGCCGGGGGTTGCCCTCTTGGGCTTCCGCCGTGACTCCGCCGACCTCGACGTGGCCGAACCCGAGTGCGGCCAGGGCTCGTGGGATCTTCGCGTTCTTGTCGAAGCCCGCAGCGACGCCGACGGGCGTGGGAAAGGAGCACCCGAAGGCGTCCACGCCGAGCCGGTCGTCCTCGACCTGGTATCGTCGACCGAGCAGTCCCTCGATCGGCGTCCCCTGCACGGCACCCAGCCCACTGTAGACGACGTGGTGGGCCGTCTCTGCTGGGAGCCGAAAGAGGAGTGGTTTCGCCAGCGAGTAACAGTCCATCGGGCGAACAGGTGACCGCGACCGCAATAAACGCCCGGACTCGACGATCCAGCACCGGCACCGAGACAAGCGACAGCGGAATCAGAACTCGTGTTCGACGTCGTCCTGGTCCGCTTTCTGGATGATGATCTTGTCCTCGCGTACGCGCACGAAGACTTCGTCACCGATCGCCATCCCCGCGACGGAGAGTTCGTCCTCGTGGAGATTGATGTGTACGTTGTGGTACTCGCCGTCCTCGTCTTTCGCACCACTCGGGCTGAGCTTCTTTTTACGGACCATCGCGGTCTCTTATTTCGAGAGTTCGCTGCAGGACGTACTTAAGTGTTGTTGGACACTGGGCCTGCCGTCTGTCCGACTGCGCGTGGTTCACGGACCGCGCGCCGGCGATCGAGGGGTCGATTTGCGACCCAAAACCGGCCGTCGTCCCCCGAATTGGCCGGGAGTGGCGGCGACCACCGGGAAAAAGGTTATATATGGGGCGCTCCCGTCTGGCGATCTCGGGGATATCTTTATGGTGGGGAGTGTGTTCCCTTCACACGGAGGTTTGGAACCCATGGTACGTGAAGACGGTAAACGAAACTTTGCACTGCGAGACGGGGCCGACGAATCGAGCGTCTTCTCCGGAAATACGCCGCGGCAGGCCGCCCTCAAAGCGGCGCGGCGTCTCGAGCCGGCTCCTTCTGAGTCGGCGGCCAACGAGACGGAGCTACGGCTCCGCGAGAAAGGAACCGACAAAGTACACATCTACGACGGCTGGGCCTGGGAGGAGGAAGCACCCGACGACAGCCCGAACTGGATGCCCGGCGACATCACCGAGGCCAACGTCTCGAAGAAGGGGATCGAACATCTCGACGAGTGACGCCAGGCGGTAACTGATCTTTTCCGTGCCTGGGCGGTGACGAGCCACTGCACTAGGCGTCTACCGACGGCCTGTGCCGGTCGAACAGTCCACGCCACTCTCACGCTACACCGTCTGTCTGTAGCGGCTGTCCAATCACCTCCGACGACAGATACTGCCCGGACGTTCATCGCGCTATCCGCAGAGAGGCTTCTCCTCACTGTTGCTCCTCGTGAGACTGCCGGACAGGCATGCAGCTCCGCTGTCGCATCACGATTGCATGCTCCCCTGAGACATCATCTTCCTACGTGCACGCACGCCCACGCGTGTAGGGTCGCGACGAACGAGATGGAGCAGCTTCTCGCTGGCGGGCACGCCACTACCTTTCAGCGACGGGCTTTTGCACCGTCTCCGTTCACTCTCGGACGCGCGGATCCCACCCGGCCAGACGCCGCACGACGCGTGGAATGACCGGCCGGCCTCCGTCCGCGCTACATTCCTTCCGGAGGCAGGTCGAATGAGGTCCATATCTGGGGTCGTATCGCGTCGAGGAGCACCTGCATCGCCAACGGATCGGCACACCGGACATTCGTGCGGTATCGGCCCATGGTACCGCGAATCGAAGAGACGTTCGTTCGACGGCCTTAAGTATTAACCCCGATTCGAATGGAATGCACACGACGTGGCGCAGCGCGCCACGGCCTTCGGCTGTATTCCGGCACGAAGGGAGCACGCCCGGACCGGCGGCCAGGTCACTCCGACCAGTGTCGCGTCTGGACACGCGGTGTGTCCATGCGCGACACGCGCCGTCCCGGTCCACAGCCCTTAAGTACTACAGGGCACTCGGATCAAACACGGAAACCGGCCGACGTCGGCCGGAATCTCGCGGACACGATTCGAATGCCTTATATGCTAACGGGCATTTGGGTGTGAATGCGAACGACGTGACATCGGCGGGGCGTTCAACTCGCTCCGTCGCCGGGCCCGCAAGGGGCTTCGAAGGGTTTATCCCTGGACGAAGCCCTACGTTGAGGTCCGAAGGAAATGAGGATCCTGCCCCTGCGGTCCGCCGTAACAGACGGGATCTGATGTTAGCCTTGGTAGTTCGGCGACATCCGGCCTGTTGGCCGATCGTCGCCGATCTTGGACCATTTGCAATGTTCACGCGACGTCATTGTGACGTCACGTGTTCCCGCCTAACCCGCCTCCATTATGGGGGCGACATTCCGGTTGATCCTGCCGGAGGCCATTGCTATCGGGGTCCGATTTAGCCATGCTAGTCGCACGAGTTCATACTCGTGGCATATAGCTCAGTAACACGTGGCCAAACTACCCTGTGGACCAGCATAACCTCGGGAAACTGAGGCTAATTCTGGATATCGCCCACATCCTGGAGTGGAGTGGGCGTGAAACGTTCCGGCGCCACAGGATGTGGCTGCGGCCGATTAGGTAGACGGTGGGGTAACGGCCCACCGTGCCCATAATCGGTACGGGTGATGAGAGTCAGAGCCCGGAGACGGTATCTGAGACAAGATACCGGGCCCTACGGGGCGCAGCAGGCGCGAAACCTTTACACTGCACGCGAGTGCGATAGGGGGACCCCGAGTGCGAGGGCATACAGTCCTCGCTTTTCACCACTGTAAGGTGGTGGTGGAATAAGTGCTGGGCAAGACCGGTGCCAGCCGCCGCGGTAATACCGGCAGCACGAGTGATGGCCGATCTTATTGGGCCTAAAGCGTCCGTAGCCGGCCAGACAGGTCCATCGGGAAATCTGCACGCCCAACGTGCAGGCGTCCGGTGGAAACCAGTTGGCTTGGGGCCGGAAGATCCAGGGGGTACGTCCGGGGTAGGAGTGAAATCCCGTAATCCCGGACGGACCACCGGTGGCGAAAGCGCCCTGGAAGGACGGACCCGACGGTGAGGGACGAAAGCTAAGGTCACGAACCGGATTAGATACCCGGGTAGTCTTAGCTGTAAACGATGTCCGCTAGGTGTGGCGCAGGCTACGAGCCTGCGCTGTGCCGCAGTGAAGACGCTAAGCGGACCGCCTGGGAAGTACGTCTGCAAGGATGAAACTTAAAGGAATTGGCGGGGGAGCACTACAACCGGAGGAGCCTGCGGTTTAATTGGACTCAACGCCGGACATCTCACCGGCACCGACAGCAGTAATGACAGTCAGGCTGATGCCTTTACTCGACGCTGCTGAGAGGAGGTGCATGGCCGCCGTCAGCTCGTACCGTGAGGCGTCCTGTTAAGTCAGGCAACGAGCGAGATCCGTATTCTTAATTGCCAGCAACGCCGTGAGGCGGTTGGGTACATTAGGAAGACTGCCGCCGCCAAGGCGGAGGAAGGAGCGGGCAACGGTAGGTCAGTATGCCCCGAATGTGCCGGGCGACACGCGGGCTACAATGGCCGAGACAGTGGGATGCAACCCCGAGAGGGGGCGCTAATCTCCTAAACTCGGCCGTAGTTCGGATTGCGGGCTGAAACCCGCCCGCATGAAGCTGGATTCGGTAGTAATCGCCGTTCAGAAGACGGCGGTGAATACGTCCCTGCTCCTTGCACACACCGCCCGTCAAATCACCCGAGTGGGATCCGGATGAGGCCCGGTTCCCGGGTCGAATCTGGGTTCCGCAAGGGGGATTAAGTCGTAACAAGGTAGCCGTAGGGGAATCTGCGGCTGGATCACCTCCACAGACCGGGACCTGGCGATCAGCCAGGCCCACCTATCCAAGATCGTCGACGCCGCCCATCAGGCCGGACGCTAACGAACTACCAAGGCTAACGTTCCCCGAGAGGGGTGGGCCCATAGCTCAGTGGTAGAGTGCCTCCTTTGCAAGGAGGATGCCCTGGGTTCGAATCCCAGTGGGTCCATGCCTCGTGGTCGATCGGAAACCGTCTCCTTAAGTGTGGGACGGCGATACGATGGATCACGACTGACCGATGCACCGCCCCGCGCAAGCGTGGGTGGGAAGGGTCGATGCACGCACCGCTCACACTAGGGCGTGCAAATGACACCGTGTGTACGTGCGATCCAGACGTCCACTGGGTCCGTGCAGCGATCGGACCCGACGCAGCAGACTGCGTGGCTACTATGCCAGCCGGTGGATAGCTCGGCTCGAGAGCCGACGAAGGGCGTGCCAAGCTGCGATAAGCTCGAGGGACCCGCACGGAGGGGAAGAACTCGAGATACCCGAATAGGAATCCTCATCGCAATTGCTTTGCGCAATGGGGAACGCCGTGAACTGAAACATCTCAGTAACGGCAGGAAGAGAAATCAATTACGAGACGTCGTTAGTAACCGCGAGTGAACGCGACACAGCCCAAACCGAAGCCCTCACGGGCAATGTGGTGTTGGGTCTGGCTCTCATCGTCCGAAACGGTTCGTGAAGTCTCCTGGAACGGAGCACGATACAGGGTGAAAGTCCCGTAACGAACTGTAGTACGGCGTGCGTCAGTACCAGAGTAGCGGGGGTTGGATATCCCTCGCCAAGATCCCAGGCATCGACTGGGAAGGCTAAGTACTCCTCGAGACCGATAGCGAACAAGTAGCGTGAGCGAACGCTGAAAAGCACCCCAAGAAGGGAGGTGCAATAGGACTTGAAATTGGCTGGCGATGGAGCGACGGGGCACAAAAGGTCCCTTGCAAAACGACAGTAGTGCGAACTACCAGTAGGAGGCAAGGGAAGCCGGTGTTCCGTCGTACGTTTTGAAAAACGGACCAGGGAGTGTGCTAGATTGGCGAGTCTAACCCGATTATCGGGGAAGGCGTAGGGAAACCGACATGGCCGCAGCGCTTTGCGCAAGGGCCGCCGTGTTCAAGCGCGGGGAGTCAATCCGGCACGACCCGAATCCGGGCGATCTACGCGTGGGCAGGGTGAAGCGTGCCGAAAGGCACGTGGAGGCCCGCTAGGGGTGGTGTCTTACAATACCCTCCCGTGACCTACGTGTAGGGGTGAAAGGCCCATCGAGCCCGGCAACAGCTGGTTCCAATCGAAACATGTCGAAGCATGACCGTTACCGAGGTAGTTCGTGGGGTAGAGACACTGATTAGCGGCCCGGACCCCGAGAGGGGTCTGACCGCTTGTCAAACTCCGAACCTACGGACGCTGTCGACGTAGCGAGTCCGGTGTGCGGGGTAAGCCTGTGCACCATGAGGGAGACAACCCAGAGTCGGGTTAAGGTCCCCAAGTGTGGGTTAAGTGCGATCGAAGGTGGTCCCGAGCCACAGACAGCCGGGAGGTGAGCTTAGAAGCAGCTACCCTCTAAGAATAGCGTAACAGCTTACCGGCCGAGGTTCGGGGCGCCCAAAATGATCGGGGCTCAAACCCACCACCGATACCTGACCGTGCCCGTTACAGGGCAATTGTGTAGATTGGCGCTCTGATCGGATGGAAGCTCGGGTGAGAACTCGCGTGGACCGATCAGTGACGAAAATCCTGGTCATAGTAGCAGCGTTAGTCGGGTGAGAATCCCGACGGCCTCAAGAGTAAGGGTTCCTCGGCACTGCTTATCAGCCGAGGGTTAGCCGGTCCTAAGTCTCGTCGCAACTCGAGCGAGACAAATTGGGAAACTGGTTAATATTCCAGTGCCGTCGTCCAGCGAAAGCCGACGCTTTCGGATCGACCATGCCGGGCACTCGCCCGGTCGAATCACCGAACGCCGTGGAAGCCGTCATGGCACGAAGCGGCCGAATAGTGAGATAGCGCAAGATGGTTCAACCGAGAGCCCGTGAAAAGGTGAGGACGACGTCCGTACCGAGATCCGACACAGGTACTCTGGCGGCGAAAGCCAAGGCCTGTCGGGAGCAACCGACGTTAGGGAATTCGGCAAGTTAGTCCCGTACCTTCGGAAGAAGGGATGCCTGCCCCGCAACGGGGCAGGCCTCAGTGACTCGGATGCTCCGACTGTCTACTAACAACATAGGTGACCGCAAATCCGCAAGGACTCGTACGGTCACTGAATCCTGCCCAGTGCAGGTATCTGAACACCCCGTACAGGGGGACGAAGGACCTGTTAACGGCGGGGGTAACTATGACCCTCTTAAGGTAGCGTAGTACCTTGCCGCTTCAGTAGCGGCTTGCATGAATGGATTAACGAGAGCATCACTGTCCCAACGTTGGGCCCGGTGAACTGTACGTTCCAGTGCGGAGTCTGGAGACCCCCAAGGGGAAGCGAAGACCCTATGGAGCTTTACTGCAGGCTGTCGCTGAGACACGGTCGCTAGTGTGCAGGGTAGGTAGGAGTCGCTACACAGGTACGTGCGCCAGCACGCCACCGAGACACACATGAAACACTACCCACTAGTGACTGTGACTCTCACTCCGGGAGGAGGACACCGGTAGCCGGGCAGTTTGGCTGGGGCGGCACGCGCTTGAAAAGATATCGAGCGCGCCCCAAGATCACCTCACTCGGGTCGGAGACCCGAGGAAGAGCGCAAGAGCACAAGGTGGTCTGACAGTGACCAGCACAACAATGGTCACTGACGCGAAAGCGTGGTCTAGCGAACCAATCAAGGTCCTCAATGGGCCGGATTGATGACAGAAAAGCTACCCTAGGGATAACAGAGTCGTCACTCGCAAGAGCTCATATCGACCGAGTGGCTTGCTACCTCGATGTCGGTTCCCTCCATCCTGCCCGTGCAGAAGCGGGCAAGGGTGAGGTTGTTCGCCTATTAAAGGAGGTCGTGAGCTGGGTTTAGACCGTCGTGAGACAGGTCGGCTGCTATCTATTGGGGGTGTTTTGGTGTCTGACGGGAACGATCGTATAGTACGAGAGGAACTACGATCGGTTGCCACTGGTGTACCGGTCGTCCGACAGGGCGAGTGCCGGGCAGCTACGCAACACGGGGTAAGGGCTGAACGCATCTAAGCCCGAAACCCACCTGGAAAAGAGACACCGTTGAGATCACCCGTATAATACGGGGTCGATAGAGACGGGGTGTACGCGCCGAGGCAACGAGGCGTTGAGCCCGCGTCCACTAACTGATCGAAGCCACACATTCATACCGCATTGCTGCGTCTGTTCAATCGCTGGACGGACCCAGGCGTTAACTGGATCGCACGTACATTACGGAAACCGACGCAGGAGCCTTACCGCGTCGCGGTTCGATTCCGCGAGTCGGCGTTAAGGCGGCCATAGCGGCGGGGTCACTCCCGTACCCATCCCGAACACGGAAGATAAGCCCGCCTGCGTTCCGGCGAGTACTGGAGTGCGCGAGCCTCTGGGAAATCCGGTTCGCCGCCTACCACTCATTTCACCCTCGCACAGTGCCAACGCTGTGCGAGGGTTTTTTTCATACGGTCCGATGTGCTATGTATTGGCGTACCAATGGTTTTAGCCGTCGCCGCCGTACAGTTGCTATGGTCCGACAGGTTCCCCTGAACGAGTTCGATGCCCTCCTCGAGGAGCTTTCCTGCCCCGTCGAGCGTGCTACCGTCCGCGAGACGTACGACGACGTGGTGCTCCAGTACGCCGACGGCGAGGAGCGTCTCGTCGACGTCATCGATCGCACGGCCAGCGAACGCTTCGAGTCACCGGACGATCTCTCGATGGAGGTGTTCAGCGAGCTGCCCGTCCAAGCGGTAGGCGAGCCCGGTCAGTCCGAGGGTGAGGGGTAGGCAATCGCGTTCGTAGCGATCCGTCGGAGAACGCAGCGGAACAGCTGCTGCCAAGAAAGCCCTCGGCGCGCTCGCGCGCGTAGCTCGCGTGTCGACACTCCGTTCCTCCCGCTCGCAGTTGTCGAGGGCTCCTACCGGAGGACTCGCTGCGCCCGGTTCGGATAGGGCCGGTCGAGACGCACGCGGGCATTGCAGTCGGCGTCACCGACCGCCTGTACCGTGGCGGCATATGCCGGCAGGAATGCCTTGCCAATTGATTGCGTCAGGGGATGGAGATCTGGTCGCACGCGCGACGCGCCCGGGGCTCCTCTGCTCAATGCTGTCCCTCGGTCTAGGAGCGTAGCTGCTCGTTCGGGTTTGTTTGCTGAGGTCGGGTTGGCATTCTGCTGGTGGGACAGTCGACAGTCCGTCGCACTGGAGAAACCCGCCGTCGCTGCGTCCTACCCGCCGCCTCACCGATCGCCGCCGAGATGCTCCACGGAGAGCCGCCCGACGAGGAGACGGACGACCACGAGTGCAAGCGCGCCTGCGACGAGGTAGCCAGCGAGGAGCGTCCACGTCTGCCCCGTTGGATTCCCGACGGAGAGCTTCGCGACCGTGTTTGCGGGATGCTCGGGGAGACGGGAGGCGACGACGAACGCCGACAGTACGCCGACGGAGTAGACGAGCTGCGCCTGCCGGCGGTCCGGCGCGAGCAGTGCGATCGTGATGCCGAGGCCGACGATCGCGGCGGTGATCGCCGCGACGAGGCCGAGCACTGCGGGCACGTTGTCGATCGGAATCCCGTTAACATGCAACAGCCCCAGCCAGAGGGCGACCTGCGCGGGCGCGAGCGACGCGGCCGCGAGCAGTTTGCCGTCGAGTATGTCGACGATCGAGACCGGGGCCGCCCGGAGCAACTCGAAGGTCCCTCGCTCGAGCTCCTCGCTGATGGAGTCCACCGCGATCGATCCGCTGATGAACACCGGCAGGAAGCACAATAGCGGGACGAGCACGGTGTAGGTGAACCCGACGTAGGGGCTTCCCGAGGACTCCTCGGGAAGCGTGATCGGTTCGAACTCGAGCCGGTCGTCGAACGCGGCACGGCGATCCCGCTCGAGGGCCTCGAGTCCGTCTCGGATCCGCACGACGACGAGCGTGCTCTGCACGCCGGAGTCGGCGACGGCCGCACGTATGCGCAACCGACCGTCCTCGCTCTCGGTGACGGTGAGGAGGGCGTCGTACTGTCCGTCCCGGAAGCGGGACTCTGCCCCGTCGGCGTCGGCGAAGCTGACTGGCTGGATGCCGTCGACGGAGTCGAGCGCGCGCGTGACGTCCTCGCCCCCTTCGCCGGTGATCGCGACGTCGACCGAGCCGCCCTCGACGGAGGAGGGGTCGTACATCGAGACGAGCCCGACGACCAGGAACGAGGAGAAGCCGGCGACGAACAGTTGGATGAGCAAGGCGAGGACGATCGTCTTCTCGCTTTTCAGCGCGGCGAGCTCCCGCCGGGCGATCGTGAGCCGGGGATCACGTGGCAAGCGCGATCACCCCGAGGTTGTACGCGGCGTGGACGAGGACGGCGACGGCGAGTGCAACGCCGTACTCTCGCCCGTTCCGGCTCGCTCCGACCGCGCTGATCGCGGCGGTGACGCAGTGGAGCACGAGCGGTGCGAGAAACAGTGCGATCGCGATCGTCGGTGCGACGTCCGTTCCGGGCGTGAAGGCGGCCTGTGCGATCTCGAGTTGATCGAGTCCGACGAGCTGGACGGCGTGGGTGACCTTCTCCGCGAGGAAAAAGCCCGTCCCGCTCGCGAGCCCCAGCCCGATCGCGATGGGCATCCCGCGATCGAACCGGTCGTGCTCGAACGCCGCGTAGACGTGGATACTCTTGGCGACCTCCTCGATCACGGCGACGAGAAGCATGATTGCCGGCAACGAGACCGCGAGCGGGAGCGCGAACAGGATCGCGACGGAGAGCAACTCGAGGACGAACACGAACGGGATGAACACGGCGGTCATCACCGCAATGTGTCGCCGCCGGTGGATCCACGCCGCCAGCGCGTCGAGGGCCTTCCGGTGGACTGGCAGCTGGGTGAACATGTCCTCCTCGCGGTAGATCCCGGTGCCGAGCCCGAACAGGACGCCGCTCGCGAGGAGCGACGGGCCGATCGCGAACGCGATCTCGCCGAGCCCGACGCTCCCGCCGTCCAGGTCCATGACCACCAGAGTCAGCGGCGAGATCAGCGCGATCGGCGTGACGTCGGTGAAGATCGCGGGGACGAAGACGAACGTCGTCACGAGCACGCTGATCGAGACCGTCAGGAATGTCAGCTCCTTGTAGGAGCGGGCGAACATCGCGCCGAGGAACGTGAGCCCGAGGAAGAGGAGCCCGATCGGCAACACCGCCAGCACGGAGAGCGGGCCGCCGCCGATCAGCGCCGCGATCCCGACGGTGATCGCTGTGATTGCGCCGAGATAGGGCAGGGTCTTCCCGCCGACGACGTCCGTTCGCGTGACGGGCGCGACGAGCAACAGCTCTCCCCGACGGTTGCGCCGCTCGTCCATGATCGTCGAGCCATACGCCTGGATCACGAAGTTCATCGGCAGCACGAACACGAAAGCGAGCAAGAGCGAACTGAATGGGAATGGCGCGGAGATCGCACCGGGCGTCCCGCTCTGGGCACCCCCGCCGCCAAAGCCGATATCGGGAACGGGGAGCTCAGTGTCGCCACCGGATCCACCGTCGTCCCCCGTGCCCGCGTCAGTACCACCGTCGCCGGTACCCCCGTCACTCGTCGTCCCGTCGCCGGCCGTCCCGTCGCCACTGCCGTCACCGGCGGTACCGTCAGTTCCAGCAGAGCCGCCTCCGTCTCCGCTTCCGCCGTCGCTCGCCCCGTCGCCTCCGACCCCATCACCTCCTCCGCCGTCACCGCCTACCGCGGCGCCGCCTGATTGCTCGACGAACACGAGATCGACGAGGACCGGGAACGCCGCCGCCTGATCGTCCTCGGCGCGAAGGTGACGGTTGTTGAAGGAGCGAATCGCGTCGCGGAGTTCTGTTTGCGCTGCGTCGCCGGTCGTCGTGTCGGCGACCCTGACGACGTCGTCGGTTACGACCAGATCGGCGTCGTCGGCGTCCCCCACGATACGGAGCGAGGAGCGCTCCTCGATCGCATCGTGGTAGGGGTGATCGTCGTCGACGGCGACGGTGTAGAGCCCCGCGTCGAGCTGCCCGGCGCCGCTCGTGATCGCGGGCGCCCCGGCACCGGCGGCGAGGAGCGCGACGATCAGAACGGCGACCGTCCGTCTGTCGACCGTCCCCGTCGCGGTGGCGACCTCCCAGCGTGCGATCCGGAGGAGCTTCCGCAGCCCCACGGTTATCCCAGCCTCCGTGCGCAGTCGGTGTGTGCGTACTCGGTGTGGTGGGCGTTCGTCTGGTTGGCGCGGTCATCGTTCGCGTATTTGGCGTCCTGTGTCGTAGGGCGCGGTCTCCGCGGGCGCCAGCTCACGCTTGGGCCTCCCGGTCGTCGCCGGCGAGGTCGAGAAAGATCTCTTCGAGAGTCGACCCTTCCGTGCGGACGTCGAGCACCTGGCCGCCAGCCTCGGCCGCGTCGGCGCGGACGGCCTCGACCTCCTCGAACCGCCCGACGACCAGTTTGTGTCGGCCGTTCTCCCGGACGCTGCCCTCGATCGGAACGTCGGTGTAGACGTGGTAGGCGCTCTCGCCGTGCTCGTCACGGATCGCGTCCAGCGTTCCCCTCGCCACGATCTCGCCCTCGTTCATGATAGCGACGCGGTCGCAGACGTCTTCGACGTGGTAGAGATTGTGCGCGCTGAACACGACCGTCTTCCCGCGCTCGGCGAGCTCGCCGACGAACTCGTTGACGTAGTTCGTCGTCCGCGGGTCGAGCCCACTCGCTGGCTCGTCGAAGATCAACACGTCCGGATCGTTGACGAGCGCGCGGGCTATCGCGACCTTCCGGGTCATCCCTTTGGACATGTCGCCGATCTTGCGGTCGCGGTGTTCGAGTTCGAGGCGGTCGAGATCCCGCTCGATCCGCTCGGCCGCGACGTCGCGGGGAACGTCGTAGAGATCGGCGAAGAAGGTGAGATAGGAACGCGCCGTCATCTCCTCGTAGAGTGGCGACTCCTCAGGCAGGAAGCCGAGGTTCCGGCGCATCTCCGGATCGCCGGCGTCATGTCCAGCGACTGTCGCTGTCCCCTCCGTCGGTTCGAGCAGGCCGGCGAGCATCTTCAACGTCGTCGTCTTCCCGGCGCCGTTCGGGCCGACGACGCCGAAAACCGCCCCGCTCTCGACGGCGAACGTACTGTCTGCGACGGCGACGAATCCGCCGTACTCCTTTCGCAGGGACGCGACGTCGATCATTGCGAAGGTGTTGGCAGGTCCGGTAGTAAAAACGCCCGGCCCCGAATCGGGAGTGGTGGACCGGTGGATCGCTTCCGCTGCGGCCTCGAATCCAGAACGATCGGGGCCGCTCGCAGTTACGATGCTGCCTCGAAAGCCCTCGGCTGGCTCGCGCACGCTCAGCCGGATATCCTCGCTCGTTTCACTCGCTCGGATAGGGCCGGCTGAGGCGCACGCGACCCCGCCTCGCCCTTTCAGTCCTCCAGGGGCGGTGGAACGTTTTGGGCCGATTCGCGGGGGTCGGTCGGTGAAGCGGACCGTGGATTGGTTGGGGAGCTGCGTCTGTGTGGGTTCGACTGTCGCTGACGCGGTGAGACGGACGGTGTGCTCGAGGCTCATGCCACACGTCGTCTCCGGGGCCAGATCTCCTCGGTGCTCGATGACTGGGTACTCGTCGTCGACCCCGTCTCGATCGACATGGCCGATCGTGAGGGAATCCCGTCTCACCAGCCAACTGAACCGTTCGTCGATGGCAGCCGCTGCGATCGACGTTCGTGACGAGAGCGGCTGCCTACCGAGGAACGCGGCACGACCATATCTGAAATATATAAAATTATTATTCATATGGGGAATTTGATCGTATGGTGTTCGGTGGCCTCTACTTGGCCAGAGTACGCTGGCCCGGTCATGTGCTGGAACTCTATTGTATATGCGTTCCACACCAGAGGGGGATCGTTGAACCGTTGGTGTGTCGCCGATCGAGTAGTGGCCCACCTGACAACTGTGTGGTGAATGCCGGATGGAGTTCTCTACTGATGGATCGGATATTCGAACAAAAATTGGCAATAGGGTTGTTTATCCTATCTTATTCATGCCTCTCTCCTCACTGATGTCGCTCCATGTCCCGTTTGATCCGCATGGGGAAGCGGAGAGAGACACACTCGTCAGAGAACCGATTCGATCCACACTGCGAACCTGAGGGAATAGAGGAGTCATTCGTGCGCTTCATCGTTGTCCCGGGTCGCCACTACCTGCTCACCCCTGTGTCGTCTACGTCGATAGAGCGCACCGATAACAAATAGTATGCTATTCTGATAAAAATCCAATATCCTCTGCTTTTCTATGATAATATTCGGTGGGTCCTCTCGCCACCGTCTGCTCGCTGGATTCGACCACGGCCGCGTCTTCTGGGAGCAGTGCAGTGATCAGGAATCCCGTCCGCTGACCAAAGTATCCAAGCAGTTCGGCGATCCGTTCGGCATCGATAGCTTCGACCGAGTCGAGGACGACGAACGGCACGTCGTCGTACACTCTGTGGACGATGTACCCCGACAGCGCCAGTACGAGTCCGAGGACCTTTCGCTCCGATTCGCTCAGCGTCCGGACCGAATCCTCGTAGACGGCACCGTCGTCACCTTCACGCACGACGGTGAGTTCGAAGGTCCCCGGCTCGGCCACGGCGTCGCCGGGCTTGTGGTCGATCCAGATACGCGCGATGTTCTCGTAGTCGAGGACCTCGACGACGCGCTCCATGTGTTCGTTGAACGCCGACGCGAGTGCCCGCTCGGCGGCTTCGACGCGCCCGCGGAGCGTATGGAGCCCCTCGACCACTGCATCGCGTGCTTCCTCGACGTCCTCGCGATCGTCGACGAGCTGCTGGATTCGCTCGATCTCTGTCTCGACGCCCTCGAGCTCGCTCTCTGCCTGTCCGCGCTCGTACTCCAGTTCTGAGAGGCGCTGATACGCCTCGACCAGATCGCTCTCTCGAAGCGCTTCCGTCTCGTCGACGCGGCGTTCGAGCTCCTCGATCTCCGCCGCGAGCTCTTGGGCCGATTCGGTGCGTCGCTCGGCCTCCGATCGGTGGTGGTCGATCTGGTCTTCGATCCGTTCGGAGCGTGACTCGAGCCGTCGGTACTCTTCGCGTTCGTCGTCGAGTTCCTGTAGCCGATCCTGCAGTTCGTCGATCTCGTCTTCGATCTCACCAACATCGGCGTGCAGATCGGCCCGGAGGTCGCGAAGGGTGTCGAGTTGGTCCCGAACTGCATCCACCGCCACGTCGCTTCCACACGTCCAGCACTCGACCGTTTCGTCGGCGGGATTCAGTTGATCGGTGACACTGTCCGACCCCGGGGGAGCCTCGCTCTCGTTCGCTCTGTTCCCACCGATCGCGTTGATGTCGATGTCGTCGTCCTCCAGCACCGTCTCGTTGAATCCGATGATGGCGTCGACGTCGGTGTAGGTCGCTTGGCGGTCGCGTTTTCGGCGTCGTTGGCGTGCGAGTTTCTCGTCGATGCGTTCGATCTCTTCCTCTGGAACCGCGGTCGCTTCGAGCGTTGCTTCGACTTCTGTAGCCTCTTCTTCGTACTCTGCGGCCTTCTTGCGGTGGTACTTGGCCTCGTCCTTCGTTTCTGCGAGTTCGGAACGGAGGTCCTGGAGCTGTTCGAGTAGCTCTTCGGCCTGCTCGGCTTCGGCCTCGCTTGCATCGTAGGCGTCGACCTCCGCCTCGACGTCTCCGATCTCTGTTTCGATTTCCTCCAGTAACTTCTGCTTCTGTTCGCGCTGGTCGCGAAGAGTTGGAAGCCGCTCCTCCTCGCCATCAATCGTCGCGAGGTACTCGTCTATCTGCTGGAGTTGGGACTCGAGGTCATCGATTCGTCGGTCGACGGCTTCCGTGTCGACCGGTCGCATCAAGAGGTCCCGAAGCTCAGTCGGGTCGCCGCCTCGCTCGACTGCCCGTCGAACGGGATTGTCCTCGAGGAGCGTGACGAAGGCGTCGACGACGTCGCCGTCGTCCGCGAGCGGGTCGCCACCTGCAACGACGCTGCCTCGATCGGTTCGGGTGAATGTACGCGTGTACGTCTCTTCACCGAAGTCGAGCTCGACGCGCCCCACGTCGGCGTCCGAGGATAGTGTCGTCGCTGGCGCCGCAGTCGCTTCGGTCCCGAGTGCTGCACAGAGCCCGCGGAGTGTCGACGTCCGATTGGTCGCGTTGTGGCCGGCGATTGTCGTGATGCCAGCGTCGATCGTGACCTCGCCTTCGTCGATGCCGCCGATTTGTTCGAGCGAGAGCGTGGCGGTCGGCGGTGCATCGATAGATGGCGTCTCGACGTCGGTGTCGAAGGATGCCTCGACGTCGGTGTCTACGGTATCGACATCGAACTCGTCGACTGGCGCGTCGCCGCCGCGATCGTCCCTGGGTCGGGATGGTGGATCGAACTGTGACATTCTTAGATCGTCAACGGAGTTGCGACGCGATCGGTTCCGGATCTACTGGTCAAAGACACGACCACTCCTCCCGTTCGTCGTGACTTATAGATTGTGGACGTCGTCGACCTCTAGTAACTGGTCCGTGGGGCGTGGGATCGCCGGATCCAGGAACGGTTGTTCACTCTACTGCGACGCACACGCACAACTCGCTTCGTCGAGGAGTTCGTCCACGGCGTAGGTCTCTTCACAGTCCGGACAGGTCACCCGTACCGTGAGTGACGCTTCGAGAGGCCCACTGTCGAGCCTATCTGCCCGACGGAGGGACCCTAGTGACTGTTCCACGACCGACCTGTCGCGCTCGATGATCGAGGCGATCATCTCACGAGTTTCTTCGACCGACGGATCGGCTCGCGACCGTGCCGTATCGACGCCCAGGTGGTCGTTCAGGTGCCGGCGCACCGTCTCGTGGGAGACGAACTCGCGCTCGAGCGAACCGACGTCGACGTCACTCCGGTCGAGCGCAGTTGCGATGCGTTCGCGGACGGCAACGTCGACCGACATCTCTTCTGCAGGGGTGCCGATGACTACCGATCGAACGGTTCCGGGATCGGCCGCGATCTCCACGCCAGCTTCGCGAAGCGCACTCTCCAGGAGCTGTTCGTCGACGTACTTGGCGAGTTCACGTAGACTTGCGTCCTGATCCTTCCGCAGTTGTCGGAGTTCCTCGTCGAGCGTCGCGAGTCCACGTCGGTCGGCGGCTGCGGCCACTTTGCAGCATGGATCGTCCGCGTCGAGGTCGTGGTCGGAGGTTGCCATGGCGGCTCTGCCAATCGATAGCACGAACGCTCGTATAGGTCTTCATATTGTACGTTCGAGCCGTTCCATTGGCCCAGCCATCTGGATTCAGAGTAGATTGGGTCGCTCGAGTACCCCACTAGCTGGACCCCGTGATGGACGTCTCGCTGCAGTTGATCCCTTCTCACGCTCCGGGGAATTGTTTGACAGTGTTGTATTGTCAAACGCTCTGCCCGGAGTCCGTTCTGGGAACTCTGACGCCAGTAAGATTCTGTAAATATGAAAACAATTTGTTGCACCATCCAGGATTGTTGGATATCTTGGTGATTGTTCCACGTATGTGTTTGCCAACGGTTCTACCTACTCTCCTCACGTTTCCGGGCAGGATCAGTGCGCACCTGTCGCATGCGGGAGTTTCACAAACAATCTCGGGCGGATCGAGATCGACCGCGTCCTTTCGTATATGGTGGATAGAATATATTGAGTTCCAATATAAGAGGTATGCTATCGGTAGAAATATTCCAATGGTGGAAAATCCCCGATCCACGGCCACGTTTATCACGCAGTCGCGCGTGTGGTATCGTATGGGACAATCGTCGACGGGGAACTCGATCGGCTCGCTGGAGCGTGCGTTCGACATTATCGCGCTCCTACGCGAGCGGGGATCCCTCACCCTCACCGAAATCGCAGAGGAACTCGGCGTACCGACGAGCACGGTACACGTCTATCTCAAGACGCTCGAGAAGGGGGGCTTCGTGACGGTCGAAGACAGACAGTACCGCAATAGTCTGAAATTCCTCGAAATCGGGGGTCAGGTCCGTCAGCAACTCGATATCTACAGAGCTGCGGCTCCAGTTCTAACCGACATCGCAGGGATCACCGGCGAACGTGCGGGATTGGGTGTCGAGGAGAGCGGCAAGCGAGTTCTCATCGGCGCAGAAGATGGCCGAGGGGCGGTGAGTGACAACATCCCAATCGGCGAGTTCACGGAACTGCACTGGACTGGGCTCGGAAAGTGTCTGCTGGCGCATCTCCCCCACGAGCGCCGGGAGTCGATTATAACGGACAATGATCTCCCTCGCGCGACCGAGAACACCATCACCGACCCCGGGCGGTTACGCGAGGAACTGTCGACGATCAGAGAGCGGGGCTTCGCGGTCGAAGACGAGGAGCGCCGCGACGGCATCCGAAGTGTGGATGTGCCGATCCTCACGCCAGAGGGTGAGATCATCGCCGCTATCGGCGTGACTGGCCCCGTTAACCGATTCGGTGCCGAACAGCTCTCACAGTACATCTCCCTGCTCCAGGACAAGGCGAACGAGATCAAACTCAAGACGGTCTACTACTAGTCTGTGCCCGGTCCTGGCGGAACGGAGCGCCCCACGTGATACAATATCTATGGAAAAATTTAAGAGAGTAGTTACTCAACCGCGCCCTGTGCAAATCACAGACGTAGCGGCGACGCCTGTTTCTGTGCCGCTTTCGCCGATCGAAGACGGTGGTATCGCGCCGTACAGGACGAATCACGGGGAACTCTACGAGATGGACCGTATCCTCGTCAGGGTCGATACCGACGAAGGGTACACCGGCTGGGGCGAGGTGCGATCGTTCCTCTCGCCGGAGGCAACCGTCTCCGTTATCGAGGATGGCGTCGCACCGATGGTCGTCGGTCAGTCGCCGTTCGAACTCGAACGGTTCCGCCGGCAGGTGTTCATCGAATATACGAACGCCAACATGTTCTTCGCGCCGGTCGAAACTGCCTGCTGGGACATCGTTGGCAAAGCGCTGGACCGCCCCGTCTACGAACTCCTCGGCGGCTGGACCGCGAACCACCAGACCAACATGCGTCACCGCGAGCATGTCGCTCAGGACGACGACGCTGGATCCGTCGAGTTCGCGTACGCGCTCGGCATCTTCCCACCGGAGGAGTCCCGCCAGTACGCACGGCGTGCCCTCGAGGAAGGCTACTCGGTGCTGAAGACGAAGGCGGGACGAGACTGGCAGACGGACGTCGAGCGGATCGTCGAGATGCACGACGAAGTCGACGGACGACTCGAGTTCCGAATCGACCCGAACCAGGGCTGGACGACCGAAGACGCCGTGCGCTTGGCTGCAAAACTTCAGGACGCAGGTGTTTACCTGCAATACATCGAGCAGCCGATCCGGGTCGATACTCACGGCTCGCTCGAGTCGCTTCGCAACCGCACGGCGCAGCCAATCGCTGCCAACGAGGACACCTACATCCCGCGGAACCTCCGGCAGATGATCGATCGGAGCGCCATCGACGCGGCCGTCGTGGACATCACGCCAGCCGGCGGGATCGCGGGCGTCCGACACCTGGCCGGAATCGCCGAGGACGGCGGCATCTCCGTTGCACACCACTGTGCGTTCGACCTCGGCATTCGGACCGCGGCGATCCTCCATACCGTCCACAGCACACCGGCCATTAACCTCCCAAGCGACACGGCGTACTTCGGCTGGGAGGCGGACGTCATCGAGGACCCCTTCGAGATAGAGAATGGGAGCATTCGCGTCCCGGACGAGCCCGGCCTCGGGATCACCATCGACCAGGATACAATCGATCGATATCGGATCGACGACGCAGCCTAACAGCGTCGCATTCCTCTCGATAACGTCGGAGAACTGAATCGGTGTGGCGGTGCCGTCCTTCTACACTCTGTGCGCCGCCCAGCCACCGTCGACGTAGATGTCCGCGCCGTGGATGTATCTCGCTTCCTCGCTCGCGAGGAACGTGACGACGTCGGCGATGTCCTCAGGTTCACCGAACTCCGGTAGCAGCGTCTGTTCGCGGCTGATCGCGATCGACGATTCGTCCTGATAATCCTGGATCGGGGTCTTGACGTATCCCGGCGAGACGCAGTTCACGTTGACGTTCTCCGGCCCGAGCTCGACGGCAAGATCTCGCGTCATGTTGACCTGTCCGGCCTTTGCCGCGGAGTACGCCGGTCCCGACCCGCCCTCTGTGGCGTTGACCGAAGCGATGTTGACGATGTCGCCCTCAGTTTCCTTGATGTGCGGAATCGCGTGTTTACAACAGAAGAATGTACCATCGAGATCGACCCCGATCATCCTGTTCCAGTCCTCGATAGAGGTCTCTTGGGAGTCACCGACGACCGAGATACCGGCGTTGTTGACGAGCACGTCGATTTGGCCATAGACGTCGAGCGTCTCCTCGACCATCGCCTCGACTCGTTGGTGGTCGGAGACGTCCGTCGAGACGAAGATAGCGTCACCTGGCGTTTCCTGGCGCACGTACTCCTCCGTCGGGACGGTCAGATCATTGTCGTAGTGTTTCCCCTGGTTGGGTTCGTTGCTTCGAGATGCACAGACGACGTTGGCACCCTCCTCACCGAACGCCTGGGCGATCCTCCGGCCGATACCACTCGAGGCTCCGGTAACGATGACTGTTCGATCCTCGTGACGGGCAGAGTTCATTGACGGTGGGTACACCGAATTACCAGATCCTCATTAACGTTTGCGTCGGCTATGCACTCCGGTCGCCGACCCTCCGCAGCGTCCCTCGGTCGGCACTATACCGGTCCTCGGTTGTTCTTCGACGTCGAAGCTCGGCCACGATCTGGGCATTCCCGACCGCGACAGTCGGCTAGAGCTCTGGGTCCAACACCGGCACTCGGTGCTCGCGTCGGCCTGGAGCAACCGCCAAACACATTGGAAAGATGGTAAAAAGATATAATAAGGGAGAGTTTAAACTGGCTGTCGATGCCGACGAGACGACAGTTCGTTACGACCGCAGGTGCGGGTATCGCCGCGGCTGTTGCCGGCTGCTCCGGCAACGGCGGCTCCGGAAGCGGCGGGGATATGGAGATCATGATCGCTTGGAGTGGTGGTGACGGTGCCACTGCTTTCGAAGCGATGCACGACGGGTTCAAAGACGAGTATCCCGACGTCGCTACCACGATCAACAACAACCCCGGTGGTGCAGGGACCGGTCTGGCGACCGCTCTCGACACCCGGATGTTCAACGAAGATCCCCCCTCGACCTGGGGCTTCTTCACCGGGCCGCAGCTTCAGCCGTTCGTCGACGGTGGACTGATGGGGAGCATCACGGAGGACGTCTGGGAGGAAGCGGGACTCACCGAGGTCGTTCCGGAGTATCTCCAGCAGATGTGCGAGTTCGGGAGCACAGGATACGTCGCCGTCCCGCTCGAGTTCAACCGCCTCAACAACCTCTTCTACAACGTCGACGTCGTGGAGGAGGCCGGTGTCGACCCAACCTCGATTTCGTCACCGACGGAGCTCATCGACGCGATGGACACCATCGAGAGTGAGACCGGTGCGAACGGGCTGGCGACGTCGACTCAGGGCACCTGGGTCGTCCTTCAGCTGTGGGAGTCCATCTACGTGGGCGAGAACGGCTACGACTCCTACCAGTCGTTCCTCGAGGGGAATGTCGCGGAAAACGAGGCGGACGTCAAGGCCGCGCTGGAAGTGCTCGCCGAGTACCGGAGTTATTGGAACGACGATGCTGCGTCCGTGAACTTCTCGGAAGCGATTAGCGACTTCATGGGCGGCGAAGCTGCGTTCCTCAATCAGGGCGCCTGGGCCGTCGGGAACTTTAGCCAGTCCGACGAGTTCAACTACGACACCCACTGGCAGTCGACCCCGATTCCGGGGACCGACGACGTGTTCATGGGCCAGAACTCCGGGTTCATGTACCCAGAGCCCCAGCCGACGCCGGAAGCGACCAAGAAGTGGCTCCGGTACGTCGGGAGCAAGGAAGCCCAGGTCCGATTCAACGCGATCAAGGGTGGCGTTCCGTGCCGGAACGACATCGAGATGGACGGCAGCGGCGAGTACACGTTCAACGGGTATCAACAGACCCAGTACGACGAGTTCCTCGCTGCCGAGAACCTCACTGGTACGATCGCTCACAACAACGAGGTGCTCCCACAGATCGCCTCGAACGTGTCGGGCGTCTTCTCGACCTTCAAGAGCAACTGGAACGTCGATCAAGCGTACAACGGCCTCGTCGACGCCTTCGACGTCTAATGGCACGATTTCGAGCGTAACGCATGGACGAGACTAACGAGGTATCCACGAACGACCGAACGACGCTCACGGGCCTTCTAGGTCCAATAACCCGGCGTTTCCGCCGAAACGAGTTCCTACAGTCGCTCCCGTTTTTACTCGTGCCGACGCTGCTGCTCGGCGTGTTCGTATACGGGTCGATCCTCTGGAACGTCGTCCTCTCGCTCACTGACTTCCGGGGTTTCGGCAATCCGGACTACTCGTCACTCGACGTCGAACTGTACCAGCAGATGCTGAACGATCCCACGTTCATCACGGCCGCGAAGAACACCGTGCTGCTGATGGGAGGGTTCACCGCCGTCTGTTTGATCGTCGGACTCGGTCTCGCGATCCTCATCGACCGCGAAATCAGGTTCGAGGGCTCGCTACGGACGGTCTATCTTCTCCCCATGAGCCTCTCCTTCGTGGTGACCTCGATCTTCTGGGCGTGGATGTTCAACCCCTCGAACGGCGTCGTCAACTATCTCCTCCGGACCGCTGGCTTGGATTTTCTCGCCAACGACTGGTTCGGCGATCCGGCAACGCAGCTCTGGGCGATCATGATCGCGCTCGTCTGGCAGTTCAGCGGGCTTGCGATGATCATCTACCTCGCCGGACTCCGTAAGATCCCGACCGAGCAGTACGAGGCCGCACAGCTCGATGGGGCTCCCGTCTGGATTCGCTATCTCAAGGTAATCGTGCCGCAGCTCAAGACGTCGACGTTCTCGGCGATCGTCATTCTCCTCCTGTTCTCGCTGAAGGCGTTCGACTTCATCTACGTACTGTACGGCGTCAACCCGGGGCCCGGGGCCGACATCCTCCCCGTAATGATGTACCGAGAGGCGTTCGACGCGAACAACTGGGCGTACGGGTCCAGCATCGCGGTCGTCCTCCTCCTCGCGACCTTCGCCGCGATCGTCCCGTACCTCTACTATCAACACAAGAAGGACCTCCTCTGACTCATGACTGATCCATCCCACTCGGACGGCGCCGAATCACGGATTGCAAACGCACTCGACGGGACGTCCTGGGTCCGTGCGGGTCTCTACGCGAGCCTGTTCGTGATCGCAGTGCTGTATCTGTTACCGCTGTGGTCCGCAATCGCGACTTCACTGAAGACCGTCACCGGCTTTGCCAACACGGCTCCGTTCGTCCCGCCCGGCTTCGATCAGTTCACGCTCGACGCCTGGTCGTCGGCCTGGGAGACGCTGAACCCTTCGATCATCAACAGTGCGATGTTCGTCATCCCGGCGACGATCATCGTCCCGATCCTGGGCAGCCTGGCAGCGTTCGGACTAACGATCACTAACTGGCGGGGTCAGCTTGCGCTGTACACGCTGTTCATCGCTGGCATCTTCGTCCCGCTGCAATCGGTGCTCGTTCCGCTGTCGATCATCTGGAGCAACGCGAGCGTCGAGGCTACGTTGGCGAGTCTGGGGCCACTGAACGTCTGGGAGCTTCCGTACACCCAGCGGTATCAGGCACAGTTCATCGAACTGGCCGTGACCCATATCGCCTTCGGGATTCCGCTCGCAACGTTGCTCTTTCGGTCACACTACAAGGACATGTCCGAAGAGATGATCGAGGCGGCTCGCCTCGAAGGCGTGAGCATCTACCGCATCTACCTCAACATCGTGTTGCCTCTCTCACGACCGGTGTTCGTGGTCGTGATGATCCTGGCATTCACCACGATCTGGAACGACCTGCTGTTCGCGCTCGTGCTGGTCAGTAACCCGGCGGCGGAGCCGGTCACCGTGACCTTCTCTGGCATAGCTGGCGCGAAAGTCCAGCAGTTCAACACGATCATGGCGGGTGGCTTTCTGACCGCGCTGCCCACGCTGATCGTGTACGTCCTGTTCACCCGGCAGTTCGCAGAGGGATTCAGCCAGACCGGCGCCTGAATCTCCCTTCGATTTCCCACGGAACCACTATGACGTGTTCACACCAGCCGACGACCGTATCGACGGAGAGACGCCTCGAGCATCGACGTCCGGAATCGGAGGTGACCGCACGTGTATCGTGAACTGGGAGCATTGTCCGATTCCTGGGCTGGGAAGTCGTACCCAGAGATCGTCGAACTCGCCGAGCAGCCGGGATCGGTCCTCGTGATTCCCGTCGGCAGCGTCGAACAACACGGTCACCATCTTCCCGTCGCGACCGACACGATCCTCGTCGACGCCGTCGCTCACGAAGGTGCTAGGCGGGTTCGTGAGGACGTACCGATTCTGCTGACGCCCCCTGTGTGGTCGGGTTTCTCGCCACACCACATGCCCTTCGGCGGGACAATATCGCTCAGCCACCGGACGCTCCTAACGGTTCTCGAGGAAGTGGCCGACACGGCCCTCGAGAATGGTTTCGATGCGGTGGTGTTTCTGAATGGGCACGGCGGCAACACCGCTGTGATTGGATCGGTCGTCAACACACTCGGCAACCAGCGACCAGGCAACGAAGTGCTCGGGTTGACGTACTTCGAACTGGCCGAGCCGTTCATCGACGAGGTTCGTGACAGTGCCACGGGGGGTATGGCCCACGGCGGCGAGTTCGAGACGTCGCTCATGGAGCATCTCCGACCCGACCTCGTTGGCGACGGCGAGGCGACGTACTGGGAGGAACCATACGACCTGGCTGGCGACGATCTCCTGGACGGCGGTCCACTCTCGGTACATCGGCCGTTCACGGCCTACTCCGATACCGGTGCGATTGGTGATCCCGATCTCGCATCGGAGGAGAAAGGGGAGGAACTCTACGATCTCCTCGGTGCGGAACTCGCCTCGCTGTTCCGTACGATCAGCGAGCAGAATCGATAGCCGATCCCTATCGTCGAGGCACCGACGATCGAGTGTTTTCCGAGCCCGACAGGTAGATTGAGGGATCTGGACGTCGAGAGTCGCGTTGTGCACTACAACGCAGTTATCGGAACCTACAGCGAGCACGGTAGCGAGGGCATCTACAGTTGTGACGTCGAGTTCGAGGCGGATGCGGAACTCGGTGCGAGCGTTTCACTCGAACGGCGCTCGGTCACCGATCACCGCGAGCATCCGACGTTTCTGGCAGCCCATCCCGACGAACCGCTGGTGTACGCCGTCCACGAAATCGAGTCTGGTCAGGTGTCGGCCTATCGCTTCGAAGACGAGGGCGGGCTGGCGAAGCTCGATCAGCAGCGAACCGGTGCCGCTGGGCCGTGTCACTGCAGCGTCCATCGGTCCGGTCGGTATCTCTTCGTGGCGCAGTACGCGGGTGGTGCCGTATCGATGCTTCCCATCGAGAGCGACGGTACCATCGGCGAACCCGTCGAAGTAATCGAGCACGAGGGCTCCGGGCCGAACGCCGACCGTCAGGAGGGTTCCCATCCACACTCTGCCAATTGCGGTCCCAGTGGCAATTTCCTCTACGTTCCGGATCTTGGAACGGACGAGGTGGTGGTCTACGAGATAGACGCCGAGGCCGGCTCGCTCGTGCGCAGTGACGCAGTACGGACCGATCCCGGTACCGGCCCACGGCACTTCGCGTTCCATCCTACGCGATCGCTGGCCTACCTCGTCACCGAACTCGGTTCCACCATCGTTGCCTACGAGTTCGATGCTTCGACGGGAGCGTTAGATCAAATTGGGACGACATCTACCCTTCCCACGGGCTATGTGGATGCCAATCAAACCTCAGAGATCGCCGTCCATCCGTCGGGTGAGTGGGTCTACGTCGCGAACCGCGGCCACGACAGCATCGCGACATCGGCCGTGCGGGACGACGGCAGTCTGGAGTTCGTCGAGACAGTTCCAACTGGCGGCGCGTGGCCACGATACTTCGTCATCGACCCGACCGGGCAACTACTGTTCGTCCAGAACAGGGAGTCTGACGATATCGTCCCGTTCCGGATCGACCCCGACGACGGCACGTTGACCGAACTCGATGGGCGGTTGTCAGTACCCGCTCCTTCGTGTATGGTTTTCCAGGAGTGAGTCCTGTCGTAGCGGTAGTATCCGTATACTGCTCGCTACTGGCTTCGAGTGTTGTCGGATTTCGAACGCAGGAGGAGCAGTTTACCGCCGGTTCGAGGGATTCCTTACGGAGCCGAGTCCGCAGCCTGGGCGCCGGCGAGGCCGTCCACATCACCGCTCGCTTCGGCACTCCGGATAACTTCGCCAGTCTTCGCGTCGAAGACGTGGATGGCGTCGTTTGGCACTTCTACGGTGACTTCGTCTTCGTCGTCGACCGTCGGCTCCCCGTCGACGACGACGGTTAACTCGGTCGCACCACCTTCAGTCTCGACGTACACGTTGCTCTCCTTGCCGAGGTGCTCGGTGACCGTGACGGTACCATCGAAGGAACTCACGTCGGCTCGGGGCTCGTCTGTGATCGAGAGCTCTTCGGGTCGGACGCCGACGATCACGTCAGAGTTCGTCGTCCCATCGCCGATCGGTTCGGAAAACTCGTGTTCGAACCCGCTCGTCGAGATGGTAGCGTCCTGTAACGTCATGTCGATGAGGTTGATCGAGGGCTCTCCCAGGAACTCCGCTACGAACGTGTTCTGGGGTTGGTGATAGCACTCTGCCGGCGTTCCATACTGTTGTAGTTCACCGTCGTCGAGGATCGCGATCTTGTCGCCCATCGTCATCGCCTCGGTCTGGTCGTGGGTTACGTAGACGGTCGTCACGCCGAGGTCCTCCTGAAGCTGCTGGAGGTAGGTCCGCATCTCTGCCCGCAGCTTGGCGTCGAGATTGCTGAGGGGCTCGTCCATCAGAAACGCCTCGGGGTTCCGAACGATCGCCCGACCGAGCGCAACTCGCTGCTGTTGCCCGCCCGAGAGATCCGCCGGATGTCGATCGAGAAGGTCGTCGATTCCCATCATACCGACGGCGTCCTGAATCTTCTCCTCGATCTCCTCTTTCGAGTGATCGGTCGCGTACTTGAGCCCGAAACTCATGTTCTCCCGGACCGTCATATGCGGATACAGCGCATAGGACTGGAACACCATTGAGACGTTCCGATTCTCGGGGAGCTTGTCGGTCATCCCTTCCCCGTCGAGTCGGATTTCACCGTCAGTTACGGACTCGAGGCCGGCGATACAGCGAAGCGTCGTCGTTTTGCCACAGCCACTGGGCCCGACGAGCACGACGAAATCTCCATCCTCGATCTCGAGATCCAGGTCGTCGACTGCGGTGACGGTCTCATTTTTGTCAGAAAACTGTTTGGTTACACTATCGAACGTTATGGCTGCCATGGGGGTCGTTTTTCGCTCTTCACAAGTAAGTATTGTGGTCACCGGTGGCACATCGTCACGCCGTCGTCGGCAAACCCTGAATGGTTCGACCGTCGGTGGAACGTCTCTTTGATAACAATACTGGTGTGTATTATAAAATTATATTGTACTGTAATTTTGAATGACTATTCTGTCTATGGTCTATGAACGTTGGTATGTGACCCCGTTTCGAATTTTCTCTTAGCACCGTGATCTCCCTCGAACAGTTGCCTTGCTTCGTACACCGATGACCGAGTAGGTTTGTAACAAGATGGAGTGAAGACGCATCAGGATGCGATACGAAAGTCGCCTGTCTGTTCGGTCTTCATTCGGTTCGGTGGGCCTCTTCGAGTGGCAGATCTTGCCAGGTGCGTAGCTGACTACCCGGCGTTCGAGATAGTAATATAATCTATAGGTGGGTGGGAATATAACTCCACTTATGTATAAATTATACGTTCGGACTCAATAGCAGCGGTCACCGACCTCCACCCGCCCGTACCGAGAATAACCGGTGTCGTGTTGTCGGAACGTTGGTCGTCGCAGTTCTCGTACTGGTACACGTGAACACGCCTAACCCACTCACTGCTCAGCGGGTAGCCGATCTCGTGCTGGCGAACCGTGTGATCAGGGCTTCGTACTACGAGACTGATAACCACGAAGGCGTCGAGTTCACGGAGCTAGAGAAGGAACTCCAGTGGGGTGCCGACGCCGTTCCAGCGATGCTGGAGTTGTTCCGCGTCGAGCCGGCTCCAGGGGATGGTGGCTTCGTGGGCTTTGTCCGTCACTGGCGCGGTGGGACTATAGGACTGGCCGTCGAGTGCATCGACACCCCCGACGAGTCGACCCGACCCTCATCGTGATTGCGATTGTGGGCCGGGCGGGTGGGGCCTCGATAGTCGACGAGGAGTTCGGGACGATCGAGCTACCAGCGGATTTCCCGACGCAGGCGGCGTGGGAAGCGCAGAGCAAACGGTACCAGACGGCGCAGCGGAACGACGACACCGACGGTGCTGCGTCGGTGCATGCGTACGTCGCAGCTCTGCCGGGATGGAAGCGAGCGGTCGCGACGCGATTCGACGAACTGATCGAGCCGGAGGTGTCCGGTGTCCGCCGTGCCGTGAACTGGTATCAGCCGTTCTACGCCGTCGAGGACCGGGGCTGGTTCGCATCGATCAGCGCGTTCAAGAACCACGTCAAACTCTTCTTCGTGGCTGGAACGTATCTCGACCCCGAACCGCCCACCGCGTCGGATCCGGATAGACAGCCGCTGGACGTCACGGATGGGACGTCGCTGGACGATGCAGAGTCGCGTCCTGGGTTCGCCAGGCTGCCGACGATCCAGGGATGAACTGGTGAGGATGGAGCCGAGCCGACCGATCGCAGCTCAGACGACCCCGCCCAGGCCGGTGACGAGCCACACGACGCTCATCCCGACTGCCATCGCCAGGACGATGCTCTCCGTGCGAATCGCGACCAGCAGGACGGCGATCGCCGCCACCCACTCCGGAACCCCGCCGAAGACGACCTCGGGAGCGACGAGAGATCAGGATGGCACCCGGCAGGACTGCCAGCCCGGTTTCCGCCCGATCGGAGACCTCGACCCTCCGATCAGGGCGCGTCAACGCGCTGGAAGCGGACGACGGCAACCGCAAGTGCGACTGCGGCGATCAGACAGAGAGCACCGACGCCGACGAGATCGCACTCGCCGTCGACCATGATCTCCGTCGGATCGTAGTAGCGCATCGGACTCACGGCACCGATCCAGTCGCGATCCGCGACGACCGATAGCGAGTCCAGCAGGTAGAGCGCGAACACGGCGGCGATCGCACCGCGCCGCGCGAGATCGCCATCGAGCACGAGAACCGACACGGCGACGCCGATCGCTCCGCAGGCGATGAGGAAGGGGATCGACAGTGCGTGGACCGCGAGCAGCGCGATCGGATCGATCGACTCGCCGAGTGCGAGTACGCCCGCGTAGACGACCGGCGGAACGACGAGGTTCGGCACCAGCACGACCGGCGCAAGCGAGGCCGCCTTCTCCGCGAGGAGCCGACTGCGCGAAATCGGCAGGGTGAGCAGTACGTCCAGTCGGTCTGCGTCGGCATCGCCAGCCACGACGCCCGCACCGAGATACGCGACGTACAGCGGCAGGAGCAACACCCAGACGAACTGGTAGATCTCGACGGCGAGAAAGCCCTCGATGGTTCCCATCGCCGAGATGTTGAACAGCTCCTGAAAGAGTGCCGGCATCGACTCGGTGTACTCATCCACGTCGATCTGCTCGACGGAGGGGAAAAAGGAGGTGAACAGTAGTGCGAACGCAGCGATCCCGATCGCGAGATAGAGTGAGCCTTTCAGCCTCCGACGCCCCTCGAAGCGGGCGATCTCGGGCATCAAGCGTCGGCCTCCGTATCGGGTAGCGTGGTCGCGTGTTCCGTCTCGGTCTCCTCGCCGTAGAAGTGCAGGAAGACGTCTTCGAGTGGCGGCTCCGCAATCTCGAGATCTTCGATCGCGTCGATCCCGGCGAGGTGGTCGAGCAGTCGCTGGTACTCGCCGCCGTAGGTGAACTGCACCTCGCGGTCGTGGACGGTGCGTTCGACGACGCCTTCGAGCCCGACGCCGACGGCTCCGGGATCGCCGCGGGTCCGGACGCGAACCCGTTTCCCGCCGCGATCCAGCAGTTCGTCGACGGGTTCGACGGTCGCCAGCCTGCCACCCCGGAGGATTCCGACGCGGTCACAGACCTGCCGGACCTCCCCGAGTACGTGCGAGGAGAAGAACACTGTCGTGCCGCTCGCGGCCTCCTCGCGAACGAACGCGTTGAAGTGGGACTGTTTGAGCGGGTCGAGACCGGCGGTCGGTTCGTCGAGGATCACCAGATCCGGATCGTGCATGAACGCGCGGACGATCCCGAGCATTCGCCGGTTCCCCGTCGAGTACTCCCCGATCTCGCGATCGAGCGGCGGATCGAACAGTTCGAGTAGCTCCTCACGGCGCTCGTCGCCGAGGATCCGCGCCTGGTGATCGAGATACCGCCGCCCGGTCACGTCTTCGGGAAACCCCATCACGGAGGGGAGGAATCCGATCCTCGCCTTCGCTCCCCGGAGGGCAGCGGGATCGGTGACGTCCGCGCCGAGTACCTCGGCGTCGCCTGCTGACGGGGAGATCACGCCCAACAGCGTGCGAATCGTGGTCGTCTTCCCAGCGCCGTTCGGGCCGAGATAGCCGAAGATCTCTCCCTTCTCGACGGTGAGCGAGACGTCCTCTATGCCGACGACTGGCCCGTCCTCGCCTTTGGGCTGCTCGCGCCACGGAAGCGGGAACCGTCTGCAGGAGCCGTAGCGCTTCGTCAGCCCCTCGGTCCTGATCGCGGCCATTGGTGGTCAGTCGTCCGGTCGCAAGAAAAGTGTTCGTGGCGTGTGAGTGTACGCATTGGCCGGCAGTCCCTCTTCGACGAAAACACCGTCTGCCACGCGCTCCTCCGACGGACCTACTGATCGATTCGTGATATTTCGAGTCCCTCGGCTGCGATATCCTCGACCGCTGCTTTCCAGCCGCCGACGGAGTACTCCTCGCCGTCGACGTCGATGAGCAGTGTCGCTTTCACCGGGATCGATACCTTGTAATCTGCGTCGATGGGCCCTTCAAGTTCGTAATCGACGATCCGTCCGTTCCAGGTGCCACCAACCCGCGACCCGGTCTCGTGGCCAACGACGCGTGCTTCCAGCGGCTCGTCGTTGTCGAAGGCCGCCTGGAGATCGACGATGGCTCGCCACGGATCTAGATACCGGCGAGGGAGTCTCTGTGGTTCCTGTACTGTGCGGGACGAGGTCCAGATCTGTTCGTAGTACTGCTGGAACTGCAACACCAGGTTCTGGTTCGTGACGACGTGATACGACCGTTCGTCGCTGGTCGGAATCTCGCCGCTGTACACGCCATAGGACCGATCGCTGGCGACGAGTAGGTCCGACAACTGCCGAGATCGAACGAGGAGGTCGTCCGGGTACTCGCCAGCCGAAACGCTGGCACCCAGATCTGATGTGGTCGCGACGAGTCGAACTGTGACGCCGCGATCGAGGGCGTCCAGAATCTCGTCCTCGAGCTCCGCGTACCGTTCGGGCGTCAGCGAGAGCGCGATCCACCATTCTGCCTGCTCGATCGCCTGGCGCATATGCCGGTTGGCCGACTCGCTGTGGCTCAGGACAGTAACGGAGCCTGCAGTTGCTTGTTCCTGCTCGTGCGTCTTCTCGAGCTCACTCGAAACGTAGTCCACCGTCTCGGCGAACTCTCCGACGTGGCGTTCTTTGTACGCATCCAGGGCCACTTCCGGTGCCGGTGCTCCCACGGTCTTCCCGCCACTCTTCTCGTGGACCTCGACCAGTCCCATCTCGCTGAGATCGTCGATGACGTCGTAAATCCGGGCCTGCGGGACGCCCGACTCTTCGACGATTTTCGAGGGGCGAGCTTCGCCGAGCTCGACTGCTGCGACGTAGGCTCGGGACTGATACTCGGTGAGGCCGAGATCCTGAAGCTGCTCCGTGAGGCGTTCTACGTCGAGGCTGGGTCCCTCACTCATCTATTGGCACCTCGTGAGTCGGTTTCGTTACCCTCGGTCGTGGACGGCCCCGTCTCTATCCGGGTATCGCTCGCGTCGACCGACGGCGATCGAATCGCATCACCAGCGTCCATGTCGAACAGGTGGATCTGATCGGGCGGGAAGTTAAGCCCTACACTATCCCCTTGTCGGGGGCGTACGCTGGCGGGAACGACGCACGTGACGATTCGGCCGTTCACCTCGAGTCGAACGAAGCTGTCGTTCCCCTGGTACTCTACGTGGCGAACGGTTCCAGTAGTGGCGCCGTCGTCCGGGTCGTCGAGCAACGTCAGGTCCTCCGGTCGAATGCCGAGTTGAATCGGACGATCGATCGCCTGGGTGTCATCCGATACCCGCACGAGTTCGTGGCTGTCGAGGAGATACCTCGTGTGCCCGTTCCGACGTTCGACGTCGATGTCCAGGAAATTCATCGCTGGGCTGCCGAGGAACGAAGCGACGAACCGGTTCTCTGGCCGAACGTACGTCGCCTCGGGCGATCCAATCTGCTGGAGTTCGCCGTCGTTCATCACTGCCAGCCGATCACTCATGGTCATCGCCTCCTTCTGATCGTGGGTGACGTAGATCGTCGTCACGCCGAGCTCTTGCTGGATGCGCTGTAGCTCCGTCCGCATCTGTGAACGGAGCTTCGCATCCAGACTCGAGAGCGGTTCGTCGAGGAGAAACACGTCCGGATCGCGGACGAGCGCTCGACCGAGGGCCACGCGTTGCTTTTGGCCACCGGAGAGCGCCGACACTTCTCGATCGAGAAGTTCACTGATACCGAACATCTCGGCGATCTCCTCCACTTTCTCGATGCGTTCGGACTTCGATAGAGCACTCGAGTGTTTGAGGCCGTATCCGATGTTCTTCCGAACGTTCATGGTCCGATAGAGCGCGTAGTTCTGGAACACCATCGCGATCGACCGGCCACTCGGCGATCGACGAGTGACGTCCTCTCCGTCGATAAAGATCTTGCCGTCAGTCGGCTGTTCGAGTCCCGCGATCATGCGGAGCGTCGTCGATTTCCCGCAACCGGACGGTCCGACGAGGACCAATAGATCACCGTCCGCCGTGAGGGAGAGCTCAGACACCGCGGTCTCCGACCCAAACTCCTTCCTAACGTTCTCGAGACGGAGTTCGGACACGGTTACACCACCTCCCCGGCGTCGTTGAACGTCGTCAATCGATCCAGATCGAAAACGAACTCGGAGCTGTCTCCCTCTGTTACGTCGTCCGGTCGTGTTCTGAGCCGAGCCACGAGATCGAGTCCGTGGCCGGTGAGCTGAATCTCGTACGCTCGTCCGACAGGCTCTATCAGCTCCACCGTCAACACAACAGGATCCGATGGACGGTCCACCTCGACCCGATCGCCAGCGGCCGGCTCTCCTCTGCTATCCGTCGGGTAGATGTACTCGGGCCGTATCCCGATAGTGTCCGGTGACCCTGCCGCGGATTGGGGAGTCTCGATGCCCGCTGCCTGCACGTCGTCGGGATCACAGAAGTTCATGGGCGGATCGCCGACGAACGACGCAACGAACTCGTTTGCGGGTCGTTCGTAGACGTCTTCGGGTGTGCCGACCTGCTCGATGCGTCCGTCGTTCATCACCGCAATCCTATCTGCGATACTCATGGCCTCTTCCTGGTCGTGCGTGACGTAGATCGTCGTAATGCCGAGGCGCTGCTGAAGCTGCCGGAGTTCTGATCGCGTTTCGACCCGTAGTTTGGCGTCGAGATTGCTCAACGGTTCGTCCATACACAGCAGGTGTGGCTGTCGAACGAGAGCTCGGCCGACGGCGACGCGCTGTCGCTGTCCGCCGCTGAGTTGGGCGGGTCGGGTGTCCAGGTGGGTCTCCATCTCGAGCAGTTCGGCGATCTCCTCGACGCGCTCCGTCGCTTCCGTGCCGCTGATGTCGGTTTTCCGCAATGGAAACTGTAGATTCCCTCGGACCGTCTTGTGGGGGTAGAGCGCATAGCTCTGAAACACCATCGCGACGTCGCGACGCTGTGGAGCCTGCCGGGTCACGTCTTCGTCGTCGAAGTGAATCGTCCCATCGGTCACGTGTTCGAGTCCCGCGATCGATCGAAGCGTCGTTGTCTTCCCACAGCCGGATGGGCCCAGCAAGACGAGTAGTTCGCCTGGCTCGACGTGGAGGTCGAGGTCGGAAACGGCGACGACGTCGTCGTACTGCTTCGTGAGCCCATCGACGTGGACGGCGCCCGACGCCGACGACTCGGAGAGTGACGAGGATTCTGACGGTTTCCGACGTTGTTCCGCCATCTTACCCCTCCACCGCTCCTGCGGTCAGTCCTTCGACCATGTATTTCTCTAGATAGAGGAACATCACGATGATCGGCAGCGTGGTGATGATCGATGCCGCCATGATCTCGCCCCAGACGTTCTGGAAGGCACTGTCGAGCGTCTCGATCCCGATCGGAAGCGTGTACAGTGCTTCGGACTGGAGAAAGACACTCGCGAACAGGTACTCGTTCCACGCAATCTTGAAAGAAAAGAGGAAGGCTGCGACGAGCACCGGCAGACTCACGGGCACGATCACGCGTGCGATCGTCTCGAGTCTGGAGTACCCGTCGATGAAAGCCGCCTCTTCGATCTCGACCGGAATGGACCGAAAGTAGTTCCAGAGGATGTACAGCGTCAGCGGGAGCGTCTTGACGGTGTACGTGATGTAGAGACTCGTTTTGGTGTCGACCAGGTCGAACCGGACCAGCAACTGGAACAACGGGATCACCAGGGTGATCGCCGCGAGCATGTACACCACGATGATTCCCCGCCGGATCAGCGTGCCACCCGGGTAGTCGAGTCGAGTGAAACTGTAGGCGCCGAGGATGCTGACGACCAGTGCGATCACTGACGTGACCAAGGCGACCGAGAGGCTGTTCCAGAAGTACGTCTGAACGGGGAATGACCCGCTCCCGAAGATCACCTCGTAATGTTCGAGGGTGAACGATTTCGGAATCACGCCTCTGTCCCGCGAGTACAGTGACTCGTTGGTCGAGATGCTCGTGATGAACATCACGTAGAAGGGGTAGAGTGAGAACAGGAGGGTCAGTGCGGTTGCAACGTAGAATCCGATGCGACTGAGGAGCGACGACCGACGGTGGCCATCGAGCACGATCCGAAAGCCGTTCGCAACGTTCTCTCGAACCGTCATAGTTCGTCCTCCCCCACGAACCGCATGTAGACGGCGACCATGACGAGCTGGAACAGGAACAGCATAACTGCAATCGCTGCACCGAGTCCCTGATTGTACGTCGAGAACGCCGACTTGTAGGCGTAGATCGGAAGCGTTTCGAGATTCCTTGTTAGCAGCCAGACCGGTTCGAACGCGTTGAACTCCCAGACGAACCGGAGCAAGATTGCGATCAGGATCGTCCCCTTCAGCTCGGGCAGGATGATGTCCTTGAACTGTGCGAATCGGCCGGCTCCGTCTATCGTCGCTGCTTCGTACATACTCTGTGGAATCGCCTGTAACCGTGCGATGAACAGCAAGAAGGCGAACGGGAAGTTCCGCCAGACGTCGAAGAGGATCGCCATTTGCAACGCGTGGTCTCGTGACTGGAGGAGTCCGACGTCACTCTCGTAGATGCCGAGCCACGCGAGGAAGTCCGGGAGGTTACCCCACAACGGATCGAGCATGAACTGCCAGGCGAACGCCACCGCGATGATCGGCGTCACGTGGGGAAGGAGAACCAGGCCGCGTGCTAGCCGTCGGCCGCGAAACGCCCGGTCGAATAGGAGCGCAACGGCGAGGCCGAGTGCCGTCGCGAGTAATGCACTGGCCACAGTAAATACGACGGTGTTGTAGGTTGCCTCCCAGAAGCGGTCGCTGTTGACGAGGGTCTCGTAGTTTTCGAGGCCGATCCACACTGGTGACTGGTCGGGGTTGAGCGGCACCTCGGTGAAGCCGAGGTATACGTTGTATATGAGTGGGTACAAAATGACCCCGCCGATGAGCAGCAACGACGGCAACACCAGCAGGTAGCCCAGCAACACCTCGCGCCGGCGCGGATCGATGCGCTCGATCCGTTCTCTCATGAACGTGGTCGACGCCATTCCCTAGATCACGTTCCGCATCTCGTCGGCCTGCTCCTGTGCCACGGTCTCCGGGTCGTCTCCCTGGACCGCGACGCGGTTCACGGCTCCCTCGACGAGCGCAGCGCTCGCGATGCTGCCGAATTCGGGAACTTGCGTCCCGCCGACGAGATCGAAGCGTTCCATATTGTCCATCGCGGACGTGAACTGTGAGATCGTGTCTCCCCAGGCGGAGAGGATTTCGTTGTCCTGGTACTCGTCGGTCTCCGTGATGGACTGTCGGGCCGGAACCATTCCGCCGGGTGCGGCGTGCGCCCAAGCGATATAGGCGTCTCCGGAGGTCACGTGTGAAACGAGGTCCTGTGCGGACTCTCGCTTCGCGTCGGAGCTGTTGAAGATCGGATGCCCGAGCACCTGTCCGTAGGTCGACTGCCGGGTGTTCTCCATGTAGGATGCGAAGCCGGTGTCCTGGGCCATCTCCTCGCCGACGTTGTTCAGGATATGTCTGAGGATGTTCGTCGACCACAGGGTCATGTGGATCTCCTCGTTCTCGTAGAGCTGCCGGGTGTCGCTGAACGTGATCGCGCCGGGCGTGTACTCGGAGAGGTCCTGCACGTACTGGAGCGTCTCGACGATCTCGGGTTGGTCGAAGACGACCTCACCGTCGGCGTTGACGACCAGCCCACCGTTGGCGCGGGCCATCTGCGTGAAGCACTGTCGTGCGTACGCGTCTTGCTGTGTGCCGAACCCGATCCCGTAGGTTCCGTTGTCTGGATCGTGGAACGTTTCGGCGGCTTCGAGAATTGCGTCCCACGTGAGTGGGTCGTCGAGCCCGGCTTCGTCGAATGCGCTCTTTCGGTACCAGACGCCTTGTACCCAGGACGTCGACGGAACGGCGTAGTAGCCGCCGTCGGGATCGCTCACGAAGTTGAGCGTCGCTTCCCGAAAGTCGTCCTCGCCGAGCTCTTCGACGACAGCCGTTGCACTTTCCGTCGAAACTGCGCCGTCGTTACCCAGGCGCTGGATGTCCTGCACTGCGAGCAGCGCCGTGTCGGGTAGTGAATCGGATGCGATCGCGCTTTGGATTTGTGTACCGATGTCGTTGTTGTCGACGAAATTCGTCTGTACGCTGACGTCGGATTCGTCTTCGAACGACGCTATCGTCGGTTCGATCGCGGAGCGGCGGTCTTCGGAGTTGTGAATGCTCCAGTATTCGATGGAGTCGCCCCCACCGTCACCGCCACCACCGCCGATACACCCTGCAAGGCCGCCAGCGAGTGCGGCGGCACTTCCAAGTACTGTTCGTCGGGGAAGCTGTCTATTGTGGGACGTTCCCATAGATAACCAATGTCTAACGGGGAACCTTAAAGATTTGGGAGACAACTATTCTGCGTAGTTGTTCGTATGTTGCTCGAGTCCTCAATCCGGTCCTGGGGGAGTAGAGAGCCCGAAGCGGCCGAATTCTGGGGTTGGTGCGGAGAGGTCTTGCATGCGTGAAACAAGCAACTCGCGCATTCTCTCTGCGTGTTCGGACCCAGTCGACAGCAGATCCCGTTTCTGTGCAGGATCTGCATCAGTGTCGAACAGCATCGTGTCGGGTTGGCGCGAAACGCTCGGGGCTTCGTACCGCCACACCGGTCGGTCTGTGTACGGAAGGGTGTCGGGAACCGGATCCATAGGTGGGTCTGGCGGCTGAAACACGGCACGCGGATTCATCTGGAACGTGGATCTGACGACCGCCGATTTCCCCTCGTCGCACTGCCGATGGTACGTGAACTGTCCGTCGGTGACGTTCACGTCTGATCCCCAAATCCCGTACACTGCCGCGTCTCGGATCGAGTTGGATTCTCCGTCCAGCAGCGACAGCAGTGACCGACCGTGTGGCCCGTCTGTCTTTGCGTCCATCACTGATGCGAGCGTCGGGTGCAGATCCACTGCGCTCGTGAGTGCGCCGACGCGCTCTACGGTATCGCTGTAGGTTGGATGCCAGACCAGGAGTGGAGTGTGCGCCAGTGTGTCGTAAAGCGGCCCATCGGCTTTCCCAAGCCACCCGTGGTCGCCCAGCGAGAATCCGTGGTCGGCGGTGACGACCACCACAGTATCCGACCAGGCATCCAGCGAGTCGAGCGTGTCACAGAGTCGGCCGAACCACTCGTCGACCATCGTGACTTTTCCCGCGAACTGTGCTTTGACGAACGCCAACTGGCGGTCGTCGATGGCTGCCTGGCCGGCATCGGTTCGTCCCCAGTGGGGCCACACTGGCATCTCGGGATCACGGGGATCATCCTCGGTGTACCTCGACGCGTACGGCTCCGGGCAGTGAAACGGCTCGTGTACGTCGAAGCTATCGACGAAGCAAAACCAGTCGTCCCACGACTGGTTGTCCTCGATCCACCGTGCGGTCCTCGAGAACACCTTCGGCGCGAAGAAGTCGGATTCGGTCTCCGGATCGAAATCGGCAACGTTCCGGGCGTACTGGGCCCGGTGCATGTAGGATAGCTCCTCGGGATCGCTGGCGTGGATCTGTGATGCGAACGACTCGTCGATATTTGGCGGCGCCGTCCGCCAGGCGTCGTGTTCGTGCCCTCGAACGAACTCGAACCCGTTGAAATCGTCGTAGTAACCAGATGCGCCGTGCTGGAAGTAGTGGTAGTGGTCGGTCACTAGACCCGCCACGGTTCCGTTCGATCGAGCGATGCGTGGAAGGGTGTCGTCGAACGGCTCGATCGGACCCCACCCACGCCAGGGAAACTCGCGGGTGCCAGTGAGCCACTCGCGGCGGGCCGGCATACAGAACAGGCTCCCTGCGTAGTGCGTGTCGAACACCGTGGCCCTCTCGGCGAACCGATCCAGGTTCGGCGTCTCGACGGCATAGTCGTAGCCAAAGGGACGATCACGGTACGTGGTGAAAAAATCTCGACGGAGGCTGTCGATGGAGACGAACAAGACGTTCACTCCGGACCACCCGCAATTTGCGCATCGACGAACCGTTCACACCTCTCTCCATCGATCGGCTTCCCGTCCACGACCAGGAACGACGATCGGTAGCACCGTCCGCACCGATCGAGACACGCGACGCCACGTGTCGGCACGTCGGCTTCCTCGAGCGCTGCCCGACGCTCGGGGGAAACGTTCGCGAGACAGTACTCGACGTAGGGACGTTCTGACTTCGCTTCTGTAGACGCATCCCCAGTCACGATCGGAACTGTGCCTCCGTGAGTCGCTGGTGGTAGAGTGCGAACGAGCCGTCTTCGCGCGCCATCTCGAAGAAGACGTCCCACCCGTCGTCGGTCAGTAGTACGTCCATGTACCGACAGGTCGCGAAGCTCTGGGGCGCGAGCCGGTGATCCGCCGTCGGAGCCGAGACGATTGGACCCTGCGGACTGGTGTCCTCAAACGTTCGCAGATCTGTCGAGATGGCGAGCCCGGTTCGGAGGTTCCACGTACTACCATAATCCGTTCGCCCAGATCCATCGTAGAACACGTACCAGATGGGTGCATCTGGTGCGGGAACGACGCAGGACACCCGAGTGCGTTCGTCGTGCCAGAACTGGCTGTGGACGATGGGGTCGTCCCGACGCGTCCACGTCTCGCCATCGATGCTCGTCGCGAGGTGCGCTCTCGTGCTATCCCCGTCGCTGCCAGCGTAGAACATGTAGTACTTCCCGCCAGTCGTGATGACGTAGGGATCCTTGACGGTCGATCGGTCCGTGTGGCCGCTCGCGGGGCGAACTACGTCGTGGGCGGTTGTTGGATCGAAAGCAGCCGGATCCTCGGCGTCGGCGAGCTTCTCGATGTGCCAGCAGTTCCGGTGTGCATCCACCGGAAGATAGAGCTTGAGGTTCCCCGAGTCCGGATCGGTCGTCAACGCGGGGCGCTCGATGCTCGTGACGCCTAACTCTGTGGCGGTGATGCGGATGCGCTCGGTGTACGCATCCAGGGCTTCTCGTTCGTAGATCGCGATCGCGTGACCTCGGTCGTCGGGGTTCCGCTCGCGGACTGCGAGATAGGTCGTGTCATCGTGCCGGTGTACACACGGTGCACCGATCCAGTTTCCCTCACCCTGTTCTGGGGGCTCCATGATCATCGAGGCGGCTGCAGTGTCCAGCGGCGGTGGCGGTGCGTAGTTCGCCATGGGCCACGATGCGGTGCCAACTAGATATAGGTTTTGCACAACCATTTTTAGTTGTTGCAAACTAATTCACTCGTGGAGCGGGACGGCCCGCTTCTCTCCCCCACTTGAGTTGGCTTGTATCGCTCCCAAACCGTCGTCATAGGCGGTTTGGGAAGCGGTGCTCGGAGGTCCGTAGCGGTTCGGGGTGGGTGATTGGGGTCGGGTTTCGGCATCTGTCAGGGTGCCCCATGCCCTAACCACCAGACGTGATTGGATCACATGCCAACGGCTGTTGGAAAATAATACCACTACTATCGGTGGGGGTATACAAAGGATTATATGCGAGGTCTCACTCGATTGGGGTAGGAATGGGTCGGGCACTGCATCGCAACCCCCGGTTCGCCGCGACCGGAACCGAGATCATCGACGGACAGGATTCCCATGACGGCTGACGTTTCACTCGTCGACGGGTACTCGCTTCTCTACACGACGAGCGCCGGTGTCGAACCGGCCCAGGGCGGACTATACCGTCGCGATACCCGATTCCTGACCGGACTCGACGTCACTGTCGACGACGGTTCGTTTAGTGCCATCGGGTCGGAACTCATCGCACCGAACCACCAGCTCGTTCGGTACGCGGACGGTTTCTCGACCGTCAACGAAATTTCCGAATCCGGCGAGGACAAGCGCACCTCAGTGATCCTCGAATGTGACCGGCACGTGGCCCGCGAAGGCATCCTCACCGACGAGATCACGATTACCAACCACTCGAGTACGCCGGTCACCAACGGGGTTCGCCTAGACTTCGACGCCGACTTCGCCGATCTGTTCGAAATTCGGGGCGTCAACGGTGGAATCGACCGCACCATCGAATCCGCTGTCGACGGAGCTTCAGTCACCTACGAGTACGGCTACGATGCCGCCGACGGAACGTCAGTTCGTTACCGAACTACGATCACCTTCGACCCGGTTCCGGACGAGATCGCCGTCGGCCACGCCGACTTCGAGTTCGACCTCGACGGACAGGACGCCGCCACCGTCACCGCCACCGTAACGACTGCAATCGAGGACCGCTCTCAATCACGGTCGACCACGTCTTCACTTCCGGACGTTCCGGTCATCGAGAGTGACGTAGCAGAGTACGCCAAGACTTTCGAACAGGCTGCCGCCGACATCGAGGCACTCTCGGCCGATTCCCCGCACGGTCCAGTTCTGCTCGCTGGCGCACCCTGGTTCGCCACCGTCTTCGGGCGGGATTCCCTCCTGTCGGCCTACCAGGTCCTACCCGTGGCCCCCGATCTCGCGGAGGGTGTGCTGTCCTATCTCGCCGGTCATCAGTCGACGGCCCACGACCCCGAACGACGTGCCGAGCCTGGAAAGATGTTCCACGAGATTAGACACGGCGAGTTCGCTAGACGAGGCGAAATCGACTACGACCCATTCTATGGAACGATCGACGCGACGGCGCTCTGGATCGTCTTGCTGGACGAAACGGTCCGGTGGACCGGCAACGAGACACTCGTCGAAGAGCTCGCAACGCCGCTCGACGCCGCCATCGAGTGGGTGATCGATGCAATGGACGCCGACGTCGACGATCCGTTCGTCTACTACGACGCAACGGAGGACGACCCGCTAACCCACACCGCGTGGAAGGACTCCGACATGAGCGTCCAGTTCGCAGATGGAACGGAAGCCACTCCGCCACTCGCCAGCGCCGAAGTCCAGGGGTACGTTTACGACGCACTCCAGCGGGGCGCCCGCATGCTCCGGACTGTCCGAGACGACCCCGATAGGGCCGACACCCTCGAGAACCGAGCGGCCACACTCCACGACCGGTTCAACGAGACGTTCTGGCTTCCCGAACGGTCCTACTACGCGGCGGCGGTGACCGGCGACGGCCAGCGAGTCGACGCGTACACGTCCAACGTCGGGCAGTGTCTCTGGTCGGGCATCGTCGACCCCGACCGGGCCGACGCAGTCGTCGACCGGCTCTTCTCCGAGGAGCTGTATTCGGGGTGGGGCGTCCGGTCGATGTCGACCGCCGACGCCGGGTACAGTCCCGTCTCCTACCACATCGGCAGCGTCTGGCCACACGATAACTCTCTCATTGCGCTCGGTCTCGCACAGTATGGATACGCCGACCGCGTAGAACAGCTATCGAAAGACGTGCTCGACGCCGCGAGCAATTTTACCGATAATCGCATGCCCGAGGTATTCTGCGGCTTTTCCGACCAGACGAGTCCCGTACGGTATCCCGCGTCGTGTGAACCGCAGGCGTGGGGGGCGGGAACTCCCTACGCACTGGTCCGGGCGCTGATTGGTGTCGTCCCGTCTGAATCGGACGTTCCTCCGGTTCTCAGCGACGAGTTCGGCCTCACGTCGGCGACCCTCAGGCGGTTCGAGGCTCGAGGGCGGTGATGTACGCGAACGACTTGCCAACATTTCCTCGGACCGATCAGGCTTTCCGCTGACCACGTGGTGGTATGACGACGCGGAGTACTATTACGGTCTGATGGACGGTCGTACAGCTAAAGACACTCCTCGCAACTTGGTTCCTGCACCGCTCAGTCGTTCAGGTAGCCCAGATCCTGCAGCTGCTCGGCGATCTCGGCGAACTCGGCCTCCGTCAGCTCGCCGCGCTGCTCGTGTTGAATCACGATCGACCGAAGCAGAAATCGGACGAGGTCGCTCGTCGAGGAGAAGCTCGTCCCCTCGATGGTCTCCTCGACGCGGTCGGCGAGGTCCTGTGGGATCGAGACCGTCGTGTAGTCGGTCATGTGCGTGTCTCTGGCGGTTGGACACAAGTGCGTTGTGCGTCGCACTGGTGGGCGGGGGCCCGGATGCGATTGCCACTTCGGTCGGCAGGGTCGTCGCTCCAGCCCCTCGAATCGCCGCTCGAGCTATTCGATTCGCGGCCCTCAGTCGTCTTCCTCGATTCGTCGCTCCAGCCGTTCGATTCGCCGCCGCTGGTCGCGGTGCAATGCGACGATCATGTCGGAGAGGAAGCCGATCATGAACAGCTGGATGCCGACGAGAATCCCCGCGGCGGCGACGATCGCGAGAACCTCGTGGGGAATGTCGTTGACGAACCAGTCGTAGCCGACGTAGCTCGCGATTCCGAGCCCGGCGAGGAGGGATAGTCCGCCGAGGCTCCCGAAGTAGAAGAGGGGGTTGTTCGTCTTCGCGAGCCGGTAGAGCGTGACGATGATCGTCCCGCCGTCCTTGATCGGGTGGAGGTTCGTCTCCGAGCCCGCAGGCCGGGTCTCGTAGGTGATCGGGACCTCCATGGAATCGATCCCGTGGCGCACGCACTCGACGCACATCTCGGTCTCGATACCGAACCCCTCGGCGGTGAGATTCATCCGGCCGAGCGAGTCCATCGTCATCGCCCGGTAGCCCGAGAGGATGTCGCGGTGGTCCCGCCGGTGGATCGCCCGGAACGACCAGTTGATGATGCGGTTCCCGACGCGGTTGAGCCGCGGCATCGCCCCCGAGCGGATGTCCGCAAAGCGGTTGCCGACGACGTGGTCGGCCTCGCCGTCGCGAAGCGGTTCGAGCAACGCGTCGGCGTCCTCGGGCAGGTACGTGCCATCGCCGTCGAGCACGAGGACGTACTCCGTTTCGACGCGCGCGAACCCCTGCATCATCGCCTGCCCTTTGCCGGAGCCGGTCTGCTCGACCACGTTTGCCCCCTCCTCTTCGGCGATTTCCTGCGTTCCGTCGGTCGACCCGCCGTCGATTACGAGGACTGTCTCGTATCCTCGCTCGACGAACCCTGCGACCACCTCGCCGATGGTGGCGGCCTCGTCGAGCGTCGGAATCAGCACCGTCACGTCCTCGTTCATTGCCCGGGATTGCACGGCGTGCCCGTAAATGGGTTACTACTGGTGGTCTCGTAGCAGCTCCTCGCCCCACTGTTAGCGGTCGCGACGCGGTCCACTGCCACCGACGGTTCCCAGCCCCACTGCCACCAGCCGTTCCCAGTCCAACTGCCACCGCCCGTGACGAAGTCCGAGGTGCACGACCCTGCACCGTCCTGTCGCGGAAGGGCAACGGGTTTGTGCGCCCCCGGCCAACTCGCTTTCATGAACGTACGGGCCATCGCCGACCTGTCACCGGACGAGCGGACGGCCCTCTTCGAGCGCGACGCCGGGATCGCCGACGCGCGGTCGGACGCCCGGGAGATCGTCGAGCGCGTTCGCACCGAGGGCGACGTCGCGTTGCGAGAGTACGCCGAGGAGTTCGACGGCGTCGCCGTCGGCAACGTCGACCTCGCCGACGAAGCCGAGCGCGCCTGGGAGCGCCTCGACTCGGACGTCCGCGCCGCGATCGAGGACGCCATCGAGAACGTTCGCGCCTTCCACGAGCGCCAGCTCCCCGAGGACTGGACAGAGTCGTTCGACGGGCGGGAGCTCGGCCGCCGATTCCGGCCGATCGAGCGCGCGGGCGTCTACGTCCCCGGCGGCACCGCTGCCTACCCCTCGAGCGCCATCATGGGCGTCGTCCCCGCCGACGTCGCCGGCGTCGAGCAGATCGCGGTCGCGACGCCACCCGCCGAGGAGCCCGCCGACGCGACGCTCGGTGCGATTCACGCGGCCGGTGCGGATCGCGTCTACGCCGCGGGCGGCGCGCAGGCGATCGGCGCGCTGGCCTACGGCACCGAGACCGTCGATCGCGTCCAGAAGATCGTCGGCCCCGGAAACCGCTGGGTCAGCGCGGCCAAAGCGGAGGTCCAGGGCGACGTCGAAATCGACTTCGTCGCCGGCCCCAGCGAGGTGCTCGTGCTCGCTGACGCGGATGCAAACCCCGAGTTGGTCGCCGCCGAGCTCGTCGCCCAGGCCGAGCACGACCCGAACGCCGCGGTCGTCGCCGTCACCGCCGACGAGGCGCTCGCGAACGCGACCGCCGAGGCAGTCGAGGCTCAGGTCGCCGAGCGCGATCGCACCGAGACGATCGAGCCCGCACTCGACAACGACGCGAGCGGCGTCTTCCTCGCCCGATCCGAACCCGAGGCGGTCGCCCTCGCCGAGGAGTTCGCCCCCGAACACCTCGCGATTTACGCCGCGGATCCCGAGGCGGTCGCCGATCGAATCCCCTCCGCGGGCAGCGTCTTCCTCGGCGAGTACACCCCCGTCGCTGCGGGCGATTACGCCTCCGGGACGAACCACGTCCTCCCGACGAACGGGCTGGCCCGCGTGACTGGCGGTCTCTCCGTCGACACCTTCCTCCGGGCCTCCACCGTCCAGCGACTCGATCGCGAGTCGCTCGGGAGCATCCGCGAGACCATCGAGACGCTCGCGGAGGCGGAGGGGCTCGACGCACACGCCGAGAGCGTCCGCAAGCGATTCGAGGAGTAGCCCGAGCGGGATACCGGGAGACTGAAACCTTCGGCTGTAACCAGTTCGACCGTGTCGACCAGCCGGATCGATCCGCACGTGAAAGTGCTCGACGAGTCGATCGTCGAGCGAGCGGCGGATCGCGGAATCGACGCCGTCGTCTACGCTCCACACTTCACGCGACTGCCCGAGATCGAGCGACGCGCGCGAGCGCTCTCGACGGAGGACGTGCTCGTCGCGCCCGCCCGAGAGGTGTTCACCGGCACCTACCAGAATCGGAAACACGTGCTCGCGCTCGGTCTCGACGAGCCCGTCCCCGACTTCATCTCGCTGGAGGCCGCGATGGCTGAGTTCGAGCGCCAGGACGCGACCGTCCTCGCGCCCCACCCCGAGTATCTGACCGTCGGTCTCAGCGAAGCGGACCTCTGGAAGTACGCGGATCGCATCGACGCCATCGAGGTGTACAACCCGAAGTACCTCCCGGGCCACGGCCCGCGCTCGCGCTCGATCGCCACCGAGCTGGATCTCCCCGCTTTCGGCTCCTCGTACGCGCATCTCGGGTGGACCGTCGGCGACGTCTGGACCGAGACCGCCCAGCCGGTCGCTGCCGACCGGCGCCCCGAGGACGACCAGGATCCGGACTGCTCAGAACACGCCACGACGATCGCGCACGCGCTGACCGACGCTGGCAACCGGGTCTCGCGGCGCTCCGGCGTCGGCCAGCGGCTTCGCTCGGCCAGCGAGATCGGCCACCTCGCCTGGGAGAACACCTGGAAGAAGATCGACCGGATCGGCTTCCCGGGCATGGAGGACACCCATCCCCACGACGACCTCTACGACGGTCGGTTCGACGACGCCTACGTCTACTGAGTTCGTCGAGGAGACGCGAACCTGCGGGTGAGTAGCTGCGTAGTTCAGCGGGTGAGCCGGCGAGTGGATGGGTGAGCGACGACCGTTACTCTGCAGCTTCTTCTGCCAGCTCGCCGTCCTCCTCGAGGATGCGCTCCTCGGCGTTCTCGCGGTCCTCTGGATAGCCGATGTCCATCCGCCAGCCGTCGAGTTCGACCGCGTCGATGGTCCGACCGGACTGGAGCAGCAGGTCGATCGCCTCCGAGATTTCGTACTCGCCGCGGTCGGAGGGCTGCGTGAGATGCGCGGCGTGGAAGATCGCCGGCGTGAACGTGTAAAAGCCGGTCATCACGAGGTTGCTCGGCGGCTCGTCGGGCTTCTCGACGACCTGCGTGATCTCGCCGTACTTGTTGGTATCACAGACGCCGTAGCGGGTGGCGTCCTCCCAGGGTACCTCCTCGACGAGGAACGCCGCGTCGGCGCGATCCTCCATCTGGCGACGGACGACGTCCGCGAGATTCGCCCGGAAGACGTTATCCCCGAGCATCATCATGAAATCGTCGTCGACGTGCTCCTCGACGGTGAGCAGCGCGTGGGCGATCCCGAGTGGCTCGCGCTGGTGTGAGTAGGTGATCGGCACGCCCTGGAACTCGTCGCCGTAATGCTCGATGATGTCCTGCTTTCGGTAACCGACGACGACGAGCAGCTCGGAGGCGCCGAGCTCGACCAGCTTCTCGAAGCAGTGGGTGAGGATCGGCTTGCCCGCGACCTCGACCATCCCCTTGGGCTTGTCCTCCGTCAGTGGGCGGAGGCGGGTCCCTTCGCCCGCGGCGATGACGACCGCCTGCATGTCGCTGTCCATGCTCAAAACTGAGTGCATTCGGATACAAGTACCTTGTTCCTGCTGGACAGGTTCACCGGACCGGCGCTTAGAAGAACGCGAGTCGATGGTTCGTCGACGGTGCGCGCCGCGGCCAGAACTGCTGGTGAGGACGCCGCCAGCATCTGGCAGGAACGAAGAGCCGTCCGGCGAATATATTCGGCATCACGTCGCAGTCGCCCGGTTCTGATGGGACAACGCTCATCTGTCCTGCACGCCAACGAACTGCCGTGCCCGCCCCGCACGAGGTCCTGGGGGTCGCCCGCGACGCGGACGAGGAGCGTATCCGATCCGCCTACCGCGACCGAGTCCTCGAGAGTCATCCCGATCACGGTGGCTCGCCCGCCGAGTTTCGACGCGTCAGGACTGCCTACGAGTCGCTCGCTGGCGAGGGCCGCTCGCCAGCGCCCGACGCCGAATCCACCGCGGACGAACAGGGTCCGCGCTCCCCCTGGGATCCCTCCATCCAGTGGACGACCGACGAGGACGACCACTCCCCGCCCGAGCCCCAGCGTCGCGATCCGCACACGGTGGAGTACGTCGACTACGAGGTGCTCTCCGATCACGGCTGGGCGATTACGGACGACGATCTCTTCGAGAAGGCCAGCGAGGCCGGCCTGGATCCGGGCGACTACGGACGGTTCCAGATCGATCCCGGCGACTCGCTACTCGAAGGCGCCGAGGAGGTCGGCTTCACCTGGCCCTTTTCGTGTCGCGGCGGCGCCTGTGCGAACTGCGCAGTCGCGGTCGTCGACGGCTCGCTCTCCCAGCCCGTCAGCCACATCCTCCCCGAGGAGCTGACCGACGAGGGGATCCGCCTCTCCTGCGTCGGCCAGCCCGTGACCGACGATCTCCGGGTGGTCTACAACGTGAAACATCTCCCCGGCGTCGAGGATCTCCTGTTGCCGCCGGGGCCGTACAAGCGAGCGAGTTCGGACGACTGAGAGGAGCCGCCTGCGCTGCCCGATCAGGGCGCAGCCGTTCCGACCGTTCGGTCCGAGTCCACGAACGGGATATCGATTTCGAGGCCGTCGTAGGCGAGAATCGGTTTCTTCGCTCGTCCGGCCCCACCGCCTTCGAACTCGATGACGCCGATATCCGCTAGTTCCGAGCAGTTCTGGTGGACCTGTTTGTAATCGCGATCCACTGCGTCGGCGACGGCTCGGATGCTCTCCGGCTCCGTCTGGGCGATCGCTTCGAGCAGCTCCAGGTTCTTCGGACTGAGGAGCCGACTGAGATCGGCAAACGAGTCGAAGTTCAGCGTCGGCTGTACGTCTTCGAGGTCAGTTCCCGTCTGTGCTGCCTCGATTCGCCGCCGCGTTCTGTCGTCGAGCGTCTCGTGCTCGCCGACGGTAACTTTGAGCGTTGGCATGGTGTTCCTCTCGATGGCGACCTACGGCACTCGGTCCAGTGTCACCGGAGACCGATTCTCGACCTCTCGCTGGAATCGGTCGTACAGTTCCAGCATCCCGGGGAACTCGATGGTCTCGAGGCCGTCCCGGGTGTGGCGTTCGTGACCCTTCGTTCGCTCGTGGGCGTTATCGTATCGAACGACGGTTTCACCCCCGACTCGACCGAGGTGGAGGCTGTAATCCCACCCACTCGGGTACTGATCGTCTTCCGTTGTTCGGATGGTGACGGCGACGACGTAGCCCGCCTCGACGTGCGTCCAGTCTTCGACCGTCGTGTAGCCGCCCATCCGTTCACCTATGGTACTAGTTCCGTAGGCATAAATCTATGGAGCGAACTCCATACGACAGTCACGAATAGGGCGCCCGAGAACCTGGTAGGTGATTGAATCAGCGTCGTTCACCGGATGACTGCTACGTCGCAGCCACGCGCACGTCCACCACCACGTGCCAGACGCCTTCGCCGTAGCTCTTGATTCGGCGCGTGTCTTCGATCTCGACCGACCGACCAGCCTCGGCCGCAGCAGTGTGGATCCGGTCCAACGCCCGATCCCACAGCTCTGGCTCGGGCACGACCGCGTGGACGTGGAGGACGCCACCGTCCCGTACAGCCTCGAACGCTGCGTCGAGGTACTCCACGGCGTCGTAGTGGCCCATGATCACGCGATCGGCGGTGACGACCTCGGCGACCTCGCGACAGTCCGAGAGGTACGCGGCCACGCGATCGCCGACGCCGTTGAGCTGTGCGTTCTCGATTAGATACTGGAACGCGTCGGGATCGATCTCCGCCGCGGAGACCTCCGCACCGGCGATCGCCGCGGGCAACGTGAAGTAGCCCGCGCCCGCGAACATGTCGAAGACGTGCTCGGTGGGGCCCCCGACGTCGTCGAGGGTCACGCTGTCGTCTGGCTCGGCGTCCGCAGCGGGATCGAGATCGGGGATGTGCTGAGGGATCTGGTCGGGAGTCGCCGCTGTCGATTGCTCCGCTGGGGAGTCGATCGTCGCGACTGGATCCAGTTTGTCTCTCCCTGCCGCGACGAGGGCGGCCATCCGCCCGCGCTCGGCCTCGTTGCCGGGCGAGAACATCACGTCGGCGAGGTCGAGCGCGTAGCGAACGCCGTGTTCGGTGTGGATCGTCTCGGTGGTGCCGATGCCGGCGATCACGCGCAGATCGGGATCGCGAGTCTGCCCGTCGATCCCCTCGCGAGCGAGCACGGTGTCGGCCTCGCGATGGAGTTCGAGTAGCGCCTCGCCGACGGCGGTCTCGTCGTGGCAGTCCTCGGGGACGTCGACGAGAACGACCGTCCCGACGACGGCCCAGGAGCCCGGAGCGGAATCGAGGTGCTCGTCGGTCCAGCCCCGTTCCGCGAGGAGGCCGTCGAGCCCGGTGGCTCTGGGTTCGGGATCCTCCTGCCGGACGATCTCGACGATTCCGAGCGCGGCCTGCCGGCCCGGTGACACCGGGTCGCTGACCGGGATCGCTATCGTTCCGTCGTCGTACTCGCAGATTCGGCGGCTGTCGTCGTATTCGCCACTCTCGCGGAGCGCTTCGAGCGGTGCCTCGCCCCGCGACTTCGGAACGACTGCGGCGAGTGGTGTCGTCTGCTCGGTGGACTCCTGTACGTTCTCGCCGGCGTCGTCCTCGCTCATTCGTCGGCGGGGACCGCGTGGAGCCCTTCGCGGTGTTTGAACACCTGTATCGTCTCGGCGTCGGGATCGACGAAGGACGGTCGCGAGATCGTCGTGGCCTCGTACGTCTCGGGATCTAGCACCTGGATCGCGTGCTCGTCTTCGACGGCGACGAGGGTCGTCTCCTCGGCGTCGCGTCGCTCGCCCAGGACCGCCCGCTCGGGGAGGTCCTCGAAGTCGGCGCCGAACTCCTCGCCGGAGGTCAGCCGGATGCCCGAGAGCGTCTGGTGCGCCGCGGTCACGAGCACCGGCCCTTCGTCGTCGCCGGGGTCGATCAGATCCCCTTTCGCGACGGGCGGCAGCCGGACGACGTGGGCGGTGCGATAGACGCGGTTGCCGTCGCCGTCCTCGGTGATGAGTCGCTCCGACGAGTCGACGGAGCCGCCGTGGGCGTCGACGATCCGGTTCGAGATCTCGCGGGCGAGCTGCGTGGTCGAGACTTTGACGTCGAGGCCCCCTTCGACCTCCGCGATGGAGGAGACGAAGGCGTCCCGGTCGCCGCCGGCCTCCTTCTCGGCGACGTACTCGTTGGCGATCTCGCGAGCGTCCGCGATCTCGCTGTCCGTGGGGTTGCGGGTCGCCGCCCGGACCTGGACCGTCGCAGCGTAGAAGTCTCCGGCGATGAGGCCGCAGCGATCGCAGGTCCCAGAGGCGAGCTTCGCCGGCACGACGACGGTCGCCTCGATCGGCGTGTCCCTGACGACGCCGGAGAAGTGGCAGGTGAGTCTAACCGTCGTCTCGTCGACCTGCTCGGGCTCGACGGCCCAGGAGATCGACTCGGCCCCGACGTGGACCGTCAGCTCTTCGGTGACCGCGTCGATTGCGATGTCGGTGTAGTCCTTCGCACCGACGTCCTCCCAGTGTTTGCCGCGCTTGACGGCGCCGCAGTCACTGCAGTACAGCACCTGGATCCGTTCGGGTGCGTCGACGAGCTCGAAGTCGTCGAAGTAACAGGCGTCACACAGCGACGGCTCCCCGCGCTCCATTCGGCGCTCCCGCGGGAGCTCGACCGCGTCGCCACACCGCGGGCAGAACGCTCCCGAGTTGCTCATGGGACATCGGTAGGGCGCTTCCCTCCAAAAGGCGTGCGATCGACGGCAGCGACCGCGGTTGCGCAACCGTGGCGGCTGCCACCTCAGCGATCCCCCGCCCACCGCGACGCTCCGGGCCACCGACCACCGGGGTTTCGCGACCCGAACCTATCCACCGGCATATAACCGCGACACCGCTCCGGGTGGGACTGGAAGGGGCCGACCGCTCGTCGCAGGTACCGACGCAAGCACCGCAGGCGAGCGGAGCGAGCCGAGGAGCACAGCGAGGTAGCTGCGTCGAGCGGGAGGGGGCTTCCAGGCGGTTTGTCGTTGCAGATGCGAGGAGTTCCGTTACCAGCAACCCGCAATGAGGCACCTCCTCTCAGCCATCTCCGCCGTCGTTCGCAATCCTCTCAGTGTTCGGAACCGCCAACACCGTCAAGTCGCTCGATCCCGTGCCTGTGTCTGATGGACGTGCGCGTTCGCGGTCCGGCGTCCCCGGGTCCGTTCCTCTCGGCGCGGGACCTCCTCGAGACCGAGCACGATCTCGACTTGCCCGTCGAGGTCAGGGTTCGAGAGAGTCCCGACGAGCGCACGTGGACCGCCCACGACGAGGAGCGGCACGTGCTCAACATCTCGCGTCAGGCGGCGACGAGTGCGATGGCGCGGCCGCTCGCTCTCCACGAGTACGCACACATGGTGCGCAACGAGGAGGGGCACGTATCGCACACGCAGTCGACGGACGAGGCGCTCTTCCTCGCGCTCTCGGGCCACTCCGTCGAGCGCCGGAAGGTCGCCCACTGCTACCAGATCGCCAACCACATGAAGGACATCTACGCCGACGACGTGACCCTCTCCGTCGGGCCGCCGGACCGGCTGGTTTCCTTCCTCGAGTCCCGGCTTGCCGCAGGCGTTGCCGACCGACCGAATCCGCCGCGAGACGGGGCACGGCCCGACGACGTCGGTGCGGATCCCGACCTGACGGCCGTCCACGCGGCGTTCGGGCTGGCGATCGTCGAGCGCCACGATCTCGTCGACGCGAACCACCGACTCTACGACCTCGCGCACGCGGCGGCGAAGGACGCACCGAACGTCGCGCTGGACCAGTTCAAGCGACAGTTCCGGGAGCTGGCGCCGGATCCGGACCAGCGCGAGTACCGACAGGCGCTGGTGGACGTGACGCGGGAGTACGCCACCGAGAGCGCGCAGGCAGCGGACTGACTCGATACGCCGGTGATCGACGGTTTGGCCGTGCCGACCCACTAGCGACGAACCGACCGCTCTGATACTCGCCAGCCCCAGCGTCGTCTTCAAATGCGGTCCGCCACGCCGCCCGACTGCGCCAGTGCGCTCTCACGAACGATAATCTGGCCACAAATATTAATCCCTATCGCGCCGGTATTCAAGTAGAGCAGTGACGCCAGATCGGGATTGCCAGCCCGGATCTCTGTCCGGGAGCCGTTGTTGGCAGCAGCCCGAAATCCAAGGCGCGCTCACTGGGCCGGATTCGATCGTTCGAAATCGTTGCGTGTTCGGTACGTGCGAATAGAGGTTAATTCAGGATGGATTGAATCCAACAATCGCACTTTAGCAACAAAAATTAAATATGTGGATAAATAACAAAAGCACGTGATGGTACGGAACGTCTACGACGACCGGATCGACGGTGTACTGCAACGCGTCTTCGGCGAGGACGACGGGCCGCTCTACGTCGCCGACGCGTCAGCGAGCGTCGTCAGTGCGGTCGTCGACGCCCTCTCCGCGAGCGAGGAAACCCCCGAAATACGGCTCCTCGCCGACGAGAACGCGTTCAAGACGGTCTTCGAGGATTTCCTCGTCGCGAGCGAGGCCGCCGACCACGTCGCGTCGGGTCGCCTCACGCTCCACGTCGCGGCCGATCCCGACGCGACACCGACCGTGATCGCGAACGGCTGCGTGACGTCGCTCGTCGACGCCGGCACGCGCGTCGGCGGACTCCGCTCCGACGAGGCCGATCTGGTCGAAGCGGCCCGCGCAACCGTCGAGGACCGCTGGGAGCGGGCCGACGAGTACTCGCTTCGCACACCGCCGATGTCCTCGGTCCGCGAGGAGCTCGAAGGCGATCTCGGCGCGGGCGTCCAGAAGGACTTCTCGGGGATGCTCGACTCCCTCGAGACCGCCCGCGGTGACGACGACGATCTCGACGAGGTGACGGTGAGTCTCCTCGCCGCCGCGAAGAACGAGGCGCTGCTCTACGACATCAGTCGGTGGGGCGAGGACACCGGCGTCGCCAGCAAGGCGACGTTCTCCCGGACGAAGTCGACGCTCGAGGACGCCGGACTCATCGAGACCGAGAAGGTCCCGATCGAGGTCGGCCGCCCGCGACTCCGCCTGACGCTCTCTGATGAGCGCCTCCGCGACGCCGAACCGGACCAGGTCGCTGCCGCGGCCCAGACGGTCCTGAACTGACGCCGCGATGGGCGGGATCGGATCGTTCTGCGGACTCTTTTTGCGCTTCTGACGGTCGAGCACCGTGGCTCGGCGTCGACGTCTCGCCACGATCGCCCACTGACAAGACCTAAGTTGGCGCCACCGGAAGCGGTTCCCATGGAGACGACGAGTACGGACCGGAGCGTGGGCCTGGGGATCTTCTTCGTTCTCATCGCCATGGCGGGCGCCGGAGCGATGCTCGGCGCCGAGGCGTCGACGAACCTCGCGGCCGCGGGCTTTGCCGGCGCTGTCGCCGCGGGCTGTCTCGCGGTCGTCGCGATCCACGCCTACGCCGAGTAGCTCCCTTTCGGCCACCGAACCGCTACCGACGGCCCGAGAGCCGCTCTGTGGCCGTTCGAGAGTCACCGCGGAAGGAAGCGTTAAGCCGATCCCGCTGCTAGATACTCCACGATGGCACAGTTTACGGAAGCCGAGCGGCGCATCGTCGCGTATCTCCACGATAGCGCCGCACGCGGGGAGCGTTACTTCCGCTCGCGCAACATCGCCGAGGCGCTCGGGCTCTCCTCCAAAGAGGTCGGCGTACGCCTCCCCGAACTGGACGAGAAGACAGAGGACATCGACATCGAGAAGTGGGGCCGTGCGCGCTCGACGACCTGGAAGGTCACTCCTCGATAGCGTTCTCTCTCCCTCTCACTTTCCGTCACCACCTCTTCCGTTCGACGTCTTCCGTCGTTTCGAACCACCGCCCGGATCAGCGGTCGCTGACGTCGTTCTGGTCCGGCCGCGTCCTCTGGAGCACCTCTGGCATCGAACGTTTCTACCGCTTAAATAGTCGCTGAATAAGTTTCTAGGGGGCATTATACATTGTATTCTAACGGAAAATTATATGCGGCTGTGGTAGCACGTGTTAGTAGATGGCGGAGCCCCACCGCGTGCTCGGCGTGCAGCCCGACGCGGACGAGGCGACAGTCCGCTCGGCGTACCGGGAGCTCTTGATGGAGCACCACCCCGATCAGGGTGGCTCCACCGAGCAGTTCCTCCGGATCAAGAACGCCTACGAGCGCATCGTCGACGGCGGCTCGATCACCGACGCACTCTCCGACGGCGGGCAGACCGTCAGCGCGACGCGCCAGCGCGTCGAGGTTTCTGGCGAGGCTGTCCGCGGGGACGACGGGCTCGAACTCGTCGCGGAGGCCGACGGTCTCGTCGTGCGACTCACCGCGCTGACCGACCGGCTGGCCACGGAGGAGCTTCTCCCCACGCACGTCGTCGATCCCGGGCGGCGCGTCGGCGCCTCCTTCCGGATCACCAACGAGACCGGCGAGCCCGTCACCTGGCAGGCACGCCGGGTTCGCTTCGTGGGATCGCACGGCGATCGGTACCTTCCCTCGGTCTACCGTCCCAAACAGCGCCGACTCCCCGATCGCTGGCGCGGAGACGACGTGGAGCTCGATCCCGGCGAGACCGCTCGATCGTTCCTCTTGAGCCGCGAACTACCCGAGGACGTCGCCGTCGACACCGTGGTTTACGATCAGCAGTCTTCGGCGGGGCCGGCACGCCGCGTCGAGTTCGCCCTCGACTACGACGCGCGATCGGCCCTCGACCGCACGCCCTTCCAGTAACCGAACCGATCGGCGGATGTACTCCCGTTGCCGCCGCGGCTACGACAGCTCGAACCGGAGCCGCTCGACGTCGCCACCTTTGCTCTCGCGGCCCGTCAGCTCGAAGCGGCCGCACTCCCCGGTGGCTTCGACGTGCGTCCCCGCACACGCCGTCCGGTCGAACTCCTCGATCTCGACGATGCGGATCTCCGTGATGGAGTCCGGGAGGAGCTCGATCCGCGTCCGTTCGGGATCGAGGCGCTCCTCGGCGACCGCGCGATCGAGTTCGTACCACTCGACGGGTCGATCGTCCTCGATCAGCGCGTTTACCCGGTCCTCGACCTCTGCAAGTTCGGCATCCGAGAACCGATCCTTCGCACAGTCGATGCGCGCGCCGTCCGCGTAGAGCTGGTTCCCTTCCGTCGTGGCATTATCGTCGATCAGCACTCGCGAGAGCAGGTGCTGGGCAGTGTGATAGCGCATGTGGGCGTATCGGCGGTCCCAGTCGAGTTCGATTGCGACGGTCGCGCCTTCGGGCGGTGCCGATACCGAGCCGTCGCTGGCGTCGGCACGATCGTCGGTGTGGACCGGTTCGAGGTGGTGGTAGATCGTGTCCCGCTTCTGGACGTCGACGATCCGCCAGCCCGCCGATTCCGCGCCGTCGCCTGCTCCTCGGCCTTCCCTGTCCGTTTGTCCGTCTCCCTCTCCGTCCTCCGCGAGAGTCAGCGTTCCGCGGTCGGCTGGCTGCCCGCCGCCCTCGGGGTAGCAGATGGTTCGATCCAGCACGACGCGGTCGTCGAGACTGCGCTCGACTGTGGCCTCGATCGTTCGCCGGTAGGGGTCCGCGAGATACGGCGTCGCCGTCATACCGGTCACTGCGCGGGCTCGATACTTCAGGATGCCGTCGCTGCTGGGTCTCTGTCTGTAGGTTCGGTCTGCGGATACTCGGACTTTGATGGGCACTCGGAGCGCAGGCCTCCCAACAGTCGCTCGCGCTCAGTCGGACTGCAGCCGTTCGCGATCGACGTCGATCCCTGGGGGCGCGACGATCAGGAATCCGCGGAAGTGAACGAGATCGCCCCCGGCGTCCCGGATCTCACGGGCGAACCCGGACGCGAGCTTGTTCACGTCGCCCTCGACGTTCAAGACGAGGACGTTCCCCGTCTGGATCAGCTCGATCCACTCGTCGTCCGCGGTCGTGCCATCGAGCACGTCGAGCACGATGCGCCCGCCGCCGCTGTCGTCCTCGCCGTCTTCGGCCTCGTCGATGTGTTCCTCGACGGCCCGCAGATCGAGGTCGAACTCGCTCATGTGGCGGGAGTCGCGCTCCCCTCGCAAAAACCCACCGTCAGCGGGGGCGTCGCCGTGTCCGTCGACGGGCGGCCAGGTGTCGACGAGCGACGTCACCCAGCGCTCGCGGCGGCCGTCCGCACGCGAAACGCACCGCCCTTATACCTGCACGAACGACGACCCCACGTGCCCGAGCCCGTCGAAACCACGGATCCGGAGGGGGTCGACTACGGGCGCGTGATGCAGCTCACGTTCGTCTACACGATCGTGGTCGGCGCCCCGCTCGTGGCGCTGCTCTCGATTCCGTTCGCGCTTCCGACGTGGAACGAGCGCGTCGCGTTCGCGATTCGTATCGGTGCGATCGTGTGGTTCCTGACGGCGATCGCGGTCTTTCTCCTGGAGCGTCGGCGAATCGAGGCAGAGTAATCCGGCCGTCCGCGGTCATCCGACGACAGAGGGCCGCTACCGGCGACTGTCGAGGCGGTCCTCGACCCACTGGAACGGAATGCCGGCGCGGTGGGCCGCCTGCTCGTCGCTGTCGGAATCGCCGATGAACACCGTCGACACGGGGGTCGCGCCCATGCGTTCGAGAATCTCCAGCAGTGGCTCTGGCTCAGGCTTTTGCTCGTGAATGCTGTCGCGAGCGACGATCGTGTTGACGTAGCGTGCGAGTCCGTGTTTCTCGAGCGCCGCCTCGACGGCGGCCTCGCAGTTCAGCGAACAGACGCCGATCGGATCCCGCGTCGAGTCGACTTCGTCGGCGAGGGGCAGCCGCTCGGACTCCTCGGCGCCTGCGATCTCGCGCTCGGAGAGCACCGCCTCGACGTCCTCGCGGATGGCGTGCCGGCCGGCCGTCTCGACGAGATCCCAGAGGCCGCGGTCGGGATCGACGTCGACGCCGGCGTTCTCGTAGACGGCCAGAACGTCGCTCACGGCGGCGTCCCAGTCCACGTCGAGGCGGACCAGCGTGCCGTCGAGGTCGAACACTCTGGCCTCGAACTCGTGGCTCACGTGCACTCGTACTCGCCAGTGCCGTCTAATCGTTGTCGATCGCGGGCGGTGGTTCGTTGCGGTCCGATGACTGCAGGCCCGAAGTAACGCTTTAGGGGCGGCTCGGCCTACCTCGGATCATGCCCCGGACCGTCACCGCTGGGCGCACCGCGAGTCAGGGATCCCGCGAGCGTGGGGTCACCTGTTGTTGCCGGTGCTCCTCGACGGTCCAGCCCCGGAGCCGCGACGGCCCCCGACGCCGCGAGGCCACGTCCCGGTGCCTCGAGGTCCCCTCCCGGAGCCAGGACGCGAGCCCTTCGAGCGATGGCGCGCCGTGACCGGCTGCGAGCCGACGTCCGGGCGATCGTCGAGCGCGATCCCGCCACGGAGCGGCCGCTCGAAGCCGTCTTCACCTCGCCCGGGCTGTGGGCTCGCTGGACGCATCGCTTCACGAGCTGGCTGTGGGCTCGGCAGCACCGGCTACTCGCCCGCGTGCTCGGCACGCTCGCGAGCCTCCTCACCGGCGTCGAACTCCATCCCGGCGCGGATATCGGCGAGCGCGTCGTGATCGATCACGGCCACGGCGTCGTCGTGGGCGAGACCGCGACAATCGGCGACGATGTCGTCTGCTACCACGGCGTGACGCTCGGGTCACGATCGGGTGGCCACGGTGCCCCGCCGAACGTCGATGATCGGGCGGGTCGCCACTCAGCCGTCCGGCGCCATCCGACCGTCGGCGATGGCGTCACGCTCGGCGCGCGTGCGACCCTCCTCGGCCCGATCGAGGTCGGCGACGGCGCGGCCATCGGAGCGGGTGCAGTCGTCGTCGACGACGTCCCTCCCGACGAGACCGTCGTCGGAGTGCCCGCGGCGCCGACTGGGGAGGATCGCGACGATCGATCACCGCCGCGTTGCAGGCGGTCGTGATTCGGTTTCGACGCCGATCGGGTCGGTCGTCGCCGGAACCTCACTGTTCGTCGAGCACGTGTCGGGCGACGATCTCCTTTTGAATCTGGGTCGTTCCCTCGTAGATCTCGGTGACTTTCGCGTCGCGGTAGTAGCGTTCGACGTCGAACTCCTGGACGTAGCCGTAGCCGCCGTGGATCTGGACGGCCTCGTTCGTGACCGTCATCGCCGCCTCGCTGGCGAAGTATTTCGCCATGCTCGCAGCCATCGCCGCGTCCTCGGTCCCGGCTTCGAGCTTCCGGGCGGCCTCTCGCGTCAGAAGCCGCGCCGCCTCGAGCTGGGTGCGCATCTCTGCGAGCTTGTGCCGGATCGTCTGGATGTCTGCGATCGCGCCGTCGAACTGCTCGCGTTCCTGGGCGTACGCGGTAGCGTCGTCGAGCGCTGCGTCCGCGAGTCCCACCGCCTGGGCAGCGATGGCGACCCGGCCACCGGTGAGGATCTCGAACGCTGCGGCGAGCCCGCGGCCCTCCTCCGTGAGTCGATTCTCTGCCGGAATCTCGACGCCGTCGAGGGTGATCGGTGCGGTGTCGGACCCCCGGAGTCCCAGCTTCGACTCCGGCTTGCCGACGTCGAACCCATCCGCGTCCGTCGGGACGAGAAACTGCGTGACGGTCTCGCCGTCGACGTCGTCGGGTCCGGCGCCCTCGGGGGCGCCCTCCGGGATGGCCTTCGCGAAGACGATCGCCACGCCCGCGCGGGTCGCGTTGGTGATCCACTGCTTCTCGCCGTCGAGCACGTACGTATCGCCATTTCGGCGGGCGACGGTGCTCATCTGGGCGGGGTTCGAGCCCGCGCCGGGTTCGGAGAGCGCGAACGCCCCGACGGGGCGGCCAGTCGCCATCTCGGGAAGCCAGCGCTCGCGCTGGTCGTCGCTGGCGAACGCGTCGATACAGCTACACGCCAGGCCGTGGACGGAGAGTGCTGTCGCGATCGAGAGCGAGCCGTAGGCGACGGCCTCGTTGCAGACGGCGTAGGTCACACGGTCCGCGTCGACGCCGCCGAACTCCTCGGGGACGGCGAGCCCGGTCAGATCGAGATCTGAGAGGTCGTCCCAGACGTCCTCCGGGAACGATTCGGTCTCGTCGGCCTCGCGGTCGGCGGGCCGTAGCTCCTCGACAGCGAACTCCCGGACGACGTCACGCATCGCACGCTGCTCCTCGGTCAGCTGCATACTGCCCCTTGCGCCGACGACGGGATAATCGTTGAGGCGATCGTCGTGGCCGATCCCGGCGGGGCGTGCACCGATCCGGTGCGTGGTGTCGCTACTCGTCGTCCACTGGCCCACTCGTCTCCACGTCCCCGGTGCGTCCGAGGACGCCCCCATCGTCGGAACTGCTCGGACCCGCATCGTCGATCTCGGCCGTGTCCTGTATCTGGCCCGGCGTCGCGGCGTGGGGATGCTCGGTGGCGAGCCACTGACCGACGGGTGTGCCGCGCTCCCAGTACTGTTCGAAGAGACTGCGGCCCCACTCGATGGCGGCGTCGCCATCGGCGACGACCTCGGACGTCGCGTCGAAGCTACCCGCCGGCGTCGGGAGCGAGAAGAGGAGGCGCTCGTCGGTCACCGTCATCGAGATCCCGGCGCTCTGGACGCGTATCGAGAGGTCGCCGAGGTCGGCGTCCGGGCCCGCGGGCTCGTCTTCGACCACGCGGCTCGCCATCTGGGGCGTCATCACGAGACGGCTACGCTCCGCGTCGCTCCCGAGGAGCGCTTCGGCGTGGCGATCGCTGTAGACGGGCGCGACGATGGCGACGGTGCGTGCCTCCTCGATCGCTCGCTCGACGCGGCGTGCCGCACGATAGGGATCGGTGTCCGGCGAACGGACGACGTCACAGCACTCGAGCCGGTCGATCGACCGGCGAAAGGACGCCGGCAGTCCGGTCGGATCGTGGTTCGCCCAGTACTCGGTGTCTCCGCCGATCACGCCGTCGAGGCGCTCACACCGTTGCACCGTGTCGGCCACGAGCCGCCCGGCACCCGTCAGTCCCCAGTCGCCCTCGTCGGTCTCCGCGACGAACCCCCGATCCGCCAGCCGCCCGAGCGCGTCGTAGACGGCGGACTCGCTCGCGTCACAGGCGACGACGACGTCCCGGCCGCTGTCGTCGCCGTCGGCGAGTCGCAGCAACACTTCGCGTCGTGCTGTCGATCCCAGCACGAAGGCGACTGCACCTGTCATGCCCGCCGGTTTCGCCCCGTCGCACATAGCTATGGTGGATGGCCGCTATGGAGATTGGTGACGGTTGTTCGTGTACGATACGTCAGAAAATGGGTCAATCTCTCCGGTGCGTCCATCGGCCGATCGACCGCCACTCCCGGCTGACTGGAACGTTCCAGCCGCTCTGGAGAAGACTATGGTAAGTGGAATGATAAATACTATGGTGTCCGTGGTCTAGTAGTGAACTGCAGCAACGGGATCCCTCCGGTGGGTCGCTGACGCCCACCGTCCCCTGCCCGCTGACCGTTGGCCCTCCAGTCGCTACCGTGGTCCACCGGCTGCAGATTCGCTCCGCTTTTCGCGGTTGATCCACGCCTCCATTTGGAACACCAGTAGCACCGACGCGATCGAACTCGGTCCGCCGTTCGTAGCTACTCCTCGACGAGGTCGACGCCGAGTCGCTCTTCCAGCGCGCGCACGATCGATCCGGGCACGCCGGCCTGGGTCGCCCGCCCCTGCTCGATCGCGAGCAGTACGGACTCCTCGAACTCCATCTCCTCGGCGAGCTCCTCACGCTGGAGTCCGGCGTCCTGGCGCGCCTCGGTCAGCGCCTCGCCGTAGCCCGTGACGAGGTAGGGAAGCGGGTCGTCGTCGTAGGCGGTGCCTTCCTCTTCCCAGTGGGACGAGTCGCCGTCCCAGACGTTGCTCGCTTTCGCGGCGTTCTGGGCCGCCTTGCGCTTCCGGTCGGACTCGGTGTCCTCGCGGCCGCCGCTGTCGTCCTGTTCGTTGCTCGATCTGGACTGCGTCTTCGCCGCGTCGTCGTGTGGCGCGCAGTCCCGACAGACGAGCAGCTGGGCGCCGGCCACCGTCGCTTCCCGGAGCGAGTCGGTCTCCGCTCCGCAGAGTTCGCAGGCGTCGCCGTCGCCCGAACCCCCGGAGCTACCCGTCGAGTACTTGGCCATGACCACCGCTATCGGCTCGCCCTATTTAAGGGTACGCCGTCAAGCCGCGCTAGTGATGGCACTCCCTCCTGTGATCCCGGCGTGGGTCCAAACGAAAGTGCTTTTACCAACCGGTGGGCAAGGTTCGGATGCGTCGATTCACTTGCGCGTGGGTAGCCAAGCCAGGCCAACGGCGCAGCGTTGAGGGCGCTGTCCCGTAGGGGTCCGCCGGTTCAAATCCGGTCCCACGCATTCCTGCCGCGAGCTACGTTCGCGAGCGGCAGGTATGGGCGGCCGGTTTGAGCCCTGTAGTCGCGGCTCGGACCGACGCGCCTCGCGCGCCGCATGCCCGGGACCGTCTTGCTCCGGTTCAAATCCGCTCCCACACTACACCGTTTTCCGAAGAGCGGGTCGCTCGGCGATACACTCCTCGAATCGACGATTCCCGCCCTGTCACCCGCGATCGCCCGGCGGGTCACCAAGTACCTAGGCTGCACGTATATGCACCCCCGCTGACGATCGGAGATCGAACCATGACCGACGCGGACCGATCGGAGGGCGGGGGATCACGACGCGATGGTGTCGTCACCCGACGACGGTTGCTCGCGGCCACCGGGATCCTGGCGAGCGGCCTCGCTGGCTGTCTGAACGACGGCTCCGGCGACGGAGACGACTCGGCTGGCAGTGGATCCGACGACGGGACTGGCGATCAGGGCGCCGACGGAAGCGATGGCAGCGACGACGCCGACGACGGTGACGACTCGGGACCGGTCGCGGGGTCGTCTGGCCCGGACGTCCCGCTCTATCGCTACGACCGGGCACAGACGGGAACCCACCCAGACGCGACGGGGCCGACCGAGACACCCTCAGAGCAGTGGCGGTTCCAGCAGGGGAGCCCGTCGACGGCCTCCGCGACTGTCGTCGGCGACGCCGTCTACGTCGGCGGGGCGGCGAACGTGCACGCTCGGTCCCGGGGAGACGGGTCCAAGCTCTGGGGGTACCAGACGGGCGATATCACGACCACACCCGTCGTCTCGGACGGCACGGTGTACGTCGGCAGCCGCCGCGGTCTGTACGCCCTCGACGCCGAGGACGGCAGCGAGCTGTGGGTTCACGAGCCCGAGACCGACCTCGGCACCGCAGGTGTCGGCGCCCCGACGCCAGCCGGGGACGTGATCGTGTACGGCTCGATGGCCCGGCGCGTCTACGCCGTGAATCGTTCGGATGGAAGCCTCGAGTGGGAGTACGAGACGGAGTCAGCCGTCAAGGCCTCTCCAGCAGTCGTCGACGGAACCGTCTACGTTCCGACGGGGGCGGGGAACTGCTACGCCCTCGCGGTCGCGGACGGCAGCCGCGAGTGGTGGCGCGAGTTCACTGGCATTCTCCAGAACGCGCCCGCAGTGGTCGACGGGACGGTCTACGTCGCGGGCGGCGGGTTCCTTCGTGCGCTGGACGCTGCCGACGGATCGACAGTGTGGGACGTCGAGTTCGGCGTCGGTATCGGGGCCGCCCCCGCCGTCGCGGACGGCACCGTGTACATCGCGATCAGCGCCCGGAACGAGCCTAACGTGTTCGCGATCGACGCTGCCGACGGCTCCACGACCTGGTCCTACGAGGCACCTGACTACGTGAACTCCTCACCGACCGTCGCCGACGGCATCGTTTACGTCGGCTGTGAGGACGCTCGCCTCTATGCGCTCGACGCCGGAGACGGTTCGAAACTGTGGCGCTCCCAGACGGAGTTTGGGATCGCCTCCGCACCGACTGTCACCGGGGGCACCGCCTACGTGACCGACTCCCAGTGGACGTACGCACTCCGCGAGTAGATGGCGACGTGTGGGTCGCGGAGCTCTCGACCGAGTCGTGCCGATCTCCGCGGCCGGGAGTTTCTTCGGTTGTCAGTGCCCACCACACTCCATGAGTGCAATCCAGGCAGAGGACCTGCAGAAGTCCTTCGGCGATCTCGCCGCGGTCGACGGCCTCTCGATTACCGTCGAGGCCGGCGAACTCTACGGACTGCTCGGGCCAAACGGCGCCGGCAAAACCACCGCCATCGAACTCCTGACCGGCCAGCTCGAGGCCGACGGCGGGAGCGCGAGCGTGCTCGACGTCGATCCCAGCGAGGATCCGATCGGCGTCCGCGAGCGCGTCGGCGTCCTGCCGGAGAAGGAGTCCCCGCCCTCCTTTCTCACGCCGCGGGAGTTCTTCGATTTCGTCGGGCGCGTCCGCGGGATCGACGACGCGGTGCTCGATCGCCGCGTCGGGGAGTGGGCGGGCCGGCTCGGGCTGACCGAGCACCTCGACACGATCGCGTCCGACTGCTCGCGGGGGAACCAGCAGAAGGTGATGATAGCCGCCGCCTTCCTCCACGAGCCCGACGCGGTGTTCATCGACGAGCCGCTCGCGAACCTCGACCCCATCGTGCAGGAGCGCGTGAAGGAGGCGCTCGTCGACTACGCCGCGGAGAACGCCGTCGTGCTCTCGACTCACCACGTCGAGGTCGCCGCCGAGGTCTGCACGACCGTCGGGATCGTCCACAACGGCCGGCTGGTCGCGGAACGCACCCCTACCGATCTCGCACCGGACCGAACCCTCCTCGACGAGTTCCTCGAAGCCGTGGAAGGGGACCACGCTGCCGTGGATGCCGGGGCCGCTGTTGCCGACGCCGAACCGGATGCCGCTGCCGACGGCGCGGGCGGCGCCGCTGCCGCGGCGCCCCAGGCCAGCAGCTCGAACGCCGACGCACCCGACGGCGACGACGGTCGATAACATGTCGGCGAACCGCGCTCTGTTCGGGGCGATGCTCCGCGAGGAGTGGCGCCTCCACGCCCGTCTCTTCGGCGGCTGGCGATTCGCCGCGTTCCCGGTCGTCGTCGCCTCGCTGGCGGCCTCTGCGGTCGCCGCGCTCGCCTGGGCCGGCGTCGAGGTCGCCGTCGCGATCGCGGGGCTCCACGCGCTGGTCTTCGCCTTCGGCCTCCAGACTGGCTCGATGGGTCTCGTCGCACAGGACGCGCTGGAGCGGGTGCTCGGCGAGATTTCGCTCCTCATGTCGACGTGGCACCACCTGCCGCTCTCGCGGAGCCGGATGATCGCGGCGTTCCTGCTGCGAGACCTCGTCTTCTACACGCTCTTGATCTTCCTGCCGCTCGCGGTGGCGTTCGTTCCCGCGGGACTGCTCTATGAAGACGCGCTGCTCGCCGCGGCCCCGAAGCTGGTCGTCTCGCTGCCTGCGACGTTCGCACTCGGCCTCGCGACGACGACCGCGATCATCGCGCTCGTCCAGCGAGGCGTCTCTGGGAAGCTCCTCGCGACCGGCGTGCTCGCTGCGGTCGGCGCCGGAATCTGGATGGGCCTCCCGATCGCCGCTGCGTCCCCCTACGGGCTCTACGCCGACCCCTCGCTCCTGGCGGTCGCCGGGACGGTCGTCGGGATCGCGATCACCGCGACGGTCGGTTTCGCCGGACTCGGTCGCAGCGAGCCCCGCCCCGCTCGAACGCGCGAGCCGGCGCTCGACGCCCTGGCCGATCGCGTCGGCGACGAGCGCGGACTCGTCGCGCGCTCGCTGCTCGAACTGTCCCGCTCGGCGGGCGGGCTCGGAACGATCGCGTTCTCCGCAACCGTCCTGCTCGCCGTCGCCGGTGGCGTCGTCGCGCTCGTCAGCCAGATCGCCGGCGTCGATCCCCAGGCCGGGCTGACCTTCGGCCCACTGCTCGGACTCTCGGCGTTCACGAGCTACAACTGGCTGACGACCGCCGCCGACGCGCCGTCCTATCGGCGGTTCCCGCTCTCGATCGGCGACGTGATCGCAGCCAAGCGCCGCGCGCTGGCGCTCGTCGGGCTGCCCACCGGCGTCGCCGCACTACTCGTCGCGCTCGCCTGGCTCGGCACGACGCCCACCGACGCCGCGTTCGGCGTCCTGCTGTTCGTCGGAGTCCACCAGTACGTCGGCGGGCTGACCGCTTTCCTCGCTGGGCTCCAGCCCAACGAGTTCCTCTTCGACACACTGCTGTTCACGGCCTTCGGCGCAGCGGTGCTCGTGCCGGTCGCACCGCTGCTGGTCGTCGGGCTCGTCGTTCCGTCGCCGGGGGCGGTGCTGCTCGGCGCGGTCGCCGTGACTGCGCTCGCCCTCGGTGCGATCGGAACCGTGCTCGGCCGGCGGGCCGGGCCACGGTGGGAGGCGCGCTACCAGCGCGGGGACGTCGAGTAGCCGGCGGCTCTCCTTCGCTACCCGTCGTCGTTGCTCTCGCTCGTCACCCCTCGTCGTCGATTCTACCCGGCGCCCGTCGCTGCTGCTCTCACTCGTGTCCTTCTTTCTACAGCTCCCCTCGCACACTCGCACTCTCAGTCCGTTCGCCACTCGAAGAGCCGATCGCCGGAGTCCGCACACTCCAGCACCACGACGGTGTGGCTGGTGCAACACGACTCGACGACCTCCTCCGACAGCGTCGCCTCGCTCCCGTCCGGACACTCCTCGGCGAACACCCGAAGTCCGTTGACGAGAGCGGCCCGCTGTGGCGGCGTCAGCCCCGCCCACGCCGGCAGCTCGTCGGCGAGGATCCGGGCACCGGCGACGTCCAGGCGCTTCGCCGGGGTCGAGGGCCACTCGAAGATTCGCCGCGAGTTCTCGGTGACGACCGTCCCCTCGCCGTACTGTCGAACGCCGATGGCCTCGGCGTCGAATCCGACCTCGACGGCTGCCACGCTCGGATCGGGATCCTCCGGGACGTCGGTCAGTGCGGCCGACCAGGCCTCGCCGAACGCTTCGGTGAGGCAGAGGTCAGTGCCGTCCTCGCAGGGCTCCACCGCGCCGGCGTCGAGCAGTAGTCGCTCCTGTTCGGTCTCTGCGGCTCCATCCGGATCGCCGACGCTGTCCTCGAAGGGGTTCTCCGCCGCTGCACTCCCTCCGGGTCCGACGGGTGGCGCCTTGCCGAACGCGCGCAACATTCGATCCGGCATGTAGCGCTTCGTCAGCGTCGGCGTCTTCGGGACGAGATACCCTCGAAGCCAGATGCTCGCGCTGGCCAGCACGGCGAACGCTGCGCCCACCGCGAGCGCGGGGACGAGTCCGAGTAGCTGTGCCCCGATCGCCACGAGCGCTGCGGTGAACAACACCGTCAGGAGCGCATTGACGTACGTACACGCCATACACCGATTCTCGCCGGTGTACTCCGGGCGGCGAATGCGATCGAGGGCAGACATCGACCAGACGAACACAGCGAGCGTCCGAAGGCGTTTCGCTCCGCTCCGTCGGGCCTGCCTCTCCTCACTGCCCTCCCCCTCGCCGGTAGCCGGCGCCTTCCAGGTGTAGACGGTCGTCTACGACGTCGAACCGACACCCGGCTTTTTGCCGCCGCCCGCCCTACGAGCCGATCATGCAGGTACGCCAGGCCACGGTGGCGGAGGGTGACGCGATCCGCGACGTCGTCCAGCGATCCATGCTGTCCTCCTACTCGCTCGGGCCCGGCACCATCGAGGCCGCCGTCGACGAGTGGTTCGGCGACGACGCGCTCGAAACCAAGTTCGCGGACGACCACCGCACGCTGCTCCTCGCCGAGCGCGACGGGACGGTCGTCGGCGTCGCTGACGCTGCGTTCGTGGCCAAAACCGGCACCGGCGACGTACTCTGGATCCACGTCGACCCGGACTTTCGCGGCGACGGCACCGGTCGCACGCTCTTCGAGCGCGTGACCGACCGACTCGCCGACCACGGTGCCGATCTCGTCCGCGGGCTCGTCCTCGCGAACAACGCCGACGGCAACGCCTTCTATCGGGAACTGGGGTTCGAGCACGTCGGCGAGCGCGAGGTCGACATCGACGGCACGCCTTACACCGAGCACGTCTACCACGACGAGGGCCGCGAGCGCGTAACCGTTCTAGAAGACGACGGCCGAGAGGTCTACGTCGACCTCGAGGACACGAGCCGGGGCTCGCTCGGCCCCTTCTTCACCGTCTTCAGCGACCCCGATCGCACCGAGCGCTACGGCTTCCAATGTGGGCACTGCGAGGCGCTCGCGACCGCGATGGACTCGATGGGTCGCGTGGAGTGCGGCGAGTGTGGCAACACCCGGACGCCGACGCGCTGGGACGCCGCCTACCTCTGAGAAGGCCCGACGGAACTCGGCGATCGGTTGACCGTTCGCCGGGTCGGGTGTCCGCGACCGGCACGCCCAACTATCTCGCCGCTAAATCCGTTCGCATGCTGCGAGCATTTCTCCGCGATCGCGTCCGCGCGGCGACGGCCGTCCTCGGTACGGTCTCGCTCGCGCTCGTCTTCGCCGCCGCCGGCCAGCGGATCCCGACCGCGCTCCTCCCCAGCGCGCCGGACGCATTTCTGGACCTGATTCCCCACCTCAACGCCGGGATCAGCCTCCTCGCGATCGCCGCGATCGCGCTGGGCTGGCGGGCGATCCGGCGCGGTGACGTCGACCGTCACCGGAAGCTGATGGTGAGCGCTGCTGGACTGTTCGGGGCCTTCCTCGCGCTCTACTGTTACCGCGTCGCGCTGCTCGGCCCTCACGGGTTCCCCGGCCCCGACGCGATCTACCTGTACCTCTACCTCCCGCTGCTGGCGATCCACATCCTGCTCGCGATGGTCTGCGTGCCGTTGTTGTACTACGTCGGGCTGCTCGCCGCGACGCGGTCGATCCCGGAGATCCGGGCGAGCCCGCACGCGAAAGTGGGTCGCGTCGCGGCCACGCTCTGGCTCGTCTCCTTCGGGCTGGGCGTCGTCGTGTATCTGTTCCTGTACGTCGTGTTTTGAGCGGAGGTGCGCTCTCCGCAACTGGCTGTCTTGCGACTGCAAACCGCCCGGATGGGGTGTCCCAGGAGCGACGAATCGTGGATGACCCACGGAACTCCGCGGGCCGCTGACCGTCGGAGCGACGCTCGGTTGACATCCCCTCTCGTTCTTCGCTCGCTCAACTCCACCCAGGGGGACTGGAGGGGGCTTCCGAGTTGGCAACGAACTGTGCGGTCCGTCGTCGCACCTAGTCCCACCGATCCTCCGTCGCCCACCTTCACTTTCACCGGGCTTCAGGAATTCCATTACCCTCGCGGCTGCCCTCTCCGTGGGTATGGACAGACAGCTGCCCACGCTCGACCCGGGCGTGACGCTTCTCGAAACGGACGACGCGCCGACGGCGCTCTACCGTCTCGTCGGCCGCCATCTCGCTGACGCCACTACCGATACGGATGGTCCTGCCTACTGGCTCGACGCGCGCAACACCGCCTCGCCAGCGACGATTCGCGAGCACGCACCGGGGAGCGCGACGCGGTCGATCCGCGTTGCCCGGGCGTTCACCGGCTACCAGCACTACGAGTTCGTCCGCGCGCTGCCGGGGCGAGTCGCTCCGGGCGCGTCGCTGATCGTCGTGCCGAACGTCGGCGCGCTCTACGCCGAGGACGACGTCCCCGAATCCGAGGCCGACGCGATGGTCGACGTGACCTGCTCGCTGCTGGCGGCGGTCGCGAACGGCTTCGACGTGCCGGTACTGATCACCGCGCCGGCGCCGACCTACCGCGAGCAGATCCGGGCCGTCGCGGATCACACGCTCACCGCCGAGCGCACCCGGGCCGGGCTCCGCGTCGAGGGGGCCGACTTCCAGACCGATCTCTATCTGGACGACTGGGGCTACCAGACGACGATCCCCTACTGGGTCGATCTGCTCGGCGAGGCGACCACGGCACGTTCGGCGCCGCTGGGCGCGCCGGAACCGACGCCGCTGGGTGTCTGAGATGGGTCGGACGCGCCGCACCCTCCGCGACCAGTTCGACGCCATCGAGCGGGAGTGGACGCCGTTCCGCCGGTCGCTTCGCCGGCACCACCAGCCCGCCTTCGACCGGCTGTTCGACCGCGCGCGGAGCCACGCCGACGCCGCCGGCCAGCAGAACGCCCCCGATCGCTGGCGGGCCTTCGTCTTCTGCGTCCTGCTCGCTCAGGAGCGCGCGATCGCGGAGCGGGAGGAGACCATCGCTCAGCAACGCCAGGCACTCGATGCGCTCGGGGAGCGCGTGGACGCCCTCGAGGCTGAATCGCCCGGCGACCGCCCGGAGTGAATGGCCTTCACCATCGACGTCCGGGAGGACGGCACGCCGGTTCGGTGGGCGCTCGACGCCGACGGCGGCGCCACGCCGACTGCCGATCCCGACTACCAGCCGACGATCTACGCGGCGGCGCGGGACGACCGCGACCGGCCGCTCGCGTGGCTCGCCGACGCGCTCGCCGACGATCCGAAAGTCGTCGCCGTCGAACGCGTCCGGAAACACCGCTCGCTGCGGGCAGAGGGCCCCTCGCCGATGCTCGCGATCCGCCTCGACCGTCTCGACGAGGTGCGACAGGTCGCCCGCGAGATTCGCCAGCGCGAGCAGGAGGCGTTCCTGCCCGGTACGTTCTCGCTCTACGACGTCGATCTCGATCCGGGGTTCCGGTACGTCGCCGATCGCGGGTTCGATCCGACGCCCGAGCGCGAGCTGGCGGTGCTCGACCTGGCGCTGCCGGAGCCGGCGGTCGCCGACGGCGACGTCGGGCCGCTGCGGATCGACGGCGATCCGGCGGTGGGGGACGGGTCCGCGGGCGCGGACGCGGCCTCACCGGCTGCGGCCGTCGCCGACGCCGTCGAGACCGAACTCGATTCTCGCGATCCCGACGTCCTCCTGCTCTCCTCCGGCGAGATCGTCCCGCTGCTCGCCGCGGCCGGCGTCGATCTCGGCCGCCGGCCGGGGTTCAGCCGGCTCGCTGGCGAAAGCACCTACGTCAGCTACGGCCAGGTCGGCCACTCGCCGGCGCGCTACGACGTTCCGGGCCGCGCGCTGATCGATCGATCGAACAGCTTCCTGTACGGCCACTCGAACCTCGCCGGCCTCCTCTACTTCGTGGAGCGGGCTGGGAAGCCACTCCAGGAGCTCGCGACGGACTCGATCGGCGGGGTGCTCACCGCGATCGAGATTCGCGCGGCGCGCCGGTGGGACGGCCACCACGTCGCCGACGAGGAACGCGAGGACGGCGTGCCCGCTCCCTGGCAGAAACGCCAGACTGAGGACTGGAAGTCCCTCGAAACGCTGCACACCGCCGACCGCGGGGGGTTCACCTTCCAGCCCGAGGCAGCCGTTCACGAGGACGTCCACGAGCTGGACTTCGCGTCGCTCTACCCCAACATCATCCGCAACTACGGCGTCTCGCCGGACACCGTCTGCTGTGATTGCTGTGACAGCGCGGCGGTTCCGGAGCTGGAGTACAGCCTCTGTGAGAACCGTGACGCCTTCCTCGCGCGGGTGCTCGGGCCCCTCCTCGACGACCGAAGCGACGCGAAGGCCCGGCTCCGCGAGGCCGGTTCGGGCGAGGACACTACCGACGACGAGGCCGTCGTCGAGGCGATCAAGTGGGTGCTCGTCTCCTGTTTCGGCTACCAGGGCTACCGCCACGCGAAGTTCGGCCGCATCGAGACTCACGAGGCGATCAACGCCGTCGCTCGCGAGATCATGCTCACCGCGAAACGGCGCCTCGAGGACGCTGGCTGGCGCATCGTCCACGGCATCGTCGACAGCGTCTGGGTGACGGCCGCATCGGATCGCGAACAGCGACCGGTTCGCGAGGTCGCCGACGAGATCACCGACGAGGTCGAGATCCGTCTCGAGTACGAGGGCTGCTTCGACTGGGTCGCCTTCTGTCCGCGCAAGCGCGCCAGCGGGGCGGCGCTCATGCGTTACTTCGGGCGCTGGGCCGACGAGACGGTGGATGTGCCGGACTCGACGGCGGCAGACCCGGCAGCCGCCGTCGACTTCGACGACCGCTACAAACTCCGCGGGATCGAGGCGCGCCAGCGGTCGACGTGCGAGTTCGTCGCCGACGCCCAGCGCGACCTCCTGGCGACCGTCCACCGCGAGCGCGCCTCCGAGGCGGTCTGCGATCGGCTCGAACGCCACCTCCGGGAGCTCCGCGCGGGCGCGGTCGATCCCGCCGACCTGGCGATCACCCAGCGCGTGACGAAGACTGCCGAGGCGTACGAGCAGTCCACGCGGGCGAAGGCCGCTCTCGAGCGCGCTGCAGCCGTCGGTGTCCCGCGCTCGCCCGGACAGTCCGTCGAGTACGTCGTGGTCGACGACGATTGCTCGGGGCCCGAACGGGTGCGTCTGGCCTTCGAGTCCGACGACGCGTGGCCTGCTGGCCGGCGCTACGACGCCACGTTCTACGCCGATCGGCTCGTTCGGGCCTGCGAGAGCCTGATCGCGCCGCTGGGGTGGGAGGAGGGTCGGATCCGGTCCCACCTCCAGCGCGATCGCGACGTGGCGCTGTCGGCCTTCGGCGAGTGAGCGTCGGTCGCCGCGCGGGACGGCGGCCAGCCAGCCACCACCCTCCCCTCACCCATCCATCCTTCCACCCGTTCACCCATCCACCGTCCCTACGGCGACGCCGTCTCGTTGCCGCCTGCGTCGGATTCGGGCGGCTGCTCGGACAGCTCGTCGAACCTGTCCTGTGCCTCTTGCCGCCGTTTCGCCGTCTCGGCGCGATCGACGGTCGCTAGCGCGAGCGAGGTGCCTTCGGGGACGTCGAGTACCATCCCTTCCTTGCGTGCGGCCTCGGGAAGGACCGCGGCGGGGACCGTTTCGGTGCCGGAGCCGTCGTCGAAGATGACCACGGCCGTCTCGTTCTCGATACGGTCGACCACGGCAGTGCGCGTGCCGGGATCGTTGCTCTCTGTTTCCTCGGCGTCCGTTCCGTCGTCCTCCGCGTCGTTGTCGTTGGGCTCACTGTCGTCCGCGTTCGGATCCGGGGCGTCGCCGCCGTCGGCATGGTGCCCGCCCATCGCGGCCTCGATCTCGTCGATCAGGGCCTGGACGCTGGATACGGAGAACATCGACAGGAGCGTCGCGAGTACGTCTCGTCTGAACACGCCGATGGTCGCCGCGGAATCGGTCATAAACGTGTGGAGCGGACTGGTGGGCGCGGGGTGCCGTGGTGGGGTGCCGATCGTCGATGGGTCCGCGCCACCGGTCGATCCGACCGCCACAAGCAGTATCCTTATGCACGAGCCTCGGGTACCCCGCGGCTATGGGCGTCAGGTGCACGTTGCTCGGGCACAGGTACGGCGAGGCGGAGATCGAGCGCGAGCGCGAGGAGCGCGGCGAGGAAGCGGTCGTGACGATTCGGGAGGTCGAGACCTGCTCGCGATGCGGGGACCGATCGATCGTCAGCGAGAACAAGGAAGTGACGACGGCTGGGAGCGCCGCCACCGTCGCGACCCCCGACGATGCCGACGCTGCGCCGACGAGCGAGCCGCGGCCGACGGAGACCGACAGCGGTGACCCCGTCGCCGAGGAGAGCGCCGCCGAAATCGTCGACGAAGCGGATCTCGACGCTGGACCGGAGGGAAGCGACGCGGCCGACGGCTCTGCGGACGACTCTTCCGACGCATCTGCTGCGGACTCGCCCGAGGGCCCCGAGCACGATCCCGAGACGGACGACGGCGTCATTCTCGATGACGACGCCGATGACGACGAACCCGAGGAACGGGAGTACGGCGAGTGGCCGGACGCCGACGAGGACCACGCCAGCGCCGAGGCCGACCCCGCAGCTGCCGATGCCGAGGAGCCAGATCCCTGGCCCGACAGCGACGACGATGCCGACGAAGGGTACGACGCAACGGTGCCCGACGGCGAGCCGGCGGCGGACGTCGAGTATCCCGGCGCTGCCGACGCCGAACCGACGGGCGACGCGGAGCCGGCCGACGATTCGGACGCTGCCGGCGCCGAATCCACGGCAGAGGAGCCGACGGACGACGCCGAACTGCTCGGCGAGTCCGACGAGCCGACCCACCGGCAGGCCGCGGGAACGGACTCCCAGCCGGCCGACGACGGCGCGGAGTTCGAGCGCGCACGCGAGTCGAGTTCCCCCAGCGCTCCGGCAACGGGCGGCACAGAACTCTACTGCCCCGCGTGTGGCTACCGGGACCCCAGCCACGACGGGTCCCTCCGCGAAGGCGACATCTGCCCGGAGTGCCGGAAGGGGTATCTCGCTGCTGGCGAGTGAAGCGGGGACGTCCGGACGATCCGACGCTGTTCTGCGGTACTCTTCGTCGCTGCCTCATCGCTTTCTACACCTGCCGTATACGCTGCGTCTGCACAACTTCCAGCACTTCGGCAACCGCCTGTACCGCTTCGCGTAGCGTAGCTGCGGATAGTCAGCCGGGTACTCGGTGTGTCGGCACCGTCGTGCGGTCGGTTGTTCGATGCGCTCGCTATTCGGTACCTCGCCAGCGCTGTCGCGAACACAACTCCGGACGACTGCCGCCTCAACGCGAGCATTTATGTCCTGCCACGACTTACCATACCATGTATGGCGTCAGCACCCGACAGCGCGGGCGACGACATGTTCGACGAGTTTCTCACTGCTCGTGGCCACGATCACTCCGCCTGGGAGTCCGAATACAACAAGAAGCGCTGTCCGGAGTGTGGCGGAATTCACGACGTCGAGGCGACAGACTGCTCGGTGTGTGGGTGGCAACCGGGCCACTGAACGGAGCGCCCAGTTGCGAGACGCGGCCCACTCGCTACCCCGCGGTTTCCGGCCCCGATTCGCCCCTGACAGAAGGTGATGCCGGGACACTGCCGACGACGATTACCGGGACAGCGGCCAGTTCGCGGGCCAATAAATATCAGAAAACATTACTGTTCCGGAACGATTATAGTACGTTATTTCATTGCAAAGATTGGGAGATACGAATGCCGGAATGTCAGAATTGCGGATCGTTCGTCACCGAGGCCTACGCGCGTGTGTTCACGCCACGCGGCGTCGAGGAACCTCGCGTCTGCCCGGACTGTGAGGACAAGATCCGGGACGGTAGCGACGTTCGCGAGGCGCGCTCGCCGCGAAACAACTGACGGATCGACGGCGATTCTCCGGCGTTCGAGCGACCGCGCCGTCGTTCATTGTACGATCTGCGGACTGTTCGATCCTCACGACGGCACCGCATTCGTCCAGTATTCGCGGGCCCACCCGAACGCTTAGGACGACGCCGACGAACGTATCGGCCATGTTCGATGATGAGGAACTGCAGTCTCTTCGTGAGTCCCGGGAGGAGTGGGAGTCGTCCACGCTCGACCCCGCACTCGAGCGACACGGCGAGCGCAAAGATCGGTTCGCCACGGTGTCGAATCTCGGCGTCGATCGCCTGTACGACCCGACCGACGTCGCCGACCTCGACTACGAGGCGGATCTCGGGTTCCCCGGCGAGGAACCCTACACTCGCGGGCCCTACCCGACGATGCACCGCGGGCGCACGTGGACGATGCGTCAGTTCGCTGGCTTTGGCACCGCCGAAGAGACCAACGAGCGGTTTCACTACCTGATCGACGAGGGTCAGACCGGGCTCTCGACGGCGTTCGACATGCCCTCGCTGATGGGAATCGACTCGGACGATCCGATGGCGCTTGGCGAGGTCGGCAAGGAGGGCGTCGCCGTGGACTCGCTGCGCGACGTCGAGGTGCTGTTCGACGGTATCGACCTCGGGGAGGTCTCCACGTCGTTCACGATCAACCCCTCCGCACCGGTGATCTACGCGATGTACGTCGCACTCGCCGACCAGCAGGGCGTGCCGCGAGAGGAGATCCGGGGCACCCTGCAAAACGACATGTTCAAAGAGTTCATCGCGCAGAAGGAGTGGGTCGTTCCCCCGGAGCCCTCTCTGAAACTCGTCACCGACGTCGTGGAGTTCGCGACGGAGGAGACGCCGCGATTCCACCCGGTCTCGATCTCCGGCTACCACATCCGAGAGGCCGGCTCGACGGCGGTCGAGGAGCTGGCCTTCACGCTCGCGGACGGGTTCGCCTACGTCGAAGACGCACTGGACCGCGGGCTGGACGTGGACGCGTTCGCTCCCAGACTCTCCTTTTTCTTCAACTGCCACAACAGCCTGCTCGAGGAGGTCGCGAAGTTCCGCGCAGCCCGGCGAATCTGGGGGGAGAAAATGGCCGAGTGGTACGACGCCGAGGATCCGGACTCTCGACGGCTCAAGTTCCACACGCAGACCGCCGGCCAGTCCCTGACCGCACAACAGCCGCTCAACAACGTCGTCCGGGTAACGATCCAGGCGCTCGCGGGCGTGATGGGCGGCACCCAGAGTCTCCACACCAACAGCTTCGACGAGGCGCTCGCGCTGCCGAGCGAGAAGGCGGTGCGGGTGGCGCTGCGGACCCAGCAGATCATCGCGGAGGAGTCGGGCGTCGCGGACACCGTCGATCCCCTCGGCGGCAGCTACGCCGTGGAAGCGCTCACCGATCGGGTCGAACAGGAGGCGATGGGGTACATCGACGAAATCCGCGACCGTGGCGACGGCTCGATGCGCGAGGGCGTCCTCTCGGGCATCCAGGACGGCTACTTCCAGCGCGAGATTCAGGATTCTGCCTTCGAGTATCAGGAGCGCGTCGAGGACGAAGAGGAGATCGTCGTGGGCGTGAACAAGTACGCGATCGAGGAGGAGTCCGCCGCCGACACGCTCCACGTCGACGAGGAGCAGGCCCGCGAGACACAGCTCGACCGCATCGAGTCCGTCCGGGGCGAGCGCGATGAGGCTGCCGTGGAGGACGCGCTCGCGTCGGTCCGGGCGGCCGCCGAAGCCGACGAGAACACCATTCCGGCGATCGTCGAGGCGGTGAAGGCGTACGCCACGATGGGCGAGATCATGCAGATCTTCGAGGACGTCTACGGCGAGTACCAGGGCGAGGTCGGGCCAGCGTGAGATGAAGATCCGTCCTTCCGTTCGAACGCTACCCTGCCGCCCCGACGAAACGACTTTCATCCTGTATGCGCTCTGCATACATATGAGCACGAGCATCCGGGTGTCCGAGGAGACGAAGGAGAAGCTCGACCATCTCAAACGCGACGACGAGACGTTCGACGAACTGCTCCGTCGGCTCGCGGGCGAAACGGAGCCGATCGAGATCGGTGCCTGGGACGACGAAACAGCGGAGAGGGCACGGGATGCCGTCGACCGTTCACGTGAGAGCTTCGGGCGATGACGTTTCTCGACTCCTCCGCTATCATCGACATGCTCGCCGGCGTCGACCGGACCGTCGAGTGCATCGAGGCCCACGGAACGCCGTATCTCACGTCCTCGATCTGCGTGTTCGAAGTGCTCGAAGGCGTCCTCGGTAGCGGAACGACCGATGTGATGGCGGCACGACAGCAGTTCGGTGGCGTCCGTACTCTGGAGTTCAACGAAGACATCGCGGTCGAGGCGGCTCGGTTGCAGGAGTCGTTGCTGGCTGACGGCGAGCCGATGGCACCGCGTGACCTGATGATCGCTGCGACCGCACGATCGACGGGAGATCATCTCGTCGTCAACGACGCGGATTTTCAGACGGACGTACTCGAGGACGCGATTCCCGTGACGAATCTTGCAGAGTGACCTGGGCTGTTGGCGGTCCTACCGACCTCACTTTAGTGGCTCCGTGCTACGGGCATCCTCTCCACTCGCCCACTGCCCCACGAAGATTCACTCGCGCCCGAATTCACACGGCGACGTGGGGGAGACGGTATCCGGCATGAGAACACTTAACCCGGTGATGTACGATTAATTTCGCTGTATGTCAGACGCTGACGAGGGCGAGCTCGAGGCACGGCTCGAGGAGCAGGAGTCCTTCGAACCACCCGAGTGGTTCGTCGAGCAGGCCAACGTCTCCGACCCCGGGATCTACGACGAGTTCGAGGAGAACTGGCCGGAGTGCTGGGAGAGCGCCGCCGACCATCTGAGCTGGGAATCTGAGTACGATCAGGTGCTCGACGACTCCGACGAGCCGTTCTACGAGTGGTTCACGGGTGGCGAGCTGAACGCCTCCTACAACTGCATCGATCGCCACGTCGAGTCCGGCGCGAAGAACCGTGCGGCGATTCAGTGGGAGGGCGAACTCGGCGAGGAGCGGACGATCACCTATCAGGAGCTCCAGCGCGAGGTCGAGGCGTTTGCGGCCGGGCTCCGCGAGCAGGGCGTCGAGGAGGACGACGTCGTCACGCTCTACCTCCCGATGTTGCCACAGCTTCCGATCGCGATGCTGGCCTGTGCCCGCATCGGCGCGCCCCACTCCGTCGTCTTCGCAGGCTTCTCCGCGGAGGCGCTCGCCGAGCGCATGAACAGCGCCGACTCGGAGCACCTCGTCACCTGCGACGGCTACTACCGGCGCGGCGAGGCGCTCAACCACAAACAGAAGGCCGACGAGGGGCTCAACAAGGTCGACCATACCGTAGAGAGCGTCATCGTCGTCGATCGGCTCGGCGACGAACTCACGCATTTCCTCGGCAACAACGCCCACGACTATCAGGAAATCGTCGACGAGCACGAGGGCGCGACGGTCGAGCCGGTCACCCGCGACGCCGAGGATATGCTCTTCCTCATGTACACTTCTGGCACGACCGGGACCCCGAAGGGCGTCAAACACACCACCGGCGGCTACCTCTCCTACGCAGCCTGGACGACGCACTCGGTGCTCGACGTGAAGCCCGAGGACACCTACTGGTGTGCCGCCGACATCGGCTGGATCACCGGTCACTCCTACATCGTCTACGGGCCGCTCGCGCTCGGGACGACGACGGTGATGTACGAGGGAACCCCGGACTATCCCGAGAAGGATCGCATGTGGGAGCTCGTCGAGAAGTACGGCGTGGACATCTTCTACACCGCGCCGACGGCGATCCGCGCGTTCATGAAGTGGGGTCAGGATTATCCCGATTCCTACGACCTCTCGACGCTGCGCCTGCTGGGAACCGTCGGCGAGCCGATCAACCCCCGCGCCTGGAAGTGGTACTACAAACACATCGGCAACGAGGACTGCGCCGTCGTCGACACCTGGTGGCAGACCGAGACCGGCGGCATGATGGTGACGACGTTACCTGGCGTCGGCGAGATGAAACCCGGCTCCGCTGGGCCACCACTGCCCGGAATCGACGGCCGCGTCGTCGACGTCGACGGCGAGGAGGTCTCGCCCGGCGACGCCGGCTATCTGACGGTGAACAACCCGTGGCCGGGAATGCTCCGGACGTTGTACAACAACGACGAGCGGTTCATCGAGGAGTACTGGACGGAGTACTCCGACCAGGGCGAGGATCGCTGGGTCTACTTCCCGGAGGACGGCGCCTCGATCGACGAGGACGGCTACATCACCGTGCTGGGGCGCGTCGACGACGTGCTCAACGTTTCCGGCCACCGGCTCGGTACGATGGAGATCGAGTCGGCGATCGTCGACGTCTCCGGCGTCGCGGAAGCCGCTGTCGTGGGCGGCAGCCACGACGTGAAGGGCGAGGCCGTCTACGCGTTCGTCATCACGGAGGACGACCAGGACGAGGACGACGCGCTGCGCGAGCGGATCGTGGAGGGCGTCGAGGACGCCATCGGGCCGATCGCCCGCCCCGAGCGCGTCGTGTTCACTCCCGAACTCCCGAAGACCCGGTCGGGCAAGATCATGCGCCGGCTCCTCGAGGAGATCGCCGACGGCGAGGAGCTCGGTGACACCTCGACGCTCCGGAATCCCGAGGTCGTCCAGGCGATCAAAGAGCAGGTCGACGAGGAGGAGTAGCGATCGTCCGGCGGAGTTCCTCGGCATAGAGTCGGGGTTTTCGTCCAATTCTCTATTTGGAATACGACGCTATCTACGCGACCAGCGGAGCAGATCTCTACAGGAATCGCTGTATCGGCGGGTGGTGCGCGCCGCTCCTCGATCGTCGCGTCGACAAAAGGAAGATCGCCCCGAAGACGGGACTCTCGGAGCGATCGTCGCCAGCGTCGCCCACCCCTCTCCCGGAGGTGGCCCCGCACCACAGGCGACGAAAAACGCGTAGTTCGATCCGCTTACGCGTTGTTCATCCGCTGACTGGAGCGCTCCCCACAGCGCTGGCACTCCCGAACCCGGTAGGGTTCGCGCGAGTAGTGCGCGTTGTCGGAATCCTCTGCCTCGGTCATGATCTGCACCGAGACTTCGTGGAGCGTTTCGATTCCGCAGCTATCACAGGATTCGGTCATGCCGTTTACCGAGTCATCAGTCGTCGCCATACTACCTCCTTAGTAGGCTACCACTATAACACGACACGAGCGTTTTCATTGCGGGAAAACACCCCGACTGCAGCGTGATTGGCTGGCGTCGATCGGGTGCTCAAATCGAACAATCGAAACTGTGCTCGCAGCTCGTTATGCATTGCCTTCCCCATGGTCGAAATTTGTCGGAGGAACTGAAGCCAACTTCCGACCTGTTCCCGCCGACAAACGGATTTGCCGGCTCCGCCCCCTTCGCCGATTCGTGGAAAACGTTATGCTCCAGGCGAAACCAACCCCATGACGTGGCAGACGAACGGCCGATCGAGGATATACTCGATACGATCGGAGACGACCACGCACGGGACGTGCTGGCAGCGATCAGCGAGGAACCGCGCGCTGCCAGCGAGGTCGCGGAGGCCGCCGACCTCTCCCTGCCGACCGTCTACCGGCGCATCGAGATGCTCAAAGAGCACGACCTCGTCGTCGCGGAAACTGCCGTCGCCGACGACGGCAACCACTACGACGTGTTCAAGTCGAACTTCGACGGCACGGTGATCCGACTGCGCGACGACGAGTACGACGTCCGAATCTACCGCAAGGAGAATATCCCCGATCGCTTCTCGAGTCTCTGGGACGAGCTCTCGCGGTAACCGTCGGCCGGCGGCGATCGACCACTTTCGACGGGCGACATTCGTCGCTGGTCGACCGCACCCGCCTCGATCGCGAGCTGCTCGGCCCCGACGCCGCCGTGGCCAGCAGCCGCACCACTGCTCTCGTCGCCGACGCGCAGGCGAGCGTTTTTGGCCCTCCCCTTCGTCGGAGCGGACATGTCCGTTTACACTGAAGTCGGCGAGGCCCTCCTCCTGTTGTTGCGCCTCGCGTTGTTCGCGCTGGCGATGGGGCTGACGATCATCAGCTTCCAGGCCTATCAGGAGAACGGCGGGAAACGCCTCGAGTCCGCGTTCATCGGCTTCGCGTTCATCAGCATGGGCGTCGCGATGACGTCGCTCGGCGGCCAGATCGATCAGCTGGAGCTGCTGTTCTCGATCGCAGAGACCATCCCCTTCATCATCGGGTTCGGGATGCTCTGGGTCTCGCTCTACCGATAGATTGCGGCCGTCGATTCACCGGTGTCTGCTGTCCTCGTGCTTTCGATGCCCACGAGCGCCCAGCGAACGCACGAATCGAACCCTTTTAGACGCCCACGCCGGTATCCGCCGGTATGGCCATCAAACCCGCCTACGTCAAAAAGACGGGCGAGATCCTCATGGAGCGCTATCCCGAGGCGCTCTCGACGGATTTCGAGCACAACAAGGACGCAGTGACCGAGCTGACCAACATCGAATCCAAGGGCGTTCGTAACCGGATCGCCGGCTACATCGCGCGGAAGCAGGCCGCCCAGCCCGCCTGATCTGACGTTTTTCGGTCCGTCGTTCTCGCGTTCGTAGCTGCTAGCTTTGCATGCGTTTTCGGGCGCGTGCAATAGTGGACTACTGAGGGGTGCACGGTGGCGGTTGGGACATTCTACGTTCTGTGACCTCCGAAAGCCCGGCCTCTCGATGCACCGTCGGAGCAAGCTCCGACGAGGTCACACTCGCTTCGCTCGCGTGACTCCCGGGGCTCGCTGTGCGCTTCCTTCGCTCACGTCCGTTCGCTCAGTCCAGTGCTTATTCCGAAAGGCTCGCTTCGCTCACCTTTCGGCGTTCGCCTCGTTTCACTCGGCTCACCGTCGCCCGGGGACAGCCGAGTGACCGGCCCCTTTCGATGTGCCGGAAGATCGGAGATCTTCCGTACCTCGCGAAATCGAAGATTTCGCTCAGTCCCACCCACAGCTACCGCAACCTCGTCCTCCCCAACCTCCTCCCTCGCGTACGCTCGGTCGTCCCTCGCACGCTACGGTTCGGCTGCGCCTCACCGAAACGCGCGCCACCGCTCACCACCGTTGCTTCGCTCAAATCGAGCGTATCATCGGACGGGACTCCGGAAGGGGCCGACCGCTCGTCGGTATAGGCGACGCAAGCGATGACGAGCGGAGCTCGTCAAGTGCCGGAGGAAACCTCCGGCCACCGCAGCCGACCGAAGGGAGGCGAGGAGCGCAGTGAGCGTAGACCGTCGAGCGGGGAGGGGGCTTCCGTGGCAGTCTGCTGTGCTGTGCAATCAGTCTAAAACAGCATCCCGTGAGTCGGATCTTGCAGCGAATCGGTGAAATCGGCCGTCGATCATCGACGACCATGCAAATCACTTCCAAACCGTTTTGACTGCGCACCACCCACTGCGGCCAATGTCAGTACGCGTTGGCGTTATCGGTGCCACCGGCGCCGTCGGACAGCGCCTCATCCAGCTACTCGCACCGCACGAGGAATTCGAAATCGGCGCGCTCACCGCGAGCGACTCGAGCGCGGGCAAGGCCTACAGCGACGCGGCGAAGTGGCGGGCATCAGGCCCGATCCCGGCTGACGTCGCAGATATCACGGTCTCGGCGACCGACCCTGCAGCGGTCCCCGACGACGTCGACCTTCTCTTCTCGTCGCTGCCATCGAGCGTCGGCGAGCAGCTCGAGCCCGAGTTCGCCGAGGCCGGCTACGTCGTCTCTTCGAACTCCTCGAACGGGCGACTCGACGACGACGTGCCCCTCGTGATTCCGGAGGTCAACGCCGACCACGTCGATCTGCTCGAGGTCCAGCGCGAGGAGCGCGGCTGGGACGGCGCGCTGCTCAAGAACCCGAACTGCTCGACGATCACGATGGTCCCGCCGCTGGCGGCGCTGGACGACGCGTTCGGGCTCGAGGCTGTCACAGTCTCGACGCTCCAGGCGGTCTCCGGCGCGGGCTACGACGGCGTCACCTCGATGGAGATCATCGACAACGTCCTGCCCCACATCGGCGGCGAGGAGGAGAAGATGGAGACGGAGAGCCGCAAACTGCTGGGTAGCTTCGACGGCGCGGAGCTCTCCTGGAACGATTTCGAGGTCTCGGCGTCGTGCAACCGCGTTCCGACGCTCGACGGTCACCTCGAGAACGTCTGGGCGGAGACCGAGGAGACGGCCGATCCCGCGGCGGCCGAACGGGCCTTCGCGGAGATGCCGACCGTCGACCTCCCGAGCGCTCCCGAGCAGCTCATCCACGTCCACGACGATCCGAACCGGCCACAGCCCCGTCTCGATCGCAACGCCGACGGCGGCCAGGCGATCTCCGTCGGTCCGGTTCAGGAGACGCCCCGCGGGCTCCAGTTCGACACGCTCGCGCACAACACTATTCGCGGTGCAGCCGGCGCCAGCGTGCTGAACGGCGAGCTCCTCCTCGAACGCGGCTACCTCTAACGTCGATCCTCGGCACTCCACCGTCCGCGCTGCCGATTCGTTTTTCGTCCGCTTGTTGCTCGCTTTTCGTCCGCTCTCCGCTCGCCGTCGTCTTTGAGCGCTCAACCAGCGATCGACTCAACTGCCGCCGCGTCGCGGGCGCTCCTCATTTTTGCCTTCAAGAGTCTACCGTGGCTGTGCGCGGTCGAAACATCGCCGAGATACGGCTAAGGGACCGCCGGCGTAGCGTTCGCTCGTTATGGGAGCAACGGAGACCGAGGATCGACACGTACAGCGCCGGACTGGGCTCGACGAGCGGCTGTTCGTCGGGGGTGGCGTCGGCGGACTGATCGCGGGCGTACTGATGGGACTGTTGATGCACTATCGGATGGGGATCATGGAGGTCGTCGGCGGCCTCTACGCGCTGGATTCCGTGACCGCCGGGTGGACCTTCCACCTGATTCACGCCGTGTTGTTCGGCCTCGTGTTCGTCGCCGCGTTGCACTGGCGACCGTTCGCGAAGTACGGGTTCGGGCCGCTCGCCATCGCACTGCTCGGGCTGGCGTGGGGCGTCGCGCTCTGGATGGCGGCAGCGGGTCTGATCATGCCGGTCTGGCTCGACGCGATGGCGCTGCCCGCCGCTGACCTCCCGAACTGGGGCACCAAGAGCGGAATCGGCCATCTGGTGTACGGCGGATCGCTGGGGATCGTCGTGGCGATCGCCTCGCAGTTCTAGCGCGAGCTGCGAACTCCACCGTCTCGAGCGCGGTCCGGTGACGAACCGTTTTTTACAGGTGCGGTCGAGCGGACAGCCATGGCGGTCTCCCTCGTCGATCTGCTCTGGAGCGCGCTGTTCGTCCTGTTCTACCTCCTGGTGGCGGTCGTGGCGGTGGCCGCAGCCGTCGGGGTCCCGGCGTTCGTCGGCAAGACGGTCTACGACCGTGCGGCGACGGAAAACCTCTCGAACCCGGCGATGCTCGGGCTGGGCGCGGCCTTTTTTGCGATCCTCGTCGGGCTGTTCGCGGTCGGGCTGTTGTTGACCTACTTCGGTTGACCGATCGCTGCAGCGCTCGCGGCTCTGCCCAGTGGTTTGCCTGGGCCACCGCATTCGGCGATTGAGTCGCAGTAATCGATGGAGCGCGCCGCTCACTCGACGACGTTCTCGAGGTCCTCGCCGGCCTCGGTACGCCGGACGTTACCCGCCACGATGTCAGCTAGTCGGTCGTAGTAGTTCGGCGTGTAGCCCGCGTTGTGGGGTGTGATGCGGACGTTCTCGAAGTCCCAGAGCGGGTTGTCGTTCGGCAGTGGTTCGGGGTCGGTGACGTCCAGATGGGCGCCGCGAAGCCGGTTCGAGCGAAGTGCCCAGACCAGCGCGTCGGTGTCGAGCACCGGTCCACGCGCGACGTTCACGACGAACGCCGACGGCGGCATCGTGCCAAGCTCGTCTTTGCCGATCAGCCCCCTAGTCACGTCGGTCAGCGGGCAGGCGAGAACGAGCTGGTCGGTTCGAGCGAGCGCGTCCTCGAACGCTGCCTCGTCGTCGAATCCGAGCACCTCGTCGGTCGGACCACCCTTCTCCGGTGAGTAGCGCACGCTGATCGTGTCGACGCCGAACCCGCCGAGCCGGTCGGCGATCGCCGTGCCGATCGCGCCCAGACCGACGATCGTCACGGTATCCCCCTGCAGCTCGTGGGTCTGGTAGTGGCGCCACTCGTGGCGCTCTTGCCGGCGCTGGCCGGTCTCGAACCGCCGTACTGCGGCGAGGATCGCGCCGATGACCTGCTCGGCCATGTTCGGCCCGTGCACGCCGGCGGCGTTCGTCACCGTGACGTCCGCAGCGCGCAGCTCGTCCATCGGCAGGTGGTCCGTGCCAGCGTAGCCGCAGGCGAACAGCTCCATCGCGTCCGCGCGCTCCAGCAGGTCACCGTCGATCGACCGGCCGGTGACGTAGCGCACCCCCTCGATCAGCTCCCGCTCTTCCGTCGGCGTGCTCGCTACGGCGACGTCGTGGTTCGGGAGCCGCTCGCGAATCGCTGCCCCGTACTCCGCGACCGGTTCCCCGTGTGTCCCCGTGCTGAGAACGAGCACGTCGGCAGGCGAAGACATACCTCGCCTTCTTTCGCCCGTCACCTCATGGTTTCGGCGACGGAGGACGACGATCGGCGTTCGTCGCTTGAGTGAGTCGGCAGACCGATCGTCGACACTGGAGTGAACTGGGCCCGACGTTCAAGGCCTCGCCGCCAGACTCTCATACATGGCCAGACCCACCGGTCGCGATCCGAGCGTCTCCGTCCACGAGGACCAACCGATCACAGAGCCGGTCGTCGCGGGGTTCTCGGCGTTCGGTCTCGCCGGCCTCACGGCGGTCGATTACCTGGTCGATCAGTTCGAAATGGAGTCGGTCGGACACGTCAGCACCGGCGGTCTGCCGTCGATCACGCCGTTCACGGAGGGACGGCCGCGCCATCCGACGCGGCTGCACGCCGACGCCGACGTTCCGCTGACGGCGCTCGTCTCCGAGCAGTTCGTTCCGGCGTGGGCGGCAGAGTCCTTCGGTGAGTCGCTCCTCTCCTGGATCGACACGTCGGCGGTCGACGAACTCTGCATGGTCTCCGGCGTTCCCGTCCCACACGGCCCGGAAGATCACCGCACCTTCTGGATCGCCACGGAGGACTTCCGGGAGCGCCGACTCGCAGACACCGACCTTTCGCCGATGGGCAACGGGTTCCTCGACGGCGTCAACGCAACGCTGCTGGAGCGCGGCATCGACACCGACCTCGCAGTGGGCGTACTCGTGACGCCGGTTCACCCGCAAGCGCCCGACGCCGAAGCGGCGCTCCGGCTCCTCGAGGGGCTCGTCGACGTGTACGACCTCGACGTCGACACCGGGCCACTCGAGACGTTCGCGGGAGAGGTCAGCAACTACTACGGCGAACTTGCGGCCAGACTCGAGGACGCCGCCGAGAGCGACCTCCCCGACGACAGGATGTACATGTAGGCCTGGTTCCTGTCTGTTCGGTGCGGCAGAGGGGCGGCCGCCATCTCCACCGGAGTAGAAACTAACGGTCTTACGGAACTGTGTTGTACTCGATCCGCAATAAATACGTACCGGTAGTGAGAACGCCGCATATCCGCAATGGCCTCAGACGACCTCCGCGCAACCCTCGAACAGGTGGGTGAGCGGTTCAACCTCGGAGAGTACGGCACGGACGCGTATCTCGCCGTCCTCGAACACGGCGAGCTGACTGCGAGTGAGATCTCCGAGCGCACGGACATTCCACAGCCACGCGTCTACGACACAGTCCGGAGTCTCAGCGATCGCGGGCTCGTCGAGCTACGTGAGTCACGGCCGATGAAGGTCGTGGCGATCGATCCCGCAGAGGCGTTCGAGGAGCTCGAGAGCTCGCTCGACCGCATGATCGACGAGCTCGAAGCCCGCTACACGGCGCCGACTCGCGAGACGGAGGCGGTCTCGCTCGTCCGCTCGCGGGCGACGATCCTCCGCTACGTCGAGGACGTCATCGAGTCTGCCGACTACGAGCTCGCACTCTCCCTGACCCCGGCGCTCTTAGAGCGGTTCGAGACGCAGCTGGGCCGCGCCGTCGATCACGGTGTCAGCGTCGATCTCATCGTCACGCCCGGCAGCGAGGCGCCGGACCCCGACGACTACGAGTACGAAACGGTCTGTACGAACGCCAGGACGCGCCGCGGAATCACGACGCCGGTGATCGCCGTCTCCGACGGCGAGTACTCCGTCTACGCCACCCAGGACGCGATCCGGGACGACAGCGAGCGCTACGGCGTGATCTTCAACCGCTCGGCGCTGGGATTCCTGCTCTCGGGGTTCTACGGCACCGTTCTCTGGACCACAAGCGACGACCTCGTCAGCGCCGGAACGGACCGATCGTTCCCCCGAATCTACGCGTCGATCCGCCGGTGCGTGAAGGACCTCCAGACCGTCGAAGGGCCGCTGTACGCGACCGTCCGCGGCCGTGACGTGCTGACCGGCGAACCTCGGGTCGTCAAGGGCCGGGTCATCGAGATCACCTTCGAGCACACCGAGGAGGTCGCGGGGCTGACCATCGAGACCGACTCCGGAACGGTCACCATCGGTGGCCAGGTCGCGACGCTGGAGGACATCGAGAGCCACGAGCTCTGGATCGGCAAAGACGAGCCGCCGACGATCGAGTGACCGGCTCCACCAAGCGCCACACTGCGATCGCTTACGACGATCGGTCCAACGCGCGCAACACGCCCCGAACGTTCATCCGCGTCTCCGCAGCGGCCTTCTCCTCGTTCCAGACGTCCTCGGTGTCGACCGCGTCGACGAACTGTTCGATCACGGCCTCGTCGTCGCCGTCCGGGCCGCCGACGGCCTCCCGCGTCTCTGTGACGGCGTCGACCCACTCGCCGAGCACCCGCTCGTACTCCTCGAGCCGATCGCCCGTTCGCGCCGGGCCGAAGTGAGCGTAACACAGCACCGACGGCTCCAGCGCCCGGATCGTCTCGACGTCCGCGAGCGCCTGTTCGGGATCGAAGTTCGGCGGGGGCGAGGTCGGCTCCACGGCGTCCCGCTCGGGGACGTAGATCCCCGCGGCGTCAGCGGTGAACACCGCGTCGTCGGCAGCGGAGTGGAAGACGACCTGGTGTGGCGCGTGGCCCGGAGCGTGGTGGGCAACGAGCGCTCTGTCGCCGAGATCGATTCGATCGCCGTCCGTCAGTTCGGTGATTCGCTCCTCCGGAATCGCCAGCGGCTCGGCGTAGTGGCGCCACTGGTCGCCGACCGCACGTTTCGTCCCCTCGACGAGCCGGCCGGGATCGGCGAGATGTGGCGCGCCGATCTCGTGGACGAACACCGTCGCGTTCGGATAATCGCGAACGAGCCTGCCGGCACCGCCGGCGTGATCGAGGTGGACGTGCGTGAGCGCAATCACCTCGAGGTCGTCCAGGCCGATGCCGACGGCGTCGAGCGCGCCGCGAACCGCGTCGTAGTCCGCGCCGAGGCCGGTGTCAACGACGGCGGGCGTCGGGCCGTCGATGACGTAGACCGAGCCGTAGCCTGCAACGCCGTACATCCCCGTGTCGACGTAGTGAATCGACTCACACTCCCCGATCTCGACGCGTGCGACGTCTCCGGGCTCCATACGTCCACTGGCGATTCGAATCGGGAAAAGTTCGGGGGTGGTCGCGGATCGACGGCCAGAGTGCATCCCTCGCGCCAGACGCCAGTGCGCCACACGTTTATGCCGGATACCGAGGCGACGCCTGTCCATGTCCCAGGACGACCTCGCGGAGCGACTCGACGCCGTGGAACGTCGGCTCGACGCCGCCTATCCCGAAGGGAACGCGGCTGCGGCGGCGGACGAGCAGATCACCGATCGGGTGGAGTCGTTCGCCGACCGACTGGCGGATCTCGAGGCCGCCGTCGAGGCAGTAGAGGGGTACGTCGGCGAGATCGAGCGCGTCGACGAGGAGCTGGAACGCCGCGCCGACGCGGCGCTCGCGACCGCCGACGGGCTCGAGGAGTCCATCGACGCCGTCGAGACCCGCGTCGACGCGATCGACGAGCGGCTGGCTGCGGACCGTCAGCACTCGGCGGACCTCGAGGATCGCCTCGACGACCAGTCCGCAGCGTTGGAGGCGCTCCACACTGATCTCGATCGCCTCGACGAACGCATCGCAGAAGCGGGTAGTTCCGAACCGGGGCGAGTCGGCGGCCCAGGCGGACGTCACACCCACGCGGATGGTTCTCCCCGGGACGGCGCTCATTCGGATGGCACCGACCCTTCGGAGGGACTCGGTCGTTCGGGGATCACCGATCCTTCCGGGGCCACCACGCGTGAGGGGAATCCCACCCGTTTCGAGTTCGACGACGGTCCCGGGTCAGTTGGCGAGGAACCGGGCGAGTTCGAGGAACCGCATCGGGACGACGACTGGTGTACGTGCGAGGAGTCCGACCCGACGCAGAGCGGGTCCACGGGAGCACACGGAACGGAGCCGGATCGGTTCGGCGACGGGCCAGCAGCGACCTCGAATCATGCCGATCATTCCCACGAACCGACCTCTCGTGGCCGGTCCGCACCTGACGGCGGTGTCGAGCGGGCGGCGAACGGGTCGGTTCCCCTCGGTGGGTCGGATCCCGAACAGGGCCGTTCCGACGCAGCCGGGGTCGGACTCACCTCCGGGGGCGGTGACCGATCTCGCGCAGGTGGCGGCGATCGCCCTGCCGTTTCGGGGTGGAGCGGTTCCGGTGGCGCAGCGCCAGCCGAGCGTGAGGCGCGTCCGGGGACGGAGCCGCCGACCGATGATTCGGCGCGGCCGGATCGCAGCCCGGCGGCGAAGAGCAATCCGCAGACGGACGCGAACAGCGAGACGCTGCTCGATCGGCTGCGTTCGATGCTGTGATTCGCGTCGTCGTCACCGTCCTGCTCGCCATCGCCATCCTCGCGGCAGCGATGCCGGCCGTCGAGCACGCGGCTGCCGACCGTAGCGAGGCACAGCTCCGGTCCGGAGTCGAGTCGATCGACGCGGCCGCGGTCGACCTCGTGGAGTCCGAGGAGGCCGTCCCCGGTACCGTCGGCGCGCGCAGAACCGTCGAGGTGCGAATCCCTGCGGCGGACGTCGGGGCGGCAGGCGTCGAGCGACTCGCCATCTCGGGGTCGGATCGCGGCTACGAATTCCGCGTCGAGGGCAGGGACGAGACAGAGATTCACGGGACGGTTCCGGTCCACACGATCGACGGTGAACCGCTCGTCCTCCGCGATCCCGGCACCCACGAGCTCGTGCTCGCCCTGGTCGAGGTCGGTGGTGATCGACGCGTCGTCATTACCAGGCTGGAGCGGGTTCACGACGGCGCCTTCGGCGGCCCGGGTGCGCAGGTTCAAGTCCAATAACGCGGCGACCGCCCGTCATGCACGCACTACTCGAACGCGTCCTCGGCACTGACGACCCCGCGTGTGGGTGCCTCATCGAGACGGCCGGGAGCACGCTCGCCGTCGACGCGACGGACTGTGACGGCCGCCTCGGCAGTGCGCCGGCGTGTCGCGCTACCGTCGCTGACGAGCTCTGTACCCGCGACGTCGAGCGGATCCGCGTCCGGTCCGCCGGCGTCGATCGCTACTACGATCGCGAGGCCGTCGCGTTGCTCGACGCAGCCGGGCGGTTCGCCGCGCTCGCCCGCGATGCCGATCCCACGCTCGCTGATCGTGCGCGAACGGAGCCACTCGCCGCGGCGGCCGACGCCGGTGCCCGCGCGGCGCCGATCTCGACGATCGCAGCCGACGTCGGGTTGCTCGATGCAGCGTCGACGGATGGTGCGGAGCCGTTCCAGCCTGCAATCGCCCCGACCGTCGCCGACGCACGGCTCGAGACTGCACTCCCATCCGACGCTCGCCTCCGGACCGCCAGAGAGCTTCCGACGGGTGCCACTGCGCGAATTTACGACGCGCCGGGCGCGGGCGCCGCACGCTATCACCTCGATCCCGTCGAGACCGAGCTCGGTCCCGCCGCGCACGCCGTCCTCGCCGACGCCTACGACGAACTCGCAGAGCGACGCGACGAGCCCGCACCAGTGACCGCCGTTCGAGCCGTCCTCGACGACCGCGAGTCTACCGATTCGTCAGGCGGTGCGGTCGAGGCTACGGACCCCAGTGCGACCGACGATGATCACGCCGCTACGACTGCTGGTACGGTGGGTCGTTCGGCCGAGTTGGGTGCTGATCAGCCCCACGCCATCGACGACGCCGACGTTCGCACGCTCGCAGCAGTCCTCCGGAAGCACACTCGGGGATTCGGGGTTCTCGAGGACTGTTTCGCCGATCCTGCCGTCTCGGACGTGTACGCCAGCGGTCCGGCAGCGGGGACGCCGCTGTGGGTCGTCGTCGACGGCGAGCAGTGCCGGACGAACGTCCGGCTCGGCGAGGACGGGGTCGGTGCGATCGCGTCGACGCTCCGTCGACGGAGTGGCCGATCCTTCTCGCGTGCGAGCCCGACGCTCGACGCGACGGCGACGATCGCCGACCAGACGGTCCGGGTCGCGGGCGTGCTCGACCCCGCGACGGAGGGACACGCCTTCGCCTTCCGATCCGGCGGTGAATCCGCGTTCACGCTACCTGCACTCGTCGATAACGGGACGCTTCCGCCCGCTGCAGCCGGGTTGCTCTCCGTTGCCGTCCGCCGGAGCGCCGCCGGCCTCTTCGCTGGAACGCGTGGCGCGGGTAAGACGACTGCACTCGGCGCCGCGCTCTGGGAGCTGCCCGCGACGACCAGATCGATCGTCATCGAGGACACGCCGGAGCTCCCGGTCGCAACCTATCAGAATCGGGGCCGAGACGTCCAGCCCTTGCACACGACCCTCGAGGAGGGTCCCGGCGTGACGCCGACCGAAGCGCTACGAACCGCGCTCCGGCTCGGCGAGAGCGCGATCGTCCTCGGGGAGGTCCGCGGCGAGGAGGCCGCAGTGCTTTACGAGGCGATGCGCGTCGGAGCCAGCGGAGAAACCGTCCTCGGGACCATCCACGGCGACGGCGGCGAGGACGTCCGTGAACGCGTCGTCGGCGACATCGGCGTCCCAGAGGCCTCCTTCGGCGCGACGGATTTCGTGGTCACGTGCGAGCAGTATCGCACGGCCGACGGCGAGCAGGCCCGTCGCGTCGCGGGAATCGAGGAGGTGATCGCGTCCGACGACGGCGTCCGGTTCGAGTCGCTGTTCGCGCTCGATGGCGGACGTGCCCAGGAGGTTGGAGGTGAAGCAGAGCCCTCACGCAGAGCGGACCAAGAGGCCTCGGCTACCGAGGCTCGTCTCGCACCGACTGGTCGGATCGAGCGCGGCAACAGCCGATTGCTCCAGGAACTCACTCGCCCCGGTGAGTCCTACGCCACGCTCCGCGATCGGATCGACGATCGCGGCGCGTTTCTCGGATCGCTCGCGAATCGGGGAACGACGGCGCCCGAGGCCGTCACGACCGCCTACGCTCGGCGCGGTGATCGACCGTGCTGACGCGGACGATCACCGGCCTCGCACGGCTCTATCCGGCCGAGGTCGAGGCGAGCGACGAACTTTCGCGTGCGCTCGCCTTCCTCCAGACCGACGTTTCGCCGGCGACACTCGTTCGCGCTGGCTACGGTGCGGGCGGCGTCGTGGGGCTCGCCTGCCTGCCACTCGCCCTGTTCGCCCCCGCGACCTACCGTCCGCTCGCCCTCGCCCTCTCGATCGGACTCGCACTCGGTGTGGTCCACGCCGTCCACCGCGGGCCGATCGCGGTCGCGGCGCTCGGCCGCTCCCGGGCGCTCGGCGCGGCACCGGATCTGGTCGGCCGCGCGATCCTCCGGATGCGCGTCGATCCGGCGACGGAGGCCGCGGTCGCCTTCGCAGCGGACTCGGGAGACGGTCCGCTCGCGGCCAGCCTCCGGCGCCACGTCCGGGCCAGTGCGGGGGCTGCCGGAACGGGGCTCGACGGGTTTGCAGCGGAGTGGCGCGAGTGGTTCCCCGCGCTCGCTCGCGCGAGCCACCTGCTCGCCGCCGCCGGCTCTGCGAGTGCGGCGCGTCGCGAGCGCGCACTCGAGCGGTCGCTCGAGGCCGTCCTCGAGGGGACCCACACACGGCTCCAATCCTTCGTCACGAACATGGGTGGTCCGATTACCGGGCTTTACGCGTTCGGCGTCCTGCTGCCGCTCGCGCTCGTCGCGGTGCTTCCCGGCGCACGTGCCGCCGGCGTTCCCATTACGCTCCCGGTCGTGATCGTCATCTACGACCTGGCGTTGCCGGCAATCTTGCTCGGCGCGGCGGGCTGGCTGCTCGTTCGTCGGCCGGTCGCGTTTCCGGCGCCCGATCTCGACCGATCACACCCCGACGTGTCGAATCGATGGTGGGCCGCACCGCTGGCCGGAGTTGGTAGCGGCGCTTCGAGTGCGCTCGCCGCAGACGTTCTGATCGGTCGGTGGGCAGTCCCGATCGCACTGATCGGGCTCGGTGGCGGCGTGGGGCTCGTGGTTCACTACCGGCCGACCGTCGTCGTTCGCGACCGGATCAAGGAGATCGAGGACGGGCTTCCGGACGCGCTCTACCTGCTCGGCCGACGGGTCGACGACGGGTACGCCGTCGAGCGTGCGATGGAGCTTGCCGCCGAGGAGCTTCCGGACGCGACCGGCGAGGTGCTGGCCGACGCTGCGCGGCGGAGTCGCGTACTCGGCGTTGGCCCGGACGACGCGCTCCGCGGGCAGCACGGCGCGCTCGCGACGGTCCCGAGTCGTCGCGTCCACTCGACGGCGCAGCTTTTGACGCTCGCGACCCAGGAGGGCCAGCCAGCCGGACAGGCCATCGTCGCGATGGCGGGCCATCTCGAAGACCTGCAGTCCGTCGAGCGCGAGGCTCGCCACTCGCTGGCACGGCTGACCGGTACCCTGCGAAACACGGCAGCCATCTTCGGCCCGCTCGTCGCTGGGGCCACCGTCGCGCTCGCCGACGGCATGGCGGACTTCGGTGGCGAGACGGAGGCGATCGGGACGATGCCCACCGCCGGACTCGGGATGGCAGTCGGCGCGTACGTGCTCGGTCTCGCGGTCGTCCTGACCACGCTCGCGACAGGCATCGACCACGGGCTCGACCGGCCGTTGACGGGCTACCGCGTCGGGATCGCAACTGCGAGTGCGACCGCCGTCTTCCTCGGCGGGTTCCTCGGTGCAGGACTGCTGTTCTGAGGCGTCGACAGCCACTGCAGCTGTCGTGACTCGCCGCTTCGTTCGGTTACGCTGTCCGCTCGACCAGTCCATTCACCAGTAGCAGGTGGTCGTCGGTTCGCGACACGCAGAGTGCTCCACAGTTTAAGGTGGGATGGGGCGGCGACCTGCTGGCATGCTTGGTCCCCCGATCGACGCGTGGTACGTCTGGATCGGCGTCTCGATGGTCTCGCTTGCGGTGCTGGGCGTGGCCGTCGCCGTGACGCCGGAGCCACCATCGCGAGCGACGCCCGCAGCCGAGACGATCGAGGAAGTCGCGGCGAGTCGCGCTCCCGCGAGTGCGACCTATCCGATCGACGCCGACCGCGTTCTCGTGAGCGAGTACCGGCTCGTGATCGAGGGCGAGGATAGGGAGGCGGTCACGATCGATCACGGTCGCATGACGCCCGCCGAGCGCGGCACGGATCTGCGCCGCGTGGCTCTCGGCGCGTCGCCGAACGAACTCTTCGAGTCCACGGCGACGTTCGCCGAGGCCATCGAGACGGCTCGAGACGAACGGCGACGCATCGAACCGGCTGGCGATCGGCTGATCGTCCGGAAACTCAGCTACGGAGGAACGGATGTCACGCTCGTTACCGCCTGAGGTGGCCGCGTGGTGGCGGGATCGGCGCGGACAGACCGAGCCGATCGCGGCAGTGGTCGCCGTGCTCGCGATCGGCGTGGGAATCACGCTCTATGCTGGCGTCGCGGCGGATCGCTCGCCGACCGCCGAGTCCACCGACGCGGAGGCAACGATGGCGCAGATCACCGCAGAGATCGCCGCCGACGGTGTCCTCGACGCGTCCGCCTCGCTGGATCCCGAGCAGTTCACGCGGCCGGGCGAAGCCGTCCGACTCGAACTCTCTTATCGGAATACGACCGACTCTCACGGCTCCACGCCGCCGCCGGACGCTGCCGTCACCAGCAGGCCCGTGACCGTCCAGATCGCACCGAGTGTGCAGGTCGCTGGCAATCTCACCGTGTGGGTGTGGGAGTCGTGACTCGCTCTCCACTTCCCGCTGGCGCTCCGGATCGCGCGGTCAGCACCGTCCTCGACGCGGCTGTCTTCCTCCTGCTGGTCAGCGCCGCGATCGGACTACTCTACACCGTTCCCCAGTCCGGCGACGGCCCCGAGAACGATCCGGACGTCGCCGCCGAAGCGACGACGACGCTCGCGACATCGACGGCGACGATCGAGTACACGCCAGCTCCCGACGGCGACGCGGCCGACGCCGGTGCGATCCGTACGGACCGCGGCACGATCGCGGAACTCCTCGCGGAGACGACAGTCGCGAACGCTCGCTTCGACGACGAGCCGTTTTCGCGGGCACCCACTCACGAGACTGCCGTACGGAACGCGACCCGTCGAGCGATCGCGCGTTTCGACGGCGACGTGGAGATCCAGGTGCGGACGCGCTGGCGACCGCTTCAGGGCTCCGGGCTGCAGGCCGGGCTCGTCGTCGGCCCATCGCCGCCCGACGACGTCGACGTTCACGCTGCGACCGTCGCCGTGCCGGTCGACGCCGCCACAGGAACCGCACCAGCGACGCCGAACTGGACGCTCCCCGTCGCGGACGCGACGAACGACGAGGCAGACGATGACGACGCTGGAGATGGTGCAGACGCGGATGCGGCGTCGATCACCGGCGAACCACGCGGAACGCTGGCAACCATCGCTGCGGAGGGCGGCTGTGACGATCTCGCCCGCTCGATCGCCGTCCGCACCGTTGGGGCGGTGTTCCCACCGGAACGGACGCACACCGCGCTCATCGCCGGCGGTGCCGTGACCACCGCGACGAAGCAGCGGTACGCCACGGCTTCCTCGGCCGTCGACCTGAACAGCGACGTCGTCCCAGACGACGCCGGCGCGCGAACGAGAAACTCGCTGCTCGCACAGACGCTGACCGATCGGCTGGAGCCGGTCGCCTGTGAGGGGTATGATAAAACAGCGCAGGCTGCGAGCGCAGCGTCACCGACCACCGTCACGGTGTCCATCAGGACGTGGTCCTCGTGAGGCTGGCAGACGACGAGCGCGGTCGCGTTCCGTTCGCGCTGATCGGCGTCCTCCTGTTGCTCGGATCGGTCGCGATCGCGACGGTTTCCTTCGATGGCGGGCGAATCGACCGCGACGCGGCGCTCGCCGGCGATCGTGCAGAGTCGGTCGCCGAGACCGCGCTTCGCGATGCGATGCGAGAGGCCGGCGCCACGGCTGCTGCGAACCCTGTCGTGGCGCCCGCAGATACGGAGTTCGGGGAGCTACTCGACGAGGACCGCCCCTACCGATCCTACCTCGAGTTGCTCGTCGCACTCCAGTTCCGCGAGGCGCTACGGGGCGACGGCCAGCGGGTGGGCGACGCCCGTGCGAGCGTCGATCTGGCCGCTATCAACGACGCGGACAGCGCCGAGGCGGCGATGGAGACGGTGTCCGTCGAGGCGACCAGTCGGGGGATCGTCGCCGTCGAGGTGACCGACGTACCGATCGAAGTTACCCGTGATGGGACGGTCGTCGACACCCGGTACAGGACGATCTCGGCGAACGTCACGACGCCGACCCTGACGCTCCACGATCGGACGACGACGTTTCAGGAGCGACTCGACGGCGAGACACTCGAGGCGGGGAGTCTGAGCCGGGGGCTCACCGGCGGGCTCTACGGACTGGGATGGACCCGGGGCTACGGCCAGTACGCCGGTCTTCCGATCGACGACGTGATCGCGAACCGCCACGTCGAACTCGTGACGAACCTCGCGGTGCTCGACGCCCAGCGGTCGACCTTCGGGAACTCGAATCAGCAGGCAGAGCAAGGGCTGGCGGCTGCGACCTCTCGGGTCGTCGCGAACGAGACGATCGGTCTCAAGGCTGGCGGATTCGCCGACGCGGCCCTCCCGGAGGCGAACGACGACGATCCGACGTTCGGCGAGGTCGCCTCGCCGCCGACGAGAACGACCGTCGTCGGCGTCAACGGCACCGCCGACAGCGCGCTCGCGGACGTCATCGACGACGCCGCCGATCCCGAAGACGGCCTCGTTCCCGATGATGCCGATAGCCCGGCGGAGTATCCGATCGAGGCGATCGTTCGAACTGCGAGCTCCATCGAGGCCTCGCTCGAGACCACCGACTCCTACGGCGCTCGCGACCGCTACGACCAGGAAATCTCCACGGCGGGGAACTGGACGCGCGTCGGGACGGTCGGGACGAGCACCGTCGAAGCCGTCGCCGTCGAGTCGGGAGGCGGATCGCTGCCAGCCGAGACCAACGGCTGGTCGCGCTCGGTGACGGAGCGGCGAACCGTCGTGCTCGAAGAGACGGTGCTCGCAGAGTACCAGCACCAGGGCAACGACAGCGTCCGCTACGGCGAGGTTCGCTACCGCCGTGACGTCGACGTGGGAATCGCCCTCGAACACCGGCCGCTCGACCGCGAGTGGATCCCGTCCGCACTCGCGCCTGGCCCAGAGGGCGAACAGTACGCATCGCTCGCCGAAAGAGCCGAGGAGACGCTGATCGACGACGTCGGTGGCATCGACGCGGTCGCCCGCGCCGTGGCCACCAACGAGTCGATCGGCCGGTCGAGCGTCGTCTCGCCCGAGGCAGTGAGCGACCAGTCCGACGACACATACGAGGCGCTCGGCTCGCTCCGCGACGATCTCCGCGGAATCTCGACGGAGACGGAGCTCGCCATGCTGGCCACTGACGCCGATCCCAGCGCAGAACTCCGGGGACAACTCGAAGCGTCGGCAGATCAGTACCGCGACGTCCCCGCCGAGTACGACGGGCTCGGTCAGCGAGCGACCGTCGCCGCTCGCGGGGTCTACTTCGATCGCGTCCTCACGCGTCTCGAAGCCCGCTCGGCGGGGATGGCCGGGACGCAGGACGCGATATCGGACAAGGTGAGTGAGATCTCCACGCTCCCGAGCATCGGCCTGAATAAGCTGCTCGAAACCGGCCTGGACTACGCGCGCCCAGAGCCCGCGACGCTGGCGACCGAGGAGCCTGCACCCGATCTCGATATCACGGTCGACGCCGACCCCGGCTACCTCGACCTCGACGAGGTGAACCAGACGACGGTCCCGCCACCGACCGACGCGAACGGCTCCTACTATCCGCTGGCCGCAAATACGACGACCATCGCCTCGCTCCCGACGGAGGACATGGCCTCGAAGTTCGCGGGCATCGTGGTCAACCTCTTCGACTCTCCGACGAAGAAAGTACCACTCCCGATGGCGGCTCGCTCACTGAAGGGCGCGAACGCGATCCCCACCGACGCTGCTGGGGACGGTGGCCTGCTCGCCCACCGTGAGAAACTACGCGAGGAGGTTCGTGCAGGCGTCGAGGCCGTCGACGAGGCAGCGGTCGACGCGCTGACGGAGGAAACCTCTCTGTCGAAAGACGACGCGGCGGCGGTCGTCGACGCCGCGACGGTCCAGTTCGGCGGCCCGGCCGAGCGCGCCCTGGCATACGACGACGGCTCCGCGGCGACAGCCATCGGCGAACTGGCCGCTGCCCACGAGGACGTCGACGACACCACGGCCGACCGCGCCGCGACGATGGTTCGCCAGTGCGTCGACTCGCGCCTCGGCGACGACGCCGCGCAGGTGAAACTCTCCGTCGTCGAGGCCGCCACGGATCGTGCCCGATCGATCGCTGAGGACGCCATTGCCGCGAAGGCAGGATCCGTCGCGGACTCCGTCGAGCAACGGCTCGCAAACAAGTTCGATCGCGCACCCGTCATCGGAACGCGTGGGTTCCCGCTCGTCCCCTTCCCCGGCTGGTGGGCCGCGACCGGGAACGTCTGGCGCGTCGAGGTCGCCGGCACCTACGCCGGATTCTCGGTCCGTGCGGCACAGGGCGGTCCCAGCGGCGGTGGCCACGTCAGCTACGTTCGCGACGGGCAGCACGTCGCCATCGACGTGACGGGGGACGGCTCGCCGGAGCGTCTCGGGACCGCGAGCCGGATCTCTTTCGAGGCCTCGACGACCGTCGCCGTCGTCGTCCCACCCAGCGGCGGTGGTGTCGGCAACGGAGGGTCCGGGTTCACACAAACCTCCGACGGCTGGGACTAGCGAGACGCTCTCCCGACCGCGTCGACTACCATCCTCTTGGGGCCCACAGATTGGTGCCTCGCGGCCGGACCGACTGGGAAAGGCACTTGCCCGCACTCGACGAACTCCGCACAATGTTACACGAGGAGCGGACGTCGGTCGACGCGCCGACGCCCGAGGCGCTCGCCGACGAGTATCGTACGGAGCTTGCCCGGATCGTCGACGAGCACGGCGTCGAACCGGTCGCAGCCGAGACCGGGATCGAGACGGCGACGCTCCGGTCCATCGCCGCCGGCGAGGCGCCGGAGCTGTTTCTCGAGGATGCCGCCGCGATCCAGGCGCTCGACTCTGAGCTCGACGCCGCGACGATTCACGCGGAGGCCTGCGACCACCTGCTGCTGGGGATGTCGATGGCGGTCCTCGACGTCGACACGATCGCCGCGGAGTACGAGGGCGAGCGGTCTGGCAAGGGAATCCAGCAGCGACTCGAACGTCGCGCACCGGTCTCGTTGGCCGAGTTTGCCAGGCTGGAGCATTTCATCGCGAGCCGGCGGTAGGGTGGCATGGTGAACGGTGGCCGGCGACGGCCACGCGAGTCGATCGACCGTCGCGGTTTTCCTCACGGACGTGCAATACGTCTCCATGCAGGTCGCTATTCTGGGCTGTGGCTACGTCGGACTCGAACTCGGTCGCCAGCTGACGGCGACCGGGCACGACGCCGTCGGCGTTCGCCGGTCCGCTGACGGGGCAGCGGCCATCGAGGAGGCCGGCTTCGAGGCGGTGCAGGCCGACGTAACCGATCCCGAATCGCTCGACGCGGTGCCGGACGTCGACGCGCTGGTATTCGCGGCGAGCTCCGGTGGTCGCGGGGCCGAGGCGGCCCGCCACGTCTACGTCGAGGGGCTCGAAACGGCGATCGAGCAGTTCGCTGGCCGGGAGGACCCACCCGAGCAGCTGGTCTACACCTCCAGCACAGGGGTCTACGGCGATCACGACGGCGACTGGGTCGACGAGACCACGCCGATCGATCCGACGACGGAGAAGACCGCGGTGCTGGCCGACGCAGAGCGAGTGGCGACCGACGTCGCTGACGAGCACGGCATCGACGGAACCGTCGTCCGGTTCGCCGGACTCTACGGCCCCGATCGCTACCGGCTGGAGCGCTACGTCGAGGGACCCGTCACGGAGGGGTATCTGAACATGATCCATCGCGACGACGCGGCGGGCGTGGTTCGGTTCGCGCTCGATGGGGCTGCCGACGGGACGCTCGCAGACCGTTCGATCGACACGCTGCTGGCCGTCGACGACGAGCCGGTCTCGAAGTGGGCGTTCGCGGACTGGCTGGCCGAGCGGTGTGGCGAGCCAGCGCCGGAGAAGCGAACGATCGAGGAGCGGCTGGCGGCCGGCGACCTCTCGGAGCCGGCCGAACGCCGCCTTCGGACGAGCAAACGCTGTTCGAACGACCTGCTCCGGGAGCTGGGATACGAGTTTTCGTTTCCGTCGTTTCGTGAGGGGTATCGGGACGCGATCGAAGCCTACAGCAAGTAGGCTGGGCGGACACTGGTGTGTGGGCTCTCCACAGCGCAACGATCTGTGGATTCGAGACGGGGTAACGGTTTAGTTGGTCGGCTCTCTCGGGGGCGTATATGCAGGGCGTCCCCGCGGTCGGCGTCGGGCAGGCCGAGGCGCTGACCGGCACCGACCCGCTCCTCCTCGCCGCGATGATCGTCGGGCTTCTCCTCGTGATCGGTGGGACGGCGTGGACGTTCCTCCGACTTCGCCGGACGCCGGGCGAGCGCTTCCAGAAGGTGCTCGCGGGAAGGGAGGAGGTCGCAATCTTGACTCACCCGAACCCCGATCCCGACGCGATGGCGTGTGCGATGGGTGCCGCGCAGATCGCCGAGGCTGCTGGCGTCGATCCGACGATACAGTACGCCGGCCAGATCCGCCATCAGGAGAACCGCGCGTTCCGAACCGTCCTCGAGTTCGACGCCGATCAGATCGAGGGGAAGGCCGACGTCGCCTGCGATGACGTCGTGCTCGTCGATCACAACGTTCCCCGGGGATTCCCCGGCGCCGAAGGCATCGAACCGATCGCCGTCGTGGATCACCACCCTGGAAACGGGGTCGGGACGCGGTTCACCGATGTCAGGCCCGATCGCGGCTCCTGTGCGAGCATCGTCGCCGACTACTTCGAGCAACTCGGTGCGGATCGGTACGGGCCGGAGGATCCAGCGCCGGAAGGGGACACGCTCGCGCTCGACTCCCCGCTGGCGACCGGGCTCGTGTTCGGGCTCCAGTCCGACACGAACCGGCTCACAGAGGGCTGTACGCAGGCCGACTTCGACGCGTGTTCGTATCTCTACCCCGCCATCGACAGCGATCGGCTCGAACGGATCGCCAACCCCCAAGTCACCGCCGAGACGCTCGAGGTGAAAGCCCGCGCGATCCAGAACCGGACCGTCGACGGCTCCTTCGCAGTGAGCCACGTCGGCGAGATCACCGACGCCGACACTATTCCACAGTCCGCTGACGAACTGGTTCGCCTCGAGGGCGTCGGCGCCGTCGTCGTGATGGGCGAGCGCGAGGGCGTGCTTCACGTCTCCGGGCGCTCCCGCGACGATCGCGTCCACATGGGTGAGGCGCTCGAAGCTGCCGTCGAGGACGTCCCGATGGCCAGCGCCGGCGGCCACGCGCGGATGGGCGGCGGCCAGCTCTCGATCGATCACATGGAAGGGATCGGCCCATCCGACGGGATGAACGTCCCCGAGTTCAGCCAACGTCTCTTCGAGTGCCTCCGTGGCGACGTCTGAGCACTGATCGGCGGACGTTTCGCGGGTGACCGTCGACCGTAGTCGGCCGCGGAGAGCGTACCTTTTTCCCGCGGTGGGCGAGTAGCCCATGATATGCCGACCCGGGTGGTGCTCGGGTGTGGGCCGGAGTACCGGGTGCTGTTGGCGCGTCTCGCAGCCGCTGGCGACCTCCTCGTCGTGGTCGACGACGCCGACGAGGCAGAGTGGCTCACCGAGCGCGACGTCCCGGTCGTCGAAGCCGATCCAACGGATCCGGCGACCCTCCGCGAGCTCGACGCCGATCCAGAGAGCGTCGTCGTCGCCACTGGGAGCGCCGACGAAACGTCGCGCATCTCCGTCGCCGCTCGCGAGGTCTTCCCCGACGCGAGATTGCTCTCACAGCCCGGGGTCCAGCGCGAGGACGGTGAGCTCGCTGCGGCCGCCGAAACCACCGATCCGGCGGGCGTCGTCGCGGATCGAGTGCTGGAGTACGTCGCGTCGTCCGCGGGCGATCGATCGCTCCGGCTCCGCCGTGCACTCCGGAGCATCGAGGAGCCCGTCGCCGTTCTCGCACACGACAACCCCGATCCCGACGCGATCGCCAGCGCGGTCGCACTCGTCGAAATCGCAGCCGGCGTGGGCGTAGACGCCGAGGCTTGCTACTTCGGTGCGATCGCTCACCAGGAGAACCGTGCACTGGTCAATCTCCTCGATCTCGATCTCCGAACGCTCGACGATCCCTCGGAGCTCGAGGAGTACGGCGGAATCGCCCTGGTCGATCACGCCCGCCCCGGCGTCAACGATCAGCTGCCCGACGACACGCCGGTCGACGTCGTGATCGACCACCATCCGACGCACGGCCCCGACGAGGCCGAGTTCGTCGACCTGCGCAGCGGCGTCGGCGCGACGAGCACGCTGCTATCGGAGTATTTCGACCGGCTCGGGATCGAGCTGACCGAGCAGGTCGCCACGGCGTTGCTCTACGGTCTCCGGGTGGATACGGACGACTTCACGCGCGAGGTCGCCGTCGCGGACTTCGAGGCCGCCGCGCGACTCCTGCCACGGGTCGACGAGAGCGTCCTCGAACGCGTCGAATCCCCGAGCCTCAGCGGCGAGACGATGGACGTGCTCGCCGGGGCCATCGAACGCCGGATCCGCAACGGGAACGCGCTGACCGCCTGCGTCGGCGAGCTAAACGATCGTGACGCACTCGCACAGGCGGCGGACCTGCTGCTCGACCTCGAGGACGTTTCCACGACGCTCGTCTTCGGGATCATCGACGACACGGTCTACGTCTCCGGCCGCGCCCGGGGAACGGAGATCGACCTCGGCGAGACGCTCCGGGCGGCCTACGGCCAACTCGGCAGCGCGGGCGGGCACGCCGACATGGCTGGCGCACAGCTCCCCGTCGGCATGCTGGTCGAGCCCGACGAGGAGAATCCGGTCGAGATCGTCGAGGAGGTGCTGACGAACGCCTTCCTCGATGCGCTGGAGACGAGCCGGACGGCGGCTGGCGGGGGGTACGCGATGGCGGGCGACGGCCTCTCCTTCCTGCCGGAGCTCCGCCGGGAGGTGTCGGGTGTCGGTGACGCCTCGCGTTCGGTCGACCACGAGCCCGACCGCGATGGCGGCGACGGCGAACTGGAGTGAGGCCGGCCGCAGAACTCGCCGCCAGGGAACGCTTTTGCCGCCGCCGCCCGTCTGTTCGGACATGACCGTCGCGGAGGGCGCTCCCAACGCCCGCGTCGCAGCGTACATGACGGAGGACGTCGCCACCGTCGATCCCGACGAGACAGTCGAGGAGGTCTCGCGACGGATCGTCGAATCGACAGATCACAGCGGCTTCCCCGTCGCACAGCGCCGACAGGTCGAAGGGTTCGTCAGCGCCTCGGACCTCCTGCTCGCCGAACCCGACGCGCCGATCTTCACCGTGATGACGACCGACATCCTCGTCGCGCACCCGGAGATGAACATCACCGACGCGGCCCGCGTCATCCTCCGGTCTGGGATCCAGAAGCTCCCCGTCGTCGACGACGCCGGAACGCTCGTCGGAATCATCTCCCACGCCGACGTGATCCGCAGCCAGATCGAGCGCGCGACCCCGGAGAAGGTCGGGAAACTCCGCCGGACGCTCGAGGGAATCCACGATCTCGAGCTCCGGGAGGAGCGCCGGGAGGTCGCCCTCGACCAGCTGATCCCGACCCAGGGCAAGGTCTACGCCGACGAACTCGAGGGCCGGCGGTACGAGCTCGAACGCGGTCTCGCCGAACCGCTCGTGGTGATCGACGACGGCGGGACCCTGCTGCTGGCCGACGGCCACCACCGCGTGCTGGCGGCAGATCAGCTCGACGTCGAGTCGATGGAGGCCTACGTCATCGTCGTCGACGAGTTCGTCGAGCTGGGGATGTTGCGAACCGCCCGCCAGGAGGGGCTCGAACGGATCCCCGACATCGAGGTCGTCGACTACGCCCGGCACCCGCTCATCGAGACGACGAAGCGCTTGCAGGAGTAGAGTGCTGGGTGTGCTCTTTTCGCCCTAAACGGCAAGCCAGTCAGTCGTCGCCATCCAGCACGTCCAGCACCGCCGATCGGGTCTCGGCGGCGAGCGCTCGCTCGGCGACCGCTTCGGCGGCCTCGGTATCCGTCTCCTGGATTCGCGCTTTCACCTGCGGGATCGTGACTGCGCTCGCGGAGAGTTCGTCGAGACCCAGCCCGATCAGGAGCTCCGTGAGCGCCGGGTCGCCCGCCATCTCGCCGCACATCCCCACCCACGCGTCGCGTTCGTGGCCACCGTCGATCGCGTCGGCGATCGTCCGGAGCACTGGCGGGTGCAGTGGGTCGTGCAAGGTCGTCACTCGATCGTTGTCTCGGTCGGCTGCCATCACGTACTGTGTGAGGTCGTTCGTGCCGATGCTGAGGAAGGCCACCCGGTCGGCGAGCTCCGGTGCCATCCGTGCCGCTGCCGGCGTCTCGACCATCACTCCGAGCTCCGGGATGGCGCAGGGCTCGCCGGCGTCCTCGAGCGCCGCCGCGACCGCATCGACCCGCTCCAGTGCGGCGTCGAGTTCGGCGACGTCCGCAACCATCGGGAACATGACGGCGAGATCGCCAGTGGCGTCGCCTTCCTCTCGGGCCGTTCCCGCGGCTCGCAGCAGTGCGCGGAGCTGCGTCTCCAAGAGGTCGGCGTCGACGCCCAGCGAGCGCCGGATTCCCCGATCCCCGAGGAAGGGGTTCGCTTCCGCCGGCAGATCGAGGTAGTCGATGGGCTTGTCGCCGCCGACGTCGGCGGTCCTGACGACGATCCGCTCGCCGGGGAACGCCTGGAGCGCTTCAGAGTAGGTCTCGAACTGTTCGTCCTCGTCGGGCGGCGAGGTGCGATCGATGAAGAGGAACTCGGTGCGGAAGAGGCCGACGCCGTCGGCGCCGCTGTCGATTGCGCCCTCGAGCTCGCCCGGCCGGCCGACGTTCGCTGCCACCTCGATCGAGCGGCCGTCAGCGGTCGCGACCTGCTCGTCGATCACGTCGATCTCGCGTTCGGTCCGTGCGGCGGTCCGGGTTTCCTCGTCTGGATCCACGATCACGACGCCGGCCTCTCCGTCGACGACGACCGTCGTTCCGTTCTCGATCTCCCGGAGGGGGTCGCCGACGCCGACGACCGCGGGGAGGCCGATCGCCCGCGCGACGATCGCTGCGTGGGCGGTCCGGCCACCGACGACCGTTGCGAGTCCCGCCACGCGGTCGGGATCGAGTCCCGCGGCGTCGCTCGGCACCAGCCGCTCGGCGAGCAGGATCGTTTCGTCCGGCAGCGCGTCGAGGTCGACGTCTTCGACGCCGGCGAGCGTCCTGAGCAGCCGGTCGCGAACGTCCCGGAGGTCGTCGGCCCGTTCGGCCACCCGGCCGCCGGTGGCCTCGTACTGCTCGATCGGATCTGCGAACGCCGCCTCGACGGCCGCCTCGGCCGTGGCGCCGCCCTCGATCTCCGCGTCGACGGCCGACTCGATCTGCGGATCGTCGAGGAACTGTCGGTGTGCCTCGAGGATTGCCGCCTCCTCCTCGCCGACCCGCTCTGCGACGCGCTCGCGCTCCTCGTCGATAGCTGCGCGGGCCCAGTCCCGCGCGTCCACGAACCGCTGGCGTTCGGCCTCGGGATCGTCGCTCTCGCGGTCGAACTCCGGGATCGTGGGCTCGTACCAGCGGACGGTGCCGACGCCGGCCAGCGGCGTCGCGCCGACGCCAGAGAGGGTCTTACTCATGGTTCTGGTCTGCTCGCCGGTCAGATCGGCTCATGATTCGGATCTGTTCATGGTTCCGGTCGTTCGAGGAGCGCAACGAGTTGGTCGAGGGCGTCGTCGGCGTCCGGCCCCTCCGCCGTCAGGCGGACGGCATCACCGCGTTCGATCCCCAGCCCGGTGACCGCGAGCATGCTTCCGGCGTCGACCGCCCCATCGCCGTTCGCACGTCCGACCGTGATCTCGCTCTCGAACTCGCCGGCGGCCTCGACGAACGCCGACGCTGGCCGTGCGTGGAGGCCAGCCTCCTGTTCGACGGTCACGATCCGTTCCATCGGGTCTCACCTCGAATCCCGCGACATCTGCTGGGGACCATCATGTATGCCATTCGTTCTCGTCTGTCATGAGGGTGAGGGTGCCAGCGATCTGCGGTGCTGTGGCCGACTCCGACGTGCAGTGGTTTCGGGCACGCTGCGTAGGGAGCTAGTGGCTGGGATTTGGAACGTATCATGTCAGTAGACGACGGTGACGATTTATTGCCTGTGCCGTGGTATCGATGCCCATGAAGAAGCTGATCAACGATCCGTCGGACGTCGTCGACGAGATGCTGGAGGGAATGGTATCTGCGCATCCGGAGCGGCTCCGGCGGCTGGACGGGACGGAGGTGCTCGTCCGGACCGACGCCCCGGTCGACGGCAAGGTCGGCGTCGTCTCCGGCGGCGGAAGCGGCCACGAACCCACCCACGCGGGCTACCTCGGAGAGGGGATGCTCGACGGCGCTGCCGCTGGAGAGATTTTCACCTCGCCGACGGCCGACCAGCTCGAGGCGATGATCCAGGCCTGCGACGCCGGTGAGGGCGTCCTCGTCGTCGTCAAGAACTACGAGGGCGACGTCATGAACTTCGACACCGCCGCGGAGATGGTCGAGATGGAGGACGTCGACGTCCGGCAGGTCGTGGTCAACGACGACGTCGCCGTCGAGGACTCGCTGTACACGAGCGGCCGTCGGGGCGTCTGTGGTACCATTCTCGTCCACAAGGTGGCGGGCGCTGCCGCCGCCCGCGGCGACGATCTCGATCAGATCGCCGAGCACGCGGAAGGCGTTATCGAGAACGTCGGGACGATGGGCACCGCTCTGACCTCCTGTACCACCCCGGAGAAGGGCGAACCCACCTTCGACCTCGGCGAGGACGAGATCGAGCTCGGCATCGGCATCCACGGCGAGCCCGGGACCGAACGAGTCGAGCAGATGCCCGCCGACGACGTCGCCGACCACCTCACGGAGGCCGTCCTCGACGACCTCGGGCTCGCTGCCGGGACCGAGGTGCTCACGATCGTCAACGGGATGGGCGGGACGCCGCTCTCGGAGCTGTTCGTCGTCCAGCGCCGGGTCGACCAGCTCATCGAGGAGCACGATCTCGAGGTCTGGGACGCGTGGGTGGGCGACTACATGACCTCACTGGACATGGAGGGCTGTTCGATCACGGTCTGTGCACTCGACGACGAGCGAAAGGAGCTCCTCGCCGCGCCCGCTGACACGCCAGCGCTGACTGTTCGGGAGTAGTGACTCGCCGGACCTGCACCGCCACGCGGCGACACGGCGTCGTCATCAGTTCACAGTTGGCGGAACACCCAAGCGCATTGCGAACGGGTACCACATATGGTCGAGGAGTCGATCCAGCGCGAGGCGATCGAGGCGGCCGTCCACGCGGTCGCCGAGCGCATCGAGGCGGAGAAAACGTATCTCACGGAGCTCGACTCGGCGATCGGCGACGCCGATCACGGTGCGAATCTCCATCGCGGGATGCAGGCCGTCGTCGAGGCGATCGAGGACACCGACGAAGAGGATCCGGCGGCGCTCGTGAAGCTCGTCGGCCGGACGCTCGTCTCGGAGGTCGGCGGCGCCGCGGGCCCGCTCTACGGCGGTTCGATCATGAGCGCGAGCACGGAGTTCGCGGAGGGGATCGACACCGCCTCCACCGTCGCCTTCGCGGAGGCATACCTCGCGAAGGTCGAAGATCGCGGTGGCGCCACCGTCGGCGACAAGACGATGGTCGACGCGCTGACGCCGGCGGTCCACACATACAAGAAGTCGATCGAACAGGACGAGCTCCCGCCGCTCGCCGCGCTGGCCAAGGCCGTCGACGCCGCCGAGCGCGGCGTCGCGTTCACGACGCCGATCCGCGCCTCGAAGGGCCGGGCCTCCTACCTCGGCTGGCGCTCCGTCGGCCACCAGGATCCAGGCGCGACCTCCACGCTGTACTGTCTGGAGGCAATCCTCGACGTGGCTACCGAGTATCTCGACGGCGAGATAGACCGCGACGCAACCTCCCCCACTGTCCCCGACGAGTCGGCGGAGGCGGATGGGTCACCGGAGGGTGAGGAGTGATGCACGCGGCTCTCCTGCGAGGTGAGCGAGCGTGATCGCACTCGTCGTCGTTTCCCACAGCGAGCAGGCCGCGAACGGGGTTGCCGAGGTCGCTACGGAGATGGGTGGCGACGCTCGGATCGTCCCCGTCGGCGGCGATCCCGACGGCGGTATCGGCACCAGTGCCCCCGAGATCGAGGACGCGATTCTCGATGCCGTAGAGGGGCCCGACGGCGAGACCGCCGACGGCATCGTCGTGCTCGTGGATCTCGGCAGCGCCGTGATGAACGCCGAACTCGCCATCGAGATGCTCGAGGAGGACCTCGAGGTCGTGATCGCCGACGCGCCGATCCTCGAGGGCACGCTCAACGCCGCAGTGTCCGCGAGTTCTCCCAAGGCGACGCTCGATGAGGTCCTCCAGCGCGCGGAGGAGGCCCGGGACTACCGGAAGCTCGACTGACCGCAGTTCGTTCGGGTGGTCGAATCGATCGGGGCAGCACACGCTGGATACGATGGAGTTCGTTGCCCGAGGTACTGGGCGTTCGATACTCTCGACCGATGCCTCACGGCTGGTACAGAGCAACGTCGTAGCGAGGAACTCTAAACTGTTTGTGCACTTCTCGGAGACCTTTGCAAGATACAGACCCCGTATTAAGCACTGACCTCCAACGCTCAAAGACAAGCAGCACCCCAGTACATTCATTACTCCAGCACGCTAAGCACATCACATGCCTGTACGTATCGAGGAGTTCGAAACGGGCGAGCTTCCCCAAGGTCCGAGCATCCCGGTACAGGTGATCACGTTCCTGCACGCGAACCGAGATCGGGCGTTCACCAGGTCGGAGATCGCTACCGGGATCGATGCGGATCCGAACACCGTCGGAACTGCCCTCTCCCGCCTGAAGTCGCGCGATCTGGTTCGGCACAAGGGCAAGTACTGGGCCCTCACCGACGATCTCGAACGTGTGTCGGACGCCTACGATCTCCACGCGATCTCGCAACGACTCGACGAGGAGGACGGCGGCATCGACCCTGCAAAGTGGGACGCTACCGCTCCAGACGAGCCCCACCCCAGCGAGCAGGACGGATAGATGCAGGCGGACCGTGGCGACGTCGTCCGCAGCGTCGATCCGTTCAAATTGGGCGGGGACCGGCAGCGGCCGTGGCTGATCGTCAACAACGAATCACATCCCTTCGATGACGAGCAGTTCCTCGCCGTCGCGATATCGACCAAGGAGTACGAGGAATCGCTCGCCCTCATCGACGAACACTGGACTACAGGGGGCGTCCCGAGAGCGTCGTTCGTTTCTCCATGGGCAGTCCACTCGCCGAGGGCGGAGGATCTGATCGCGTGGCAGGGCCGAGTAACTGATCGGTTCGTCGACGAGGTCGTGGACTCGATCGAAACCTATCTTCGCTGAGACGAATTTTCATGTTTCTTTTGGAATATGTACGTCTGGGCCATTTCGTGGTAGCTGGGTAGCTACAAACTGGAGCGGATGACTAATTCGCACAATTTGTTCGGGAGGGTTGAACCAGTTCCGTGGCCGCTGTCAACGACAATGTGGAGGATGGAGGTCCTATCGCTTGTACACGGAGCAGATAATCTCGGTGGACTGAAACGATTGCTAGTGGCCGATCCGCAGGTCTACTGAGCAGTAATTTCACCGGATGAACCACCGAACGCGACAGATTCCAATTGAGCCGGTCCAACGACCGCCTCGATCTCGTCGAAAAAGAAACGCCGCCAGCAGCGTTCAGATGCCCAGATAGCCGGGGCTCTCGAGCACGCCGAACTCGTAGAGCAGGCCGATCGCGACGGTGTAGATGACGATGGCCATCGCGGGCGGGTCGACGTGGGTCCCGCCGTGAGCGTAGAAGATGCGCTGGGTGAACTCCGCGAGGAGCGAGCCGACGAGGCCGCCGAGGATCGCCAGCAGCATGACCCCGAGCTCGCTGTTGAGCTCTGCAGCGGCGACGACGGCGAACGTCGAGCCGCCGAGGGTGATGTGGTGGGTGACCGGGAACTTCTCGACCCCGAGATTGAGGAAGAGCAGGCTCGCGGCGGAGATGCCGTAGGCCATGAAGACGCTGCCGGTCATGATCCAGGCCCACCCACCGAGAGCGCCGCCGACGAGGCCGATCGTCGCGACGCCGGACCACTTGTACTGCTGTGGGAGCCACGGCTCGACGGCGAGTCGGCCGCTGCCGTCGCCGCGTTCGTCCTCTCGCGCGAACGGACTCATGTCGAAGTAGCCGTCGCCGCGTGGACTCCCGATCACGGAGTAGCCAAAGACGGGCCGCGCGATCACGGCCGTCGCGAACACGGCGAGTGCGATGCCGTCGACGGGGAGCTCGAGCGCGCCGGAGAAGCGAGCGATGAGCATCCCCAGGACGCCGAAGACCGCACCGACGGCGAGGATGTCAGGTTTCGTCCCAAACGCGTAGAGGATGTTCTTCCCGAAGTGGTAGTCCCAGTCCTCGGGCTCCATTTCGCCGTAGCGCCACCCAGCATAGGCCGTCGCCGCGACGCCGCCGGCGAAGGCGACGTGCGGACCGGTGACCGGACCGAACCCGATCGTGCCGGTGACCCCCGACGCGAGATTCGCACCGCCGAGCTCGGTGAACTCGGTGCCGGTGCCGCTCAGCGCAGCCATGCCCTCGCCCAGCAGGACGACGAAGCCGGTGAAGACGAAGGAGGGGAGTGCGCCGATTGACGCACCGAACGCGCCGCCCGCTGCCGCGGCGAGGACGAGCACTGCGAAATGCTCCCACTCCATGTCGAGGATCGGGACCTGGAGGAGCACGTCGGCGACTGCGATCGACACGATCACTCACCTCCGTCCTGTGCCCAGTCCAGCGAGCGCTCGACGGCGTCCTCCCACCGGGCGTACATCCGATCGGCGGTCGAGGGATCCATTTCGGAGGCGAACTCTCGGTCCACCTGCCAGTTGTCCCGCAGGCTGTCGATGCCGTCCCAGTAACCGACGGCGAGCCCCGCGGCGTAGGCAGAGCCGAGAGCGGTCGTCTCGTCGACTTCGGGTCGAGCGATCTCGGTGTCGATGATGTCGGCCTGGAGCTGACAGAGGAAGTTGTTCTTCACGGCGCCGCCGTCGACGCGCAGCGTTCCCATGTCGATGCCGCTGTCGGCCTCCATCGCCTCGGCGACGTCGCGGGTCTGGTAGGCGATCGATTCGAGGGTCGCACGGACGATGTGCTCCTTCCGCGTGCCACGCGTAATGCCGACGATCGTGCCACGCGCCCGGCCGTCCCAGTGTGGTGCGCCGAGCCCGGTGAACGCCGGTACGACGAACACGTCGTCCGTCGAGTCGACCTCCCGCGCGAGCGACTCCGTCTCCGCGGCGTCGTCGATCAGGTCGACGTCTTCGAGCCACTCGATCGCGGCGCCGGTGATGAAGATCGAGCCCTCGAGGGCGTACTGCACCGGCTCGCCCGAACGCTGGAACCCGATCGTCGTGAGCAGGCCGTGTTCGGATTCGACAGCCTCGTCGCCGGTGTTCATCAGGAAGAAGCTCCCCGTGCCGTAGGTGTTCTTCGCGTCGCCGGCGTCGAAGCAGGTCTGTCCGAACAGGGCCGCCTGCTGGTCGCCGAGTGCACCCGCGACCGGCACCGAGGCGCCGAGGAATCCGTCGGGATCGGTCGTGCCGTAGGTGTCTTCGTCGCTCGAGGGGCGCACTTCCGGAAGCATCGCCTCTGGAACGCCGAACTCCTCCAAGAGCTCGTCGTCCCAGTCCATCTCGTGGATGTTGAACAGCATCGTCCGAGATGCGTTCGTGACGTCCGTGATGTGGTTCCCGGTGAGATTGTAGATCAGCCACGAGTCGATGGTTCCAAAGAGGATCTGGCCGTCGGCCGCCCGTTCCCTGATATCGGCGGGACGAGCGCGTTCGGTCTTGACCGGATCGGCGTTCTCGAGGAGCCACTCGGCTTTCGTCGCCGAGAAGTAGGCGTCTGCCTCGAGCCCGGTCTTCGCCCGGATGTCACCGACCTTGTCGGCCGCTTCGAGTGCTTCGATGCGATCTGTGGTCCGGCGATCCTGCCAGACGATCGCTCGGTGGACCGGTGATCCCGACTCTGCGTCCCAGAGCAGGGTGGTCTCGCGCTGGTTTGTCACCCCGATCGCCTCGAGCTGGTCTGCCTCGATGTCCGCCTCGTGTAACGCCTGGGTGACGACGTCTTTGGTCGTCTCCCAGATCTCCATCGCGTCGTGCTCGACCCAGCCGGGTTCGGGGTAGTACTGTTCGTGCGTCTCGTATGCGTTCGCGACGACCTGGCCGCCGTGATCGAAGACCATGAACCGCGTGCCCGTGGTCCCCTGGTCGATCGCGCCCACGTAGGTGCGTGCTGACATTGTCCGGTACCCGCATGGTTTCGATACCGATGCAGGCCTAGCGGCGATAACAACACCATCTCTCATAAAAGTTTGCCAGCTATTCACACGAGAATCGACCGGTTGGGATTTGGGGGAACTTCCTCGCTGCCTACGACGCGTACGGGGAGAGCAACGCGTCGGTACGGAATCGGGCCGGTCGACAAATGCGCGCTTATTGGGTGGTAGCGGGCGTATAACGCTGTAGTAGAACTGTGCTACCCGTTTCGATCGTCCGGTGAACTGGCGATCGTCGGCATCGATTCCTCCGTCTGACTCTCCTCGCTGCACGTCCGAGAATCGCACTTCGTCGTCGCTTGCCGCCTGGAATTAACATGGTCGTTCACAATCTATATTGGTCTCTCGATACCGGCGGTACTCTAAAGTGCGCGGGTCCCGACAGTGTGCGTAGCGAATGGAATCGAACACGGGTGCACTGGTAATCGGCGGCGGATCGACCGGCACGGGGGTCGCCAGGGATCTCGCGATGCGTGGCGTCGACGTCACGCTCGTCGAGAAGGGGAACCTGACACACGGGACGACCGGCCGAATGCACGGGTTGCTCCACAGCGGCGGCCGGTACGCCGTCTCGGACCAGCCCAGCGCCGTGGAGTGCATCGAGGAGAATCGGATTCTCCGCGACATCGCGAGCCACTGCGTGGAGGAGACCGGCGGCCTGTTCGTCAAACGGCCGGAGGACACCGAGGAGTATTTCGAGACCAAACTCGAGGGCTGCCAGGAGTGTGGGATACCCACCGAGGTGCTCTCGGGGGCGGAGGCCCGCGAGATGGAGCCCTACCTCGCACAGGACGTGGACCGGGCGATCCGCGTCCCCGACGGCGCGATCGACCCGTTCCGGCTCTGCGTCGCCAACGCCGAGAGCGCGACGAACCACGGCGCGCGAATCGAGACCCACGCCGAGGTCGTCGATCTCCTCGTCGACGAGCCGGCGGGCACCGACGAAGCGGCGGTGGTCGGCGCGGAGATCCGCCACGAGAGCGGTACCGGCTCGCGCACCCACGGCGAGCAAACGGAGATCGAGACGATCTACGCCGATCACGTGATCAACGCCGCCGGCGCGTGGGCCGGCCAGCTCGGCGATCTTGCCGGCGTCGACGTCGCAGTCCAGCCGGCGAAGGGCGCGATGACCGTGACGAACGTCCGGCAGGTCGACACCGTGATCAACCGCTGCCGGCCGAAAGGCGACGCCGACATTCTCGTTCCCCACGAGACCACGGCGATTCTCGGCACCACCGACGAGGCCGTGGACGATCCCGAGCACTACCCCGAGGAGCAGCGGGAGGTCGACCTCCTGTTCGAGCAGCTCACCGATCTCGTGCCGATCCTCGAGGACGCCCGGACGCTCCGGACGTTCTGGGGTGTCCGTCCGCTCTACGAGCCGCCGGGAACGGGCACGCAGGATACGGGAGACATCACGAGGGACTTCTTCCTCCTCGACCACGCCGACCGCGACGGCGTAACGGGCTTTACCAGCATCGTCGGCGGGAAGTTCACCACCTACCGTGCGATGGCCGAGGAGATCAGCGATCACGTCTGCGATCGGCTGGGCGTCTCCGCGGACTGTCGAACCGCGGACGTGCCACTGCCCGGCAGCGAGTCGCCGGGGCGACTCGACGACGCGATGGATCGGTACGGACTTCGCTCGCCGATCGCCCGCCGCAGCGCGGAGCGCCTTGGCTCCAAGACCGAGGCGGTGCTGGGGACCGACGAGCCCAACCCCGTCGTCTGCGAGTGCGAAGCTGTCACGCGCGCGGAGCTACAGAACGCGATCGAGAGCGCCGGGTCGGACCTCAACGACGTCCGGATTCGAACCCGGGCGTCGATGGGGAACTGTCAGGGTGGGATCTGCGCCCACCGGATGGCGGCGGAACTCTCGCCCGAGTACGAGTCTCCCACCGTCCGCGCGGCGCACGACGAACTCCTGCAGGAGCGCTGGAAGGGCGAGCGCCACGCATTGTGGGGCGAGCAGCTCGCACAGGCCGCGCTCAACTACGCACTCCACGCGACCACGATGAACCTCGATCGCGATCCGGCCAGAACCGACGACGATCCGGAGTACGCCGCCTTCGACACCGGGCCGCCCGGACACACCGCCGGGACTGGCGACACCACGGCCGCGGCCGACGGCGGCAGGCCGACCGGCTCGCGATCGGCGGACGAGGAGGGTCACGATGGCGATTGAGTCCGACGTGATCGTGATCGGCGGCGGACTCGCCGGTCACTTCGCGGCGATCGCCGCTGCGGACGCCGGAAAGGAGACGCGTCTCGTCACGGCAAATCAGAGCACGCTCCGGCAGGCCAGCGGGCTGATCGACGTGCTCGGGTATCCTCCAGCGGCAGCAGTTGGGGAGACTGGAACTGGCGATGCTGCTGGCGATCACGCAAGCGATGCTGATTCAGACAGAGCCGATGCCGACGATCCCGACGCCGTCGGCGAAGAGAACCCCAATGCCGTCGACGCAGAAGACCCCCGACCCGACGCCCCGTTTCGATCGGGCCCGATCGTCGATCCGTTCGAAGCGATCCCCGAACTTCCAGAAGGCCACCCATACGAGCGGGTGGGACTTGCTGCGGTCCGCGAGGGGCTCGCGACGTTCGACGAGGTCGTCGACGGCTACGTGGGTTCGCACACGGACGCGAACGCACTCGTTCCGACGCACGGCGGTGTGGCCAAACCGACGGCGCGATACCCCGAGCACACCGCCGCCGGGCTGGCAAGCGACGACCGCGACGCGGTGCTCGTCGGGTTCGAGACCCTGACCGACTTCGACGCGCCGGTCGCCGCCGACAGCCTCGCGGCCGGCGGCGTGCCCTTCGAGGTCGCCGGCGTCACCGTCCGGTTCCCGGGCGATCTCCGCGCTGACGCGAAGGCGACCCGGTACGCCGAACTCCTCGAGACCGACGAGGTGCCTGCTCCCAAGGCCGCCGACGGCGGATCGAGTGGCGCGGCGACGCACGCGAGCCAGGGCCGATCCTGTCGCGCGGCGATCGTCGAGCGGATCCGGCGCGCGGTGGGCGACGTCGACGTCGACCCCGAGCGGATCGGGTTCCCGGCGGTGCTCGGCGAGGAGCGGACTGCCGAGGCTCGCGCCGACCTCGCGGATCGGCTCGGCGTCCCCGTCTTCGAGGTGCCGACCGGTGCGCCGAGTCTGCCCGGAATCAGACTCGAGCACCAGTTGGGAGATGCACTGCGCGAGCGCGACGTTCGGGTCGCCGACGGCCGTCCGGTCGTGGACGTCTCCGCAACCGACGGTCGCGTCGGGCATCTCGTCGTCGAGTCGGCGGGCGGCTCGACGGTGCCCATGGCCGCCGACAGCTACGTACTCGCGACCGGCGGGCTCGTCGGCCGGGGGATCGACGCGGATCGCGACGGCGTCCGGGAGCCGATCTTCGACTGCCACGTCCCCCATCCCGACGATCGGTACGAGTGGTTCGCCGACGCTGCCTTCGGCGACCATCCGTTCGCCTACTTCGGCGTCGACGTCGATCGCGATCTTCGGCCCCTCGACGCGGAGGGCGAACCGGAGTACGCGAACCTGCACGCGGCCGGTGCGGTGCTCGGTGGCTACGACTTCGCCGCCGAGAACTCCGGCGCGGGCGTCTCGATCGCGACTGGCCACGCTGCGGGCAGTGCGGCAGCGGAGGGGAGCTGATCATGTTCGGACACGCACCAGACGACGGCGACGAATCGGACGAGACAGAGTCGAGCTGTGGCTGTGAGGCCGGATCCGGCGAATCGGACGGATCTGCAGAATCGCGATCCACGTCGGAAGTCCGCTCTGACGGAGGGGAGCCGAGCGACGAGAGGCGACCCACATCGGAGCTCTGCTCCGATGGGGGTATCGACGCCGACGTTCCCGGCGACCCCGGCTCCGCTGGCGGTGCCGGATCGCACCCCAGCTCCGACGACGAGTTCGAGCCCGTGCAGGTATTTCCGGATAGCACGGAACAGGACCTCCGGCCGGGTGCTGACAGCTGCTACAAGTGCTCGACCTGTGACACGAACTGTCCCGTCGCCGAAGTCGACGACGAGTTCCCCGGGCCGAAGTTCCAGGGGCCCGAGCAGTGGCGCCTCTCTCGCGACGACGCCCCGGAGATCGACGACTCGATCGACAAATGTTCGAACTGCATGCGGTGTGATCACGCCTGCCCGACGGACGTGCCGCTGTCTCAGATGCACAACACCGCCCGCGGGCGCTACGTCGACGACCAGCTCTCGAAGCTCTCTATTCAATATCTCCGCAAGAAAATCCTCTCGAACTACGGTCGTCTGGGTCGCCTCGGCTCGCTGTTCCCCCGGACGACCAATTTCGTCATGGGCAACCGCGCAGTTCGATGGATCACGGACCGCACGCTCGGCATCACCGACGAGCGGGAGTTCCCCGAGTTCGCGACCCAGACCTTCCGGTCGTGGTGGGACGAACGCGGCGGTGCGCAGGTCCAGAGCGAGGATCGTCGGGTGGCGTACTTCCACGGCGACTACGCGAACTACAACACGCCTGAGGTGGGCAAGGCGCTCGTCCGCGTCTTCGAGTCCTTCGGCTACGAGGTCGCCGTGCCTCGCCAGCGCTGCTCCGGGACGCCGATGTTCGCCAACGGGATGCTCGACGACGCGCGGCGGGCCGCGACGGTCAACGTCACGGAGTTCGACGCGCTGATCGAGGAGGGCTACGACGTCGTCTGCTCGTGTACCTCCTGCTCGATGGCGCTCAGACAGGAGTACCCCGAACTGTTCGACATCGACGGTACCGAACGGGTCGCCGCGAACACCTACGACGCCGTCGAGTATCTACGAATTCACGAGGATCTCCGCGAGGAGCTGGCCGACGCGGAGACCGACGCCGACGACGAACTGCCTGATCTCGCGTACCACGCGCCGTGCCACGCCAGAAACCAGGGGCTGGCCGAACAGGCCCTCGAGGTCGGTGACGCCGTCGAGGGCGTCGACGTCGACGACGTCGGTGACTCCTGTTCGGGCATCTCCGGGACCTACGGCTGGAAGAGCAAACACTACGACACCTCGATGGCGATCGGCGACGAGATGTTCGATCACATGGAAGATTCCGAGGCGGAGACGGGGATGACCGAGTGTCCGACCTGTGCGATGCAGATGGAACACGGCACCGGCTACGACGTCAGACACACGCTCGAACTGCTCGAGGCGACGCTCGTCGGCGAGGGTGAGGCGTGGTGACCGTCGTGGGGGGTACAGTCCGATCGCCACGGTGCAGCGATCCGATCGCCCCGACGCGGCGGTCCGATCGCTCCGTCGGCCGGCCGGAACTGTATTTATTGCCGACTGGAAACGACACTGACGACGACTGACTTTCCGACGATGGACCTCAGCGAACGTATCGAACGACGCCAGCTACGGACCCGAGACGAGGAGCGAATCCTCCTCGACCGCTCCCAGCTCAGCCCGACGGTCCACGTCGAGGAACCGGTGGGCCGCGCGCCGGTGCTGGAGGCGGTTCTGGACGCCGTCGAGCCGGCGTTCGACGGCCGGCTGCCGCCGGAGCTTGCGATCGAGGGGCCGCCGGGCGTCGGCAAATCCGCCATCGTCCACGCGCTCTATCGCGCGCTCGGCGACGGGCTCGGTACCGCCGGGTCGATCGCGACGAGTACGCGCGGCGGCCGACCCGAGCGGTGGTTCGCGATCGTCGACTGCCGTCACGCCGGCACCGACTTCAGTTTCTACCGACGGCTGCTCCTCCAGCTCGGTGCCGAGGAGGTGCCCGCCCACGGCGTCGGCACCGACCGGCTCCGCGAGCGGGTCACCGAGTACGTCTCCCAGCGCGGACAGTGGGCAGTGATCGCCGTCGATCACGTCGAGGAGGCCGACGATCTCGACGTCGAGGCCGTCCGGGAGCTCCTGGCGCCCGTCGCTGACGCCACCTCGGTGACCTGGCTCGGGCAGTCCCTGGACGTCGACGCCGAGCAGACCGTCCGGATCGAGCCCTACCGCCACCACGCACTCACCGATCTGCTCTCCCAGCGCTGCTCGCGTGCCGTTCGGACCGACGCGTTCGAGCACGACGATCTCCGGGCGGTCGCCGCCCAGCAGGAGGGCAACGCCCACGACGCGCTGGCGGTGGCTCTCGGCGCCGCGCTGTTGGCCGACAACGAGCATGCGGACGCGATCGCACGCCCCCACTTCGTCGCTGCCGGCGAGGCGGTTCCCGAGACGACGGTGCATCTCGATCGCGTCCTCGCGCTTCCGGAGAACCGCCGTCGGGTGCTCGCGACGCTCCTCCAGATCGAGCTCGACCCGACCGTCGCCGAGGCGGCGACCGCCATCGCCGAGCGGACGTCGCTCACGGCGGGGACGGTCCGTCGCTTCTGCTATGAACTCGCCGACGCTGGCGTGCTCGCTCGCCACGGCGGCCACGCGGACGCTCGCGGCCGGGATCCGAGTCACCTGCGACCGGCGTTCCCGTGGCTCGCGTTTGCGGGGCTCGACGACGTGCTCACAGTCGACGACGTCGTCGATCGGGTCCGCCAACAGACCGAGCCCACGGTTTCCTGGTGACCATCGGCCAGAATAACGGTACTCAGTATCGACCCGTCCTCCTCAGCAGCGGCCAACCTGGTGGTGCCACCGATCAGTCATCGCCGTCCTCGCTCTCACTCGACGCCGGTGGGGCTGCGGTCGCACCCGCGGACAGCTGCTGACGCGTGGAGACGGAGAACTGGCCGACGACGTCGGTGAGTCGGTCGGCCTGACTGTCCAGCGAGCGGGCCTTGGCTGAGACTTCGCCGATCTCGAGGGCGGTGGATTCGGAGGCGTCCGCGACGCGGTCGGCCTCTCGAGAGGTCTCCGCGGAGACGGTCGCGACCCGCTCGATGAGCCCGGCGAGCTCCTCGACGGTCTCGGCCTGGTCGTTGCTCGCGCGGTCGATCTCTCGGACGCTGTCGGAGACGTGTTCGACGCGGTCGGTGACGGTCACGAGCTCTGCTTCGAGATCGTCGACGGCGTCCGTGGCACCGGCGATCCGGCCCTCGACTGCCTCGATGCCGGCGGCGCTCTCGGTGGCGCGTGAGCGCAGGGAGTCGATCGTCTCCTGAATCTCGTCGACGGCCTCCTGGATCTCCGCGGAGAGCTCCTGCACCTCGTCCGCGACGACGTCGAACCCGCCGTCGTCCCCAACGTCCTGGTCGGTTCGGGCGCTCTCGATCGCTGCGTTCAGCGCCAGCATGTTCGTCTGCTGGGCGATGTCGTCGATCAGCTCGATCGACTCCGCGATGCGCCGGGCGTCCTCGTTGAGCAGGTCGATCGTGTCCGCGACGGCCGCCGTGTGGTCTTCGGCCTCGTGCATCTGATCGGCGGCGTGGGTCGCCGTCGAGACGCCGTCGTCGGCGAGGCCGGCGACGCGCTCGGACTCTTCGGCGATCGTGCCGGTCGTCGCGGCGACCTCCTCGATCGTCGCGGAGAGCTCCCGGACCTCGCCGGCGGCAGCCTGGAGGTCGTCGGTCTGGCGACCGGAGCCCTCGGAGATCTCACGCACGGCCTGGCTCACCGACTCGCTGGCCTCGCGGATCTCCTGGGCGCTCCCCTGGAGATCGCCACTGGCCTCGTCGACGACGTCGGTGAACCGCTTGACCTGGACGACGGTGCGTTCGAGCTCGGAGAGCATTCGGTTGAACGATCCAGCTACCTGTGCCATCGCCTCGTGGTCGGTGCGGGCGTCGAGGCGCTGGGTCAGATCGCCGTCGGCACAGGCGTCCATCACCTCGCTAAAGCGCTCGGCCTCGGCGAGCAACGCGTCGTTGTCGCCCGCGAGCGACTCCCGCTCGTCCGCGACGGACTCGCGTTCGCTTTCGAGTGATTCGATCCGGGACTCGGTCGTGTCGCGGAGGGTCGAAACCGCGGCGTAGGCGTCGCCGACCTCGTCGATCCGATCGGTCTCGAACGACGCGTCGTCGCCGTCGGCGACGGCCTCGGTTCTGGCGGTGAGTTGGCGCAGTGACTTGCTCGTCCCGCGACCGAGGACGATCGCGAGCAGGGCGAACGTGAGGAGGGCGACGGCGCCCACGCCCGCGAACCCGGTGAGAACCGTCTCGGTCGCGACGGAGCCGTCCTGAGCGTCAGCGCGCACGTAGTACGCTGCGCCCCCGACCGCTCCGAGCACGACGATCGCAGCGAGCAGCAGCCAGCCGGCGATTGTTCGCCGGTAGCGCCGCCTGAAGAACGTCGGAACGACAGTGTGGAGTGGCATGAGAGACGTCTATCTGTTCCGTTCGTTGCTCGGGCTGCCGTATAATGGTTTGCCGTCGGCTCTACGGGCGAGTCGGCGGTCGATGCTGGCCGTTCCAGTGTAGTGAGAAAACGGGTGAGTTCGAACGGCCGTATCGACGACCGTAACGGCAGGTTTCCGATGGCCGTTACAGCAGGTCTTCTATCGCGCCGGCGACCTGCTCGGGCGTCTCCGCGACCTCCGCGCCAGCGGCGTTCAGCGCGTCGATCTTCGACTCTGCGGTGCCGGTGCCGCTACCGGAGACGATGGCGCCGGCGTGGCCCATACGTTTGCCCGGCGGAGCCGTGCGGCCAGCGATGAACCCGACGACGGGCGTGTCCATGTTGGCGCCGATGAACTCAGCGGCCTTCTCCTCGTCCTCGCCGCCGATCTCGCCGCACATCGCGACGGCGTGGGTGTCGGGGTCGGCCTCGAATGCCTCGAGGGCGTCGACGAACGTCGTCCCGATGATCGGGTCGCCACCGATGCCGATCGCGGTGGACTGGCCCAGCCCGCGCTCGGAGAGGCTGTCGACGACCTGGTAGGTGAGCGTGCCCGATCGGGAGACGAGGCCGACGTTACCCGACGAGAAGATGTTGCCGGGGAGGATGCCGAGCTTCGACTCGCCGGGGGTGATGATCCCGGGACAGTTCGGCCCGATGAGGTTCGTGTCGACCTCGCTCAGCCGCTTGCGCACAGCGGCCATGTCCTGGGTCGGGACGCCCTCGGTGATCGCGACCGCGAGGTCGAGCGGGGAGTCGAGCGACTCCATGATCGCGTCGCCGGCGAACGCCGGCGGGACGAAGATGACGGAGGCGTCGGCGTCCTCCTCGCGTGCGGCCTGCTCGACGGTGTCGTAGACCGGAACGCCCTGGACCTCCTGGCCACCGCGGCCGGGGACCGCGCCGGCGACGACGTTGGTGCCGTACTCGATCATCTGGCCAGCGTGGAACTTCCCTTCGCCGCCAGTGATACCCTGCACGACGACGCGAGTGTCCTCATCTACAAACACGCTCATGCTTCCACCTCCTGGGCGTACTCGACGGAGCGCTGGACGGCGTCCTCGAGGGTCTGTTCGACGGTGACGAGGCTCTCATCGAGGATCTCCATACCTTCCTCCCAGTTCGTGCCGGCGAGGCGGACCACGACGGGTTTGGGGATCTCCTCGAACTGGCCGAGCGCCTCGTTGATGCCGCGGGCGACCTCGTCGCCGCGGGTGATGCCGCCGAAGATGTTGAACACGACGGCGTCGACGTTCTCGTCGGAGAACACCATGTCGAGCGCGTTGGCGATCCGATCGGCCTTCGCGCCACCGCCGACGTCGAGGAAGTTGGCGGGCGTGCCGCCGTAGTGATCCACGAGGTCGAGCGTCGTCATGACGAGGCCGGCACCGTTGCCGATGATGCCGACGTTTCCGTCCAGGCGGACGTAGTCGAAGCCGTACTCGTCGGCCTTCTGCTCGAGGGGATCGTCGCTTTTGGTCTCCTCCTCGTACTCCGCGATCCGGGGCTGGCGGAACAGTGCGTCTTCGTCGACGTTGAAGACGGCGTCCGCGGCGATCACGTCGTCGTCGCTCGTGACCATCAGCGGGTTGATCTCGGCGTCGGCGCCGTCGTTGTCGTCCCAGAGCTGGTAGAGCGTCTGGAGGACGCTCGCTACGTCGTTCGCAATCTCGCGGTCGACGCCGGCCTCGAAGACGGCCTTCCGGGCCTGGTAGGGGTGGAGTCCGAAGGCGGGATCGACGTGCTCGCGAACGATCGCGTCGGGGTCCTCCTCGGCGACCTCCTCGATGTTGACGCCGCCGCGGGTCGAGACCATCGCGACGGGCTTGCCCTCGCCACGGTCCATCGTCACGCCGACGTAGAGCTCGTTGACGAAGTCGACCGCCTCCTCGACGAGCACGCGGTCGACGTGGATGCCCTTGAGATCCATCCCGATGATGGAGTCCGCAGCAGCGCGGGCTTCGTCTGCCGTTTCGACGAGTTCGATGCCGCCGGCCTTGCCGCGGCCGCCGACCTGCACCTGCGCCTTCACTGCGACGGGGTAGCCGATATCCTCGGCCGCAGCGACGACCTCGTCGGCCGTCGACGCGAGCTGGGAGTCCGGCGTCGGGATCCCGGCGTCGGCGAAGAGCTCCTTCGCCTGGAATTCGTGAAGTTTCATAGTGAGCGTGTGCGGGAATCCCCGGCGCTCGCAGTTAACGGCACCGAAACGTGGGACCGCGTGACTCGGTTCTGCGTGTATCGGCTGGACGTTTGATTGATTCTCAGCGTGGAATTGGATCCCCGACAGCAAACCGTTTGGAAGCCCCCTCCCGCTCGACGCCTCTGGCTCGTTGCGCCCTTCACTCCCTGCGGTCGTTCCAGTGCTTACTTCGCCAGAGGCGTCGAGCGGTCGGCCCCTTCCAGTCCCACCCGGTAGTGGGTTTCCGGGGTCGAATCCTCATTGGGAGTTTCGGCCCAGTTCGTGCCAGGGATCGGCCGCTGCGACGTCCGATGGACTGCCCCACCGTGGCTACGACTGATCGAAACTCAATTCGGGTGGGGTGAAGGGGCCGACCGCTGGTTCGTTCTACCGACGCAAGCACTGGACCGAGCGACCAGCGGGAGCGAGGGAAGCGCACAGCGAGATAGAACGCACCAACGGGAGGGGGCTTCCTAAGCGGTCGCTGTTGCGGTGGGATTGTTGAGACAAGACCTCCCGTTCTCACTCAGCTTCCGGTGCGACGCTCCGAACGAATCCCAGCGTCGCGGGGTTGAACTCGTATCCCGCGCCACACTCCGGACAGTTCGCACGCAGTAGCTTCCCGTGCTCGAAGCGCTGCCAGAGGTCCTTCTGGAGCCGCTCGATCTCGAGTTGCACCTCGGCGCCACACTGGCCGTTGTTGCAGGGGAAGGCGACGTACCAGTTCGGGCTGGAGAGGGTGCCGATGGGCTCGAGTTCGGAGCGCAGCCGGCTGAGGAGGTTGAACACCGTCACCTCGGGGTTCTGCGCGTCGTACTGCACACCGTCGGTCCCCTCGACGTAGCCACGGAGGTAATCGTCGTCCTCGACGATCGGGATGATCGGGAGCCCCTTGGCCTTCGCGTAGCCGAGCTCCTGGTTCACCCAGTAGTCGTCGGCGGCGTCGTCGGTCAGGAGGACGATGACGAGGTCGCTGTTGCGGAGCTGCCCCTCGAGATTCCGGCGAGCGCGACCCGGTTCGACCTCCTCGCCGGCGAGTGCGACCGTCAGTGGGAGATTGCGTACCGACGAGAGCAGATTCTGCGCGGCGTCGAGATCCGCCGTCGCGTGGGACACGAAGACGCGGGTTTCCGCCATAGCGTGGGATGAGACCCCCGCGCAAATATTTCTTCCGTCGGTGGACTGAAACCGCCGCGAGATGGTCTCTCAGTCGCGAGTTGCATCGGCCCGCAGACGACCCATTGCCGCGCCCGCCTGGGCTCTGTGACGTCACCGTGGCGAGACGCTTAAGCCCGACCGTGTGAATCACCACCTATGAGCACGAGGCTCCGGACCCCCGAGGATCGCACCTGCGAGCGCTGTGGCCGCGAGGAGTACTGGGACGAGTCCGACCGCGTCTGGCGGATCGCCTCCGACGAGAGCGATGAGAAGCAGGTCGGTGATCCCTACTGCATCCACGAGTGGGACATTACGGGCGAGTTCACGCCGATCGACGATGGCTGAGTGTCGCGGTCGGTCGTTCCTTTTTCCAATCCGCGGTCGCGCGTCTCTTCTCGGTGCCCGTCCAGTCGCGCATCTGCCGAAACTGACCATCCAACTGGCGTAGACTCACGACGCACCCCACTCCGTCCACTCACAGCGATCCGTTGAGCACCTTCGCAGCGACGAGCACCGGATCCCAGACCGGGCTAAACGGGGGTGCGTAGCCGAGGTCGAGCTGTTCGACGTCGTCGACGGTCATGCCGGCCTCGAGCGCCGTCGCGATGGTGTCGATCCGGACGGCAGCCCGATCCTCACCGGCGATGGTTCCACCGAGCAACTGCTCGCTCTCTCGATCGGCCGTCAGCGACACGACCGTCTCTTTCGCGCCGGGGTAGTAGCCCGAGCGCGAGCCGGCAGTGATCGTCTCCGTGACCGGATCGAAGCCGGCAGCACGCGCTGCCTCGTGATCGACGATTCCCGAGCGGCCACACTCCAGGTCGAACGCCTTGAGCATCGCCGTGCCCGCGATACCGCCGACGGTGCTCGGATCGCCGGCTACCGTCGAGCCGATGGCGCGGCCCGCACGGTTGGCGGTCAGCCCCAGCGGCACCCAGTCCTGCTCGCCGGTGACGACGTGTCGCATCGTCGCGCAGTCCCCGGCGGCGTAGACGTCCTCGACGCTGGTCTCGCCGTACTCGTTCGTTCTGATCGCGCCTGATTCGCCACGCTCGACGGCGGTGTCGGCGACGAGCTCCACGTTCGGAGCGATGCCGATCCCCACGAGCGCGGCGTCGATGGAGAGCGAGCTGCCGTCGCCACAGTGAAGCTCGGTCAGCCGACCGTCCTCGCCGGCGAGCCGATCGACCTCGGTGCCGAGGTGGAGCGTGACGCCGTTCGCACGGAGGGCGTCGGCAACCGCCTCCGCGACAGCGCCGCCGAAGGCAGGCACGAGGTCGTCACCGCGCTGGAAGAGGTGGACGTCGAGTCCGTGCGCGTCGAACGCCTCTGCCATCTCCACGCCGACGTAGCCGCCACCGACGATCGCGACGGTCTCCGGTGGTGCCATCGCGCCAAAGTGCGCGGCGCGATCGGGGTCCAGAAACGGGCCGCCTCCGAGATCCTCGACGGCGAAGGCGTCGGGATCCGCGAGCATCGCCCGAATCGCGGCGGCGTCCGGCATGCCGTGCAGTGAGAAGGCTCCGTCGAGGGCAGCGCCCTGGATTGGTCCCCTCACGGCGTGGGCACCAGTCGCGACGAGGAGCTCGCCGTAGGGCTGGTCGAACTCGCCGTCGGGGCCAGCGACGGTCACCGTCGAAGACGCTGGATCGACGGTAGTGACCTCGTGGTTCCGCCGGAGGTCGATGCCCCGCTCCTCGGCTTCCGCGGGCGAGAGGGAGAGGAGGTCCGTGAGCTGGTCGACGTCGCCTTTGACGAAGTACGGGGTCCCGCAGTGAGCGTAGGAGATCCAGTTTCCACGCTCGAAGACGATCACGTCTTGATCGGGGTCCTCACGCCGACACTTGCTGGCGGCGGAGAGCCCGGCAGCGTCACCACCGACGATCACGTATGGGTCGGTCATTGAGACATACGTCGGGGGCGATCCTCAAAGGTCTCCGGTTGGGTACGATCGCGCCCGAGCGCCAGGGACGGGCATGCGTGGTACCACTACCCAGGTCTGCTGGCTACTCTTCGTTGAGCTCTCTTGCGAGTTCGACGATCTCGACTTCCCAGTCGGTGCGTGTGCCGTTGGTCTGGAACTCCCAGGCACCGCGAACGTCGACCCTCGCCGCCACCGCCTGCTCGAGAAGTGCTCCAAGTGCCGATTCGAATTCGTCGCTGTCCGCGACCGAGACGTCGGAGAGTGGGTCGTCTGTCATGGGTTGCGGGCCGGCTGGCCTCGACTCGAAGAGCAGCCGACCATCGTCCGCCCGGCAGGTCGATCTCCGTCCAGGATATTCGGTCCAATTCGTTACTGGCGCGCCACCCTGAAAGACCTGCCGCTAAACATGGTGTGCCATGCTTCGGACGGCGGGTTGACACACCATGCTGCCCATATTTACCCGCGTCGAGCCCGAACTAGTATCGAGACCAATGGCCGTCATCGCGCACCTCGAGATTCCGGCCGAATCGTTCGAACTCGGTCGGATCCTCGAGATGGAATCCGGGACTACCCTGGAGCTCGAGAACATGGTTCCGCTCGGCGAGAAGGCGGTGCCGTTCTTCTCGATCAGCGAGGACGTCCGGCAGACCTTCGAGGAGACCGTCCGCGACCATCCGTCCGTCGAGGGGATCGAAGAGATATCGCGACACGAAGACACCCTCCTGTACTCTCTGGACTGGAACGTCGCTCGCGACGTCTTCTTCCAGGGCATTCTCGAGACGGAGGCGCATATTCTCGGTGCGACGGGCGGCTCGAACGTCTGGGAGTTCGAGATCCGCTTTCCGACCCACGAGGGACTCAACGAGTTTCAGGAGTTCTGTTCGAACGCCCACATCGGCCTGACGGTGAACCGCATCTACAACCCGACGAAACCCAGCGCCGGGATGTGGTACGGACTGACTGTCGCCCAGCGTGACGCGATCTTGCTCGCCGTCGACGGCGGCTACTACTCCATCCCACGACGGATGTCGACGCAGGACCTCGCGGACGAGCTAGGCATCTCCGATCAGGCCGTGACGGAGCGGCTTCGTCGGGCGATCGTCACCCTCGTCGAGAACACGCTCGCCGCCATGGAGGAAGAGAGCGAGACGGCGGAGCTCACGCGCATCGGCGATACGGCAGCAGAGTGATTCGAGGGGTCCTGCAGTACCTCTCTCTCGGGCTCCCTACCATGGCTCACCTGGGGTGTCATTAACACCCTTGTGCTCCATGCGCGAAGAGTAACCCCTGCCGGTACAAAAGGTGGCTATGACCTCGAGCGGTACGTTCGACGATATCGCCGACGCCATCGGGCATCCCGATCGGCGCGAGCTACTCGCTGGCGTGCTAGAGGCAAATCCGGTCTCGATCTCAGAGCATATCGGTGCCTCGGCCGCAGGCGGTCCATCCCCCAAGTCGTCTGCCGATCTCCCGGCCGGGCGCGACCAGGACGTTGAGGCGAAACGGATCGGGCTCCACCACACGCATCTCCCGAAACTCGAGTCGAGCGGCTACGTCGAATGGAACCGTGACGAGGGAACCGTCGTCAAGGGGCCGAACTGGGCCGAGATCAAACCCGTGCTGGAGCTGCTCCGCGACAACGAGCACGATCTCCCCGTCGAGTGGCCCTGAAACCGTTCTCCCTGACCCATTACGGACGGAGCCCATCCGTTCGGGTGATCACTGAATCTTCCCGCTCCCCGCCGCCCCCACGGAAAGAGCATGTCTGTGCACACCCAGTCACCTCAATCTCGAAAAGCAACCCTTAACTCCCGGAGGCCGGTTTTCCCGTGCATGGCTGGAACTATCGACGTACTGGTCCCTGGCGGCCAGGCGAATCCGGGACCGCCGCTCGGGCCGGAGCTCGGCCCGACGCCGGTCGACGTGCAGGCGGTCGTGCAGGAGATCAACGACCAGACAGAGGCCTTCGACGGCACCGAAGTCCCCGTCACCGTCGAGTACGACGACGACGGCTCCTTCGAGATCGAGGTCGGCGTCCCGCCGACGGCCGAGCTCGTCAAGGACGAGGCTGGCTTCGAGACCGGCTCGGGCACGCCGCAGTCCGAGTTCGTCGCCGACATCTCCGTCGACCAGGTCAAGCAGATTGCAGAGCAGAAGCTCCCCGACCTGCTCGCGTACGATCTCAAGAACGCCTCGAAGGAGGTCGTCGGGACCTGCACGTCGCTGGGCGTCACGATCGAGGGCGAGAACCCGCGAGAGTTCAAGCAGCAGATCGACGACGGCGAGTACGACGACGTGTTTGCGGAGGAGGCGGCGGCGTAAGCCGCCGGCGACGACGCACACGCTCGAAAACGACCACAGAGAGTTTTCGGTGTTTTCGCCGACGAAGCCGCAGCGTAGCGAGGATCTTCTGCAAACGCTCGAAAAATCGAGCGACGCGAGATTTTTCGGTGTTTCGCTGAGGAAGCGGCTGCACAGCCGCTGACGAAGCGAAGATTCTTCAGAAGAGCGACGCGAGATTTTCGGAGTGTTGCTGAGGACGCGAGCGGAGCGATCGTCCGAAGCAACGCACGAAATCCGACTGGATGGAGGATTTCGGTGTTTCGCTGCGACGGTGAGCGAAGCGAGCCGTCGATGCGAACGACGGGCGTCGCTCGCTGGGTGCGAACCACGGGGAACCCTGCCAGTCACTATCGATAGCTGGCGGAGACCGTCCGTACGCAGTTCGACGATCGGTACAATTGCGCTCGTGTTCCGTCGAACGCGGTGCTCGCTTGCGGTTTGCCGTCGGCTGGGACCCTTGTTGCAGAGAAGAATTGGCGACTCGTCGCGCCGCCTGCTGCGATTTTCGACGATCGACGTGCAGGAGTTTTAATATCGTCGAAGCTGTCGACGGGAGTAGTGATGGCAGTCGTGGAATCCGAGTCGCAGGGCGCGTTGCGATCCGAGATCGAGTCGCCGACAGCCAAACTGGTCTACCTCTCGCTGGCCGAGCAGGGGCGGGCGTCCGTCGCCGAACTGCAGGACCGACTCGGCGAGCCCCGAATCACGCTCTACGGCGTGCTGGACTCGCTCGTCGAGACCGGTGTCGTGGAGGTCGACCGCGATGGCAGCGGGTCGATCTACACGCCAGCCTGACACCGCAGTCTCGTCTGGGCGCTCCTTCGTCGACCGACGCCGCTACAGTTCGATGCGCTCGACCAGCGGGTCGTCTTCGTCCTCCCCGCCGTTGATCGCGACGATGCGAACGTACTCCTCCAGTCCCGAGTCCTGGAGCTTCGACTTCAGCAGATTGTCGACCTGGTAGACGCCGGCGGCGTTTGTCATCTGGATTTCCACCATGACGGCGGCATCGTCGCCGCGTCTGAGCGACACCTGCTTGATCGCCTGACTGGAGATCGTGTTGATGCCGCGGCCGCCGGTCTCGTAGGGAATCCGCGAGCGCCCGCGTTCCATGTCCAGCGCGTCCGCGACGCGGATGACGCCCGCCTCCAGCGTCAGTGGCTCCTCCTCGGTGTGATGACAGAGGATCGCGTGGAGCGTCTCGCCCTTGACGCGAACGGCGTCGCCGACGTCGTAGAACTGCGGGAGAATCTGGTCGAGGAGATCAGCAGCCAGCGGGATCGAGTAGTAGGGATGTTCGTCGCGATGCACGACGTGGCCGATGTCGTGGAGGGTCGCCGCGAGCGCGACGATCACCGCTTCGTCGGCCTCCTCGAGCCCCTGATCGGCGGCGCCGTTGAACGCGACACCGGCCTCTTTCAGCAGATCGTAGAGACAGAGCGCGCGGTTGCGGACGATCTCGATGTGTTTGGTTCCGTGGTCGTTGTACCGCTTGCGTTTGACTGGGTTGACGTTCTGGGCTTCGAGATACGCCTGCACCTCCTCGTCGGAGTCCAGTAGAGCCAGCACCTCGTTGACGCGCCCGTCGGGGAAGGCGTGCTCGGCGTCGGGATCGTAGACGTGGCCACCGTTTCCGGTGGCTGCCTGGTCGCTCATACAGGACGGACGGCGGGCACGCACAAGAGAGCAGCGACCGCCCGAATCCGGGCGGAGTCGGTCGAATCGTTGCCGGTCAGTCCAGCGCTTCGACCGCTGCGAGGACCTCGTCGTAGTCGGGCTCCACGCCGGGATCGTCCGACACCCACTCGTAGGCGACCTCGCCGTCGGAGTCGACGACGAACACCGAACGCTTGGCGACGCCCTCGACGCCCAGCTCCTCGAAGTCCATCGGAATACCATACTCGTCGACGATTTCGCGGTTCAGGTCGCTCGCGAGATCGACGTCGACGCCGAGATCGTCGCGAAACGCGTTCAGCGAGAACGGCGAGTCCCGGCTGACGCCGACGACCTGCGCACCGGCGGCCTCGAACTCGCCGAGCCGGTCGTCGAAGGCGTTGATCTCGTGGCTGCAGACGCTCGTGAACGCGCCCGGGAAGAAGGCGAGCACGACCGGGCCGTCTTCGAGCGCCTCGGTGAGCGAGAACGTCTCGACGTCGCCGGTCGCGAGCGGTGCCGTGAAATCGGGAACAGTGTCGCCGTCTGTTGGCATCGAGTATGGGTTGTGGGTTGCGTCGGAAGGGGGTTTCGAGAGCGGCGTCCTGCCGAGCGGAGCGAGGCAGGGCTCGTCAGTCGAGCGAAGCGAGTCTGACGGTGTCTCGCCGAACGCAGTGAGGCGAGGATCGCTGAACGAGCAAAGTGAAGTTGCACGGTGCCCTGGTGAGCGAGCGGAGCGAGGCAGGGCTCGTCAGTCGAGCGAAGCGAGTCTGACGGTGTCTCGCCGAACGCAGTGAGGCGAGGATCGCTGAACGAGCAAAGTGAAGTTGCACCGTGGGGACGGGATTTGAACCAGAGCAAGACGTTCCGGGTCGCTCCCTACGGTCGCTTCCCGGGCTGCGCTTGCAGGGATCAAATCCCACCGCCGAACTCCGCTCTCACAGACGGCTCGCTACGCTCGCCGATTTCGTTCGAGCGGAATACGGTGGGGATGGGATTTGAACTACGCCGAGACGGTCCGGGCATGCGGCCTCACTTCGTTCGGCCGTTCCGGGGCTGCGACTCGTCTACTTCAAATCCCCCGCCGAACTCCGCTCTCACAGACGGCTCGCTTCGCTCGCCGTGTTCGTTCGAGCGGAATACGGTGGGGATGGGATTTGAACCCATGAGTCCGTGAGGACACCTGCTCTCAAGGCAGGCGCGTTGGGCCGCTCTGCCACCCCACCGAGTTGACGTGTTCGACCCCGTCGCAGTCTGGCGATTTTGGGCCTCAAACGGTGAAGCCCAATGATCGACTCCGCCATTAACGAACCTAACGTGAATCGGTCCGAATCAGCTGTGAGCAGCGTTCTCGGGGGTCAGTAGGATGAACGAGGACGCGAAAGTTGAAGGTATCGTTCCCGGCCGTCAGCCGTCGTCCCAGTCGATGCCGTCGACGACGGTCTCGTTCTGGAGGTCGACCACCACGGAGAACTCCGTGTTCCCACTGTCGTCCTGTATTCTCACGTCTGCCTCGTTCTCGACGTACTCGGGTTCGCGATCGACGGTCACCGTGCCGTCGTCGCCCTCGCTCTCGATGGTGAACGTCTCGGCGGTCGCGTTCTCGGTGATCGCGCTCGCGGCTGCTGTGGAGGTAGTCATGTTGATCGCGTCGTTGACCTGCAGCTTCCGAATTGGTTCGACTGCCAGTTCGGGGTCGTCCACCTTCCCGAGGGCGCGCTGGAAGCTCGCGTTCGACTGGGCGATCTCGATCGCGGCGTCACGCTCGTCGGCGCTCAAGGGATGGGATTGCTCCGTCGTGACGCGGAACTGGCCGTCGTCGACTTCTTCGAACTCGATGCGGTCTGCCTCGGTTACGTTCGCGACGACGGTAGTGCGCTCGCCACCGTCCTGGTAGGTGACGGTGTCCTCGGCAACGACGAAGGAGGGGCTCGACCCCGACGAGGCGATCGATCCCGTCGCGCCGACGGCACTGCCGGCGAGTGCGAGCCCGACGCCGATCGCTGCACAGCAGACGAGGAGGGCGGCCCGGGAGCGAAACGCGTCGATCATGAACGTAATTTGGGTGAAAGGCCGGATCAACCTTGCGTTGAAACGCGTTCGGAAGGCGTTTCAAACGCGTTTCTCGGCCGTTTCAGGCACTGAGGGCGGCGGTGGAGCGTTACGCATTAAACGAGGACTCGGTATAGGGTTCTGTATGGATCCGCCGGCCCTCCGCGGTAAGCGACTCGTGGCGGCGGTCGCGTTCGTCGCCGCCACGCTCGTCCTCGCCGTCCAGCTGATCAACCCCACGCCCGTCGTCGTCTCCGTCGGCGAGAACGGCGCCCAGACCGACGAGCTGGGGCAGTACTTCACCTACTCCGACGTCGGCACGATCGTCGCGGCGTCGGTCCTCGCCGGGGCCAGCGGCGCCTACCTCCTGGTGAGCCCCGCCAGCGAGCGCCGCGGCCAGCGATCCGAGCGCACCAGCGCGACGGGCTCGGACGCCGTCCCGTCTCCCATGGGGTCCCGGAATACTGCGGTCGGCGATGGAAGCGGCTCCCACGGGGCGCCAGCCCAACGGTCTCCCGATCCGGCAGCGTGGGAGTCGACGCTCGATGGGCTCCAGGGCAACCAGGCGGCCGTGTACGGCGCCGTCGTCGAGGCCGAGGGGAAGCTCCCGCAGCGCGACGTCGTCGAAGAGACCGACCTCTCGAAGGCGACAGTCAGTCGGACGCTCGACGCCCTCGAGCGCAAGCAGCTCCTCGAACGCAAGCGGCGGGGGATGGGCAACGTCGTCGTGCTGACCTGACGCGTACTCCGGCGGAAACGCGTTCGAAAGCTGTTCCGGAACACGTTCTCAATCAAACACTATCTGGTCTTTCATCCTGGGTATATTCGAGAGCGCGCCGGTGGTGGTGCCCGTAGGACCCCGCCGTCTCTGCCGTCGACGGACCGGTCCCCATCGGCCCTCCACCGTACGTGGGCCCGCTGCCGGCCGCTCTCGGAACATCCAACGATGAGAACGACGCAAGTTGCGCTCGCCCTCGTGGCAGCCCTCGCGCTGCTCACGAGCGGCGTGGCGGCTGCGACGGGCGCGAGCCCAGCAGTCCACGACTCTGACGAACCGGCGACAGAACACACCCTTCCCGACGATTACACGGTCGAGGTTACGGACCGCCACGACGTGCTGACCGACGAGGACGTCGAGGCTGCGATCCAGGCCGCGTGGGCGGACGATGAGCTCCGGAGCTACTTCGCGGACGGCGAGTCCGTCCACTTCGACCTCTGGGCCCCGGACGCCGACGAGGATCGCGTGGCGATCTCCGTCTCTCCTGCTGACGAGCCGGGCCAGATTCGCGTCTCCGGAACCTACTACGTCGGCTCGGACACGTTCACCGACGTGCGGGAGCCCCTCTCCGCGGACGAGACGACCTCGATGGACGTCGAACTGACCGGCGACAACACGGTGATGATCGAGGACGGCGGTTCCATCGACTTCTCCGAGGGAACGCCTTCCGAGGAGGCGGCTGCGAACGACGAGCCGGCCGAGAATGACGAGGCAATCGACGTCACCGCCGACGAGCTAATCACGGCCGAGTACGACGTGTCGAACCTCACCCTCGTCAGCGACGGTAGCTCTATCGAGTTCCCGTAGATCGATCGGCTGGTCTGACTCCGTTAGCGATACACGCTCCTCTGTCGTCCCGGCCGCCGATCGCGTCGGGACGCACGCCGTTTTCCATTTTTCACACTCCGCTCCACGGAGCGCCCGAACGCGCGAGCAACGCGAACACCTGGGCGAATCTGAGGAGACGTGGTACCGCCTGGCGGAGACACATCGGTCCGTAGACCGCAGCCTCACACCGCGCCGAGCCCGATCTCCTCGACGACCTCCGCCGTCGCTTCGGGCACCAGCCCGCCGCCTCGCATCCGCGCGCGGAGCATCGGCAGGAGGTCCTCGACGTCGTCGGCCGTCTGGAGGAGCGGCTGCATCGCCTCGAAGTTCGTGCCGAGGCCGGCGTCCGCGGCTCGGTCGGTGATCGTCTCCACCGCCGGCTGTGCGAGCGCGCCCTCGAAGTCGATCGGCTCGCCGAAGCCGGCGTAGTAGACGCGTCCGCCGGGTGCCGGGCCGACGACCACCGGATCGCTCCGGAGCTTCATCGCCGCGGCGTCGATCGCCGTGCGTCCCGCGAGCGGTGCCTCGGGCCGGAGCAGCGCCGCGGTGTCGACGCCCTCCTCCTGTAGCAGGTGGGTGATCGTGTTGCCGACGCGCGCAGACTCGGTGGAGCCGACCTGCACCTCGAACCGGACGTCCTCGACGTCGTCGCGGACCTCGGCGACGACCTCTTGCAGGGCGGCCTCGGGATCGACGTCGTCCGCGTAGTCCTCCGCTGGCGGATAGTTCACCAGAAGTTCGCCGCCGCTGCGGGTGATCGCGACTGCCGTGTCCTGGATCATGGCGGCGTAGAGCTCCGCGGCCGCCTCGGCGGTGCAGACGTCTGCATCGACGAGATCGGTCAGAACGTGCCCCGGACGCGGCGGCTCGGCCAACAGCGCGACGACTGTCATGGCCGCGGATCGGTCGCGGACGGCCTTCAACGTTGAGACTCGTGAACTGGACGCCGAGTCGCTCGAACGCACCGGGCTGACGGCCGGGCTTTTGCCGCCGGAAACCGTTTTTGTCTGCACCATGGCACTCCCTTCCACGGTCCTCGTCGATGCGCTGGGCGTCTCCCACGCGCCCGGGATCGTTCTCGGCCTCGCGAACTCACTGACTGACGTCGGCGCCGCGGCACTCGTCGACGAATGGCCGCTCCTGGTCACCGCGGCGTGGTTCTGTGCCGGATTCCTGCTCGTCGCACTCCCGGGCTGGTTTCTCCTCGTCCCTGCGGCCCGTCGGATCGTCGGCCGTCGAAACCGCAACAATGCGACTCTCGAGGAGGCGATCTCGCGATACCTCCAGCTTGCGGTCCTCGTCGTGGCGGTGTACGTCGGGTTCGCGTCGACGGGGTTCACGGGGTTTCTCACCGACTCCGCACTCGTCGTCGCGGCCGCGACGCTCGCGCTGGGCGTCGCCGCCCAGTCGGTGATCGGATCGCTGGTCAGCGGCACAGTGCTCGTGATCGACCCCGAGTTCAACGTCGGCGACTACGTCGCGTGGGAGGGCGGCGAGGGCACGATTCGATCGATCACCCTCCGCGTCACACGAGTACAGACCCCCGACGGCGAACTGGTGACGGTCCCCAACGACGTTCTGACGGACCAGGCGATCACCCGTCCGTTCGGCCACGGCCGTTTCCAGATCGTCGAGCGCGTCGAGGTCTCCTACGACGACGATCTGGCGGCTGCCCTCCAGCAGCTCGAGGCGGCGGTCGAAGACGTGGATGGCAGTCTCGACGCGCCCGATCCGCGGGCCTACCTCGACGAGTTCGGGGGCGACGGACTCGTCGCGCGCGTTCACTTCTGGATCGACGATCCCGATCGAAACGACGTTCTGGCGGTCCGGTCGGCGTACGCACGCGCGGTCAAGCGCCGCTTCGACGACGCTGGAATCACCGTCGCTCCCACCGAGAAGCGCGACCTCGAGGGCCGGATCGAGATCGCCGACGTCGACTGATGCGGGCGCTGACAGGCGGATCGGTCGGCGGTGGAAGCTCCGAACCGGCCACGCGCGGAGCGAAGGGCTTTCGCCGGGCGGACGCAAACCCGACCTCGATGGACGACGAGCCGCCGTCACCCGAGGATCTGGATCGGCTCCGGCGCGTGGCGAACTTCCAGTTCGGCCGCGGTGGGGCGGCGGCGCTATTCCCCAACGTCGGTGAGCGTGGGAGCGACGACGTCGGGTCGGTGACGGTCACCCGCACCGCATCGGGCCGGGTCGAGCAGTGTTTCGACGACGGCGCTCGGCTGTTTACGATGGAGACGAACGGCCGGTTCGTGCTCTCCGTCGAAGGCGGTCGCCGGATCGTCGAAGGGCTCGAAGCGCCGCGTCATCGCGTCGTGGTGGGGGAAGAGAGCGTCGAGTTCGTTCGCGACGGCCGGAACGCGTTCGCGAAGTTCGTGCAGTCGGTCGATCCCGAGCTCCGCCCCGGTGACGACGCCGTGGTCGTCTACGACGACGGGAGCGGCCCCCAGGTACTCGGCGTCGGCCGTGCGGAGCTCTCTCCCGACGCCATGGCGGATTTCGACACTGGCGTCGCCGTGTTCGTCCGCCACGGTGCCGGCGACTGAGTTCCGGGACCGTCGACGGACTCGATCGCCGCGTGCGGCAGTGGGCACGTCCTCGCAGTGACGACAGCAACCGCGGCCGCCGTGTCACCTGTTCACGAGACTTTATGCCGGACCCCAACGATCGTTCGTGACATGGACTGGCGGGAGGCAGAACGAACGTACGATGGACCGGGCGTCGGGGAGAACACGATTCCGGAGCTGTTCGAGGAGACGGCCGAACGGAACGAACACCGACCGGCCCAGCGATACAAGGGAGGCGTCTACGACCGGACGCTCACGGAGACGGTCATGCCGGCGGCGCCAGAGGGCGAGTTTCGATCGATTTCCTACGACGAGATGCGCGACGTCGTCCACAACCTCGCGGCGGGGCTGCGGGATCTCGGCGTGGAGGCGGGTGACCGAGTCGCCATCTACGCGCACACCCGGATGGAGTGGGCACAGATGGATTTCGGCGTGCTCGGCGCTGGCGGCGTCGTGACGACGGTCTACCCCTCCTCCTCACAACGGCAGGTCGAGTACCTGCTCGCCGATCCCGACGCGACGGGCGTCGTGCTCGAGGGCGACGAGCATCTCGAACGCGTGCTTGCCGTCGAGGACGACCTCGACCTCGAGTTCATCGTGCAGATGGATCGCCCTGGCTCGGGCGTCGCGACCGACGGCGGCGCCCAGGCGTCTGCGGCCGAGGCCGACGACGCTGCGTTCGACGCAGAGGCCGTCCACCGCGAGCGCGACGACGTCTACACGCTCGCGGAGGTCCACGACCGCGGCGCCGAGACGTTCCGCCCCGAAACCTACGAGTCCTGGATCGCCGAGCGCGACGTCGACGACCTCTGCAGTCTCATCTACACCTCGGGGACGACCGGCCAGCCCAAGGGCGTCCAGCTGAGCCACTGGAACTTCCGCTCGAACGTCAACCAGGTGCTCTCCCGCTACGGCGATCGCCCGGACAAGGAGGTGCCGTCGCTCGATACCGACACGCGGACGGTCTCGTATCTCCCGCTCGCGCACGTGTTCGAGCGCCTCTCCGGCCACTTCGTCATCTTCGCGGCCGGCGGGAGCGTCGCCTACGCCGAATCGCCGGACACGCTCCGGGAGGACTTCGGTCTCGTCAGCCCGACGAGCGCGACGAGCGTCCCCCGCGTGTACGAGAAGATCTACGACGCGATCCGCGAGCAGGCCGCCAGCTCCGAGCGCAAGGAGCAGATCTTCGAGTGGGCGGTCGAGGTCGGCCGGGCGTACCACGAGGCCGAATCCACGCCGGGCGAGTCGGCGGGCGTCGTCCTGCGCGCCAAGCGGGCGATCGCGGACAAACTCGTCTTCTCGAAAGTACACGACGCGCTGGGCGGCGAGATCGACTTCCTGCTCAGCGGGGGTGGGAGCCTCTCCGCCGAGCTCTGCTCGCTCTATCACGGTATGGGGATGCCGATTCTCGAGGGGTACGGGCTCACGGAGACCTCGCCGGTCATCACCGTCAACCCGCCCGAGCTGCCGAAGGTGGGAACGATCGGCCCGCCGCTGATCGGTCAGGATCTCTGGGTCGACGAGTCGGTGGTCCCCGAGGGGCAGTTCCCCGACGACGAGGGCCAGGTCGGCGAACTTCTCGTCAGGGGGCCGAACGTCTCCGAGGGGTACTGGAACAAGCCCGAAGAGACCGAGGAGGCCTTCGTCGACGAGCTGCCCGGCGGTGCTACGCCAGCGTCCGGTCACGAGTGGACCCAGTCCGGCAAGTGGTTCCGCACCGGCGACATCGTCCACCAGCGCCCCGACGGCTACGTCGAGTTCCGCGAGCGCGCCAAACAGCTGCTCGTGCTCTCGACGGGCAAGAACGTCGCACCGGGGCCGATCGAAGACGGGTTCGCGGCCAGCGAGGTCGTCGAGCAGTGCATGATCGTCGGGGACAGTCGGAAGTTCGTCGGCGCACTGCTCGTGCCGAACCTCGAGAACCTCCGCAGTTGGGCCGACGCGGAGGGGATCGATCTTCCCGAGGACCCCGAAGCGCTCGCCGAGCACGAGGCCGTCCGCGAGCGGCTCCAGACGGAAGTCGATCGGGTCAACGAGAACTTCGAGTCCTACGAGACGATCAAGCAGTTCGTGATCGTCCCCGAGGAGTTCACCGAGGACAACGACCTGCTGACGCCGACGATGAAGAAGAAGCGACGGAAGATTCTCTCCCGCTACGAGCGAGCCGTCGAGGGGCTCTACGAGGACGCGTAGACGTCGGGCGAGCTGACCGGGCTGCCAATAGCTACTTTACCTGTCATATTCCGGTGTCGCAGTTTCGCTCCCTTCGCCGAATGCAGTGCCATCGGTAACACGGAATGGCATCATTGAGTTGACAGGCGAGCTACCGCCACGATTTGAGCGTATCGGGAGTGGGACAACCGAACCCACGGGAGGCTCGGGGACAGAAATTTACTGGCAATCGTAGAAAAATTATATTTTATATGTGATTGGTTACCGAAGGAATTTTATCCTATGTTTCTGTGTGACATGCTTGGTGACGACACTGATGCGATGCGGTACCACACCACGCCGGCGGCCGTTCAGGTGACGGCGCGTCGGCGAGGGGTGCGGACGGGGGATCGAGTGGCTGTGGGGTCGCAGCACGACGGTGACGTCGGCGCTCGTGCGATCGAACGGCGGGCAGCACGGCCAGCGGAGAACACCAACACATGAACCCAACACGACGCAGCATCCTACGCAAAGCATCGGCACTGTCGGCGCTCGCGGTCGGCGCGAGCGCGACGGCAGCAGCGGCGGACTGTAGCGGGGTCTCGGAGTGGGACGCCAACACTGCTTATAGCGGCGGCGATCAGGTAACGTTCGACGGCGATCTCTTCACCGCCGAGTGGTGGACCAAGGGGAGCGAACCCGACGGCAGCAAAGACGTCTGGACGAAGGAGGGAGCCTGTAACGGCGGCGACGACGGTAGCGGTGGTGGTGGTGACGACGGAAGCGGCGCCAACTGTTCGGGCGTCCCTGCCTACGATGCCAGCGCAGCCTATACCGGCGGCGACCAGGTGACCTACGACGGCTCGCTCTGGACGGCCGAGTGGTGGACGCAGGGCACGCAACCGGCTGAGAGCGAGAACGTCTGGACGCTCGAGGGCGCCTGTGACGGTGGCAACGGCGACCAGAACAACGCACCGACTGCGTCGTTCACGACGGACGCCACAACGCCCGACCCGGGACAGAACGTCGGCTTCGACGCGAGCGGTTCCTCTGACTCGGACGGATCGATCGCATCCTACGAGTGGGCGTTCGGAGACGGAGCCTCGGCCTCGGGCCAGTCAGTCTCGCACAGTTACGGCTCGGCGGGCGACTTCACGGTGACCCTGACGGTCACCGACGACGACGGCGCGACTGGTTCAGCGTCCCAGACCATCTCCGTGTCGGACGGCGACTCCAACACCGCACCGAACGCGTCGTTCACCGTCTCGCCGGCCTCGCCCGAGACGGACGAATCGGCGACGTTCGACGCGGCCGACTCCGCGGACTCTGATGGCTCGATCGCCGGCTACGAGTGGGACTTTGGCGACGGCTCCACCGCCAGCGGCGAATCCGTGACGCACAGCTTCGGGTCTGCCGGGGACTACACGGTCACGCTCACCGTCACCGACGACGACGGCGCGACCGATACGAACTCGACGACGGTGACCGTCGACTCCGGCGGTGGAGGCGGCACCACCGACAACCGCATCGTCGGCTACTGGATGCAGTGGGCCCAGTACGATCGCGAGTACGTCCCCGGTGACATCCCGACGGATCAGGTCACGCACCTGCAGTACGCGTTCATGCGGCCCGAATCCGACGGGACGATCTCCGGGCTCGGCGGAACCAGCGCCCAGAAATACCTATTCCCCCAGTCCTGGCACGACGACATCACGACGTTCGGCGACATCTCCTCGAACACGGACGTCACCTGCCTGATCTCGATCGGCGGCTGGAGCGACTCCGAGAACTTCTCGGACGTCGCGCTAAACGAGTCGAGTCGGCAGACGTTCGCCGAGGAGTGCGTGCGGATCGTCCGCGAGGCGGGCGTCGATGGCGTCGACATCGACTGGGAGTACCCCGGCGGTGGCGGCCATCCCGACAACACCGTCCGCGAGGGCGACCAGGAGCGCTTCACGAAGCTCATCCAGGCCTGTCGCGACGCCCTCGACGCGGCTGGCGAGGAGGACGGTCGGGAGTACAAACTCACCGCCGCGATGGTCTCCGGCGGCGCGAAGGCCGAGGGGCTGGACCACGGCACGCTCTCGAACCTCTTCGACTTCGTGTCCGTCATGACCTTCGACATGCGCGGCGGCTTCAGCGACTACACGGGCCACGCGTCGCCGCTGTTCCAGAACCCCAACGACCCATCGAGCAAGGCGTCGACGTTCAACGTCTCCTCCGGCGTGTCCTGGTACGTCGACAAGGGCTGGGACGCAAGTCAGCTGAACATCGCGACGCCGTTCTACGGCCGCAGCTTCGCCAGCGTCGAGCCGCCGAGTAACGGGCTGGGGAACGGGACGGACGACGGCCTGTTCCAGAGCTTCAGCGGCACCGGAGAGGGCAGCTTCCCGCCGGATACGTCGGCGAGTGGTATCTACGACTACTGGGACCTCTCGACGGTCGGCACAGCCCGTGCGACCGGCCAGGTCGACCTCTCCTCGTCGGCGTGGACGACCTCCTACGACGATACGGCGATGGCGACCTGGAGCTACAACCAGAGCGATTCGCTGATGATCAGCCACCCGACGCCCGATTCGGTCCAACAGCGGGCGAACTGGCTGGCGAACAGCGACTACGGCGGCACGATGATCTGGGCGCTCTCACACGACACCGTCGAGCACCACTTGCTCGACGAGCTCAGCAACGGCCTGCTCTAACGCAGCGTCGACCAGACGGCAAGCCCACGGCGCAGACCCGGCGTGTGGGAGCACTGCCACGCCGCACGCTCCCGCTCGTCGACAGGTCTGCGTCGGGACGGCTGCAGATAGGCGTGACAGACAGCGCACACAGCGACTACGATACGATCAGTCCGACACATGGATCTCAACAGACGAAGCGTCCTACGGAAGGCATCGGCACTCTCCGCGCTGGCGGTCGGCGCGAGTGTAACAGCATCGGCAGCGGACTGCAGTGGTGTTCCCGAGTGGGACTCGGACACTGCCTACGACGGTGGCGACCAGGTCACCTACGACGGCGACCTGTTCACCGCCGAGTGGTGGACCAAGGGCGAGACGCCCGACGACAGCAAGTCCGTCTGGACGAAGGACGGCAGCTGCGACGGCGACGGGGGCGGAGGTGGCGGCGGTGGCGGCGGAGACTGCAGCGGCGTCCCAGCCTGGGACTCGGCCGCGACCTACTCCGGTGGTGATCGCGTCACGCACGACGGCGCACTCTGGGAGGCGCAGTGGTGGACCCAGGGCACGGAGCCGAGCCGCGACGCGAACGTCTGGTCGCGGCAGGGCGACTGTAGCGACGGTGGCGGTGGCGGCAACGAGTCGCCCAACGCCTCCTTCACCGTCTCTCCGTACTCGCCGGAACCCGGTGAATCGGCGACGTTCGACGCGGCCGACTCCTCGGACGCGGACGGCTCGATCGCCGGCTACGAGTGGGAGTTTGGTGACGGCTCCACCGCCAGCGGCGAATCCGTCACGCACAGCTTCGACTCCGCCGGCGACTACACCGTCTCCCTCACCGTCACCGACGACGACGGCGCGACGAACACGAACTCGCGGACGGTGTCCGTCGAGACCGATCCCGGCGGTTCGGGCGTGACGACCTTCGCGCCGTACAAGCACATGACGACCCAGCCGGGGACGAGTCTGGTCGATCACTACAGCCAGGCCGACAACGACGCGTTCACCCTCGCGTTCGTCCTCTCGGACGGCAACGGGAACGCGGCGTGGGACGGTGCCCCCGACCAGCTCGTCGGCGACTTCGGACTGGCTTCGGAGATCCAGTCCTATCAGGACGCTGGCGGCGAGGTGATCGTCTCCTTCGGCGGCGCGGTCGGGACGATGATCGCCCAGGACGCTACCGACATCTCGGCGATCAAATCCGAGTACGAGACGGTGATGGACACCTACGGCGTCACCCACCTCGATTTCGACATCGAGTCCGTGAACCAGGACGCCGTCGACCGCCGGAATCAGGCGCTCGCCGAGTTGCAGTCCGAGCGCCCGGAGCTGAAAGTGTCCTACACGCTTCGCTGCCGGACGACCGGCCTCACCAGCCACGGCACCTACGTCGTCGAGAGCGCCCGCGACCACGGCGTGGACCTGCAGTACGTCAACATCATGACGATGAACTACGGGTGGGTCGAGCCCAGCGCGAGCACGGTCAAGGACTCCGCCAACGGCACCCACTCGGACCTGCAATCCATCTTCTCGGGCCTCTCCAGCGACGAGGCCTGGAGCATGCTCGGGCTCACGCCCATGATCGGCGAGAACAACGCCGGGGGCCCGCACAATCTGGCCGACGCACAGGAGGTCGCCTCCTTCGTCCAGAACAAGGGCGTCGGGCTCGTCTCCTTCTGGTCGATCGATCGCGACAACGGCAGCTGCGCGACCGGCACCGTGTCGCCGACCTGTAGCGGCGTCCAGCAGGACCCCTACGCGTTCTCCGAAATCTACAACGACGTGCAGTAGCGGCGCTGCACCGTCACCGGATTCACGGCGCGGAGTTTTCGCCGACGCTTCTCTCGTCCAGTGGCTGCTGGCGCGATGCAGTCACCAACCACTATCACGACCCACCGAAAACTACACGAACGACATGAACAGATCGGTGCGGATCCTCGGGGTGCCGACGGACTACGGCGCGAACCGACGCGGCGTCGACATGGGCCCCTCGGCGATCCGCTACGCCGGCCTCGCCGACGCGATCGCGCGTGCAAACGAACAGTGCGTCGACGACGGGGACCTCTCGGTCGTCCGTGCGGAGAGCACCGATCCCGATCGCGCTCCGATGCAGGATCGCGCGAAGTTCCTCTCGGAGATCCAAGACGTCTCCGAGCGGCTCGCCGACGTCGTAGCCGGCGTCTGTGCCGACGGTGATCTCCCGCTCGTGCTCGGTGGCGACCACTCGATCGCCATCGGCTCGATGGCCGGTGCGGCTCGCGAGGCCGATATCGGGGTCGTCTGGTTCGACGCCCACGGCGATTTCAACACGCCGTCGACGTCGCCCTCCGGCAACGTCCACGGGATGCCCCTGGCCGCTGCACTCGGCCACGACGAGTTCGCCGACTTGCCCTGGGCGCAGGCCTCTGGACTCGATCCCGAACGCATCGCGCTCGTGGGGCTCCGCAATCTCGATCCGCCCGAACGGGCGGCGATTCACGACTCTCCGGTCTCGGCGTACTCGATGTCCGACATCGACGAGCGCGGAATCGTCGACGTCGTCGAAGATGCGGTCGGTGCTGCCAGTGCGGGGGCGGACGGGCTCCACGTCAGCCTCGACATGGACTGGCTCGATCCCAAGGAGGCGCCCGGCGTCGGGACGCCCGAGCGTGGCGGCGTGACCTATCGCGAGGCCCACGCCGCACTCGAACAGGTCGCTTCTGCCGACGTGCCGACGCGGTCGCTCGAAGTCGTGGAGGTCAACCCTGTCCTGGACTCGCACAACGAGACCGCCGAGCTGGCCTGCGAACTCGTCGCGAGCGCGCTCGGCGAGCGGATTCTATAGGCGCGCCTCGCCGATCTGAGTGTGCAGACGACACGGCGACGGAGACGCGGTGGAGAAACCAGCCGAAATTACAGCTGCTCGACGCTGCCCTCTGCTTCGCGCTCGCGGAAGACTTCTCCCTCGAACAGCGTGACGACGACGTCCTCCTGCTGCCAGGCGTTCGGCGGGAGCCCTGCTTTCCGGCAGGTTCGCGAGAGGTACTCCTCCTCGGTCCAGCGCTGCTGGAGGGGCACCGTCGGGTAGAGCCAGCCGTGCTCTGCGCCGGCGTCGACCGCGACGCCGTGGGAGCCGAGTTCGAGGTCGGCGAGTGGGTCGTCCGTGAGCAGGACGTTCGTGACCGCACAGACGGAGACGGTGAGATTCGAGAGCTCGGGCGGGGAAACCTCCGAGCCTGCGGAGTCGCCGGAGGCTGCCTCGATGGCGGCGTCGACGATCACGTGACCGAGGCGCTCGCTGGCCTCGTAGCCGCCGGCGCAGCCACGCAGGCTGCCGCGGCCTCGGGTCGATTCCAGGCGAACGAACGCGCCGGTTCGCTGGTAGAAGGCGTCGCGCATGCTGCCGGGCTGTTCTCGCTGTCCGTTCTGGACGTAGAGTTCCACGGCCTCTCGGGCGAGCTCCACCGCCCGTGCCCCGTCCTCGTAGGTGAGATCGACGGTCTGGGCGTCTGCCATACACTTCCCCAAGGGAGAATCGCCCTTCAAGGTGTCCCTTCTGATCGTGCTCGCTGACGCGGCAGTAACGGGCTGGATCACGCCGGGACCCGGCTACCGCAGGAACCCTCATGGAAACGACTTTGCCCGCGGCTCGCAAGAGCGAGGTATGGCCCTCGACGACTTCACCGAGTACGATCCCGAGGACGAGTCCTCGGAGACAGTCGAGGACGGCGACGACGCCGGTTCTGATGCGATCGATCCTGGCGGAGATGGTAGCGGCGCCGGGGAGAGTGCCACGGACGCTGGCGACGCTGCTCCCGACGCCAGCGACGATAGCGACGGGCTCTCCTTCGCCTCGGCGGACGCCACGGCTCCCGAGCGCGCGGAAGGACTCGGAATCCTCTCGGCCTCTCGCGGGCTGCGAATCGACGAGACGGGCGAGGAGACCGAGCTTCAGGCCTACGTGACAGCGCCGAACCGGAACGACGTGCGCGTGGGCACGTACGTTCTCGTCCCCTACCCCGCTGGCGCCGGCGGATCGGGCGCGAACACAGCGGGGGGCTCCGGTAGCAGCCAGGACGGCGCTGGCGAGGCGTCCAACGAGCGACTGTTCTGTCGCGTCGCCGGGCTCGAGTATGCCCAGGAGTTCCAGAGCGACGACGCGACCGAGCTTCGGGCGCGCCGCGCGATGCGCGACGGCTCGATCGACGAGACCGACTACAAGTTCCTCGCGGAGCTGGATCCCATCGCGGTCATCTACGACGACGGCACCGACGAGGACGGCGAGCCAGAGCAGAAACGCCGCGCCACCGACCGGGTGCCAAAGCCCGAGACGACCGTCCATCGCGCGTCGGACGCCGACGAGATCAAGACCGGACTGAAGATTCCCGCCGACGGTATCTTCCTCGGCCATCTCGCCGTCGGTGGCGAGCGCGTCACGACCGCGGCCACCCCGCCGACGATCGACTACCGTCTCGACGACGAGTACGACGCCGGTGACCCGCTCCTCTTCCGACACACGCTTGTCGCGGGTGGCACCGGTTCCGGGAAGACCCACGCCGCGAAGAACGTCCTCCGGCAGGTGCTCGCCGAGGAGCGCACCTACCCGATGGGCGACGGTCGGGACGTCCAGGCCGGCGTCGTGCAGTTCGACCCCCAGGACGAGTACGCGCAGCTCCACGACGACAACCCCGATCTGGACGCAGAGGCCGCACGGCAGTACGAGCGTGAGGGTGTGGCCCACGGTGGCCACGACGACACGCTCGCGTTCGTGCCGAAGGTCGGCGACGCGAGCTACGACGGCGGCGGCCACCGCGCCGAGCAGGTGGAGTTCACGATTCCTTTCTCGATGGTCCGGGGGAACCCCTGGCTCGTCGCCGGCAGCGGGCTCAACGACAACCAGTACCAGGCGCTCTACGAGCTGCTCGACCGGTTCTTCTCCCAGTACGGCAACGGCGGCACCTACGACCAGTTCGAGTCGTTCATGGACGATCCCGCCCTGCGCGAGGAGCTCGATGAATCCGGTCGCGTCCACGAGGCAACGTTCGACGCCGTCTTCCGGCGCATCCGCGGCTTCGGCAACGTCTTCGATCAGGACGCGCGGCCGATCACCGACCAGGTCCGGGATCTCGTGCGTCCCGGCGGTCTCTCCGTCGTTCCGACCTACCACATCTCCGATTCCCGCGCCGCGGAGGTCGTCGTGCTCGCGGTCGCGAGCCTGCTCGTCGACGAGAAGCTCTCGAGTGACCCCACCTACGACCGAATCAAGGAGACGCCGCTCGTGGTCGGGATGGACGAGGCCCACAACTACCTCACCGACGCCGAGAGCGTCCAGGCTCGCCACGTCATCGGGAAGTTCACCGACGCCGCCAAACAGGGCCGCAAGGAGCGTCTCGGTCTCTTCCTCGTCACACAGGATCCCCAGGACATCGACGACGCGGTGTTCAAGCAGATCAACTCGACCGTCGTCCTCAATCTCGGTGACGACGACGCGATCTCTGCCGTGAACATCCCGACCGCACTCGAGCAGAAGGTCCCCTACATGGAGCAGGGACAGATGGTCGTCTACTCACCGGACAACTCCGAGCCCGTCGAGCTGGTCGGGCTCGATCACTGCCTCGTCAAACACGAGTAGATCGCCGCCCATCACACGGAGAGTGGATTCGAGGTCTTGCGATTCCGGAGCCTGCGCCTGGTTTTATGCCACCGGCGCTCCTCGCTCCGTATATGAAGCGCATTCTCGTCGCCTACGACGGATCGAAGCAGGCCGACGCAGCACTCGACCACGCCCTCGCGGAGTTCCCCGACGCCGAGTTGCACGTCGTCACCGTGATCGACCCGGCAGAGGCCACCTACGCCTCTACTGAGGAGATGCCCGCCGTCGCCGACGGCTGGCACGAGGAGGCGACCGAAGAGGCCGAGCGAATCCTCGCCGAGGCGGTGGACCGCGCCGGCGATCGCGAACTCGTCACCGACAAGGTGGTCGGACGGCCGGGACCATCGGTCGTCGAGTACGCCGAGGAGCACGACGTCGACCAGATCGTCACCGGGAGCCACGGACGAACCGGCGTGTCGCGGCTGTTGCTCGGCAGCGTCGCCGAGACGATCGTCCGTCGCTCGCCCGTGCCCGTGACCGTCATTCGATAGACGGGGTCTGGGGTCGGTTTTCCGTTCGAATCGGCCGTTCGAACTGACCGTTGGGTACTGCAACGTGGTTACTGCATTGAGGTGGCGAAAGTGGCCTCCGAAAGCCCCCGACCGCTCGATATCCCAGGGCTCGCTGTCGTCCGAGAGATCGTAGATCTCTCGAACGACAGAGAGTTAGAATCGTCGAGCGGGAGGGGGCTTCCGTAGCTGTCTGCTGTGCTGTTCGATCTACCTATGGCTGCATTCCCAGTTGAGGGAACAAACCGTGACGGGGATCGCTCTCGCAGACGCTCGCGGTGGTCAGTGTGGCGAGTAGCCGTCGATGACGCCGTCGCAGTCGGGACAGGAGACGAGGGACGCTCCGGTCTCTTTGCCGCCGGGGTTCGCGCCAGATTGCGCGCCGGATCTCGTCTGCCGGACGGTGCCGTTGCCGAGCAGGTCGGAGCCACAATAGGGACACTCGTTCATGCAGGGAACCTCTCCACGCGTCGCGTGGTAACGATACACGTGACGGCTGGAATCAGCATAAGCGTTGTGTCCACTTGTCACGGTGCGTCGGGGTCGAGTCAACCGGGCGATTGCGACGGGTTTCGACGATATACGAAGGGCTCGTTACTGGGTGCCGTTTCAACTGGAAAACGCCAGACGCGGTCACCGATTCGGCACAGATGCCGCGCTCCGATCGGATAGGACTGACGAGCCGGCGACCACGGGTACCGTCTCGACGACGCTACTCCGCGGACTCGAACTGGGAGAGTGCCTCGGCGGCGTTCTCGACGGCGGCTTCTCGCTTGGCAGGGTAGGCCTCGACCTTCGCGCGGAGGGTCAGCCCGTCACCGAGGCGGGCCTCGCCGCCGAACGCGGCCTGCTTGTCGAGACTGACGAACAGCTCGCAGTTGTCGGTGACGCGGTCGTCGAGCTCGGATTCGAGCGTGCCGAAGTCGTCGCTCTCGGCGACGGTGGAGAGGACGTGCCGAACGTCGTCGGCCTTCTCGAGGCGCGTCGAGAGGACGAGGATGCGATCTCCGTGGTGGCCCGTGGTCTCCTGGCGCTCGATCGGCGCGTCCTCGGGAAGGAACAGCCGAAGGGCGTCCTCGACGCGCTGTTCGTGTTCCGTCGCGTAGACGAACGTCCGCAGGTCCACGTAGTGGAACGGGACGCTCGCCATCGACTTACTCCTCGTCGGCGTCGGCGTCCTCGTCCGCGTCGGATTCCTCGTCCGGAGCGGCCTCGAGGTTGTCGTCGGGGACGCCGGTCTCCTGGCCGTCCTCGAAACTGACGGTGTAGTTCGCGTCGCCGAACATCGTCTCGACGATCTGCGTGACCGTCCCCTGCTGGCCGTCGTACTCGCTGTGCTCGTCGTGCAGGACAACTGCGTCGTCCTCCTCGTAGCTCATACCCTGCTTACCGCGGTCCGGGGCAAAAAGGACGCGATTCCGGACCGGCCCCAGCGCGTGCGGCCTGCCGAATCTCCAGTGTCGGGACCGCAGACCATCTGACGCCTCCACGTCGCCGTCCCGTCTCGCACACTCCTGCGACATCCGTCCGTCGGCGCGTCAGACGTTTGTTGTAGGAATTTCCAAGTAAAAATTTTATGCGTGGGTGCCGTAGACAGACTACGCCATGCCCCGCCCACCGGATAGCACGACGGACACGTACCTCGACGTCCTCCGGACGCTCGGCGTCACAGACGCCGCCCTCCACCGGCACCACGGCGCCAGCCCGGAGACGCCACTCCGAGCCGCGATCGACGGCGACCGTGGTTCCCCCACCGCGGACCTCCTCTCCGCACTCGACGCGACCGGGCGCGTGATCGACCTCCGGGACGGTCTTGGCCCCGAGGACGGTGACCGGCTGACTGGTTCCCTCGGTCGGTTCGGCCTCCGGATCGAGATCGAGTCGGCGGGCGACGCCCATGACTCCGACGCAGCTGGTGCCGAGGCGGACGCACATCACGATGCGGACTCTGGCTCCGAGGCGGACGCACATCACGATGCGGACTCTGGCTCCGAGGCGGATACCGGCCACGACGCGGAGCCCGACCTGACGCTCCTGGTCACTGACGTCGTCATCGGTGAGACGGAATCCTTCCACACGCGTGCGGACGCGACGGCCGTCGAAACGACGCTACGCGAGAACCTTCTCGACGACGGACCGGTCGACCTCCTCGAACTGCTCGACGGTCGCCACCTCGTCGCTGAACCTCGCGAGATAGCGGCGCTGGCAGCCAGCTACGGCCCGCGGATCGAGCCCTACGACGATCCACTGCTCGCCCCCGACGCGGCGATCGACGTTGATGACGATGGCCCGCTGCTCCCTGCGGAGACGCCTACCGCTGCGTCCCAGCCACCGTCCGCATCGATCGGTGCCGCCACACCCAGCGCAGGCGCTGCCGACGATGCGGAGGGGCTCGTGGATGGCGCGTCCGACGGCGACTCCGTCCGCGAGGTCGTCACCCAGGCGAGTGAGGACAACGCCGAGTCGATAGAATCCGCACTGGCCGACAGCGGCCCGGAGACCCACACGATCGAGGACGACGAGGCGCTCGCGGCCTCGGCGTCGGCGACCGTCGGCGGTGGGCCGCGACGCACCGTCTCGACGACGGGCATCGACGAGGTGTTCGACCAGATCGAGTCCTCCGCCAGTGCGTCCGCCGCCAGCGAGACGCCAGCCGACGAACCGTCCGACTCGATCGACGACTCTGCCGACGCGACCGCAGAATCTGGTGACCGTCCTCCCGCTTCGACCGAATCGACCGCAGGTTCCATGTTCGACTCCACCGACTCCTCGACCGACGCGACCGCATCGTCCGACGACGCAGACGTCACTCCCAACGGCCTCACTGGCGGCCCGACCCGGACCGTCTCCTCGACGAGCGCCGACGACATACTCTCGCAGGCGACCGGCGACAGCGACTTCGAGACGATCGCCGCCGAGGAGGACGGCGCTGACCCCGACGCCGTCCTCGCGGAGGCCGGCGACGTCCCGTCCGCGCTGACCGAGGCTGCCCCGTCACAGCAACTCGATTCCGCTCCGGCGGCCGCCACTGCGGATCCAGCAGAGGCCACCGACGGCGCCCCCGTCGAGACCGAGGCCGATGCGCCGACGGCTGCGACGACTGCTGCCGAGTCGGAATCCACTGCGGAATCTGCCGAGCGGGATCCGACCGGGGACCGTTCGGAGGATCGCTCTCCGGCCGAAGCGAATGCCGAAGCCGTCGACGTCCAGTCGCCCGAACCAGCACCATCGGCCGACGACGAGTCCGCGGGTGGCGAGTCGACGCCGTCGCCAGAGACGGCTGCGACGCCGACGCCCGCCGCTGGCCTGGAAACGACTGATAGTGCCGAATCCGATCGGGCGGAGACAGAATCCGGGTCGAGCGAGGGTAGCGATGCCGATCGCGCGATCGATGCCAGTCACGAGACTGTGGCCGGTCACGAGGCCGATGCCAATCACGCAACCGATTCCACTGCAACGGTCGACCTCGCCACAGACGATCCCGCGGCAGCGGACGGCCCGCTCGCCGCCGCTGGCGGCGTCGGACCCGATACCGACTCCGCGGAGTCGGATTCCGGCGGTGCGTCGACCGAGGACGAATCCGACGCCGGTGGGAGCACTGACGCCGACGCGGAGCCCGGGCTCGTCGGACGGATCACCTCGACGATCTTCGGCAGCTGAACGCTCTCCTGGCGATCGTTCTTTTGAGAGCTCTAACAGGTTTTTGCGACCGTTCAACGGCCCGTCGGCCGATTTTCGCACAAAAATCTGGAGCCGTCCTCAACAGCCAGGGCCAGCAGTACGGGCCTCAGGACTCGAGGTACGCTTCGATCCGATCCATCGCCTCCTTCAGGTCCTCGAGCCCCGTCGCGTAGGAGACGCGCAGGTGGCCGGCGCCGCCGTCGCCGAAGACGTCGCCGGGGACGGCCGCGACGCCGGCCTCGGTGAGCAGCTCCTCCGCGAACGCCTCCGCGTCGCCGCCGGGGACTTCTGGAAACACGTAGAAGGCGCCCTTGGCCTCGAAGCAGTCCATCCCGAGCTCCTCGAACCGCGAGAGGACGAACCGTCGGCGACGGTCGTACTCCTCGACCATCTCGTCGACCTCGTCGTCACAGGAGCGCAGGGCTTCGATCGCCGCGTGCTGTGGTGTCGTCGGCGCGGAGAGCATCGTGTACTGGTGAATGCGATTGCAGGCCTCGATGACCTCAGGTGGCCCCATCGCGTAGCCCAGCCGGAGACCGGTCATCGCGTAGGCCTTCGAAAAGCCGTTGAAGACGATGGTTCGCTCGCGCATGCCCGGGAGCGTCGCGATCGAGACGTGCTCCTGGCCGTAGGTAAGATCCGCGTAGATCTCGTCGGCGAGGACGACGAGGTCGTGCTCGCGACAGAACTCGGCGACGGCCGCCAGCTCCTCGCGGGGCATGATCGCACCGGTGGGGTTGTTCGGGTAACAGTAGAGGAGGACGTCCGCCTCGTCTGCCCCGGCCTCGGCCATCGCCTCGGGCGTCAGCCGGAACTCGTCCTCGGTGGTCGGAATCTGACAGATCTCCCCGCCGGCGAAGGTGACGCCCGGCGCGTAGGAGACGTAGGTCGGATCCGGGACCGCGACGGTGTCACCGGGGTCGACGACGGCACGGAGCGCGACGTCGATCCCCTCGCTGACGCCGGTGGTCACCAGAATCTCCTCGTCGGGATCGTACTGGAGGTCGTACTCTGCGTCGACGTGGCGAGCGATCTCCGCCCGGAGTTCGCGCTTCCCGCGGTTGGCGGTGTAGGCGGTCTGTCCCTGCTCGAGGGAGTGGATCGCCGCGTCGCGGGCCGCCCAGGGCGCGGAGAAGTCCGGCTCGCCAACGCCCAGCGAGATGACGTCCTCGGCCTCCTCTGCGAGCTCGAAGAACCGCCGGATCCCCGACGGCGGCGTCTCCTGCACCCGCTGGGAGATGCCGAACGCGCCGTCCTCGGACTGGCCGCCCGGCCCAGTGCCGTCGACATCGCCAGATCGGTCCTGTTCGCTCATGGCGACACGGAGAGACGATCGTCGTCGTCGCCGTCGCCGAAGTTCACGCCGCGGTCCTTGTACGTGTCCATGACGTAGTGGGTGACCGTCTGCGTGATCTCCGGGACGGGCGCGACCTTGTCGCTGATGAACCGGGAGACCTCGCGCATCGAGTCGCCTTCGACGCGCATGTCGAAGTCGTAGTCCCCCGAGACCAGCTGGAGCGTCTGCACTTCCGGGAAGCGGGCGAGCCGTTCGGCGATGTCGGCGTAGCTCGTCTCGCGGTCGAGCGTCACGTTGAGTTCGACGAGTGCGACGACGCGCTCCTCGTCGACCTCGCCCCAGTCGACGACCGCCTGGTAGCCGCCGACGACGCCATCCTCTTCGAGGCGCTCGATGGCGTCGTCGACTGCTGCCTCGTCGGCGTCGAGCATCCGCGCAAGGTCCTCCGTCGATCGACGCGCGTCCGCCAGCAGCAGGTCGAGCAGCTCCCGCTCGTTCATACAGATTGTGGGTGCCAGGGCGGGCATAAGGGTTTCCACGGCCGTCGGTACGGTAGCGCGCCACGTGGCACCGGGCCATTCCAGTGCCTGTCCGGTTCCTGCGTGTCGGTCCCGGGTCTGTACTGCGTCCGTAGCCAGCCCCCGATACGGGCCACGTGCCGTGAGAACGCACTTCAGTCTCCCACGTCAACTGTCGGAGCATGACGGAGCCCGGCCGTGACGCGACTGGCGGATCGCCGGAATCCACCGAGGAGAGTGCACCCCACGGAGAAACCGATCCCGACGACGTGGCAGAGACCGACGAGGCGACCTACACCAAGGAGGGCGAACTCGAGCGGACGATCGGGCTCACTGGTGGCCTCTCTATCGGTATCGGGACGATGATCGGGGCGGGAATCTTCGTGTTCCCCGGCATCGCCGCAGGCGAGGCCGGCCCCGCTGCTGCCGCCTCGTTCGCCATCGGCGCGGTCGTGGCGCTGCTCGTCGCGCTCCCAGCCTCGGAGCTGGGGACCGCAATGCCCCGGAGCGGTGGCGGCTACTACTTCATCTCCCGCGGGCTCGGCACACTGGCAGGGTCGGTCGTCGGGCTCTCCCTGTGGCTTGGGCTGGTCTTCGCCTCCGCGTTCTACCTCGTTGGCTTCGGGTACTACGCGATCGACTCGCTCGCCGAGGTCGGTATCGTCGTCGACGCAGCGTTCGTCGTGCCGATCGCGCTCCTGTTCGGTGCCGGATTGACCGTCTTGAACGTCACCGGTACCGAGAACGCCGCGAAGCTCCAGAACGGCGTCGTCGCCCTGTTGCTCTCTCTGCTCGTGGTCTTCCTGGGCGCGGGAATCGCCGATGCCGTCGGGCTCACCGGCCAGTCGAGCCCGCCCGAGACGTTCGCGCCCTTCGGGACCCTCCCGATCGTCACGACCGCCGCGCTCGTGTTCACGTCCTACCTCGGGTTCGCGCAGGTCGCGACGGTCGCCGGCGAGATGAAAGCGCCCGGTCGGAACCTCCCGCTCGCGATGGTCGGATCCGTCGTGATCGTCGGCGTACTCTACGTCGTAACGGTGTTCGTGGCGACGAGCGCCTTCGGGAGCAACCGGCTCGCCACGCTGGGCGAAACGGCGATGGTCGAGGTCGGACGGCACTACCTCGGCGCCGCCGGTGCGATCGCCATCCTGTTCGGCGGCTTGCTCGCGACGGTGTCCAGCGCGAACGCATCGATCCTGAGCACCTCGCGGGCGGTCTACGCCGTTTCCAGAGATGGGGTGATTCCGGAGTGGGCGAGCCGGATCAACCTCCGATTTGGTACGCCCCACGTCGCGCTCGGCCTGGCCGGTGGCCCGATCCTCCTCCTGACTGCGACCGGTCAGGTAACCGTGCTCGCGGAGGTCGCCTCCTTCCTCCATCTTGTGATGTACGGGCTGCTCTGCGTAGCGTTGCTCGCGCTCCGCCGGAACGAGCCCGACTGGTACGATCCGTCGTTCAGGGTGCCTGGCTATCCCGCCGTCCCGGTGCTCGGCGCGATCGGGAGCTTCGGGATGATCGCATTCATGCAACTGGCCTCCCAACTGATCGGACTGGGAATCATGCTCGCGACCGCCGGCTGGTACGGCTACTACGCACGAGACGTGGAGCTCAAGGGGGTGCTCTAGCCCGTGGCCCGCGTCGTCGTCCCCGTGGAAGTACTCGAAGGCGAAACGGTGTCCGCGGGACTGGTCGGGCTGCTCGCGCCCGCCGATGTCACGGTCCTGGGCTACCACGTCGTTCCCGAGCAAACAACGCCCGAGCAGATGCAAGCGCAGTTCGGCGAGCGGGCGACGGAAGCGCTCGAGGACCTCACCGAGGAGTTCCGATCTGCTGGCGCTACGGCCGACTATCGTCTCGTGTTCACGCACGACCGCGATCAGTCGGTCGAGCGAATCGTCGACGAACTTGCTGCCGACGCCGTCACGACCACCGGTACTACCGGGACCGTCGAGCGACTGCTCGTCTCGCTGACGGGCGACGTCGCCGTCGGCCGGATCACCGCCTTCGTCGAGTCCATCGCCGCCAACCGCCCCATCGAGGTGACGCTCCTCGCTGCGACGGCCGAGGAGGCCGCCGATCCGGGCCGGATCGATGCAGCTGCGGAGGCGCTCGCCGCCGCTGACGTCGATGTCGTCGCGGTGACGGCCGTCGACGATTCTCCGCTGAACGCGCTCGTCGATGCCGTCCCCGGTCACGACGCGATTGTGATGGGCGAGCGTGCACCGTCGCTCTCTTCGATCCTGCTCGGGGACTTCTCCGAGCGCGTCGCCGCCGCGACCGTCGGGCCGGTTCTCGTCGTGCAGGCGCCAGATCCGGACTCGGAGGTCGGACCTGCGGACGACGACTCCCCGGAGTGAGTGCCAACGGGTAGCGAGCCACCGACCACGATCGCGAACGCATAAGCGACCCCCGGTGCAAGGCCCGTGTATGAGCGACGAGACGGCAGGCGCAGCGTGGTTCGAGGGCCTGGAGCCCGGCGACGCCGCGGCGGCCGCCGAGCACGTCCGGGACGGGTCGGCCGAGGCACCAGCGAACTGGCCGGCCGCCGCCGTCGATGCCGAATTCGCCGCAGACGAGGACGCCTACTACGATGTACTCCGCGAGGCGACGATCACCGCAACGCGGGCTGCGGTCGAGGAAGCAGAGGGCGCAGACGACCAGCAGCTCGCCCACCTCGTCCGGGCGATGGACGACTGTACCCGCACGGCGAACGAGCTCGCCGAACGCGTCGCGGAGTGGGCCGGCAGTCGCCTCGACGAGGAGGGTAGCGGCGTCGGCTTCGCCCGGCGCGTCGCGGCGATCGAGCCCGAGGACGCCGGCGAGGAGCGCCTGCTCGGTCTCGCCCAGCGCGTCGCCGATCTCGACGACGAGTCGGAGGCGCTCCGCGCAGAGATCGAGCGGGCTGCACCCGAGATCGCCCCGAACCTCGCCGCGCTGGCGGGGCCGGTGCTCGCCGCACGACTGATCGCGCTGGCCGGCGGGCTCGGCGATCTCGCGAAGTCGCCCTCCAGCACCGTCCAGGTGCTCGGCGCCGAGGACGCCCTCTTCGCACATCTCCGCGGGCAAGGCCCCTCTCCGAAACACGGCGTGATCTTCACGCACGAGTACGTTCGCGGGACCGCCCGCGAGCACCGTGGGTCCGCCGCCCGCGCCCTCGCCGGGAAGCTGACGCTCGCGGCCAGAGTCGACCACTACTCCGGCGAGCGCAAGACCGAGCTCGACGACCAGCTCGAGGCCCGCATGGAGCGGATCCGTGCGCGGACCGGTGACGGCGATGCCGGCAGCGACGACGGACCCGATGACAGCGGCAGCGACGATAGCGGGAACGGAGGTGACGGGGAATGACGCTCCCCGATGGCGTCGAGCGTCGACATTTCGATAGTGAGGAACGCCTCGCGACCCGTGGGCCGACGGTCTACGGCGAGCCGACCGACGGCGAGTGGCGCGCGTGGGACGCCCGGCGCTCGAAGCTGGGGGCGACGTTCGAGAAGGGACTCGACACGGGACTCGAGGGCGACGATTCGGTACTCTACCTCGGCGCAGCCAGTGGGACGACGGTCAGCCACGTCGCCGACTTCGCTGGCCCGACCTACGCCGTGGAGTTCGCCGCGCGGCCGGCGCGGGATCTCGTCGGCGTCGCGGAGGACCGGAGCCGCCTCTTCCCGCTGCTCAAGGACGCTCGGAAACCCGACACCTACGCTCACGTCGTGGAGAGCGACCTCGACGCGATCGTTCAGGACGTCGCGACGCGCGGGCAGGCCCGCGTGGCGCTCGAAAATCGCCAGTTCTTGGCCGGCGACGGCCGACTCGTCGCCGCGATCAAGGCTCGCAGCGAGGACGTGACCGCCGAGCCCGCCGACGTGTTCGCGGAGGTGCTCGACGAACTCGAGGCCGGCTACGAGATCCTCGACACCGAGCGGCTGGAGCCGTTCCACGACGACCATCTCGCACTCGTCGCGCGGCCGAAGTAGCGGTCGCCGATGGCGGAGGGATGAGCAGCGCCTGTGCTGGCGGAAAATGGGGAGGCGTCGATGTTCGCTTTAGATGTAGTCAGTGTAGTCGACCGTGCCGGCGCTGGGTTCCCGCTCGCCCTCGACGGCAGCGCGGATCGCGTCTGCGACCGCCGCGGGTGAGCGATCGGTCGTCTCGATCTCGTAGACTGCGTCGTGACCGTGGCGGTCGACTGCTTCGGCGAGGATCACGTCGAGCGCCTCGCTCTCGGCGTTCTCCGCGATGCTGGCGGCAGACTCCGCCTTTTCCGGGTTCGCCTCGCCGCGGGCCTCCAGCCGGCGTTCGAGCTCCTCGGGGGCGCAGCGGAGGACGATCACCCGATCCACGTCGAGGTGGTGAGCAAGGTGGGACTCGATCAGTACCTCCTCTCGGCCGTCGAGGAACGCCGAGATGGCCTCGAAGTCGACGACGTAGCTGTCCCGCTCCTCGTCGTGCTCCTCGTAGAGCCCCTCCGGCTCGATGGCCTCGTTGAGGTGGACGACCTCGAGGTCGTTTGGGACGCCAGCGTCGCTCGTTTCGAGTGCCTCGACCGCGCTCGTCTTGCCGGTGCCAGGCGTTCCAGTGACGGCGACTCTCATTGGTCGGTGACGGCCTCGGCTTCTTCGTCGGCACTCTCCGCGTCGCCACGGTTCAGATCTGCGAGCACGTCGTTGACGGCTTCCACGGCCTCCGCCGTCTGGTCCTCCGTGCCGCAGGTGATCCGAATGCACTCGGGGAGCCCGAAGCTCGTGCAGTCCCGGACGATCACGCCCTCGCGTTTCAGCGCCTCCGCGACCGCGGTGGCGTCGCCGACCTCGACGAGCAGGAAGTTCCCGCCGCTCTCCCAGGTCGGGGCGTCGATCTCGGCGGTCATGTACTCACGCGCCCACTCGACGACCTCGACGGAGCGTTCGACGTGGTCGTCGGTCTCCATCGCCGCGAGTCCGGCCCGGCAGGCCAGCTCGCTGACCGCGAACGGGGTGTTGATCCGGGCGTAGGCGTCGGCCCACTTCTCTGGAACGAGCGCGTAGCCGAGACGGAGGCCGGCGAGCCCGTAGGCTTTCGAGAACGTCCGGAGGACGGCCACGTCGGTCCGCTCCTCGAGCAGAGTTCGGGCGCTCTCGACGTCGGCGAACTCGCCGTAGGCCTCGTCGACGACGATCAGCGTCTCCTCGCCGGTCCGGTCGGCGATCTCCTCGACGTCGTCGAGGGCGACGGTCGCGCCGGTGGGGTTGTGCGGGCTCGTCAGGTAGACGACGCGCTCGCCGTCGTAGGCCTCGAGGAGCGCGTCGGGCGTCACGGCGAAATCCCGGTCCTTCGGCACGTTGTAGTGCGTTACCTCACCGTGGTGGTAGCGCGCGCTCATCGGGTAGTAGGCGAAGCCCGGCTCGGGAGCGAGGATCGACTGGCCGGGGTCGATCGTCGCGCGGTGGAGCAGGTCGATCGCGCCGTCGGCGCCCGCGGACAGCCAGACCTGCTCGTCGTCGATCGCCCATCGGTCGGCGATCGAGCTCGTGAGATCGGCGTGCGCCGACGTCGGGTAGGCGCTGATGCCGTCGGCGTGCTCCCGGAGTGCGTCGACGGCCGCATCCGGTGGGCCAAGTGGGTTCTCGTTCGAGGCGAGCTTGATGAGCGAGTCGGGGTCGACGCCGAGTTCGCGGGCCACCTCCTCGATGCCCTCGCCGGGGACGTACTCCGCGTGCGAGGACAGGTCCCGTGGTTCCATGCGCGAATCGTGGCGGTGTCGGCACTTAACGCCGTTCGTTCCGTGGGGCAGGTGGGCAGGGCTCTCACAGTGGAAATCGGGTGCGTGGATGCAGTGCAGGTCTTGATCAGATAGCTGGATTCAGCCGCATACGGACTGCTTCAGCAGGAATTGGGACGTCGAAAGCCCTCGGCGCGCTCGCAGCCTTTCGGCGGCTTATCGTGCCGCTCTCCGCACTACCCGCGGCACGATAGGGGCCGCCGAACGACCAGGACAAGCGCGAGCCCACCTCGCCCTTTCATTCCGCCAGGATACCGGCTGCTCAGTGGGCTTTCGCTGGTACCCAACCTGGTGGCCTGCGAAAATCGTAGATTTTCGGGCGGCCAGAAGACGCAGTCTTCTGGCAAACTGAAAGGGCGAAGCCGGGTCCGGGAAGCACTACCCCGCAAGGACCGCAGCCGACCGGAAGGGAGGCGAGGACCGCAGTGTGGGTCGCGCGAGCGGAGCCGGCCGAGGGCTTTCGGGCCGCTGGTGCTGCGACTGTTCCGTATCCCGATCGAAGCCCGAGAAGGTCGTACCGCTTGGCTCACCCGTCGCTGTCTAACGTACTACCGAGATGAATGGGTGGACGGCCCGGGTTGCCCGATCGTTCCCGATGGGTCAGCCCGGTCGCCTCCTCCACCCCGCGACCCGGCGAGCGACGACTGTCCGGTGGTCCGCTGCTCGCTTCCGCGCCTGACGGCTGCCACCGGTTAACCGCGACGGCTCGCCCCTGCAGGCGATCGCCGCGGACCATCGTCCCCGACGGACGAGGCTTCGACGTCGGCTTCCGGGGCCCGGTCGGGGGTGACCAGACGCCCCGGGCGTTCGGCCCCCGCTGAAGACCATTTCGCGGGCGTAGGAGCAGGGCCTAGCTGCCCGGCCTAGTCCAGTCCGTTCTTTCCCCCTGCAGGGGAAGTACCTTTCGGAGAAGCTGGCTGAAAATCGACACACGTAACGGGGGACGATTCAGTTAGGCTTGGGAACGGGGCATCCAGCGTGGTGCCCGGAGGCGGGCCCGTTTCCGCCGCTCAGAACAGTCGTAGCGCGTACGCGTACCAGACGCCACAGAGCACCATCGCGGCCGTGCTTCCGACGACGGCCCAGCGGTGGAACTCGAACCACTCCTCGGCAGTAATCCTGAGGACGACGTCGGTGGGCACCGCCAGCGCCCAGCTGAGCGCGAGCATGGTCGCGACGAACCCGAGCCCGAGCCCGGCGCCGGCAGCGGTCGCCGGATCGGAGCGCCCCCGCTGGCCCGATGCGAAGACGACAGCCGCCACGAGCGCAATGATCATGACGGTCAGCCCGCCCACGAGCCCGAAATCGTAGTAGGTCGCGATCGAGCTCGCGCCGGCGTCCGCGAGGGCGTAGGGCACGAGAAGTACGATCGCAGCGAGGAGGGAGACTACGGTCCCGACCGTCGCGGGGAGCCGCTGCCAGTCCATACCCCGACTCGGTCCGACGGCCGCTTAAGCGCGACGTTCGCCGACTCCTGGACGCGGTGGTCGCCGAACGACCAGCGCCGCACTCGGCTCCGGGTCCGTCTGCGACCGGAAGACCCTCGTCGCTCGACGCCCGATTGGCGCTCATGGCACTGGGCGGCACCGCGAAGAAGATCCAGAAGCTCGCGGACACGGCGGAGAAGCTCTACGAACAGATTAAGGACCTCCAGCAGCGGATGATCAACGTCGAGGAGTCGGTGGATGCGTCCACCCAGCGCCTCGACCGGTTGGAGGTCGAGAGCGAGAAGCAGCGGGTCCTGCTGGAGGCCGTCGCCGAGCAACACGGAATCGACGTCGAGCAGGTCCTCGCCGAAGCGGCGATCGAGGAGGCAGAGCCTGTCGACGGCGAGGCCGAGTCCCTCGATTCCCAGACCGATTCAGATCAGCAGTCTGCGGGTGGCGACGCGACCGCAGGCGACCAGCCGGCAGAGGCCGACAGTCCCACCGTGGTCGACGACAGCGGCAACACCGTCGAGTAACTGTCGCCGACGTCGGTTGGCGGCGTTTTCACTCAGACCAGCCGGTCGAGCAGCGCGTCCCACAGCTCCGGCAGGTGCTCCCACTCGAGGAACGCCTCTGGCGCCCAGTGTGGCGCACAGTCTGTCGCGTACGCGAGCGTCCGCCCCTCGCCGTGGTCGCCGACGACCACGAGTGGATCGTCACGAACGGTCGCGAGCACGTCGGCGTCGGGATCCGCGCTCAGGGCGTTGTAGCCGAGCACGTGTGGCCACTCCTCGGGGAGCGTCTCGAAGCCGTCGTTAATGGGGGTCGCGCCCTCGGGGGTCTCGACTCGGTCGTCGTGATGAGCGATCTCGACGGGCAGGACGTTCGCGAGTTCGGTGCGGGCGTAGCCCGCCGCGCCGTGCTCGCCAGCGAAGCTCGTGTACCCACCGAGCATGCCGAGCGCCCCGCCGTCGGCGACCCACTCCGAGAGCAGGCGACAGCGGTTCACGTCGGTCTCGCCGGCGGCGACCTGTGGCGTCAAGAGTAGGGACTGCGCGCCGATGTCCGACAGAAGAACGAGGTCGTACTCGTCGAGTGCCTCCGTGCTCCGCGGGAACTCCCTGAGCGCGACGTCGGCCGGCTGGTGTGTGACCGAAGCGCCGACCGACTCGAGCGTCTGGATCAGCCGGTCGGCGGCTTCGGTGTACTCCGTCGCCGCCGCGACATCCCGTCCCTTGACGACCATCGAGGTCGTCGACCACGACTCGCCCGCGAGCAGAATCTCCGTCATCGTTCACTCGAACGTTCCTCGACGGGGCCTTGAGTCTCCCGACAGCTGGCGTTCCCTGCCGGTGTTTCCGGGGAATTTACTCCGGGACGTGTGAGCTTCCAGCAGCGACGCTACCTGCCCGAGCCGGCAGCTCGCAGGGGGAGTGCGAGAAAACGGGGAGACGGCGGGTTCAGTCGTCAGCGACCGCGGCGGAGTCGACCGCAGCGTCGGTCATCCCGAGCACGTCGTCGAAGAAGCCGAGCGAGTCGTGGGGGCCGGGGTGGGCCTCGGGGTGGTACTGGCGGGTGATGATGTCGTGCTCGTCGGATTCGAGCCCTTCGGGCGTGTCGTCGTTGACGTTGATCTGGGTGACTTCGAGCACGTCGCCGGGTTCTGCCACGCTGTAGCCGTGGTTCTGCGTCGTCATGACGACCTGATCGGTCCGGAGGTCCATGACGGGCTGGTTCACGCCGCGGTGGCCGAAGGCCATCTTCTCGGTCTCGCCGCCGAGGGCCTCGGCGACAATCTGCTGGCCGAGGCAGATGCCCGCGAGGGGATACTCGTCGACGGCCGCGTCGACCAGCTCGATGGCGTCGTCGAAGTTCGCGGGGTCACCGGGGCCGTTCGAGACGAATAGGAGATCCGGATCGATGGCGTCGACGTCCTCGATCGTCGCGTCGTAGGGGAGGACGTGGACGGTGGCGCCGCGCTCGACGAGGGATGTCTGGATCGAGCCCTTCGCGCCGCAGTCGACGAGCGCGACGTCGGCACCGTCGCCGTCGGCGTTGTAAACCGTCGGTTCGTCGACGGTGACCTGCGCGCCGATGTCGGTGTGGTCGCTCATCGGGACGCACTCCTCGAGTTCGTCGAGCGCGTCCTGGGGCGTGACGTCGTCGCCGACCGCGATCCCGCACTCCATTGCGCCCTCTTCGCGAATGTCGACGACGAGGTCACGCGTGTCGATGTGGTCGACGGCCGGCACGCCCTCCTCGTCGAGCCAGTCGACGACGTCGTCGGTCAGCTCGCGGGAGACGACGGCCTTGGGCTGGACGCGGTCGGACTCGAACCGTTCCTCTCGGACGCCGTAGTTCCCGATCAGCGGGTAGGAGAAGGTCAGGATCTGCTCCGCGTAGGAGGGATCCGTGAGACTCTCCTCGTAGCCCGTATATGCGGTTGTGAACACCAGTTCTCCGTTGGTCGTACCCGGAACGCGGCCACGCGCTTCGATTACCTGGCCACCTTCCACCGCTACGTAGGCGTCCATCGTTACGAGATGCGAATGATTGCGCCGGCATTAACCCTTGCGTTCGAAGGATCGTTACGATTTTCGTAATCACCAAGTGCCCCCGCTGGCAATGGTCCAATCTCGATGGACGACCTCGACCGGGAGATTCTGACGATCCTCCGCCGGGACTCGCGAACGCCCTACACCGAGATCGCCGACGAGGTCGACACCTCGGAGGGTACCGTTCGCAACCGCGTCGAGCGGATGCTCGACGACGGCTTGATCGAGCGGTTCACCGTCTCTACCCACACGGGTAACCTAAAGGCCATGGTCGAGATCGAAGTCGACGTCGACGTCGACACCCACGCCGTCTCCGAGTCTATGGCCGACTGGTCGCAGGTCGACTTCGTCTGGATGGTCAGCGGTGAGGAGGACATCGTTCTCGTCGTCGACGCGCCCGACACCCAGGGCGTCAACGATCTGATCACGAAGGCCAGGGAGCTCTCCGAGGTCGTCAACACGAAAACGCGGCTGATTCTCGACGAGCAGCTCGGGTAACGTCGATCGTCGACGCGAGCGGCCAGTCCACACAGTCGATGCCGTCGACGCGATCTGTGCCGCCGACGCAATCTGTCCCATCGTCTCGATCGGTGCCTGGCCGTCAGTCGTATTGCTCGATCGACGTGGCTGCGCCATCAGTTCCCCGCAGCCGCCTCGTCGCCGGGTAGCTGGCCTTTCAGCCGATGGATCGCCCGGTAGGCCGGCGTCAGCACCCGATCGAGGGGGTACTCCGCGACTGCCGGCTCGACGCGACCGTCCCGGATCGCCGCGACCACGCTCTCCGGCGTCAGCTCATTTGCATCGATTCGCGTGTACGCGCGACCGGCCTCGAATGGGTAGTGCGCGTCGCTGCCGCCGACGATCGGACAGCCACGCTCCTCGGCGAGCAATGCGACGCGCTCGCGGTGGTGGGTGTGTTTGCCGTTGACCTCGACGGCGTCGACGGTCGCGTCGGTCTCGCGGGCCGTGCTCGCCCGGAACGGATGGGGGATGATCGCCGCGCAGTCCCGGTCGTGCGCGAGGTCTATCGCTTCGTCGGGGGTGAGCGCTCCCGGCTCCGTCCGTGCGGGCGGATCCGGGCCGACGGCGAGGAGGTGCCCCCGCGTCGTCGTGATCTCGACCCCCGGGATCGCGAGCGGGTCGGCTCCCGCGCCGGGCTCGACGGGGCCCGATCGCCGAGCACTCTCCCCGTCGTCCGCTGGCGACGCTGCAACTGGCTCCCTGCCGTCGGTGGACTCCGCAGACGTCGACTGTACGTCGCGGGCTGGCGATGCCGGTCCTCTGCTGGACGGCAGAAATCGGTAGTCGTGGTTCGTGAGCGCAACGGCGTCCATCCCCCTGCGTCCGGCGACGGCGGTCAGCAACCGCGCGCCGATCGGGTCGAATGCGGTCGATCGTCCCTCGAACCCGTGGAAGAACCGGGTGTGGTTGTGCAGATCGACGGCGTACACGTGCAGTGTGAGGCCGCACAACTACTTTTTATTGTCGCCGTGAAGACGACATATGTCCCCGGACGCGGCTCCTCCAGCCAGTGACGGCGACCGATCGCTCGTGTTGAACCCCGCCGCTGGCGACGGCCAGCACACCGCTCAGATCTACGATCTCGCTGGCCAGTACGACTTTACTGTCCACGAGACCGACTCGGCAAAGGACATCGTCGAGACCGCAGCGGCCGTTGCCCCCGACGCCTCGATTCTCGCTGCTGCCGGCGGCGACGGCACGCTCACGCGAGTCGTCCGAGGGATCGACCGGGCGGACGCCTTCGACGACACGACGTTCGGGGTCGTCCCCGCCGGGACCGGCAACAGTTTCGCCGGCAACGTGGGCGTCACGGGCCTGGAGCAGGCCTTCGAGGTCATGGAGCACGGCGACCGTCGCCGGGTCGACCTCGGGACCGTCGGCGTCGGCGACGGTGAGCAGGCGCCGTTTCTCAACTCGGTCGTCGCGGGGCTCACCGCCGAATCCAGCGCCGATACGGACTCGGCGTCCAAGGAACGATGGGGCGTGCTCGCGTACGCGATGACGACGGTACAGACGGCCTCGAACTTCGACGCGCTCCGGGTGACGATAGAGCGACCGGAACAAGCGGCTCTGGAGTGTGAGGCACAGATCGTGTTGATCGGCAACGGCCGACGGTTCCCGCGCCCCGGCGGGAGCCAGGCGAATCTGGAGGACGGGCTCCTCGACGTGAGTTTTCTGGAGGACGCCTCCGCTCTCGAGCTCGCCGGCGACTCGCTTCGGCAGGCGATCGGGAACGAGGCCGATCGGGTCGAGGAGTTCACCACCCCGGCGGTCTCGATCGAGATCGACGGACCGCACAGCCGGATCAGCGTCGACGGTGAGATCGAATCTGCGGAGTCGGTGGCGGCCGCCGTTCGTCCGAAAACGCTCTGGCTCGCAGTCGGCGACGGGTACCAGGCCGAGCCCGACGGAGGCCAGTCGGCGTAGGCCGATCAGGTCCCGCTGTCGTACCGAGTCGAAGCCGCTATCAATGACGTTGCCGTCCGTGAATGCATGGGTACCACGGACACCGAAGCGGGCACCTCTGAGGAGACCGATGCGGAGACGGGAGCCGACGCGTCGGGCGAAGACGCGCTCACGCACCCGAACGCTGGGCAGGACGTAATCGCCGTCGACGAGAACGACGAGCCGGAGGGACCCGTCAACCGACTCGACGCTCACACCGGCGAGGGCATCCGCCATCGGGCGTTCACCTGCCTCCTCTTCGACGAGGAGGGGAACGTGTTGCTCGCACAGCGGAGTCCAGACAAGCGCCTCTGGGACACCCACTGGGACGGCACCGTCGCCTCCCACCCCGTCCAGGGCCAGACGCAGGAGGAGGCGACGCGGGAACGCCTCGAGGAGGAGCTCGGAATCACCCCCGATCAGTACTCGGATCTCCGGGTCACGGATCGGTTCGAGTACAAACGGTACTTCGAGGACCAGGGGGTCGAGCACGAGGTCTGTGCCGTCCTCCAGGCGACGCTGACTGACACCGACCTCGATCCCGACGAGGAGGAGGTCGCCGGCGTCCTCTGGGCGCCCTACGAGCGCCTCCACGAGAACCCCCGCTGGTACCGTCAGCTGCATCTCTGTCCGTGGTTCGAGATCGCGATGCGCCGCGACGTCGACTGAGGCTGACCGATCCGTTTCTGTCGTTTCTGTCGTGTCTGCTGGGGTAGCTGCCGTCCGTTTTATTTTCTCCACTGTACTGGAGTATGCCTGTTTCTTGCCTGCGATCGGCTCGCTCGGCCGACGATCGGCAACCACTGCGGCTGTGGCAGCCCGCCTCTGGCAATATCTGGTCCTATGTTAACGAGCCACAAGGGCTTTTACCGGAACGATCGAAGACCGGCGTGAGGGACGACGAACCCCTCGATGCACAGATGAGCACGACTACCACCCAATCCGCGCCCGACGGACTGAATCTCTCCCGAGCCGAACAGTGGGTGCTCCACCACGTAATGGTCGAGCACGTCGACCGGGCCTACGAGACGAACGACTCGCCGCCCTGGTGGGCGGTGTCGATCGCGGGGAAACTCGAGACGGGTGGTGACGCTGGTCCCTCCCCGGGGACCGGCGTCCAGTTCGGCGATCGCGTGACCACGTTCGAGGCCTGGCGAATCCGCCAGGCGCTCGTCACGTACGCAGATCGCACCGACGTGCCCGAGGGGGACGCCGATCTCGCCTGGCGCATCGTCGAGCGGCTCGACGGGAGCTTCGAGGCTGCGCCACGAGCGATCCGGTAACCCGTCCCACCTACCCCTGTCTTCAGACCGGTCTGCTGACCGACTCCCTGCGAGCTACCGCTCAGGGTCGCGTCGTCGCCCAGACGGCAACGAGGGCGAGCAACAGCCCGGGCAGCATCGGCAGAATGAGCAGCCGCACGCGCCACTCGATCGCTGGCGGGCGAAGGTAGACCAGCACCGGCGCGACGATCAGCGACAGGAAGAGCACGACGAGCAGGACGTCGCCGCGCCAGCCGAAGCTGCGGTTGGCGCCGTCCGGATGGACGACGTCGTCGCCGGGCCGGTGGGTGGTCGTTCGCGTGGGCTCGCCGCCGTCGGTGGCATCGTCGCTCGACTCGCCCTCGCTCGTAGCTGACACACCTACGTCTCGGCGGTCACGACCCATAGTGACTTCGGAGCGCGACGAGGCCGCGGAGCCGACGCAAGCTGGGGTTACAGCTCGCTATCGGGGACGAGCGCCACCTTGCCAACGCCGCCGCGATTCTCTAGAAGTTCGTGCCCGCGTGCGGTTTCGCTCATGGGCAGCGTGGCTCGCGTGCGAACCTCGAAGGTCCCGTCCCAGACCAGCTCCAGCACGCGATCCAGCTCGGCGGGGGTGGCCATCGTCGAGCCGATCACCTGCAGCTGATTCCAGAAGATGCGGTTGATCGACGTCTCCGGGTTCGGGCCGGTCGTCGCCCCACACGTGAGCACCCGGCCGCCCTTCGCGAGGCTCGCCAGCGAGTCCTGCCAGGTCGCTGCACCGACGTGATCCACGACGACGTCGACGCCCCGTCGGTCGGTCAGCGACCGAATCCGGTCGGCGAACGCCTCGCGTTCGTAGTCGATGGCGTGGGTGGCGCCGAGCTCCCGTGCAGCGTCGAGCTTCGTCTCGCTCGATCCGGTCGCGTAGACCGTCGCCCCTGCGTGGTCGGCGATCTGGACCGCAGCGTGACCCACGCCGCCACTGGCGCCGAGTACGAGCACGTCCTCGCCGGCGGTCACGTCGCCGCGCTCGATCAGCATCCGCCAGGCAGTGCCGAACGCCAGCGGTGCGCTCGCTGCGGTCTCCCAGTCGACGTGCTCGGGAACGCCGACGAGGTTCGCTGCCGGGACTGCGGCGTACTCGGCGTGAACGCCCGGTCGGTGTTCGCCCAGCAGCGAGTACTCCACGCACATCGTCGGCTCGCCGTCGCGGCAGAACTCACAGTCGCCACAGCTGCTCCCGGCCCAGACGGCGACGCGATCGCCGGGCTCGACCCGCTCGACGCGCTCGCCGACGGCGTCGACGACTCCTGCCGCGTCACAGCCGGGCGTGTGTGGCATCGCGAGATCGGTCCCCGCCAGCCCGCGCCGCGTCCAGACGTCGACGTGGTTCAGCGCCCCGGCTTTCACGTCGACGACGGCCTCCTCGGGGCCCGGTGTCGGCCGATCCACGTCGGCGTACTCGATCACGTCTCTGTCGCCGTGTCCGGTGAACTGGACCGACTTCATCGCGCTGTGGTTGGGCCTCCCGGGGAATAACGCTCGGGGCGATCGACCACTTCTCTCCGTACGCACGGTATCGTCGCTCCTTCCTCCACTCGACCGGCTCAGAGCAACTCCTCCTCTACCCACGCCTGGTTGCCACCAAATATTGATACGCGCCGGCGTGTTACGCTGTCACATGTACGTCCGGGACGCGAAAAAACGGGAAGAGGTATGGCTGCTCGATTCGATCGAGGCGTTCGATCTGGACGACGCGGCGTTCCGGTCCCGGGACTACGTGGTCGCAATCGAGGAGACGAGCGGCGAGAAGGCCGGGTTCGGCCGCATTCGGGTCCACACGACCGACGACGGTGAGTTCTGTGAGCTGACGAGCGTCGGCGTGTTGCCCGCGTGGCGCGGCCAGGGCGTCGGCGCGCACGTCCTCGAGCGGCTGCTCGAACACGCTCGTGACGAGGGATTCGAGCGGGTGTTCCTCTTCACTGACGCAGCCGACTACGCCACGCAGTTCGGGTTCGACCCGATCGAGTCCAGCGATCTTCCGGGACCGATGGCGGACCGACTGGAGACGGTCCGTGCGACGGAGGGCGAGGGCGACGCCGTCTCGCTCGTCGTGTCCGTCGACGAGTTCGCGGTTCCAGACCGGCTGCGCGATCGGTTCAAAGACGCTGCGCCGAGGGAGGAAGAGGGCGACCACGCCGGCACCGAACCGACCGAACGGCCGGAGGACTTCGGGATCGATCCCGACGAGGCGACCTACAAATACGACGTCTAACATCTCGCGGCGTCAGCCGTGGACGAAACTATTTTTGGTTACTATTCGACGCGTGCTAACCACAATCTTAACCGCCACCTCGCTGATTGTACGACCAACTGATGCTCGAAGACGGGTTCGGTCGCGAGGTCTCCGGCGTGCGCGTCTCCCTCACCGACCGGTGTAACTTCGACTGCGTCTACTGCCACAACGAGGGGCTCGGTGACGTCCGTGGTCCGATGGAGCCCACGGACGACGAGCTGACCGCCGACGAGGTCGTGCGCTTTCTGGAGGTCGCCTCGGAGTTCGACGTCGAGGCGGTGAAGTTTACCGGCGGCGAGCCGCTCCTCCGCGCGGATCTCGAGGAGATCGTCCGCCGGACGCCGGAGTCGATGGCGGTTTCGCTGACGACGAACGGGACGATGCTGCCCGATCGCGCCGCCGACCTCGCCGGCGCCGGCGTCGAGCGGGTCAACGTCTCTCAGGACGCGATCGATCCCGACGCGTTCGCCGAGGTCACGAACTCCGGCGCCTACGACCGCGTGATCGATGGCGTCGAAGCGGCACTCGAGGCCGGTCTCGCCCCCGTCAAGCTCAACATGGTCGTCTTCGAGGCGACCGCGGGCTACGTCCCCGAGATGGTCGAACACGTCGCCGCCAACGACGGCCTCCAGCTCCAGCTCATCGAGTACATGCCCGAGATCGCCGGCCACCCCGAGTGGGCGATCGACATCGAGCGCGTCCACGACTGGCTCGCCGAGACGGCCCACCGCATCGAACACCGCGAGATGCACGGCCGCCGGCGGTATTTCCTGCGAGAGGGTGCGACAGCAGACAATGTGACGGCGGGCGCCGAGGCCGTCGCTGCCGACGGCGGCGGGGCGGCCGTCGCGGCCGGAGCCAGCGACGACGGTGCCGGTCTCGGCGAGGGAATGGTCGAGATCGTCGATCCAGTCGAAAACGAGGAGTTCTGTGCGAACTGCCACCGCGTCCGGCTCACCCACGACGGCAAGCTGAAAGGGTGTCTAAACCGCCACGACGACCTCCGACCGATGGGCGATACGAAGGCGGAGATCCGGGCCACGTTTCGCGAGACCGTGGCGAACCGCGTTCCGTACTACGGCGAGTACATGGTTGAGGCGGACGACGGGTGGGTCGTCAACGACGCGTATCTGGACTGATCGATTGGAGTGGACTGCTTGTGAGGGGGCGACGACACCGCGAACCGGAGACGGTCGAGGTCTAGCGGTTCTCAGCAGGAACCGATACAGCATTCCGCCGTAGTTAGCCCACGACGCTTCGGTGCGCTTAAGTAGCCCAGAATGAAACTTCCCACCGCGACACACCTGCAGGGGGACGAGCCCCCGAGTCCGCGAGGGCGCGAGTGATAGAGAGGCAGGTCGTGGTAGCCTAGCCTGGCCCAAGGCGCAGGGTTGCTAACTCTGTGGCGCAAGCCTCCGGGGTTCAAATCCCCGCCACGACGCTCTATACGACTCGCCGCCCGTACCCTCGGATCGGCCGAGCGCGGTCGGCAGGCCCCGCCGCGACGTGCGAGCGTCGTGGCAGCATGGCCACCACATGGACGGCCACCCAACACCGAAGCGGGACGCACTCGATGCGTCCGAGGCTTCACCCAACACATGAGCGCAGAAGACACACCAGACGACGAAGACGAGGACCTTCGATACTTCGTCCGTATCGGGCAGACGGACCTCGATGGGACGAAGTCAGTCGAACGGTCACTCACGGAGATGAACGGCATCGGCCGTCGAACGGCCCGCATCATCGCCGAGGAGGCCGGCGTCGACCGCCGCGCCACCTTCGGCGCACTCGACGACGACGTCATCGAAGGCGTCGTCGAGCTCGTCGAGTCCATCGAGGACGAGATTCCCGAGTGGATGGTCAACCGCCCCAGCGACTACTACACGGGCGAGGCCACCCACGAGACCGGGAACGACCTCAGCATGTCTCGACAGCACGACATCAACCGCATGAAGAAGATTGACTCCTACAAGGGCGTCCGCCACCGCGGCGGCCACAAGGTTCGGGGACAGCGCACCAAGTCCACCGGCCGTACCGAGGGGACGATCGGCGTCAACGTCGAGGAGATCAAGGAGGACATGGCAGCCGAGGCCGCCGAAGAGGCCGAGGAAGAAGACGACGAGGGGGGACTGTAGATGCCCCTCGGAAGCTCCACCAAGCGATACGAGACGCCGAACCACCCATGGCAGGGCGAGCGCATCGCCGACGAACACAATCTCGTCGAGCGCTACGGACTCTCCAACAAGGAAGAGCTCTGGCGCGCTCAGTCCGAGCTGCGTGACTACCGCCGAGAGGCACGGAAGCTGCTCGGTCGCGCCGGCGGCGACGCCGAGGCCGCGACCCAGGAGGGTCGAGAGTTCCTCGCCCGCCTCAAGCGCTACGGCGTCCTCGACGAGTCCGAGGCGCTGGACGACGTCCTGTCCCTGGAGATCACCGACGTGCTCGAGCGTCGTCTCCAGACGGTCGCCTACCGCAAGGGCATCGCGAACACGCCCCAGCAGGCCCGACAGTTCATCGTCCACGGACACGTGACGATCGACGGCCAGCGCGTCCAGCGACCGTCCTACAAGGTGGAGGTCGACGAGCAGGCAGACGTCGACTTCGACGAGTCGAGTCCGCTGTCGGACGAGCTCCACCCCGAACGAGCGGAGGATCAATAATGGCAGACAACGACGACAAGTGGGGTATCGCCCACGTGCACGCATCGTTCAACAACACGATCCTGACGGTGACTGACCTCACCGGCGCCGAGACGATCGCGAAATCGTCCGGCGGCGCGGTCGTCAAGCAGAACCGCGACGAGGCGTCTCCTTACGCCGCGATGCAGATGGCAGAGGAGATCGGCGAGGAGGTCCAGGAGGCCGGCTTCGAGGGCGTCCACGTTCGCGTCCGCGGGCCCGGCGGAAACCTCCAGAAGAGCCCCGGTCCGGGCGCGCAGGCGACGATTCGCGCACTCGCTCGAGCCGGTCTCGAGATCGGCCGGATCGAGGACGTCACCCCGATCCCCCACGACGGATCGCGACCCCCCAAGGGCAAGAGCGGCTTCTAATCCATGACACAGGACTACGAGGTCGAGTACATCGAACGCGAGGAACGCGCCGCGCGCGTCCTCGTCCGGGGCATCAGCCCTGCCTTCGCCAACGGAATCCGCCGGGCGATGGTCGCCGACGTGCCGACGATGGCCATCGAAACCGTGCGGATCGTCGAGAACGAGTCGGTCATGTTCGACGAGCAGATCGGTCACCGACTCGGGCTCGTGCCGCTGACGACGCCGGTCGACGACTTCGAGATCGGCGAGGGCGTCACGCTCTCCCTGGACGTCGAGGGGCCCGACACGGCCTACTCCGGCGACATCGTCTCCAGCGACGAGCTGGTCCAGCCCGCCGAGGACAACGTGCCCATCATCGACCTCAAGGAGGACCAGCGGATCGAACTCGAGGCCGACGCCGTCCTGAATCGCGGCAGCGAGCACGCGAAACATCAGGGTGGCGTCTCCGTCGGCTACCGACACCTCCAGTACGTCGAGGTCGTCGGCGACCGCGGCGAGTACGAGGACGACGAGCCACACGTCCTGCGCGGCGTCATCGAGGAGCGTGCGCCGGAGCACGCAGCCGACGATGGCGCGGCGGAGGGCGACCTCGTCGCAACCGGCGAGTTCGACAACGACCTCACCCAGCGCTACCCCGACAAGGAGCTCGAGGTGCACGACGTCCCCGAGGCGTTCGTGTTCCACGTCGAGACCGACGGGTCGCTGGACGTCGAAACGCTGGTCACGGAAGCCATCGACTCGCTCGGCGATCGTGCCGACGAGCTCGAGGAAGCCGTCCAGCTCTGAGGCCACCGCACGCAGACAACACACAGTACAGATGACCCTTCGAACCTCACGCACACGGCTCGCACGCGGCTCGCCTGAAGCCGCGGCGCTGCTCGGAGTTGTTCCGACAGATCGCCGCACCGAAAGGGGTTTGAAGGCCTGCGATCAACGGACGGATGCGCGCAGGGATAGCCAAGTCAGGTCAACGGCGCAGCGTTCAGGGCGCTGTCCCGTAGGGGTTCGCAGGTTCAAATCCTGCTCCCTGCATCCGTCCGCTTCTCACCGAATTCATCCATGAGCAAGACGAATCCACGTCTCACCAGTCTCGTCGCCGACCTCAAGTCGGCGGCTCGCGAGACCGACGCCGACGTGTGGAGCGACGTCGCCGACCGTCTCCAGAAGCCACGGCGTACGCACGCCGAGGTCAACCTCGGCCGCATCGAGCGGTACGCAACCGAGGAGGAGACAGTCGTCGTGCCGGGCAAGGTGCTCGGCAGCGGCTCGCTGCGCAAGGCGGTCACGGTCGCAGCGGTCGATTTCAGTTCGTCCGCTGAGACCAAGATCGAACAGGTCGGCGAGACCACGACACTCGAACAGGCAATCCAGAACAACCCAGAGGGATCTAACGTGCGGGTGATCCGATGAGCGCCGCCGAGTTCGAGGCGGACCTCGTCGTCGACGCCCGCGACGCCATCCTCGGTCGCGTTGCCAGCCAGGTCGCCGAAGCTGCCCTGGACGGCCAGACGGTTGCGATCGTCAACGCCGAGGACGCCGTCATCACGGGCGACCGTGACGACATCCTCGCCAAGTACCGCAAGCGCCGCGAGATCGGCAGCGACCGTGGCCCGGCCTACCCGAAGCGGCCGGACACGATCTTCAAGCGCACCGTTCGCGGCATGCTTCCCCACAAGAAGCAGCGAGGTCGCGACGCGCTCTCCCGGGTCCGCGCCTACGTCGGCAACCCGAACGACCAGGAGGCCGAGCATCTCCCCGACACCTCGCTGGATCGACTCTCGAACATCCGCTTCGTCCACCTGGGCGAGGTTAGCGACGAACTCGGAGCCAACGTAACATGGTAACGAACACCAGTGGCAAGAAGAAGACCGCGATCGCTCGCGCGACCGTTCGCGAGGGCGAGGGTCGCGTTCGCATCAACTCGGAGCCCGTCGAGCTACTCGAGCCGGAGACGGCCCGACTCAAAGTTCTCGAGCCGTTCCGCGTCGTCGAGGACATCCGCGACGACGTCGACATCGAGGTCGACGTCGAGGGCGGTGGCGTGATCGGTCAGGCCGACGCGGCCCGCACCGCGATCGCACGAGGTATCGTCGAGCACAGCGGCGACGCCGAACTCCGCGACGCCTACATGGAGTTCGACCGGACACTGCTCGTCAACGACGTCCGTCGCTCCGAGCCCAAGAAGTGGGGCGGCCCCGGTGCACGGGCCCGCTACCAGAAGTCCTACCGGTGATTCACCCATGATGGTCCCAGTTCGCTGTTTCACGTGCGGTAACGTCGTCGGCGAGCACTGGGAGGAGTTCAAGGCTCGGACGCGCGAAGCCGACGATCCCGAGGACCCCGAGAAGGTCCTCGACGATCTCGGCGTCGATCGGCACTGCTGCCGACGGATGCTCGTCTCGCACAAGGACCTGGTGGACATCGTCGCTCCCTACCAATGAGCGGGCAACAGTTCACTCGCTACGAGCGAGCACGAGTGCTCGGGTCGCGTGCGCTGCAGGTGTCCTACGGCGCGCCGGTGCTGATCGACACCGACCAGACGGAGCCGATTCTCGTCGCTGCCCAGGAGTACGACGCTGGCGTCCTACCCTTTACCGTCGATCGAGGTGACGACTAGATGGTGCTGATCACGGACGTCCGTCTGCGACGAATCCTCGACTCCCGCGGCAACTCGACGGTCGAGGCAGACGTGCTCACCGAGACCGGCGGCTTCGGACGGGCGGCGGCGCCCTCCGGCGCTTCGACCGGCGAGTACGAGGCAATCGAGCTGCCGGCGGCGGAGGCGATCGCCGCCGCTCGCGAGCACGCGATTCCGCGTCTCGTGGGCGAGGTTCACGTCGGCGATCAGCGATCCGTCGACGGGACGCTGCGAGCCGCCGACGGCACCGACGACTTCTCCGAAATCGGCGCGAACTCCGCGGTCGCCATCTCGATGGCCGCCGCGAAGGCCGCCGCCGACACGCTCGGTGCGCCCCTCTACCAGCATCTCGGAGGGGCCTTCCGCGGCGACTCCTTCCCGACCCCGCTGGGCAACGTCGTGGGCGGTGGCGAGCACGCCGCCGACGCGACGCACATCCAGGAGTTCCTCTCCGCCCCCGTCGGTGCGCCGAACGTCCAGGAGGCAGTCTTCGCGAACGCGGCCGTACACGCCCGCGTCGCGGAGCTGCTCCACGAGGACGGCATCGCCGCTGGCAAGGGCGACGAGGGTGCCTGGGCGCCGTCGATCGACGACGCCGAGGCGTTCGACCTTGTCGAGCAGGCCGTCGACGACGTCGAAGACGAGGTCGGGTTCGAGATCCGCTTCGGCCTCGACGTCGCCGGCGCCGAGCTCTACGAGGACGGCGCCTACCAGTACGGCGAGACGACCCGCTCCACCGAGGAGCAGATCGACTACATCGCCGACCTCGTCGACGAGTACGATCTCGTCTACGTCGAGGATCCCCTCGACGAGGACGACTACGAGGGCTTCGCGGAGCTGACGGAGCGAGTCGACGGCGACCGGACGCTGATCTGTGGCGACGACCTCTTCGTGACGAACGTCGATCGCCTCCAGACCGGCATCGAGACCGGCGCCGCGAACTCGATCCTCATCAAGCCCAACCAGATCGGGACGCTGACCGACGCGGTCGACGCCATCGAACTCGCGGGCCGGAACGGCCTCGACTCGGTGGTCTCTCACCGCTCGGGCGAGACCGAGGACACGACGATCGCACACCTCGCGGTCGCCACCGACGTGCCGTTCATCAAGACCGGCGCCGTCGGCGGCGAGCGGACCGCGAAGCTCAACGAACTCATCCGCATCGAGGACGACGCAACATGAGTGACAACGACAACGAAATGGAGGGGCTCGACGCTGAGGAGGCCGACGCCGACGCGGCGGCCGACGAGACAGCCGACGAGCCCGCGGCAGAACCGGACGCGGAGGACGCCGAGGCCGTCTCCGAAGAGGCCGACGCGACCGACGACGAACCACAGCTCGACGACGACGTACTCGGCGACGAGGAGGCAGATCTGCTGATCCCCGTCGAGGAGTATCTGGGCGCCGGTGTCCACATCGGTACCCAGCAGAAGACCTCGGACATGGAGCGGTTCATCCACCGCGTCCGCACCGACGGTCTCTACGTCCTCGACGTCGCCCAGACCGACGGGCGCATTCGGACCGCCGCGGACTTCCTCTCGGGCTACGATCCCGAGCAGGTCCTCGTGGCGTCCTCCCGCCAGTACGGCCAGTTCCCCGCCGAGAAGTTCGCCGAAGCGATCGGCGCGCGGGCACGAACCGGCCGCTTCATCCCGGGCACGCTGACGAACCCGAAGTACGACGGCTACATCGAGCCGGACGTTGTCGTCGTCACTGACCCGATCGGTGACGCGCAGGCCGTCAAGGAGGCCATCACGGTCGGCATTCCCGTCATCGCGATGTGTGACTCCAACAACGCCACGAGCAACGTCGACCTCGTGATCCCCACGAACAACAAGGGTCGCAAGGCGCTGTCAGTGGTCTACTGGCTGCTCGCCAACGAGACGCTCGACCGCCGCGGCGCGGAGCCGACCTACGCCCTCGACGATTTCGAGGGCGGCATCTAGAGTCGCGTTTTTCCCAATTCGGTGCGGTACGCGATCGTTTTGGCGGATTCTTCGACGGTGTAACTGACGACGAGCAGTGCGCACACCATTTGTGGTGGCACGACTCCCCATCGGCAGTTGGAGATCACTGTCTCTCCCCGATTACTCTCCCTCTCTCCATCTCAACACTCGCACCTCTCCCTCACCTATCCTTCTACAGCACGATCGGTAGCCACTCGAACCAGCCCGCCGCCGTCTCCGGATCGATGAGTGGATCGTGCAAGACCAGCCAGTCGAGCAGGATCAGCCCCAGCCCGTGGGCGCAGATTGAGGGCAACAGCGAGTTCGCGTGGTAGTCCGAGAGCCCGAACAGGACGTCTGTCGGCCCGGAGAGCAGCAGTTCGATCGGCGGCTTGTTCGCATGTAACAGCGCGTATATCACGGGTGAGATGAAGGCCACCCAGGGCCCTTTCTCCCGGAGCCCGACGCAGAACAGTCCGCGAAAGAACGTCTCGCCGGCGACGACGAGCAGGAACTGCTTGATCGCGTGGGGGACGAACGCGGCGGGTGCGGCGCTCTCGAGCCCCCACATCGGGTAGAACTCGCGAACGCCGGGGAGCGTCGAGCCGACGACGTAGAACGGTGTGACAAAGGCCGAGAGGAGGAGTGCGTCCCTGACCGCACGGCGATCGACCTGCCAGCCGAGAGTCCGATCGTGGGCGAGTGCGAACGCCATTGGGATGGCGAAAAAGAGGAGGCCGTCACGGAGCAGCCGCTGGTCGAGGCCATGCAAGGACAGATTCATCCAGACGATCGTCAACAGCCCGCCCAGCACCACGGACCGCTGAAACCAGCTCGTCGCGGCCAGCCGGCGCGAAAGGGTGGCGATCGCGTCGCCGGCTGCCGTGGACACGGGCTACTCCGTGGAAATGGGTCCGGTACCGATCACGTCCTCGACGTCGCTCCGGAAGTCGTCGTCGGTCGCGAAGTAGGTCGTCTCGATGTCCGCGAGCACGTCGGTGATCGTCCGGGGTCCCGACGGCGTCCGGATCGTCGAGCCGCCCTCGCGTCGCTGGATCTCGCTCTTCTGGAGCGGGAAGTGGAGCCGGGCGGTGACGCGCGCGAGCGGTGCGCCCTCGACGGGCGTCCCCTCGCCGAGTTCGACGGCGGGCTCGGCCTCCGCTTCCTCGTCTCCGTTCTCGGCGTCGTCTTCGCTCATGATCGGGACTTCCCCATGGCCGCAATTGTGCCTTTCGCTTCGGCGGGTCGGTTTCGGCGCCACTGTACCAGGAATCGGTCGGCTGCGATGAAAGCGGGCAGGCCCGCCGCGGTCGGAATACTGAAGCGACGCTGGGGTCCGACTGTCTACAGAGTCGATGACGACGAGGGTGCGACGGAGTGACGGCGGGGCGCCGATTCGTGGTGCGGTGGCACGAGGAGCATCGGCGATCTCGATGGAAACGCGATCGTCGGCAACTCCCTCCCGGTCGCCAGCGTCGACACCCTTCGTGGTGCCAGCCTTTGCCCTCGGCGAGGTGGTATGGCGATGCTGAGTCAGGAACGCGGGTTCAAGCTGTTCTACTTCATCATCTTCGCTTCCTTCAGCGGCTACGTCATGTTCCGCAACGTATTCCTGGAGGAGATCGGCCTCTCCGGAACGCAGATGGGGATGATCGGCTTCCTGTTCCCGCTGTGTGGCATGATCGCCCAGCCGATCTGGGGCCTGGTCGCCGACTGGAAAGGGGCGAGCAAGCCGATCCTCTACGTCTCCGCGATCGTGGCCGGGGCCGCGGCGTTGCTCTACCCGCTGGCTCCCATGGTCGGCGCGTCCTTCCTCGCGATCGTCGTCGCGACCGTGATCTTCGCGCTCTTTCGCGCACCGGCGGTCCCGATCTCGAACGCACTGGTGCTCTCCTCGGGGATGTCCTACGAAGGCGTACGGGCGTACGGCTCGATCGCGTTCGGGATCGCGGGGCTGGGCTTTGGATTCCTGATCGGCGTCACTGCTACCGAGGCGGTGTTCTACGCCTACAGCGTCGGGATGATCCTGCTCGTCCTGCTGCTCACGCAGCTCCCGATGGACGAGACGGAGGCACTCGGCGACGATCTGGATCTGGACTCCGTCCGTCGGCTGCTCCACCGCCAGTTCCTGCTCTTGCTCGGCGCCGCCTTCTTCCTGGGCGTGATGACGCCGGCCAGCGCTGCGTTCTTCTCGCTGTACGTCGAGGCGATCGACCAGCCGACGAGCATCACCGGCTTCGCCTGGCTGATCAAGACGCTCGCCGAAGCGGTCGCGTTCGTGTACGTCGCGCGGCGCGGTGGCGGTTCCTACCGCTGGCTGATGGCCGTCGCTGGCGTCTTCTATCTCGGCACGTACGTCCTGCTGGCGACGACCGGCGCGATCGCCGTGGTAATCGCATCGCAGGTGCTCCTCGGACTGGGCTACGCGCTGTTCAACCTCGCGTCCGTGAACCTCGCGCACTCGCTCTCGCCGTCGGCGCTGAAGTCGACGGCGCAGAGTCTGCTGATGGTCGGTGGGGTGAGCGCCGGTCGCGCAGTGGGGGAACTGGTCACGGGGGTGCTGGTCGATTTCGTCGGCGTGCAAGCGATGTACGGCTACGTCGCCGTGCTGGGAGTGCTCGTCGTCGCCTTCTCGCTGGCGATCTCGAAGACAGCGGCGGCGGACGCCGAGGAACAAGCCGCTGCCGGGAGCTGACTCGTACCCGAGCGCGATCGCACAGCTTCAAGGGGGACGCGAGCCGAGGACCCCGGCATGGACCCGCGTGATCACTTTTCGGAGGTCGAACTCGCCGCGATCGGCGCCATCGTCGCGATTGTGACGGTGCTGGCATGGTTCACGACCGACACGACGGGCCTCGTGCGGGTCGTGACGGTCGCACTGTCGGCACTCGTCTGTGCGCTCGCGGCTGGCGTCAGCCTCTGGGTGGCCGAAGGGGAGTTCTGAAGCAGAGGCTCTCGGAGTGGTCCTCGTGACCACGAGCACGGGTATCACACCCCGCTCACTCCGGGGAGAACCACCGATGCCCTCCGATATTCCTTTACCACACGACTGCCAACACCAGTCAAATGCCAGTCGAAGCGACGAGCGCCGGCGCCATCCTCTATCGGGATACTCGGGGCCGGCGGGAGTACCTGCTCCTCAAATCGCGCCCTGGGGACTGGGAGTTCCCCAAGGGCGGCGTCGAGGGCGAGGAGGAACTCCAGCAGACCGCGATCCGCGAGGTCGAGGAGGAGGCCGGAATTGCAGATTTCCGTCTCCTCGATGGCTTTCGCGACGAGTACGACTACGTGTTCGAGGCCAACGGCAACACGATCCACAAGACCGTGCACCTGTTCGTTGCGAAGTCCTTCGAGGCTTCCGCCGAACTGTCCCACGAACACCGAGACCACCAGTGGCGCGACTACGACCAGGCGATCAACACGATCACCCAGGATGGGCCACGAGAGATCCTGGAGGACGCCCACGAGTTCATCGACGAGCGCGAAGAGGACGAGGAGTAGACTCTCCAGTTGTCTGACTGTGGATCGCCGCTGTCGCCGCCCGCAGTGAGCAGCTGCTACGCCGATGCCGTGGGGGTCCGCACTGCGGATCTCTCGCTCTCCCATTTTCCTTCCCTTCTCGACGCGTTCCAAGACACCACTGTATCCTCCGCTTCTCTTTCAGTGGACGAACCGCGAGGCGCTTTCACGCGGGAACGCGCACACCGGATTCGGGAAACAATCAGGGTGGCTAACACGACGGTCTTTTCCACGGCGGCGGGCAACTGATCGTATGTTGCTGGTGCGGGGGAAAGCCGGTGGAACGGAGCTGACCGGTACGGTCTTCGAGCGCGGCGAGCGTGCCCCGAGCTTCACGGGTGCGCCGGAGGACGACGCCGCGTACGTCTGGGTTTGCGACGAGTTCTACGAGGTCGAGAGCGGTGGTTCGATCCAGGAAATCGACGGCCGGGAGATACACGTGGCCTTCGAGTCTCCGATGCCGCGCGGGTTCGACACTCGCGATCAGGCGCTCGCGGCCGCCCGTGAACACGTCCGAACGCAGTTCTCTCGGATCGGCGTCGACGCGGACGACGTCGAACTGGAGGTCGTCGAGAACGCGGAGATTGCGACCGACGAAGGGGCGCCGTAGTCAGGCCCCTGACCGCTCGCTGGCCGCTGTGGGCTCTCAGGATCTCGACCACTTTCACCACTGTCTCGTTTCTGGAACTCATAACAGATTTGTACGCGCCTACCGGTCGTCGGTACGCATGTACACGGGGATCGTCGAGACGACCGGACGACTCGCTGCCGTCGAGCGATACGATGCGGGCGGCGCGAGCGTTCGCGTGAACACTGATCTGGACGGAATCGAACCGGATGATAGCGTCGCCGTCGACGGCGTCTGTCTCACGGCAACCGACGTCGATGCGGACGGGTTCGAGGCAGACTTGAGTGCGGAGACCGTCTCACGAACCTATCTCGCAGATCGAGAGCCAGGCGATGCCGTCAATCTCGAACGACCGCTCCCTGCCGACGGTCGGTTTCACGGACACGTCGTGAAGGGGACGGTCGACGACGTCACGGAGCTGCTCCGGGTCGAACGGGACGGCGAGGGGTGGCGCTACACCATGGCGACCCCACCCGAGTACGCCCAGTGTATCGTCGAGAAAGGTGCCGTCGCCATCGACGGCGCCAGTCTGACCGTCGCGGCCGTCGATCGTCGGACCGGAAGATTCGACGTCGCGATCGTGCCCCAGACTCGTTCCGTCACCACGCTCGACGGCAAATCGCCGGGGGATCCACTCCACTTCGAGGCCGACGTCCTCGCGAAGTACGCTCGGGGGCGGTCCGTGGATCCGATGGGCCGAACTGACGGCGGTGGCGGCAGTGGTAGCGAGGCTCCCTGGACTGCGCCGTGATCTATCCTCCGCTCTCGCCGCCCCATCGCCGATCGTCGTAGTCGCGCATGCGGTCGGTACCGAACGCTTCGGCGAGCGCGTCGCGGAGGTCGTTCGTGCTCCGCTGGCCGATCCGAGCCAGTGCGTCCGCCTTGGCGACTGCTCGGGGCGGCCCGCGTTCGGTCGCGACCTCGCGGACGACGAAATCAGTGAGTGCCTGGCGGCAGGACTCGTCCTCCGTCAGTGCGAGTGGCGCCTCTACCCGGTAGAGGAGATCGTCGCGCGGGTCGTACAACACGAAGAAGGTCACCTCGTATGCCTCGGGATCGAGTGATCGTTCGATGCCAAACGGTCCGGACGAGGTCCCGCCGGTGCTGGCGTTGCCCCCGCTGGCGCCGTCGCCGACGAGCAGCCGATCCGCGCCCCCGCGCGAGCGGAACCACGAGGTGTAGGTCAGCGCGTCGGCGTCCCGTTCCCACTCGCGACGGGTCTCCCCACGCTCGTCGACGGTCTCGACGAACTCGCCGCGTTCGAGTAGGCGCGTGAACAGTGCGGTATCCCCGGCCCAGGGAGCCTGCTGGCCGCGATCTCTGAGCGTGCGGGTGATCGCCTTCGACGCGGGGTTTTTGACGAATCCCACGATCGGTACATCGCGCTCGACGGCTCGTTCGACGAGGCGAATGTAGTTCTCGATCACGTCCCGTGGCTCCGGCTCGTCGTAGAGTAGATCCCGGAGCTCCGGGGCACGATCGGCCCAGTTCAACATTCCTTTCGGGTAGATGGGCCCGTCGAGGACGAGCAGCTCTTCGACGGCGTCGAACTGGTCGAGCGCGTGGCTGCTCTCCGCGAGGTAGAGGGCGAGTTCGTGCACGACGCTCTCTTCGAAGCGCGGGACCTGTGGCGCCCGGAGGAGCCGGTTGTGCGTGTGTCCTTCGTCGAGGCGTTCGTCGATCTCCTGGACGCTTGCGAGGTCGCCGGAGTGAACCGTCGTGATGAGCGAGCGCTTGCGATGGAGGCCGAGATCGGACGGCTCGGCCGCCATCGCGGCGTGCGCGACGTCGAGTACGAGCCCGTTCTTGTAGGACGTCGGATTGATCGTTCCGGAGTCGAGCCCGTGGGTGGTTTCGAAGGTCGGTTCGGCGAGCGCAGCCGTATCGAACGCGATCTCGTGGAGCTGTTGTTCCGCCACCGGCGCCAGTAGCTCGGTCCCAGAATCGTCCCTGAGCGGGTCGAGGAACTCCTGCCAGACCTGCTCGGCAAAGCGCTGGTGCTCGCGCTCGTCGATCGATCGCTCGATCCGGCGCGCATGGCCCGTGATCCCCTCGAAGTGAACCCTATCCAGCGTCATTGGGTGGGGGTAGCCGGGCACGGTGAAAAGTCCGTGGGGAACCGTGCAGGACGAGTGCGGAATACGGCGTAGTCGAGCGTACTCTCTCCCTTCGAGGTTCGACCGTACGAACGGATCGACGTTCGGCGTCGCGGTCCGCAGCGGCCACAGATAGCTCTGTCCTGTGGCTGCTACAGCGTGTCTCGATGGCCGCCCACCCCACCTCGTGGCGTCTGATTCTCTACTCCGACGGCCCGCCCAGCGGCGGTCGAATCCGCTGAAGCAGTCGGTTGCGGAGTGGCGCTGGTTGCGGTCGGCCACTCCCCTTTTTTGCGTTTGCGCGTATCTTCCGTATGGACGCAGAACTCTACCAGGTCCTCGTCGAGGAATCGCCGGACGTTCCGACGATCACCGATGCGGATGGACGGATCACGTACGTCAGTCCATCCGTCGAACGGGCGCTTGGTTACGAACCCACGGAACTCGTGGGCGAGCTCGGATACGAGTACCAACATCCCGACGACCGCGACCACACCGCTGCTGCGTTCGAGCGGATCATGCAAGATCCGGATACGATCGAAACCATCGACACGCGGTGGCGACACGCCGACGGCTCCTGGTGCTGGATCGAGTCGACGATTCAGAACCGGCTCGACGACGATCTCGTGGACGGCATACTCATCCACACCAGAGAGATCTCTCGACGAAAGCGTCGGGAGGCCGAGCAGCGCGAACTCGCCGAGGAGTACAGGACGTTACTCAACAACGCCGAGGACCCAATCTTCTTCGTCGGCGTCGATAACGATGGCAGCGATCCGACGTTCCGGTTCGAACGTCTGAGTCCGTCCTACGAAGCGGAAACTGGGCTCGAGACCGCCGACGTTCGAGGCAAGACACCGATCGAGGTGTTCGGCGAGACCGATGGGGCCGAGCTCACGGCGAACTACCGACGTTGCGTCGACGCTCGCGAACCGATCTCCTATCAGGAGGAGCTCGTCGTGGAGGAGGGTGCCCGGATCTGGCAAACCAATCTCGCCCCAGTGATGAGTGAGGGGGAGGTGACCCGGATCGTCGGCATCACTCGGAACGTAACCGAGCGCGTCCAGCGTGAGCGACAGCTGGAGAGCAAGACCGAACAGCTGGACGAGTTCGCGAGTATCGTGGCGCACGACCTGCGCAACCCACTGAACGTCGCGCAGGGTCGGGCGGCGCTGGTAGGCGAGGAGTGTGATAGCGAGCACGTTGGGCCGTTACTCGCAGCACTCGAGCGGATGGAGGCGCTCATCGAGGACACGCTGACCCTGGCCAAACAGGGACAGGTCGTCGCCGATCCGGAACCGATCGAGCTCGTCGACCTCGTCGGCGCGAGCTGGCAGAACGTCTCCGCGGCTGAGGCGAGCATCGAAATCGCCGGGGGCGGTGTCATCCACGGCGATCGGAGCCGGCTCCAGCACGTCTTCGAGAATCTGTTCCGCAACGCTATCGAACACGGTGGCGACGATTGTACGATTCGCGTCGGGTTGATCGGTACGGAGGGCTTCTACGTAGCGGACGACGGCGCGGGAATCCCCGAGGAACGTGCGGAGTCCGTGTTCGAGTGGGGCCACTCCTCGTCGGCTGATGGCTCCGGTATCGGCCTCACGATCGTCGAACGGATCGTGGAAGCGCACGGCTGGACGGTTCAGGTCGTGGACGCAGAGGGCGGCGGTGCCCGCTTCGAGATCACCGGACTAACGATCGAGTAACGGCCGGTAGTGATGTCGCGGGCGCCCCACGGCTCCGCCACCTCTCTCGTTGGGGAAGACGAGAAGCAGGAAAGCGCGTGCTCAGTAACTCCGCTCTTTTGGCTCGTAGACCTTGTTCTCGCCCTGCAGGTCAACGGGCTTGTACCAGAGGTCCGGTCGGCCCTCCTCCCAGCTGACGAGCGTGTGTTTGAGCCACTCGTCGTCCTTGCGCTCCTGGTGCTCTGCACGCCAGTGCGCGCCGCGGAACTCCGTGCGGGCGAGGGCGCCGAGCGCGATCGTCTCGGCGACGTCGATGATGTTCCGCGTCTCGATCGTGTGGATGAGGTCGGTGTTGTAGGTCCGGCTCGGGTCGGACACCGCGACCTCCTGGTAGCGCTTGCGGGCTTCCCGGATGTCTCGCAGGGCCTTCTTGATGCCCTCCTTCTCCCGGAACACGTTGACGTTCTCGGTCATCGTCTGCTGGACCTCCGCGCGGATGTCGGCGTGGTTGACGCCGTCGTCGCGCTCCAGCATGCCCTCGATGCGCTGTCGTTCCTGTGCGACCGCGCCTTCGAGCACGTCGCCAGACGCGACTGCTCCGCCATCGGCGGCGGTATCGCCACCCGCAGCGTCGACTGCGCCGGGCTCGACGGGCGCGTCGAGGTTCTCTTCGGGTTCGGACTCGTCGGTCCGGCCCGTCTCGAGTTTCGCGTCGGCCCGGTCGGACGCAGCGGCGTGGCGGCCGGCACGGGCACCGAAGACGAGCAGCTCGGGCAGCGCATTGCCTCCGAGTCGGTTGGCGCCGTGGACGGAGGCGCAGGCGCACTCGCCCGCGGCGTAGAGCCCGTCGATCAGGGTCGCGCCGTTCTCGTTGGTCTCGATGCCGCCCATCTCGTAATGCTGACCGGGTTTGACCGGCATCGGCTCCTCGTAGGCGTTGACGCCCTCGAAGTCCTCCGCGAGGTGGACGATGTTCTCGAGCCGATCGGAGATGCGCTCCTCGCCGAGGTGGCGCATGTCGAGGTAGACGTACTCGTCCTCGACGCCGCGGCCAGCGTTGACCTCTGTGAGTTCGGCACGGGAGACGACGTCACGGGAGGCCAGCTCGCCCTCGTTGTTGGCGTAGCCGTGCTCGAACATGAACCGCTCTCCCTCGGAATTGTAGAGGATCCCGCCCTCCCCGCGAACGCCCTCGGAGATCAGCACGCCCGTCGAGGGGAGCGTCGTCGGGTGGAACTGCACGAACTCCATGTCCTCGAGGGGAACGCCGGCGCGGTAGGCCATCGCCTGTCCGTCGCCAGTACAGGAGACCGCGTTGGTGGTGTGATCGAACGCCTGCCCGGGACCGCCGGTCGCCAGCACCACGCCGTTGCGTGCCTTGAATCCGGCAACCTCGCCGGTCCGGAGTTCGTAGCCAACGACGCCCGTACACTCGCGATCTGCGGGCTCGTCGTGGTCGGTCGTCGCGAGCCGCGTAACGTACCACTCGTCGTAGACCTGGATGCCCCGTTTGACCACCTGCTCGTACATCGTGTGGAGCATGTGGTGGCCGGTCTCCGCGCCGGCGTAGGTCGTCCGGGCGAAGGAGAGTCCCCCGAAGGGGCGCTGGGAGACGGTGCCGTCCTCCTCGCGAGAGAACGGCATCCCCCAGTGTTCGAGATCGATGACTTCCTGTGGGGCGTCCTGGGCGAGAGTCTCGACGGCGGCGGCGTCGCCGAGATAGTCCGACCCCTTCATCGTGTCGTACGCGTGGAGCTCCCAGTCGTCGCCCTCGCGCAGAGCGGCGTTGATCCCGCCCTCCGCAGCGCCGGTGTGACTGCGAACCGGGTGGAGCTTCGAGACCATCGCCACGTCGGCGCCCTCCTCGTGTGCTGCGATCGCAGCGCGGAGGCCGGCCCCACCGGCTCCGACCACGATCACGTCGTGTTCGTGAACTGTCATTATATCACCAGAACTTGAGATTCGACTTGACTGCCTCCCGCTTGAGCTCCTGAATGTGCTCGGTCAGCGGGATATCTTTCGGGCAGACCTCCGTACAGGAGAACTGGGTCTGGCAGCGCCAGACGCCGTGTTCTTGCTCCATGATCCGCATCCGGTGTTCCTTGATGTCGTCTTCCTCTCGCTCGTCCATCGCGAAGCGGTAGGCCTTGTTGATCGCCGCGGGGCCGAGATACTCGTTGTCCCCGGCAGCGATGTTACAGGAGGACATACAGGCGCCACACCAGATACAGCGCGTGGACATCTTGATCTTCTCGCGGTTCTCGGGGGACTGGCGCTGCTCCTCGAGCTCGCCCTCCGGGAACTCCTCGCTCTGCATGTACGGCTCGACGGCCTCCATCTGGTCGTAGAAGTGCTCCATGTCCACCACGAGGTCTTTCACGACGTCTTGATGGGGGAGCGGCTCGACGCGAACGGGTGCGTCGAGCGCGGAGAGCTGCGTCTTGCAGGCCAGTCGCTGGCTCCCGTTGATGAAGAGCGCGTCGGAGCCACAGACCGCCTGTCGACAGGAGTGCCGGAAGGTGAGCGACGAGTCGAACTCGTCGCGGGCGTAGATCAGCGCGTCGAGGACGGTCATCCCCTGGACGTAGGGGACGTGGAAGTCGTCGAAGCGCGGCTCTTCCTTCTCGGGAACCTCCGGATCGAACCGGAAGACCTTGAGCTGGACCGTCTCGTCGGCCGCGGCGGCCGCTTCGGCGCGCTCGCGCTCGGTCACCTGCATCCGAGCCTGTTTCTCCTCGCGCCGGCGGTCGCCGGGCGTCTGTGCCGGCGCCTCGTCGGCGTCGGTCGTCGTCTCGGCCGTCGGTTCGTCCTGTTCTGTACTCATGAGATCGTCACCCCCGCCATCGCCATCGCGACCCGAATTCCCTGGGCGACGAGGACGATCCCCGCCAGCGTCAGGCCGTACTTGGCGATCGTCTTGCGCGTCCCCTCGATTCCCTGGTTGACCAGCGCGTTGTAGATCCCGTTGAGTCCATGGAACGCCGCGGCCACGAGGAACAGGACCATCGTCGCGAAGTACGCCGGATCCTCCATCCGCGCCTGCGTGTCCGCGAAGGTGACCTCGTAGGCGTGGTTGAGGAAGTGCAGCTGGAAGAAGTGAAAGGCCAGCAGCACGACCAGCAACGCGGCGGTGATTCGCTGGAGCAGCCACGTCGCGCCGTTCGGTTCGAACGACGAGTAGCGTTCAGCCATCTACACCACACCCCCGCCGAGGAATGTCGGCACGCTGGCCACGACGATTCCGCCCGTGACGACCAGCGATGCGTAGAAGCTCTTGTCCTGTGCCTCGAGTCCGACGCCGAGATCGACCATCAGCAGACGAACGCCGTTGAGAATGTGGAACACGGCGGTCGCCAGCAGACCGATCTCGAGGACGCGGACCACCAGCAGGCTCTCCAGCCCCTGGATCGTGTCGGTGTAGGTCGCCGGATCTCCACTGGCTGCGTCGATCGCCGTGCTGAGGACGGCGATGTGCATGAACAGATAGCCAATGAGGACCCAGCCGGTGAACTTGTGGAGGATCCAGGCCCACATGCCGGCGGAGAACTCCCGCCAGCGGCCGAAATCCTCGATCAGCCCCCGATCGTACGACTGGCTCATTTTCCCATGCTGGTCTTTGTTGGCGGCCGTATAGTAGTTACTACACTGGCGTGGGAGGACATCCCGAGGGGAATACGTTCGGCCGGTTTCACGCCGTGCCGCCGTCGTCGATCGACCGTCCGCCGGAACGGCCGCTCAGGGCGTGCGTGATTCAGCGGTCGTACTGAGCTGCGCCGGGGCCCGCGTCGGGTTCGCCGGAGCCGGTCCGAACGTACGGGGACGACCGGCTGTCTCCCGACCCACCCGCTCAAGTGCGCTCCCCCGCATTCATGACGCGTGCAACGCACGATCCGCGTCTCGACGACCGAGCGGCTCGAGATCGTCGCCATCACCGATCGGATCGCCGACTGCGTCCCCGAGGACGTCGACGCGGGCAGCTGTCAGGTCTTCTCGCGACACACGACCACTGGCGTCCTCGTCAACGAGGACGAGCCACGACTTCGCGAGGACATCGAGAAGTTCCTCGCCGATCTCGTCCCCGATTCGGGGCACCGCCACGACGACCTCGACGGGAATGCCGACAGCCACCTGCGAGCTGCACTTCTCGGCCCGTCGGCGACGATCCCGATCAGCGACGGCGATCTGGCGCTCGGCAACTGGCAGTCGATCTTCCTGGTGGAGTGCGATGGCCCACGCGAGCGCGAGCTGGTGGTGACGGTGTCGAGCGCGGAGTGAGCCAGAGCTCTCCCCGCAGACCGGACCGCTCTTGTGCAGTCCGGTCCACGCATCCGGCAATGCGAATCCCGCAGGGGAGCGATCCCGTCGCCGAGCGGGCCACTGTCAGCGCCGACCAGACTGCGCTCGTCCGTGCAGCCGACGGTGCGACCTGGACCTACGGCCGGCTCGACGACGCCGTCGACAGGACTGCTGGCAAGCTCGCCGCGCTCGGCGTCGAGGCGGGCGATCACGTCGGGTTACTCGCCGAGACCGACGTTCCGGCGGTCCGGACGATCTTCGGAGCGCTCCGGCTCGGTGCCGTGCCGGTGCCGTTGAACACGAGGCTCACCGCGGGCGAACTCGGCCCGCAGCTCGACACCGCGGACGTCGAGGTGCTGATCTGTGAGGGTGCAACCGAGGGACTCGGGATCGCCGCTGCGAAGGACGCACCGCGGGATCCACCGACGACGATCGCGACCCTCGATGGCGCCGACGCGACCGCCGAGGTGCCCCTCCGGCTCGCCGAGCAGGCGTCCTCGAGCTTCGAGGCCCCGACCCCCGACGCCGACGACACGCGACTCCTCCTCTTTACCTCCGGCACCACGGGCGAGCCGAAGGCCGTCGAGCTGACGGCGGGCAACCTCCGATCGAGCGCGATCGCATCGGCGTTCCGGCTGGGCACCGACCCCGACGATCGCTGGTTCGTCCCGCTGTCGATCTACCACATGGGCGGGTTCGCGCCGGTCTATCGGTCGATCCTCTATGGTACGACCGCGGTTCTCCAGCGCGAGTTCGACGCCGAGCGCACGCTGACAGCCATCGAGACCCAGAACGTGACCTGCCTCTCCGTCGTTCCGACCATGCTCACCCGGCTGCTCGATACCGACGGGGCGCCCCGCGCGCTTTCGGATCTCAGATTCGTACTCACCGGCGGTGCTGCGACGCCCCCCGATCTCGTCGACCGCTGTGCGCCCCTCGACGTTCCGCTGTGCCCGACCTACGGGCTCACCGAGACTGCCTCGCAGGTCGCGACGGCGCTGCCCGCGGAAGCCCGCGAACACGAGGGAACCGTCGGCCGACCGTTGCTCCCGACGACAGTCCGGATCGTCGAGGAGCGGCCGGATCCCGACGCCGAGACCGACTACGAGATCCTGCCCGCTGGCGAGTCCGGCGAGATCGTGGTCGACGGGCCCACCGTCTCGCCCGGGTACTACGGCAACGACGCCGCCACGACTGCCAGCCGCTCGCCGCTGGGCTACCACACCGGCGACCTCGGCCGCCACGACGACAACGGCCGGCTCTGGGTGCTCGGCCGCGCGGACGATGCTATCTCGACCGGCGGCGAGCTCGTCCACCCAGCGGACGTCGTCGAGACCCTCGAATCCCACCCGGCGATCGACGCGGCGGCCGTCGTCGGTCTCGAGGATCCCGAGTGGGGCGAGCGCGTCGCTGCCGTGCTCGTGCCGACCGACGACGACCTCGGGATCGGCGCACTGCGTTCTCACTCCACTGTGGAACTGGCTGACTACAAGCGACCGAAGACGATCGCGTTCGTGAGCGAGCTTCCCCGGACTGCCTCCGGCACCGTCGATCGGGAGGCCGTCCGGAAGCGGCTACGGGAGGACGGCGTCGAGTTCTAATGCAGTGCCGTCTGGACAGCTTCGTTCACTGCCCAGTCGTTGCACCGGTCTGACTACGCTACGGCACCGACAGCGACCGTCAGGTGGACGCCTGGCCACGCGTCCAGCCGGGATCCTGGCCGGTCCGGTCGATGAGATCCGACCGACACGCCGGGCAGAACTCTGGGGTGACCGATTTGCTTCGGGGGACGTACACCGCACCGTCACACTCTACGCACGCGTCCGTGACGATCGTCACACAGTCCGCACAGACGTTGAAGTCGTCGACCGTGAGCTCGCGTAGGGGTTCGAGCCGTTTGTCGAGGAGATACTCGTCGATGGCCGTCTGGCAGTTGGTGCACGGTTGCATGGCGATGCAGTGTGGCACTTGTGACCACACCTGAAATATCTGTTCCCCACCGAGGGGTCGCTGTCCACGATCGCGTCGATCGAGGCGGGCGGTACGAGCCGTTGGGCCGGTACCTGCGGAACGAGCGACGGACGCTTTCCCCGCATTCTCCGACGAGGGTCGTGGTACCGCGACTCTCAGAAGGGTTATCCCCTGACCGAGGCTACAATTGTTTGCAATGGCAAACGGAAAAGTTGACTTCTTCAACGACACTGGCGGCTACGGTTTCATTTCGACTGACGACGACGCTGTCGACGACGACGAGGACGTGTTCTTCCACATGGAGGACGTCGGCGGTCCCGACCTCGAAGAGGGGCAGGAGGTCGAGTTCGATATCGAGTCCTCCCCCAAGGGCCCGCGCGCGTCGAATCTCGAGCGCTACTAACGACCCGGTTTTCGTCCCTCGCTCCGAGCGACGGACGTGACTCGAATTTTCCCAATTTTCACGCACCCGGGTAGATCTGGCCACAGCTAGCGTTGGATCGCTCCTGGCTTGCTACCCAGTGGAGTCGCTTCCAAGACGGTCGGTGATTCGGTTCCGCCCCGAGCCGTCGATCTGAACCGTCGATCCGAGCGATCCGTCCACTGGATCCGATCACGACCGTCTCCTCGCCAGACGGCGTGGGATCGCCCCAGGCGGTTCCCAAACGCTCATTGGCCGGCCCACTCTCTCCTGGGGTAATGCACGTTAGCGTCGTCGGCAGCGGCTACGTCGGCTCGACGATCGCCGCCGTCTTCGCCGAGTGGGGGCACGAGGTCACGGCGGTCGACGTCGACCAGGAGATCGTGGACGCGATCAATTCGGGAGAGGCACCGATCCACGAGCCGGGACTGGACGAGCGGGTCGCCGAGCACGGTGGCGGCCGTCTGCACGCGACGACCAACTACGACGAGATCCCCGAGACCGACGTCACCTTCCTCGCGCTCCCGACGCCGTCGAGGGCGGACGGCTCGATCGACACCAGCATCATCGAGGCCGCGGCGGAGGCGCTGGGCGAGGCCCTCGCCGACGTCGACGAGCACGTCGCGATCGTCAAGAGCACGGTCGTTCCGGGCACGACGCGGGACGTCCTCGCGCCGCTGATCCGGGCCGAGGCCGGCGATCGGGTCAGCGTCGGAATGAACCCCGAGTTCCAGCGAGAGGGGACAGCCGTCGCGGACTTCCTCGACCCGGACAAGCTGGTGTTCGGCACGGAGGGCCACGACGCCGGCGTCCCGAGCGAAGAGGACCGCGCGCTCGCGGCGCTCCACGAGGTGTTCGCGCCGCTGATCGAGGCCGAAGACCCGCCGATCGTCGAGACCGGACTCACCGAGGCCGAGTTCATCAAGTACGCGAACAACGCCTTCCTCGCGGCGAAGGTCAGCCTGATCAACGACCTCGGAAACATCGCGAAGGAGTTCGACGTCGACGCCTACGAGATCGCCGATGCGATCGGGCTCGACGATCGCATCGGCGAGCGGTTCCTCCGTTCTGGCGTCGGCTGGGGCGGCAGCTGCTTCCCCAAGGACGTGAAAGCGATCATCGCCGCTGCCCAGGCCGAGGGGTACGAGCCGGCCGTGCTCCAGGCCGCCGTCGACCTGAACGATCGCCAGCCCGAGCGGCTGCTCGAACTGCTCGATCGCCACGCCGACGTCGAGGATGCGACCGTCGCGGTGCTCGGCCTCTCCTTCAAACCCGGCACCGACGACGTCCGAAACTCTCGCGCGATCCCGGTGATCGAGGGGCTCGAGTCACGGGGCGCGAACGTGATCGCGTACGATCCCGTCGCGGAAGCGAACATGCGAGAGCAGTTCCCGGATCTCACGACGGCCGACAGCGCCGAGGCCGCTCTCGCCGGCGCCGACGCTACCGTCGTCGTGACTGGCTGGGACGAGTTCAGCGCGCTCGATTCGGACGCGTTTGCGGCGATGGCGACGCCGATCGTCGTCGACGGGCGGCGTGTGATCGATACCGACGACCTCGACGTCGACGGGCTGGTCTACGACGGCCTGACCTGGTGAACACGCTGGCGAGCTGGCGCTCCTGGGCACAACTTCTTAGGTAGTACAGAGAGTACTACCGAATATGAGCACGGACGAGGCAACTGACAAGCAGACGACTCGCATCACGCGCAAGGGACAGGTGACGATCCCGAAGGAACTCAGAGACGCCTACGCGCTCGAGGAGGGCGACGAACTGGTCTGGATCGAGACCGAGGACGGGATCGAAGTCCGGAAAGCGACGCAATCCGCCGGACGAGGGCTCCTCGTCGAGGATGGGACGAGCCGAGAGAGCCGCGACGAAATGGCCGACGCAATGGAAGCGGAGATCCGAGCAAAGCGCCGGGCGGAGTGGACACCGTGACGAGGTACACTGTAGACGGTGTGGCGCTCGCCCGGTATCTGGTCGATGCGTTGCCGAGTGACGCTGACGACGCGTTTCGTCGCGCGGAACAGGGCGTTGACGTGCTCGAGGCGCCGACGGTTACCATCGGCGAGGCGATCTGGGCGACGGTCAACAAGAACGAAATTGGCGGCAAATCTGTCGAAACGACGCCGAACGCAGTGCTTCGCGGGCTCGTCCACGACGGTCCGGTCGTGGTCGCTGAAACCGACGAGCAGGAGCTGGCAGTGGCCGGCAGTTTGCTCGGTCATCACACCCTCCACGACGCACTACTCATAGCGAGTCATCGCGTGCAAGGGACCGAGGCGATCGTCACGAACGACGAGCAGTTTGGGAACGAGACAACGGTCTGGGAGTGAGCCCTGGCACGCTAGGTGACTTGCGTTTTTTGCTCTGCGCGGCGAACCCCGGCCCGAGCGCTACGGCTCGAACTCGTCGGGCTCTTCGACTGCTCGCGGTTCGACGTTCGATAGCTCCTCCGTGAGCCACTCCCGAAGCCAGCGGACGCGCTTCAGACGCCGGTGCGCGATGGTCTCGGCGGCGTCACTGCGGATGCGATCCTCGGCCTCGTGGCCCCGTTCGAGCACGCGCTCGACCATCTCGGGCGCGTCCATGTGTGTCCGGGCTTCGTACCCCATCCGGAGCATCATGAGGACCGTTCCGTTCGCGCCGACCTTGTCGAGCAGATCGGCTTCGATGAGACACTGGGTCTCGAGGGAGAGGTCCTCCAGTGGCCCCTGGTAGGAGTGGTCCTCGACCGAGCGGCAGACCTCGTCGAGGAACGAATCGGGGTACTCACAGTGTGTTTCGAGATACTGCCGGGCGACGCGGGCGCCCTCCTCCGCGTGGACGTCCTGCTCGGCGTCGAGCTTCGCGACGTCGTGGAAGACCGACGCGACGCGCGTTACGTCGACGTCTGCACCCTCCTTTTTCGCGATCTCGGCAGCGAGATCGACGACGTTCCGGATGTGGTTGTACCGGTACTCCGCGGAGTGCCAGGGGTACCAGCGCATCCGGCCGCCCTCCTCTTCCCGCTCGACGCTCGCGGCGAGATACTCGAAGACGAACTCCTCCATGGCCGCGAACTCCTCTTCGGAGACGCGGCGCTCCTTGATTTCAACCCCCACCGAACCACCTCGAGGTCGCAAACGTAGTCATGTTAGCCGAATACACGACCGTTCGACTCTTTAGGCTTACGTACCGGTCACCAGCGGCCGTCGAGCGATCGGTGGATCGACGGTATACGGCCAACTGCCGGACGAATGCCCGGTTTTGTCGGCACCCCGTACGCGGTATCACGTTGCCCGTCCGATCTCCTGTTTTGGGGTCGCCTGTCGGCCTGCATCGTCGCCAGCGTCTATGTCGTCGCTGCCACAGGAACCGTCGCCTGCTGCCCGAATCGCTGCCGGTCTTTGGACAGGTGCCTCCCGCCAGCATCGCCGCCAGTCCCACGGACCGTCGTCTGCCGCAATTTATCCCGTGCGGGCGCGTACCGGCTGTCATGAAAGGCGACGGCGCGACGACGCTCGAGGCGGTCGGCTCGTTCGACGGCGGCGCCACCTGGCTGGCGTATCCCGACGAGGTAATGGCTCGCGCGAGCCACGTGCTCTTCGACCCTGGCGATGGTGCGGATGAGGGCGCGGAGAGCGCCACGGACGACCTCTGGCTCGTCGATCCCGTCGACACCGACGATCTCGACGAGTGGCTCGCCGAGCGGGGCACCGTCGCCGGCGTCGTCATTTTGCTCGATCGTCACAAGCGCGACGCGGCCAGGATCGCGGCACGGCACGACGTCCCCGTCCACGTCCCCGAGCAGTTCGCCGACGTCCGCGAGGAGCTCTCCGCGCCGACGACGCTCCTGGGGGACGAACTCGGAGACACTGGCTACCGGCCAGTTCCAGTCGTAAACCGATCCTTCTGGCACGAGGTCGCCCTCTATCGCGAGCGCGACGGGACGCTGATCGTCCCCGAGGCCGTCGGCACTGCCGAGTACTTTTGCGTCGGGGGCGAGCGACTCGGCGTCCATCCGGCTCTCAGGCTGTTCCCGCCGCGCTCGGCGCTCGGCAATCTCGATCCAGAGCGAGTGCTCGTGGGCCACGGTGCGCCAGTGCTCGAAGACGGTACCGCTGCACTCCGGGAGGCTCTGGCCGCTTCTCGTCGTGGTGCCCCGCGCCTCTACGCTCAATCACTCCGCTCGGCGCTCCCGTTCTGAGGCGCAGTCACACTCCTCTCTCATGGTCGAAACCTGCTACGTGACCGCGGGGCTGCTCGACGCGTTGTTGTCGATCGCCGAGGATCGCGAGCCGGACGACGTCTCTACGCTCTTGCTGGTCTCAGAGGCCGGCATTCTCGAGGACAGCATCGAGGATAGCGCGATCGCCGATCTCGACGCGACCGACGACACACTGCCGGCGGGCGCTACGGCCGTCGACGATCTCGATCCCGAGACGCCGGTGTTCACTGACCTCTACTTCCCCTCCACGAGCCGGTCGGTCGACGCGGTGTTCGGCGTCGACGTCTCCGTCCCGCACGGACAGGCCCAGGGCCGGTTCGTCTCGCATCCGCTAGGAGAGCTCTCCGTCTCGAAGGCTGACGACCTCCACGAAGTCGTGGTGGTGGCGGTTCCGCCGTGGACGCGCGACGACGTCGCCGCCTTCGATCGGAGCGGCCATCGACTCGACTGCCAAATCGTCGCGGCAGCACCGCCGGAGCGACCGTTCGAGGGGTAACTACTGCAAACTTCCTGGGATAACTACTGCAAGCTTCGAGAGATACGTACTGCCAACTTCGAGAGGCAACTACAGCACACGTCCGGGCCGTCGTCGATCGCTCACTCCAACACGATGAGCACGTCGCCCATGTCGACGCTGTCGCCCTCCGCGATCCGGACCTCGCTGACGGTGCCGCCGGTGTCCGCCACGACGTCGTTTTCCATCTTCATGGCCTCGAGGACGCAGACGACGTCACCGGAGGCGACCTCGTCGCCCTCGTCGACGCTGACCTCCAGAATCGTGCCCTGCATCTCGGCGGAGATGCTCTCTCCGTCGCCGACGCCGCTGCTTCCACCGTCGTCCTGGCCGACGTGATCGGGTCGCTCGCCGCCACTGGCGTCGACCGCACCGGCAGCGATCGGCGGTGCGCCCTCCTCTTCGAGGTTGACTTCGAACCGTTTGCCGTTGACCTCGACCGTGAACTCTCGGGTGACGGTCTCTTCGTCGGTGGCGGCGTCGCCGGCGTCCTCTTCGGGACCCCACTGACGCTGGGCCTCCTCGATGCGGGCGTGGTCCAGCTCCTCGTCGAGATATTTCGTCGTGTGCGTGCCGTCGATGAACGCCTCGTCGGCCATCATCAGACGGTGGAAGGGAATGATCGTGGTGATGCCCTCGATCTCGTACTCGCGGAGGGCGCGGAGCGATCGCGAGATGCACTCCTCGCGGTCGGATCCGTGGACGATCAGCTTCGCGATCATCGAGTCGTAGTCGCCGGCGAGGTCGTCGCCCTGCCGGAGCGCGTCGTCCATCCGGACGCCGATGCCGCCGGGTGGGTCGTACGTCGAGAGGTGACCGCCACCGACCGGCTGGAACTCCATTGCCGCGTTCTCGGCGTTGATCCTGAACTCCATCGCGTGGCCCGACAGCTCGACGCTCTCCTGCTCGAATCCGATCTCCTGGCCGTCGGCGACCCGGAGCTGCCATTTCACGATGTCGATGCCGGTCAGCTCCTCCGTGACGGTGTGTTCGACCTGGATTCGCGTGTTGACTTCGAGGAAGTAGAAGTTCGTGTCCGGCCCCAGGAGGTCGTCGGGATCGCGGTCGGGATCCTCCTCGACGAGGAACTCGACCGTACCCGCGTTCGTGTAGTCGGCGGCGTCGACGCCCCGTCGGGCGGACTCACCGATCTGCTCGCGGAGTTCGTCGGAGAGCGCCGGGGAGGGCCCCTCCTCGATGACCTTCTGATGGCGGCGCTGGAGCGAGCAGTCACGTTCGCCGAGGTGGCGAACGTTGCCGTGCTCGTCGGCGAGGATCTGGATCTCGACGTGGCGCGGCGTCTCGAGGTAGCGCTCGAGATAGACCGAGTCGTTGTCGAAGTACGCCTCGCCCTCGCGCTTGGCCGTCTTGAGTTGCTCTTCGGCTTCCTCTTCGTTCTCGACGATCTGCATGCCCATCCCGCCGCCACCGCCCTCGGCCTTGATCGCGATCGGATAGCCGTGCTCCTCGCCGAACTCGAGCACTTCGTCGACCTCGGTGACGGGCTCTTTCGTCCCCGGAACGATCGGGACGTCGGCGTCGTTCATGATCGTCCGGGCTTTCGTCTTCTCGCCGAGGCTCTCCATCGCGTCACCGTTGGGACCGACCCACGTGAGCCCATCGGCCTCTTCGACTTTTCTGGCGAACGTCGCGTTCTCCGCGAGGAACCCGTAGCCGGGGTGGATCGCGTCGGCGTCGGCCTTTCGCGCCGCCTCGATCACCGCGTCGTGATCGAGGTACGATTCGCTGGCCGTCGCCGGGCCGACGTTGTAGGCCTCGTCGGCGTACCGCACGTGGCCAGCATCCTTGTCCGCCTCGCTGTAGATTGCGACTGTAGAGACGTTCAGCTCCTCGCAGGCCCGCATCACCCGAACCGCTATTTCGCCACGGTTCGCGACCAGCACCTTCCGGAACATGGCAGTCGGTTCTGGAGGCACTCACCTGATTCTATCGGTTGAACGAAAGACCGTGAACGATCGGTAGCTGCGATCGGTTCGAGCAGCTGTGGGCCGTTCGACGGCGCTGATCGGTTCGAGCGGTGTCGTCGCTTCCTGTGGCTCCACCTTGATCGAGCAGCTGCGAACTGGTTCCAGTCCCTAGCTCGTCTCGCCCTCGCTCTCGGGTTCGGTCGCCCCCTCCGCATCCGTCGGGTCGAGATCCACGCCGACGCCGTCGCTCCCACCGACGTACGTCGCGATGCGGACGCCGATCAGGCTGACGAGCACGCCCGCGACCACGAACGCGGCGAGGCGCTGGCCGGACTCGAGTGCGAACGGCTCGATGGTCAACACGCCGAGCTCGATCCGCGGTATCTCCATCGATGCGAGCGTCCCGGCCTCCTCGAGGAAGTAGGCCGAGAACCCGCGGACGACGAGCCCGACGGCGACCGCGACGAACGGGAGGTTGAGGTAGGACGTCCGAATCCCTTCGTCGCGGAGGACCTCATCGAGCAGTCGGCCGGTCGAGGCGGTCAGTGCGGCCATCGTGACCCACGGGACGGCGGTGTAACAGAACTCCATCGTGGGTACCAGCACACCCTCGGTGTCTGCCTGTCCGGAGACTCCGAGCGCCCCGGCGAAGAGGCCGACGAGCGTCAGTCCCCCGGCGACGACGTAGGTGACGACGGAGACCTGGCCGGAGTAGAGTGCGTCCTGCGCCTGGCGGGTGGCTCGTGCCAGCAACGCGTCGATGCCCAACCCCTTGTAGAGCAAGAAGAGGCCGATCACCGTCGCGATCGTCGCTGCGGCGACGGCCGGCCCGGCGAACAGCGCCAGCACCGGGAACACCAGCAAGGCCGTCCCGAGCGGGACGAGCGTGGTCTGGCGCAGCTCCTCGTCGGCGAGGAACTGTTTCATCAGGTAGTAGGTCGATTCGAGGTCCCTGGCCTGTCGAACGACCACGCGATCGACGGAGTCGACCGGAACGCGGCTCTCGACGAGCGGCACGAGCCGCTCGTCCTCGGCGCTGTCGGTGACGACGATCGCCGAGTCGGGGTCGTAGTCGGCGACGAGACCGTCGAGCTGTCTGGCGACCGTTCGGTCCGCGGTGACCATCGATTCGGCGGTCCCGGAGACGACCGCGACGACCGCGTCCTCGCCGTCGTCTCGCAGGTCGCGCGTGATCCGGAGGGCCTCCAGAATGGAGTTCACGCTCGCGTCCTCGGGATCCGCGAGACCGACGTCGGTCACGAGCGCCTGGACGGCCTCCCAGCCCGCGACGGGGGTCTCGATTCCCGTAGTGGCTCCCACGTCGTCCACCCGATCGAGGCAGACAACCAGGGTAGTCACGGTACGGTCAGAGGTCGGTCGCGCTGCATTAAAACTCTCGTGGTGATTTTCGCGCCGAGCGCCGTCACTGCGCAGGGCAGTCGGACCGCCGCCGTCACCGAGCAGTCGGTGCGGAACACCGGCATCGCCGAGCATCCCATCCGGATCGCCACCGCCATTGTCGAGCAGTCGATCCGACCCACTGTCGCCGTTCCACCGCTACTGCGACATCGCCTGCTGAACGTTCGACACTGCGTTCTGTAGATCCGCGACGGCGTCCTCGGGATCCAGTTCGTACTCGACGATCAGTGGTACGTCGGGATCGGCGTGGTCGTCGAGGAGGCCGAGAACCGTTGCCAGCTCGAGCTCGCCGGCGCCCGGCACGTCTTCGATCGCAGCCGCGCTGGTGTCCTTCAGGTGTACCGTGACGATTCGATCGCCGAGCGTCTCGATGACGTCGGCGGGATCCACGTCCTCGACGAGGAAGTGGCCGGTGTCGACGCAGGCGCCGAGCCGGTGGTGCTGGTTGCGCTCCAGCGTGTCCTGGACCTCCGCGAGCGAGGAGAAGACGCGCGACGTGTCGTCGTGGTGGACCGAGGAGTAGTTGTGAATCGCGACGTCGATTTCGAACTCCTCGGCGAGTTCGAGGAGCTCCGCCGTGACGTCGTCGCGCATCGGCGGGTAGTTCACCGTGACGTAGTCGGCGTCGAGTCGCTCCGCGAACGCGAAGTGGTCTCGGGCCTCTTCAGCCTCCTCGAGGTCGACGACGCCGTACCCCCGAACGTCGACCATCGCGGCTTTCAGCGCCGCGACGCTGGCAGCGACGGTCGCTCCGTGATCGTGCGGCGAGAGATGCTCCCCCCAGAGTTCCAGTACGTCGACGTCGGCGTCGCCGAGCTCCCCCATAACGTCCGAGAGCGAGCGGTCCCCGAACACCACGCTCTGGACCCCGATCGTACGCGTTTCCATGAATTCGGATCACAGAGCGCGCGCAAAAGGGTTCTGGCAGGGGCGAGCGCCGGGGGTGAACTGGCAGGTGGTACCGGCCGATCGCGTGGGCCGATTCGCGTGCGTACGCGCGTGACCTATTTCTTGTCCGAGAACTGATCTCGTGTCCGAGACTGAGTTTCGTGGGCGTGGCTGGCGCGCGTGGGCGTCCCTCAAACGACCTCCCTCAAACGACCAAACCCGTCGGCAGCCTCCAGATGGTGCTCACGTCGTTTCCAGTGTTTCGCGGTGCTCCCTCGCCATTTTTGTCCGTCCGAACCGAACGTCCAGTCATGTGTGGCCGTTTCACGCTCTTCGCCGGCGCGGACGACCTCGGCGAGCGCTTCTCGGTGAGCGTTCCCGCCGAGTACAGCCCTCGCTACAACGTCTCGCCGAGCCAGCCGGTCCCCCTCATCGGCGACGACGATCCCGGGCGGATCCAGTTCCGCACGTGGGGGCTGCTTCCCGAGTGGGCGGACGACGCGACCGAGCACGGGTATATCAACGCTCGCGCGGAGACGATCGAGGAGAAACCAGCCTTCCGTTCGGCGGTTCGTCGCAGACGCTGTCTCGTGCCGGCCGACGGCTTCTACGAGTGGACCGGGGACCGCGGCAGTCGCCAGCCCTACCGCGTCGCGTTCGGCGACGACCGGCTGTTCGCGATGGCCGGGATCTGGGAGCGATGGGAGGGGCCACGGCGACAGACCGGGCTCGACGATTTCGGGGTCTCGGGGGAGGAGCCTGCCGGCTCTGACGGGCGGGACGAGCCCCCGACGGAGGTCCGCGAGACGGTGGCGATCCTGACGACGGCGGCAGCCGGCCCGGTCGCCGAGATTCACGACCGGATGCCCGTGATCTTCCCGCCGGATCGCGAGCGCGAGTGGCTCGATGCAGACGACGAAGAACGGCGCGCGGAGCTACTCCGTCCGTTCGAGGCGCCCGGCTTCCGCGCCTATCGCGTCTCGACCGCCGTCAACGATCCTGGCAACGACGAGCCGGCGCTGGTCGAGCCGATGGGAAGCTGAGCAGACGAAACTTGGTCGAGGCGGGGTAGATCGGCTGCACTGAGGTCAGGCAGACTCGATTGTGTCGGTCTCACCCGGATCGATCGCTCCAGATGGTATTTAAATCTGTGTTGCCGCGGTCGTTCGCTCCGATCGTGTGAGTGATCAACAGACCCGTATACGGTTTCCGAACGGGCTCTCTGCAGGCGATTTACGTCGGTTCATCGCTGGTGGCCGCCACCAACTCGAGACGCTTCTGATAGTCACATTTATATAGAAGCACTACCTCACTTTCGACCGTCTATGAGTCAGCGTATGCAACAGGGACAGCCGATGATCGTCATGTCGGAAGATTCCCAGCGCGTCAAGGACGAGGACGCGCAGAACTACAACATCTCCGCAGCCCAGGGCGTCGCGGAGGCCGTCCGTTCCACACTCGGTCCGAAAGGAATGGACAAGATGCTCGTCTCCTCGATGGGCGACGTCACCGTCACCAACGACGGCGTCACCATCCTGCAGGAGATGGACATCGACAACCCGACGGCCGAGATGATCGTCGAGGTCGCAGAGACCCAGGAGGACGAGGCCGGCGACGGCACGACGACGGCCGTCGCGATCGCGGGTGAACTGCTCCAGTCCGCCGAGGATCTCCTCGAGCAGGACATCCACCCGACCGCGATCATCAAAGGATTCCACCTCGCGAGCGAGCAGGCACGCGAGGAGATCGACGACGTCGCACAGGAGGTCGACCCCGACGACGAGGACCTCCTGCGCAAGGTCGCCGAGACGTCGATGACCGGCAAGGGCGCAGAGCTCAACAAGGAGCATCTCGCGGACCTCATCGTCCGCGCCGTCCAGGCCGTCACGATCGAAGCCGACGACGGCGAGAACGTCGTCGACCTCGAGTTCCTCAAGACCGAGACCCAGACCGGCGCCGCTGCCAACGAGTCAGCGCTTCTCGAGGGCGCAATCGTCGACAAGGACCCCGTCCACGACAACATGCCGACGGCTGCCGAGGACGCCGACGTTCTTCTGCTCGACTCCGCGCTGGAGGTCGAGGAGACCGACGTCGACACCTCCGTCAACGTCTCCGACCCCGACAAGCTCCAGCAGTTCCTCGACCGCGAGGAGGAGCAGCTCAAGGAGATGGTCGATCAGATCGCCGACACCGGTGCGGACGTCCTGCTCTGTCAGAAGGGCATCGACGACCTCGCTCAGCACTACCTCGCGAAGCAGGGCATCCTCGCGGTCCGCCGCGTCAAGAAGTCCGACATGGAGTTCCTGCGTGAAGTGCTCGGCGCGTCCATCGTCTCCGACCTCGACGACGCCACCGCCGACTCGCTCGGCCACGGCGACGTCGTCCGAGACGAGCAAGACGAGGCGTTCCACGTCACGGGCTCCGGCGACTCCCACGGCGTCACGCTCCTCCTGCGTGGCTCCACCGACCACGTCGTCGACGAGCTCGAGCGCGGCGTCTCCGACGCCCTCGAGGTCGTCGCCCAGACGGTCTCCGACGGCCGCGTCCTCGCGGGCGGCGGTGCGACCGAGGTCGAGGTTGCACGCCGACTCCGAGATTACGCCGACAGCGTCTCCGGCCGTGAGCAACTCGCCGTGGAGGCGTTCGCCGACAGTCTCGAACTCGTTCCGCGCGTACTCGCGGAGAACTCCGGGCTCGACCCGATCGACACGCTGGTCGACCTCCGCGCAGCACACGACGACGGCGACGTCCGTGCCGGCCTGAACGTCTTCTCCGGCGACGTCGTCGACACGTTCGACGCAGGCGTCGCGGAGCCGGCTCACGCCAAGCAGCAGGCCGTCTCCGCTGCGACCGAGTCCGCGAACCTCGTGCTGAAGATCGACGACATCATCTCTGCCGGCGACCTCTCGACGGAAGGCGAAGAAGAGGAGGGTGGCCCCGGCGGCATGGGCGGCATGGGCGGTATGGGTGGCATGGGCGGCGCGATGTGAAATCGGTCAACGACCGACTTTCGTCGCCGACCCGTACTGCGCTCGCGGCCGCTTGACCGCACCGCAGGAAACTCACCCGACCGCTGCGATCGTTTGCGGATCTCATTCCGTTTCTGCGCTCCCGATACCTCCAGAACCGTCTTCTCCGTTCGAGTGCTAGCTGTTCACATGCAGTTCGTCGTCTGCGTCGACGGCTCCGAACAGAGCGACCGAGCGCTCGCCCACGCTGCCGATCTCGTGACGGCGACGGGCGGTTCGCTGACCGTCGTCCACGCGGTCGATCCAGGGGTCTATCAGCGCCCCGGCGAGGGGCCGATCTCGAGCCGCTCCGAGGGCGAGCAGTCCCTCGTGATCGAGGCGATCGAGGACGCCGAGGATCGCGGCGAGACGGTTCTGTCCGAGGCCCGGGAGGCAGTGTCGGTCACGGTCGAGGAGGCGTTGCTGTACGGCGATCCGGTCGAGGCGATCGCGGAGTTCGTTGCTGACCGAGAGAACGTCGACGGCGTCGTCGTTGGCCACCGAACCGTCAGCGACCGGCACCGGCAGATGCTGGGGAGCGTCGCTCGCGGCCTGATCGAGCGTTCGCCGGTGCCGGTGACGGTCGTGCGCGAGGACTGAGATCGCTGCCCGCTCGCGGAGAACCTCCGCCCAGAGCCGGCAATCCGCTGCGGTGCCCACCAGCTATAACCCCAGCCTGACCGAGTTTCGGGCATGGTAGTCGAACGGGTCGCCGTCACCGGTGGGAACGGAACCATTGGCGAGGCGATCCTCGCCGAGCTCTCCGATCACGACTTCGAAACCGTCAACCTCGCCCGTGGGGGCCGCCGCGAGGACATCTCCGATCGCTACCAGTCGGTGGATCTCCTCGACGCTGGTGCGGTCTACGCCTCGCTCGCACAGACCGACGCCGACGCCGTGGTTCACATGGGGACGATCCCGAGCCCGAGCCGACATCCCGGTCACGAGACCTACCGGAGCAACGTCCAGACGGCCTACCACGTCCTCGAGGCTGCGGACGCTCTCGGCATCGACAGAGTCGTCTTGCCCTCGAGTATCAACGCCATGGGGGCGGCGTTTCAGGACGCACCGATCGAGGTCGAGTATCTACCCGTCGACGAGGATCATCCGCTCACGCCGCGGGATCCCTACGCCGTCGCCAAGCACGCGATGGAGGTCACGGCCGACGGCGTGGCGCGGCGTCCTGACGGCCCGACAATCGCGTCGCTGCGCTACCCGTGGGTCGCCGACGGCGAGACGCTGCGCGAGGCGTTCGAGGCATGGCCGAGCGATCCCGACGAGATGCGTGGCGAGCGCTCGAGCACGACGCGGGACGTCCTCTTCAGCTACCTCCATCTCGACGACGCGGCGTCGATCGCGCGCCGGGCGATCGAGGCCGACCTCGGCGGCCACGAGCGGTTCTGGGCGGTCGCCGGCGACACCTGCGTTCGTACCGACAGCGAGCGACTCGTCGAGGCATTCTTCGACGACGTCGAACTTCGCCAGTCGCTCACCGGGAGCGATGCGTTCGTGACGACGGCGAAAGCCGAGGCGCTGCTGGACTGGGAGCCCGCCTGGAGCTGGCGACGCTGACGGGCTGGCGAACGCGGCGCTGTCGCCCGGTTCTACCGGTAGAACGCGAGCAGCCAGAGGACTGTGACGACGATCGAGAGGCCGAGCACGACGAGTGCCGTCTCGGTCGTCGGCAGGTCGGCTGCGAGCGGGAGCGTCGGATTCATGCACCCTGCTTCTGCCGGGCGTGGCCTAAGGATTCCGGATGGGCGAGGTCCGGACGTGCTTTGTGGCGTGACTGCCAACGACGCCCATGCGCCTCGGCCTCGTCGTCAACCCCGTCGCTGGCATGGGCGGACGCGTCGGTCTCAAGGGGACCGACGGGAAGGTCGAGGCAGCCCGCGACCGCGGCGCAACGCCCCGAGCGCCGGATCGAGCCGCCGAGGCGATGGCGGCCTTCGCGGAGCGACTTCCCGATGCGACCGTTCTCGCTGGGCCGGGACGGATGGGCGCCGAGGCAGCCACCGCGGCCGGCTTCGAACCGGAGATCGTCGGCGACGTCGATCCCGAGCGCACGCGAGCACCCGCGACGACCACTGCTGCGGACACGCGGGCGATCGTGAGCGCCTTCGCCGATCGCGGCGTGGACCTCGTGTTGTTCGTCGGCGGTGACGGAACGGCCGTCGACGTCGCGGTGGCACTCGACGACGCCGGCGACGCAGCAGCACCCGCCGACGCCGATGAGACGACGGCACCCGCCGACGCCGACGAGACGACGGCACCCGCCGACGCAGCCGAAGCGACGGAGACCACCGAAATCCCGATGCTCGGCGTCCCGGCCGGCGTCAAGGTCTACTCCTCCGTCTTCGCGGTGACGCCGCGGGAGGCCGGTCGGATCGCCGCCACGTTCGAACGCGTCGAGGACCGGGAGATCAACGACATCGACGAGGACGCCTACCGCGAGGGTGCCGTCGAGACCGAACTCCGCGCGGTGCGGCCGGTGCCAGTGGCGGATGGCGTCCAGGCGAGCAAACAGCTCGGCGGCGGTAGCGTCGAGGGTCTCGTCGAGGGGGTCCTTGCGGATCTCCGGCCCGGGACGGCCTACGTGTTCGGCCCCGGAAGCACCATTGGGGCGATCGAGGACGCACTGGACATCGACGGATCGCCCCTCGGCGTCGACGTCTGGCGAGCGCCGGACTCCTTCGAGCGCCCGCCGTCCACTGATAAACCGCCGCAGGGCGAACTTCTCGTTCGAGACGGCAGCGCCAGCGAGATCAGAGCGGCGACGATCGACGGCTCGTACGACAGATCGTTCGGCGACCCGATCGACGGCCCGTTCGACAGCCCGACCGAGAGCGATTCCGACGACGTCGGATCCGATCCTACCCCCACTCCTGGCGACGAAACGGACGTGGTCGTAGTCGTCTCGCCGATCGGCGGTCAGGGGTTCCTCTTCGGGCGGGGGAACCAGCAGATCGCCCCGGAGGTGATCCGCGCCGCGGAGCTGGCGGTCGTCGGCTCGCGCCGGAAGCTCGACGGCGTCGGCGTGTTGCGCGTCGACACGGACGACGCGGAGCTCGACGAGGACCTTCGGGGCTGGCGCAAGGTCCGCGTCGGCCGCGTCGAGCATCGACTGCTGCCCGTCGAGTGATTTTTCGGGACTGTCATTACTTGCGCGTTTCTGTCCAGATTTGGCCCCGTAGCGGCCTCAACGACGTCGTTCGGCACCGAGGCCGGATCGAACTGTGCTGTATTAATACCACGAAAATCAACATCATACGTATAGTCAAGATTAAGGTCTCCTTGCACGTACCCTGTTCACATGGAAACCAGGAAAGTTCAACGACTGGGGCCATCGACCCTCGCGATGACCCTGCCGGCGGAGTGGGCCGGAGAGCACAACGTCGAGAAGGGCGACGAGGTGTCGTTGCGAACCAGCGGCAAAGGAACGCTGACGGTGCTGCCCGAATCCGCCAGCGGCGAGGAGTCCGAAGCGATCATCCACGCCGACGATCTCGGGGCCGACGCCGTCGAGCGAGCGATCGTCGCCCAGTACGTGCTCGGACGACGGGTCATCCGCGTCGAGCAGACTGAGGGCGCGCTCGACAGTGAGACCATCAACGCGGTCTATCAGGCCGAGACCCAGCTGATGGGTCTCGGCGTCATCGAGGAGACGCCGGAGTCGATCGCGATTCGCTGCTCCGTCGATCCGGAGGACTTCACGCTCGACAATCTCCTCGAGCGGCTCGAATCGACGGGCTCGACGATGCGCGGCGAGGCGGTCAAGGCCCTCGCGCGTGGCAACCCCGATCTCGCCGAGCGTGCGCTCAACCGCGAACGACAGGCGAACAAGATCTTCGTCCTACTGTTGCGCCTGATCTTCACCGCTTACCAGAATCCCAACCTCGCCCGAGCGGTCGATCTCGACACCGGCTTCCCGCTCATCGGCTACCGCTCGATCGCGAAGAACCTCGAGCTCACCGCCGACAACGCCGAGGACATCGCCGAGATCGTGCTCGAGGCCGACGACAACACCCTCCAGCTCGAGGACTCGGAGATGCGCCGCATCCGCGAGTTCACCGATCAGGTCGACGAGATCACCGAGCTGGCCGTCCAGGCAGCCGTCGAGCGTGACTACGACATGACGATCGAAGTCCGCGAACGGTTCCACGAGCTTCGCGATCGCGAAGGCGAGATCCTCGACGACCTCCCGGAGATGGACAACGAGGACCTCCTGCAGGTGCGTGAGGTGCTCGTGAGTCTCGCACAGACCGCGGAGTACGCGATGCGGAATGCCGAGATCGCCGCGAACCTCGCGCTCAACGAGGAGAGCGATCACACGACGATCAACTGAAGCCCACCTTTTTTCGCGGAGGGTTTCCTCGGCCGATCGGAGATCGACCTGCGGGAACCCTCCGCCAAAAAATCTGGACCAAAAAAGGCCGAGCCTCGCTCCGCTCGGCTCGGGGGTTCTCGTGAGCGAGTTTCGTGAGCGAACGAGGTGGTTCGAGGCGGCAGAGCCGCCTCGTCATGCCGAAAATCTCCGATTTTCGAGCAGCTCGAAGGACGCTTGCGTCCTTCGGCGAAGCGCTCGCTCCTACCGTCGCTCGCGGATGCGTGTCCGCACCTCATTCCTCCCCAACCTTCTGCGCTGCTCGGGTTCGCTTTGCTCACCGCTACGCTGCTCGGCCCTCGCGCGCTAGCTCGCTTGGCCGCTCGCCCGTGCGGGGCTCGCGGCCGAAGCGAGCGCGCGCCAGAGCGCTGGGCCGGAATTGCGACCGTGAACTCTCTGACCGAGTGGAGCGTTCCGGAGAAAAGCAACTGGACCGACGCGGGTTCGCAGTTCAGGCGAGCTGCTCGGACTCCCGAAGCCGGTCGGCGAGCCAGATTGCTGCGGGCACGTCTTCCTCTTCGACGAAACGAACGAGCTCCTCTCCCTCGCGCTCGATCACGATCGTCGGGATGTACTCGATGCCGTACTCCTCGACCTTCGGTCCGATCTTGCTCCCGTCGTCGTCCTTCTCGACGGAGTAGTGCTCGATCGCGTCCTCGGGGACCTCTGCGGCCTCCAGCGCGGCGGCGAAATCCGGGAGCGCGGCGCGGCAGTCCTTGCACCAGTCGCCGCCCCAGACTTTCACCGTGATCTCGTCGGCGATCGCGGAGAGTGTGTCGACGGTCTCCTCGTGCGCGTCGGCGCTCCAGGTTGGGGTGGGCTGCATCGTCTCGAGACTCATTACCGGTCGTTGGCGACTGCGTCGCTTAACGCTGTCTCAACTGGTCGTACCTGCCGGTCTCTGGAGCGGACTGCGTGGATGGCGGATCCTGCTTGGGATCGACTGGCTCCTGACGACGACTACTCCTCGTCCTCGCCCTCGTAGCGCACCGTCAGGACGGGCACGTCGCTGGTTCGGACGACCCGCTCGGTGACGCTCCCCAGCAGGTAGCGCTGGAGGCCCGTCCGGCCGTGCGTGCCCATCACGACGAGGTCAGCACCGGCCTCGGTTGCGTACTCGGTGATCACCTGGTGGGGCTCGCCGTGGCGCTGTTCGCTGGTCATCCGGACCCCTGCAGCTTCCGCGCGCTCGGCGATCTCGTCGAAGGTTTCCTCGCCGTACTCCTCGAGGGCACCGATGGCGTTGGCATGGCCCGGGCCGGCCTCCGCGTACGCTGCGGAGACGACGTGGAGTACCAGCAGTTCGGCGTCGTACTGCCGTGCGAGGTCGAGGGCGTGATCCAGGGCGGCGTCGGCGCTTTCGCTACCGTCCGTCGGAAGGAGGATTCGTTCGTACATACTCGGCTATTGACGCCCGGGGCCCATAGGTGATGGGCACGAATGCACGGGTCGTCCGAAGACCAGCTCCCAGCATCGACGCCAGTGGGCCGGGGCTCCGCGACCCCAGCGAGCGCTGCCACTGTCGATACCCGTAAAGGCCCGTCCCCGTTACCTCGGGCCATGTACCGGAGCGTCCTGGAGACGCTGGGCTCGCCGCTCGTCCAGATCGACGCGCCAGCGGGAGCGACGGTCGCGGCGAAGCTCGAGGCCGCGAACCCCGGTGGCTCCGCGAAGGACCGCCCGGCGCTCGAGATGATCCGGGCCGCGGAGCGTGCCGGCGATCTCGAACCGGGCGATCGGCTCGTCGAGCCCACGAGCGGCAACACGGGCATCGGGCTCGCGCTCGTCGCGGCCGCGCGTGGCTACGAGCTCTCGATCGTGATGCCGTCCTCGAAGTCGAAGGAGCGCCGCCAGCTCATGCGGGCCTACGGTGCCGACGTCGAACTGGTCGAGGGCGACATCTCTGCCGCTCGCGAGCGAGCCGAGGAGATCGCCGCCGAGGGCGCGATTCTCCTCGAGCAGTTCCGCAATCCTGCCAACCCCAAAGCCCACTACGAGACAACGGGCCCCGAAATTCTCGACTCCGTCGACGACCGCGAGATCGACGCGTTCGTCGCTGGCGTCGGCACCGGCGGGACGATCACCGGCGTCGGCCGCCGGCTCCGTGAGGCGTTCCCCGACGTCGACATCGTCGCGGTCGAACCCGCCGAGAACGCGGTGCTCTCGACCGGCGTGGCCGGCGAAGACGCCTTCCAGGGGATGGGTCCGGGGTTCGTTAGCGAAAATCTCGATCGTGACCTCCTCGACGACGTGATCGCCGTCTCGCTCGACGACGCCGAGGCGGAGTGCCGCCGTCTCGCTCGCGAGGAGGGCATTCTCGCCGGGCAATCCTCCGGCGCTGCGAGCCTCGCGGCCCAGCAGATCGCCGAGCGGATCGCGGAGCCGGCGCTGGACTGCCCGCCGTCGGGTGCTCGGATCGCAGACGGGGGTGCGGACTCCGGGTCCGCACGGTCGGATTCTGCGGGATCCGACTCTGCCGGATCGGTGTCCGGGAGCGACTACGACGACTGCCCGCTCGTGGTCACCCTCTTCCCCGACAGCGGAGAGCGATACCTCTCGTCGGGCGTCTTCGAGTAGCATCTTCGCTGTAACGTCGAGTGGGTCGACGAGCGCCGCCTCTGCAGTGACGGCTCGATCGGTGCTTTAAAAACTGTCCTGTCTCGGGGTAGAGACCCCGATTACTGCCGCTGAACGGGCATCAACTCTATTACTATCGAACCTCTACGTGGGTAGGATACGGCAATGGGGCCCCAGGAGTTCAAACGACTGTTCCGGCAGCTGGCCGAGAGCACGCCCGACGTCATCTTCCTGTTCACTGCCGACTGGGAGGAGCTGCTCTTCGTCAACGACGCCTACGAGGAGATCTGGGGCAGGTCGGTAGAGAGCGTCGAGGCAGATTCGACGGACTTCTTCGAGGGGATCCATCCCGCGGATCGCGACGCCGTCCGCGACGCCATGGAACGAATTACTGCCGGCGAATCCGTCGACATCGAGTACCGGGTCAACGAGGCCGAGGACTACCAGCGGTGGGTCTGGGCCCGCGGCGATCCGATCCCCGACGAGGACGGCACCATCCGTCACGTCGGCGGCTACGTCCGCGACATCACCGACCGAAAACGTCGCGAACGCGAGATCGAACAGGCGCGCGAGCGGCTGCGGCAGGTCATCGACCTCGTCCCCGACCTGATCTTCGCCAAGAACGCCGACGGCGAGTATATCCTCGCCAACGAGACTGTCGCCGATCTCTACGGCGTCACCGTCGACGACGTCGAGGGCAACACCGATCAGGAGCTGCTCGCCTCGGAGGAACAGGCCGAACAGTTCCGAGCGGACGACCTCGACGTCATCGAATCCGGCGAGTCGAAGTTCGTCTCCGAGGAGGAGCTTACCGACGCCGACGGCGAGGTCCACGTCCTCCAGACCCGAAAGATCCCCTTCTACCCTCCCGGGAGCGACGAGCGGGCCGTCCTCGGCTACGCGCGGGACGTGTCGGACCTCAAGGCCTACGAGCGGGAGCTCGAGTCCCAGCGAGACCACCTCGAGCTACTCAACGAAGTGGTGCGCCACGACATCCGCAACGACATGCAGATGGTCAGGGGTCGGGCGGAGCTGCTCGAGGACCACGTCGACGACGCCGGCCGCGAGCATCTCGACGACCTCGATCGGGCGGCCATCGGCGCGATCGACCGGACGAAGACTGCCCGCGATCTCACTCAAGCGATGCTCCGTAGCGAGGACGCCACCGAGCCACTCGACCTCAGACGAATCGTCGAGAGCCGGGTCGACGCGATCCGGTCGCGATATCACCACGCCGAGATCGAGATCGACCGACCGATTCCCGCGACCACCGTCCTCGCGGACGAGCTGCTCGGGTCGGTGCTCGACAACCTACTCAAAAACGCGATCGTCCACAACGACGACGATCCCACCGTGACCGTCGCAGTCGACCGCGAGGCGCACGTCGCAGCGGTGAGAGTTGCCGACGACGGCCCCGGGATTCCGCCGGACCGTCGGGACCAGATCTTCGGGAAGGGCGCGAAAGGCCTCGAGAGCTCCGGTACCGGTCTCGGCCTCCACCTCGTGGGCACGATCGTCGACCAGTACGGCGGCGACGCGCGAGTGACCGACAACGACCCGGAGGGGAGCGTCTTCGTCGTCGAGCTGCCGGTGGCGTCTGGCGAGTCGCAGTAGCAGTAGTTTCTGAGACGCTGTGATCGCCGAGTACCACGTCTGGGTCTCGGTCGAGTGACTGATCGGAGGGATGGCGCCGAAAGAAAAGCAGTCGAATATCGGATGCCGGATTCGGCATCCGGCGTCGGGCCGAAGCGTGGGTCGTCGGTCGCAGAATAGCGGTTCGGTACCGCTATCTTCCGTTCTGCTATCGCTCGATTCCGTTAGTTTCGCCGGCGTGCGAGCAGTGCGGCGCCCAGCAGCGCGACCAGTGCGACAGCGATACCGAAGCCGGGGGAGCCGTCGTCAGAGTCCCCGCTGGAGTCGTTCATGTCGCCGTCCATGCTCGCTTCGTCGCTCGAGTCGTCGCTGGAGTCGTCGCCGCTACTGTCGCCACCGTCGTCGGTGGGGACGTCGATCCCGGCGCTCGCCATCAGCGGGCCGCCCGCTGCGGTGTAGGGACCGTCGGCGGCACCCTCGCTCTCGACGAAGGTGTACGTCTCGTCGCCGTCGGAGTCGTAGTGGGCCATCGCGAACACGTCGCCACTCGATTCCAGCGGCGCGTCGAGCGTGATCTCCACGTTCTCGTGCGTGCCGGGGCCGAGGTACTCGCTCGTGCCGCGGACGCTGTCGAACACTGCACCGTCTGCGAGCGTCGCGTCGTGCACCGTGACGAAGCCGCCGTTCTGGAGCGTGACGGAGTCGACCGTGATCGTCTCGCCGTTCTCGGCGGTCTGCTCGCTAATCGCGATGTGGGCCGGGATGTCGACCATCGCGGCCGTCATGACGATGTCGCCCCCGCTGGTGTACGGTCCGTCGTTCTCGCCCTCGCTCTCGAGGAAGGTGTAGGACTCGTCACCGTCGGTGTCCTGGTGGGCCATCGCGTAGAACGTGTGTGACTCGTCGACGGGCTCGTCGAGCATGATCGTCACGTCCGTGTGGACGCCGGCATCGAGGTACTCGCTCGTGCCGGCAACGCTGCCGAAGACCGAGCCGTTCGTCAGCGTCTCGTCGTGGATCGTGACGAAGCCACCCTCCGAGAGGTCGACGCGCTCGACCGTGACGGTCGTGCCGTCACTGGACTGGTGGACGAAGTCGACGGACGCCGAGACGGACACCATGCCGCTGTCCATCACGATGTCACCGTCGTCGGTGTAGGGACCGTCGTTCTCGCCCTCGCTCTCGGGGAAGGTGTAGGTCTGGTCGTCGTCGGTGTCCTGGTGCGCCATCGCGAACAGCGAGTCGTTCGCGGTGAGGGAGTCGTTCAGCATGACCGTCACGTCCCGGTGAAGACCCGGCTCGAGGTACTCGCTGGTACCGCGGATGCTGTCGAAGACCGCACCGTCACCGAGCGAGGAGTCGTGCATCGTCACGAACCCGCCCTCGGGCAGGTAGACGGAGTCGACTATGACGTGGTTGCCGCCCGTCGTCTGGGCCTCGAACGTGGTGGCGGCCGTGTCGGCCAGGGTGGCCTGGGCGGGCGCCATCACGATATTGCCGCCGGCGTCGGTGTAGGGACCGTCAGCCTCCCCGTCGCTCTCGGGGAAGGTGTAGGTCTGGTCGTCGTCGGAGTCCGTGTGGGCCATGTGGAAGACCTGCTGGGACTCGTTCAGCGGGTCGTCGAGCTGGACGCGAACGTTCTCGTGAACGCCCGCTTCGAGGTACTCGCTGGTCCCTCGGATGCTGTCGAACACCGCGCCGTCGGCGAGCGTCGCGTCGTGGACCGTGACGAACCCGCCCTCGGCGAGTTCGACGCGGTCGACGATCACGGAGTCGCCGGTCGTCGGCTGGTCGCTCGCGGACACCGTCGCGGTCGCGGTGATCGTCGCGGCGTCCATCACGATGTTTCCGTCCATCGTGTAGGGACCGTCGACCTCGCCGTTACTCGCGACGAAGGAGTACGCGCGGTCACCGTTCGAGTCCATGTGCGCCATGGCGTGGTAGGTGCCCGAATCCTGTGGCGATTCGAGCGTGACCGTCACGTTCTCGTGCGTGCCCGCGGCGAGATAGCCGCTCGTTCCGACGACGCTCCCGAAGGTGTTGCCCTCGGTTAGCGAGCCGTCGTGGATCGTGACGAACCCACCCTCTGCGAGGGTGACTTCGTCGACTGTGATCGTCGTTCCGCCGGAGGTCTGGTTCGAGATGGAGACGCTCGTCGAGGCCATCTCGTCCTGTGCCGCGCTGGTCGTCGTCGTCGTACTCGCGCTGACGGACGCGGCACCCGCGATGGCGGCCATCACGAGTACCACGACCATTGCCAGTGCCGGTAGCCTTCGTGGCATACTCACGACGACAGTGACCTCCCTAAAGGGAATATGCCGAACTGGGCCCGCAGTCTCACCCAATTTCGTCCCCAAACTCGCCAACGTCTGTGGGATTTGCCGCCTCTTTGCGAACGGTTTGCATGCCTGTGTGTCGTCGGATTGCAACCGCACCGGATCCCTCTCGAGAGCTGACTACGAGTCGTCCGCAGCTAGCGATGCGGTACCGGGTCGGTCTGCGAACGACGGAGTCACTCTGGACCGGTCGAGAGAAGCTGAACGGAACGAGCCTGATGAAAACGCGGACGAAGTGAGGGAGTGTGGACGAGCGTGGGACGGTGGACGAGCGTGAGACGGTGGACGAGCGTGAGACGGTGGACGAGCGTGAGACGGTGATCGGAACCGCACGACGATCCTAATCCCAGGTGACCCAGAGGAGGAAGGCGATGCCGGCCGTTTCGAGGACGTGCAGCGCCATCATCCACTTCCAGGCCGTTGGCCCGACAGCACTGCTCGCGAACCAGTCCGCGAGCACGCCGTGGAAGAGGTACATGTAGAGCGAGGTCGCGTTCTCCAGCAGCAGGAAGATCCCGAAGACCATGAGTCCCAGCGCGTGCTTCGAGCGTAGCTGGTAGTAGTTCCGCCCCCAGATCGCAATCAGAGCGGTGAGTAGGACGACGTTGACGCCCGCGGAGATCCGCGCGACGTCGAACCAGACACTCATTCTATCCCTCCTTTCCGGTGGATAGGGATAACCACTTTCCCAAATTCGTTCCAGAAGCGGCCCAGAACCGCCGTCCATCGGCGGCTCCGGCCGTGCGTCGTGCGTGTAGTCATGATTCGTCCACCTGCTCCATGATCGTCTCGATCGTGTCCCAGTGATCCCGAGCGCGGCCAGTCGGGAGGTAGACCGCGCCGTAATCGTCCCCGCTGTCCTGTACGACGCCGTTGTCCTCGAGCACGTCGAGGTGGTGTCGTACCGTCTTGTAGTCGAGGTCGAGGTCGTCGGCGAGCTGGTTCGCGTTCCGCGGACGCTCGTCCAGCGCGCGGAGCAGGCGCACCCGATTGGTGCCACCCCGCGTTCCGGTCAACACGTACCAGAGCGCCGCCTCCATCGTTCACAGTACACAGAGGGCTGGCACCTAATACCATCGATGGGCGGTGTTACGGTCCACTACTCCTCTCCAGGGTGGTGGCCGATCTCCCAGCGTCTCCGCGTCACGACCCGGAATCGTTTTCCCGCGAGTCCACCAGGCTCCGCGCATGTCCGATTCCGACGACGCTCGCGCTGGTGAGCCTGCCGTCGACGGCAGCGTGACCGGCGAGAGCGCCGACGCACTCCTCCCCGACGGCGGCGATGCAGCCGCCGCAAACGGTGGCGATGCAGCCGCCGCTGACGGCGGCGAGGCAATCGCCTTCCCCGCTGGCGACGCTGTCGTCACCGGCGGCGCCGGCTTTCTCGGCTCGCACCTCACCGAGCGACTGCTGGCCGACGGCGCCGACGTCACCGTGCTCGACGACCTTCGCGCTGGCCGTCGTGAGTGGATCCCCCACGCCGCGACGCTGGTCGAGGTCGATCTCGCGGATCCAGACGCACTCGACGAACTCACCGAAGCCATCCCCGACGGAGCGGACGTCTACCACCTCGCCGCCGACAAGTACGTGGACAACGACAGTCCGCTCGCGCAGTACGCGACGAACACCCAGATGACGCGGCAGGTGCTCGAAGCCGCCGAGGCGGCCGCTGTCGAGCGGTTCGTCTTCACCTCCTCCTCGACGGTCTACGGCGAGGCACCGCGGCCCACCCCCGAGGACTTCGCCCCACTGGAGCCCATCAGCGCCTACGGCGCGGGCAAGCTCGCAGACGAGGGGCTCCTCTCCTCGCGAGCGCACGCGGGAAGTCTCGACGTCTGGACGTTCCGCTTCGCGAACGTCGTGGGGCCTCGACTGCGTGGCGCAGTCGTGCCCGATTTCATCGAGAAGCTGCGCGAGGACCCGAGCGAGCTCGAAATCCTCGGCGACGGTCGCCAGGAGAAGTCCTACCTGACCGTCGACGACTGCCTCGACGGGATGGCCCACGCGATCGCCCGCTCGGACGACCCCGTGAACACGTTCAATCTCGGCACGCGAACGACGACCTCGGTCGACCGGATCGCCTCGATCGTCGCCGAGGAGCTGGGCGTCGACCCGGAGTATAGCTACACCGGCGGGCGACGCGGCTGGAAGGGAGACGTTCCGAAGATGTGTCTCTCGATCGAGAAGCTCTCGGCGCTGGGGTGGGAGCCCTCGGCCTCGAGCGACGAGGCGATTCGGCAGGCGACGCGGGAGCTGCTCGCGGAGCTGTAGCGGAGCGGTCGCGGTCGTCCCTAGGGCCTGGCTGCGCTTCCGTAACCCGGTGCTTCCTGTCGGTTCAACTACGACACGAGCAGGAACCCCATCCGCGGATCGCTCGCCAGTTTTAGGTGGGCTTAACTTTCTCCGGTGGCGATCGGCAGGCATGGCAGAGCAGCCAGCGTCCGCGAGCCCCGACGAGCAGTCGGGGACATCTCGACGCTGGCTCACGATCGCCGGGACGATCGCGGTGCTCGTCCTCGGCGGGATCGTCGCGGCGAAGACGATCTATCTGGGTGAGGCCGTGGACGCGATTCGTACCGCGGATCTGCGCCTCGTCGTCGCAGCGATCGCGGTCTACACCGCGTCCTGGCCACTCCGCGGTCGGCGCTACGGGGACGTGCTGGCGCCGATGGATCGCCGACTCGACGCCGGGTTCCTCACGGTGGCGGTCCTGTTGAGCCAGACGGCCAATCTCGCGATCCCGGCGCGTGGCGGCGACGCGGTCCGTGCGGTGCTTCTCAAACAGCGCCGTGCAGTGGTTTACGCAACGGGTGTCGCGTCGTTGGCTGTCGAGCGGCTCTTCGATCTGCTGGCGATCGCGGTTCTCGGGGGACTCGCATTGGCGTGGCTGCTCCTCGCCGGCGACGCCGCACCGATCGTCGAGCGCATTCCGGCAGTCTCTCCCGCTCCGTCGGTGCTCCTCCTCGGCGTACTCGGTGGCATCTCGCTGCTCGCCGGTGGTATCGGCGTGGTCGTCCTCCGGCCCTCGGCCGGCGGCTGGGTGCTCTCGCGACTTCCCGACCGGCTGGCTGAGGGCATTCACACTGCGACGGCGAACCTCGCCGTCCTCGCGCGTCGCCCACGCGCTATCACGGCCGTCGGCGTCGGGAGCGTCGCGATCTGGGCGCTCGACGCGCTCACGGCTGTTCTGGTCCTCGCTGCGGTTGCGGATCCCGGTCTTCTCTCGCTGCTCGCCGTCGGCACGCTCGCGACGTGTGCGGGGAACCTCGCGAAAGTCCTCCCGCTCACGCAGGGTGGCGTCGGACTCTACGAGGGGGCGTTCGCCACGTCGGTCGTCGCAATTGCGCCGGTCGCGGGCGCGACAGCTCTCGCCGCCGCAGTGCTCGACCACGCACTGAAAAACGCGGTCACGCTCGCTGGCGGGGCCATCGCAGCCGTCGCGCTCCACCGGACCAGCGCCACGCAGAACGAGGAGCCGGAGCGAACCGGCAATCTTTTAGGTTTACCTAAAAAATAGGCGGACAATGCCACGGGACGTCTGCGTGATCGTACCGACGATCCGCGAGTACGAGTGCGTCGAGGCATACGCCGAGAACGCACGCGAGCACGGCTTCGACACGGACCGACTCCACGTCGTCCTCGTCACCGAGGACTTCTGTGATAGCGAGGCGATGCAGGCGATGCTCGATCGCCTCGACCTCTCCGGCGAGGTCTTCGACGGCTCCGCCCGCGAGGCCTGGTTCGAGGACCACGACGCCGCCGAGTACGCGGATCTCATTCCCGAGGCCAGTCACGCCCAGACGAGCTTCGGCCTGCTCTACATGTGGGCGAACCCCCAGTTCGAGTACGGCGTGTTCATCGACGACGACACGCTGCCCCACGAGGAGTGGGACTTCTTCGGCCAGCATCTGCAGAATCTCGACTTCGAGGGCGAGATCGAATCCGTCGCCTCCGACGAGCAGTGGGTCAACGTCCTCTACGAAAACGCCGACGAGCACGGGCTCTACCCCCGCGGCTACCCGTACTCGGCGATGGACGAGGAGATAGAGACCACGACCGCGGACGTGGACACGATCGTCGCCTCGCAGGGGCTCTGGACGAACGTCCCAGACCTCGACGCCGTCCGGATCCTGATGGACGGCGACCTCGAGGGCCAGGCTCGGACCCGCACCGACTTCGACGACTTCGGCGAGGATTTCGTCGCCGCCGAGGGCAACTACACGACCGTCTGCTCGATGAACCTCGGCTTCCGGCGCGAGGTCATTCCGGCCTTCTACCAGCTGCCGATGGACGACAACGAGTGGGCCGTCGGCCGGTTCGACGACATCTGGAGCGGCGTCTTCCTCAAGCGCGCCTGCGATCTGCTCGGCGCGCAGATCTACAACGGCGAGCCACTCTGTGAGCACAACAAGGCGCCACGGTCGACGTTCGACGACCTTCACAACGAGGTCGCCGGCCTCGAACTCAACGAGCACGTCTGGGAGCTCGTCGACTCGGTCGAGCCCGCTGGCCTCGACGACCTCGGCGCGAGCGACGATGGTGCGGGCGCTTCCGGCGGCGCCCCCGCCCCCGCAGCGTTCGCCGCCGTTTTCGAGGCGATGGGCCACGAGCTCGCGACCGGTGACCACTCCCAGTGGCGCAACGGTGCCTTCCTCAACGAGGTCGGCGAGTCGATGCTCGACTGGCTGGACTGCCTCGACGCGATCGAGCCAGCGACTCCGAAGCCCGCCCCGGCCGCTGCCGACGACTAGCGACCTAGCGAACACGATCGACCGCACTGAACCGACGACCACATCCCCCATCCCACGTACCACCACACATGACCCGGACTCCACGCGACGATACCTCCGACCCTGACCCCAGTATAGCCCCCACAGACGACGCCGACGCCGCGTCAACGGGCCCGAGTTCGGCCTCCTCCGGCGCCGACACGACCCCCGCGACCGGCGTTTCCAGCACCGGCCGGCGCACGTTCCTTGCGGGCACTGCCGCGCTCGGGGCGGCGAGCCTCTCCGGCTGCGTCGACGTCTTTGGCGGCAACGACGACGGCGGCTCGGAACCGTTCAACTGGATCGGCTCCGGCCCTGGTCAGAGCCTCGGACAGGACGGCACCCCGATGGCCGAAATGCCGGCGCTCGAGGGCGAACTCACCATCTACTCCGGTCGCCACGAGTTCCTCGTCGACGCGCTCGTCGATTCGATCGAGTCGCTCTACGACGACTTCACCGCCAACGTCCGGTACGGCGAGGGATCACAGGCGATGGTCAACCAGATCATCACCGAGGGCTCCGGTACGAACGCGGACGTCTTCTACTCCGTCAACGCCGGCGCGCTCGTCTCGCTGTCAGAAGCCGGTCGAACGACCGCGCTGTCCTCGGATCTCCGTGACATCGTCAGCCCCGAGTTCAGCACCGAGGACTGGATCGGCACCTCCGGCCGCGTCCGGACTGTCCCCTACAACACGAACACCTACTCCGAGTCGGACATCCCCGACGACATCATGGCGATCCCGACGGAGCTCGACGCCGACTTCGGCTGGTCGCCCGTCTACGGCTCTTGTCAGGCGTTCGTCACCGCGATGCGGATCCTCGAGGGCGAGGAGGCGACCCGCCAGTGGCTCCAAGAGCTCCTCGACGCCGGCGTCGACTCCTACCCCAACGAGCAGGCGGTCAATCAGGCGATCGCCGACGGCGAGATCGACGTCGGGTTCACCAACCACTACTACATCCAGCGGGTGCTCGCGGGCAATCCCGACGCCCCGATCGCGACGGCGTTCACCGAGGGCGACGCCGGTGCGACGTTCAACGTCGCCGGCGCAGCCGTCACCGACCAGGCCGGCGACGTCGACCTCGCGGAGAACTTCATTCGCCACCTGCTATCGGCCGAGGCGCAGTCCTACTTCGCCGTCGAGACCAAGGAGTACCCGCTCGCCCCGAACGTCGATCCCGTCGGGGATCTCCCCCGTGTCGACGCGCTCGACGTTCCGGACATCGACCTCGCCGAGCTCGGCGACCTCGAGGCGACGATCGATCTGATGGAGGACGTGGGCGTCGACGTCTGAGCGCGGCGACACACCCAGTTCCGACAGCACCCAGACTCGATTCGTGTTCGCCGACCGCATCCGCTCACTGTTCGTCCGACTCGACCCCCGCCGCCAGCCGGTCCACCATCTCGCCGCTGGCGGCCTCGCGCTTCTTTCGGGAATCGTCGTCTTCGCGATCGCTACTGAGCTGTTCCCCTACCACTCGGCGAACCACGACGAGGGCGTCTACCTCCAGCAGGCCGCCATGCTGCTCGAGGGGCGCCTCGAACTCCACGCCGGGCCGATCGCCGACGCCGTCCGCCCGTGGTTCTTCGTTCAGGACGGCGGCCGACTCTATCCGAAGTACCAACCTTACCCCGCAGCCCTGTTCGCCGTTCCGATGGGGCTGTTCGGAATGCCCCGACTCGCGCTGGCCGCGGTCGCTGCCGGGAACGTCGCGCTCGTCTACGTCCTCGGATCGCAGACCTTCGACCGGCGAATCGGCGTCGTCGCCGCCGCGGCGTTCGCGACGGCCCCGATGACGTTGCTGACGACGTCGGTGTTCCTTCCATACGCGCCGACGACGCTGTTGACCCTCTCGTTCGCGGTCTGCTATCTCCGCGCCTACCGACGGCGAAGCGTCGCGTTCGGGTCGCTTGCGGGGCTAGCGATCGGGCTTGCCTTCTTCGCGCGGCCCTACACCGCCGTCCTGTTCGCGGCGCCCTTTATCGCACACGCCTGCTGGCAGCTCCTCGGGGCGATTCGACGAACTGACCGCCAGACCCTCCTCGATCGCGAGGAGTCGGTGCCCGAGCCCCTCCTGCGCAACGGCGCTACTGCGGCGATCGGGCTCGCGTTCGTCGGGCTCTCACTCGCCTACAACGCGGTCGTCACCGGTGCAGCGTTCCGGTTCCCTTACGCCGCGTTCGCGCCAGAGGACGGCCCCGGCTTCGGCCATCGCGAGATCGCCGGCCACGGGATCGAGTACACGCCGGAGCTAGCGTTGCACGCAAACGGCCACGTGCTCTGGGCGCTGTTCACGCGCTGGGGGCCGGCGGGGCCGATCGGGACGGTCCTCGCCGTCGTCGGACTCGCCATCGCGGCCCGCGGCTGGCTGCGTCGATCTCACCGCGACGACGAACCGAGCGCTAGGCCAGGCGACCAATTGGACTCCGCGCCTGACGACGAACCGACCTCCGGGCGCGCGGTCGAACCGACCGCGCAGGCGTTGCTCGCTGGCCTCTTTCTCACGATCGCAGCGGGGAACGTCGCCTTCTGGGGCAACAACAACGTCCTCGGCGACTTCGAGGATCCCACCGACGGCCTGCTCGGCCTCTTCGGCCCGTTCTATCACTTCGACCTGCTGGCGCCGCTGTCGATCTTCGCGGCCGCGGGGCTGGTGGGCGCGTGGCGATGGGTCGACGCGTGGGACGTGTCGGAATCGGATGCCGACAGATCGGAATTGGATGCCGACCGATCGGAGTCGGCGTGGTCCCCGTCGTCGATGGGCCTGTTGCCAGCGATCTCACTACCGATCTCGAGGCAGACCGTTCGCGCGCTCGGTCTCGCTGTCGTTCTGCTCCTCGCCGCGGTCGGCGGTGCTGCCAGCGCGGCACTCGTCCAGCCGCCCACCGATCGCCACGCCGAGCACACCGAGTACATCGAGACGGTCTACGAGCCCTTCGAGGATCGCCAGTTCGACGACGCCGTCGTGTTCGTCCCGCGACCCTACGGCGACTGGCTCAACCATCCGTTCCAGTCGCTGCGGAACGACGGCGGGCTCGACGGCGACGTGGTCTACGCGCTCGATCGGCACACGGCCAGCGACTTCGACGTGCTCGACGCAACCGACGGGCGAACGCCCTACCGGTTCACCTACCGCGGCGAGTGGGCGCCGGGCGGGGAGCCGGTCGACCCAGTGCTCCAGGAAATCGAGGTCCGCTCCGGTGAGCAGTTCTCCGGCGAAACCGTCGTCGGGATTCCTGGCGGCGTCGACCACGCGACGGTCCGGCTGCAGACCGATCCGGGATCGTACGCGAGCTACGGCGTCGACGATCCCAACGGATCGCTGCCCGTCCCGTGGTCGTTGACCGCATCGGGCGTGCGACTCGAGGGTACGAACGGGTCGGCGGCCCCCTCCGAGCGCATCGCCTTCGACGAAACGGAGGAGGTCGTAGTGCGAGTCACACTCGTCGCAGCAACCGGGTCGTCGATGACCTATCGACAGGAGATCGACGTCAGGCGATCGGATGGCACCGTGGAGATCGTCTGGCCGCCCGAGCGCAAAGTCTGTCTGCTCGCCCCCGACTGCGGGCTCGAGGGAACCTACCTCCCCGGCGAGCCCGAGGAGTATCCCGAGGGTACCTCCTTCGAGACCCGGCTGCATGCTGGGGATTCGTAGCCGCTGTACATCGACCCTCACCGTAGTGGCGGGCGCGAATCACCGTCTCGTGCGGGCTTCGGTGTCGAACGAGTCCATACGCCGCCCGATCAGTTGTCGTTGCGGCGAGAACGTCGGTAGTGAGGCGCAGGTGAACGAAGCCGGCCAGCTAACCGTCTCCGTCACGAAGGGAGCGTATGGCGACGGCAAACGGCACGTGGGCGTACCGCGACCGTCACGGCGACGATTTTGGGCTGACGTACTTCCGGCGCCACGGCGAGGGCGTCGTCTCGAGCATCGGTATCGGGACCTACCTCGGCGATCCGACCGAGGAGGTCGACGATCGCTACCACGAGTCGATCGTCGCTGCACTCGAATCCGGCTGTAACCTCGTCGACACCGCCATCAACTACCGCTGTCAGCGCTCCGAACGCGTCGTCGGCGAAGCGCTCGCAGAGGCCGACGTCGACCGGGAGGAAATCGTCGTCGCGACGAAAGGCGGCTTCGTCCACTTCGACGGCGAGCGGCCGGCCGACCCCGGTCGCTACGTTCACGAGACGGTCGTCGAGTCGGGACTCGCCGAGGCAGAGGACCTCGCACAGGGGAGTCACTGCATCGAGCCCACCTTCATCGACGCACAGCTCGATCGCTCCCTCGCGAACCTCGATCTCGACACGATCGATCTCTACTACGTCCACAACCCGGAGACGCAGCTCATGGCGCGCTCACGGGACGACGTCTACGACAAACTGGAAGCTGCGTTCGAGCGGCTGGAGGAACGGCGCGCGGACGGCGACATCGCCGCCTACGGCGTCGCGACCTGGGACGCGTTCCGAGTAGCGACCGACCACCGCTGCTATCTCTCGCTTCCGACGGTCGTCGAGCGCGCCCGTCGCGCTGCCGAGAGCGTCGGTGCAGAGACGACCGGCTTTCGGGGGATCCAGCTCCCTTTCAACGCCGAGATGGCGGACGCCTACACCGTCCCAGCCCACGAGGGGCCCAACGGCTCGCAGTCCGCCCTCCACTTCGCACAGGACGCCGGCCTCTCGGTGTTCGCGAGCGCGAGCATCAAACAGGGCGATCTTGCAGGCGGCGTTCCGAATCACGTCGCATCGCGCGTCGAGGGCGACACCGACGCCCAGCGCGCGATCAACTTCGCGCGGAGCGCGCCAGGCGTAACGGCTGCGCTCGTCGGTGCCTGTAGCCGCGAGCACGCCCTCGAGAATCTACGCGCCGGCCGGTTCGATCCGCTGGGCGCCGACGCCTTCGACTCTGTCTTCGCCACTGAGTCGGCGAAGTAGCCGTGTTCGGTCGCCGTCGATCGGCCGCTCAGTTCAGCTCCTTCCACTTCGCGCCACAGCTGGGACAGACGCGAACCGTCCCGACCTGATCGGGATCGTTCTCGGATTTGAGCTCCTCCTCACAGGCCGTACAGGAGAGGCGACCGTAGTTGTCCTTCTCGAGGTCGCTATCGCGCAGACCCTTCCTGACGGATTTCATGGACCCTGCTACGGAGGGCCCCCTCAAAAAACCGATGCACCCCGACGGGCCGCCCTGCACTGGCACGCTCTGTAGCCTTGCAGCCGATTTCGTGGTGGCCAGCGGGTGAATCTGCCGTCGGTCCGTGGTCCCCGATCACTCGCCACACTGCCGCCCCTTTCGATTCGAAAGTCTTGCAGTGGTGCCGTCGGTAGCCACGCGTAGATGCCGTCTCGCCGCGTACAGGTGTTTGGCTCGCTGTGTGCGATGGTGTTTCTCGTCAACTTCGGACGGGTCATCTTCGCGCCGCTCGTCGGGCCGCTGTCGGACGCCTTCGGGCTCAGCGGTGGCTCTATCGGGCTGATCGTCACGCTCGCGTGGCTCGGAAGCGCCGTGCCGCGGCTCCCCGCTGGCTACGCGCTGACGAAGGTTCCCCGACACTGGGTAATCCTCGCGGCGGGCGCGACGCTCACGATCGCCGCCGCGCTGACCGCCGCGGCCCCCTCGCCGCTGGCCGTCGCGATCGGCGCCTTCCTCATGGGACTCGCGAGCGGCGCGTACTTCATCGCGGCCAACCCGCTCGTCTCGGAGCTGTTCCCAAATCGCGTCGGGCGCGTGCTCGGAATCCACGGTGCGGCCTCGCAGGTGGCTGCAGTGCTGGCGCCGCTCACGGTGAGCGCGGTGCTGCTTGTCGGTAGCTGGCGCCACGTGTTCGTCGTGGTCGCGTGCGTCGCAGCGCTCGGCACGGCCGCGTTCTTCCTCGCGGCGAGGCGAGCGGAACTGCCCGACGCCGGGACGGAGGATCGCGACCTCCTCGCGGCCGTGCGTCGGCAATGGCGCCTGATCCTGACCGGCGTCGTGCTCATCGGCGTCGTGGGTCTCCTCTGGAACGGCTTCTTCAACTTCTACGCGACGTATCTCGAGGACGTCAAGGGGCTCTCCAGTGGCACCGCGAACCTCATGCTGACGGTGATCTTCGCCGCGGGCGTCCCGGCGTTCTACGTCGGCGGCGGGCTCGCGGACCGCTTCGATCACGTTCCGTTCGTCCTCGCGGTCGTCACCGGGTTCACCATCGGGCTGCTCTCGCTCACGCTCGTCAGCGGACTCGCTGCGATCGTCGCCGTCAGCCTCGTCATCGGCTTCGTGATCCACTGTCTGTTCCCCGCGATGGACACCTACCTGCTCGACACGCTCCCCGACGAGCACCGCGCGAGCGCCTACGCGGTCTACAGTGCGACGATGATGCTCATCCAGGCCAGCGGCAGCGTCCTGATCGGCTCGCTGACCGACGCCGGCATCGCCTTCGACGCCGTCTTCCGGGGCCTCGCTCTCCTCGTGCTCGGCATCGTCGTCGTCATGGCTGGGCTCTACCTCGCCGGCTGGCTGCCCACCGGCGGGAAGGCTCACCGACGCACTGCCTGAGCGGCGACGGAGGCGGCAGAAAACGAAGCTCGACTGGAGGATTGAACGTTCGACGCGGGGCCGGCGTCGTCGTTACTCGTGGCCGTAGATCTCGACGGGCTCGTAGGGCTCCTCGAGATACTCGACGTCGGACTCGCTGAGGTCGATCTCCACGGCTTCGACGGCCTGTTCGAGGTGCTCGACGCTCGTCGTTCCGAGGATCGGTGCGGTGACCCACTCCTTGTGGAACTGCCAGGCGAGTGCGAGCTGGGCCATCGTCACGCCCTTCTCCGCGGCCAGCTCCTCGACGCGGGCGTTGATCTCTCGTCCTGCGCCCTCGTGGTAGGGCAGGCCGATCTCCTCTTTCTCGTGTTCGCCTCGCGTCGTGTCGTCGAACTCCTCGTGCGGGCGGGTCAGGTAGCCCCCACCGAGCGGGCTCCAGGGCATGACGCCGACGTTCTCCCGGTCACAGAGCGGGAGCATCTCGCGTTCCTCCTCGCGGTAGGTCAGGTGGTGGAGGTTCTGCATCGTCTCGAAGCGCGCGAGATCCTCACGGTCGCTAGTGTGCAGGGCCTCGGCGAACTGGTGGGCGTACATCGAGGAAGCGCCGATGTGACGAACCTTTCCGCGGCGAACGGCGTCGTCGAGCGCGCGGAGCGTCGTCTCGATCGGCGTGTCGTAATCCCACCGGTGGATCTGGTAGAGATCGACGGTGTCCATCCCGAGCCGGTCGAGGCTGTGGTCGAGCTCCTGCCCGATCGTCTTCCGGGAGAGCCCCTCCGCGTTCCGGTGCTCGTTGGCACCCGGCCAGCGGACCTTCGTCGCGATCGTCAGCCGGTCGCGATCGTACTCCGAGAGGACCTCTCCGAGGATCGCCTCGCTCTCGCCGCTGCTGTAGACGTTCGCGGTGTCGAAGAAGGTAATCCCGAGATCGAGCGCGCGCTCGATGATCTCGCGGGATTCGTCCTCGTCGAGCATCCAGTCCTCCTGGCTGCCGAAGCTCATACAGCCGAGACAGATCTGGGAAACCTCCATTCCCGTCGACCCGAGGGTCGTGTACTTCATACCCTATCATTTCGCTGCCGCGGTGAAATACCCACGGCCAACCCCCGTGGCCTGCCGGCTCGATGGGGCCCGGTCTTATCGCCCGACGACTCCGTCGCTCCCGTTCTCACTCGCTCCCGTTCTTGCTCTCCCGTTCTCACTCGCTCCCGTTCTTGCTCTCCCGTTCTCACTCTTCCAGCCCGACGCGGTAGATCACGTGGGAATAGGACTCGTCGCCGATCGTCGCGTCCTGACTCTCCTCGTGTACGAGCCCGTTCGCTTCGAGGAAGCTCCGTCCGCGGTCGTTGTCGGCGAGCACCTGGGCGGAAATTCCGTCGATCATCGGCGGGAGCCCGTCGATCGCCGCGCCGAGCAGCGTGGAGCCGATGCCGTTTCGCCAGTGCGCCGGATCGACGGTGAGGTCGACGATCTCGCCGCCGATCCCCTCGACGAACTCCGAGGTGCCGCCGTACCGGGCGCGGACGAACCCGACGATCGAGCCGTCGACCTCAGCGACGCCGTAGTAGCCCGGCTCGGAAGCGATTTCCTCCCGCAAGGACTGCAGCGCGTCCTCGTCGGTCGGGCGGAGCTGGGACTCGATGGCCGCCTCAGAGACCATGCCGCGAAAGCCGACACGCCAGGTGCGGTTGTGGACCTCCCTCGCGCCCCGAAAATCGTCGAGGGTGTCCTGCCGGCGTACGTTCATACTGGCCGTCGATTGGACGAGGGGCCGGATGGTCGTTTCGGTGGGGCCTGGGGAGACTGGTTCATCCTGATCGGAGCACGCTCTCTGATTTGATGGTTACTACTCCGGTAGTCAACTGCACCAATCTTTATTTGCTTTGCCCGTGATTCTCTCCCTATGACGACGAACGAGCCCCGAGCTGACGGCGGACTCGACGGCGGTACCGGTCCCGTGGCTGACGGTGGAGCGTCCGGCCTGTCAGTCGTGGTTGCAGTGAGCGGAACGGACGCACCCCGTGCCGAACTGCTCGCCGAGGCGGTCGCCGACCTCGCCGGTCCGCTACTCGACGAGGTGTACATCACCCAGGTCTTCACGCCCGAGGAGTTCGACGCTGCCGTGGAGCGGCTCAACTTCGATCCGGACGCGCCGCCCGAGCCCGCGGCGGTCGCGCGTCGATCGGCCGCCGTCCGTGCCATCTCCGACCTGCTAGAGGACGCCGTCGACGCCGGCACCACGTCGATCGACGTCCGCGGAGCCGTCACGGACGACGTCGGCGAGGCGATCGTCGATCTCGCAGCCGACGTCGGCGCCGATCGCATCCTCGTCGGCGGGCGCAAACGCTCACCAGCGGGGAAGGCCGTCTTCGGAAGCACGGCCCAGCACGTCCTGTTGAACGCCGACCAGCCAGTGACCTTCGTACGGGAGTGACTGCGGGAGAAGCGGCCCGCAGCCGAGGCTCGGGCATCGTCCTGATCAGCGAAGCTCGATCGACCGAGCCCGCTCGAGCAGCGCCTCGTCGTACACGGCCTCGGCCTGTTCTGGATGGCGATCTGCGATCACGCGGGCCGTCCAGACGGTGTTCTGGAAGTTCTTCAGCGTGGCCTCGTCGACCATCTGTCCGTCGATGCTCACCGCACCGGTTCCGGACGCCTTCGCCTCGGCGAAGCGCTCGATCTTCTCGACGTCGCGCTCGAGTTCGTCCGGCGTCGGCATGTGGATCCGGTTGGCCTGGGTCGTCTGCTTGGGGTGAAGTGACCACGAGCCGTCGAGGCCGACCGCCGCCTCCCGTTCGACCTGCTCGGCGTACTCCGAGCCGTTGTAGAAGCTGACTCCCGCACGCTCCGCGAACAGCCGATCGAACGGACCGCCGACGGCGACGACGTCGTTCGCCGACGCCTCGTTCGAGAGCGCTTCCAGCAGCGCGGGCCACTCGAAGCGGTCGCCGTCCCGAGAGCGCCCGCCCAGCTCCGCAGTGTAGTCGACCGGACCGAAGACGAGCCCCGCGAGCCGGGCGGTGGTGTCGCTCCCGTCCTCCGATCGTCCATTTCCGAGGGCCCCGATCTCCCGAAGGTCAGACCGCGCACGGGCGGTCTCGACGATCACCGCGACCTCGATGGAACCCTGGGGGAGGCCGTACTCTCGCTCGGCGTCCGCGACCGCCGACAGCGCAGACTCGACGTCACCCACGCGACCGACTTTCGGCACCACGATCCCGTCGACGTGCTCGCCAGCGTTCTCGACGATCCGGTCGATCTGCTCGTGGCCGCGCTCGGTCGTCGCCGGGGCATCGTAGGCCCACTCGATGCGCGGGAGGATCTCGCCGGAGAACTCGGGCGCGTACTCCGGGAGGAGGGCGAGAAGGTTCTCCATCCCTTCCTCCTTCTTCGCCGGCGCGGTGCCGTCCTCGAGATCCGGTACTAGCCAGTCGGGGGCCTGAAAGCCGGAGGCCGTCAGGCCCGATCGGAGATATTTCGCGGTGTCGTCGCTCGCCACCGCGACCGGTGCTGTCTGGAACGTTCTGCAGAGTCGCTGTGTCATTGGTTCGGTCTCCGTCGTCTCGTGGCTGCTGGGAGGGTTGCGTCGCTCGCCGCAGCCGCCGCAGCCGTCGCAGTCGTCGCAATCGTCATGGCTCGCTCCTCCGCTCGATAAGTGCCGTTCTGGTGCCGGAGTAGACCGGTCGCTGGTCCTGGTCGAAGGCGACGTGTTCGAAGGTCACCTCGCCGACGTGGCTCGGTCCCGGATCGCCATCGGCGTCGAGCACGCGCGTGAATCCGTAGATCGTGTCGCCGACCGTGACGAAATCGTGGAACCGCTCGCCCGTCGCGCCGACCTCGTGCCAGGTGGCCTCGTCCGAGCGCGCGTGCCCGAGCGCGATGGAGCGCGTCACGTCACCGTACGCGACGATTTCGCCAGAGGGTGACTCCGCCATCGCCGCTGCGTTGTGGTGTTGCCGTGCGGTGTTGAGCGTCGCCAGCGGCAGTTCGGCGACGGTGACGACGTCCATCGTTCGCCCGCGTTCGTGACTGTAGGCGACCGCGGCGTCGGGCCGCTCGGCCGCGGTTTCGAGGGCCTCGTCGAACGCCTCGAAATACTCGCCGTCGGGTGCGAGGAGGCCGTCGGGGAGATCGGGGTCGCCGTCACGGTCCGCATTCGAATCGGCGTCGGCCATCTCGCCTCCGTCGGTCATTCTCCCGCCGTCATCCATCTCCCCGCCATCGGTCTCGATCGGCTCTCTGCGCGGGATCATGTTCGTTCGCTCGTAGGTGCAGAGTTCGTCGCCGGTCTGGGCGTCGAGCCCGCGGGTCTCCCACGTGACGATACCGTAGTTCGGTCGCGAGCTGGAGCTCCGCGTCGCGAGGACGGTCGACTCGACGCGAAGTTCGGTTCCGGGATAGACCGCGTCCTGATGAAAGCGGACGTCGTCTCGCCCGAGGAAGTAGCCGCCCTTCTCGGAGAGGGCCTCGACGCTGGGGCCCATCGTCGCCGCGAGGAGGTAATCAGGGTGGATCGGTGGTTCGTCGAAGCCCCGCTCTTCCGCGGCCTCGGTCCGCCAGTACGCCGGATCGTGATTCAACGTCTGGCTCGTCCACTGCTCTGCGCCGTGGCGCGTCAGCCGGGGGCCGGGGTCGTGCTCGATCGTCTCGCCCTCGGCGAAGTCCTCGAAGTGGCTGCCCTTCTCGCGGGTCGTCGCGCGGTCGAGCGCCACCGAGAACGTCTCGGGATCGGTCCAGTCAGTCATCGGAATCACCGGTATGTGCAGCGGTCTCAGGCGTCGGGCGGGCGACCGATCCCGAGCGATCGCGCCGGGCGAGCGCGTGGCGCATCTCATTGGTCACGAGCATGTAGCCCTCGTCGAACCCCATCCCGGGCTTCGCGAGGATCTGCGCGGCGTCGGTCGCCAGCGCGACGTGGGCACAGGCCCTCGCGGAGGTTGCCGTCTCGTTGCAGGTGCCGCCGAGATACGCACGAACGTCGGTGCCCTCACAGTAGGTCACGGCCGCCGCAGAGCGCTGGATACCGCCGAGATCGGGCGTCTTGATCTGCACGACGTCGGCGGCGCCGGCGTCGACGAACGCCCGGACGTCGTCGAGCGTGTTGCACCACTCGTCGGCGACGAGGTCGACCGGAACGTCGGCCGTCGCCAACGCGTTCCGGAGCGTCGCCATCTGCTCTATCTGACCGGCGCGGCTCCCGGCGTCCATCGGGCCCTCGACCTGCAGGGGGTACGGCGCGGCTGCCTCCGCGAGCCGTTCGAAGTACTCGACGACCTCGCGGCGATCGTACGGCGGGTCGAAGACCTCGCCCAGGATGCCGTAGACGTCGACGTGGAAGCGCGGGCGGTAGTCCGGGGAGTCGGCTTTGGCGTTTCCGCCTGTCCCGAGCTCGTCCGTTCTGCCGGAGAGCCACGCCAGATATTCGATCAGGCGCTCGCCGTCCGCGCCGACTTTCTCGACGCTGTTGAATAGCCCGTGGGGCAGGACCCCGACGCGCTTGAGCAGCATCTTCTCGGCGTTCGTTCGCCGATCGTCGCCGGACTGGCCGAAGACGGGGATCGGCTCCGTTGCCGGCTCCGTTCCGACGGCGTCGGCGATCACGTCGGTCTTGGTGACGCCGCGGGTCTGTGCGGCGGCGTCGAGGAGCGCCTGAGAGACGCCGTAACGGACCGCGGTGTGGAGCCGATCGCCGCCGGAGCGCTCGGCGGGGAGGTTCTCGACGGCCCCGGCGAGGGTCTCGAACTCCGCGGGGTCGCGTCCGCGGAGTTCGTCAGCGACCGGCCCTTCGACGACGGGCTGGTAGTCCGCGGCGCGGAAGAGCGGATCTCGACCGCCCGCGCCGGAGTACTGGACCGCCGCGCAGTCGCCGGTCGCGATCGTGCCGTCTGCGAGTTCGAGTTCGACGGTCAACGCCTCGCCGGCCTCGCGGATCCGCTCGAACCCCTCGGTCACGGGGTCGCCGTCGTAGGCGAAGCCGTTCTGGGTCGCGCCCTGCTTGATCGCGCGCTGGTCGTCGGCGTGGAACCCAGAGACGGCCGGGATCGCGTGGACCCCGACGATTTGATTCCCCGCCATCTAATCACCACCCGTCGGCCTACCGATCAGGCGGCCGTCGCTGATCGCGTCGACGTCGTCGGCGACCATCTTGAAGGAGCGCTCGCGGCCTTCCGTGCTGGCCCGTGCGTCGAGGCGGTTGTGGTGGATCTCCTGCACGTCCTCCGAGAGCGCGAGGTCGCCGAACTCGAGTATGCGGACGCGACCGTCGTCGTCGCGAGCGGGGAGAACTGCACCCTGTGCGCTCTCCGACGGCGCGAACGGCACGTCGAGCGCGCCCGTCTCGAAGGCCTGGATCGTGCCCTGCGCGACGTCGCCGTCACCAGCGCCGATCGCTGCCTCGATCAGCTCGCGGGAGGACTTCTGGATGAGATTGAGCTCGCGGTCGACGCCCTCGAGCTGGACGTTCTGCTCGAGCAGCATGTCGATGAGCTGGCGCGTGGTGCGCAGGCCGGCGGCGTTGGCCTCCTGAGTCGGAACGCCCGCGAACTCCTGGGGCGACTTGGTGATGACCTTGTCCGGCTCGGCGATCGCGGCGGTGGCCGCACCGAGGCTGATGACAGCGTTGGCGCGTGCCTCGTCGGGCGGGAAGCCGCCCATCCACTCGTGGAAGACGATCGTGACCCGGACGGGATCGGGCAGGTACTCCTCGCCCAGCGATCGGAGCGCGTGGAGTGCGGCGACGTCCTGGACGAAGTTCCCGACCTGGCCGTAGCCGAGCGTGATCGAGCGGACGCCCTGCGTGGCCGCGAGCATCCCCTCGATGACCATCACGGCGATGGCGATGCAGGGCGGGACGAGCGTGCCGGTCAGCGGCCCGAACGGTTCGCGGTTGATCCGGACGCCCCGCTCGGTGTAGGCGCCGGCGAGGCGATCGACGTACTGCCACTGCTCGATCGTCGTCGCGAGATCTCGCTCCTTGGTGTAGGGAATGTTGTAGGAGATCGGGCCGCCCTCGAAGCTCTGGAACCCGCCGGCGTAGGTGATCGCGGCGAGGAGCCGGGCGTCGGGCGTGCCGTGGCGGACCTCGATTGGCGCGTCGAGCGCGCGGATCAGGTCCCGGCACCCCTCGACCCCGTGGTTGACCGCTGGGAAGCCGTTGAGCGTGTCCTCGCCCGTCTCGCGGGCGTCTTCGAGACCGTCGCCTGCTTTCCCGTACTCGTTGTCGCGCGTGTAGGAGTCGATCGTCGTCGGGAGGAGGTCGGCGCCCCCCTCGTTTTGCAGGTGGCGCAGGAGCTCGATCTGGTCGTCGAGTCTGGGGACCCCGGCGCGTGGCTGGAGGAGCGGAGCGTCCGCGCTCTCGAGCACCTCCGCGAACCGCTTGGAGTCGGGTAGGGACTCGTGAAATGCGATGGCCTCCTCGAAGTCGACGTCGGCCCCGGTCGGCCAGTCGCTACGGACCTGCTCGTCGATACGCCGAAGATCGGCGTCGGCGAGCCGTTCGTCGGTGACCATCTACGAGGACACCCTGCTGCGTTCCGTATCGGTCTCCGCGAGCCCGAGGTCCCGTTTCAACGCGACGATCGCGTCCTCGGGGTCGGTCTCGGCGTCGAAGACCCGGTCGAACCCCATCCGCTCGAAGCGCTCGCGGATCGTCTCGTGGTCGGCCTGGCCGACCGCGAGGTTGCCGCCGACGTATGTCGCGGGCTCGATCTCGCGCTCCGCGAGCGCCTCGTGGAGTCCGTCACAGTCACGCTCGGCGTGTCCATAGAGCGAGGACACGAGCACCGCTTCGGCGTCGGAGGCTGCGGCGGCCTCGACGAACTCGTCCTGGCCGGTCTGTACGCCCAGGTTCCGAACGTCGAACCCCGCCGCGTCCAGCGCCTGTTCGAGGATCGTGATGCCGACTGCGTGCGCGTCGGATCCGATCACGCCGAGAATGACTGTCGTCGTCATGCGGTACACGGGTAGTCAGTCGAGCGCACAATAAATGTAACGAACGATAATGATAATATTCTTTAAGGTGGTTTATTGTGGTTGCATACCACACCTGCTACGGCGCATCTATAATGGTCTTTTAGGGAAGTTATTTCCCCGACGCGGCGGTGACACGCTTCATGAGCGCGCTGTCGGACCTCCGGGTCCTCGATCTTACGCAGGTGCTCGCCGGCCCGTACTGCACGATGCTCCTCGCAGACATGGGCGCGGACGTAGTCAAGGTCGAGCGCCCGGGCGGCGACCTCATCCGGCGGAATCCACCGTTCGCGGCCGATTCCGAGGCCGAGGCCTACGGCGGCTACTTCCAGAGCGTGAACCGGGGCAAGCGATCGCTCGAACTCGACCTCGGCGACGAGGACGACCGCGCGGACTTCCTCCGTCTCGTCGAGAGCGCCGACGTCGTCGTCGAGAACTACCGCGCAGGCACGATGGAAACGTTCGACCTGGAGTACGAGACGCTCCGCGAGCACAACCCCCAGCTGATCTACAGCTCGATCCGCGGGTTCGGCGATCCACGCACCGGCGAGAGCCCGCGCCAGGGCCAGCCCTCCTTCGACCTGATCGCGCAGGCGCTGGGCGGCGTCATGTCGATCACTGGCCAGCCCGACGGTCCACCGACGAAGGTCGGCCCCGGCATCGGCGATCTGTTCACCGCGGTCCTGAACTGCACCGGCATCCTCGCCGCCGTCCACCACCGCGAGCGCACCGGCGAGGGCCAGCACGTCGACACCGCGATGTACGACGCCATGATCTCCATGTGCGAGCGAGCCATCTACCAGCACTCCTACACCGACGAAGTGCCGGGTCGCCGGGGCAACAGCCACCCGACGCTGTTCCCCTACGACGCCTTCGAGGCCGCCGACGGCTACGTCGTGATCGCGGCCTTCGGTGACGGCCACTGGACGGCGCTGTGTCGCGCGATGGAGCGACCCGACCTCGCTGCCGAGTACGACTCTGGCGAGGCCAGGATGGCGAACCGTGAGGAGCTGCGGGCGGAGATCGCTGCCTGGACGGCCGAGCAGCGGACGGCGGCGATCGTCGATACGCTGGAAGGCGACGTGCCCGCCGCGCCAGTCCAGGACACCGAGGACATCTTCGCGGACGAGCACGTCCACGCACGAGAGATGCTCCAGGAGGTCGAACAGCCGGGCGCGGATCGGTCGGTCACGATCGCCGGCTCCCCGATCAAGTTCTCGGAAACGGCGTCAGAACCCGGTGGGCGCGCGCCGTTGCTCGACGAGCATCGCGAGGAACTGCTCGACGATCTACACCGGGAGTCGGATGCGCCAGCGGATCCGGCCTCGGAGCCGACGACCGCCGAGGACGGTTGAGCGGCCCCGTCGACAGGTTCGTCGCGCATCTCCGGTCAGTGTTGCCGGTAAATAACGATTACTCCACCGAAGCCACCGTTTGAAGGCAAAATCTTTTCAATACCGGCTTGCGAAGTACGCCTACCCAGGTGACCACGTAGTGCCACGGATGGAAACCGCCGACATCGAGACGGACCTGAGCCTGTTCAAGTACGACAACCTCGAGCAGCTCCCCGATAGCTACCGCGAACTCGAGGCCGAGGAACGCACGGCTCGCATCGAGTCGGCGCTCGCCGAACTCGGCGACGACGTGGTCGTGCTCGGCCACAACTACCAGCGCAAGGAGATCGTCGAACACGCCGACTTCATCGGCGACTCCTACCAGCTCTCGAAGGAGGCCGCCAACTCCGACGCCGAGTACGTGATCTTCGGCGGCGTCACCTTCATGGCCGAAACTGCCGACGTCATCACCGACGACGACCAGACGGTGATCCTCCCGAGCATGGAGGCCTCCTGCCCGATGGCGGGCATGGCCGAAGCGCTCCAGGTCGACGCCGCGTGGGCGGAGATCACCGCCGCAGCGCCAGAGAAGGACATCGTGCCGGTCACCTACATGAACTCCTATGCGGATCTGAAGGCCTTCACCGCCGATCACGGCGGCGCGATCTGTACCTCTTCGAACGCCTCCGACGTCTTCGAGTGGGCCCTGGACAAGGGCGACGCCGTCCTGTTCATGCCCGACAAGTATCTCGGTATCAACACCGCCTACGACCTCGGCCTCGAGAACGAGGCCGTCGCGTGGGACCCGTGGGACCCCGAAGGAACCGACGCCGCGGAGGCTGCCGATGCGGAGATCATCCTCTGGGAGGGCTACTGCCAGGTCCACGAGCGCTTCCGCGCCTCCCACATCGAGGAGATTCGGGAGGAACACGAGGACGTCAACGTCGTCGTCCACCCGGAGTGCCGCCGCGAGGTCGTCGAGGCCGCCGACGTCGTGGGCTCGACGAGCACCATCACCGAGACGGTCGCCAACGCCGATCCCGGCGACACGTGGGCGATCGGCACGGAGATCCACCTCGCGAACCACCTCGACCGCTGGCATCCCGAGGTCGAGGTGCTGCCGCTGTGCGGTGACGCCTGTATGGACTGCAACGCCATGCGCCAGATCGACCCGAACTACCTCGCGTGGGTGCTCGAGGAGCTGGTCGCCGGTCGCGAGCGCAACGTCATCGAAGTGCCCGACCGTGAGGCGGAGCTCGCCGAGCTCTCCGTCCAGCGGATGCTCGACCTCGCAGAGTAACGATGGTCGAGTCTCATACCGCCGACGAGCGAAGCGAGGAGGTACCCGACGACCCCGATACCGCCGACGTGCTCGTGATCGGCTCCGGAATCGCCGGCTGTGCCGCTGCGCTCGCCGCAGCGCGCGACGGCGCAGACGTGCTTCTGGTCACCAAAGCCGAACGGCCCGAAGACGCCTCGACGGACTGGGCGCAGGGCGGCATCGCGACGAGTCGAGACGATCCGGCCGCGCTCAAGGAAGACGTCATCGCAGCGAGCGACGGCACCGCCGACCCTGACGCCGTCGACGTGCTCGTCGAGGACGCCAACGAGGCCGTCGAGGACGTGCTGCTGGACACGCTGGAAGTGCCCTTCGACACCGCCGACGAGCGAGGCGAGGAGGCAGACGGCCACACCGATGGCGACGGTGCGTCGGCGGGTACGGACAGCGAGTTCGACTACACCCGGGAGGCCGCCCACTCCGACCGGCGGATCCTCCACGTCGACGCCTCGACGGGCACCCACATCCTCCGCCCGTTCCTCAACCACCTCGATTCCCGCGACGACGTGCGGATCCGGGAGGACACAGCCGCGCTCGAGTTGATCACCCACGAGGGCCGGATTCACGGTGCACTGCTCGACGCCGAGCCCGAGGGCGAGCCGGTGTACGCCGGCACGACGATCCTCGCGACTGGCGGCATCGGCGCCTGCTACCCCCGATCGACGAACCCGCCGGACGCGACCGGCGACGGCATCGCGATGGCAGCGCTCGCTGGCGCGGACGTCGAAGACATGGAGTTCGTGCAGTTCCACCCGACGGCGTTCGATCCGGATGCCAGCGACGGTGATTCGCCGGACTCCGCCGAGGGTGCCGACGGTCCAGCTGCCAGCGAGGACGAACGGGGCTCGGACATCTTCCTGCTCAGCGAGGCGCTGCGGGGCGAAGGTGCGACGCTCCTGAACGGTGAGGGCGAACGATTCATGCCCGACTACCACGAGGACGCCGAACTCGCGCCACGCGACGTCGTCGCTCGCGCCGTCGATCGCGAACGGAGCGCCACCGGCGAGGTCCGCCTCGACGTCTCCTCCCTCGACTTCGAGGGGGAGTTCCCCGACCTGGTCGAACTCTGCGAGGACAACGGCGTCGACTGGACCGCGGGAATTCCGGTCGCGCCGTGTGAGCACTTCCTCTGTGGCGGCGTCGCCGTCGACGACCGGGGCCGAACGTCGCTCGATCGGCTCTACGCCGTCGGCGAATGCTCGCGAACGGGCGTCCACGGCGCGAACCGCCTCGCCTCGACGAGCCTGCTCGAAGGGCTGGTCTGGGGCCTCCGCGCCGGCGAGGACGCGGTCGAAACGGTCGCCGACGCTGGCGATCTGGGGGACCCGGACGTCGTCGAGGCCCCGGAGCTGCTGAACCGCGATCCCGATCTCCCCGAGCGGTTCGCCGCCGAGAAGTTCGTCCGCCTGCGCCGCGTGATGGACGAGTACGTCGGTCTCCGCCGGGAGCCAGAGGGGCTCCGCCGCGCGGCGGCCGTCCTCAGGCGGCTCAAAGGGGAAGTCGACGCCTACGTCCGGACCCGCACCGCGCGGGACCTCTACGAACTGCGGAACGCGAGCGTCGTCGCTCTGCTCGTTGCACGGGCCGCGGGCGAGCGCGAGAAGTCCGTCGGCACGCATTACCTCGTCGAGGAGACCGAATCCGCCGCCACCGATCCCAGCCATGCCGGTGACTGACGCCGACGTCGAGCGCTGGCTTCGCGAGGATCTCGGTCACCACGACGTGACCAACGACGTGCCCGGCGAGACCGAGGGCCGGCTCGTCGCAACCGAGCCCGGCGTCGCTGCCGGGATCGACGCCGCGGCAGCCGTCTTTTCGTATCTCGACGTCGAGGTCGTCGATCGCGTCGCCGACGGCGACGATCTCACCGCTGACGCGACCGCCCTGCGAGTGGCGGGCGGCGCCCAGGACGTGCTTCGCGCCGAGCGCGTGGCGGTGAACATAGCCGGCCACGCCTCCGGGATCGCGACGAAGACGTCTGAGGCGGTCGCGGCCGCCGAGCAGTCGATCGTCGATGCCGTCGCAGGCGAAGAGTCCGTCGGCGAGCCGCCCGCGATCGCCGGCACTCGAAAGACGACGCCCGGGCTCCGAGGCGTCGAGAAACGCGCTATCGCAGCGGGCGGCGGCGACACCCACCGGCTCGATCTCTCCCACATGGTGATGGTGAAGGACAACCACGTCGCCGAGCTCGGGATGGGGGCCGCGATCGAACGGTTCCGCGAGCGTGCCTCCTTCGCGACGAAGATCGAGGTCGAGGTCGAGGAGGTGGAGGACGCGCCGCGGGCTGCAGAGGCTGGCGCCGATATCGTCCTGCTCGACAACATGGCGCCGGCAACCGTCGAGGAGGCGGTCGACCTCGTCGCCGAGTCCGAGGCCGACGCGCTGCTCGAAGCCAGCGGCGGGATCACGGTCGAGACGGTCCCCGAGTACGCGACGACCGGCGTCGACGTGCTCTCGATGGGATCGCTGACCCACTCGGCGCCGAGTCTCGACTTCTCCTTCCGGACGGGGTAACCCGGATCGCGTCGAATCGAAACTCCTTCACTCGCTGCGTAACTTCGGTCAGCTATGCAGCCGATTCGGATCGTCTGGGGGACCGGTCGCGGGCCCACCGCCCTCGCCGCCTACGACGCGGCGCTCGCGGAGGCCGGCGTCCACGATTACAATCTTCTGCGTCTCTCGTCGGTGATCCCCGATGGGCCTGCCATAGAGGAGGTCGGGACTGCTCCCGATCTCGACGGTCCACAATCGCTCGGCCCGGCTGGCGAGGGACTCCACGTCGTCGAAGCGAGTGCTCGCGGAGACGTCGGTCCGCAGAGCGCGGTGCTGACGTGGGCGCGATCGCCGGAGGGCCCGGGCGTCTTCTACGAGGCTGGTGAGTCCGAGCCAGCTGACGAGGTTCAATCGGAGGCCAAGGCCGGCATCGAGTCGGGGCTCGAGCTCAGAAAGCGTGAGTACGGAGAGCCGCGGTTCCGGACGGTCTCGATCGACGCCGACAGCGCGGAGGGGTACGCGGCGGCTGTCGCCATCGCCGCCTACGGCGAGAGCGAATCGCTGCTATAGGCCCCCTCGCTGCCGAATGCCGCCTGTTCCGTTGCCCCAGCCGAACCCTTTAACAGGTCTCCCCACTTATAGGATTCCCAGACCCTAATGAACGGAAACACGCCGTACGCAGGACAGCCGGGCACCACGCAGGCTGGGAAGCGTACCAACGCCGACCTCGTCGATCTCACGCGCGAGGAGAAGCGGCGGTTCCGTCAGGACGTCACTCGCATCGCTGCTCGCACCCGCGAGTTTCTCCCCGACGAGTACGCCATCGACGCCGACGTGAGCCACAGTGCCGGCGGTCCCCAGGCTCGCGTCGCAGTTCAGCCCCCGATCGGCCACCCGGTCACAGCGGGCTTCACGCCGAACGAAGAAGATTTCGAGGCCGAGCAGATCGTCGACGACGAGGACTGCGCCGAGGTCGCCCGTGGGCTCGCCGCCTCCGCGGCGCTGCAGGTCAAGCAGGCTGTCGCCGACAACGTCACCCCGACCGCGCGGTAAGAGGTCCGTTTCCTTCACCCCGTTTTCACACACTCTCGATTCGATTCCCGGCGCTTTTGCCGACCCACGCCCACCAGTCGATCGTGGACGCCAACCAGGACGAGCTGTCGAACCCCTTCGGGATGGACGAGCACTGCGAGAACTGTCCAGACCTCTGTGGGCCGCGCACGCAGGTCGTCCACGGCTACGGCGACGTCAGTGCTGACTTCCTCTTCGTGGGGGAGCGCCCCGACGCCGGTGCCGACGAGTCTGGCGTCCCCTTCACGGGCGCGCCTGCCGGGGAGCGGCTCCTCGGCATCCTCCGTCGGCTCGGTCTCTGTGGCTCGGCCGTCGAGTCGACGGAGCCCGAACTCGCGAACGTCTACCTGACAAATCTCACGCGGTGTCGACGTCCCGACCGACCGCCACGGGACGACGAGATCGACAACTGCGAACCGTATCTCAGCGCGGAGATTCGGATGATCAACCCGGAGATCCTCGTGCCAGTCGGGGAGCGCGCACTCGACCAGCTTGTCGAGGATTACACGACGACGGCGCCGGCGGAGGTCTCGCTGCCCGAGGCCCACGGCGACCGGCTACGCGGCCGCGGGTTCGAGCTCGTCCCGATGGTCGATCCGGCCACGATGGACGAGGCCCAGACAGACGCCTTCGTCCACGATTTTTCTGCCCTGATGGCCTCCGATTATCGCCAGACGAAGGGACGACGCGGTCGCTGAACAGGTGCCAATTGGTCTGGTTCGGGAGCGCAGTGTCGTCCCGTTAGCCTACCAGTATGGCGTTCGGCGCCAGCCGGAGGCCGAGCGGCCAGCGAGCACGACGATGCCGACCAGGACGACGGCGATCGCGATCGGTGCGAGCACCGTACTCTCGACGTCCAGCGCGCGTGCTGTTCCCTGCTGTACGCCCGCGACGACGAGCAGTCCGACGAGTCCGAGCGCGACGCTCGCGAGCGTGCGCGACCGGAGGATCGATGCTGCGTTCACGACCGGTACTGACCGCTCTATCCTGGTAAACGTTGGCAAGGCGCCGCTTGCCTCGAACTCGGCCCTCTCCTCACTCGCCTGACCGCCACCGTTCCCGCGGCTGCGGTTAGGGGTCAGGATCGTCGGGGCCCGCGAGCAAATCGGTCTCGTAGGCCGCGACGGCTCCGACCACCGCATCCGCGTCGTCGCCCTCCACGTCGAAGGCTGCGAGACTGTCATAGAGCAGTTCCACGGCCCGCTCGATGTGCTGGGGTTCGAAGGGAACGTCGAGGTGGGCCGCACGAACGCTGGGCCCTTCGTAGCTCTCCGGCCCACCAGCAGCTTCACAGAGGAACTCCGTCTGCGTTCGTCGGAGCTGCTCGAGGTCGGCCTCCTCGAAGAATGGGCCGAGATCGGGATCGTCGAGGAGACGATCGTAGAACTCGTCGACGACCGCCCGGATCGCTTCCTGACCGCCGAGGCGCTTGTAGAGAGTCTGCTCGGCCATACGCGCAGAAGCCGATCACTGCGGAAAGTGCTACTGGTTCGTGCAGTTTTCTACGTTGAAGGGGAACGTCTTCGGCTCTCCACGGGCGTGGATGGCTTGATCGGGGTCGAACGGTAGTTCCAATCGCCTGATCGTTCAATCGTCCACTGCTTCGATCCTTCGATCGCCCGATCGTCGCAACTGAACGGTTTCGATCACTGCCCAAGCGCCTTCGCCGCGCCGAGTGCCAGCCCCAGAAACAGACCGACGAAATGCCCGACGATCGCGACGCCGGGCTCGGCGGTCGCGACGGTGACCACGACGGCGAGCGTCGCGTAGATCACGAACTGGACGGTCCGCGGGATCTCGAATCGGTCGAGGAGCAACTCCGAGAGCCGGTTTCCCGTCACGAGGTAGCCAGCGAGCGCGACGACTGCGCCGCTGAGTCCCAGTACGTGGGCGTCGATGCCGCCGACGGCGTTGCTGAACGCGGCCTGGGAGACGTTCGCGATCGCACCGGTGCCGAGCACGAACAGATGGAAGCTCACTGCGCCGGTCTGGCGCTCGACGGCGAGACCGAGCAGCGCGAAGAAGGCGAGATTCGAGAGCAGGTGCCAGGGGCCAGTGTGTGCGTACACGCTCGTGACGACCGTCCACGGCTGGGCCCCGAGTGGCATCGAGAGTGCGAACAGCTCGGCCATTCGGGGTGTGCGATCCACCAGCGCAACGGCGGACTGGGCGACGTAGACCAGCAGGCAGATCGCGACGATCTGTAGCGTCGCCCGAACCATCGGCTACTCGTTGGCGAACGCGCGACAAAAGGGCTGCGCGCGAGTCAGTTCCGGCGGATCGGCTCCGCCAGCGTCGTTCTCGGTTTGCCCCACAACGAAGCGTCAGTGCCGAGCGATCTCCGATCGCTCGATCCTCGGAGACCTTCGGTCTCCTCAGTTACGAAAGACGCCTGCGGCGTCTTTCGACCTTCGCAAACGCGACGCGTTTGCTCAGTTCCGGAAGACGGCGGCGCCGTCTTCCGACCCTCGGAATCCTCTCGGATTCCTCAGTCCTCGAGGACGATCTCGATACTGACGTCGTTGGGAACCTCGATGCGCATGAGCTGGCGCAGCGCCCGCTCGTCCGCGTCGAGGTCGATCAGCCGCTTGTGGACCCGCATCTCCCAGTGCTCCCAGGTGGCCGTCCCTTCACCGTCCGGGGACTTCCGGGAGGGGATCTCGAGGGTCTTCGTCGGCAGCGGAACCGGCCCCGACAGCGTGACGCCGGTCTTGTCTGCGATCTCCCGCACGTCGTCGCAGATGTCGTCGAGGTCTTCCGGGCTCGTGCCGGCGAGACGGACGCGTGCCTGCTGCATTATTCCTCGTCGACGCTACGGACCTTGCCGGCCGCGATGGTCTGACCCATGTCGCGGATGGCGAAGCTCCCGAGCTCGGGGATCTCGTCCGCGGGCTCGATCGAGAGGGGCTTCTGGGGTCGGATGGTGACGATGGCGGCGTCGCCCGACTGGATGAAGTCGGGGTTGGCCTCGCCCTCGCCCTCGCCGCTCGGGTCGAGCTTCTGGTCGATGGACTCGATCGTACACGCGACCTGTGCGGTGTGTGCGTGGAAGACGGGCGTGTAGCCCGCGGTGATCACGCTGGGGTGCTGCATGACGACGATCTGGGCCTCGAACGTCTCGGCGACCGTCGGCGGGTCGTCGGCGGGGCCACAGACGTCACCGCGGCGGATGTCGTCCTTGCCGATGCCGCGAACGTTGAACCCGACGTTGTCGCCGGGGCCGGCCTCGGGCACCTCTTCGTGGTGCATCTCGATCGTCTTGACCTCCCCGCCGACGTCGCTGGGCTGGAAGGAGACGTTGTCGCCGATGTTCATCATCCCGGTCTCGACGCGTCCGACGGGGACGGTACCGATACCGGAGATGGTGTAGACGTCCTGGATCGGGAGGCGGAGCGGCGCGTCCGTCGGCGGCTCCGTCTCGGGCAGGTCGTTGAGTGCCTCGAGGAGGATGTCGCCGTCGTACCAGTCCGTGTTCTCGGACTCTTCGGCGATGTTGTCGCCTTCGAAGGCGGAGATCGGGATGTAGCTGGCGTCCTCGGTGTTGAACTGAACCTGCTTGAGGAGCTCCTCGACCTCGTTGACGACCTGCTTGTAGTCGTTCTCGGAGTAGTCGACGAGGTCCATCTTGTTGACGCCGACGATGAGTTCGTCGATGCCCAGAGTGCGGGCCAGGAACACGTGCTCCTGGGTCTGGGGCGCGACGCCGTCGTCAGCTGCAACGACGAGGACCGCGTTGTCGGCCTGGCTCGCGCCAGTAATCATGTTCTTGACGAAGTCGCGGTGGCCAGGACAGTCGACGATGGTGAAGTAGTAATCGTCGGTCTCGAACTCCTGGTGGGCGATGTCGATCGTGACACCGCGCTCGCGCTCCTCGGCGAGGTTGTCCATGACGTAGGCGAACTCGAATCCGCCCTTGCCCTTCTCCTCTGCCTCTTCCTTGTGCTGTTCGATCACGTGCTCGGGTACGCTCCCCGTCTCGTAGAGGAGGCGCCCGACCAGTGTGCTCTTGCCGTGGTCAACGTGGCCGATGATGGCCAGGTTCTGGTGTGGTAGGTCGTCGCTCATTGGTCAACTCGCGCGCTAAAGGCGCTGTACCCGGTTTGTTTGCCTGAAGCAGTTAAAACCATTTCGATACGCCGTACTGCTGAACCCCGTCACGTCTTGCGGTTTGGAACTGCATACCGTGGGGGTCCCAACCGGGGTCGTTCTGGCTGCCTGGCTGAGGTCGCCAGTGCCACTCGATCTGTGAGTCGCGATGCACTGCCGACGGGCGGTCCGTGTCTGCTCCACTGGCTGTTGTGCCACTGGATACTCGTCGGGTGGGGCTGGGAGGGCTTCCACGGGGGTCGCCGTCCTCCGGAGCGACTTGCACTCACTCCTCGGGATCGACGCCGTGCTCCTTGGAATCGGTGCCGTGCTCGTCGAGATCGATCCCATAGACCTCGCGTGCGCTCTCGGGCGAGCACTTGCCGAGTCGGAGGTCACGTACCACCGCAGCACGGTCTCGATCGGCGGGATCTCCGAACCCGCCACCGCCGGGCGTCCGGACGCTGATTACGTCGCCGGCTTCCAGCCGGCGGGTGCATTTCGAGGGAAGCACCTCGCTGGATCGCCCGACGGCCCCGTTTCCGCCCGCCCCCTCCAGCAACACGTCAGTCCCTGCATCGCCGTCCTCGCCGCCCTCGATGCCGTAGGGCGCGTGGGTCCGGCGCTCACCAAGCAAGCTCAAATCCGCCGATCCTCGCGTCACGCGAATGTCGCGTCGCAACCCGAGGCCGCCGCGATGCTCGCCGGCGCCGCCGGAGTCCTCGCGGAGTTCGTAACGCTCGACAGCCAGCGGGTACGCCGTTTCGAGGACCTCTGCGGACGTGTTGCGCGTGTTGGACATGTGGACGTGGACGGCGTCCATGCCGTCGCCAGTCGCGTGGGCGCCCGACCCGCCGCCCTGCGTTTCGTAGAACGCGTACGGCCTGCCGCGAGCAGCGTCGGTCGCGCCGTCGCCACGCGATTTCCCGCCTCGCGGATCGGTGCCGCCGAGTGTGACGTTGTTCATGGTCCCCTGCCCCGCGGCGACGGCCCGCTCGGGAACGGCCTCGGCGAGCGCGCCGAGCACCACGTCGGTCACGCGCTGTGAGACCTCCAGGTTCCCCCCTACGACGGCTGCCGGCGGCTCCGCGTCGACGACGGTTCCGGTGGGCGTTCGAAGCTCGACCGGGCGATAGCAGCCCGCGTTCGGCGGGATCTCGGGGTCGGTGAGACAGCGGACGGCGTAGTAGGTCGCGGAGGCCGTCACCGCTCTAACCGCGTTGATCGGACTCTCCGTCTGGGTTGCAGTGCCCTCGAAGTCGACGACGAGCTCTTCGCCGTCGATCGTCACCGTGGTCGCGATGCGCACGTCCGAACTGCCGTGACCGTCGTCGTCGAGCACGTCCGCGAACGCGTACTCGCCGTCGGGCAGCTCCTCGATCGCTCCCCGCATCCGCCGCTCGGAGTAGGTCTGGATAGCGTCGACCGCGGCGGCGAACCCCTCGCAGCCGTGTTCATCGAGCAGGTCGCCGATCCGCTCTCGGCCGACGTCGTTCGCGGCGGCCTGTGCGCGGAGATCTCCCCGTCGCTCGTCCGGCGTACGGACGTTCGCGAGGATCGTCGCGAGGAGGTCCTCGTCGAACTCGTCGGCCTGCAGGAGCTTCACCGGCGGAATCCGCAGCCCCTCCGCGTAGATCTCGGTCGATTCGGCGCTCACGCTGCCCGCCGTCGCCCCGCCGACGTCGGCGTGGTGTGCCCGGTTCGCGGCCAGTGCGACGAGCGAACCGTCCCTGAACACCGGCGAGACGAGCGTCACGTCGGGCAGATGTGCGCCGCCCCGGAACGGGTCGTTCACCGCGATCGCATCGCCGGGCTCCAGCGACGCGGGTGGATGCGCGTCCAGCGCGGCGGCGACCGAGAACGGCATCGCGCCGAGATGCACCGGGATGTTCTCCGCCTGCGCGATCATACCACCATCGGGATCGAAGATGGCACACGAGCAGTCCCGCCGGTCGGTGATGTTTGGGGAGTAGGCGGTCCGTAGCAGCGTCGCGTTCATCTCCTCGGCGACGGCGCTGGCCGCGTTGCGCACCACCTCGAGCGTGACGGGATCGACGCCGTCACTGCCGGGGTCGGCCGTGGGCTCTCGGTCGCTCATCCGTCTACCTCCACGACGATCGTGCCGTGCTCGTCGACGGTCGCGGTCTGGCCGGGACGGACGGTCACCGTGCTCTCCGGTCCCTCGACGATCATCGGCCCATCGATCTCGGTCCCGGCGGGGAGTTTCTCGCGATCGACAATTCGCGTGTCGTACCATTCCTCGCCGAAGGCGACCGGTCGCTCCTCGCGGATCGCGTCGTCGGGATCGTCGGTCTGGGTCTCGGGCGGTCGCAGTGCCGGCGCGTCGACGGGCTCGCGAACGCGGACGCGAACGGTGACCAGTTCGACGGGATCCTCACGTGCAGCGTGGCCGAACCGTTGCTCGTGACAGTCGTGAAACCGCTCGGCGGCGGTGGCGAGCATCGCGGCGCCATCGGGGGCTGCGTCGGAGCCGGCCGCTGCGTGGGCCATGCCCTCGGGAACGTCGACGGTCAGCTCCGAGGCTTGCCCCACGTACCGAAGGTCGAGTTTACGCTCGACGACGAGTGCGTCACCACCGCTATCGGGAGCGTCGAACCGGCGACGCCCTTCGGCTTCGAGCTCCTCGAGGGCCTCCGTTACCGTCACCGGATCGACCTCTGCCAGCGGGCGCACCATCGAGGTCGAGAGCGCGTGCAGGCGGTCGGTCGAGAGCAGGCCGAGCGCGGAGAGTGCCCCAGCGGTGCGGGGCACCAGCACGCGCGGAATTTCGAGCGACTCGGCGATGGCGGTGGCGTGGAGCGGCCCCGCACCGCCGTAGGCCACGAGTCCGAACTGCCGCGGATCGTGCCCTCGCTCGACCGAGACAACACGGAGCGCCCGCTCCATGTTCGCGTTTGCGACGGTGAGGACACCGCGCGCGGCGGCTTCGACCGACTGCCCCATCGGCTCCGCGACCTGCGTTTCCATGGCCGATTCGACCGCCGCGCGGTCCGCGCCGTCCTCGACGATGAGCGAGTCGGGATCGAGCCGGCCGAGCAGGAGCTGTGCGTCGGTCACCGTCGGCTCGCGGCCACCGCGGCCGTAGCAAACCGGGCCTGGCTGGGCGCCCGCGGATCGGGGGCCGACCCGGAGTGCGCCTCCGTCGTCGAGCCAGGCGATGGATCCGCCACCCGCGCCGATCGTGTGCACGTCGACGGCCGGGACCGCGACGGCGTACTCTCCCACCGTCCGTTCGGTCGTGACCGTCGGTTCGCCGCCGGTGAACAGGGAGACGTCACAGGAGGTGCCGCCCATGTCCATCGTGATCGCGTCCGCGACGTCACGGAGCCCCGCGACGTGAGCGGCGCCCTGGACGCCTGCTGCCGGTCCGGAGAGGAGCGTTTCGACGGGGCGCTCGCGAGCGTGGGCCGCGCCGACGAGCCCGCCGCTGGAGGCGGTAATCTCGAGTGGCGCGGTGCAGCCTCGTTCCGCGACGCCGTCGGCGAGCGTTCCGATGTAGTCACTCATCACCGGCAGCAGTGCGGCGTTGAGCGCGGTCGCGAGCGTGCGCTCGTACTCCCGGAGCTCCGGCAGCACGTCGGCTGAGGCGGTGATCGGCACGTCGGCCGGTAGCTCCTCCTCGAGAATCTCGACGACTCGGCGCTCGTGGGCGTCATTCTCGAAGGCGAAGAGGAGACAGACCGCTACGGCTTCGACCCCGTCGCCGTCGGCTCCGGCCGTGGCACACTCTCTGGCGACCGTTCGGACGGCCGCTTCCTCGAGGGGCGTTCGGACCTCGCCGCGCTCGTCGAGGCGCTCGGGGACCTCGAACCGCCGATCTCGGGGCACGATCGGATCGGGTTTCGCGGCCGTGAGATCGTAGAGGTCGGGGCGGTCCTGTCGACCGATCTCGAGGACGTCCCGGAACCCCTCGGTCGTGACGAGTCCTGCGTCGGCCCAGGTCTCTTCGAGGACGGCGTTGGTGGCGACGGTCGTGCCGTGCACCAGATGCCCGACGTCCTCGAACGCGAACGCATCGGTCGCGGCGAGTTCGAGCGCGCCCAGCACGCCCGTTGCCGGTGATTCGGAGTCCGAGGGCGCTTTCGTCACGGTCAGCTCGCCGTCGGCGACGGTCACGACGTCGGTGAACGTGCCACCGACGTCGGCGCCGACGCGACACGCTCGGGATTCCTCCCGTCCAGCCCCGGTCCGCGGATTCGACATGTCCCTCCAGAGCCGTGCCCGCTACCTAAATGCTGGTTCAGCGGCCGAAATCGTCGCGTGTCTCGACGAGCGTCACGTCACTCGAATCGCCCGGTGAACTGATTGATCCCGTCGTCGGTGCCTGCGACGATCAGCGCGTCGTCGGCTTCGACGGCGAACTCGGGCCCGAGATCGGTCAGCACGTCGCCGTCCCGCTCGACGGCGACGATGGTACAGCCCGTCCGCTGGCGGACGTCGGCGTCCCCGAGCGTCCGTCCCGCGAGCGTACCGGGACCGACCCGGACGACTTCGACCTGGGTGTCCGTCGAAAGGATGTCTTCCTCGTCGAGCGCGGCGGAGGCGAGCATCCGGCCGGTGACGGTGTCCAGCGAGAGGACGTAGTCCGCGCCCGCTCGGTAGAGTTTCCGAACGGAGGCGGCGTCGTCGGCGCGCGCAGCCACCGAGACCTCGTCGCTCATGTCCCGAACGACGAGGGTCGCGTACTCCGTCTCGGCGTCGCCGGGGATCGCGAGAACGACGGAGGTCGCGTCGGGCAGGCCAGCCCGTCGCAGCGTCTCGGGATCGGTCGCCTCGCCGACGACGTCGACGTCCGGGCCATCCGTACGGTCGACGACGGTGTAGCCGAGATTCGCCGCGTCGAGCGCCTCGGTGACCGACTGCCCGACCTCGCCGTGACCGACGACGACCGTGTCGCCGCTGGCGTGCGGTCGTGGGCTCCCGGCGGAGAGCTTCGCGAGGCGCTCGATCGCTGCCTGGTGCCCTGCGACCAGCAAGACCGTGCCGTCGAGGATCTCGGCGTCGGGCGGCGGCGGGCTCTCGAACTCGCCCTGGAACCACGCGCCGATCACGTTCACGCCGGTGCGCTCGCGGAGGCCACTCTCCTCGATGCGTTTTCCGACGAGTTCGCTGTCCCGGGGGATCGGGAGCTCGAACACCCGGAAGTCGTCTCCGAGCTCGACGCCCTCCCCGAGATTCGTGGTGACTGAGGTCGTCACCATACCGGCGAGACGTTCGCCGATCAGCGGCCGCGGCGAGACGACGGCGTCCGCCCCGGCCAGGCGGTGGTAGGGTTCGCGCTCGGGCTCTTCGACGACGCTGATGACCCGAAGCGACTCGTCGACTTCGCGCGCCGTGAGCACGACGCTGGCGTCCATGCGGTCCTCCACGTCGACGAGCATCGCCCGCGCGTGCCCGACGTTGGCGGCCTCGAGCCCGGCCACCCGGTCGGGCTCGGCGTGGATCACCGGTTCGCCATCGTCGGCAAGCTCTCGGGCGGTCTCGCGATCGGGCTCGACGACGACGTACTCGACGCCCCACGACTCGAGCTCCTCGGTCAGCGGCGGCATTCGCGGCGAGTGCGAGACGATGACGACGTGATCCTCGAGACCGTCCGGGGCGCTCGTCGGCACCGCCGACTCGATGGCTTCCGTGATCGCCGGCAGGACGAACGCCGGCAGCGCGAGGAAGATGATCGCCATCCCCGCCACGTCCATCACGATCACGAGCAGGTTCATCGCGTCGCTCGACCACGGAGCGTCCGATCCGTAGCCCGTCGTTGTGTACGTCTCGACGACGACCTGCAGGGCGTGCAAAAACGAGACGGTGTCTCCCTCGAGCGTCGCCATCCCCTGCCAGTAGAGAACCGAGAACGTCGACATCGACCCGAGAAGGACGGCCAGGTAGATGGCAGTGCGTCGCTTCCAGGAGCGCATACACTGCACCGCGGCCTCCGCTCGCTTAACCGTGGTGCCCGCGGTCGGTGATGGGGTGGGGCCACGGCGTGCGGTCGTCACCGTATCGGGCGGTCTCTTTTCTCTCACCGCCGGGATCGACGGTCCCTCGCCCCCACCGATCCAGCATCCTGCCGTAGGATTATGCACCTGGCCCGGCAACGGCCTGTCGTGACAGCCTACGACGTTCACCTCCCAGTGACCGACCACGCCGTCGACGACGTCGCCGACCTCGCCCAGCGCGCCGAGCGCCTGGAGTACGACCAGGTCTGGCAGCCTGAGACGTGGGGCCGTGACGCCGTCACGGCGATGACTGCGATCGCCGAGCGCACGGAGTCCATCGGTATCGGCTCCTCCGTGCTCAACGTCTACTCGCGATCGCCGGCGCTGCTGGGTCAGACCGCCGCGACGCTCCAGGAACACAGCGACGGCCGCTTCCGCTTGGGCGTCGGCCCGAGCGGCCCGATCCTGGTCGAGGCCTGGCACGGCGTCGAGTTCGAGCGACCGCTCCGGCGGACGCGGGAAGCCGTGGAGATCATTCGGCAGGTCTGCTCGGGTGAGACGCTCTCCTACGACGGCGACCTGTTCGATCTCTCGACGTTCAGATTGCGCTCCGCCCCGCCGGAGACACCGCCGCCCGTCGACGTCGCGGCGATGGGGCCGAAAGGCGTCGAGATGGCCGGGCGCTTCGCCGACGGCTGGCACGGCATCGTGCTCAGTCCCGATGCGATCGAGGACCGTCTCGAGGATCTCGAACGCGGCGCGGAGCTGGGGAACCGCGACCCAGACGACGTCCGCACGACGATCTCGGTCACCTGCTGCGTCGACGAGGACGGCGATCGCGCACGCGAGCTCGTCAGCGAACATCTCGCCTTCTACGTCGGCGGCATGGGAACCTACTATCGTGACGCGCTCGCTCGGCAGGGCTACGAGGACGTGGCGATGGAGATCGCCGCGGAGTGGGCGAACGGCAACCGCGAGCACGCGACGGAGCTCGTCGCCGACAATCTGCTCGACGACATGACCGCCGCCGGAACGCGGACGGAGGCTCGGTCCGCCATCGATCGCTTCGCCGAGGTGGAGGGCGTCGACGCCGTCGCGCTCGGGTTCCCCCGCGGCGCCTCGCTCGATCGGGTCCGCGACACGCTGCACGCCCTCGCTCCGGAGTGACTCCGATCGTCCACGTGCGCCGGCTACTCGCCGTCGCTGGTAGTAACAACCCGGCCGCTCGGGCCAGTCACCGCCGCGACGCTCGGCATTCCGCCATCTGTCGACCGTACGCCTCCACGAACGTTGTATTTCGGGGGGCTAGCGCAGAAACTATTTCCGTACGACACTCCCAGCGGGAGACATGACGACGCATCCGGGCCAGCGCGTGGCGGTCCTCGCCGACGCGCAGAACCTCTATCACACGGCCCAGAGTCTTCACACGCGAAACGTCGACTACGCCGCGCTGCTGGAGCGGGCGGTGGACGACCGCGAACTCGTCCGTGCGATCTCCTACGTCATTCGCGCCGACGCACCGGAGGAGGAGAGCTTCTTCGAAGCAATCGAGGAGATCGGATTCGAGCCGAAGATCAAGGACATCAAGACGTTCGGCGACGGCTCGCAGAAGGCCGACTGGGACGTCGGGATTAGCCTCGACGCCGTCACGCTGGCCTCTCACGTCGATACGATGGTGCTCTGTACCGGCGACGGCGACTTCGCGCGTCTCTGCTCTCACCTCCGCCACGAGGGCGTTCGCGTGGAAGTGCTCTCCTTCGAGGCTTCGACCGCCGAGGAGCTGGTCGAGGCGACCGACGAGTTCGTCGATCTCGGGGGCGACCCCGATCGGTACCTGCTGTAGCTGGAGCGCAGGGCCGGATCGTCGCCGTTCACGTCCTCGTTTTCGGGGGTTCGCTTACCCCGATTCTCTTCCGCTCTCTTCCGCTCTCTTTCCGCTCTCTTTTTCGTTCTCTCAACCTCTCGACGACGTACTTCCATGCGATGTCGTTACAGTCGATTCCTCTCCGCGTAACTGCGGCCCAACGAGTCCCTGGCAGCTACTATCGTCACGGAGCGCTCGGGAGCGACGACCAGTACTACCCGGCCGAATGGATGGGTCCTTATACTGTAATAGGTGTATAATAATATCTTCGGAAAAGTTTATACTCCAGTACGCTGCAGTATCGAGTACGCATGTCCGTCAACTCCACGAACTGGTCCGATCCCTCGACGTGTCCGTTCTGTGGCTCCGCTCTCGCCGACCCGGGCGCCGGCTTCGTCGATCATCTCTCCGAGAACGCCGACTGCGAGCAGGTCCACGAGGACTGGAAGCAGAACGTCGCCGGCGACGTCGCCGGTGGGTGGAGCGGATGAGCGCCGGCGCAGAGCAGAAGCTCGCTGGCCTCGCTGCCACCGATATCTCGATCCCGGGAACCCTCGACACCGCCCAGTCGAAACTCTGCTACCTCACGATCGACGTCGCCGGCGCGGCGAGCGTCGACGAACTCGACGACGCGCTGGATCTGGGCAAGCTCACGCTGCTCGACGTGCTCGCAACGCTCGACGACGAGGGCGTCGTTCAGCGGACCGCCGACGGCCGGTACGCGACGTACTGACTGCAATCCCCTCTGGTCTGCAGTTCAGTTGCCCACCCACGAACTTCTCTTCATATCCATGAACGCTGTTGCTCACTCCGGTGCCACGATCTCGACTTTGATGCCTTCCGGATCCTCGCAGTAGAGTGCGTAGTAGCCGCCGGCGTAGGGATGTTGATCGTCGTACAGGACGGACGAGTCCGACCGTTCGCGCACCCCTGCCGTGATCTCGTCGACCTGCTCCCGGGACGCCGCGTGAAAGGCGAGGTGGTTCAGTCCGGCTGCGTTCCGGTCGAATGGCTGGTCGTCGGTCTCGGCATCCACAAGCACCACGTACGTCGGTCCATTCACCCAGGAGCGTCCGCCGTCCCACGCGTTCTTCGCCTCGTACCCGAGCTCACCGAGCAGCCAGCCCCAGAATGCCACCGATGCGTCGAGGTCTGACGCATAGAGCTCGACGTGGTGGAGCTGGCCGGCGCGGTCGGCGTCCGCCCAGTCGTGGTCCATGGTTCCTCGCTCGGTTGGAACTGGGAAAAGATGTGCTGTCGAGAGATCGGAGCGAGGCCCATCCGCTGGTAGCATTCGCGAGCGAACGAAGTGAGCGAGCGGTTTCGTTCGAGAGAGCGGAGCTCTCTCGTGATCAGACGAGAGCACAGCTCTCGTCGACCTCGCGGGATCGAAGATCCCGCTCAGTCACGGAAGGCGCTTCGTGCCTTTCGAACGACACCGCACCGAGCACAGCGAGGTGCGGCCTTTTTTGGTCCAGATTTTTTCGAGGAGGGTTCCCGCAGTCGTTCGAAAGACGCTTCGCGTCTTTCGTGATGACGAGGGAGCTTCGCTCTCTCGAACCACGAGCCTCCGGCTCGCGAGGAAACCCGACGAGAAAAAAGGTGGGTTCTACCCGGTGTTCTTCATCCCCGCCGCGATCCCTTTGACCGTCAGCCGGAGGGTGCGCTCCTCGGTCTCGGTCCGGTGGGTCTGGGAGAGCAGGTGGGTCTGGAGCAGGTTCAGCGGGTCGACGTAGGGGTTCCGACGGCCCAGCGACTCGCGGAGCCACTCCCGGTCGATCGGATGATCGCGGCCGCTGATGTCGGTCACGAGGTCGACCGCCTCCTCGTACTCGCCGGTGAGCCGCGGGAAGAACTGCTCGCGCAGCTCGGGCTCGGCGAGGTCAGCGTACTCCTGGGCGATCTCGAAGTCCGTCCGGCCCAGCGCGAGCGCGGCGTTGTCCATCCGGGTGCGGAAGAACGGCCACTCTTCGTACATCTCCTGGAGGGTCTCGACGTCGCCGCCGTCGTCGAGCCAGGACTGGATGCCAGTGGCGATCGCGTACCAGCCCGGCAGGATGCAGCGGGACTGCGTCCAGGAGAACACCCACGGGATCGCGCGGAGGTCCTCGACGTTGCGCTCGCCCGATCTGGAGGCCGGCCGCGAGCCCATGTTGAGGTCCTCGATGACGGTGATCGGCGTCGCCTGCTCGAAGTAGGAGACGAACCCGTCGGTCTCGAGGAGGTCGCGGTACTCCTTGCGAGCAGCGTCGGCCATCTGGTCCATCGCATCGTACCACGCCTCGGGCACGTCCTCGACGGGCTGCTCGATCGCGCGGTGACGCGCGCGGACCTGCGCGTTGAGCATCTGCTCGATGTTGCGCTCTGCGATTCGGGGGTTGCCGTACTTCTCGGCGATCGCCTCGCCCTGCTCAGTGAACTTTACCTGGCCGGTGATCGTCGAGTTCGGCAGGGAGAGCAGGGCGTCGTTCATTGGGCCGCCGCCGCGGGAGATCGAGCCACCGCGGCCGTGGAACAGCCGCATCGTGACGTCGAAGTCGTCGCAGATCTCGGCGAGCCGACGCTGGTTCTTGTACAGCGACCAGTTCGCGGCAAGGAACCCGTTCTCCTTGTTGGAGTCGGAGTAGCCGAGCATGATCTCCTGTAGCCCGTCGCGGGCCTCGACGACCTGGGAGTACGCCTCGTTCTCGAAGAGGGTGCCCATGATGCGACGGGCGCCGGAGAGTGCGTACTCCGTCTCCAGCAGCGGAACGATGTCGAGACCGCAGTGGCCGGGCAGCTCGACGACGCCTGCCTGATCGGCGAGGAAGAGGACCTCCAGCACGTGGGAGGGCTCGTCGGTCATCGAGATGCAGTAGGTGTCGATGGCCTCGACGCCGAACTCGTTCTGCCAGTCGGCGAGCTTGTCGAACCGCTCGGCGACGCGGGCCGCAGTGTCAGAGACGCCCTCCTGATCGGTCAGATCGACGACCTGCTCGTCCTGGAGCACTGCCTCGGTGAGGAGTTCGACGCGGTCGTCTTCCTCCTTCGCGGTGTAGTCGATGCCCTCGCGAGCGAGCAGCTCGTCGATGGCCTCCGTGTGATTCTCCTGGTGGTCGCGCAGGTCCAGCGACGCGAGGCTGAATCCAAACGTGTCGACGCGTCGCGCGAGCGGATCGACGTGCGCCTCGGCGACGACGTCGGCGCCGTTGTTCCGGAGGCTCTTGGCGACGACGTCGAGGTCTGCTTCGAGCTCCTCGACCGTCTCGTAGCCGCCGGGGCGGACGTCCCCGATGCGCTGGAGGCGCTCGCGCATGAGCTTGAGCTTCTGGCGGTAGGGTTCGCCGGGGTAGCGCTCCTCGGCTTCGTCCGCGATGGCGGGGAGTCGCTCACGGTCGTCTTCGAGAGACTGCTCGAACTCGCCGCCGACCGTGATGCGACTGCCGTCCTGGCTCAGGACGCCGGAGAGTTCCTTGAGGTCCTGGCGATAGTTCTCGAGAACGACCTGTCGCTGGCGTTCGAGCGTGGCCGTAGTCACTTCTGGCGTCACGAAGGGGTTGCCGTCGCGGTCGCTGCCGGCCCAGGAGCGGAACTCGAACAGCTTCGGGACGTCGACGTCGGTTCCGAACTCCTCGGAAAGTGCGTCCTCGAACTCGTCGTAGACTTCGGCGACGACGTCGTAGAGCGTGTTTTCGAGGTACCACTGCACGTTCCGGGCCTCGTCCTCGGGCTCCGGCCGGCGGTTCCGGACCTGGGGCGTCTGCCAGAGGCTCGTGACTTCGGCGTCGACGTCGCGCTCGACCTGCCCGCGTTCCTTGTCGGTCAGGTGTCGCTCGTCGAGCGTTTCGAGGTGGTTCGAGACCTCTCGGAGCTTCGATTTCACCGTCTTGCGACGGGCCTCCGTCGGGTGGGCGGTGAACGTCGGCTCGATGAGGACGTCGTCGAGCACCTCGCCGACCTCGTCGGCGTCGAGATCCGCCGCGGCGAGCTCCTCCGCGGCAGACTCGAGGCTGTCTTCCAGGTTGTCGTCCTGGGAGCCCTGCCGGATGGCGCGAACGCGTTCGCGCTCCTCGGCGAGGTTGATCAGCTCGAAGTAGGTCGTGAACGCGCGAGCGACGACGCTGCTCTCGTCGGGAGAGAGCCCATCGAGCACCTCGTGGAGGTGCTCACGCGAGCCGAGCTCCCCGTCACGGTACTCGATCGCCGAGGTTCGGAGATCCTCGACGGTCTCGAAGTCCCTGCGGGAGGTCTGGTCTTCGAGGACGTCCCCGAGCAGGGTGCCGAGCTCGCGGACGTCCTGCCGGACGGTCCTGTTGTGGAGTGCCATGCCATCGCAGGGGTAGCGGGGCCGGGGCTAAAAGCCGTCGAACCGGAATCGTTCGGCCGAAATTCTGGAGGAACGAAGAGGAAGGATCCGAATCCCGAGCCAAACACCGGCCGATCGTGTCCGATACGAGCTACTGACCCGATCCGTGTTGCAGAGACTGGGACAGAGCAACGGACTTAGTGGGTCTGCGTGGATCCCTCCGTCCATGCCCCTCCAGTTCGCGACGCTGTTCGGTGCAGGGTTGGCGGTCGCCGGTGCCGTCATCGCAGTGCTTGGCGTCCGGCACTGCTGGCAGGCCAGTGCAGTTCTTCGCGCGCCGCACGCGGGCGACCCTGAGGCGGGGGACGCCCCGATGGTCCGGTTCGACGGCACCGTGGCCGAGGTGGACGCCGGTGACGTGCGCGGATCCTCTGGTGACGCAAGTGAGCCCTCCGATACTGCGACCGAGAACGTGATTGCGGCGCCCTTCTCCGGCTTCGAATCCGTCGTCGTCCGGCACGTCGTCGAGGAGCGCCAGATCAACCCCGGCGTGGGGATTTTGCAGTGGGACGTCGTCATCGAGGAGGGCGTCGAGAGCGTCCCCTTCGAACTCCAGAACGGTGACTCGACCGTGACGATCGACGGTGCGATCGGGAGCGCGATTCTCGATCGCGAGCGAATCGCGCGGGTCTCCGCCGACGACTCGCCGCCCGAGCACATTCGGGCGTTTCAGGAAGAAATCGGCCTCCGAGAGCGTCCCCTGGCGTTCGGTCGGTTGCCGTGGCCGCTCGGGCGACTCGGTCGGCTCCTCGATCTCGGCCGGCGGACCTACAGCGAGGAACGGCTCGACGTTGGCGATTCGGTGACGGTCGTCGGGCACCCGGTCGGTTCCGGGACCGATCGGCTCGATCCCCTCGTCGTCTCCGGTCGTTCTGCGTGGCGAACCTTCCTCTCGATGACGACGACGGGACTGGTGGCTCTTCTGCTGGGGCTCCCCGTGTTGGTGCTGGGGCTCGTCGTCCTCCCACTCTGAGTCGGGAACGAGAGCGTTCGGGTCAGTTTCGAGGGTCAGTGGCTACCTCCGAAGCGCACGAACCGTTCCATTTGCGCTCACGTAGAGCGTATCGCCAGCGATTGCGAGGGTCGAGCCCGAGATGGGGAGCCGCCACAGTTCGTCACCGTTCTCGGCGTCGAACGCCAGTAGTGGAACGCGCCCGTTCGCGAACGGCCCGACGAACACGGTCCCGTTCGCAACGGCTGGGGGTCCGAGACTTCCGGCAGCGTCGTACTCCCAGCGCCTCTTTCCGTCGGCGGACAGTGCGAGAAGGTTCCCTTCGGAACCGATCTCGTCAGCCGTTACGACCGAGGTCGACACGAATGATCTATCGGCGCCCACCGCAGGGCTCCGGGGCGTGTGCTCCAGCGGTACGCGCTCGCGAGCAGTGCCCGAATCGGCGTCGTAGATCGCCAGTCTGGCGGGGCCGCTCACTGGCTCGTACTCCGGCCGGTAGAGCAGTCCGTTTGCGATCGCCGAATAGGTGTACGTTTGGCGAGCATTCTCGGGTAACACGGACCAGCGAGAGTCGAACTTCCCATCGACCTCGTAGGCTTCGATGGCGTATTCACTGGCGTACACCAGTCCTCCGGTCGTCACGGGAAACCGTCCGTAGAGCGACTGCGCCCCGAGTTTCGTGCCAGTATCGGCGTGGATCCGTTCGATATGGTTGCGAAATAGGAGGTAGACGGTCCCCCGTCGCTCGAGAACGTCGAAAAACTGCATCTGGTCTTCGTCACGGCGATACGTCCACTCCCGATCCCCGTCGCTGGTGTAGGCTCGCAGTTCGTTCCCCGTCGCTCCGTAGAGTCGTCCGTCGATCCACGTTAATCTCGGACCGTTTGGCATCGACTGCCGCCACTGCAGATCGCCAGTGGAAGCCCGAAGCGCGACGATCTCCCCTTCGGTACCGACGAAGACGGTGTCTTTGGCGACCACGAGCGAATCGACTGATTCCTCGACGTCGTACGTCCACGCGGGTGATGGCTCTCGCCGGGGCGGTTCTGCGAACGGATTGTGGCTCGTTCGTGCGAAATCGTAGTTCCAGGTCGACCACTGACCGGGAGACGGCCGCCAGTCCGGTGATACCTGTCGCTCCGCAGTGGGCGGGCCGTCGTCGAACAGGCTCGTACAGCCGCCGAGTGCAGATCCGACTGCGAGCGCGGACAGCGACAGCGCTCGGCGACGACTCGTCGTCGGTTGGGTGGAGGGCACGTTCGTCGTCGCGCCCGCGACTCCCTTAATCGTTGGTCAGGCGCGATGGCGGTCGGAGATGGGGTCGGTCCTCAGTTGTACTCCCGCCAGCGGTAGCCACACTCCTTGCATTTAAAGAAGCGCGTCGGTGGCTCGTCGGCCGCACCGGTCTGCTTGATCGTGTACCACGCAACCGTGTGCCCGCAGTCGTCGCAGATCACGTCGGTCGCAGTCGGTTTGCCCTCGAAATCCGCGCCTTCCTCGGTCTCGATGAGCTCGTCGCCGCTCTGTTCTTCCGTGCTGACGAAGGCCGCCTCCTCGTCGGCGTCGCGAGCCTGCTCGGCGCCGCAGCTGTCACAGACCATTACGTCGCCGTCGGCTTTCATCATCGAACCGCATTCGTCGCAAAACTGCATTGATGAGCCGGGTGTTGGCTCGCGCGCTACTAAGCCCTTGGCGCTTCGAGGGGATGGGATTCTGCAGCCAGCACCGCAAACGGCTTGGAAGCCCCCTCCCGCTCGGCGATTCTGACTCGCTGCGGTCCTCGGCTCGCTCGTTCCACTCGCTCGCCTGCGGACCTTGCGTTGTAAGGCATCGCCGAGCGGTCGGCCCCTTCCAGTCCCACCCGGGGAGATGTGTCGGTGCTTGCGAAACCCCGGTGGAACGTGACGCGGTGCGTCGCACCGGTGGAGAATCGCTGTTGCTGAGGTGGCGGAAGTGCTGTCGCTACCGAGCGGTGGAAAACGGAGAGAAGTGGCGAAACTGCGGGCGCTTAGAGCAGCTCCGCGGGGTCGTCGTAATCTTCGATCTCGACGCCATCGGCGGTGATCCGTGCGACGAAGATCCCGTTGCCGGAGCCGGTGTCGCGCTCGGTGGCGCTCTGGATGCCCCGAGCGGCGAGGGCGACGGCCTCGTCCATGGACATCTCGGGGTCGTACTCGCCCTCGAGGGTCCCGTGTGCGAGCTGCATTCCGCTGCCGGTGACGGTGTAGTCGTCGGACATCACGCCCCCGGCAGGGTCGATCGAGTAGACGTGACTGCCCTCCTCGTCGACGCCGCCGAGGATCGGGTTGACCGCGAAGAACGGACCGCCGCGCATCATGTTCCCGGCGAGGGTCGCGAGCGCGGAGATCGAGAGATTGTCCCCGCGACGCGTGCCGTAGAGACTCGTCTCGGCGCGCAGCGTCCGGATCAAACTCTGGGCGCCGCCCACCGAGCCGACGAGGGTAAGCGCCGCCGTCGGGTGGATCTGCTCGACCTTCTGGACGTCCTTGTTGGAGACGAACCGCCCGCCGAGCGAGGCGCGCTTGTCCGTCGCGATGACGACGCCGTCCTCGTTCGTGATGCCGATCGTCGTCGTCCCGGTCTTGTTGACCATCTCGTCGTCGCCGGCGAGTTGCTCGGCGCGCTCTCCACCGAGTGCGTCGTTGGGCACGAGTTCGGAGCCGAAGGGGTCGGGGTCCGACGAAGCGCCGTTGGGCTGCAGACGGTCGTCGGTCATTCGTCCTCACCTCCCTCGGCGAGGCCGTGTTCGGTGACGAGCTCGGCGACCTCTTCGGGTGGCTTCGTGGAGAAGGTCTCCGACTCGACGTCGACCGTCGAGATCTCGACGCCGCCGGTGTCGAGTTCGCCGTCGTTGGGCACAGCGAGGGCTTCGAGCGCGAGCCCGATGCCGTCTCCCAGCGAGAGCGAGTCGTCGTAGTTGTCCTCGAGATACTCCTGTATCTCGTCGCGACCGCCACCGACTGCCACCGCGGACCACTCGTAGGGGGTCCCGGAGGGGTCGGTCTCGAAGAGCCGGGGCTCGCCGTTCTCGACGCCAGCGACGAGCAACGCGACGCCGAATGGGCGTGCGCCGCCGGTCTGGGTGTACTGCTGGATGTGGTCCGTGATCTCCTTCGTCAGCGCCTCGACGCCGAGTGGCTGATCGTAGCGGAGCCACTCCATCTGTGCGCGACGCCGCGCGAGATCGACGAGCTGTCGAGCGTCAGCGACGTGGCCGGCCGACGCGATACCGAGGTGTTCGTCGACCGAGTGGAGTTTCTCGACGCTGCTGGCCTCGACGAGCGGGGAGCGCGTCTGGCGGTCCGCGACGAGGACGACGCCGTCCTCCGTGCGAACGCCGACGCTCGCCGTCCCACGTTTGACGGCCTCGCGCGCGTACTCGACCTGATAGAGACGTCCGTCCGGGGAGAAGATCGTGATCCCGCGGTCGTACGCCTGCTGTTGGGAACCTTGCATCGTATTCACCTGGGGTAAGGGACCGTCATATATGTGCTTTGTGCTGTATTGGGCGATATTACGGAGAATATCGCCGGGACCAGCCGAGCACGGGCGGCGTTCGTGGCAGGGCTTCGTCTCCGACCGATCGCGATCGATCGGTCGCTCTCGTCAGTGTGTGACCGACCATCTGAGGTCCGTCGTTTGCTGCTGGGCCACGAACTGCGCGCAGTTGACTCGGATTACACCCCTGTTATGACTCCCGGGGGTTTAGGGCACCGGTCACCGGCGAATACCCCGCTGGAACAGGGCCATTTAGCCAGATCTCCACAACATTCTTGCTGCTTCGGTCGATACCGGCGAGTATGACCGACGTCGACCGGTCCCGTGGGATCCTCACGCCCGCGGATCGACGATTCCTCCGCGGCGACGTGACACTCGGGAGCGAGCAGTCTCGTTACGACGCACGCTACCGGATTCGACAGCGCACGCGTGACGCGCTGCTGGACTACCCACTCCTCTTCGATCACCTCGCCGAGCGCGATCGCGAGCAGGTGTTCGACGACCGAACGGACGGATTGACCGACGCGCTGGCGGACGCCGTCGCCTTCCTCTATCTCGGCGCCGCCTCGACCGACGCGGATCCAAAGCGAATCGTCACCGAGGGAGTTCGCCGCGCTGAGCGTCGCCAGCGTGGGGCGGACTGTCCGGCGCTGGACGTCGAACTGTCCGTCGACGCGACCGACGAGGAGCGCGTCGAGGAGATCGTCGCCTGTCTGGGCGATGGCGCCGTCCACGAGCTCTCCGAGCGGGACCTGCGCACGCTCGCGAATCTGCTCGCCGAGCGCGAGGATCTCTCGCTCTCGGAGCTCCTCTCTGATCCATCCTCGGAGTGATGCCGCCGGTCTCGACGACGGAATCCAGCCACTCCTCTCGAACGTCCGGCTTCGAACGCTATTTGACGCCGGCACGCAAACCACTGCTCGATGGATCGCGGCTCGGCGGACGTGTTCACGGAGCTGGGTACGGTCGGCATCGAGGAGGAGTTCTACGTCGTCGACGATCGTGCCCGCCCGACCTCGGGCACCGACGAACTCGTCTACGAAACCGAGCCGCCGGAGCTTCTGCAGGGCCGGCTCGATCACGAGCTGTTCAAATGCGTCATCGAGACCCAGACGCCGACGATCGAACGCCTCGACGACGCCGCGAGCGCTCTCGACGACGTCCGGGCGGCGCTCGTCGAGCACGCGAACGCGAACGGGTTCCAGATCGCCGCTGCAGGTCTCCACCCCACCGCGAAGTGGCGCGAGCTCGAACACGCCGAGAAGCCGCGGTATCGTGCCCAGCTCGACCGCATTCAGTACCCACAGCACCGGAACACGACCGCCGGCCTCCACGTGCACGTCGGCGTCGACGACGCCGACAAGGCGACCTGGATCGCCAACGAGCTGCGCTGGTACTGCCCGGTGATTCTCGCCCTCTCAGCGAACTCGCCGTACTGGTGTGGGTTCGACACCGGGCTCCAGTCCGCACGCGCGAAGATCTTCGAAGCACTCCCCAACACCGGGATTCCCACGCAGTTCTCGGATTTCGAGGAGTATCTGGCGTTCGAGAACCGGATGATCGACGCGGATGCGATCGAGGACCGCGGCGAGCTCTGGTACGACGTCAGACCGCACTCCGAGCACGGCACCGTGGAGGTCCGTTCCCCCGACGGCCAGGCCGATCCCGAGCGCGTCATGGCCTTCGTCGAATACGTTCACGCGCTCGTGCTCGACCTCGCCGCACGCTACGAGGACGGCGAATCCGGTACCGACTACCGCCGCGAGGTGCTGGATGAAAACAAGTGGCGCGCGATCCGGTACGGCCAGGACGCTTCGTTCATCCAGGCGGACGGCTCGACGCGGTCGTTGGGCGACGTGGTGGCCGCCGAGGCCGATCGGCTCGACGTCGATGGGATTCGGTCGATCTACGAGGCCGAGAGCGGTGCTGCTCGCCAGCGGCGTCTCCAGTCCGATGCGAGTACCGACGCGCTCTGTGAGTCGCTTTTACTCCCGGGTCAGTGAGGCCTCTCTGGATTCGGCCACGATGAACGCTTCGCGAACGTGTAGATTCGAAGTAAGGTTTATACACGTGACTGGCTTTCGTCGCTCCAGAGAGGACTCATGTCTGCGGACGATACCACTGACGGGAGCGACGATGCCGGGGAGAGGGAGGATAGCACAGACGTCACGGAGCCATCGACCGACGGCGGAGACGACGTCGTCGACAGCGGAGACGACCTGCTCGACGGCGACGGTGTGGGGGAGACGGCACACGGGCCTGGGTCGGCCGAGGACGACGACCGTTCGCGACGCGACGAGATCACCGACCGTCTGAGCGAGGAGACGGACAAGGCGGTCGAGGAGTTCGATCAGCGCCTCGTCGACCTGCTCTCCTGGATGCTCGACACGGAGACTCGCGCCCGGATCTACGTCCACCTCCGACAGTCGCCACATGGCACCAGCGACGAGATCGCGGAGGGCACCGGCCTCTACCCCAGTACCGTCCGCGAAGCGCTCGCGGAACTTCACGACGACGAGCTCGTCGAGCGCCGCAAGCGCGAGAGCGAGGGCGCCGGCAACAACCCCTACGAGTACGCCGCCATCGCCCCCAGCGAGCTCGTCGGAACCGTCGCCGAGCGCGTCCAGGGCGAGCTCAACACTGTGTTCAATCTCGATAGCCACATCCGCTCCGGCGACGACCAGCCCGAGCCCGAGGACGACCCGGTCACCATCACCGTCGAGGACGAGAGTGCAGAGGATTCTGCCGGTGAATCGGCCGGGTCCGACGGAGACGCCGAGGACTCTGCGACCGGCGGCGCTGCAGACGAGAACCGTGCCGACCACGGCGACTCGACCGACGACTGATCGATCACCGCGCTGTCTCCGGGATCGACGGCTCGTCTAGCTCCTGTTGACGGACGAGTACGCTCCGATCTATCGACGGCCGAGCTTCGTTCGATAGGCAATCCGGCTTCGTCCGGCGGTCGATCACGCTTCGACTCATTTTTCCCACGGGCGCGCCTGCGACCTACCATGGAAGTCGCGCTCGGTGGCACGTTCGATCCCGTTCACGACGGTCACCGGGCCCTGTTCGAGCGGGCCTTCGAACTCGGCGACGTCGTCGTCGGCCTGACGACGGACGATCTCGCCCCCGAGACACGTAACGTCGATCGACACGTCCGATCCTTCGATGAGCGCGTGGCCGACCTCGAAACCGAGCTCGCCGACCTCGCAGCCGCGCACGATCGCGAGTTTACGATCAACGCGCTGGACTCGCCGACCGGGATCGCTGCGGAGGAGCCCTCCCTCGAGTATCTCGTCGTCTCGCCGGAGACCGCACCGGTCGGCGACCACATCAATGAGCTCCGGGAGGAGCGGGGGCTGGACCCACTCACGATCGAGATCGTCGATCACGTGCTCGCGGAGGACGGCGAGATCATCTCGAGTACCCGGATCGTCAGCGGCGAGATCGACGAACACGGGCAGCTGACGCCCGATCGCTCGGGCAGGAAGCCACAGTCCGAGTAACGACCAGCGGTCTGTCGGACCCTTCTGTCGCCAGTCACCAGGACGGCGGTTCCATTCCCGCAGCTTCGAGACGTTCCTGCCAGCGTTGCTGGACGGAGATCCGAGAGACACCGACGGCGTCGGCGACGCTCGTCTGCGTCCTGCCGTCGCCGGCGATCAACGTCGCGGCATAGAGGCTCGCTGCGAGTGCCGCGGGCTTGGACCGGTCGGCGTCGGGGACGTCCGAGAGGAAGAGATCGACCGCGACCGAACGCACCTCGTCGTCGAGGCCGAGCTCCGCGGCTGCAGTTTCGATCGCCTCCAGCCAGGCCTCGTTGTCGCGTCGATCCTTCGCGCTGTGCACGTACGAGTGGAGGCTGCTCTGGTACTAAGGCGTTCCCGTGACTTCCGGCTGCGCGATCGACTTCGGAGCGACAGCTACTTTTCCCGGCCAGCAGGTAGGTCGGGATGCGCGCGGGTAGCCAAGCCAGGAAACGGCGCAGCGCTTAGGACGCTGTCCCGTAGGGGTCCGCCGGTTCAAATCCGGTCCCGCGCACTACCGTCTTCTTGCAGTTTTCGTCTTGTCCAACACTGTGACAAACTCCTAATGACACTGGATTCACCGCGATTCCTCGCGCGCTGTCCCGGTTTCGATCCGGGGCCGATGGACCCGAATAGAAACATCATAATCGTTCGGAAGAACCAATTGGAGTTCTTAACCGATAAACAGCAACTGGACTACTACGAGCACCGAAAGAAGTGCCTTGGATGGCTACTCCGGATGGGGAAAGACCCGGAGAAGGCCAAGGGGTACTCGCCGTACACCGTCGCCGGGACAGCCGACCGGATGGCTCGGTGTGACCTCTGGTGCTGGGAGAACCGAGGTGGCTACAGCATCCCGACTACCGAGGAGGACGCAAAGGCTTACATGGAGAAGGTCGCCTTCGAAGATGTCGTCGAGTCGACGAAGGGCAAGCGGATGGAAGCCCTTCTCAGGTACAACAAATGGCTCCAGCATCGGCACGGAGCCGACGAATGGGAGTTCAAGTGGACGTTCAAGAGCGGGGGTGGAAACACTGGCCCACGCGACTTCCTTAGTCGTGAGGAGCGCCGGAAGATCAGGCAGGCTGCCCTCGGAAAGGATGGGAACCCGAACTACGGCGTCGAAAACTTTGAGGAGAAGGCAGACAGCTGGCGCTACACGTCATTGGTCTGGACGAGCCTGGATGCCGGGCTACGACCCATCGAGGTCGGGCGGGCGAAGGTGTCGTGGTGTGACACCGACAACGGCGTGTTGCGAATTCCGAGAGAAGAGTCGAGCAAGAACGAAGGGAATTGGACCGTCGGGCTTACTGACCGTACGACGACGGCTCTGGAACGCTGGCTTGAGGAGCGCGCTGAGCATCCGAAATACGAGGACTCCGAGAGAGTCTGGCTCACCCGTCATGGGAATCGATATGGCTCAAACCAGCTCAGGCGGCTGCTCGTGGACCTTTGTGATCGCGCAGGGATCGAGCACGAGAACCGGCAGATGTCGTGGTACACGATCCGACACAGCGTCGGGACTTATATGACCAAAGAGCGTGGGCTTGCGGCGGCGAAGGCGCAGCTTCGTCATCGAAACGCGAAAACAACGATGAAATACGATCAGGTGCCCGTTGAGGACCGGCGAGACGCGTTAGACAAGATGGGCTAACGGAGCCACCGGAACTCTACACCCGCTGTTGTTGGCATTGTGGCGAAGAACTGCCCGTTACGCGAGGCTTCTCGAATCCAATCAGAACTATATCTCAGCAAATCTCCCGACGTGAAGAGGATTTCAGCCATACGCTTCAGAACAATTCAACCGACATAGACGTACGTTCCTACAACCAGTATTATTTGACTGTATTGCGACCGGATCTGTATGTCAACGTCGACACGACAATTCGACCTCAATATGGAGGAGGTTCTGGAGGCGTGGGGGCCAGCAGACGCAGCACGCGAAATCATCGCGAACGCCATGGACGAGGCTGCCCTTACGGGCACGGATGATCCAGACATCTTCAGCGACGACGGCTCGTGGCACATCCGGGACTATGGACGTGGATTTCGGTACGAGCATCTAACTCAAGCTGAAGACGATGAGAAGCTGGACAACCCCGACAAGGTAATCGGGAAGTTCGGCGTCGGGGTCAAGGACGCAATTGCGACCTGTCACCGGCATGGCATCGTGATCACGATTCATTCACCGCACAACACGTTCACCGTCAAGGAAGCCCCGAAACACGGGTTCGAAGAAATCGAGACCCTCCACGTCGAGATCCACTCGCCGGAAAAAGACATCGAAGGCACAGAGGTCGTACTGGACGGGATCACGGACGAGGATATTGAGGCTGCAAAACAGAACTTCATCGAGTACACTGATGCAGAACTACTGGAACAGACCCGATTCGGGGACGTGTACGAAGTCCCGCGAAACGAGGATGCGTCAGTGTTTGTGAGTGGGCTTCGTGTTGCGTCAGAGCCGAACTTCCTGTTTAGCTACAATATCACGAACACGACGAAGAAAATCAACGATGCGCTGAATCGTGAGCGGTCGAACGTGGGGCGGACGGCGTACTCGACGCGAGTAAAAAAGATCCTGCAAGAATGCGAATCGGAGACTGTAGCATCGCGGTTAGTGGACGATTTGAACGAGTTCGTGACTGGTGAAACGCACGATGAGTTAGACTGGAAGCCAGTGCAGGTCCATGCGGTCAAGATCCTAAACGCGGAACGGGACGTCGTGGTCGCGACACACGATGAGCAGAATCTCAGCCAGAACTTGTTCGACAATGCCCGCTCGGACGGCTATGAGATCGTTACTATCCCAGACCGAATCAAGCCGGATATTGAGGACGCGACTGACGTCAAGGGAGACCAAATCCGGGGGGCTGAAGAATATCGCGAGGAGTTCAGAGATTCGTTCAGCTACGAGTTTCTCGACGAGGAGGACCTGACCGATGAGGAGCTGGAAATGTGGGAATTGCGCCACGACATTTTCTCTTGGGTTGCACTCCCGGATGAGGAGTGGGAAGCAAAAATTTCGGAGTCGCTGCGGACAACAGACCCGTCGAGGATGGTGACCTGCGAACGCGAAGATAAGCAGATCATCTTCCACAGAGAGATATTGGCGTACGACAAGAAGAATTTTCTCCGCGATTTGTTGGATATTGTCGCATTCGTTCACGGTGGAGAGGTATTACACAGGGCTATGCTGTCGGAAATCGCTGGTGCGGTCAGTGCTGAATTGATCGGAGCGGCTGGACAGGCTGACAGCAATCCCGTGTTCCCCGGTGAACAACTGGAGTCAGAGCTGGACGAGTAGCACCGGGCAGACTCACACTGATTTGATGGCCTGATCGGGTTGAGTAGAAGTATTTAATAACTTATACGTCCTATTCCTATACAGGTTCTCAGGCCCAGAAGATCGATGAGCGACAGCAACGACCAGTACCGGTTCGGCGAGGGCGGGGAACTCGAAGAACCGGATGACGACGAATGCGACGAGGAAGAACAGACCAACGACTTCGGCGAGGAGATGCCCTGGTACGAGACGAAAGGCGGCTACCGCCGAGACATCATTTCGAGCCTCTTCCAGAAAGCCGTGCGGCGGAGTGACGAGGAACTCGCTGCGTTTGCAGCTCTCGAACTCGTACGATCAGGGCCGAAGCACGAGTCGCACTATTGGGACCGCGCGGTTCTCGTGACGCTCGAAGACCTCATGGCGGGGAACGACGCGATGGAGCACGTCCTCCGATACCAGGAGCTCGCTACCAATAGATGGGCGAACGACGAGTGGCCTCGGCGACTCTGTGCAATCGCGGCTGCGCTCGTGTGTGCTCGCGCACGATCGTCACGCGAGGTCACGCACGCCAACGGATACTTCTCGAACACGATGATCGACCGAGCACGCGCCCGGCGAGAAGACGATCACGAGCCTCTGTACGATCCGCCTGTTTCCGACGAAGAGCTGGATCCGGACGGGAAGATCGGTTCCATCGTTGCTGACAAACATACCTACCCTGGAGGTGGGCGTGGTCGCGGATGGGAGCACTTCCGAGTCCATGGCAGCCGTTACGGCCCGAGTGAAGACACTGACCTCGGGGCCAAGATCCGGCGGAGAGTTCTGGAGTACGATCATCCAGACTACGCGTACCGCGAGCCAGAAGTCGCCCTCTCCGAGACGGAACTCGCTCACGCATTGGAGCCGACTCCCGAGGACGATCCTTGGCGATGCGAGTTCGGTGCAGACGACACGCTCGACCAGTTCGAGGGCCAGGAGTGACGCTTCCAAACCCCCGAAAGCATGCTTTGAGGGGGCGCAGACCTCCCTCTGGTAGAAGCCCCTTCAGATCCCGGATAGTCGTTCAGCGGCCTCTCGGGCCACTTTTACCCGGGGGCCAGATTAGGCAGACGGCGCTGATGGCAGTGTGGTCACTACACTCCATCACCCTTGAATACTGACTCTGTATGTTGACACACCTTCCCCATCGATGGGTCCCGGTTTGTTATGGTTCGAGTGCAAGAAATGCCACAATTGGGTGGAAGTGCCCGCCTCTCGATGATGTGCAGTATTTGATAAACGGTGACAATATATGTAGGGGTTCTGAAGGAACCTGCTAAAATCGCGAGACAGCGCCTTCGTCTGGAGATATTACATGTATCACTTAAGTAATACTTTTATGTGTATGCCTCCATACTCCCAAACAGAGAGCATGATCAAAAAATCCGTCACGGTAAGAGAGGACCAAGCACGGTATATCAGTCACAGTAGCCTAAACTTTAGTGGGTGGGCGCGGGGAAAACTCGAACTCTGGTTGCATGACGAGACTAAGGATCTCCCCACAGACCGGACGCTTCGGGACGGTCCGATGGAACAGAAACACGTGCTGGTGAAACAGGGAGTCGCAAATGCCATCAACTCTACAGGGGCGAACCTATCACATTTCATTCAAGACCGGCTGGACGAGCGGATGGAGCGCGAACGCAAGCGGAGGAGTTAGATTCGTGACTCCATCCGCCCAGCGAGAATACAACTCCGGGATACCGCGATGACGTCGACAAGGACTGGCACAAACACCGACTCCCGGCAGGTCCCGTGGCCGACGACCGAGGAGATACGACACCGTCTCACAAACCGCATCCGGTCACGCATGGGCGAGGAGGCCAACGTGATAATTCCTTCACCCACCTCAAGTGGGAAGTCCTACAACGCGGGGACGACGCCCTGGAAGACGCTTAGCGTAGCCGGAGACGCGCCAGTCATTCATCTCCACGCACGCAAGGATTCTCGTCGAGACGCGATGCAGATGAGCGAGGATGCAGGTATCGATGCAGTGCAACTCTTGGGGAGGGATGAGGCGTGTGGGACCTTTCGCGGGGAGTACGACGAGAACGTGTCGACGCCGAACAGCACCCCCGCTAGCGAATGGCTGTCCGACCAGTGCGTCAACCGGGGAAACACCCTCAGCAAAGCCCACAGCTATCTTGAAGAGGAGAATGTCGGCCAACTCCCTTGTTGCCCCTGTCCATCGGTAGAGCAGTGGAACGGCGTGCCTTACGACGAAGACGGGAACGTTTCGCACGACGTTGTACATGCGACCCATAGCTTCTCATATGTGCCTTCAATTGCGAGCGGGACGAATCTGATCTTCGACGAGCGTCCGGATTTCAAAAGCAGCGTCGGAGATCGCCCGAATGACGACATCACGCGCTCGCGGCTTCAGGACGCTGTCACGGCCTGGCTGAAAGAGATTGATGCCCCTGTGAAGACCTGGGAGAGGTTCGTCACGTTTGCTATTGACTCCGTGGATGAACTTGGGGACCTTGTGAAAGACCCACCTTCGGCCAGCCCCGACTGGTTCATCGAGGCAGATGGAGCTCACTCACTTGCACCTGGACTCACCGAGGCCGCCTATCGGGCGTTCGCGAGTGAATCCGACCGGAACGGTCGTCGTGTTGGTGAAGCGCGTAACGATGTATCACGCTTCGACCCCAGCGGAGAAGACGACCCTCGATACAGCCGAACCCGCTTGACATTGGTTGTTGACGAGGAGAATATCCCGACTGCGTACTGGAATGTCCCTGAGTTGGGTAACGCCCGGAGCATCATCTGTCTGGATGCATGGCCCGCTGTGTACGAGTGGAAGCAGAACGTCGGTGACGGTCTGAAGGAGGATCACATCGTCACCGAGGAGGAGTTCGAGAAGTGGCGAAAGTTCGAGCGGGGACTAGAAGTTGTCCAGATCGGTGACAGCGCACGACCTGCATCAACCGAGTTCGCCGTAAGAGAATACACCGATACGGCACGCCAACAGATCGTCGTGGAGTCGCTACGTACCAAGTACGCGGGTGCATTCTCGTCTGCAATCTATCCGAAGGCAATGGATGAGCAGATGTCTGAACATCTGCCAGACGGAGTCAGTACGCTGACCTATGGGAACGTGCGGAGTAGTAACGAGTTCAGTAACGAGCTTGTCGGGCTCGTCACGAACTGTTTGGACCCAGGAGACGACTACGTCCTCGACCTTTTGGCAGCGCGTGATCTCGACGCCGAACCGGAGACTTGGAAGTGCATCGGTTGCCCCGGTGATGAGTGCCCCATGTGTGGTGGCGAGCCGGATCGCAAGCCTGGTCGGGGGTTTGTGGGGCCCGACGCAGATGACGCTGAGGAGATATTGGACGGCATCCGACAGAATCAGGTTGCGCAGGGGATCGGTCGGTGGGCGCGTAGTCACGATTCGCCTCGTGCACTCGTGTTCGTTCGAACATCGACAGCACCAGCGACGATGGTCGATACGGAAATTGACGCTGCCTGGAAGTTTACCCCGAAGCAGCAGGCGGTCGTCGATTTTGTTCGTGAGAACCGAGGAGCAGCGGCAAATGAGATCGTCACCGCAACAGACGTCTCATACGACACAGTCCGCCGGACGATGAACCGGCTCGTTGACCTGGATGTTGCCAAGAAGGAGATACTGCAACGAGAAACACGGTTCCTGCTAACTGAACCTATTCCGACTGACGGAGTCCTCGAAGGCATTTGGGATTTGTCAACCCCCACTTAAGAAAAACAGCAGAGACCCGTTATCGTCTTGCGATTCCTGCTTGTCCCTACTCGCATATTCCATAAGGAGTACTATATTAATGGATCTGAGAGTACACTATCGCGCTATCCTACCGCATCACCGCGATTTCGGCTTCTACGTTTATATGTGATGTCGCTCACCCATAGATCGGCGATTAATCCTCGTCGCGAGAATGCCAACAGCAGCGGATGCTACAGCAGCGAACAGACAGGATGTCAGTACTCATACAGCCCGCTCTGCGACATCTCGCTCTCGCTCCCGTGTTCCTCGAAACGGAGTCGGCTATCGAACGCACCCTGTGGGTCGTTAGCCCGCTCCCGAGTTTCCTGGATCTCCTCGACAACGTCCGCCCGTAGCGTGTCCTCGTTCTGCATAATGTCCTCCATCACATTGTTGACGGCGGTCTCATTCCCAGACGCGAAGATCAGGTCGTATCGCCAGTTGCTGCTACCCCGAGAGGTCATCTTTCGGGAGGCAGTGTGGTAGTCCAGCGGTTCAATTTTATTCTCTCGGAACCACTGGACGTAGAAGTCCTGTGACCGATTCCGAGGTACATCCTCACCCACTGCATCTTCCAGCGCCTGATGGGCGTGTTCAGCACCATCCGTGCTGTTACGTACTATCCCGGACGTCTGGAAGTTGTACAGGATGTCGGTGTTCCCACGGTTGATGAGCTTCCTGAGCAAATCCCACTCCAGATCGTTGAGCCCCTCGGGGTCGACGAAGGTGAACCAGTGTTTGTAGCTGTTCCCGTTCTCGATGAGCCAATCAACCCCATCCATACTGTCCATGTTATGAATGAGAATCCGCGGATCTGAGCCCCGTATCGCGTATTCCTCCCCCGTATCCAATGTGCCGAAAGAGAGTTCGATACCCAGGCGTTCCTCTATGGCGTCACAGAGGGATTGCCAGTGGCCGGAGTCGATCTCGTAGAGGTAGTACGCATCAAAGTCATACTCCAAAGCTCGAATCGGTGACCCTGCGATATTCAGCCGATAGTCAGGGAGCTCCGTGACACCATTCCCCGCATGGGTGTCGACGTACCACAGGTCCTGCTCCCAGTTGTTGTCCAGGATTCGCTTGTATGCCCAGAGATACTTCTGGAGGATGACCAGCTTGGCGATGCTCTTGTCACCCGAGTACGTATTTGACACGTTAGCTGTAGCTGTCCTCGGAGCGACATGTTAAATAATTACTCCCCCTATTCGACTCCAGCCGCGTTTGCCGTGCCCGGGTGGTCTGGCATGGGAGTAGAAGGTGTATCACGGTTCGCAAAGTCTTCGGGACTTTGCCGCTCGCGCCATCCTTCTAACCACTCTCGCTCAGCTGGATCGGCGTATTTCAACAGCTGCTTGTCCGGCCAAAGGTGGACTGGCATATCGAGTTCATCGCCCAGCTCCTGCATCCACCTGAGGTGATTGAGGGAGTATTCGACCCATCGATCACGCTTCTGTAGCCGCTCCAACTCGTCCGCAAGACGTGTTTGGTCTGCGGATCGGGCGGCATCAACGGTCATCTTGAAGTTCGCGCCTCGGGGATTGATCGGCTCGTGAAACACTACGGATGGGTCACACTCTGCAATCTCCATGAGCTGCGCACGGAGATCTTCTTTCGATTGCGTGGGGTACGTCGGCGACATCGAAACGAAGGTTTGTACACCGGCTTCGTTGAGTTCCTCCAGCCCTCGAACTCTATGTTCCGGTGCCGGTGCTTGTGGCTCGATAGCGCCGACCTCCTCGGCATCCATCGACGGGATCGATGATCCGACGGTCACGTACTGACCCGCACCTTTGAATACGTCAAGATCTTGGAGTGAAAGGATCGGATTTCGGGTAAGTATGCGCGCGTATCTCTCATGGTCTGACAGGACATCAACTACCTCACGAGTGATCTTGCCAGCTCGCCCATCCATGTAACAGTCAGTCGCAAAGGAGATCCCAACGATTCCGCAACCCTTGGAGGTCCGCTTCCAGGTTCGCTTGCGATTGAGGTGGCTGTCCAACCGATCTGGAAGGTCATCACGGTACAGAACATACGACCCCCACTCCTGTTGGGCATCGTCGACATCCGCCCGGTCTTTCAGCATCTCCGGTCGGGTCCGAACGCTGGGCATGGTCGGGACGTAACAGAATTTACACCCATGACGACAGCCTGTAGCGACGTTGATAACGTAGTCACAGAGGTGCTTGCTGTTGAGGCCTGATTCGCTAAGGACGGCCTCTGTGGGATCCTCCCCCGTTCGCACATCCGAAGGGTCATTCGGCATTCGTGGCCACTGTGGAATATTCCAGGTCAGACACACATACCACTTTTGTAAGATTCTATACGTGATGTTTGCTCGTTCGTGACTTTGTGCCCGAATGGAGGCGGGCCCTGACCACTACAATCGACCGGTCGAGCCCTCTTTTCGAGCTTCTACTAGTCTGTTGTGTACCACCAATCGTACACGCGTCGGGTGGCACATTATTGCCGGGAAAGTCATACTAATAACCTTACATGTTTAATATCTAATATAGGGGACACAGAGCCACTGCCAAAAATTCAGTTTGGACAGCAGGCACTACTCTGTGCCCCCGGAGGAGATCAGAATGGCATCATCCAATCGAACAGTGGAAACGCTAAGCAACCAGCATCCTGAGGCGGAACGAGTTGATGGGCACTTCGTCGTAGACAAGGTGGATCAAGTTCCAGGCGAGCACCCAGACCCACAACGGCGGATTGAGGGCCAAGAGGAGTATCTGGAACGGTATCTCCGGTGCGTGAGGTGTGGGGTTGAGGTGCTGAGAACGGAGGATCTTCCGTCCAGTTGCGGAGCGGAGGCCGATTCCGCATGAGGATCCTCGACGCCACGATCAACTGGCGCGAGCACGTCGCCAATGATCCTCGACTCCAGGTGCTCGTCGACGAGATCCCCTCGCGAGATGAGCTGCGGTACGAACACGAGGATGGAATTTGGTGTGCGATCGCCGATGGGTATGTGTCCTACTTCGCTTGGTCCAGCGACGGCAACGACGGTGGGTTCTCCGGGCAGAGTTTCGACATCACGACGGTCGACGGAGATGCGATCACGCTCCGCGGGCCATGGTCGGCTCGTGCTGGCGTCGTGAACCAGCGAAGCTTCGGACCTGTCGTCGACGTCCAGATCACCACCGATCAGGAAACTATCGAGCGCGGGGGCACGTTCAGTAGTGGATCACTCTCCCTCTGTGCCGCGAAGCAAGCCGTGGATCGCACAGGCGAGGACTGTCACCTGGAGCGCCATCTCCGGTTTTCAGGCGACGAGCCGTATTGGCTCCCAGTCCGAAACGGGGGTACGCCATAGCAATGGCGACTGAAAGCATTCCGCCGGAGGAGGCGATCCAGGGGACGAAGATAGGCGCGATATGCGACCGGTGTAATCGAGGCATCCAGAACGGCGAAACCGTCGGATTCTACGCGACGTACTACGAAGATGCGGGATGGACGCTTCGACGACTCTACTGTACCGACTGCGGAGAGACCACTGTTGATCCTCCAACAGAAGGGGCCGACGAAGTCATCGGCGCGGCAGTCTGGTTCAACCATGTGCTTGCAGCGGTCAGGATCATCGACCGGAGCCGCCCCGAGGAGGGCTCCGAGCAATGAAGGAACCATCACGCCGCGAACTGCTCGGGGTGGCGGTCAGCGCGCTGGTAGTCCCATTGGCTGGTTGTGGAGGCCTCGACGACAGTTCAGAAGGCAGCGGCCCATCACCGGACGAGCGACTATCGCGGAGTGAGGCCGCCGCGTACGTCACCGACTACGTCTCCAGCAATTGGTCCAATCGAGATCAAGAGGCGTACGGGCTGTACCAGGACGGCGTGACGGCGATATCGGAGGAACGATTCTCGCGCGCCATCCGCGATCTGGAACTTTCGGTCGAGGAGTACGAGAAGCTGGAATCCGACGCCTTCGAGAAGCGCAACGAGTACGACGAGAACCAGAATCGATACGCCCTGTTCGACCACGCCTGGAACATGTACCGACTGATGCACGAATCGGCGTCGGCCTGGTACAACAGCGCCTACGCGTATCAGGTCGAGGACGATCCACAGGCTGCGCTCGACTGGTCAGAAGAGGCCGAACGCCTCTTCGACGAGTCGAGAAGGCACGCGACAAGGTATCACGATATGGTGGAGGAGTGGGGCGAAGGATAGCTGAGCATGCTGGTTACTCGACACCCCTCAGCGACTTGTCCCCGGTGCGGAGATCCGCTCTCATTCGGGACAAAAGTGGAGGCCACTGGCTGGAAGGTGTTCTACGTCTGCACTGACGGCTGTGGATGGGAGCGGATGGCTGGATGGGTGAAGCTCAGCGAGGTCGGCCACCAAGATGACCTCCACCACAAAGCCGAGGAGATGGGTAAGCAGTGGGCGTAAAAGTCAGGGGCCACCCCCAAGAAGGACCGATCAGTGAGACACGTCGAGTCTGGTGATCGGGTTCGCGTCGACATCCCCGATACCGAGGATCCCGATTTCGACCGCTATCATGGGCATAGAGGAGAGGTCGTCGACGTGATCAAAGACGATGCCGGGGAGCATACTGGCGACGAGCGAGACTCCTATCTCTACGAGGTAGAGCTCCCCGGCGGAGAGACGGCGCACTTTCGCTGGCGGGACTTACGGCCCGCAGTTGACGAGAGCGAGTAGAGCACGAGTGGGCCCTGGATGCCGCTTCGACTCATTGCACACACTGCCAACAAAACCGCGGTTCAGACAGTCCATACGTCTCTATCGGCACGAACCATTTTGAGGCATTAGCGTATGTTTCCGGCTATGTACTCATTTGAGGATCCAGATTTTCAGGAACTCGAATCCCTGAATGTCCGTAAGTACTGGGAGCACGAGGCTGATGACTTCACTCCATGGTTGGCCAAAGAGATAGAATCCGACGATACGTCCCACTTGGAGGACGTTCTCGGCTTGGACTTGGAAGTTGTAGAGGTTGAGCGGGACGTCGGCAAGTACAGCGTCGACATCCTGGCGGAGATCGTCGATGACGGACGCCAGGTCGTAATCGAGAACCAGTTGGGCTCTTCTGATCACGACCACCTTGGCAAATGTATCGCCTATGCGGCGGGGGTCGACGCAGACATCATCGTATGGCTATCACCGAAGTTCAACGACGAGCATCAGGATGCGTTCAACTGGCTGAACAAGAACAGCCGGGAAGGAGTCGATCTATTCGCGATTCGACTGGAAGTCTGGAAGATAGGCGACTCAGCGCCAGCTGTCCGGCTGAACCCAGTAGAGGACCCGTCCGAATGGAAGCAAAAAGCCAAGCGAACCGGCGGAGAGTTATCGGAGACCAAGAAGCTACAGGAAGAGTACTGGACTCAGTTTCGAGACAAGATCACCGACCGCGATACGACGCTCAAGGAGCGGAAACCGAAGCCACAACACTGGTACAATAACCCGATTGGTCGATCCGGTTTCAAACTTCAGTTTACCGCGAATACGCAGGAAGACCGGCTATACTGTCAACTCGTGATTCAGAATGACCCTGAGGTCTATCAGAGATTGGTAGACGAAAAAGAAGAGATCGAGAACGAGATGGGGGAGTCACTACTGTGGAGTCCGCCTGAAGAGGCTCGACAGAATAGCAACCGGGCAAAAATCACCTTGCGGCGGCCTGGTGACCTGGCCGCAAAGGAGTCGTGGGATGAGTATCACGAGTGGATGCTTGACCGTGGTGAACGGTTCCACAAAGTGTTCTACGACCGGATCCAGCGGCTCTGATAAGCATCTCCAGCTTTCGAGCTTCGCTTTCGGCTGCCGCTGGTGTTATTACCTGGGAAGGTAACCACTGAGTCATGGCTGAAGGGGACCAGGCTACACTGCCTGGATCGGAATCGGAACTACTCACGCTCGATACGCTCGAAACGCATCTCTGGGCGGCAGCGGACAAGCTCCGGGGGAGCATTGATTCGGCGGACTACAAGAACTACATCTTCGGTCTGCTCTTCCTCAAGCGGGTCAACGACCGGTTCGAGGAGGAGACCGAGGAGGTCGCTGAAGAGTTCGACATTCCGAAGGAAACCGCCCGCGACGACAGGGACCTCCACGAGGAGTTCTGGGTGCCCGAGCGGGCTCGCTGGGACCACATCAAGGCCCAGGAGAACGACATCGGCGCGGCGCTGAACAAGGCGCTCGCGGCCGTCGAAGACGAGAACGACGTGATCGCGGACCGCGTCCTCACCACCGTTGACTTCAACGACAAGGAGCGACTGCCGGACGCTCTGCTCTCCGACCTCGTCTCACACTTCTCCAAGCACCGGTACCGCAACGTCGACCTCAAAGATCCCGACATCTTCGGACGGGCATACGAATACCTCATCCGCGAGTTCGCCGACGACGCCGGAAAGAAAGGCGGGGAGTTCTACACGCCGCGGGAGGTCGTCCGCCTGATCGTCAAGTGCGTCAATCCGGAGCCGGGCCACCGCGTCTACGACCCCTGCTGTGGCTCCGGCGGCATGCTGATCTACTCCGCCGAGCACATCCGCGAATCCGGCGGCGACATGGAAGACATCTCGCTCTACGGCCAGGAGAAGAACCTGAACACCTGGGCGATCGGGCAAATGAACGTCCTTCTGCACGAGCTCTACGACGCCCAGATCGAGAAGGGTGACACGATCACCGAGCCCAAGCGCGTGACGAAGCACGACGAACTGGAGGTATTTGACCGGGTCATTGCGAACCCGATGTGGAACCAGAAAGAGTGGAGCAAGGACTGGGTCGAGGACAACGAGCCGTACAACCGATTCCCCTACGGCCTCCCGCCGTCGAACCGCGGCGACTGGGCCTGGATCCAGCTCATGATCGCTTCGCTCAACGAGACTGGCAAGGCGGGCGTCGTAATGGACAACGGCGTCCTGTTCCGCTCGCGCTCGGAGAAGAAGATCCGCAAGCCGGTGCTGGAGGAGGACCTCGTCGAAGCGGTGATCGCGCTGCCGGAGAACCTCTTCTACAACACCTCCTCTCCGGGCTGCATCCTCATCCTGAACAAGGACAAACCGGAAGAGCGTGAGGGCAAGGTCCACTTCATTTACGCCGAGGACCACACGCTCCGAGAGTCCAACGTGCAGGTGTTTGAGGAACTCTCGAACCAGAATCAACTGACAGACGAAGGCGTCGAGTACCTCGCCGAGACGTATGAGACTGGCCGCGAGGAGGACCACCACAGTCGCCTCGTCGATCTTGAGGAGATCAAGGAGAACGGCTGGAACCTGAACGTGCCGCGCTACGTCGACACGACCGAGCCCGAGGAGCCCATCGACGTGAGTGAGAAGCTGGAGGAACTGGACCGACTGAAAGAGGAGCGCCGGAAGACCGACGAGGAGCTGCAGGCGTACATGGAGGAGTTGGAGTATCGATGAGCGAGGTCGAAGAGGTTCCGTTGGGTGAGGAGATCGAGGTGATTTCCGGAGTACACGTAGAATCTGATAAAGTATCAAATAATTCATCAAAAACGCCCTACCTAACAGGACCCGATGACTTCGAGGAACTGGGTTTCACAGTAACAAAGTACACTGACGATCCATCGAGTTTTTGCGAACCTGGTGACACACTTGTTACTGTTAAGGGATCGGGTTGTGGAAATTCGACATTTTCGAGTGAACGCGCCGCAATTAGCCGTCAACTGAAAGCTCTTCGTCCCAAGGAAAATCTTAATCCAAGGTATCTTTATTACTGGCTTCAGACAAAAGAGGAACTGCTGTCCATTCTTTCACAGGGGACATCAATTCCCGGCCTATCAACAACCGATCTGACAACTCTGAAGATCCCATTGCGACCCCTTTCTCAACAGTGCCACATTGCCGATATCCTCTCGACGGTCGACGAGCAGATTCAGCAGACCGACGAGATGATCGAGAAGACGATGGAACTGAAACGCGGCCTCGTCCAGGATCTTGTTACTCACGGCATAAATCACAGGTCGTATCGGGAGGAACTTCTCGGGCCGAAGACCGTCGAGATCCCCACCTCTTGGAGTGTTGAGCGGATGGTTGACGTCGCGGAGATCGTGAGTGGGAGCACACCGAAAAAGAGTGATCGGAATTACTGGGGCGGAGACATCTGCTGGGCTACGCCGACGGATGTGACTGGGACAGAGGGCATCTATCTCTCCAACACCGAGGAGAAAATAACCAAAGCCGGCCTCGAAAACTGTTCCGCGAACCTACTCCAGCCGGGGGCTGTGCTGATGACGAGCCGGGCGACCATCGGCGAAGCGGTAATCAACACGGTCCCTGTGACGACAAATCAGGGGTTCAAATCGCTCGTCCCTGGCGAGGACCTGCACAGCGAATATCTGTACTATTTCGTCCATACGATGGCGGACTACCTGACGGAGATCGGCGGCGGGAGTACGTTCCCCGAGATCAACAAGTCGGACACGGAGAATATCCGCGTTCCGGTACCGCCGCTGGACGAACAGAAGCGAATCGCCGAGATTTTGACCAGCGCGGAACGGAAACGACTGGACGAGATCTGCCACAAGAACCTCCTCCAAGAACTCAAGCGGGGCCTCATGCAAGACCTCCTCACTGGAAGCGTTCGCGTCGACATTGACGACTGAACGCAGGATACCTATCTGCGGTGTTCCGAGGCACATGGAAGTGCTCCGATAGGAAAGAGCCACAACGCCCTTTATACAGCAACTTTTCACGCTTAGATAGTAGATGGCCGACGAGTACGCCGAGTCCGAACGCCCCGCCCTCGACGCCCTCCACCGGCTCGGCTGGGAGGTGGTCGACCAGCAGGAATCCACTTGGGTCGACCCCCGCGAAACGGAATCCTCAGCCGTACTCGAACCGCAACTCCGCGACGCCGTCAAGCGCCTGAATCCCTGGCTCAACGAGAACAACCTGAACAAGGTCGTCCGCGAGATTCAGCAGGTCGCCGGGACGAGCACGATGGACGAGAACGAGCAGATCCACGAGAAACTCGTCCGGCATGTCTCCGTCGAGCAGGAGGGCGACCACGGCAAGAAGCACCGGACGGTCCAGTACATCGACTACGAGAACCCCGAGAACAACGACTTCTTCGCGCTCAATCAGTTCCGGGTCGCCGGACCGGTCGAGGTCGCCACCCCCGACATAGTGCTGTTCGTCAACGGAATTCCCCTCGGCGTGATCGAATGCAAGAGCCCGCAGATCCAGGAACCGCGCTCGGAAGCCCTCGACCAGCTCACCCGCTACCAGAACGAACGCGACGGTGACTCGGAAGGGGCCGAGGAGCTGTTCCGGTACAACCAGTGCTCGGTGGCAGTCTGGATGGAAGGCGCGGTGATGGGCACCTACGGAACGCCTAAGGACCAGTACAAGCCCTGGCGGGACGCCTATCCACTGGATGACGACGAACTGATCGACCTGTTCGATCTCGACGGATACCTCCCCGACCAGTACCGGATGCTCTACGCGTTGTTCGAGCCCGAGCGTCTGCTCGATCAGGTGCGCCACTACACGGTGTTCGAGGAGCGCCAGAGCGGGACGATCAAGATGGTCGCCCGGTATCAGCAGTATCGTGCGGTGCGGAAGGCTCTCGAACGGATTGACAAGCGCGGACGGCACGAGGCACAGGGCGGTGTCGTCTGGCACACCCAGGGCTCTGGGAAGTCGCTCACGATGCTGTTCCTCGCCCTCAAGCTCCGCCGCAAGAAGGACGATCCGACCCTCGTGCTCGTGACCGATCGGCGGGCGCTCAATGACCAGATTCACGCGACCTTCCAACGCTGTGGCTTCCCGAACCCGAAAAAGGCCGAGAGCATCGAGGACCTCCGCGAGCGGCTCAGCTACGACGCCGGCGAGACGATCACGACGCTCATCCACAAGTTCCAGACCACCGACGACGAGGACCTGGGAGACGAGGAGTTCCCGGTGCTCTCCCGCAACGAGAACGTCTTTGTCATGGCCGACGAGGCTCACCGGACCCAGGACAAGGAACTCGCGAACAACATGCGAACGGCACTACCGAACGCCTTCTACATCGGCTTTACCGGGACGCCCATCGAGAAGGACGAGCGCAACACCCGCCGCACGTTCGGAAACTACATCGACACGTACACCATCGACCAATCGCTGGAGGACGGCGCGACAGAGGAGATCCTCTACCAGGGTCGTCTCGCGGACATCCACCTTGAAGGCGAGACGCTGGACGACCTGTTCGACCGGATCTTCTCGGACAAGACCGACGAGGAAAAGGCCGAGATCCAGAAGCGATACGCCCGGACGCAGGACCTCGCCGAAGCCCAGCCACGGGTCAATCGAGTCGCACTCGACATCGTCCAGCACTTCGAGGAAGAGGTCGCGCCGCCGTTCAAGGGCATGGTCGTCACGACGAGCAAGTCGGCCGCGGTTCGGTATAAGAAGACGCTCGACGGCCTCAACGGACCGGAGTCGAGGGTCATCATTTCAGAAGGCCACAACGACCCCGAGAAAATCAAGGAATGGACGCCCTCTGATTCCGAGAAAGCCCGGTACAAGGAGTCGTTCGTCGATCCGAACGGCGAGGTCGAGTTACTCATCGTCTGTGACATGCTGTTGACTGGCTTCGACGCGCCGGTGGCTCAGGTGATGTATCTCGACAAGCCCCTGCGTGAGCACAACCTCTTGCAGGCGATCGCCCGCGTCAACCGTCCGTTCGAGGAGAAGACTCACGGGCTCATCATCGACTACTACGGCGTCTCTGACGAACTCAAGGAGGCCCTTGCAATGTTCAGCGCCAAGGACGTTGAGCGGGCGATGGTGCCGATCGAGGACAAACAGCCGGAGCTCGAAGCCGCCCACAGCAAGGCAGTCTCCTTCTTCGAGGACATCGACGACGTCGAGCAGTGCGTTCAGTCGCTCGAACCTGACGATCGCCGCATCGAATTCAAGAACTCGTTCAAGCGATTCTCCCAACTGATGGACATCGTGCTACCGGATCCGATGGCAAATCCCTACCGCGACGATCTGGACCAACTCAGCACGATCTACGCCACGGCGAAGGAACGCTACCGCGACGAGACGATGAATCTGGAGGGCGCGGGCGCGAAGGTCCGAAATCTGATCCAGGACCACATTAGTTCACAGGGCATCGAGATCCTGAACGACGAGCCCGTTTCGATCATGGACGAGGTCGAGTACGACGCGAAACTTGAAGGCCTAGAAAGCGACGAAGCCCGTGCGAGTGAGATGCAAAATGCCATCGAGCACGAGATCAACGTACGTTTCGACGAAGACCCCGTCCAGTATGGTTCCCTCAGAGAGCGGCTTGAGGAACTCATCGCGGAGTATCGCGAAGGGAGATTTGGCGAGCAGAAGACCATCGAAGAGCTCCGCACACTAATGGACGAGATCCGCTCCCGAGATGAGCAAGCTCGGCAGAAGGGACTCCGCGATGAAACCGATCTCTCCTTCTACCACGCCGTCGAGGATGTCCTATCGGAGCGCGATGCCAAGGAAGAGGACTTCGTCGAACTGACCGGTGACTTGGTCGGTACAGTTGAGGAGTACGTAACAGTGGTCGAGTGGAAAGAACGGGCCCACCTACAGAATAAGATGCGCAAGAAGGTCACCGGACAGCTCTACCGATCCGAGATCGACTTCTCGACGGATGAGCGGCGAGAACTCACCAACCGCGTCGTCGAACTCGCACGGGCTCACTACCAATGAGTGGACGCCTAAAGGAACACCACCACATCGGCCAGACTGTTGTCCCGTACACGGTCGAGTGGTCTGAGGACCGTGAGACGGTCGGCCTCTCACTCGACGACTCACTTGAGCTGTCCGTTACTGCACCGATGTCCGCAACCTACGAGGACATTGAATCGGTGCTCGAATCTCGGCAGGAGTGGCTCCTCCAGAAGCTGTATGGCTTACAGGAGCAAGAGGGGCCGCCGTATCCGAAAGAGTACATGAGCGGTGAGAAGCTCCAATATCGAGGCCGAAAGTACCCACTCGAAGTCGTCGATGCCGACGTTACACAGCCGCAGCTGTCATTCGACGATCAGACATTCACACTATGCGTCCATCGACTTGACGCCAATGGAGAGAACGTGAGTGTTCGTAGGAAACGACAAGCGGTTGTCGACTGGTTCATCAATCGAGCTGAAGACGAACTTCCAGAGAGGGCTCCCCCGCTTGAGATGAGGTTGGGCCTTGATGAAACTCCGATCGAAGTGGGTGAGCTTGCTGGGCGATGGGGTGAGTTCAACGACGGCGCAATCCGCCTCAACTGGAGGCTAATCCAGGCTCCAGTCCGAATTCAGGACTACGTCATCGCACATGAGCTGGCGCATTCCATCCACAGCGATCATTCCGATTCATTTTGGAATACGGTCGGTGCGCTAATCCCTGACTATGAAGATCGCCGTGAATGGCTCCGGGTAAACGGGAACACGCTGACCATCTGATTTCTATTAAAGTCCAATATTGAACTGATGAAATTTAACTCATCCAACATCACAGTAGATCCTCTGATGATGCTGGTCTATCTTGCCCGTCAGGATTCTCCATTGAGGAGCGACTGAACCCGTTCAATTCCTGGTTCGATGTCCTCAAACCCTCGAAGACCTTGGATCACGAATTTCCCCGTAGAGAAAAGCAAAAATGTGACCGGTGGTTGCTCTAATTTGACAATCACGGCGGGAAACTGCTCAGGCTCGTATTCCACGTCTACTCCTTGCTTGCCGAGTTTGATGCTGAGTGACTCTAGCTGAAGTGAGATATCGAAATCGCCACCGACGGCGATGTTCGTGATTTCCGGCCCTTCAATTAGCTGTGCGTCGTGACCGATCTCGGTAACCCGGCCGATGACTGTCTCAATGTACTGTTTGGCTTCCTCGGTAGATGTACTTCCGTAGACCAAAATCCGCTTTTCGTCCCAGTCTCGACCACTTACGATAACTCGAACGTTCGAGGCCTCGGGGGTAAACTTGTGCCCGGCATCCGCGAGTTCAAAACCATCGAGCATCTCCAACTTTGTCGGATCCATGCGAACGATGGCCTTGTGCATCATCGAGTGAGGCGTGTACTCGACACCGTCAGCAGTCATACGGGTTTCCGCCTCACTCTCGGTGCTCGTCACAGTGGCATGAGTTTCTTGGAGTAGTAACCTGAGTCTTTTGCCTCTCTACTGGAGTGCTGCTCCGGAGCCAGAACGGGACGCGATTCTGCGTGTAATACCGGCGTGGGGTCTGGGGGAGCGGATTCGCCGGATATTCGAGCCGTTCTGATACAAGCTGTTGTTGGGATCCCACGTCAAACCTCGATACGGTGGCGATGATTCCGATACTCGCGGATTTGTGCCAACAGGGGCAGCGGCCTGGGATACGATCGAGCTGGCAAGCGTCCTTCTCGATTTTAGCTAGCCGCCTCTTCGCAGATCTGATGTTTAGCGTCTCGTGACACACACTTCTCGACGAACACGGCAATCTCCCTGAGAGGGCCGCTAATCACGCCGCTGTCGCACGACCGATTCCGTCTTCGGTGTGGAGGAGAGACAGGTTGTCTTCGAGCTTCTGGACTGCAACCTGACGAGGAGTTCATTGACCACGTTCAACAAGAAGAGATTTTCATAAATATAATTCTACCATCCTAATCTTGTAGTCATTCAGCAGTATTGGCCGAGGACAAAGACTACTCATATGTATGAATAATAGTGTGCATGATAGGTTGTTCCCCTATCTTGGAGTGGGTGAGTATCTTGGTGAAACACTCCTCTATTCTCTGCTGTCTCAAGCATCTCTGTTACTGAGGTGCCATCTCGTATATCAACCCATCCGCTCGTGAGCAGCTCGTTAGCCGCCTCTTCATCAAAGATATCCTGATAAGTTACATGCATCTTGAAGCCAAGAGTTTCTATTCCCTCATCCTGTAAGGCATCTACTCCTTCAGAAAACGAAAGGTGGTCAGGGTTTCCAGGATCTCCCCCGGGTTCGACAAATCGTTCAAAATATATGCGGAACTGAAGTGTCGCATCATCTTCCTCACGTAGTATTTCTGGAGTACGCACCTGAGCTAAATTGTCATCAGAGGTCTCTCTACGAGGTGTCGATGCTTTTCCAGTATAGTGTGCCTCTTGAGTTACTTCGCCGTTGTTACGGACCTCCGAGGTCGAGGTGAAAATATTGTCCCACAATGGCGTTAGCTCGATTCCACGGCCATTTTCGGGTGGATCGTCCATTGACTCTTCGCTAACGTAGAACTCAACATCGACCTCGAATTGTTTTGCTAAACCCGTGCCTTCATTTGAGCACTGGAGTATTACTTCATCATCCTCAACACCATCTACAAATACATCTACTTCAGGGACGTACTCAGCGCCCATTATTTTCCGTTGCTGGTCTTGAATTGATGTCTGTTCCGCACTAAGGTCTCTCTGGTCGCGTAACACGCCTGTTTGGCGGACATAGATATAGAGGAGACCACCGGAAAGACCCAAATTCACTATAATTCCAAGTACCGATGCAGATACTTTACCGATCTCAATAGTATTTGCATTTGGGAATAGTAAACCAACTGAGAAGAAGGTGATAACCGCCCAAAGCACAATTATAGCTATGACAAATACCAGACTGTACGCCGCAAAAACGGCTGACCACAGATGGGCGATTTCTATATCAGGCAGTTCCATATCCATTTGCCCTAAAAATCCTCTTTATCGTCGAGTATGAGGGCCATGTTAGCGTAATTATATCTGGGGTGTGTTATCTGCTACGGTGGATAGGCACTACCGGAGCGACTGACCGGATGACCGACTTAGAGAGCATCGATAAGCGTTCGTGTGGCGAGAGGACGTACCGAAGCTTGCTGGCTGATGATTCCCGAATCACAGCTCCATTCCTGATTCGACGGTGCGACTTATGTGATTTTCTGACGGACGCTGGATTCTACTGACGTGACCGGAGCAAGGTTTAGCCTGTTGGCTGAGAGACTCGTAGATATGCCGTTTGGCGTCTCGTGGCACAAGCTGCTTGACGAACTGGAAGATCTCCCCGAGGATACGACGCTGATCTCACCGGTTTCAGGCGAACGTTTCCGCGTCACCGCCGTAGATAATCATCGTATCGAAATCGAAGATCTCAACGGCGACTCGGATGAGACACGCGAACTTCAGCGAGAGATGTTCGAAACACTATACCAACGGATAACCGAGGATGGAGATTGTTTTGATCTTGATCGGCTGCCCCCTAATGGCGAAACGTACGCGACCGTATTCTGCGTACACCCCCACATTTCGATTGATGAAAGTGAGTGGGTTATAGCTAAAACCGAAAATCGATCGCCTTCGCCTGTGGAGGAAGCATCTCCTCAAGAGCCAAACAATGGTCAGGGGGGCGACAAGTCGGACCCACTCCTCTCAATGATGATGGACAATATGGGTGATCCTCAAGCCAAGGTAGAATGTCCAATTGACGGATGCAATTATTCTCACCGTTCTGCGTCATCAGTGGCCCGCCATGTGAGCGGAAGTAGTACTGCCAAGCATATCTGGGGGAATACCGACTATACAGGCTGGCGCGACTTCGTCCGGAAACACGGTGAGCGTCCTGGATAGCCAGGGGGGTTGAACGAACCCAGACTACAACGACGACAAGAAGGTAAACTACACAACGAGCTGAGAGGCACCTTCGGCGGGAGTTAGAGGCCTTCAGTTTCGTTAATGGCTGGCGCTAACAGGTCCAGGATGCGATACTTCTGAATCTAATTATTCCTCTAATTCGAATGTCCACGGAAGATGGCCTTTCTTGACACGCACAAATTCCAAGCCTCTTTTTCGATCTCCGTTTTCGGTGTATGAATTCCCGACTAAGCGATCGATTCCGTCATCAATGTAGCGTAGTCGGAGTGTCCCCCGATCAGGGCTATCATCTTCTGAATTATCTCCGAACGGCTCATACTGGAACGTACATATTACTTCAGGATCTGGAGCATCTCCCGTTCGTACCATTGCAGAGTCACTCTTCCAATATGATGAGCCGGGATCAAAGAACCCAAACTCGATGGTCGACCAATTTTGACCGATAATCATCTTGGGAATATCATTACTCTGTGCATCTTTTTGCAATTGGAGGTATTCAAAAGCGTCCTCCTCAGCAGGCACTAATAACCACTCGCCCTGAATATTTGGAATCTCCTCCATAAACAGATAATCTGACAACAGTCTCCAAAGGAGATTATCATATATGGTATATATTAGTGAGAATGAGATCATGGCAGTGATGAATACCGAATTGGTCTCCACAGCGTTCCCGAGCAGCTCTGGAAGCACCGGGATCACTCTTGCCTCTAAAAATTCACGCAGAGCTCGATCAGCAGCACCCGCAATTCCCAATGCAAGGAATCCCATCAGCGCGATTAATATCCTTCGCTCAGTATCTGATGAGTAAGGATGCATTAGCTGAATATGAAATGGACCTACTGTAAACATATCGGGGTTTTGGCTGGACCTTCGAATATTTCATTGACCTAAGAGGACAAGGAATCAATGTCAGGATCGGTGATTAACTACTTCACAAGCACTCCATCATGACTTTATTACCCCTCAGTGACACCAATGGGTATGCCCAGTCGCAGTCAGCTCTTTCTTTCACCCTCCGCCAGTAGCTCTCCGCAGGCCCATTTCGAGAGCACTGCACGCAAGCCGGTCCCGGTAGCGTCGTGCGAACTATACGTGGCAGAGTTCCCTGACGGGATGATTGAACTGGCGACACAAGCCACTCCTGGTGAGCGCGACAGTGCCACCAGCAACCTCGTTATGGCTCCCTCAGAGGCCCTCCGTTTCCTCAATCAGCAGTGCTAAACGGTCCAGAATATCTGAGTCGTACGTCTCACCCACGTGATTGATGTTCCAAAGTCCCGATTCGCTGATCTCGCTACGAGGGCTCTGGATCCCTAACCAGTGGTCGCTACGCGAGTCGATCGACGGCTTCTGGTAGTTACTGACGAGAGCGATGGCGTTCCGTTCAATGTACGCACGATCGCTGGCAGGTCCCGGCTCATCGTCGACGTCCACCCACAGGAACGGGAGGTCACGGATGTACTCGCTCACCCGACGTTCGTGTTCCAGTTCATCAAGACGCCGCTCCCTGCCAGCGCCCGAACCCTCTCCCCAGTGCGGGTAGTCGTCGTGAAGGCCTGCTCGTTCGATCATCGCCTCTCCGACCCGCTTGCGGAACACTGATCCTCGATGGTTGCCGCCGCCCTCGTATGTTCCAGACAGAGCACCTCGATGCGTTCGAAGCCGGTTCCAGAGAGATGTCCCTGATCCTGCCGACACGGCGTGCGTCCCGATACGCGTCATGCGTAGCTGATCCGTTGAGCTACGTGTTTCACCGTCAGCATAGAAGAAATACAGCCCGCGCTCTGGCCAATCTATGTGCCCCGTGCAGTCTCGTAACCGCTGCTTCCCCCCGACCGCCGCTTCGAGATCCGTCAGGAGATCGTACAACCGATCCAGATCCGCTTCGCGGGACATACCTGTGTCAGATCATTGTCGACACGTAAATCTATCCGTGAACCCAGAGAATCCTCCCCCTATGGCGACTTCTATTTTCGTGCTCTCCGCGTGTTCGGGGTCAAAGGCTATCGAGCCAGAAGTGGGCTGTGAAGAGATCGATCAGGCGGGGCGAAATCATCTTGTCGATGAGTATCCCTCGGCCTCCATAGAGGCTCAATCACTGTACACCGGTGACGAGCATGAACTGATCAAGTCGGCTGTAGAGCAGTTTCAGGATGTCGCCAGCGTCGACTGGCGAATCGTCTCCGCTGGATTTGGCCTCATGGGGCCTGATGCCGTTCTTCCTTCCTATGAGTGTACGTTCAAGGACGATAAGCAGGTACGTGAACGGGTCGAACGGTTGGGTGTGGGTCCTTCGACCCTGACCAAGAAAGAGCGCATCAGGGCCGTCGCCTCGGAGTTGGGGATCCCGTCCGCGATCCGGGACTGGCTTGCCTGCGAACCGGACGTACTGTTCGTTACTCTGGGACGGGACTATCTAATTGCGACCGATGGTGCCCTGCTATCGGTCCCCGACGAAACGAGAGCCCTCGCTTTCGCGCCTCGTGGAACCCGGGATCTGATCGGGGCATGCCAGTGGGTTCCGTCGACGGAGACGGAACGAGAGGCTCTCCAAACGACGGTGACACGGTTGAAAGGCCGACAGCTTCGGAACGTGGCGACCAGTATATCGTCCGCTGATGTCCTCACATCTATCCAAGCTGATAAGCTTCGCGAGCGGAGCATTCGAAGTGGATTGTCAAGGTAGCTGTTGGCAGGTTACCTCTCAGAGCATCACCGGCCCAGGAAGGTCTACTTCTCCAGTCCTCTTGTTTGATTGTACGGACAAACGATTGAAATGCCCTGGTTGTCACTTACTTTTCAATGTCGAACGAGAAAGGGGCCGAGATTAGCGATTCTCTGCCGCGGTTGGACCTCCATCGCCGTAGGCTGATACGGTTCGCAGGGGCAGCATGTGGCGCGGGTGTCCTGGGTACTGGAACTGTCGCAGGAAACACCGATTTGACACAAAGCAGCAGTTCAGAACCAGAACTCATCACAGCATCGCCGGAGGACGGATTCAATTACCCGTACTATCTGTACACTCCCGGAGAGAGTCGGTCGGGCAGCACGCCATTGCTCGTTGAGCCGAACAATACGGGAACGTCGACAAATGACTTCGAGGAGCACCGGAAGTCTGCCCAGGGAATCGCTCAAAACGGGTTCTCTCGTGATTTGAGTGACGATCTCAGCATTCCATTCCTCGTCCCTGTGTTCCCCCGACCCAGCGGCGACCCGGTCGACTACACCCACTATGTACACGCGTTAGATGCTCAGACGATGGCCATCGAGGACGGGCCGCTCGAACGCGTCGACCAGCAACTCTTGGCCATGGTCGACGATGCTCGTGATCGGTTGGCTACGGCGGGCTTCCAAGTGACCGACCAGCTCATGCTGAACGGGTTCTCCGCCTCGGGGACCTTTGTCAATAGGTTCGCCGCGTTACACCCCAACCGGGTAACGTCGGTAACCGCCGGTGGGATCAATGGCACAGCGATACTGCCCGCTGAAACGGCGAAGGGGCACGAACTGAATTATCACATCGGAATCGCGAACGTCGAACAGATGACCGGCGAACCGTTTGACTTGGAGGCCTGGCAAGGTGTTGATCAACTTGCCTACATGGGCGGGGAGGACGAGAACGACACCATTCCGTACAGCGACGCATGGAGCGATTCGCTACGCGAGGTCGCACTCGATGTTTACGGGGAAAATATGCAAGAAGACCGGATGATGTACTGTGCTGATCAGTACGAGGAGGCAGGTGCAACCGGTCGCGTGAATGTCTATCCGGGCGTCGGCCACCAAACGACCTCTGGAATCCGTGAAGACATGCGTGTGTTCCACCGGAAACATCTAAATGAGTTTTTCGTCCGGTTCGGAACGGCCCCCGGAATTGGCACCGATGCGGTGGACATCATCGCGAGCGCGGGATCAAGCAGCGACACTAACGCGTTCGAAATCAGGGCGTTCGACGCGTCAGGTGAGGACCTGACTGGAACGTCTGCATCACTGGAATCCGGTGGCGGAATCAGGACCTCCCTGCCACTCAATCGGGCGCTGGAGCCCGGAGAAACGGTAACGATCGGCGTACTCATGTCGGGGGATGTCGATCAATCGGACGCGTATGATACTGAGACGACATCAGCACGGGCAGGCGTCTCCTTCACGGCAAGTCCGACAGCTGGCGACAGCACTGTTGATGTTTCCTACACACTCGATAGTGTGTCCGAGGGAAACACCCCCGTCACGCTCTGGGTTACGACAGAACAAGGGGGTGCAGTTGCCGCAAAGGACCTGAATCCGGGTGCCGACGGTGAAACCACGGTTGATCTACCGGAAGAGGAGAACGGCGTACTATTGGAACAGGGTCGAGAAGTCACGGTTGGATTGGCTCGTGGTAATCCGGTCGACGGCACACGCTTGGCCGACGAAACCCGGACCGTCGCTGAACCTGAGGAGGTCGCTCTGGATGTTACGCTCTCAACGGATCCTGTGGCCGAACGTGGCTCGAATATGGCGGTAGAGGTAGCGGTCCAGAGCGTTGGCGGCAGTGCGTCCGACCTCCCACTTGTTATTGCTCTCAACGGCACCACTGTTGCGACAGACACGGTAGCGGTCGAACTCGGAGAGACGACTACCATATCGTTCGATGTATCAGTCGAGGGGGTGGCCGGGACCGCCGCCCATATTGCTGCTGGAGTGGCTGAAGCGACTGAGTCGACGACCATTATGATCGCCGATGAGCCGTCGGCCGGGTCGGGAACAGAGTCGGACCCGTACGAGGTGAGTCACGCAGGTGAATTGGCTTCCATTTCCCTCGAACCCGATGGCCACTTCCTACTCACAGAAGATATCGAACTCGCACCGTTCAGTCAGTTCCCCCGTATCGGATCGTCCGAAACACCATTTTCGGGGAGTCTCGACGGACAATACCACGAGATACGCAACCTCCGAGTACGGATCGATCAGTCGCAATTCGATGGAGCAGGTCTACTCGGCAACCTGCAAAACGGTAGTGTTCGCAATCTCCATCTTCTCAACGTCGACGTTCGTGGAGGGGATTTCACTGGGGGACTCGTTGGGATGGCATCGGAAGGCGGGCAAATCAGCAGAGTCACAGTCTCAGGCATCGTTGATGGCGCAAGCAATGTCGGCGGAGTCATTGGAGGGACCTCCACAGGAGTTGATCCGGAAGCTGATGTAGTGATTTCCGAGACGGTGTCACACGCCGACGTTCAGGGAGAGAGTAAGGTTGCAGGGATTCTCGGACAGTCCTCTGGTGATCCTGTCCACAATTCGGTTGCGGCTGGCTCGGTCCAAGGTAGTAACAACGTTGCTGGAATCGTCGCATGGGTCGACTTTGGTGGCCTTGTGACCACGTCGTACACGCGAGCGCCACTCAGCGGAAGCGGTGGCGGCGTAGTGGCACACGCTGTTGATGGCGACGTAGAAGACGTCTATTGGGACGTTGAAACAACGGGGATGCAGAACTCCGCCGAGGGCGGTACTGGGCTGGAAACTGGCGATATGATGGGTGGCAGTGCTCACTCCACGATGGACGGTCTCGATTTCCAGGATACGTGGGAAGCGGTCGACGATGATTATCCTCAACTTCGGGAGATAACACATCCCCAAGATCCTGCGTGGTCTGTCGTCATCAGCGAGCCAGGATTGGGTGAAACAGTCCCTGAAGACGAGGAACTCACAGTCGCGATGAAAGTGGTCAATGCCGGAACCGTCGCGGGATCCACTACAGTGACACTCGAACAACCGGATTTGGACCAGACAGTCGATGTGTCCGCCGATGCCGAGGGTGAAACGGAAGCCACGTTCAATATTCCGGCAGAACACGTTGAACCAAACAGTTCGATCACGGTCGCCGTAGACGGATACCAACATACCCGGACGCTATCGGCCGGCGAAGCGCCGGTAGTCGACGATACCAGTCCAGGTGAGGACGATGATACGTCAACGGACACCAACAATACAGACACATCGAACTCAACCTCGACGACAGAGCCCAAGAACACTACGTCGGAGCGCATAAACAATTCCACGTCCTCGGCGAACGACCAGGCAGAGGACGAAGCCACTCCCGGCTTTGGTCTTGTTGGCACGATAGCGGCGATCATTGGTACTGGCAGAATCCTCCAACGCCGTAATCAGAAGCAAGACGAGTGAGACTGCGAGGGGAGAAGGGAGTGGACCGCGCACACTGCCAACAGCTGCATTGGTACAAGAACGGTGCCTCAATCACCATTCCAGTTTTTAGCTATGTCGTATGAAGTCTGATAGGCCATTGGCGAGGCCCGCACCAGTCAAATGACGATCATACAAGCCATTCCGCCCCGGGACGTCCGAACAGCCTTCACTCAGGCAGCTAAGCGTAACGAGCCATTTGAGGAGCGGGAAGGATACGATAACGACGCGAACCGCTGGGGTGTCGATCCAGAAGACCGGAACTTCACCGGGGTCATGGGTGAAATGGCTCTCGCGGTCTATGCGGATCTACAGATCGACTCCACCATCTACGATGTCGGAGATGGGGGTATCGACTTCCGTGTCGCCTACCAGGGAGAAGAGCGAACAATCGATGTCAAGACACGGACGAAAGACCCGTTCGCGTTGTGGGTTAAGGAGGGTTCTCTCCGAGCGGACTGGTACGTCCTTGGGCACCTACGTAGCCCGCCTGATTCGGACCAACTCGAAGGTTGGTCAGTTGAGCTGATTGGACGAGCAAGCAAGGAGGAGCTCCTGGATGCAGAGATGTCGAAGTCGGATTATGGTCACCAGAACCATTCGATCCTGCGCAAGGACCTCCACCCCATCCCAGAGCCGGACGATCTTGTGATGGCAGAGTGAATGCAAACTCGTTCTCAGGGGAAGTAGCGGTATGCGCTGTCCCGGGGTACTTTTTTATAGCATGAAAGGGAACCTACAAGTAGGCAAGGCGAATCGCGGCAAGAAACGCCGCGTAATCACTGTAAGACGACGGGATTCGCGACTGGTAGCTTAGGACGCTGTCCCGTAGGGGTCCGCCGGTTCAAATCCGGTCCCGCGCACTGACTGAGTTTTCGAGCGAAGCGAGAAAACGAGGGAAGGAGCAGGAGCGGATTTGAATCCTGCGAGGAACGCGCAGTGACCGAAGGGAGCGAGCATTTCTCGCAACGGTTCAAATCCGGTTCCACGGATCCCTACGAGTCTTCTCAGCGACCACTCCTCCCAATCAGTCGGCCCGTCCTCTCAGATCACAATCTCCACTTCATCTATTGGGTGTTTGTAGGAAATAGGTGAATATAGTGCTATATATCGTTCTGGCTGGGGGATAGTTTTCGAATGTCGGAACATATAGTTGCTCTCGACGTCGAGGTCGGTCCATCACGCCGGTCCGGCGTTCGAGCGATCTCCGCCGATGGCGTGCACTCTCCTGACCAATGTCCAGCACTGATCCGATCCGGACCGCCTTCGTCTGCGTCCAGAATGCCGGCCGCTCCCAGATGTCGACCGCATTCGCCGAACGCGAGCGCAAACGCCGCGGACTCGCCGATCAGGTCGAGATCCACACCGGCGGGACCCACCCTGCCGAGGCCGTCCACGACGGGGTCGTCGAGACCATGGCGGAGGCGGGCTTCGACCTCTCGGATCGAACGCCCCGGAAGATAGACGAGGTGGAACTCCGCAGCTGTGACTACGTCGTGACGATGGGCTGCTCGACGCTCGATCTCGGCGACGCGGCGGATTCCGTCGACGTCCGTGATTGGGCGCTGGACGATCCCGACGGTCGGGATCCAGAAGCGGTTCAGCGGATCCGCGACGAGATCGAAGCGAAGGTCGTCGGACTGTTCGACGAGATCGAAGCCGACCTACGGGACTGACTGCCGCGCACTCCGGCAACAACGTTCATTTGTGGTCGGTTCGGATTAACTGTAGAGCGAGTCTCGTCCTCGTCACCATGATATCACCGCGTTCCACCGCATCGTGTCAGTCCTCCCATAGGGGTGTGCCCCGATGAGCGACGAGGACTGGTTCGAGCGAGCAGTCGGTGACGACGCCGACGAGTCGACCGAGGAATCCCCAGAGGACGACCCGTCGACGGAGGAATCTGCTGGCGAGGACTCAACCGACGATCCGACGGACAGATCGAAGGAGGACGGCGACGTGGCGGCCACGGGGCAGGCGAGTACGGCCGCCCCCAGCGAGATCGAGGAGGCCCTGCGCGACGTTACGGACGACGAGGGTGCCGATACCGGAGGAGAAACAGAACCGCAGGATGCACCGGGTATCGACGACGGCGTGTTCAGGCCGGAAGACATCGACCCGGACGCAGCCGAGGAGGAGACCGGCGGGCTCTTCGAGGACGATTTCACGGCCGCGCTCCAGGAGGCGGAGGACGAGGGGTTCGGCATGGGCGGCGGTGCCGATCCGACCGATCCCGAGTTCTCGATGGGAACCGACGCCGGCGGCGGATTCGGCGACGTCGGCGTCGAGGATCTCGACGGCGATCTCGACTCGGAAATCCCTCGCATCGACCTCGGCATCGAGGGGCTCGACGAGATGATACATGGCGGCGTTCCCGAACGCTCGTTGATGGTCGCGATCGGCTCGGCCGGGACCGGGAAGACGACGTTCGGCCACCAGTTCCTGCACGGTGGTCTCACGAACGGCGAGCGGGCGGTGTTCATCGCCCTCGAGGAGTCCCGAGAGCGCGTGATCCGCTCGGCGACGGAGAAGGGGTTCGACTACGACGAGTACGTGGAGGACGGCCAGCTCGCCGTCGTCGACATCGACCCCGTCGAGATGGCCAACAGTCTCCAGACGATCCGAAGCGAACTCCCGCGGCTCATCGACGAGTTCGGCGCCCAGCGGCTCGTCCTTGACTCCGTCTCCCTGCTCGAGATGATGTACGACCAGCGCGCCACCCGCCGGAACGAGATCTACGACTTCACCAAGAGCCTCAAAGAGGCCGGTATCACGACCATGCTGACCAGCGAGGCCAGCGAGGACACGCCCTACGCCTCCCGACACGGCATCGTCGAGTATCTCACCGACGCGGTCTTCATCCTCCAGTACGTTCGCCCGTCGGACTTCCGCGAGACGCGGATGGCGATCGAGATCCAGAAGATCCGGGACGCGAACCATTCCCGAGAGATGAAACCCTACGAGATCACTAGCGACGGAATCGAAGTGTTCCGGCAGGCGAATCTGTTCTAGGCCACCTTTTTTCGAGGAGGGTTTCCTCGCGAGCCGGAGGCTCGTGGTTCGAGAGAGCGAAGCTCTCTCGTCATCACGAAAGACGCGAAGCGTCTTTCGAACGACTGCGGGAACCCTCCTCGAAAAAATCTGGACCAAAAAAGGCCGTGCCTCACTCCGTTCGGCACGGTGAATCGCTCGCTCACTTCGTTCGCTCGCGAATGCTCCCGCACAGCACAGCCGCCACCCGCTCCGAAAGGCGGAAGGCCGGCGCCTGCGACCGCGGTGATATGTACGAGGCCGTCCACGCAGCGCCGGAGGGGGAGTCGACGGTCTCGCGTCTCGCGATCACTGCGAGGGAGTACGGCTACGATGGGATCGTCGTGCGTAATCACGGCGATCAGCGCGCCGAGTTCGACGCCGCCGCCGTCGCCGAGGAGACCGGCGTCGACGTGGTGAACGGCGTGGAGATCAGTGCGGAGGATCCTCAGCAGGCGAGTGGCTACCTCGGGAACTTCCGTCCCGATTACACGCTGCTTGTAGTTCACGGTGGCACTACGGAGCTGAATCGCTTCGCCGTCGAGCAGGAGAAAGTCGACGTGCTCGCCCATCCGATGGCAGGCGACGGCGATCTGAATCACGTGCTGGCGAACGCGGCTGCCGAGCACGGCGTTCGCATCGAGGTGAATCTTCGGCCTGTGCTGCGGGAGTCCGGTGGCACGCGGGTGCGTGCGATCAAGGACCTACGGAAGTGCTGGGAGCTGATCGAGGACGCCGACGCGCCGTTCGTGGTCTCCGCGGATCCACGATCCCACCTGCAGCTCCGCGGGGTCCGTGAGCTACGAGCCCTGGGCGAGGAGATCGGCCTACCGGGAGAGGCGATCGAATCGGGGCTCGCCGAATGGGGTCGGCTGGCCGAGCGCAACCGGGAGATCAACTCCGAGTCGTTCATTGAGCCGGGCGTCGAACTGGGACCATATGACCCAGAATCCTGAGGACCACGCGGCCCGCTTTACCGAGGTCGCCGAAGAGTACGACGACGATTCCAGCGAGGAGTATCTTGCCTGCGCCAGCGGCGTAATCGAAGCCGCGGCGCCAGAGCCCGACGACGTCGTGCTCGATCTCGGTGCGGGCACGGGAGCGATCGGTCTCGCTCTGGCAGAGGACGCTGGCCGCGTCGTACTGCGCGATCTCAGCGAGGGCATGCTCGATCAGGCTCGTGAGAAGATCGCCGACCGCGGCCTCTCGAACGTCGAGATCGGCGAGGGGTCCTTCCGCGAACCGAACTACGACGGCCCGGTGGACGTGATCGTCTCGAACTTCGCGCTCCATCACCTCTCCGACGAGGAGAAGCGAGAAGCGATCCGTATCTGGGCTGCCTACGAGCCCGAACGGATCGTCCTCGGCGACGTCATGTTCTTCGAGGAGCCAGATCCGAGCGTCTCCTTCTTCTCGCCCGACGTGGACGATCCCGCGACCGTCGGCACGCTCGTCGAGGCGTTCACGGACGAGGGGTACGCCGTCGCGGACGTCCAGCGCGTCCACGACCAGGTCGGCGTGATCGTCACTCATCGGATCGGCGAAGGCGACATCGTTCCGGGCGCCGAGTGAGCCGGGACCACTACTCTACAGATCCAGAAACTCCCCGATGAAACATCTCCCAAAACACCTCCAACCACGCTACCGGTATCTCGCGGTCGGCATCGAATCGTGGCCCGACGCCACGGTCGATCGTCGCGGGTTCCAGCGAGCGCTCTGGGACGAAACGCGAGCACTGCTCGGCGATCCAGGGAGCGCCGCCGTCGACCCATCCGTGTTGCAGTTCGATCGAGAGGGCTCAGTCGGGCGAGCGATCGTTCGCGTCCGGCGTGGAACTGTGGACCGCGCCCGCGCTGCACTGGCCTGTATCGACGCCATCGACGGCGACCCCGTCGGACTCCGAGTGCGGGGCGCGAGCGGGACCGTCCGTGCCTGTGAAGAAAAGTATTTAGGCGGGCCACCGGAACCATCTGAGGAGAGAACCGTCGTGTACCAACGCCAGGAGCGCACCGCGACCGCCCGCTCGCCGCGGGTGGACGTTCGGCAGGGCGACGCGTTCCTCGGCGTCACGGAGTTCGACTGCGAGACACCCAACCGCGACGCCGAAATCGGCGAGAATCACGAATCCGACCGCGATTAACACTATGCAGGGACAAGCCCAACAGCAGGCCTACGACCGCGGGATCACCATCTTCTCCCCGGACGGACGCCTCTACCAGGTCGAGTACGCGCGCGAGGCAGTTAAACGAGGCACCGCCAGCATCGGTATCCGCACCGAGGATGGCGTCGTGCTGGCGGTCGACAAGCGGATCCGCTCGCCGCTGATGGAACGCACCAGCGTCGAGAAGATCCATAAGGTCGACGACCACGTCGGCATCGCGTCCGCCGGCCACGTCGCCGACGCTCGACAGCTGATCGATTTCGCACGCCGACAGGCGCAGGTCAATCAGCTCCGCTACGGCGAGCCCATCGGCGTCGAGACGCTCACCAAGAACGTCACCGACCACATCCAGCAGTACACGCAGGTCGGCGGCGCCCGCCCCTTCGGCGTCGCCCTGATCGTTGGCGGCGTCGAGGACGGCGAACCCCGGCTCTACGAGACCGACCCCTCCGGGACCCCCTACGAGTGGAAGGCCCTCGCCGTCGGCGCGGACCGCGGCGAACTCCAGGAGTACCTCGAAGAGCATTACGAGGAGGCCGAGGACATCTCCGGTGGCGTCGAACTCGCGCTCAAGGCGCTGGGCTCGGTCAACGACGACGAGCTTCGCCCCGAGGGTATCGGGATGGCCACCGTCGACGTCGAGTCCGAGGAGTTCATCGAGCTGACCGACGACGAGATCGAGGAGTATCTCGAGGCCAACGATCTGCTCGGCCCCGAGGACGGCGAAGAGGAAGAGACGGACGCCGAGGACGCGGACGAAGACGCTGACGAGGAGTAACGAACGCACCTTTTTGCGGCGATCGGGGGTTCCGCTGTATTCTACTCGCTGGCGACCGACGGGACTCCCCGCTCGCGGCCGAATCGACGGGCATCTCCGGGAAAGGCATTTGCCCCGGGGGGTGTTACCGGGAGGTATGATATCCCTGGACGAGGCGGTGACGGCACGCCTGGAGTCCCACGGCACCCGCTTCGAGGTGCTGGTCGACCCCGACGCCGCGCTGGAGATCAAGCGTGGCGAGTTCGAGGGCGAACTCGAGGACGTGATCGCCGCCGAGGACGTGTTCGAGGACGCCGCAAGCGGCGATCGACCCGCGGAAGGCGATCTCGAAGAGGTCTTCGACACGACCGATCCCCTCGAGATCATCCCACAAGTCATTCGGGACGGCGAGATCCAGATCACCGCTGAGCAGCGCCGCGAGATGCAGGAACAGAAGTACAAACAGCTGGTCAACCGCATCACCCGGAACGCGGTCAACCCCCAGATGGACGACGCGCCGCATCCGCCCGAGCGCATCGAGAGCGCGCTCGAGGAGACCGACTTCCGAATCGACCCGATGGAGCCCGTCGAGCCCCAGGTCGAGGAAGCACTCGATGCACTGCGACCCGTCATCCCCATCCGTTTCGACGAGGTGACCGTCGCCGTGCAGGTCCCCGCCGATTACGCTGGCAGCGCACAGGCCCGCATCCGACAGTTCGGCGATCTCGACCGCGAAGAGTGGCAGCCCGACGGCTCCTGGGTCGGCGTCATCACGTTCCCCGCAGGGATGCAGGACGACTTCTACGACCTCGTCAACGAGCACACGAGCGGGGAGGCCGAGACCCGCATCGTCAACGACGAAGACGAGATCAGCACCCGGTAACGGAGACCGATCACTGCTGTCGACTCTTCACGATCATTCCGCCGACCAGAACGAAAGTCCTTAAGCGACGGACTGCGCTACATTCGCCTGCGGGCCAGGATGGCCGAATGGCAAGGCGCACGCCTGGAAAGCGTGTTCCCTTTCGGGATTCAGGGTTCAAATCCCTGTCCTGGCGTTTCTCGACGCACTCTGTGAGCGAGGAGCGATAGCGACGAGCGAACCTCGCGTCGAGAAACGACGTCATGGGATTTGAGCTTGCGAGTCGCAGCCCGGACCGGCCGAATGTAATGAGGCCGCATGCCCGGACCGTCTCGCGGTGTTCAAATCCCTGTCCTGGCGTTCTTCGCCGGACAACACGAACGAGGAGCGGCAGCGACGAGTGAGCTGTCCGGCGAAGACGGATTCGTAGGGATTTGTACCCTGGAAGTCGCAGCGTGCGAAGTGAGCGGAGCGAACGAGCTCGACCGTCTTCCTCTGGTTCAAATCCCTGTCCTGGCGTTTTGCGACCGACTGCACGAGTGCGGAGCGGGCGCGACCCGGGGCCGGTCTCAGCGAAATCGACCACCTGCTGAGTCTCCGTCCGTCGCCACCGGCACATTCGCTTCGCTCGCGTTCCGGTGGACTCATCTTCCGAGCTAGTACTCGCCGACGCTCTCGCCACCGTCGAGAAATGGGGCGCCCGGATTTGAATCGGTGGCAGACGGTCTGGGGTTGCTCGCTCCGCTGCGCTCTCAGGCTGGTCTTCCAGAATTCAAATCCGGCCGCTCGGCATCGATTTGCTCCTCGCGTCCGCTCGTCGCAGAATTGATGGGGCCGCCCGAATTTGAATCGGGGTTGCAGCGTCCCAAACGCTGAAGGATACCAAGCTACCCCACGGCCCCGCAACTGTCGTTCGAGCGACCGGCGGTAAAGGGTTTCGCTGGGCCGGAGGGTGTGTCATTGTCCCGCACAGTTTTGGTGGTCGCCTCTCTATGATATGCCATGGCACTTCGGGAGCGGTCCGAGCTGGTCGGGTTCGACGCCGACGAGGCGTGCCAGTACCTGCTCGAAGCCGTCGGTGAGGATCTGCTGGTCGTCGCGGAGTATACCCCGGGGGACTACCGCCTGCTGTACGTCGGCGAGGAGTTGGAATCGAAGTACGGATCGACCGATGCAGTCGTCGCGGCGGCGGACTCGATCCACGAGTATATCGACCTCGACTTCCGCGAGCGGGAGCTGTTTCTCGACCTGTATCCGACGCTGGAGGACGTGGACGGATTGATCACGATCGCTGACCAGCGATCAGTCGTCCGCGTCATCACGGCCGACGACGAAGGGCTCTACTTCTCGGTGCCACTGGACGTTTCGGCGACCGAACTGGTGCAGGACGTCATCGCGATCGTCGACCGAACTATCTGAGCATGCGCTGGACCGCTGCGATGGCCGACTGTGGTCGGGTCACTCCTCGTCTCCGAGCACGACGCGTGCCACGATCTCGTAGGGGTCCTCCTCGTGGCGGATCCCCTCGACGATCTGGAAGGCGTCGTCGGGCGAGAGGAAGTGCGACGTGACGGCCCGGCCGAGCGGGGTGGGTTCGAGCCCGTCGATAAACTCGTACTCGAGGCATTTGCCGAGAGCGTGCGTCGTCGGGACCTGGCCGACCATCCGGTCGTTGAGCCGCTTGGCGGCGGTGCCGCCAACGACGACGTTCGCGAGCGTCTCTTCGATGCCGGCCGCTCCGTCGTAGCGGGTGCGAACCGGCTCCATTTCGCCTTTCAGCAGCTGGAAGGCGACCTCGTCCTCGGTGCGCTCCTGTGAGTTGTGGTAGGCGCAGTCCGGTTCCACGAGCACGTAGACGCGGCCGCGGTCGTGGTAATCTGGCCGACCCGCCCGACCGAGCATCTGCTCGAACTCCTGAACGGTGAGCCACTCGATCCCCATGGCGAGGGAGTCGAAGATGACCTGTGATGCGGGGAAGTCGACACCGGCCGCGAGTGCGGCCGTGGTGACCACTGCGGAGAGCTCCTGATCCAGAAATCTGCGCTCCACGGATTTGCGCTGGCCGTAGTCGAGACCGGCGTGGTAGGGCGCCGCGCTATAGTCGAGTTTTCGGGAGATCTCGTGACACCGCCGCCGGGAGTTCGTGAAGATGATCGTCTGGCCGTGGTAGCCCTTCGAGGACTCGTGGTCGTACTCGCGTTTGACCAATGTGTTCGCGACGTCGGGTTTCTCGCGCCCGTCGGCGAACGTGAGGTGGCGCTCGATCGGGACGGGTCGTTCCTCGAACTCGACGAGCGAGGCGTCGAGCCCCGCCGCGAGTTCCTCGGGATTGCCCACTGTCGCCGAGAGATAGATCCACTGCGTTCCCTCGGACGGGTCCTGCGTGCCGCTGTCGGTGTCTCTTCCACTCCGACTGGCTGCCCGCTCCTCGCAGTAGTATTTCAGTCGCGAGATGAGGCCGTCGAGGCGGTGTCCACGCCCCTCCTCCGCGATCGTGTGCACCTCGTCGATGACGACCGTCCCGACGTCGCCGAGGTCCTTGCCCACGCGGAGCGAGTGATCGACGCCCTCGTAGGTGCCGACGATGACGTCCGCCGACGGGTCGAACGCCTCGCCGCTGTCGCGAACGCGGCTCCCGCCGACGCGGAGGGTGACGTCGAGGACGTCGCCGTAGGCGTCCTGGAAATCCTCGTAGGTCTGGTTGGCGAGCGCGACGAGCGGCACGAGAAAGAGGAGCTTCCCCTCGCCACGCAGGGCGCGATCGATGCCGGCGAGTTCGCCGACGAGCGTCTTGCCCGTCGCCGTCGCGCTGACGACGAGCTGGTCCTGGTCGTCGAGGAGGCCGGCGTGGACCGCGCGGCTCTGGACGGGAAGCAACTCGTCGTACTTGCCGTCGAGATACGTCTGAAGCTGCGGATGGACGTCGAGATTCGCGACCGCGACTGGATCCACGGCGCTCACCGTGGCGTCCATCTCGTCGACCTTCGTGAGGTCCGGATCGAGCTGTCCCTTGAGGAGGTCGGTGATCCGGTCGAGGTCTCGTACTTCGAGGAGCAGCTCCTCGAGGCGTTTCCGGGCTGCGCCGGTCATCGAACCCTGATGGCGAAGCTCGCGTTCGAGCTCTCCTTTCGCACAGCTCTGACAGATCGTGTCGTCGCCGTGACTGATCGCAGTCTCCTCCGTAATCGGTGAGTAGCGGCCCGCGTTCGCACAGAGTCGACAGGTCCTGACGGTCGTCCCTTCGAGTTGATACCCACCGAGACACTCGCGAATCCGCTCTCGGTCGCCGCGGCTCGTCTGCTCGGAGATGCGGATCCGATCGGCGCGTCGCGCGATCTCGACGAACTCGGTGGGGTCCCGCAGGTCCTCCTGGGCGCCCTTGAGCACGCGGAAGCGCCCGGGCCGGGCCCCGGCGTCGGTCGCCTTGAGTTCGAGCTTCGCGCGAAAGAGTCGGTCGCCGTCGCGGTAGGGCGCGACGAGAATATCGTCGCCGCTCCCGTGGAGGAACAGCGTTCCGACCCGCATCGCCTGTGCTGGCACGGCGATCGGTAGGCAGTGAGAGGCCAAGAGTGGTTCGTCTCGCGATACGACGACGGGCCCGTACCGAGCTACTGATCTGCCCTACTCCACCAGCTCGATCGCGTCATCGCCGTTTGGGACGCCACAGAGGAAGGCGGCCGTAGCGTCGCCGTCGTTGCGGTACCAGTGGACCGTCCCGGCTGGGATTAGCAGGCCATCCCCGGGCCGGATCCGATGCTCCCCGGCAGCGAGGTCCTCGTCGGTGCCGCCTTCGGTCCCCTCGATCCCCACGACGTACTCGCCGGCGAGGACGTACTGGACGTGCTCGACCTCGTTGGTGTGCCGCGGGACGCTGGCGCCGGGATCGAGAGTGAACCGACGGAGTGCGAACGTCGGCGCGCCGTCGGTTTCGTCGATCAGGACGCCCTTTTCGAGCCCGTCGGCCGCGTCGACTGCTTCGTACTCGACCGCCTCGCGATCGTGGATCACTGGCTGGGCAGGCATACCGTCCAATCGGAGGGCGGGCCCCAAGTAGCTCCCGCCCGTGAGCGTCGTGGCGCCCGCCAATCGATATCACGACGTCCGCACGCAAACGGTTCTCGTGCCCGTTTCGAGCCGTTTCACGGCGTCCGTGCCAACCTTGATACTCGTGGACAGCCAACGTGGTCGTAGCCATGGACTGCAGGGTCGTCGTCGAAGCCGCCGTGCCGGTGTACGACGTCGAGACGGCCGACGAGGCGGTGCGGATCGCCATCTCGAAGACTGGCGAGATGCTCAATCCCGACCTCAACTACGTCGAAATCGACATGGGCGAGCGATCCTGCCCCCACTGCGACCACGCGCTCGAGACGGCCTTCATCGCTGCCGACGAGGGCCTCGTCGCGCTCGAACTCGAGATGACGGTGTTCAACGTCGAACGCGAGGAGCACGCCTCCCGAATTGCGCGCAAGGAGATCGGCCAGCGTCTCGAGAATATCCCCCTGGAGGTGCTCGAAGTGGAGATCATCGAGGACGAGGACGACGCCGCTGAGGCGGACGCCGACGATCAGGACTCTCACGAACAGGACGCGACGGAGCAAGACCAGGGAGGCGATGCGGAACCGTCGGAGACTGACGACAGCCGAGCCGGTGACACCGGCGATGTAGATCGTGCGGAGGCCTCCGATGGAACTGGTGAACCCGACGAGCCCGAGGATTCAGACGAGGAGGTTCTCCCGGAGTTCGAGGATCTGATCGAGTGATTGGCTGTCTGTATATGTGTGATCGTCGCCGAACGCGTGAGCTGCTGCTATCGCTTGGCTATCAGTGATCGACGCGATGGGACGACGTCGAAACGGGTAGTGACTGGGCTGTTGCCACCCAGTACAGACTGCGCGGAGATGAAAAAACCGCAAACAACGAGTCGTCGATCAGTCGGCAGCGGCGGGGACGCGCTCCTCCACGTCCTCGTCCATGTCGTTGGTGATGCCTCGAGCCAGTGCGAAGACGGCCGTCTTGTGGTCCGTCTTCGATTTGTGGATCGATGTCGGGCGAACCCCCATCTCCTCGTAGGTGGAGAGGTCGAGCTCGCTACCGAAGTGTGCTTCTACGTCGGTGGATACCTCCGCGAGAAGGCCGTGGAGGTGGATGAGCTCCTGCTTCTTCATGAGCACGTGTTGCTAGAGACTGGAGGGTTATATTATTATCTTGAGGAAAGTTACCATGGTCCGTGCGAGTGCGACCCGTATGGAACCGTGATGGTTTAGCTGATTCCTGCGGCGATTCTCGGGAGCTGAACTCTTTTTAGGGTGTGCCTGTACACGTCGAGTATGGAGTACGAGGACAAACTCGACCGAGCACTCGAGGAGACGCCCGACATCGGCGACGAGTCCGCGCGACTCTCGATTCCCGATCCGGAGGTGCGCCAGGAGGGAAACGTCACGGTCTACGAGAACTTTCAGGATACAGTGACCACGCTCTCGCGTGATCCCGAACACGTTCTAAAGCATCTCCAGAACGAGGTCGGCACGAGCGCCCACATCGACGAGAGCGGGCGCGCCCGGCTCACCGGCTCCTTCTCTGAGCGTCGGGTCTCTGACGCCCTCGATGCCTACACCGAGGAGTTCGTCACCTGTTCGGAGTGTGGTCTTCCCGACACGCGCCTCGAGAAGGAGAAGGGTACCGTTGTCGTCCGCTGTGAGGCCTGCGGCGCACTCTCGCCGACGAGCTCCTGAGCGGGCGCACAGAAACGCTGCGAGTCAGCGGACAGAGTTGTGAGCGGATGTGGAGGTGGGCTCTCACTCAGCCACTCACTCACTCTTTCTCTCGAACACGTCCGTTCGCTCTGCTAGGGAGTTTCGATCGTCACGCGCCGAGTGACTTCATCGTCTCGAGGTCGCGGTCTGTCCGTGCGAACTCCGCAAGCCGTCGAGAGTTGTGACAGTTCGGACAGTGAAACACTGAGTCGTGAGCCGGCAGTCCGGTGGGCGTCGACTCCCACTCTTTGGAACACTCGGGGCACAACAGTCGAACGTACGCTTCGTTCATCGCGTGAAAGCCACGTGGGATACCGGGAAAAGTCTTGAGGGTGAATACCACGGTGTGGGGTCTCAGAGAGATCGAGACTGTACAGAAATGGACTGCGACGAGCGAAACCGTCCTCAGGCGGGTGCGGGAGAGCCGTCGTCGCCCTCTGCGGCCTCGAGCAGTTCCTTGTAGCGGTTCCGGATCGTCACTTCCGAGATGTCGGCGACGTCGCTGACCTCGTTCTGCGTGACCTTCTCGTTGGTGAGGAGGGATGCGGCGTAGACTGCCGCGGCAGCGAGGCCGACGGGTGACTTCCCGCTGTGGACGCCGACGTCCTGGGCGCGGTCGAGCAGCTGGCGTGCGCGCCGTTCGACCTCCTCGGAGAGGCCGAGATCGGAGACGAACCGGGGAACGTACTGCTTGGGGTCGGCGGGCTGGACTTCGAGGCCGAGCTCGCGGACCACGTAGCGGTACGTCCGGGTGAGCTCCATCTTGTCGACGCGGGAGACTTCCTCCAGCTCGTCGAGGCTGCGCGGCGTGCCGGCCTGTCGCGCGGAGGCGTACAGGCTGGCCGTCGCGACGCCCTCGATCGAGCGACCGGGGAGCAGGTCCTCTTCGAGCGCGCGCCGATAGATGACGCTGGCCGTCTCGCGAACGTTCTCGGGGAGCCCGAGCGCGCTCGCCATCCGGTCGATCTCGCCGAGTGCCTGCTTGAGGTTCCGCTCCTTGGAGTCACGCGTGCGGAATCGCTCGTTCCAGGTGCGCAGGCGCTGCATCTTCTCTCGCTGCCGGCTCGATAGCTGCCGGCCGTAAGCGTCCTTGTCCTGCCAGCCGATGTTGGTCGAGAGCCCCTCGTCGTGCATCATCTTCGTCGTCGGTGCACCGACGCGGGATTTTTCGTCTTTCTCGCGAGAGTCGAAGGCTCGCCACTCGGGACCGCGATCGATCTCGTCGCTCTCGACGACGAGGCCACAGTCTTCACAGACTGTTTCGCCGTGCTCTTCGTCGTTCCGGAGTGCGCCGCCACACTCGGGACACTGTACTTCCTCGTCGATCTCTTCGGTCTCCTGCTCGCTCTCCGACTCCGAACGTTCACTCCTCTGTTCGTCTCGCTGCGCTGTCCGGGTGCGAATGTCTTCCTCGGTCATGATGGTTGGATCGGGGGAAACGGGGGAAGAAATGGATCCCGCGGAGCCCTGATCACTTAACCGTACGTTAGGTAGAAAGCCTTATAAATGTTTCGCCGAGGTATATAAGGAAATGGTGTGAAACGGTCCCACAGACATCAGTGTTACCACAGATGTGCGTGACTCGGTCACACGCATACGGATAAATTGTGGGGTCCGGTGTACGGTCGTGCCCATTCTATCAGGTCAGAATGGGCATCCCTCGCCGCAAATCGGTGGCCGTAGCTGCCACGCAGTGCTCTATCGTATCTCTCGGCGTTTCTTTTCCGGTCGTTGGATCTCTAGAGCCCCACTGGTTGTGGCGGTCCAACTCAGTCGTCGTCGCCAGGCTGTCCCGCCGAGTCGACGGACACTGACTCCCACTCGTGGTCGCCGTGTGCGCCCTCTCGTTCCTTCGCGCTGCCAGCGACGGCGACGAACTCGGCGGTGGCGCGCGCTGACTCGATCGTCGCACCGCCACAGTAGGAGAGCCCCGAGCGAATGCCACCAGCGAACTCCTCGACGACGTCCTCGACTGCCCCCGTGTACGGCGTGAATCCTTCGACGCCCTCGTCCGCCGCCGGAAGATGGCTATCCACCTCGTCAGATTTGTCCTCGCGGTCCTCCGCAGCGGCGGTGGTCGCCATTCCGCGGGAGCGTTTGTACCGAACTCCGTCGATCAACACCACCTCGCTGGGCGCTTCGGCCGTTCCGGCGAAGAGGCTACCCATCATGACGGTATCCGCGCCGGCCATCAGCGCCTTCACTGCGTCACCGGAGGAGCGAATGCCACCGTCGGCGACGAGTCGAACGTCGCCACCGGAGACCGTCTCGATCCTCGCCGCCGCGTCGGCGCAGTCGTCGACGGCAGTGAGCTGTGGCACGCCGGCACCCGCAACCACGCGCGTCGTACAGTGTGAGCCCGGCCCGATTCCGACCTTCACCGCGTCCGCACCAGCAGCCGCGAGGTCCCGAACACCCTCCGCCGTCGCGACGTTGCCGGCGACGATCTCTGCGTCGGGGAAAGCTCCGCGGAGGTCCGCAACTGCGTCCAGACACCGCTCGAGATGTCCGTGCGCGACGTCGACGACGAGACAGGCCGCGCCCGCGTCGAGGACCGCCTCCGCGCGAGCCAGATACGCCTCGTCGATGCCGATCGCCGCGCCACAGCGTTCGCCCGCGTCCGTGACCGACTGGACCTCCGCAGCCTGCGTCTCGGCGTCTACGAACCGGTGGATCGTGCCGAAGCCGCCAGCCGACGAGAGCGCGATCGCGAGGCCTGACTCCGTGACCGTGTCCATCGGTGCCGAGAGCAGCGGGCTCTCGAGCTCGATCGCGTCCGTGAGATGAGTCGTGAGATCCACGTCGCTCCGGCTGTTGACCGGCGAGCGCTGCGGCACGAGCAGGGCGTCCCCGTAGGACAGCCCCGTTCTGACGTCGTCCATGCCCTAGGAAAGGTGGCGTTCGACGGGCAAAACGGTGCTGGTGAATAGGGGGTAGGTGGCGTTGGAAGCAGGGCAGCTACGACGACCTCCCACGGAAGCCCCCTCCCGCTCGTCGGTTTACGCTCGCTGTGCTCCTCGCCTCGCTGGCGCTCGGCTCCGGTGGCCGGAGGTTTCCTCCGGCACTTGACGAGTGGTTCGAGAGAGCAAAGCTCTCTCGTCATCACGAAAATCGAAGATTTTCGGGCGACTTCGCTCGTCATCGCTTGCGTCGCCTACACCGACGACCGGTCGGCCCCTTCCGAAGTCCCACACTGGGGTTTTTCCACCGATCGCGAAACCTCGTTGGGGCCCTTGGCGCGCGCTGCGCGATGGCCGCGAGCCCCATGCGGGCGAGCGGCCACTCGCCGACACCGTGCGAGGGCCGAGCACCGCAGCGCGAGCGAGGAGCGCAGAAGGCTGGGGAGGAGTGAGGCTGTTTGGGTGGGCTACGAAAGGGGCCGATCGCTCGGCGTGCGTCACGAAGTAAGCACCGCAGCCGAGCGGAGCGAGGCGAGGAGCGCAACGAGTGAGGTGCGTCGAGCGATCGGGGGCTTTCGGAGGCGTCGGCAGACGATCTACCCCTGAAATGCTACCCAAATCCACCCCTCCCTCACGCCCACACAGTCACGTTCAGCACCAAAGCGGCGCTGAGATCGCTCGAACGGTGCCGCTCGCGCTCGCTCGAGCCGTTTCGGGGCGATCCGAAGGGGAACCCTTACGTGCCTCGGTGGGATAGCCGGGTGTACTATGGCGAACGGCAAATACGCGGGGCGCAAGCTCCAGAAGGACCGCCAGAAGCACCGGTGGTCCGACTCGGAGTACGCCCGACGCGAGCGGGGACTCAAGGAGAAATCCGACCCGCTCGAGGGCGCACCCCAGGCACGAGGCATCGTACTCGAAAAGATCGGCATCGAGGCCAAGCAGCCCAACTCTGCAGTCCGGAAATGTGTCCGGGTCCAGCTGATCAAGAACGGCAAGCAGGTCTCTGCCTTCTGTCCCGGTGACGGCGCTATCTCCTTCATCGACGAGCACGACGAGGTCACCATCGCGGGGATCGGCGGTGCGAAGGGTCGTGCGATGGGGGACATCTCCGGCGTGAACTACAAGGTCGAGAAGGTCAACGGCGTGGCCATGCTCGAACTCGTCCGCGGGAACGCGGAGAAGCCGGTGCGATAACGATGAGTGAAGCAGCATCCCAGCCGCTCCTGTTCGGCGAGTACGAGATCGAGGGCATCGAGTACTCCGACCCGAGCACGGAACGGTACATCTCGGTGACGCCCGTCGCCCACAGCATGGGCCGCCACGCGGACAAGCAGTTCGCCAAGAGCGAGATCTCCATCGTCGAGCGGCTGATCAACCGGCTGATGCAGACCGAGGAGAACACGGGCAAGAAGCAGCAGGCGACCAAGATCGTCCGCGAGGCGTTCTCCGAGATCGACGAGCGCGTCGACGAGAACCCGATTCAGGTCCTCGTCGAGGCCGTCGAGAACGCTGCGCCCCGCGAGGAGACCGTCCGCCTGAAATACGGTGGCATCTCCGTCCCGAAGGCAGTCGACGTCGCACCCCAGCGCCGCGTCGACACCGCTCTCGAACTGCTCGCCCAGGGGACCTACAACGCGTCGTTCAAGTCCCCGGTCGACGTCGAGGAGGCGCTCGCCGACCAGCTGCTCGGCGCAGCCAACGACGACGTGGACACCTACGCGGTGAACCAGAAGGAAGAGAAGGAACGCGTCGCCGCCGCAGCGCGGTAACGCCGTTCGCTCTGCGATTTTTCGTTTCCACTCTCCGTCCGACGGTCAGCAGCGGCACTCGTCGGCGTTCCTCCGCTCCGGCGCAAGGTGGCAGGTGGTCGCCCGCGACGCGGTCGAGGTACCCTTCGGGCACTCACACAGACGCCTAGAAGACGTTCAGTTCTCCAGCCGGTCCTTTCTGGCGGCTCTCAGTCAACCAGCGGCAGGAAGATCCCGAAGACGAACGGCGAGATGAGGCCGATCAGGACGCCGAGCACCACCATGTCGAAAAAGAGGGTCGCCTCCCAGCCGGGGAGCGATCCAAACAATACGTGGCCGATGATCTCTCCGAGTGCGCCCAGAATGAACAGCGAGGCGCCGAGGAGGAAGCCGCCTTTCGCCAACGTCGGGTAGTCGAACTGGCTCGATCCGTGCATGCTCGCGAGTTTCACGTCGGGCGACCTAACGATTTCGAACCGTGACACGCGACCGGTTATCGGTCGGCGCCGAGCTCGTCGTCCCCCACGCCGCACTCCTCGTCTCACTCCACGTCGGGTTCGTCGTCCGATCGGGCCCGTTCGATCGCGGCGAAGTAGGGAACCATCACGTCCGTGGCCTCCGTCCACCGGCGACAGTCGTGTAGCTCGACCCCGAGAAGATATCGCGTCGCCTCGGGACCGGCACCATCGGTACCGTGCCGTGGTTTGTGAGGGTAGGACGGATCCCGTAGCACCGCCCTGAGCTCCAGTTGCTGAGCGCGAAGGTGTGGCGTCCAGTAGTCACCGCCGGTCTTGTGTTTGCGCCATCCCGCCGTCGTGAGCGTGGCGTACTCGGCATCGATCCCGAGTCGTGCAGCCCGCTCGGAGAGCGCAGACTCGACGGCGCTCCAGTCGGCAGCCGCGAGCGCCTCCTGATCGATTTCGCCCTCGGCGTCCCCTCCGCGGCGGTGGCGATCCTCGACGGCGTCCTTGGCCCAGAGGGCGTCGACGTAGGCCGTCGCAGCCTGTCGAACCGTCCCGGCGTCGAGATGCCTGAACTGGAAGCTGTCGACCGCCGCGAACGCTTCGATTGCGGCGGATCGCTGGCGGTCGTCGTGTCGTTTGAACCCCTCACACAGGCGGGTCGCGACCGTTTCTGGCTCCGTCAGTCGGTCGACCGATGTGACCGCAGCAGCGTCTGGACAGCAATTCGCTGTTGCGTCGGATGCATCGTCGCCGCCAAGCAGCTCCGCCGTGCCGGTGGCCTCGAATGCCACGGTATGGTCGTCGTTCTGCACGTCTTCGTACGGGTATCCCACTCCTACTCGAATAACTCATATTACGACGTAGATGGGGTTTGCGACCAGCTGGATTCGAATACTGTCGAGTAGCTACGTATACCCACGCGGCCCTCCCTCGACGTGCTCGGGCCGTAGACACCGGTCACGGCCGAGTACGATCTGCGTATCGGACGGAAATCCCAACCTAGGGCCAGAAAACCCCGTCGAGCGGGTGTCAGATGAAGTCCCGGACCTCGGAGTAGTACATGTCCTGGTGCTCCACGGCGCCGACGGACCGGGCGATCTCCGCGGCGAGCGCGTGCCAGCACATCGCAGTAGGATCCTCCGGGTCGAGGTTGTACGTCGCGTCCTTGCAGGTGCAGGCGCCGTCCTCGATGACGTACTCGTCGCTGTTTCCGACGACGACGGTGAAATCCTCGTACCCCTTGACGCGCCCCTCGCCGACGGCGTCGATCGCCCGGCTGCCCCGGTCGCCGTGGGCCGCGAGGATGTCCTCGACGATATCTGGGGTGAGATCGCCCTCGGCTTCGAGACGCGAGCGCCACTGGGGGCCCTCACGGTCGCCCGCGTCGCCGTCGGTTGCGCCCGACGATCGGCCGTCGGAGTCCCGCGGCTCGTCGCTCACGGAACTCCCTCCGACCTGATCCTCGATGCCCCCTCGAACACGATCCAAAATAGGATCGGCCGGGACTAAACTCGTTGGGGTAGACGGGGCCGCGCTACTCGACTTGCTCCTCGCCCTCGTGGCTCCGTTCCCCGCCGGATGCGATCCCTTCGCTGACCTGCTCGATCGTGCGCGCTCGCGTCGCCGCTCGGACGCTGCGCTCGGCCAGCGCAGCGCGCGCATCGGTCGCCGCCGTTTCGTCGACGACGAACTCCAGATCTGGATACGCCACGTCCGCCAGCACCAGCGGTTCGGCAGCGGCGGTTGGCACGCCGTCGGTCACGGGATCGCTCGATCCGTCGAGCACAGCATCGACGAAGGACGGCGGACGCTCGCCCGTTGCGACGATCCGCACCAGCGACGCGATTCTGCGCACGAGGTGGCGCGGGAATCCTCCGGCGGACACCCCGAGCACGAGATACGGCTCTGCTCGCTCGAACTCCGTCGCCAGCGTCCGAACGGTCCCCGAATCGTCGGTCGTCAGCGCGGCGAAATCGTGCTCGCCGGCGATCCGACCGAGCGCCTCGCTCGCGAGCTCCGGGTTCGCGTCGGGCGCGTAGAGCTGGTAGACGTATCGGCGACGAATTGCGTCGTGGGTCGCGTGAAAATCACCGCTCGCGCCCGCCCCGTCGTTGGTATCGGCCGACTTCGGGACGTCCGCGTGCGCCCACGCGTGGATCGACTCGGGCAGTTCGCCGTTGAGCGCTCGCGGCGTCAGCCACTCCGGCGCCTCGAAGGCGACCGTCTGGGCGAGTGCGGAGACGCCGGCGTCGGTGCGACCAGCGGCAGCGTATCCGGGCGGAATCGGCCGAACTCCTCTCCCCGGGTCGGCGTTCGGGTCGAGCACGTCGAGCGTCTCCAGCGCGTCGAGTAGCGCGTCCTCGACGGTTGGCACGTCGAGCTGGCGCTGGAACCCGTAGAACGGCCGGCCGTCGTAGGCGATTCGGAATGCGCGCACTGGCTGCCATTCCGCCCGCGAGCACAAATGTCGCGCGGTGGGTCGTCCGCAGGCTCGTCGCTCCGCTGCGATAGCTCTACGGTTCTCACGCGTGCAGTCCCTGACGTGATGGGTCTGGCCACACGGCTTACGGACGCGCTCCCACTCGAGTACCCGATCATCCAGGCGCCGATCGGCAGCGCGACGAGCCCGGAGCTCGCCACGGCCGTCGCCGACGCCGGTGGACTCGGGATGCTCGCGGTGACCTGGCGTGAGTCCGATGCCGCACGCGACGCGCTCGAGCAGGCGATCGCCGATGCCGACGGCCCGATCGGGGCGAACGTCGTGCTCGATCCAGACGCTGGCGGTGACGACCTCGCTACACTGATCGACGCCTGTCTGGACGCCGATCCGGCACTCCTCCACCTCTCGTTCGGCGATCCGGCCCCCTCCGTCGAGCGGATTCACGATCGGGACGTCCTCGTCGCCGGGACCGTCGGATCCGCAAGTGAAGCCCGCGCTGCCGCTGACGCCGGCGTCGACATCGTCGTCGCGCAGGGCTGGGAAGCTGGCGGCCACGTTCAGGGTGACGTCGCAACGATGCCGCTCGTACCCGCTGTCGTCGACGCAGTCCCGGAGATACCAGTGGTCGCTGCCGGCGGGATCGGCGACGGACGCGGGATTGCTGCGGCACTGGTGCTCGGTGCCGACGGGGCGATGCTAGGCACACGCTTCGTCGCGACGATGGAAGCGGCGGCCCACGACCGCTACGTCGATCGGGTCGCCGAGGCCGACGCGACGGAGACGGTATACGGCGAGCCCTACGACGGTGGTTGGCCCGGCCAGCCTCACCGCACGCTGGAGAACGGGACGACCGAGCGCTGGGAGGCGGCGGGCCGTCCGCGGGACGGAAAGCCCGGCGAAGACGACATCGTCGCCCACGGTGGCGACGGCGAGCCGATCCGCCGGTACGACGACGCGCTCGCGACGCCCGACGTCGATGGTGCGATCGAGGAGGTGCCCCTCTACGCGGGACAGAGCACCGAGCTAGTCGAGGAACGACGGCCGGCGGCGGAGGTCGTTGCCGATCTCGTCGCCGAAGCACGCGACGCAGCCGCTCGGTTCGAGTAACTCTCCCACGGCAACGTCGGGTACTCTATTGGCTGGATAGTCCGAGAAATCGCACACTTCGAACAGTCGCAGTCGAACCACCGTCTACCTGCTGCGCTGCATCTACGCGAAGTCGGCGAACGTCGGCCGTTCCAGATCGCCGGGGAACTCGTCGACGGGCACCGTCGTCTGGTCGCCGCTGTCCATGTCCTTGATCGTGTACTCGTTGGATTCGAGGTCCTGCTCGCCGACGATGACGACCGTCTCCGCTCCGATCGAGTCGGCGTAGTCGAGCTGCGCACCGAACCCGCGATCCGCGACGTCGGACTCGACGACGTGGCCGCGGCTCCGGAGCTCGCGGGCGACAGCGGCGGCCTGCGATCGGGTGTCGCCAGCGGTGAGGACGTAATAATCTGTGGTGAGGGACTCCTCGGGCCAGACGCCGGCGCGCTGGCAGAGTAGGGAGAGCGTGGCGTCGCCCGGTGCGAAACCGACTGCGGGCGTATCGGGGCCGCCGAGATCGCCGATGAGGTCGTCGTAGCGCCCGCCGCCGAACACCGCGCGGGAAACATCGCCGGTGGCGTCGAAACACTCGAAGACGGTGCCGGTGTAGTAGTCCAGCCCGCGAGCCGTCGACAGCGAGAGCGTGCAGTACTCGCGGACGCCGAGGTCGTCGGCTGCGGCGAGCACCGCCTGGAGGTTCTCGATCGCCTTGGACACGCGGTCGTTGTCGGCGAACGCGACGAGCTCGTCGAGCTCCGATTCCGGCGTGTCGAGGAGGTCGTCGAAGCGCTCGGCCTGGTCGGCGGAGAGGCCCGCGGCGACGAGCTGATCGAGGTACTGGGGTCGCTCGAGCTTGGCACGCTTGTCGACGGTGCGGATCGCCGCTTCTGTGTCGACGTCGGTAGCGTCCTCGTCGTCGAAGGACTCGAGGAGGCCGCCGAGCACGTCGCGATGGGAGACGCGGAACTCGAAGTCGTCGGGCTGGAGGCCCAACTCCGTCAGCATCTCCGCGGCCACGGCGAGGATCTCCGCGTCGGCGTCGGGCTCGGCGGAGCCGAAGATGTCGACGTTGGTCTGGGAGAACTCACGGAATCGGCCCTGCTGGACCTGTTCGTAGCGCCAGAACTTCCGCGTCGAGAACCACTTGATCGGCTTCGATAGCTCCTGGCCCCGCTCGGCGACCATCCGCGCGACGGTCGGCGTCAGCTCGGGAGTTAGGGCGACGTCGCGGCCGCCCTGGTCCTCGAAGCTGTAGAGCTCCTCGACGATCTCCTCGCCGCTCTTGTCGACGTACATCTCGGTGCGCTCGAGCGCCGGCGTATCGATCTCGCGGAAGCCGTAGCCGCGGGCCGTCGACTCGACGGTGTCGAACAGCCAGCGACGTGCGCCCATCGATTCGGGGTAGGTGTCCCGGAACCCCTTGATCCGGTCGTACATGACGCGGGCTACCCGGTCCCTGCGCTTGAAACCAGCGTTCCCCGGCCAGGGGTGGCATCGTCAGTGTCACCACCGCCACTGTCACTCCTATACGGTCCTCGGACCGCCATCGTTGCCAGGCATCGCCTCGAGGAGTGCCCGACCGGGAGCCCCTCGAATAGGGGGTCGCTCACCCCGCAGCCGTTCGGATTCACAACCGTTAGGGGCGACCGTCGCTGAACTGATCGCATGCCTCTGAGCCCCGATCGGAAACTAGACGCCCTCGGGGTCGTGCTCGTCGTGTTGATACTTCTCGGGGTTGCCCTCGCGGTGTTCGGAGCGATCGAAGTCTCCAACGGCGGGAACTCCGATTCGCCACAGGCGAATTTCACCGTCGACCGCATCAACGAAACGCACCTCCGCCTGGTCCACGACGGTGGAGACATGATTCGCGGCGAGGACCTCTCGGTCACGATCGACGGCCGGGATCGCGTCCCGTCAGTAAGGCGATTCCCGAGACGAGTCACCGAGGGCGACGCGGCCATCCTTCGCGTCGGAACGGGTAGCACGCTTCGGGTCTACTACCACGGCAGCGGCGTGGGAGCGCCCAAACGACTCGACTCGATGGATACCTGAGCGGCCGATCCGCGGACAGCTCGATTCGACCGACACCTGAGCGGCCGGTTCGCGGAGCTTGCGACGTGCCCGACATCGCTGCCAGCCATGCACGGTGCCCGTGGGCAAGATTCACCTTCCAGCGTCTCAACTGACCGTTCATGATCGATCTGATCGGAATCGCGTTGATCCTTGCGGGGGCGCTCTTGCTCCTGTTCGGTGCGGCACTGTCGGTGTACGGCGTCGCGTTGCTCGGAGCGGTACTCGGCGGCGGTGCTGGATACCTGATCGCGCCCGCGATCGGCGGCGCCATCGGTGTCAGCGGTATGCTGGCGACGGTCGCCGCTGTCGGTATCGGGGTTCTCGCCGGCGTCATCGTCGCGTACACGGTGTTGTCGATGGTCGTCGCGATCGCCGGATTCGCAGTGGGGAGCCTGCTCGGCATCTACCTCGTCACCGACATCGTCGGCGTCAGCGGTATGCTTCCCGAGGCTGGCGTCGCTCTCGCAACGGGGATCGTACTCGCCTTCCTCGCGATGTTCCTCACGAAAACCGCCCTGATCGGGATCACTGCCTTCGTCGGGGCAGCCTTCGCCTCGACGGAACTCACGATGGACGCCTTCGAGACGGCGGCCGACGACGTGACCATCGATCCGCTCGTAGTAGCGCTCGACGACCCGATCTTCCTGGGACTGTTCGTCCTCGGCGTGCTCGCGCAGTTCGGCCTGTTCAAACTCGGCTGGTTCGCCAAGATCGCTGGTGCGCTCCCCGGTGCGAGCGTGATCACCGACCGCGGCGAGGACGAATCCGCGGCCAACTGACGTCGACGCGCGGTCGGTCGTGCCACCGGGACGGTTCCCACTTTTCCACCTTCGAACATTTCGTGTGGCGGTTTGCAAGAGCGTCGCTTGGTCAGTTTCGTCGATGTGAACGCGCAAGTCCGAAGGTGCTCCTCCGCCCACGACCGAGTATGACCACGACGACGGGCACGTTTCTCGTAGTCGAGGCCGACGACGAGTCGGCGATCCTGCGAAGCGTCGAGGACGGACAGCTACACACCCTCTCGACGAACCCAGATCTCGACGGGGGCGAGGTCCTCGAGGCGACGCTGACCGCCGAACCGCCGATGGAGGTCACCTGGACCGCCGAGATCTCGGATCGCCGCGAGATTCCGATCGAGCTGGTCGATCTCGAACCGACGCGGCGTTCGATCGAGACCGCCGAGTCGATGGCGACCGGCGATCTCGAACGGTACGAGCGCGCCGGCGAGGGCGAGGTCCACGTGCTCTCAGTTCCCGAGGGCGAGGAGGCCGATGCTGCGGCCGACGTGATCGAGGACGAGGCCACGGTCGAACGCGCCGCCAGGCTCGACGCTGTGCGGGTCGAAGTTCGGACGGCGGACGGCCTCCTCAGCGTCCGCTACCTCCCCAAGTGACCGAGTTGGTGCCGAGCAGTCACTCGACTCTCGACTCCTGATACAGTCCCAACTATCCGTGGCTCATGGACCGTGATTTATGCCCGCCCGGGACAGAGACGTTACCATGACTGTCCTGGTCGCGTACGACGGTTCGGCTCCAGCACAGACGGCGATCGAACACGCGATCGATCGCTACCCCGACGACGAGATCGTTCTGTTGCGCGTGATCGAGATGTCCGGCGGCCACCTGATGGCCGGCTGGGATCTCCTCCAGGAGCGGCTCAAAGACGCTCAGGACGAGGGGGCTGCGGAGCTCTCCGAGGCGGTCAGGGACCTGATCGACGACGCCGACGTCGAGTTCCGTATCGAGACGGCCGTTGGAAAACCGGCCCAGGAGATCGTCGAGTTCGCGGAGGACGAGGGCGTCGACGTCATCGTCGTCGGCAGTCACGGCCGCGAGGGCGTTTCGCGAGTGCTGCTGGGCAACGTCGCCGAGCGGATCGTCCGACGCGCACCCATGACTGTGACCGTCGTTCGGTAAGTTCGAGAGCGACCGATACACCCTCGACTCCAGGGATGGCGATGCTCCACTGATCCACCGCTCGAAAAAACGCGTGTTCCCGGCACGCCGACGTCGGCTGCCTCTCAGTTGCGTAGTTTGTCGACCTTCGCTTCGAGTTCGTCGATCGCCTCGTCGAACTCCTGTTTGGCCGTGTCGCTGATCTGATCGGCCTCCTTCGCGGCACTGTCGAACGCGTCTTTTACGCGCTGTACCGCCTCGTCGGTGTCGCTACTCCGGGACATACTGCATCTGGCACGTAGACGGCTCGATTCTGAAAAAAGCGGCGCTCGTCAAAGTCGTTCCCTCACGCGTAGTGGTCCTCGAGATACGTTACGATGTCCTCGCTTCCGTACAGCGTGGTCTGCCGATCGGTGTCCACGAGGTACGGTATCTGATCCTCCCCGCCCGCCACGAGCTGCTCGTGCGTGGTTTCGTTGGTCACGTCGCCACCTTCGTTCCCCGGGAGTCGGGGATTGTGCGCGACGTAGGAGACGCCGAGTTCAGAGAGCGTCTCGCGGACCGTGGTGGAATGGGCGCAGCCTTCGGACTGGTAGAGTTCGAGCACGGGATGAGTTGGGGCCTTCGCGTGTATCAACAGTGGGTGCTTTCTGCGCTCTCGTCTTTCATTGGCGACGTTACTGATGAGGAGGAGCCGTTGCTGAGGCTGCAGATCTGTGGTTCGTCAAAAACCTCGCAGGAATTTGAATCCAGAGCCAGACGGTCGCTCACTCCGCTTCGCTCCGTTCGCGCTCCGACTGGCAGGGATTCAAATCCCGGGGTCGGCTTCCTCGCTCCAGCCTTCCTCGTCGCTGTCGCTCCTCGGTCGTTGCGTCGCGAGAAAGCCTAGGCCGGAATTTGAATCCGGGGTCTCGTCCTTACCAAGGACGCGCTTTACCACTAAGCTACCCAGGCACGCAGCCCATCCTTGCCCGGTAGCAAGTTTGAACGTTTCGATACGGCCACCGCCGAACCACCTGACGGCGCGAAGCTTTTCCCGCCCCGAGACCACCTCCGATCGTGCCACGAGCGGTCGCGATCAACGTCGGCGCCAACAGCTCGCTACCGGGGTTCCGTGGGCCGATTCACCCCGACGGGAGCGCTGTCTACGTGCCGATCCCCGAGCGCGAGCCCATCGCTGCTGAAGCTGCCGACGACGTCCCGACCTACGCCGACCTCGATCTGCCGATCGAGATTCCAGCGGCCCACCGCGACACGCAGCTCCACCTCGATCCGTCGTTCGCCGAGTATCCCCACTGCAGCGAGTACACCTACGGCGACGATTACGGCGTGAAGGCTGCACCGCTGCTCGACCTCGAATCGGGCGACTTCGTCTACTTCTACGCGACGCTCCGGACGGTCGACTACGGCGAGGGATCGGCCGAACCACCACGTGCGCTTCCCGACGCAGTTCCCACTGAGGCTGTGGCCGAGGGGTCGAGCGACCCGGCGGTCGAGGACTGGCGCCCACCTGAGTGGGGTGCGTTCGTGATCGGCGCGTTCGAACTCGATCGCGACCCGATCGCCGGCGAGGAACTCGACGACTGTCCCGCGAGCGTTCGTGCGCGCCTCGCGGAGAACGCACACGTCAGACGGGAGACCACCGACGCGGCGGTGTTCCTGCTCGGCACTCCCGAGCGCTCCGGGCTGCTCGACACCGCGATTCCCCTGTCGACGCCGGCGGGTGGCACCGATGCGAACGCGATCGTCACCGAGCTCTCTGCGGACTCCGGGAAGGGGCCGTGGTGGCGACGGCCGCTCCGGTTCGAGGAAGACCCGACCGCAGCGCTCGCGTCCGTCGTCGAGGCATCGCGCTGACTGGCGCAGGGCCGCCCAATTGGGGGCGCAAGATCGGGTGCGGTCGCTCGCATCTCTCTCATCCGATAGGACTTTGCGTGCTCATCGTCTTAGATGGAGCCAACCTTCGGGTCGACGGATCGATCGAACGTCCCCGTCGCCCACTACCCATGGACAACTCTGCGAAGTATCTCATCCACGCCGCGTTCGCTGCAGACGGTATCGTCGAGCGAAGCGACGTCGTCGGCGCCGTCTACGGCCAGACCGAGGGCCTCCTCGGCGAGGAGCTCGACATCCGTCGGCTCCAGGAGTCCTCGAAGCTCGGCCGGATCGACGTCGAGGTACAGGCCGCAGGCGGCCAGTCCGCCGGCGAAATCACGATCGCAACGAGTCTCGATCGCGTCGAGACTGCGACCCTCGGGGCCGCACTCGAGACGATCGACCGCGTCGGGCCCTGCCGCGCGAGCATCGAGGTGACCAATCTCGAAGACGTGCGCGCAGCCACGCGCCGGAACGTCGTCGACCGCGCCCAGCAGCTTCTACTCGAGGAGTTCGAAGGCGCGACGAGCGACGAGATCGTCGAAGAGGTCCGCCGCCGCGTCGCGACCGCCGACGTCACGACCTACGAGGAGCTCCCAGCCGGGCCGAGCGTCGCCGACGGCGACGCGATCGTCGTCGTGGAGGGCCGCGCCGACGTGAAGGCGCTGCTCGCTGCCGGCGTCAAGAACGCCATCGCCGTGGAGGGGACCGACGTCCCCGAGTCCGTCGCCGAACTCAGCCGCGAGCGCCGGACCACGACGTTTCTCGATGGAGACCGCGGCGGCGAGTTGATCCTCCAGGAGCTCCGGCAGATCGGTGACGTCGACGCGGTGGCTTTCGCGCCCATCGACCGCTCCGTCGAGGACCTCTCCCGATCGGAGATCCTCGCGGCGCTCCGGAGCACCGTCGACGTCGGCGCGCTCGGCGACGCTGCCAGTGCGAGCGATCTCGCCGACGCCGCCCGAGCCCGAACCTCCGGGGGGACGGCGATCCAGACGCCCAGCACGGGTAGCGATCCCGACGGCCCCGACGCGGTCGACGACTCTGCGCTCGCCGAGGAGGATGGCGACTCGGTGACCGACCTCGACGGGGTGGAATCCGCCGACGCTCCCGAGGACGGCCACGACCGCGCCGATTCGACCGATCCGACGCCCTCGGAGGACGACGAGGGGACAGCCAGGACCGCCCAGCCCGACAATGCCGGCCGTGATGCTGCCGAGCGTGCTGACGACGAGCTTGGAACGGACGCCGATCGTTCGGAAAACCCGACGAATACGGCGGCAACGGAGCAGTCCGGATCCGAGACGGCCGCGTCCGATGCCGCAGACGTCCCCCGAACGATCCACGACCACGTCGAGGATATCGTGGGTACCGACGAGGCACGGTTTCTCGACGGCGAGACCGAGGAGCTTGCGACCGTCGACGCATCGGACGCCTTCGAGTCTCTCCGGGACGCGGACGCAGTTCCGGCGACGATCGTCCTCGACGCAACGCTCGACCAGCGACTCCTCGATCTCGCCGCCCAGCGGGGCGTTCGCGAGATCGTCGCGGTCGAGCTCGGGGAGTTCGCGAAACGCCCGACGGACGTCCGGATTAGGGCGGCGTCGGCGCTCCTCGGCGAGTAGTCGGCTGCGGTAGCGTTGCGCGGTAGTGTTCAGTGTGGGGTGCAGGATCCTGATGGCTGGACAGCTGCGCGGTTGGATTCGCAATATGGCGTGCGATGCTGAACCAGAGAGCGAGAGAGCTACTGCTGGAAGTCGTCGTAGTTCCCACAGTCTGTCGGCGGAGTCGACGCCGACTGCAGTCAGAAGGTCACGCCGGTGACCGTCACGACCCCAGCAGCGACCGCGAAACCGGCTGCCGCGAGCGCTCCGGCGAGCGTCGCCGTGAAGTTGACGCCGGAGTTCCCGAGAATCGTCCCCTCGATGACGGCACCGAGCAGCGAGTCGACGGTCATGCCGGTTGCGCCACCGAGTGCGATCGCGACCGCGCCGACGAGCGAAATCTCGGGGAAGGCGAGGAAGGCGAGCACGCCAATGGTGAGGGTGCCCATCGCGCCCGCGGCGGTTCCCTGCCACGTGACGGCCCCGTCGGTTCCTGGCGGCACCGGCTTCAACGAGGTGATTAGGCGGGTGCCGTCGAACGCGCCGCCGATCTCGCTGGAGAGCGTGTCGCCGAGTGCGGTCGCGACTGCCCCAGCGAAGGCGAATGGAACGAGCGCCGTCGGTGCCTCGAGGAATCCTGCCTCGACAGCGGCGAGCGTACAGACCGCGCCGACGGCGACCAGCGAGTTCGCGAGCACGTTCGTTCCCCCACGGTTGCCGCCGTTCTCTTCGGCGACCCCACGCTCCAGCTTCGTCTCGTAACGGAACTTCGTCGCGAGTCCGCCGACGCCGAAGAACGTGAGCAGCAGTCCGAACCACGCGTAGTCCGCGAGCACGATCGTGACGAGCCCGAGCAGGACGCCCGCGAGCACGCCCTCCAGCGACGCAGTGTCGAGGACGTATGAGAGGACGCCGAAGACCACCATCACTGCGACGGCGATCGCGACTGCGCTGGGATCCGCGCCAGCGTCGACGGCCGAGAGGAACCAGAGGACCAGCCCGACGGTCAGGAGCACTGGGGGCTCGTCCCTGGGGAACAGCATCGATCGGATCAGCGCGCCGACGAGCGCGCCGGTCAGACAGAGCAACAGCAGGCTTCCCGCTTCGATCGAATCGCCGGCGAGCAGCGTCGTGCCGGCCATGCCGATCGCGGCGCCAGCGGTCCCGGCGCCGAGGAAGCCAAGCGTCGGTGCGACCGAGGAGTGCGCTCTAACGACCTCCGCGCCGACGTTTCCGATCGCGACGAGGAGCACGCTGCCGGCGAACACCGTGACCGGGAGGTCGCCGAAGACGGAGAGGCCGCCGAGAACGGTCGCCGCGAGCGCGAAGTCGAAGAGTGCGCGAAGCCGCCCGGCCTCGCGGTCAGCGGGGCGGGCGAACAGCTCGAACACCGGTCCCCGCGTTATCGCGAGCGCTGCTGCGGCGACGACGACGAAGGGGACGATCGCGGCTCGTCCCAGCAGCGGCGCAGCGAGTGCGAGCGCCCCCACTCCACCGAAGGCGCTGGCTCGCCGCACGCTCGAGTTCACAGTATCGGGGCTTTCGCGGAGGACCACTTAACGCTCCCGAACCCCCGACTGCGCGGTAATCCGTGCCTACTCTGGGCCACAGGCAGCGCCGTGCGGGTAATTCCACTGGCGCATTGGCCGTAGCAAAGGTTCTGGGGGTCGACGAGGTCTGGCGAGGGTCCGAGAGGGGCCCGATTCGCTCCGGGAATCAGACGGTTTTAGATGGAGACGGCCGTCGGCCCACATCGTGGGACTCTACGATCGGTACCTCGCGTTGCGGGTACGGTCCGCCGAGGGCACGCCGCCTGCCCACGTCGCGCTCGTCATCACCGAGCGTGACCTGCTCGAGCCGGGCGCATACGACACGCTGTCGGAGTTTCTCGAGTGGGCGTTCGCCTACGGCGCCGAGCGGGTCACCGTCTACGTCAGCGTCCTCGATCCAGAGGCAGTCGCGCCGTTACGCCGCGGGCTCGAATCCGCCGCTACGCCACGCGATACTGCCGTTCACGGGCCCGACGAACGCACCGACTCAGACGCGCCGATTCAGGTCAGCGTCGGTCTCGGTGGCAAACACGAGTTCACGGAAGCCGTCCGATCGCTGGCGGAGGAGGCCGCGAACGGCGACCTCGACCCCGCGAAGATCGACGAGGCCGACATCGAGTCCGAACTCGTCCTCGCAGAGGAGCCGGATCTCGTGATCAAGACCGGTGCCGAGCGCCTCTCGGATTTCATGATCTGGCAGTCAGTCTACTCGGAGCTGTATTTCACAGACGTCAACTGGCGAGATTTCCGCAAACGGGACTATTTGCGCGCAATCAGAGAGTATACCGACCGCTCGCGACGCTTCGGACAGTGACATCGGTGCGACGCGCTGCTGATCGATAGCGACTTTCTCGATTCCGCCGCTCATCGCTCGGTCGCTTTCGACTGTAGGTTCTCTCTCTCGACGCCAGTCACTCGCTCGAGGCCGCCACGTCGGAGGATTCGGGAACCTCGGGCGGCTCGCCGTCGGCCGGTCGCTCTCCGGCTGGCAGCGCGTCGCGACAGCGCCTGATGGTCTCGCGTGCCTCGGCGAGTTCGACGCCCCCCAGCGCGCGCACAAGCGCGAGTCCGCGCCGGGCGCGGGTGCGCCGCCAGGACTCCTCTCGGTGTTCGTACGTCCGGAGGCCGCGCAGGAAATCTACGCGAGAGAACTCCGGCCAGTAGGGCGCACAGAAATACACCGCAGCCTCGTTGCCGTTCGCGTGCCAGGGGAGGAAGTTGCTGGTCCGCTGATCGCCGCCGGTCCGGACGATCAGGTCGACGTCTCGGACTCGCCGATCGTACAGCCGATCCGCGACCGTGTCCACGTCGATCTCGGCGGGGTCGATCTCCCCGGTCGCCGCGGCGTCCACGACGTCGCGGGCCGCCGAGAGCATCGTCTCCCGGCCACCGTAGGCCAGCGCGATGTTGAGCACGAACTCGTCGTACCCCTCGGTGCGCTCCTCGGCGTAATCGATGGCCTCCTGCACCCGTTCGGGCAGTCGCGGGACGTCGCCGATCGCCCGAATCGAAACCTCGTTCTCGTGGACGCGATCGGCGTCGGCGAAGTCATAGAGCTTCTCTTCGGCGAGATCGAAGATGACGTCGAGCTGTTCCTGCGGCCGATCGAAGTTCTCCGTCGAGAACGTGTAGAGGGTCAGTTCCTCGATACCGAGCGTCTGGCACCACTCGAGGACGTCCTGGGTCGTCTTGACGCCCTCGCGGTGGCCGTCGCTCGCGTCGGCACCGTGTTTGCGGGCGTATCGGCGGTTGCCGTCCTGGATGACTGCGACGTGCGCCGGCGGCTCGTCGATCGCTCGCACGAGCTGGCGCTCGTACGCCTTGTGTATCCGGGTTCGAAGCCACTCGATCACGGGTACCACTCCGTCACAATGTCGAAATCGCTCGCTCGCCATTTGTAGGTTTCCGTCAGCGCGCTCCCAATCGTGGGCTGTGCTCGCACTCTGCTCGTCTGCGTCGCGCCAACTGGGCGACGCCACGGTTTTGGGCCAGTGCGCGAAACGAGGGATAATGCGCTATCTCGCTGCGGTCGACACCGTCCACACCGCGGCCGCCGTGAGTGACTATCTCGGCAGACGCCTCGGTGTCGACGACGAGGTGGTCGCCGTCACGGTCCACGCGACGGAGAGCGACGCGGCCGGAGAGGACGCTGGCGCCGTGGACGCATCCACCGCTGATACTGCCGATGCGGCTACTCCAACAGGATTCGCCGTCGATTCGACGGCCGAACGCGACGGGCTAGAAGCACTGAACGTGATCGGCGTCCGTCTGGCGGTTCCGGAGGTCGACACCGTCGAGCGTCTTGGCGACGTCGCCGCCGAACTCCTCGACGCTGCTTCGACGTTCGACGTGGACGAGATCGTGCTCGGTCGTCGCGCCGGAACGATGGACTCGGCCGAAGAGTCCCCCGAGGCCGGACTGGAGCTCCCCGAGGGCGAGCTGGGGTCTACCGCGGCGGCAGTGCTGGCAGGCGCGGATCGGCCGGTCGTCGTTCTTCCCTCTGTCGGCGACTGAGTCGAATTCGGCCAGACCGGGTCGATATGGGCGAAATCGGGCAGGAGCTACTTGTAGGAGGCCCCGAAATCGGTCTGGCATGTGCCGACGTGACGGGGGTTCACGGTACGGTCCGACCGGACGAGGATCGCGGCCACAGCGCCCCGACCGGCGAGCGCGGGGGCGGTTCCGGTGAGTTCGACCACGGGCCGCCGCCGGATCTACGGTATCGACTTCAGCGGCGCACAGGACGCCGGACGGAACGTCTGGCTGGCGAGTGCAACCCGGCGGGAGGGCACGCTCCTCGTCGAGGGCTGTTTCCCCGGCGAGGCGCTCCCTGGCTCCGCCGCCGATCGCGAGGAGTGCCTGCCGGCGCTCCGGTCGTTCCTCGCCGGTGCCGACGACGCGATCATCGGCATGGACGTTCCGTTCGGCCTCCCGGCCGAGCTCGTCGACGAGGGGACCTGGCCGGCGTTCGCGCAAGCATTCCCAAACGACGCAGCGGGGCCGACCGAGTGGGCCGAGGCCTGCCGCGATCGCGCGGAGACACTCGATCGCGACCGCGTCGAACTCAAGCGCGCGACCGACGACGAGACCGGTGCGCCCTTCTCTCCGTACAATCTCCGGATGCGATCGAGCACCTACTACGCCATCTCGTCGGTGCTCGCTCCGCTCGTCCAGGCCGACGCTGCGAGCGTGCTGCCGATGCTCCCGCCGAACCCTGGCGTCGCGTGGCTGGTCGAGGCCTGCCCTGCCGTGACGCTGGATCGGCTTGGACTCGACGCCGAGGGGTACAAAAACGACGACGAAGCTGCCGAAGAGCGCCGAGCCGAGATCGTCGACTCGCTCGTTGCGGGACCGGCAACGATCGCGCCTGACGTCCGAGAGTCGGCGATCGCTGAGCCGGACGGCGATGCGCTCGATGCGGTACTCGCCGCTGTCGGCGTGACGATGGCGCTGGAGCGCGGCGAACCGACCTCTCCGGGAACCGTCGACGCCAGAACGCGGATCGAGGGCAAGATCTACGCCTGACCACCTACCTTTTTTCTTGTCGGGTTTCCTCGCGAGCCGGAGGCTCGTGGTTCGAGAGAGCGAAGCTCTCTCGTCATCACGAAAGACGCGAAGCGTCTTTCGAACGACTGCGGGAACCCTCCTAGAAAAAATCTGCACCGCGAGAGCGAAGCTCTCGCGAGCTCTGGCTCGCTCCGCTCGCCAGAAGACCAAAAAAGACCGATAGCTCGGGGCTTCGTCCCTCACTATCGGCGAACCGCTCGCTCCCTTCGGTCGCTCGCGGACGCTTTTGAACGGGAACCGCCTCACCTGCCGTGGTTAATCGGTTCGCCAAACTACTGTAGCTGTTCATCGGCGCTGCCGCTCCTCGATCCTGGCTTCCGAAAGAAGAAACGCGAAACCGCACCGAACCGATTCGAGATCGAGCCGTCCGCTCAGACTGCGTCGACGCCGGTCTCGCCGGTTCGCACCTGCGTGGCTGACGTGACGGGGAGGACGAAGACCTTGCCGTCACCGGGCTCGCCGGTGTTGGCGGCCTCGCGGATCGCTTCGACGACCTCCTCGGCGGGGACGTCGGAGACGACGCACTCGATTTTGACCTTCTGATGAAGGTCGACCGTGTACTCCTCGCCGCGCCACTGGCCCTTCTTCGCGGGCTGTGAGCCGCGGCCGGAGACGTTCGTGACCGTCAGCGACGGTGCGCCAACTTCCGCGAGCGCCTTCTTCACGGCACCGAGGCGGTCGGGTCGGACGACGGCCATGACCATCTCGATGTCGGCGGCGAACTCGCCGCCGTCAGTTCGGAGCTTCTCTTCCGGGATCGCCGTGCCGCCATCCGCCGCGATGTCGGGCTTGCCGAACTCTGGGTAGGTGTCGACGCCGTGTTCGGAGACGTCGAGGCCCTCACGCTCGTGTTCGGGCGTGACGCGTGCCTGCCCGATGGCCTTGAGACCGCCCCAGATCGCTGCGGTCGCGGCGACCGTCCAGGCCGTGATCATCGCGACGCCCAGCAGCTGGGCGATGAACGCTTCGCCGATACTGGTTCCGCCCAGCGCCGCGTCGGTCGCGACGAACGGGTAGAGCAGCGTCCCGAGCACGCCTGCAGAGCCGTGGACCGGGAAGACCGCACAGACGTCGTCGATCTTGAGCGTCTTCTCGACGAAGCCAAAGACGAGCGGGAGCTGCGCACCGGCGAGACCGCCGACGACGAACGCGCCCCACCACGTGGTGACGTTCGGAATCGCCGTGATGCCGACGAGGCCGGCGAGCATACCGTTGGCGACGTAGAGCGTGTCGACCTTGCCGGTCTTGAACCACGCAACGCCGCCTGCGCCGATCGCGCCCATCGCCATTGCGACGGTGGTCGTCAACACGACGCGGCCGAGGACGCCCCCGTTGAGCACCCACTCACCACTTTCCTGCACGACGATCGACGCCGTGCCGACGTTGAACCCGTACCAGCCGAAGGCCAGCAGAAGCGTTCCCAGCACTGCGAACGTGAGCGAGTGGCCAGGGATGACGTTGACGCTCCCGTCCTCGTTGTACCGATCCATGCGCGGACCGAGCATCCAGGCAGCGGTGAGGCCGGCGATACCGCCCATGCCGTGGACGATCATGCCGCCCGCGAAGTCCTGGAAGGGAGTATCGAGGAACTCGGTGACCCAGGCACCGGACCAGGTCATCGCGAGGACGACCGGGTAGATCACGGCTGCCAGCAGGAAGGTGTACGCGATGTAGGCGCGGAGCTTCGCACGCCCTGCGACCGCGCCGGACACGATCGTCGCCGCCGTCATCGCGAACACTGCGCCGTAGAACCAGCCGGTACCCCAGGATGCCGCCGAGTTGTTCGGCGTGAATGCCCAGCCGCCGGTCGACCCGATCAGGTCGCCCACGAGTGGGGCGAGCCCCGATCCGATCAGCAGGAAAGCGAGAACCCCGACCGACCAGGTTAGCAGGTTCTTCGTCAACTGGTTCGCGACGTTCTTCGAGCGGACCTGCCCAGCTTCGAGCATGGCGAAGCCCGCGTGCATGAAGAAGATTAGGAAGGAGACGACCAGAATCCACGAGTAGTTGATCGCGGAGGCGGTGTCCGCGCTGATCTGTGCGGGCAGAGCGCTCAACATACGGACGGCACCTCTTCACAGCCGATCGTGGTCTTAGAACCGAGGAAGCCGGACTTCCTCCGATCGTAACTCGATTCACCCAATTCGTGATCGTTCGTCTTGCGCATCACGGATAGTCTGCTTGAACCATTTGGATATAAGACTTAGCGTTGTTGTATGTCCAATAATAACGTCATCGGGGGGCGCTCGTCGGAGATATAATCTGTATAGTTGGATATAAGGTGGTTGTGTGGTCGGAGACCGCGGTCCGGAATCACGGGTTTCGGACGTTCGTCAAACTAGCTCGGTTGCCGGGAGTGCCCATTTCGCAAGTCTTGCACCGTCTTCGGCCGAATGTGGCCGCCGCGCGCGGCAGGAATTGCCAGATGGGGGCTGGCGACGCGTCCGGGAATCCCAACCAGCTGTGTACGGTCGTGAACTCTCGTTCGATCGAGACGCCGTCCGTCGATCGACGTACGTCAACTGCGGCGATCGGCGGACTGTATGGCGTCTCCGCATTCGACGCTCAGAATCCGATGGAATTGGAACAGAAACGGCAGATTTCGAAAGTCAGAGTCGCTCTGCAACGTCTTCTGCGAAGTAGGTCACGATCACGTCGGCACCTGCACGCTTGATCGAGAGCAGCGACTCCAACGCCACGTCCTCGAGATCGAGCCACCCCCGATCCGCCGCCGCGTGTAACATCGCGTACTCCCCGGAGACGTTGTACGCGGCGACCGGCCTGTCGAAGGACTCGTCGACGCGTCGAACGACGTCGAGATACGGTAACGCGGGTTTGACCATCAGCATGTCAGCACCCTGCTCGACGTCGAGGCGAACCTCTCGCTCGGCCTCCTCGGCGTTCGCGGGATCCATCTGGTAATGTCGCCGGTCGCCGAAGGCCGGCGCGCCGTCGGCGGCGTCGCGAAAGGGCCCGTAGAACGCCGATTCGTACTTCGCGGCGTAGCTCATGATCGGCACGGCGTCGTAGCCGTCGTCGTCGAGCGCCGTACGGATCGCACCGACCATCCCGTCCATCATCCCCGAGGGTGCAATCACGTCAGCACCCGCGTCCGCGTGCGAAGTCGCAATCTTGCCGAGCAGGTCGAGCGTCGCGTCGTTGTCGACGGTGAGGTCAGCCTCCTGGTCGCCATCGCTGTGTTCGGTTTCGCCCCCCACACCGGGTTCGAGCACGCCGCAGTGCCCGTGTTCGGTGTACTCACAGAGACAGACGTCCGTGATCACCGTCGCGTTCGTCTCCGCGGTGATCGCACGCGTCGCGCGCTGGATCAGGCCATCCTCGGCCCAGGCTCGCGATCCCTGCTCGTCCTTCGATTCGGGAATTCCAAAGAGCATGATCGTCTCGACGCCGGTTTCGAGGACCTCCGCTGTCCGTTCGACGGCGTCGTCGACGGGGACGCGCTCGTGGCCCGGCATCGACTCGATCGGCACGCGCTCGTCGGTGGTCGCGTCGACGAACACGGGGGCGACCAGATCCGATGCGGCGAGGTCGGTCTCCGAGACCAGCTCACGGAGCCCGTCGCGACGGAGCCGGCGTGGTCGCTCGCTCGGGTGCATATGCGTGCGTCGGGCGCCTGCGCGAAAAACTCCACCGGTCCGAACACTTTGCCGCCACCCTACTGTCCAGAGCAATAGACCACTGGCTCCCGGCCAGCCTGCCGATTCGATCCACTTTCTCCCCGCTCGACGAACGTTTACGTAGGAAGCCGGCCCAGGTAGGCCCAATGCGCGTCGCCGACCTGCCCCTCGACCCCGCGTACGTCGCTCACTTCGAGGCGCAGGGTATCGAGGAACTCTATCCGCCACAGGCCAGCGCGGTCGACGCTGGCATCTGTACCGGCGAGTCCGTCGTTGCAGCGGTCCCGACCGCCAGCGGGAAGACGATGATCGCCCAGCTCGCCGCGCTCACTGCCGCCGGCCCCGCGTCACGCCGTCCAGCGGACGACGATGCTCCTGGGTCGAGCGAAGCGAGTCCGACGGCGGTCTACGTCGTCCCACTGCGCGCGCTCGCCACGGAGAAAGCTGCGACCTTCGAGAAGATCCCCGGGATCAGCGTCGGCGTCGCCAGCGGAGACTTCGACGCCACCGACGAGGAGCTCGCGGGCCACGACGTCGTCGTGGCGACCGCCGAAAAGGTCGACGCCGCGATCCGCCACGGTGCGGACTGGGTCGAGCGGGTCGCCTGCGCCGTCCTCGATGAGGTCCATCTGCTCGACGACGCCGGCCGCGGGCCGACCCTGGAGGTCACGATCGCGAAACTCCGGCGCCTCAACCCCGACGTCCAGCTCGTCGCGCTCTCCGCGACGGTGCCCAACGCCGACGAGATCGGCGAGTGGCTCGACGCGACCGTCGTTCGGAGCGACTGGCGCCCGGTCGAGCTACGGACCGGAATCTACGCAGATGGATCGCTCGTTCTCGGTGGGGGAGAGGACCGCGAAGAGCGAACAATCGAGCCGGTCGCCGATGCTGACGCCGACGGGGGGGACGGTGCTGGAGCTGCAGCCGATGCCGCCACCACAGCTTCCGAGAGTACCGACGAGGAGCGCTCGCCGACCGTCGACCTCGTCGCGGACGCACTCGACGCCGAGGGTCAGTGTCTCGTGTTCGTCAGCTCCCGACGTGAGGCCAGAGAGCTCGCCACCACGCTCGCCGGCGCGCTGGCAATCGACGTCGAGCCGTCCGAACCGAACGAGTCGCGTACGTCCTCAACCGAGTCTGCATCCGAGTACGCATCCGAGCCAGCATCCGAATCTGCAGCCTCGGCCGAAACTGCATCTGCAACTGCAGACGCAAACGAAACTTCGAACGCAACGAGGACCGCGACCGCTCTCTCGGACGCAGCGGAAACGATCACGGGCGAATCGCTCGCGGACGTCGCTGCCTCGGGCGTGGCCTTCCACCACGCTGGTCTGGCCGCCGACCACAGATCGCTCGTCGAAGACGGCTTCCGCTCCGGCGACCTCCGGGTGCTCTGTGCGACGCCGACGCTCGCCGCCGGCGTCAACGTCCCCGCTCGGCGCGTGATCGTCCGCGATCACGAGCGCTACGGCGACGGCGGTACCGAGCCGCTCTCGCCGCTCGAGATCCGCCAGATGTTCGGCCGCGCCGGCCGACCGGGGCTCGACCCCTACGGCGAGGCGATCCTCGTCGCCGAGGACGGGGACGAACGGGCGCAGCTTCGCGAGCGCTACCTCGAATGCGAGCCGGCGCCGGTTGCCTCGAAGCTGGACGAACCGCGGGCCCTCAGACCGCACGTGCTGGCCTCCGTCGCGGGCGGGATCGCGGACTCCCGCGTCCAGCTCGCGTCGTTGCTCGAGGAGACGTTCCGGGCCCACCGTAGCGACGGCGATTCGCTGCAGGCGACCGCTGCCGACGCGATCGACCGCCTGGTCGACGCCGGGATGCTCGTCGGCGACGGCGAGCCTCCCACGGCGACCTCCGATCAGGGAGCCGAATCCGCTGGCGAGCAGCTGGTCGCGACCGAACTCGGCGCGCTCGTCTCTCGGGTCTACGTCGACCCGGCGACCGGCGCGGACGTCGTCGCGGCGCTCGAACGCGCGGACGACCTGGACCGGATCACGCCCCTGACTGTCTGTGAGATGATCTGTGACACCGCGGAGATGCCGACGCGGTACGTCGGTCAGGCCGAGGCCGGCGAGCTCTCCGAGTTCGCGTTCCGGGAGGAGGGCGAACTCGCTCGTCCCATCCAGGAGTTCGAGGGCGAGTTCCACGCCTGGCTCTCCTCGCTCAAAACCGCCCGGCTGCTCGCCGAGTACGCCGACGGCGCGCCGATCGACCAGCTCGTCGAGGGGTACAACGTCGGTCCCGGCGACGTCCGCCGATTCGCGGAGCGCGCGGAGTGGCTCCTCGCTGCGACGGAGTCCCTCGCCGACCACGTTGGAAGCGACGCCACGGAACGAATCCGCGACACGCGGGAGCGGCTGGCGGCGCGCCTGGAGTGAGCAGTCTGGCGGTGCGGAGTGTGGTGGGGTGGGGAAGATGAGGGAACAGGCGGGAGGTTCTGGTGTGGAGGGGGAAGACGCGGATTCGAGCCAGCAACGCGACTCGCCACGCCGATCCTCGGCACCGGTTTCGACGCCACTGCTCGTCCACGCCATCGAACGGACCACAAACCACATCACGTGTCCGAGCCAAGCAGGCCCAATGGCCGAGTGCGACGCGTGTGGCAAATCGGAGAACATGCCATACGAGTGCAAACGCTGCGGCGGGCAGTTCTGTACCGAACACCGACTGCCCGAGTCCCACGACTGCCCGGGGCTGAACGCCTGGAGTGGTGGCGAGGGCGGCGGAGCGCTGGGTGGCGGGCCGAGCGCGGGCGGCCCGAACGCGGGACAGGGTCCTTCGGCGAGCGGGGGAATCGGATCGATCGGCACCGAGGACGACTCCGGTGTCTTCGACGACCCCTTCGGCACCGGCGGCTGGCGGGGTTACTTCCGGAACAACATGACGTTCGTGTTCCTGGTCGCGATGTGGCTGACGTTCGCGGCGCAGCTGTTCCTCCGGCTCACGAACGAGGGCGGGATCTACGGACTGGAGGGGAAACTGTTCATGGTACGGACGACGAGTCCCGAGAACGTCTGGACCTACGTCACCTCGATCTTCGCCCACAGCGGGATCGCCCACATCGCGTTCAACTCGATCGCGCTGTACTTCTTCGGCCCGATCGTCGAGAAGAGGATCGGGAGCAAGCGGTTCACCGCGCTGTTTTTCGGTGCCGGTATTCTCGCGAGCGTCGGCTCAGTCGCGGTGCCGCTCCTGCTCGACGAGCCGATGGCCGGGCTGGGCGCCAGCGGTGCGATCCTCGCGATTCTCGGCGTGCTGACGATCCTGAACCCGGACCTTCGCGTCCTCCTCTTCTTCGCGATCCCGATGCCGCTGTGGGTGCTCACCATCGGGTACGGCGTCCTCTCGGTGTTTGCCCTCGGCGTCGGCGGCCCCGGCGCCGGCGGCATCGGTCACGTCGCCCACCTCTCCGGCCTGCTGATCGGGCTGGCGTACGGCCAGTATCTCAAGGAGCAGGGCGTGACAGCGCCCCGGAAACTCCAGTTCGGTGGCGGCGGTGGCGGTGGGATGGGTGGCGGACGCCGGCGCTTCTGAGGCGGACTCTGGCATGGTGACCGTTCAGCGGCCCGACTTCGTTCCCGACCCGTGCCTCGATCGTGAGGCGATGGAGTCTCTCCAGCGTGAGATCGCCGCCGAGGCGATCTTCGCTGACGAGTTCGACTTCGATCCAGCAGCGGTCGCCTCGAGCGCCAGAAGCGACGCCGAACAGACGGAACTTGGCGATCCTGCAACTGCCGACGATCCGGCCACCGGTGCGTCGGAGCTACCGATCGTCGCGGGGATCGACCAGGCGTTCCAATCCAGCGATGGGGAACCCGCGGGACCCGGCGAGTTCGACGAAGCCGTCAGCGCCGTCGTCGCAATGCGCGGTGGCGAGGTCATCGAGCGCGTCCACGCGGGCAGCGATCTCCAGATTCCCTACATCCCCGGCCTCCTCTCCTTCCGCGAGGGCGAGTCCATTCTGGCGGCGCTCGCCGAACTCTCCGTCGAACCGGACGTACTCTTGCTGGACGGCAGCGGTCGGATCCACTTCCGAGAGGCCGGCATCGCGACCCACGTCGGCGTCACCGTGGATCTGCCCGCGATCGGCGTCGCGAAGTCGCTGCTCTGTGGGACACCACGCCCGGATCTGGCCGGTTTCGACTCCCTCGACGATCTGCCAGCGGGAACGATCGTCCAGATCGAAGCCGACGACGCGATGGAGACGGATCGGGGGACGGTCGTCGGCGCCGCCGTGCAGACGCGACAATTCGACTCACCCAACCGATCGATCAATCCGCTGTACGTCAGTCCAGGCCACCGCGTCGGCTGGGAGACCGCCGCGGCGATCGCGCTCGCGACCGCAGAGGAGTACAAGCTTCCCGAGCCGATCCGGCTGGCCGATCGATGGGTCGGCGAGCTGACCGCGGCAGAGTGAGCGGGTCGTCGCGTTCGGGGGGCCGCATTCATGGCACCGCTGTCCTAGCGGCGGGTCCTGGGCCCCTGCAGACGGCGCGGCGAGCGGCCAGCCACCTTCGCTCCCCGGTGTCCCCTGGGCCGGCGGACCATCGGGAGTTAACACCCGTCGTGCCGACAGTCCGCCCATGCCGGACGATTCGCGTCGCGGGGAGCTCCCCACCGACGGTGCGTCGAGCGACAGCGGTCGCGATCCGGGGACGGTCCTGATCACGGGCTGTTCCTCGGGGATCGGCCGAGCAACCGCACTGACCTTCCTCGAAGACGACTGGACGGTGTACGCGACGGCGCGGGACACCGACGACCTCGCGGAGCTCGCCGAGGCGGGCTGTGCCGTCGACGAGCTCGACGTCACGAAGCAACCCGACGTCCGGCGCGTCGTCGATCGGATCATGGAGGAGGACGGCCGGATCGACGCGCTCGTCAACAACGCTGGCTACGGCCTGTTCGGGCCGATCGAGGAGATCCCCACCGAGTCGATGGCCGCGCAGTTCGACGTGAACGTCTACGGCCCACACCGGCTCATCCGGGAGGTGCTGCCGTACATGCGCCACCAGGAACGGGGCGCTATCGTCAACGTTTCGAGCTTCTGGGGGCGGGTCTCTTTCGCCGGTGGCGGCGCCTACGCCAGTTCGAAACACGCGCTGGAGGCGCTTTCCGATTCGCTCCGGCAGGAGGTGTCGGAGTTCGGTATCGAGGTCTCGGTGATCGAGCCGGGGCCCGTCGACACCGAATTCACGGACCGTGCGGAGTCAGAACTCGACGAGCTACAGCCCACCGACGCCTACCCGTGGTTCCGGTCGGCGTTCGAGGACCTGAACGCGATCGGTGGTGGCGGCCCCGCTGCCGCCTCACCGCGGGCCGTCGCCGAGGCGATTCATCACGCTGCGACCTGTGAGGATCCCGATGCCCGGTACCCTGTCGGCGTGCCCGGCTCCGTGGCGATGCTCGGGCGGTTCCTTCCTGCGCGCTGGCGGGATCGACTGTTCGCGATCGCACGGCGGGTCCTCTCCTGACCTGGCCGACCGACACGCCAGTCAACTGCCCTCACTCCAGACACGCCGCGATGACCCGCAGCGACCGCTCTCCGCGAACCTCGTCGGCGAGCAGCGGCACACGCTGAATGGCTCGGCCCCGGAAGACCTCCTGGGCGCGGCTCAGTGCTCGCTGCTGGACGTCCCAGCGGCGCTGGCAGAACTCACAGTTCTCCAGATTCGGCGCCACGACGTCCTCGGCGGGCACGTCGTCGGTGACGTCCGCGAGATCCTCCATCACCTTGTTCACGACGACGGTCTCGACGGGGATCGAAAAATCGTCGAGCTGGCGCAGGAGTCGTTCGGATTCGATGACCGAAAGCTCCTCGGGCACCATCACGATCCGGAAATCCGTCAGCGCGGGATCGGTGAGCGTCTTGCGCAGACTCTCGATCCGATCGGAGAGCTCGCGAAGGCTCTCGGCGCCGGCCTCCGGGTCGGCCGTATCGCCGCCGAACATCCCCGACAGGCCGTCCATCAGCCCGGACATCTTCTCGCGCATGGTCAGGATCCGGCCCACCATCGAGTCCATGAGCTCCGGCAGTTCGAGCAGTCGAAGCGTGTGGCCGGTCGGCGCGGTGTCGACGACCACCCGATCGAATCGGTCGTCGTCCATGAACTCGACGAGCTGTTGCATCGCGACGGCCTCGTCCGACCCCGGCATCGTCCCGCCGAGCATCGACTGGAGCGGGTTGCCGCCGCCCATCATCGCACCGAGACCGCCCATCCCGCCGCCAGCACCGGCGTCGCTTCCATCGCCGGCCTGATCGAACGACGTGCCACCTCCGGCGGCATCGCCGCCCGCCCCGCCAGCGTCACCGAACATCGACATTCCCTCGTTCATCGCAGCCTCTGGATCGATCTCCGCCGCGTAGAGCGGCAGGTCCTCGCGCAGCCGCGTCGGTTCTGGACCGATCTCGGCTTCGTAGGTATCCGAGAGGGAGTGGGCGGGATCCGTCGAGACGACGAGCGTCCGGGTGCCCGCTGCCGCAGAGGAGAGGCCGGTCGCTGCAGCCATCGTGGTCTTGCCCACGCCGCCTTTGCCGCCGTAGAGGACGAACTCCGGCGTGTCGCTCGCGACCGGTGGAAGCCGGTCTACGTCGAGGGATTCGGACTCTTCGTGACCGACGCTGTGGCTACTCTCCGCCGTGACAGCCCGGTCCTCGTCCGACGCCGTCGCGTCGTCTGCTGTCGGTGGAACGTCGCCGTCGTCCTCGTCGTCGCTTCCGGCGTCGTCGACGGGCTCTACGTCGATGTCGCTCATACCCCGCGTTCGGCGCGCCGAACGGTTCAGGGCGTCGATGTCGACACTCGCACCCGCTCCGTGGGGGGTATTGACGGCTCTATAGGATCACGGAGGGCTCATAGCAACGCCCTTTCAGCAAACGACGAACCGATCCATATGGCTCAGCAGGGCGAGGCGTCGATTCGATACTCGTTGCGCGAACTGGCGGGCACTGCTGCGGAGTGCGTATCGTTGCTCCCTACTGCGATCAGGCTCCACGCCGAGGACGACCCCGGGTTCGACGGCGTCGTCGAGCGCTGCTCGGCGCTGGAGACTCGCTGTGACGAACTGGTCCAGTCGCTCCGACGATCAGTCGCAGACGACCGGCCGGCGTTCTCCGAGACGTACCTATTCGCGCCAGGGCTACTCGAACTGGCCTACGAGGTGGATCGCATCGCCAGCGAGTGCGAGCAGTTCGTCGCCGAACTCGAGGCGATCGACCCGTCGCTGTCCGCAGCGGCGGAGACGAGCATGGTCGAGCACGCCCAGCGGAGTGCCGCGGCGTGCGACCGACTCAGCCGCGGCGTCGATGCTGCCCTGAACGGCGAACCCTGTCGGACGGAGATCGACGCGATCCGCGTCGCCGAGTCCTCCTGCGACCGGCTGAAATATCAGGCGCTCTCAGACGCGGACGGTACTCCCGGCGAGGTGTTGTTGATCCGGGAGTTCGCGGTAACCCTCGACGCCGTGCCGAACGCGATCGAAGATGCCGCGGACGTCCTCGGCCAGCTTCGCGCCGGCGGCGTCTGATCGCAGCAGATCGAGTCGCGGTCGTCCTCACGCGAAGAACGATGCCAGCCGGTCGGCGGCCTCCTCGACGCGGGGCGTGACGAGCGCGAAGCGGATCCACTCTTCGCGCGCGTCGCCGAAGGCTTCGCCGGGCATCCCCGCGACGCCGACCTCGTCGACGAGCCGTTTGACGTTCTCGAGGGTCCCCGGGAACTCCTCGAAGCGCGCCATCACGTAGAACCCGCCGTCGGGTTCGGTGTACTCCGCGCCGGCGGCGTCGAGCGCGTCCGTGAACGTCGCGACGCGGTCGGACATCCGTTCCCGATTGCGCTGGTAGTACTCGGGCCCCGTCTCGCGGAGCGCCTCGAGGACTGCTTGCTGTGCCGGACGGCTCGTCGCGACGTTGACGAGCATGTGGCGGGTCCGCGCGCCGCCCACCATCGCCTCCGGTAGGACGGCGTAGCCGACCCGCAGCCCCGTGATCGCCATCGATTTCGAGAAGGCGTTCGTGACGACGACGTCGTCGACGTCGAGGGTCAGCGCGCTCTCGAAGCGCCCGGTGTAATCGTACCGATCGTACACTTCGTCGGCGATCAGCACTGCGTCGCGTTCCCCTGCGATCGCTGCGAGTTCGGCCATCGTGGCGCGATCGTAGACGGCTCCTGTGGGGTTGTTTGGCGTGTTGACGACGATCGCCGCGAGGTCGTCGCCGGCGGCCGTCGCCTGCTCGTGGACGGCAGCCGGGTCCAGCGTCCCGTCGGGCTCGGCGGCGACGAACTCTCGGTTCGCGTCGAGGAGGTCGCTCTTGGCCGGGTAGTACGGGTAGACCGGATCCGTGAGAACGAACGTCGGCTCCTCGGACGCCGATGTGCGCTCCTCGTGTCGATCGAGTGCGCCGGCCATCGCGAGGTAGTTCGCCTCGCCGGCGCCGTTGGTGACGATCACGCGCTCGACGTCGACGTTCCGGCGGGCGGCGATCTCCTCGCGCAGTTCGCCGAGTCCCTCGCTCGGTGGGTACTGAAACGCTTCGGAGTCGGCGTTCACGTAGTCGGCGAGCCCATCTCGCAGCGCCACAGGCGGCTCCCAGTCCGGCGATCCGCTGACCATTCCGATCACGTCACGGTCGGCGGCCGCGGCGTACTCCATGACGTGAAAGAAGAGTGGCCGATCGTAGTCCATGGCCGGTCACTGGCAGCGCCACCACGTGGCTCTTACGACCACGAGCTCCTCCGATCTCGTGGATCCAGCGACCGGAACCGTCCCTCCCTGTCGACGGTGGTGTCAGTGCGGTCCGTCCAGTCGATCACGCGACCGGGTCGGCTCCGGGACGGACGCGTTGAGCGTCCGCCGCGACGCCCCGCTGGCGAAGGATTGCTGCGACGCCCGGTGCGTTCCGGGCCGGCACGACGAGCACCGGGTGTTCCGCGTCGAAATCCACGCCCGCGCTGGCGATTGCTCCCGCGAACGACGCGTCAGTGCGCCGAATCGCCGCCGCTTCGGACAGCAGCACGAAGCCGACCAGCAACGCGACGGCGCCGACCACGAGCATCGCCGAGAGGAGCCAGACGAGCAGTCCACCGGCGAGCAGGAGGAGTGCGAGGGCGGCGATCGGCACGCCGACGGTCAGTGCCGCCACCGTCCAGGCGCTGACAGTCCACCAGGGGCTTCGTCGAGCGGCAGCGCACTGGAGCTCCCGAGTGTCTGGCTGGTGATCCGCTGGCTGGCGATTGGCTAGCCGGCGATCCGCTGGCTGGCGGTCGGCACCGTTGACGTCGATCGTCCGGAGCGGTAGATTACACTCCATTGCGGCGGCCGCGGTGGCGTCTTCGAGCGTCGGGACCGACGGCCGATCGCCGCGGAGTCGCCGAAGGGCGGCGATCACCACTCCAGGCGGGTTTTGGCGGAGCGTGGGACCCGAGACAGTCCGGCGATCGAGCGTCGGCACCCTGTAGAGTCCGGTCGCATCCGCGGGGATCCAGCGCGGGAGTTCCACGATAGCCCGTGGGTCGGCAGGGTCGACGCCGATGACGGTGACCGTGCGGTCCGTCCCGGCGTTTCCCGTCCCTGGCGATACCTCCGCGTCCATACGTGGACGGGGTCGGCGGCCCGCCTCAATCTGGCGGTTCTCGCGGCTGGCAACGGCTTCTCGTGGACGATCGGCGTCCTCTCACTCCGTCGCGGGCGAGTACTCGAAGGTCCCGTCGATCTCGTTTCGGGTGGCCTCGCCGTCGGTGACGAGCGCCTCCAGATGCGCCCACGCCTCGCCCGGGCCGTGCATGATGTGGATCTTCTCGAGGTCGCCGAACAGCTCCGCACTGACCTCCCAGGCCGTAGCAGGCCCGATATCGCCCAGCGTGTCGCGAGTGCGTTCCGTCCGCTCGTCGTGGTGGGTGAGGATCGCCTCGGCCCGGGCTGCGGGATCTTCGATCGGATCGCGGTGGCCGGGATATGCGCGGTCGAGGTCGGTTGCGGCGAGCCAGCGAAGGCTCGATCGGTAGGTCGCCAGCGGATGCTCGACGCGCGGGTCCGCGCCGCCGACGTTCGGCGTGTACTTCGGCAAGATTACGTCGCCCACGAACGCCTCGGGGCGGCGCTCGAACGTGAAGGCGGTGAGACCGTCGGCGTGGCCAGGGAGGTGGATCGCGCGGAGCGCCTCCGTTTCCGGTTCTTGCCCGTCCTCGGTGGGCGTGGTCCCGGTGGACTCCGCGGTATCGCTCGTGAGAGGGTCGCTCTCTTTGGAACTACTCTCCGGCCCCAGCGGGAATCTGTCGCCGTGCGTGAACGTCGTTACGTCTGCGGGCTCTCCAGCGAGTGTTTCCTGCCCGTCGAGGAAGGAGAGGAGCTCCTCGCGGGGTGCGTCGGGAATGCCCCAGCGCTCGAAACAGGCGCGCTGGAGGTCCAGGTACGCGTCGCGACCGCTGCCGTCGACGAGCGGCGCGTCGCGCTCGTGGACGAAGACCTCGGCACCGCTGTCTGCCTGGAGTTCGCCGGCGAGTCCGGAGTGATCCCAGTGCCAGTGGGTGAGGAGAATTCGATCGAGGTCGGCGACCGCGACGCCGGCCTCGCCGAGCCCCTCTTCCAGGCTCTTGCGGACGCTCACCGACGGTACGCCGGCGTCGATCAGCGTGGTCGGCCCGTCGACCGGGTCGAGGAGGTAGACGACGTTCTCGCCCTCGAAGACGGCGTTGTCGAGGCGAATCGAGTGCACGCCCGGTGCGAGGGCCGCCGTCGACAAACCAGTCACGGTCGTCGGTTCGGAGTGACCGTCCAACCCCGCCGTCTGAACGTGTCGAGGAACAGTAGATTCCCAGAAGAGCGACCGTACAAGCCGATTTCCTCGTAGTATCTGGACGATCGATGTGGTTTTGTTCTGAGAGTGTTCCGAACAGACGGTCCTGAAACAGGCTTAACATCCTTATATGCAATTAATATACATTTACCCTTTCAGGAACACGGTCTTATTGTGCGAGTGGCCACAGCTGGCTATGACCCAGCCACACGTAGGGGAGGATGGCGGTACGCCGAGCCCCGAGGGGCGAGATTCGTCGGACGGCCGGTCCGACGGCGACCGCGCCCATGGGCTCGCCGATCCACAAGATGAGCGATCGAACTGCGGCGTCGGCGTCGTGATGGATCTCGACGGCGGCACCACGCACGACGTTCTCGCGGACGGGCTCACGCTCCTCGAGAACCTCGAACATCGCGGGACGACCGGCGCCGAAGCGAACACCGGCGACGGTGCCGGCGTCCTGCTCCAGCGCCCCGACGAGTTCTTCGATGCAGCGGTCGATACCGAACTTCCTGACGTCTACGCCGTTGGCGCTTTCTTCTTCCCGCAGTCTGCCGACGCTCGCGAAGCGCTCCAGAGCCGCGTCGAGGACCAGCTCGCTGCTCACGATCTCGACGTACTCGCGTGGCGCCGCGTCCCGACCGACAACGCCGATCTGGGTGCGACCGCTCTGGACTCAGAGCCTGTCGTTTCCCAGGCGTTCGTTGCGCCGTCGGGCGACCTGCTTGCCGACGACGTCGCACCCAGCAGCGCGACTGTGGACGCGGTCGACGTCGACGGCTTCGACCGTGCGCTCTACGTTGGCCGCCGCGATCTCGAGACGACGATCGAGGACGAGCAGCCCGCCGGCCACGAGCGCTTCTACGTCGTCTCGCTGGATCGGAAGACGGTCGTCTACAAGGGGCTCTTGAAGGGCGATCAGGTCGCGGACTACTACCCCGATCTCACGGACGACCGCATGCGGACGACGTTCGCGATGGTCCACGCGCGCTTCTCGACGAACACGCTCGGCGCGTGGCATCTCGCCCATCCCTACCGCGGAATCATCCACAACGGTGAGTTCAACACAATTCAGGGCAACATCAACTGGATGCGGGCTCGCGAGACGGACCTCGAGAGCGACCGTCTCGGCGCCGACGGGCTCGAGGCGATCGAGCCGGTCATCAACGATCCCGAGCAGTCCGACACTGCCAGCGTCGACAACGCGCTGGAGCTCCTCACCGCAGGCGGGCGCGACCTGCCCCACGCCCTCCGGATGCTCATCCCCGAGGCCTGGCGCGGCGACGACGCGATGGACGACGCTCGGCGGGAGTGGTACGACTTCCACGCCTCGCTGGTCGAGCCCTGGGACGGTCCCGCGCTCGTCGCTGCGACCGACGGCGAGCACGTCGGCGCGGTGCTGGATCGCAACGGGCTCCGACCCTGCCGCTACGACGTGACTGCAGACAACACGCTGATCATGGGATCCGAAGCGGGCGCGCTCGAACCGGACTTCGGCGACATCGTCGAGCGCGGACGCCTCCAGCCCGGCCAGTGTTTCCTCGCCGATCCCGAGGAGGGCCGGATCGTCCCCGACGACGAGGTCTTCGAGGATCTCACCGACGATCGCTACGGCGAGTGGGTCGCTGAGCAGCAGGTCGACCTCGACGACGTCGCCGAGGACGATCTCTCGCCCGCGTCCGCTACGTCTGCAGGGGCCGACGGCGCCGCCGACAGCGAGGGGTCCGGTGCAGAGACCCCGCCCGATCTCCGCGAGCGACAGGCCACCTTCGGCTACAGCCACGACGAACTCGAGAACCTCATCGAGCCCATGATGAAGGCGGGCAAGGATCCGATCGGCTCGATGGGCGACGACACGCCCCTGTCAGTGCTCAGCGACTACAACCGCCCGCTGTTCACGTACTTCAAACAGCTGTTCGCGCAGGTCACCAACCCGCCGCTGGACTACATTCGCGAGGAGCTCGTCACCTCGATGGAGACCCGGCTGGGCTACCAGCGAAACTTCCTCGAGGAGTCCTCCGCCCACGCGAACCAGCTCGTCGCCGACTCCCCTGTCCTCACGGACGCCGAGACGGCGGCGATTAAAGACCTGGACGAGAACGGGCTCACCACCGAAGTCGTCGACATCACGTACGAACCGCCCCACGACGGGGCAGTCGACGAGGACGCAATCGATGAGGGTGACGACGCGCCCGACCCCGAACCCGACGTGCTCGGCTTCGATGGCGCGTACGGTGACGCACTGGCGGCGGCTGTCGAGCGCATCCGCGAGGAGGCGACCACGGCGGCGGAGGCTGGCGCCGACGTCGTCGTGCTCTCCGACAGAGACACTGGCGAGGACGGCGTCCCGATCCCGAGCCTGCTCGCGACCGGCGCCGTCCACCACCACCTCGTTCGCAACGGGCTGCGGAACCACGTCGGGCTCGTCGTCGAGTCCGGCGACCCCCGACAGGTCCACCACGTCGCGACGCTCGTCGGCTACGGCGCGGGCGCGGTGAACCCCTACCTGGCCTACGAGACGATCGCCGATCTCGTCGCTGGCGAGGACGGTGCGGATCTCGACGAGGCGATCTCGGCCTACGTCGGTGCCGTCGAGGACGGTCTGCTGAAGACGATGGCGAAGATGGGCATCTCGACGGTCGAGAGCTACCAGGGCGCCCAGATCTTCGAGGCGGTCGGGCTGGACGAGGAGTTCGTCGAGGAGTATTTCGAGGGGACGGAGAACCGTACCGGCGGCATCGGCCTCCCCGAGATCGAGATGGACCTCCTCGATCGCCACGCAGCGGCGTGGACCGACGCGGAGATCGACCGCTACGGAGAGTTCGAGCACCGCTCCGACGGCATCCACCACCAGTGGAACCCCGAGACCGTCGGCACGCTCCAGCGCGCGGTCCGCACCGGCGACTACGAGACCTACACCGAGTTTGCGGAACTGATCAACGACCAGGACGATACCCTGCAGACCCTCCGCGGGCTGCTCGAGTTCGACGACGACGAACGCGAGCCGATCCCGATCGAGCAGGTCGAGCCCGTCCACGAGATCGTCCAGCGCTTTTCGACCGCTGCGATGAGCCTCGGATCGATCTCGCCGGAGGCCCACGAGAACAACTCCATCGCGATGAACCGACTGGGCGCGAAGTCCAACACCGGCGAGGGTGGCGAGCCGCCCGAGCGCTTCCACACCGAGAAGGAGTGCAACGTGAAGCAGGTTGCGTCGGGCCGCTTCGGTGTGACCTCGGAGTATCTCACCTCGGCGGACGAGCTCCAGATCAAGATGGCGCAGGGCTCCAAGCCCGGCGAGGGTGGCCACCTTCCCGGGAAGAAGGTCAACGAGATGATCGCCCACGTACGCTACGCGACGGAGGGCGTCGGGCTCATCTCGCCGCCACCACTGCACGACATCTACTCGATCGAGGACCTGAAACAGCTCATCCACGATCTCAAGGCCGCGAACCCCGAGGCAGACATCAACGTCAAGCTGGTCGCCGAGGCCGGCATCGGTACGATCGCCGCCGGCGTCGCGAAGGCCAACGCCGACGTCGTCCACATCTCCGGGCACTCCGGCGGGACGGGCGCGTCGCCGAAGACCTCGATCAAGAACGCCGGCCTCCCCTGGGAGCTCGGCCTCGCCGAAGCAAACCAGATGCTCGTCGAGACCGACCTCCGGGATCGCATCCGCGTCTCCGCCGACGGCGGCATGAAGACCGGTCGCGACGTGGCCGTCGCGGCGATGCTCGGCGCCGAGGAGTACATCTTCGGCACCGCGTCCCTGGTCACCGGCGGCTGCGTGATGGCCCGGCAGTGTCACAAGAACACCTGCCCGGTCGGCGTCGCCACCCAGCGCGAGAAGCTCCGCGAGCGGTTCCCCGGCGAGCCCGAACACGTCGTCAACTACATGACGTTCATCGCGCAGGAGCTCCGCGAGATCATGGCCGAGCTGGGCGTCGAGACCGTCGACGAGCTCGTCGGCCGCGTCGACCTCCTCTCCCAGCGCGACGACGTCGACCATCCCAAAGCAAAGAACGTCGATCTCTCCGAGGTGCTGGCGGAGCCGGCTGGCGAGCAGCGCCGGAAGACCCGCGAGCAGACCCACGAGGTCGACGAGCAGCTCGACTGGGAGCTCATCGACGCCGCCACTCCCGCGATCGAGGACGGCCAGGCCGTCACGCTCGACGCCGAGATCGGCAACGAGGACCGCGCCGTCGGCGCGACGCTCTCGAACGCGGTCGTGAAGCAACACGGTGGCGATGGTCTGGCCGACGACGCGATTTCGGTCGATCTGGAGGGCACCGCCGGCCAGAGCTTCGGCGCCTTCCTCACCTCGGGCGTCTCGATGCATCTCACCGGCACCGCCAACGACTACGTCGGTAAGGGGCTCTCCGGCGGGAAGCTCACGATCTCGACACCTGCCGACGCCGGCTACGCGGCCAGCGAGAACGTCGCGATCGGCAACGTCGCGCTCTACGGCGCGACCCAGGGCGAATGTTACGTCAACGGCGTCGCCGGCGAGCGATTTGCCGTCCGGAACTCCGGCGTCCGCGCCGTCGTCGAGGGCGTCGGCGACCACGGCTGTGAGTACATGACCGGCGGCGTCGTCGCCGTGCTCGGCGACACCGGCCGGAACTTCGCCGCTGGCATGTCCGGCGGCATCGCCTACGTGTTCGACGGCGACGGCGACTTCGACTCCCGGCTCAACACCGGCATGGTCGAACTGGAGCGAGAGCTGTCGGATCGCGACGAGGCCATGCTCCGCCGGCTCGTCGAGAACCACGCCGCCTACACCGGCAGCGATCGAGCGGCGGAGCTGCTGGAGGAGTGGGAGACCGTCGTCGATCAGTTCGTGAAGGTAATGCCCGAGGCCTACTCCCGCGTGCTCGTCGAGAACGACGCCGAGGACGTGCGGGATCATCTGCCCGCGGCTGCTGAAGGGGAGGTTTCGGCGAGCGACTCCGGGCTGGCTGCAAGCGACGACTAGGGAATCAGGCCGATTTTTCTGAGATTCGTTCCACTGCACGCTGGTTGGGTCTTCTAATCACGGTAGCCAGGTTCGCTTTGAACAGTTCGGCTGCCTCCGAAAGCCCCCGATCGCTCCAGTCGCGGGGCTCGCTGTGCGCTTCACTCGCTTCGCTCGCTCCAGTGCTTGCTTCGCCCGGCTTCCCGGAGCGATCGGCCCCTTTCGATGTCCCCAGGGCTGCCGCGGCCTCGTCCTCCCCAGCCTCCTCCCTCGCATACGCTCGGTCGTCCCTCGCACGCTACGCGGCTGCTCGCGCAGCCGCGAAACGCGCGCCACCGCTCTCCACAGTGACTTCGCTCGATTGGGCAAATCACAGGGTGGGACTGAGCGAGAGTGAAGCTCGCGAGGTACGAAGGATCTCCGATCCTTCGATACTCCGGGAGGGGCTTCCGTGGCTGTTTGCTGTACCATTCACACCACCTACAACTGCATGCCCTAGTACCCAATCGAGCAGGCAGCTCGGAAAACCGACGACTAAGAACGTTCGACACAGCGCCACTCTCGGAATGAGCTACCCGAACTCAGTACCCCGACACCTGCCCGTCCTTCCGCGGCTCCGTCGCGCCGGACAACACGCCACCGTCGTTCCGGACGATCTGGGCGCCACCGAACAGCAGCGGCGGCAGGACCCCGACGTCGTGGCCCTTCCTGACGAGCGTCGTGGCGACGCCGTCGTGCATGCGCTCCTCGATCGCCAGGCTGCCGTCCTCGCGGTATTGCCAGCGCGGCGCGTCGAGGGCGGCCTGCAGGGGCATGTCGTAATCGACGACGTTCGAGAGCACCTGGACGTGGCCCTGGGGCTGCATGTAGCCGCCCATGACGCCGAAGGCTGCCCAGTCGTCGCGATCCAGCTTCGCGATGGCGGGGACGAGCGTGTGGAACGGCCGCTTGCCCGGTTCGAGGCTGTTGGGGTGGTCGGGATCGAGCGAGAAGGAGGCGCCGCGGTTCTGGAGCGCGATGCCGGTGTCGCCGGCGACGAGCCCGGAGCCGAAGCCGTGGAAGCGGGAGTTGATGAACGCGACGACGTTACCCTCGGCGTCGGCGGTGCAGAGCAGGACGGTGTCGGCGTCCTCGGCGGGGTCGTGCCCGGGCGGGCCGCCGGTGGCGTCCTGCGGGAAGCCGATCTCCGGGTTCTCGATCGCCTCATCCCCGATCTCGCTCGCGCGCTCTGCGGCGTAGGCCGTCGACGCGAGATCCGGCACGTCCTCGAACTCGGGATCGGTGACGTAGTGGTGGCCGTCGACGAACGCGAGTTTCATCGCTTCGGCGAAGGCGTGGACGCGATCGGCCGACTCGTAGGGGTGCTCGCCGGCGTCGATCTCGCTGGCGATGTTCAGGGCTTCGAGCGCGAGCAGCCCCTGGTTGTTCGGCGGGAGCTCGTAGACCTCTGCGCCGTTGTACTCCGTCGAGATCGGATCGGGCCACTCGACGGCGAACTCGGCGAGGTCGTCGGTGGTGAGGAACCCTCCCTGGGACTGGACCTCCGCGGCGATCGCTTCGCCGATGGCCCCTTCGTAGACGGCGTCGGCGCCCTCCGCAGCGATCGTCTCCAGCGATTCGCCGAGTTTCGGCAGCGTGACCGACTGGCCCACGTCGGGAGCGTCGCCGTCGAAGAGGTACGCGTCGCGTGCGTTCTCGTCGGTGAAGCGCTCCTCACCGTGTTGCCACTGCGCCGAAACGACCTCCGTGACGGGGTAGCCCTCGGTCGCGTACCGGATCGCAGGCTGGAGCGTTTCGGCGAACTCCAGTTTGCCGAGCCGCTCTACCGTGGCTTCCCAGCCCCGCGCGGTCCCGGGAACGGTGACGGCGTGTGGCCCTAACTCCGGCATCGTGGCGTTCTCGGGATCGGTGACGTCCTGCTGGTCAGGCGCACCGTGACCAGCAGCGACGGCCTCCCGAACGTTCTCGATCGTGGCGGCGGCTGGCGCACCCCCACAGGCTCGCATCGCGCCGACCTCGCCGTCGGCAGTTTTGTAGAGCGCGAAGGCGTCGCCGCCCAGCCCGGTCGAGGTCGGCTCGACGACGTTCAGCGCCGCGGCCGTGGCGACGGCGGCGTCGAAGGCGTTGCCGCCCTGGCGGAGCAGTTCGACGCCGGCCTCCGCGGCGAGTGGCTGGCTGGTCGCGACGATCCCCTCCGGTGCGTAGACGGTCGAGCGACGGGAGCCGAAGGCATCGACGTCTGGGTTCATGAGTGGGAGATTGCACCGAAATCTGATAGTGCTGTGGGAAGGGGAGGATCCTCGAGTCCCGTCGCTGTCGAACTCAAATTTATCCTCACTACTGTGCGCGTTCGGTCGTTGCTTCCAGCGGTAAGCATACGCCGAGCGCAGCGAGGCGTTTCACCGCGAGCGAGCCGTCGGCGAGCTCGCGGATCGTTTTTCCCCACGTTTTTGCGAGGAGGGGTTCCCGCAGCGAGCGCTAGCGAGCGAGGAAACCTCTCCTCGTAAAAAGTGGAAGTGGGGCCGCTGAGGTCCGCGGCTCTGTTTCTGCGATCGTCGATTGGTCTGGGTGTCGTGGCTCATGGGTTGGATTGCTCAGTAGGTCGCTGAAACGTGCTGACGCCGCGACTGCATGCGGCGAATCTTGTCGGGCAAATCGTAGTGCAGCCGGATCGTCTCCGGTGTCGCGTCGACGCGCTCGCCGACGGCCTCCGGCGGCCACCCCTGATCGCGCAGGTAGGTGATCACGCCGGAGCGGATCGGGTGGGGCGACCGACTCGATGGGCACCGCGCTTCGAGCCCGTGCTCGGTCGCCTCACATCTCTCGGGATCGCGGTCGTGTGGACAGTCTCCGAAGCGGCACGGCTGGGTCATGATGTAGACCTCGCGCCGGATGCTCGACTTCGAGACCCTCGCCGAATCGCCCTTCTGCGTCGTGAACAGCGGCCGACGGCCGTGTTCCTTCGCCGGGACTCGGTTGATCGTCACGTACTCCTGGATCCGGTCGGCGACCTCCCGAGTCACGCCGACCGGGCGCTCGCTCTCCAGGGCGTTCTTCAGCCGCGTGCCGTCGGTATCTGGGCGGTGCTGGAAGAACACGAACGGCAGCTCGACGACTTCCAGCACCTCCTCGTCTACGTCGTCGCGGTGGCGTAGGCGCTCCAGGTCGTCCTCCTGGAAGTAGAGGTCGGCGAGGTCGAGCGCCCGTAGCCCACCGATCCGGCACCCGGTGTGCCACAGGAGTTCGAACATCGCTTGACGCCGGGATGCTCGGGAGAATCTTTGCAGCTGCTCCCGGATCTCCTCGGCGCGGCTGGCCGGGAGCTTCTCCTGGCTCACCATCTCGGAGAAATCGTCAGGGGTCGGGACCTCGATCTTCTGCGGGAAGCCCTCCTCGACGGCGTTGATTCGCTCGCAGAACCCCAGGAACAGCTTGAGGGTCCCGATCTGGTTATTCAGCGTCGTGATCGTCAGGTCCTCGGCTCGTCGGTGGGACTCGTAGCGAAACACGTCGCGGCTACCGAGCTGGTTCAGGTCGTCGATCTCCTCTTGCTCGCACCATTCGACAAACGGCGAGAGCCGGTAGCTGTACGTCTGGATTGTGGAGTCCGCTCGCGTCGAGCGCTGGTGATCGAGCCACATCTCGACAGCTTCCGCTGGCTCGATCGACTCCAGGTCGTCGCCACTCACGCTGTGCCACCGTAGCACTTCGACCACCCGCACTCGGGGCAGTACGGACAACTGGAGGACTCACGGACGCGGGCAGCGCCGCAGTCGGGACAGGTCATGCTCCACCCGGCTGCGTCCCCAGCGGGTAGCCGCCGCGCTCCTCAACGCCAGCCAGCGGGTCAGCGTCGGGCTGTCCCTCGTCGCCGTCGTCACTCATCGCGATCACTCCGCTGGTCGATTTCATCCGGATCGGGCAGCTCCTCGGGATGCTCGTCGTGGAGGTGCTGCTCCAGTTCGTCCGCTTCGCGCTGAGGGTCCCACCTGGAGTGCCCGCTCCACGAGCAGTAGTAGCAGGACACGTAGTCTACGCCGGGCTTGCCGCCCACGAGATCACTCATCGCGATCACGCTCCTTGAGGACGCCCTCGATCGCGTCGCGGACCTCGGCGTCCGTCGCGGTGTCGCGGACGGGATCGCCGACGATCGTCTCACCGCGGGGCTCCTCGCGGGTGGTCGGCTTCGGCTCGTCGCGCAGCTCGCGCTCGGCCTCGTGGGGATCGACGCTCATGCCGATCCCTCCACTGACTGCTGGTGCTCCTCGCGATACGCTCGCCGGTTCTCGGCGCGCTCAGCCATGTCCTCGGCCTGGTCGTCCGGTCGCACCTTGCGGGTGATCTCGCGGGCTCGATCGAGCAGCGCGGTGCTCACGAACGCGACCAGTACCGGATTTCCGATCCGTTCCAGTACGCCAGAGTCCTCGAGCCTCGCGACGTGATACCGGATGGTGGACCGAGCGAGGCCGGTCCGCTCCTCCAGCGTCCCGTAGACCGCGCCCGCCTCCTCCGCGATCACGCGCAGGATGTCGTAGACGGCCGTGGTCGTCTCCTTGAGGGCCTCCCGGTAGATCTCGGCAGTCAGGTCCTCCGGGGGCTGCTGGAGGCTCTGATGGGTCGCGGAAAGCGTCTCGTCCGTCATGCCAACACCTCTGCGGATGCGAGTGTGTTTGAGTACATCCGATCGGGGCGATGGACGCGCCCGTAAAGGTCGGTCCTCTGAAGCTCGGTGAAAGTGGACGTACTCGTAGCGAACGGTTCGATCCGTCGTACCGGGGTTTCAAGCCCCGGCGGGACAGCGTATCTCATGCTTCCGTGCTTGATTCACGGAGGCCACGCGGGCCGGCGTGTCTGCGCCGGGTCCGCATCTTACTGAGAACCCGACCGACGAGCGGCGGGTCCCGTGTGGCTCCGTTGTGACTTTGAAATATACTGCGCTTACTTAGAGGTAGTAGATAGATACCTTGACATATGAAACAATGATGTTTGCATGCAAATTGATGATAACCAGGTCTGTTTACCTACCGAATAAACAAGAGCGGGAGAACTCTGAGGAAATGAGACTGAGCGCAGAGTGGCTCACTCAACCGGACGAGCGAATTATGGAGCTTCTACGGGATGAGGGGCCGAAACCGGTCGGCGAGATTGGCGAGGACGAGCGGCTTTATTGGAACAATCAGTACCTGGGGAGGAGGTGCAGGCTGCTCGCGAAACAGGGACTGATCGTGAATATCGGCAACGGCGTCTATCAGATCACCGACGACGGACGGGCATACCTCGACGGGGATCTCGACGCTCGGGGCCTCCCCGAGCCTGACGACGAGTAGCCAACGGCCAGGGCGGTTCGCAACAATCAAGGGCCGTTCGTCAGTGGATGGCTCCATGCGATCTCGACGCGGATTCATCGGGGGAATGGTTGGAACGACTGCCCTACTCGCCGGCTGCGCCGGTATTCTCGAAGAGGGCGACAAAGAGGCCACTGAGGAGGGTATGGAGGTGACGGAGGTCCAGAACGCGCCTAATTCCGCTGGCGGCGTCGACGTGACGGTGACCGTAACGAATACTGCGTCTGAGGTGAGTTCCGGGACCGTCGTCGCCGAGATCGACGAAGCTGATCGATCACCCAGGACCAAGGAGCGGTCGATTGTACTCGATCCCGATGAATCGACGAGCCTCGATTTCCTTCTCGATATTCGGGGGGAGTACCCGGACGGAGAGCCGGACTATTCTATTTCCGCTCGCATAGAGGAGTGACTCCGTCCGGAAACGTGCGAGTACCGGACGGATCTCGGCTCGATCACGCAGGGGACCCCACCCAAACGCCTATCTACGGGACCGAATCTGACCGGTAAACGGGCTAACCGGTCACTATGAACCTGCGAGAACACGACAATCGCGACGACATGAAGGTCTGGCTGAGCCAGACTGACGTGCGGAAACTCCTCGATCGAGACCTCGGCACCCAGAAACGGCTCGCGATCGAGCTGGGCGTTCGGTGCGGGCTCCGATCCCACGAGGTCCTCGATGTCGCGCCCGAGCACGTCGTCGAGACCGACGCCGGGACGATGCTCCGGATCTGGCACGGGAAGGGCGACCAGTTCCGTGAGACGCCGATCCCCCGCGATCTCGCGACGCGGATCCAAACCGTCGCCGACGTTCGCGACGAGCCAGCGAGCAGCTCGCTCCTCGACGTGACGAGCACGCGCTCGCTTCGGCGCTGGATCTGCTCGGCCTCCGATGAACTCCGCAGTGAGACCGGCGACGACGGCTGGCAGTTCCTCGCATTTCACGATCTCCGGCGGACGTGGGCAACGGCGCTCTCCGATCAAGACGTGGACCCGCTGATCGTCTGCGACTGGGGTGGCTGGAACGATCTCGAAACGTTCCTCGATCACTACCAGGGCGCGTTCAGTCCTGAAGCCCAACGCAGAGAGCGCGAAAAGGTGGAGTGGCTGTAATCAGTCCAGGCGCTCCATCGCGGAGTTGGCGGCGTCCGTCCCGAACCAACCGGCCATCCAGCCGAGAAGGGCAGACCCAGGCGAGGAAGCAAGCTCGATAGCGAGAGCGAGGGAGATCGTCATCACCGCGACCAGCGCCCAGAGATCCGGCCGAGTCAACTGAGCGACCATCCAGGCGGGCGTCCCGTTCATAGATCCTCGACGAGCGTCAGCTCCCACTCGCCCGTGTCCTGCCGATCGATGTGGACGTGGTGCTCGCCCTCCAGGTCGCCCGCGTCGTCGAGCAGCCCATCGAGCCGAAGATCGTCCTTCGGGATGGTGACGCCGATCGTGTCGCTGTCCAGCTTCCGGAGTTTATTCACTGCCATGTCTCTACCTGCGTCCCGGTCCCCGTGATAAAACTCGGGGGTAGACCGCCTGAACACCAATGCCGTCCCTAGTTTTCCCGTAGTATCTTGTCGGTCACCGAAACCGGCCCAGTCGCGTATGGCAAGAAATGAAATCGACGTGATGGACATCGTTGCACTGGTACTGTTCCCGCTCGCGGCGGGGATCGAACTGGGCGTCTGGGTGCTTCAACTCGACGTCTTCGGCGGCTACGACTTCGCGGCCCCACTGATCAGCGGGGCCGGCATCGGGATCTCGCCGGCACTGATCGCGACGCTCGCCTCGCTGGGCTGGATCGTCGCTACGAACGAGATCGACGGGAGCGACTACGAGGACTGGGAGTTCGCGCTCATCGCGGGCGGCTTCCTGGCCGTCCCGCTCTATGTCGCAGTCCCGAGCGTTGAGACGCTCCTCTCCAGCTACGACGTGATCACGCTCGTCGTCTGGCTCCTGATCGCGGCGGATGCCGTCTACATCAGCTACACCGAGTGACGATGGTGACCGCAAACCCGGACCAGCGAGCGGCCTGGAAGCTGCTCGCGGTGGTCCTCATGGCAATCGCACTCCTCGGGAGCCTGATCCTGATCGGCGGCACCGTCGCCGCCCAGGAGCAGGTCGGCAACGAGACGACCGTTCCCGGCGTCGACGCCGGCGAGAACCGGACGATCACGACGACAATCGACTGGAACGCCAGCGCGGACGCGGCGACCGACTCGGCGACGATCGAGATTCGTTTCGTGGGAGAGTCCTACCAGGACCCCTCGATCTCGACGACGAACGAAACGGTCACCGCCACGCCCGGCGAGACGACGGTGAACGCCACGACGCTCTCGCCGAGCAGCGCCGTCGACACGTTCGCCGTCAACGTGACCGCGACGACCGCGTCCGCGGTCGACGACGTGACGGTCTCGTCCGACGCCAGCAGCGGCGGCGGAGGCGGCACGACCGGCGGCGGATCGGGCGGGACAATCCTCGGCGGGATCGTCGGGATCGCGCTCGTCGGCGCGGTCGGCTACTGGTGGAGGGACCGATGAGCACGCGCAACGACACCGGCGAGGAGATCGAGCAGGCCGACGGTGGCCTGTCAACCACTCGCCGGACGCTCATGCGATCGACGGCCGCCGGTGCCGCCGCGACCGCCACTGGCGGCACTCTCATGGTCGCTTCGTCGGACCCTGCCGCTGCCGCGTCCGTCGACGTGGACTGCGAGTCCGTCGCTACCGGAGTGGGCGCCGCGATCGGCGCGGGCGTTTCCGGCGGTGTCGGCCTCGCCGTCGGTGGCGCACTCGGCTACGCAGTCGGACAGGCCGCGTGCCCCAGCGAGGTCAACCGGTCGGCCGAGCAGGCTGAAGCCGACTGGGAAAACTGGGTTGAGATCTACAACCGCGCCCGAAAGGGCCAGATCTACGACGAAAACCAGCTGGCCGCGGCCCGTCGCGGCGCGGGCGGTATGCGCCAGGAAGGGCTTATCGACGCGATGCACGCGGCGGCGAATGAGGCCGAAGCTGGTTCCGACATGGCAACCGGCCGAGCAGCGGCCAAGGACGCCGCGAACGCCATGCTGACGCGGACTTTCGAGGGCTACTGGAATCACTGGGAGCTTCGGATCGGCGAACTCATCAACGATCAGCAGTTCATCGCGTCCGACGATTTCGCCACTCAAGACACGAAGATCCTCCAGATGTTCAGCAAGCCGCAGGGGTCCTACAACGGCGATCCCGTCCGCGATATGACTGGAACCTCCTACGACAAGACGGTATCACTCCCCGACGGCTCGCAGATCACTGTTACTGGGAACAGTTGGGCTGCTGGCGGAGGCAATCCAGACGACATTTACTTCCCCGAAATCACCGGGGAAGACTGGGAGGTGCTCGACGCCGACGACGATTACCCAGCGGAGCAGGACTGCGGCACTGACCCCGGCGTCATGGAGCCCGATCCCTCGGAGTACAGCGCTGTTGACGAGTCGGAGGTCGACACCTCCGACTTTGAGGGATCGCTGACCTACCTCGACGTCTCGAAGTTCGCCCAGGCTCGCCACGAGCTCGATCAGGTCCGACAGAGCACGATCGATCAGGTAGACATCCTGATCGACGAGCACTGGGACGCGCTCGTCGCTGGCGAGATCGACCCTGCGGAGATCACGGGCGCGGCCGGCGTGCTCGACGCGATGGAGAACGCCGATTCGTTCCGCGAGGTCGTCGTCGGCTTCAAGACGCAAGGCTACTGGGTTGCCGACACTGCCAGTGTCGTCGAGTTCGACGACCCGAACGGTGAGGGAACGATCGAGGTCGACGGCCAGTTCGGATTCTACCGGCAGAACGAGCCCGACACGTTTCCGGTCGGCCAGCAGGTCGACCCGTCGAATCTGGCGGGCGACCTCTACCTCGCCTACAATCTCACGAACGATGCCGGAGAAGTCACTGGCGGCACGTTCACCAAGGTAACGAACCCGTTCACGATCATTGCAAATGAGGACGGCAGTTCCGAGGTCGCATGGACTCGCAACGCGATCAAGGAAACGGACGTGACCGTCGAGGAGATCCGAACGGTCCTTGAGGACATCAAGCAGAGCCGAGAGGACGCCGAGGAGGCCCGGCAAGACATCAACGTCAACTCGGGCGGCTTCTCGCTGTTCGGCGACGGGGGACCGGGCGGATTCCTGAATGCGCTGGTCTCCGTGGTCGTGCTCGCCTTCACGGGCCTGTTCGGGTATAAAATCTTCAGCGACGACTCCTAACCCATGCGTGCCACTTCTTTCGCGCTCGGCCTGCTGGTAGCCGCGCTCCTCGCGACGGCTGCCGTACCGAGCCCGGCACTGGCCCAAGCCCAAAACAATTCCACGAACGGCCAGGACGCGGCGATGGGATACGAGGAACGCGTCGACGACGACGTGATCCTGACGGACTGGGAGTATAGCGACGGCCGCTTTTTGCTGACTTTCGAAGCCAGCCGCACGTCGATCGTGACGATCTCGGAGGTCGTCAGCACCGAGGAGGCGAAGGCCGGATCGCTGTCGATCCAGGAGCGGACGATCTCGGAGGGCACGACCACGGTCGAGATGCCCGCTGGGAGCGGTCCGAGCGGTGCCGCGGCGGTGACGATCACGACCAGCCAGTCCATCGACGAGGGCCGCGGCGTGTTCATCTCGACGGGCCAACAGTCGAGCAACCCCTTCGGCGCCTTCGGCGGGACGCAAGGACTGTTCGCGGGGATCGTGATCTCGTGCCTGATCGCTCTGCTCGCGGCCATCGTCACGCTCTGGCGAGAGAAATCGGGCGTACAGGTGGCATCATGAGCGATACGTCAACGACGTTCGGCGGGTGGAGCGACCGGCTGACCTACATCGTCGGCAACGCCCAGCTGCTCGTCGCGGGCATCATGATCTCGATCGCGGTCGCGCTGCTGTACTTCCAGCCCCAGCTCCCGGGCGTTCCGGGATGGGTCTACGCCGCGTTCGCCGCGACGTTGCTGCTGGGGCCGCTGCTGTTCGGCTTCTTCATGACGCTGATCAGCAAGCTACGGGTCCGAAACTGGGTCGAGGTCCATCACGTCAACGCCCGCGAGGATGTGCTGGAGAAGTACAACGTGAGCCCTGAGGTCTGGGCCGAGAAGTCGGTCGACGGCCCGAATCCCTACCCGGTTAACGGCGGGAGCGCCTGGGCAGTGCAGGAGTTCGAGCACTTGGAGGACGTCGGCGAGCTGCGCGTGAAGGGTGTCTGGCTGGAGGAGGTCGAGGACGTGAAGCTGCTCTCCAGCAAGAGCCACATGGACTCGATCTACGAGAAACTCACCGAGTCTCATATCGCGCTCCAGATCATGCGCGATAGCGTTTCGGAGTTCGGCGCAGACATCCAGAAGCGCCTCACGAACCGCATGGCCGAAGCCCGCGAGAAGGGCAAGCTGATGGACGAAAACGCGGTCTCTGAGGTCTTCGACGAGTTCGAGGGTGACGCCACGGATGTCGGTCCCGACGATCTCCCGACGCTGGAGGTCGACGAGACTGCGATGGTCGACCCGGACGATCTCGCCGAGGAGGCACTCGGCGACCTGGAAGGGCCCGCTCCTGAGGGCGGCGAGCAACCGGTTGCAGCCGACGGAGGGAGCGAATGACCGACGATAACGACGTCTACACGCCGGCACAGTTCCGCGAGCACCAGGACGGCTACGGCGTCCGCGATGCGGACGCGCACCAGCATACCGGGATCGTTCGCGACCCGGAGGTCTCGCGGTTCCTCTCGATCCAGGCAGAGAACTACGATCCAGAGGCGTGGGACGACGTTGAACTGGCGCCCGGCGAGGCCGACCGGCTCGACGAGACCCAGGAGATCCGCGCGATCTCGGCGACCGAGACCGCCCGAACCGCGCTCGATGGCGGCGATATGCCGACGCTCAAGCACCTGACTGGCGACCAGCAGGAGCGGGCCGACATCTCGGGGATGAAAGCCGTCCAGCAGTTGGACGAGATCATAGAATCGCCGGCTCCGGTGATCGTCATCATCGGCGAGATGGGGTCCGGAAAGACGGACTTCGCGTGCCTGCTCGCACAGCGAGCGAAGCACCTCCTCGGCGTCCAGCAGGTGGCGAGCAACGTCCCGACGCTTCGGGAAACGACCGAGTGGACCGACCAGGACGGCGACCAGCGCGACGGGTTCGTGCCGAACTTCCGCTCGATGAAGGACTGGCTCCGGCAGGACGGTGATCCGATGGAGAACGAACAGCAGGCGAAGCTGTTCCTCGGCGACGAGTTCTCCAGCAAGGGCTCTGGCACCGGCAAGAGCGGGTATCAGGTCCGGACGAAAATGGGGCCGCTCGTGTTCAAGGTCCGGAAGTGGAACGGGATGCTGATCTACATCGCTCACGACGCGAGTTCGATCCATCCGCTCCTCTGGCGGCTCGGCGTCGTCATCAAGAAGACGAGCCAGAAGAAGGCGATCGTCGCCGATCGGATCAAGAGCGGTGAGATCCGCGACGAGCTATTCAGCATTGAGGGAATTCCGGCCACAGACTGGCGCTACGACACGAACGACCCGGCTGTGTGGTCGTGGACAGGTGGCGAGTCCGACGACGATCCCGATCCCGAGGACGTCGCCTACGATGTCGCGGTCTGGACCGTCCGAGAGTGCAAGCAAAACGGCCTCTCTGACCGTGAGACGGCCAAGTTCGTCCCCTTCGGCAAGTCCTGGGTAAACGATCGCTGGGGCGAGATCGAGGACGGAGAGCGTCAAAACGCCGTGGACAGAGTGGAGGCCCTAACTGCATGACGGCGTGGCCGTGTCCGCGTGTCCGCGTCCGCACACCCCCTCACAGCCCATACCGGCGGCCGGTCGGCCGGGCGCTGCGCGCCGGGCCTCCCGGCATGGGCGGGGCCTCGACACTCTCTAAACGTACCGAGGAGTTGATATATAAAACGCGCGAAGCGCGCGAACGCTCGCGGTTCTGATAGGATGCCGAGCCACAAAGCGAACAAATTCGGAACGGCCTGCGAGTACCACCTCGCCGAAACCTACAGCGTCGAGCTGGAGCGAGCGAGCTGGCACGACGGTCGGAAGGGCGGGACGCCCTGGGAGTTCAAAGCGACCGCCCACATGCACGCAGACGGCCAGCCAGGAACGTTCAAGATCTATCGGGCGTACCACGAGAAGCTCCAGGCAGCCGGCGGCCGCTACGGCTTTGCGGTGTACCGGAAGCGTGGCACCGGCGCGCAAGTGCTCAAGACGACCTCGATCGCGGCGAGCCGGCTGCCGACGCTCCGGTGGCACGGTGGCGGCGATCACCGTGGGACCGAGCAGGCGAAGCTCGCGATCGCGGACCTGTTCTGACGGCTCGCGCGTGCTCGCGAGCGCGGCGCTTGGGATTTAAGTTCGAAAGACCGGTCTCACAAATTGGCTATGTTCGGACCTGAGAAGGGCTTCATCGCCTACATGATCTTCTGGCCACTCGCTGCACCGCGGGATGCGTATCGAGCAGGCAGGCGTTATCACGTGCTCGTTGGGGTCCTCGCGTCCCTCTTCCCGGGTATCCCACTGATCGTCCTCCGCTTCATCGCTGGCGTGTTCATGGGTGCAGCGAATTGGTACAGAACAGCAAGATTCGGTGCCTAACCCCGGACTATTGCGCGCCGGGGGACCCTCCTAAGGCAATTCAGCAATCCGGGTTGCCGAGTAACCACCGCACAGTGGGTGGCCCCTCCCGCTGTTGCTGAGGCCTGACGCTCGCGATCTCCCGACCTCGACCAACGACCCAGCGCGGCGCGCGCTCTGCGCGCCGCGCAATTCCCCTTCCCCCTTAGGGGCACTACCGTAGGGGGGCATGGCAATCCCGGTCGGTGGCGGATCGGCTGAAACGGCCGAATACGGAACCCTGGAACCCGCTATTAGCTGGTCTCGAAACTGGCTCAATCTCGAAAACTGGCCCGATCGGGCGCAATCCGCTCCGTTAACAGGCAGGTGAAAGTGGTCTTCCCCACACTTCCTCGATAGGTCAGACTGGATTGGTCAATAATGGGGTACGAAAGCGTCGAAAACGGTGGCGAGAAAGAGTGCAGCGGCTATTCAGCGGGCAATCAACCGGGAGGAGCCGGGCCTACCGGCGAAGCGGTGGCGGCAGCTCGTCGACGCGAACCCGCACGTCGCGATCACCGAGCTGACCGCGGCGGACCTCCGCGGCGATTTCCTCGATCGAAGCGCTCAGACTGGCGAGGTACTCGAAGCCGATCGCGTCGCTCTCCTGGCTCGCTGCTGGGTCGCTCGAGGGCTCGGCGTCCTTCTCCGCGTCGTCGGTCTCCCGTTGCTCCTCGCGGTGCTCACGCCGCTGCTCGGCGCGGTCAGCCATGTCCTCGGCCATGTCGTCGGGCCGGATCTCGCGGACGATCTCGCGAGCGCGCTCCAGGACGTCCTGGCTTACGAACACGACGAGACAGGGGTTCCCGAGTCGCTTCACGACTCCCTCCTCGGCGAGCCGCGCGACGTGGTGCTGGATCGTCGAGCGGTGGAGCCCGACGCGATCCTCCAGCGTGTCGTAGGTCGCACCGGTCTCCTCGGCGATGACGCGCAGGATGTCGTAGACGGCCGTGGTGGACTCTTTCAGCGCCTCGCGATAGATGTCCGTCGCGAGATCCTCGTATCGGTTCTTGAGCATCTGACGCCGGCCTGTCGGCCGGTCGTAGACCCACGGATCGGCACCGGAACCGTCGAAGTAGTCGTCGGCGACGAGATCTCCGGCCTCGACGCCAGCCCAGTGGCAGTGCGTCGCGACGACGCCACGCAGGTGCTCCATCACCTCGCTCCAGTCGTCGGCGTGAGGCAGCTGCTCGCCGTCGAGAGAGCCCGCGAAGGACGCCTCCAGCTTCGGATGCGCGAACGGATCGGACCGCGGTCGCTTGTGCCAGTCCTGGATCTGATAGACCTTCGCCTCGGTCGCGAACGGCTGGCGATCGAACCCGAGCAGGTGCCAGCGGTCGACCTCGGTCTGAGCGTCTAACCAGCCCTGTTTCACGCGCTTCCGTTTGGTCTCGATCTCGGTGCTGCCGCCCCAGGCGAGGAGCTTCTCGGACTGGTCGACGGTCTCGACGACGGCACCCTTCTTCTCAACGTCGAAACGGACGTGCGCCTCGGCCTTCTGGATCCGCCGGGAGTCGTCTACCCGATCGTCGAGATCCAGCGCGTCGCGGCCGTAGACCGACCGGAGTGCCTGATACATCCGCCACTCGATCTCTTCCGGCCCATCTGCCCATGTGGTCCATGCGACTGCTCGCGTCCCCTCTCCGTAGGGACACTCCAGCGGGTCGCCGCTGGAGTACACCATGTCTCGATACTGGGGCATCAACTCGATTCGGAGCGCCGTCGACGGCTTCGCGAGCTGGCGCTCGCCGTCGTCGCTCTCGCGCCACTCGCGGAGCATCACGTCCTGCTGGTAGTACGCAGAGTAGTCGTCACCGCGACCCGATCCGGCCTTCCAGCGCGAGGACTTCACGACAAGCGCGAAGTCCCCCTCGGGCAGCCAGCCGGCCTCGAAGTCCTCGACGGCTACGTAGGGCTCGTTATCGGGGTCGTTTACGTGCTCTCGCCAGTAGGACAGGGCGCGAGCGTACAGGGTGCCTCGATCGCCGGACGGACGATCTCGTAGGGCGGGATCGAAATCGGCGAAGATCTCACACACCGAAGCACCGTGGGCTCGCGGCTCGGGAAACGTCGTTTTCGCCGAGCCAGTTACATCGTCGCTGGGGCCGTCGTCGGCTGGGATGTCGACGCTCACAGCGGCCCCTCCGCGGCTTCGCGCAGTTCTTCGCGACAGTCCTCACAGAGACACCGACAGCCGACCCAGCGGACGTCATCAGTCCCTCCGCACCGGCCGCACTCATCGGCCTCGGGAGCGATCCGGCTGCTCACTCCGATCCGCCTCCGTTCCGCCGCTCAACGATAATCTCAACTACATCAACCGTGTGCTCGCCGCAGAGCAGGCGGAGCTGTCCCTGGACCCATATCGGCTCAGCCTCCTCGTCACATCCGTCGATCCCGCAGGTCTCAGGCGTTCCTCTCTCGTGGAGCCAGATCGCCGCATGCCCGACGGCGATCACGATCCCGATGACGACAAGCCCGACGGCCAGGGCGAAGCTGATCGGAGCGTCCTCGGCGGTGAAGAGGACGGCACCCACGACCAGATCCCACCAAATCCAGGGCATCACTGAGCGGATGGCGAGGACTCCGCACGCGGCCAGCACGATACCGAGGGCGGCGTCGACGAGCCGGCTCATCGCTCCCCTCCGCGATCAGTTTCCGGGGCTGACTGAGCAGCCGTTTCAGTCGGATTATCGAGGAACCAACGGATCTCCTCGCGCTCGAAGAAGGGCGCGCCGCACTCCGGGCACTTCTGGCGGTTCGGGTTGACCTGATCGCCGACCTCGGACCAACCGCAATCGCAGCGATTCACGTCGGTCGTCATCGAACCACCTCAAGTTCTCCGCCGCACCCCTCGCAAACGAGGAGGAGCGGGTTGACGGCTTGCTGTCCCTCGTCGATCGGCTCCGTGTAGTCACAGCCATCGCACTCCAGATACGGCGGTCTTGGCTGATCCATGCCGGATCCAGTCATACCGCATCACCCTCGTTCCAGGTGTCGACCAGATCCTCGATGCAGTCGGCGCACGCGGTTCGTAGCGCGTCGACACCTCCGCTGAACTGGATGTTTGTGACAGGTTCGAGTGCGCCGAACTCGGTGCCGCATCGGTCGCACTCCTGGCGCTCACTGTCGGTCGTAGATGGATCGCTCACGCCGATCCCTCCCCGAGCTTCTCCTCGGCGCGAGCGAGCAGGTTGCCCACAGTACCGGGCGATCGGTCGGTCTCGCGAGCGAACGGTCGCGGGCCGGTCCCGTCGATCCGCACCGCGCGGTAGGCTTCGCGCTCGGCCTCGGTGAGCACCGAGAGATCCGGCTCGAACGCTTCGAGGCTCGTCTGTTTACGCACTGGCGCTCACCTCCGGTTCAGCGACAGGGATCTCGCGAGCGCGGCCGTCTGACAGCTCGATCTCGACAGAGAGCCAGCCGTCCGGAACCGAATCGGGGTGGCTCGGCAGCACCACCCAACTCGGGTGGCCCTTGCAGTGGTAGCCGTGCGTGAGCAGCTCGTCGGCGTCGGTGAGATCCTCGTCGAGGACGGTCGGCCGGGCGATCCGCTGGGTGCCACGCGTCCCACCGACCGGGTGGCCGCACTCCGGGCAGATCGTCCGGTCCTGCGGGTCCGTCACTGGAGCGCGGACGACCGTCGGCGCCTCGATCCCGTAGCGCGCCAGTCCGGTACTCACGCCGACCACCTCCCGCCTGAGCGGCCCGGGTTCTCCTGTGGGTCGGGCGTTTCGGCGTCGTGACCGGCGGCCGATCCCTCCGCGATCCGCGGCCAGGAGTCGCAGTCCGGGCAGCGGTGGGCTCGCTTGTTCGCGTCGCCGTAGACGCGACGGAAGCGCCGGCTCGCGTGGGATCCGCAGTAGCCGCACCGGGAATGGTCGGCGCGCTGACGACTAACGGCCAAAACTGACCACCTCCCGACCTCCTAAACGGGCGGTAGAGCACCGCCAAACCCGTAGGTAATGGAAGTTAGATAACTGGAAGTGGGGCCGCTGAGATTTGAACTCAGGTCCGACGCACCCCATGCGCCGAGGATACCACTACCCTACGGTCCCACGCATTCGAGAGGAATCGCGCTCGGCAATTAAGGGTGTCGAACCGTCGTCGACGAAGACGATCCGGTCTGTCAGGTCTGGCCGGCGATGAACCACAGCGAGGTGACCGAGGACGTTATCGCGACGCCGACGACCGCGCCCATGAACGGATCGAAGCCGGCAGCAGGCCCGAGGAGGTAGCCGCCTGCGAGCCCGATCGGGTCGAGCAGTGCCGTGAGGACGACGAGTTTCGCGACCGGGGAGAGCGACTGGAATTTGTAGAGGGTCGACATGCACGCGAGTGTACGCGCCAGCTTCCTACAAAAATACACCCCGAGTTGCAGCCTCCGCAACTCCGCGAAAGAGCGCCGCCGACTGCGATCGTTCAGCCGAACACGGGCGCCGGGCCGAGGTCGCCCTCGTAGACGTCCGTCAGCGTCACCGATTCGCCGATTTCGCGCTCGCCGGTGAGCCGGGCGAGCACGCGAGCCTCGCCGAGGTCCACTAGCGCGACGGTGTAGGGCCCATCGAACTCCGCGGGTGCGATTTCGATCCGCGTGCGCGCGTACACCTCGCCCTCCGGTGGGAGGTCGATACGCTCGATACTCCGGGAGCCACACTGTGCGCAAGCGGCTTTTGGCGCGGCGGTAGCGTGGCCGCAATCGTGGCAGCGCTGACCGAGCAGGACCTGATCTTCCCAGAGATGCTGGCGCCACTCGGCGTAGGTCGGATCCGTCGCGCCGGCAGGGTGGCCGCCGTCGGGCTGGGGGTCTCGGTCGGTCATGCTCCTGCCTCCAGTACGCTGACGAGGGTAGTCGCGGTGTCCCCACCGAGGTTGTGCGCGAGACCGACCTGTGCGTCCTCGACCTGTCGCTCGCCGGCGGCGCCGCGGAGCTGCGTGACGAGCTCGACGATCTGGGCGGTGCCGGTCGCGCCGATCGGGTGGCCCTTCGCCTTCAGGCCGCCACTGGGGTTGACAGGCAGCTCGCCGCCGAGTCGCGTCCGCCCCTCCGCGGCGGCGGGGCCGCCCTCGCCGGCCTCGAAGAAGCCCAGCGCCTCCGTGGCGAGGATCTCCGCGCCGGTGAAACAGTCGTGGAGTTCGACGACGTCGACGTCGCCGGGGCCGATCCCCGCTGCGTCGTAGGCCTGCTCGGCTGCGTCGCGCGCGGCCTGCGTCGCGCCCGGATCGACCTTGTCCGCGATCGGGACGACGTCTGTGGCGTGGCCGACGCCCTGGACCGCGATCGGCTCGTCTGCGCCCTGATCTCTCGCGGTCTCGGCCACCGATTCGTTCGCGACGACGACCGCCGACGCGCCGTCGCTGAACGGACAGCAGTCGTAGAGCCGGAACGGCGAGGCGACCACGGGGCTGTCGAGGACCTCCTCGACGGTGATCTCGCGACCGTGCTGGGCGTCGGGGTTCAGCGAGCCGTGGAAATGGTTCTTGACGGCAACCTCGGCGAGCTGTTCCTCGGTCGTCCCGTACTCGTGCATGTGCCGGTCGGTGAGCAGGCCGAACACGCCCGGGAAGGAGAGGCCGACGGGCTGTTCGTACAGTTCGTGCATCGCCGTTGCGAACTGTGTCGTCATCTCGGCAGTGTCGAGCCCGGTTTCTGGCGTACAGCGCTCGACGCCACCGACGAGGACGGCGTCGTGTCTGCCGGATTCGACGGCCTGGACGGCGTGTTTGAACGCGTTCGAGGAGGTCGCGCAGGCGTCCTCGAAGCGCTGGCAGGGGATGCCGGCGAGCCCGATATGGCTGGCCAGCTGTGGAGCGAGGTGGCTCGCGTTCTCGATCTGGCCGCCCATCGCGTTTCCGAGATAGAAGGCTTCGATCGCGTCGGTGCCGAGACTCGCGTCGTCGAGGGCGGAAACGGCCGCCTCGCCGAACAGCTCCGCCAGGGGGCGATCGTGGGCAGCAAAGCGCGTCATGCCCGCGCCCACGACGTGTGGCTGGTGCATGTAGGACCGTTAGGAATCCCCCGAGAAAACGGTGGCGCTCGGCGAGGACTGTGCGGCGCCCACTGGTCCCACCGGCGCCAGGGTGGACAATTGCTCGCGCAGTTCGCTGTTGCGGACAATGTGTCTAAGTGCGTATCTGTGTTTGCGCCCGCCTGTGTGTCTGTGTCTACGTCTGTATCTGGGCGACGCTACGGCTGAATCGCGGATCGAAAAAGTGGCTCGTCGTTCAGTTGCGGGGGCTGTCGAAGTTCTCGTCGTAGAGGTCCATCGAGTGCTCGATGGCCTCCTTCGCGGCGTCGGCATCCTCCCAGCCCAGCGTCTCGACTTCCTTGCCCTCCTCGAGATTCTTGTAGGTCTCGAAGAACTCGGCGATCTCGTCTTTCTGCTGGTCCGTGAGGTCCTCGACGTCCTCTACGTGGTCGTAGCGGGGATCCTCCGTCGGGACGGCGATCACCTTGTCGTCCTGCTCGCCGTCGTCGTCCATACCCATCAGCGCGACGGGGCGGGCCTCGATGACACAGCCCGGGAACGTCTGGTCCTCGACGAGGACGAGCACGTCGAAGGGGTCCTCGTCGTCGTAGTACGACCGGGGGAGGAACCCGTAGTCGCTCGGGTAGTGCACGTTCGAGTGCAGCACTCGATCGAGCACCACGCCGGGTACATCCTTGTCGTACTCGTACTTGTTCCGCTCGCCCTTGAGGCACTCCACGACGGCGTAGATCTCCTCGGGCGGGTTCGGCCCCGTCTCGAGGTCTTCCCAGAGGTTGACCATGCGAATGAGGATCGTCCCAGATTCCAGATAGACCTTTTCATCGCGAGCCGACGCGAACTGCTCCGTTATCGTCGGTTGCCACCGGTCATTGCGCAGGACGGTGGGTCGTGGTCAGAGTCACATGACTGCTGGCCGGACCTGCCTGGGTCCTGGCTGCACTCGGTTGGATTGCACCCAGTGTCGTGGGCCCGCTGTACGTGCTGGTCCGAGATCGGCGATCCGGCCAGGTACCGACCCGGATTCGGCGGCGAACACTCCAATTAGTCATACAATCGTCACGATAGGGCTGTTCGATCTTTCGACGAATCCGCCGGAAGAGGGCCAGGTACGGTTCCACTGGCCATGGTCGCCCCCTTGTCTTGTCCCAAACACGAATATTAAGTAATGTGCTCACAACAGTGCATCTATGTCAGAGGCCCAGGCGGTCGACGGCTCGAAGGCGCGTGATCTGACTGCGTTTCAACGCCACATACTAACGATTCTCGCGGAGGAGCCGATGTACGGGCTCGCGATCAAACGCGAGCTCGAAGCCTACTACGACGACGAGGTCAACCACGGCCGTCTCTACCCGAATCTCGACGATCTCGTCGAGATGGGGTTCGTCGCAAAGAGCGAGCTCGACAAGCGCACGAACCAGTACGAGCTGACCGACGCCGGCTACGCCGCCGTGCTCGATCAGATCCAGTGGTCCCTCGAACGCGTCGTCATCGACGAAGACCGCGCGGCGGAGGTCCGGTCGATCGTCGACGACGCGCTCGACTCGTAGCCGGCTGGACGGAGTTTCTCGCACCGGGTGACCGACTGGTCCCTTCGATTCCATCCCCGCCTCCATCGCTTCGCCACCTCCGTAGCTTCGCCGCTTCTTTCGGTTCGAGGCTTCCACCGCTTCGCTGCTTCCATAGCTTCACCACTTCCATCGTTCGCCGCAGTCCCTCCGTCGTTTCTGTTGCGTCGCTGGGTCTACTGCACAGTCTTCTCGAGAAGCAGTCTCCGACGTGCTAGGGTTCTGCGTCCTCTGTGGTTGGCATCGGCACGTCCAGCTCGTCGTAGACGTACGCGATGGACTGTTCCAGTGCCGCACGCTGGTCGTCGCTCGGCCAGACGTTTCGCGGGTAGTACTCCTCCTGGAACCAGCGGAGTTCGGCGGCAGTCACTGCCGGGATGGGTTTCGCGTGGTGGTTCGAGACGTACTCTGCGAAGGCGTCGGCGTTCGCGGCGTGGAGATCGCCGTGGGTCTCGCGGACGCGCTCGACGACGGAGTCGTTGCGCTCGGCGACGGCGTCCCAGGCCTCGGGGTCGTCCGCGGTACCGAGATCGACGTCCGCGGCCCGGTCGATCTCGTCGATCTGCGCCGGGTCGATCGCTCCCTGTTCGTCGCGCCACTCGATGGGATGGCAGACGAGCGTCGGGGCGGACTCGTCGCTCTCCTCGCGGATCACCGCGGCGTACTCGTACTCCGCGAGAAGCTCCGCGCGCCGGTCGCGATAGCTCTCGGCTTCGGCGTCGTCGGGCACTCGCCGGGCGAGCCTGGTGAGTCGTTCGGCTTCCTCGATGGCGGAGTCGGGCAGCTCGGGCTCGACCACGTCGTCGTCGCGCTCTGGTGGCTCGACGGGGTCGACGTCGAGGTCCGTCTCGCCGGAGTAGGGTGCGACGCGGCGGTCGAAGGGATCGTCCTCGGGCGACTCTTCCTCAGGCATCGTCGAGGGCCTCGTTTGCGAGTGCGTCCGCGCGGTCGTTCAGCTCGCGAGGCACGTGCTGCAGGCTCCACTCCTCGAACTGCTGGAGTAGCTCCATCGCGCGCACCCGGCGCTCGCGAAGCTCGGGCACGTTCACGTCGTACTCGCCGCGGATCTGCTTGAGGACGAGCTCCGAGTCGCCGAAAACGTCGAGGTCGTCGAACCCGTAGTTCTGCGCGACCTCGAGTGCACGGATCAGCGCCTCGTACTCCGCGCGGTTGTTCGTCGTTTCGCCGAGAGTCTCGCCGCCCTCGGCGACGATACCGTCGTCCGCCGCGAGCACGTAGCCGAGCGCAGCCGGCCCGGGGTTGCCTCGGCTCGCGCCGTCGAAGTAGAGCTCCACCGCGCCGGTGTCGCCACCACTTCCCTCGCCTGCGAGGACTGCCTGGATGTCGGTGGGCTGGGCGCCCTGGATCACGACCTTGCCGTCGTAGGCGACCGCGGTCGCCTCGCCCAGCGTCGCACGCCAGTGCTCGTGATCGGTGTTGCCGGCCTCGACCGTTGCGCCGGCGTCCGCGAGGCGCGTGCGCGCCTGCTCCACGTCGCACTCCAGTACGGGCATTGAGCGCAGGTGAGGGGTTCTGGCTGAAAACGTTTCCGTTCGGGCGTCAGAATGCGTATGGCAATGGCGGAGACGGCTCGGGGTCCCCCAGAACGCCCCGGTTTCTGACCTCGAAGTAGCCGACGAATACCGGCGAAGGGTTTAAGCCCGAGAAACAAACTACTATAAAAATGCGATGACACGGTCTACCCGTCAACGGGAGCGCGAGTCGGAGCAATCTTCGGAGCAATCCTCTGAGGAAGAGACCGTACGGGAGTGTCCCGAGTGTGGTTCGGAGGATCTCGTCAAGAGTTCCGACCGGGGCGAACTCGTGTGCGATGACTGTGGGCTGGTCGTCGAAGAGGAGCAGATCGATCCCGGCCCCGAGTGGCGAGCGTTCAATCACCAGGAGCGTCAGGAGAAATCGCGGGTGGGCGCGCCGACCACCCAGACGATGCACGACAAGGGCCTGACGACCACCATCGACTGGAAGGACAAGGACGCCTACGGCCGCTCGATCTCTTCGAAGAAGCGCAGCCAGATGCATCGCCTGCGGAAGTGGCAGGAGCGCATCCGTACCAAGGACGCCGGCGAACGAAACCTCCAGTTCGCGCTTTCCGAAATCGACAGGATGGCGAGCGCGCTCGGAGTTCCCCGCTCCGTACGGGAGGTCGCATCCGTCATCTACCGCCGCGCCCTCAAGGAGGACCTCATCCGCGGCCGGTCGATCGAGGGCGTCGCCACGGCGGCTCTCTACGCGGCCTGCCGAAAGGAGGGCATCCCGCGCAGCCTCGAGGAGATTTCGGAGGTCTCGCGGGTCGAGCGCAAGGAGATCGGCCGGACCTATCGGTATATCTCTCAGGAGCTCGGCCTCGAGATGAAACCCGTCGATCCCAAGAAGTACGTCCCCCGATTCTGCTCGGAACTCGAACTCAGCGAAGAAGTCCAGTCCAAAGCCAACGAGATCATCGAGAAGACCGCCGAGGAGGGGCTCCTCTCCGGGAAATCCCCGACCGGCTACGCCGCAGCGGCGATCTACGCCGCCTCCCTGCTCTGTAACGAGAAGAAGACCCAGCGCGAGGTCGCCGACGTCGCGCAGGTCACCGAGGTCACGATCCGGAACCGGTACCAGGAGCAGATCGAGGCCATGGGCATCCACAGCTAGGGAACTCGGTTGGTTCGGTCGCGCAAAGCAACGCTCACAGACAAGCTCGTTCGCTCCCGCTCCTCTTCGCGCCGGTTTCTAGCGAGTAGCTTGCTGCGGTTCAGGCCCTACAACCACGAGCGCGACAACCACGGCCTCGAAAGCCCCGGCCAGCTTCGCCACCGTCGGAGCAAGCTCCAACGAGGTCACGCTCGCTCCGCTCGCGTGACTCCCGCGGCTCGCTGCGCTCCTTGCTTACTCCGTTCGCTGCGGTGCTTGCTTCGCCGGGGTTCGCGTAGCTGGCCGCCCCTTTCAGTCCCACCCACTGGACCTGGTCAACCGGCATGGGTGGGACTGAAAGGGGCCGCGCTCTCGACGAAGGACGGCGACGCAAGCACTGGAGGCGAGCGTCAGCGAGACGAAGCGCGCAGCGAGCCGCCCGAGTCACGCGAGCGCAGCGAGTGTGACGTCGAGAGTCGCAGCCCGCGCAGGCCGAAGGCCGAGCAGGAACGTCTCTCGGAAGTCGAGAGCGCGGGGGCTTTCGAGGCTGCCGGTGCGGAACGGCGAGATCCACCGCGTACGCATCTGAAACCGCTACAGAATCGCAGCAGTTTCCCCGCTCGCACGCCAGCAAGCTGGTATGCTCGTCGCACACGTCGTCCTGGTCGGCCTCGTCGTCGGGACGACAGCGCTCTACTCGGCGCTCTCGATCCTGAACGTCCGCTACGGCGGGCGGGCCGTTCGCGAGAACGCAGACTGGCTCGCCGAGGAGCTCGGCGTCGACGATCACGAGGAAATTCTGGGGTACCAGCGCGCCAGAACCGGTGCGTCACTGCTTCAGACGTGGGTCAGTCTCACGTTGTTGCTCGGCGCGCTCTACGCTGGCGTCTTCACTGCTGCCGTCGAGTTCCTCGCGGACACCGGCCTCGACCCGATCCTGCAGGGCGTCGTCTTCGTCGCCGGCCTCCTAGTCGCCCAGCGCGTCGTCGCCGCGCCGTTCTCGGCGTACTCGACGTTCGCGATCGAGGCGAACTTCGGCTTCAACGAGCAGTCGCCGAAGTTGTGGCTCAAGGACCAGCTGTTGGGCCTCGCGATCGGGCTCGTCATCACGCTCCCGCTCGCCGGGATCCTCTTCTGGCTCGTCGAGACGTTCGCGACGCCGATCTGGGTTGGCGCGGGCTGGGCGCTCGTGATCGGCGTCGGCTTGCTGATGCAGATTCTCTACCCCCGCGTCATCGCGCCGCTGTTCAACGAGTTCGAGCCGCTGGAGGACGAGGACGCCCGCGCGGCGATCGAGGACCTCTTCGAACAGGCCGGCTTCTCGGCATCGGGCATCTACACCATGGACGCGAGCCGGCGCTCGACGCACCTCAACGCGTACTTCGTGGGCTTCGGCTCGACGAAACGCGTCGTACTGTTCGACACGCTTCTCGAAGAGCTCTCGACTCGGGAGCTAGAGGGCGTCCTCGCTCACGAACTCGCCCACTGGAAGTTCAACCACATCTGGCAGCGCGTCGGCGCCAGCGCCCTCCAGATGGGCGTCGTGTTCGCGGCCTTTGGCTGGCTCCTCGGCACCGACTGGCTCCCGGAGCTGTTCGGCCTGCCTGCCGAGGCGACCTACGCGCACCTCCTCGTCGCAGTGTTGCTCGTCTACCCGCTGCTGGAGCTGACGGCACCATTGCTCAACCAGCTCTCCCTCGCACACGAGCGGGAGGCCGACGGGTACGCCGTCGAGCAGCTTGGCGACGCGGAGCCGATGGCCGGAGCGCTCGCGACGCTCGCCAGCGAGAACCTCGCGAACCCGTTCCCCCATCCCTGGTACGCGGCTTTCTCCCAGAGCCACCCGCCGATCCCCGAACGGATGCGCCTCGTCCGCGAGCGAGCTGGTGACGCCAGCGATAGAGACGGCGATGGGGATTCGGGCGCTGGCGGTCCTGGCACTGACGCTGGCGACACCGATCCCGCTGCCAGCGACTGAGCGCGTCGCCGGCGGAAAGTGATTCTCCGCCGGATTATCGCGTCCGCTCCCGTCCACTATCTTCCTCTCCGTCACCGCACTCTCCTCCCTCTCCGCCGGTCACCGTTCCCCATCGGTTCGTTGCTATCCCCGCCGCGGCGACGCCTCGGGGGCGGTCTTGACTCGCGCGACGAGCGCGCCGCTAATGTACCCCAAAAAGAGCATCATTGGCCCGCGAAGCGCCAGGTCGGCCATCGCACCGATCGACCCCAGGAAGACGAATTCGACCGCCCCCGATCCCGCACGTGGAAATGCGGTGAGATACGTCGCTCGAAACGCGAACAGCGCCGGGAGCATCGCGAGGAGCCCGAGGCCGACCCCGACGAACCCGTTGGTCGCCGACTGGGAGTAGTAGCCCCCGCGCAACCCCGCGGTCGCTCCGCCGAGGACGCTCGCCGGGAACAGCCAGCCCGGCCGACCGAACGCGAGCACTGCGACAGTTCCACAGACCGCCGTGACCGCTGCCCCTTGTAGCACCGGACGCCACTCGAAATCGAGACTGGAGGTGACGATATCGCTCACGATATGTGCGGTTGCCGACGCCAGCACCAATGTTCTTGCGCCGCGATCTCCGTTCGCGTCGATTCGACTACCAGGGAATGCAGCTGTATCCAGTAGGGGAACGTGCGATTCAACGGCCTCAGAAAGTCTCCCAGCGGGAGGGTGCTTCCGTATCGGGCTGTCGTACCGTCCACCGTTTCTCAGATCGTGGTTCCTGGTAGTCCGATCGTGCAGCCGACCGTCTGGTCCTCCAAAACCCGTACTATCGACGATATTCGGTATCGAGCCACACTCTCGTTTGCCCACTATCCCGCTCCATGCGCGCGATTCAAGGCCCTCCATCCCGGAGAGCGAAGTATGGAACCCGCGGTGCTGCGCGACGATATGGTCGACAGCCTCGAACACGAGGCCAAGGCCGTCGTCCGTAGCGATACCGTGGGTCTCGCGATGCGCGAGGTCCCACGGGAGGAGTTCGTCGACGAGGAGCGCGCCGCCTACGCGGACACCGCACACCGAAGCCACGGCACCCGCGTTCTGGCGCCGAGCACTGCTGCCCGCTTGCTCGAGGCGCTGGCACCGACGGAGGGTGACGAGGTCCTCGTCGTCGGCGCTGGCGTAGGCTACACGGCGGCCGTTCTCGCGGAGATCGTCGGCCCCCGACGCGTTCACGCGATCGACATCACGCGACAGCTCGTTTTCGAGGCGCGCAGCAATCTCGCTTCGGCTGGCTACTCGGAGGTCCTCGTGGACTGTCGCGACGGCGCGGAGGGGCTGGCGGAGTACGCGCCCTTCGACCGGATTCTCGTCGAAGCGGCGGCCGTCGAGCCTCCCGAACGCCTCGTCCGCCAACTGGCCGACGACGGGCAGCTCGCGATGCCGCTCGGCGCAGGCCAGCAGTCGCTGACCGTCGTCGAGCCCGACGGGAGCCAGGAGCCACTCGGTGGCGTCGCCTTCGCGCCGCTCCTGGTCGAGGGCGAGCAGGCTGGCGCCGTCGAGCGGAATCGGACGGCACGGGAGGAGCGCGAGCGTGCCGATCAGGCTGCCCAGCGCCGGGCTGGCTGGGAGCATGACTGGATCGACTGGGACTGACGCCACTCGGAATCAGTCAGGCCTGACGCCCACCGTGATCGACCAAGCGCCGATCTCTCGCTCCCGAACGGCGGCTCTGGTCTGTCTGCAACTGTGAGCTCACTCAGCTCAAGACGAGAATTTCGGCGTTCTCCCGGTCGTCCTTGAACTGCGAATCGGGATGCTGTAGGCTGATTTCGAGCGTTCCCTGGTCCTGGTTGTCTTCGAGCTCGGGGGTAATGCCGTCGAACGTAGCGGTCCCGTCGCTACCGGACTCTGCGTGCTGGGTGCCATCGGAGAGTCTTGCCGAGGATCCCTGGAGGACGACGGTCGCCCCGGAGACGGTCTCGCCGTTCTGATCGACGACGGTGATCGTCACGTCGCGCTTGGCATCTTCAGAGACGTCGATCGTGTCCGGTTCCGGCTCGGCGTCGAGCTCGGTCTTTCCGACACCGCCGACGTCGTCGATCATCGTCATCATCACGGAGAGCGCCGCGACCCCGACGAGCAGCGCGATCACGAGCCGGATCGGAAGCCCTTCGATCGCCCGTTCGTCGTCGAAAATCGCCGTTGGGGAACGGATATCGATACCACTGTTGCGTGCCGGTGCGCCGCCGGAGTCGTCTGGGGACGGCATGGGGTCGAGTCGCCGCGGCATCCTACGTAAAGGCCCGGACCAGGTGCTCGCGGCGTCGTCTCTCGAGGGTGGATCGAACCCTACTTGCCGAACGCCGGCCTGGCGGGGAGTAATGAGCGCCGAGCCGTCGACGTCCACGCGCGGGGCACCTGCCCCAACGATCGGACAGGTCGCGTTGATCGCACTGTTCGTCACCTCGCTCGTCACCGCACAGCTCACGGCGACCAAGCTGCTCGCGTTCGATCTCCCGGTATCGCTCCCGATCGTCGGCGCAGCGATCACGCTGCCTGGCGCCGCGCTCGCGTACGCGGTGACCTTTCTCGCCACGGACTGCTACAACGAGCTCTACGGAAGGCGACCCACGCAGCTCCTCGTCAACGTCGGCTTCGCGATGAACTTCGTCCTGCTCGCGCTCGTCTGGTCGACGATCCTCGCGCCCGCTGCGGGCCAGGGCGTCCCTGCCGACCAGTTCGAGACCGTACTCGGCGCGGGAACGAACGTCGTGATCGCGAGCCTGCTGGCGTATCTCGTCAGCCAGAACTACGACGTGATCGCCTTCGACTGGATCCGCGAGCGAACCGATGGCGACCATCTCTGGGCGCGAAACGTGGGCTCGACGGCCTCCAGCCAGGCGATCGACACGGTGATCTTCGTGACCGTGGCCTTCGGCGTCCTCCCGCGTTTGATCGGGGTCGGACAGGTGACGAGCTGGGATCTCGTCCTCGAACTGATCGTCGGGCAGTATCTCCTCAAACTCCTGATCGCGCTGCTGGACACGCCCTTCGTCTACGGAGTCGTCGCGGCGGTTCGCCGCCAGGAGGAGGGCGACCAGTCCGATGGTCCCGACGCACTGGCCTGGCGATCCTGACCGGTCGATCGCTCAGCTACGCGCTCCTCTTCGTCCCTCCTTCTTTTCCCTCTCTTTCATTCCTCTCCCTCTCTTTCATTCCTCACCCTCTCTTTCATTCCTCACCCTCTCTCATTGCTTTCTCCACTTCCCACATCCCACGCCGATCCGACGAACGATTTCGGGCACCAGCGTGCAGCATTTCACACGAACGTTCCGCCGGTTTCCCAAGCATTGATTCCCCGCGGGGCGAGCCGTCATCTATGTCACAGCAAACCGATACGGAGGACGTTCTCGAATCTCTCGCGAGCCTCCCGTCATTCCACCATCCGACGGCGTCGCCAGACGGCGAGACCGTCGCAGTGTACTACGACGACACCGGACGGAACGAGCTCCACCTGATCGACGTCGAGAGCGGCGAACGACGCGTCGTGACCGACGGCGAGGTCCCCCGGAACGCCCGCTGGCCGATGGCGTGGGGCCCCGACGGCGAGAGGATCTACTACCACCAGGACGAGGGCGGGAACGAACAGAACGACGTCTGGCGGTTCGGCGTCGACGCGAAGGCGCTGGAAAGCAACGCCGGGGGTGCGGATGGCGACGCCGGCGCAGCCGAGCCAGTGGTCGAGATGGACGGCCAGGTCTCTCTCCAAGACGTGGCCGACGACGGGACGATCTACGTGGGGTCGACCGCTGGCGGACAGATGAACCTCTACCGGCGCCTGCCCGACGGCGAAATCGAGCAGATCACCGAGTACGAGCGGGCCGTCTTCGGCTGCGAGCTTTCCCCCGACGGCGAGCGGATCGCCTACGGCACCAACGAGGCCGAGGACTACAACAACGTGGACGTGTACGTCGCCGACGCCGACGGCTCGAACCCGAGAACGCTCGACATCGGGGAGGTCGGTGCCGAGGCGTCTGCCGTGGAGTGGGGTCCCGACGGCGATCGCCTGCTCGTCACCGATAACTCGACTGACCTCTCCCGCGTGGGCGTCTACGACCTCGAGAGCGACGAGGTCACGTGGTACGGCACGGGCGAGTACGAGGAGGCTCCCGTCGCCTTCCTCGAGGACGACGCCGGATCGGCCGATCGGATCGTCGCCGTGCGCACGCGCCGGGCTGCGAAGGTCCCCGTCGTCTACGACCTGGAGAGCGGCGACGGTCGCGAACTGGAGGTCCCCGAGGGCGTCACGATCCCGGCTGGCGGCGGCCGGGGATCCGACGGCTCCCCGACGATCGCGGACGGTCGGCTGCTCCTGACTCACACCACGCCGGACCGCCGACCGGAGCTGCTCGCCTACGATCTCGATTCCGACGAGACTGCGGTCCTCCTCGAAGCCGAGTACGGCCCATTCGACCCTGCGGACTTCGCTGACGCGGAGTACTTCCGTTTCGAGTCCGACGGAGTTCCCGAAACTCGGCAGGCAGCCGTCGAGCACGACCCCTACGAGGAGTTCGAGATCGGCGCCCTGTTCTACGATTCCGGCGAGCGCCCCTCACCACCGTCGGACCGAGAGTCCGACGAGGATCGCAGTGCTTCGAACGGCTCACCGCTCATCGTCAACCCCCACGGCGGCCCCCGCGCTGCGGACACTCTGAGCTTCGACCTCTACACGCAGTTCCTGCTCTCGCAGGGCTACAGCGTCCTCCAGATCAACTACCGCGGCTCGACCGGTCGCGGCCGCTCCTTCGTCGAGGAGCTCTACGACGACTGGGGCGGCGCCGAGCAGGGCGACGTCGCAACCGCCGCCGAGACGGTCCTCGATCGCTACGACTGGCTGGACGACGACCGGGTCGTCGTCTTCGGCGGCTCCTACGGCGGCTACTCGTCCTACTGGCAGCTCGTCCAGTACCCCGACCTCTACGACGCCGGTATCGCCTGGATCGGTCTCACCGATCTCGAGGTGATGTACGAGGAGACGATGCCTCACTTCAAGACCGAGCTGCTGGAGAAGAACATCGGCACGCCCGAGGACAACCCCGAACTCTACCGCGAGCGCTCACCGATCGAGTACGCCGAGAACCTGAGCGCACCCGCGTTGCTCGTCCACGGCGTGAACGACCGCCGTGTCCCCGTCTCGCAGGCACGGCTCTTCCGTGACCGGCTGGAGGAACTGGGTCACGAGGAGGGCGACGCCTTCGAGTACGTCGAACTCGGCGAGGAGGGCCACGCCTCCTCGGACATCGATCAGAAGATCCGGCTGTTCGAGATCCTGGCGGACTTCCTCGACCGGCGGGTCTCTACAGCGTAATCGGCAGCCCAAAGGTCACACGCGCTCCCACCCGTTCGCCGACTCGTTCCACCGATCCGGCTCGGTCATCTGCCCGTTCGCCTGCTCGGTCATCTGCCCGTTCGTCTGCTCGTTCGTTTGCCCGTTCGCCTGCTCGTTCGTCTGCCCGATCGTTCGTTCGCTCTTTCATCCGATCGCACTCCACGATCTCCTCGACGCTACGCACTCGCCTGGATCGAGGCGTTCTGCAGCCCTCCGTTTCGTCTGACCGCGATCGTTTGACCAAGAACTATGGGGATCGTTTGCTACAGATGACCCATGGATACGCTCGAGGACATCGACGAGGTCGTCCACGAACCCGACGCCGACTTCGTGGAGTCGACCAACGTCTGGCAGTTCATGCAGCGCTACGGCATCGAAGAGTACGAGTCGCTGATCGAGCGGACGACGACGGAGATCGAGGGAGAGCCGGACTCAGGCGTCGAGTGGTTCTGGGACGTCCTGCCCGACGAGCTCGGCATCGAGTTCGACGAGCCCTACGACGCGGTTCGAGACGACTCGGCGGGGCCACAGTTCTCCGACTGGTACCCCGGCGGGCAGATCAACGCTGCGCACAACGTACTCGATCGCCACGCCGCACGGGATTCGGGAACGCGAAACCACGTCGCCTGCATCTGGGAGGGGGAACCCGGTGACGTGCAGCGGATCACCTACCAGGACCTGCGACAGCAGGCCGATCGGGTCGCGAACGCCCTCGAAGAGCGCGGCATCGAGCGGGGCGACACCGTCGGGCTCTACATGCCGATGGTCCCCGAGGTCATCTCGATCCTCTATGGCTGTCTGAAAATTGGGGCAATCGCGGTCCCGATCTTCTCGGGGTTCGGCGTCGACGCGGTGGAGACGCGGCTCTCTGACGCCGAGTGCTCCGTGCTCTTCACCGCGGACGGCTTCTACCGGCGGGGGGACCACGTCTTCCTGAAGGACACCGCCGACGAGGCGATCGAGGCCGCTGGCTGCGTCGAGCACACGATCGTCTACGACCGTCTGGGCGCCAGCGATCCAGACACTGGGGTCGACGTGCTCTGGCACGACGATCGCGACGAGTGGTGGGAGGACGCCGTCGCGACTGCCGACGAGTACTACGAGACGAAATCGCTCCCGAGCCAGCACCCCGCCATGCTGCTGTACTCCTCGGGGACGACTGGGCAACCGAAGGGGATCGTCCAGCCCCACGCGGGCGCGCTCCTCCAGTCGGCCAAGGAGATCTACTTCGGCTTCGATCACCAGCCGTCGGATCGGTTTTTCTGGGTATCGGACATCGGCTGGATGATGGGCCCCTGGACGCTGCTGGGCAACCACGCCTTCGGCGGCACGATCTTCATGTACGAGGGTGCGCCTGACTACCCCGAGCCCGATCGATTCTGGCGGATGATCGACGACCACGAGCTTTCGGTCTTCGGCATCTCGCCGACGGCGATCCGCGCGCTCCGCAAGCAGGGCGAGGAGTGGCTCGACGGCCACGACCTCTCCTCGCTTCGCCTGCTGGGCTCGACCGGCGAGCCCTGGGATCCCGAATCCTGGAACTGGTTCTACGAGAACGTTGGTGGCGGGGAGTGCCCGATACTCAACATCTCCGGCGGGACCGAGATATTCGGCTGCTTCCTCATGCCGACACCGATCCAGCCGCTCAAACCCTGCACGCTCGGCGGGCCCGGTCTGGGGATGGACGTCGACGTCGTCGACGCCGACGGCGACTCGATCCTCGACACCACCGACCGTGGCTTCCTCGTCACGCGCGACTCCTGTCCCTCGATGACCCAGTCGCTGTGGTCCGGCGACGACCGCTACATCGAGGAGTACTGGTCGACGTGGGAGGATCTCTGGGACCACGGCGACTTCGCCCAGCGCGACGCCGACGGCTTCTGGTTTCTCCACGGCCGGGCCGACGACGCGATCAACGTCGCCGGCCGTAAGGTCGGGCCGGCGGAGGTCGAGGGTGCCCTGATCGATCACCCCGACGTCAATCAGGCTGCCGCCGTGGGCGTCGACGACGAGACGACCGGACAGGCCGTCGTCGCCTACGTCGTCGTCGAGTCCGGCGTCGAGGAGACCGAGGACCTCCGCACCGCGCTGGTGAGCTGGGTCGGCGACGAGATTGGCAAACCGTTCCGCCCCCGCGAGCTCTTTTTCGTCGACGCGTTCCCGAAGACCCAGTCCGGGAAGATCATCCGGCGTGCGATCGCCGGCACCTACGAGGGCGAGACGCTCGGCGACATGTCCTCGATCGAGAACCCGGAGGCACTCGAGGCGATCGAGGACGCGCGATAACGCGCCCGCTCATCGGTTTAGGTTTCGTGAACCGCTTGGCCGGACTCAGGCCGAAGCGATCGTGCTGAATACAGGCGCGTATCGGTCACCCGTAGAGCGTGCCAGCAGTCTGTGGCCAACTCTCACGTGATCGTCGCTCTACACCCCGAGCCACTCGTCGTTCCGGACCTCGTACCCGTTCCTCCGACAGAACTTCGCCGCTTCTCGGCGCACGTCCCGGGAGTTCGGGAGCGCTTCTTTGTCGTGGATTCGCTCGACGATCCACTCGGTGATGGCCTGAATCCCTTCATCGTCGTCATCGGCGCCGATCTCCTCGAGTTCCTGAAAGGTCTGCTCGTACGCCTTGCGCTGTGACCACCTGAACTCTGGATTCTGCAGTGTATCGCTGGCTTCCACGACTCGTTTCATGGCCGCGGCAACGGTCGGCCGCTGTACCTGAACCCGAACGGCAGCCGACGAGTCGAACGTTTCCTCGTCCGTCTCCGGCACCAGTTCAGCGATGCTGACGCTCCCTTCGACCGAATCGATCTGCACGTCGCCGATCGTCTCGACGACCTCCGCTCCCGTCGCCGGGAACGATACCGCGTCGAGTTCCGCCTCGAAACCGGTGAGTTCCTCCGCGATCACCCGTGGTTCTTTTTCGTCCGCGCGCTCCAGCTCAGTGGCGATCTCACGCTCTTGCTGGCGGTGTTCGGCGTCGTGTGCTTGCTTGTCTCGACCGCGCCTGTCGTCTGCCATCCACAATAATTGGCTCTACAGCCGGATAGCTCTGTGGTCGATACTCCGCCGAGTACGTCGATCACCCGTCGGCAGTTGCCGAGAATCAGGGGATCCTGAAAAGGTGGAGAATCTCTTTCGTCCGGTTCGTGATTCAGATTGATGTGCAGAGCGGTCACATCGACGTCGCTCAGTCGTCGGCGGCCGCGGTCTGTGGCTCGCCGTGTTCGATCTCGGTGCCGAGCACGTCGAGGAACTGTGAGAGCCACTCGGGGTGGTCTGGCCACGCCTGCGCGGTGACGAGGTTCCCGTCAGTGACGACGCCGTCGACCCACGAACAGCCGGCCCGCTCACACTCCGCGCGAACTGCGGGGAACGAGGTGGCGGTCCGGCCGTCGAGCACGCCAGCGGCCGCGAGGATCTGCGGGCCGTGACAGAGCGTCGCGACGGGTTTGTCCTCCTCGAAGAAATGTTGGACCGTCTCGATGACCTCGTCGTAGGTCCGGAGATACTCCGGCGCGCGCCCGCCCGGAACGACGAGTGCGTCGTAGTCGGCGGGATCGATCGCTTCGAGGCTCGCGGTGATCTCGAAGTCGTGGCCGCGCTCCTCGAGGTAGGTCTGATCGCCGCGGAAGTCGTGTATCGCTGTCTTCACCGTGTCGCCCGGCTCCTTCTCCGGACAGACTGCGTCGACGTCGTGGCCGACCATCTGGAGTGCCTGGAACGGCACCATGTTCTCGTAATCTTCGACGAAGTCGCCCGCGATCTGGAGGATTTGCTTGCCAGTCATTGACATACACCGCTCGTGAGTACGTCCTCGGACTGGATAAAGCTAGCTTCGGCTCACAGATCGAGCCCGGGGCGGCCGCCGTCTCAGGCCGTCAGCGTCTCTTCGAGCTCGCCCTTCTCGTCGAGTTCGGCGAGCACGTCGCTACCGCCGACGAACTCTCCATCGACGAACGTCTGCGGGATCGTCGTCCAGCCGCTGTGTTCTTCGAGCGCCTCGCGGTAGGCGTCGAGCGCCTCCAGCGTATCGACGGTCGCGACGTCGTCGCGGTACTGGCCGATGAGGCCGAGTGCGCGCTTGGAGTAGCCACACTGGGGCATCAGCTCGTTGCCCTTCATGAACAGGACGACCTCGTTCTGCTCGATGGCCGCATCGACCTGTTCCTGGGCCTCCTCGGGCGAGAGCGACGGTTCGGACTCGAATGACATGCCTGTCGGTAGCTCACGAAGGGCCAAAGGCGTTCTGCAGTCGGTACCGGCGACTCGGCTGTACCGGTACTCGGCTGTACCAGCGGCTCGACTGCACTGTCGATTCGCTACACCGGCGACCGAAATATGCGGCCTGGGACGTGCTACTCTTCGGCCTCGGAAGGCGTCTTCGTCGTGAGCTCGACGGCGTGGATGTCCGTCGTCATGTGCTCGCCGAGCGCGTCGTAGACGAGTTCGTGGCGGTCGAGCACGGACTCGCCCTCGAAGGCCGGGGAGACGACCTCCGCGGCGAGGTGATCGTCGTCGTCCACGCCGCGCGGTCGCGAGACGGTTGCCGTCGCGTCGGGAATGCCGTCCTCGATCAGCGTCTCGACCTCCTCGTGATCCATGTCCGGTCGGAGGCGGTCGAGGGCCAAACCGGTTGCGCACTGTTCCGGCCCCTGCGACAAAGACGCACCGAGTAGAAACGGTGCTATCGCGGACCCCTGCCGGGGCAGTCCAGGGCATAGCGTCACTTGTCGATCTCGCAGCCGTCGATCAATCTGATCGCAATCCCCTTTGCCGGTGCACCCGAATCACCGTGCAATGAAGCCCTCCAGGCTGCTACTTGCGCTGCTCGTCCTCTCCCTCCTGGTGGTCGGGTTCTCCGTCGCGCTCCCGGTGACGGTCCCCGACGCGGTGGGGTCGTCGCAGTCAGGAGATGCGACGGCCGCCGAGGGGCCGACGCCGTCGCAGGACGTCCTGGATTCCTACATCACTGAACCGGTCGAGGTGACCGGCGGCGAGATCGACGCCGACCAGACCGAACTCTGGGCCTGGACACAGCACGCCATGGCTCAGAACGTGAACGTGACGCCAACCGTCGAGATCCGGCAGTTCGACGACTCCCTGACGAGTCCCGTGGCCGGAACGGAGGAGACCGCGTTCCAGCGGCTGCTCGTCTACGACGATCCCGACGATCCGCCGCCGGGTGGAATCCTGGCCTACGTCACCGGGTTCTCGCCGGACGTCAACGTCAACGAGGAGCTCCTTCCCTCCGTGAAGGACGGCTCGGCCGGTCGCTCTGTGGGGGGCCTGCTCGTCCACGAGTACGCCCACGTCGTGCAGTTCCAGTCGGATAGGTTCCTCGAGCACCAGCACTACGGCGTCTCTTCGCCGTCCGACGAGACGCGCGCCTATCGGGCGACGGTCGAAGGCGGCGCGGAGTTCGTCGCCGACGCGTACACTAACGAGTCGGCGGTCGATCGCGTCAGGCGGCTCTGGAACGCGCCGTCGACCACCGCCGCGGAGCGGCTCGGCCAGTGGCCCTACTACCGCGGATTGGTCTACCTCGATCAGCGACTCGACAGTCCGGAGGAGCTCCTTGGCGTCTACGAGAATCGCCCGCTGACCGCGGCCACGATTCTCCGGGGCGACGCACCAGGTGACGGGTCGCCGGAGCGCAGCCTCTCACTCGACCGCCCGGACTACCACACCGAGGTCGAGGATCGTCCGGGTGCTGCGATCGCCGAAGTCGCGCTCACGAAGGAGATTCAGCCCGATCGCGCCCGTGACGTCGCCGCCGGCTGGCAGTGGGGCGCACTCCAGTCGATCCAGCCAGACCAGGGCACTGCCGCCGATCGGTCGCTCCGCCACGTCTGGGTGACGGAGTGGGAGAACGAGTCGGCTGCCGACGCGTTCGAGGCGGCGATGACGGAGTATCTCGACGGCCGGTGGACGAGCGAGAACGGCATCTGGGACGCCAGCGACGGACCGTCGTTCGATCTCGTTCGGGTGGACGACGGCTCGCTCGCGCTGCTCGTCGGTCCCGATTCGTTCCTCGCCGAGACGACCGTTACCGTCAGCGGGGACGAGTACGACATCGAGCCCGCGACGTCGGTGAACGAATCGAGTAGTGCAGTTGGACCGGGCGTCGTCAGCGAGATCGCCCCGCGAGCGAGCATCTGAACGAGCCTTTCTTACCGGTGGCTTCCCAACACACAGCTATGGACCGACAGCAGATCATCGCGCTGTTCTTCGTCCTGCTGATGGTGCTCTCGATGATCGCGGCGGGAGCGTCTGCGCTGTAGGACGGTCGTCGACCGTGCCCTCGCGGGTTGCGTGACAGCTACCCGTCTCCCCAGACGTCACCCAGCGGGGAGCCCCTGGCACTTTGATCGTCTCGTCCGGCGTCGGCCGCGTCTTCCTGCTCGGTCGTCTCGTTCGCGGTGTTCGCATCGGCGTTTTCTCCGTCGTCCCCGCTCGTGGACGCCGCTGCTGATCCGTTCGACGCCGTGGCGGAATCGCTGGCAGTCGATCCGTCGGCGGTTCCTCGGTCCTCCGTGGATCCGACACTCTCTGCCGTGGCGGTTCCTGCTGGCACGGGCGCGCTGTCTACCGGCAGCCCTGCTATCTTGGGTACACTCATCGCGTCGACCTGTTCCTGAAACCACGCCGGCATGGTCGATTGCGCGCGCTCGAAGACGTCCAGCAGCGCGTCGTCGGCGACGTAGGTCGTGCCGTAGTCGTCGGGCGAGCGGACGACCCGCCCGCAGGCCTGGATGACGGTGCGGAGCGTCGTGCGGTAGTACCACGCCCAGCGATCCTGTTCGAGCCGGTGGGCGACCCGTGCGTCGCCGGCGTTCGGGAACGGCGCCTTGCAGAGCACCTGCCAGCGCGCGAGGTCGCCTTCGAGATCCAGCGCCTCCTCCATCTTGACTGAGAGGAGGACGCCGGGGCCATCCGAGCGCTTCCAGGCGGCGAGGGTGCCGTCGCGATCCTGACTGTCGTGCGTCCAGAGGCGGGCGTCCTTCCCGTGGTCTCTGAGGAGCTCCGCGAGCCGATCCTGAATCGCGTAGGAGTGGCAGTGGATCAGCCCCTTCTCGTCGTCGTGTTCGTCCATCAGGTGGGCGATCGTCTCGGCCATCCGGGGAAGCGTGGCGTCGCGGTGCTCGGTGGTCATCCGCCCGCAGGTCACGTCGTAGAGCCGGCGGTTCTCGAGTGGGAACGTGTGGGGCAGGTCGACCATCGCGACGTCCGCGGGATCGAGCCCGACCTGTCGGCAGAACGCTTGCTTGTCGAGGATCGTCGCGGAGAGGAGCGCGAAGCGGTTCGCGCGATCCCAGACCGTGTGGTGGAGATACCGCTCCGGCTCGAGCGGTTTGATCGTCATCGCGCGGTTCTCGGCCTGGTCGACGAGCCACTCGGTCGCGCTCTCGGGATCCCGGTAATCCTCCCGGAACCACTGGAGCTCGCCGATGCGCTCCTGAAGGCGGTCGCGCTCGGCGACCTCGCTGGCGGTGAGTTCCGCCTGCCCGAGCAAGGCATCCTTCCGGTGTTCGCAGGCGTCGATGGCCGTCTCGGCGAAGTGGAAGGCGGCCTCCGCCGAGCCGACGTCCTGTTCGGTCAGGGCCGGAACCGACAGCTCGTCCCAGACCGGCACCGTGTAGGGCCCGAGGTCGATCGTCGCGTACATCTCCGCCCACTCCGCGAGCCCGTGCGCCTCGTCGATCACGCAGACGTCGCGCTTCCGGAACACCTCCGAGCCCGCGGTCTGCATGAAGTACGCCAGCGTCATCGCCGCAATCTGGCGGTTGGCGGCGAGATTGCGGTTCGCGAAGTACGGGCAGCGATCCTTCACCGAGCAGTCGTAGCCGGCTTTGCGCGCACACGGCGCCTGATCGACCGGCGTGTTGCGCTCTTCGGGGAGGATGCAGTCGTAGTTCGACTTCCCGCGGATGATCGCGAAGTCCTCGAGCAGATCGTCGTCGCCAACGTCGTCGAGCTGGGACACCTGCGGCGTCGTGTAGTAGGAGCCCACGGCCTCGGCGGCGTGGTCCGTATCGTCGTGCGTCTTCGCAGTTCCGCAGATTGCGCGCGCGAGGAGGGACTTGCCGCTGCCGGTGGGCGCGCGCACGAGCACCACGTCGTTGCCGTCGTCGAACGCCGCTGCGATGCGGTCCAGGGCGTCTTCCTGGTGACCGCGGTAGGAGGGGGCGGGGAACGCGTCGTGAATCCGCTCTGTATGCACTGGAGGAGTGGTCGGTTCGGTGCCTGCTAAAGATGTCGTTCGAACCTATGTTCGGGTTGGCGATCTGGTAGGAGTGGTTGTGGCGCGAGGACAACAGCGACAGCAGACCGCTTGGAAGCCCCCTCCCGCTCGCGCGACCTCACTCGCTGCGGTCCTCGCCTCACTCACTCCGTTCGTTCGGCTGTGGTCCTTACATCGTGACGCCGCGCGACCGGTCGGCCCCTTCCAATCCCCCCGATGATCGGTCGGGAGAGCGCTGCGCTGGGGATCCGGCCGGCGTCGCGTGCGGTATCCCAGGCGAGTGGTGACGTTCGACGATCCACCGATCGCGAAACCTGATCGGATCCCCGCCGGGCGGGACTGAGCGGAATCTCCGATTCCGCGAAGGTCGGAAGAGCTTGCTCTTCCGGAACTGGAAGGGGCCGACTGCTCGATCCGGCCCCGGCGAAGCAAGGACCGGAAGGAGGGAAGCGACTGGGGACCGCAGCGAGCCGCGGCCGGTCGAGCAGGAGGGGGCTTCCAAACGCTGCTGCAGTGCGGTCAGACTGCCCCACGAAATCGCATTCCTCAATCGAACCCGCTGATCAGCGTGACGAGCCACTGCGCGGGATCGCTTCGTTTCCGAACGTCGACGCGGACGATCCACTTCACCCACTGGAACCCGCGCCGTCCCGGAGCCACCAGCCGAATGGGTGCGCCGTGGCGGCGGTTGGATAGCAGCGAACGAAGAGCAAAGTGGCGCCAGCCGCGTGCGATCCATGCACACGGTTGGGCGTGGGCCGCAAGAAGCGTTGGGTCGACGTCACCCGTGTCCGGCCTGATTCCACGCCGGGTCGCAAGCGATCCGGCTCAGCAGACCGGCTTCGGGTCGACGCCCAGATCCTCGAGCTGCTGGACGTGCCCTTCGTAGGCGACGGTGACGGCCTGGAGCGCGGCGGCCTGGGCTGTGTCCCAGTCGTCGTCGCTCTCACAGACCGAATCGAGGAGCTCCAGTGCCCGGCCTTCCTGCGCGTCGAGCCCGTCGCGAACCTCGCGGAACACCGACGCAGTCTGGGGATCCGCGTTGCCGACGAAGAAGCCGACGTACTGGGAGGCCCGCGCGTCGGCGACGAGGACGTGGCCGAGGACGGCACCAGCCCGTGGGACGGTCCCGTCGATCTCTCGCAGGTGCGCACCGAGCGGTGACTCGCTCTCGTCGGCCTGGTAGTCCTCGAGCTCCGCGGCGGCGGTCTCGGCGTGGTCCGCGGCCTCGGCGGCGGTCGTCTCGAACGCCTCGCGAGCCTGATCGTCGTCCTCGTCGTCGGCCCAGGCCTCGAAGACGGCGGCCGCGGCCCGGCTCGCGTCAGCTGCGGCCGCGAGGACGGCGTCGGACTCCATCTCGCCGCCGGTGGCGGCGTAGAGGGATTTCGAGGAGCCGAGTCGCGAGAGCTCGGTCGCCTTCTGCTCCTGAACGGCGTCGCGGACGTCGGTCGCGTTCATGCGCGATGCGACGGCCTCCCGGCGCTTGTACCCATCGGGATCCGGACTGATCCGTGGTGGGTGATGGCCGATCCACTACTCTCGGGCAAACTGCCCCGGCGCGAGGATTCTTGGCGGGCGGCGGCAACGGATCGGGCATGGAGATCCAGAACGCCGACGCCGTGCTCACGAACCCCGGCCGGAACTACGTGATCGTCCGCCTCGAGACGGCCGACGGCCTGGTCGGCTGGGGCGACGCCACGCTCAACGGTCGCGAGAAAGCCGTCGAAGCGGCCCTGGCCGAGCACGTTTTCCCCGAACTCGACGGGCGTGACGCTCACAGAATCGAGGACGTCTGGCAGTCGCTCTATCGGGGCACGTACTGGCGCGGCGGTCCGGTCCTGCAATCGGCCCTCTCGGGGGTCGACATGGCGCTCTGGGATCTGAAGGGCAAGGCCGCCGGCCTGCCGGTCTACGACCTGCTCGGCGGACGGACCCGCGAGTACGCCACGGTTTACGATCACTGCGGCGACGATTCGGTGGACGCCATCGTGGCGAACGCCGAGATAGCACTCGACCGCGGCATCGATCACTTCCGGGTGAACGTCGGCGACCCGATGGGGGATTATCTCGATCTCGACGGCGTCGTAGAGGGCGTCCTCGAGGTTCGCGACCGGCTCGGTCCCGATCCCGAACTGATCGTCGACGTCCACAGCCGGGCGTCGCCCCGAATTGCCCGTCAGATCGCGCAGGGGCTCGAACCCGCGGAACTCTACTTTCTCGAAGATCCTCTCGCACCCGAGCACGACGCGGAGTACGAGGCCCTTCGATCTGCGACGACCACACCGATTGCCTACGGAGAACTGTCGGCCGATCCGTTCTCGCTCCAGCCGCTGGTCGAGGACGGACAGCTCGACTTTCTGCGGGTCGACCTCGCGCACGTCGGCGGGATCACGGCAGCACGAAAGCTCGCGACGGTCGCGGAGGGTAACGGCGTCGAGACGGCGTTCCACGGCCCGCCGGATCTCTCGCCGATCGGGCAGGCCGCGACGGTCCACCTCGATCTCGCGCTCCCGAACTTCGGCGTACAGGAGCTCACCGACTACGAGGAGCGCTACGGCGACGCAGTTGGCGAGGTGTTCCACGGCGGTGCCAGCTTCGATCCCGACCTCGGCGGGCTGGTGGTACCCGATGAACCAGGGCTCGGCATCGACGTCGATCTCGACGCGGCGGAGTCCCGCGAGTACGAGCGATCCCACCTCCCGAAGCGCCGCGCGGAGGATGGAAGCGTCGCGGACTGGTAGGATTCGATCTATCACCGGACGACCCGGCATGGCACCGCAGCATAGCTGCCGACGGTCCCCGCCACATCAGGGGTCGAAATCGGCAATCGCGAGGGCCTGAGAAACGCTTACCCGCCCGCCGGGGCAGTAGTGGTCATGGAGTACACCACTCTCGGCTCGACAGGCATGGAGGTCTCGAAGATCTGTCTGGGCTGCATGAGCTTCGGCAGCGAGGAACCCTGGATGCTCGACGAGGACGAGTCCCGCGAGATTATCGAGCGGGCGATCGACCTCGGCGTGAACTTCTTCGACACGGCCAACGCCTACTCCGACGGCGAGAGCGAGGAAATTCTCGGGGATGTTCTGTCCGACTACGACCGCGACGAGCAGGTCGTCGCGACCAAGGTCCGGTTCCCCGTCGGCGAGGACGGCCCGAACGCGAGCGGCCTCTCCCGAAAGACGATCGAGCAAGCCGTCGCCGCGAGCAAGGAGCGCCTCGGCATCGACACCATCGACCTCTACCAGACCCACCGCGTCGATCCGGATACGCCGCCGGAGACCACACTCCGCGCGCTCGACGACCTCGTGGATCGGGGCGACGTGCGCCACGTCGGCACCTCTTCGATGTTCGCCCATCAGCTCGCCGAGCGCCTCCGAACGAGCGAACGCGAGGACCTCGTCTCCTTCGAGACGATGCAGAACCACTACCACCTCGCGTATCGGGAGGAAGAGCGCGACATGCTCCCGCTCTGTGACCGCAACGAGATGGGCGTAATCCCGTGGGGGCCGCTCGGCCAAGGCTTCCTTACCCGTCCGCTCGACGAACTCGAGGAGACCAACCGCGGTGATCCCGAGAACTTCCACAACCCCACCGACGAGTACGAACGCGGCGGCGGCCGCGAGATCAACGCTCGCCTCGAGGAACTCGCCGAAGAGAAGGGCGTGACGATGGCTCAGATCGCGCTCGCCTGGCAGTTCCAGAACGAGTACGTTGACGCGCCGATCGTCGGCACCACGAGCGTCGAGCACCTCGAAGACGCTGTCGAAGCGCTGGAGATCGACCTCTCGGATTCGGACGTCGAGTACCTGGAAGAACCGTACGAGCCCCAGCCCATCGTCGGGATCTGAGGGCAAGTACGGCACTCTGCGATCTTCTATCAGTCCGCGACCGGATCGGATACTTCGAGCCAGTCGAGCTGCTCGCCGACACGTCGCAGTGCAGCGTCGTGCGTCCAGAGACGAGTGACGTCGTTGCGTTCCATCGTCGCGAGGACTGATGCGTCGCGCCCTCCGATGCCGGCCTGTTTGTGAGTCTCGAGCAATTCGCTCGCACGCTCTACGTTCCGGGACGTCAGATCTGCCACCCAGACGTCTTCACCAGTGAGGAACGTATCGAGGACGTCCCGGCAATCTGCCCGCTGATTCGAGACGTAGTGGAGCACCTCGAGTTGGAGCACCGTCGTCAGAAACAGTGGCTTGGCCCTGACGACGTCGCCTACTTGGTTCACGACCGCGTCGTGCTCATCGAGCTCCTCGTCGAGATAGTATATCCAAATATTCGCGTCGAGACAGTCCATTAGTTCGGTAAATCGCTCGTCCAGTCGTCTTTCATCGCGAGCGGGTCCATAGGCTCGGCATCGTCCGCTCTCGTCTCCTCGTTGATGCACCCCTCGAGCTTCTCTGCGAACTCCTCACGAGAGATGCTCGGCTGTATGACGATACGACCATCTTCGAGCCCCACATCCACCTCCTCGCCTGGGTCGATCTGGAGGGATTCCCTGATCTCCTGGGGAATCGTGATGCGTCCCTTCTCGTCGACGCGTCGTTGTTCGCTCGCTCCCATTGATTCCCACTACAGTGGGATATCTGATAAACCTGTGGACCAACTCGGTCGAGCCCACGTTGGAAAGCGGGCTCCCAACTCCAGTCTGCGTGACTGGCGGCTTCCTTCTGTAGGATATTTGATAAAGGCCGGCCTCTACAGAGGAATGTCGAATCGTTTGAGAAACCCACGATCCCTAGCCAATCGTGGAGATCTGACGTCCGAGCATCCGAGCGCGCGATAGCTGAACGGCCAACCACGGCGGAACGACGCGCTATACGTTTTCCGCCCCTGGCGGCCTGCGGAAATCGGAGATTTCCGGGCGGCCAGAAGACTGCGTCTTCTGGCAAACTGAAAGGGCGAGGCCGGGTCCGGGAAGCACGACGACGTAAGCACCGCAGGGAGGGAGCAAAGCGACCGACCGAGGAGCGTCGTTCGAAAGAGCGGAGCTCTTTCGTGATCACGAGAGGGCTTCGCCCTCTCGGACGACAGCGAGTCGCGCGAGCAGAGTCGGCCGAGGGCTTTCGAGGATGCTGCAGCGGTGGTTACCCCAACCCGAACACCACAATTCCGCGACCTTCTTGGCGTTCACCACCCCAATCGAGTCCATGGACCCGGAGGACGTACGCGAGGGCTGGGCCGAGCGCACCGGGAAGTACTCGCCCGCCTACTACGCCGAAATCGGTCCGAACGAGGTGAGCGAGACGCTCGTCGACGTCCTCACCCACTACGCGGACGCGGACCCGCGGATCCTCGAGGTCGGCTGTGGCTCCGGTCGACACCTCGAACACCTCCGTTCGCAAGGCTTCACGAATCTCACCGGGATCGACATCAACGACGAGTCCTTCGAGGTGATGGCCGAACAGTACCCTCGGCTCGTGGAGACTGGGACCTTCCTCACCGGCGAGATGGAAACGCTGCTCCCGGAGTTCCACGACGACGCCTTCGACGTCGTCTACACCGTCGAGGCGCTCCAGCACGTCCACCCCGACGACGTGTGGGTCTTCGACGAGTTTTCGCGGATCACGACGGACCTGCTCGTGACCGCGGAGAACGAGGGGAACAGTCCGGATCGCGGAAAGGGGGATTCGGACGTCAGCATCGTGAACGACGACTTTCCGCTATTTCACCGGGACTGGAAGGCCGTCTTTTCGGCTCGTGGGTTCGCGCAGTTGCTTCGGGAGCCGACGTCGAGGGATACGATTCGGGTGTTTCGGGTGGTGTGAGGCACTCGCCTGTGTCTATCGCCTGTGAGGACTGCCCGTAGCGGTTCTGCTCCCTGACCTTCGCTCCCACTGCTATGGCCTCTCATGGAAGGCGACGATTGATAGTCTCACACGCGAAGCAGTGGGTATGTCTCGATACCGCGGGATCCGTCCGGTCAGGTGTGTGCAATGAGCGCCAGTGACGATCTCCGGATCGTCGGCGTGCTCGGCGGGATGAGTAGCGAATCGACCGTCAGCTACTACCGCCAGATCGACCGCGGTGTCAACGACGCGCTCGGCGGCCACGGAGCTGCCAACCTGCTGATTCGGAGCGTCAATTTCGGCGACGTAGAGCGGTTCATCCGGACAGATGAGTGGACGGCTGCGGGTGACTATCTGGCGGAGGCGGCGGGGGAGCTCGAAGCGGGTGGCGCCGACTTCGTCGTGATGGCGACGAACACGATGCACAGGGTCGCCCCGGCTATCGAACGCGCTATCTCGATCCCGTTCGTCCACATCGTCGACGTGACGGCCGACGCAATCGAAGCTGCCGACGTCGAGACGGTTGGGCTGCTCGGCACGCAGGCGACGATGGAGGGGTCGTTCTATCGGGATCGCCTGGCCAACCGGGGCATCGAGGTCGTCGTCCCCGACCGTGCGGACCGGGAAGCGGTCGATACGATCATTTTCGATGAGCTCACCAACGGGATCGTCCGGGATGCCTCACGCGAGCGGTATCTCGAGGTGATCGATGACGTGGTCGCGGCGGGCGCCGAGGGCATCGTCCTGGGCTGCACCGAGATCGAGCTACTCGTGGAGCAAGACGATCGGCCGGCTGTGCCGATGTTCGACACGACGGCGCTGCACGTCGAGCGGGCCGTTGCCCACGGGCTTGGGGAGACCGATGTAGCGCTCGAGGACCACTGACTCCCCGAACAACCATGCAGGCGCTCTTCGTACGGGCAGCGCCGATACCAGACCCGATTTGGCGCTGTACGCATCGAGTGCGTCCACCGGCCGATCGCGGACGCTGTGCAGCTGCGTCGTCTTCGAAAGAAGAAGAATCGAAAACCGTGCCGTTCAGTTACTGCCCGTCTCGATCGGGGCGTCGACGAGGTTGCCCCACTCAGTCCAGGAGCCGTCGTAGTTGGTCACGTCCTCGTAGCCGAGCAGCTCCGAGAGCGCGAACCACGCCAGCGAGGAGCGCTCGCCGATGCGGCAGTAGGCGACGACCTCCTGGTCGTCCGTGATGCCCTTGGACTCGTAGAGCTCGAGGAGCTCGTCGCGGGGCAGGAAGCGACCGTCGTCCTGGACCGTGTCGGCCCAGGAGATGTTCTTCGCGCCGGGGACGTGGCCGCCGCGCTGGGCGGTCTCCTGCAGGCCCGGGGGCGCGAGGATCTCGCCGCTGAACTCTTCCGGGGAGCGGACGTCCACGAGCGGGATGTTCCGCTCGACGGCCTTCTCGACGTCGTCGCGGTAGGCGCGGATGCCCTCGAAGGGGCCGCGTGCGGAGTAGTCCTGCTCGCTGAAGGAGGGCGTCTCGTCAGTGGTGGTGAAGTCGTTCTCGAGCCAGAACTCACGGCCGCCGTCGAGGATCTTGACGTTCTCGTGGCCGTAGTACTTGAACTGCCAGTAGGCGTAGGCAGCGAACCAGTTGTTGTTGTCACCGTAGAGAACGACGGTGGATTCATTGGAGATGCCGTGGCTGCCCAGGAGATCCTCGAAGTCCTCCTTCTCGAGGATGTCGCGCTGGGTCTGGTCCTGGAGCTGCGTCTCCCAGTTGAACCCGATGGCGCCGGGCGCGTGGGCCTCGTCGTAGGCCTCTGTGTCCACGTCGACCTCGACCAGACGAAGGTCGGGATCGTCGCTCTCGAACTCGCTCAGTCGCTCCTCTGCCCACTCGGGCGAGACGAGCACGTCGTTGGCGTAGGTGTCGTCGACCATACAGAGTCCTGTACACGCTCCGTTCCTAAAGACCCACCTCAGTCGGATAGATCCGCCACTCGTCGGTTTCACCGGAGCATATTGCCGTAAGTTGGCTTCTTCGACGGCGGGCGGCTGTGGGGCCGTCGGACGTTGGCGACGCTTGCAGTGGATGATTCGAACAATTGCGAGCACCGCCGTTCGAACCCAGCAAGAATTCCCGGTACCGAAGAGGGCCGCGCTTTCGGGAGACTCATTCCGGGGGACGCGTTACAAGGAGGAGATGACCGAGCTGCTCGTCTCGACCGACTGGCTGGCCGATCGAATCCTCGACGAGGAGGGTGCTCCGCGGAGCGACGCGCCGGTCCGCGTCGTCGACGTTCGGGACGCCTGGGAGTACGACGGCATGGGCCACCTCCCGACGGCGATCAACCTCCCATTCGACGAGTTCCGGGGCGCAGCTGGCCCCGGGAACGGCGACGACGTCGGGCACCTCCCCGGTGCCGAAGCGTTCGCGGAGCTGCTGGGTTCGCACGGACTCACGCGCGAGGACACCATCGTCGCTTACGACGACACGAACGGCGTCTTCGCCGCTCGATTCCTCGTCACTGCGCTGGTCTACGGCTTCGAGGACGTCCACCTGCTGGACGGCGACCTTAGCGCGTGGCGCCAGTCTTACCCGACGAACAGCGAGTCCGTTCGACTCCCCGAGACGGACGTCGAGCCGATCCGCGTCGAGGGCGACGCTTCGCCGCTCGTCGATGCCGAGGACGTCCGTGCTGCGATCGACGACGGCGCCGGCCCCGATACGGACGCACACGCCGTCCTCCTCGACACCCGCGACCAATCGGAGTACGACGCCGGCCACATCCCCGGCGCCGTTCGCTTCGACTGGCAGGAGGCCGTCGATCCCCAGACGCGCGGTGTCAAACCTCGCGAGGAACTGGCGGCTGCCTTCGCCGAGCGCGGCATTACCCCAGACAAGCGCGTGCTGCTCTACTGCAACACATCGCGCCGATTGAGCCACACCTACGTCGTTCTCCGCTGGCTCGGCTTCGACGACGTCGGCATCTACGAGGGCAGCCTCGCGGAGTGGCGCGAGATCGGCGGCGAACTCGTTTCCAGCGCGGAGTAGGCCGCTGTCCAGGGAGAGAAGAGAGAGAGCGGGCAGTTGCTTTCATCCCTTCTACCCTTCCTCCTCTCTACTCTCTATCCCCTTCCCTCTACTCGCGTTTCGATACCTCCAGTTTGATTCGAAAATCGCTTCGATATCGTGCTTATTTCTCCGTCAGACGCTAGTCTGCCTCTCGTCTGACCGTCAAATCGTCGTCTCGCCCTCCCCGAATTTCACTTCCACCGCGCTCGGCCAACCGTTAATGTTCCCACCCCCATACGGCCTGTTGCTGTCACACGCTGGCCACTCTCGTGGCACTCCCCACTAGCTCCACTTTCCTACCAACCGACGAGCGACGGCATCGGATGCGCCATCGAACTACTCCCACTCTTCCATTCTTTCTCTCCCTGTCTATTCAACTCCCTTCTCCCTCTGCCGCTCCCCGTTCTCACGACGGTCACCACCGTCCCCCGAACCGCCGGCTACTCCACGCGGATGGTGTTACCCTCGATCGATCGGGGGAACGTCGTCAGCCGGTCAGTTCCATCCTCGGTGATCGCAACGGTGTCGGAGTGCCGGTACCCCTCGGACTCGGTGTAGAGTCCCGGCTCGATCGTCCAGATCATCCCGGGTTTCATCGTCTCGTCGTCGGCGTCGGAGCCGGTCGCCTCGTGTTCGCAGTGAGCAGTCCATCCTCGGTCGATGTACGGCGGTTCGTGGCCGTCCATGCCGATGTTGTGCCCGACGTGGTGCCGAGCGAGCTCCTGGACGCCCTGCTCCTCGAAGTACGACTCGACGACCTCGTCGACGTAGGCGATCTCGACGCCGGGGCCGAGCGCGTCGATAGCGAGCTTCTGGGCCTCCGTCGCGAGCTCGAAGTAGTGGCGCTGTTCGTCGTCGGGCTCACCGAGGAACATCGTCCGCTCGAGTTCGGAGTGGTAGCCGTCGACGTTCGCCGAGGCGCCGGTGATCGCCACGTCGCCTGGTTCGAGCCGCCGATTCGCCGTGTGGCCGTGAGGCAGCGCGGTCTGCTCGCCGGTGATGTAGCCCGCGTGGACGGGCCCTGTCCCCCGCGTCCGCGGGACGTACTCGCTTCCCAGTGCGTCGAGCATCGCGCGCGAGCCGTCCATCGACGCCCGCTGGCTCACCGTCGCGGGGTGTGCGCCGACCTCGGTGTAGTCTGTGAGATAGCGATGGGCAAGGTTCGCCCAGCGCGCGGACTCGCGAACGAGATCGACCTCGAGGTCGGATTTGCACCAGCGCATACGATCGACCCACGACTGGGTCGAGACGTCCAGTTCGCCGCTCGTTCCATCGGCGGCCTCCCACGCGGTCGCGAGCGACGGGCCTTCGAACCCCATCACGCCTGGCGCGCCCTCGGCGTCGGCGGCGACCGAGCCCGCGTCGAGCCCGTCGAGCATTTCGACGACGACGCCGATCGGATCGCCGCCCGGGTAGTCCCGGTAGTGGTGGACCGCGTCGATCCGCGGGTTCGGCTCGACGCGTTCGACCTCCAGTCGCGGCACGGTGATCTCCAGTCGATCCTGGGTTACCGCCAGCACGACCGGACGCTCCGTCTGGATGTGGGCGAACCCGGAGAGATACTCGATGCTCGTCGCGGAAAACCAGACGCCAGCGGTCGCGTCGGCTTCTGCGATCCGATTGCGGACCGCCTCGAGACGCTTCGTGAACTCGCTGGCTGGAACTGCCGTCGGCATACGCCACCCAGGGCCGACCCGTGAATAAGCGTTGGTGGCCCGGCAGCCACCGCCGATAGGTGATCTGGCCGAACAGGTCACTCCTGGTGCGTCCCGTCGGCAGTCGCCGCCTCTGCCCCCACGGCCGCCGAACCAACGATACGATCAAGTACTGGGAGCGTGTAACCAATTGACATGGAACGGGAGATCACGACCGAAACGCTCGACAGCGTTCTCGAGGAGCTGTCGTATCCGACACTTCGACCCGATGCCGCCGCAGAGCTCAGGGACGTCACCATCGCACTCGGCGACGAATCGGAGAATCTCGGTGCGATAATCTCCGAAACCGGCCACGACTCCTACAAGACGGCCGAAGAGCTGGAGGCCGAACTCCGCGAGTACATCCCAGACGCGACGCGCCTGTAGGCTGCGGGAAAACGGACTGCTTAACTTCGCGAGCGGTCGAGTTGTGAGAACCGATGCAATTCTGCGACGAGTGCGGTTCGATGATGAAGACGGAGGACGGCAACTGGGTGTGTGAGAGCTGTGGCTACGAAGCGGCTCGCGATGCCGAGGAAGACGCGTCGATGGTGACGACCCAGGGCCAGGAGGAGTCCGAAGTCGTCGACACGTCAGACGTCGACGTCGAGGACATGGGGCCGACGACGGGTGCGATCTGCCCCGAATGCGAGAACGACCGCGCGTTCTGGGAGATGAAACAGATCCGCGCCGCCGACGAATCCGAAACCCGGTTCCTGACCTGTACCGAGTGCGAGCACAAGTGGCGCGAGGACGATCACTAACAAGGACCTTTTTTCTCGTCGGGTTTCCTCGCGAGCCGGAGGCTCGCTGCGGGAACCCTCCTCCAAAAAATCTCCGCCAAAAAAGGCCGGTGGCCTGCTGTGCTCGCCATCGGAGAACCGCTCACTCCCTTCGGTCGTTCGCGGATGCTCAACTGAGCAGCCCCGTAGCTTCGGCTGCTGAAGCCCACATACGCTCACTCTTCGATTCCGCGCTGAACCCCGCAATCTCCGGTGCGTCAGGTATTTGCCCGCGGCAGCCGATTTCTCGCGCATGTTCGGAGGAGGCGGCGGGTTCGACCCGCGCAAGATGGAACAGATGATGCAGCAGATGGGCATCGACATGGACGAACTCGACGCCGAGGAGGTCGTGATCAAGACCGCCGACGCCGAGTACGTCTTCGACGCCCCCGAGGTCACCAAGATGGACGCACGGGGCCAGGCGACCTACACCGTCGTCGGCGAGCCGGAGGAGCGCGAGCGAGGCGCTGGTGGCGACGCCTCTGCGATCGAGGCTGGCGACGGTACCGCCGACGAGGACGACGGCATCCCCGACGCCGACGTCGAGATGGTCCAGACACGAACGGGCGCCAGCGAGGCAGCCGCTCGTGAGGCTCTCGAAGAGAACGACGGCGACCTCGCCGCTGCCGTCGCCCAGCTGGAGTAACGGTGCACGTACTCCTGGTGCGGGACGACCGAGAGTACCTCCTCGCACCGGGGGAGCGACTCGAGACGGATCTCGGCGTCCTCGAGGTCCCCGAGAACCCCGAGAGCGGCGAGACTCTCGAGACGCACATCGGCGAGGCGTTCACAGTCCGCCGACCGCGTCTCCCCGACTTCTTCGATCACTTCGACCGCACGGGCGCTCCGATGATGCCCCGTGACGCCGGGCTCGTGCTCGGCGAAACCGGTGCGGGGTCGGGCGATCGCGTGCTCGACGCTGGCACCGGAACGGGCGTCCTCGCGGCCTATCTCGCCAACGCCGGCGCGGACGTGCTGAGCTACGAACGCGATCCGGAGTTCGCCGAGAACGCTCGCGAGAACTTCGAGCGTGCGGACCTCGCGGATCACGTCGAGGTCAGGACTGGCGACCTTACCGAGGAGATCGACGAGCTGATCGCCGACGATGCTGACGACGACACTCAGCCATTCGACGTCCTCACGCTCGACACCGAGGACGCACCTTCCGTCGTCGAGCGCGCGCCGGACCTGCTCGTCGACGGCGGCGCGCTCGCGGTCTACTCTCCATTCGTCGAAGCGACGCGTGACGTCGTCGGGGCAGCCCGGGAGGCAGGCCTTCGGGATATTCACGCTCGCGAGACGATTCAGCGGGATCTCGACGTCGACGACCGCGGTACCCGTCCATCGACGCGTGGCGTCGGCCACACTGGATATCTGGTTTTCGCGCGGCGGTAGTGCGGTGCTGTTGAAGCACGCATCCGCGAACGAGCGAAGCGAGTGAGCGGTTCTCTGCGTCGAGCACTGCACCCGCGCCGAAGGAGCGAAGCGACCGAGGCGCGGCCTTTTTTGGCGGAGATTTTGTGCGCGAGTGGTTCCCACAGCGAGCCGACGGCTTCGCCGTCGGCGAGCGAGGAAACCCGAGCGCAAAAAAGGTCCTTGTTAGTAGGCGTAATCCGCGTAGCCGTCAGACGTGATGGCGTCGGTCGTCGAGGACTCCTCGAGTTTCTTCAGCGCCTCGCGGAAGTCCTGCTCCTCGACCACGGTGCGGTCGTCGCGGATCGCGAACATCCCGGCCTCCGTGGTGAGGCTGTTGATGTCGGCGCCGGAGAACCCCTCCGTCTCACGGGCGAGCGTCGCGAAGTCGACGTCGTCGGCGACGTTCATGTCGCGGGTGTGGATCTGCAGGATCTTCTCGCGGCCCTCGGCCTCGGGCTCGGGGACCTCGATGAGTCGGTCGAAGCGGCCGGGGCGAAGGATCGCGCGATCGAGCATGTCGAAGCGGTTGGTCGCGGCCATGATACGGATCTCACCGCGCTCCTCGAACCCGTCCATTTCCGAGAGGAGCTGCATCATCGTTCGCTGAACCTCGGCGTCGCCGGAGGTCTTGGACTCCGTCCGTTTGGCGGCGATCGCGTCGATTTCGTCGATGAAGATGACGGCTGGCTCGCGCTCGGAGGCGAGTTCGAAGAGGTCGCGGACGAGCCGGGAGCCCTCGCCGATGAACTTCCGGACGAGCTCCGAGCCGGCCATCTTGATGAACGTCGCGTCGGTCTCGTTGGCGACGGCCTTGGCGAGCATCGTCTTCCCCGTACCCGGCGGGCCGTGGAGCAACACGCCGCTCGGCGGCTCGATGCCGACCTCGTCGAACTGCTCGGGGGATTCGAGGGGCTGCTCGACGGCCTCGCGGACCTCGAGCACCTGTTCGTCGATCCCGCCGATGTCGGCGTAGGAGACGGTGGGAGAGGCGTCGACCTCCATCGCCTGGGCGCGAGCGTCTGTCTCCTGATTGAGGACTGTCTTGACGGTGAAGGAGTCGTTGACGGCGACGCGGTCGCCAGCTTCGATCCGCTCACCCATGCGTTCGGAGACCTCGGTGAGGACCTCCTGGTTGTTGCCGTGCTGTTTGACGATCGCTTCGCCGTCGTCGACTTCTTCGACGGTTGCGACGTACAGTGAGGTGGTCTTGAGCGTCTCGTTCTCGCGTTCGAGTCGATCGGCCTCCTCCCGGAGCTCGCGCCGGCGCTCGTCGGCGCTCTCGAGTTGCTCGCGGAGCTGGCGATGTACTTCGAGAATGTCGACGTAGTGATCGCGGAGGGCACTCAACCGCTCGTCGTCGTCCATCTCCGGATCGAGTTCCAGCCGCGGCCGGTCCGGAAGCGAGGGACTGTGCGACATCAGTTATCTTCGATAGCAGGGCGTTGTAGAAGTGCCTTTTGGGTCCGGTGATTGTCGCGGGTGCCCGTTCCGTCGGACGCACGGCGAACGATCGGCTGACGGAGAGGGATTCTGGCGACGATAGTTCCTGGCCGATCGTGGGCGGACGGTGGCGGCCGCAGCCGCTCGGCCGGTCGTCGTTTAGAGCGTCTTTGCCACGTCGTCCAGGCGCTCGTCGTACTCCGCAATCGCGGCCTCGACGGCTTCGCCGGACTCGACGTCGACCCCGACTACGTCGAGCAGCTCGGGCGGGTAGCCGCGACCGCCTCGCGAGAGGAACTCGAGGTACTGATCGGTCGCGTCGCCGGGCGTTCCGGTCGCGTCGTCGTACTCCTCGGCGATGTCCCGCGCGATCGCGACCGCCGCGGAGATCCCGGTCGCGTACTGGTAGACGTAGAAGGCCCAGTAGAAGTGGGGAATGCGCATCCACTCGCGGGCGATCCGGTCGTCGACGACCGCCGGGTCGTAGTAGTCGGCCTTGAGATCGCCGTAGAGCTCGTCGAGGCGGTCGGGCGTGAGCGACTCGCCGTTCTCGACGAGACGGTGGGTCTCCTGTTCGAAGTGGGCGAACATCGTCTGGCGGAACAGCGTCGAGCGGAACCGTTCGAGATACTCCTCGAGTACGCGCTGGCGGAACGCCTCATCGTCCACGGTGTCGAGCAGATGTCTCGTCAGGAGCGTCTCGTTGACCGTCGATGCGACCTCAGCGACGAAGATATCGTAGTCGCTGTAGACGTAGGGCTGGGCGTCGTTCGTCAGCTCGGAGTGCATCGAGTGGCCCAGCTCGTGGGCGAGGGTGAACATCGAGGAGACGTCGTCCTGGTAGTTCATCAGGACGAACGGCTGCGTGTCGTAGGTCCCAGCGGAGTAGGCGCCAGAGCGCTTCCCTTCGTTCTCGTAGACGTCGACCCAGCCGCCTTCGAGACCGGCCGCGACGCGATCTCGATACTCGTCGCCGAGCGGTTCGACGGCGGCGAGCACGTGGTCGGTCGCGTCCGCCCAGGTGACCTCCGGCTCTGCTTCACCGGTCATCGACGCGTAGAGGTCCCACATCTGGAGCTCGTCGACCTCGAGGGCGTCGCGTTTGAGCTCCGCGTGGCGGTGAAGCACGTCGAGATTGTCCTCGACGGTCTCGACGAGCGCGTCGTAGACCGAGACGGGGACGTTCGAGCCGTCGAGGGCTGCCTTGCGAGCGGTGTCGTAGTTCCGCGCCTCTGCGAGACGGACGTTGGCGGTGACGCTGCTCTCGTAGCTGGCACCGACGGTGTTCCGGACGGTCTCCCACTCGTCGTAGTACGCCTCGTGGACGGTCTGGCGGAACTCGCGATCCGGCCGTTTCAGGAGATTCGTCAGGTTCGCCTGCGAGATCTCGACGGGCTCGCCGTCGGGATCCTCGACCGTCGGGAAGGTCAGATCGGCGTTCGCCAGCAGCTGGTAGATGTCTCCGGGCGAGCCGGTAACCTCCGAGAGATCTGCGAGCAGCTCCTCGACCTCTGGCGATCGCGTGTGAGGTTTCATCCGCAGAACGTCTTCGAGGTGGAACTCGTAGTGGTCGAGGCCGGGCTCCTCGGCGAGCAATCCGTCGAGGTCGTCGCGATCCCACTGCTGAATGGCGGGCTCGAGGAAGCTGGCCGCGCTCTTGGCTTCGGCCGAGAGCGTCTGTGCGCGGCCTTTCATCGCCTGATACTCCTGATCGCGGGTGTCCTCGTCGCTGCGCAGTCGCGCGTACGTGACGACCTGCGAGACGGTCCGCATCGTGTCGTCGCGGAGCTCTAGAAGTTCGAGCAGCGCGCCCGCGTCGCTGACGTCGGACTCGTCGTGTTCGTCGAGCGTCGCGACGGCGTCCTGGGCGTCCTCGAAGGCGGCCTCCCAGTCGTCGTCGCTGGCGTAGATGGATTCGAGATTCCAGGTGTCGGCGTCGTCGAGATCGGACCGATCGGGAACGGAAGCCATAGTTTCGGGAGAGTCCCCGAGCGCCGAAAACCTTCCGCAGCCCCACAGTGCTCCCCACGCACTGTTCCAGACGATATATTCGGCGATAGCGCTTATACCGGGCCGTCCGTTACGGATCCCAAGATGTCGTTCGGCCGACGCTACGTCGCTGGGGTGCCGGAAGTGATCGTGGTTGGGAGCGGCGACGGGCCACGACACCTCGAGCAGCTGTTGTCGAACTCTCTCGAGGAGTACTCGGTGACGGCAGTGGACTCGGTCGCCGCTGCACTGACGGCTCTCGAAGAGGCCACCAGTTGCCTCGTCCTGACGCCAGAGTGTACGGACGACAGGGACGACCTCACCGACGCACTCGCCGACAGGGATCGTGCGCCTCCCGTCGTGCTCGTCCCGAATCGGATCGACGAGTCCGTTGCACTCGCGACGACCGAGGGCGTCGCGGCGATCGTCCCGCCGGGTTACCACGACGAACTTCCAGAAGTCGTGGCGAAGGAGGCCGAGGCGTACCTCGAACGGCTGGGGGACGACCTCCAGCTCCGGGCCGTCGAGACGCTGTTCGACGCCATCGAGGACGTGTTTCAGATCAAGGACGCCGACGGGCGATACCTGCGGTTGTTGAGCAACCGAGAGTGGCCCTCCGAGTCGGAGGTGCTCGGTCGAACCGATCGGGTGCTCCACGACGACCAGTTCGGCCTCAACGAGTCGTACTTCGCGGAGGATCGGTCGGTGCTCGAAAGCGGCGAGCCAATCCTCGGTGATATTACCGGCTACGGTGATGGGCCACTGTTCTGGATCGAGACGACCAAGGTACCACTCCAAGACGACGACGGGGAGATCCGCGGTCTCGTCGGGCACGTTCGGGACGTCTCCGAGCGCATGGAACAACGCCAGGCGCTCGAGCAACAGAACCAGCGACTGGATCGGTTCGCCAGCTACGTCTCCCACGACCTCCAGAACCCACTCTCGATCGCGACTGGCTACCTCGATCTCGCACGCGAGGGCGACGACGCGGCGCTCGACACCGTCGAGGACTCGATCGATCGGATGCAACAGCTCGTCGACGACATCGCAATTCTCGCCCGCGGGGACGAGCAGACGCTCCACGCGGGGCCGGAGGGGACCCTCGTCGCGATCCAGCAGCGGATCGTCGAGATCGCCCGGAACGTCTGGTCTGTGCTCTCGACCGATGCGGCGACGCTGGAGATCGATCTTCCGGAGTCGACCGTCGTCTATGCCGGCGAGCAGGAGTTCCGATCGATGCTCGAGAACCTCCTCAAGAACGCGATCGACCACGGCGGCGAGGACGTGACGGTCCGGATCGGCGCGACCAGCGACGGGTTCTACGTCGAGGACGACGGCCCAGGCGTTCCTGCCGAGGAGCGCGACCAGATCTTCGAGCAGGGGTACTCGACGGCGAACGGTGGCACCGGCACCGGACTCGCGATCGTGTCGACTGTCGCAGCCGGGTACGACTGGACGATCGAGGTGACGGAGGGCAACACCGGCGGCGCCCGCTTCGAGCTCGGGAACTGCTTGCTCGTCACCGATCTCGACGTGCCACAGACCTCTGGCGAGCCCGTCGCGATCACCGATTCGACTGACGTCGGTGAGCCGGGAACCACCGGGAGCGCCACATACGACGAGGAATCCGACGCGTGGACGCTCTCCGGCTCTGGCGAAGACATCTGGGGGCGTGAGAACGACTTCCACTTCGCCTCCGCGACGCTCTCGGGCGACTGTCGACTCGAAGCCCGCCTCACAGACATGGTGAATGCCAACGAGTTCAGCAAAGCTGGAATCATGCTCCGCGGCGACCTCGAGGAGGACAGCCGCCACGGCTACGTCGGTCTCAACCGGGAGCAGATCGAGGTGCTCTGGTGTACCGAGGCGGCCGAACCGACGACGAGCCAGCATCTCGGGGACGACGACCAGAGTTACCAGTGGCTCCGGATCGACCGCGGCGGCGATGTCCTCACGCTCTCGATCTCGGCCGACGGACGGGAGTGGTTCCCGATCGACCAGCGATCGATTCCGTTCGAGGATCCGATTCACGCCGGTCTCGCCGTCTGTAGTGCGGTTCACCGCGAGACTACACAGGCCACGTTCGAGGGGGTTTCACTGCAGCGCTTCGACGGCACCTGAGGCTCGGAGCGGATCTCTGACTACGACGTGCAACGTGCTCGAGAAGTGAGCGACCGGAAAACGTACGTCGGCCGAGATTTGAACCGGAGCAGGACGGTCCTGCTCCTCTCTTCGGTCGTTCGCGGGCTGCTACCTACAGGTTCAAACTCCGCGTTGTGCATTCCTCCGTACGGCCGCACTCGTCGCTACGCTCCTCGTGCGTCGAGTACGATAGAAGTGCGTCGGCCGAGATTTGAACTCGGGTTGCGACCGTGGCAGGGTCACGTGATACCACTACACTACCGACGCCTTCGCGTCTTGTTTTTCATCGGAGTGCCGTATAAGCGTTGCGGAACGGGGGAGGGCGTGGGGGACGGTCACGAATCGTGCAGGCCGATCGCGACGATTTCCTGCCTCAGTCCCGTTCCTCGCCGAAACCGACCAGTTCGGCGTCCGTTCGTGCTCGTTCGGCGGCAGCGTCGACGTCGAACTCACGGACGACCTCACCGTCGCGAACGAGCGGTTCGAGGAGTGGCTCGGCGTTGCCGGGGACCGAACGGATCGTCTCGTCGGCACCTGCTCCGCCGTCAGTTCTTCCGCCGTCAGCGAGCGCGACGTGGTGGCCACCGTCCTTCGTCCGGTAGACCCGCTTCCGGCCGGGCAGCTTCCCCCGCTTGGAGATCGGCTCGCCGTCGACCTCGACGATGTCCAGTGCAAAGTCCGTGGGATCGGCGTTCGTCACGTAGCTCCCGATCCCGAACCCATCGACGACGTCCCGGAGCTTCAGGATGGCCTCGCGATCGATTCCGCCGCTGACGAAGATGCCGACGTCCTCGTGGCCCTGGGCGTCCAGCTCCCAGCGCACTTCCCGCACGATGTGCCGGAAATCGCCGCGACGGGAGCCCGTCGTGTCGATTCGCACGGAGTCGAGCGCGTCCCCGAGCGTCGCAGCGGCCTCGCGAGCCTCGACTGTCTCGTCGTAGAAGGTGTCCACGAGCGCGACCCGCGGAACGTCCGGGCCGACGCCGTCGTCGAAGGCTCGCCAGCCGTTCGCCTGGTTCCCCTCGCCGAAACACAGCAGTAGTGCGTGGGGCATCGTCCCACCTGCTTCCTTGCCGATCATCTCGCCCGCGGCGACGTTCGAGATACCGTCGAGACCGCCGACCAGCGCTGCCCGTTCCAGCATCGGCGCGATTGCGGGATGGAGATGCCGCGAACCGAATGAGAGTACGAGTGAGTCCGGCGCGGCGAGAGTGGCCGTGAGCGCTCTCGTCGCGAACGCACTCGCCTGCGATAGGAGCCCGAGCAGCGCCGTTTCATAGCGAGCGAACGCTCGGTACCGACCTTCAATCTGGAGGACGGGGCCGCCGTCGAAACACTGGCCCGTTCGAAGCGCGTCGACGTCGACGGGGAGCCCCTCGAACAGGGCCGCGGCGTCAGAGCAGCCGGCGAGCACCTCGAACGCGCCGGTTGGGAACTGGTCGGCAGTCACCTCGGCAACGACCGTCGGGTCCCGGTCTGCGGCGTCGAGCGCCTCCTCGGTTCGCAGGAAGTAGGCGTCGGTCGACCGTCCGTCGCGAATCGCCTGCTCGTCGAGGAGGTCCATCGTTGTCATGCTCACTCCTTTGGATGCCGTGGCGAAAAAGCCCCGGCGCCCTCCCAGTGGCCCCGAACCGCTCTCAGCGACGGCGGACGACTTCCAGCGCCACCAGCCCGATGACCAACACCGATCCGATCGCAGCGAGCGCGCCGAGGCCGGTGAGCCGATCCGTGACCTGCTCTGTCGTACTCGGTCCGTTGGACGGCGGTGGTTCCGCTGGCTCCTGCGCTGCGCTGGCGTCGAGGGATCGGACGTCCTCCAGCGTCGGGGCGTGGACCACGATCACCGAACTTCCGTTCTGACGGATCGAGACGCGGCCGTCGTAGCTGCTCTCCGGCGGGAAGTTGAACGTGCCGGCGAACTCGCTGGAGCGGTCGGCACCACGGATCTCGAGCAGATCGACGTACCGCTGGTAGAACGTCGACGCGGACTGCGTGCTATCCCAGGCGGTCCGCCATCGGACACCGGTTTCACCCGTGCTCTTGCTGTAGACCTCCAGACGGCCACCGTCCCAACCGGTCGTGGCGTCGACGTCGTAGTTGTACGGTCTGAGCTGGTCGAGCTGGTTCTCTCCGACGTCGTTCCTGATCCGTTTGGCGCCGTAGATCTCGCCACCGTCGGTATCGAACGTCGGTGCGATCATCGCGGCGCCGATCGTCCCCGGTCCGAGCACGTCGTAGCCTGGCAGTCCCTCGGGATCGACGAGGCTCCAGTTCGCGTCGACCTCGGTCGCGAAGGTGACGTTTGCGCGTTCGAACTCGTCGCCGGTGTCGGGAACCATGATTTGCTTGCTCGAGATCGGTGGGTCGTCGTATCGCGCGTTCACGGCTTCCCACCCACCATCCTCGTACAGCGACTCGACGTACCGTCCGCCGTCGTTGTACGGCTGGAAGAAGAAGAGTTCCATCGCCAGGAAATCCCCGCTGCCAGTGCTTCCGGCGTCGTAGTTCAGGCAGGCCGTTCCCCACCCGGGCGCCTGACAGCGCCGTTCGTATCGCCGCTCGACAAGCGTCGCGTCGCCTTCGATCAACCCGCTCTCTGCGAGCGACGCGTCCGTCAGGTTCGCGTCGAACTGCCCCAGACCGAACTGCTGATCCTGGAGTGCGTGGACCAGTTCGTGGGCGAGCGTCGGCTCGTCGACGTGGGTCTCGTTCCCGTCGCTGATCAGGACGATCTCGTCGGTCGTGGAATCGTAGAACCCTCGCGTCGAGCCTGCGATCGTCTGTGCGCGGGCTTTCGTTGCGTTCGTCTTCGTCCCGAGGAGCAACGCGGCTGCAAGTCTTGCGTCGTCGAACTCACGAACCGTCGACGACCGGGTGGCAAGCTCCGCTTCCCGTGCCGAGCGAACGGCGCTCCGGTTGGCGATGTCGACGTCCGGCGCGGAGTCGAAGGGTAGACAGCGAAGCGTCTCCACGCGTGCGGCGGTCCGCGCGACCACTGCAACTGCCTCCGCTTCGTCCAGCCCGTCGCTGGCGTTGAGCGCTCTGGACCCGGTGGGTTCGCCCGAGCTGGTGTTCTCCGAACCCCCGTCGGATCCGTTCGATTCGATCACGATGGGCTCGTCGTACCAGTAGCCGTCGACGTAGCCCAACGCGTCGCCACCCTCGGGCGCCGAGAAGTTCGCCGGCGATTCGACGGCACACGCCTCGAGTGGCTGGCCGTGGTCGTCTGCAGCGACGCCACCCGTCGCGAGGAGTCCGAGCAACAGCATCCCCACGAGCACTGCCGGAACCGTGGGGCGAATTCGCATGATCTCGACGTGGGATCCGACGCGTAAAAAGTGTGATCCCCGGTACACGAGGGGGAAACCTCGCGGCAGCCACGACGTTCGATTTCGCACCAACAGGGCCAGTACGGTTTGTATTCCTGAACCCTATCTGCGACCGACGAACTGCACCACTGGGGATCAACAGGGCGTGAGCCGGTGGCGAGGCTCGTCGGGTACTCTCACAGCGGCCGAAGGCTGCGTGAATGCACTTTTTGCCTCCAGCCGCCTACACCCGAGTATGCAACTCTCAGCCAGCGACGGCGCACTGGTCGTCGTCGACGTTCAGAACGGGTTCTGCCACCCCGACGGCAGTCTCTATGCGCCGGGAAGCGAGGCGGCGGTCGACCCCGTCGCCGCGCTCGTCGACCGGGCCCACGAGGCCGACGTGCAGGTCGTCTTCACGCGCGACGTTCATCCGCCCGAACAGTTCGACGACGCGCACTACTACGACGAGTTCGACCAGTGGGGCGAGCACGTCCTCGAGGGGAGCTGGGACGCCGAAATCGTCGACGAAATCGACGTCCGATCCGACGATCACGTCGTCGAGAAACACACCTACGACGCCTTCCACCAGACGGAGCTGAACGGCTGGCTCTCTGCGCGTGGCATCGACGACCTCGCGATCTGCGGGACGCTCGCGAACGTCTGCGTGCTGCACACGGCGGGCTCCGCCGGGCTCAGGGACTACCGTCCGGTTCTCATCGAGGACGCGATCGGAGCGATCGAGGAGGACCACCGCGAGTACGCCCTCGACCACGTCGACTGGCTGTTCGGCGAGGTCGCGACCAGCGAGGCGCTGACGATGGGCGAGTGAATCGTGGCGAACTGAGCGACGGGCGGTCTCAGGCGAACGTGTTGAGAAACGCGTCGCTGAAGAAGATCAGGCAGAGGCCGGCCGCGACGATGATGCCGAGCCAGAGCGTCGCGATGCGTAGGGACCGGCGTACGAACTCCTCGTCCGCGTCGGAGGCGGTTCTGGACATTACGTGAAGGTTCGATTCGAAACGGAAAACGACGCCGGTTCGACCTGGCCATGTCACGTAATTGCACACCACGGTAGTGCCGAAGCGGCCCCGCATCGACCTCGTGAGTGCAACAGTTCACGAAACGCCGTTTCGCACTCGGTGCACCAGCTCAGTTCTCACTCTGCACATCGCCCCACTTCACTCGGTGCACCATCGCCACTCCTGCCGGGTATACCTCGGTGCGGCTCGGGGAAGTCGTGCTGGATTCCTCACGCGAAGAGATCCATGAGCACGTCTCCCCAGAGCACGAGGGCGAGACTCGCGAGGAACAGCATGAGTATCCACCCACCGATGAGGATCGCGAGCATCCGCATGAGCCGCTCGTTGTCTTCCTCGACGGTTGGGACGACGTCTGTCTGTGCCATGAATGATCATTAGGGTCCTCTCTACGTAAATCATGCCCCGAACTGGCACGGTTACGGGGCACCGTCTACTGCCAGAACTCCAAATTCATCACTCTCAGCAGGCCTATATTCTCCATTTATGCAGGCCAAAGGGCGTCCGATCAGGGCAACAGCGCTCGCAGCTGCTTCGCCGAGAACAGCGACGTCGGCCGATCCATGTGGACGCCGATCTCCCCGGAGAACGTCCGCAACCCTGCGCGCTGAACCGTCTTCGGCAAGGAGTAGGCTCGTCGAATCGCGTGGCCGAGCCGGATCTCTCGCCCGAGATCTGCTCGCCAGGCCGACTCGTAGGCCGCCAGCGTCGACGGATCGTCGGGATCGACCTGCTCCACCGCGTGATCAGCACAGGTCGTTCCGTAGCGGATCCCACCGCCGGTGAATGGTTTGGTCTGGCTCGCGGCGTCACCGATCAGTAGCCCGCGGTGGCCGGTTACCTGATCTGGCGGTCCGATCGGGATTGCCCCGGAGCATCGCCGCGAGACCTCCACGCCGTAGGCCGAACAGAACGCCTCGAACTGGTCGCCGGCGTGTTTTCCCGGTGGCACGGCGAGCCCGAACTCGACGCCGGCGTCGCCCCGCGGGATGCGCCACGCGAAAAAGCGCGGTGCCGTGAGGTGGACGTCGACGAAGTCGGCGTGATCGGGCTCGTCGGTGAAGCCCAGCACGCCGTGTAGGAACTCGTCGGGTTCTGGAAGCCCCAGTGCGTCTCGAACGCGAGAGCGGGGGCCGTCACAGCCCGCGACCATCTTCGCTTCGTACTCCTCGGTACCGTCCGGGCCGCGAACGGTGACGGTCACTCGATCCTCCTGCTCCTCGACGGCGGTGACGGTGTGGTCTTCTCGGCAGTCCGCGCCGGCGTCCCGGGCCATCTCTGCGAGGTGGCGATCGAGCCCGACCCGGTCGATGACGTTCGAGACCGGCTCGTCCTTGTAGAATGGGTAGGCGCCCGCGAGATCCTGCCCGTCCGTCCGCGCCACGTCGTCGGGGACGGTGCCGTTGGGTGCCCCGGAATCGGTGGTCGCAGAACTCTCGACCGCGGCCTCCGGGCCGTCGACGTGAAACCGTGCCCCGTACACCTCATTCTGGAGAAGCTCCTCGCGTGCGCCCTCGCCCGTGATCGACCACAGATCGGTGCTCACGTGGCCCGAACAGGCCAGCGGCTCGCCGACGCTGCCCTGCTCGAACGCGAGAACGTCGTAGCCCGCCTCAGCGGCTCGACGGGCGAAGCGCGACCCGGCCGGCCCGAGTCCGACGACGACGAAGTCGTACACGTCGGAGGCTACGCGGGCCAGCGCTTACGTGTTTCGACGGCGGATCGTCATCGGCACTGCTTGCATCGCGGTAGGGACTGCATCTGGCCGCGTCGGCGGCTCGACGGCGCCATTTGCTACGGCAGGTCGGGGACGACGGCCAGCCCCCGTGCCGTCTGGTCGGCGAGTTCCTCGGGCCAGTCGACGTCGATCCGGGACCAGCTCGAGCCGAAATCCGTCGAGTGATAGCAACCCTGGTTCGTCGCCGCATACGCGTGGCTGGCGTCGCCGTCGCTCGCGAGGACGGCCCGAAGGACGCCGTCGCCGCTGAGGGGGCCTTCCAAACGCTCCCACTTGGTTTTGTGTCCCTCGCTCTCCTGTGCATTCGTCCGACGGTAGCAGTAGGATTCCCCGGGGTGGCTGTGCGCCGATCCGGGGCCGGTCGCCGAACTGACGAGCACTCGCTCCGGATCGCCGGGGTCGGGAAGGACGCTCCAGACGTACCGATGGTCGAGGCCGTCGTGGTGGACGGTCCAGGTCATCCCGCCGTCGGTGGATTCAGCGTAGCCGTCTCCCGCTGCGGCGTAGACTCGGCCGGCAGCGTTCGGGTGGGTGGCGAGCTGGTGGTTGTCACTGCGTGACCCCGGCGGTCGATCGGTCCAGGTCGCACCGCCGTCCTCGGTGTAGAGCAGTGCTCCGGCCTCGATCCCGACGTGGATCCGATCGGGGTCCGTCGGGTCCGGTTCGATCCACCGGACGTGATGCGTCTCGGGCCGAGGTGGGAACGCCCACTGGCTGGCGGAGGGAACGTCGGTGATCCCCCGGACCCGCTCGAAAGACTCCCCGCCGTCCCGAGATCGATAGAGTCGGCTCGGCTCGGTGCCGACCCAGATTTCCTCTGGATCGAGCGGCGACACTGCGACCGCGGTGACGGCGTCGTGATCGAGCGCGTCGCCGATCTGCTCGACCGTCTGGCCGCCGTCGGTCGTTCGATAGAGCCCGTCGTCGAACGTTCCGACGACGGCTCGCTCCGGCGCTGCCTCGTGGGCAGCGACGGCTTCGAGATCGTGGCCGAGCAGGCGCTCCGTCGCCGTGGGCGCCTCACCGGTAGCGTCGTCGATCGTCACCAGTCTGTCGCGGTGAGCGAGGTACGCACGCACGCGTGACAGTACTGCACCTGCAGCCAAGTCACTGTCCCCGATCGGGTGCGGTGGTCATCGAAGGGGCCCGGCACCCCCAGAACTCGAAGCATCCCAGCACTCCCGGCACCCCAACATTCTGGGTAGCCCCCGGTATCCCCCGGTATCCCCCGGTCGCCATCCAACCCACCGTCGTCGACCACGGAACGGGCACTCGGCGCTCACGGTCGACTCGGCAGCCGTTCCGCGGATCATGAACCCTTATGCTCCCCGCCCGGCTGCTCACTGACATGACCGAGGACGAGGGTCCCGAGAGCGGGGCCGGGTCGGACGCCACTGGCGGCGCCGCGCAGGAGAACGATGGTGGCGAAAACGGTGGTGACGCCACCGGGTCCGATGGCCCTGGCGACGCTACGCCCGAGGATGCCGGAAACGAGACGGAGACGACGGACGCGGCTGCCGAGACAGACGCCGAGGCGTCGGCCGACGCCAGCCAGGAGACCGGCGAGGCGGTCGAGGCCGACGCCGGCGAGTCTGGCGACGGTTCGACGGCGTCCGAAACGAGCGGTGCCACGATGGCTCCTCCGGAGGACGGCGAGTCGCCGATCGGCCACGATCTGACCGACCGCATCGCCGAGCACGACCAGTCGCTGGCGTCGGAAGTTCAGCTCGTCGTCGAGAAAGCGCTCGAACTCAAAAAGCGCGTGGACGAGCAGGCCGACGAACTCGAGGAGAAGGAGGAGCGCATCGACCAGCTCGAGAGCGCCCTCGCGAAGTCGAAGGCGGACTTCCAGAACTACAAGAAACGCCAGGATCGTGAGAAGGATCGCATCCGAGAGCGTGCCACCGAGGACCTCGTCGAGCGGCTCCTCGACGTTCGCGACAACCTCACGCGCGCGGCAGAGGAGGAACACGACGACGTCGAGTCGATCCAGCAGGGCGTGAAGATGACGCTCAAAGAGTTCGATCGCGTGCTCGACGCCGAGAACGTCTCGGAAGTCAAGCCCGATCCCGGCGAGGACGTCGACCCCCAGCGCCACGAAGTGATGATGCGCGTCGAGAGCGACCAGCCCGAAGACACGATCGCGGACGTCTACTCCCCCGGCTACGAGATGGCCGACAAGGTGCTCAAGACCGCCCAGATCACTGTAAGCGAGGGGCCGCCGGCAAACGCCGATGGCGAGGATGAGGACGATGCCGTGGAGGGAGCCGACGACGAGGACGCGTCCAGTGAGAAATCTGCGGACGCCGAAGCGGCCGAGGGGTCATCGAACGGGTCCGATGCAGACGCGGATGCTGACTCTGCTGCCGGTGAAGATGCCGACTCTGCTGCAGATGGAGAAGCCGACGACGGCGACGGGGATGACTCGGGAACGGATGCCGAGGCGGCAGAGCCCGCGGAGCCCGCTCCCGCGGCGACCGAGGCCGAGCCCGTCGAGCCCGCGGACGACGATTTCATCGAAGCGGAGCCAGTCGACTCGGCCGGGTCCGAGGCGGACGAGTCCAGCGACTTGGACGCCGACGCCGATGCGTCCGACGGCGATACCGACACTGACCGAGGAAGTGACGAAGATGACGAGAGCGACGTGAACGATGGAGACGATGACGGGGACGACGAAGAGGACGCGGACGACGACAGCGCGACGGATTCCGACGCCGATTCGGACGACGAGTGATTGCTCACAGGCGCCCGGAGTAGTCTGCGGCGCCCCCGGGGGAGAATTTTATTCCGAGCCGTGATGTGGTGTAGCAAGGTTTAAGCGGGACAACCTACAAAGCACGTTCAGCATGACCAGTGACAAAATTCTGGGGATCGACCTCGGAACCACGAACAGCGCGTTCGCCGTCATGGAGGGCGGCGATCCGGAGATTATCGTAAACAGCGAGGGCGAGCGAACGACACCCTCGATCGTCGCGTTTTCCGACGACGGCGAGAAGCTCGTCGGGAAGCCGGCGAAGAACCAGGCCGTCCAGAATCCCGAGCGCACGATCCAGTCGATCAAGCGCCACATGGGCGAAGAGGGGTACACCGTCGACATCGACGGTGAGGAGTACACGCCCGAGCAGATCTCGGCGATGACTCTCCAGAAACTCAAGCGGGACGCCGAGGAGTATCTCGGCGACGAGATCGAGAAGGTCGTCATCACGGTTCCTGCGTACTTCTCCGACAGTCAGCGTCAGGCCACGAAGGACGCCGGCGAGATCGCCGGCTTCGAGGTCGAGCGGATCATCAACGAGCCGACGGCCGCATCCATGGCCTACGGCGTCGACGAGGACGCCGACCAGACCGTGCTCGTCTACGACCTCGGTGGCGGGACCTTCGACGTCTCCATCCTCGAGCTGGGTGGCGGTGTCTACGAGGTCGTCGCGACGAACGGTGACAACGATCTCGGTGGCGACGACTGGGACCACGCCATCATCGACTGGCTCACCGAGGAGTTCGAGAACGAGCACGGCATCGACCTGACGGAGGACCGCCAGGCACTCCAGCGCCTCAAGGACGCCGCCGAAGAGGCCAAGATCGAGCTCTCCAGCCGAAAGGAGACGGAGATCAACCTCCCCTTCATCACCGCGACCGACGACGGGCCGATCCACCTCGAGAAGTCCCTCACGCGGGCGAAGTTCGAGTCCCTCACGTCGGATCTCATCGAGCGCACCGTCGCACCCACGGAGCAGGCCCTCGACGACGCCGGCTTCGACAAGGGCGACGTCGACGAGGTGCTGCTCGTCGGTGGTTCCACGCGGATGCCCCAGGTCCAGGAGAAGGTCGAGGATCTGGTCGGTCAGGAAGCCCAGAAGAACGTCAACCCCGACGAGGCCGTCGCACTGGGCGCAGCGCTCCAGGGCGGCGTTCTCGGCGACGAGGTCGACGACATCGTTCTGCTCGACGTCACGCCGCTGTCGCTGGGCGTCGAGGTCAAGGGCGGGCTCTTCGAGCGGCTCATCGAGAAGAACACGACGATCCCGACCGAGGAGTCGAAGATCTTCACCACGGCCGCGGACAACCAGACCTCCGTCCAGATCCGCGTGTTCCAGGGCGAGCGCGAGATCGCCGAGGAGAACGAGCTGCTCGGTGAGTTCCAGCTAACCGGCATCCCGCCGGCCCCCGCTGGAACGCCCCAGATCGAGGTCACCTTCGCCATCGACGAGAACGGCATCGTCAACGTCTCCGCGGAGGACAAGGGCTCGGGCAACACCGAGGAGATCACGATCGAGGGCGGCACCGGTCTCTCCGACACCGAGATCGACCAGATGAAGGAGGAGGCCGAGGCACACGCCGAGGAGGACCAGAAGCGCCGCGAGCGCATCGAGGCTCGGAACGACGCCGAGGCCTCGATCCAGCGCGCCGAGACGCTCCTCGAGGAGAACGAGGAGGAGATCGACGACGGACTCCGCGGTGACATCGAGGCCGCCGTCGACGACCTCGAGGCTGTCGTCGAGGACGACGACGCCACCGTCGAGCAGATCCGGACCGCAACCGAGGAGCTCTCGGACGTCCTGCAGGAGATCGGCAAGCAGATGTACGAGGGAGCGGCCCAGGCCGAGGCTGGCGGTGCAGGCGCCGCGGGCGCCGGACCGGCCGGCGCTGGCCCCGCTGGCGGCCCGAACCCCGGTCCCGACGCTGGCGCTGCCGACGACGAGGAGTACGTCGACGCCGACGTAGAGGACGTCGACGAGGAGCCGGCCGACGCCGAAGCCGAGGACGACGCGACGGACGACGCCGACGAAGTCGACCCCGACGAAGCTGCCTGATCCCGCAGTCACTGTCACTGGGATCGTCCCGCTTTCGTTCGCAGCCTTTCCCTCCGAGCCGTCGCTGTGAAGGCCTTCAGTTCTCCAGCACGGTCCTTGCCGGAGCGTCAGCTGACGGAGTCGAACACGTTCGGAGCAACCGACACCCTGCAGCGCCCCCGACGGTGATGCGATGCCTTCAGAGCAGGACGTCTCCGATCGCCTCGACGCACGCGAGATCGACGGCGAACCGTTCGGCACGATCACCGCGGCGCTCGACGATCTCGCTCCTGGCGAGTCGCTCCTTCTGATCAACACCTTCGAGCCGGTCCCGCTGTACGGCGTGCTCGACGAACGCGGGTTCGCCCACGACGCGACGAGGGTCGACGAGGAGGAGTGGCACGTCGAGATTACGAACAGCACCGCGGAGTAGCCGGGCCGACGGTGCATCGGCCGTTCGAGGTCTGGACCTGCGGATTCGGACTCGGTGCTCGCGGTCAGGGCCGCCAGACGACGGTCACCACCTCCTCGTCGTGCTCCACTGTCTCGTACTCGTATCCGCGATCGTCGAGCTTCGGATAGAGATGCTGGGGTGCGCGATCGTTGCGCTGGACCAGCACCGTCTCGGCGTCCAGTTCTGCGAGTCGCTCCAGCGAGCTCCGGAGCGGCTCGGGCGGCGGAAGCTCGCGGGCGTCGAGGACCTCCCGAGGACGATCGGTCGGTGCAGCCGTCGCTTCGAGCGCGGTGTCGGCGTCTACCATACCGGAGCTTCGAGCTCCGTGCCGGAAGCGATACTCCCGAAGATATTCGTCGGCTGTGTCGCTCTGGAGGCGAACACGTCAGGGACGGCCGATACGTGGCGTGAGGGTCTACAACTGCACATGGCCGGTTTCCCATCGCCGTTCGGCACCGACGACGGCACTCTGTTCGATGGTTACGACGAGTTCCTCCCCGACCACCTCCCGAACCCGAACGCGTTCCTCGACGGTCACGAGCTACTGGTCGATGGGGAGCACGTCGCCTTCCATCGGCTCACGAGGGAGCTATTCGAGGAGCGGACCGTCTACGACATGACCTTCGACTACAACCTCGCCCGGCTGAACCTCGATACGCGTCACACCGGCGCCGGTTACCGCTATGCCAGAGACTCCGACGACCCGTCCGTCCTCCGCGCGGAGTTCACGCCGACGACGCCGTTCTGTCCGCAGTCCCACACGCTCACGATCGGCTCCTTCCGGGCCTGGAACGGACTGGCTGACCGCCACGAGTACGATCTCGTTCGCGTTCGCGTGGCGCCCACCCACCACCAGTCCGCGGCGATCAACGAGCAACTCTCGGAGATCGAGGCAACGTACCGCGAGACCGGATCGGTGCCCGAGGATGGCGCGGACGCTGGCTCTGTCGGTTCGCCGCCGACTGACGCTTCCAACGACCGTCCGGCTGAGAGACCTGACCGGCCGAACGCGCCGTTTTAGCCTGGGAACCCTCTTTCCGGGCTCTCCCTCTCAGCCTGCGCAGTTCTGACGCTACGCCGATTCCGTGTGTGCCACGGCCCCTTCACTTGGAACGCTGAGCGACCGGGGGAACACCTTCGGGTGTCCACTCAGGCCCGTCGAGCCCATCTGTCCGACCATGGGCGCGATTCCCGGCGGCGTCGACACGTCCCAACAGCCGCCGATGACGGTCCCGCTCCGACATTTCGTGGTCGGGCTGGCGTTTCTCCTGGCCGGCACGCTCCTTGGCCTCGGTCACGTCGCGAACGCGGTGCCCGGCCTGAGCGGGCTCGCGCACGTCCACCTCCTGCTCGTCGGGTGGGTCTGCCTGACGATCATGGGAGCGATGACGCAGTTCGTGCCGGTCTGGTCTGGGGTCGAGTTGCACTCCCGCCGACTCGCCAGCGTTCAGCTGGTGCTGGTCGTGACCGGCTTGCTCGCCTTCGTCGCGGGGCTGCTCGCGCTGGAACTCCACCTGCTCGCGATCGCTGGCGCGACGATGCTCGTCGGGTTCTGGACCTTCGTCTACAACGTCGGTCGGACGCTCGCCAGGGCGGGCAAACTAGACGTCACCGAACGACATTTCGCGCTCTCGCTGGGCTTTTTCCTGCTCCTGACGCTGCTCGGGCTCGCTCTCGCGGTGGATTTCACCCGGCCGTTTCTCGCGGAGTTCGGCGTGTCGAGAACTGGCGTCGTCGGTGCTCACGCGACGCTCGCCGTCTTCGGTGCCGTGCTGACGACGATCTACGGCGCGCTCTACCAGCTCGGCACGATGTTCACTCAGACCGAGTTGCACGGCGTGGACCACCGACTTCGCGCGATCGAGGAGATCGGCCATCCAGTAGGGGTCGTGCTGCTCGCCGGCGGTCGGCTGTTCGAGGTCGTCCCGGTCGCGCAGGTCGGTGGCATCCTGATCGTCGTCGCGGCGCTCGCGTTCGCCGTCGTTCTCGCACGCAAGCTGGTCGAGATGCAGGTCCCGCGGACGCCGATGCATACGCGGTACGCGGTCGTCGCGGTGGCGCTCGCGAGCTGGGCGCTTCTCACCGCACCCGCGTGGCTGGTGGATCCGACGGCGCTCGACCATCGTTTCGGTGGCCCCGGCACCGCTCACCTCCTGCTCCTGGGGGTCGTCGGCTTCGTCGTCGTGGGGACGCTCTATCATATCGTCCCCTTCGTCGTGTGGGTTCACCGCTACAGCGACGAGCTTGGATTCGAGCCGGTACCGATGATCGACGACCTCTACGACGACCGGATCGCTGCAGTCGATGGAATACTGCTCGTCGCGGGCACTGCGACGCTGGTCGGCTGGGAGCTGTTGGAGGGACCCCGCTCCGTGGTTCTGATCGCAGGCGGGCTGGTCTCACTCGGTATCCTCGCTTTCCTCGGAAACGTCGCCCTCGTGCTCCACCGACACAGTCCACAGCCGCTGGATCGCATCGTGTTCGGATCGCTCGGTCGCCGTCGGTCCTCAGACGTCGCGGACGAGTCTCCCTCCGAGTCCTGATCGTGTCGGCCACTCGCCGAGTAGCTCCTGGAGCCGTGGGGTATTTGGTAGCGCCGGCGGAACGATAGCGTATGCAACTGCGCGTTTCGTCCGTTGCTCGCGACTCGCTCCGGTGGTCGGGCACGGTTGGTGGGCAGCTCTACCGGTTCCGTCGCGAGGCGGACGTCCTCGAGACGCTCCTGCTCGTCGGCGGGTTCGCCGCGCTCACTGGTCTCGCGGCCCAGGTTCGGATCCCGCTGTGGTTCACTCCCGTTCCGATCACGCTCCAGACGTTCGCGTTCCTGCTCGCCGGCCTCGTGCTGGGCGCCCGCTACGGCGGGCTCAGCCAGGGGCTCTACGTCGGCGGTGGCGCGGTCGGAATCCCGTGGTTCCAGTCGATGGGCGCCGGCTTCGGTCACCTCGCTGGACCGACCGGCGGCTATCTCGTCGGGATGTTCGTCTCGACGCTGTTCGTGGGCTACGTCGTCGATAGATTCCACGTCCGCGAGCAGCTCCCTGTGTTGCTGAGTGTCCTCGCGGTAGCAAGCGGTCTGGTGTACGTCGTCGGGCTGCCCTGGCTGTTCGTCTGGTCGACCGTGATCTCCGGCGGCTCGGTCGGCGCCTGGGAGCTGTTGACGATGGGGCTGTTCCCGTTCGTCCTCGGTGACATCGTGAAGCTCGTTGGGGCGGCGTCGATCGGCCGGCTGTTCGCACCACCGGCGGACTGTTACGACGACGTCGACGCCGAGCCAGCGTCGATTCGGTAGCGGCCGGTTGCGGCGTTTTCTCAGGCAGCCTTGATCGCGTCCAGCAGCTCGTCGTAATCCGGTTCGTTCGTCGGATCGTCGGCCACCCAGCTGTAGGTGATCACGCCGTCGCCGTCGACGACGAACGCCGCGCGGTTCGCGACGGAGTAGAGTCCCAGATCTTCGATGTCGATCTCGACGTCGTAGGCGTCGATCGCCTCCCTGGCCATGTCGCTGACGAGGTCGAACTCGAGGCCGTGTTCCTCGCGGAACGCGCCCTGCGCGAACGGCGAGTCCGCGCTGATGCCCAGGAGCGTTCCACCGGCGTTCTGGAACGCGTCGCGGTGCTCCTGGAGCGCGACCATCTCGTTGGTACACGGCGGCGTGAACGCGCCGGGGAAGAAGGCAAGTACGACGGGGCCATCGCCGACGTGATCGGCGAGGTCGAAGGACTCGTGATCGCTCGTACCGAGCGTTGCGGTGAACGTGGGGGCGGTGTCTCCGTTCGAGGGCATCGATCGAAGTTCGGTCGCCAGCGCCCTAAACGGTGGGACGAACTGCTTCGTCTCCCGACGAGTCGATGCCGGGCTTTTGAAGTAGCTCAACGGTGTATCGTTCGTAACTGATGAGCGAGGACTTCTACGATATTCTCGGCGTTTCCCGCGACGCGGACGAGGATGAGATCCAGCAGGCCTACCGGAAGAAGGCCGCCGAGTTCCATCCCGACGTCTCCGACGACCCCGACGCCGAGGAGAAGTTCAAGAACGCGAAGAAGGCAAAGGAGGTCCTCACCGACGACGAGAAGCGCCAGGCCTACGACCAGCTCGGCCACGACCAGTTCGTCGAGGCCGAGAAGCGCGGCGGCTTCGATCAGGGCGCCGGCGGCATGGGCGGCCAGGGACCGTTTGGCGGCGCAGCGGGCGGCCAGGGTCCCTTCGGCGGCGCCGCTGGCGGTGGCCAGGGCTTTGGCAGCGTCGAGGACATCTTCGAACAGTTCTTCGGCGGCGCTGGCGGCGGAGGCGGCCGCGGCAGCCGACGCCGACAGGGATCGGACCTCCGCACCGGTCTCGAGATCGACCTCGAGGAGGCCTACCACGGCGTAGAGAAGCAGATGACCGTCGAGCGCCCTGCCCGATGTGACACCTGCGATGGCGAGGGTCATCCGCCCGACAGCGAGTCGACGACCTGTCCGGAGTGCGACGGCCGCGGACAGGTCCAGCAGGTCCAGCAGACGCCCTTCGGCCGCGTCCAGCAGACCGGCACCTGCCAGCGCTGTTCTGGCAGCGGCGAGGTGTACGAAGAGACCTGCAGCGACTGCCGGGGCGAGGGCGTCGTGCGCGAGGAGACCACGCTCTCAGTGGACATCCCCGCCGGCATCGAGGAGGGCCAGACGCTCAGGATGGAAGGCGAGGGAGCGCCAAGCCCCACCCGTGGCCCCAACGGCGACCTCCTGATCGACGTCCAGATCGCCGATCATCCCGACTTCGAACGCGAGGGCGACGACCTCCGCTACCACAAGGGCGTCACCTTCCCACAGGTCGTCTTCGGCGACACCGTGAGCGTCCCGACGATCGACGGCGACGCCGACCTCGACGTCCCCGCCGGCACCCAGAGCGGCGAGGAGTTCCGCCTCGCTGGCGAGGGGATGCCGCGACTCCGCCGACGTGGCGAGGGCGATCTCTACGTCACTATCCAGGTCGTGACCCCCGAATCGCTCAACGAGGAACAGCAGGAAGCCCTCGAGGCGTTCGCGGAGGCCGGCGGCGAGGAGATCGAAGTCGACCAGAGCTTCCTGCAGAAGATCGCCTCTAGTTTCTAACACCGGACCTTTCTCCAACGCCCACCTTTTTTCGAGGAGGGTTTCCTCGCGAGCCGGAGGCTCGCTACGGGAACCCTCCTCCAAAAAATCTGCACCGCGAGAGCAAGCTCTCGCGAGCTCTGGCTCGCTCCGCTCGCCAGAAGACCAAAAAAGACGCAGGCTCGGAGCCTTGCTCCTCGCCTGCGCGAACCGCTCGCTCCTTGCAGTCGCTCGCGGATGCTCGGCGGTGGCTGTTCGGTCAGTCTGAAAGTGCCCGCCGAACTTTCTCGGCCGTTTCCTTCGCTCGCTTAGCCAGCGCTTCGCTCACGTGTCCTGCCTCGACGGCGTCGTCGAGTTCGTCCTCGTCGACGACGTGGGCCTCGCCCTCGGGTGGGTCGATCACGTCGACGTGGAGGTCGACGTACGTGGCTGCGTCGGGGAACAGCTCCACGGGCGTACAGACGTTGACGTAGGTACCCTTGCGCTCGCCGTCGGGGCCGCGGTACGCCGTCGGATACCACCAGCGGCCTTCTTTCAGCTTCGTGATCGCCGCGTCGCCGGGCTCGCGTGGGGTCCCGAGCCCGTCGTACTCGCCCGAGCTCGAAATCTCGCGCCTAACGGTGAGTGTGCCCGCGGGATCGTAGTCGGTGACCTCGCCGGAGCCGAGAACGAGCCGACGACCGTCGGGCTTGCCGTGGTGGATTTCGAGCCTGTCGCCGTGCGTCGGGCCGAACTGTCGAGCGACGGCGTCGAAGGGCAGCCCCTCGTCGACGTCGGTCGTCGAAAGGAGCCCCTCCGCGAGGTCGACGCCAGCGCTCGCGCTCCGGTCTGCAGCTTTGATCCGGTGGTGGCCGGGGATCGTCGTGGTCACCGTCCGTCGGTGGTCGTCGAGGGCGAACCGGCTCTCGCGACCGAACCAGATCCACGCGGTCGATCGCTCGGCGTCCGATCGCGTGACGACCGCGCGCGGCGCAGCGTCCTCGGGCTCGGGTGCGTCGTCGATCGATTCGTCTATGGTCTCGGCCCGGTCGATCGCAGTTTCGAGTGCGGCGCTGCGCTCGTCGAGGTCTGCGTCGGCCGCGTCGCGGTGCCAGCGGAGCCCCCAGCCGTCGGGAACCTCGAGGTCGAGGAGCTCCGTCGTCCGCACGAGTGCGGTGGCGTCGCCTTCGGGAGCGTTCGCCCGAACGCCGTCGGCACCCCGAACGAGTGTGAGCAACTCGCCGGCGTCTTCGACCACGATTTCGGTCGACACGCGGGCGTCGTGGTCGGTCCAGGGCGGACTGGGATCGGTCACCTGCACACGGAGCTGGTCGCCGGTGTCGACGTAGCCGTCGACGTCGTCGAACGGCAGGTAGCCCGTCGCGCCGCCGGGGAGGTCTATGATCGCCCCACCGCCGCGCGTCCCACTGACCGCCGCGTTGCTCACGCTACCGATCGGCGCGGGATCGGCCCAGTCCAGCGCGTCGACTCCGAGGCCGGCGATCGTCTCCCGGAGATCGGCGACGGCGCTGGACGTGCCCGAAATCTCGACACCCTGCCGATCGCGGGTCGTGTCGATCGTCGCGGCCGGCGGTGCAGAGGCGAACGTCGCGTCGAACCGGCGTTCGATCGGGTCGGAGGCGTTGACGACCTCGTATCCGGCGTCGAGGAGCAGCCGGGTCAGCGCAGTCGTGTAGATTCCCCGGAGCTGGACGGCGCTCATCGAGTCACCGCGTTTCGTGTAGTTCGGTGCGGGCGCGACGCGGTCGCACTTTGGTCGGCTCTCATTCGAGACGCTCCCGATCGGCGGCGAAGCGAACGCGATCGTGGACGGTCGGCCCGAGCGTGAGTTCGACCAGGTCTTCATCGAGCACGCGGCCGTCCTCGACGTAGACGCCCCACTCCGCGAAGCGGAGCCAGCCCCGTAGCTCGTCGGCGTGCGTGTAGGTGTCGAGGAAATCGACCTCGTGTTCGGGGAACTCTTCGGCGCTGTGGGCCTGGTCCATGTCCGAGTAGACGACCGCGTGGTCGGCGAAGAACTCCTCGAGGACGACGGCGTCGGCCTCGACGAGCGCCGCGACGCTCTCGGCGGCCTCGCCCAGATCGTCGTCGTCGAGTCCGAGGTCGCGAAGCGCTCGCTGGGTTCGCTGATCGAAGTGCATACGCGGCGATATCGAGCGCCGCCTACTAAGAACGTGGCATCCTCGATTCGCGATCTCGCCGTCGCCGTTCCCACCGGTTGCCTACGGCCGAGTAGTCCCTCGCCAGCCGGTCGCATTCGCGAGAGCACCAACGCCTTTGACTCGTCGCGGCAACGGTCGACCATGGGCGAGCTGGATCCGGTCGAACGCGCCGCCGGAAACGATGGGATCTACGAAGTAACCGACTGGGAACCCCGATCGCTGCTCGATCGGATCGCGGTTCGCGCGTACGCCGGCGCCGTCACCGGCTCGAAGTGGCTCGTCGTTCTCACGGCGATCGCGATCACGATCGCTATCATCGGTATCTCCGGGCTCGACCTCGTGCTCGAACCGATCGTGAGCTGGCTCGTCGTGATGTCGGTGATGCCCGCGCTCGCGATCGCGGCGTATCTCCGCTATGCGGACGTGACGAGCGGCGAACCGATCGGGCTGCTCGTGATCACGTTCTTGCTCGCGACGGTCGTCGCGGGCTTCGCTGCCGTCATCAACTCCATCGCGCTCCGTGGACTCGGTGGCGTCGCCGAGCAGTTCGGCGATCTGGTCGCGATAGCGATCTTCTTCTATCTGGTCGTCGGCCCCGTCGAGGAGTCGGTCAAGCTGCTCGCGGTTCGGCTCTACGCCTACCCCGACGAGCGCTTCGACGCGGTGATCGACGGCGCGATCTACGGCGCCGTCGCCGGGCTGGGCTTCGCGACGATCGAGAACGCGATCTACATCACCGATCTCATCCAGTCGGAGGGCGGGCTCGCCTCGAGCTCGCAGGGTGCACTCGGTGGGATCACCGCCTCGCGTGCGATCGCTGGCCCTGGTCACGTGCTCTACTCCGCGATCGCGGGCTACTATCTCGGACTCGCCAAGTTCAACGCGGACCGGGCCGGGCCGATCGTGGCAAAGGGGCTGATCGTCGCCGCTGCGTTCCACGGTACGTACAATCTCACGGTCGGTCCGGGCTCGAACGCGCTGCAGGACGTCTCCCCGCTCACTGGCTTCTCGAGCGTCGTCGTCTACGTGATCGGCTTCCAGTCCATCGTCGGCTACTACCTCTACCGGAAACTCCGGCGGTACCAGCGAGCTTACGACGAGTACGACGCGGGCGATCCCGACCTGAATCCGCCACCGGAGCGGACGGAGTTCGATCCGTAGCGACGGAACCGCGTAGTAGACCGCGTCTCAGCGATCGTCCAGCATCGACTCGACGTACTTCGCGATCACGTCGTACTCGACGTTGACGTCGTCGCCGGGATCGCGCGCGGAGAGCGTGGTTTCCTCGTAGGTTTCCGGAATGATTGCGACGTCGAACGTTCCGGCGTCGTGATCGATCGACGCGACGGTCAGGCTGATGCCGTCGAGCGTGATCGAGCCTTTGTGCACGACGTAGTGGCTCTCAGCCGGCAGCTCGAACGTGTAGCGCCAGTTCTCTCCCGCCGACTCGATTCGCTCGACTGCGACGGTGTCGTCGACGTGCCCCTGGACGACGTGGCCGTCGAAGCGGCCATCTGCAGGCATCGCGCGTTCGAGATTGACCTGGTCGCCGACGACGAGGTCGTCGAGGCTGGTGACCGCGCGAGTCTCCTCTGCGAGGAAGGTCTCGAACCAGCCGTCGCCGCGCTCCTCGACGGTGAGACAGCAGCCGCTGACGCTCACGCTCGCGCCGCGGTCGAGACTGTCGAGCCAGTCGGCAGCGATGCGAACGCGCAGGCCACCGTCAGACTCGCTTTGCTCATCTGACGAGCCCTGCCTCGCTTCGCTCGACAAGCCACCGTCGGACTCGCTCCGCTCGGTGACCTCGCCGATGCCCTCGACGATTCCGGTGAACATCAGTTGCTCTCGCCTCCGACGGACTCTCGGCTCGCTCCCATCACGATCAGTCCGCCTGGACTGGCTTTTTCGCTTCGTCGAGCAGTTCCTCGACCTCGCGGTCGCTCGGTGCGTTGGTCAACAGTACGTCGATCGGCAGCGTGGGCGCGCCGCCGACGAGGTTCTCCATGATGACGAGGCGCTGGCGCGCACGACTCATCCCGACGTAGAACACCCGGCGTTCGTTGTCGGTGAGAATCGGGACGGGGTTGGTCGTCTTGGTGAACTCCTCACACCCATCGACGTCGGTCGGGTCCTCGACGGTCGCGGCCATCTGCTCGACGACCTTCTCGGTGAGGTCCGTGCCGAGGAACACGTGGTCGGCCTCGCGACCCTTGGCGGAGTGGATCGTGCCGACGCGGACGCGATCGCGGGCGATGTCCTGGTAGTCCCCGGCGAAGTAGGATTTCATGCTCTCCGTCTGGAAGCTGGTGATCTTCCGCGACATGTCGGCGGCCGAAGCGGGCCCCGGCATGAACGGCACGTGGTCGGTGACGAACTCGGGTTCGACCTCGATATCCGCGAGGTCGTCGACCTCCAACTCCTCCTGACGGTCGTCGATCGCGTCGAAGAGGTCGTCGCGCTCGTTGGAGCCGAACGCGGAGTCGGCGAGCATGTCGGCGAGCCGGCGTGCCTCGAGCGCCGAGAGCGGCTCGTCGGCCTCGATGTACTCGATGGCGTCGACGAACTCTCCGAGGCGGTCCGTCCACATCCGCTGGTCGGTCATCACGCCGAAGGGGATGCCTTCGTCGATGAACTCGTCGATGAATCTGAACATCTGATAGCGCGCCCGGAACAGGAGCATGATCGAGCCGTCGTCGGCCTCGACGGTCCGGCGGACCTCCCGAACGAGGTCGAGCATCGACGGCGAGTCGATCGCTTCGACGGCGCCTCCTTCGATGCGCGGTTCGAGGTCTTTCTCCTGGCGCTTGTCGATGTGGCTGATCTCTCGGTTGACGGCGTTGAGGACCTTCGAGGGTAGCCGGTATGAGTTCGGCAGAACGTTGTCGTCGTCCACGTCTTCGTCGAGCAGCAGAGCGGGATCGGCGCCCTGCCACGAGTAGACGACCTGGTCGTCGTCGCCGGCGATCAGCACCTGCTCGACGTGGGGTTTCCACTCCTCGTAGACGTCGTACTGCAGCGTCGTGATGTCCTGAAACTCGTCGATGACGAGGTAGTCGACCCCCGGCTGGAGCGAGCGCTGCTGGACTCGCTCGAGCATGTCGGCGAAGCCGGTGAGCTCGTTCTCTCCCTTGTGGGCACGCCAGCCTCGGATGGCCTCCGGAACGTCGATCCGGTCGTCGCTGGTCGGCCACGTCGGCGTGTACTTGTTCCCCTCCTGGGCGTTCGGGTCGATGTCAGGGGGTAGCCGGACCTCCTCTTCGTCCCACTGGAAGGGTACGTCGTACCAGTCGGCGACGTCGCGGCTGGTTCGCTGGAGCCACTGACTCGTCGCGATGATCTTGTTGCCGATCGTCGTCGATCGGGCGGTTCGACGGCCCGCGCCGCTGTGCTCGTCCTCGAACTCCAGACCGAAATCCTCGCAGAACTCCTCCTTGTCGTCCTCTCCGACGACGTCGCCGCGAGAGAGGTTCAGCAGTTCGTATGCTTTCGCGTGCATCGTGCAGACGTTCCCCTGGAGAGACCGGGGCGTCTCGTCGTCGAGACGTTCTGCGAGTCGCTCGCGGATCTCGGCCGCGGCGGCCCGGGTGTAGGAGACGACCAGAACGTCCTTCACGTCGACGCCGTCCTCTTCGAGGATGCCCTCGACGCGGTCCAGCAGGGCCGTGGTCTTCCCGCTTCCCGGCCCGCCGAACAGCCGGACGACGTCCGTATCGGACTGGCTCATTGGACATTCGAAGGACCGGGAGCGGTATAAGCCCGGGGGTTTCCAGTACCGGCGGTCGCTGCCCCACTTTCGCCGCCGTCGGAGGTCGCTGGTCTCCGTCGATTCACGACTGCAATTCTCTCTCTCTCGAGGAACTGCACATCGCTGGCTTCTGGACTCACAGGCTATTTGTGCCCGCGGTGCTGCCCTTCGACCCATGACGCTGGATCGGCTCCGTCCGCTGGCGGACAAGGGACTCTCGCCGTTCGTCACCGCCGCGGCGCGCGTGGGCCTGACGCCCAACGGCGTGAGCGTGATCGCCTTCCTCGTCGCGATCGCTGCGGCGGGCGCGTTCGTCGCTGCGGGGTCGGAGCCGCTCTACTACGTTGCTGGCGGCCTACTCGTCGCCGTGAGCGGCTGGCTGGATCTCGTCGACGGTGCGCTCGCTCGACGACTCGAGGTGGCCTCGCCCGCCGGCGATCTGCTGGATCACGTCCTCGACCGGTACGCCGACATCGTGCTCATCGCTGGGCTCGCTGCCGGGATCGATCAGTACGCACTCGGATTCCTTGCCGTCACCGGCGTCCTGATGACCTCCTATCTCGGCACCCAGATCCAGGCCGTCGGGCTGGGTCGGGAGTACGGTGGGCTGATCGGTCGCGCGGATCGGCTCGTGCTGATCGGCGTCGCCGCCGTCGCCACGGCTGCCTACCCCGATACGATCGAATCGCTGACGATCGTCGGCTGGCTGCTGATCCTCTTCGCGATCGTCGGCCACCTCACCGCAGTCCAACGATTCGCTGGCGCCTGGCGCGACGTGTAGTAGGTGTGTTTGAGTGTGGAGGGGTCCTACTCGGGCATTCGTACCGAACCCAGTAGCAACCCACCGCCGCTTTCAGGGTGGTGGCTGGGACGCGTGTTCCCGATACGTAGGATTTCACAGCCCGTTTCGACCCGAATCCCTTTGTCCTCGGGCGATCACCTCCTTGCACGATGCCGCGGCTCGTCCACACCGCCGACGTTCACCTCCACCCGGACGCTCCCGAGCGCCGGGACGCGCTGGCGGCGGTGCTCGACGAGGCCGAATCCGCCGACGCCGACGTAGTGACGATCGGTGGCGATCTGTTCGAGGACGAGAGCGCCGCCGAGCGACTCCGCCCCGAACTCCGATCGCTGTTCGCCGACCGGCCGTTTCCGGTCCTCGTGATCCCCGGTAACCACGATCGCGAGGCGTTCGAGGGCGACGCCTTCTTCGGAGCCGCCGTCCGTCCCGCGACTGCAGAGCCCTTCGAGCAGTTCACCGTCGCCAACGGCTCGATCCGACTCACCTGTGTCCCCTACACTCGGACCCTGTCGGACGATCTGCTCGTCGCGCTCCGTGACCGCGATCCCTTCGACGGTCTGGACTGTCTCCTACTCCACTGCAGCCTCGAGGCACCAGGCGCCGCCGAAGCCGGTGCGGGCGAGGAGGCGCCGACCCGCTACGCGCCGATCACGCGGAGTGCACTGGCCGCCCTGGAGTTCGATGTCGTACTCGCAGGCCACTACCACGGCGCGAGCCGCGTCGAGTTGCCCGCCGCTTCCGGCAGCGCGGGCACGTTCGTCTATCCGGGAACCCCCGCCTCGGTCACCCGCTCCGAGACGGGCCGACGCTCGATAGCAGTCGTCGACGCTGGAGACACACCACAAATCCGCCTTCAGGAGCTCGACGCCTTCCACTACGACGAACTGGCACTGACGGTTCGGCCTGGCGAGGCCGACGACGTTCTCGCGACCGTCCGCGAGCAGGTCGAGAGTTGGGGAGAGCTGAACGCCACGGCTGCGGACGGCTCGCGGAGCCCAGCAGCCGGAATCGTCGAACCCGAAATCACCGTCGAGGGGTTCGTCGATCGCGACGAAACGGCGTTCGCGGAATCGCTCGCTGCCGCCTGCGGCGACGTTCCGTTCGAGAACCGGACCCGCTCGGTCGCGGCGCTCCTCGATCATCCGATCTACCGCGAGTTCGAGGCACGCCTCGACGACGAAACGGTGGCGGGGGCAGTGGAGGGTGCGGGTGTGGCAGAAAGCTGGTACGCGGGGGAGTCCCCGGACGAGGACCCAGATGCCGCTGGGACAGGGGCGTACGATCCAGAGGAACTGCGCGAGGACGCCCGCGAGCGCGTGCTCGCTGCGATGGCCGACCTCGCAGCCTCGGGTGACCTGACGTGACGGGTGCGCGTGCGAGGGGTGGATCACGATGAGGCTCCGCTCCGTTCGCGTCGATCGGTACGGGCCGCTCTCGGGTATCGAACACGAGTTCGACGGCGGTCTGGAGGTCTGCTACGGGCCGAACGAGTCCGGGAAGACGCTGCTACTGGACGCGCTGCTTCGACTGTGTTCGCCCGACGCGGTCGACGTGCTGCCCGACGTCGGTCGCGTCGAGGAGCCGCCCGTCGGCCACGCCGTTCTGGAGACGGCCGGTGACGTTGGCGCCCCGCGCTCCGCCGACGAACCGACCGACTCCGGGGATGCCGCCGCAGCCGGCCACGCATCAACCGCCCCCTCGCCAGCGAGCGTCGAGGAGCACGTCCTCGGCGACGGCACCACGCTCGGCGACGTGACCGACTGCACGCCGCGGCAGCTCCGGAACGTCTTCGTCGTGCGCGATGCGGATCTCAGACTCGCTAACGAACACGAGTTCTACGACGCGACGGCGCGTCGCCTCGCCGACCTCCACACCGCCGAGATCGCCGCGCTTCGTTCCGAACTGGTGGACGCGGGCCGGCTGACGCCCTCGAACCTGAACCTCGCACGCGCCGAGAAGCACGGCAACGTCAGGGAGGTTCGAGAACGGGCGGCCGACCTCGCGGAGCGCATCGACACGTACGTCGCCGACTGTCGCGCTTCCGGCGTCGAATCGGCCGAGCGCGAGCGCGTCGAAGTCGCCGCGGAGCTCGAGCGTACCCGGACGGCGCTCGACCGCCAGCGGGCCGCGGAGACGCTCGCGACCCACGACCGCCTCGCGACGCAGCTCGAGACAGTCCGCGACGCGACCGAGGCGTTGGCCGATCGGGACTGTACGGAGTCGGGGCTCGAACGCCTCGACGAGATCGACGCCGAACTGGCCCGGATCGCGGACGAACTGGACGACTTCGACGATCGGCGAGCGGAGCTCCGGAAGGAACGCCAGCGCCTCGACGACCGAATCGAATCGCTCGACGCGGAACTCGTGACGTTCGAGGATCGGCTCCGAGAGATCGAAGGACTCGGGGATCGCCTCGAGGACTACCGAGAGAGCGCAATCTCGACGGGAGACGCGTCGACGGTGCGACTCGGCGCAGCTGTCGCGATCGCGGGCGCGATCGGTGCGGGCGCCGCGGCCGTCGGTGGCGTCGTCGCCGCTGCACTGGGGCTGACGGCTCTCGCTCTTATCGCGGGTGCCTGGACGCTCTACCAGCGGCGAGCGTCGCAGAGTGTGGCTGCCGAGCGCGGAGCCCTGCTCGCCGCTGCTCGGGACGCCGGGCTCGACGTGGAGACGCTCGCGGACGTCGCGCCGGCGATCCGAGATCTTCGGGACGAGCGCGATCGGCTGGCCGACCGCGTCGATTCGATCGAGCAGGATCGGGACCTCGCAGATCGACGGCTGGCGGACGTCGAAACCGACCGCGAGGACGCGATCGACCGCCGTCGGACGCTCCGCCGGGAGCGCCGAGAACTGCTTCGTGAAGCCGGCGTCCCGGACGTCGAAACGTACCGCGAGGCCGTCTCGGCGGCCGACTCCTACCGCGAGGAGCGACGGACGGCGACGGCGAGCCTGACCGAACGGCTCGGCGAGCCCCAAACCGCGTCCGCGTCGACGTCCGATCGCATCGACTACTGGGCGGACGAACTGGCGTCGCTCCGCGAGGGCGTTGCTGCCACGGACGTTACCGCGGAGGCGTTCGACTCGGACGAGCGTGACCGGCTCGAATCTCGGACGTCCTCGCTCGAAGAGCGCCTCGCGGAACTCGACGGACGCCTCGACGACCACGAGGCTGCGGTCGATCGCTTTGCCGACGAGCTGGGCAGGCTCCCGACCGGTCGGTTTCGCGACGATCCGATCGGGCTCGCCGCGCGGTCCGTCGACGGGCTCGCGGCGACGGCTCGCGATCTCGAGTCCTTCGTAGCCTCGCTCGACCGAGACGCCGACGTTTCGCGAGTGGCGATCGCTGCGCTGGAGGACGTCCGTGCCGACGAGGAGGCGAAGCTCGCCGATCTGTTCGATCCAGCGGGCACCGCCGCCGATACGTTCGCATCGATCACTGACGGTCGGTACGAGCGCGTGACCTACGACCCGGCAGCCGAAACCCTCGTCGTCGAAGCCGCCGACGGGACCGCCCGCACGCCTCGCGAGCTCAGTCGGGGGACGACCGATCAGCTCTATCTCGCCGCGCGGATCGGACTCGCCGAGCGCATTCTCTCCGGCGGGACCGGATTTCTCTTGCTCGACGATCCGCTGCTCCCGGCCGATCCAGAGCGACTGTCGGCCGGGTTCGACGCACTCCGTAGGCTTGCCGACGACGGCTGGCAGATCGTCTACATGACGGCAAAACCCGAGGTCGGCGAGGAGCTGGTCGAGCACCACGACGTCCCGTGCCGACGGTTCGAACGACTGGAGTGAGCGCAAGCGCTGGCCTGTCGATCGAACCATCGCACTGGGGCAGCACAGCCTTTGGACACCGCTGGGAAGTGTAACGAAGGTGTCCGGCGGCGGGGTCCCCGCCCCGCGCCGAACGGGTCGTATGGTCGGTCGGGCGATCCCGACGCGAACGCAGGTGGAGCGTGTGACAAGCGAGGGCGAAACGCCCTCACGTGTCGTCCGTGAACGTCCGCCCCCTTATAGATGGGCGAAGCAGACTGGAAGTGAAATCGGCCGAAGGCGGAGGGGTGTCGAACTACTGTCAGACGATCGCATGACGAGGGTATTCGACTCCGTTTGCGGTCGATAGCGGACCCTTCTCACCGCGAACGGGGCTGCGTTCGAGCGCCGAATCCTTGGTGTTCCGGCCGGGTCCGCCGCCGCAGCCGCTCCGACAACTACATTCCACGCCGCATCCGACGCTGGTGCATGTACGTCGGACGTTTCGTCGTCGTCGGACCGGACGTCGCAGCCTACCGCGTGTCCTCGCGATCGTTCCCCAACCGCGAGATTCGCGACCGTGACGGCACGCTGACCGTCGGTCCGACCGCTGACGCACCGCCCACCGACAACCCCTACGTCGAGTACAACTGCCTGCGCACGACCACCGAGGGGCCCCGAGACGGAGCAGCTGCCGTGCTGGGCAACGGCTCGCACGTCGATCCGATCGTGGAGAAGATCGAGCTGGGCTATCCCGCCCGGGACGCGCTCGCGGAGCCGCTGCTTGCCCTCGACTACGAGAAGGACGACTACGACACGCCGCGAATCGCAGGCGTGCTCGACGAGGACGCCGCCCACGTCGGCATCGTCCGGAACGACGCCGTGCTCGTAAAGGCGGTCGAGCAGCCCACGCTGGTCGCAACGTACGAGCGAGACGCGCCGTCACCTGTGGAGTTCGATGCGACGGACGCGGCCGCTGCTGCGACTGACGCGTACGACTTTGACTTCGAGCACGCAGTGTGTGCTGCGGGCGTCGCGAGAACGAATTGCGGGTTCGAGACGGCGATCGAAAACGGAGACTGAACGCCGACGCGGTCTACTCGGCTACTTCGTGGAGGGCCAGGCCCGGTCAGCCCATCAGGAACCGGAGCCAGGCGTTGTTCTGAACGATCTCGGACTGTTCGAGCTTCGCGTCCAGTCCGAAGATCCGGCCGGCGCCGATCGCGGCGAGCCCGAACAGGAGCAGGACGTAGACGACCGTCTCGTCGACGACCCATCCGTGTTCGACCGGGAGGCCGGCGAGGATCCCGCCCTGGAGGTGTGAGAGCCAGAACAGGAGCATCATCAGTGCGCCCCAGAACGCGGACCATCGGACGAGAATCCCGACGATCAGGGCGACACCAATCAGGATCTGGCCCCACACGACGAGTGGGTCGACCCAGGTCGCACCGGCCATCTCGGCGAAGAGGTCTTGCGCTGGGTTGTCAGGATGCAACGCGTTGTTCAGGTAGCCTGCTGCGCTGAATCCGCCAGTCAGCGGCTGGTCCTGGATGCCATCGATGCCGTTTGCGGTCCACTTCTCCAGTCCGGCCTGGAGAAAGATCCAGCCCATCGCTACCCTGAGCAGGACTACCGAGTACGCGATCCAGCTCTCCGAGTAGTCGAACGTGACGTCACGTCCGAACAGTTCCGCTTCGAGCGTTCGTTCCGCAGGTTTCCGATCAGTTGCCATATGTGATCCCTCAACTGGTAGTTCACGCGCACACCCCATATAACTGGGGCACCGTTTCCACCCGACGGGAATGAGAACTACCGGGTTCGAACGCTCGAAACGGTGTTCTCGCGGGGGAGTCCCAGCCCGTACTGTCGCTCCACGAAACCGAACGGTTCTCTTACCTGACTGCCGTCTGAGGGTAGCTCGAAGAAAAATCGATTCGCACCGTTTGCCTCCTGTTCGCTCGACGACGGCGGCCGGCGGAGCGCCCGGACGCTCAGTCGTCGGCCGGCGCGACGCGCTGGCGATCGATCGGCTCTGCTGGCTGTGCCAGCTTGTAGACGCCGTAGCACAGCCAGACCGCGAGCCCGGCGAGGACGATGTAGGCCCGGAGGTCCGGCGGCACCAGCGGTTCGGCGGTGACCGCACCGGCGTCGTTGGTCTGCTCGAGGTGTGGGTTCTGCGTCAGCGTGTTGACCGCGCCGAGGACGACGACCCCGACGACGATCAGCCCTCCACCGAGCATGGCGATCAGGTCTGCCGTGGATTTGCGTGGTTGCATAGCTCTATCACCCCATCATGTATCGCAGCCGCGGATGTCGTTCGAGCAGTTCGGTTCCCTCGAGGTAGCCGTCGACGCCGTAGACGCGGCCGGCGCCGAACAGCGCGATGGTCGCGAACACGAGGAGCCCGAACAGCTCGCTGGTGACCATCCCGTTGGTCCAGCCCGCGTTCCCGAGGTAGAAGAACGTGGCCAGGATCATCCCGTTCGCTGCTGCGAGGCGGGTGAGACAGCCCACGATCAGTCCCAGGCCGATCGCGATCTGTCCCCACGGAACGAGCAGGTTGGGCACGAACGCTGCGTTGGCCGCGAACCACTCGAACATCGGGTGGAAAATGCTCCCCTGGGTGCCCATCTCTAGCCAGCCGGTGGTATCGTAGAGCAGCCCCTGCTCGAGGACCTTCCCGAGCCCCGCGCTCAGGAACCACCACCCTGCGATCACGCGGAGCAACACGAGCCAGTACGCACCCCATGGCCCGTCGAAGCTGTACGCCACGTCCCGGCCAAAGAGCCGGGTGTCGACCGTCGCCGTGTCAGTTGGCACAGTTAGCTCACCTTACGGGTGAACGTTTGCGCTGGCTCCCGGTCGGGGTTCCCCCGAAGTATACAGGGGTTTAAGTCAGTCACTCCGATCGCAGTCAGCTCACGACAGTATCTCTCAGGGCGTTATCTCCCTCGTCGTTGTCTCCCACGTCAGTGTCTCCCGTGCCGACGTCGATAAGGATGCGTTTGCTCACAGCGCTGTCTGTCTCCACCGCCGTCCGCCTCGACCGTTATCCGCTCACGTTGCTGTTCGGTCACGTCGTTGTCAGCTCACGTCGTTGTCAGCTCAGGTCGCTGTCCGGTCACGTCGACGTCCGTTCGACTCACTGCGACCAGCGTTCACACTGACGGGTGGTGGCACGAAGAGATCCAGGGGCGGATCGAGGGCCGCTACAGTTCGGGCCCGATCGGCGTCGGGTCGCCATTTTCGAGGCTCTCGCGCGTTGCGGAGTCCGCCGCCCGAACGATGGCCGGGCCATCGTCCGTGAGCGAGACGGCGCCCGGTGCCCAGAGTGCAGTGCTGACGGCGGCCGAGACCGACTCGAGATGCGCCATTCGCTCGCGGTGTGCGCTGCGCTGGACGAAGCGCTCCCAGGCCGTTTCGTCCTCGAACGTGAAGACGAGCCGAAGACGCTCGCCGTCGTCGTCCACGCCTCGAAACGCCTGGAAGCTACGAACGTCCGGCTGGGTCGTCCAGTCGAGAACGACGTTCGAGAACCAGCTCTCGAACCGATCGCGGTGGCGATCGGACAGCTCGACGGTCACCTCGTACGCGACGCCGTCGGTCAACACGCGGTTCCACCCCCGTTCGATCGTAGGCGTACTCGTGCCATTACGTTCACACCTACGACCGCGGGGCCCCTCACGACGCGGCTGGATAATACAGGCTTTTACTCGGCGATGGGCTCCTCGGTCGGGCCGACGGTGTCGGTGCTTGGGTGTCGGCGGTCCTGCGTGTCGCGTTCGGTTGCGTCGTCGTCCTCGTTTCTGCCGTCGCCTCGGACGCCGTCGCGTTCGTCATTTCGTGGCACGTCGGCCTGCTCGATGTCGGTGCTCGCCACGAGCGCCTGGATCAGGGTCGTTTCCGCGGCGTTGAGCCGCTGGGACGCGGCGGACCGGGAGATCCCCAGCGCGTCCGCGACCGCGTCGAGATCCGCCCCCCGCGGGCGTTCGTAGTACCCCCTGTCGACGGCGACCGCGATCGCTTCGCGCTGCTTCGCCGTGATCGCCGCGGCGTCGATTCGCAGGTCGTCGCTCTCTTCGCCGACGTTGAGTGGCAGTACTCGCTCGAGGTGAACCGTCGCCGCTCGGTTCCTGAGGGCGGCGACGAGATCGCGCAGTGCTTCCCGGTCCGGGACCGTGACCTCGACGACCAGCGCACCACTGGCGAACCCGGCAATCTCAGCGGCACACTCGACCTCCTGGAAGGCCGGGCAGACGCAATGCTCGTCGACGGTGCCCTGCACGAACTCCCGGGATTCGCCGCCATCGACCTCGACGGTGACGGCTGCTCGGCAGTCACAGTCATCGCTCGCGCTGGTTCCGCCCGTTCGAACCACGTCGTCACCCCGCTCGCCGGCGGACAGCACCGCACAGCCCGCCGACTCGTGGGGCTCGACGCGAAGGCGCGCGCTGAGCGGTTCGGCCGCATCGGTGGGCGCGGTGGTATCCGTCATTGATTGATTCTTGCTCGCGCTCCTCCCTATATGGGGGGTTGCGTTCCCACTCCTCGGGAACCGCGGTACGTTCGCGGTCGGACGTTGGACCTCATTCCAGGGCCGCCACTGCGTCCCGGAAGAGTCCGTCGAGAATCTCCGGCGTCGTCGGGTGGAACGCGCGATCGGGAAGCTCCCGAACGTCGAGCCCGAGCTCGATGACCACCTGCATCGTCTTGGCCATCACGTCGGCGTGGTGGTGCAGGCCCTGGTAGCCCAGCACGGTCCCGTCCGTGCCAACCACGAGCGTCGCGAGTCCCTCGGGCACGTCCTTGGTTTTGAACACGCCGTCGTCGCTGGCCGCACGCGTCACGGAAATGTGGTCGATCCCACTTGACTCCGCATCCGTTTTCGACTGACCGACGGCGGCGTACGGGTAGACACCGAGCCCGGTGAAGATCACGTGATGGCGGACGTTCTCGTAGGGCTCGAGCGACTCGCCGCGGGCGTGTGCGAGGAGGTTTGCAGCGGCCTGGGACCCTTGCTCTTTGGCGACGTGCAAGATCGGTTCCTTCCCGTTGGCGTCCCCGACGACGAACACGTGATCGTCGTCGTGGGTCTGCATCGTATCCGCGACCCAGCTGTTCTCGGGGGTGATTGGCGTGTTCGTGAGCTCCAGACCGTCGAGGTTCGGCTCACGGCCTGTGAAGACGAACAGCTCGTCGGCCTCGATCGCCAGTTCGTCGGTGCCGTCCGCCGCTGATCCGTCCTGTTCCACGTGGAGACGAACGCCACCGTCGTCGGTCGATTCCACGCGCTGCTCGGTCGTTTCGGTGAGGACGTCGACGTCGTACTCTTCGCGATAGAGCTCCAGGATCTCGTCGCCGTACTCCGAGTCGGCCTCGTCGAGTGGCCGCTCGTCGTGTTCGATCACGGTGAGATCCATCCCGGCGGCCTCGCTGAGGTAGGGAACGAGCTCGAGCCCGACGTATCCAAAGCCCATCACGACGCCGGAGTCGGGGAACTCGGTCGCGTCGAGCACGTCCGCGCTCGTCGCGTAGTCGCCCGACTCGATGCCGGGGAGATCGGGAACGTTGACCGTCGATCCCGTCGCGATCACGACGTAGTCCGGCTCGATCGTCCGATCCCCGTCGTTCGTGGCGATCTCGAGCGTGCGATCGTCGACGAACTGGGCCGTCCCGTGGGCGAACTCGACGGCCTCGCGCTCCGCGAGGTCGTGGACGCTCTCCCGTCGGTGTTCCGCGAACGACTGGGTGTGCCCGTTTTTGGTTTCGACCACCGCTTCGAGGTCGACCTCGGGCACGCCGTCCAGCCGGTGGTCGGCACGCGCCTGATAGCGATGTGCGCCCGCCGAGAGCACCTCCTTCGAGGGCATGCAACCACGGAGGATGCAGAGGCCGCCACCGGGCTCGCCGTCGTCGATCAGCGTCAACTCGACGTCTGGGTCGTCGGCGAGCTCGCTCGCTGCTGCGACCCCCGCACTGCCGTACGCACCAACGATTGCGACGTGGATCATACCGAGTGGAGGATCGCCGTGTGAAAAGGCGTTTCTCCGATCGCGCGCCGACGCTGCACGGCCGCTCACGCCGACGCCGCGCGACCGCTCACGCTGGCGTGACACGATCGATAGCGTCGGCGTGGTGCTATCGAACATCGCTGGGGAACCGTCGTGGCCGCTCAACCCTGTCTCAAGTCAGCCAGACGATCGCCGCGCCGACCGCTATGGCGATCCCGCCAGCAGCGAGACCGACGGCGATCTCCCGCGGCACGTCGAGGCGCTGGCTCGCGAGGAGCGTTCCACCCGCAGAGACTGTCCCGAAGACGACGAACAACGGCCAGATCGAGAGGTCGTCGTCCTGCTGATTCTCGTGCCCGGCGTGTCCCTGGTGGGCGGCCACTGGCGTCGAGAGCACGGCGCAGACTACGAGTACGACGAGAACGAGCCACGCGCACCGGCGCGCCCACGCTGACATATCGGTGTCTCGGACGTCGAGGGCTAACTACCTTTCTGACTGGGGCCCGGTCGGCTGCGAGCCCGCCGCTGGCGTCAGTGTGGTGCGAAACGGTCATCCCTCTGCCACCGATACCTCCTCGCGATGCAGTGCACCAAGTGCGACCGCGAGGCCGTGACGCACGCGGCCTACGCCGGCACGCACCTCTGTGAGACGCACTTTCTTCGATCCGTCGAGAAACGCGTCCGGAGCCGAATTCGCGAGGACGGTCTGTTGCCGGACGAGGCCACGCCCGAGTCGCCGACGACGTGGGTGCTCGGTCTCTCCGGCGGAAAGGACAGCGTCGTCCTCGGTGCGATCCTTCAGGACACCTTCGCGGAGGATCCTCGCGTCGAACTTCGCGCGCTGACGATCCACGAAGGGATCGAGGGCTACCGCGACGAGAGCGTCGAGGCGGCCGAGCGGTTCACCGAGGAGTTCGACGTTCCCCTCGAGCTCGTGGCTTACGAAGACGAGCACGGCGTCCGAATGGACGACGTCGCCGAGGACGACCCCGAGAACATGGCGCCGTGTGCGTACTGCGGCGTCTTCCGACGGGACGTCCTCGAGCGCTACGCCGACGAACTCGGTGCGGACCTCCTCTTGACGGGACACAATCTCGACGACGAGGCCCAGACCGCCCTGATGAACGTCCTCGAGGGCGACGTCGCCCAGATCGCGAAACATTTCGAGGCGTCGCTGGGCCCCATGGAAGATCGCGCAGAACAGGACGCGTTCGTTCCCCGGGCGAAGCCACTCCGCGACGTCCCCGAGTCGGAGGTCGCGCTCTACGCCCACTTGCGGGACCTTCCCGCCCAGATCGCCGAGTGTCCCCACGCGTCGGAGGCCTACCGCGGCGAGATCAAGGAGCTCCTCCACGGACTCGAGGATAACCATCCGGGAACGCGCCACTCGATCCTCTCCGGGTACGAAGAGCTGGCGAAGCTGGCTGCGAACGCTCGGGAAGACGTTTCGGAGGATCTCGGCGAGTGCGATCGCTGTGGTTCGTCGACGGCGCGTGACGTCTGTCGAACCTGTTCGTTGCTCTCTTCGATGGAGCTGGCCTGAAAAGGTGTACGTCCGTCTGCGATCCGGTTACTCGCTGACGACGACGCTGCCGGTGCCAGACAGGCTGTTCGAGCTGTACTCGTAGGTGCCCGCAACTTCGAACGTGTGCGTGTGGACCTGGTCCGCGGCGATCGCGCTGGCACCCGTCCCCGCCCAGTCACTCTCCTCCGGTCCCGATTGGAGGCTGAGGAAATGATTTCCTTTCGCCGCTTCCCAGGCGACGGTCTGACCGACGGTGATCTCGACGGTCTGTGGGTCGTAGGACGGGTCGCCACCGAGCGTTACCGTTACGTCCGCGTCGGTACTCTCGTCTTCGTCAGAACTGCCGCCCCCGCCACAGCCGGCGAGTGCCGTTGCGATTGCGACGCCCGATGCCTGCAGGATCCGCCTGCGCGAATGGGTGGTCCGTACCATGGAACTCAGTAGCTCATTGGTGGCCTCTCTGATAGTCGTTATGTTAATTCTGCCCCCGTCGCTAAAATATCAAATAGTTCAGCCGTTCGGTGCACTCGAGTAGTCCTGTATACAGGACGCCCGACACCGTGGCGTGGCTGCTCGTTTGTGGCGTTCGAAGAATGGCCGCCCGACCGGGTCGGCGACGAACCTACCGGATGACGTCGACGCCGTTCTCGCGGTCGCGAACGTCCTGCCCACCGTCACTCTGCGCACCACCAGCAGAGACGGCCTCGACGTTGTTCTCCGCGTCGAAGTCGACATCCTCCAGTTCGGCGCGCGAGCGGTCGGCCTGTCGCTGGGTGCTCGGCCCGAGGACCTGTGCGGACTGTACGCCCGTCATGATGGCCATGACCCGCACCTTCCCCTTGTAGTTCTCCTGAATGCGTGCGCCCCAGATGACGTTGGCGCTCGCTTCCAGTCGCTCGGTGATGTTGTCTGCGATGCCTTCGGCCTCCTTCAGCGTGAGGTCGGGGCCGCCAGTGATGTGGACCAGTCCACCGGACGCACCGCGGTAGTCGACGTCCAGCAGCGGGTGGTTCATCGCGTCCTTCACCACCTCTTCGGTCTTGTTCTTGTCCTGGGTCTCGCCGACGAGCATGACGGCGACGCCGCCCTGATTCATGATCGTCGTCATGTCGGCGTAGTCCAGGTTGATGAGGCTCGGCTGGGTGATCGTCTCGGAGATCCCCTTGACGGTCTCGGCGATGATCTGGTCCATCACCGAGAACGCCTTGCCGATCGGGAGGTTCGGGACGTAATCGAGCAGTCGGTTGTTGTCGAGGACGATGATGGAGTCGGCTTCGTCGCGAAGCTTCTCCAGCCCCTCCTCGGCCTTGACCGTCCGTGCTCGCTCGACGTTGAACGGCGTCGAGACCATCCCGACGACGATCGCACCCTGTTCCTTGGCGATCTTCGAGACGACTGGCGCCGCGCCAGTGCCCGTGCCGCCACCCATGCCCGCGGTGACGAACACGAGGTCGGCTTCGCCGAGGACCTCTTTGATCGTTCCCTGGGCCATCTCGGTTGCGCGCTCGCCCATGCTGGGGTCGCCGCCCGCACCGAGTCCGCTGGTCAGGGACTTGCCGACGAGGATCTTCGTGTCGGCCTCGATCATCTTGAGGTGCTGCTTGTCCGTGTTGATCGCGATGGTCTCGGCACCGTCGACGCCGATGTTGTAGAGGCGGTTGATGGTGTTGTTACCCGCACCACCAGCCCCGACGATGACGATCCGGGGGTCCCCGAACTCGTCACCGTCGGTGGAGACGTCCTCCATATCGCGCTTTTCCTGCTCTGCGTTCTCGAGGGCGTCCTGGACGATATCTTGCATCGTTTACACCTTCGCCCATGTGCGCTCTCGAGTGCGCTCGTGGACCGGTTCTCCCTGGTCCTTGATTTTTTCTCGGACCGCGGCTCTAATGGCCTCGGACCGGTTCGGGAACTCGCCCGACTCGACCATACGTTCTACTGCTTCGATCTGCTGTTTCGGAATGCGGAGTGTCACACGCTCCATGGTTAGTAGCTCCCCGTTTAGTAAGACGGCGGGCGCGTGTCGTACACGCATCGAGTCCTGCACGCGTAAACCCGGGTAGGGCGCCGGCATTTGGGGGGTGCCGTCGCGTGTAAGACGACCGTCTTACGCAGACGTATCCTCTGAGGCAAGGGTAATAAAGGTAACGCCGGCGTACCACACTGGTGTAAACGAGCCTAACAGACGCTACAGCATCAGTATTTCGCCGTTTTCGCCCCGCTTTCCCGGTGCAACAACTGCTCGGTCACTGATCGGTTTCCCCACGCCGGTCGCCGTGGCAGGCGGAGAGTAACCACCCCGTACTCTCCGATACCGCTACACTCACAGTCGTTACTGGTTGTTTACAAATTGCGCTTCTCCTCCGCACACTTCGCGCGGCGTAGTACGCATTCCTCCTCAGGTCTGGCTGGAAAGCTGGGCCCGCGGCACGAAACGCCCCGGAAAGCGATCGTTCTTCTCCGTGTTTTAGATGACGTTTACGCGCATGCTACCACGCTGTAGCAGCCAACCTGCTCGCGTGCCGTCTGCTGCATTGGGCTCGAGCTGTGTCCCCGTATTTTCACAGGGTTGCTCGGGGTCGAATCACTCGGTACCTGCCCGGACCAGGTGCGTGACCACCGTCTGGATACGAGCTGATGGCGATATCTCATCGTGCACACGCACACGCGCGACCCTGATACGCGCGACTCTGTTTTTTTTCGTGAGTGTAGGACGAGCTGTGACGCGAGGTCGCGGCGCAGTGTCGCACACGTGCCGGGGCTCGTCGGCTGGTCGCCGTCTTGCGGAAAGGTAAGTCTTTTATCCGCGTCCGGCTGACTCACACGATGCCCGCCCTTAGCTCAGACTGGTAGAGCAGTCGACTGTAGATCGACTTGTCCCCCGTTCAAATCGGGGAGGGCGGATCCGGAATACAGTCGTTTCGTGGCCGACTCGGTTTTCTGCGTTTCCAACTGATATAGCCGCTGGCTCGGGGGATTCCATACTCGTCTCACTCGCCGAAAAACCGGATTGGAACACGGCCCCAAACGGCCACGGGCGCAGTCGGTCGATTTCGATAGTTGAGAGTCGGGAGTCAGCTCCACTCATTCCGGTCGCCCGACGTCGTGTTCGCTGGGATGCAAACCCCAACCGTCGACTCGATTTGATTCTGGTGGCCCGAGGGATGGTGCCGTCGCGGTCCTTCCGGGATCTCCGGGTCGGATCGCATCTGGTATTGTCGCGTTTTCGAACGTTCCTCGGCTGAGGCTTGCCTCGAGTCCACGACGAGATAGTTGGCTAACACGAACGGCCCGAACTGTTTTATCGGGTGATCAGGAACACGTTGCTCACCCAAACGACGGCGACGTGATTGTTGTGATATTCAAGAGCAGTCGGGTGGAACGAGGACCGAACCCGGACGAGGTCGCGTAACTGTGCCGTCAACCGAGAGTATCGCACTGGCCATTCCGTTTCTGATCGGTGCGCTGGTGCTTCTCCTCGCGCTCGTGCAGATCCGATCGCTGCTTGGTCTCGTCGACGGTCGCCGGTTTCGGCAGTACTGGACCGCTGCAGGCGTCTCGATCGCATGCTTTTTCGTCGGCTATCTGGTCGCTGGCTGGCTCCTCCTCACTGCTCACCGGTCGCTACTCGTCCCTGTCACTGGCGCGTTCAGTTTGCTCGGTGCCGTGTTCGCGTTCCTGGTCGTTTCGAGTGGGGAACGGACCATCGGCGAGCTGGTCCGGTCCCGTGACGAACTCGAACAGCGCGAAGAGGAGTTCGAGCGACTCTACGAAGTAACAGACGTGCTGAACCGTATCCTCCGGCACAACCTCCGCAACAACATGAACGTGATTCTCGGCCGATCGGACATGCTCGACGACGGCGGCGGCTCGACCGAGCACGTCGACGCGATCAAGGACGAGGCTCGCCGACTCGTCGAGATCGGCGAGAAAGCTCGTGCGATCCACGACACGCTCGACGCCGAAGTTGCGACCGACGTTCGTCCCGCCGAGTCGTTCGTCTCGCCTGCTGTGTCACACGTACGCGAAGAGTTCCCCGATGCGTCCCTGACGATCGAGGCAGAGGACGACCCCTGGGTCGCCGCGGGAGCCCTCTTCGAGACTGCCGTGGAGAACGTGCTCGACAACGCCGTCCGTCACAACGATGGCACCGCTTCTGTGACTGCCACCATCGATGCGGTTGACTCTGATTCGGCGACGGTTTCGATCGCCGACGACGGCCCCGGGATCCATCCATACGAGATCGAGGCAATTCGCGAGCATCGCGAGACGCCGCTCCAGCACGGCAGCGGGCTTGGTCTCTGGTTGGCTTCCTGGATCGTCGAGCAGTACGACGGTGAGATCAGCTTCGCCGATAACGAGCCAACTGGGACGATCGTCACCTTCCAATTGCCTCGTGCGGAGCCTCCGAGTCCGGAGGGTGTCGAGGCTGGCGGCCCAGCAGCTACCGGTACCGAGTCAGCCGGCGACTGACGACCGGCGGTGTGTTTGCGATCGTATCCTCTCGCTGTCTACACTGGACCTCGCGTTTACGCGCCGTAGCGGGGGTTCTGATGGCGTTTTTCTCTGGCGTCAGTGGATCGTCTTTCGTGTACTGCACTTGCGAGGCTGCTGTTCTACCGCTTCGGACTGGAGTAATACTGTGTACTGCGGCCGTCTCGGAAGAGAGAGATGTCCGCCGGCGCGACGTGGACGACTCCGCGCTGCGGGGAGCTATCCGCTCACCGTCGAAGAGGCACTGCGAGAATCGCCCGCCTGCGAATCGGGATCTACTGGACGAGTAGCTCTTCGCCGCGTTCGACCTCGATACGGCACGGCGGCGAGATCTTGTTGTACGCGCGACGGTAAGCTTCCTTCACTGCAGCGGCCTGCTCGACCTCGCAGTACGCGGTCAGGAGTCGCTCGTTCGCGTCGATGCGCGCGGCGGTGCCGACGACCTTTCCGAACGCCTGGCGCATTCCGTCGGAGACGCGGTCCGCGCCCGCGCCCGTCGCCTGCTTGTTCTCCCGGATGACGTGGTGGGGGAACTTCCGGAGGACCATCCGGTAGTTGTTCTCACCGAGCTCTTCGATGAGGTATCGGTTCGCGGAGAGGCGGGAGGCCTCCATCGCGTCGTGGCGGAGCTGAACCTCCTCTTCGACGCGGAGGCTGATCTGAACGGGGTAATCCTCGGGCTGTCTCGACGAGTCGCCCATCTGGTGCTGGGCGATTTTGGAGCCGGGGATCCCACTGATGTACTCCCGTCGCGTATACGGGGGCTTGCTGATCTCCCGGTACATAGAGGCGGGCTTGTCGACCATGATTACTACCGAATGCTCAGACCCAGCGCGCGAATAAAGCCTTCGAACCCCGGCTGCAGATGGTGGTCGATCACACGACGCCGTCGTCGACCTCAGGCGGCGGTGACGTAGCCGTTCTCGGTCCGTTCGACCAGCTCTCGACTCGCCAGCGTGTCGAGCACGGAGAGCAGGGTTAGCTTCGGGACGTCCAGCGCGTTCTGAAGCTCGGCAACCGTCGTGGGTCCCGCCACGGAGAGCGTGAGAAAGACCAGTTTCGCACGAGGGCTGTCGAGGTCGTCGGGCAGCGGTTCGAGCGGTGCTTCGGTGGGGGACGTGGTGATGCTCATGGTAGACGGTAATTCAACGAACCACGCAAAGAAACTACCGGAGCGTTTCTAACAGTGCTAGCGGTTAGCAATACATCCGTAAGAGCGCTATTGATGGGAACTGATCCGTAGTTTTCTGTGGCTGCACCACCGGTACTCTGCGGGGCTGGTCCGACGCGCTGGAGGATGTCGTCGATCGGTCGGTCCACGGACCGGCTTTCAGTCGCTATGACGTCCCTGTACCGACTGAGCGGGGAGTGAGAAGTGATGTCAGTCGGCAGTCGGCGCCGCGAGCCCCTCGACGCGGGATCCGTCGCGCCGGCAGTCCTCGAGGGCGAACTTCGCTGCCATGCCGGCCTCAGTGGCCGTCGAGCCGTCGCCGATCCCGACCTGGAACTGGACGCCGACGGTCTCCCTAACGTGCTCGATCACGGCCTCGTACGCCGCCACGTCGAGATCCGGGCAGATCGCGATGACGTTGTCGCCGCCGACGAAGAAGGCGAGTGCGCCGTGCTGGTCGTAGCAGTAGCGCGAGAGCGTCTGCGTGGCGCCCTGCACTTCCAGATGTGCGCCGTAGGCGTCGACCTGATCGGTGAGCTGCCCCGTCACGTCGACGACGTCGAAATGCGCGACGCGTACGGTGCCGGGCGCAGTACCGCTGGCACTGCCCGACCCAGTTTCAGCCTGGAGTGGCTCGCCGACGAGCACCTCGGTCCTGGCTGCGTCCTGTGCACTGCCCTGGTTCTGCAGCCGTTCGGTGGCCTCCGCGAGCGCGGTGGCCGGACGTTCGTCGTATCCGATCGCGGCGCTCACAGTCACCGGGTAGCGTTCGGCGATTGCGGCCTGGATCGCGCGGTGGTCCTCGCGGTCGAGGCCGTTCGTCACGGCGACGACGTTATCGAAGCGGGTGACGAAGACGTAGCCGCCCCGATCACCGACGGCGTCGGCGAGATCCGCGTAGAGCCTGGCCTGTAGCGCCTGGAGTTCGGGCTCCGGACGCGGCTCGGGCGTCACGGTCCAGGGGCCGTAGTTGTCCAGCTGGAACAGCGTCACCTGCGTTGCGGTCACGGCCGAAGCTACCCTGTGGAGGGTTATTATTTTTGTTATCCATCACGGATGCGGTGGGGATCGGGCGGTTTATCCCGTTTCGTTCGCCGCACGGATCTCTCCGGATGCTCAGTTCGGGAGCGTTACTGCGATGGCGTTCTGATTTTTCTGCCGCGCTACTGCTCCTTGTCGTCGCCTTTGAGAAGCCGGTCGGCCGACATCGAGAGGAAGTAGATGCCGATGAACAGCCCGAAGCCGACCCCGAACCCCACGAGTTCGAATCGCCCCACGCCCGTCGGACTCGTTGCCGAGACGATGGCGATCCCGAGCAGGAACAACAGGAGGGTGAACGCGCCCGCTGCCAGCGCCACTCCCGTGTCGCTCTCCGGGATCAGTTTCATAGCCACCCGTTGCAAACTCGGCGCCAAATCGGTGTCGGTGTCGGCTAGGGTCTCGGTGATTTGGTGTGTCCCTCGCGTGAAGCTTGGCTTCCTTCCCTCGTCGTTGCTCTGCATGCTCGATTCGCCAATGGGTATTGCAAGCAATTTCTGAGAGTGTTGAAGTTTCAGTGGTCTCCGAAAGCCCCCGAGCCCTCGATGTCCCGGGGCTCGCTGCGCACCTTGCCCTTCGGGCTGCGGTGCTTATTCCGAAAGGTTCGCTTCGCTCACCTTTCGACGTTCGCCTCGCTGTGCTCGGCTCACCGTCGCCCGGGGCCAGCCGAGTCGCCCGGCCCCTTTCGAAGTCCCACCCCGCTCCGCACCGCTTGCCGCAACCTCGTCCTCCCCAACCTCCTCCCTCGCGTCCGCTCGGTCGTCCCTCGCACGCTACGCGGGTGCTGGCGCACCCACGAAACGCGCGCCACCGCTCACCACTGTTGCTTCGCTCGACTGAGCAAATTACAGGGAGGGACTCCGGGAGGGGGCTTCCGAAGCGGTCTGCCGTGCTGACCCACCAACTCCAGTTATGCAATACCCAGTAGTTGATCCTCGCTGCCCCCAACCGATTCAGCGCACGAGATAGGACTCGTCGTCGGCGAGGAAGCGGCCGAGATCGGAGATCTGACGATAGTCCCGTGCCAGCAGTTCGGAGAATGCCTCGATTGCGGCGTCTCTGTCTCCGTCATTCCAGTCGTCGGGATCCCGGATGGGGAAGACGAGCCAGCCGCTGCCCTTGATCTCGGTGGCGTGGAGTCGCTCCATGTCGAGCGCCGCGTCGACGTCCGTGGCCTCGTCTTCGAATCCGGCACGGTCGGCGGTTCCGTTCGTCGAGAGATCTGCGAGGGACTCCGCGGTGTAGGATTTCAGCACGTGTGCGGTCGCGCGCTCGCCCACGGGAACGAGAACGTGCGCGGCGATCGCACGGAGTTCGGCGTCGAAGAACCGTTCGAGATCTGTGTAGGCTGCGCTGGAGGGCGTCGCACCGTCTGGCGGACAACACATGTGGAGGTAGCTCAGGAAGGTGCCGTCGAGTGCTGGCGCGTCGCCCGGATCGTCGAGGAGGTCGACCCCCTCGAGGACCTCCTGCACGGCGAGTCCGGAGTCGGTCCCGGTGAAGGGAACACCGGTCTCGCTACCGCCGTGCATGCCAGGATGGTCGCCGATCACGTGGATGTCGGCGTTCGCGTCGCCGTAGCCGTAGACCGCCTCGACGCCCTCCGAGCACTGGTGCTCACACGGTGGCGACATCCCGAAGGGGTTGCTCGTGCGGTCCGTGACGTTCTGCACGCCGATGAGTAGGCCGCGACCGGGTCAAAACCGAATCGGTTCGGAGATGGGTTGGCGTGTCCACAAGCTATTCGGGGCTGTTGGCGATTTCGAAGTAAAAGGCGGCTGTCGCGTTTACGCCGAACCGTCGTAGCCAGCCATCTCGACCTTCTCGACGAGGACGTCGACGTCGGCGTCGCCCTCGACGGTCGCGCTGTTTTCGGAGCGGTCGGCCTCGGCGGACTCGACGCCGTCGGCCATCTCCAGGGCCTCGACGACGACGTCCTCACAGCCCTCACAGGTCATGCCTTCGACGGTAATCTCGGTTGTCATACCCGCTTCTTTGCGTTCGCTCCTATCAACCTTGTCGCTCTGGGTCGTGTTCGGTGTTCGTTCGCACACCTTGGCGGTCGGACCTCTCGCGGATGCATCGAAAACCACACCGAACGTCGCGATTCGCCCCATGAGCGGCCAGCGTCCGTCGTGGATCTCAATCCTTAACAGCCCGCTCGAAGAACGCTGCGTGAACATGTCGACTTCGCTGACGCCGCCGGGCCGCACGCTGGGAATCGTGGGCGGTGGCCAGCTTGGCCGGATGCTCGCCGAGGCCGCGTCGCCGCTGGGCGTCGAGGTGATCGTGCTCGATCCGACGCCGGACTGCCCGGCGTCCGCGGTGGCACGGGATCAGATCGTCGCGGCGTTCGACGACGCCGAGGCCATCGCAGAGTTGGCCCAGCGCGCCGACGCGCTTACCTTCGAGATCGAACTGACCGACCCCGACGGTCTCGAACGTGCAGCCGAGGAGGCGGGCGTCCAGGTTCATCCCAGGCCCGAGACGCTGAGCATTATCGAGGACAAGCTCGTCCAGAAGCGAACGCTCCAGGACGCGGGCATTCCCGTCCCGGAGTTCCGACGAGTCGACGACGCCGACGACCTCCGCGACGCGATCGACGCCCTCGGTGCGCCGCTGATGCTCAAGGCCCGCACTGGCGGCTACGACGGCCGCGGGAACTTCCCGGTCGAGTCGAAGAGCGATGCTGAACAGGCGATGGAGGAAATCGGCGGCCCGGCGATGGCCGAGCGATTCGTCGATTTCGAGCGCGAACTCTCCGTGATCGGGGTGCAGGGTGCCGAGGATACCGGCGCCTTCCCCGCCGGCGAGAACGTCCACCGCGAGGAGATCCTTCGGGAGACCATCGCACCCGCGCGGGCGGACGACGCCGTACTCGAGGAGGCCCAATCCGTCGCCGAGGACGTCCTCGAGCAGATGGAAGGCCGCGGCGTCTACGGCATCGAACTCTTCGAGCACAGCGACCCCCGTGAGGACGGCACCGACGCGGCGAATGCCGCGGAGGACGGCACCGACGCGGAGAATGCCGCGGAGGACGGCGCCCGGATCAGCGTCAACGAGATCGCGCCGCGCCCCCACAACTCCGGCCACTGGACGATCGAGGGGTCGGTCACCTCTCAGTTCGAGCAGCACGTCCGCGCGGTGCTCGGGCTTCCCCTCGGGAACACGGCGATTCGCTCGCCCACCGTGATGGCGAACCTGCTGGGCGACACCGACCGGTCGCGTCCCATCGCCGAGATGGTCCGTTACGACGGGGAGTCGACCGAAGACGCTGCGTCCATCCACGGCGTCGACGACCTCCTCGAGTCCGACGGCGCGCACCTCCACTGGTACGGCAAACGGGAGGTCCGGCCGCTCAGGAAGCTCGGGCACGTCACGCTGACTGCGGACGGGACAGGGATCGAGGATCGCGACGCGCTTCTTGACCGCGTGCGGGAGCTGCGGGACGGCGTGACGTTCGAGTAGCTCGAACCGCCCGCGAATTTCCCACGACCGGGTCGACTACTTGTCTATCTGCGGTGACGTAGCGGCCTCGATAACCGATACAGTCAACCGGTCTCTACCGACCTTTGCCACGAATCGCCTTGCCAATTCAGCACTCCGTGTACTGGGTGACCTCGATCGGTGCTACGCTGCCTCCCTCGGTAATCCTGGCCGTCGCCCCGACGCAGGAGTATTTCTCGCTAGCGTACTCTGCCAGATCTTCTCGTGTAATTTCTCCATCTTGGGCGACCTCAAGGGTGTACTCGCCGGGTTGACTCACAGGCTGGTCGACTCTCGTCAGGTCGGTCGAGGGGAGTCGAAAGCGCTGCTCGAACACGACATCCTCCTCGCCACGGATGATCCGGAGGGTGATCCAGTGGCCACTGCCGTCGTCGTTGAACAATCGAACTCCATCGATCCCTATCTTTCTCTGACCGGATCCATCGCCCATGCAGCCACAGAGGGCAATCGAGCCTGCGGCGACTGTCGTAAGAACGTCCCGACGTCGCATCATTCACGCCCAATGTGTCTTGGATGTGGTAAATATATGTGGTATTTTATTCACGGCATTTCTGGGACCGTTAATACGGGGTAGTCTTTTTCAAACTTCTACTCGCCATTTGCGCATTCTCAATCCCTCCGTTTGATTGCCCCCCGTCGCAAACGATCGCCTATGACCGATGCAGTCGCCGATCTGATCGATGATCTCGAGCGCGAGGCCGAGGCCGATCGACCGACCGAAGACACGCCCGAGATCGGGATCGTGATGGGCTCGGACTCCGACCTCGAAACGATGATGACCGGCGGGCGGCGTCCGGGTGCCTACGACGCGCTCGTCGAGCACCTCGGCTTCGCCGAACAGACCGACCACGCCGAGCCGCCCGAGGCCCGCTTCGCCTTCGAAACGTACGTCACGTCGGCCCACCGGACGCCGGACCTGATGACGGCCTACGCCGAGACGGCGGCCGACCGCGGGATCGACGTCATCATCGCAGGTGCAGGTGGGAAGTCCGCGGATCTGCCGAATATGACCGCCTCGATTGCGTACCCGCTGCCGACGATCGGCGTCCCCGTTCAGGAGAAGTCCGTGGACTCGGTGATCGGCATGCCCCAGGGCGCGCCACTGACCGCCGTCGACGCTGGCAAGTCCTTCAACGCGGCGCTGTCTGCGGTCCAGATCCTTGCGCGCCAGCACGACGAGCTCGAAGAGCGCCTCGTCGCGTACCACGACGATCTCCGCCACGGCGTCGGCGAGGACTCGCGGGGCCTCCACGAGATGGGCACGCCCGCGTACCACGACCAGATGGATAACTGAGAAACAGCACAGGGTGCGGCACAGATAGGCGGCTCTGGACACCGACTGGCTGCTCGCGGATCTCCTTAGACGACCCAATCTGCTCAGACGACGATCCGGATGACCTGGACGACGAGCAGCAGCGACGCGACGGAGCAGACCGTCGTCGCGAACACGTTGATCGAGGCGAGCTGGCGGTCGCCACCGAGCTCGCTCGCGAAGACGTACGTCGAGACGGCCGAGGGCATCGCCATCATCACGACGCCAGCGCGGACCGTCGAGGCGTCCGCGCCGACGAGGACGAACGCACCGAGTGCGATCACGGGCATCGCGACCAGCTTGAGGACGACGACGGCGCTGACGGTTCCGAAGGGGATTGCGTCGGCGTCGAGCGTGAGCGCTGCACCGACACACAGCAGTGCGATCGGGAGAGCGAGCTGTCCCAGATACTCCAGTCCCGTGTCCGCGACCGTGGGTATCGTGATGCCGGCGACGGAGGCGGCGAGTCCGACGATAACCGAGAGAATCGCGGGATTCGCGAACATGCTGCCGAGTTCGGAGGTCAGCGAGGCGTCGGCGTCGTTCATCGTCGTCAGAATCGTCACCGTCAGCCCGATCTGGACGAGGGCCGCGACGCCGAGGATCAGCGCGGCCTTCGCCGTCGCCAGTGAGCCGAACGTCGTGGCGACGACCGGCACGCCGAGATAGCCGAGATTCGAGTGGTAGGACTGTACCGTCGCGACGCTCCGCGTCGCCGGATCGGCCGTTCGGCCGTGGACGACGGAAGCGATCCCCGCGACGGCCAGGAGCGTGCCGGCAACGCCCACGAGGAGCTCCGCGGAGAGGACCTCCGAGAGCGGCTGGTCGTACGTCGAGGAGAGGATCAGCGCTGGGAGGGCGACGTAGTACGCGAACGCGTTGAGCTGCTCCCGCCGGGTCGGTTCGAGGATACCGACTCTCCGTGCGGCGGTCCCGGCGGCGAGGAGGACCAGCATTGCCAGCAGCGAGAGCAGCAGCGACACACGCTCGCCTCGCCGTGTGGGCCGTTTAGCCGTTGCGCTCCCGGCGAACGTCGGTCGATCGCCGAGGGTCGGTGCTCACGGCTGACTGGGAACAGGAGTACGGCCGATGCACAACCGCTTGGAAGCCCCCTCCCGCTCGTCTGCGTACGCTCCCTGCGCGCCTTGCCTCACTCGCTGGCGCTCGCTCGGCTGCGGTGCTTACACCGACAGACTCGCTCCGCTCGTCTGTCGAGGTTCGCCTCGCTGTGCTCGGCTCACCGTCGCCTACGCAGACGAGCGGTCGGCCCCTTCCAGTCCCACCCGGAGCTTGGCCACATCGAGTGGTGTACGGTGGACGGCCGGGCCAGAGTTCGTTGGGAAGCCTCCCGACTAATTGCGGAACTGGCTCGGTCGGCCGGTAGGCGGTGGGTCGCAATCGTGTAAATTCCGGTGGGGCTTCCAGGCGAGCGCCGACTGCGAACCCCCGGTACTGCGGTCGGCCCGACGACGGTCGTTCGTCCGTCGGCGACGATGCCAGCTTCGGCCACACGTAGCTGGAAGAAATCACGAGAGGAAGCGGCGAAAACGTAGTTCTGAACCCTTATATGGGAGGCTCACAAAGCTCCGCTCGACACTGAGGAATGAGTGATTGGATCGCAATCGGCGCGCTCGGAATCGTGGCAGTCGGCATCCCGGTAGCGATGATGGCGATCTCCGCACTGCTTCGACCGAGCGTTCCGGAACGACACAAGCGCGCCACCTACGAGTCCGGGGAGGTGCCGACCGGGGGGACCGAAATCCGGTTTAATATTCAGTACTACATGGTCGCCCTGCTGTTCCTCGTCTTCGACGTGGAGACGGTGTTCATCTTGCCGTGGCTCGCCGTCTACCGAGAGGCGATCGGTGAAGTCGGGCTCGCTCGGGCCCTCTTCCCGATGCTCGCCTTCCTGTCGATTCTGGTGATGGGGCTCGTCTGGGCGTGGCGCAACGGCGCCGTCGAGTGGATCCGCTCGTCGCGGGCGACGGTCCGGGCACGAAGGGAGGACCAGCTATGAGTAGTGACGAACCACGCACCGCGATTTCGGGGAGTACAGCGCCGGTGACAGACACGCGTGACGCCCGTCGCGGAGAGGGCGTCGACGACCGGTTCAACTCGAAGCTCCGGGAAGCATTCGGGTCGTCGCCGTTCATTCTCACGAAGTTCGACAAGTTCATGAACTGGGCGCGGGGCTCCTCGATGTTCCTGCTCCAGTTCGGGATCGCGTGCTGTTCCATCGAGATGATGCACACGTTCGCCGTCAAACACGACAGCGACCGATTCGGGGCCGGCGTGCCCCGCGCGTCGCCACGCCAGGCGGACGTCATGATCGTTCCGGGGACGATCGTCTCCAAGTTCACTCCCCGGATGAAGCGCGTCTACGACCAGATGCCCGAGCCGAAGTTCGTCATCGGCATGGGTTCCTGTACGATCTCCGGCGGTCCGTTTCAGGAGGGGTACAACGTCGTGAAGGGTGCCGAGGAGGCAATCCCCGTCGACATTCACGTCCCCGGCTGTCCGCCCCGCCCGGAAGCGCTGCTATACGGCATCGCGAAGCTGCAGGAGCGCGTCGCGAACGGCGAGTCGTCGCCGGTCGTCGTCAAACCCTACGAGCTCCAGCAGTTCTCGGAGATGGAACAGGACGAGGTCGTCGACCAGCTCGCCGACGAGATCGACGAGGACGACCTCGCGATGCGGTACAACTGGGCTGATTCGCCATGATCGAGGTGACCGCTGAATGAGTACTGGCGAAGAGCAGTCCGGTGATGACGCGGGCGAGCAGGCGATCGAGCCGACTGAGGCGAAGGTCGCGGAGCTACAATCTCTGCTCGGCGATCACGTTCTCGACACGGAGGAGCACCTGAACGCGCCCGCTATCGTCATTCGCCCGGACGCCGTCCAGGCGGTTCTTTCGACGCTCAAGGAGGAAGCCGGCTACGATCACTGCTCCTGCGTCACGGCCCAGCAGTATCCCGACCGCTACGAGTCGATCTACCACCTCAAGAAGTACGCCGACCCCACCGACGAGGTCAGCGTCGTCGTCCCCACCGCTCGCGACGATCCGACGAGCGAGAGCGGCGCTCCCGTCTACGAGACTGCGAGCTGGCACGAACGAGAGGCCTACGACCTCGTCGGCATCGACTACGACGATCACCCCGACCTTCGCCGGATTCTCCTGCCCGACACGTGGCAGGGTCACCCGCTTCGCGAGGATTACGATCAGGACCGGCCCCAGATCGTCACCCTCCGCGAGAACGCGAATCCGCTGCTGGAGGACCACCGAGGCAGCGAGGAGGAGGGCGAGTCCGACACGATGTTCCTCAACATCGGACCGCACCACCCCGCCACGCACGGCGTGCTCCACCTCGAGACGGTCCTCGACGGCGAGCAGGTGCTAGACGTCGATCCCGACATCGGCTATCTCCACCGCTGTGAGGAGCAGATGTGCCAGCAGGGCACCTACCGCCACCAGATCATGCCCTACCCCGACAGGTGGGACTACATCTCGGCGGGTCTCCTCAACGAGTGGGCGTACGCCCGCACCGCAGAGGACCTCGCCGACATCGAGGTGCCCGAGTACGCGCAGGTCATCCGGACGATGGGCGCCGAACTCTGCCGCATCGCCTCCCACATGCTCGCGATGGGCACGTTCGCGCTGGACATCAACGGCGACTTCACCGCGACGTTCATGTGGGCGATTCGCGAGCGCGAGCGCGCTCAGTCGGTCCTCGAAGAGCTCACAGGCCAGCGCCTGATGTTCAACTACTTCCGCCTGGGCGGCGTCGCCTGGGACCTTCCGTCGCCCCGGGAGGATTTCTTCGAGCTGACCCGGGACTTTCTCGACGGCCTGCCGGAAGCGACCCGCGAGTTCCACGATCTCCTGACCAACAACGAGATCATGCAGCTCCGGACAATCGACACCGGTGTCATCGACCCGGAGACTGCCAAGGACTTCGGCTGCACGGGTCCGGTCGCCCGTGCCTCCGGCATCGACTACGACCTCCGCCGCGACGACCCCTACGGCTACTACGACGAGCTCGAGTGGGACGTCGTCACCGAGGACGGCTGCGACAACTACTCGCGCCTCCTCGTGCGGATGCGCGAAGTCGAGCAGTCCGCGAAGATAATCGACCAGTGTATCGACCTGCTCGAGGACTGGCCCGAGGATGAACGCGAGATCCAGTCGAACGTTCCGCGGACGCTCAAACCCGAGCGAGACACTGAGATCTACCGTGCCGTCGAAGGCGCGAAGGGCGAACTCGGCATCTACATCCGCGCCGACGGCACCGACAAGCCCGGCCGGTTCAAGATCCGCTCGCCGTGTTTCTCGAACCTCCAGTCGCTGCCCGCGATGGCGGAGGGCGAGTACATCCCGGACCTCGTTGCCGCGCTGGGTAGCCTCGATATCGTACTCGGGGAGGTGGATCGGTGATGTCAGCCGGTTTCGGACCGCTGCTCGCCGCTGTCACACTGTTGCAGTCCAACGGTGCCACCATGCTTCCCGAGTGGCTAGCGGACGTCCTCCGGCTCGACGGTCTCGGAGTTGCGGGAACCGCGATCGCCGCGCTGATCGGCGCATTCGTCATCGCGAACGTACTGCTGATCAACGCTGCACTCGCGGGTCCGTGGGCGAAGCGGAAGATCGCCGCGGCGTTCTGGGGTAAGCTCGGTCCGAACCGAATGGGTCCGGGCGGTACTCTGATCATCGTCGCGGACGCGCTCCGGATGCTCTCGAAGGAGCTCATCGTTCCGGAGGGTGCGGATCGCCCCGCGTGGGACATCGCTCCGATCATCGTCGCCGGCTCGGCGATGCTCGGGTTCGCGGTGATCCCATTCGGAAAGATCGGTGGCGTGCAGGTGCAACTCGCCGATCCCGAGATCGGTCTCGTGCTCGTTTTCGCGATCGCATCCGTCACGTCCGTCGGACTGGTGATGGGTGGCTACGCGTCCAAGAACAAGTACTCGATGCTGGGATCGCTGCGCGCGGTCGCCCAGAACATCGCATACGAGATTCCGCTGATCGTCTCGGCCGGATCGGTCGTCATCTTCGCGGGCACGCTCCAGCTCTCGGGCATCGTCGACGCCCAGACGGAGACGCTCGTTTCGGTCGGTGGCTTCGGAATTCCGGCGTGGTACGCGTTCGTCAACCCCTTCGCGTTCATCCTCTTCCTGACGGCGAACCTCGCCGAGGTCGGGCGGAACCCCTTCGATATCCCGGAGGCGCCGACCGAGATCGTCGCCGGATACCAGACCGAGTACTCCTCGGTCTACTTCGTCCTGATATACCTCGGGGAGTTCCTCCACATCTTCCTCGGTGGTGCGCTCGCGGCCGTGGTCTTCCTCGGCGGCGGCGCTGGCCCGGTCCTGCCGGGTCCGGTCTGGCTAATCGTCAAGATGTGGGCGTTCTTCCTGTTCACCCAGTGGGCGCGACAGACGTTCCCCCGGGTGCGCATCGACCAGCTGATCGAGATCGGCTGGAAGGGCCTGCTCGTCCTCGCCTTCGCGAACCTGATCCTGACCGCGGTGCTGGTCGGGTTCCTCGAGGGTGACGTCGAGTTTGCCTTCGCGAGTCTCCAGGTGATTACAGCATGATCGGCGTTCTCAAAGCGATGGCAACGACGATGAAGCGCGCGGTCGGTGACAACACGTTCACCGTCGAGTATCCCGAGGAAACGCCGGAGGTCAGCGCCCGGTTCCGCGGGGTCCACAAGTTCAGCCAGGAGCGTTGCATCTGGTGTCGCCAGTGCGAGAACGTCTGTCCGAACGACACCATCCAGATCGTCACGGACGAGCAGCGCAACGGCGAGCAGTACAACCTCCACATCGGTCAGTGCGTCTACTGCCGACTTTGCGAGGAGGTCTGCCCCGTCGACGCGATCATCCTGACACAGAACTTCGAGTTCACCGGCGACACGAAGGACGACCTCGTCTACAACAAGGAGCAGCTAATGTCCGTCCCGTGGTACAAGGACATCGACCCGCTCGAATCGCGCGAGCCCGATCGCGGTGCGTGGATCGGCGAGGGCGAGGGCGAAGTCGACTACCAGTAGCGACTCCTGATTGGCTGGCTGATTTTCGGAGCGTTCGGTCCTGTTTTCACGTAGCGATTTGGGTGTGCGGAGGGTTCTGTCTGTAGAGCATTTCGACAGCCACTCGACCAGCCTCGGTGGTCTCCTCCATTCTGTGCTCCTTCCCTGTCAGTCGCGCCCACGCGGTTCATCGGAGTTTCACGATGGGCGAACGCCCACGCCGATCGGCGCTCTGGATCGGTCGATCGGAGCGGGAACAGACCGTGGGAGTAGACCCCAACTGGCCCACACACTTTGCTCAAGAATTCATCACGTCATTCTGCAAGGAGGGGTACCCGTCATTTTCGGGTGCTGGTTCGCCGTATCACCCGTATTTCGTACTCGTTCGACCGCCAGCGCCCACGCGCTCGCGCGACCGTCTCGAAATCTTGAAAGGGGCGCCAGCAAGAGGTTGTTCCAATGGTACTCGATACGATCGCGTTCGCGCTGCTCGCCGTCGTCCTGGTGGGGAGCAGCCTCGGCGCCGTCACGGTGCGCGACGTCTGGCACGCAGCACTGCTGCTGGGCGTCTCGCTCGTGACCGTCGCAGCGTTGTACGTGACGCTCGCGGCGGAGCTTCTGGCCGCCATCCAGGTACTCGTCTACGTGGGTGGCGTGCTGATCCTGATCACGTTCGCCGTGATGCTGACGCGCCGGGCCGAGGACGAAGAGGAGGTGTCGGCATGAGTACACCGACGCTGTCCTCCACAATTGGGGTCCAGGACGGGGGATTGAACGGGGGAACACCTGGCGCGGCGACGGAGGTGACCCGATGAGCCGACCAGGGATCAAGTCCGGACGCACCATGCTTCCCGGGCTGGCTGCAGTCGCGCTGTTTGGCGTGATGGCCTGGGTCTTCCTCGGCGCGTCATTCGGTGACGCCGCAGGGTTCCCGGGCGGCGCGAGCATGGTCGACACGATCGGCTACGCGCTGATCGACGCCAACCCGACTGAGATTCCCTCCGAAGGGTTCCTGGCGGCGCTGATCATCATCGCGCTGGTGCTCGACGCGGCGCTGGACGGAGCGATTCACCTCGCACGGCGCGAGGACGAGTCCGAGCCCGCCGACGCAACCGGGGGTGAGGACGCGTGACGGTTCCAGTCGAGTGGTATCTCGTGCTTTCGGCGGCCGTGTTCTGTATCGGGATCTTCGGCATCCTCACGCGCCGAAACGCACTGATCTTCCTGATCTCCGTCGAGCTCATGCTCAACGCTGCGAACATCAATCTGGTCGCATTCTCACATTTCTACGGGAACGCGACCGGACAGGTGTTCGCGCTCTTTACGATCGGGCTCGCAGCGGCGGAGGTCGCGATCGGGATCGGCATCATCCTGGTGCTCACCCGGAACTTCGGCGAGGCGGACGTCACGTTGCCAACGGAGATGAGGTGGTAAGATGGTGAATGCATTCGATCTCGTCTGGCTGATCGCAGCGCTCCCCTTCCTGTCATTCGTCGTGTCGGTCACCGTCGGTCGGTGGCTGCCCAAGGAAGGTGCACTCCCCGGCATCGCCGCGACGGCTGGCTCGCTCGCGCTCTCGCTGTGGGCGTTCCTCACGGTACGGTCCTCGGGCGCTCACTACGAGAACGAACTGTACACGTGGATCGACGCGGGCGGCTTCGAGCTCACCTTCGGCGTGCTCGTCGATCCGCTCTCCTCGATGATGCTCGTCCTCGTCTCGCTGGTGGCATTCCTCGTGCACGTCTTCTCGATGGGGTACATGAACGACGACGAGCTTCACCGCGAGAAAGGTGGCTTCCCCCGATATTACGCCGGGCTCGGTCTGTTCTCGGCGAGCATGCTCGCCTTCGTCTTCTCCTCGAACCTGCTGATGGCGTTCATGTTCTTCGAGCTCGTCGGCCTCTGCTCGTGGATCCTGATCGGCTTCTGGTTCCGCGAGGAGGCGCCGCCGAGCGCCGCGAAGAAGGCGTTCCTGGTCACCCGCTTCGGTGACTACTTCTTCCTCGTCGGCGTCGTCGGCATTCTGGTTACCTTCGGGACGTCCGGCTTCGCCGATGGCGGATTTCCCCAGATCGCCTCGCATTTCCTCGAAACCGGTGAGGGTGCCGACCACATCTGGGTGCCGGGCGACCTCGATACGCAAACCTGGTTCTCGATCCTCGGCCTGCTCGTGCTGGGCGGCGTGATCGGCAAGTCCGCCCAGTTCCCGCTGCACACCTGGCTCCCCGACGCGATGGAGGGCCCGACCCCCGTCTCCGCGCTCATCCACGCAGCGACCATGGTCGCAGCGGGCGTCTACCTGGTCGCGAGGATGTTTGGCTTCTACGCCGGGCTGCCGACGGTGCTCGCGATCATCGCCTTCATCGGCGGCTTCACCGCGCTGTTCGCGGCGTCGATGGGCGTCGTCAAGGACGACATCAAGCAGGTACTCGCTTACTCGACGATATCGCAGTACGGGTACATGATGCTCGCACTCGGCGTTGGCGGCTACGTCGCGGCGAGCTTCCACCTGCTCAACCACGCCTTCTTCAAGGCACTGCTATTCCTGGGCGCCGGCGCGGTGATCGTCGCCACACACCATCACCAGGACATGTGGAAGCTCGGGGGCCTCAAGCGCGAGATGCCGGTCACGTACTACACGTTCCTCGCCGGCTCGCTCGCTCTCGCGGGCATCGTTCCCTTCTCGGGCTTCTGGTCGAAGGACGAGGTGCTCTACGACGCACTCCTGATCGGTCTGGAGCAGCCCCTGTTCCTCGCGGCGTACGCGATGGGTCTGCTCGCCGTGTTCCTCACCGGCTTCTACACCTTCCGGATGGTGTTCCTCACATTCCACGGTGAGCCTCGCAGCGAGCACGCCGAGCATCCCGAGCCGCTTCGCTGGAACACCAAGGGCCCGCTGGCGGTGCTGGGCGTCCTCGCTACCGTGACGGGTCTACTCAACATGAAGCCCGTTGCGGAGCTGATCGGCAACCACGACATCCTCTACCTCGAGAACTGGCTCGACAGCGGGACTGCAGCCAACGGTGGCGAGTGGATGGGTAGCCTCACGTACCACCACTACGGCCACCTCGTCCACGAGGTTGCTGGACTCCACGAAGGCTCGCCGCCGCCGTCTGCGGAGCTTGCACCGATCGTGTTCGGCGCAATCTCACTCAGCCTCGCACTCGGGGGCGCACTGCTTGCCAAGTCGATCTACGACGTCCCCGAGCCCGAGCGGATGACCGACCGGCTCGGTCCGGTCGGCCGCGTCGTGCAGCGCAACTACTACCTCGACGAGTTCCAGGTCTGGCTGGCTACCGGGGTCACCGAACCCGTCGCTCGAGCGAGCAACACGTTCGACCAGGGTATCATCGACGGCGCAGTCAACGCGACCAGTAGCGTGAGCCTGTTCTCGGGCGAACGCGTGCGCCGGATCCAGTCTGGAGCAGTCACGAACTACGTCCTCGTCATTGTAATGAGTCTGATCGTCTTCGTCGTCGCCGTCGGTATCGTCGGGGGGTGGTTCCTGTGATCATCGAAGCGCTGCTCGCGGTGACGCTGCTGGGCGGTATCGCCGTCTTGCTCGCTCCGGACCGGCTCGCGGGGAAGTTGGCCTTCGGCATCAGCCTCGGCCCGCTGCTTGGAGGCCTCTGGATGTTCTGGCAGTTCGACGGCAGCGGCAACCTGATGTTCGATTCGGCGGCGAAGAGCTTCGAATCCTCGCTGTCGGGGACGACGCTGCTCTCGATGGGTCCCTGGGACGTCCAGTGGCTCGCGGCCGTCGACGGCATCAGCCTGCCGCTGGTCGTGCTCTCGACAATTCTGACCACGCTTGCCATCGTCTCCGCGTGGACGCCGATCGACGAGCGCCAGTCCCAGTTCTACGCGCTCGTCCTCTTCATGGAGGCTGCGCTGATCGGCGTGTTCACGGCGCTGGACTTCTTCGTATGGTTCGTCTTCTGGGAGGGCGTCCTCGTGCCGATGGTCCTGCTGATCGGCGTCTGGGGCGGTCCTCGCCGGAAGTACGCCGCGATCAAGTTCCTCGTCTACACGAACGTCGCGAGCGCAGTGCTGTTCGTTGGCTTCCTCGGTCTACTGGCCGGGCTCGACGGAACGATCACGTCGTTCGCTCTGCCGGAGATCTCACAGGCGATCCACGCTGGGGAGCTCCAGGGCGTCGGACCGTTCAGCCCTGAAGAGCTGGCGACGGTCAGCTTCTTCGCGATGTTCGCTGGATTCGCGGTGAAGGTCCCGATCGTTCCGGTCCATACGTGGCTACCGGACGCACACGTCGAGGCACCGACGCCGGTCTCGGTGCTGCTGGCTGGCGTTTTGCTGAAGATGGGGACGTACGCGCTGCTCCGATTCAACTTCACGATGCTTCCGGAGGTCGCCATGGCCAACGCCGAGTTGATCGCTGCGATCGCGGTCATCTCGATCCTCTACGGCGCGATGCTCGCGCTGGCACAGCGCGACCTCAAGCGCATCGTCGCGTACTCCTCCGTCTCGTCGATGGGGTACGTCATCCTCGGGCTGGTGGCCTTCACCGTCTACGGCGTCGGTGGTGCGACCTTCCAGATGCTCTCACACGGCCTCATCTCGGGCCTGCTGTTCATGACCGTCGGCGTGATCTACAACACGACGCACACGCGCATGGTTGGTGACATGTCCGGGCTCGCGGATCGGATGCCGGTCGCTTCGTGGGTGTTCGTCGCGGGCGCATTCGGCTACATGGGCCTCCCACTCATGTCCGGGTTCGCCGCCGAGCTGTTCGTCTTCATCGGTGCTTTCGGTGCCGAGGGGCTGCAGTACTCGCCGATCTTCACCGCGCTCGGGATGTTCGGCATCGTCATCGTGGCCGGCTACCTGCTTTCGGCGATGCAGAAGTCACTGTTCGGGCCGTTCCGGCTCGAGACCGACTACGAGATCGGCCGCGCGCCGTTCCACGACGTCGCGCCGCTGTTCGTCCTGCTGGGCCTGATCGTCCTGCTGGGCGTGGCACCCGACGTCGTCTTCGATATGGTCGAGAGCGCAACGCAGCCGATTGTCGACGCCGCTGCGGAGAACGGGGGTGGTGCCTGAATGGCACTCGATACGCTGGGTGGTGAGGACTGGTTCCTCCACCTCGCGCCCGCACTGGTGATGATCGCGACAGCGCTCGCCCTGTTCGGCGTCGACGCGCTCGACCCCGATTCGACGAACCACCGCGCCGTGTTCGGCGTCACGCTCGCCGGCACGCTCGCGGCGCTGGGATCGGCGATCGCACTCCTCTTCGGCATGGGGCCGGAGCTGGGAACGACGCTGTTCTCGGATCAGCTGGTTGCCGACGAGGCGAGCCTGCTGTTCACGCTGATCGTCACGAGCGTCACCTCCCTGGTCGTCCTGGGGAGCTACGACTACCTCGAAGACCTCCCGGACAAGGGCGAGTTCTACTCGCTACTCCTGCTCGCGGCGACGGGGATGGTGCTCATGGCACACGCCAACTCCCTCGCGACGGTGTTCGTCGCGCTTGAGCTGGCGAGCCTGCCGTCCTACGCACTCGTCTCCTTCCTCACGGACAACCGCGGGAGCGTCGAAGGTGGTCTCAAATACTTCCTCATCGGCGCGCTCTCCTCGGCGGTGTTCGTCTACGGCATCAGCCTCGTCTACGCGGCGACGGGCTCGCTGTTGCTCTCCGACGTTGGTACTGCCGTCACCGAGGGCGTCGATCAGACCGGCGTGCTGGGCCTGGGCGTCCTGCTCATGGTCGCCGGCTTCGGCTTCAAGATCGCGAGCGTCCCGTTCCACTTCTGGGCGCCCGACGCGTACGAGGGCGCGCCCGCCCCGATCTCCGGGTTCGTCTCCTCCGCGTCGAAGGCCGCTGGCTTCCTGATCGCCTTCCGCGTGTTCACGACCGCGTTCCCGCTCGGAGCGATGCAGGACGCAGGTATCGACTGGGTGTTCGTCTTCGGCGTGCTCGCGGTCCTGACGATGCTCCTGGGGAACCTCGCAGCTGCAACCCAGGACGAGGTCAAGCGCATGCTCGCGTACTCCTCGATCGCCCACGCCGGCTACGTGCTGATCGCGCTGGCGGCGCTCAAAAGCGGCGGCGCCCACAACGACTGGGTGCTCGCCGGTGGGATGCTCCACCTGTTCGTCTACGGCTTCATGAACACTGGCGCGTTCCTGTTCGTCGCACTCGCCGAGCACTGGGACGTCGGCCGGACGTTCGAGGATTACGCTGGTCTCGGTGAGGAGGCGCCCGTCGCCTCCGCGGCCGTGACGGTGCTCCTGTTCAGCCTCGCCGGCCTGCCGGTCGGCGGTGGGTTCTGGAGCAAGTTCATGCTGTTCGGCGGCGCCATCCAGAACGGGTTCTGGTGGTTCGCGGCGATCGGTCTTGCTGCGAGCGCACTCTCCCTGTTCTACTACTGGCGGCTGATCCGCGCGCTGTGGATCGACCAACCGACCGACGGTGGACACGAACTCGACGGCACGCCGACGGGTCTTTACGTCGCTGTGCTCGTCGCCGCGCTCGTGACGGTCGGGCTGCTGGTCGGCGTCGGTCCGGTCGCCGAGGTCGCCTTCGACGCAGCGGGCAACCTCGTCGGCTGAGGACGGTCCGACTGCTGGCCAGTTCGGTTCAGTTTTGCTTTCCGTTTCACCGTCACACCTTCTCCATAGAGCAATTTTCAGGTCCGGCTGGGTCTGTTGGGCTGGCAGATTTTTTCAGTGGATTTCCGGTCCGTTTGACCGCCGAAGAGCTCGGTAGGACTAGGGTATCCTCAGGCTCCGACGACGAACGCCGGGACTTATTATCCGGCCTGCCAATTGCCAGAGCATGACAGGAGACGCCGCTGGAGGGCGATCGCAGTGAGCGACCTCGTGACGTTCGGAGAGACGATGTTGCGTCTCTCTGCGCCACAGGGTGAGCGCCTGGAGCGGACGGAGGAACTCGAGGTGTACGTCGGTGGCGCCGAATCCAATACCGCGATCGCGGCCGAGCGCCTTGGCGCCGTCTCGACGTGGCTCTCCGCGCTTCCCGACTCGCCGCTCGGCCGACGTGTCGCCTCGGAGCTGCGCAGCCACGGTATCGACACCGAAATCGCCTGGACGGAGGACGGCCGCCAGGGGCTTTACTTCCTCGAACACGGCGGTGAGCCTCGCGGGACGAACGTGATCTACGACCGAGACGACGCACCGATCGCGAGCGTCGGTGCCGACCAGTTCGATCCGACCGTCTTCGAAGACGCCAGGTTGTTCTACACGAGCGGCATCACGCCGGCGCTCTCCGAGCAGGCCCGGGACACGACCTACCACCTGCTTCAGGGCGCCCGGGAGGCTGGCCTTCGGACCGCGATGGACGTAAACTACCGCTCGAAGCTCTGGACGCCCGAGGAGGCCAACGCCACGCTGACGAAGCTATTCCCCGCACTGGACGTCCTCTTCGTCGCGATCCGGGACGCCCGGGAGGTGCTGGGCTATGAGGGCAACCCGACGGAGCTCGCCAACCACCTCATCGCGGAGTACGATCTCCAGACCGTCGTAGTGACGCGTGGCGAGCACGGTGCGCTCGCGATTCACGACGGCGTCGTCCACGAACACGACGTCTACGAGGCCGAGACGTACGATCCGATCGGGACCGGCGACGCCTTCGTCGGTGCCTTCCTCGCACGCCGGCTCTCCGGCGACGACGTCGGCCGCGCCCTCGAGTACGCGGCTGCGACGGCGTCTTACAAGCGCACGATCGCCGGCGACGTGGCGTCGGTCACGAAGGAGGAGGTCGAGGCGCTCATCGAGAGCGGTGCCGAAGACGTTTCGCGGTAGTCGTAGCACGGATCGGCTGCGTCGCGTTCGCCACTGGGCTGCCGTGGATTTTATTGGCGCCTAATGTCTATAACTACACGTACATGGGGTTCGGTAGCTACGACGAATCCGAGCAGGGGAACCAGGAGATCGACACCGATCTCGACGAGGAGAACGTAGCAAATGAGGAGACCGATCACGACGGCGACGTCGAGTTCGAGATCGGTGCCTCGAACGACGAACTCATCGATCGCCTCTCGGACATCAAAGAACAGGACGCAAACTGATGCACTCTGGCGTCCGGGCGCTGGGCGTCGCGGAGTCCTACGGCCCGGACGCTACGGAGAGCACGCTCGCTGGCGTGGTCTGTCGTGCTGATCGTGTCGTCGATGGCTGCTCCTTCGGTCGCTGTACGGTCGGTGGAACCGACGTCACCGACGCAGTGGCGTCGCTGTACCAGGACCTCGAGCGCGAGGACGTTCGGTATTGCCTGGTCTCTGGAATCGCGCTCGCGTGGTACAATCTCCTCGAGCCCGAACGGTTGGCCAAACGAATCGATCGGCCGGTGATCGCCGTGACTTACGAAGAGAGCGACGGACTGGAAGACGCGCTCGGATCGGCCTTCGAGGGCGACGAGCTGGCCGATCGGCTCGAACGGTACCGACGGCTTCCCGAGCGCCACGGGACGACCGTCGACGGTCACGACCTGTTCTTTCGGACGGGCGGGATCGACCAGATGGAGGCGGCCACTGTGCTCGAGCAATTCACTGTAGAGGGAGGTCGTCCCGAACCGCTCCGAGTCGCACGTCTGGTCGCGCGCGCTGGTGCGGCACGCAGGTGACGTCTCGTGCCGTCTCGCTCCGTCGCCGGCCACACCCCGGCGATTAAATCCCGGTCTGCCCTACCACTGCGCAATGAGCAACTCCGGGGACGGATCGATGACCGGTGTCGACGTGACTGAGTGTACGCGCTGTGCGGACCTCGTCGAATCCAGAAGCCGGATCGTCAACGGCGTCGGTCCCGAGACGGCGGACCTCTGTTTCGTGGGCGAGGCTCCTGGTGCACAGGAAGACGCAGAGGGCGAGCCGTTCGTGGGCCGGAGCGGTGACGTTCTCGACGAGGCCCTGCGTGACGCTGGCCTCTCGCGGGCCGACGTCAGGATCACGAACTGCGTCCGCTGCAGGCCGCCGGACAACCGGGATCCGACCGCGACCGAACTCGAACACTGCAAGGGGTATCTCGTCCAGGAGCTGGAGCAAGTCGACCCGGAGATCCTCGTCACGCTCGGCAAGGTTCCCGCGGAGCATCTCCTGGAACGCGACGTTGCCATCACGTCCGAGGCCGGCGACGTCGTCGAGGCGACCATCGGCGACCGTCGCCAGCGAATTCTGCTGTCGGTACATCCTGCTGCCACGCTCTACGATCGGAGCCAGCGCGACCCCTTCGAAGAGACGATCGAGCGTGCGGCGTCACTGGCAGGAGAAGACGTCGGCGACCAATCCCGGATCGGCGAGTTCTAAGCGTCAGTCCGTACGGTCGCCATCCGTACGTGCTCGGACGTCGACGAGGTGGTTCACCGCACCCGGTCCCTGTCCAACGTCGTAGTGGTGGGCGACGGCGCGTTCGAGGAATGCCGTGCCCGCCTCGACGGCAGCAGGGAGTGGCTCGCCACGGGCGAGCAGGGCGGCGATCGCCGCGGAGAGCGTGCAGCCCGATCCGTGGGTCGCATCGGTATTCACCCGTTCGTGTTCGAAGACGTAGCTCTCCTCTGCCGTCACGAGCACGTCTCGAATTGGATCGCTTTCGACGTGACCGCCCTTGACAAGTGCCGCGTCGGCGCCGAGGCCGAGGATCGCATCGCCCGCCGTCTCGGCCGTCTCCACGTCCTCGACCTCGAGGTCGGTCAGGACGTAGGCCTCGTCTGCGTTGGGCGTGACGAGCGTCGCTTCACCGATCAGCTCCTCGTAGGCGGCCTCGGCGTCCGGTTCGAGTAACCGGTCGCCGCTCGTCGCGACCATGACCGGGTCGACCACTACCTGTGCGTCGATCTCACCGATTCGATTCGCGACCAACTTCACGATCGGCGCCGTCGCGAGCATGCCGGTCTTGACTGCGCCGACGTCGAAGTCCGATGTGACGGCGTCGAACTGTGCCTCGACCACGTCGGCTGGCAGCACGTGGCTGGCCTCGACGCCACGGGTGTTCTGTGCAGTCACTGCCGTGATTGCGGTCGTTCCGTAGACGCCGTGGGCCGCCATCGTCTGGAGGTCAGCCTGGATGCCGGCGCCGCCACCGGAGTCGCTGCCGGCGATCGACAGTCCGACCGGCGGCGTGGTGGGCGTGGGTTCTCTCACGACTCGGTGGTACTGGTGGGTCGTACTAAGCCGTGGCGCTCTCTGACACGTCGTCGGCACCGTCGTGGATCTTCGGCCGACCGACGATTGGGATCGTCCCTCCTCGACAAACACGTCGGTGCTCGCTATATCGTGCGTCTCTCCGGGTCGTCCGCTCCAGATCCGGCGAACTGAGAGTGCCCGCCCGCACCAATCCTTATGCAGTTATCTGCCATACAGTAGATAATGCGTAGCATCACGGTCGGCAGCATTTTCGACATCCCCATCCGGATCAACGCGTCGCTGTTGCTCTTCTTGCCGATCCTGGTCTGGCTGATCGCCGGCCAGATCGAACTCTACGGCGACGTCGTCAACGCGGTTTCGCCCACTTCGATCGAGGTCGAGCCGCTGACGGAGGGCTCCAACCCCTGGATCATCGGCGTTGCCGGTGCACTGGGGCTGTTCGTCGGCGTGTTGCTCCACGAACTTGGCCACTCCGTCACGGCGATGCGCTACGGCATTCCGATCGCGTCGATCACGCTGTGGATCTTCGGCGGACTTGCTCGCATGGAGGATCTTCCGGAAGACTGGTCGATCGAGTTCTGGGTCGCGCTTGCGGGACCGGCGACGAGCCTGGGAATCGCGGTCGTCTGCTATCTCGCGCTGTTCGCGATCCCGTCATCGGCCCCTGCCATGCTCATCTTCGTCGTAGCATGGTTGGCGGTGATCAACCTGACGTTGGCGATTTTCAACATGTTGCCGGCGTTTCCGATGGACGGCGGTCGAATCTTTCGTGCGCTGCTGGCCAGCCGTCGACCCTACGTCGAGGCGACCTCGATCGCGGCGAAGACGGGCCGGTTCTTCGGTGCGGCGATGGTAGTCCTGGGAATCCTGAACCTCGCACCACTACTCGCGCTCGTCGGCTTTTTCGTCTACGTCGCGGCTGGCGCCGAGTCGCGGGTCGTGGCGCTTCGGGATCTCCTCCGGGACGTATCCGCCGGTGACCTGCTGCGTGCGGATTCGACGGCCGTCGACGACGACCTGACGGTCCAGCGGCTCCTCGAACTGATGCTGGAGGACCGTCGGTCCGGCTATCCCGTCGTTGACGCGGACGGTCGCGTCGTTGGGATCGTTTCACTCGGTGCGATTCGCACCGTTCCCGCTGCCGACCGGTCGACGACGGTAGTCGCCGACGTCATGTCGCCTGATCCACCGACTGCCACCCCTGAGACCCCTGCCTTCGAGGTGCTGGAGCTTCTCGCCACGTCCGAGGGCGATCGCGTCGTCGTTCTCGAAGAGGGCTGCCTCCTTGGCACGCTCGACAACGAATCGATCGCCGAGTACATCGATCTCGTTCAGGGAATCGGCCCCGTTGCCGACGACGCCGCCACGGAAGTTCGACCACCAGACGGCTACGTCTAATCTCCCAGCGGCGTGCAGCGTGAGGGATTGGGGCCGCTCCTGGCCCCGTCTTCTGAACTGTTGCTCAGTGGCTGTCTGTCGAACGGAATGGCTCTCCGAACGTAGTGTCTACCCGGCCAACGCTCTCGAGAGAACGAAACTGTGGGAAAAATACCGACCCAGTCGAACGGATCGACTGGATCGATTCGAAGAAACCCGATCGACCGATCAGTGACCGCGGTCGGAGCCGGCAGAGGAGCTGGGCCGGTTGGACTCGGCACCCTTGCCGCGGTTACGGAGGCCACGGTTCGAGGCTCCCGCACCGGTCTTGCCCCGGAACGCACGACCGGACTGGGAGTCGGCGCAGATCCAGTTGAGGTCGTCGTCGTTCTCGATCGCGGGGTGCTCGGGATCGACGAGCACGATTTCGTGCCACTTCTGGGAACCGTCCTCACCGACCCAGTAGCTGGAGAGCACGCGGAGGTTCCGGAACTTCCGGCTCGCGCGCTCCTCGGCGATCCGCTGGATGTTCTTACGGCGGCCGATGCGGTTGACGCCCTGGCGCTTGGACCGTCGGCCGGCCTTGAAGCGCTGCTTCCGGGCGGTCCCCTTGCGGACGGAGACGCGTGCGACGACGATGCCCTGCTTCGCCTTGTAGCCGAGCTCGCGCGCTCGGTCGAGGCGAGTGGGCCGGTCGACGCGGACGATTGCGCCCTGCTCGCGCCACTCTTGCTTGCGCTGCCACTGCAACTCCGCCAGTTTACCGTCGCCCGGGTTGCGCCAGGCGTCTCGGATGTGCGAATAGAAGCTTCGTGCCATTGTGTTCTCCTCGGGCGTTGCGTGGTTCAACCCGTTCGCCGACCGACCATCGGGATTTACGGTGGTCAGTTCGGCTCTCCCGACGATCGCCAGGTGGCGACCGAGGGCCAGGGTCACATCCCGGCCCGTCCCGTGGACGGGTGCCCGCTGGAGCCCGACTGCCAGCGAGTTATTCGAACGTCCGGGGTTTCGGCGGTTAAACGCTTCGAAGCGCTGCGGTGGTCGATCGCCCACCATTCTCAGGACGCGGACGATCAGCCGACCTCGCAGCGATCCGGGCTGTCTCGGAGTGCCTCGTCTGGGGGTCGAGTGGCGCCTGACGCAGATACGACGCAACTCCCGTCCGAGCCCCCTGTTTTTTGGAGGGTCCGGTCGAGGGCAATATATGGCAGACGACTCGACGCAGCCAGGGTGTCCGCTCCGGCGGTTTCTCGAGGGGGTCCTCGGCGACGACGGCGTCGGCGTTCTCGACGAGGTCACGACCGCGGACGTTACGTTCGAGGCCGTCACCGGCGACGCTTACGAAGGCCGAGAGGTGATCAAGGAAGTACTCGCCGAGTCGATGGCTGCTTACGAGAGTTTCGATCTCGAAATCGACTGGATCGTCGCCGATGGCGACCGGCTGGTCGCATCGACGCAGACGACCGCCAGCTCCAGGCGCGGTATCCTCGGTATTCCACCCGCAGAAGATACGCGTACGATCGACACGATCTTCGACGCCAGGCTGGAGGACGGTCGGATTGCGTACCTCCGGCAGGTGTTCGATACTCGCCAGATGATGCCGAGGGCGCTCCGCCGCGGCCGTGGGGCGGCACTCGAGCAGATGCGGGACGCGGTTGTGGTCCTCGACGAGCGAGAGCTGGTCGTGGATGCGAACGCCGCTGCCTTCGAGCTGCTGAACGTCGAACGGGAGGCGGCCCTCGGGGAGTCGATCGACGACGTCCTCGATGGGGTGCCCGCATCGACGGACCTCGTCGACGAATCGACGGACTCGGTGGAGATCGAACGGCAGGGTTGCATCTACGAGCTCCAGACCTCCCCGATCTTCGCCGATGAGGAGGGGCCGGTCGGTCACACGCTCGTCGCCCGCGACGTTACCGAGCGCGAACGACGTACTCGCATGCTCGCCGAGCAACGCGACGAACTCGAACGCTTATCCGAGCTCAACAGCGTTCTTCGAGGTGTTAATCAGGCGCTCGTTACTGCACAGTCCCGCGAGAAAATCGAAAGCGCAGTGTGCGATCGACTGGCAGATACGGACCTCTACGTCGCAGCCTCTATCGGCGACGTCAGGGCCTGGGACGGCGACGCGGAGAGCTTGACCGTCAGCGGCGATCGTGATCCGTCCGGACTGTCGGTACCCGCGCTCTCACGATCCCCAGCAGCGCGGAGTGACGGTGGCGTCCGTATTCGACGAACGTTCGATCCCTCCATCGACTCGTCTGCCGACTCGATGGGAGGCAACGGTGAGGGCGATCACCGCCCCACCGACGCGTCGGATACGTGGCTCGTCGTGCCGTTGTTTTACGGGACGACGGTCTACGGCGGCCTGGCCCTTTGCACGGAGCGACCTCGCTATAGTGATCGCGAACGAGACGTTCTCCTCGAGCTCGGCGAGACGATCGGCCACGCGATCAACGCGCTGGAAACCAGGCGTTTGCTGTCGGCGGACGCCACTGTTTCCCTCGAGTTCACGTCGACAGACGATGCCGACCCGCTCGCGGTGGTGACGGGCGAAGACACGTCGCTGGAGCTCGATGGGCTCATTCCGGCCGGAGAAGGTCGTACGGTCGTCTATCTCACGATTCTCGGCGACGAGCCCGCGGGTGTTGTCGAAACCTTCGCGTCGGTTGCTGATGGCGCTGTTCGAACGGTTCGAGAAGACGACGAGTGGACTCTCGAATGGACTCTGACCGGGGACGTACCGTTGCGAACCTTCGTGGAATCCGGTGGGATCGTTCGCTCTGTTGAGGCCACGCGGGGTACGGTGACGTACGACGTCGAAGTCGCCTGCGACGCCGACGTCAGATCACTCGTCGACCGCGTCCGCAGGCGATTTCCCGAGGTATCCTTGCAGTCCAAAACCGAACAGTTCGAACGGACGCGGACAGAGCGGGTGCTCCGTCCCCAGAGTGACGACCTGACACAGCGTCAGCGAGAAGTCCTCGAGGCCGCCTACCGATCTGGCTACTTCTCGTGGCCCCGGGACACGACGGCAGAGGAGGTGGCCGAATCCATGGATATTGCTCCATCGACGCTGCACTCTCATCTCCGGAAGGCCGAGGCTGCGGTCGTGGAGTCGTTTTTCGACCCGTGAGCTGAATCATCGCCTCGCTCCGAGCAATTGTGGTCCGGAGAGGTACCTGCTCCTCGCCCGAAATTCCGGTCTCTGGCGTGTTGTCGCTCCGAACTCGACGAGTTTGTCTCTCGAAACCGCTTAATCGGATTTGCTATAGCGATAATTGATATATACGTGCGGCGCAGGTCGCCATACCTATTGGACGTTTGACTGTTCGAACTCGGTCGAGTGGCAAAATGTGGCGAGCGGTCCGCCAGTCAGCGGCTACGCGAGAGACGCGATCGACTCGAACTCGTCGTCGCGGATTGCATCGGCGATCGCGGAGGCCGAAACGTCGCCCACGAACCCGGGGTATTTGCGCTCGAAGTACCCGAGCACGTTCTCGACGTCACGATCGAGATACTCCTCGGCATTCTCGTGGTCGGTCGGGATCGCCTGGGGCCAATCGAAGATCGTCACGCCGTCCTCGGCGACGAAGACGTTGTACTCGCTCATGTCGCCGTGGACGTAGCCCCGAGCGTAGGCGGTCTGGATCTCGTCGAGCAACAGCTCGAGGACGCCCCGGATCTGCTCGTCTTCGAGTCGGGTACGGGAGAGCTCGACGCCGTCCATCTTCGCCATCACGATCGCGTGGCGGTTCTGATCGATCGGTTGCGGAACGGAGACGTCGGGGTAGAGCGTTTCGAGTGCGTCGAACTCACGCTCCGCGGCTTTCCGGGCAGTGTAGAGCCAGGAGACGTGGTCGTGATCGGAGGTGTAGTCGCGCTCTTTCGCGACTTTCCGGAAGTTGGTGACGCCCTCGCGGTGGTATTTCAGCGCCAGCGGTCGGTAGGATTCAACCTCGTAGACGTCGCTTTCTTTCCCCACGCCGAGACTCGCGCCGACGCCGGTGATCGACTCGCGCTCCGCAAACGTGTAGAGGGCCAGCGCGTCGTACCCTTCGTAGGTCAGCTTGAACCCCTCGTACTGGATCGTCTTCCGCTCGACGAGCTCCCGGTCCACGCAGCGTTCGAGCCTGTAGTCGACGTTCTCGGTGGTGAGTCCCGAGAAGTCGGGCAGCTTGTTTCGTGCTACCCACTCCGAGAACCGCATCCCGTGTTCGACGCCGGAGAGGAGGTGGACGTCCTCGGGTTCGAGGTCGGCCACGATGCCGGCGACGTTCTGGACCATGGATGCAGGTTGCTCCGTGTCCGGAAAAGCCCCTCGCGTCGCACCTTCTTTATATGGTAAATCGGATGGCGCGATAGGAATTTCCCTACGCCGGTCTCCATGGGCCCTCCATTTGGGTGCCACAAGATCGCCAATTGGACGCAGGCGGGCGAACCATCGACTGTATCTGCCCGTCAGCCTTCGACGAGGCCGTCTCGCGGCCTTCCGCCACCCACGCTCCTTTCAGTCGCAGGCGTCAACGGCTGTGCATGCCCGACGACGCGAAACCGATCACGATGTTCTCCGACTACGTCTGCCCGTTCTGCTACCTCGGGCGGCAGTCCCTCGAGGCCTACCAGTCGAATCGCGATGAGAAACTCCCCGTCGAGTGGCGACCGTTCGACCTCCGCGCCCAGAAGCGCGGCCCCGACGGCGAGATCGACCACTCCGTCGACGACGGCAAAGACGAGGAGTATTTCGAGCAGGCCAGACAGAACGTCGAGCGGCTCCAGGAGCGCTACGGCGCCGACGATATGCTCGGCATGGATGACCTACCGGACGTCGACTCTCTGGACGCGCAGATCGCATCCCACTACGTCCAGGAAGCCCACCCCGACCTCTGGGAGGCCTTCGACGAGGCGATCTTCGACGCGCTCTGGGTCGAGGGCCGGGACATCGGCGACGTCGACGTACTCGCTGACATCGCCGACTCCGTCGGGATCGACGGTGACGACGTCCGCGCGGCGATCGCGGACGAGGACCGCCGCGAACGGGTCGATGCGGCGTTCGACGACGCCCAGGAACTCGGCGTCACCGGCGTACCAACCTTCGTCTACGACGAGTACGCCGCCCGCGGTGCCGTCCCGCCCGAGCAGCTCGAACAGCTCGTCGACGGAAACTGACCGATCGCCCCGGCCCAGAATGCGGGGCCCTCTCGAAGGCCGAACGCGGCGCTTTTCCCCGTCCGTCTCGCACCACCAGCCATGACTTCCACGCCACCGATTCGGCTTGCGACGCGGGGCTCGGAGCTCGCGCGAATCCAGGCCGGCTCGGTGCAGGACGCACTCGAGCGGCGCCGTCGCGACGCGGAGCTGGTCACCATCGAGACGACGGGCGATCGGGTACGAGACGAGCTGATCCACCGGCTCGGCAGGACGGGAGCGTTCGTTCGCGCGCTCGATGAAGCCGTGCTCGACGGCGAGGTCGACGCTGCCGTCCACTCGATGAAGGACGTGCCCACGGAGAGCCCCGACGATCTCGTGGTCGCGGCCGTCCCCGAGCGCGCACAATCCGGCGACGTGCTCGTGACGCCGGACGGCCGAACGCTTCAGGATTTGCCGGGCGGGGCGACGGTCGGAACGTCGAGTCTCCGCCGTGGCGCACAGCTTCAGGCCCGGCGCTCCGATCTGGAGATCGAGCCACTGCGCGGGAACGTCGACACCCGCGTCGCGAAACTGCTCGCCCCGACGCTACAGGCCGAGCGCCAGCGTCGCGCCGATGCTGCTCGCGAGGACGCCGACGATTCCGGGGCCGTGCAGGCGCCCGATGCGACGCCCGCTGCCGAGGCGGCGATCGAAGAGTGGCGCGAGGGCCTGACCGACATCGAACGCCGGGCGCTCGACCTCGACGTCGAGACGGAGTACGATGCGATCGTTCTCGCGGCGGCCGGGCTCGAACGCATCGGCCTCCTCGAGGGCGTCGACGCACAGCAGCTGCCACAGAACGAGTTCGTCCCGGCGCCGGGGCAGGGCGCACTCGCGATCACGGCGGCTGCCGACAGCGAGACCGTCGACCTCATGCGCACCATCCTCGACCACCGACCGACCCGGATCGCGACGACGGTCGAGCGAATCGTTCTGGCCGAACTCGGCGGTGGCTGCGTCGCGCCTCTCGGCGTCAACGCGAGTCTCCAGGGCCGCCACGTCAGGGTCGTCGCTGCAGCCTACAGCAGGGACGGCAGCGAGACCGTCGAAATGAGTCGCGACCTGCCCGCAGAAAGGTACGCGTCGGCCGCGCGGTCGTTCGCGACGGAGATCGCGGACGCGGGGGCTGCGGAGCTGATCGAGGCGGCCAAACGCGAGACCGGCGAGGCCGACGCCGAGGCCGCCGAAGACGGCGCAGCGAGCGCGACGGGTGATGAGACGTGAGCGAGGACGACAGCGTGGCTAGTGACGATACGGCGATCGGAACGGTCTACCTCGTCGGGAGCGGTCCCGGCGACCCAGAGCTACTGACCGTCCGCGCGCGGCGCCTGCTCGACGACGCGGACGTCGTCCTCCACGACAAGCTGCCCGGCCCGGAGATCATCGAGACGATCCCCGCCGAGAAGCGCGAGGACGTGGGCAAGCGCGCCGGCGGCGAACGAACGCCGCAGTCGGCGATCAACGAGCGCCTCGTCGAACTGGCGCGGGAGGGAGCAGACGTCGTCCGGCTCAAGGGCGGCGATCCGTTCGTCTTCGGCCGCGGCGGCGAGGAGCTCCAGTATCTCGCCGAGCACGACGTTCCGGTAGAGGTCGTACCGGGCGTCACCTCGCCGATCGGCGGTCCCGCCGTCGCGGGCATTCCCGCAACGCACCGGGATCACGCCTCCTCCGTCACGCTCGTGACCGGCCACGAGGATCCGACGAAGGACGAGTCCGCTGTCGACTGGGAGGCATTGGCGGCAACCGGCGGCACGCTCGTCGTCCTGATGGGCGTCGGCAAGCTGCCGGAGTACGTCGCGGCGCTCCGGGCGGCCGGGATGGACGCCGACACGCCGGTCGCGCTGGTCGAGCGCGCGACCTGGCCGGATCAGCAGGTAGCAACTGGGACCCTCGAAACGATCGAACGCGTCAGGGACGAGGCCGGAATCGAGCCCCCGGCCGTGACGGTGATCGGCGAGGTCGCTGCGACTCGCGAGGAAGTGCTGTCGGTGCTGCAGTCGTCCTATGGTGACGAGGGGTCCGCGTCCCCAGAGCCGGGGTCGGATCGGACTCCCGGATCAGCCGGAGGCTCCCAGAAATGAGCGACGAACGGCCGACAGTTGCGGTGTTTCGCCCCGACGACGAGCGGCTGGCGTCTGCGGTGTCCGAGCTCACCGAGGCCGGCGTCGAGCCGATCGGCGATCCGATGCTCGCGGTCGAGCCGACTGGCGCGACGCCGGAGCGAGCCGCCGACGTCGTGATCTTCACGAGCAAGACCGGCGTCGAGCTGGTGGCAGACGCGGGCTGGTCGCCGGGTGACGCTGCGCCGGACTCCGACGCAAACTCTCCGACCATCGCGGCGATCGGCGCGGCGACCGCGGCGGCGCTGCGCGAGGCCGGCTATCCCGTGGACGTCGTTCCGGAGGAGTACACGTCAACGGGACTCGTCGAGGCGCTGACTGCTGCGATCGAGCCCGGGGACGCCGAAATCGAGGTCGCCCGGTCCGATCACGGGAGCGACGTGCTCCTCGACGGGCTGGCGGCTGCCGGCGCGAACGTGCACGAGACCGTGCTCTACGAGCTTCGGCGGCCGCCCGAGGCAGGCACGTCGACGGAGCTGGCCGCGGCCGGCGAGCTCGACGGCGTCTGTTTCACCTCCTCGCTGACCGTCGAGCATTTCCTGGCGGCGGCAGCCGATCGTGACGTCGAGGATGCCGCTCGCGATGGGCTCGAGGACGCGGTGGTCGGCGTCATCGGCGAGCCGACCGCGACGACGGCGCGCGAGCACGGACTCTCCGTCGACGTGGTTCCGTCGATGGCCGACGTCGACGAGCTGATCGGCGACGTGGTCGACGCCGTGGACCGTCGCGAGGACTGATAGGTGATTCGCGGTCCTCGTGCATGAGCGACCGTTGGGAATCAGCGACCGTCGGGGACCAGCCACCGTCGGTCATCAGCCACCGTCTGTGATCAGCTCTCCTCCGGGGCCAGCGCGTGAACCGGATCGGCGATTCGACTCACCGTCTCTCCCCGAGCCCGATTCCGCGTCCACTCGAACTCCCACGCCGGCCTCTCGCACCCTTTCCCCATCTCGGCCCACGAGAGTCGGTGGACGGGATCGCTGTTCCTGGTCGATCGTGGCCGATAGCCTGCGACAGGCCGAGGTGCATACCCTGGTATAGCTAGCCATGGTGTTTTTTACAACCCGGTTCGTTATCTCAGTGAATGAATAGTGTCGGTGACGCCATCGAGGACGATCCAGCGTCCCCGCGTATTCTCCACGTGGACGACGAGGAGGGGCTCGTCGATCTCGCCGCGACGTTCCTCGAGCGTGAGGGACTCTCCGTCACGACCGCCACCGACGCCGAAACCGGGCTATCGCTCCTGGCCGAGGGGCCATTCGACGCCGTCGTCAGCGATTACGACATGCCCGGAACCGACGGTCTGGAGTTTCTCGCCGCGGTTCGCGAGGAGTACCCGGATCTCCCCTTCATCCTCTTCACCGGCAAGGGCAGCGAGGAGATCGCCAGCGAAGCGATCTCCCGAGGAGTGACCGACTACCTCCAGAAGGAGACCGGTACCGACCAGTACGCCGTGCTCGCGAACCGCATCGAGGAGTCAGTCCGCCGGTACCGTGCGGAGAACGATCTCGCGGAGGCCCGACGCCGATACGAGACGCTGCTCGCGAACCTCCCCGGAATGGCATACCGGTGCCGGATCTCGGAGGGGTGGCCCATGGAGTTCGTGAGCGAGGGCTGTCGTGAACTCACTGGCTACGACCCTGAGGAGCTCATCAGCGGCGAGGTCGACTGGGAAGCAGATGTCCTCGTTCCCGAAGATCGCGAGCAGACGCGCTCTGCCGTCGAGCGAGCGATGGACGAGGGCGAGCCCTTCGAAGTCACCTACCGGATCATCCGCAACGACGGCGAGCGTCGCACTCTCTGGGAGCAGGGCCGTGCGATCGAGGCCGACGCCGTCGCCGACGAAGACGATCCGATGCTCGAGGGGTTCATCACCGACGTCACGGAGCGAGAACGCAACGAACAGGCGTTGCGAACCGTCTCCGCCACCCAGCGAGCCGTCCTCCAGCGCGTCAGCGACGGCGTCGTGTTGATCGACCCCGACGATGCCAATATCGCCGAGATCGTCGAAATCAACGCTGCCGCCGCCGATCTCACCGAGTACGAGCCGTCTACACTCCTCGACGTCGATCCCGCCGACCTGCTCGCACTTTCCGACGCCACGCTCGACGAGCTCGCCAGCCAGGACTCCTTCGACCGACGGCTCACCCTGGCCTCGCCAGATGGCAGCCCGATCGATCTCGACGTGAGCGGCTGTTCGCTCACCTTCGAAGGGCACCGCCGGCTCGTCCTCGTCCTCTCTTCCCCCGAGTGAGTGGGATGGGGGTCGTTTCTCTGCAGCAGTGGTAGTCGGCCGATCGCGCTGTCCCAGACCACACGTTTAACGTCGGAACCGCGGCTATAACGGTCCAGATGAGCGTGCCGATTCCGGCGCTGGCCGAGCGAGCCGAACGCGCTGCGGACCGACTCGTCGACGCCGACCACGTGCTGCTGGCCTCGCACGCGGACGCGGACGGACTGACCAGTGCGGCGGTCGGTGCCGCGGCACTCGATCGAGCGGGGATCCCCCACGACGTCACCTTCGAGGACCAGCTCGACGACGAGGTGCTGGAGCGACTCGCGGCCGAGGTCGAGGACGTCCTCCTGTTGACCGACTTCGGGAGCGGACAGCTCGATGGTATCTACGCGCACTGCGATCCGGAATCGACCGTCGTCGCGGATCACCACCAGCCGCTGGCGCCGGATGCAGTCCCGTCAGACGCGCAAATGGTGACGCCACCCGACGAAGCGTCGGAGGCCTATGCCGACGCACCCTATCACGTGAATCCGCTGCTGGTCGGGCTCGATGGGGCTCGTGAGTGTTCCGGGGCGGGTGCGGCCTACGCGATTGCGAGAGCACTTGGGGAACTGACAGCGGAGAGCGCCGAGCCGCCGGCTCTGACGGCCGACCACGCCATCCAACCGGGGAGCGAACCGGATCAACGGAATCGCGATCTCGCCGCGCTGGCGATCGTCGGTGCCGTCGGAGATCGCCAGGAGGAGGACGGCGAACTGGTCGGTGCGAACGTCACGATCGCGGCGGAAGGAGAGGCTGCGGGCGTCCTCGACGTGGAGACCGACCTCGCGGTGTACGGCACGCAGACCAAGCCGCTCCCGCAGCTACTCGCCCACGCCGACGAGATTCGGGTGCCCGGGGTCGCGACGGATCGGAACGCGGCGGCCCGATTTCTCGACGGTCTCGATCTCGATCTCCGCACGGACGGCGACTGGCGACGGTGGGCGTCGCTCACCCCCGCCGAGCGACAGGCGATCACCAGCGCCCTCTGCCAGCGGGCGATCCAGCGGGGCGTCCCCGCGGATCGAATCGACGAGATGGTCGGGACTGCGTATACGCTCGCCGGCGAGGCCACTGCGACGCAGCTCCGGGACGCCAGCGAGTTCGCGACGCTGCTGAACGCGACCGCCCGGTACGACCGCTCTGCGGTCGGACTGGCGGTCTGTCTGGGGGATCGCGAGCAGGCGCTCGCGGACGCGACCGACCTCCTCGCCGAGCACCGACGGAATCTCTCGCGTGGCGTCAGCTGGGTCGAGGAGACTGGCGTCACCGTCGAATCCCACTGCCAGTGGTTCGACGCCGGCAGCGAGATTCCGGCGACGATCGTCGGCATCGTGGCCGGCATGGCCGTCGGTGCCGACGGCGTCGATCCGTCGATGCCGATCGTCGCCTTCGCGGACGACGACGGCGAGGTGAAGGTCTCTGCACGGGCGACCGGCGGGCTCGTCCGTCGAGGGGTCGACCTCTCCGAGGCGATGGCCGAAGCCGCTGCTGCCGTTGAGGGAAGCGGTGGCGGTCACACCGTCGCAGCGGGCGCGACGATCCCTGCGGGAACGGCGGAGTCGTTCGTCGCCAACGTCGACGCGGTGCTCGCAGAGCAGCTGGCGAACTGACACGGAGGCGCCCTGGTCGACGGCACCCCACCGAACGCTATCGTTCGCGGCTGCGTCGCTGTCTTCTGAACCCCTTTTGCAATGCGTTTCCGGACGACTGCGACGGGGACGCCTGATCGGGCCGCTCTCGATCCGCGCCGTAGCCGGTTACCGCGTTCGCCGCCCTGTAGACGGCGCTGGCATCCCAACGTGGTCTGACCGGAGGTGTTCGACCGGGATAGATCACCAGAACCGACGGTGCCGGATTCGGCCACGCAATCGTTTCCTCTACTCCCACGGCCACGGCTGGACTGTCACGATCGAAGCGGGCGTGGACGGACGCTCGTTCCGGTTCGTCGTATCCGGGTGTGGCGCGGAGACGAAACTCGGGCGGATCGCCGCCCGAGGCACGAACCGAGGTTCGTTCTGGACCGAGCTACCCCAGCAGTTGCAGACCGGTCAGTTTCCAGCGGCGTTCGTGGAGATCGGCCCGCGGCGCCCGAATTCCGCGTGTAGGAACTCGAAGGCTCCGCCCTCCGGCGATTCTATGTACGATTTCCGACCACTTGTTACGGACATAAACTACATTATGCGATACAAAATTTGCGCCATTTTTCGGTGGTGCTTCGAGATCCCCTGCCGGTTCTGTGGCTATTTCTGGAGAGTAGAGCTCTTCTACAGGTCGATCTGCTCCTTTGTCGATCAGTGAAAGAATCCTACTGCGCTGCCGGAGGTTGGGTGCGGTCCTGCGTCGTCGATCCTGTAGACCGTCTGGCCGAACCGTCCATCCGAAATGAGACTCGTTTGCGATGCCGCGGGTGCGCTCTGTGGACTCCGTGCTGTGCGAAACTGGGGTCTGAGCCACGAACGCCACCTCTACGCGCTGCCCTCGCTCGAAAGCGGATGCTAACAAACTCGCCGTAGTGAGTTCCCACCTGCGTATGCATCGTCGGGATATCGCAGCCGCATACGTCGTGGTAGCTGGATGAACCCGTTCTATCTCGCGCTGGGCGTCGGGCTGCTCGTGGTCGCGACCGTCGATCTATTCTGGACGACGCTGTGGGTCGACGGCGGTGCCGGTCCGGTCTCCGCCAGGCTTTCGACGGGCATCTGGCAGTTCATGCGACGCGTCAGCGGACGGCATACGAAAGTACTCAGCCTCGCGGGGCCGCTCATCCTCGTGTCCACGCTTTTGACGTGGGTTGGTCTCCTCTGGGCGGGCTGGACGTTCTGCTTCGCCGGAGGGGAAGCCTCCCTCATCGACACCAGTGACGGCGGGACCGCGACCTGGGTCGGTCGCACGTATTTCGTCGGCTACTCGATGTTCACGATGGGGAACGGCGACTACACGCCGTCGAGCCCGATCTGGGAGATTGCTGCGTCACTCACCACTGCGAGCGGCATGGTGTTCGTAACGCTCGGCGTCTCCTACGTTCTGAACGTCCTCGAAGCCGTCGTCGACAAACGGTCGTTCGCGTCGAGCGTGACCGGGCTCGGAAAGCGAAGCGAGTCGTTCGTCGCAACCGGCTGGGACGGCGACCGTTTCGATGGGTTCGAGGTTCCGATGAACGCGCTCGCGTCGGATCTCGACCGACTGGCCGAGCAACACCAGGCGTACCCAATCTTGCACTACTACTACAGCGATCGGGCGGCGACGTCGTCGGCACTCGCCGTCGCGGTGTTCGACGATGCGACGACCCTCCTCGAATGCGGCGTGCCAGAGAAACACCGTCCCAATCAGGTACTCCTCACGAGCGCGAGGGCGAGCGTCCAGAGCTACCTCCACACGCTGCATACGGCGTTCATCACCGAGGCAGACGATCCGCCACCGTCGCCGTCGCTCGATCGGCTCCGCGAGGCTGGCGTCCCGACCGTCTCGAAGGACGCGTTCGACGAGACGATGCGCACGCGCACCGACCGCCGCCGCAAGCTCCTCGGAATGGTGGCCGCCGACGCACGAGAGTGGCCGCCGGTGAACTAACGATGACGCGCGTTACCTACGTCTTCGACGGCTGGGAACCGATCTTTCGAACGATCGCCGTCGGCGTCGCGATCTACGTCATCCTCGTGATATCCCTGCGGATCTCCGGCAGTCGAACGCTGGCGAAGATGAACGCCTTCGACTTCATCGTCACCATCGCCATCGGCGCCGTGTTCGGCAGTTCGATGATCTCCTCAGACGTCGCCCTCGCCCAGACGGTGACCGCGCTGGCACTCCTGCTGGGGATGCAGTACGTGGTCGGAAAGAGCCAGACCCGGTGGCCGTGGTTCGAGCGGCTCGTCACGAATCCGCCGTCGCTGCTGTACTACCGCGGGGAGTTCTTGGAGGACGCGATGCTCGAGGAACGACTGAGCGAAGCCGACCTTCGCTCCGCGGTTCGAAAGAAACAGCTCGGCTCTTTCGAAGACGTCGAGGCGATCGTACTGGAGACTGGCGGTGACGTTTCGATCGTCACGTCGGTCGGCGACGAGTCCGCGCTCGGTGACTTGCCGCCCGACGAGCTCGGCGAGTGAGGGGTTCCGGGCGGGTACGTACTCCTGCCACGTGAGCAGAACGCGCTCGCGAGAGACGTCGGTTCTCGGTTTCGCTCGCCGTCCGGCTCGGATGTCCTGTTACGAACCGCAACCCGCGGCTCGCCGGTTGCAGACAGTCAACTGAGGGTCTCTCCCCGCCTCAGGTGCACACCTCGGTCGCTAACCAGCAGTATCCTCCGTTGGCTCCCTAGCCCCGGGTAACCACTCGCTTCCTTTGGGGGCCCGGCACCAACGCCCGACATGGCCGAACCGACCGAGGTACGTCAGCGGTCCAGGCGCGGGGTTCTCCGAGCCGCGGGTGGCGCAGTGGCGATCGGTGCGGCGTCCTCGCGGGGAGCGGCCCAGGCGTCGACGACCGTCGACATGACCGACTCCCTCGAGTTCCAGCCGGCGAACGTTCAGGTGGCGCCAGGAACGACCGTCGTCTGGGAGAACGTGGGCTCCATCCCACACAGCGTCACGGCCTACGAGGACGAGATTCCCGAGGGTACGAGCTACTGGGCGAGCGGTGGATTCGACAGCGAGTCCGCCGCCCGGGGTGCGTATCCGGGTGGCGGTAGCATCGATGGCGGCGGCACCTACGAGCACACGTTCGAGACTGAAGGCGAGCACGGCTACTTCTGCATCCCACACGAGGCGTCGGGGATGGTCGGAACCGTCACCGTCTCACAGGGCGCCGGCGGCGACGAAGCCGTTGAAACGGGGCCGCCAGAGGTCCCGGATGCAGCGCTCTCGCTGACGACGTGGTTGTTCACCTTCATGGGACTGGTATTGGGCCTCACATTCTTCATTCTCAAGTACGGTGGGAGTGACGAGGAAGAGTAGCGGCCTCGGTCCATTTCCCGCCAGCGTCTGCGGTACTGCCACGTTCATCGAGTCCGTGTCCGGCGTGCATCTAAAGCCGTCACCGGCGACACCAGCGCGTCGGCCGATTGCGGCGGTTCATTGGCGTCCTGACAGTATCTTCGCCGCATTCGGCGAGATATCTCTGGATGATCCCTCGTCAACTCCGCCGGCGCTTCCCGAAGAGCAACTCTTAGGCCCCGGGCCACCGACGACTCGGCAATGACAGACGCCCAGGATCTCGCCGATCGCGTCACCGAGGGCGAGCTCCGTCTCCACGAGCTCGCCGAGCACGCCGACGCCGACACCGCCGCGACCGCGCGCCGGCTGGCGATCGAGGCCGACACCGGGGCCGACCTCTCCACCGTCGGTGACTACTCGTTCCCGGCCGACGACGCCGAGTCGAACGTCGAGAACATGCTCGGTGCGGCACAGCTCCCGATGGGCGTCGTCGGCCCGATCGCGGTGAACGGCGGGGCCGCAGGAACTGGCGCGGACGATTCATCACAGCACTACCTTCCGCTCGCGACCACCGAGGGCGCGCTGATCGCGTCGGTAAACCGTGGCGCCAGCGTGATCACGGAATCTGGCGGCGCGGACGCTCGCGTGGTCGAGACCGGTATGACCCGCGCGCCGGTGTTCCGCGTCTCCGGCATCGCGGCGGCCGAGCAGGTCGTCGACTGGGTCGGCGAGCACGAAGACGACCTTCGCACCGCCGCCGAGTCGACGACCAACCACGGCGAGCTACTGACCGTCGATCCGTACGTCGTCGGGGACTCCGTCTTCCTCCGGTTCGTCTACGACACCAAGGACGCGATGGGGATGAACATGGCTACGATCGCCACCCGCCAGGCCGCCTCGCTGGTCGAGGACGAAACGCCGGCGGATCTCGTCGCACTCTCGGGGAACCTCTGTTCTGACAAGAAGCCAGCCGCGATCAACGCGATCGAAGGCCGTGGGCGGACGGTCGTCGCGGACGTGAGGATCCCCGCCAACGTCGTCGAGGAGCGCCTCGGCACGACGCCAGCCGCGATCGAGGAGGCGAACACCCGGAAGAACCTGATCGGCTCGGCCAAAGCGGGTGCTCTCGGGTTCAACGCCCACGCCGCGAACGTCGTCGCAGCGGCCTTCCTCGCGACCGGCCAGGACGCCGCCCAGGTCGTCGAGGGATCGAACGCGATCACGACGATCGAGGACCGCGGCGACGAACTTTACGCGAGCGTCTCGCTGGCGAGTCTCGAGGTCGGGACGGTCGGCGGCGGGACGACACTCCCGACGCAGTCCGAAGCACTCGACGTCCTCGGCGTCGCGGGCGGTGGCGACCCGGCGGGAAGCAACGCCGACGCACTCGCGGAGATTATCGCTGCCGGCGCGCTGGCGGGCGAACTCTCCCTGCTCGCGGCGCTGGCCTCGCGACATCTCGCCTCGGCCCACGAAGAGCACGGGCGGTGAGCCGGTAGCGAGCGCCCGATCAGCGGCCCGCGACGAGCGCCGTCGTGCGGTCAGCTCCGACCCACTCGCAGCTGCCACAATCGAGGATTCCTTGCACGTTGGTCAGACCCGTGCCACAGTCAGGGCAGGTAGGCGGTGGCCTCTTCGTCGAGCGCCTAGGGTAGGAACGCGAGGGACGGTCGCCGTCGTCCGATGTACTGACCGGCCGGGGGACCGTCCGCTCCGCAACGCTCTCGCGTCCAACCAGTGGCTCGGGAAGCGAGCCAGTCCGGAGGGCGGCGATCGCCTCCGGCACCGTGTGGGTCGTCTCGCCGTCGGTGTGTGGAAAGACGCCGACGAGTCGGTCGCCGTCGTGACAGGCGAGACAGATCGAGGGCGTTACGAGGCGCTCGACGGTTCGGTCGGTCGCGAGGGACGTCGTTTCGCGGGTCTGGAACGCTGGCGAGATCGTGACGCCGGCGCGGTCTGCCCAGCGCTCGAAGCGGTCGTACTGCTCGAGGACTTCCGGGTGGGGCGTGTCGTCGACCAGCGCGACGTCGCCGGGCCAGCTCCGCAGGAGCAGGCTGTCGATGCGCCCCTCGCGCTCGGCGGTGCGGAGGGTCTCGATCTTCGCGTCGATCGGGTCGAGGACGAGTGCTGGGCGGACGTAACAGGTGATCGTGAGATCTGGAGGGGCAGTATCGGGTGGCATTGGGTCACCCGGCATTCGGATCCGGGAGTGAGCGTTCGCTGGACTGGATCATAAACTCCCGCGCCGTCGGTCGGTATCTGGAACGTAGCTGGTCGCGGCGGCCCCTCTCCGCGGGATCTGCGGCGCTCCTGTGGCCGATCAGTTGCGCGCGTCCTCGACGGCTTCGACGAGTGCTTCGGCGTTCTCGGTGATTTGCTCGTACTCGCCCGCCTCGACGGCGTCGTGGTCGAGGACCGATCCACCTGCACCGACGGCCATCGCGCCGGCCTCGATATACTCGCCCGCGTTGTCGGGGCCGACGCCACCGGTTGGGATGATGTTCAGGTGGCCGAGCGGGCCTTTGACGGCGGAGACGTGAGCCGGTCCACCGGTCTTCGCTGGGAAGATCTTCACCACGTCCGCGCCCGCCTCGTATGCCTGCTGGGCCTCGGTCGGCGTGAAGACGCCCGGTGCGACCGGAACGCCGTAGCGGTTACAGGTCTCGATGACGCCGCGATCGAAGGTTGGACAGACGACGAAGGTGGCGCCGGCGTCGATCGCCGCCTTGGCCGTTTCCGAGTCGAGGACTGTTCCGACGCCGACGAGCGCCTCGTCGCCGAGGGTCTCGGTGAGCGTCTCGATCATGTCCATCGCGTCGCCGGAGTCGGCGGTCACCTCGAGAGCGGTGACGCCGCCCGCGACGACCGCGTCGGCGACGTCCTCGACTGTTTCGGGCTCGACGCCACGGAGGACGGCGACGACGCCTGCCTCCTCGATGCGCTGGAGCGTGTCGGCTACCATGTGTGACGGTGCGCGAGCCGAGGGCATAAACGCGGCCATCCGTCCCGTGGCTGGCTGGCCGGACCGTTCGCGGGACGCTCAGAAGAAGTCCATGTCCGGACTCCCCTGCCCGTCGTCTTCGCCCGTCACGATCTCGCCGAGGGCGGCGATGAACGAGTCGAGTCCGCGGGTCTGGTACCAGACGCGTCCGGGTCCGGTAAAGTCGAGCACGAGGCCTTCACCGCTGAGGATCGTGGATTTGAGGCCGCCGACGCGGCGGGCGTCGAAGTCCGTCGAGCCTTCCCAGGCGACGAGGTGCTCGTTGTCGATGGTGTACGTCTCGTCGGCTGCGAGCTCGACGGACTCGATCCCGCCGAAGGCCTCGATCAGCACGTCGCCGGTGCCCTTGAGTGCGAGCGGCGTGAGACCCGCGCCGCCGAGCATGGTCTTGAGGCCGCCGAGTTCGGAGTCGATGTCGATCGCGGGATCGGAGGCGAGATAGGAGCCGTCCACGGCGTAGAGCGTCTCGTCGTCGAGCTGGAAGTGCTTCACGTCGCCTGGCGTCGGCGGCGCGAGCGTGACGGTCCCTGAACTCCCAGTGGCGGTGAACTCGTTTGCGAAGGCCGACTCGCCCCCGAGCATGGACTTCGCCGAGGAAAGGAGACCGTCTCGACTCGTCGTGGTGTCGATCTCGATCGAGTCGGTGTGGCTGACCATCGCACCCGGCTCGGCGAGGATGGTCTCGCCTGCTTCGAGATCGGTGACGACGTGCGTGTAGGACGGCTGGTGCGTGAGTTCGATATTCATGGGTACTCACCAGTTGCTGGTGCCCGATCGTATTTAATAGTGAGGCGAACTGTGTGGCGTGGTGCAGTCGATTCTCCCAGTCTCGTTTCGTCGAGAAGTATCCTCTCCCGGGGCGACTACAGACCGACTGCTGTGCCGTCCTTCCAGACAGCTTCGACGTCCCGAACTGCCGAGACGTCCTCGAGCGGATCGCTCCCGAGTGCGAGGACGTCGGCCCGGCTGCCGACCTCGAGGGTCCCCACGTCGTCGTCCGGGACCGTCCGCGCCGCGATCCGGGTCGCGGACTGGAGCACGTCGTGTTCGTCCATCCCGACCTCGTTCGCGAGCAGTTCGAGCTCGAGTGCGTTCTCGCCGTGGGGGACGAGTTCGGGGCCGATGAAGTCCGTTCCCGTGGCGATCGGGATGCCGGCCTCGTAGGCCCGCTCGACTGCTTCGAAATGTGACTCGCTGGCCTCGCGGGACTTCTCGAGGCCGTACTCGGGCACGCCGTGGTCGGCGCCGTGCTCGATCAGGCGGTGCATAATCGAGAGGGTCGGGACGAAGGTAGCGTCGGTCTCCTCGAACAGGTCGATACACTCCTCGTCGAGGTAGAAGCCGTGCTCGATGGTGTCGACGCCGTTGCGGAGCGCGGTCTTGATTCCGGGCGCGCCCTGGGCGTGGGAGGCGACGGGGATGCCGACGCGGTGGGCCTCCTCGACGAAGGCCTGGACCTCCGCGTCGGTGAACTGGCTCTGGTCCGGTGCGTCCTTCTCGCTCAGGACGCCGCCGGTGGTCATGATCTTGAGGACGTCGACGCCGTCGCGGATGCGCTTGCGGGCCTCCTTCCGGCACTCGTCGGGGCCGTCGGCGAGCGTCCCGATGCCGCGGTCGCTGTCGGCGACCCAGTCGTAGGGCAGAAAGTGGCTGTCGCCGTGGCCGGCGGTCTGGCTGATCGATTGGCCGCTGGTGTAGATCCGCGGACCGGGAATTGCGCCCTGGTCGACGGCGTCCCGGAGCCCGAGTCCCGTTTCCGATCCTACGTCGCGGACCGACGTGAACCCTGCTGCGAGGATGTCTCGCAGGTCTGCGGTCGCGCGGGCAGCCCCCAGTTCCGAAGACTCGATCACCCACTGCATCGGGTCCATCGAGCGAGCACCGGTGAGGTGCAGGTGGGCGTCGATCAGCCCCGGCGTCACTGCTGGGTACTGCTCGTGGGCGACGTCGCCATTTGCCTGACTCGGGTCGTCCACGTCCTCCTGCGTGCCGACCGATTCGACCTGGCCGCTCGCTTCGTCGATCACGATCCGTCCGTCCTCGATCGGTGGCTCGTCGCGTCCGGTGACGAGCACGTCCGCGTCGATGACTCGCATGGTCGATCGTTCGGAACCGACTCGGATAGTCGTTTGCGCCGCGGCACCCCGTTGCCGGCTGTGAGTCCTGCATCTGGCTGCCACCAAGTCGCCCGCGCGCAGAGACCGCAACACAATTACCCGTTCCCGGAAAAATCGCTCTCAGATGAGTAACGACATCGATTACACGGACTTGCACGACCCGAACGCGGAGTACACGATGCGGGAACTCTCCGCGGAGACGATGGGCGTCGAGGCCAAACGAGGCGGCGGCCGTGACGTCGAGATCACGGACGTTCAGACGACGATGGTCGACGGGAACTTCCCGTGGACGCTCGTCCGGATCTACACCGACGCTGGCGTCGTCGGCACCGGCGAGGCCTACTGGGGCGCGGGCGTTCCCGAGCTCATCGAGCGGATGAAGCCGTTCGTCGTCGGCGAGAATCCCCTCGACATCGACCGGCTCTACGAGCACCTGATCCAGAAGATGTCCGGTGAGGGCTCCGTCGAGGGCATCACCGTCACCGCGATCGCCGGTATAGAGGTCGCGCTGCACGACGTCGCCGGCAAAATCCTCGAGGTTCCGGCCTACCAGCTGCTGGGTGGCAAGTACCGCGACGAGATGCGCGTCTACTGTGACTGCCACACCGAGGAAGAGGCCGACCCCGAAGCCTGCGCCGACGAGGCAGAGCGCGTCGTCGAGGAGCTGGGGTACGACGCCCTCAAGTTCGACCTCGACGTCCCGAGCGGTCTCGAGAAGGACCGCGCGAACCGCCACCTGCGGCCCGGCGAGATCCGCCACAAGGCCGAGATCGTCGAGAAGGTCACCGAGCGCGTGAAAGACCGCGCCGACGTCGCCTTCGATTGCCACTGGACGTTCTCCGGTGGCTCCGCCAAGCGCCTCGCTGACGCCATCGAGGAGTACGACGTCTGGTGGCTCGAAGACCCCGTTCCCCCGGAGAATCTCGAAGTCCAGGAGAACGTCACGAAGTCCACAACGACGCCGATCTGCGTCGGCGAGAACCGCTACCGCGTCACCGAGGAGCGTCGCCTGATCGTGAACCAGGCCGTCGACATCGTAGCGCCCGACATGCCGAAGGTCGGCGGAATGCGCGAGACCCGGAAGGTCGCCGACGTCGCGAACCAGTACTACGTGCCGGTCGCGATGCACAACGTCTCCTCGCCCGTCGCGACGATGGCGAGCGCCCACGTCGGCGCCGCCATCCCGAACTCGCTGGCAGTCGAGTACCACTCCTACGAGCTCGGCTGGTGGGAGGACCTCGTCGAGGAGGACGTTATCGAGGGCGGTTACATCGAGATCCCCGAGGAGCCCGGTCTCGGCGTCACGATCGACGAGGACGCCGTCGCCGAGCACATGGTCGACGGCGAGACGCTGTTCGACGAAGCGTAGAGAGTCGGAGCTTCGTCGAGCTCGCGAATCTTCGATTCGCGGTGTTCGATCCTGCTCCCTGAGCAAGATCGTGCCTGGAAACCTCTGAATTCCGGCGTTCGACGAGGAGTGAAAACGACCCGTCGAGCTCCGCGGACTCGCTACGCTCGTCCACCGCTGTTCGACGACGGAACCGTCGGCTTCAATTTCGGCAGTTGACCGGAAGGGATCTTCTTGTCTCTGGCGAACTCTGAGCGGCCCGCCAGTTCTCCAAGGTCACACGTCAGGGTGGCGCAAGCTTTGTGGGTCGATATCACTGTAGCGAAGTCTGGCGCCAGCGTCCGGCGGTTCGACCGTACTCACGTCTGCCGATGGATTATCTCTCGTGATAGATCGCCCACCGGATTTAACCGGTCCCTCGATCCCCGATCGCACGAGGATGTCTGGACGGACGAGTGCGGGGGACGACGGGACCGACGAGAGTGAATCGACGGCGGATCGTACGCTGCAGCGGCGCGACCTCGTGACGACCATCGGTGGGATTGCCGGGATATCGGTCCTCGCGGGCTGTAGCTCGGGATCGGACGGTGACGGCTCCCGAGACGACGCTGGCGGCGACGGATCCGACGGCGACGCGACGAACGACGATGCTGCCGATGGTGAGACCGCGTCGTCCGACGGGAGCGGATCCGACGATGGCGGATCGGGGACCACTGGCGACACCGGCGACGAGGCCGGGGTGCAGACCGCGAACACCGTCGAGGTCCTCTCGACGGCCGGAACCGTCGGTGCCGACGGCGAGTCGATCGGCGAGGTCCGGCTCACGGTTTCACCCGCCACTGGCGCATCGGTTGATCTGACAGAGCTGACTGTCCAGTTTCTCGTGACCGATACCCTGGCCTATCTGGTCCACACGACTGTCGCAGCAGGCGGCGAGACCGCCTTCGAGACCGAGGCGATCACTGCCGCAGACACGTCGAACGACGTCATGTCTGAAGACGGTGATCAGTACGATATCGTGATCCCACTCGGAGCGAACGTATCCGGGGATGGCGATAACAGCGGCCTTGCACCGCTTGTGGCAGGCGAGTCAGCAGAGCTGACCATCACGACCAGCACGGGGAGCGAGACCATCGTAACTGTCCAGGTGCCAAACTCGCTGGAGGAGTATTCTAGCGGAGCGACGGTGACGTTCTAAGGTCGCACTGCGCCGATTCAGTTCGGATTCCTAACAGTAAACGAGTTCAGCGAGTGCTTACGGTGTTCCAGCACGTTCGTCCAGCCAATGCAACGCCGTTCGCCGCCGACTGTGGTCGCGATCTGCGGCAGTTTACGCGACGCGAGCAAGACGAGAATCGCGTTACGTGAGGCACTCGACGCCGCGAGCGACGCCGGTGCCGAAACCCAGTTGATCGACCTTCGCGAGTACGATCTCCCCGTGTTCGATCCCGACGACCGCGAACTCGGCGACGCGGAGCGGCTCAAAGCGGAGATCGACGCCGCCGACGCCGTGCTCCTCGGGACGCCGAACTACCACGGCTCCTTCGCCGCGCCGATGAAGAACGCCCTCGATTACGTGAAGCGCGATCAGATCGCAGGCACCACCGTCGGTTTGCTCGAAGTTGCTGGCGGCGACTACCCCAAATCCGCGCTGATGCACCTCCGGACGGTCGCCCGGACGCTCAACGCGTGGACGCTTCCGCTCGAAGTCGGGATTCCGGCAGCGTACGACACCGTCGGCGAGGATGGTATCCACGACGAAGACATCGAGTCACGCGTGCGTGAACTCGGCGAGCAGCTCGTCGAGTACGCCGGCGTCGAGTCCTACCCCGACGTCGCCGACGAGCCCACGGTCTCGGCGCCTGCCCAGGACGACTGACGAGCACGCCGCCTCGCTACCAGCCCGGGTCGGAACCCGGCCGCCTCAACAGATCGGCTTCGGATCCATCCCCATCCCGGCGAGCGCGTCGGCGTAGTCGTCGTAGGCGATCTGGATCGTGTACTCGGCGACGCCCGCCGCTGCCTCCCAGTCGGCGTCCTCTTCACAGAACGCGTCGAGCAGATCGAGCCCCGCCTCGAGCGAGTCCGCCGTCTCGGATCGGAGATCTCGAAAGAGGTCGGAGAGTTCGGTGTCGCCCTCGTTGACGAAGAAGCTGATCACCTGGAGGTGAGTCCGGTCGCTGACGAGCCCCCGCCCGACGAGCCCGGCTGCGCGCGCGATCGAGTCGTCTTGCTGTCTGAGGTGGGCGTGGAGCGGCCCGCCATCTGCGGGTTCGAACCCGTCAGGCAGGTGTGCAGCGACGCGCTCGTAGTGGTCGGTCTCTTGCTCGGCGACGTCCGCGAACACCTCGCGAGCCTGCTCGTCGTCGGCGGATTCGGCCCATTGCTCGAACGTGGTTCTGGCCGCGTGCTCGCTCGTTGCCGCGGCCTCGAGCACCGTTTCCTCCTCGAGGTCGGCGTCGGTCAGCGCGATCAGGAGCTTCTCCGATCCTAACCGGTCGAGCTCCGTTGCCATCTCGTCGGTCACCTGCTCGCGGAACGCCTCGCCGTCCATACCGACGGCTTGGAACGGGAGTGCATTGAGCGTTCGGCTGCCCGCCCGGACCGAGGACGCGAGGTCTCTGTCGCTACCGCGTGGGTAGCGAATCGGTACTGAGGGGCTCTCGTGGGCCGTTTCGAGCCGGTGGCGCCTAGCGATTCGAACGACCCGTACAGATTGGGAAGACAGCGGTCAGTCGTGGTGTTCGGAACGCTTTTCCGGTCGGTCGCCGTCGGTCACCATCAAATGACCGCGGGAGGGTTCGCGCCGTGACGATGGAGGATCGCCTCGACGAGCTCGAGGAGCTTCGCGAGGAGGCGCTGCTCGGGGGCGGCGAGGCCCGGATCGAGTCCCAGCACGACAAGGGCAAGAAGACCGCACGCGAGCGGATCGAGTATTTCCTCGACGACGAGACGTTCAACGAGTTCGACCAGCTCCGGACCCACAACACCCACAACTTCGGGATGGAGGAACGCCAGCTCCTCACCGACGGCGTGGTGACGGGCTACGGCGAGGTCGACGGTCGAACCGTCTTCGTCTTCGCCCACGACTTCACCGTCTTCGGGGGCTCGCTCGGTGAGGTGTTCGCAGAGAAGATCACGAAGGTGATGGACCAGGCGATGGAGGTCGGCGCGCCCCTGATCGGGCTGAACGACTCGGCGGGCGCCCGGATTCAGGAGGGCGTCGACGCGCTGGCAGGTTTCGCGGAGATCTTCCGCCGGAACCAGGAGGCCAGCGGCGTCATCCCACAGATCTCGGGGATCATGGGCCCGTGCGCCGGCGGAGCCGTCTACTCCCCCTCGATGACGGACTTCATCTTCATGGTGAACGACACCAGCCACATGTACATCACCGGCCCGTCCGTCATCGAGACCGTGACCGGTGAGGAGGTCACCCACGAGGAGCTCGGAGGCGCCAGTACCCACAGCTCCACGACCGGCGTTGCCCACTTCGCCGTCGACGACGAGGAACAGGCCCTCGACGACGTCCGGCGCCTGCTGTCCTACCTCCCGCAGAACAACGTCGAAGATCCGCCGCGCGTCGAGCCCTGGGACGAGCCCGATCGCCGTGACGCGGAGCTGCGGGAGATCGTCCCGCCGAGTCCGCAGAAACCCTACGACATGACGAACGTCCTCGATTCCGTTCTGGACGAGGGCTCGCTGTTCGAGGTCGGCGAGCGGTTCGCCGCCGAGATCGTCACCGGCTTCGGTCGGCTCGACGGCCGCTCCGTCGGCATCGTCGCCAACCAGCCCCGCGTCAACGCGGGGACGCTCACCGTCGACTCCTCGATGAAGGCCTCGCGGTTCGTCCGCTTCTGTGACGCGTTCAACGTCCCGATCCTCACCTTCGTCGACGTGCCCGGCTACATGCCCGGCACGGACCAGGAGCACCGCGGGATCATCCGCCACGGCGCGAAGCTCCTCTACGCCTACTCCGAGGCGACGGTTCCGCTACTGACCGTCATCACGCGGAAGGCCTACGGCGGCGCGTACTGCGTGATGTCCTCGAAACATCTCGGGGCGGACGTCAACTACGCCTGGCCGACGGCCGAGATCGCGGTGATGGGCCCGCAGGGAGCGGTGAACGTCCTCTATTCCGACGAGCTCGAGGCAGCGGAGGATCCCGACGAGCTTCGCGACGAGCTCATCGACGAGTACCGCGAGCAGTTCGCCAACCCCTACACCGCGGCGGACAAAGGCTACCTCGACGACGTGATCGATCCGATCGATACCCGCCCGCGCCTGATCGACGACCTGGAGATGCTCGAATCCAAGCGGGCGTCGAACCCCGACAAGAAACACGGCAACATCCCACTGTAAATGGCCGAACCAAGCCCAGTCGATCCGGAGGACGCATACGACGACGTCGAGCCGGCGGCCCGGGCCGCGGAGGGTGAGGCGAACGCCCTCGACTCCGACGTCGACATCGAGATTCCGGCCAGCGCGTCCACCGAGGAAGCCGCCGCGATCGTGGCCGCCATCGGCGCCCACGTTCGCGACCGCGAGGCCGCTGCGGCGGCCGCCGCGGCGAATACCGAACCCAGCTGGGAGGGCGATCGGTTCGCCTTCGCCGGCCGCGTCGAGCAGCTCCAGGGGCGATCCGTCCACGTGCCCGCGAGGGCACCGCGGGACGCATGGACTGCCTCTGGCCGCACCGATCGGTTCTGACCGCTACGGGGGTCGACCGAACGAAGGAGAGCGGGCATCCTGACGGTTTCTGCCGGTAATCAGCCGCTGTTAATGCGCCCGCCACCGGAACGGTCGCTCGATGGCGTGGCGGGAGCTACTGGTGGCGCTGCTCGCCGGGATCGTCCAGGGGGTCTTCGAGTGGCTCCCCATCTCGAGTCAGGGCAACCTCTCGATGCTGTTCACGGCGCTGGGGGAATCCGGAGAGACCGCGCTCGCGCTCTCCCTGTTCCTCCACCTCGGCACCACGATTGCCGCGACGGTTTACTATCGCGAGGACATCCGTGCAGCGAGCGAGGGGATATCGGCCTGGCGACCGCGAGCGGCCTTCGCGGCCGGCAACGCCGAGCCGTCGTTCGTTCTCATCGCGTCGGTCACGACCGGGCTCGTCGGCGTGCCGCTATATCTGCTGGCCGTCGATCTCGCGAGCGCGGTCAGCGGGGGCGTCTTCGTCGCCGGGGTTGGCGTCCTCCTGATCCTCACCGGCGTCGTCCAGCGCACGAGCGACGCCGTCGGGCTGGGCGAGCGCGAGCTGCCGACGTTCGCCGACGCCGTGTTCGTCGGTGCCGCACAGGCGTTCGCGATCCTCCCGGGCGTCTCCCGATCGGGCATGACGACCAGCGTTCTCCTGTTCGAGGGGTACGACGGTCCCGCGGCGTTCCGGCTCTCATTCCTGCTCTCGATTCCTGCCGGCCTCGGTGCGACGGCGCTGGTCGTGCTGGACGCCGGTGGGCTCCCCGAGATCGGGGTCGCCGCGGGCGCGATCGCGCTCACCGCCAGCGTGCTCGTCGGCTACCTGACGATCGACCTGTTGCTCGGCGTCGTCAAGCGGGTTCCCTTCTGGGCGGTCTGTTTCGGCCTCGGCGCGCTCGCGCTGCTCGGGGGCGGCGTGGTGATCGTCGTCGGTGGCTGAGTGGCGTTCGTTGTCGGTTGCTGTCCGTGATCGCTGCTGGTGACAGATGGCGGAGGAGCCACGGCTGCTGCAGCCGCGTCAGTAGCGGCCTCGAAGACGCGTTTCGCAGCGCATAATTTTCCGTCCGCTTCCCCTCTCGGCGCCACGTGACTGACCGGACCGCCGAAGCAAGCGGAAGCCGAACGTGGTCGGTGATCGATCCGCGGTCGGTGGCGGCCCCGGAGACGACGCTCGCCTTCGGTGGGTTGCTGACGGTGCTGGTGATCTGGCTGGTACCGGCAGTCGTCGTGGCCGGGGACGTCCCGCCGATCCCGGTGCTCGCCATCGCCCTCGGCACGTACGGTCTCCTCGCCGTCGCGACCCGCAGCGTCGTCCCCAGCGTCGTGGCGGCGATCCCAGTTCTCGCGACGGTGAACGCCGACGTGCCGCTCCTGCGTGGGCCAGAGCGAACCGTCGATCTCGCGGTGGTGATCGGCGATCTCGCGGTCGTTGCCGGCGCGGTACTCCTCGTACTCTGGCTCTTCGAGACCGACGCGAGCGCTTCGATTCGGACTCCCAGGGAGCTACTGGGACGGTCCTGGCGCACGATCGGCTGGCCGGCAGCGTTCCTCGCCGGCTTCGCGATCTGGGCGCTCCTCGGCGCGGCGTTCGCCACTCACGACCCGCGAACGGCCGCCGTGTTCGGCCTCACGCAACTGCGGTACGTCGCCTACTTTGTGGTCGCCGCCGGGCTCCTCGCAGTCGGGTACGCGACCCTCCGCAGTCTGACCGGCGCGTTCGTGCTCGCGATGATCGGTCACGCCGCTTTCGCGCTCGCACAGTTCGCGAACCGCGGCTCGCTCGGCGTCTCGACGCTCGGCGAAACCCCGCGCAGCAACGAGCTCACGATCGTGTTGCTCGGGCACGCGATGCCGATGGGTCGCTTCCTCGGCGGGCTGGTCGGGAACAACGCGGCGTTCGTCTCGCTCGCGCTCCCGGCCGTCGCCGTGCTCGTCTGGATGGTAGCGGATCCCGACCTGACAGCTCGGTTCCGTCTCCTCGCGCTGTCCGGCATCCTCTTTCTTGGGACCTTCTGCGTGCCGCTCTCGCAGTACGACTCGGCCGTCCTCGGCTTCGCGGTGACGATCGTGCTCGCAGTGATGCTCGCGAGCAGCCGCTACTGGCCGCCCCGGTATCGAGCCGTCTTCGAGCGCGAGCGTCCCAGACTGCTCGGCACCGCCACCGCCGCAGCGGTAGGTATGGCGGTGATCGTCGCGGTCGTCGGTGCCGACCTGGTTCTCGATGTCTTCCCGCTCGTCACCGGTGACAATCTGGAGACGCGGCTGGCAGATTATCGGCGGGCCTACGCCCTCGCGCTCGATCACCCGCTCGTTGGCTACGGCGGCGGGAACGTCGAGCCAGTCGCCGCCGAGATCGGGTTCAGCGACGACGTCGCTATCCACTCGATCGTCTACTCCCACCTCGCGGAGACCGGGTTCGTCGGCCTCGGGCTCTGGCTCGCTGCCGTGTTCGCGATCGCGGTTCGCGCGATTCGCCTCGCGTGGTCCGATGCCCCCGACGCCGCCGTCGCCACCGCGCTCTGCGTCGGCGCGCTCGGATTTCTGGCGATTGCCCTGCTCGATCAGATCTGGGACAACCACACATCGATGGGCGCGTTCTGGCTGTTCGCTGGCGCCATCGCGGGACGCTATCGGGCGTGGACGCGAGATCGGGAACTGTCGATGCGCTGAAGATGCGAAGATTCGGCGCGGGTACGTCGGCGCACCTAGTCCGCTCGCTCGCCGTCCGCGATCCACGGGTCCGGTCCCCGTCGCTCCTCGTCGCGTAGCTTTCGGCGGTAGGACTGCAGCGTCCAGAGCAGATCCTGCAGACGCCGCGTCGTGGACTCGTGATCGATTGGGAGCGCCGACAGGAGCAGTAAGGTCAGAATACGCTCGTCGGCAGCGCCATCGGCGACGAGACCGCGGAGCACGCCCCTGGCCTCTGTCGCGCGCCCCCCGTTGGCCAGCAGCCGTTTCGCGTAGCGATAGCGCATCTGTCGCTCGCGCTCCTCGCGATAGGGGCGCAGCTCCGGGAACCGTTGGCAGAGGTCCTCGATCTCGAGCCGTTCCAGGCGGTAGGCACGATCGACGTCGGAGCTGAGCGAGCCAGCAGTCTCGCGTTTGTAGGAGAGCGGCCGGGCGACGCGAGCGGGGGTGAACGATGCGAACAGCCGCGTCCAGAGGTGCTGGTCCTCTCGGACCTCGAATCGCTCGTCGAACCGCTCGTCCTCGAAACACGCTGCCCGGGCGATCACCGAGCGCGAGCCCACGCCGCCGCCGTTGCGGAACACGTCGACGTGGTGGCGATCCGGATCCCGGATCGGCGGCGAGTCGATCTGGTAGGCGTTTCCTCCTCGGAGCAGGTACTCGTCGGAGTAGACCAGATCCACGTCACCGTCAAGCACCGGGAGCTGTGCCGAGAGCTTGGCTGGATGCCAGTAGTCGTCGGCGTCGCAGAAGGCGATCACCGATCCGCTCGCGAGATCGAGCGCCCGGTTCCGTGCAGCGGCGACGCCGCGTGGCTCCTGGTGCTCGTAGGTCACTGCCGGCGACGCCCGGACCCGCTCCGGGAAGCCGGCAGGATCGCCGGAGTGGACGACGATCACTTCGATCCTGTCGTGGCTCTGGCGGAGGATGCTGTCGACCGCCTGCTCGAGGAATTCGAGCTCCTCGTAGGCAGGGAGCAAGACGGATACCAGCGGCGCCATCAGGCACCACCTCGGCGGCGGGACGCTGCACGTGGCGGTCGTCGGTTCCGTCGCGCCTCTCGTCGTCCCCGATGCACCGCTTGTCGCCTCCGATGCACCGCCCGCCGTCCGCACCCAGTATCTGTCTGGAACATATTACTCTGCAGACACCTCCACGTCGGTGCGATCCTCCAGACTGACGTGCTCGTGGATCGGCATCGCCAGGAACGTCAGGAGACAGAGCAGCTCCGAGCGGCGGTTCGACCCCTCGCAGTGGGCCCGGTACTCCGAGCGAATCCCAGCAGGGTCGAGCCAGTCGTACCGATCGACGACGTCGCGTTTGCGGCGCATGCAGTCGTGGACTAGCGGTCGCGACCGTAGTAGCTCGTCGAGGTCGGTCGTGAAGCCGACGCCCCGCGTCTCCGAGTGAGAGAGCCGCGTCCGGATCCGGCGCCGGCCGCCCTGCAAGCGATGGCTCGCGTACTGCACCGGGAACGACCGACGCGGGGCGACGCCACGAGCGGCGTGTGGAATCTCCGCGAGCTCGGGCGAGCACTCCCGTATCACCGCGTTCTGGACGTCGGTCCTGAGCAGCCGTCCGAGCGGCTGAGCGAGGATCCAGTCGAGCAGCCGGTAGTCGAAATGCGGGTTCGTCGCCGGCATGGTCTGACACAGCGACGCGTAGAAGAGGAACGAGTGCCGGTTCGTGACGGGGTAGATCGAGGCGAACAGCAGGTCCGTGAGGTCGCCGTATCGGACACCGTGGTGGTCGATCTCGCCGTCGACGCGTCCGATATTCCCAGCGAGCACGCCGCGAGCGTCGCTCGACGATCGGCAGTAGTCCGGCAGCCGATGGGAGTGTTTGTCGAGGGTGCCATCGAGGTAGAAGCCGAGATACTCCTCGATTGACTCGGGTCGATCGAGCAGCGGGAGTGGAAGCCGACCGAGCGGGGTAGGGACGGAGTAGCTCGGGAGCGTTCCGCCGCTGTAGACGTCGCCGTAGAGCCCGGTGAACAGCAGGTCACAGGACGACCGGAGCTCCTCGGCGAACTCGTAGACGTGCGCCTGATTGAACCAGGATCCGAAATCACACAGCGACGCGTTCGGCTCGAGTGAGTCGGCGAGATACTCGCTATCCCGATGGAGGATGCGCGTTTCGGCCTCCGCCACGTCGAGCACGCGCCTGGCGACCTGGGTCTCGACTGCCGATTCGTCGCTCGTGACGTGGAAACCGACCGGCGGCGCGTCCAGCGCTGCGACGATCGCACGCGAGTCGTTCCCGCCGCTGACGAGCACGCCGGTCTGCGCGGTGGGTTCGGTAGATCCGGCGAGCTCGCCGTCGGCAGTTCGCTCCACTGCCCGACCTCCGTTGCTCGCGGTGGCGCCGTCACTACTCGTCGCAGAGACCAGTGGCTCGTCGTTTTCGCGTGCAGTCGGTTCGCGGGGCTGTCGATGCCGGCGCACTGGCCTCGCCCCACCAGCGGTGCCTTCGCGATCCGCGACCGCCGCCCGAAACCGGTCGACGTACTCCTGCCGAGCGGCCCCGCGGTCTCTCGCCGTCGCCTGGTGCTCGGGCCGCCAGTAGACGCTGGTATCGACGGCGTTGCTCGCGCAGTCGATCGTCGTGATCGCGCCGGGGTGAGCGAGCGCGACGCCCTCGAGTGGCGTCCGGAGGCCGAAGGTGCGCCGGAACGCAAAATATTCATAGAGGATCTCCCGGTCGAAGGCGACGGATACCCCAGGATGAGCCGCGAGGATCTGCAGCGAACTACAGAAAACGACGTCGCCGTCGTCGGTTCGCGTCCAATAGATCGGGTGGGTCCCCAGCCGGTCGGTGACGAGGCTGATCCGTCCACCGCTGTCCCGGCTTGCAACGGTGCCATTTGGGTGATAGGCGACGATCGCGTACTCGCCGTTGAGGGTCGCGACGGTGTCGAACCCGTCGCGATCGTAGATATCTCGGCAGTATTCGGCGGGCGTCGCGGTTGGTGCCACCTCCCGTCGAGGCTGGTACTCTGTCCCGTGACCGTACACCTGTCCCCAGCACCACAGCAAGGTCCCATCAGCGGCCTCGACCGGCTGAGATGCGGTGTGATGGCTGACCAGCGAGACGGCTGCGTCGGCCCGGACGGCCCGCCGCTCGATCTCGTCGCCAAACCGGTGGAGCGCTTCGGCGAGCTCGCGGAGGCTGCGCCGGCCGCCCTCGGCGACCCCGCCACAGACGCCAGTCATGACTACCCGATGGCGTCACACGGGGATTGTTCTGCTCTGCGTACCGTGGCGGCGCCTACTATTACCCCTCGCTGCCCGCAGTCTGAGTCAGCGTGAGTCTCGCGGCAAAGCTGTCCACGGACGTGCTGGTCACGACGCTGGTCAAGATCTCGCTCAAGCTCCGGGGGATCGTCGTCATCCCGCTGGTGACGATCTACCTCGGAACCGCGGCCTACGGCGCGTACGCACAGGTCTTCGCGGTCGCCACGCTGCTCGGACAGGTGACGCTGCTGGGCCTCGATACGGGGATCGTCCAGTTCTTCCAGCAGTACGGTGAGGACCGATCGGTCACCTACTGGACGCTCGCGAGTGCGCTCTTGCTCACCGGGACTGGGAGTATGCTCGTCGTAGCTGCGGCCGCGCCGCTACTGGCGACGTACACGCTCGGAGATCGGGCGTTCGCGACGACGTTTCTCGTCGGCTCGGCGCTCGTTCCACTGACCGTCTGGCTGCGCTTCGGCCAGGGCTACCTCCGCGCCACCCGGCGCATCAAGTACTACTCCCTCTCGGACGTGGCGGTGGTCTACGGCCACATCGCGGCGGTGGCTGGCACAGTGTTGCTGACGGATTTCGGGATCGCCGGCGTGCTCGCCGTCGTCGTCGCGACCCGGGCGGTCGCCGTCGGCGGCATTCACCTCGCGATCGTTCGAGAGGTGGGCGTCGCGAGCCCCTCGCTCGAACGGTTCCGCTACTTTCTGGGCTACTCGGTGCCGACGATGGGCACGGACGTGGCTCGTTCGACGCTCACGCAGGCCGATCGGCTGCTCGTCGGCGCCGTCCTCGGGGCGACTGCGGTCGGCGTCTACTCCGTCGCCTACCAGGTCGCACAGGGGATGCTCCTCTACGTTCGGCCGCTCTCGATCACGCTGTTCCCGGAGTTCTCGCGGCTCTGGGCGGAGGAGCGGCCGCGCGTCCGCGATCTCACGATCACAGCGCTCCGGTATTTCATCGCGCTCGCGGTGCCGACGATCGGTGGCCTCTGGCTCATCGGCAAGTCGATCCTGAACCTGCTCACCACGCCCGACGTCGCGGCGGAGGCGGCGCCGCTGCTGGTGTTGCTCGCGATCGGCATTCTCCTTCAGGGCGTCTCCGAGATCTACACGGAGCTGTTCTACGCTGCTGACCAGACGAGCGTCCCGCTCCGGATTCAGGGCGTCGCAGCGATCGTCAACGTGGCGTTGAACGCACTCCTCTTGCCCACGATCGGCATTCAGGGGGCGGCGATCGCGACGATCGTCACGTTCGCGCTGGCGGCTGGGACGACCGCCATCGCCTTCCAGTACTGGCTCCCGGTGGTGCCGCCGTTCAGATCGGTCGCCGCACCGATCGCTGCCACCGCGATCATGACTGCCGCCTTCTGGGTGGTAGCGCCGTGGTGGCCGCTGACGCTCGTCCTCGCGCCGGTCGTCTACGGCGTCGCGTTCGTCGCGCTGGGCGGCGTCGAGCGCGGGGAGCTCGCCGGGTTGCTTCACCACGTCGGCGGCTGAGGAACGCTGTGAATCCGCGGTTCCGGCGATCGAGCACTCGCCGTGAGGGCCGGTACGACGAGGTTACTCGGCCGCAGCGGTTTGATCGAGCGGTTCGCCACGTCCTTATTCGCCGTTCACGCCCCACCGTCTCGGTCGTAAAACCGGAGCACTTGGCGGCGGATCGGTGCCGGTGGAACGCCCCTGCTCTCCGGCGGCATCGCCGTCCACGCCGTCTTCGGTCGCACCGTCGAACCGGTCGGTAAGCCGGCTCGAACAATAGGCCGTCGGCCCCTCGATTCTGGTCAATGTCCGGCGCGTACTGGGATCGGCAGCTCGACCAACGGCTCGGGCTCGTCGCCGTCGCCCTCCTGATGGCGCTCTACCCGTTTCACCTCTACGTGACCCGTATCGTCGTGATAAATCTGAGCTACGGCGATCTGCTGATCGGCGTCGTCGGCGTGGCCTGGCTGCTCGGCGTCGTGGGTATCCGCCGTCTGCCGCGATTCACCTACCCCGCGTTCGCGTTCGTCGCGATCGCGACGTTTTCTGTGGTGCTGGCGCTGGCGACCGACCCGCCGTATCTCGTCCCCAAACACTCGGCGATGGTCCTGCTGAAGCTCCTCGGTGCGATCGCGTGGTTCGTCGGTATCTTCGTGCTCTGTACGCGGGACACCATCAGGCGGACGCAGGTGCTGGCGCTGGTCTCGGTGCTGGTCGGTGCGGTGTTCGCCGTCCAGTCGGCACGCCAGGGGCTGTTCATGGGCGAGCTTCGTCCGACCGGGCCGTTCGAGAACCCCAACATCTACGCGAACTACCTCCTCTTGAACGGGTTCCTCGCGGCGTATCTCGTCGGCACGCTCCAGCCCGAACGCCCCTACCTCGGAGGCTTGCTCTCGCTCACGATCCCGCTGTTCGCCGCGAGCCTGATCGTGACCGCGTCCCGTGGATCGCTGATCGGGGCCGCGGCCGGCGCTATCCTCCTCCCGGTGCTCTATCCGGGACTGAATCTCCGTCCGTACACGAAGCCGGCGTTCGTCGTCCCGGCGGCCTTGTCGGCCGCAGCGGGCTACGTCGTTCTGGAGTCCGACCGGTGGATACGCGACCGCGTCATCTCCTCCGTCGAATCATCCGCAAAGAACGCCGACACGCGCGTTCGCCGGTGGGAACACGGGGTCGACGCCTTTCTCGATCATCCGATCTTCGGTATCGGGTACGGACAGTCCCAGAACTACGTTCGCGAGGCAGGGTTCGGCGGCCCGTACCCGCGGCTCCACAACACTCACCTCACGATCCTTTCGGAGACGGGTGTGGTGGGCGCGGTCGCGTTCTATGCTCTCTTCGCCTCCGTTGTCGTCCAGAGCGTTCGCCTCGCCCGCGAGCACGACCCGGCCTACGCCTTCCTCGGAAGCTTCGTTGTCGCGGTCATGGCGACCGGACTCGTGACTGGCGTCCAGACGTTCCGATCGCTCTGGATCACCGTCGGCATCGTCGCCGCGCTATCCTACCACCATTTCGGCGAGTCGCTCGACGTTCGCGAGGTCGGGGCGGACGTAGAGGCGGCAGTCGACTCTGTCGCCGCATCGATCGGCTGGATGCGGGCCTGGTAGGACCAACAGGGCGGTACCGGTACCTCACGGCGGGAGTGTCCAGACCCGGCCTCGCCTAGATGTAGCCGAGGTCCTCGAGGCGCTGCTGGGTAGCTGCACCGACGTCTGCCTCCTCCTCGGTGTCCTCCCCAGAACGCTCCCCCGTTCCAGCCATCTCGCCGTGCTCGTCGTGGAGCCGGTCCCGAAGCCGCGCCGCAAGCCCGGCCGGTGCCTGCTCCGACCGCGAATCGACTGCCGTCTTCGCGTTCGAGTACGACCCGACGGCCGTCTCCGCGTCCGTCGTCGAATCGTCGACCACCGCTGCTGGCCGGCCGACGCTGTAGAGCGCCTCGCTGCCGTCGGTCCTCTCGACGAGCTTCCATCCCGGTGTTCTGATGCTCCGTAACCCGCTATCGAACTGATCGAGATCGACCTCGACGGCGTCGACGCGCTCGGCGAGCGTCTCGACGTCGGGCTGGGGAGTGACGTACTCGCCAATGACGTAGTCGCGATCACGCGGATCGAGGAGCGACTGCTGTGTGATCGAGGGATCAGCGGGGTGGTCGACGCCGGCGAGATCGAGGATCGTCGGGTAGAGGTCCCGCAGTTCGCGGAGTCCGGCGCCGGCTGGGGGAACGTCGATGCCCTCGGGAGTATGACAGACCAGTGGGACGTGCGTGAGCGTGTCGTGGAGCGAGTACTGGTGGTCCATGAGGCCGTGATCGCCCAGATTCTCCCCGTGATCGCCGACGACGAAGACGACCGTGTCATCCAGCAGCGCGCGCTTCTCGAGCGTGTCGTAGAGCGCACCGATCCGACGATCGAGATAGTGAAGTTCGCCCAGATAGAGCGCGTGAAGGAGAGCAAAGTCACGCTCGGTCATCGACTCCACCCCGGCGATGTAGGCCCACGCGTCCTGATTGACGCGACTCGCGTCGTCGAAATCGGCGTCTTCCGGAAGAAAGCGCGATCGGTGGCCGCGCGGCGGTCGGTACTCGAGGTGTGGTTCGAGATAGTTCACGAACGCGAAGAACGGCCGCGTCGCATCCTGTGTGCGATCGAGCCAGCGCTCGATCCGTCGGTTCGTGAGCCACGCGCCGTCGTCGTAGCGATGTCGGATGAGCTTCGCGTGGAGCACGTTCGCGACCGTCGGCGGCAGCTCGCGCAATGAGAGCTCCGCGCCGAGACCACGCAGTTTGTCGATGGCGCCGTCGCGTCGTTTCGCGACGCGGATGAGATCCACGTCGCTCTCGAACAGCTCCCAGCCCGATCTGAACGTCTCGAACCCGCGATCGAAGCCGACGTCGCTGCTCACCCAGCTATTGTTCGAGAACGCCGCGGTCTGATAGCCCTCGTCGGCGAGCACCTCGGCGATCGGCGGGACGTCCGGATCGAACGTCTTCGACCCGGCGTGTGTGCCGTGATCGGACGTATACTGCCCCGTGAACATCGAGGCGTGGGAGGGCAGCGTCCACGGCCCCGTCGTGAACACGTTGGTCACGACCTCGCCGTTCTCGGCGATCCGGTGGAGGTTCGGCGTCACGTCCGGCCGCCCGAGCACGTCGCGAGCCCTGGCGGTGTCCATCACGATGAGAACGACGTTCGGGCGGTCGGGGGTGGTCTCGCTGCGCGGCAGGCGCCGGCCCGATCCCGTGGGGTTCGTCGTGTTCACGACTCGGCCACCTCCTGCAGAAACGCCTCGTAGCGATCGACGTACGCCTCGACGGAGAACCTCTCTTCGACGAGTGACTGTCCGCGTCTCGCCATCGCCCTGGCGGCATCCGGATTGCCGAGGATCGAGCGCAGTGCGGCGGCGATTTCGATCGGCGCGTCGGGTGCGATCAGGAGTCCGGTCTCGCCGTCCCGGACGACCTCCCGCGTCCCGCCGACGTCCGTGGCCACGACTGGCAGCCCCATCGAGAGCGCCTCTCTGACGACGCCGGGGACGCCCTCGTTGCGCGAGGGAAGGACGAACGCGTCGAGGCGGTCGTAGAAGGACGGCATGTCATCGACCCAGCCGAGGAACTCGACGGGGGCGTCGTGGTCACTCTCGGCGACGCTGTCACTCTCTGCGACCCGCTGGCGGAGCGCCTCGGCGTACTCACGGTCGGCGTCGTGTGGCGGTTCGCCCGCGACGAGAAACTGGACGTCGGATCGCTCTGCGGATAGCTCGATCGCCGCGGAGACGAAGTCGTCGACGCCCTTTCGCGGCGTGAGGGAGGCCGCCGTCCCGATGGTGTAGGGCGGCTGGCTGAGCGGTGGCGTTGCCCGCCGTGCGGAGAACCGCTCGACGTCGATCCCCTTCGGAAATATCCGAAGCGAGTCGGCGTACTGCTCGTACTGCTCGTCGGTGAACAGCCGGCGAGCCTGCCCGTCTGACTCGATGAACACCCGGTCTGCGAGGCGCAGGCCGACGCTGTTGAGGGTGCGATAGAGCCCCTCGGAGGGCTGTCCGAGGCCGATGTTCCAGACGACCGGCGTCCGGCTCCCGACCGCGAACGGCGCGATCGTGAGCAGGCTCCGGAGGTTCATACACCAGACGACGTCGGCGGTTCCAAGCACGGATCTGGCCTCGAGATTGAACTGGCCGAGCCGCGCCACCGTGCCGATCGAGCGCAGCGTCGACTGCTCCAGGATTTGGCCGTCGTACCGATCCAGCGACCCTCTGAAGGGCACCACGTCGACGGCGATTTCGCCGCGGAGCCGCTCGCAGAGGCGGTCCTCGGTGTGGGCGAGGAGCACCGGGCGGACGGCGTCCTGGTCGAGGCGCGTCAGGAGCCGGCAGACCATCTCCGATCCGCCCCCGTGAGAGGGCGGTGAGCCGTCGAAGAACACGGCCGTTTTCGCGTCGCTGGCTGTCGGTTTCTCGCCAGTCGGATCGGCTCGATCGGCGCAATCGACTCTCGCGGGGGTTCGTGGGGTTCGGTCACCGATCTCTTCGGCACGCTCGGGATCGAGATCGGCGGCGCTGACGGTCGGGGCTGTGGGTGTAGCGTTCATGAGGATGAGTGCCTCTCGGCGAGTGTTTCGAGCGCTCGCGTCGTCCTGCGGACTGTCGATCGCCAGTCGAGGTTCTCGCGAGAAGCCGCTCCCGCGGGTCTGCTCGCCCGATCGGCTCCGGAGGACTGTCGAGCGGCAAGCTGGTCCGTCACCGACCCCCCATCGCTCACCGCGTCGGTCGTCGACACCGCCGCCGCAGGAGTTGCACGGCCGGCGCCGTCCGTATCCAGCTCCAGCGATTCGATCACGGCCGCGGCCAGTGCGTCGACGTCCTCGACGGGCACCGTGTGAACGCCAGGGTCGTCGAGCGCGGCGACGTGATCGAGATCCGTCGTCACCACCGGGATTCCCGACGCGCGAGCCTCCAGCACCGTCCTGGGCATTCCCTCCGCGCGGCTGGGCAGGACGAGTACGTCGGCTGCCCGGTAGACCGCGGGCATCTCGTCGTAGTCGACGTGGCCGAGGACGGCCACCGCGCTGTCGCTGTCGGACGAATCGGCGACCGCCGGGTCGTCCTCTAGCTCTTCGCGCAGCGGCCCGTCGCCACACACCGCGAGCGTCGCGGTCGGGACCGACTTGCGAATCTCCTCCATCCCTGCGATGGCGTCCTGCGGTCGCTTGCCCTCGACGAGTCGCCCGACGAAGAGAACGGTCGGTCCCGCAGCGTCGAGCCGCTCGCTCTCGGGACCGTCGGGCCGGAACCGCTCGGTGTCGACGCCGTTGGGCACGACGGCGACCGGCGTGGTGACGCCGAGGTCCCGGAGCCGCCGTTCGTCCACGTCGGTGTAACAGAAGACCAGATCGGCCTGCTCGAACGTCCAGCGTCCGGCCGTCTGGAGGTACGCCTCGAAGATCGAGGCCGGGGCAGTCTGTGAGTAGAGGCCATGGTTGGTGATCGCCAGCGGAGTGGCCGAGCGGCGCCGTTCCAGTGCGGCCAGATTCGTCGACGCGTAGAGGTGGGAGTGCGCGTGGACGACGTCGAACTCGTTGGCTGCGTGGAGATACCGCGCCAACCCCACCGAGAGGGCGTTTCCGAGGAGCCGCGCGGTCGTGTTGAACCGCACGACCGTGTAGCCATCTCGCGACTCGACGTGTGGTCGGCTCGATTCGGCTACACTCTGTTCTGATCGATCGGGCTCGTTTCCTGACCTACCGGCCCCTGCTCCCGATCGCTCGGGCTGCCCTTCGAACTGATCGGACCCCGTCCCTCGCCCATCCGACGGCTGCCTGACAGTCAGCACCGTAACCTCGTGGCCCATCGCCGCCTGATCGCGGCTCAGTGCGTGGACGTGGTAGGCACCGCCGCCGGTCACGTCCGGGTGGAGCGTCTGGGCTACGCGGAGGATTCTCACGCTGCGATCACCTGGATCGAGACCGCGAGAGCGAGCCGCCTCATTCGTCCTCACCCGGCGCGAGCAACGCCAGCGCGTCCACCACGACGAGACGAAGCTGTTCGATGACGATCCGGACGTCCAGGGCCAGCGACTGGCGCTCGACGTACTCCAGATCGTGGGCCAGCTTTTCGGCGGGCTGGAACCCGGTGATCTCGTGGATCTGTGCGAGTCCGGTCAGTCCGGGTTTCACGAACCACCGGCGCTCCCACTCGATGCCGTCCGCCGTGATCTCGGACTCCAGCGCCGGCCGCTCTGGTCGCGGGCCGACGACGGTCATGTCTCCAGCGAGCACGGAGAGCAGCTGTGGGATCTCGTCGAGATGCGTGGCCCGCAGCACCTGCCCGACCCGGGTGACGCGAGCGTCCACGTCGCCGACGTCCTCGTCGCTGAGCGTCGGCCCGGTATCTCGTTCGGCACCGTCTGCCATGGTTCGGAACTTCCAGAGCGTGAACACGCGACCGAGCCTGGCCGTCCGGGACTGTCCGTAGAGCACAGGCCCCGGCGAGTCGAGCCTGATCGCGACGGCGATCACCAGCACGAGCGGTGCGAGTGCCACGAGCCCCACCGTCGCGAAACAGACGTCGAACCCACGCTTGGCCACCCGACGGTGGAGAGGAAGTGGCTCGACGTTCGCGTCGAGGATCTGCGGATCGGAGCGGGTCTGTTCGGCGTGCTCGCCGGTGCTTTTCCTGTCGTCCTCTTTCCCACTGCGAGCGGCCGGTGCGTCGTCGATGAGCGTCGCCGGCGCGTGGACGGCGTGGACTTTCGCGTCGACGCCCCGTTCTCGACAGACGCGCAGCGCTCCGAAGAACTCCTGGCGATCCGAGGCGGAGAACCCCAGCACGACGGCGTCGACGTCCCGAGAGACGAGGAGATTCTGCAGGCGCGTCAGTCCCGAAATCCGTTCGGTCGCAGGGCCCGTGGCGGACGGTCCCGCCGCCGTCTCCATGGTCGATACCGGCGGAGGATCGCGCGATCCGTCGCCATCGGTTTCGCCGATATCGTCGGTAGCCGTCGTCCGTGACCCATCTGCCAGCGACTCCACGTCTGCCGACGCACTGCCATCTCCGGCGCCAGTTCCTCCACCTTCACTTGCCTCACGCCCCGCTTCGTGAGACTCCGTCGACCGCTCCGACGTCGTTCCGCCATCTCCCTCGACGTCACCGGAGGCATCCGCTTCCGTCGTACCAGCCTCCCCCTCATCGGTGGGCGAGAGGCCCCCGTCCGTACGAAGTCGCTCAACGTCGAGGGAATCTGGTGCTGCGCTCGCGAGCGAGAGGCGTGGTGGCGAGACGTGCCCGATCGGGCTCGCTTCCAGTTCGGCGACGGCGTCGCCGAGTTTGCCCGCGTCGTCCCCGACCAGGACGACGCGCTGGGGGCGGACGACCGACCGGAGTATCGTCTGGAAGACGGGCACGATGACCGCTGTCACCACGCCAACCACGGCGAGTACCGCTGGCGCCGGAACGAACCCGACGCCGAGCCACCCCGCGAACGCGAGCACACCGATCGCCAGCCCGATCCGGACGGCCGCTGCTTGTAGCCGATCCAGCGTGCGACGCGGCCGCGGAGCGTACTCGGACCAGAGCGCCAGCGTCACGGTCAGGGTGGTGAGTGCGACGCTCGGGGACCCTGGCGCGGCCGCGATGCCCGCCCGGGCGAGTGCGGCTCCCGCACTGACGGTGGCGACCGTCACCGTGATCACCGTCAGACCGCCAGCGGCTGCTCTACGGCTCGTGGCCCGTCTCATACGCCTGAATCAAATGTGCCACGGGCCTTTGCTATGGACAGCCCCATCTACCGCACCCGGTCACCAAACGGCAGATTACCGACGATCTGTATGGGATCGCAGAACTGTACTCTGACGGGCCGAAACAGCCGAATACGTGACGTACGGTCGGCGTGTTCAGAATTCGTCGAACAGTAACCTATCGCGAGCTGACAGGAGACGCCAGTCGGCTCCGGCTCTGACACTCGTTTCGGCGGCTCCGCCCCTTCACTGACGAGGGCCGCCGAATCGGTCAGTTCTGGTGGCTCCGGATCGGCCAGCCCGATCCGATCTTACTGGCCCGATCGCTCTGGTTCGATCGGACTCCTCCCCAGGGTGGCTGTCAGATGTGCGATCGCCTCACACTCCCACGCCGAGTCGTTCCCGCTGTCGTGCCTGCTCTCTGGCGGGCTGTTCGCGTGCTCGCCGGAGCACTACTACTACTGGCTCGGCCCCTCCCATCGATTCGGCCCCGCTGGGCCGGAGCTGCTGGGACTGGTGTAGGGTGACGCTTTACGGGCTCTCGTGGCTCCTCGAAGGCGCCACGCATTCACCGCTCGGAATGCTCGTCTACGCGATTTTCCTGTCCATCGTCGTGCAGACTGCCCTGACGAACGAGGTGCTATAGACGGCGTGCAACCTCCTGCTCTTGCTCGTACCGGGCGTGGTCGGGCTGGCCACGCTGGCACGCGGTAGCGCGGAGGAAAACGGACGGCTAGTATGCGGCGCGATCGCAGAGGAGGCTTGAGAGAGAGAGAGATCCGCTAGCGGCCCGAGCGCTAAAACGGTGCTTCCGGTCCCTCGTCGGCGGCGGTGGAGCTGTCCGCGCCTCCGTTCGACGTGGCGGATTCGAGATCGCCGTCCCAGTCGCGGTAGCCACCCTGCAGGCTCGCGACGGCGTCTGCCTCGATCCCCTCGTAGCTGCCGAGGAGCCGCGCGGCCTGGATCGAGCTCTGGCCGATCGCGCAGACGCAGACGATTTCCTCGGCGTCCCATTCGCGCTCGTCGACGCGCCGCGGGAGCTCCGGCAGCGGCACGTTGATCGCGTCGGGAACGTGGCCCTGCTCGTAGTCGCCGGGCGAACGGATGTCGACGACGGTGACGTCCGCCTCGTTCGCGTCGAGTTTCGATTGCACGGCTTCGGGAGCGACCTCTCTGACCATCAGTTGCCCGAGGTAGCGATCCGATGCGGAAACGGGTTTCGGAGAGCCGACAGGCCCGCGACCACCACACGCCCTGCGGGCTGCCGGCCGCATCGCAGTCCGTAAGTGCGCGCCACTCCGAGCAGACCTATGCAGGGCGCATGGGCGAGCCTTTTCTCCGGCGGCAAGGACTCGTCGTTCGCACTCTACCGCGCGCAGATGGAGGAGCTCCCGGTCGAGCAGCTCGTGACGGTCCACCCCGGCGAGGACTCCTACATGTACCACGTCCCCGCGACCGAGCTTGCCGGACTCGCTGCCGAGTCGATCGGAACCGAGCTCGTGGAGGTCGATCCGGGCGATCTCGACGCGGGGACGGTGACGGACTCCGGCGCACAGGGCGACGCCGAGCTCGAACCGCTGGAAGCGGCGCTCGCGGATCTCGACGCCGACCTCGAAGCGAGCGGTGCGGGCGGTCTCGCCGGCATCACAGCGGGCGCCATCGAGAGCGAGTTCCAGACCAGCCGGATCGAGGCGATGGCCGAGCGACTCGACGTCGACCTGTTCGCGCCGCTCTGGCAGCGCGATCCCGAGGAGCTCGCCGCCGAAATGCTCGACGCTGGCTTCGAGATTCGGATCATCCAGGTCGCGGCCGCTGGCCTGAGTGAGGAGTGGCTCGGTCGGACGCTCGATCGCGACGCGCTGGACGAGCTGCGGGCACTGGGCGAGGAGTACGGCGTCCACCTGCTCGGCGAGGGCGGTGAGTTCGAGACGCTCGTCGTCGACGGGCCGCACATGGATCGTCGGATCGAGTGGGATGCCTCACCAGTGTGGGAAGGCACTCGCGGTCACCTCGAGATCGAGGACGCCTGGCTGGAGTGAAGCGGGTACTGCGGTACATCGTCCGAGTACGAGAATCCGTACTCGTGAATAGCCAGGAAGCCCTCCCGCTCGTCGTCCCTTCCAGTCCCGGAAGAGCAAGCTATTCGCACTTTCGCAGATTCGGAGATTCTGCTCAGTCCTATCCAGTGGATCGTGACTGTTCACGATAGCAGCGCGAAGGCAGGGTCGCGATCAGGCCTCCCGGTGCAGGGTCCAGACCTGGACGGTGTCACCGTTCTCGAGAGATACGCCGTCAGAGTCCTGCTTCGAGGAGGACCGCCTCGCCGTGCTCGGCGCACTCCTCTCGAAGCCGCCCTGGACTGACCAGGACTCGAACGGTGACGCGCGAGCCAGCAGCTCCAGTTGCTGGTACGGCAGTGGACTGATCCGGTGGCTCGTCTCGTGAACGACGTCTTCCTCACGATCGCGAAGCTGTTTCACCACCTCGACGATCTGGCGAGGCTCGTCCACGAACTCACTCCTGGTGCGAAGCTCGTGTTCGGTGCCCTGGAACTCGACGGGCAGGGGTTGCCACTCGCCGTAGGCCGCCTCGATCAGGTCGAAGCTGGGGACGAACACGTCGAAGACGAACGTGCCGCCGGGTTCGAGGACGTCGTAGACGGATTCGAAGACGGCCTGCTGGGCGTCGACGGATTTGGCATGCTGGAGCGCGTTGAACGGACAGTAGACGAGGCCGTACTTGCTGTCGACGGCCGTAGGGGAAGTCGTGCCCGCGAGCTCGGTCATATCGCCCTCCCAGACCGAGGCGTCGAGGCCCCGCTCGGCGGCGCGGTCGCGGAGAATCTCGAGCATCTCGGGGGAGACGTCGACGCCGTCAGCATCGACGCCCGCTGCGAGCACCTCGAGGTATATCCGGCCAGTGCCGACGGCGAGTTCGAGGACCGGGCCGTCGGCCGCCGTCGCTCTGTCGACGTAGAACTCGACGTCGGTCTCGCGATCGGCCGTCATCGCGTCGTAGATCGCTGCCATCTGCTCGTCGTAGCCGTGATCGCTCATGGCAGCGTCTTGTGAACGGCTGGTATCAAAGGCAGGGGTGGCGTGTCAACGTGGCGCAGTGTTTTTGCGACCGAAGGTGAGTGAGGACGGACGCTCACTCGCCGCCGTTGGCGATGCGGGTGTGGGCGCCGATCTGTGCGCCCGCGAGATTGAGATTTTCGAGGACCGTCTCCTCGTCGATGATCGAGGATCGAATCTCACAGGACTGGAGGGTGGCGTCGGGGAAGACGATCGCTCGTTCGAGTTCCGTGTCGATGATCTCGGCACCGCGCATGACGTGGACGTTCTCGCCGAGATCGGACTCGCGGACCTCTGCCTCGGGATGGACGAGCTGTCCGCCATCGAGATACCAGGAGACCGCGTCGATGTAGGATTCGGGTGTCCCGATGTCGAACCACGCCTCGTCGAAGGTGAAGGCGCTCACTGGCTCGCGATCGACGAGCCACTGGACGAACCAGCCCGGCTCGTCGGGATTGTTGTCTCCAGCGAGGTAGGTTTCGAGGAGGCCGAGGGTGTCCGCCGGGAACCCATAACATGCGATGGAGACCAACGTGCTCGCGGGCTGTTCAGGCTTCTCCTCGAAATCGACGACGCGGTCCCCCTCGACGTCGATGACACCGTAGGAGGTCGCTCGGTCACGCGAGCCGACGTCGTAGGCTGCGATCGTGGGCGCCTGCGCAGCCTGAAAATGATCGAGGAACTCCGAGACGGAGAAGCTAATGAGGTTGTCGCCCGCGATCACGAGCGTGTCGTCGGTCAGCGCCTCGCGATCGGCGAGCTGAGCGAGCGCGCCTATGACCCCGAACTTCTCGGACTCCTCGTTCGTGTCCTCGACGGAGAGCTGTGGCTTCTCGTAGCTCGCACCGGCGAGATGCTGCTCGAAGGCCTCCGCGAACCGTTCGTTGGTAGAGACGTAGACGTCGTCGATGCGGTCGTCGGCCTCGAGCTCCTCGAAGATCCGATCGACGACGGTGGTGTCGCCGATCGGCAGGAACATCTTCGGCCGATGGCGGGTGATCGGCCAGAGTCTGGTGGCGTACCCGCCGGCGAGGACGATCGCGTCCATAAGCGATCCTCAACGAGCACGGCTATGTGTTTTTTCACTCGGCGCCGCTCGTGGCAGCGTCGGGGCGTGCTATCTGGGCCATCAGGGCATCGACTGGGAACCAGTGGTAGTGAGCTGGCCGGTGTTCGTAAACATGGATCCCCACTGATCGCCGGGCAACCGTCACAGAGTGGCAGCCGATCACTGGGACTCGACCGGAGCGTGTCGGCAGCGGTAGCCGTCGGCGGTTCGCTCGATCGCGTCGACCTCGTAGAGCCGGATGGTGCGTTCCTGTTTGGTCCGGACGGGGACGTCGTAGTGCCCGGCCTCGTAGCCGAGGTCGTCGCCGTCGGCCCGGCGCTCCGCGACGAAGGATCGGTGAGCCGCGAGTCGGTCACTCGTGAGGGCACGCGAGCGATCTGGGACCGCGTCCACGCCGTCTTCGAACGCCCGAACGAGCCCCGGATCGCGCTCGATCCCGACGGAGTTGCGCGCGGCGACCATTGCAGCGGTCGTCGTGGTTCCGGTGCCCCAGAACGGATCGAGCACGGTGTCGCCGTAGACGGAGAACATGTTCACGAGACGGTAGGGAATTTCGAACGGGTAGGCCGCAGAGCGCTCCCGGAGTTCGTCGTCGGTGAGGGCCTGACGCTCGCCGCGGACGTCCGTCCAGACGTCGGAGAACCACTCGTTGCGCTCCTCCCAGAAGTAGGCGGCCTCGTACCGTCTATCGGCGCCGGGCTCCAGCGATCGCCGCTCGCCGTTCCGGAAGACGAGTACGTACTCGTGTTCGAGCGTTGCGTAGGCGTTGGGCGGGACCATGCCCGAGCCCATGAACTTCGCGGCGCTGTTGGCTGGCTTGCGCCAGAGGATCTCCGGTAGCGGGTCGAAGCCCAGTTCGGCGAACGCGTCGACGATCCGCGCGTGGTTCTGGTAGACGCGAAACCGATCGAGCGTGCGCGTCGCGTCGCCAACGTTCACGCAGGCGATTCCGCCGGGAACGAGCACGCGCTGGAGCTCCGCCCACGCCTCGTTCAGTATCTCGTGCATCGCGTCGAAGGCACGCTCGCCGTCGCCCTCTGCGAGTGCGTCGCCGATCGCAGGATCGAGGCTCGCGAACATCTCGTCCCACTGCTCGATCATCGGGTACGGCGGCGAGGTGACGGCCAGCTCTACCGAATCGTCGGGCAACGGCAGGTCGCGTGCGTCAGCGACGAGCGGCCGGTGGCGAGTGCAGAAGCCGTCCTCGCTGTCGTCGCCAAAACGGGAGTGCTCTTCGTCCGATGCTCCGGAACTGTCCGCCACGGCTCAGTACTTCGGATCCGCGCCGGTCGTGGCGTAGACGCGGTCCATGATTTCGTCGCGCTCGCGCTGCCAGTCGTCGAATGCGGCGGGCGAGCTGGGGTAGGACTCGTAGTGAGCGAGCAGCTCGTCGGCGACGGACTTGGTCTTGTAGAGCCCGTAGATGTCCCGCCAGTAGCCGAAGCTGTCGATTGCCATTCTGGCCTTGAGCCGCCAGGAGAGATCCGTCGATCCCTCGTAGAGCGACTCGGCGATCTTCTCACCGGGCATCGCCGCGAGCAGTCCCATCATCTCGTCGATGTCGACGGCCGTCGAGAGGATGTTGTAGACGTCGAGGGCGGCGTAGCGCGCGCCGAAGTGGTCCATCACGCGTTCGTTGTACTCCCAGAGCGCGTCCTCGGTCGGGCCGCCGTTGGAGAGCGCGTCGACGGCCGCCTCGGCAGCGTACTTGCCGGCGTACGCCGCGCCAGCGATGCCACCGCCGGTAGTCGGGTTGACGTGACCTGCGGCGTCGCCGATGGCCATGTACCCCGGTGCGACCGCGGAGTCGTAGGGCCGCCTCGTCGGCAGCGCGGCGCCGAGTTTGTCCTCGACCTCCGCGCCTTCGAACTCGGGCCGGTCCTTCAGATCGCGTTTGAGGTCGTCCACGAGCTGCATCGGCTCCTCGGTCATCTGGAAGCCCAGCCCGGCGTTGATCTCGGTTTCCGTGCGTGGGAAATACCAGAGGTAGCCGGCCGCGCGCTCGGTCGGCTTGAACACGAGCGCGTCCTCCCACTCGACGGGCTCCTCGACGTGCACGATCTCGCGGTAGGCCGAGCAGAACTGGCTGTACGTGACGTTCGTGTCGAAGGTCGTCCCCTCGAAGTCCGTCTCGTCCTGCAAGAGGCTCAGCGATCCCGCCGCGTCGATCACGACGTCGGCGTCGTACTCGACCGGCTCGCCCTTGCGCGTGGTCTTCAGGCCCGTGACGGTCCCGTCGTCGTCCTGCACGACGGTCTGGACCACGGTGTCGTAGTGGAGCTCGACGCCGGCGTCCTCCGCAGCGTCGATGATCCGTCGGCCGTACTCCCACCGGTCGATCACCGCGAGCTCGCCCGGGACCGGAATTTCGAGGACCGTATCTTCGGAGGGGATCTCGAAGCGGCCGTGGTCGACGCCGGTGTTGGTGAATGCCGGCTCGATTTTCTCTTTGGGGATCGCTTCGGGGAACGCGTCCGCGCCTTTCAGCGCGTCGCCGCAGGCGATGTGACCCGCTTCGTCCTCCGATTTCCGCTCGACGATCACGACGTCGAGACCGGCGTTGACCGCAGTCGTCGCGGCGTAACAGCCGGCCGTTCCGGCGCCGGCGACGACCACGTCGTACTCTGGCATGTGCGGCGATGCGATACGGAGCGAGAAAACTCTTTATACGGCGGCGGGGCAGCGACAGTGAACGACGCGGCTTGTCTGGATTGGGCGTTCGTACGCTGGATTCCCGCTAGGGAGTCCGGTTTCGTCGGTTCTACTGTTCTACTGAGTACAGCAGTGGCCGACCGCGGAGCACGCTGGACAGCAGACAGCTTGGAAGCCCCCTCCCGCTCGCGCCCGCTCGCTCGTTGCGCTCCTCGCCTCCCTTCGGTCGGCTGCGGTCCTTACTTCCCGAGCGAACGCGGGCGGTCGGCCCCTTCCAGTCCCGCCCCGTGGATTTTTGACAGATATTCGCCCCGGTGGATCGTCCAGCGGGCTGTAGCCGGCGGTCGATCCCCGACTGCGAAGTGACCCCGAATTTCCGCCGCGCTTCGCTCCCTGTGACGGGATTTGGGAGGGACTGAGCGAGAGCAAAGCTCTCGCGAGGTACGAAGGATGTTTGATCCTTCGGTACTCCGGAAGGGGCCGACCGCTCGTCGGAGGTACCGAAGTAAGCACGGCCGAGCGAATGCGAGGACGCGCGCAGCGAGGTAGCTGCGTCGAGCGGGAGGGGGCTGTCGCGGGCGTGGTCCGCGACGTCGGGAGACCTCCGGTCTCCCGGAATCCGTGGCCGTCTGCTGTCCAGATACACCCACCTAGAACTGATTTCCTCAGTAGTCGAATCAAACAGGTGCTCCGGATGGGAGTCCATGACCCAGTGTGAGTGGTTCGTAGGGACCCGCCACAGGGAAACGGTTTTGCCGGCAGCCGAACGATAACCGGACAATGACCGACTACACCGTCGAGTTCGTGGGGACCGGTGAGACCATCACGGTCGCCGACACCGAGACCATCCTCAGCCGGTGCATCGAGGAGGGGATCGCCCAGGAGTATTCCTGCCGCGTGGGCATGTGTCTGGCCTGTTCAGCGGAGATTCTCGAAGGCGAGGTGACCCAGCCTGCCGCTCGAGCGCTCACCGAGGCGGAGTCCGACCGGTTCGCGCTGACCTGCATGGCACGTCCGCAGTCCGATCTGCGGCTCGATCGGGGCGTCTACCCGCCGAGTATCGAGGACGACGCCGACTCGGCCGACGACGTGACCGCGGCTGCGGACGACTGAGACCGGCCTCTGGCGGCTTCCAGGGTGCTTTCTCTCCGGTCTCTCTGCACTTTTCGCTGCTCTCTCTGTACTCGTTTCGAATCGACCGTCACCGGAGTACTCAGGCCGCGCAGTTGTTCGGTCCGAGTTCGACCTCGTCCGGGTCCTCGATGGTCTCCATTCCGAGATTCGCCGCGACGATTCGCTCGGCGTTCGCTGGCGGGGGCGGCAGCTCCTCGGTCACGTTTGCGACGAACGACGTTCTGTCCTGCGCGAAACCGTCGAGCTGGTCAGTGAGCGTCGCCAGAGTCCTAGCGTAGGTGCCGTCGTCGTTCGCCCGAGTCCGTTGTTTGACGTGGCCGGGCGCGATCAGCGTGCGATTCGGCAGCGTGGCGGCGATCCCGTGCAGCGTATCGTGGAGCTGTGCGGCAGCGTCGGCGGGATCGACGTCCGCCTCGAGATCCGGCCGCGCGACGCCGTCGACGAAGATGCTATCGCCGGTCAGAAGCGTACCCGCCGGGGTCTCGGCATCGTCCTCTGACGCTTGCTCGACCAGCAGCGCGGTCATCTCGCCGGTGTGTCCCGGCGCGTGGATCGCGCTGATCGTCGTCGATTCGCCGAGTTCGAGTACGTCACCGTCGGCCAGCGACGTCGGTTCCGGGTCGAGATCGAGACCGCGGTCCCAGGCAATGGCTGGGGCGTGCGCGGCGGCGTCGGTCGCCTCGGCAACGGCTCTCAGCCCGCTCACGTGATCGGCGTGAACGTGGGTGTCTATCGCGTAGCGGAGGTCGGCCCCGGACTCCGCCGCGTGGTCTTCGTAGCGATCCGCGAAGGTCCGGAGCGGGTCGATCACGGCGGCGTCGGCGCCGTCCACGACGAGGTAGCCAAGACAGCCCGTCGCGGGCCTGTGGTACTGGACGATCTCTGCGCCGTCGGGCGTGTCGAGCGTCCGGGCGAGGAGGACGTCGGCCCAGGCCTCCATCCCGCCCGCGAGATTCATCGCGTCGAGCCCGGAGTCCCGCAGCAGCTCGGCCGCGTGATCGCTCGACTCGCCGATCGCACAGACCACCACGATCGGCTGTGGAACGTCACCGACGAGGTCGGCGGCGCCGCCACGGACCTGGGCCTGCAGGAACTTTGCGTGGGGAATCTGCGTGACGTCGGCGTCTGGGCCGTCGACGTGCCACTCCTCGAACTCGTCGCGGTTCCGGACGTCGACGATCCCGACTCGGTCGCCGCGGGAGAGCCGTTCAGCGAGGTCGACCGGCTCGATGGCGTCGGCCATGCCGGAGGGTAGGGCAGCCGGGGGGTTAAGTTGCGGTGGCGAGGCCAGAACCGCCCGTTCGACGGTCCGATCTGTGGGTAGATACAGCCGTGGATGGGCGATACTCGGTCTACAAAAACCCCGCCTCGCGAGCCCGTACCACCGGACTTTTCGCCGAAGCGATCGAACGGCGGTCTATGTCCGGCCTCCGAACCGCTCTCACCGCCCTTCCAGACGCCGTGTTCGCCGACCTCCTCGAGAGCGAGGACGCGTACCGCATCCTCATCGACCTTCCGGGCGTCACGGAGGAGACGCTCGACGTCACTGCGTCGACGGGGAGTCTCCGGATCGAGGCCCACCGCGACAAACCCGACACCGCCGGCTACCGGTTCGTAGCCGAGCAACGCGACGCCTTTCTCGACGTCGAACTGCCACTGCCGCCGAACGTCACGGCCGAGGACGCCGACGCCTCGATCGAGCGCGGCGTGCTCGAACTGACGATTCCCAAACGATCGACTGACGTCACCGAGATCGAGGTCGGGGACGCGTAGATCCGTGGCGGCCCTCCGACCGTACTGGCGCTTCCTCCGCGTCCTCCGGCAGTTCCTCCCCCTCCTGCTCGCGTGGGCACGCGACCGCCGCAGATTTCTGCTCTTCGGCGGACGCCGTCGCGTCAGCTCGGAGCAACGAACGCGCCGCGCGGAGGAACTGCTCGACTCCTTGCTCACGCTGGGGCCGACCTTCATCAAGCTCGGCCAGCTGCTCTCGACGCGGCCGGACGTGCTCCCGCCGGAGTACGTCTCCGTGCTCTCCCGCCTCCAGGACGACGTCCCGCCCGCCGAGTGGGCGGACGCGAAGGAGGTCCTCGAGGCGGAGCTCGGCCCGGTCGGTGATCGGTTCGAATCCTTCGACAGCGAGGCGATCAGCGGCGCCAGTCTGGGGCAGGTGTATCGCGCCCAGATCGACGGGCAGGCCGTCGCGGTCAAGGTCCGCCGGCCGGGCGTCGAGTCACTCGTCGCTGCCGACCTCCGAGTCGTTCGCTGGTCGCTGCCGCTCCTGCTGGCTCTTGTCGGCGAATCACGGGCGTTCTCGCTGCGAAATCTCGCCGACGAGTTCGACAAGACGATCCGCGAGGAGATGGACTACGACCGCGAGCGGCGGATGCTCGAGGAAATCCGCGGAAACTTCGCGGGGACCGACGACGTGGCGATTCCGGAACCGATCGACTCTCACTGCAGCGAGCGCGTGCTCACGATGGAGTATCTCGGCGGGACGAAAGTCGACAGTATCGACGAACTCGATCGACGTGGGGTCGACCGGACTGCCGTCGCAGAGACGCTCCAGCGGACCTACCTCGATATGATCGTCGACGACGGCGTCTTCCACGCCGATCCCCACCCCGGAAATCTCGCCGTTCAGGACGACGGCACGATCGTGTTCTACGACTTCGGGATGTCCGGCCGGGTCGACGAGTTCGTGCAGGGGAAGATCGTCGAGTTCTACGTCGCCGTTGCCGAGCAGGATATCGACGGAATCCTCGACGCGCTGATCGAGATCGGCACGCTCTCGCCGGAGGCAGATCGCGCGGTGATGGCCGAGGTCATGGAGCTCGCCATCCAGGACGCTCGCGGCGAGGACATCGAGCAGTACCGCATCCAGCAGATCGTCGGACAGATCGAGGACTCGATCTACGAGTTCCCGTTCCGACTCCCCAAGGATCTCGCACTGGTCCTGCGTGTCGCGACCGTCGTCGAGGGTGTCTGCGTCACGCTCGATCCCGATTTCGACTTCATCGCGACGGCGACCGAGTATCTCACGAGGGAGGGCTACCGCGAGGAGACGGTCCGCAGAGCCGTCGAGGACGCCGGCGAACAGCTCCGCGAATCCGGCGCCGCCGCGGCTCGTATCCCGCCGAAACTCGAGCGGGCGCTCGACCGGATCGACCGGGAGAATCTCCGGGTCAGGGCCGACATTCAGGACTCGAACGAGCTGTTCGACCTGTTCGCGAAACGGCTGGTAATCGGGATGCTCGCTGCGGCGGGGGTGGTCGCGACGACGATCCTCTTCGTCGCGGCCTCGATCGAGCAGACTGCCGTCGCAGGTGCGGTCACGGTCTTCCTGCTCCTGTTCCTCTATCGATCGTTCCGCCGTCGCCGCGGGATGCGCGCCCAGCCCCAGTTCACGCGTCAGAATCTCCGCGAGCGGCAAGGCCCCGGCGAGAACTGATTTCTCTCCGTCCACGAGGGCTGGGCGAGCGCCTCGGACCGTACTCCAGCGGTGGCCGTCGACGCGTTCGAATGCGGCCATGGTGGGGCCGCCGAATCGGTCGCGTTCGGCCGCGAGCCCGCGATTCCAAACCGTTTATCACAATCGGGTGGCAACGCCGCTGCATGGCAAGAGAGCAGAAGGAAGTGCGGGATCTGCAGGAGGGCAACTACGTGATGATCGACGACGCCGCCTGCAAGATCAACTCGTACAGCACTGCCAAGCCGGGCAAGCACGGAAGCGCCAAGGCTCGTATCGAGGGAGCCGGCGTCTTCGACGGGCAGAAGCGCTCGCTGTCCCAGCCCGTCGACGCCAAGGTCTGGGTCCCGATCATCGAGCGAAAGCAGGGGCAGGTCGTCAGCGTCGAGAGCGACGACGTCGCTCAGGTAATGGACCTCGAAACCTACGAGACGATCACGATCCGCGTCCCCGGTGACGACAAACTCTCGCCGGACCAGCAGATCGAGTACCTCGAGATGGACGAGCAGCGCAAGATCGTCCAGACGTAAGATGTTCCCAGGCGCGACGGCCGACCGGGCCGACGCCGCCTACGCGATCGTCGGTGCACCGCTCGACGTCTCTACCTCTTTCCAACCGGGCACGAGATTCGGCCCGGATCGCGTCCGCCAATTTGCTCGTCCGTTCGAAGACTACGACCACCATACGGAGAGCCACTTCTCCACGCTTGTGGTCCACGATCACGGCGACGTGCGCGCATGGCCCGACGCCGCCGAGTATCTGGACTTTCTCGAGAGCGTGCTCGTGGAGTACCAGTCCGACGGGGTCGTGCCGCTAACCGTCGGCGGCGAGCACACCGTCACCGTGGCGGGCGTTCGCGCTGTCGAGCCCGACGTGGTGGTGAGCCTCGACGCACACCTCGATCTGCGGAGCTCCTACGACGGCGACGAGCTCAGCCACGCCTGCGCGATGCGGCGTGCTCTCGAGACCGCCGAGGAGGTCATAGTGCTCGGTGCTCGCGCCGGGAGCGAAGCGGAGTGGAATCGTGCGAGCCAGGCCGACGTGACGGTCGTCGAACCGGCTGCCGTCGCGGAGTGGACCCCCGAACGGGCCGGGATCGACGACGGCCGATCGACCTACCTCACGGTAGACGTAGACGCCCTCGACCCCGCGTTCGCACCGGGTACCGGCACGCCGGAGCCGTTCGGACTCGATTCGGCGACGGCACGTGACGTCGTCCAGCGGGTCGCTCCCCACGCCGAGGGGTTCGACGTGGTCGAGGTCAACGACCGCGACGACGGGCAAGCCGCATCCGTCGCAGCGAAGCTCTTGCGGACGTTCGTCTACGAGCACGCGTCCGCTGGCGACTGACACTCGTCGGCGCGGCTGTCGTCCGATCCTCTCTCTCGTTCCGATCCCGCTGCTGCCCACCGTAGCGATCCGTCCGACCGCAACGCCCTTTCCGTCGTCCTGTGAATGGTCAGCTATGGACAGACGCCAGTTCGTTTCGCAACTCGACGACGCACTCGACGTCGCGGCGTACGCGGACGTCGACGCGAGCCCAAACGGTCTCCAGGTCGGTAGCGAGGACGGTACTGTGGAGCGGGTCGCCTTCGCCGTCGACGCTGCAAACGCGACGATCGAGGCCGCGATCGAGTGGAACGCGGATATGCTGGTTACCCACCACGGAATTATCTGGGGGTCACTCGATCGCGTGACGGGCAGGGCACACGATCGGATCGCTCCGCTCATCGAGAACGAGGTTGGACTCTACGTCGCGCATTTGCCCCTCGATGGCCACCCAAACCTGGGCAACGCCGCCCGACTGGCTGACCGACTTGAACTGGGGAACCGTGCTCCATTCGGTGAGCACGGCCCAAAGCACGTCGGACAGCGGGGCGTTCTTCCAGAGCCGATGGCACTCGAGGAGTTGGCGACGGAGCTCTCCACGGAGCTCCCGACCGGGGAGAGAGGGGTGCAGGTGCTCGATCACGGCCCGGAGATGGTTTCGAACGTCGCGATCGTCACCGGCAGCGGTGCGGACTGGCTCGGGGAGGCCACGGCCGCGGAGGCTGACGTCCTCCTCACCGGTGAGGGGAAACAGAAGGTCTACCACGAATCCCGCGAGGCAGGCGTGAACGTGATTCTCGCTGGGCATTACGCGACGGAGACCGGCGGGGTGCAGGCGCTGCAGTCACTCGCCGAGGAGTGGGGCATGACGACGACGTACATCGAACATCCGACCGGTCTGTAGATGCGGTTGGTCGGGCGTGTCGCTGCCAGTGGGGACGAAACGGCCGTTTCAGAGCGAGCCCGCGGCCCGCGGTGAGCAGCCGTTCGCGTCGAAGAACTCCCACAGCGTTTCGGTCACCCGTTCGGGCGCTTCCGCGGGGCCCATGTGGCTGACGCCCTCGTACTCGTGGAACTCGCCGTCGACGAGCGCCTCCGCGAGCGCCCGCGAGCTGTCTCGAAGGTGCGAGGGGCCCTCCGTTCCGGATAGCACCAGCCCGGGGGCACCCAGATCGATTGTCTCTGGGAGCTCGTACGTCTCGACGACGCGGTCCATCGCCAGCGTCCGCTCGGCGCCCCGGGCGGCCTCGGGCCAGTGGGGCCACCCCTCGAGCCAGGCCTCGAACTCGGCGTCGGAGACGTCGTCGGTGTGGAGGACCTCACGAAGGTGGAGCTTCATCGCGCCGCGCTGGTCGTCCATTCCGAGACGGGCCGCCATCTGGTCGGCGAGGTCCGACCGTTCGCTGCACTCCCCGACGAGGATCGCGGGCTCGTAGGCGGCGATCGCGGCGACGGGCTCCAGGCGAGCGGTTTCGAGTGCCTGCAGGCCGCCGAAGGAGTGGCCGACGAGGATCGGCTCGTCGTCCTCGACGGCGGAATCCGTACGGGCTGCCTCGAGCACCGCCTGGACGTCCTCGATCTCGCGCTCGAGGCCGTACGCCTCGGCAAGCTTACTGTCGCCGTACCCCCGCCGATCCGGACGGACGACAGCGTAGTCCTCGACGAAACGAGGCGCTAGCGGGTCCCAGTACTGGCGGCCGCCACCGCCGTGGAGCAGGAGAAGCGGGCGGCCAGTACCCTGCAGGTCGTACGCGATCTCGGTGCCGTCGGCTGAGGTGACTGTCTGCATCGGTGGCGTATACTCTGCGATCCGTCGGCTTCGACGTATCCCTGATGGGTGAGGCCGTTTATATACTGCGGGCCGCGAGAGGGTGCTCGCGACGGAACCTGGCGACGGAACTTCGCAATGGAGGCTCGTGGCAGCAACTGGGTGGACGGCTCCGTCTCCCTCACCGATACTCCGCGCGGAGCCGGCCGACGTCGAGATACACGTAGTGTAGAAGCGTCCCCGTGAGACCGTAGCGGTGGATCCGGCGGCCGGACGTTTCGACGAGCACGTCGGGGTGGTAGGCGGTGTCGAACTCGCGACCGAGATGCCGGGAGAAGGCGGTGTCCTCGTTGGGGACCTCCGGAAAACCGCCGGCGGCGTCGTAGACGTCGGCGTCGACGAAAAAGTTGAATCCAGGCAGGATCGGCCGGCGGAGATGTGGAAAGACGCGGTTGATCGTCGCCTGCATCAGCTTCGGCCTCACTCCGTCCATGTGGCACCGTGAAGTCGCTGCGTCGAGATCGTTCTCGCGCACGAACGATAGCATCTCCGTGAGATACGACGGTTCGAGCACCGTGTCGGCGTCGACGAACGCGAGCCAGTCGCCGTCGGCGTGCTCGGCGCCGAGGGCGCGGCCGCCGCCGATGCTCTCGCCAGGCCCTTCGATCAGTCGGACGTCGTCGCGAGAGCGGGCGATCTCGGCGGTCCGGTCGTCGCTGTCGCCGTCGACGACGAACGTCTCGGCGGGCTGGGTGCCCTCGAGTGCGCCGACGCTGTCGAGACATTCCGGCAGGTAGTCGGCCTCGTCTTTCGCAGGGATCACGATGCTGACCGTCGGTGCCGCTCCCATCGAGCGCGGGGTTCGACCACTGCAAAGTTGAACGCTCCGGTCGATCGGTCGTCCTCTGGCCGTTGACACAGACTGGCCGCTGGCACAGAGCGGTCAATCGGTCCGAACCGCGCCGTTCAAACGGGTGGCGGGCCGATCCGCGGCCATGCCAGAGGACGGAGCAGCCGACGGCGACGGCCACGACGCCGACGGCTCCGGTCACGAGCCCGAGCGCGATGAGTTCCACCACGATCCTGTCGGCCACGCCGAGGCGGCCGCGGGCACGACAGTCGGAGAGCTCGCTGCGGAGTACGGAGCAGCTGGTGGCGGCGCCGCCACGCTCCACGAGGCCGTGGACATCTACGCCGAGATGCTCGAGGACGACGTGACGACCTTCGTCGGCCTCGCGGGCGCGATGGTTCCGATGGGGATGCGCCGGATCGTCGCGGAGCTCATCCGCGACGGCCACGTCGACGCGCTGGTGACGACCGGCGCGAACCTCACGCACGACGCCATCGAGGCCATCGGCGGCAAACACCACCACGGCCGGAGCGGCCACCCCGAGAAGAGCGAGCGCGAGCACGACGAAACTCTCCGCGAGGAGGGCGTCGACCGCATCTACAACGTCTACCTGCCACAGGAGCATTTCGCACTGTTCGAGTCCCACCTCCGCGACCACGTCTTCCCGCCGCTTGCCGAGCAGGGAACCGTCACGATCGAGGAGCTCACAGCCGAACTCGGCCGGGCGAACGCCGAAATCAACGAGCGCGAGGACGTCGAGGAGCGGGCCGGTATCGCTGCCGCAGCCTACGAGAACGACGTGCCGATCTACTGCCCCGCCGTGCAGGACTCGGTGCTGGGGATCCAGGCCTGGATCTACAACCAGACCTCCGACCTGACCCTCGACGCGCTCGGGGACATGACCGGCCTGAACGACCTCGCACACGAGGCCGACTCCTCGGGTGCGCTGGTCGTCGGTGGCGGTGTCCCGAAGAACTTCGTCCTCCAGACGATGCTGGTCGCTCCGGATGCCTACGAGTACGCTGTCCAGCTGACGATGGATCCGCCCCACACTGGCGGATTGTCCGGCGCGACCCTGGACGAGGCCCGATCCTGGGGCAAGCTCGAGCCTGCTGCGCGGAACGTCTCGGTCTACGCCGACGCGACGATTACGCTGCCGCTGCTTGTCGCCGCTGCTCGTGAGAAAGCTGGGGAGTAGGTGCAGGCGTTTCTTCTGGGCTCGTAACGACCGCGAACAGCCAGGAAGCCCCCTCCCGCTCGACGATCCTGGCTCGCTGTGGTCCTCGGCTCGCGTACGCTCGCCTGCGGTCCTTGCACCGACAGACTCGCTTCGCTCGTCTGTCGAGGTTCGCCTCGCAGTGCTCGGCTCATCGTCGCCAGATATCGCCGAGCGGTCGGCCCCTTCCAGTCCCTCCCAAGATCGTTTGACGAATATCGCGATATCCCTGTGGTCTGTGGAGTGGAGCGTCTAGCGGTGGCCGTCGGGCACGCTGTACTGGTAGCCGTCGGGCGAGGCTGGTCTGGCGGTCGATCCCCGATCGCGGCAAGACACCCCACCCCATCCGCGCACTGAAGTAGCACCCGACGGGATCGGCGTGTATGGTCGATCGCGGACGCGTGGCTGGGGTCTGGCGGCGCGTCCTCTCCCTCTCGTGGCCGATGATGGTCGAGCAGGTCACGCGGACCGGGATGCGGACGACGGACGTCCTCGTCACGGCGCTGTTCTCGCCGATCGCCGTCGCGGCGATCGGGCTCGCGGATCTCTTCGCTCGATTGCCGTTGCGGATCGGACTGGGTCTCGGAACGGGCGCGATCGCGCTCTCGAGTCAGGACACTGGCGCCGGCGCTGAGGCGACGCGCGACGAGGCGATCTCGCAGGCGTTGCTCGTCGGCGCGCTCGCCGGAATTCCGTTCATGCTGTTTGGATTCTTGCTCGGCGAGCCAGCGATCGCACTCATCGGCGAGTGGGGCGATCCCGAGGAGGTCGCCGAGGTCGCGGATCTCGGCGGCACCTACCTCGCGATCATCTTCGCGACTGCGCCGGCCAGACACGTTTCGCTGATCGCCGCTCGGTCGCTCCAGGGGACCGGCGACACCCGGACGCCGATGTACGTCAACGTCGTTTCGAACCTGCTCAACGTCGCGCTGTCGGTGATTCTCGGGCTCGGGTTGCTCGGCGCGCCGCGCCTCGAGGTGGTCGGCGTCGGGCTGGCGACGGCGATCGGGAACGTGTTCACCGCCGGCGCGTTGCTGGCGGTGCTCGCACTCGGCGTGCGCGGTGCGGGGCTCCGACGCCCCACGCAGCTCGTGATCGCGAAGCAGCTGCTCGTGGTCTCTGCTCCGAAGATCGCGGAAGGGCTGTTCGCGACCGTCGTCGAGTTCCCGTTCAATGCCCTGCTGCTGTACTTCGGAACCCCCGTCAACGCGGGCTACCAGATCGGGCGCCGCGTCTACCAGCAGGTGACGAGTCCCCTCTCGCGAGGGCTCCACGTCGCAGCGAGCGTGGTCGTCGGCCAGTCGCTGGGCGCCGGCAAGCCCGACGACGCGCGGTTCGAGGGCTGGGCGACGACGGCACTGGGCGTCCTGTTCGTCGGCGGCATCGGTCTCGGACTCGTCGTCGCAGCGCGGCCGATCGTGACGCTGTTCACCGGCGACGCCGCGACGGCGCGCCACGCGACCGCGTTCGTTCGCGCGTACGGTATCGGCGCACCGTTCGTCGCCGGAATGGTGGTGCTCTCCGGCGCCCTCCAGGGTGCAAGCGAGACGCGGACTCCGCTCGTCGCCCGGGCGTCGGGTCTGCTCGTGGTCTATCTCGGGGTCTCCGTCATCGGCGGGCTCGTGCTCGGGTTCGGGCCGCTGGCGATCTACGTCGCCGTCGCGAGCTGGCACGTCTGGGCGTTCGCGATCGTGCTCTGGGGGTTCGCTCGCGGCGACTGGGCGGAGCGCGCAGCGTCGATGATGGCCGATCGCGGCACGTCCGTCGACTCGCCGGTCGCGAGCGATTCAGACGGGTAACGATCGTATCGGGGGGTGATCGGAGCCCGGGATCCCTCGCGATCGAACGTCGTCGGGCGGACGGAGGGCCTTCTATCCTGTGGCGACTGTCCGGCTCTGCGAGAGACCCCTATCTCCAAGTGGTATCCCCCGGAACGCAGAAGCGATGAGTCTCGACGACGCGGTGCGCAACAGCGCCCGATCGTTCGGCTCCCGCCCATCGCAGGTCCTTCCCTTCTACGTCGCCGGCGTCGCCGTCCCGGTGATCGTTCGGGTGGTGCCCTTCCTGGGTCTCCTGCTCGCCTACCTCTCTCTTCAGGGAAGCGGCCGCCTCGAGGCGGTTCGTGCGGAGCTGGAGCCGGCGGCGCCGATCAGTATCGACGGCGTGACGAGGGGAACGACCGAAGCGAGTGCGATCGACGAGGAGGCGCTCGGGGAAGCGCTGCTCGACCTCCTCACGCCGACGGTGATCGCGATTCTCGTGGTTACGACGCTGGTCTCCATACTGCTCTTCGCGGTCATGCAGTCCGCCGTTGCTGCGGGGCGACTGCACACGGTGTTCGCAGTGCTCACCGGGGGCGCGCAGACCGGTTCGACCGATCCTGGGCCGACGGCCGGTGCGGACGGAACTGCCTCCACCCAGGCGCCGACGCGCGCTGGCGTCGACGGCGTCTTCGAGCACACGTGGACGTTCTTCGGGCTCGCAGTGCTGGAGTTCCTCGCCATTCTGGTGCTGTTCGGGATTCCAACTGCGATGATCGCCATCGCGGTTCTGGCGGATTTCATCTGGCTCGTGATCCCAGCGATTCCGATGTTCTTCCTCGCAATTCCGGTGGCTCTACTCGTCCGGCTCCTCTTCGCGTTCGCGCGGCCGGCAGCGGTCGTCGAGGGGGCCGGCGCGATTCCGGCTCTCAAGAACGGATACGGCCACGTAAGAGGGAACCTCCTCCAGTCGATCGGCTACGGCGCGCTCGCGCTCGGTCTGGTGATGGTCGCGAACATGATCGGAGGTGCGTTCAGTCAGTTCGGCGCGGTCAGCGTCTCGACGCTGGTGCCGCTCGTGTTCGTCTTCCCGCTGCTCGACCTCGCGAAGACGTCGCTGTACGCCCAGGACGCCGGCGTCGCACTCGCGTCGCCACCGATCCCCGAGCGTGGACGAATCGAACGACTGCGTGGGGGAGTTGCCCGCGGCTGGTCTGCGTTCGTCTCGTTCACTCGTGGCCACCTCGGTCTCGTTGCGATCAGTACCGTCGTCCTCGCTGCGGGCGTCTGGGTCGGGCTCTGGGCAGGTTCGCAGGTCGACGACCTGTTCGTGGCCTCGATCGAGACGCGAATCGGCCGACAGGGGCCGATCGCGGCGTTCTTCCACTACGCAGCCAACAACTGGTCCGTCGCCGCCGGCCAGTCTCTCGCGGGCATCGCCGTCGGCGTGCCAACGATCGTTTCGCTGGCATTCAACGGAGCGAACGTCGGCTTCCTCTACCAGCTCGAGGCGGATCAAGAGATCCTGCTCGCGTTCGTGGCTCCCCACGGCGTCATCGAGATTCCGGCGTTGCTGTTCTCGGGCGCGTTGGGACTGCACCTCGGCCGCGTCGGCTGGGGGTACGCGTTCGGCGACGTGGACCGCGACCGGCTCGCCTCGGCGATCGACCGCGCCTTTCAGGTGCTCGTCGGCCTCGCCGTGTTGTTCGTCGTCGCCGCAGTGATCGAGGGGTTCGTGAGCCCGTACTACTGGCGGCTGATCGGGATCTGACCTCGTGCCATCTCGATCCTGTGCGAGGCCTGCTTATGGTTGATTGGTGTCCTGAGCCGTGTCCTGAGCGGGTCCATCACAGCGCCCCTGTAACGTTCAGAGTGGGTGTTTCGAGCGCTCTCCTGTGGGAACTGCCGGCGAGCCCGAACTGGTTCGGCCGTCGTTCCAGTGAGCCGAGAATCGCGGCCCCGCTTTTCGGGGTGAATCCCTGAAGGGCTGCTATGGGACGCCAGCGCACGGGGGACGACCGATCGCTGCTGGACGATGACTCGACGATCAGCGGCACGTCCGGCGAGACGGACCAATCGGCTGCGGGTCGATCCTCGCGAACGGACGATCGAACGGCTACCGACGGTGGAGCGAGCCAGGGCCGCAACGGCATCTGGGACTCCGAGTCTTTCGGCCGATCCGACGACGCCCAGCGTGGTGGACCCGACAACGGATCCTCGCTCGTGACGGACCGCGAGCAGACGGCAGAGGAGCAGGCCACGGTGGAAGTCGAGCCCGAAGACGAGCTGATCCGCGTGGATCTCGACAAGCTCACCGACCGACAGCTCGAAGTCCTCGAGACGGCCCACGATCTGGGCTACTATCAGTATCCTCGGGGTGCCAACGCCTCCGAGGTCGCGGAAGCGCTCGACATCTGCCCGTCGACGCTCGCCGAGCATCTCGCCGCTGCGCAGACGAAGCTGCTTGCCGACGTGCTCGGCGAGGACGAGACTCGATAACGTCTCTCCCGGCCCCGAACCGCTTAACAGTCGAGGGTGGGAAGTCCGCCCTATGCTCTCTCTTTCCGACGTCGAAGCTGCCCGCGAGCGCGTCGCCGAGACCGCCCGGGACACACCGCTGAAGCACTCGCATACTTTTTCCGCGATGACCGGTGCGGACGTTCACCTGAAACTCGAGAACTTCCAGCGCACGGGTGCGTTCAAGATCCGCGGCGCGACGAACCGCATAAAGACGTTGTCCACCGCGGAGCAAGAGGCGGGTGTCGTCACAGCGAGTGCAGGTAACCACGCGCAGGGCGTGGCGCTCGCTGCCTCGCGGCTCGGCGTCGACGCGAAGATCGTCATGCCTGAGCACGCGCCCATCTCGAAGCTCCAGGCAACCCAGTCCTACGGTGCCACCGTCGAACTCCACGGGATGGACTACGCGGAAGCGGCCGAGCGTGCCCACGAGATCGAGGCGACCGAGGACCGCACCTACGTCCACGCATTCGACGACGAGATGATCATGGCGGGCCAGGGGACCATCGGTCTCGAGGTCCTCGAGCAGTGTCCCGAGGTCGACACCGTCGTCGTCGGCGTCGGCGGTGGCGGGCTCATCAGCGGGATCTCGACCGCGATCAAAGCCAAGCGACCCGACGTTCGCGTGATCGGCGTCCAGGCCGACGGCGCTGCGAGCCTCGCTCAGTCGCTGGACAAGGGCGAGATCTACGAGCGGGACTCCGTCGACACGATGGCCGACGGGATCGCCACGCGACGGGTGGGAGACCGGACCTTCGAGGTGATCCAGGAGCGCGTCGACGAGGTCGTCACCGTCTCCGATCCCGAGATCGCGATGGCGGTGCTCTACCTCCTCGAGCGATCGAAGACCCTCGTCGAGGGTGCCGGTGCCGCGCCGCTGGCTGCCATCCTGCAGGATCGGTTCCGGTTCGCCGAGGACGAGACGATCGTCCCGTGTCTCTGTGGCGGAAACATCGATCTCAACACCCTGACGACGGTGATCGTGCGCGGACTCGTCGAAACTGGCCGGTACGTCAAGCTCAAGACCGTCCTCAAGGACCGCCCCGGCGCGCTCGACGATCTGATCGCGATCCTCTCCGAACACCGGGCCAACATCTACCGGATCCAGCACGACCGCAGCTCCCGCGACATCGACATGAACGCCGCCGAGGTGGAGCTCGATCTGGAGACCCGCGGCCACGAGCACGTCGCCGACCTTCTCGACGCGATGGAGGCCCGCGGCTACGACGTGGAGCTGCTGGTCTGATCCAGGCATAGCTACCGACCGACCACTGCTCTCCGCGAGCCGACGCCGTCCACCGCGCGCAAACTGACGGCCGGCCACCGGGTGGGACTGGAAGGGGCCGACCGCTCGCGTTCGCTGAGGAAGCAAGCACTGGACCGAGCGAACGGAGTGAGCGAGGGAAGCGCGCAGCGAGTGTTCCGCGAGCGTAGCGAGCGGAACGTCGGAAGACGAGCGGAGCGAGTCTTCCGGAACAGCGGACGCGAGCGGGAGGGGGCTTCCTGGCTGTTCGCGGTCGCGGTCTCAGAAGTCACTCTTGCAGATTCACACGGTGGTCGCTCTCAGTTCTCGTCAGGTCTTGCCGTAACTGGTGGTTATAGACGCTTCGAGCCATATGCACGTCGTACATGAGCAACGAGGAGCCTTCGGACGCGGAGCCCCGGCGAAGCGATGGTGCTCCACGCCGCCGCCTCGGCACGCGAGCGGTCCACGCTGGGCAGGAGGAGCCGGACCCCGCCACGGGCGCTCGCGCGCCACCGATCCACCAGACGTCGTCCTACGTCTTCCCTGATGCTGAGGAGGCGGCGGGCCGCTACGCGCTCGAACGCGGCGGCCATCTCTACTCCCGGATCTCGAATCCGACGGTCGAGATTCTCGAGGAGCGTCTCGCCTCCCTGGAGAACGGAGCGGGCGCCGTGGCCACGGACAGCGGCATGGCCGCGCTCGACTCGATCACGCTGGTCCTCGCGCGGGCCGGCGACAACGTCGTCTGTTCGACGGACACCTACGGCGGCACGACGACGTATCTCTCGAAGACTGCCGAGCGCCGCGGGATCGAGGCCCGGTTCGTCCCGACGCTGGAGTACGATGCGTACGAGGAGCAGATCGACGACGACACCGCCTACGTCCACCTCGAGACGATCGGCAACCCCTCGCTCGTGACGCCGGACTTCGAGCGCGTCGCCGAGATCGCCCACGAGCAGAACGTGCCGGTCGTCGTCGACAACACGTTCGCGACGCCCGCGCTCTGTCGGCCGCTCGAACACGGCGCGGACGTGGTCTGGAACTCGACGACGAAGTGGCTCCACGGCGCCGGCACCACCGTCGGCGGCGTGGTCGTCGACGGCGGTGAGTTCGACTGGGCTGCTGGCGGCTACAAGGAGCTGGCGGGTGAGAACCCGGCCTACGAGGGCGTGGACTTCAGCGAGCGGTTCGCGGACGCGCCGCTCGCGGCCGCCGTCCGCCTGCGCGCGCTCCGCAGCCTCGGCAATCAGCAGACACCCTTCGACGCCTGGGAGACCCTCCAGGGGATGCAGACGCTCTCCCTTCGGATGCGCCAGCACTGCGAGAACGCGGCGATCGTCGCGGAGTATCTCGACGACTACGAGGAGGTCGCGTGGGTGGCATACCCCGGGCTCGACTCCCACGAGACGCACGACAACGCCAGCCGCTACCTCGGCGATCCCCCGGACGACGCCAGCCGCGGTGCCGGCACGCGCGTCGACGGCTACGGCGGCATGATCGCATTCGGGCTGACGGACGGCTTCCAGGCGGGCAAACGATTCTGCGAGCGCGTCGAACTCGCGAGCTTCCTCGCGAACGTCGGCGACGCGAAGACGCTCGTGATCCATCCGGCGTCGACGACCCACGCGCAGCTGACCCCCGAGGAACAGCGCGACGCAGGCGTCTCGCCCGATCTGCTGCGGCTCTCCGTCGGTATCGAAGATCCCGCGGATATCCTCGCAGATATCGACGCCGGGATCGAGGCTGCGACGGAGTAAACTGCTCTCCGGCTGGCCTTCCAGAATCCATCGAGAGCCCGGAACCGGACGGCACTCACCCCTCGGCGTAGGCGTCCAGACGGCGGATCACTTCGTTTGCAATCACGCTGAGCGTCATGAAGCCGCTGACGATGAGCAGTAGGAAGAGCTCCGGAAGAATCACGACGACGATCGAGAGCTGGATGGCGATCGTCATGACGAGCAAGTCCCGCTGCCGAGATTCGTTCATTGCTTTGGCGTTCGAATGAACGACGCATAGATCTTCTCCTCGGTCGAGCGGCGGCACGCCATGGCGACGGTGACCGACGAAACGGCCAGATCGAAGATGACTCCTGCAGATGTTGCCGTAACTGTGGGTTATATCCTTATGGCACTGTATGCGTGTTGATAATGAATGCATCGGCGCCTTCACACCGGTCGGACGCGGAAAGCGGGCTTGATCGCGTAGTGCCGACCGAGGGACCGACAGACTGCAATACCCCGCCGACGGAGGTGTCGCCATGTCGACCACGGTAGCGACCGAGGATCTCGGGGAGTTTCAGTTCGAGTGCGGCGAGTCCATCCCCAATCTGGCGGTCGCCTACGAGACCTACGGCGAGTTCACCGGCGACAACGCCGTGCTCGTCTGTCACGCGCTGACCGGCAGCGCGCACGTCGCGAAGCGCCGGTTCGACGACGCCGACGATGACGATGCGCTCGCTCACGTGCCCGAGACCGAGGGCCAGGCCCAGAGCTGGTGGTCCGACGTCGTCGGTCCGGGGAAGGCCATCGACACGAACGAGTATTACGTCGTCTGCGTGAACGATCCGGGCTCCTGTTATGGCACGACCGGCCCCGCCAGTGAGAACCCCGAGACGGGTGACCCCTACGGCACCGACTTTCCGCCAGTCACCGTGGGCGACTGGACTCGGGTCCAGCGCGCGGTGCTCGATTCGCTCGGCGTCGGCCGCCTCCACGCCGTCGTCGGCGGCTCCGTCGGCGGGATGAACGTCCTCGACTGGGTGAGCCGCTATCCAGACGACGTCCGCCGAGCCGTTCCGATCGCCGCCGCCCCTCGACTCGACGCCCAGTCGCTCGCGATCGAGGCGATCGCCCAGCGCGCGATCACCAGCGACTGCAACTGGAACGGCGGCCACTACTACGGCGAAGACCAGCCCGATCCGAGCCATGGCCTCCAGATTGCCCGGCAACTCGGCCACGTACTCTACCTCTCGAAGGCTTCGATGGAGGAGCGCTTCGGCCGGCGGGCCGCCGGGCGGGAGGCCGAGCGCGACACCTTCCCCTCCGATCCAGCGGCCGACTTCTTCCCCTACCGCGACGTGGAGTCCTACCTCGACTACAACGCCCGGAAGTTCGCCGAGCGCTTCGACGCCAACAGCTACCTCTATCTCACTCGCGCGATGGACAACTTCGACCTCGCCTCCGGCTACGAGGACGACGCCGACGCGCTCGCGGCGTTCACCGGCGAGGCGCTGGTCATGAGCTTCACCGGCGACTGGCATTTCACCGTCGCGCAGGCTGCGGAGCTCTCCGACGCCTTCCGGGAGACCGACGTCCGCGTCGCCCACCACGTCGCGGAGTCCGACCACGGTCACGACGCGTTCCTCGTCGAGCCCGAGACCGTCGGCCCGCCGCTGTCGGACTTCCTCGAAGCGGGCGTCGAGGGCAAGGCCGTCACGGACGCCGACGGCGACGTGCCGGAGGAAGATACGATCCCGCCGGTCCACTCGAGTCTGTTCTGAACGGAATTATCGGCCGCAGCCTCTGATCATACAGCTATCTCGGCACAGCTGGCCGTTTTACGTCGGTTCGAGCGGGAGCCTGAGCTCGACGGTCGTGCCGCTTGAATCCGATCCGTTCCGGAACGTCACCTCACCGCCGAGGCTGCCTGCGCCCCACGTGATCAGCCAGAGGCCCAGGCCGCTGCCGTGTTCGAGGTCGGTCTCGGTGCCAGCGCGGATCGGCTCGAGTTCGTGGTCGGGAATGCCGGGGCCGTCGTCACGGACTGTGACCTTCGCCCAGTCCTCTGCCTGGGACGCGGACACGGTGAGTGCTAGCTCTTCGTCGTCGCCGTTTCCGCTGGAACCGTGTTCGACTGCGTTGTCGACGGCGGCGGTCAGCACGGCACCGAGGGATTCGGGCTCGGTGTGGAGCCGGAACCCGTCGGGAATCTCGACGGCGATCGCTGCGCGGTCGCGATAGGGATCGAGGACGTCCTCCACGATCGCCGAGAGTTCGACGGTCTGCGGCTCCCGGTCCGGGTCGGCGAGCGCCGCTTCGATCGTCCTGGCCTGCTCGCCGAGGGAGAGGAGGCCGTCCGCTTCCTCGACGATGGTCTCCGCCATCGCGGCCTGATCGTCGTCATCGAGCGCGGTCAGCTCTTCGCCGTATGCTCGCACCACCGTCATGTCGTTTCTGAGATTGTGACGCAGCACCCGATTGAGCACCGATAGCTGCTGGCGGCGTCTCGTCTCTTCGCTGACGTCCTGGAAGACGAGCGTCCGTCCGAGCATCGAGCCGCTCTCGTCGCGGATAGCCGAGACCGTGATCTCGAACGGCTGTCTGCCGGTCTCGGTGACGAGCGAGACGCGGTGCCGGCCGGAGTCGAGCGGGATCGGTTCACCGTCTGCACTGGTGGCGATCTCGTCGATCGATCGACCGACAAGACGGCCCTCGTGGTCGGCAGCCAGGAGCGCGATGGCGGCCCGGTTCGTCTCGACGATCTGACCGCCGTCGTCGAGCACGACGACGCCGTCGCCGAACTCCTCGAGCAGCCGCTCGCGACCGAGTCGGCGCGCGGCGGGCGGCGAGTCGAACATCGGCGCACGGAAGAAGACGGTGGCGGCGAAGGCGAACACCCAGCCGAACAACAGCGGCGTGGTCGTGACCTGCGGATACGGGCCGACGCCGAGCACCCACGCGAGGCTGCCGGCACCCAGCGAGATCACAACGGCGATCATCGAGAGGGCCTGGACGGTGTAGAGCGCGTCGCGCTCGACGAGCACTTCCAGTAGGATCGCCCCCGCGGCGAGCAACACGGCGTAGGAGTATGCCTTGTGAACGTACAGCCAGGGTCCTTTGTCGTAGCTAACCGTCGCCGCGCCGAACGCGTCGTCGATACGGTACTGCGACCACATGAGCGCGTGTTCGCCGCTCGTGAGCACGGCCAGGATCGTGATCGCCGGAACGACGAACAGCCCGAGAACGATCGGCCGGTCGAGCACCGCGCGCCGACCCGTGTACGCCGCGACGAACAGGAAGAATGCGACCGGCGCGATACCGTGGCCCAGCCAGAGGGGGAGCTCGAAGAGCCGCCTGAACCCCAGATCGAACGTGAGCAGCCCGACGCCGTACCCGATCGACCAGATCCCCGACGACGCTGCGGCGATCTGGAACCAGACGGATCCTGGCTTCGACCACCGGCCACGGACGAGCCAGCCAGAGACCAGACAGAGTGCGCCGGAGAGAAGCGAGAGGACGACGAGCGGCGAGATCAGCATCGAGCCGACCGATGTACTCCACGGGTTTCCCTATTGTGCCCGACTGCACGGCAAAGAGTCGAGGAGATCGTGCAGCACACCGATTCTGGACGAGCAGCTCTGGATGAGCGACTCTCGACGAGCGGCTCAGTCCGCGAGGTACCCGTCGTCGACGAGCAGCTTTCGCAGCTCCGCCATCGAGGTCACCTCGACGTCGCAGTGGGGCGCGACCGCGGATTTGGGCTCGAACCCGATCGCGAGCCCCGCGACCTGGAGCATCGGAAGGTCGTTGGCGCCGTCGCCAACGGCGATCGCATCAACGAGATCGACGGACTGGTCGCCGGCGAGCTCCTCGAGAGCCTCGTCCTTCGTCCCCTCGATGAGCGATCCCTCGACCCCGCCGGTCAGCGCGCCGTCGGTGACGGGCAGCCGATTCGCGACGATCGTGTCGACGTCGACGCCCTCGCGAGCGAGCGCCTCGGCGACGCCGCGTTCGAAGCCGCCGGTGAGAATAGCGACGTGGTGACCCACGTCGCGCAGCTCGGCGATCAGCTCGGCAGCGCCGGGCCGGAGAACGACCTCCTCGAAGGCGGTCTGTGCCTTCTCGTCGGGAAGGTCTTCGAGGAGCGCCGCTCGCTGGCGGAGGCTCTCGGCGTACTCGATCTCGTCGTTCATCGCCCGTTCCGTGATCTCGTCCATCTGATCGGCGACACCGTACTTGTCGCCGAGGAGCACGGTCATCTCCGAGTCCGAGAGCGTGCCGTCGAAGTCAAAGGCGAACAGGGCCATTACGCGGTCGGAACGGGGCGGGACCCATTAACGCCCCGATCCGCTGTGAGCACCTGAACGAGTACGTCCGGGGCAGGCGATCATCATGCAGAGAATCTGGACGCGGCAACCCGGCCGTTTGCCACCCGGATGAGTCAGGTTCGTGTGATGCTATCAGTCCCAGGCTGGTTCGACGGCGTTTCGCGGCCGTGATAGTGCCCACATATCAGATACCAGACTACCGGCAGACGCGATATCGTCAGAAATACCGGTACGTTGATGTTGCTGTGTGCATGGTTTCCGTTTGAATTCAGCGCAGGGCAATCCGCCTTCTCCCCGTATATTTCGCCCTGTCGAGCCTCGTACAACGCACGATTTCACTCATCTAATAGTCCTGGCTGAAACACTAACTACGATTTCCGTTAGTATTTCACAGAGTTCCATTATGTAATCGGCCAAATATATATCCTGCACTGCCATTCCATACAGTTGTTATGTCGTCCAACGGGGGAGATGATGAGCGAACAGACGAGTCAACAGCGTCCGGACGCCAGTCCCGCATCAACCGCCGCAACGTGCTCCGTTCCGGAGCCGTCGTTGGTGGTGCAGCACTGGCTGGGTGTCTGAGCGGTAGTGGCGGCGGCGACAGCGACGACGATGGGGACGGTGGAAACGGTAGCGACGGCGGCAACGGCGGTGGAACGACCAACGTCGCGATCGTATCCAGCTCCGCCGGCTTCGACGACCAGGCGTTCAACACGCTCGCGGTAGAGGGTCTCGAGGCGGCCGCGGAGGATTATGACATGTCGATTCAGGAGGTCGAAGAGACGTCTCCCTCGAACTACGAGACGACCCAGGCCGATCTCGCGTCGAGTTCGAACCCCAACTACGACCTGATCGTTCTGGTCGGCTACGAGCACAGCCCGGGACTCCAGACTAACGCAGCGGAGTACTCGGATCAGAACTGGATGCTGATCAACGACCACGTCGACCAGCCCAACGTCGCGGGGCGCATCTGGGCGAACCACGAGATGTCTTACCTCGCTGGCGTGGCCGCGGGTACGATGACGACCAGGGACTTCTCCTTCGCGTCCAGTTCCACACAGTCCGGTAGTGCGCACATCGGATTCGTCGGCGGCGTCGACGGTCCGCTCATCAACGCTTTCGAGGACGCCTACGTTGCCGGTGCGGAGTGGGTCAACTCCGACGTAGAGGTCAGCGTCGGCTACGTCGGCAACTATCAGGACACCCAGACGGCGACCAACATCGCCAGCTCGCAGTACGACGACGGCGCCGACATCGTCTACCAGGCCGCTGCTGCAGCCGGTGAGGGCGTCTTCCCGGCAGCACAGAGTGCGAACCGGTTCGCCATCGGCGTCGACGCCGACCAGTCCGTGACGCTGTCGGAGTACCAGGACGTCATCATGGGCTCCGCGGTGAAGTTCATCAACGAGGGGACCCGGAGCGTCGCATCCGCAGTCGCAGAGGGTAACTTCGATAGCGTCGCAGGACGGCAGGTCCTCGGGCTCGAGGAGGAAGCAGTCGAGTTCGTCCCCGGCCAGACGGTCGGCGAGGAACTCCCCGACGACGTCGCGTCCAACGTCGACGAAGCGACCCAGGCAATCGTCGACGGGGAGATCACCGTTCCCTGCAGCGCCTCCGGCTGTAACTGAGCCACCTGCGGTTTTTCGACTGGTTGCATGCAATTATACACAAACCGATTGACATGAGTGGGACTGATACCGACGACGCCGGTGCCGAGGGGTCGAGCACGACGGGCGAGGGCTCGAGCTACGCTGCACAGCTCTCGGGCATCTCCAAGCGGTTCGGCGACGTCGTCGCTAACGACGACGTCAATCTCGACCTGGAGCGTGGATCCGTACACGCGCTGCTCGGCGAGAACGGCTCCGGAAAGACGACGTTGATGAACGTCCTCTATGGCCTGTACGAGCAGGACGAGGGAACCGTCCGGGTCGACGGACAGGTACGGGACTTCGACTCGCCACGCGACGCCATCGACGCCGGCGTGGGGATGATCCACCAGCACTTCCAGCTGGTCGAGCCGATGACGGTGCTCCAGAACGTCATTCTGGGAACCGAGCCGACCAGGGGCGGTCTCGTCGACGAGGACGCCGCCAGGGCCGACGTCGAGGAGATCTGCGAGCGGTACGGCTTCGACGTCGACGAGGAGCTCGACACGCCGGTTCGCGAGCTCGATCTCGGGGCACAACAACACGTAGAGATCGTCAAGAGTCTCTACCGCGGCGCGGAGATCCTCGTGCTGGACGAGCCGACGGCGGTTCTGACGCCACAGGAGGTCGACGGGCTGTTCGAGGTGATGGCGGAGCTGACCGCCAGCGGCCGCTCGCTGATCTTCATCACGCACAAGCTCGGCGAAGCGATGGAGGCCGCCGACGAGATCACCGTCCTTCGCGACGGGCACGCCGTCGGTACTGTATCGGCCAATGCCGCGTCCCGCGAGGAGCTCGCGGAGCTAATGGTAGGTCGAGAGGTGCTCTTCGACGCCGACGACCGAACGACCGAGCCAGGCGACCCGGTTCTCACGATCGAGGATCTCCAGGTTATCGGCGATCGCGGCCGTCCGACGGTCCGTGGCGTGGACTGCCAGATTCGCGAGGGCGAAATCCTCGGCGTCGCCGGCGTCGAAGGCAACGGCCAGAGCGAACTCGCCGAATCGATCGTCGGGCTTCGCTCCGTCGCCGACGGCACGGTCACGTACGAGGGTACGGACATCACGGACGCGAGCAGACGCTCCCTGATTCAGGACGGGATCGCGTACATCCCAGAGGATCGCCAGTCCGAGGGGCTCGTGCTCGATTACGACCTCGAGCGGAACGCCCTGCTCGGCAATCAGACGGTCGAGCCGTTCGTCCGCCGTGGCGTCGTCGACTGGGACGCCGTCGGCGACCACGCCGAGTCGATCGTCGAGGAGTACGACGTCGAACCACACGACACCGGAGCGATGGCGGAGTCGCTCTCTGGCGGGAACCAGCAGAAGTTCGTCGTCGGCCGGGAGTTCGAACACGATCCCCGGGCGATCGTCGCGGCGCACCCGACGCGGGGCGTCGACATCGGCTCGATCGAGTTCATCCACGACCGGCTGCGCGAGATGCGCGACGAGGGGCTGGCCGTGCTCCTCGTCTCCTCGAAACTCGAGGAGATCCAGCAGCTCTCCGATCGGATCGCCGTGATGTACGAGGGCGAGTTCGTCGACGTGGTCGATCCCGGAGCGGTGACCGAGCAAGATCTCGGTCTCCTGATGACGGGGAACGAGTTGGACGACGGGTCGGAGCCCGACTCCGGTACTACCCACGGAAATGGAGGTGACGACCAGTGAGTTCGACGGATACCACTCCAGCCGCTTCTGACGACGCTAGCGGCGACGGCACCGACGCCGGTGGCGACGACTCGCTGGGCCGCCGCGCGCTGGCGCGGCTCGTCGACGCCTCCATCTTCGAGCGTCTCGGTATCGCTGTTGCTTCGACGCTCCTCGCACTCCTGATCGGGCTCGTCGTGGTCGCCGCTGCGGGATACGATCCGGTCCTGTTCATCGACAACATGGTCTACGGCATCTTCGGAACCTACAGCGTCGCGGACCTGTTCGGCACGAACAACCGACTCGCACAGACGCTACGCCCGACGGTGACGTTCATCATCACGGGCGTCGCCGTCGCGATCGCGTTCCGCGCCGGCGTGTTCAACATCGGTGTGCAGGGCCAGTTCGTCGTCGGTGGGTTCGCGGCCGCGGCAACGATCGTCTCGATCGCCGGTTCGCTGCCCGGCGGAGCGGCCGGCGGTGCGATGGTGATCGTCGTCGCGACGATCGCTGCGATCGCGGCCGGTGGACTCTACGCGATGCTTCCGGGGATCCTCAAGGCGTACGCGGGCGCTAACGAGATCATCACCACCATCATGCTCAACTTCGTCGCGAGTGGGGTGGTGTTCTGGCTCCTGGACGCGTACTTCCGACCGGGTGGAACGTTCTTCGTCCGGACGGAGCGCTTCCCCGAGCACGTCTCCTTCCCCCAGCCGATCTTCGAAGGGACGTCCTTCTCCGTCGTCGGGCTCGCGATCGCGCTCCTGACCGCTGGGCTCGTCTTCTGGATCATGGAGCGCACGAGATTCGGCTACGATCTCGTCACCAGCGGTCACCAGGCGGATGCGGCGTCCTACTCCGGCGTCGACGCCAAGCGTACCATCGTCGCGACGATGACGTTCTCCGGGATGGTGGCCGGGCTCGCGGGCGCCGTCTACGTCATCATGGTACTCAGCTACTTCAGCGACCCCGCGACGCTCCCGACCTTCGGATTCGACGCGATCGCCGTGAGCCTGCTCGCAGCCAACAATCCGCTGGGCGTCATCCCGGCGGGGCTGCTGTTCGGCGGGCTCGAATCGGGCGGGAACTTCGTCAACCAGTCTTCGGACGTTCCGCGACAGCTGATCGACGGCGTCGTCGGACTCGTGGTCCTGTTCGTCGCGGCACCGGAGCTGTTCCGGATGGCTGGCAAGCGGATGGACGTCGGAGGTGATGAGCAATGAGCTCCGAGGACTCAGAACGCGGCTCACAATCCGACGACGGCGAGCGGTCCACAGCGGACGTCGTCTCGGACGCCGTCTACGACAACCGCTGGCGACTGTTCGGAGTCGTCGCCACGCTGCTCGGCTTCGTCTTCGTCGCGGCGCTGCTCACGGACGTTCCACTCACGAAACTCGTGGACATTGAGTTCTGGCTCGGTCTCCCCTACGGCGACGTGTTCACCGTCGGGTTCGCCGAGCGAGCGTTGCAGGCGGCGATGCCGATCGCGCTGGCCGCGATCGGTGGGCTCTACGCCGAGAAGAGCGGCGTGTTCAACATCGGTCTGGAGGGGTTCATGATCTTCGGCGCGGTCAACGCCGCCGCCGTCTCCTGGATCCTCGCCGGCGGTTCGGCGTCACAGCTCGATCTCTGGATCGCGCTCGTGGCGACCGTCCTGCTTGGACTGATCTACACCGCCGTCTTCGCCGTGCTGACGATCCGATACAAGGCCGATCAGATCGTGGCCGGGCTGGCGGTGTGGTTCCTCGGCCTCGGCTTCGGGCCCTTTACCGCCGTCGTGATGTGGGGCGGCGTCTCCAGTCCGCCGCTGTCGAGCCTCGACACCGTCACGGTGCCGGTACTCGCCGAGATTCCCGTGCTCGGGCGGCTGCTGTTCGACGCCAACCCGCTGCTGTGGGTCACGATCGCCATCGTGCTCGCGTCCTACGTCGTGCTCTATCGCACCCGCTATGGCTACTGGATTCAGGCCGCTGGCGAGAACCCGGAGGCGCTCGACACTGCGGGCGTGTCCGTCCGCCGCGTGCGCTACGCCGCGGTGATGTTCTCCGGTGCCGTCGCGGCGCTGGCCGGTGGGATGCTCTCGATCGGCATCGGCAACGGGTTCACGGGAACGGGGACGACGATGGTCGACGGTCGCGGCTGGATCGCGATCGTCGCCTACCTGTTCGGGAACTACAACCCGATCCTCACTGCGCTCGCGTCGCTGCTGTTCGGCGCCGCGCAGATGCTGCGCATCCAGCTCGGGACGATCGGCGTCGATCTGCCGTCGTCGCTGCTGGAGCAGTTCCCCTACGTGACCGTGATCGTCGTGCTGACGCTCGTCGGTGCGACGCGGGTCCCGAGCGCAGTCGGCGAGAGCTACGAGAGCGAAGAGTAGTGCGAACGGGGGATCGCTCCCGGACTCGTTCGCTGCGTTCGCTGACTGCTCTGCTATCGCTCCGCTCGGTTCTCTGTTCTCGACCGGTCCGGGTTTGGATCGTGCTTCGCGGCCGCGAACGCGTCGTTTATCCCACTCACACGCCAAGCCTGGAATCGTGACCGTTCGTCGCGACAGAGCGCTCCTCGCCGCGGTCGTCGCGATCGTTCTCTTCGCGCAGGTACTCCTCTATCCCGGCATCGGCGGTCTCGTTACTGCCCTCGGCGCCGAGACCGAACTCGACGCTGGCATGTACTTCCTCGCAGCGGAGTTCGGAGCGTTCGTCGTCTGCGTGCCGCTCTGGGGTGCGCTGTCGGACGCGACGGGGAAACGCACGCCATGGATCGTCATCGGCGCGATCGCCGCAGCCGTCGGCTACGTCGCCCTCGCCGTCCTGCCGGCGGTGATCGATCTGACGTTCACTGGTGTCCTGCTGTTGCGAGTCCTCCAGGGCGCGGCGACGATCGGGCCCTTCTCGCTCGCGATTACGATGCTGATGGATCTCGAGGGCGGCCACGGCAAGAACATGGGCGCCGCCGGGATCGCGATCGGCAGCGGCACTGCACTCGGCGCGCCGATCGGCGGCCAGCTTTCGGAGGTCGATCCGCTCGCGCCGCTCCTCCTCGCTGCAGCGCTCCTTGCCGCCGTCGCGCTCCTCGTGACGCGGGTCGAGGATCGCGCTCCCGATAGCGATCGGTCGCCGCGGGCTGCCCTCTCCGTCGTTCGGCGCACACCGACGCTCCTCGTTCCCTACGCCTTCGGTCTGATCGACCGGTTCACGGCGGGCTTTTTCGCCCTCGTCGGCACGCTGTACTTCCAGGATGCCTTCGGCATCGGTCCCGGCGAGACCGGGTTCGTGCTGATGGCCTTCTTCGCGCCGTTCGCCCTGCTCCAGTATCCGCTGGGTGCGCTCTCCGATCGCATCGGTCGAACCGTCCCGATCGTCGTCGGATCGCTCTGTTATGGCGGCGGCGTGATCGCCGTCGGCATCGCGCCGACGATCGCGCTGGCTGCCGCCGGGATGGTGCTCGTCGGCGTCCTCGGCGCTCTCGTCTCGCCCGCGACGATGGCGCTCGTGTCCGATCTCGCAGACGCATCGGATCGCGGGTCGGCGATGGCCGGGTTCAATCTCTTCGGAAGCGTCGGCTTTCTCGCCGGCTTCCTGATCGGCGGGACCGTCGCCGACGCGAGTGGCTACCTCGCTGCCTTCCTCGTCGCCGGCGGCCTGGAGATCGCGATCGCGCTCGTCGCGACGCCCGCCTTCCTGCGACTGTCGCTGGGCGAGCCGGCCGCCGGCGCTCCGGAGGAAGCTTAATCGGGCTGCGCTCGGGACCCTTTGCTCTACTCTTGATCGGCCACTCTTCCAGCGACGACAGGTGGAGAACCACGATCCCTGGTGGACTGAAAGGGCGAGGCCAGCGTGGCGGCGAAGCCGCCACGTTATAGGCGGTCGGCCCCGCTGACCGCCCAGGTGGCGCGGTTTCTGTCGGCCCTATTCGAGCGAGCGTAGCGAGCGAGAATATCCGACAGAAACCGCGCGAGCTGGCCGATGGCTTTCGAGGTCGCGATTGCCGCATCGGTAGCGTAATCGAACCGACGGCTCGATCGGGGACGGGTTCATGACGCTCGCCCACCAACGCCGATTAGATGCCGACGCTCCGGGAGCCGATCGAGATCGGCGGTCTGGAGCTTCCGAACCGGCTCTATCGCGCTCCGTTGCTCGAGTGTGCCGGCACGGACGAGGAGACCGCCGACCGCCTCGCCGCCGAACTCGAACCCGCGGCGGCATCGGGCGCCGGCCTCGTGTTTCAGGGCGCAACGATCGTCCGTAGCGACGGTGGCTGCGCCGCGCCGGGCATGACTCGCTTCGCCGACGACGAGTTCGTCGCCGGCCTCGAATCTGTGCCCGAGGCGATCCACGACCACGGCGGGCGGATATTCTGCCAGCTCGCTCACGGCGGGCTCCGCAGCATGGAGGTCTGGCACGCCGGGTATCGCTCCGAGCGGCCCGATCTCGACCAGCTCGCCGTCTCCGAACCACCCTGGCAGCTTCGCACGCTGGATCGACTCGGCGTCATCGAGTTCTCCCCTCGGGTGCTCGATACGGCTGCGGTCGAGGAGCTGGCCGCTGACTTCGGCCGCGCAGCGGCCCGCGCCGTCGACGCCGGCTACGACGGTATCCACATCGCCGGCGCGAACATGGGGATCGTTCAGCAGTTCCTCTCGCCGTTCTACAATCGCCGCTCGGACCGGTTCGCTGACGGCGTGTGTTTTCTCGAAGCGGTCCACGACGAGATCCGCGAACGCGTCGGTGCCGAGACCGATCGCGACCCCTCGGCCGTGCCGATCGTTACGAAGGTTCCCTCCGAGCGGCCCGCGCCCAGAATCGTCCGCCGCCATCTCACCGACGACGACGCGGTGTCGATCTGTGCCCGACTCGAGGCGATCGGGTTCGACGCGCTCGTGCCGGTTCGAACGTCCGTCACCTGGGACATGAGCATCGTCCGGGGCGCGTATCCCAAGCGATCCTGGTCGGATCCGCAGTTTCAGCAAGCCTACGCAGACGCCTTCGGCAGCCGGTGGCGCGCGGGGATCGTCAAGCTCCTCAACCGCGTACAGGCCCGTCGGTTCGGCTCGGAGCCGGGCTGGAACGCCGATCTCGCACGTCGGGTACGCGATCGCGTGGACGTTCCCGTCATGCTGGAAGGTGGGCTCCGCGAGCGCGACCACATCGACGGCCTGCTCGGTGACGCGTGCGACCTCGCCGGGATGGCGCGACCGTTCTACGCCGAGCCGGAGCTCCCCGCCCGATTGCTCGCAGATCGGACCGCGAGCGAGTCGGAGTCGCCTGGAGCGAGCGACGTCGAGGGCGTCGCCGCGCTCTGTGAGGACTGCAACAACTGTACGGTGCCCCAGGTCGCCGGTGCCTCGGGCGTCTGCCGGACGCCGAGCGTCGTCGAACGCCGCGGCGAACTGGAGCGGGCCGGAGCGTACGATCGGGACGGGGCAAGGGATTCGGAGTAGCCACTGGAGGGACGATTACACCGGTGAAACCCTCGGGAAGGGTGGCCAGCTACTGCCGGCCACGCCCGATAGCGTCGTATCGTCGACGTGGGTCTCAGTTGACGTGGATCGCGGGCTTCCGCGGTGTCGCCTTCTCGGCGAGTTCGTCGCCGTCCGCTGCGCGTCGAACCGTCACGTTCGCGCCGAACTCGTCGTCGAGCAGCCATCGGGCGTCCGCGAGCAACGTCAACGCACGGTCGCCGTCGACGACCGGTTCGAGTCCCTGTCCATCCCGGGCGAGCTCGCCAGCGAACGCCGCGGCGTCGTCGGTATCGGGAACCGCCTCGTCCGCCCGAATGTTGCCGACGATCGGCTCGTCGCGGCCGGCTGCCTGCGCGATCTCGTAGGCGCGGTATTTCCAGTCCTGCGCGACGACCAGTTCGACGTGCTCGGGATCGTCGATGTCGACGACGTCGACGATCTCCCTGACGTCGGCGAGCGTGTCGTCGACGAGTCGGCGCTCGGCGGCCCAGTCTTCGGCGGGGCCGTCGGTGTTCGTCTCTGGCCAGTCGGCTTCGACCACGAGGCCGTCGGCGCGCAAGAGGTTCCAGAGCTCTTCCCCGAGGTAGGGCGTGAGCGGTGCGATCAGCGCGGCGATGGCTTTTAGCGCACGCTCGTAACTCTCGTCGTGGGGTCGTCCGTACGCGCTGTAGCGGTTGCACAGTCCCACGAGCTCTCGAATCTCGGTCACGGCCCTGTTGAACCGGACGGATTCGTAGTGATCGGCGACGGACTCGATCGCCCGGTCGACCGCCCTGTCGAGGTGGTCGTCGCGCGGTTTCCGATCGCGGCGGACCTCCGTGCGCTCGAGGAAGTCGACGACGAGCCCGTGGCAGTCCTGCTGGAGGTCGTAGGCGGCGCCGACGTTGCGCGCGGTCCACTCGAAGTCGCGCTCGGGGTGAGCAGCCGAGAGGACGAACAATCTCGTCGTCTCCGGTCCGTACTCGTGGGGTGCGACGACGTTGTCGGAGGCCTCGGACATCTGCCGACCGCTGTGGAGCACCGTCCCCTGGTTGACGAGCTCTTCGACGGGCTCGCGATGGGTCGCGAGGTCGAGATCGGCGAGTGCACGCGCGAAGAACCGAATGTAGAGCAGGTGGAGCACGGCGTGTTCCTCACCACCGACGTAGACGTCGACGGGGAGCCACTCCTCGGCGAGGTCGGCGTCGAAGGGAGCCTCCTCGAGGTCGGGCGAGAGGTAGCGCATGAAGTACCACGAGGAGTCGACGAACGTGTCCATCGTGTCGGTCTCGCGCTCCGCCGGACCGCCACAGTCCGGGCACTCAGTTTGTTTCCACTCCTCCGCGGCCTCCAGTGGGTTCCCCGTCGTGTGCTCGAACTCTGGGAGCGTGATCGGCAGCTCGTCCTCGGGCACCGGCACGCGGCCGCAGTCCTCGCAGTGGACGATCGGAATCGGCGTGCCCCAGTAGCGCTGCCGCGAGATGAGCCAATCTCGCAGGCGGTAGGTCGTCGAGGGCTCCGCGACGTCGAGATCCGCGAGCATCCGTTCACGCGCAGCAGCGCTGTCGAGCCCGGCGTACTCGCCCGCCGCCTCTGTGAGCACGCCGTCGGTCGTGAACGGTTCGGGACCGTCGGCCGGTTCGTTGCCGTCGTCTGCCGGCTCGACGACGGGCTCGATCGACAGCCCATGTTCGGTGGCGAAGGCGTGGTCGCGCTCGTCGTGGGCAGGCACGCCCATCAGCACGCCCGTGCCGACGTCTTCGAGGACGTACGGCGCGACGTAGACGGGGAGCGACTCACCGGTGAGCGGATGCGTTGCGGTGAGGCCGGTGTCGACGCCTTCCGTCGGGTCTTCGTGATCGCCAGTCCGGAGTGCGTCGAGTTCGTCCGCAAACGCTGCGTCCGCGTCGGCGCGCTCGCGAGCGAGGTCGTGGCCCGGCGAGACTGCGACGTAGCTCGCGCCGTGGATGGTGTCGAGGCGAGCGGAGAACACCGAGAGGTCGCCGAACTCGGGGACGTCGAAGGTGATCTCCGCGCCTTCCTGGCGACCGATCCAGTCGTGCTGGATGTTCCGCACGCCCTCGGGCCATGCGTCGAGGTCGTCCAGTCCGGCCTCGAGCTCTTCGGCGTACTCGGTCGTCCTGAGGAACCACTGTTCGAGATCGCGCGTGACGACAGGCGTGCCACACCGCCAGCAGACGCCGCCGTCCTCGTGCGTCTCGCTCTCGCCGGCTGCACTGTTCGGCGCGTCCTCGTCGGATTCTGCGTCAGCGGCTCGCTGTGCGGCAGGGTCGAGTGGGTCTTCGAGTGACTCGGCGCCCGCGTCCGCAAAGCTCGTCTCCTCGCCCGTCTCGACCTGCGCGTCGGCGAGGACCGTCTCGCAGTCCGGACACCAGTTCACCGTCGCGTCGCGGTAGTCCGCGAGCCCCGCCTCGTGGAACTGGGTGAACAGCCACTGATTCCAGCGGTAGTACTCGGGATCGCAGGTCGTGATCTCGCGGTCCCAGTCGTAGCCGAAACCGAGCTCCTCCATGTCGTCGCGCATCCGATCGATGCAGGAGCGAGTCCACGATTCGGGATCGGTGAGACGCTCGTGCGCGGCGTTCTCCGCGGGCAGCCCGAACGCGTCCCAGCCCATCGGGTGGAGGACCGTATCGCCCTGCATCCGGCGGTATCGAGCGTACGCGTCGGTGATCGCGTAGTTCCGAACGTGTCCCATGTGGAGGCTTCCGGAGGTGTAGGGGAACATCCCCAGGACGTAGGTGGGATCCTCCGCGTCGTCCGGGCAGGCGTAGACGTCCTCGCGCTCCCAGACGTGTTGCCAGTACTCCTGGACGCGGGCATGGTCGTAGTGTCGGCGCATTCGTTGGCTTGGTCGTTGCGCGGGTGCGGCTTGAACGTTCGGCTAGGGAAAAGGGGGTGTGGAGGTGACGATGGGGTTAGGGCTACAGCGGCCTCCGAAAGCCCCAGGCCGCTCGGAGACCCGGGGCTCGCTGCGCGCTTCGGCTCGCGCCGAGAGACTCGCTCCGCTCGTCTCTCGAGCCCTGCTTCGCTCCGCTCAGCAGGACTCCGCTCGCCTCCAGTGCTTGTTCCGAAAGGCTCGCTTCGCTCACCTTTCGACGTTCGCCTCGCATTCGCTCGGCTCACCGTCGCCCGGGGACCGCCGACCGTCCTGCCCCTTTCGATGTCCCCCACCGCACCTCGGGCCTCCCCAACCTCTTGCGCTGCTCGGCCTTTGGCCTGCGCTGCTCATCCCTCGCACGCTAAGAGCGCCGGCACGAGGCCGGCGCAGCGCGCGCCGGGGAGGTCCACCAGGATTTCGCGGACGTGGTCATCCAGTCCGGGTGGGGCTTCGGAAGGGGCCGACCGGTCGCCGATCGTAACGAAGCAAGCACTGCAACGAACGCAGTGAGTGAAGCGCGCAGCGAGTTAGGATCGGCGAGCGGGAGGGGGCTTCCGTAGGCGGTTGCTGTCGCCGTATCCTATATCATTCCTCCTCCAACACTCCCTAGCCGCAATCGAGAGGCTGAAGCGGGTCCCGCGAAAGCACCACTCCATGGGCGAGCCACTGGAACCGCGATCCGAGCAGGCGCGCGAGGTCGTCGACCGTCTGGAAGACGAGTACCCCGACAGCACGATCTCGCTACATTTCTCGAACCGTCTCGAACTACTGATCGCGGTGATCCTCTCCGCGCAGTGCACTGACGAGCGGGTCAACACGGAAACGGAGCACCTCTTTGCAAAGTACGACGGCGCCGAGGAGTACGCCGAGGTATCCCAGGAGGAGCTCGCAGAGGATCTGAACTCGATCAACTTCTACAACAACAAGACCTCCTACATCCGCGAGGCCTGCCAGATCATCGTCGAGGAGCACGACGGCGAGGTGCCGGACACGATGGACGAGCTGACGGAGCTGCCGGGCGTCGGCCGCAAGACCGCGAACGTGGTGCTCCAGCACGGCCACGACGTCGTCGAGGGCATCGTCGTCGACACGCACGTCCAGCGGATCTCTCAGCGACTCGGCCTGACAGAGGAGTCCCGGCCGCCGGCGATCGAGGAGGATCTGATGCCGGTCGTTCCGGAGGATCGGTGGGTGCAGTTCACGCATCTGCTGATCGACCACGGGCGAGCGGTCTGCACGGCGCAAAATCCCACCTGCAGCGACTGCGTGCTTGCGGATGTCTGTCCCTCGGCGAAGGCAGAGAGTGACGTCGACCTCGCGAGTGGCGAGCCCTGGTGAACAACTCTTTGCGCTCCAGACTCGGTGGACGAACCGATCTCAGAACAGGAGCACTTCCCACCGCAAGAGGAGCAACAGGAGGCCGAGCACCCAGGCGACGATCCAGGTGAGCAGGTAGCCGAAGACGCCGACGCGGAGCCGGAAACGCCACGCGCCCATGTTCTCGTGTAGTTCGCCGATGTCCACGTCCTGATCGGGATCCTCGTACAGCGAGTGTGCGCGCTTGGCGCGAAAGATGTGGAAGATCCCTGTGAGCGCAAAGAGTAGGAAGGCATAGGACTGTAATCCAAAGAACACGTGGACTGCCGTCGTCCCGGTGAACCCCTCGAGGAGTCTGGGGACCATCCAGGTGACGACCGGTGTGGTGGTGAGCAACAGCCCGACGGCGATATACCGGAGGTGGTGCATGAGCACCGACCAGGTGACGACCTCCGCGTCGATCACGATCCACGCGCCATAGAGGTAGAAGGGTAGACTCGCGGTGACGAGTAGCGCCACGAGGGTTGCGATCTCGGTCCTGCGTGGCACGCTGTCGAAGAGGCCACCGAAGCCCGACTGGAGGAGCCAGAACGGGACCTCCAGCTGCACGGGATCGACTGCACTCGCCGCGAAACCCAGCGCCATCGACCGGGGATTGGCACCTCCGGCGTAAAAAGGGAACAGACACGCCCCGAGGACTGGGAACGCCGCCGGACGCTGCAACGGAAGCGTCGGACGTGGGCTGGCGCCGAATCGTCACCCTAACGGCATCGCCGAACGAACGGTGCGGCAATGAGCGACGCGCCGGACCCGCCCTCGACCCCCGCCGACGCGGATGCCGCAGAATCACGGGGCGAAGGTGCCAACGGAGCTGACGAGGTGTCGGACTCCGAGGAGCTGGAGACGTTGCGCCGGCGCGTCGAGGAGGAGTACGATTTCGACGACTTCGGGCCCGCCGACATGGCCCAGATGGAGCCCGAGGAGTGGGACGCGGCTTTCGACGCCGACAGCTGGATTACCGGCGAGGCGCTGCTCGATCGCGTCGAGGCCGATCTCCAACACCGCGTGGCGACGCGGGACGTCTTCGCGGTCGTCGAGCGGGCCACGCACGAGGGCCAGCCCTGTCTGATCGCGTACACCGACTCCGGGTACGCGCTGGTCGAGCCCGACGGCTCCGTCGAGGGCTTCGGCACCGTGCTCCGGGATACGAAACCGGTCGTGGCGCTTTGCTCGATGGAGAGCTACGACGTGCCCGACGCCCCCGACGCCGACTTCCTGTTGCCCCACCCCGAGGAGGTCCCCGAGACCAGCGACGAGCTGGGGAACATGATGATGCAGGTCGTCGCGGGCGTACTATCTCTGGCTGGGATCTTTCTCGTGCTCGCGGCGCTCTATTCGTTCGCGGCGTCGTACGGTGCTCCCAGCGCCGGGGGGATCGCCAGTGCGGGTGGCGGGTCGCTCGCGGTGATGATCGTCGTCGGCATCGTGTTCGTCGGCGTCGGTCTCACGCTGTTTGCGACCGTCGCCAACGCCCGACTCTCCGATACCTTCCGCGCAGAGGAGTACCGCGAGCGACTGCGAAACATGGGACTCGACGACGGTGAACGACCGGCGTTCCTCCCGACGGAGTCCGGGACGCGTGAACTCTCCGAGGACGATCGTGGCGACGCCTGACCCCGCGACGAACTACTTTACAGCAGCCCGGAAATCGAACACCAACGCGACGTCGGGACCCGCCGTCTGGAAGCAGCAGCCGACTCCCGCCATACAGGGGGAATCTGGCACGCTCCAGGGGGTAAACCGGACGCCGCGGATCCGACCGCATCGGTGGGTTTAAGCGGGGCCAATCCCGAGCGTCAGGTTGTATGAAACGGCGGGACTTCCTCCGAACAGCCGGCGGGGCCGCGGGGGCCGCGGCGGCGACGAGCGCCACGGCGTCAGCGGCCGCGGCCGAGGGCGGAGTGGGTGCCATACAGGACGATGGCAACACGACGGGGCCCGGTGGAAACGATTCGTCCACTGGCGGCAACGGAACGACCACAGACGGTAATCAGAGCGATGGTGGTGGCAACCAGTCCGATGCCGGTGGCGGATCAGGCGGCGGGACCCAGGAGATCATCGTGGGCCCCGAGGGCGACATGTTCACCTTCTCTCCCTCGAACGTGACAATCGCGCCGGGAACTACCGTCACCTTCACTTGGGAAACCGACGGACACAACGTCGTACCGCAGAGCCAGCCCGAGGGCGCGAACTGGGAGGGCTACCCGGACGTCTCCGGAACTGGGACGACGTACGAACACACGTTCGAGACCATCGGCACCTACGAGTATCTCTGTGAGCCTCACGCGCCGGGAATGGCCGGAACCATCGAGGTCGCCGAGGGTGGCGGCGGTGGTGGAGGCGGTGGCTACGAGCCTCCGGACCCTGCCCACATGGGTATCCCCGTGCAGAAGCATTTCGTCGGCGCGCTCGCGTTCATGGGGATCTTCATGACGCTGGTGTTCACGTTCTATCTCCTGAAGTACGGCGAGTCCGCACACACTGCAGCACCCAACAAGAAGGACTAACATGGCAACGAAAGGAAGCAACTACGGCGACATTCACCGCTACGAACCCGCAGACGAGAGTGCCGGGGCCGCGGTGGCGATCGTCCTCCTCACGGTGCTGGAAGTCGTGTTCGTCGGGCTGTTCACGTACGGCCTCTTCGAGAGCTGGGGCGTCCGCGAGTCCGGGAACGTCTACCTGGGCCTGCTGCTCGGCCTCCTCTTCATCAACCTCGGCGTGATCCTCGCCATCTACCGGAAGGAGTTCCTCCCGGACGTGATGATCGTGAAGAAGCGCCGCCGGAAGTGGGAGGACCTCTACGTGAGTGAGGACGGCGCCGACGGCGAACAGCTCGGCGGCGACCTCGGTGAGAATCTCAAGCGCGCGATCTACCCCTACTACAAAAAGTAACAATGGACGACCCATACGACCAATATCCGGAAGACACGGATCGCAGGCGCTTCGTGAAGGGCGTCGTCGGCGCAGGGGCGCTAACGGGTGTCGTCGCTCCCGCTGCATCGATGATCGACAGTCTGACAGCACCGCCGGGCGCCGGTGGTGGCCCGACCGATTACATGGGCATCGAAAAGACCGGCGGCCCCGCGCCACGCGGGATGCCACAGATCCCACTCGAATACGACGACGAAGGGAATCTCAAGGGCATCTGGCCGGAGGTCGAGATGCAGCAGGTCGGCGGTCAGACGGTCCCCATCGCCGAGATGGAACTCGGCGGAAAGCTCTACTCGACGACCTGGTACCAGTACTGCGGTTCGCAGAACAATCCGGCAATCGAGCCCGACGCCGACCTCGACAACACGATCCGGTACACTGCGAACCCGGCATACGACTGGCAGTCCAACCAGGTCGAAGCTGGCGACCCGGTACGTGCCGAACACTTCTCGGACTACGATGGCTGGGGGAACGTCATCGGCGAAAGTGGGATCGGCAAGCCCGCGAAGGTCACCTGGCGCTCGACCGAACTCGAGCCCCGTGACCGCATCCCCGTTCAGCTGATCCGCAGCCCGCTGATCGAGGAGGCCGCAAAAGACGACGAGTGGCTCGAGGCGAGCACCGTCGACGGGTTCATCGCCATCCACAACCAGTGTACGCACTTCTGCTGCGTGCCGGGATACAAGGATCCGGGGCAGACCGACGCCATGGCGTACGGTGCCGGCGACTCGATCTACTGCCAGTGCCATCAGTCGGTGTACGACCCGTTCACGATCATCGAACAGGACTTCATCGCACTACCGCGGTCTGATTAATATGAGTCTGGAACGCACAGAAGAGTTCGACCGCGGCGACTGGCTCGAGGACAAGGAGCTCTCTCGCGTGGAGCGAGGCTACCTCCTCACGCTGATGTGGCTCGACAAGCGACTCCGCCTCGTCGACTATCTGGAGCTACTGGAGGACGCATACTACAAGACGAACCTCCAGATGCCCAAGAGCCACACCGAGCAGTATAACCTCGACAACAAGTTCTGGTACTGGTACCCGCTCTACTCGCTGGGATCGCTCTCGATAATCGCGTACGTGTTACTGGCGATATCGGGGGCGTTGCTCGGCTTCTACTACTCGCCATCTGCGACTTCCGCGGCCGGCGCCGACGCGACGATCGCCTACAACCAGATCGTGTTCATCCAGACCGATCTGAACTTCGGGTTCATGCTCCGGTCGATCCACCGGTGGGCGGCTCAGTTCATGGTCGCCGCGGTCTTCCTGCACATGATCCGCGTCTACTTCACGGGCGCGTACAAGGAGCCCCGGGAGCTGAACTGGATTCTGGGCGTCGTGCTCATCCTCCTGACGCTCCTGTTTGGGTACTCGGGCTACGTGCTCCCGTGGAATCAGCTCGCGTTCTGGGCCGCACAGATCGGTCTGGAGATGGCGCTGTCTGTGCCCCTGATCGGCGAGTGGGCTGCCCAGCTGCTGTTCGGTGGGTTCTCTCCGGGCGCGCCAACGCTGATGCGGATGTACATCCTCCACGTGTTCGTCCTGCCGTTCGTGGTAACGTCGCTCATCGCGATCCACGTAGGTATCGTCTGGATGCAGGGCATCGCAGAACCACACTGATCGACCAATGAACGAGAACACAAACACCAACGACGATCGAACGGCTGCCGAGACGGCCGAGGAGGCGGAGCTTCGCACGGACGGTGGTGAGGCGAGTGAAACGAGCCGATCCTCGTCAGAGCTTCGCACTGACGGTGGGGAGCCGAGCGACGAGAGGGGCCCCTCGTCAGAGCTTCGCACTGACGGTGGTGCGATCACGCCCGCGGACGACGACTCGCCGTCGTTCCGGGAGCGCAAGGAGCGCACTGACGGCCTCTCGCGGCTGACCTACGAGTATTTCGAGCGGTCCCGGCGGGAGGATCAGGTGCTGCGCGACGACTCCGACTACGTCGAGCGAGACGTTCTCGGATTCCCGGCGTGGCCCCACGAGATGATTCGGAACCTCTCGATCACGAGCTTCTTCGTGGGCGTCATTCTGTTCGTCTCGGCGACGATGCCGCCGCCACTCGAGGCGCCGGCGAACCCGACGTCGACGCCTGCGGTCATCCTGCCCGACTGGTATCTCTACTGGTCGTTCGGGATCCTCAAGACCCAGGCGCTCAACCTCGAGCTCGCTGTTCTGGGCGGACAGACCATCGCGACAGACCGGACTTTCGCAGTGCTCCTGCACGGTCCGATCATCGTGATGCTGTTCCTCGTGCCGTTCCTGAACAAGGGGAGCGCGCGACGGCCCGTCGAGCAGCCGTTCTGGTCGGCGGTCGGCGTGTTCGGAGTTATCCTCTCCTTCACGCTGAGCCTGCTGGCGATCAAGAACCTGATGGCGGCCCGAATCCCCATCTGGACCAGTCACATGCAGCTCTGGCTGAGCTTTGTCCTGCCGTTCATCGGGGCGACCATCGCCTACGCGGTCCTGAAGTCGATGCGGGAAGGGTACATGTACGACCTCAACCGACGGTACTACCGACTTCGACCGCCGCGATAGCGGATGTCCGATAGTTTCGACGGGTCGCAAGAGATCGATGATTCTGTGGACGCTGATTCACCGAGCAGTGATACAGAAGTAGCCGACGCCGACGGCGGCCGTCCAGAGGTCATCGTGCCGATGGATCTCTACAAGACCGTCACCGTGTTCTCGACGCTGCTCTCGATCGCGCTCGTCGTGGGTGGGATGATCGCACTGGACAGTGCAACGGCCCGTGCAAGCGCGCCTGCGGAGGACGTGAACCTCCCAGTCGCGATAGTCGGCGTCGGCGCGATCGTTCTGGGTGCGGCCATCTACGCGTTCGCCGCGCGGTTCCGTGCTGAAGGAATGGGAAACCCTAAAGATGCGGACGACGAACAGTAAATCGATGGCCGACGAATTCGTCAAGGGCTTCGGAATTCTCTCCGGTGCAGGCCTCATCTGGATGATCCTGGCCGGGTGGTACCGGACCCCCAGCTTCGGGGGGAAGCAGCTGACCGCCGAGGTGTCACCGGCGTCGAACATCTACGAGCAGATGGCGTACCTCATCATGGACGCGATGTTCTGGTTCATGATTCTGGGCCCGCTCACGTTCTGGGTGCTCATCCCGCTCGGCCGCCAGCTCTACGCTGGCTACCAGGCGCGCGGTCAGTAATCTTCTCTCCGCGGTCTTCGACGCTGTACGTTCGCTATGGATCGACTGCGGTCGCGGCTCACACTTTACCGATTCTTCCCTCAACATTCCCCGTCTCGTTTTCTTTCCCTCTATCCCCGGAACGTCTCGCCCAGGGGCGCGGATAGCCACTCCTTGCTAGTCGATGATCGCTGCTCGATGGTGCCCGTCCCTCGACGCCCTCTCAGCGACCCTCTCTCGAGACGAGAACGCACGTTTTATACCCGCGGCCGGGATACCGTTGCCCACGACTATGCCCGACTCTCATGGACCTCGCCGGGGAACCCGCGAGAAGCTCTCGAACGACCCACGACAGCGGGGAACCTCCCCGCCACAGCGGGCCATCGCCGAGTTCGACGAGGGGCAGTCCGTTCACCTCCGACTCGACCCCAGCGTCTCCGACGGCCGCTTCCACCCGCGCTTCAACGGCCACACTGGCGTCGTCGTCGGCGAGCAGGGCTCCGCGTTCAAGGTCCGCATCGACGACGGTGGCAAAGAGAAGACGATCATCGCAACGGCCGCGCACTTGACGGCACAGGAATGACGATTTTCAAGGAGACGATCGACGAGGAGTATCTGACGATCTCCGAGGCGAAGGAACTGCTCGAGGGCATCGAGGAGGGCCGCGCCGTCGACGAGGATCGCGAGATGCGCTACGAGCTCGCCCGCGCCGTCGAGCACGTCAACCGCTTCGCCGTGCTCGACGCCGAGGAGTCCGTCGAACTCGTCGAAGAGCTACAGGACCTGGAGAAAGTCGACGAGAAGACGGCCTACAAGATCGCGGATCTCCTGCCACAGAACCGCGACGAGCTCCGCTCCGTGTTCGCTCAGGAGCGATACACGCTCGAGGGCGACGAACTCGACGAGATTCTCCAGGTCGTCGCGAAGTACGCGTAAGTCGGGGGCCGTGCCGAGCTCCCGATTCGCTTTTTGAGTCCTCGATTCGTTTTCGCGGACGCTACTCGCGTCGACGTCCCCGATCTCCAGCCGATTCTTTAAGTGGTTACTCGCCGTACGGAACCTATTATGAGCGACACCGAGAGCGACGAGGAGATCCGTCGCGCGGTCGTACTCGATTATCTCCCCCACGGTCGAAGCGACGACGACCGACCGCAGTATCGCCGTTCTGCAGTTGGCTACGGCGTCGACACGCGTGACTTCCGGCTCTACGAGTTCGCACTCGCAGATGACGGCGACGCCTCGATCGGCGACGAGGTGGCCGTCGAGCCCTCCTCTGCGTGGGATGCGGTCGACCACGTCCGCGAGATCGAGTACGACGATCTCTCGAGTGGCGCTCGTTCGGAGCTCGATTACGTGATCGACGAGCTGCTCGAGGACGAGGAGGACCGGTTCGTCGCCGTCTACGACGACGCTGGCCCGGTGACGCTTCGCCTCCACCAGCTCAATCTCCTGCCCGGTATCGGCGACAAGCTTCGGGACTCGATCCTCGACGAACGCAAGCGGGGTCCCTTCGAGGACTTCGAAGACGTAGGCGAACGCGTCGACGGCCTCCACGATCCGGAGGACGTCATCCGCGAGCGGATCTTCGAGGAGATCACCGGTGAGGATCTCAAGTACCGTCTGTTCGCACGTCGGGACGAGGAGTGACTGCCTGGTCGTTGCTCGTCTCCGGTACTCGGCTGACGCTCCGTCCGTCGACGATCGTACTGTGCCGGAGCTTTAACGTCGGGCGACTGCCAACCCCGGGATAATGAGGGATCCAGACGGGCTGCTTGCTCGCGCCGGGGTGTCGGGGAACCCCGATCGCGACCAGCATTTCCTGGTCGACGACAGGGTGCTGGATCGGTTGCCCGGATATCTCGCTCCTGCTGTCGATCTCGATGACGCTACCGACGTCGATGACGAGTCCGACGGGCGACTTCAGGCGGCGGACTCGGCGCCCGACCGCGATGACGGCGTCGAGCACGTTCTCGAGATCGGGGCTGGGACTGGTGCGCTCACCGACAGACTGCTCGAGCAGTTCGATCGCGTGACGGCTATCGAGCGCGATTCGACGCTCGCGGCCTTCCTGCGCGAGGAGTTCGCCGATGCGATCGCAGCCGGTCGCCTCGACTTGATCGAGGGGGACGCGCTGACGGAGAGCTATCCTGCGTTCGACGCCTCGATCTCGAACCTGCCCTACGGCGCGTCGAGTGAGTTCATATTCCGGCTGCTCCCGACGGGGAAGCCACTCGTGTTCACCGTCCAGCGTGAGTTCGCGGACCGTCTGGTCGCCGAGCCGGGGTCCTCGGAGTACGGACGGCTGACGGTGAGTGCGGGCCACTACGCCGACGTCGAACTCGTCGAACCGGTGCCGCCGGAAGCGTTTTCGCCGCCGCCGGCCGTCGACAGCGCGATCGTCCGTTCGACACCGCGATCGCCGGAGTACGAGGTCGACGACGACCAGTTCTTTCTGGATTTCGTCAAGGCGGTCTTCACCCAGCGACGGAAGACGATGCGAAACGCGATTCGCAATACTGCGCACATCTCCGGGCTCGACGATCCCGATGCCGTGGTCGAGGCGGCCGACGACGACCTGATGAGTGCACGCCCGGGAACGGTGCCCCCATCGACGTTCGCAGCACTCTCCGTACTCGCGTCGACGGACGGGGTGGCCTGAGGTGATGTTCAGTCTGGGAGAGTCCGTCTCGAGCGTCGAGGCACAGGTCGCCGTCTCGGTCGTGATCGCCCTCGCTGCGATGGCTGGCGCCTACTTCGTACAGCGGCTTCGCCAGCGGCTCGCCGACAAGATCGCGCCGCTCGCGGTGGATCTCATCGGCTCGGCCATCTCGATCGCGATCGTCGTTGGCGCGCTCTTTGCCATCATCGATCTCTGGGGCCAGACGGAGTCGGTGGTCGAACAGTTCGGGCACCTCGAGTTCGAAGAACGGGCGCCCCTGATCGCAGTCACGATCGTCGTGCTCGTCGCCATACAGGTGTTTACGAGCGTCGCTCGTCGCTTGCTCGACGACGTCACCCAGGAGAGCGACGCGATGAGCGAGCACGAGCGGGAGATCAGCTATCGCCTCACCCAGATCGTGCTCTGGACGGTCGGCATCATTTTCATCCTCGGCGTCTGGGAGATCAATCTCGGTGGCCTGCTGATCGGGGCAGGATTCCTGGGGATCGTCGTCGGCTTCGCTGCACGCCAGACGCTGGGTGCGGCGCTTTCGGGATTCGTGCTCATGTTCTCGCGTCCGTTCGAGGTCGGCGATTGGATCGGCGTCGGCGAGGGTGCCGAGGAGGCCGAGGGCATCGTCACTGACATCACGCTGATGAACACGCGGATTCAGGCGTTCGACGGCGAGTTCGTGATGGTGCCAAACGACGTGATCGGAAACCGGATGGTCAAGAACCGCTCCCGTAAAGGGCGGCTTCGCATGGAGGTCGAAGTCGGCGTGGACTACGAGGCCGACGTCGAGCACGCTCGCGAGATCGCCACCGAAGCCGTCTCCGAGATCGACATGATCATGTCCGTGCCACGCGCCGAAACCGTCGTCAAGGAGTTCGACGACTCGTCGGTCACGCTGGGCGTTCGCGGTTGGATCGAACACCCTAGCTCTCGTCGCCGTTGGCGTGCGCGAACGCGAATGATCCGAAACGTCAAGAATCGGTTCGCAGAGGAGGGCGTCAAGATCCCGTTCCCGCAGCGGGAGCTTACGGGTCGCGAGGAGCAAGGTGGGTTCCGCGTGATGGGGGAGCCTGCGGCGGCTGGTCCGGCCGACGACACCGAACGCCGATCGGAGTCCGAACGTGACGGGCAGGGATCGAACGGATCGGACGAGGAATCTGACGACGCAACGTCGACCAGCGATCGTGACGCTACTGGCACGGACGGCGAGGGAACTGACGGTACCGGGAGCGAATCGAGCGACGGCACGGACGACGAAGAGGAGTGGCCAGCGGAGGACGCCGCCGAGGAGGACGACACGGTGGCGGCCGACGACGAGTCCTCCGCGTCGAACGACCGAGGGTGACCGACGTGTCCGATCCGAATCTCGCGGAGCGACGTGGGCAGACGGAGTCGGTCTACCAGCCAGCGGAGGACTCACGGCTGCTCGCGACCGCAGCGACCGACCACGTCGACGGTACCGATCGTGTCCTCGACGTCGGCACTGGTTCCGGCTACGTCGGCGCTCATCTCGCGAACGAGACGGGCGCCACCGTCATTGGCACGGATCTCAACCCGATCGCGTGCAGGCAGGCTCGCGAGCGCGGTCTCGAGGTCCTCAGAGCGAATCTCCTCGACGCGTTCGCAGCGGATACTGTCGACGTGGTCGTCTGCAACCCGCCGTACCTGCCGACGGATCCAGACGAGGAACGCTCCGACTGGATGGAGGTCGCACTTTCCGGTGGGGGGTCCGGGCTGAAGGTCGTGCGGCCGTTGCTCGCAGACGTCGGTCGTGTGCTTCGACCGGATGGATGCGTCCTCGTGCTCGTCTCCTCGCTGACCGGCGTCGAGTCGGTCGTCGAACTGGCCGCCGAGGCCGGCTTTTCAGCAGCGGCGGTCGCCGAACACTCCTTCCCCTTCGAGACGCTGACCGTGTTGAAGCTGCTCCGGTGAGTGCCGGTCTCGGCCCGACTATCTCGGTGCTCTCGGTGCTCTTGATACCCTCGATACCCTCGATAATCTTGTATTCTCGGTACTCTGGCACTACCGGTCCGTTCGAGAGAACTCTCCGCATGGCCCTCGCCCCATTTCGGACGGTGGGCTGCGGTTGAATAACTGAGGTGTATAAAATGGAAGAGCAAATATTAAAGCCCGTCATTACCTACGACCTACTACCATGACGGAACTCGTCTCCACGACGCCGGGACTGTTCCCGCTGCCCGACTGGGCGAAGCGGGATCTGGAGGGGTTAAAGGGCCATCAGAAGCACGATCTGATCGACGGCTCGGAAGGCGCCGAGATCACCGCAGTCTACGAGCAGGCGCGCGAAGAGGTCCTCTCCCAGCAGATCGACGCCGGCCTCGACCTCGTCGTCGAGGGACAGCTTCGCTGGGACGACATGCTCGCCCACCCACTCGCCGTCGCTGACGCCGTTGATACCCGCGGAATCGTCCGCTACTACGACAACAACAACTTCTACCGAGAGCCGGTCGTCACCGACGAACTCCAGGCAAGCGGCGACGTCGCTGCCGAACTCGAAGCGGCCGCCGAGGTCACGTGTGATCACGACGCTGGCCTCGCAGCGGTCCTCCCTGGTCCATACACGCTCGCGGATCTCGCGACGGACGAGCAGTACGGCGAGACGGCCGCGTTCGTCGATGCCGTCGGCGAGTTCCTCGCAGAGGAAGTCGCACAGTTCCCGGACGTGGAACAGCTGACGCTCCTCGAGCCGTCGCTGGTGCAGGCCGCTCCCGGTGATGGGCTCGACGAGCGAGCCAGCGAAGCGATCGACGCCGTCGCGACCGCGACCGACGCCGAGGTCGCCGTCCAGCCGGTCTACGGCGCACTCGAGGAGCGCGTCTACGCGCACCTCCTCGACGCCGACATCGACGCCGTCGGCTTCGATCTCGTCTCCGACCACGACGCGAACGTCTACAACGCCCAGGAGTACGGTGCGACCGACGACGTCCTGCTCGGGCTCGTCGACGGCCGCAACACGCTCGTCGAGTCTCCGGAGACGATCCGCGAGCGCGTCGAGTGGTTCCAGGAGCAGACGCCAGCCGCCGACTACGTTCGGATCTACGCGACCGCGAACACCGACCTGTTCTTCCTCCCGACGAACCGCTTCGGCGAGAAGCTCGAGGCGCTCGCTACCGCTGCCGCGACGACGGAGGTGGAAGCATGACGAAAGAGCAGTTCCGACCCGAGGACCACCCGAACGACCAGTTCCTGCTCACGACGGTCGTCGGCTCGTACCCGAAGCCCAAGTGGCTGAACCGGGTTCGCGAGCGCTGTCACCACCAGGAGGACGTCGATCAGGTCGAACTCGAGACCGTCGACGAGGAGACCCTTGCGGAAGCGGAGGACGACGCCTCCCGCCTCATCACGAAGGAGCACGAACGAGCGGGTCTCGACGTCGTCGTCGACGGCGAGATGCGCCGCACCGAGATGGTCGAGTACTTCGCCGAGCGCATCGAGGGCTACGAGTTCAACGGGCCCGTGAAGGTCTGGGGCCACAACTACTTCGACAAGCCCTCCGTCGTCTCTGAGGTCGAGTACGGCGAGCAGTGGCTCGTCGAGGAGTACGAGTTCACCGCTGACGTGGCCGATCGCCCCGTCAAGGTCCCGATCACGGGTCCCTACACGCTCGCGCGCTGGGTGTTCAACGAGCACTACGAGACGACCGCCGACCTGGCCAACGATCTCGCCGACCTCGTCAACGAAGAGGTCGAGAAGCTCGTCGACGCCGGCTGCCGGTACATCCAGATCGACGAGCCCGCACTCGCCCAGCACGAGGACGACCACGCAATCGTCGGCGAGGCCCTCGAGCGCGTCGTCGCCGACCTCCCCGAGGACGTCCGCATCGGGCTCCACGTTTGCTACGGCGACTACTCCCGGATCTACCCCGAGATCCTCGAGTTCCCCGTCGACGAGTTCGACCTCGAACTCGCCAACGGCGACTACGAACAGCTCGACGTGTTCACGGAACACGAGTTCACGGCCGACCTCGCGATGGGCGTCCTCGACGCACACGTCGCAGAAGTGGAGTCCGTCGAGGAGATCAAGGCAAACATCAAGAAGGGGCTCGAGGTCGTGCCCCCCGAGCAGCTCGTCGTCTCACCGGACTGCGGCGTCAAGCTCCTTCCCCGCGAGGCCGCCTACCAGAAGATGGCAAACATGGTCCAGGCCGCCCGCGAAGTCGAGGCCGAACTCGACGCTGGCGAGATCGAGGTTCGAGGGGCGGCACCGAGCGCGGACGACTGATCGAATCGCGGTTCCATTTTCGCAGTGCCGTCGCGGTGGTCAGACGATTCCCCTGACCAGCCCGCCAAGCACCCCGAATCCGACGCCGATCCCGACTGCGAGATAGAAGGGGAGTCCCAGCCCAACGGCGGGTCCGAGCGTCCCCGCCAGCAGCAACTGGACGGCCAGGAGCCCGACCACGAGCAGCCCGAAGCCGAGCCCGCGGAACACACCGCGGTAGGGATCTCGTGCGGGCAGTGCGACCAGCATCGCCCCGAGGACGATCCCGACCGGATCGATCGTGGCAGCCAGGATGCCGATGCCGATCCCGACGATAGTGGCGATCCAGCGGCCCTGCTGGTCGGCCCGGATGCGATCGAGCGCCGTCTGCAGGTCGTCGGTGGTGCTCACGCGTCCCCACCTCCCTCACCGGCAAACGTCGCGAACGTCGACCCGCCGTGGACGGCGGCCATCGACTTGTACTCGCCGTCGAGCCACATCGAGAGCTGGTCGTCGTAATGGTCGGAGAAGTAATCGCCGCTGTTGCCGCCCGGCAGGATCGCCGTGGAGTCGCCGTTCGGTGGCGCGATCATTCGCCAGCTGCTGCCGACGTCGCTGTCCACGCGAACGTTCTTCAGCGTCGCAGCGGAGCCGTCCGCCCTCGCAGCGTCGTAGCCAAGGAACCCCACGCCGAGTGGGTGGTCGATGCCGAGTTTGTTGACGTCGCCGTAGTCGTCGAGGCCGTCCTCGTCGACGTCGGTCGCCACGCGCTCGGCCGCCTGGATCAGTGCGTCCTCGCGTGCGGGAACGTCCGATCGATCGAACCACGGATCGTCGGCGGACAGCGTCAGCAGGATCCAGTCGTTCGGGAGCGGGCTGTCTTCGAGCCCGGCAGCGTCGTAGGGGTCTTCGAAGACGATCTCGCGGAATGCGTCGAGGAGCTGGTCGAAGAGGAGTGCACCGCGGGCGTCGGTCTCCATCCGGCCGTCCCACGCGTCGAGGGTCTCCGCGAGCGCGTCGGCGTCGCCCTCGAGTTGCGACCGAACGTCGAGGAGATCGGAGACGAGCAGTTCCGCGCGCCGATCGAACACGTCCTGCTGAACGTCGGCCATCGTCTCCATGTCGATCGTCGCTCCACCACCCTCTGCGCCGGCGACTGCCTCGTCGAGGCGTTCGTAGGCCCGCGCGCCGCGGAACGGGGCTGCGTAGCCGTCGCCGAGGTAGAAGCCAGGATCGTCCATCACGCGCTGGTTTGCGGTAGCGACGTAGTCGGGATTGACGAGCCCGGGTTTGTCCTCGAATTGCACGAACCCCTCCCAGGACGGCGTCCCGTAGGGCTCGAACCCCGACCATTCGCCCTCTCGTGCCGATCCGTCGAAGATTCTGTCTCCGCGAACCGCCTCACCGTCTCCACTGCCACCGTTCGCCCCGTCGTTCCGCCGAATCGGGATTCGTCCCGTCGTCCAGTAGAGTGTGTTCCCGTCCCGATCTGCGTAGACGACGTTCTGCGTGGGTGCGTCGAACCGCCGAAGCGCGGAGACAACGTCGTCGATGCCTTCGCTGTGGCCGAGATCGCGAACGGCGGCGAACGTCTCCGTTCCAGCGAGCCCGGTCCAGGCCACGGCGACTTCCTGATCGGCCTCCTCGACGACGGGGCCGTGGACGGTCTTGCGGCGCTCGATCGTCCGGTTGCTGCCGCCGTCTACTGCGATGGTCACCGTCTCCGTCTCGAACTCGCGCCACTCCTCACCGTACCGGTAGCGACCCTCGCCGTCGGTCTCGTAGCTGTAGTGATCGCAGACGTCCGCGCCGACGTTTGTGAACCCCCACGCGCCGGCTCCGTTTTCGCCGATGACGACGAATGGAGCGCCCGGGAATGCGACTCCTCGGGCTTCGTAGACTGGACACTCGACGTGTTGCTCGTACCAGACCGGCGGCGCCATCAGCGTCAGGTGGGGATCGTTGCAGACGATCGGCTCGCCGTGGGCGGTGTGGGCTCCCGAGACGAGCCAGGAGTTCGAGCCGACGCCGTCCGGTGACGTGAACTGCGAACACCACGCGGCCAGCTCGGCGCCGACGCGGTGGTCGCCGGAGCCGCTCTCCGTCGGCTCGGACAGTTCGTGGCTCCCCTGGGAATCGGATCGATTTACCGTCTGGTCCGATGCGGGGTGATTGGCAAAACCGACGCTGCCGAGGTTCCTACTGCTACTGCTGCTACTTCTACTGCTATTTCCGGCCATTCCGCCAGGAAGCTCCCGTGATCCCGATGCCAGCTCGCGATCGCGGAGGATCGGGGAGTCGTGATCCATCCGGTCGGGATACAGTCGTTCGACGGTATCCTCGCCGAACTCGTCGGCGACGACAGAGCGTTCGAGCGGCCGGAAGTTCCCGGTGAGCGCCCACGCGATCTGCTTCTCGACGAGCATGACGTCCGTGGCGGTCCACGGATCGGGCTCGTACTCGAGGAGTTCGAACTCGATTGGAAGCCCCTCGCGTCGCCGCGCGAGGTTGACGCCCTCGACGTATGCTTCGACGATCGGCTCCGTCTCGGTACCGCGGAGTCGCTCGACGGTCGCTTTCGCGGCGGCCGTGAAATCCATGCGCCGGTGGAACTCGTCGGTCTCGACCGTCGCGGAGCCCGCGACCGCCGAGAGCGTCCCGCGCATCTGCCGGCGCACGAGATCCATCTGAAACAGCCGGTCGGCGCCGTGCACGTAGCCGGTCGCGTACGCGAGGGCCTGTTCGTTCTCGGCTTCGACGTGGGGAACGCCGAACTCGTCTTTTCTGATCGTCGCGTCACCGTACGGACTCGAGAAGTCGCCGCCGATGTCCCGCTGTGCCGCCTCCCAGACGCCACCGGAGAGCGGCGCGAACTGGCGGAGGTACTGGCGGATCGTCGGGACTGCGGTCGCGGCGAGGCCGCCACCGAGTGCGGCACCGAGGACGGCTCTGCGTGTGCGATCGGCTACCACACTGCAGGATAGTCGCCCGGCTGTTTATAGCTGGGGCTGGCCGGACGGCCTCGCCGCTATCGAATCGAAAGAAACCGCGAAGAATCGAGTGACTGGCTACTCGTACAGCCAGGTCTCGTCGATGCGCTCGTAGTCGACCAGTTCGACCTCGTCGAAGAACAGGTCGATTTCGCGCTCGTTCGCGCCCTCGTCCTCGTGGTCGGAGCCGTGGATCACGTTCCGACCGAGGTCGAGCCCGTAGTCGCCCCGGATCGTACCGGGCTGTGCGTCCGCGGGATCGGTCGCGCCCATCATCCGACGGACCTGTCGCGTCGCGTCCTGTCCCTCCCAGACCATCGCGAAGACTGGTCCGGAGGTGATGAACCCGACGAGGTCGTCGAAGAAGGGCTTGTCCTCGTGCTCGCCGTAGTGGTCCTCGGCGAGATCACGGTCGATCTGCATGAACTTGCCCGCGACGAGCTTGAGCCCGCGTTCTTCGAGTCGCGAGACGATCTCGCCGATCAGCCCGCGCTGGACGCCGTCGGGCTTGACCATCACGAAGGTGCGCTCGCTCATTCCTCGTCGTCCTCCGCTTCCTCGTCAGCGGACGCGTCATCCTCGGCGTCGTCCGCATCTTCCTCGGAATCGTCTGCCTCCTCGGAGTCGCCCTCCTCGTCAGCAGCGTCCGCCTCGTCGGCTGCTGGCTCCTCGGATTCCTCGTCGGCCGCAGACTCCTCGGCCTCCGTTTCGCCTTCCTCGGCGCGGCGGAGCTCCTCGGCCTCCTCGTCCTGGATCCACTCCAGATCTCTGGGCTCGCGCCCGAGATCGGCGTTCTTCTCGCACTTCGAAGAGCAGTAGTGGATCGTGGCCCCGTCGGTACGCACGAACATGGTGCCCGTGCCCGGGGGAATCTCGTCGCCGCAGTAGTCGCAGTCTCGGGTCTGGGGCATCGTTACTGACCTCCGATGGAGTCGGCCTCGCGGGCCGTCTCGCGCAGCTGGAGCACGTCGCCCTCTCGGACGGGGCCCAGGACGTTGCGCGTGATGATGCGTCCCTGATTGTCGCCCTCGCGGATGCGGCATTTGACCTGCATGGCTTCGCCGTGCATGCCGGTCTTGCCGACCACCTCGATGACTTCAGCCGGCGTGGAACCGGCCTCGGACTCTTCGGCGCTCATGGGCGATTACCGGAGTTCCTCGACCTTGTCGGCGATGTCCTCGACGTCCTCTTCGGCGTCGCCGGCGTCGACGACGGCCGCGGCCGCGGAGCCGACCTCGAGGCCGGCGGCGTGGCCGACCTGGTCCTGCTCGTCGACGAAGACGAACGGGACGCCCTTCTCGTCGGCGAGCTCGGGGAGATGCATGACGATCTCCTCGGGCTGCACGTCCTCCGCGATGACGACGAGATCGGCGTTACCTCGCTCGATGGACTTTGTCGCCTCGTTCGTTCCCTTCTTCACCTGACCTGTGTCCCGGGCGACCTCCAGTGCCTCGAGGGCATCGTCCTGAAGATCGGCTGGAACGTCGAAATTGACGTATACTGGCATTGGATCACCTCCTGCACTCGGGCTCGGGCTCCCCTGCCGTCCCGGACGCCTCTTCGGCGTTCCGGGCCCGCCGTCAGCGGGCGTAGTCCTGTGTGGCTAGGAGCTTCATCAACCCGGTGCAGGCTGTACTCCATTCTATCGGAGGGGTCCATTAAAAGCGTGTTCAAAGACAGGCCGGCGTGACAGCGCTCCACACGCGCTATGTGCAGGGATACCGTGCTTTGTCGGTGGGTGGCTCATTCGACCGTGGCGATTGCGGTGGTGCGACGTCGTTTCGAGCGGGAAGGAGAGCGGGATAGAGAGTGTGAGGAGAGGGGTTTTGCGGGACTCCGAATACTGGGGAGCAGCGCGTGGGGATACACGATCCTTTGATCTCCCCCATCACCGCTGCCGGGACGGCAAATGCTATCGGCCCGGCGGCCGGACGGAGCGCCATGACGACACTCCAGACCGCGCTTGCTGGCGAGACGCCACCGCTCGTGACGCCCTTCGACGAAAACGGCGCTGTGGATCACGACGCGCTCGCGGCCGTGGTCGACCACGTCGAATCCGGTGGCGTCGACGGGCTCTTCCCCTGTGGCACGACCGGCGAGTTCGCGAGCCTGACTGCGGAAGAGCAGACCGCCGTGATCGAGACGGTCGTCGACGCGAGCGACGACGCTCCGGTCGTGGCTGGTGTTTCAGCGCCGGCGATCGACGACGCCGTGGCGAAGGCAGAGGCAGCCGCCGACGCTGGCGCGGACGCCGTCGTCTCGACCCCGCCGTACTTCCACACGTCAAAAGATCCGGCTGGCGTCGAGGCGTTCTTCGCGGCCGTCGCGGACCGATCGCCGCTTCCGCTACTGCTCTACAACATTCCGGTCTACGTCGGGAGCTCCATCGACGTCACGACGGTCGCCAGCCTCGCCGGCCGCGACGACGTGCTGGCGATCAAGGACTCCAGTGGCGACCTCGATTACACGCTCGACCTCGTCCGCGAGACGCCCGAGGACGTTCTCGTCCTGCAGGGGTACGACACCCTGCTTCTGCCGGGTCTCCGGACTGGCCTCGACGGTGGCGTGAACGCGCTCGCGAACGTCGTCCCGGAGGTCTTCGAGACGATCCTCGCGGAGCCACAGAGCGAGACCGCTCGTCGGGCGAGCGACGCGATCACGCCACTGTTCGACGCGTGCGACGATCACGGGTTCGCGAGCGTCTCCAAAGCGGGGCTCGTCCATCGCGGCGTCATCGACAGCGCCGCGGTTCGCCCGCCGCTGACCGCCGTTCCCGACGACGAGTACGACGTCGTTGGCGCCGCAATCGAGGAAGCACTCGACGCGATCTGAGCAGTGGGTGCCGGGGCTCCTCCAATCGACGGCCTCGAACGAACCACGTCCTTGCGAAACACCTTCTCCCCTTTCCGCGAACCACATTCTCCCCGAACCCTCTCCTCGAACCACCTACCCCGACAGTTCGCCGTCAGGACTGGTCGGTTCCAGCGTCGCCACCCGACTGGCCGCCCGGGAGCGTCTCGCCCTCCAGCGCCGGGGTCTCGTCCTCGTCGAGATACCGCGCCCGTTCAGTGAGCGCAACGTCCGTCCCGTAGAGGGAGACGAGCGGCTCGAACGCATCGCCGTACTCTCGCATGGCCATTCCCGTCGAGTGGTAGCCGAGGTCCTCGGCGACGGCGTCCCAGTTCCAGGTCTGCAGCGCCTTCCGGACGAGCAGTCGCTGGGCATCGGCGTCGAGCGCCTCCGGATCGAGCGGATCGATCAGGTGGCGCACTGCCAGCGAGCGGAAGGGGCCGGGAGCGACGTCGGCGAGCCCCGGGCCGTAGGACGCGCCGGTGACGACGCGCCACTCCCAGTCGGTCAGATTGAGCGGTGGTGCCGCGGTCGCGTCGGTCGTGCGGAGCGCGGCCCGCACCACGTCCGGATCGGCGTCCTCGAGCGCGTCGCCGAGCACGTCGCCGATTCGGCGGCCGAACCGCCGCGCGGTACGATCGTGGAGCTCCTGGCCGACCTCGGAGATCGGATCGACCATCAGCGCGGAGTACTCGCCGCTGCGATCGTTACGCGTCGTCGCGAGGTGGACGGTCCGGTAGCCACAGCTCGCCCAGAACCGCAGGAGTCCAGGGGTCGCACCGTAGCCGACGCCGAGCCAGTCGAGACCGCTCCCCTCCCGCTCGGATTCCGGCGGCGTCGGTGCGTCGGTCCACTCCGGCAAGCCGTCGGTCGCTTCGGTGCGGAGCCGGGCCAGCAGGCGAGAGCCGAGCCCGCGCCGCCGCGCAGCCGGGTGCGTCGCGATGCGTAGCACGCGGGCGCCGACGGGCACCGCCGCGCGCTCGTCGCGAAGCTGGCTCGTGAATACGTCCGGAAGCATGTGGCCGCGGATCCGTTCGCCGTCGTACATCCCGGCGCGTCGCTCCGGGCCGAGACCGCCCTCGCGCGCCAGCAGCGCGACCGCGGCGACGTGGCCGTCCTCGACCAGCGCACGCACAGCGACGTTCGGCGCGTCGAGCACCCGCGCGAGGTCGTCGGGCTCGGTGCGGTAGTGCGCGAGCACGAGCAGGCCGAACGCCTCCCGAAGGAGGTGCTCGTCGGCGAGGAGGTCGTCCGGCGGCAGCCGACGGTACTCGACGCTTCCGGGGGTTGCGTCCTCGACGACCTGCTCGACGGCCGGCCGCGCGTCGAGCAACAGTGCGTCGAAGGCCCAGGCTTCGATGGGATCGCCGGCGGCGTATCGGATCGGTTCGTCGAGGCGGCATTCGGTGACCTCGTGGCGTCCCTCCGCCAGCCGATCGCGGAAGCGAACGGAGAACCCACGTCCAGCGCCCTCGTAGCCGTGGATCGTCGTCGCGAACGCGATCCGGTCCGCGGCGAGCAGCGCTTCCAGTCGCGTCACGGGAAGTGCGGCGGCTTCGTCGACGATCACCACGTCAGGGCCGGTGCCCCGGACATCGTCGTCGCCGTCGGTCGATCCGTCGGCGACGGCGGCCACTGCGTCGGCGGGATCGAGGAACCGAATTCGGCCACCTTCGGCGACGTCGGGTGCGTTTCTGTCGGTCTCCGCTCCGTCCTCTCCGCCTGCCTCTCCTCCTGCCTGTTCACTGGCCTCTTGTGCCTCCTCGTCACCGTTGCCGTCGGACGGTCCGTCGCCGGATACCTCGGCAGCCGAAGGGACGCGCAGCTCCGTCGGCGGATCGCCGTCGGTGGCTACCTCGAGATCCAGATCCGCCAGCAGCTCGCTCGCGCGCTCGAAGATCGCCTGCGCCGCGTCGTACTGCGGTGCAGTGACGAGAACGTCCTCGCCGCCGGCAGCGAAGGCGCCCGCCGCGAGCCCTGCGGCGCTGGACTTCCCCCGGCCCCGGTCGGCTTCGAGCACGACGGCGGACGGGCTGGTTTCGAGCGCTTCGAAGGCTGCGAGCGCCTTGGCCTGGTCGGTCGTAAGACAGCGGTCGTAGGCGGCTGCCGGGAACGACGTCCCAGTCGGCTTGCCGCCGTCCCGTCCGTCTTCGAGCCGGGGCGCGGGATCGGTCAGACCGTCGTCCTCGACCCACTCACCGTCGACGTCGACGATCGCGATACCGCGGTGTACCTGGAGGCGCTCGAGGAACCTGCGCTTGAATCGGCCGCCGACGTCGCCGGCGTCGAACGGCGGCACGGCGAGGCGTTGATCGAAGCCGTCCCGGTGCTCGGCCCACTCCGAAAGCGGGGGCGCGAGGAAAACGAACAGTCCACCGCCGTCGACGGCACCGACGACCTGCCCGACGGCGTTCGGTCGGAGCGCGTCGTGCGTATCGAAGACGACCGCCTCGCGGGTCGTCCCGAGCAGCGTCTCTGCGCGGTCGGTCGCGATCGTGTCGGCTGGAAGCTGGTTGGGCGGGCCGACGACGGTCACGTCGCCGAAGTCGATGTCGGCCGCGCCGAGGACGAGCCGGGCTGCTTCGAGGCCAGCCTCGCGCTCGCCGGCGAGAACGATCCCGCGGCGTTCCTCCGAGCGTTCTGCTTCCGATCGGAGCGATCGTGCGAGTGCCGCGAGGTCCATGGGCACACTCACTCGCGGGAGCCACAAGGACTTTTCTCTCAAGTGGGTTGTCGTGGGAACTACCGGTCGGCAGTGTCGCCGGGAGCCCGTTTCCGATTACTCGACACCTTCGCGTTCGTCCATCGGGTCGCGGACGTCTCCCATCACGGTCTCCAGTGCGTCGGTTACCGTGAGGAGCCCCACGAGTTCGCCGTCATCGCGGACGAACGCCAGCTCCTGGCTCTCTCGCTGGAAGGCGTCGATGGCATCGCTGACGGTCACATCGGCGTCGAGCCACAGCGGCTCGTGCGCCAGCGACTCGAAGTCGACCTCGTCGTTCGTGAGCGCCTCCCGGTGGTCGAGGAGCTCCGGCACGTAGAGGATTCCCCGGAAGTCCTCAAGACCGTCGCCGACGACGGGGAACCGGGTGTGCGGGCTCCCGGCGATCCGCTGGAGGTTCGTCTCGTACTCGTCGTTCGTCTGAATCGCAAGAATGTCCTCCGGCGGAACCGCGATTTCGCCGATTGGGCGTTCACCAACGGTCATCGCGTTGAGGATCTCCGTCTGCCGTTCCTCGGGAAGGTCCCCTGCCTCGAGGACCTCGTCCATCCGCGCGTGGAGTTCGGCGCGAGACTCGATCGTCTCGACCTCCGTTTCGAGCCACTCGCCGGACATCTCGACGCCGAACAGCGCGAGCGTCTTCTTCGCGATCCAGTCGCCCATGGTGATGATCGGTGCGATCGAGCGGTAGAAGTAGTAGAGCGGAGTCGCGCCGTACCGACAGACCGTCTTCGAGCGCTCGACGCCGAGATAGGTCGGCGTCTGCTCGCCGTGGGTCAGGTGGACGAGGTTGATGATCAGGAAGGCGAGGATCGCTCCCGCGCCCACCGAGGCGAGTGCCGTGTTCTGGAAAATCGGATGGAAGAGCGCGGCGAGGGCCGGCTCGGCGACGATCCCGACGGCGATACTGGACGCCGTAATCCCCACCTGACAGCTGGTGAGATAGAGCTCCAGATCCTGGGTCATCTCCCACGCGCGGCGCAGTCCCGGTTCGTCGAACTCCTCTTCGGGGTACTGTCTGGCGCGGGTCAGTGCGAACTCGATCGCGACGAAGAAGGCGTTAGCGAGGATCAGCGCCAGCCCTGCGACCAGTCTGAGTGCGATCTCCAGTGTCGAGATGGCCATCGTATCGGGCACGTCGAACAGGAGTCGGATAAATCACGGCAACTCGGTCTCACGCTACGGCACCTGGATGCAAAGTACTCTCCTCGAGTACGTCACCGTCGCTACAGGCGAATCCCCCGTTGCTACGAGCGAGCCACAGCAGCCCGAAGTGGATTGACGGTACTCCGGGATGGCTCTGAAGCAGCTGCGAAGACTCTCCCGTACGCTGTGATAGTAGAAACCCGGAGGGTACCGTGTGACGTGCAAACCGGTGTGGTTCCCGGTACGACGTCGATCGCAGGACGCTACCAGCTGTCCCGACAGAAGAGCCTTCAGACCGGCTGAATGCGGTTCGTGGTTGCATCGTACTCGACGATACCGTGCGATTCGAGCTTCGGCAGATGCATGTGGTGGAGGGTCACGCGGATGCGATCAACCGACGTTGCGTCGCTCGCGTCACACCCGTCTTCTCTGTGAGCGACCTCCGTCGCTACTGTGGACAGGTCCACCGCAGTCCTGTATCCAGCGAGCACGGACAACACGGTACGACGACGCTCGTCCATCAACAGCGCGTGCCGTTCGCTTTCGGTCAACTGTGCGATACTCGGATACGCGGTCGTGATTGTAGTCTTCGTCTGGGACATGGTGAGTCACCTGGTGTGTGACGCTACCTGATTCGACGCACCGTTGCACCCTAAGATCACGCTAGAACTAATTAGGCTCGTGCACGGCGGGCTGGCACGCAGAAATCTGTGCCGATCCGACGGTCCTCGCCTGTTTCCTGCACTCCTGTTGCCAAGCAGTCCTCGGATCGCCACCGACCCATAGTTCCATCGACGGAACTCTCATTGTGCCGTGGCCCTCTCCATTCATAGATGGATTCCCCCTCGCTGTCTCCCGCACTGCGAGAGACGACCGCCGTCTTCGCGGAACACACTGCGCCACTGACGACGCCGGAGGTCGCGGCAGATCTCGATCTCGAGCGACGGACCGTCTACGCACGCCTGGATCGGCTGGTCGAACTGGGCGAGATCGAGACGAAGAAAGTCGGAGCGAACGCGCGAGTCTGGTGGCAGCCAGCACCGACTGGCGCGGAATCCGCGCCGGCTGCCGAGGACGATCCGCAGGCGGCGTTTCTCTCGAATCCCGAGCGCGAGTTTCGCTTGCTCGTCGAACATATCCCTAACGGGGCGGTCGCGCTCGTGGACGAGTCGCTTCGCTACCGGATCGTCGGCGGATCGCCGATCGAGGCGACGGCCAAGTCGAGCGAGGATCTGGAGGGCGAGCGCCTCGACGTCGTGTTGCCGGAGCCGGTCGCTGACGTGCTCGTTCCGAAGTACGAGGCTGCTCTCGCCGGCGAGGCGAGTTCGTTCGAACCTGAGATCGGCGACCGGAGCTACCGGTGTCACGTCCACCCTGTTCGCGAGGACGGCGAGATCGTCGCCGCCATGGGGATGTCACAGGACGTCACGGAACAGCGAGCACGCGAGCGCGATCTCCGACTCTACGAGGCGATCGTCGACACCGTCGGCGACGGCATCTACGTGCTCGACGACGAGTACCGATTCGTCATGGTCAACGACGCTTACGTCGAGCTGACCGGCTACGATCGGGAAGAGCTTCTCGGGGCGCACGCCTCGCTCGTCGTTTCGGACGAAACCATGGACGAGTCTGCCGATCTCACTCGGACCATCGAGGACGCTGGCGGTAGTGCCGTGCTCGAAGCCGACGTTCACCGCGCGGACGGGTCTCGGGTTCGCGCGGAGAGCCGCTTCACCGCGCCGGAGTTCGACGACCCGACGCTCCGGAAGGTCGGCGTCGTTCGCGACGTCAGTGATCGCGTCGAGCGTGAACGTGAGCTTCAGCACCGCGTTCGACAGCAAGCGGTCGTGAGCGACCTCGGACAGCGCGCCCTCGAGGAGCCTGACCTCGACGTCCTGTTCGAAGAAGTCGTGGAGGCCGTCGCGGAAACCCTCGATACCGACTTCTGCAAGGTGCTCGAGCTTCACTCCGACGCCAATCGACTTCGACTCCGGGAGGGCGTCGGCTGGGCCGACGGTCTCGTCGGCGAGGCGACCGTCTCCGCGGTCGAAGACGACTCTCAGGCCGCCCACACGCTCGGGACCGAAGCGCCCGTGATCGTCGAGGATCTGACGACCGAGTCACGGTTCAGTGGCCCCGACCTCCTCAGAGATCACGACGTTCGGAGCGGTATTTCCACGATCATCGGCGCTCCTGACGATCCGTGGGGGATCCTCGGTACGCACGATCGCGACACCAGGGAGTTCTCAGAACAGGACGCGACGTTCGTGCAGGCCGTCGCGAACGTGCTCGCGGCTGCGGTCGAGCGCCACAGCCACGATCGCAGGCTGGTTCGCCAGCGCGAGCAGCTCTCGGCGCTGAACAGCCTCAACGAAGTCGTCCGCGAGATCTCCAGTGCGGTGATCGAAGAGTCCACGCGCGAAGAGATCGAGCGGACGGTCTGTGAACGACTTGCGGCCACTGACTCGTATCTGTTCGCGTGGACTGGCGACGTCGATCCCGCAACGCAGACTGTGGAACTGCGCACCGAAGCGGGCGTCGAGGGCTACCTCGACGACATGCGAATCTCCGTCGATCCGGCGGACGATGAGAGCTGGGGTGCTACCGGGCGAGCGCTTCGAACCGGGTCGGTCCAGGTTACGCACGACATCGAGACCGACGAACGATACGATCCCTGGCGAGAGTTCATCGATGACTACGGCTATCGCTCCTCTGCGGCCATCCCGATCGTTCACGAAGGGACCCTCTACGGCGCGTTGAACGTCTACGCAGCGCGACCAGCGGCGTTCACCGGCGAGGAACGAACCGTCATCGCTCAGCTCGGCGAGGTCGTCGGCCACGCGATCGCGGCAACCGAACGCAAGCAGGCGCTGATGAGCGACGACCTCGTCGAACTCGAGTTCCAGATCGAGGACGTGTTCGCGGCTCTCGACGTTGCGGTGGAGACGGAGGGCAGGATCACGCTCGACCACGCCGTGCCGGCTGGCGACGACTCCTTCCTCGTCTACGGCAGCGCGAGCGACGACGCTTTCGAGACAGTCGAGACACTCGTGGCGTCGTTGCCCGAGTGGGAGTCGGTCGCCGTTCGTTCGGACGGTGATCCGGTCACGTTCGAGCTTCGAATGACAGATCCGCCGGTGCTCTCCGTCCTCGCCTCACTCGGTGGCTCTGTAGACTCCGTGACCGTCGAGAGCGGCGAGATGCATCTCTTGATCCACCTTCCCCCATCCGTCGAGGTTCGCCGCGTCATCGACGCTGTCGAGGACACGTATCCGACCGCCGAGATGGTCCGCCGCCGGCAGATAACGCGGAGTCGTGAGCGATCCCAGCCGCTCCAACGACAGTTCGCCACGGCGCTCACTGACCGACAGCGCACAGCACTCGAGGCTGCCTACCACGCTGGCTTCTTCGAGTGGCCCCGAAACGCGTCCGCGGAGGACGTGGCCGACTCGCTCGGCGTCGCACCTTCGACCTTCCACCAACACCTCCGGAAAGCCGAACGGAAAGTCTTCGACGAGCTGTTCCCAGCGCCGGTATGAGCGGGGTACCTCGCCAGATGATCGATCGACCAGTCGACTGGCCCGTGCCCTTAAGTGTATCTTCGGGGACCGTATCGTATGACTCGGTGTCCGAGCTGCGGGGCGGCTGTCGGCGACGATTTCAGCTTCTGTGAACAGTGTGGGTCCGAAATCCCGTCACAGGACCAGGATTCGACCTGTCCATCCTGCGACGCCACGGTACGCGCCGACGATCAGTTCTGTGAGTCCTGCGGGACCGAACTCTCTCAGAATGGAGGCGGTCCCAACCCCACGTCCTCTAGTTCCAACGGCGGGAGATCGGCGAGCTCCCATGCTCCTGACGATGCGCTGTTGGTTGCTGAAGGATCGAACGGGCAGGTGATCCTCTTCGAGACCAAGATACGGATCTCCCGGGACGATATCGGGCTCCACAAGATCAACCACCTCGGGAGCGGCGACAAGGAAATTCGTCTGGAAAACATCACGAGCGTGCAGCTGAAGAAACCGAGCACGCTGACGAAGGGATACATTCAGTTCGGACAATCGGGGTACTCCGAAAGTGACGACGGGACGCTCGATGCAGCCTCCGACGAGAACTCCGTGCTGTTCGCGAAAGACAGTCTCGCCCAGTTCGTCGAACTGCGCTCCGAGATAGAGCGGCTTCGGAACCAGGACCAGAGTTCCTCGTCCGGTGGAGGTACCGATCCGACGGAACAACTGAAGAACATCACTGAACTCCACGAACAGGGGATCCTCACTGACGAGGAGTTCGAAGAGAAAAAGCAGTCACTCCTCGACGAGATTTAGCCTCCAGATAGGTCCACCGCATCCCCGGTAGCGGCGAGGCTATCGGTGTCCGCCTCGCTCTGCTGGCCGGTTCGTCGTATCGGGAGCGGGAGTTGCACCACGGTCGATCGCTTCCTCGCTCGCTATGCTCGCGAGACTGCGCTCTCCATTATTTGTATCCCTACAGCGACGCTTCTGATCGCTCACGTACGTTCTCGACGACGTCGCAGGAGCGGGCCGGGAGGGATTTGAACAACGTCGAGACGTTCCAGGCGTGCGGTCTCGCTTCGCTCGACCGTTCCGGGCTGCGACTCGCCTCGTTCAAATCCCTCCCGGCCGGTTCGCTGCACCGCCTCGCTCGCTCACTCGTTCGCGTCGCTCGGGGTTTGCTGTACGGGCCGGGAGGGATTTGAACCCACGACCGACGGATTAAGAGTCCGTCGCTCTCCCTAACTGAGCTACCGGCCCTCGCTCTCGAATTCCTCGCTGGCAAGTAAAGGCGTTTCGTTACCGCCTACGCGCCGGCGCCCGTCACCACTTGCGAAGCCCACCCGCGCCGTGGGTCCAGATCAGGATCGCCAAGAACGTCAACGCGCCAGTCACTGCGAAGGCCCCGCCGACGTAGAACACCCATGCCATCCCCAGGGACGTCATCAGCCAGCCGCCGAGCAGCGGTCCCGCGACGCTCCCCGGACGCCAGATCAGCTCCCGGATGCCGAAACTCGACGCGACGCCCTCGCCGTCACCCTCGTCGGCGAACAGCGCCATGCTCGCCGGCTCGCGGAACGCGTCCGCGATTCCGAGCAGGGCCGAGAACCCGACCAGTGGGAAGTACGCGGCGGGCACCGAGCCGATCAGCGGCAGGGCCACGGCCGTCCCTGTGGCGGTGCCGATCCAGGTCGACGATGGGATCGCGATCGCGATGAGTCCGTATGCGCCACCGCCGGCGAAGACGAACGCGGCGCGGCCGCGCCGGTCGGAGAGACGCCCGGTGACGGGCTGGCAGAGCATGTTGGTGAACTTCTCCGAGGCGACCGTGAAGCTGATCGCCAGACCGCTGACCGCGAGCCCGCCGTCGACGACGGCGACGCCGGCGTAGATCGGGACCCACGTTCGCACGAGCGTGACGGCGACGGCGTACTGCGCGCGGAAGCTCGCGATCGTGGCGATCTTTCGGTTGACGGCGAGATCCGAGAACGGGAACCCCTCGATGCGCGTCTCGTCGGGCTCGAGAAAGGCGTAGACCCCGATCCACGCGATGACCAGCAGGACGACGATGACGGTGAAGACTGGGCCGAAGCCCAGCGCGTCGTAGATGAGGCCCGCCGCGATCGAGCCGAAGATCGACGCCGCGAGCCCGGCGGCGTTGGCTTTGCCGATGGCGTTCGCCCGCGATCCGCTGTCGGCGATCTGACCGACCAGCGAGAGGCTCATCAGCCCCGCGCCGGTGACGGCAATCCCCTGGAGCGCTCGCATTCCGATGAAGCCCCACGGCGAGGAGACGAACGGGAAGAGCGCGTAGACGACGATACCGATCCCGATCGTGAGCAAGAGGAAGGTCCGCTTGTCGTAGCGGTCGCCGCCCCAAGCGATCGGGATCACGGCCGCCGTCTGCGCGAGCGTGAATCCCGAGGTGAAGAGGCCGATGACGATTCCGGCACCGATTGTGAGGCCGAAAATCGTCGTCGCCGTGGGATCGAGTTCCGTGATGTAGGGCCCCAGCAGCGTGGTGAGCGCGATGAAGCCGAACCCCTGGGCGAACCGCGTCAGGTAGAGCGACCAGAACTGGAGCCGACGTTCGTTCACGGTGTGGCGGGATCGATGCCCGAGTAAGATCGTTTCGTTTCACGTGGCTTGCCGGTTCTCCGCGGCCAGATTCCCGCGAGGAGCGCCGCTGGAACGTCTCGCTGCAGTACCACTAATCGCCAATGGCACCACTGACGAATGGGCCACGATCGCGTGACTGCGCCGTATCCGTCTGGAAACGAAATGTCGGGAGCGTTAAGGGGACGGGTGCGGTACGACGGCGCATATGAGCACCGGGGTCACCGTCACGTCGATGTCGACATACGCCATCCTCGGCTGTGGCAGCGTCGGCCACCTCGTCGCCGAGGAACTCGTCGAGCAGGGCAAGGACCTGCTCATCATCGACCAGGACGAGGGCCGCGTCGAAGCGCTGCGCGATCAGGATCTCGACGCACGAACGGCCGACATCCGCGAGGCCGAGGTCGCGGAGGAGGTCGCGACGATGGACGTCGTCCTGATCATGTCCTCCGACGTGGAGTCCAACAAGGAGGCAGTCCGGAACATTCGCGAGCAAAGCGGGGACGCGTTCGTCGTCGTCCGAGCGAGTGACCCCGTCGCCGGCGACGAACTCGAAGCACTCGGCGCCGACGTCGTCATCAACCCCTCCGACGTAATCGCCGACTTCGCCCTCCGCTCCCTGGAGTCCGGCGAACTCGAACACAAGGCCAGCAAGCTGGAGGAGGTCCTCGGGACGAGCGAGTCTCGGCTGGCCATCGTCACGCACAACAACCCCGATCCGGACTCGATCGCGAGCGCGGCCGCGCTGCAGGCGATCGCGGAACACGTCGGCGTCGAGGCGGACATCATCTACGTCGGCGAGGTCGGCCATCAGGAGAACCGGGCGTTCGTGAATCTGCTCGGTATCGACCTCCTCGACTGGGTCGACGTCGATCCGGCGGATTACGACACCTTCGCGATCGTCGATCACGAGCAGGCCGCTGGCGACACCTTCGAGTTCGACGTCGACATTCTCGTCGACCACTACGAGCCGGAGGACGAGCACGACGCCGAGTTCGTCGACGTGCGCCCGAACATGTCCTCGACGTCGACGATCATGACGAAGTACATCCAGGAGTTCGACATGACCGTCGCCGAGGAGGTCGCCACCGCGCTCCTCTACGGCATCCGCGCCGAAACCCTGGATTTCAAGCGAGACACCAGCCCCGCGGACCTCACCGCGGCGGCCTACCTCTACCCCTTCGCGAACCACGACACCCTCGAGCAGGTCGAATCCCCCTCCATGTCGCCGGAGACGCTCGACGTGCTCGCGGAGGCGATCACGAACCGCGAGGTCCAGGGCTCCCATCTCGTCTCCAACGCCGGGTTCCTCACCGATCGCGAGGCGCTCGCCCAGGCGGCCCAACATCTCCTCAATCTCGAGGGGATCACCACCACCGCCGTCTTCGGCATCGCGGACGACAACATCTACCTCGCTGCTCGCTCGAAGGACATCCGGCTCAATATCGGCCGCGTGCTCCAGGACGCCTTCGGCGAGATGGGCGAGGCCGTCGGCCACTCCACGCAGGCCAGCGCCGACATTCCACTCGGCATCTTCACCGGGATCGAGGTCAACGAAGACAACCGTACCACGCTGCTCCAGCTCACCGAGGAAGCGGTCAAAACCAAACTCTTCGATGCGATGGGCGTCGAGGGAAGCGAGTCGACCAACGGGAGTTAACGTCGATCTTGGCTGACGGTGCAGCTACCGAGTACAGCCTGATTGTACGTCCCACAGGGGTACCTGTACTATTGACTCTGACCACCGGGTGGGACTGAGCGGAATCTTCGATTCCGCGAAGGTCGGAAGAGCTTGCTCTTCCGGAAATGGAAGGGGCCGACCGCTCGCGTTCGCTCGCGAAGTCAAGCACTGGACCGAGCGACCGAAGGGAGCGAGGGAAGCGCGTCGTTCGAAAGGCGCGAAGCGCCTTTCGTGACTGAGCGGGATCTTTGATCCCGCGAGGTCGACGAGAGCTGTGCTCTCGTCCGATCACGAGAGAGCTCCGCTCTCTCGGACGACAGCGAGCGAGCGGACGCGAGCGGGAGGGGCTGTCGCGGGCCACGCCAGCGACGTCGGGTGATCTTTGATCTCCCGGAATCCACGTGGTTTGCCGTGGCTGTGGCGTGTGTGTCTGAAACCGTTCGAGAATAGATTCAGTCCCGTCTACGCCATCGCGTCGTCGTCGGCGTCGACGCCGAGCCGTTCGACGACGTCGCTAACGATGACCACGTCACCGACCGAGCGGACCCAGCGGTAGGGAACGATCGCGCCGCGCTGGCCGCCTTCGATCTGCTTGGCCAGCAGGTCGGCGTTGATCTCGCCGAGTGCGAGCCCCGTGACGGTCTGGGCGCCGACGTCGAGGCGAACGTCCTCGACCTCGCCGACGTAGACGCCGTTGTTCGTGTACACTTCGCGACCGACGAGCGTGGTGAGCTCCTCGAGACCGCCGTCGGACTGGAGCCCGCCGTGAGACGCTTCCATACGGCGTGGGTCGAGGGGCTGGCTCTTAACTCTTGGCGGAACGGTGAGCGGCTGATCCTGACACTGGGATCGTTCCCCCCTCCAATTGTTGGCCTTACGCGTCCGCAGTCGGTCCCCGAAGATTCATTTATTCGGACTGAACACGACGAAACGATGAACGACTCACGGCAGCGAGACGTCCTCTACATGCTCTTCGCGATCCAGTCCGTCGTCGTGGGGGCGACAATAACTGCCGATTGGGGGCCTCTTCTGGAAATTGTCGGTATCCTCGTCTCCGTGATCCTGTTCCTGCGGGAGTGCGCTCGAACGCTCGCCGAAGCGTTCTACTCTACGCGATAACGATCCTGCCCGAGTCGATCGCCTGCAGACCGAAACGAGCGAAGCCCCTTTGGCGTCGGCACGACCACGCTCAGGTATGGAATCCGGAGGGGGTTCTCGGGACCCCAACGCACGGTCCGCTCCCGATCCGTCGACGGATCCACGCGCGGACTACGACTATCAAGGCGGCGACGAACACCGCCCGGATCTCGTCGCTGCCCTCCGCGACCGGATCGATGGGGACGTCCGGTTCGACGAGTACAGTCGCCAGCTCTACGCGACGGACGCCAGCGCCTACGAGGTGACGCCCGTCGGCGTCGTCTTTCCGACCTCGACGGCCGACGTCGCTGCGGTCATGGAGTACTGTGCCGAGGACGGCGTCCCCGTGCTCCCGCGCGGAGGCGGTACCAGTCTCGCCGGACAGGCAGTCAACGAAGCGGTCGTCCTCGATTTCACGCGGCACATGGACGACGTGATCGAGGTCGATCCGGCCCCAAACGACGACCCCGATCCCGCAGGCGCCCCCGATGTCGCTGCTGATCCCGACGCCGACGCTGTCGCCCCCTCCGCGGCAGGGATCGCACGCGCCCAGCCCGGCGTCACGCTCGGCGAACTCAACGCAGCCTGCGAGCCCCACGACATCACCTTTGCACCCGATCCAGCGTGGGGCGACAAGAGCGCACTCGGCGGTGCGATCGGGAACAACTCCACGGGCGCGCACTCGCTCGTCTACGGGAAGACCGACGCCTACGTCGAATCGTGTGAGGTGGTACTGGCTGATGGCACGGTCACCACGCTCGGCGAGGTCGACCTCGACACCATCCGTGGGGAGGCCGACCCGGATCCCGTCGATGGGGCTCTCCTCCCGCAGATCTACGACGCAGTGCGCCGGATCGTCGACGACCACGCCGGGACGATCGAGGACGCCTATCCCGACATGAAGCGGAACGTCTCGGGGTACAACCTCGACCGTCTGGTTGCCGAGGCTAGGGGTGGTCTCGACGACGCCGGGTCGGATCTGGACGACGCCGAGTCCGATCTCGACAGCTCCCCGTCCGAGCGAGGCGAGACGGTCAACCTCGCGCGACTTCTCGCCGGCAGCGAAGGAACGCTCGGGATCGTCACGGAGGCTACCGTCTCCCTGGAGCCGCTTCCCGAGACGAAGTCGGTCGCGCTGCTGGCCTACGACGATCTCGTCACGGCGATGAAGGACGTCGAACCGATTCTCGAACACGATCCCGCCGCCGTGGAGGTCCTCGACGAGGTGCTCCTCGACCTCTCTCGCGAGACCGAGGAGTTCGGCGCGCTCGTGAACACGGTCGTGCCGGAGGGGACTGGCGCGCTCCTGCTCGTGGAGTTCTACGCCGATGACGACGCCCACGGCCGGGAGCAGGTTGCCGATCTCCTCGCCGATCGCGTTCCGGCGGACGTCCGAACGACGGAGATTGCGCCGCCAGGCGAGGTCCGGACCCAGGCCGACCACCGTGCGTTCGCCGGGCTGGAGGCCCACGACGGTGCGGAACGGGAGCGGTTCTGGAAACTCCGGAAATCCGGGCTCCCAATTTTGCTCTCGCGAACGACCGACGAGAAGCACATCTCCTTCATCGAGGACTGTGCAGTTCCCCCGGAGCATCTCTCCGAGTACGTCGAGCGCTTCGAGGATATTCTCGAAGAGCACGACACGTTCGCGTCCTTCTACGCACACGCGGGGCCAGGCGTGCTGCACGTCCGCCCGCTGATCAACACGAAGAGCTTCGAGGGCGTCGAGCAGATGGTCTCGATCGCCGACGACGTCACCGATCTCGTCGTCGAACTCGGCGGCTCGGTCTCCGGCGAGCACGGGGACGGCCGCGCGCGAAGTCAGTGGAACCGGAAACTCTACGGCGAGGACGTCTGGGCGCTCTCCCGAGATCTGAAGGCAGCGTTCGACCCCGACTGGCTCCTGAATCCGGGGCAGGTCTGTGGCGACGAGATCGGCGCGATCGACATGGCCGAGAACCTCCGGTTCGATCCCGAGTACGCCTTCGACGCCGAGTTCGATCCCGCGCTGGAGTGGGAGAACGAAAACGGCATGCAAGGGATGGTCGAACTCTGTCACGGCTGCGGCGGCTGTCGGGGGACCCAGTCCGAAACCGGCGGGGTCATGTGCCCGACCTACCGCGCCGCCGAGGAGGAATCACTCTCGACGCGTGGCCGTGCGAACGCCCTCCGGCAGGCAATGAGCGGCGACCTCCCCAGCGCCACCGACGACGAGTTCGTCGAAGAGATTCTCGACCTCTGCATCGGCTGCAAGGGCTGTGCGCGGGACTGCCCCAGCGAGGTCGACATGGCGACGCTGAAAGCCGAACTCACTCACCAGCACCACCAAGAGCACGGCGCCTCGGTCCGCGACCGCCTCTTCGGGGACATCCGGCGCTGGGCGAAGGTCGGCAGCGCGACCGCGCCGGTCTCGAACTGGCTTGCGGCCGTGCCCGGATCCGGCTGGCTCGCGGAGAAGACCGTCGGAATCGCCAGCGAGCGCGAACTCCCGACGTTCGCTCGAACCTCCTTCTCAGACTGGATGGACGACCGCGACGCCGGCGTGGATCCCGACGGCGCCGATCGTCGGGCGCTGCTCTTTCCCGACACCTACACGGAGTATATCGAACCGGAGATCGGCAGGGCCGCGGTTCAGGTGCTCGAAGCCGCCGGGGTCCACGTCGCCGTTCCCGAGGGCGTCACCGACAGCGGCCGGCCGGCCTTCTCGAAGGGATTGCTCGATCGCGCACGCGATCGGGCCGAGCAGAACGTCGGTGCGCTCGAACCGGCGGTCGAGGACGGCTGGGACGTCGTCACGGTCGAACCCTCCGAGGCGGCGATGTTCCAGTCGGACTACGCGACGCTGCTCGGAAGCGATCGGGCGGCAACGGTCGCCGAGCACACGTACGGCGTGCTGGAGTATCTCGATCGGTTCGATCTCGACGTGGCGTTCGGTGGCGGCGTGGACGAGCGCCAGGACCCGCTCGTCTATCACGGCCACTGCCACCAGACCGCGATCGGTCGCGAGCACCACGCACAGTTGGTGCTGGAGCGCGCCGGCTACGAGGTCGAGGTGCTCGATTCGGGCTGCTGTGGTATGGCCGGCTCCTTCGGCTACGAGGCCGAGCACTTCTCGATGAGCGAAGCGATCGGCGGGATCCTCTTCGATCAGGTCGACGCTGTCGCCGATGAGGCGGGGACCGATCCCGAGGTCGTGGCGTCGGGAACCTCCTGCCGCTCGCAGTTCCTCGACCTCCGGGACACCGACGCGACCCACCCCATCGAGAAGCTTGCCGAGCCTCTCGCCGCGGACCGCTGACGCCAAGGCGAGTTGGGGTTCCGGCAGCCCCGACCGTATTTTCAACCCCTGTCTCTAAGGTCGTCGTATGTCTCGCGCTCTCATCATCGGCGGCACGCGCTTCATCGGCCGGCATCTCGTCACCGAACTCCTCGACGCGGGGTACGAGGTTACGCTATTCAACCGCGGGAACCACGACAACCCCTTCGCCGAGAACGACGACGTCGCACAGTTCACGGGCGACCGAACGAGCGACGCGGCACTGGAACAGGCCCGCGACGAAGTCGATCCGTCGATCGTCGTCGACTGCGTCGCGTACTACCCCGGCGAGGTCCGGATGGCGACCGAGATCTTCGCCGACGTCGACGCCTACGTCTTCGTCTCCAGCGGCTCGGCCTACGGCACGAACGAGATTCCCAAACGCGAGGGGCAGACCGCGCTCGAACCGTGCAGCGATGAGCAGGCGGTCGACGATAGCCACGAGAGCTACGGCGCCCGGAAGGCCGAGGGCGACCGAGCCGTGTTCGAGGCAGCCGAGGACGGCGTCCGTGCGATGAGCGTTCGTCCGACGATCGTGTACGGCCCTCACGATTACACCGGTCGCCTGAACTACTGGACGGAACGCGTCCGATCCCAGGATCGCGTACTCGTTCCCGGCGACGGCACCAACATCCACCACCTCGTCGCCGTCGAGAACGTCGTCAGGGCCATCCGAACGGTCGCGGAGGAGGGAACGCCCGGCGAAGCGTACAACGTCGGCGATCATCGCGTGCTCACACTCGGCGAGGTCGTCGAACAGATCGCGACCGGTCTCGACGCCGACGTCGAGATCGTGACTGCGGTAGAACGCGACCTCGCCGATGGCGGCCTCGAAGCTGGCGACTTTCCCCTTTACAATCCGAATCCTCACCTGCTCTCGACGGCGAAACTCTACGATCTCGGCTGGGCGCCCGTCGATCCTACCGACGCGATCGCCGACACCGTCACGACGGCGTACGACACGGAGCGCGATCCCGGGCCCGACCCCGCCGACACCGAAGGCGTGCTTCGGTCACTGGATTCCTGAACGAGCGTCCGCTGGCCACTGAACTGGGCCTCGGTGGCGACCTGCACGGACTGTGGCGGTGACCGACCCGCACTTACTAAACGATCCCATCGAAACGATCCCCCATGTTCGACAAGTCTACGTGGATTCGGCTGCCCCGGAACGTCGTCGTCGGCCACGGGGTCGTCGACGACACCGTCGAGGCCGTCGCGAACCTCCACCTCCACGGTCGGCCGTTGATCGTCACGAGTCCGACGCCGCGGGAGCTGGCTGCCGAGCGGATCGCCGAGGACTTCGCAGCCGACGGCGAGGACCCAGTGATCGTCGAGGTCGACGCCGCGAACTTCGACGCGATCGAACGCGTCATCGAGCGGACTCGCGAGGTCGATCCCGGGTTCCTGATCGGCGTCGGGGGAGGGAAACCCATCGACATCGCGAAGATGGCAGCCGAGGAAGTCGACCGCGGCTTCGTCTCCGTGCCGACGGCCGCGAGCCACGACGGGATCGTCTCCGGGCGGGCGTCGGTCCCCGACCAGGGAACGCGCCACTCGATCGCGGCGGATCCGCCTCTCGCGGTGGTGGCTGACACCGAGATTCTCGCGGACGCGCCGTGGGAGCTGACCACCGCCGGCTGTGCGGACATCATCAGCAACTACACCGCCGTCCTCGACTGGCGACTCGCGCGCCGGCTCAAGAACGTGCCCTACTCGGAGTACGGCGCAGCCCTCTCGGAGATGACCGCGGAAATCCTCGTCGACAACGCCGACTCCGTCCGCCCCGGGCTCGAGGAGTCCGCCTGGATCGTCGTGAAGGCGCTCGTCTCTTCCGGCGTCGCGATGTCGATCGCGGGCTCGTCTCGCCCTGCCAGTGGAGCGGAACATCTCTTCAGCCACCAGCTCGATCGGATCGCACCGGGTGCCGCACTCCACGGCCACCAGGCAGGCGTCGGTTCGATCGTGACCGCCTATCTGCACGGCGGTTCGTCGAGCCACGCGAGCCGAACCTCGGGGCGACGCAGTCGCGCCGGCGGCGAGCGAGGCATGTGGCTCGACATTCGGAACGCGCTCGATTCGATCGACGCACCAACGACGGCTGCGGACCTCGGCGTCTCTGAAGAGCAGGTGATCGAGGCGCTCACCACGGCCCACGAAATCCGGGACCGGTACACCATCTTGGGTGACGGGCTCGAGGAAACGGCGGCGCGGGAGGCGGCGGAGTATACGGGCGTGATCTGAGCGGCGCTGGGGCAAACTGTTCTCGTACTATCGATCGGCGAGTCGCGGAGTGTCGAAACGAGCGGGGATCGTATTCGGTGACCGTCTTCCCCACGACAGCTAGATCGTGACGACCGGGAGCATCGCGATCGAGCCGGCGGCGAGACCGATCACCAGCGCCTTGCGTCCCCGATCCGGCAGGTCGGCGCCCGTCTCCAGTGCCTCAGGAATGAACTCCGTCAGCACAAGGAAGACCATCGCACCGGCCGCGAACCCGTAGCCGAAGGGCAGGAACGACTGCGCCCAGGAGACGAACGCGTACGCGATCACGGCGCCGATGGGCTGGGGGAGGCTGGAGAAGACCGCTGCGCCGACCATCCGCCAGTTCGAGAGACCCATCGCCCGCATCGGAATGGCGATCGCGGTCCCCTCCGGGATGTTGTGAATCGAGATGGCGATCGTCATGAACACGGCCAGCAGCGGAATCGAGAAGCCCAGGATCCGGAGCCCGCCGTCGAGTCCCAGCTCAGCGAAGGAGACGCCGACCGCGACGCCCTCCGGGAAGCTGTGGACCGTCAGGATGCCCAGGATGAGCACGAGCTTCTTGAGATCGCCCTCCGCGAAAGCTTTCGCCTCGGGCGCGACCGCTCCGTGGTGATCCTCCGCGTCGGCTTGGGCAGTCTGCTCGTCGTCGCTGGAGAGGTCGACACCGTCCAGTATCCGGTCGGAGACGACGACCAGGACGACGCCCGCGAGCAGCCCGGCCACCAGTAGACTGGGGAACCCACTTTCCGCGTAGGCGAGCCCCTCGTCGACGAGCCCGAACACCGACACCGTCAGCATGATCCCCGATGCGACGCCCCACAGTCCGACGTTCCATCTGTCGCTGAACTCGTCGACGAAGAAGAAGGGAAGCGCGCCGATACCCGTCGCGAGTGCCGTCAGCAGCCCAGCGACGAAGACGAGCGCGAGCTCTCCCAGGAGGCCCATGCGGTCCCTTGGGGATCGGATGCAAAAGGAGTTCGCAATTGGCGAAAATAATTTAGGTTATCCTAAAATCTAGCGGGGGCCGTGGATCACTGTCGCTGCTCCCGTCGGCGTGTCGGTCCCGATCTCACGCGGCGTCGGACAGTTCGATCTCCTCCGGGGCGGGCATCCAGAACACGTCGATGGTGATGCCGAGGGAGAGCGGCAGGACGATGATCAGCTGCAAGACGACGTCGCGACCGCCGACGTTCCCACCGAGCCCGAGCAGTCCGCTCAACAGCGCCGCCGAAACGAGCAGCGCGAGTGGAATCAGGACGAGCACGTAGATCGCCGCTCCCCAGTCGGTATCGAGCTGTAACCGGAAGAAGCGCGTCAACACGACGGCGACGACCGTGTGGATCGCGACGATGAGCGCGACGCCGAGTCCCGTCAGCAGCGACATACTCGCAGTACGAGAGCTCGGTACTTCGGGGTGTCGAAACCTCGGCCCTCTTCTCCGATCTCACACGTCGGACGATCCTACTGCAAAGCTGAGGTCCTCTACATGGGGCGTCCCACTCGTTGGCTGCGATCTTACTGCATAGCTGCGATCTTACTGCATGGAGATGTACGTGCGCGTATCGCCGATGCCGTCCAGGGATCGGATCTGGTTCGCGACCGTATCGAGAACGTCGTACACTTCGGTCACGTCGAGCTCCGCGATGATGTCGTACTCGCCGGCGACGATGTGAGCCTCGGTGACTGCGCCGCCGGAGCGGAGCGTGTCGACCAGCCCTTCCGAGGAGCCCGCTGCCGTCTTGACCATGACGAACGCGTGAACCATCGGTCTGTGTGGTACGTTCGCATATAACAAAATACTTCCCCCGTCGTGTGCCGGTGATTCCACTTCCGAGGGTCGCCAGTTTGCAAACCTTCTTCAAGTGGCGGGGTGTAGCTCCCGACATGCGGTTCGTTATCATTGGCGCCGGTCGTGTGGGACTCCGCACGGCACGCGTTCTGAGTGAAGAGGGACACGACGTGGTGATCGTCGAGCGCGACGCTGCAAAGTCAGAGCGGGCGCGCGGCCAGGGCTACGAAGTCGTCGAGGGCGACGGCTCCCGGGAGGAGATCCTCGAGGAGGCCGGCATCGACGGCGCCGACGCGCTCGGTGCGCTCACCGGCGATCTCAACGTTAACTTCGCAGCCTGTATGATCGGGAAGCATCGTGGCGCGCGCACGGTCCTGCGCATCGACGAGGACTACCGCGAAGAGATCTACCGGAAGTACGCTGCGGAGGTCGACGAGATCGTCTACCCCGAGCGCCTCGGTGCGATCGGTGCGAAGAACGCACTGCTCGGCGGCGACATTCGCGCGATCGCGGATATCGCACAGCACCTGCAGGTCGTCGAACTCACGATCAGCGAGACGGCACCGATCCGTGGCTACTCCATCAGCGAGCTCCAGTTGCCGGCCGACGCCACCGTTCTCGCGTTCGGCAAGTCCGACGGGGCACTCGAGATCCCCTCACCGGACGAATCGCTCGAGAACGGCGACCGGCTGGTCGTGCTCGCCGACTTCGGCGTCCTCGACGACGTGCGACAGCTCGTCGTCGGTGAGGCTGGCCGCGCTGCAGCAGGAGGTGTCAACTGATGGTGACTGCCTACGTTATGGTCAAGGCAAACACCGGCGCAGCCGACCGCCTTCGTGAGGAAATCTCCGGGATCGAAGGCGTCGTCGACACCCACATCGTCGCTGGCGACGTCGACCTGATCGCCAAGGTCGAGGTCGATACGCCGGGCAAGGTGAAGGACGTCTCCGCGACCTCGATTCAGGCCATCGACGGCGTCGAGGACACGCGGACGTACATCGCAATGGATTGACTCCCACCTTTTTTCGCGGAGGGTTTCCTCGGTCGATCGGAGATCGACCTGCGGGAACCCTCCGCCAAAAAATCTGGACCAAAAAAGGCCGTCCCTCACTCGCTGCGCTCGTTCGGGACGGTGTCCTCGTGAGCGAGCACCGCGAGCGAAAGAGGTGGTTCGAGGCGGCAGAGCCGCCTCGTCATGCCGAAAATCTCCGATTTTCGAGCAGCTCGAAGGACGCACGCGTCCTTCGGTGAACCGCTCGCTCCTTTCAGTCGCTCGCGGATGCTGGGCTTTGATCGCTGAATACCGCCACTCGACGGTGCAATCCGCCAACTACAGCGGCGTGCCGCCTCGCTCAGCACCGCCGTCCTCGCTGCCCGCTTGCTGGGTCGCCCGACCGAGCAGGCCAGCGACGGGATCTTCGTACTCGTAGCCAGGGATCACGCCCTGGACGTACGTGCCTTCGACGAAGTCGACGATTGCCTTCGCGTCATCGACGCCGGTGTCGGCGTTCCAGGCGAGGAAGGCGAACTGGGCCGTGACGCGACCGTCAGAACGCACGATTTCGGGCTCGGTGTCGGAATCGACCTCTGCGACCTCGTAGGCGTCCTCGAGCCGAAGTGCGAGGGTCTCGAACCAGCCGTCCTCCACGACGTCCGCGACGCCGTCGCCCGCGACGGTAGCGTCGAGGCTCGGCATCCCGACTTCGACCTCGAACCGGGCGTCGCGACCTTCCTGTTCGATTGGCTCGGCGCTGACGGTGGCATCGAACGCCGTCGTCGTCACGGTATACCCGTTCTCCGAGCGTTCGAGTGCGCCGTGCTTCTCGAACGCACGTCGTGCGGGCTCGTTCGGCTCGTCGCTCATGGTCTCACAAGTGGCGTCGCTCACTGTTGGGGGTTGCGGTCCGCAGGAGGGGGCCGGCGTGGTTTGGCTCTTCGCGGAGGTGGTCCGTCTCTCTGCGGAGGATCAGTCCAGTTCTTCGCGGAAGACCTCGCGAATCGCGTCCGCGACCGTTTCGAAGTCGTGGAGGGGTCGAGGATCGGTCGTGACGAAGACGCCGTCGCGGTCGCCGGTCACGCGGATGAGATAGCCGTTTTCGAACGCGCGGATCGTGAACTCGTACGTGCCGAGTTCGGTCCCCTCGTACGCTGCCTGGGTCAGCCGGAATCCGCGCCACTCGTGCCCGATGAACCCCGTGAGGTCGGCGTCCTTCTCGAGGTCGCTCCGGAGGTAGAGCTGCTCGAAGTCGTCCTTGGTGAAGTAGGTCACCGATCGGCAGCTCTCGCCGAGGGCCGTCCGACTGACGCTTCGGATCCGTTCGGCGGTTTCGTCGGCCAGGAGTGCTCCCATGCGTCGGCCAACGCCATCCACTGTGATAAGTGGGGTGCCGGCGGCAGTCCCTCCCCGCCTCCCGCGTACAGTCGCACGGCGTGCAACGCCCCACTGACGTTTATGTGCGATCCGGGAATAATCCCGCTCATGGCTACGTGCCCGGAATGTGGGTCAGACGTCGATCCCGACGACCGGTTCTGCACCGCTTGTGGCACCGCGCTCGACGACGTCGAGTTCGACGAGGGGGCCGGCGAATCGCAAGGGCCTTCGCGCGTGAACGTTCCGGCGAACCCCTTCACGCTCGACGTCTTCGAGTTCAGCTTCAAATATCCGCTCGCGAACGGGTTTAAGTCGCTGGTCCTCGGCGCTCTCCTGTTCGTCCTCTCGATCCTCGTTGTCCCGATGTTCATGCTCACCGGCTATCAGTACCGCGTCGGCCGAGCGGCGGCCATCGAAGAGATGGCGCCGCCCGAGATCGGTGACTGGTGGGGGCTGCTCGTCGACGGCCTTCGGCTGTTCGTCGCCATCGCCGTGTTACTCGTACCCGCGATGGCTGCGTTCCTCGGGCTCCTAGTCGCCGATCAGACCGCGCTCGCGATGCTCGTCTACTTCCCATCGCTGCTGTTCGTCGCAGCGATTCCGCCCGTGTTCTACGGCACTGGGAGCGTCCGTGGCGTCTTCGGCAACCTCCGCTTCGTTCGGTTCGTCGCCACGGCCAAGTTCTGGATCGGTCTCGCCTACCAGCTCGGGATCAGCTTCGTGCTCCAGATGGCCTTCTTCCTCGTGTCACTCCTGTTGATCATCACGATCATCGGGATCATCCCGTGGCTGTTCCTGATCCCCGTCTTCCTGGTGTACAGCACGTTCGTCCAGGCAGCCCTCTGGGGTCGGATCTACCACGATGCTGCCGAGGACGGCGTTGTGGACGAGATCCAGAACCCAGGCCAGATCGAGAGCCGGTGGTAGGTGCGATCGTCGGCGGTTTCTGGATTACTCGATCGATCGTTCACGATTTGCCGTCGGGAATGCAGCGCCCGTTTTCAGGCGTTTCGCGCCGTCTCGCGTAGCAATACCGGCACGCTTATACGGCATTCTCGGAAAAGCTGTAGGCGACGACAGCCGGGCGCGTCGCGATTCCTGTCCCGGTACCATCCATCGCAATGAGAGAACGCACACGAGCCAGCGAGCGAGCCGACGAGGAGACGGTCGAGGAGGAGACTTCGGAGGACCTCTCCTGTCCAGAGTGCGGGGGTTTGCTCGTAAACGACGAGGAGCACGGAGAGACGGTCTGTGACGACTGCGGTCTGGTCGTCGAGACCGACGAGATCGATCGCGGCCCCGAGTGGCGCGCGTTCGACTCCAAAGAGAAAAACGAGAAGTCCCGCGTCGGTGCCCCGACGACCAACACGATGCACGACAAGGGGCTCTCGACGAACATCGACTGGCGCGACAAGGACGCCTACGGTAACTCACTCGGCGCCCGCCAGCGCGAGAAGATGCAGCGCCTCCGCAAGTGGAACGAGCGGTTCCGGACCCGCGACTCGAAGGAGCGCAATCTCAAGCAGGCGCTCGGTGAGATCGACCGGATGGCTTCCGCGCTCGGCCTCCCGGACAACGTCCGTGAAACAGCCAGCGTCATCTACCGACGTGCGCTCGAGGAAGACCTCCTTCCCGGGCGATCCATCGAGGGCGTCTCGACGGCCTGCGTCTACGCCGCGGCTCGACAGGCTGGCGTCCCGCGCAGCCTCGACGAGATTTCCGACGTCTCCCGCGTGGAGAAAAACGAGGTCGCACGTACGTACCGATACGTCGTTCGCGAGCTCGGCCTCGAGGTCCGTCCGGCGGACCCCGAGAGCTACGTGCCCCGCTTTGCCTCCGGACTCGAACTCTCCGACGAGGCAGAGCACCGGGCTCGTTCGCTGCTCCAGAACGCCAAGGAGAAGGGCGTCCACAGCGGCAAGTCGCCGGTCGGCCTCGCGGCCGCGGCAGTGTACGCCGCTGCGCTCCTGACCAACGAGAAGACCACGCAGGCGGCGGTCAGCGAGGTTGCGGACATCTCCGAGGTCACGATTCGGAACCGCTATCACGAACTCCTCGAAGCCGAGGAGAGTCTCGGCGTCGCCTGATCGTTCGGCCGGTTGCGCTCCGTTTTCGGCCTGTACTTTCCTCCATTTTCCGCCTCTAGCCGGCGTTCTCCTGACGGTTGCGGGTGGAAAGGTTGACTGTGCTCGACGGAGTGGCTGATGTCAATGGACTTCGACTCGTTCGTCCTCGCGGCTGCAACGGCCGACCTCGCCGACGCCACGCATCCGATGGCTCGCGAACACGCCGACGCCGCCGAGTTTCGGATGGACCTCGCCGATGGCGACGCGCTCGCAGCGTTCGAGGCGTACGACGCCGATCTCCCGATCATCGCGACGAACCGCGTCGAGTGGGAGGGTGGTGAGGCAGCGGACGACGCCGACCGACTCGACGCGCTCGCGACAGCCGCAGAGTACGATGCCGTCGAAGCGATCGACGTGGAACTCGAGGCGATGCGACGCGGCGACGCTGCAGGCATCGCCGATCGGATCCCGGAGGACGTGTCGATCGTCGCGTCCGTCCACGACTTCGACCGGACGCCGTCGATCGAGGACCTTCGTTCGCTGGCGAGCGCAGCGACGGAGCACGGCGACGTCGGGAAGGTCGTCACGACAGCCGAGTCCGTCGACGACGTGCCCCGGCTGCTCTCCGTGACCCGGGAGTTCACGGCGCAGGGCAGCCCCGTCGCGACGATGGCGATGGGCGAACCCGGCCGTCACTCACGCGCCGTCGCGCCGATCTACGGCTCCCGAATCGGGTACGCTCCCGTCGATCCTGCTGACGCTACCGCGCCTGGGCAGTTCGACGTGGCGTCGCTCGCCGAGCTCGTCACCGAACTCGCTCCGAACCCGGAAGCATAAACCATCGCGTCAGCAAGCGCCCCTATGGGACGACCTCGCCCCTGGCTCGCGGCGCTTCTCGCCTTCCTCTACCCCGGTCTGGGCCACCTCTATCTCCGGGAGTGGGCTCGCTCGTTGCTCTGGTTCGTACTCGGCGTCGGAACGGTGATGCTTGCGATCCCACAGGGACCGATATCCGAAGCCTCCATCACGGATCCTCAGTCGATCGCTGATGCGTCAGAAGCTATGACGGCGGAGGCCTCGACCATCGGCCTCCTCGTCGTGGTCACCGTCTTCGTCTTCAGCATCGTCGATGCGTACACGATCGCGCGCGGTCTCAAGGTACGCCACGCTCGCGAAGCGGCGGGCGGGTCGACGCAGGACTGCCCCGTCTGTGGGCACGAACTCGACGAGGACCTCGACTTCTGTCACTGGTGTACGACGCGGTTCGAGACCACGTCGAGCGAGTGACTGTCGGGAGGTCGGTTGCAGGTACTCGCCGTTCAGTTCTCGCACTTCGCGCACTTCTCTTACTCCCGGCCGTCAGATCTCTGTCGCCCAGAGCCGGTAGTCCTCGTCGTAATCGAACCCGTCGACGAATATCCGGTCGACGACTGCAGCGATCCGCTCCGCATCGGCGTAGGTCGTGACCCGGAGATTGCGGCCGTCGGCGTCCTCAGGTGAGGCCTGTTCGTCGATGGTGAACGCGGAGGCGGTTCCGAGCACGTCGGTGATCCGGTCGTACTCCTCGTCGGTGCAGTCGAGGTTGAGCTGTGACTCCGCGTCGCTGAACTGGATCCAGGCGGGGGCGTCGGGCTCCTCGTCGTCCGCTGCGTCATCGTCCGCTTCCTCAGCGGCCTCCTCAGCGAGCGCTCCCTCGTCGACCTGGCCGTCGGGCGGCGTGTCTGCTTCGACCGTACAGAAGATGCTCCCGCGTTCGCGATGGGCTTCGATCACGTCTACGACGAGGGATCGTCGTTCGGCGGTTGCTGCCGCGTCGAATCTGGTCATAGCTTTCCATGGTGGAGCGCCCCCGAAAAGCCACGGGTGTCCGGCTGGCGCGCCGGCACGGGGAGTGTTCCGAATCCTGCAAGGTTTTAGGCGCCGGTGCGCTTCGATCAGGTATGAGTCAGCCGAAGATTCTGCTGCTCGGGCCGCCAGGTGCAGGAAAAGGAACGCAGAGCGCCAACCTCGTCGAGACGTACGGCGTCGAACACGTCACGACGGGCGACGCCCTCCGTGCGAACAAGGACATGGAGACCGAGCACGGAACGCCTCGCGAGTACATGGAGGCGGGCGAGCTCGTGCCCGATCCCGTCGTGAACGAGATCGTCCAGGCCGCACTCTCCGAGGCCGCGGACTCCGGCAGCGGGTTCGTGCTCGACGGCTACCCGCGGAACGTCGACCAGGCCGAGTATCTCGCGGAGATCACCGATCTCGACGTCGCGGCGTATTTCGACGTCTCCGACGATGAGCTGATCGACCGACTGACGGGCCGCCGAGTGTGTGACGACTGCGGCACGAACTTCCACGTCAAGTACGCTCCGCCCGAGGAAGAGGGCGTCTGTGATGAGTGTGGTGGCGAGCTGATCCAGCGTGACGACGACACCGAGGAGACCGCTCGCGAGCGCCTGCGCGTTTTCGAGGAGAATACGCTCCCGGTCGTCGAGTTCTACGACGACGAGGGCGACCTCGCGCGCATCGACGGCGAGCAGTCCCCGGACGAGGTCTGGGAGGACCTCCAGTCCGCCGTCGAAGACGCGCAATAACGCTCTCGACCCAATTTCTTTCTTCTTCCTTTCTTCTTTCTCTCTTCTTTCTCTCTTCTTTCTCTCTTCTTTCTCTCTTCTTTCTCTCTTCTCTATCTTCTTCCTTCCCCCATCTCTCCCTCCTTTTCCCTCCTCTCTCACCGTCCGTGCTCTCGCAGAGACACCCACGGCCGTCGATCGACTTTCCATCACTCGAGTTTCTCGTGCCGTAGCCGATACAGCCGAGACACCCGATGTGAAAGGTTGATTACGGCGCCCTCGTAACCTTCGGCAATGGCACGGACCGCGCGGAAGGTACAGCAGCTCGTCCAGGAGGGCGAGGAGATGGAGGACGCCCTCCGGACGGTCCACTCGGTGGCCCAGTCCAACGGGGGCAGCGTCGCCTGGGAGGACGTCGACGACGACCTCACGAGCGGGCAGTGGGGGCGCATCATCGAGACGGGGCTCCTCGAGAGTAACGACGACGGTGGGTTCGACCTGACCGATCCCGACGGCGTCGACGAGGCCCTGAACGGTGACGCCGACGCGGAGGTCGTCGATCTCGACTTCTCGGACATTCCGGAGATCGGCGAGGAAGCCGAGGAGGCTGCCTCCTGGTCGCAGTGGGACAAGCTCGCCGCGGTGGGCGCGGTCATGATGATGGTCGGCTACTACTTCGACCCCGTTCAGAACGCGGTCGGCGGAGCGCTGGACCTCGCGCTCGGCCCACTGCTGAACGTGTTGCCGTTCTATCTCGTGATCTTCTCGGTCGCGCTGCTCACGGGGCTGTACTCCTCGCTCCTGATGGCGAATCTGATGGATCAGGAGACGATGTCCGTCTATCAAGAGCGGATGAGTGCGATCCAGGACAAACGCAAGGAGGCCAAAGAGCGCGGCGACGACGAGGCCGTCGAGCGCATTCAGGAGAAGCAGATGGATATGATGGGCGACCAGCTCGGGATGATGAAATCCCAGTTCCGCCCGATGGTCTGGGTCATGCTGCTCACGATCCCGGTCTTCCTCTGGCTGTGGTGGACGATCGGCCAGGGCGGTATCGGCGTTGAGAACGGTCACGACATGATCTTGCCCATCGCTGGTGGCGTCGACTGGAACGACGGCCTGCTCGGCCCGATGCGCGCGTGGATTGTCTGGTACATCGGCTGCTCGTTCGGCTTCGGGCAGATCCTCCGCAAGACGCTGAACATTCGGGCTTCGCCGAGCTGATCGGCGAGCCCGTAGGGTGCGTACCGCTACCGCCCACAACCCACTGTGACAGCGTCCTGACTCGTTCGCACCGAATCACTGTACCGGCCGAGACCGTCGCCTCTCGCGGTCACAACACTTTTTCCCTCTCCCTCCGACCGTTCGTCCAATGGTCGACCCGAACGAGCTGCTCGAAACGGTGCTGGGCGACGTCGACGGTATCCTCCTCTTCTCGCCGACCACGTCCTTCTACGAGCAGTTCGTCGACGCGGACGTCGACGTCGTCGTGGTCGCGAGCGAGAACGACCTCGACGCCGATCCGTTCGTCGAGCTGCCAGTTGCCTTTCAGGACGTCTACGATCGGGTTCGGTTCGGCATCGAAGGCGCACTGGAGCAGGGTCTACTGGACGATGGCGACGTCGTCGCCTGCATCTCGTCCGTGTTCGACGAGGATCTCGACACGGTTTCGCGTGTCCGCGTCGACGCCGACTCGACGTCTGGCGTCTACGATCTCTTCGAGAACACCCGGGCCGAGCCGGACGTCCTCCGCTCGGTGCTCGAGCTCGTGATCGAGTTGGGGAAGAAGGGGCAGAAGGGACAGCCCGTCGGCGCGCTGTTCGTCGTCGGCGACGCCGGGAAGGTGATGAACAAATCCCGGCCGCTGTCCTACAACCCCTTCGAGAAGAGCCACGTCCACGTCGGGGACCCGATCGTGAAGGTGATGCTCAAGGAGTTCTCGCGCCTCGACGGCGCGTTCGTCATCTCCGACGCGGGGAAGATCGTCTCGGCATACCGCTACCTCGAACCCTCCGCCGAGGGCGTCGACATTCCGAAAGGGCTGGGAACGCGGCACATGGCCGCGGGTGCGGTCACGCGTGACACCAAAGCGACGGCGATCGTGCTCTCCGAGAGCGACGGCATGGTGCGAGCGTTCAAAGGCGGGTCGCTCGTCCTTGAGCTGGATCCGGAGGAGTACTGATGGTTGCGTTGGCGCAGCTTCCCGACACCGAGCAGCTTCCGGAGTGGCTCCTCGACTGGCCGATCCTCCTGATCAGCATGATCGTGCTGGTCGGCGTCGTTCTCGGCTACCTGCTGGGGCGCGTGAGCAAGAGCGTGCTCGAGGCGGCTGGGGTGCCCCAATCCGTCGAAGGTACGGCCTTCGAACGGACCGCGCAGAGTCTCGGGACGTCGACGGTCTCGATCGTCTCCCGGATGCTCTCCTGGTTCGTCTACGGCGTGACCGTGCTCACCGCGATCTACGCCTTCCGTCCCGCCGACACCGACTGGATCTGGCAGCGAATCGTCGTCTTCATCCCGAACGTTTTCATCGCGTTCATGGTCGTCGTCGTCGGGTTCGTCGCCGCAGACAAGGCAGAGCTGATCGTCAGCGAACGACTCCGCGGCGTCAAACTGCCCGAGGTTTCACTCCTCCCCCGCGTCGTCAAGTACACCGTCATCTACGTCGCCTTCCTGATCGCGCTCGGACAGCTCGGTATCGCGACGATGGCACTGCTCGTCCTGCTGGCGATCTACGTGCTCGCCGCCGTCATCGTCGCCGTGGCCGCCACGAAGGACCTGCTCTCTTCTGCTGCTGCCGGAATCTACCTGCTTCTGCGCGAGCCCTACGGCATCGGCGATCGCGTGACGATCGGCGACCGCGAGGGGGTCGTTCAGGAGGTCGGCGTCCTCGTCACGCATCTCGAGGACGACGAGGCGGAGTACGTCGTGCCCAACGGCCAGGTCTTCGAGCACGGCGTCCGGCGAGAGCGAAACTGAGTGGCGGTGGATTCAGGCGCATACCGGCCGCCTTTCTGTCAGTTCGCTGCAACGTTACTCTTCAGTGGAGCTATTCGCCTCTGTAGCGGCGCTCTCGTCCGAAGAGCCACTCGCGGCTGCGGAATCGAGTGGTTTTGCGGGGACGCCGGCGACCGTCGTGTCTGCCGGAACGTCCTCGGCCACGAGCGAGTTCGCGGCGATCTGGGCGTCCGCACCGATCTCGACCCCGGGGAGGACGATGGCCCCGGCACCGATCATCGCCCGGTCGCCGACGACCACCTCGCCAGTGCGATACTCCTCCTGGAGAAACTCGTGACAGAGGATTGTGGCGTCGTATCCGACGATCGCGTCTTCGCCGACGGTGACGAGCTCCGGCCAGAACACGTCCGGCGTCGACTCGAGCCCCCACGCGGCGCCAGTTCCAACGTCCACGCCGATCCGTCTGAGCAGCCAGTTCTTCAGACGCAGGCTCGGGGAGATCCGACAGCAGACGATGACGACGTAGTTGAGCACGATCCGCAGCGGATGCTTCGCGTCGGGCCAGTGCCGTAACGAGTTGCGGGGCCCCGTCGTCGGGTGGCGCGAGAGTTCGTGGTGTCGGCGTCCGTCCTCGTCGTCGCTCACGCTCGGCCGTTCGCGTGGGAGGGTATAGTGGGTTTCCCCTGGTAATCGGGAGCGTGCTCGGTGCTCACTCGTCGCGCGTCAGTGCGTCGTCGCCGTGGCGCTCTCGGAGGCCTTCCAGTTCGGCTTGCTGGGTAGCCACTCGCTGGGGCTGCTCCTCGTGGACGTATGCGAACATCGAGGCGGGATCGGCGTCGACGGCCTCGGCCTCGGCGATCGCCTCGGCGACCGTCGTCTCCACGCGCTCCTCGATCGCCTCGATTCGCTCGTCGTCGAGCCGATCGGTCGCGCGCAGAAACGTTTCCATCCGGTCGATCGGATCCCGCTCCTTCCAGGCCTCGACCTCGGCCTCGTCGCGATAGGCGGTGGGGTCGTCGGCGGTCGTGTGCGCGCCGTAGCGGTAGGTCAGCGTCTCGATCAGCGTCGGCTTCGTCGCCCGTCCGACCGTCTCGTCTGCGAGTGCTGCGTCTGGCTCCCGCGCCTGGTTCGCGGCGGCCACGGTCGTTTCGTACACTGCCAGCGGGTCCATTCCGTCGACCTGGATCCCACGGAAGCCGTAGGCCTCGGCCTTCTGGCTGATCGTCGCGCTCGCGGTCTGTTGCTCCCTCGGGACCGAGATCGCCCACTGATTGTTGTTGCAAACGAACACCACCGGCGCGTCGAACACCCCCGCGAAGTTCATTCCCTCGTGCACGTCGCCTTCGCTCGTCGCGCCGTCGCCGAACTGGCAGCAGACGACGGCGTCGTCGTCCTCGTAGTCGATCGCCATGCCCAGCCCCGCGGCGTGGGGGACCTGCGAGCCGATCGAGATGTTCAGCGGGAAGACGTTCGCGTCCGCGAGCGCTTCGTTCCCGGCCTCGTGGCCCATCCAGTACTGCAGGTACCCACCGACGACTCCCCGGGAGAGGGCTGCACCGTGCTCGCGGTACTGATAGAGCATCCAGTCCTCGGGCGCGAAGGCGTAGGTTGTTCCCACCTGCGCGGCTTCCTGTCCGGCCAGTGGCGGGTACGTCCCGATCCGACCTTGGCGCTGGAGACTGACTGCTCGCTCGTCGAACCGTCGGTAGAGCCGCATGTCGGCGTAGAGCGTGACGAGCTCCGCGTCGGAGAGCGACGGCTCGTACCCGTCGGCGAGTTCGCCGTCCGGCGAGAGGAGCGAGACCGGGTCGTCGTACGGCCGATCGAGCAGCGCCGCTGCGTCCATGGTTCTCCCTGGGGCCGAGGGGAAATAGGCGTCGGGGTCCAACCGAGTTCGTCGAGTCGACCCCTACTCCTCCCAGTTCGGGTTGGTCCGCGGCGGGCTGAACGTGTCGATCCCTCGAACCGTCGTCTCGCCCCGATTCTCGGCCGCGTGGGGCTCGTTCGCCGGGATCGCGTACGTGTCTCCCTCGCCGACGACAAGCTCCTCGCCGTCCACGACGAAGGTCAGTTCCCCCTCGTAAACGACGCCGGTCTGTTCGTTGTCGTGGCTGTGTTCGGGGACGACTGCCCCCGGCTCGATCGCGAAACCCTGCACGTTCATCCGATCTGCTCCCGCGAGGAGTGACAGATGCACGCCCTCGACTGCCTCCGTGGTCTCGGCTTCATCGAAGGATTCGACGTCCATACGCGGAATGGGTCGCCCGCTGCGATAAATCTGCGGCAGTTGCTGATACTCGGTGCGTGCCTCCGGTGTGACACTCGACTACTAGGTATTGCAGCTCTGGGTAGGTGGAACAGCACAGCAGACCGCCCCCGGATTCCGGGAGACCTTCGGTCTCCCGACGTCGCGGGCGTGGCCCGCGACAGCCCCCTCCTGCTCCGCTCGCGCGACTCGCTGCGCTCCTCGGCCTTCGGCCTGCGGTGCTTAGGTCGTCGTGCTTCCCGGAGCAGTCGGCCCCTTCCGAAGTCCCACCCGGGACGCCTCTACGGGGAGCGAAGCGCGGCGGATGCTCGAGCGTGCGTTGCACTCGGGACAGACCGCCGGCTACCGCTCCCCGGCGCGATCCACCGGGGGTGAAGACTCTCCTCACATCCACCGGGTGGGACTGGAAGGGGCCGTTGACGGACTACGTCCGTCTGCTCGGGAGACCTCCGGTCTCCCGGTGACCGCTCGCGTTCGCTCGCGACGAAAGCACGGCCGAGCGTAGCGAGGCCGCGCGCAGCGAGCGAGCGGGCGCGAGCGGGAGGGGGCTTCCAAGCTGTTGCTCTCCATGTCACTCTGTGCTCGGCCACTGCAATACCTAGTAGTCCAGTCGAGCAAGAGCTACCGAATCGAGCGCACAAAAAATCCGCATCTAAACGACGATCCGTACTCGACCGGCTTACACCAGATCGCGCATCGTCGCACTGGCGTCCTCGAGGGAGGCGAGCGGATCGTCGCCCTCGTACTCGTAGATCAGCCACTCTCCGCCGATGTCGCCGAACGCTTCCGCGGCTGCCTCGATGTCGACGTCTCCGGATCCTACGGGGACGGAGTGGCCCGCGTCGACGTCCACGTCCTTGACGTGGGCGAGACTGCAGCGGTCGCCGACGGCGCGGAGGCGCTCCGCGGGATCGTCGCCGCCCAGCAGGACGAACCCGAGATCGAGTTCGAGGCCGAACTCGCTCTCGTCGATGAAGGTGAAGAAGCCGGGCTCGCCGTCGAAGTCGGAGTACTCCTGATCGTGATTGTGGTAGTGGAGTGTGTGGCCGTGCTCGGCGAGGCGGTCGTCGGCAGCGGAGAGACGTTCGATCGCGTCGTCGAGCCCCTCGCGGCTGGTGAAATACTCCTCGTCGAGCCACGCGACGACGAAGTCGGAGACGCCGAGCGTCTCGTAGAACTCGAGGGTCTCCTCGAAGTCGTCTTCGAGGTCCTCGAGGTGGATGTGGGCGCCGGCGGCCTCGAGGCCGGTCTCGTCGAGTACGGCACGTACGGCCTCGGGATCCTCGTCGGGGACGCGATAGGCGAACTCGACGCCGTCGAACCCTGCGTCGGCGACCGCTTCGAGCAGTTCGTCGAAGGGCAGGTCGACGTCGCGCAGCGTATACAGCTGAATGGCAGTCTTGGCCATACCACACTGGAGTCGGCCTCGCTAAAAGGCGGTTTCCTTGCCCCTCCGGCTTGCCGACACCTCGAGAGTGCGAAAAGAGACGCGACCGCTGCTTAGATGTCGACCGACGCCGACTCGGAGCGCTCGGCGATCTCCTCGGCGGTGAGCTCCCGTCCTGCCTCCTGTGAGAGGTAGATCCCCTCCATGACGAGCATGGAGTTCAACGCGATTTCGGCGGTCGGGACGACCTCCTCTGCCTCGCCGGTGAGCGTGTCGATCCAGTGGTGGTACTGACCGACGCCACGCTCGAAGTCGTAGCCGGTGTCCCCCTCGAGCAACGCCTGCCGGCCTTCGAACTCCTCGAGATCCAGCGAGACGGTGGCCTGGTAGTCGCCGGTCGTGGTGTAGAACTCGAAGGGGTCGAACTGCACGCCTCCTTTCGTCCCGGCGAGGACGTCCGAGTCGTCGGGCAGGAACATGTGCCAGGCCGCCCGAAGCGTGAGCAGGGATCCGTCGGCGAGACGGGCAAAGCCCATGCCGGAGTCCTCTACGTCGTAGCCGGAGTCGTCGAGGCGGTCGACGTACTCATCGCGGTTGTCTCCCACCAGTTCCTCGTCGTAGGCGTCGTCGGTGTGTTCGAAGGTGGCACCGGAGACCCGCTCGATGGATTCGTTGCCGAGCAGGTAGAGCAGTCGCCCAACGACGTAGGTCCCGACGTCGATGACTGGGCCGCCACCGGCGCTGTCCTTCGTGACGAACGAGGGCGTGCCGTAGCCGTCGATGTAGGGGCGACCGCGCCGCCGCGAGAACACCCCGCGGGCGAAGTAGGGATCGCCGAGATCGCCGCCGTCGAGGAGGGTCTTCGCGGCGCGCGTCTCCTCGCTGAACAGCTCGAAGTTCTGGATCCCGAGGTGAACGCCGGCCTCCTCCGTCGCGTCCATCATCGCCTTCGCGTCCGCGTACGTCGCCGCCATCGGCTTCTCACAGAACACGTGACAGCCAGCCTCGGCGGCGTCGACCGTGATCGGCCGGTGGAGATTGTTGTGGACGCAGACGTCGACCGCATCGAGGTCGGCGTCGTCGAGCATCTCGCTGTAGTCGCCGTAGGCTGTCCCGCCGACGGCTTGAGCGAGCGATTCCGAGGCGTCCTGGTCGACGTCCGCGACAGCGACGACCTCCGCGCCGTCGACGTCCGCGTACTCGCCCGCGTGCGTTTCGCCCCTGTTCCCAGCACCGACGATACCGATGTCGATCGTCATGCTAGAGATGCCTCTGCACACGGACATGAAACCTCGCCTGCCGGCAGAGAGCTACGCCGTGACGGCGCAGTCCTGGCCGGCAGCCTTAGCACGACGGCACAGAAGGTGCCAGTAATGACGGTGGATGCCGACCACGACCGAATCCGGCTGCTCACGCGAGCGGACGACGCTGGACTCGCCGAGAGTGCGAACGACGCGATCCGCGAGTGTTTCGACGATGGGATCCTCCGGAACGTCAGCGTCATGGCACCCGCCCCGGCGCTCGAGCACGCAGCCACCCGGCTCGCTGGCGTCGACGGTCTCTGCGTCGGCGCGCACCTCACCCTCTCCTCGGAGTGGGTCGACCCGACGTGGGGCCCTGTGCTCGACGTCGACGACGTGCCGTCCCTCGTCACCGACGAGGGGCGATTCCACCGATCTCCCGAAGCGCTGTTCGAGTCCGATCCCGACCGGGAGGAGATCCTCGCGGAGGCGACCGCTCAGATCAAGCGACTCCGAACTGTCGGCTTCGAGCCGGAGTACGCGGATACGCACATGCTCATCGAGTCCGCCTCGGAGTGGTTCGCAGACGCGTTCGACGATCTCTGTGAGCGAGAGGGGCTGATCAACTGGTGGGGTGTGCCGACACTGCCCGGTGCGGAGGGAATCGGCGAGGGGCCCGAGTGGCTCCTCGAGCACCTCGACGAACCCGAACCGGGCACCTACATCGTCGTCGGCCATCCAGCGTACGACGACGAGGAGATGGCGGACATCTGGCTCCCTGGCGGCGAGCCCGGCCAGATTGCGGCCGAACGCGACGCCCAGCGCCGGATGTTCACCGACGAGCGCGTCCTGGCGTACGTCGAGGAAACCGGCGTCGATCCGATCCGGTACGACGAACTCTAACTGGCCGACCCTGCGGCAGGCATCGTCGCTATGGCAATCGGGCTCCCAGCTGGCCGCGATCCGAGGAACTATCCACGAACGTGGCCCAGTCACCTGCTATGTCGGACTCATTCGGCATCGGCGTCGTCAGCTGTGGGTTCATCACCCGCGAGATGCATCTTCCGAGCGTCGATTACCTCCCGGACGTTCACGTCGCAGGCATCCAGAACCGAACGCGATCGAACGCCGAAGCCGTCGCCGAGACGTGCCGTGAGGAGGGTCGTGGCGATCCGTCAGTGTACGGCGAGAACGAGGTGGCCGCACTCGTCGAGGATCCGGACGTGGACGGGCTCTGGGTCACCAGCCCGAACTTCACGCGCGTCGACGTGATCGACGCGGCGGTCGACGCCGTCGAGGATGCCGGCGGAGACGGCGCGCTGATCGACGGCATCGCCATGGAGAAGCCCATCGCGCGAAACATGCAGGAAGCGACGCACGTCGCGGATCGCATCGAGTCCGCGGGCATCCCGAACGCCTATCTCGAGAACTGGCCGTTCGAGCCCGACATCGCGAAACTCCGGGATCTCCTCTGGCAGCGCGGCGAGGAGGCAGGCCGCCCCTACATCGCACGCTCGCAGGCCGAGCACGGCGGTCCCCACTCCGCGTGGTTCTGGGACGGCGAACTCCAGGGAGGCGGCGCGCTGACGGACATGCTCTGTCACGCGCTTGCGGGCAACCACGTCCTGCTCTCGAAGCCCGGTAGCGAGGACGGCGGCCTCGAACCGGTCTCGGTCTCCGCGGATACGGAGACGCTCAAGTGGGGCCGTGAGGAGTACGCCGAGGAGCTACAGGAAGCCCACGACGTCGACTGGGGTGAAAGCCCATCCGACGATTACGCCCGTGCGACCGTGCGCTACGAGTCCGACGCCGGCGATCCTCTGATTTCGGAGGCCACCGGCTCGTGGTGTTACGTCGGCTCCGGCGTCCGGCGCTCGATCGAGCTGCTCGGTCCGGAGTACTCCGGGCAGGTCATGACCGACGACGAGTCCTCGAGCGTGTTCTTCTCCGACGACCTCGGCGACGGCGAGGGCTGGGCCGAGAAGCAGGCCGCGACGAGCGGCCGGATGCCGATCGGTGCCGGCGCCGTCGTCGACGGCGGCTACGTCGCGGAGAACCGCGACGCCGTCGAGGCGTTCCGCGCCGGCGAGAACGGCACGCTCGACGTCGAAGACGGTCTGCGCGTCCTGCGGATCTGCATGGCAGCGTACAAGGCTGCGGAGGAGGGTGAGGAAGTCGATCTGCGCGAAGCAGATCTGTCGACGTACGTCCCACCGCCGGCGCGGTAGCCGAACCGCGAGCGAGAAGCCATTCCAGAGGACCGTACGGAAGCCCACACTGGGAGCGCGACGATGGTTTTGGCCTGGCGACACCAGCCTCGGGGTGAACCTCGCCGAACATCGATCCCTCCACCGGTACGGTGCGGTCGTATCGGTCGTCGTTCTCACGGTCGCCGTTCTCGCGTTGAAAGCTCTGCATCACGTGCTCTCGGGGAATTCTCGTCGGACCGAGAGTAACGCTCCTTCCACTGGAGTGACAGAACGTGTGGCGGAACGATGCTACCTCGCTGCGTATCAGGGCCAGGATTCCTGGTGAACGACACCGTTCAGATCGAGGCAGCAGGTCTGTCCAGAGACGCTCAGGGACGGTCGGTCCGGGGTATGAATTCTGTCTTCGTGGACCGCGACCGCCGAACTGAAGCCACGGTAGGAAACGTCGATCGAATACGTTGCGCCGGACGTGAACTCGTAGGATGTGTACCGATCCTCGCCGAGCTCTACGTTCTCCTCGTAGATCGTGCTCGAGCCCAGCTGGACGTCGACGTCGACGGTGATCGGTTCGTCGGCATCGAGAATCAGATAGATCCAGTGCTCGCCGCCACCGCTACCGAACTGCAAAGCGCTCACGGGCGTCGCCAGCGACTCCGCCTGGGAGATATCACACGGAAGATTGCCGTATCCAGTGAGATTTCCCGCATTTTCCACGCCGACGTCGGTCACCGTCGCGGCTTGATTGTCGCTCGATCCCAGACCTATCGACGAGAGACACCCGGCGGTGGCCGAGATCGACCCGACCGCGAGCCCCTGGAGCAGGGATCGACGATTCACGTTAGATACGATACACGTGCGGTAAAAATAGGTTCCGCTGGGTCCCCGTAGAAGTACGGTCGCCAGCGCCAAACGAGCGTCACCGTCAGCATCCCGAGGAGCGACGCAGTGGGCGTCCCGACCTCCACCGCACCGCTGGCCGCCTGTTCTGTCTGCCTGGATCGCGACCTGACGATACCGCTACTACTCAACCAGATCGAGCCGCTCGCCCGCCTCCGCACTCCGTTTCGCGGTCTCCACGATCCGGTGGGCGTCCCGGCAGAACTCGGGATCGCACGGCCCTTCGAGCGCCTCATCGGTCTCCAGCCGATCGATCAGGTAGTAGATCAGGTTCTGGAAGCGATCGGCCAGCGGCTCGGGCTCGACCTCGTACCCCTCGGGCTCCTCGTCGGTCTGGACGCGGATCGGAACGCCGCGCTCCACCGTCGAGATCGCCCCTTCCGTTCCGACGAGCACGTAGCCCTTCATCGGCTGCGGCTCGATCTCCCAGGGGTTCGTCGGCATCCGCCAGGAGGTCTGAAACGCCGAGAGACCATCCTCGAACCGTGCGACGGTCGAGGACTGGACGTCGACGTCGAGGTCGTCGGGAACGTACTCCTCCGCGGTGACGGATTCGGGGAGTTCGCCGTCGCGGAACCACGTCGAGAAGGTCGCGCCGTAGCCGAGGTAGTCGAGCATCGAGCCACCGCCGGCCGCGGGATCGTAGAACCAGCTGTCCGCAGGAGGTGCGCCGGCGTTCCCGCCGTAGTACTGGATTTCGACGACGTCGCCGATCGTGCCGTCCGCGACGAGTTCGCGGACTGCGTGCTTGGTGGGATCCCACATCACGGGCCAGTTCAGGGCGAGTAGCCCGTCGGTTCCGGCCATCGCGTCGATCATTCTATCGGCGTTCTCGAGGGTGTCAGCGAGGGGTTTCTCCAGTGCGACGTGCACGTCGTAGGGCGCGACCCGCTCGACGAACTCGGCGTGTTCGGAGTTCATCGGACAGCCCAGAACCACATTGGGATCGGTCGCCTCGATGCAGGCCTCGAGATCGTCGAACACCGCGCTTTCGGGAATGTCGTGCTCCTCGACGGCGTCGTCGAGCGATCCGGTCGAGGTCGAGGGGTCCTCGTCGCAGACGCCGACGATTTCGGCGTCGGGGTGGTCGGCGACCCACTCGAGGTTCGTGTTCATGTGCATCTGATCGAAGTTCGCGCCGACGAATCGGTAGGTCATACGCGGAGATGATCGCGCCGGGTCACAAAGGTTCGGCTGGCGGAAACTGCCGCGATTAGGGTGATCTCACCAGTACGCTGCACTCGCTACCGACGTCTATTCCCGCCCCTCAGAGCAGGAAACAGACCGCAGCGCCCAGAATACCGACGATCGTCAGCCCAATTCCGGTCACGTACGTCATGCCGACCTTCCACTCCGCGGGCTCGACCGGCCCCGCGGATGCTCGCCCGATGGCGTCGAACCACTCCTGGAACTTCGCGATGCCTCGGGGCCATTTCCAGAGCGGTGGGCCGATGAGCAAACCGAACATCGCGGCAACCGGTGCGCCAGAGCACATGATTCCGCCGAGAATTGGACGGTACATATAGATTCGTGATACCCGAGTGCCGGGTCCGCGTTCCGGCTTCGGAGCGCTTTATCACTCGGCACCGAAATCGGCAAGTGAACAGTGACGGAGCGATCCGATGAGCAACCGGACGGCGACGAATCGGCGGTCTCGACGGCGGAGCGAGAGGCACTGGTGACGATCGCCCACGGTGCGGTCGTGACCAGCGGTGGCGTCTCGGTGCAACGAGCGCTCGTCTCGGCGACGGAGCTCGTCCTCGCCCGTGGACTCGGTCCCGTGGCGTATGGAGTCTACGCCTTCGCCTGGCGGATCGCGGAGACGCTCGTCCGTCTGGTGACGTTCGGCAGCGTGCCCGCACTCCAGCGGTACCTCCCCGCCACGGAGGACGATCCGGACGAACGCGCACGAACGGCCGGGCTCGCCTACCTCACGACGCTCGTCGTCGGCGCGCTGATCGCCGGTGGGATCTGGCTTCTCGCGCCGACTATCGACGCCGCGACCGTCGATAATTCTGCCTTCACGCCGGCCCTGCGCATCTTTGCCGTCCTCGTCGTCCTGATCGGCCTCGTGATGATCCTCTCGGCGATCTTCCGTGCCGTGGGATCTGCACGAGGCGAGGTGCTCTTCAACAAGCTCCTCCGACCAGCAGCCCGATTGCTCGGCGCGCTCGCGGCGCTCGCGCTGGGCTACTCCGTCGTCGGGATCGCCGGCGCGATGGTGGCGTGCATGGCGGTCCTCGTCGCGATTGGCGTGCCGGTGACGACGCGCGTGACTGGCATTCGACCGACGTTCCGGATCACGCGATCGGACGCCGCGGACTACTACCGCTACGCCGCTCCGGTCGCGATGAGCAGTCTCGGGAAAATCTTCCAGAACCGCGTCGACGTCTTTCTCGTCGGCGCCTTGCTCACCGCCGTCGCAGCCGGGATCTACAACGTCGTTCTCGTTCTGGTCGCGATCGCGTGGATTCCGCTCATGGCGTTCAATCAGCTCCTCCCGCCCGTCGCCTCCGACCTCTACGCGGACGACGACGTCGAGACGCTGAACGCGGTCTATACCTCCGCGACGCGGCTGATCGTGACGACCGTACTTCCGATCGTGGCAGTGCAGCTCGTCTTCGGCCGGGAGCTGCTCGGACTGTTCGGCGACACGTACACGCGCGGTTATCTCCCGCTCGGGGTCTACCTGGGCGGCGTGCTCGTCGGCAGCGCCGTCGGCGCGACCGGCTGGCTGCTCATGATGACCGATCACCAGTACGCGCGGATGGCACTCGACTGGCTCCTCGCCGTCCTGAACGTCGGTCTGACCTACGCGTTCGTCGTAACCTTTGGCCTCGTCGGCGCGGCGCTCGGAACCTCCCTCGCGATCGCGGTGCAAAACTTCCTGCAGGTGCTCATGCTCAGGCGGTTCGAGGGCCTCTGGCCGTGGGATCGCTCCTTCCTCACGCCACTCGGCGCGGGCGCGACGATGATCGCAGTGATGGCCGGGGTCAGAAGGCTCGTCGGCGGGCCGCTGGGGATCGCGGTCGCGTTGGTCGTAGGGATCGTGAGTTACCTCGGCGCGCTGTGGCTCCTCGGCGTCGACGAGCGCGATTTGCTGGTCGTCAGAGAGCTGAGCGGGCGGTATCGGGTCGCACTAGCAGAACAGTTGCCGTTCTGAAGGCCAGCATGGAAGCGATGGGATCGGTGGGAACGATCTGGGGATCAGTGGAATCGAAGGGGTCGGAGCGATCGGAGGGTAGGCGCCCCACCACCCAGCTATTCCTCGCGGAGTTCTGCAGCGATCGTCTGGAGGTCGGCCTTGCGGAAGGACCGCTCGGCGGCATCGGGTTCGGGTTCGAACTCGTCGATCGACTCGCGGATCCCAGCTCGCATCGCCGCCTTCGGTGGGTAGCTGTCGTGGTCGATCCCGTAGCCGACGGCCTCGCAGATCGCAGCGAGTGACTCCTTGGTGAAGCCGGCCGAATCGGGGCGCTCGAACCGGTCGACTGCGAGTCTGATCTCGTTGCGGAGGTCGCCGACGGTCTGTGCCATGCCGGGACGTGAGGATCGTGGCCTCCTGTCAATTTCGCTCTGCGTGTCGGGTACTGGGAGTGAATACCGGTGGGAGGATTTCGATCTGCTGCCGTCCGCGCTACTCTCCACCGGGACTCGGCGTTCCGGAGTCCGCTCCGCTGGGTGCGCTGGAGAACCACCCGACGAGCTTGTCGTCGAGGGAGTACGGACCGGGGCCGGTCACGATGAGCGCCGACGCGAGCCCGAACAGCGAGATGTGGGCGAGGACGGGGTCGTCCGGCAACGCGAACAGCGTGAGGGTAAACATCAGCAGTGCGACGAGGGAATCCGCGCGGGTGAACGCACCGAGGACGAGCGCGACGCCGAGCGCGATCTCGGTGACGCCGGCACCGACCACCCAGAGCCCTGGATCGACCGGCACGACCGCCGTGAGGTCGTACTTGTCGACGACGGAGAGGGCGGTTCCCGGAGCGAGGAGCTTCTCGACGAGCCCCAGGTAGACGAAGTTGACGCCCAGCCCGACGCGGATCACCGTCGGGACGTACTCGTGGTAGGGGGCGACGCGAACTCGGAACCAGCCGCTCAGCCGATGGATCGGGTCGATCTGGCCGTAGACGGTTCCCTCGGCGGACGCGACGGTCTCGAGCACCCTGTCGGCGCTGGGCCGACCGCTCCCCAGTAGCACGATCGCCAGGAATCCCGGAACGTACTCCATCGCGAGCAGGATCCGCGGCTCGATCACCGCGACTGCGAGATAGCTCACGAGCCCGACGAACGCCGCGGCTCGCGTCGCCAGACCGAACAGCAACGCGAAGCCGATCGCGATCTGAAACAGCCGGCTGATCGCGAGAAGGCCAGTGCCCGACGGCGTCACGGCCGGGCTCACGAAGTAGCCCGCGAATCCGGCGCCGACGAGTGGAAGCCCGAAACTCAATCGGAGGAGCCAGGGCAGCAGATCCTCGTACTCTGTGACGGCCTCGCGGAACACGGCGACGTCACGGCGGAGCGGCAAGATCCGGAGATAGGCCACGACGGCGAGCAGGACAGTTACCGCGCCGCCGAGCAACAGCGCCGCGTTGAACGGCTCCGAGACGACGTCGGTGAGGAACGCGAGCGGCTCCGTCCGTTCGGGGTTCTCCGCGGTATACTCGACGTGAGCCGCGACCGGTCTCGTGGCGAGCGCCAGCGCGACGACCAGCGCCGCAATCGTGCTCGAGCGGAACAGCGAACGCATCGGTCAGTGTAGGGCGCGGCGTGGGATACTCGTTTGGACTCCCGACGCCCTGCTACCGGCTGCGTACGCCGATGCGTTTCCGCCACCGGGACTCGGGTCGAATCGCTACTCCTGTGCCGCCTGCACTTCCTCGAGGAACCCGTTCCAGACGTCCTCGGGCTCTTCGCAGGCGATGTCGGAGATGGATTTGCAGCCGTCGTACCCCCACAGCATCACGCTGTCGACGCCGCTCTCGATTGCGGTCCGAGTGGCGGTCTTGACCTCTTCCGTCGAGCCCGCTGGCAGGCGGAAGCCCTGAATCCAGATCTGGCCACGCAGGTCGTACTCCTCTGCCATGTCGGCGACCTTCTCGGAGAAGTAGCCGACGAACTCCTCGGGGCCCTCGGCCTCCGGAAAGACGCCCCAGTAGGGGTCGGTGACGAGCACGTCGAGGTACTCGCTCGCTGCGAGCTGGTCCCAGTCGCTGAGGCCGTGGTCGGCGTCCTCGCTCGGGAGCAGGCAGACTGCGTTCTCACAGCCCTCCTCCCGGCTGATCGCCATCATCTCCTCGAGGAAATCCATGAGCTGGTCGGCCTTGAACTCCTGAACGCGGTCGGTGACCTCCTCCGGCATCGGCTCGCCGTAGGTGTCCTCGTACCGTGCCTGGCAGTGCTCACAGCGACAGCCCCACTCGTCGTCAGCGAACTCCTCCTCGAACCACTCCGGCAGGAACCAGTGTGGCTCGTCCCAGAAGAGAACGTCGGCCCCCAGTCCTGCTGCAGATTCCGTCCACTCGCGCATGTACTCCCGGAAATCAGGCGCGTTGAAACAGGCGGCGGCGATCCGCTGGCCCTCGGAGGTGACCTGCTGGGACTCGGGATGCTCGCCGATGAACTGCGACAACGCCTCGCCGCCGAAGACGCGGCCGACGCTCCATGGGTTGACGTAGACCTCGAATCCGCGGTCCTTGCTCGAGGCGACGATGTCCTGCATCGTCTCCTCGTAGTAGCGTTTGTCCCGTTCGCTGAACGTATGCAAGACCGCGTTGAGGCCCGCGTCCTCGAAGCGCTCGAGATCGGTCTCTGCGTGGGTTCGATTCCTGACGCCGAAGTAGCTGGCTCCGTATTCCGTTGTCATGAGTGGTTGCAATCCGATGTATTGACTCGGATACGTTCTTCGAGTAACAGCCGACGCAAAAGACTTCGGACCACGGCGAGGTGGGGTACCGAAATCCCCCGCCTGAGAACCTATTCCCTCAATCAGTCTACAGATCGTCGAACTCGACGACGACCTTGATTCGATCGTCGCCGGTCTGGAAGGCGTGGTCGACGTCCTCGGGCTCGAAGACGTGCGTGACGATCGCGTCGGTGAACCACTCCGGGAACTCGCCGAGCGTTTCGACGGCAGCCTCGAAATGCGGAACGTGGGAGTTCACCGAGCCAAGCAGGGCCTTGTTCTCGAGGACGAACTCGCGGTGGAGTCGGCCGCCGTCGATCTCGAACTCCCAATCGCCGGGGATGCCGAGGAGGACGCCGACGCCGTTCGGGGCGAGCGCGTCGATCGTCTCGAACGCGTGGGGTGCGTAGCCGGTGGCCTCGTAGACGAAATCCATCGGCTCGTGGGCGTCGGGCAGTTCGTCGACGGGCGTCTCGCGGGAGTCGACGTAGGTCGCGCCCAGCTTCTCGATGACGTCGATCGTCGGATCCGGCCGATCCCGGCGACCCAGACAGTACGATCGGTCGAACCCCTTTGCGTCGAACATCGCGAGGGTGAGGAGCCCGAGCGGGCCGTTGCCCAGCACGATCGCGCTCTCGGGGTCCCACTCGAAGGTCGAGCGTGCTGCGGTGGCGAGATCGAACGCCTTCTCGGAGTTGCTGATCGGCTCGACGAGGAAGCCGATCTCTGCGAACTCCTCGGGGACCGGAACGAGATAGCGCGGTTCACTGGTGAAATACTCCGCCATGTAACCGTGGGCGCCGGCGATGCCGCGCTCGACGTACTCGCCGTCGGGCGCCATGTCCGGCTCGTCGTGGTCGAAGAACTCGTTGGGCTCGCCACCCGATCCGTGGGCGTCGCCACCCGGCGGCCGGCGCACTGTGGGGACGACGAGCTGGCCGTCCTCGAGGTCGGTCTCGCCGGCATCTTCGACGACGCCGATGGCCTCGTGCCCGAGGATCTGGAACTCCTCGTCCTCGGGGTAGCCGCCGTGGTTGCTCCCGATGACCTCGTGATCCGTGCCGTCGATACCGACGCGGAGCGTGCGGACGAGCACCTCGCCGTCGGCGGGTTCGGGCTCTTCGATCTCGATAACGCGTGGATCGGTCTCGCCGCGTTCGACCGCGATCGCGCGCATCATCGGCGTTCACACTCCATCGGCTGACCGCTGGGCGTCGTCAGCATACTCATCGACGCGACTTTTCCGTCCGTAACGTAATAAAGTACCCTTTGGCGGCCCTGCCGTCCGGTAGCGGCGCTATCGGTGGGTTTGAGGTCGAGACGTGGCGAGACGAACGGCGACAGTGTTTGGATACCGGAACAGGGGCGGCGCTTATGGTCGACTGCGCGAATCTCACAGACAGTAATGTCCTCGACAGACTCACTCGGCATCGGTTTCGTCGGTGCCGGATTCATCACCGAGACGTTCCACGCCGAAACGCTTCGCGGCATTCGCCACGCCCACGGCGCGGGAATCTACAATCCCACGACGAGCACGGCCGAGCGAGTGGCCGACTCGATCCGCGAGACCGAGTGCGGTGATCCGGCGGTCCACGAGTCCGTCGGCGAACTCACTCGCGATCCGGACGTCGACGCGCTCTGGATCACCAGCCCGAACTTCACCCGCGTCGACGTCGTGGAGAGCGTCGTCGAAGCGATCGAGGACGGCGCGGAGCTCACGGGCATCGCGATCGAGAAGCCACTCGCGCGAAATCTCGCCGAAGCCAGGCGCGTCGTCGAACTGATCGAACGGATCGACGTCGCGCACGCCTACCTCGAGAATCAGGTGTACATGCCGGGCGTCGCGAAACTCAAGGATCTCCTCTGGGACGGTGCCGCGGCGACCGGCCGCCCTTACCTCGCCAGATCGGCCGAAGAACACGCCGGGCCCCACTCCGCGTGGTTCTGGGACGGCGAGAAGCAGGGCGGCGGCGTGCTAAGCGACATGATGTGTCACTCACACAAGGTGAACAAACATCTGCTCGAGTCCGCCAGCGGTGAGGCGCTCACGCCGGTCGCCGTGAGCTGTGACCTCTCGACCCTGAAGTGGACTCGAGACGAGTACGCCGACGAACTCGCGGAGAACTTCGACGTGGACTACCGATCCGAGCCATCGGAAGATTACGCCCACGCGACCGTGTTCTACGAGACCGAAGACGGCGAGATCGTCGTGGGTGAGGCCACGAACAGTTGGTGTTACGTCGGCACCGGACTCCGGATCACGATCGAGCTACTCGGCCCGGAGTACTCCGGGACGATCAACACGCTCGAATCTGGAACGGACGTGTTCTTCTCCAGCGACGTGGAGGACGAGACGGGCTACGTCGTCGAGAAACAACAGGCTGGCCAGGGCGAGATGCCCGTCATTCCCGACGAGGCCAACGCCTACGGCTATCTCCAGCAGAATCGCCACGTGGTCGACGCCTTCCGCGACGGTGAGAACGCTCGCGAAGACCTCTACGACGGTCTCGAAGTCGTCGAGCTCTGTATGGCCTCCTACAAGGCTGCCGAGGAGGGCGCGCGGATCGTCCTCGACGACGTCGATCTGGAGGACTACGTCCCAGAGCCCGCCCGTGGCGAGTTCGATCCGAGTGCGGCGGGCCTGACCGGAGACGACTGACCACTGAGAGAATGAGAGAACGAGTCTGAGGGAGTGCGCGAGACAATTCTGGCAGGAGCGGAGTTCGCTTCAGTGGTTTGTTCGACTACTGGATAGTGCCGTCGACCGCTACGCCAGGTCGAACTGCTCGGCGGCCTGGTCCACGTCCTTGTCGCCGCGTCCGCTGCAGTTGATGACGATGACGTCGTGCTCGTCGGCCAGATCCTCCGCGAGCGCGATCGCGTGGCTGGTCTCCAGAGCAGGAATGATCCCCTCTTCTTCGGAGAGCGTCCGGAAGGCCTCCAGCGCGCGGTCGTCCTCAACGCCGACGTATTCGGCGCGGCCCACCTCGCGGAACATCGCGTGCTCGGGGCCGACGCCGGGGTAATCGAGACCTGCCGATACGGAGTGAACGTCGACGTCCTCGTCGATGACGCGTGTCTGCATGCCGTGAAGGACGTCGTCGGTGCCGGTGTCGAGCGGGGCGGCGTGGCGGTTCGAATCCGCGCCCTCCCCACCGCCCTCTGCGCCGTAGAACGCCACGTCGTCGTCGCGGAAGGCGTGGAACAGCCCGATCGCGTTGGAGCCGCCGCCGACGCAGGCGACACAGGCGTCGGGAAGCTGGCCCTCACGCTCCTGGATTTGCTCGCGTGCCTCTTGCCCGATGACGGACTGGAACTCGCGAACCATTCGTGGGAACGGGTCCGGTCCGACGACCGAGCCCACGAGGTAGTGGGTGTCCTCGACGTTCTTGGCGAAGTCCTCGAGCGCGGCGTCGACGGCGTCCGCGAGCCCCTCACCCCCTTGCGTGACTTCGTTGACCTCGGCGCCCATCAGGCGCATCCTGAAGACGTTCATCCGCTGGCGCTCGACGTCCTTCGCGCCCATGTAGATCTCTGTGTCGATGTCGAGCATCGCGCCGACCATCGCCGTCGCGGTGCCGTGCTGGCCCGCGCCCGTCTCGGCGATGAGCCGCTCTTTCCCCGCGGCCTTCGCGAGCAGGCCCTGCCCGACGGTGTTGTTGATCTTGTGTGCGCCGCCGTGGAGCAGATCCTCGCGCTTGAGATAGATCTCCGCACCGAAGCGATCCGAGAGGTTCTCGGCGTGATAGAGCGGCGTCGGCCGACCGGCGTACTCCTCCAGCGTCTCGCGAAGCGACGCCTGAAACTCGTCGCTCGGAACCACGTTCTCGAATGCCTCGGTGAGTTGCTCGAGTGGCTCCTCCATGACCGGCGGGACGTGCCGTCCCCCGTAGCTGCCGAACGCACCGTCGTCTGCTGTCATACCGAGCGAAAGCCGTCGGCGCTCGCACTAATACGTATCGACATTCACGTACATCGATGGTGAGGGATATCCAGTTCGTGCCATATGTTCACAATGTCCTCAGCGGCCGGGGAGCTCTTCCGCTTGCGTCTTCAGGCAATTCGCCGCGACAGGGTGTCCACTCGCGACGATCCGCACGGACTCGCCCTCGTAGCTGGCGGTATCGACCGACAGCTCGTCGTAGGCCGTCGAAATCAAACGCATCGTCTCCGGACAGTTCGGCAGCGTGAGATCGACCGTTTCAGATGGAACAAGATCGGCGATCCGTCCCCGGACCGTCTCACATCCCACTCCATCGAGCGCGCTGATCGGAACCGGATCCGCTCCAGACAGCCGATCGCGAATTTGTCGCCGCCGGGCTGACAACTGCTCCTCGTCCACGGCGTCGACCTTGTTCGCGACGGGGAGCACCGGCGCGTCGGTCCGATCGGTAAGCGTTTCGACTGCCGTCTCGAGGCGCGTTTGGAAACGCTCCTGCGGCGCGCTCGCGTCGAGGACCAGCACCACCGCGTCCGCTTCCTCGACGGCACGCAGCGTCGACCGGAACGACCGAACGAGCCAGTGTGGCAGGTCGCTCACGACGCCAACCGTGTCCGTCAGGAGGACGCGCCGTCCCTGGATCGTCGCTCGGCGCGTCGTCGTCTCGAGCGTTTCAAAGAGTCGATCCTGAACCGTGATTCGCTCCGTCAGCTCCGGCGAGTCCTCGCTCGTGGCAGCCTCATCGAGTGCGCTCTCCTCGTCGGCCAGCCGTCGCAACAGCGTCGACTTGCCGGCGTTCGTGTAGCCCGCGATCGCGACGTGATCGAATCCGGCATCGCTCCGCCGCTCACGCCGCTGCTCGACAACTGCTCTCGTCGAGTCGAGTTCGTTCTGCAGGGCCTCGATTCGCTCGTCGATGTGTTTGATCTCGCCCTGTTCGCTGGCTTCGAACTCACCCAGCGTCCGGCGCTCGTTCGCGGCGTCCTCTTCGAGTTTGAGCGCCGCCCGCACCCGCTTCCGTTCGTACCGTAGTTCGGCGAGTTCGACCTGTAGCTGTGCGGTCCGGTCGGTCGCGCGATCCGCGAAGATCTCGAGGACCAGCCGGTATCGGCCGAGCACCCGCGTCTCCGGCGGGCACAGTTCTTCGAGGTGGTAGGCCTGCTGTGGCGTCACCTGATCGTCGATCACGATCGCGTCGGCGTTCGTTTCTGCTGCTAGCTCGGCCAGCTCCTCTGCCTTTCCGCGCCCGACGTGGTAGGTCGAATCCTCCGTGCGCCGCTGGCCGATCGTCTCGATCACCTCGTAACCGGCGGTCTCCGCGAGGCCGCGCAGTTCGGTTGCATCGATCGGTTCGTCTCGTCGTCGCCGTACCGCGATTGCTTGCATGGATTACCCGTAGCTGTCGCTCTCGGTTCGATCCGTCGCGGCGCCGATCGAACGCGGCTCGCCAGCCGCCGAGACGGCTGGCGACGCCTTCGAGCGCGACGGACGCGCCGCTCCAGACCGTCGTGTTCGAGAGCGTGCCGCAGATGATCCACCACCGAATCGTGGCCGTCCCCGCGCTGACGGTCGCTCGCTACAGCAACCAATTCGACGGGACGAGAGATGACGGCGACCAGCTGACGGGGAGCCGTGCGAGGATCGAACTCGCGAGCCAGCGACGAACGCTCCCGATCAGGCGAAAAGGGTCATCGGACGATCACTGGTACCGCTGAGAGCGTCAAAAACGTTCCGCCGGGACACTGCGGATCGTTCACTCTTCGACTTGACTGTCACCGATCGTTCACTCTTCGACTTGACTGTCACCGATCGTTCACTCTTCGACGCGTTCGAGCACGATGCGGTCGTCGAAGCCACCACGCTCGGCTGCCTTCTCCGCTCGTAGCGCCTCGAGTCGGTCCCGATCGAGATCGGTCTGCTTCCGGTAGGCGTCGATCACCGCGAGGACGTCGGCGAGTTCGTCCGTCTCGCCGCTTTCGGCGAACTCCTCGGCCTCCTCGACGAGCTTCGCTCGGAGGCGGCGCTCGTACTCCTCGTCGTCGGCGACGTGGGTGATCGGCTCCTCGCCGTCGGCCCGGATGACGGCCGGGATCTCGTCACGGACGAGTTTGTCGTACTCCCGTCCCATCACTCCTCGCCGTTCGACTCGGACTCCACGTCGTCTTCGGCTGCCTCGCCGGCATCGTCTTCTACTTCTATTTCCGCTTCTTCCGCTTCTTCCGCTTCTTCCTCTCCTTCCTCGTCGTCGCTCACGTCGAGTACGGCGACGTCTGCTACCTCGTCGCCCTCCTCGACGCCCATCACGATGACGCCCATCGTGTTTCGACCGACGACGGAGACGTCGGCGGCGCGGGTTCGCATGATCTGGCCATCGCGCGAGTAGAGCACGAGATGGTCGTCGGCGTCGACGGCCTCGACGGCGACGGTCGACCCGTTACGATCGACGGTCTCGATGTCGACGAGTCCCTTGCCGAAGCGGGACTGTGGGCGATACTCGGAGAGTTTGGTGCGCTTGCCGTAGCCGTTCCTGGTGACGGTCAGCAACTCGCCGTCGGCGTCGGAGATCGCCGTGATCCCCGCGACAATGTCGTCGCCGACGAGCTCGATGCCGCCGACCCCGCGGGCGCTCCGGCCCATGGCGCGGGCGTCGGTTTCGGGGAACCGGATCGCCATTCCGCCCTCGCTGGCGATCAGGAGATCGTCGGTGCCGGAGGTCATCGCGGCGTCGACGATCGCGTCGTCTTCGTCGACGTCGGCGGCGATGATCCCAGTCGAGAGGACGTTCTCGAAGGCGGTCGCGACCGTCCGCTTGACGTAGCCCTCTCGCGTGGCGGTCACGATGTACTGGTCGGTGTCGATCTCGTCGTAGGCCAGCACCGTGGCGATGGACTCGTCGTCCTCGAGGTCGAGGACGTTGACCGCCGCCGTCCCGCGGGCGGTCCGGCCCATCTCGGGGATCTCGAAGCCGCGAGTTTCGTAGACCTCGCCGGACTCGGTGAACCAGAGGAGCGTGTCGTGCGTGTTCGCGGTGACCACCCTGTCGACCCGGTCGCCCTCCTTGACGTCGGCGCCGATCACGCCCTTGCCACCGCGCCGCTGGTCGTCGAAGCGCGCCGCGGGCATCCGCTTGACGTAGTCCTCCTCGGTGAGCACGATAACGGACTCCGCCTCGGGGATGAGATCCTCGTGGGTAACCGTGCCGTCGTCCTCGATGATCTTCGTCCGGCGGTCGTCGTCGAACTCCTCCTGGACCTCGCGGAGCTCCCGCTTGATGACCGCCATCAGCTCGTCCTCGTCGCCGAGGATGGTTTCGAGGCGCTCGATTTCGGCCTGGACGTCCTCGTACTCTTCGCGGATCTCCTGGGCCTCCATCGAGGTGAGGCTGCCGAGCTGCATTCGAACGACGTGCATCGCCTGCTCCTCGGTGAAGTCGAACTCCTCCTGCAGGCCGTCGACCGCCTCCGACCGGTCCTCGGAGTTCCGGATCAGCTCGACGACGGCGTCGATGTTGTCGAGCGCGTGGAGTCGGCCTTCGAGGATGTGCGCGCGGTGTTCGGCCTCCTCGAGATCGTACTCGCTGCGCCGGCGGACGACCTCGCGACGGTGGTCGACGTAGTGCTCGAGGGCTTGCTTGAGCGTCAGGACCTGGGGCTGCCCGTCCACGAGCGCGAGCAGGATGACGCTGAACGTTCGCTCGAGGTGGTGTTCGAGCAGCTGATTTTCGACGAGTTCGACGTTCGCGCCGCGCTTGCACTCGACGACGACGCGGACGCCCTCGCGGTCGGACTCGTCTCGGAGGTCGCTGATCCCCTCGATCGTACCCTCGTTGACGTCCTCGGCGATCCGCTCGACCATCCGCGCCTTGTTCTGCTGGTAGGGCATCTCCGTGATGACGATCCGGTCCGAACCGTTCTCCTCCCGTACCAGCTCGTACTCGGCGCGGAGGCGGAGTCGCCCGCGGCCGCCAGAGTAGGCTTTGTAGATCGCGTCACGGCCAACGATGTTCGCGCCGGTCGGGAAATCCGGGCCGGGGACGTGCTCCATCAGGTCCCGAACCGTCGCGTCGGGGTTGTCGATGAGGTGGACGACGGCGTCGATCACCTCACCGAGGTTGTGTGGTGGAACGTTCGTGCTCATCCCGACGGCGATCCCCGACGCGCCGTTGACGAGGAGGTTCGGGAACGCCGAGGGGAGCACTTCGGGCTCCTGGAGCCTATCGTCGTAGTTCGAGGAGAAGTCGACGGTGTCCTTGCCGATGTCCTCGAGGAGCTCCTCGGAGATCTCCGACATCCGGGCCTCCGTGTACCGCATCGCCGCGGGCGGGTCGCCGTCCATCGACCCGAAGTTCCCCTGGCCGTCGACCAGCGGATACCGCATCGAGAAGTCCTGGGCCATCCGAACGAGGGCGTCGTAGATCGGGCTGTCCCCGTGTGGGTGGTAGTCACCCATCGTCTCCCCGACGATCGAGGAGCATTTCCGGTGACCGGAGTTGCTGGTGACGCCCATCTCGTGCATCGCGAAGAGGATGCGACGGTGGACGGGTTTGAGGCCGTCGCGGACGTCGGGCAGTGCCCGCCCGGCGATGACGGACATCGCGTAGTCGATGTAACTTTGCTCCATCTCGTCCTCGACGCGGACCGTCTCCACGTCGGCGGCCTCGATGTTGCCCTCCTGTGGAAGATCGGAGCTCATGCCTCACCTCCGGCCGAGGGCGTTCGATGGATCGGCCGCGTCCGGTTTCGGTGTCGTGTCATGTGTTGCTGTGTCGTGTGATGTGTGGCTGGGGTGTGTCCTGTGAACGCATGGACTGTTCAGATGTCGACCCACTCGGCTTCGGGGGCGTGCTCCTCGATGAACTTCTTGCGGGGCTCGACGGCGTCGCCCATCAGCACCGAAAACATGCGGTCCGCTGCTGCGGCGTCCTCGACGGTGATGCGCTTGAGCCGACGGTTCTCGGGGTTCATCGTCGTCGCCCAGAGCTGATCGGGGTTCATCTCGCCGAGGCCCTTGAATCGCTGGACCTGCGTGGGGTTGCCGTCACATTTCTCGGCGACGATCTGGTCGCGTTCGGCGTCGGTCATCGCGTCGTAGGTCTCGCCGCGGTAGCGGACCCGGTAGAGCGGCGGCTTCGCGGCGTAGACGTAGCCGGCCTCCAGTAGCGGCTGCATGTGGCGGTAGAACAGCGTCAGCAGCAGCGTCCGGATGTGGGCGCCGTCGACGTCGGCGTCCGTCATTATGATGATCTTCTTGTAGCGGGCCTCCTCCATGTCGAACTCGTCGCCGATCCCCGTGCCGATCGCGGTGATCAACGAGCGGATCTCGTTGTTCTCGAGAATCCGGTCGAGGCGGTGTTTCTCGACGTTGAGGATCTTCCCCTTGATCGGTAGCACGGCCTGGTTCTCGGGGTTGCGGGCCTGTTTTGCGGAGCCGCCTGCGGAGTCGCCCTCGACGACGAACAGCTCGGCTTCGTCGGGATCCTGCACCTGGCAATCTGACAGCTTGCCGGGCAGCGCCGTGTTCTCGAGTGCGGACTTCCGGCGAGTCAGCTCTTCGGCCTTCTTGGCCGCCATACGGGCTTTGGCTGCCTCGACGGCCTTCGAGATCACGGCCCGAGCGACGTCGGGATTCTCCTCGAAGACGGTGCCGAGGTGCTCGTGCACGGCGCTCTCGACGACGCCGCGAACCTCGGAGTTCCCGAGCTTGGTCTTCGTCTGCCCCTCGAACTGCGGGTCGGGATGTTTGATCGAGATAACGGCGGTGAGTCCCTCGCGAATGTCGTCGCCCTTGAGAGTGCCGTCGATATCCGCGAGCATCCCTTCCTCGGAGGCGTAGTCGTTGACGGTCCGGGTGAGAGCGGTCTTGAACCCGGTCATGTGCGTGCCGCCCTCGCGCGTATTGATGTTGTTCGCGAAGGCGTGGAGCGAGCCCTGGAGCTCTTCGGTAGCCTGCATCGCCACCTCGACGTGGACCTCGCCCTCCGCACCGGCGGCGTCGTCCGCGTCCTCGAAGTAGATGACCTCGTCGTGGAGCACCGACTTCGTCTCGTTGAGATAGGTGACGAACTCCCGGATGCCGCCCTCGTACTCGAAGACGGAGCTGAGCGAGGCGTCGTCATCGCCCTCTTCCCGCTCGTCGGTGAGCACGATCTCGACACCGGAGTTGAGGAATGCAAGTTCTCGGAGCCGGCTCTCGAGCGTCGAGAAGGAGAAGTTCGTGTGTTCGAAAATGTCGTGGTCGGGCCAGAACCGGATCTCCGTGCCCGTGTCCTCTCCGTCGTCGAGATCGCGAACTCGTTCGAAGTCCCCCGCGGGCTCGCCCCGCTCGAAGGACTGTGTCCAGAGCGCGCCGTCGCGTTTGATCTGGACCTCGAGCCGCTGGGAGAGCGCGTTCACCACGGAGACGCCGACGCCGTGGAGCCCTCCGGAGACCTGGTAGGACTTGTTGTCGAACTTTCCGCCGGCGTGGAGGATCGTCATGATGACCTCGACGGCAGGGCGGTCGTACTCGGCGTGGGTATCCACAGGAATCCCGCGACCGTCGTCGGAGACGGTGACGGAGTCGTCCTCGTGGATGGTCACGCCGATCGAGTCGCAGTAGCCCGCGAGGGCCTCGTCGATCGCGTTGTCGACGACCTCGTAGACGAGGTGGTGAAGCCCTCGCGTGTCGGTAGAACCGATGTACATCGCGGGCCGTTTCCGGACCGCTTCGAGGCCCTCCAGCACCTGAATCTCCTCGGCGCCGTAGGCCGGATCGTCGCCGTTCATAAAACCTGATTCCGCCTTACGGTGCAGGGGTCATAAATCCCCCGTGTGCGCGCTCGCGCGCGAGCGAGTGCAGGAACGACTAATCTTCGGGGTGTAGTCTGGTGAAGTATACTCGAACCTCCGTCGAGCAATTCCTCGTTACTGCCCGAATGGGGCTTAGGCCCCTGGAATTCGGAGGGCTTCGGTCGTATCGGAGTACTCCTACGCTCTCCGCTGTAGGTGCTACCTGCCCCAGTAGTTGGCTGTGTGATCAATGCGGCGTCGTCGTGCGATTCTGCGAACATGCGGACGATTTGCCCGATCAGCCGGCCTCTCGGACCGTGACGGGCAACAGTAGCGGTCACCGCCGCGCCGTCGTTCAGTTTCGCTCCACTTTCACCCTGGTTGCGGACGACTTATACCATCCCGGGCGTTATCCGGTCCGTAATGACGTCCTTCCAGCAGACCCTCGGCGCCGAGGAGGGAGTTGCCGAGGAGCTCGCCGAGACGCAGCGAGCTATCTCCATCGCGGAGTTCTTCGAGAAGAACAAGCACATGCTCGGGTTCGACAGCGGGGCCCGAGGACTCGTAACTGCGGTCAAAGAGGCGGTCGACAACGCACTCGACGCCACGGAGGAGGCCGGTATTCTTCCCGACATCTACGTCGAGATCGAGGAGGTCGGAGACTACTACCGGCTCACCGTCGAGGACAACGGACCAGGGATCACGAAAGAGCAGCTCCCCAAGATCTTCGGGAAGCTCCTCTATGGCTCCCGGTTCCACGTCCGTGAGCAGAACCGCGGTCAGCAGGGGATCGGGATCTCCGCCGCCGTCCTCTACTCCCAGCTTACGAGCGGGAAGCCCGCCGAGATTACCTCTCGGCCGAAGGGCGCCGACCGGGCACAGTATTTCGAGCTGATCATCGACACCGACGAGAACGAGCCCGAGATCCGCGCCGAGGAGGAGACGACCTGGGATCGGCCCCACGGCACGCGCATCGAACTCGAGATGGAGGCGAACATGCGCGCCCGCCAGCAGCTCCACGATTACGTCCTCCACACTGCCGTCGTCAACCCGCACGCCCGGATCGAACTCCGCGAACCGGGGCTCGACGAGCCGCTGAAGTTCGAGCGCGCGACCGACGAGCTTCCGGCAGAGACCGACGAAATCCGGCCACACCCTCACGGCGTCGAGCTCGGCACCCTCCTGAAGATGCTGAAGGCGACGGACTCCCACTCCGTCTCCGGGTTTCTCCAGGGCGAGTTCACGCGCGTCGGGAAGAAGACCGCCGACGGCATCATCGACTCCTTCCGCGACGAGCACTTCGGCCGCGAGCTATCGTGGTCGTCGCCAGACAGCCACGAGGACGCGGACGTGCGTCGCGCAGTCCAGCAAGCGGTCTCGAACAAGGGGAAAGAGGCCACGGCGGATTTCGCAGATCGAATCGCGAACGTCCTCGAGGAACGCGAGCGGATGAGCTACCACGAACTCGAGACGATCGCCGACAACGCCGCCGACGCCGTCGAGGAGGAGCATCCGAAAGCGTTCGGCAGCACAGTTCGGGAAAACGCGGTCGAAGCGGTCTGGGCGCAGGTGACTGGCGACGCGGCGGCCGGGGACGACGGGGAAGCGAGCATGGGCGACGCCGAGGCCAATCTCGACGCCGAAACACGCCGTCGAGCCGACGTATATGCGCTCATCGACGACGCCACGAGCGACCGGAAGGACGACGAGACGCTCGACGGGCTCGCCCGCCGGATCGCAGAGAAGCTGACTGCCGAGACCGGCCCGCGTGATCGCCTCACGCTCGACGAGCTCGAGGACTACGTGGCGCGCTCCGCGGACATGACCGAGAAGCAGGGTGACGGCGTCTCGATCGGGGATACGGCCCGCGAGAACGTCATCGAGGCGCTCTGGGAGATCTCGCGGACGGTCCCCGACGAGCCGCCGAAAGTCCGCTCGCTTCAGGACGATCGCAACTCGGCGAGCAGTCTGCTCGAAGGGATGCGCTCCGTCGACGTGATGGCGCCGCCAACCTCCTGTCTCGCACCGATCACCGACGGGCTGATCGAAGCGGGGCTGAAAAAGGAGTACGACGCGGACTTCTACGCGGCCTCGACGCGGGACGCCGACGTCCACGGCGGCGATCCCTTCATCGTCGAAGCCGGGATCGCCTACGGCGGTGAGATCGCCGAGGAGGGCTCCGTCGACGTGATGCGATTCGCGAACCGCGTGCCACTGGTCTATCAGCGAGGCGCCTGTGCGACGACGGACGTGGTGAAATCGATCGGCTGGCGGAACTACAACCTCGAGCAGCCCGGCGGCTCGGGCATCCCGAACGGCCCAGCAGTCATCATGGTTCACGTCGCGTCGACGAACGTCCCCTTCACCAGCGAGTCCAAGGACGCCGTCGCGAACGTGCCGGCGATGGAGGACGAGATCGAACTGGCGATTCGCGAGGCCGCTCGCGAGCTCAAGAGCTTCCTCAAGAAGCGTCAGTCGATGCAACAGCGAAAGCACAAACAGAACAAGCTCGGCGAGATCCTCCCGGAGATGGCTCGCAAGGTAGCGGAGGTCACCGATCAGGACGAGCCGGTCTTCGACGACGCGCTCGCCCGGATCATGAACAACGTGTTGATCGAGCGCTCGGTCGAAGCAAACGGCGACGCGACAACGGTCTCGGTGACCGTCGAGAACAACAGCGACCGGTCGGAGTCCCCGAAGCTCACCGAGATCGTCACCGCCGAACCCCGCGACGTCTCCGACGGTGCGAGCGTCACGGAGATGGACGGGGAGTACTTCCTCACCTGGGAGCCGTCCGTCGGCGGGGGTGAGTCGGCCACCCTCGCGTACGAAATCGACGGCGACGCCGAGTACGACCTGCAGGTCGACGGCGTCGAGGATCCGAAGCTGACGGTGAGCGAGTGACCGACCGCATCGACTGATACACCACACCACGATCTCTACCAATGACAGCCGACACCCGCCTCAACGAAGCCGAAGCCCGAGAGCAACTGATCGACCTCGCCGCGGACATCTACGACCAGATGAACGCAGGCGACATCCCGAGCATGACCATCCCGACCCGGACGAAATCCAACATCGAGTACTCCGAGGAGGAGGACGTCTGGGTCTACGGCGACCGCACGTCGACGAGATCCGCGAACAGCGTTCGCGGCGCCCGGAAACTCCTGAAGGCCGTCTACACCGTCGATTTCCTCGCCGAGCAGCTCGATCAGGACCGCTCCTCGACGCTCCGGGAGCTGTACTACCTCTCAGAATCCTGGGACAACGACGAGGCCCAGTTCAACGATCAGGACGAGTCCAACCAGCTCGTCGAAGACCTCGAGATCGTCACCGAGGTGACTCGCGAGGACTTCCACATGCGGCCCGAGGAGTCTGGCGCGAAGGTGATGGGACCGCTACACCTCCGCGAGCAGACGAACCGTGGCGACCGGGAGATCCACTGCCAGCTCGACGTCGGGCAGGGCGGCTATCAGATTCCCAACAACCCCGACACCATCGAGTTCCTCGAGAACGACGCCGAGTTCGTCCTGTGCGTCGAGACCGGTGGGATGCGCGACCGGCTCGTCGAGAACGGGTTCGACGAGGAGTACGATACGATCATCGTCCACCTCGGCGGCCAGCCGGCGCGGGCGACTCGCCGGCTCACCAAACGCCTCCACGACGAGCTCGACCTGCCAGTCGTCGTGTTCACTGACGGTGACCCCTGGTCCTACCGGATCTACGGCTCCGTCGCCTACGGCTCCATCAAGTCCGCACACCTCTCGGAGTATCTCGCGACCCCGGAAGCCGACTTCATCGGCATCCAGCCAGAGGACATCGTCGAGTACGACCTGCCGACCGATCCGCTCGCGGACTCCGACGTCAACGCGCTGGAAAGCGAGCTCGAGGACCCACGGTTCCAGACCGACTACTGGCGCGAACAGATCGAACTGCAGCTCGACATCGGGAAGAAGTCCGAACAGCAGGCCCTGGCGTCGCACGGTCTCGACTTCGTGACCGACACTTACCTCCCCGAGCGCCTCGAGGCGATGGGCCACATCTGATCGGCTGGATCCTGCGGTCGATCCGTGCCACCGCCCGGTGTCGACGTTCGATCTCGGTGCGAGCAACTTACCTCTCCTGAATGGGTACGATCGTGCATGTCGGAGGACGACGACGGACTCACGCGCGAGCAGTTTCGCTGGCTCGTCTTCGCGTCCGTCGGTATCGGGGTGCTCTTGCTCGTGACGATTCTCGGACTGACGGCTGCGTCCTACGCGTGGGGAGCGAACGATCCCGGCGATCCAGTCGCCGACTTCACGGTCGAGACGATCGACCGCGATGGCGGCGTCGCGGCGAACATTACGCACGCCGGCGGTGACTCCGTCAGCCCGACCTCGATCGTGATCGAGGTCGACGGAGAACGGCGAGGAACGTGGGGCGAGCTCGGCGGCGAGGGGCCGGGCATCGTTTCTTTGGGGAACCAGCTCGTCCTCTCGGACGTAACCACCGGCGACCGGATCGTGATCTACTGGACCGGTGGCGATGGTGAACCCACTGCCTTCGGATCGGGAACTGTCGAATCGGGAAGCGGGAGCGATTGACCAAATCGAGCCGGAAAGACGATTGCACTGCCGAGCAGTGCGGAGATGCTGGTCGAGGGCCGTTTTCGAACCACTGGTATCTCGTCGGGCCGGTCGGCACGGAGGCCCGACCGGGCCAGGTTCTCGGAACTCGGACGTATCTATTATATTACACTCGTCTGACGAATACTTAAGGTGCCGGCGCGGGGGCATTACTGTATGTCGAACCGGGTAGAGCAGCTCGAGACGACCGTTTCGGAGCTCGAGTCGACGATCGAGGGACTGACCGAGGAGCTCGTCGAGACCAAAGAGCGCCTCCGCGTAATCGAATCGCAGCTGGACGTCGACGCCGCAGACGTCGTTCAGGACTCACAGATCCGCGAAGCGCCAGCGGAGAGTGCACCGACGAAAGAGGCGGCACCGGACGAGGTCGAGCAGGCGGTCGAAGCGGATAAGGAGCCCGAGAATCAGGAAGCAGACGAGGCGGAGGGGAGCGGTTCCGGTCTCGGCGACGACATCATCGTCGCCTGACCGGGCCCGTCCCCGGGCCCAGAAGGCATGCACATTCAGGAACTCGTCCTCGAGAATTTCAAAAGCTTCGGGCGGAAGACCCGAATCCCGCTCTACGAGGATTTCACTACCATCTCCGGGCCCAACGGATCGGGAAAATCTAACATTATCGACGCAGTGCTGTTCGCGCTCGGCCTCGCACGCACCAGAGGCATCCGGGCGCGGAAGCTGACTGACCTCATCTACAATCCCGGCCACGAGGCCGGCGCCGACGCAGCGGGGCCGATGGAGGCAACCGTCGAGGTCATCCTCGACAACGAGGACGGCAGGCTCAGCCGGGCACAGGTCGTCAACGCCGCCGGCACCGAGAAGGTGGGCGACGTCGACAAGATTTCGATCCGACGGCGCGTCAAGGAGACCGAGGACAACTACTACTCCTACTACTATCTCAACGATCGGTCGGTCAACCTCTCGGACATTCAGGACCTGCTCGCACAGGCCGGGGTGACGCCGGAGGGGTACAACGTCGTCATGCAGGGCGACGTCACCGGCATCATCAACATGACCGCCGGCGAGCGTCGGGAGATCATCGACGAGATCGCCGGCGTCGCGGAGTTCGACGCGAAGAAGGAGGACGCCCTCGAAGAGTTAGAGGTCGTCCAGGAGCGCATCGACGAGGCCGAACTCCGGATCGAGGAGAAGGAAGACCGGCTCGAACAGCTCGCCGACGAGCGGGAGACCGCCCTCGAGTACCGCGACCTTCGCGAGGAGAAGACGGAGTACGAGGGCTACCTCAAAGCCGCCGAACTCGAGGAGAAACGCGAGGAACGCGAGTCGATCCAGGCGGAGATCGAGGACGGCGAGTCCGAACTCGAAGAGCTCGAGTCCGAACTCGACCAACGCCAGGGGCGTGTCACCCGCCTTCAGGAAGATCTCGAGGATCTCAACGCGGAGATCGAGCGCAAGGGCGAAGACGAGCAGATGGAGCTCAAACGCGAGGTCGACGCCATCCAGAACCAGATCGCCCGCCTCGAAGACAAGATCGAACTCGCCGAAGAGCGCATCGACGAGGCCGAGGCCCGACGGAAGGACGCGTTCGTCAAACTCGACCGGAAGAACGAGGAGATCGACGAGCTCGAACGCCAGATCCGCGAGACGAAGGTCGAGCAGTCCTCCGTGAAATCCGAACTCGAAGAACGCGAGGAGGCGCTCGCCGAGGTCGAAGAGCGCATCGACGCCGTCGACACGGAGTTCGAGGCGCTCAAAGACGAACTGCAGACGGCGAAGGAGGAACGCGAAGAGCGTCGCGGCGAGAAGAACGAGCTCCAGCGCGAGCAGGACCGGCTGCTCGACCAGGCTCGCCGCCGCTCCAGCGAGATCGACGAGGCGGAGGCCGAGCGGGAGGATCTGGAGGCGAAGCTTCCGGAGCTCGAGGCAGAGCGCGACGACCTCGAATCCGAGCTTCGCAAGGCCGAGGCGAACCGCGAGAACATCGCCGAGGTCGTCGACGATCTGCAGGAGGAAAAGCGCGACCAGCAGGAAGAACTCGACGCGCTCGACGACGAGATCCAGGCCAAACAACAGGAATACGCACAGCTCGAGGCCCAGGCCGGCGAAAGCGGCGACTCCTCCTACGGCCGCGCTGTATCCACGATCCTGAACGCCGAAAAGCCGGGCGTCCACGGCACGGTCGCCCAGCTCGGTAGTGTCGAGGATCGGTACGCGACTGCCTGTGAAACCGCCGCCGGTGGCCGGCTGGCCAACGTCGTCGTCAACGACGACGGCGTCGGCGAGGACTGCATCGACTATCTGAAGGCCCAGAACGCGGGCCGTGCGACCTTCCTCCCGCTGACGGAGATGGACAAGCGCGGCCTGCCAAGCGCGCCCGACGACCCCGGCGTCGTCGACTTCGCGTACAACCTCGTCGACTTCGGCGGCGAGTACGAGGGCATCTTCTCCTACGTGCTCGGCGACACGCTCGTCGTCGAGGACATGGAGACGGCCCGCGCGTACATGGGCCGATTCCGCATGGTCACGCTCGAGGGCGACCTCGTCGAGAAGTCCGGTGCGATGACCGGCGGGTCGACGAGTGGCTCCCGGTACTCATTCACCAAGACCGGGAAAGGCAAACTCGAGCGCGTCGCCGAGGAGATCAACGGGCTTCAGGACCGCCGGAGCGACCTCAAATCGGAGATCCGCGATCTCGAGGAGCGCATCGACAGCGCCCGCGACCGCCGCTCGGACGCGACGGAAGAGGTCCAGTCGCTGCAGGCCGACGTCGATCGCGTCGAGGATGAGATGGCCGACGTTCGTGAGGAGATCGAGGCCCAGACGGAGCGCGTCGCGGACCTCGAAGACCAGCGCGAGGCCGTCGACGAGGAGATGAACGAGCTGGAGGAGTCCCTCGAGGAGGTCGATTCCGAAATCGCGACGCTCGACGACGAAATCGAGGAGATCGAAAGCGAGCTCGCGGACTCCGAAGTCCCCGAGCTCACCGCCGAGGCCGAGGAGATCGAGGGCGAGATCGCCGACCTCGAGGACCGGATGGACGCCCTCGAGGCCCGCCGGAACGAGTACGAACTCGAGAAGGGGTACGCCGAGGACGCCATCGACGACCTCAACGACGAGATCGAACAGGCCCAGGAGACGAAGGCCGACCAGCAAGACGAGATCGCCGAGTTCGAGGACGAAATCGAGGCCCAGGAGGCGACCCTCGAGGAGACTCGCAAGGAGATACTCGCGCTGGAAGAGGAGCTTTCCGACCTCAAAGAGGAGCGCACGGAGCTTCGCGATACGGTCCAGGAGGCCGTCGACGCTCGCGACGAGGTCAAATCCGACCTCCAGGGCGCCCGGACGGAGCTGAACGAACACCGCGAGCGTGCGAGCACGCTCGATTCCGAGATCGAGGAGCTAGAGGCGGAGGTCGACGCCTACGATCCCGAGGAGGTCCCCGACCACGACGAAGTACGCCGTCGCATCGGCGAGCTTGAATCCGAGATGGCCACACTCGAGCCGGTCAACATGAAGGCGATCGATGAGTACGACGCCGTCGAGGCCGATCTCGAGGATCTCCAGGAGCGCAAGGATACGCTCGTCGACGAGCGCGAGGGGATCACCGACCGCATCGAGTCCTACGAGAGCCAGAAGAAATCGGCGTTCATGGAGTCCTTCGAGGCGATCGACGACCACTTCCAGCGCATCTTCGAGCGGCTTTCCAACGGCACCGGCGAGCTCGTTCTCGAAGACGAGGAGGATCCCTTCGACGGCGGCATGACGATGAAGGCCGAGCCCGCGGACAAGCCGGTCGCTCGCCTCGAGGCGATGAGCGGCGGCGAGAAGTCACTCACCGCGCTCTCCTTCATCTTCGCCATCCAGCGCCACGACCCGGCACCGTTCTACGCGCTCGACGAGATCGACGCTTTCCTCGACGCCGCCAACGCCGAGCGCGTCGGTGAGATGGTCGACGAGCTCGCCGGCGACGCGCAGTTCGTCGTCGTCTCCCATCGCTCGGCGATGCTCGAACGCTCCGAGCGCGCGATCGGGGTGACGATGCAGGACGACAACGTGAGTGCAGTCACCGGGATCGACCTCGGTGGTGAGGGGGTGCCTGCTGATGACTGACGAGACTCCGGAGGCGGCGGAGCCGACGAACGGAGTCTCGGAAACCTCGAGCGGGGTCTCCGCGAGCGAAGCGAGCGGAGTATCCGACGAGCAAAGCGAGTCGGATGCCCGTCAGAACGGCGGGTCTGACGGTGGCTCGTCGGATCCTCGATCCGACGGTGAGCGAACCGACCCGCGAGACGACGAGGCCGACGAGGAGGCGAAGCCGACGCAGGAGGTCTCGAACGATGCGGACGACGCAGACGAGATCCCACTCGACATCACCGGTCACGAGGATCGATCACCGCCCGGCGAGGGCGATTCCGGCGAGGATAGCGACGCCGGTGGCGACGAGGCCGTCGCAGCCAACGGCGGGACGGCAGCTGTCGAGACTGGCACGCCCAGCGCCGACGCTGGCCCGGTGGAGGAGGCGGACCTCCTCGCAGAGGAGATCGCCGAGGAGAACGGCGGGCAGCCCGACGATTCCGCCGAGGAGTCCGACGACGAAGTCGAACCGATCGAGTTGCTCGTCCAGCTCGCGAAGGACGGCGAGATCGACCCCTGGGACATCGACGTCGTCGAGGTTACGGAGGAGTTCCTCGCCGCGCTCGACGAGGGCAGCCTCCGCGAGTCGGGTCGCGCGCTGTTCTACGCGTCCGTGCTGGTCCGGCTGAAGAGTGACGTGCTCCTCGATCCCGAAGTCGCAGAGGAGGCCGAGGACGAGTGGGACGCGCCGATGGAAGCGCCGGAGGACGCGCCACCTGCGTTCGACCCGGTCGACTCCCTCGAGGACGAGATGGAGCGCCGCCTGCAGCGCAAACACGTCCGCGGAACGCCCGAGACGCTCGACGAGCTCGTCAGGGAGCTCCGCGAGGCCGAGCGGGGCTCCTGGTGGAAAGAGGGCCGCGAGTACGACACCAGCGAGTCACCCGCCGGCTTCGACCGTGGTACCCAGACCGTCGACTATCACATGGACGACGATCGCCGCATGGACGGCGAGCCGACCGCTCAGGAAGTCACTGAGCGGACCCACGGCGAGGACATCGAGGAGATCATCGAGGACGTTCGTGCGGAGCTCTTCGAACATTACGACGCGGGCCGGCCCGAGGTGCTCTTCCGCGAGGTCGAGGACGCCGGCGGCTCTCGCGTCCACACGTTCCTGTCGGTTCTCTTCCTCGCGAACCGCGGCGAGATTCGGCTCCAGCAGGACCAGCTCTTCGGCGACCTCTGGATTCAGGATCCCACCGCGGAGCTCGGCGTCGAGGGCGCGGTAGCGGACTGACGGATCGAGGCGAGTCCAGCGCCGTCGCGGCCCCTCCGTCGGTGCCGTCCAGGGATCTGACGAACCTTTTTGCCCGGCGGCGCTGTCGTGAGCGTATGGACGAGATCTCCTTCGGAACCGACGGCTGGCGGGCCCATTCCGACCTCGTTACGCCCGAGCGCCTCCACGCGATCGCGCAGTCAGTGGTCGACCTGCTCGCGGAGGACGGATTCGCCGGCGAACCCCTCGTCGTCGGCTACGACGCCAGAGACGGCGCACGCGACCGGGCCGAGGAGATCGCCCGGGTACTCGCCGCCGGTGGCCACGACGTGCTCCTCGCGGATCGGGACTGTCCGACGCCCGCCGTCGCGCTCGCGATCGTCCAGCGCGACCTCGCGGGCGGATTCGTCGTCACGGCTTCGCACAACCCGCCGGAGTACAGCGGCGTGAAGTTCATCCCCCACGATGGTGCGCCGGCGCTGCCGACGATCACGAACCGAATCGAGGACGGCCTCGGCGAGCCCGACCCGCTCCCGGACGAGGAGCACGGCGAGATCGAGGAGGTCGATCTGATCGAGGCCCAGATCGGCGCGGTGCTGGACCTCGTCGACCCGGATCTCGATGGACTGACGGTGGCATACGACGCGATATACGGCAGTGGACGTGGTGTGACAGACGAGGCGCTGGAGCGTGCGGGCGCCGACGTCGTCCGGCTGCGGTGTGGCCGTGATCCGACCTTCGGCGGGGGCGAACCGAATCCCGAACCCGAGATGCTCGAAGAGCTCTCCGAGCTGGTCGCCGCCGGCAATGCAGATCTCGGGATCGCCAACGACGGGGACGCGGACAGGGTGGCGATCGTCACCGCCGATGGCTTTCTCGACGCAAACGAGCTGCTCGCGGCGTGTTATGAGTATCTGCTCCAGTCCGATTCCGGCCCGATCGTCCGGACGGTCTCGACGTCGAGTCTCGTCGATCGGATCGCCGACGACCACGGCACGTCGGTCGCCGAGACGCCGGTCGGATTCAAGTGGGTCGCCCAGGCGATGGCCGAGGAGGACGCTCTGATCGGTGGCGAGGAGAGCGGCGGCCTCTCGATCCGCGGCCACGTTCGCGAGAAGGACGGCACACTCGCTGCGCTGCTGGCCGCGGCCGCCCACGCGGAAGAGCCCCTGCAGGAGCGGATCGCTCGGCTCCGCGAGACCTACGGTGACCTCCGACAGGACCGCGTGAGCGTCGACTGTCCAGACGACAACAAGGGGCCAGTCATGGCGGATCTGGAGGGCGCGATCCCCGAGCAAATCGCTGGATCGGCCGTCGAATCGATGAACCCCGCCGACGGCGTCAAGTGCATGCTCGCCGACGGCACCTGGCTACTCGTTCGGCCAAGTGGCACCGAGCCAAAGCTACGGATCTACGCCGAGGCCGAGACAGATCAGCGGATCGACGAACTACTCGCTGCCGGTCGCGGGATCGTAGAACCGTTGCTGTAGGGCTGCAGTTTCGTGTTCTGCCTCTCCTCCGACGAAGGCACACCTCCAGTCTCTCACTCTCTTCGCCCGTTCGCGTCGAACCACTGCAGCCCGAGTTCCGATCGCCGACCACTTCCACCGCGCCCATACGTCACTGCTAAACCCCTTCGGCAGCGTGTCCAGCATAGTGACCAGGGTACTGCACACCGGGGACACCCACGTGGGCTACCAGCAGTACCACGATCCCCGCCGCCGGCAGGACTTCCTCCGGGGGTTCGAGGCCGTGATCGAGGACGCGATCGCCGACGACGTCGACGCCGTCGTCCACGCGGGCGACCTCTTCCACGATCGCCGCCCGGATCTTCAGGACCTCCAGGGAGTCGTCGCATCGCTTCGCGAGCTACGCGCGGCCGACATCCCCTTCCTCGCGATCGTCGGAAACCACGAGGCCAAGCGATCCGGCCAGTGGCTCGATCTCTTCGCCGACCTCGATCTGGCCGAACGCCTCGACGACGAGCCCCGGATCGTCGGCTCGACCGAGGAGGACGAAGCCGGGGCAGACGGAGCCGCCGACACGCTCGCGCTCTACGGGCTCGACCACGTCCCCGAGAGCGAGCGCGACGATCTCGAGTACGAGTTCACATCTCCCGAAGCCGCTGCGGACGGCAGCGCTGCACCGCCAACCGCGCTCGTCGCCCACGGCCTCTTCGCGCCGTTCGACCCCGCGGAGTGGGACACTGAGGAACTGCTCGACTCCGCGTCCATCGACTTCGACGCGATGTTGCTGGGCGACAATCACATTCCCGGCAAGCAGCAGGTCGCCGATACCTGGGTGACCTACCCCGGATCGACGGAGCGAGCGAGTGCCAGCGAGCGCGCCGATCGCGGCTACAACATCGTCACCGTCGAGGACGGCGAGCTACGGATCACCCGCCGGACGCTCGATAGTCGCGAGTTCGTCTTCGTCGACGTCGAACTGGACGAGGGCGAGGGTGCGGAGCTCGTCCGCGATCGGGTCCGCGAGTTCGACCACGAGGACGCCGTCACGATCGTCACGATCGAGGGCGAGGGCGAGCCGATCGCACCGGGCCCGATCGAGGAACTCGCGACCGAGCAGGGTGCGATCGTCGCCCGCGTCAACGACCGCCGCGAGCGCGAGGAGGCCGAGACCGAGCACGACGTGTCCTTCGCCGACCCCGACGAGGCGGTTCGCCGACGCGTCCGCGAGATGGGTCTGAGCGCTGCTGCCCGCGATCTCGATCGCGCAATTCGCGACGGCTCGATCGCCGATTCGAACGTTCGCGAGACCGTCCGCCGACGTGTCGAGGAACGTCGGGAAGAGGGCCAGGAGGCCTTCGAGCCGGTCCCCGACGGGGAGATCGACGTCGAAGAGGCGGATCTGGTGGGCGATGGCGAAGACACTGGCTCGGAGCAGGCTGTCGAAGAGACGAACTCAGAGGACGACGCCGAGGACCTCTCCTCGAGCGATGAATCCAGCACGTCAGAGGAATCTACTTCTGGCGACGGAACGACAGCCGACGACGAAACGACTGCCGCGAACGACGAACCCGTAGCCGAGGACGAGCCGACGCCAGACGACGAATCGACACCGGACGACGACGCACCGTCCGGAGATGACCAGCCGGCGTCCGATTCGGATGCCGGTGGCGACGGTCAGGTGTCCATGGAGGATTTCCTGTGACTCCGGAGGTGTCGCCGTGAGGATCCAGCGCGTGCGCCTCGAGAACGTTCGGTGTTACGGCGAGGCCGAGATCGATCTCGACGCTGGCGTCATCGTCGTCCACGGCCCCAACGGGAGCGGGAAGACCACCCTGCTCGAAGCAGCCTTCTTCGCGCTCTATGGGGCCCGCGCACTCGACGAGACGCTCGATGACTTCGTCTCCACCGGAGCGGAGGACGCGGAAGTCGAGCTCTGGTTCGCACACGATGGCGCGGAGTATCGCATTCGTCGCCGGGTTCGCGCGACTGGCGAACGAGCGACGACGGCGACCTGCATCCTCGAGACGCCCGAACACACGATCGAAGGGGCGCGGGACGTCGAGAACGCGGTCGTCGACCTCCTGCGGATGGACGCCGACGCGTTCGTCAACTGCGCGTACGTCCGGCAGGGCGAGGTCAACAAACTGATCCACGCGACGCCGAGCGAGCGACAGGACACGATCGACGAACTGCTCCAGCTTGGCGCGCTCGAGGAGTACCGCGACCGGGCCGGCGACGCGCGGCTCGCCGTCGAGGACGCGCTGGGCGAGGTCCAGGGCGCCGTCACCGACGTCGAGAAACAGATCGCGGAGAAGGAGGAGGCGGATCTCCACGGCCAGCTCAACGAGCTCGAAACGGAGCTCGGCGAGATCGAGGAGGAGATCGACCACGTCGAGGAGCAGATCGAGCAGGCCGAGGAGACGAAAGCCGACGCCGAATCCATCCTCGAGGAGTTCGCGGAGAAGCAGGAGGAGCTGTCCGAGCTCCGGGAGGGAATCGAGGAGCTCGAAGATCGGATCGCAGCAACCGCCGAGGAGCGAGAGACGTTACAGGACCGACTCTCGGAGTGTCGCGAGGAACGCGAGACGCTCGAGGAACGCCGAACGGAGCTGCTCGACGCCAGCGATCTCGACGCTGCCGATGACTCTGTGGAAGGTCCGATCGACCTCCAAACCGTCGAGAACGCCCTCGAGGCCGTCGAATCCCGCGACGACGAACTTCGCGACGAGCTCGAAGATCAGCGCCTCGCCATTCAGGAGCTCACCAGCGAGGCCGAGGACGCCCAGGAGACCGCATCGGAGCTCGAAGAGGAGTCCGAATCGGCGCGCGAGCGTGCCGACGAACTCGACGCCGAAATCGAGGACGACGAGGCGACACTCGCAGAGCGCCGGGAAAACCTCGAGGATCTCGAGGACGAACGCTCGGCGCTGCTGGAGCAGTTCGAGGACGCGCCTGTCGATCCCGACGGAGCGGCCGACCACCAAGAGGAGATCGACGCCGAACTCGAGGAGGTCGAGGCCGAGATCGCGGACCTCCGTGCGAACCGCGAGGCCGTCGTCGATCGCATCGAGCGCGGCAAGGAGCTCCTCGAGGAAGGGAAATGCCCCGAGTGTGGCCAGCCCGTCGAGGACTCGCCACACGTCGACGCACTCGGCGAGGACCGCGATTTGCTCGAGGAGATCGAAGCCGAAATCGAGGAACTCGAAGAGCGCCGAGACGCCTGTGAGGACCGCCTCGAACGGGCGGAGGTGCTCGTCGACGCCGCGAGCGAGATCGAGCGTATCGAGGAGCGTCGCGAGTCGGTCACGGAGCTGCTCTCCGAGCGCGAAGCGACGATCGAGGACAAGCGCGAGCGCGCCGAGACGCTTCGCGAGGAGGCATCGGAGCTGGCGGCGGACGCCGAATCCGCGCGCGACACCGCCGAGGCAAACCGCGAGGCAGCCGACGAGGAACGCGAGGCCATCGCGGAGCTCAACGCCGAGCGGAAGGCGCTCCGCGAGCGCGAGGAGCGCCTCGAGAACATCGTGTCGACGATCGAAGCGCTCGACGATCTCGACGACGAGGTCCAGTCGATCCGCGAGCGCCGGGAGCTGCTCGCCGAGCAAAACGAGGAGCGCCGCGAGACGCTCCGGGAGCGCCGCGAACGCGTCCAGGAGATCGAAGATGCCTACGACGAGGATCGCATCGAGGACGCCCGCGAGGAGCGGGATCGCGCCGAGTCGTATCTCGAGGATGCGACCGACGAGCTCGAAAATTCGCGGGAGGAACGCGACGAGCTACAGAGTACGATCGGGAGCGTGACGGCCCAGATCGAGGAGTTGGAGTCGCTCCGTGAGCGCCAGGACTCCCTGGCTGAGGAGCGCGACGCGCTCGGTTCGCTCAAATCCGAGGCCGAGGAACTCGAAGCGACCTACGGGGAGCTCCGCGCCGAACTCCGCCAGCGCAACGTCGCCCACCTCGAACAGCTGCTCAACGAGACGTTCGAGCTGGTCTACCGCAACGACGCCTACGATCGGATCGAACTCTCCGGCGATTACGAGCTAACGGTCTACCAGCGCGACGGCGAACCGCTCGCGCCTACCCAGCTCTCCGGCGGCGAACGCGCGCTGTTCAACCTTAGCCTGCGCTGTGCAATCTACCGGTTACTCGCTGAGGGTATCGAAGGCGCTGCGCCGATGCCGCCCCTGATCCTCGACGAGCCGACGGTGTTCCTCGACTCCGGTCACGTCGGCCAGCTCGTCGAGCTGATCGACGCGATGACCGAGCTCGGCGTCGAGCAGATTCTGGTCGTGAGCCACGACGACGAGCTGCTCGACGCCGCGGACGCGCACGTTCGCGTGCGGAAGGATCCGAGCACCAACCGGGCGTCGGTCGAGCGCGGGCCGATCGACCTGGCGGCGCTTGACGACTGACCGGGCGTGCGGTGGCATCCGCTCTTCTTTCCGCCTCGATCGGCCGAGCGACGACCCTGGCTACTCCTCGCGGAGCTGCTCGATCGAATCCCTCGCGAGATTCGTCGCCTCGTAGCCTCGCTCGCCGGCGACGGTCGTCTCGGCGAGCAGGCCTGCGGCGACCAGCTCCGCGATCGCGCCGTGAAGATCAGACTCACAGAGCGTCGTCTCTGCGAGGAGCGATCGGACGCCGACGGCCTCGCGATCGACGATCGTGATGACGAGGCCGAGCACGCGTTCGTTTGGAACCGCGGAGAGGAGCGTCCGCACCGCGGCCGGGATGCCGTCGGCTGCAGTGGCGAGCGCGTCGGCCTCGGTGACGAGGGTGAGATCCGAGGGATCACGAAATGACTCCTCACCCGTGGCGGGATCGCGAACCAGCCAGGCGTCGCTCGATCGCTTTCGGAGGACGAATCGCCGTCCGTTCTCGTCCTCGACGGTGTTCATGGTCGTGGTCCGGGCTGCAGGTGGGTACCCTTTTCGAAGGCTGTTGCGTTGCGGACGAGACAACACCTGGACGAATTCCGCGGCTCGGATACTCGGACCAGAACTAGTCGCTGTCGGACGATCGGAGCCGAACTACTCACCGTCGAACGATCGGAGCCGAACTACTCACCGTCGGACGATCGGAGCCGAACTACTCACCGTCGAACGATCGAATCCGGAGAAGGACCCGGACGCCCGCGAGAGCGGCGACCAGCCCGAGGCCCGCTGCGAGGTCGAACCGACCCTGGAAGTACGCGAGCATGATACCGACGCTGAGCGCGAGCAGCGCGATCTTGATCAGGACGACCATCTCCCAGAAGGACCGGCGGACGTCCGCGGAGACCTCGTCGCCCGAGGGAAGATTTTCGACGAGGTCCTCGCCGGAGGTAACGTCGAAACTCGGCGGGTCGGGCTCGTGCGGGCTGGCTTCGAAGGTCCCCTCGACGAAATCCGTCGGCTGATCGTCGGAGTCCGTGGCGTCCTCCTGATCGGCCGGCGGTTCGCCGCGTTCCGTCGTCTCGTCGGTCACGTGTTCGAGAGATCGTCCGCTCGAAGAATAAGGACACCGTCTCGCAGACGCCAGCACCGGACTCCTCTCGGGATAGAGACGGACAGCGTGCTCGCCCGACGGTCTCCCTCAGAGTGTCTCGTCGAGTGGAACGACTCGGTCGGACTCGAGCCACGCGAGCGGATTGTCGACGTCGTAGAACACGATTCCGTCGTCGGTATCGTACGTCTCGACGAAGTCGACGGTCTCCTCCGGCGGCCGCTCCTCGGGCTCGAGTTCAGTGCCGTCGGACGGCGGGGTTTCTGGCATCGTCGTCACCTACTGGTGTGGATGGGGGTATCGAATAAAGCCCTTACCGCCGAGCCCTCTGGTGGTGTTTAACCCTTCGGGCCGTTCGCCGAACGACGCGGTATATGGGTTTCGGCCCCGCGCCCGCTTGCGATTCGATTCTCTCCCGTGGTATGCGAACCGCCTCCCAGCGAGAATGACTTGCCTAGGCCAGCAATAGGAGGGGGTAGGAACGCTCATCTGGCGTCGAAACTGCCGCTCGAAGGATATCAGGGCGTTATCGCCAGCTTGCCGAGGAACGACTCCTCCAGAACGGCCTCCTGGGCGGCAGCAGCGTCCTCCAACGAGTACGTCTCTGCGATCTCGATGCCAAGATCTCCCTCGCCGAGTAGCGCTGCGATCCGTCCGAGTGGGTCGGCGAGACGAGGCGTGTTGAACATGCTCATGAACTGAACGGAGAGATCCTTGCTCCTGGCTGCGCCGTCGTTCTCGAAGCCGATCGCCGGATCGTTCTCGCCGATGCCGACGACGCGCCCTCTTTTCGCGGCGACGTCGGCGTCGAACTGCAGGTAGTCGTCGAGCCGGTGGTCGACGGTCAGATCGACGCCGCCGTCGGCAGCATCGATCACAGCGTCCGCGAGATCGTCGCGGTGATAGTCGAGAACCACGTCGGCGCCGAGCGCAGCGAGCTCGTCGTGGTACGCCGGCGCTGCGGTCGTGATAACGTTCGCACCGGCGGCAGCGGCGATCTGGACGGCGGCGTGGCCGACCCCGCCGCTCCCGCCGTGGATCAGGCAGTGCTCCGTCGGGCGGAGATCCCCGTGATCGACGAGTGCCCGCCAGGCGGTGACTGCGACCACGCCCGCCGCACCTGCTTCGCGGCAGTCGACGCCCTCGGGAAGCAGGGCCATGCGGTCGGTCGGGATCGCGACTCGGTCTGCGTAGCCGCCGAAGTGATCCTTTCCGAGGCCGGTCGCGACCACGCGATCACCGTTCGCGACCCCCTGGACCTCGTCGCCGACGGTCTCGACCACTCCGGCAGCGTCGACGCCGGGTATCATCGGGAGCGTGAATGGCTCGTACGCGCCGCTCCGGAAGTACGCATCGACGGGGTTGACGCCCGCTGACTCGACGGCGATCACGACCTCGTCCGCAGCCGGGGTTGGATCGGGCACCTCGTCGACGCGGAGCACCGATGTGTCGCCGTGTTCGTGAAAGCGAACTGCTTGCATGGTCTCTCGTTCATCCAGCTCGGTGTTAAAGCCGCGTGCTGCGGTCCGCTGGTTTGAAACGGTGACACCGCCGCCGCGGCCGACGGGTGGAAGTCAGCGGGACGGTCGACGGCCGTCCAACCGGCGGTGATGCTCTCACCGCTCCGCCGACGCCACCGGAATCCCCGGTGTTTTTGTCGGGGCTCGCCTAGTCGCTGATCATGACTGACGCGGGCCAGCAGGACCTCTCGTCGTGGGCCGATTCGGGCGAGGACGCCCGGCCCGCTGCCGAGGCCGAGTACGTCGCCGGCGAGGGCGAGAACGGGAGCGACGACGTCGTCGATCCGATGGTGGAGACGCTTCCCGATGCGGATGGCACCGTCGAGCTTCGCGTGATGCAGATCGACTACACGATCGAGGGCACCGGCAGCGACGAGACGCCGATCGTCCACGTCTTCGGACGGACGTCGGAGGGCGTCAGAGAGCACGTGCGCGTTCGCGGGTTTCGACCATATTTCTACGCGCCAGTAGCGTCGGTGGCGCCCGACTCGCTCGCGAGCTACGACGGCATCGTCGACTACGAGGAGGGGTACGAGTCGATCCGCGGCGACGAGCTCCTGAAGATCTTCGGTCGCACGCCGCGAGACGTCGGGCAGGTTCGCGACGAGTTCGACCATTACGAGGCGGACGTACTGTTCCCGAACCGGCTCCTCATCGACAAGGGTATCGAAAGCGGAATTCGGGTGCCAGCCCGACGCGACGGTCGGGACTCCGGCGGCGAGCGCGAGCCGATCACGATCCATCACGACGAGATCCAGCCCGTCGAGGTGGTCGCCGAGCCCCGCGTGCACACGCTCGACATCGAGGTCGACGATCGCCATGGCTTCCCGGAAGACGGCGAGGAGCCGATCGTCTGTCTCACCACGCACGATTCGGTCCGTGATGAGTACGTCGGCTGGATCTTCCCGGGCGAGGACGCCCAGTGGAGTGGCGACCTCGACGAGCTCGAGTACGATCCGATCACCGACGACGCTGCAATCGAGGTTCGAGCGTTCGAGAGCGAGGCGGCGATGCTGGAATCGTATCTTGCCTACGTCGAGGAGACCGATCCGGACGTGCTCACCGGCTGGAACTTCGACGATTTCGACATGCCGTACGTCCTCGACCGGCTGGAGGAACTCGACGGCAGGTTCGACGTCGACGAGGACCTCTCCATCGAACGGCTCTCCCGAGTCGACGAGGTCTGGCGGTCGAACTGGGGCGCGCCGGACGTGAAGGGACGGGTCGTGTTCGACCTGCTCTACGCCTACCAGCGCACGCAGTTCTCGGAGCTCGATTCCTACCGACTGGATGCCGTCGCGGAGGAGGAACTCGGTGTCGGGAAGGAACGCTACACCGGCGACCTCGGCGATCTCTGGGAGCAGGATCCCGAGCGGCTGCTCGAGTACAACGTTCGCGACGTGGAGCTTTGCGTCGAACTCGATCGCAAACAGGACGTGATCGCGTTCTGGGATGAGGTGCGAACCTTCGTCGGCTGCAAGCTCGAGGACGCGACGACGCCCGGCGACGCGGTCGACATGTTCGTCCTCCACAAGGTCAACGGCGAGTTCGTGCTCCCCTCGAAAGGTCAACAGGAGAGCGAGGAGTACGAGGGAGGCGCCGTCTTCGACCCGATCACGGGCGTTCGCGAGATGGTGAGCGTGCTCGACCTCAAGAGCCTGTACCCGATGTGCATGGTGACGACGAACGCGTCGCCGGAGACGAAAGTCGATCCGGAGCGCTACGACGGCGAGACGTTCGTCGCGCCCAATGGCACCCACTTCCGGAAGGAGCCCGATGGGATCATCCGCGAGATGGTCGACGAGCTACTCACCGAGCGCGAGACCAAGAAGGCTGCACGCAACGAGCACGATCCCACCTCCGCGGACTACGATCGTTTCGACCGTCAGCAGGCCGCGGTGAAGGTCATCATGAACTCGCTGTACGGCGTGCTGGGCTGGGAGCGCTTCCGGCTCTACGACAAGGAGATGGGCGCTGCGGTGACGGCGACGGGCCGCGAGGTCATCGAGTTCACCGAGCAGGCGGCGAACGAGCTCGGCAGAGACGTGGTCTACGGCGACACCGACTCGATCATGCTGGAGCTCGGCGGTGACGTCTCCACGGAGACGGCCATCGAGCAGTCCTTCGAGATCGAGGAGCACATCAACGACTCCTACGACGAGTTCGCGAGCGAGGAACTCAACGCACAGGACCACCGGTTCCAGATCGAGTTCGAGAAGCTCTACCGGCGATTCTTCCAGGCGGGCAAGAAGAAGCGCTACGCCGGCCACATCGTCTGGAAGGAGGGCAAGAGCGTCGACGACGTGGACATCACCGGGTTCGAGTACCAGCGATCGGACATCGCGCCCGTCACGAAGGAGGTCCAGCTCGAGGTCATCGACATGATCGTCCGTGGGGAGGCGATCGACGACGTCACCGACTACGTCCACGAGCGCATCGAGGAGTTCAAATCCGGACAGGCGGACCCCGCCGACATTGGGATTCCTGGCGGGATCGGGAAACGCCTCGATAACTACGACACCGACACCGCGCAGGTCCGTGGCGCGAAGTTCGCGAACATGCTGCTGGGGACGAACTTCGATCGCGGGAGCAAGCCAAAGCGGCTCTACCTCGAGGACGTTCACCCCACGTTCTTCCGCCGGCTGGAGAACGAGCGCGGGTTCAACCCACAGGAGAACGACCTGTATCTCCAGTTCAAGCGAGACGTCGAGGCCGGTGACGGCGTCATCTGCATCGAGTACGCCGATCAGCTGCCCGAGGAGTTCGAAATCGACTGGGAGAAGATGCTCGACAAGACGCTCAAGGGACCGATCGAACGGATACTGGAGGCACTGGACGTCTCCTGGGAGGAAGTCGAGAGCGGCCAGGAACAGACCGGTCTCTCTGGCTTTATGTGAGGTCTCTTCGGCACGTCATCCTGTCTGGGCTACCGGTGGTAGACCGAACCGCGTGGTGGTCGGTTTCAGCCTGCGACGCGCGTAGCGCCGTGGGTCACCACATGCACGCTTAACTGTTGCCAGTTGTTACCAATAGTCATGGTTGGCCCCATTCCGATGAAGCTCTCCCGGCGACGAGCGCTACTGGCGGCAGGGACAGTCGTCGGCGGTGGTGCACTGGCCGCTACCGAAGCTCTCCAGTCGTCTCAGGACGACGAAACGCAGGGACGAATGATCGAGCGACACGACGCGACGCTCGCCGCGGCGTCGGTTTCTGGGCCCTATCCTGGCGGGGACTACTGCACGGTGGATCAAACGCTCGCGTCGCGAGTCGGCATCGAGGCGGGCCAGCAGGTGCGAGTCGCCGTCGACGAGCCTTCCGGGGACGTCGAGTTTCAGGAGAAGTGTTTCACCGTCGCGGAGATCGTCAACACTGACCAGAACACCGTCACAGCGGAGGCCGACGAGCTCGCCCAGTTCGGCGCGAGCGACGGCGCCGACGGGAGCGTCTCCGCACACGTTCCACACCCCAGCCTCGACAGCCGGGAGCAGGCCTGGTCGAACGACGAGTTCGTCGAGCGGCTCGTCGGTGGGAGCCGTGCAATCGACGCCGGACTCGTCGCGCTCGCACCCCACGGTGGCGTCGTCGAGTACAACACTGGCCGCCAGGCCGTTCACGTGGCGGAAAACTACGACACAGTCGGCTGGGCCTGCTACGGCTACAACGGCGACGCCGGCGCCTACGATCGCTGGCATATCACCTCGCCGGCGCTCTCACGGGCGTCCTTCCCGAAACTGGACTCGATCGCCGACGTCGGGTTCGACGCTGCGATCGCGTTTCACGGCACGAGTGCAGACACCGTGCAGGTCGGCGGACTTGGTGTGGAGGCTCGGGATCGCGTCGCCAATCGGCTGCAGACCGCGTACGACGATGCGAACGCCGACGTCGTCGTCGAGGTCGTCACGGACACCGAGCTCGCAGGACAGAACCCGAACAACGTCGTGAACTGGATCACAGACGACGGCGCGTCGGGCGTCCAGCTAGAGCTCCCCTATGACATCCGATCGGAGTACCACGTCCTCACCGCCGAGACGGCTGCCGAAGCGATGCTCGACGGCTGACGTCGTGGATGGCGTCGGAGATCTAGTTGAAGAGGTCACACGACCCGCGCGCCTGAACGAGGCGAGCGGTGCACGTCCCACGAAACGACCCTGAATCGGGCTGAAGCACTCCGAATTCTGCGAAACGCTCTTTCCGACCGTCGCTGGCGCATGCCGATCACGTTCGCTCCGGATTCGGAATGGGAAAAATATTTTGTCGAATGTGGAAGTGCTTTGCCGTCGATTACGAAAGCATTATGGGCCGCTCGAACCACTAGTCGACCGACAAGATGGCACGACTCGAACTCAATCAACTCGAGGCCGAAGTGGCCGAAGAGGACGACGAAGTGATCCTCGAAGGCGTCGACCTCGAGGTCGAGGCCGGCGAGATTCACGCGCTGATGGGACCGAACGGGAGCGGAAAGTCGACCACGGCGAAGGTCATCGCGGGTCACCCCGCGTACGAGGTTACCGGCGGCGAGGTCCTCCTGCACCTCGACGACGGCGACTTCGGCGGTGACGTGGAGATCCCCGAGGACATGCAGACGTGGAACCTGCTCGAACTCGAACCCAACGAGCGCGCCGCGATCGGCGTGTTCCTGGGCTTCCAGTATCCTGCGGAGATCGAGGGCGTCACGATGGCGAACTTCCTCCGCACGGCGCTCAACGCCAAGCTCGACGAGCGCGCGGAGCTCTTCGAGGACGAGGACGAAGCCGACGCGGAAGACGGCGACGAGGAAGACGACTCTGGCTACGACACCTCCCCGATGGAGGGTCCCGCCGACGAGGGCGAGGTCGGTGTCGCCGAGTTCCAGCAGATCCTCCAGGAGAAGATGGAGCTGCTGGACATGGACGAGTCCTTCGCACAGCGGTATCTCAACGCCGGCTTCTCCGGCGGCGAGAAGAAACAGAACGAGGTACTCCAGGCCGCCATCCTCGAGCCGGAGATCGCCGTTCTCGACGAGATCGACTCCGGGCTGGACATCGACCGCCTGCAGGACGTCTCCGACGGCATCAACGCCCTCCGCGACGAGCAGGGCACCGGTGTCCTCCAGATCACCCACTACCAGCGTATTCTCGACTACGTCGAGCCCGACCGCGTCCACGTCATGCTCGACGGCCAGATCGCGATGAGCGGCGGTCCCGAGCTCGCAGAGAAGCTCGAGGACCGCGGCTACGACTGGGTGCGCGAGGAAGTGTGCGAGACGGCGTAACCGATGACGGTTTCGAACTGCCGGCATCGTGAACAGGACTATACCCCCAGCGACCCCATGATCGACCAATGAGCTCAGAAGACGACGAACTACAGCAGACGAACACCGAGGAACGGTTCGACTTCCGCAAGGAGGAGGCCTCCGCGGTGACGTCCGGTAAGGGCCTCGACGAGGACACGATTCGCCTCATCTCCGAGGACAAGGACGAACCCGACTGGATGCTCGAGCGACGCCTCCGCGCACTCGAGCAGTACCACGAACTGCCGATGCCCGACGACTGGCCGGGAGCTCCCGACCTCTCCGGGCTCGACATCGAGGAGATCGTTCCCTACATCCGACCAGACGTCGAGGCACGCGACGCCACGGACGACTGGGACGACCTCCCCGAGGACATCCAGGACACCTTCGACAAGCTGGGCATCCCCGAGGCCGAGAAGAAGGCCCTCTCCGGCGTCGGCGCCCAGTACGAGTCCGAGGTCGTCTACCAGAACATGCAGGAGCAGTGGGAGGAGAAGGGCGTCATCTTCTGCAACATGGACGAGGCCGTGCAGGAGCACGAAGAGATCGTGAAGGAGTACTTCATGACGAAATGCGTGCCTCCGAGCGACAACAAGTTCGCGGCGCTCCACGGCGCGGTCTGGTCCGGCGGCTCCTTCGTGTACGTTCCCGAGGACGTCACCGTCCAGATGCCCGTTCAGGCCTACTTCCGGATGAACTCCGAGGGGATGGGCCAGTTCGAGCACACGCTCATCATCGCCGAGGCCGGCTCCGAGGTTCACTACATCGAGGGCTGCTCGGCACCGAAATACGCCGCACACAACCTCCACTCCGGCGGCGTCGAGGTTTTCGTCAAGGAGGACGCCCACGTGCAGTACTCGACCGTCCAGAACTGGTCGAAGAACACGTTCAACCTCAACACCAAGCGCGCGATCGCCGAGAAGGGCGGTCGTATGGAGTGGGTCTCCGGGTCGATGGGCTCGAAGGCCACGATGCTCTACCCCTCGACGATCCTCAAGGGGAAGGGTGCCAGCGACAACCACATCACCATCGCCTTCGCGGGCGAGGGGCAGGACATCGACACCGGCGCGAAGGTCTACCACAACGCGCCGAACACGAAGTCCACCGTCGAGTCCAAATCTATCTCCAAGGACGGCGGCCGCACGAACTACCGCGGTCTCGTCCACATCGCCGACGGCGCCGAGAACTCCTCGACTGCCGTCGAGTGTGACGCGCTGATGTTCGACAACGAGTCGACCAGCGACACGATGCCGTACATGGAGATCGAGGAGTCGAAGGTCGACGTCGCCCACGAGGCGACCGTCGGCAAGATCGGCGACGAGGACGTGTTCTACCTCCAGAGCCGCGGGCTGGACGACGACGACGCCAAGCAGATGATCGTCTCCGGGTTCATCGAGCCGATCACGGAGGAACTGCCCATCGAGTACGCCGTCGAGCTCAACCGTCTCATCGAGCTCGAGATGGAGGGAAGCCTCGGGTAAGATGTCCGGACAAATGAGAACGCAGCTACACACCGCGGTTGACGAAAGCACCGTCCGCCAGATCTCCGAGGAGCTGGGCGAGCCCGAGTGGCTCCTCGAGACCCGTCTCGAGGCCCTCGACGCACTCGAGGAGCTCGACATGCCCGACGTCATCCGCACGCCGGGCCGAACCTGGACGAACCTCTACGATCTGGACTACGAGTCCTTCGTCGATCCTCTGAACGCGGCCGAGGAGAAGGACCAGGAGGGTCCCGACGAGATCGAGGTCCTCTCGATCGCGGAGGCCGTCGAGCAGCTCCCCGACGTGCTCGAGGAGCACTTCGGCTCCGTCGTCGACCCGCAGGAGAACTACCTCACGGCGCTATCGACGGCGCTGTTCTCGACTGGAACGGTCATCTACGTTCCCGAAGAGGTCGACGCCGAGGACGTGGCCATCCGCACGCGGATGAACTCCTCCTCGCTGTTCAACTACACCCTCGTCGTGACCGAGAAGTCCTCCTCCGTTACGATCCTCGAGCGGCAGTCTACCGGTGACGCCGATGTCGAGGGTGAGCGCTACTACAGCGGGATCGTGGAGGTCGCCGCCGGCGAGAACTCCCACGTCCAGTACGGTGCGCTCCAGAACCTCGACGACGACACCTACAACTACACGCTCAAGCGCGCCGACGCAGGCACCTACTCGACCGTCTCCTTCATCGACGGCAACCTCGGCTCCCGACTGACGAAGACCGAGGTCTCCACCGAGCTCAACGGCGACGGTGCGGAGACGAAGATCGTCGGCGCCTTCTTCGGCCGCGACGACCAGCACTTCGATCTGGATTCGAAGGTCTGGCACCGCGCGGAGCACACGACCGCCGACCTCGTGATGCGCGGCGTCGTGGACGACGTCGCTCGCTCCGTCTACGAGGGCGTGCAGGACGTCGGCTCGATGGCTTGGGACACGAACTCCTACCAGCGGGAGAACACGCTGATGCTCTCCGACGAGAGCGAGGCCGACGCCTCCCCGAAGCTGATCATCAACAACCACGACACCGAGGCCTCCCACTCCGCGACGGTCGGCCAGGTCGATCAGGAGGACCTCTTCTACATGACCTCTCGCGGCGTCGACCCGAAGGCGGCACGCGACATGCTCGTGGAAGGGTTCTTCGTCCCCGTCCTCGAGGAGGTCGAGGTCGAAGAGCTTCGCAACGACATTCAGGAGCTCATCTCGAAGCGCCTCGACGAGTAGCGCTTCAACCGTTCTTCTCACCCCGTCTCGCGCGCTGGACGCAGTAGTTTTCTCACACAGCCACCGGAGTGGGATGACCGGCGTCTCCAGAGACCGTCGTATCTAGCGGTTGCCTTTATGCCTGGTCGTCGCATTTGATGACCGTGCGCGCATCTACGCGAACGGTGAAACAGTGGTCCGTCGCGCTTCTCGGCGTCGGGCTTCTCTGTGGATCGATCGTCACCGCCGTAGCCGCCGCGAGGGGTCTCTTCTTGGAGACGGGTGCGGTCGTGGTGCTAGTCGGGACGTCGGTGGGCGTCACGGCGTACGGCGTTTGGTTGCTGTACCGGGGAGCCACGCCGGACTGGACGTTCTCCATCGCCAGGTGGGTTGGGGGAACGGTCGTGGGAAGTACACTCCTCGGCGCCCTGACGATCCTTCTCCTCGCCGACGGAGTATCGGTCGGACTGCTCGCCGGGATGGTGGCATACTTCGGAACGATCGGCGGCGGAATCGGTGTCCTGCTCGGGTACAACGACGCCCGCCGACGCGAGCAGGCATCGGAAGCCCGATCGGTCCGCGCGGCGATCGAGGAGTCGACCGACGCCATCGCGATCGTCGGTCCCGATGGCACGTTTTCGCTCGTCAACGACGCGTTTCTCGAACTCCACCGGTTCGACTCTCGAGACGAGGTACTGGGGGAAGACTGGCGAATCCGATATCCTGATGACGACGCAGAACACGTCGAGACGGAGATCGCCCCGGAGCTAGAGGAAACCGGCACGTGGCGGGGCGAGACCACCGGTGTCCGCGCCGACGGCGAGCAGTTCACGCAGGAGCTCTCCCTCTCGGCGCTCGACGACGGTCAGGTCGTCGCGATCGTCAGAGACGTCAGCGAGCGAAAGCGCCGTGATCGTGAGGTCGAACAGCTCGCCCTCGAGGGGACGGGCATGGGGATCTGGGAGTGGCAGTTCGCGACGGACGAGGTCGTCTGGAACGAGAGCCTCGAACAGCTCGTCGGCCTGGATGCTGGCTCGTTCGGCGGGACGTTCGACGACTTCGCCGAGTTCGTTCATCCCGACGACGTGTCGGCCATGCAATCCGCAGTCGAGGAAGCCCTCGACGGCGGTGAGATGTACCAGACCGAGTTCCGGATGGAGCGGACCGATGGGACGGTCATGTGGGCCGAGGCGCGTGGGCGCCTCATCGGTTCGGGCGACGACCGTCGTATGGTCGGGATCCTTGCGGACGTCACCGACCGCAAACAGCGGGTCTCTGCGCTGGAGGAGACGTCCAGCAGGCTCCACCTCGCGCTCGGCGGCGCGAGTCCGGCGATCTGGGAGTGGAACGTCGACACGGACGAACTGGTCTGGAACGAGAGCATGCACGGGATCCTCGGCTACGATCCGGGCGAGTTCTCCGGTGACTTCACGGAGTTCGTGGAGATGATTCATCCGGACGATCACGCCACCGTCTTCGAGGGCGTCGCGGAGGCACGCAACGCCGATTCGGTGACCTCAGTCGACGTTCGGGTCGCTGACAAGTCTGGCGAGTATCGCTGGATCGATCTTCGGGGGAAGATCGTCGAGGACGACGGAGCGACGAAGATGATCGGGCTCGCGCGGGACGTGACCGATCGCGAAACGTACCGCCACGAGCTCGAACGACGTCGCGAGATGATCGAACGGCTCCACGAGGCAACCAGGACGGTGATCGACGCCGCAGACGTCGACGCCGTCTGTGAGGCTGCCGCAGCGGCCGCGGGCGAACTGCTCGATGCGCCACTCGTTGGCATCTGGCTGGTCGACGACGCTGGCGAACGGCTCCTTCCCGCTGCGGCCTCCGACGCTGCGATCGAGGAGTTCGGTGAGCCCCCAACGTACACGAGCGACAGCCAGAGCAAATCGTGGGAAGCCTTCGCATCGGGCGAGGTGTTCGTTCTCGAGAATCCGGACGCCAGCGACGGCGCCCTCAACCCCGACACGACGGTCGAACACGAGATCGTGCTACCGATCGGCGATATCGGCGTGATGAACGTCGGGACCACTGGGGACCGGCCGTTCGACGAAGTGGACGTCTACGGCGCCCGAGTGCTCGCCTCCAACCTCGTCGCCGTGATCGATCGGGCCCGTCGCGAGGAGGAGCTTCGCCGTCAGACCGACCAGCTCGAGTTCTTCAGCTCCATCCTCCGCCACGACGTGCTCAACGGCATGACGGTGATTCGCTCGCGCGCCGAGATCCTCGCCGAGCAAACCACCGGCCAACAGCAGGAGTACGCCGAAACGATCGTGAAGTGGTGTGGCAACGTGACCGACGTCACAGGTCGCGTCCAGCGCGTCATCGAGGCGTTGACCGCGCCAGAGGCGTCGACGTCGCTCTCGACCACGGACGTGACGGCGCTGATCGACGAGCAACTCGATCGGCTTCGGACCACGCATACGCACGCGACGTTCGAGCGAGATCTGCCCGAGACCGCCTCCGTCGAGGCCGACGAACTCCTCTCGGACGTCCTCGGAAATCTGTTGACCAACGCCATCGAGCACAACGAGGGCGAGATTACGGTGCGAACGAGCGTCGAGGTGGGCGAGGAGTTCGTTACGATCGAGATCGCCGACGACGGTAGCGGTGTTCCCGACGACAGAAAGGAGACGATCTTCCGCCGTGGCGAGACCGGACACGCCAAAGAGACCGGATCGGGTTTCGGTCTCTTCTTCGTCGACGCGATGGTCGGCCGCTACGGGGGAGAGGTCAGTGTCGTCGACAACGAAGCGGGTGGTGCCACCTTCGTCGTGGAGCTCTCCCGCGATATCCAGATGGCGACGGGTGATTCGACCGTCGCAGATCCGGCTCACAGCCCCGAATCGTCCAGTGACGGCCCATAGCATGACGTATCTCGACGCCAATACCGAACCATATCCAGCCATGACATCGGACAACTCACTATGACGGAGACAGACGCACCGGTCGTCCTGATCGTCGAAGACGAGCCAGACGTCGCCGAGACGTATCAGATCTGGCTACAGGGAAGCTACGACGTTCGCACCGCCGAGACCGGTGACGCGGCGCTAGCCGCAGTCGACGACGACGTCGACGTCGTCCTCCTCGACCGGATGATGCCGGGCATGAGCGGTGCGGACGTGCTCTCTGCCATCCGATCGAGGGGGATCGACACCCGCGTCGCGATGGTCAGTGCGGTCGACCCGGACTTCGACGTCGTCGAGATGGGGTTCGACGAGTACGTGACGAAACCGCCGACGCGGGATGGGCTGCTGGAGACCATCGAGACGCTGCTCGATCGTGCCGAGCAATCGGAGGCGCTTCAGGAGTACTACTCGCTCGTCGCCAGACGGAGCGCACTCGAGACCGAGAAGACCGAGGCAAAACTCGAAGATAGCGAGGAGTACGCGCGGCTGAACGAACGCATCGACGCGCAACGCGAAGAGGCCGACGAGACACTTGGGGACATGGAGTCGGATCTCGAGTTCGTGAGCGCAGTCAGGGAGCTATCGGAACTGACTGAAGATGCGGCGGGCGAGGAGGGAGCGGATCAGCTGGGTGATGAGGAGTGAGTTCTACCTACGACGTTTCTGGGGTACTTCCAGGAGACGAACTCGACGAACTGCCGCCGGGGACGACCGTGTTGATCAGTGGGCCATCGCTCGTCGGCAAGCGACAGATCGCAATCGAGATGCTCGCCGCCGGGAACGGGGACGGCGACGGCATGTTACTCGTGACGACCAAGACAAGCGCCGCCTCGATCCTTCGGGATTTCGAACGGATCCAGCCCGAGTTCGATCGCAATCGGGTGGGGCTGATCGACAGTTCTGGCACCGACGATCGCGACGGCATTCGGGAGGTCGCGACGGAGTACGTCGGGTCCCCCGGCGATCTGACCGGCATCTCCATCGGCACGGCGAAACTGACGAAACGGTTCGCCGACAGAGGCGTCGCCAACGTCAGGCACGGACTCGTCTCGATCTCGACGTTGTTGCAGTATCTCGACGTCGAGACCGTGTTCAAGTTCCTCCACATCTACACGAACCGGGTGGAATCCAGCGGTGGATTCGCCGTGTTCACGCTCGACGACGATAGTCACGACCAACAGACGGTCAACACGTTGACTGGTGAGTTCGACGGCGTCGTCCAGCTTCGCGAGACGGAGGAGGGAGCGGTCGAGTACCGCGTTCGCGGGTTCGGTAGGTCGCCGTCCCGGTGGACGCCACTCGAATAGGCTGCCACGTCTGTCCCGGAAAAACGCTTCTCAAAAGCGCGCACGTGCCAGTCGATTCGACCGGGCCGATCCGCGAGGGATGACCTAGCCGTCCATCCGCTCGGCCGCGCGTTCGAGCGCCTCGACTCCGACGAGCCCTTCGCCGGTCAGCGCACGGAGATAGGCACCGCCGGCGATCGAGAGGTGGTCGAAGCCGGATTCCTCGAGCCCGTACATCGAGACGGTTCGGGACGTGTCGCCGCCCCCGACGACGCAGAAGCCATCGGACTCGCCAGCCGCACGGAGCACCTCGACGGTCCCGTAGCTGAACCGTTCGTCCTCGAAGACGCCCAGCGCCCCCTTCACGAGCACCGCGGCGGAGTCCTCGACGATCGGCTGGTATAGCTCGACGGTCTCGTGACCGACGTCCATGTAGGAGACGGTCTTCTCCTCGACGTCGGCGACGGCGTGTTCGGCGCGCTCGCCGTTCTCGTCCTCGTACGCGAGATCGACGGGCGTCTCGATGCGGTCACCGAAGCGCTCGAGGACGTCGTCGATGAGATCGGCGTTCTTCTCGTAGTTGTCGTCGTAGAGATCGGGACCGTCCTCGAGATCGTGGCCGACGGGGTGGCCCTTCGCACGGAGGAACAGTTCACCGACGACGCCGCCGAGCAGGAAGGTGTCTACCGTATCTTCGAGGTTGTCCATCGCCGCGATGACGTCCTCGGCCTTCGTTCCGCCGAGCACCATCGTCACGTCGCCGTCGAACTCGCGGCGCTCGACGGAGGTGTTGTACTCGTACTCGTCGGCCATGACGGGGCCAGCGTAGGCGTCCATCACTTCGGGGAAGCCGACGATCGACGCGTGGGATCGGTGCGCGACGGAGTAACCGTCGTTGGCGTAGGCGTCGAAGGCGTTGGCGAGCGTGCGCACGAACTCCGTCTGTGCCTTGACTTCCGGCGGCTCTTCGGGCAGCTCGCCGTCGGTCATTCGGACGTTCTCCAGCAGGATGGCGTCGCCGGGATCCTCTACGCCCGTTCCAGATTCGAGTTCTGTGATTGCCTCGATGGCCTCCTCGCCGAACGTCGAGGGGACGTAGCTGATCTCCTCGCCGACGAGTTCGGAGAGGACGTCAGCGTGCTGTTCCAGCGTGACGAACGTGTCGCGACCGGGACGACCCTGGTGGGCCATGATCGCGAGAGCGTGCCCGTCGTCGAGCAGCTCGCGGATCGATTCGGCGTGTCGCTCGAAGCGGCGCGTGGACTGGACTGCGCCGTCTTCGATCGGGGCGTTGACGTCGATCCGGACCAGCAGACGCTGGCCGGCGTCGAGGTCGTCGGTGGTGTGGAAGCCTGCCATGCTCGTTACTGTACGCGAACGGGGCAAAAAAGCGCCGAATCGGGGAACCGATCGATTCGAACGATCCGACGGAAAACGACGCGGCCTGCGTCTGTATCCGAGATCAGGCCTCGGCTGCGGCCTCGGCGGTCACGTAGGCTGCGAGGTCGAGCATCCGGTTCGCGAAGCCGAACTCGTTGTCGTACCAGGCGAGCACCTTCACCTGATCGCCCATGACCATCGTCGAGTTGGCGTCGACGATCGAGGAGTAGGGCTCACCGACGATGTCGCTCGAGACGACTTCGTCCTCGGTGTAGCCGAGCACGCCCTCGAGGTCGCCTGCGGCGGCCTGTTCGAGTACTGCGTTGACCTCTGCCTCGGTGACGTCGGCGTCGAGGGTGACGACGAAGTCCGTAATCGATCCGTCGGGGACCGGGACGCGCATCGCCATACCGTCGAGTTTCCCCTCGAGTTGCGGGAGCACCTCGGTAGTCGCCTGTGCGGCGCCGGTCGAGGTCGGAACGATGTTCTCGGCTGCCGCGCGGCCTCGTCGACGCTTGGCCTTCGGGCCGTCGATGAGGTTCTGGGAGCCAGTGTAGGCGTGTGTCGTCGTCAGGACGCCGGACTCGATGCCGAACTCGTCGTCGAGCACCTTCGCGACCGGGGAGATGGAGTTCGTCGTACAGGAGGCGTTGGAGACGACGTCCTCACCGTCGTACTCGTCGTGGTTGACGCCGTAGACGACCGTCAGGACCTCTTTCTCGCCCTTGGGCGGTGCCGAGATAATCGTCTTGTCTGCGCCTGCCTCCACGTGCTTGCTCGCGTCCTCGTGGGTGCGGAACAGGCCAGTGGCCTCGAATGCGACGTCGACGTCGAGGTCGTCCCAGGGGAGTTCGGCGGGATTCTTCTCGGAGAAGGTCGGGTACGTGGTGCCGTCGACGACGATGTCCCCGCCGTCGATCTCGACGCCCTCGGTCGTCCCGTGGACGGTGTCGTACTCGAGGAGGTACGCCATGTCGTCGACGTCCATGACGTCGTTGATGCCGACGATATCGACCTGGTCGCTGTCCAGTGCCGCACGAAAGACGTTGCGGCCGATGCGTCCGAAGCCGTTCAGTCCGACGCGCACGGAATCGCTCGAGGTGCTCATGGTCGAATGTTCGTGCAGTGCGGGTAAAGTATTTGTCTAATGGACTGGGCCGTACGCTGCTGGACGACTGTGGTGGCTGCACTTGCTCCCCGGACGCTTCGCCCGATTTTGGTCCGGCCGGCCCCGCTGTTGTCGCCCGGGTACTCTATTCCGAGTAGGGATCTATAATGATCTTTAGGAATGTTTATGGTGTCGGCAGCCGGATCGTTGTGCATGGTAGGCGTCGGCGTCAACGGCTACGGTACCATCGGCAAACGCGTCGCGGACGCGATAGCAACACAGCCGGACATGGACGTGGTGGGCGTCGCAAAACGCTCCCCCGACGCCGGCGCCCGGAGTGCGCTGTCGAAGGGGTTCTCGGTCTACGCGCCGGCCGAGCGAGCGGACCGCTTCGACGAGGCAGGGATCCCGCTCTCGGGACCGGTCGAGTCGCTGATCGACGAGAGCGACGTGATCGTCGACGCGACGCCGGGCGGCGTCGGTGAGCAGAACGCACCCCAGTACGCGGCTCGTGACACGCCGGCTATCTTCCAGGGCGCGGAACGACACGACGTCGCCGACGCGAGCTTCGTCGCCCGCGCGAATTTCGACGATGCGATCGGTGCCGATCGGGTGCGCGTCGTCTCCTGTAACACGACCGGGCTCGCCCGGCTGCTCGCGCCGCTCGACGACGCCTGGGGCGTCGAGCGCGCCCGCGTAACGCTCGTACGCCGGGGTGGCGATCCCGCCCAGCCCGACCGCGGCCCGATCGACGACATCCTGCCGGACCCGATCGAGATTCCCTCCCACCACGGCCCCGACGTGCGAACGGTCCTCCCCGACGTCGACGTCGACACGATGGGCGTGACGGTGCCGGCGACGCGGATGCACCTCCACGCGGTTTCCGTTACGCTGGACGAGGCCGCGCCCGATCTCGACGAAGCGACGGTCCGTGACCGCCTCGCTGCGGAGCCGCGGCTGTTCCTCGTCCCCGGCGACCTCGGCGTCGAGAGCTGTGGCGGCCTCAAGGAGATCGCCAAGGACGCCGACCGGCCGCGAGGTGACGTCTGGGAGAACTGCGTCTGGGCCGATTCGATCTCCGTCTCGGACGGGGAGATCAGCTGTTTCCAGGCGATTCACCAGGAGGCCGACGTCGTCCCGGAGAACGTCGACGCCGTCCGAGCGGTCACGGGCCTGGCCGACGCCGATCGGAGCCGGCGAATGACGAACGTCGCACTCGGTCTCGACGACCGGCCCGTCGGACCCGCACGGGACGTGCGAGAGGCCGGTGCTGCGGACGATTGAGTTCGGTCTCTGCGCGACGCGCACGACTCCGATATACCGACCGTTTCAGGCCCAACTGAATATCACGAAACTCTATTTCGTTTTCATTCTGTTTGCGTCCCACGTCCGGCGATTGTCGAATCGAATTCTACACGATGAGAACGCAGCGAGAACACTTTTGAGGTAGCGTTGACACGAAGAATATATGAGCGCGTCCCTCGGTGACGACTCCGACGAGGAAACCTCCGAGGAGGTACCGCGAGCCGCCGATACGCCAGCGATTTCGGCGCCGACGGTCCTCGTAGCCGACGGGCCGAACCGCGCCGATCGCTACGCATCGTGGATCGACTCGCCGTTCCCGGTCGAGACTGCGAACTCTCCCGCGGGCGCCAGTGAGCTGATCTCGCCGAAGATCGGTGTCGCGGTCCTCGGCGCCGGCGTCTCCGACGACAGTAAGCAGCAGCTCCTCGATAGTCTGGGGGTCAGAAACCCCTTTGCGCGGTCGATTCTCGTGCAGGGAGACGACGAGCCGCCGATGCTGGAGGGTGCTGGCTACGACATCTGCCTGTTCACACCACTCGAGGAGGACGACCTCAGGGAGGCCGTCAGTCGGCTTGCCCGTATCGCCACGTACGAGCGAGCCGTCTCGGCCTTCTTCGAGTACACGACCCACGCCGCGAACATGCAGGTCGGCAAGAGCGAGACGGCGCTTTCAGAGGACGAGACCTACCAGGACATCCAGGAGCGGATCGACCAGACGAAGGCGGCGCTCGAACGGATCAGGACCTCGATGGACGAGACCGACCGTCGCATCTTGATGGAGTCGCTCGAGGCGGATCCGGGTGCAGGATTCGCGAGCGAGGACGCCGGCGCCGGCGGGGGCCGACACCCCGACAAGTGCTCCGACTGCGGACTCGAATGGGGCACCAGCCACGGCGGCGGTCTGGCAAACGGGTACGAGCAACTCGGCGCCTTCGTCTGGAAATGTACGCGCTGTGGTAGCGTGCAGCAGGCTGCGAACGCGAGCCACCGCTGGCTCGCGCGTAGATAATACGAAAGGCCTTGGCGGCGATCGTCGCACAGCGGCGCAAGGGCCTCGTCGTTGCTGCGCAGGTCGTTCTGTCGGTCCATGCGACACGATTGCACGGGGCAGAAGGCTTTTGCCGGGTGGGGTACCACCCACGCTCATGCGCCGCGACGATCGGGATGACCCATTCGACGACATTTTCCGCGAGATCGAGCGGCTGATGGACGACGTGATGACCGGCGGTGCCTCCACGATCGACGAGACGGGCTTTGGCGCCGACGCGCACGTCGACGTTCACGAGACAGAAGAGGAGGTGCGCGTCGTCGCGGACCTGCCCGGGGTCGAGCGCGACCACCTCTCCCTGCGGTGTGACGGCGAGATGCTCACCCTCGACGTCGAAAGCGAACAGCGCGCGCTACAGGAGCACATTACGCTCCCGACGACAGTCGACGAACACTCCGCGGACGCGTCGTTCAACAACGGCGTTCTCGAGGTCACGTTCGAGCGTACGGACGACTCGGCGTCGATCAGTCTGTAGCGATCGGCTGTAGCGGTATTCGCGGTCGCCGGCTCTCCTTGCGGATTCTCAGTTCTCCCCAGCGACGCGTTCGATCGTCGCCGCGAGCCGATCGTAGAACTCCGGTTCGTACTTCGAGGCGTCGTCCACCGTGGGTCGTGCGTTGGTCTCTGAGACGACGGCGCCGTCGTCGGTGACCAGTAGGTCGACGCCGAGCAGGTCGATCCCGAGTTCCTGGGCGACCGACTCCGCCAGCTCCCGGAGCCCCCGATCGGGGTCGATTGCCGTCGCTTCCGCGCCTCGGTGGACGTTGTGGCGCCAGCCGCCGTCGTCGCGTCGGCGCTCGACGGCGCCGGCGTACTCGCCGTCGATGGTCATGACGCGAACGTCTCGCGCGTCGGGCACGAACGATTGGACGAGATAGGATTTGTCGCCCGTCGCGGGAAACTCGTGGACGAGTTCGAGGTAGTCCGCGACGCCGAGTGCCGAGTCGGCGTCACCGACTTTCGCGACGCCGACGCCGCGCGTCGTCGACGTCGGCTTGATGACGGCAGGCGTACCGACCCGCTCGACCGCGTCCCGAATCGCCGACTCGTCGACAGGGTTCGAGACCAGCACCGTCTCGGGGACCGGGAGTCCCGCCTCGGCACACCTGGCCAGCACCGCCGCCTTGTTCCGCGACGTCTGGACGGCGGTTCGACCGTTGAGCCACGGCAGGTCGAGCAGGACGTCGGCGACTGCGCCCTCGACGTCACGAGGCGGGTAGACGTAGCCGAGGTCGTACTCCGTCTCACCGAAGGCTACAGCGGCCGGCTCCTCGTCCGATCCCGCTCCCGTGAGCGGCAGGGTGCGCTCCCGCGTCTGGAGGTGGTCCACCTCGATCCCGCGATCGGCGAGTGGCTCGACCAGCCGCTCGAAGGTCTCCGCCTGCGTGGCGACGGCCAGACGTAACACGTCCGGGTGCTTGTCGTGGTCCGGCAAATGGATTCCGCTCGATCGCAGTAGTTCCGTTCCTCCATTCGGTCGCCTCTCGCCGGTCCGTCGCTCTCACCGATCGGGAACGAACGGGACGGCTTTTGTAGTTCTCAGGTCTACGCGAATCCAGTGACCGAACCGATGTCTTTCGATTCATCGATCGACCGACGCAGCGTTCTCGCAGCGACCGGCGGTGCGATCGCCGCTGCGCTCGCGGGCTGTATCGGCGGCGACGGCGTCAGCGCGACCAGCGACGACTGGGAGTATCTCGACGACGGCCCCGACTACGACGGCTGGTTCGACAACACCGGTAACTTCGAGGGGACTGTGGACTGGACCGGCCGGGACGAGGTCACGGTCGACGTCGGCGCGGGCGATCAGGGACGACTGTTCGCCCCGCCAGCGATCCAGATCGACGCGGGGACGACGGTGGTCTGGAAGTGGTCGGGTACCGGCGGTCCTCACAACGTCGTCGCGACGGACGAGACGTTCAGCTCCGGCGGGGCGACCGCGAGCGGCGACGCGACCTTCGAGTACACGTTCGAGTCCGCTGGCACCTACCGTTACGTCTGTCAGCCACACCAGAACGGCGGCATGGTCGGTGCGGTCGACGTCGTGTGAGCCACTCGGAGGGCCTTGCCCCCAACTAGTTCCCATCGCTTCCCGGTTCTTGAGAACCGACGAACCGCCCTTGTTCCGTGGCCGAATTGGTTCGGGTGGAGGCACCCACACAGATGACATCGGAATCCACCGACCGTCGTAGCTTTATGGCCGCCGCTGGTGGCGTCCTGCTAACCGCTTCGCTGGCAGGCTGTTCTGGCGGTGGAGATGGCGGTGGCGACGACGGAGACGATGGTGGCGACGACGGGAACGGGGAGTACGAGTACATCGACGACGAGCCAGACTACGGCGACTGGTTCAGCGATACGGATCTCTACGAAGGGACGGTGGACTGGACCGGAGAGAGCTCGGTGTCCGTCGACGTCGGCGCCGGATCCAACGGCTACCAGTTCGGCCCGCCCGCGATCGCAATCGACAGCGGCACCACCGTCACCTGGGAGTGGACCGGGAAGGGACAGTCACACAACGTCAAGGCCGAGGACGGGTCGTTCGACTCCGGAACGGCTGAAGCCGGCGACGACGTCACCTTCGAACACACCTTCGAGTCGACCGGCACGTACCAGTATATCTGCGTGCCCCACGAGACCGTCGGGATGGTCGGCGCAGTGCACGTCGTCTGATCTCGGTACTGCACCACCGACGCTGGAGCGGCGTCGGCTGCGGCCGGCGATCGTCTGGCGACTGAGTCGGATGCGGCCACCAGCGTATCTGGGGCCACAGTGGCCCGGCCGCGATGCCGGTCGCCCACGATCGGACAGGAGAATCTGAACGCTTTTGCCGGAACCCCAGACAGTGGGGGTATGAGTAAAACGAGCAGTGACGGTAGCGCTGGACGGCTCCGCGGGGTCGCAGCGCACGTCGGCCCGACCTGGATTGCAGGTGCGATCGCCGCGGGCCCTGCGACGATGGCGTCGCTGGTGGCAGCGGGCGCGGGGTACGGGTACACGCTCCTCTGGGTGGTCGTCCTCTCGGCGGGTTTCGGCGCGCTCGCACAGTATCTCGCCGCGCTCGTCGGCCTGCATACCGAGGCCGGCATCGTCGCCGTCGTCGAGGAACACCTCGGCGAGGTCTGGGCGTGGCTCCTCGTCCTCGACGTCGTCCTCGCGGCGGGGCTCGCCCAGATCGTGATCATGAAGACCGTCGCGGAGGTCTCGTCGACGCTCGTCGGGGGCAGCCCGGAGCTGTGGGGCGTCGCGTGGGCGGTGATCCTCGCGGTCGGCCTCGCTGGGGGCGGCTACGCGCTGATCGAGTGGGGTGCAAAGGTGCTGGTCTCCGCCGTCGTCGTGCTCTTCGTCGCGTCAGTGTTTCTCGTCCCCGTGGATCTCGGGGCCGCAGCCGGCGGACTGGTCCCAGCGATTCCCGACGTCGACGCCGCACTGCTCGCCGCCGCGATTCTCGGCGGCGCCGTCCACGTCACGCTGATTACGATGCAGAGCTACACCATGCGTGCCCGTGACTGGACCGCGGAGAACGAGGGGCTGTTGCGCGTCGACGTCGCCGGCTCGATGCTCGTCGCCTTCGGACTGTACAGTCTCGCGATCTTCGTCGTCGCGGCGACCGTGCTCGATCCCGGCCAGGGCCAGTCCGCTCTCGGCGCGGCTGAGGCTCTCGGCCCCGCCGTTGGCGGGCAGGCGGAGAACCTCTTCCTGCTCGGTCTCGCCGGTGCCGCGGTCACGACGCTCGGCGCGAACACCGTTGTGCCGCCGTATCTCGTCGCCGACAAGCTAGGCTGGGAGCCCTCCGTCTCTGACGCGAGATTTCGGATCGCGATCGTTGCGTTCGCGGCCGCCGGTGCGATCGGGCCGTTCCTCGGTGGCGCCTTCTTCCAACTGCTTTCGCTCACGCTCGCGTTCGGTCTCGTCGGGACGCCGTTCGCACTCGTGGTCGTTCTCGCCCTGCTCAACGATCCCGAGGCCGTGCCGGTTCGCCCGTCGATCGGTGCCAACGTCGGCGGCGTGTTGCTCGTCGCCGTCACGACCGTGATTGCCGGTGACTTCGTTCGCGGAGAGTGGGACACCCTCGTCGACGGCGGAATGGCGGAGCCGACCGCAGCTGCCGTCGTGGCGTTCGCTGCCGTCCTCGGGCTGGGCACGCTCGGCGTCGCGGTGCGGGCAGTTCGTGACGTGCTCGACCGACGCGCCGGCTCGGGCGCTCCGAACTGATCCGGGGCTCGAACAGCCCGTCGTCTCGAACTGATCGGATCGTTCGATACGACCGTCGCTCGTCTCCAGACCCGACCGGCTTTGTAGGGCCTGTGCGTACGCCGTTCTATGACCCTTCGGCTCCCCGAAGAGATCGTCGCCGAGCAGTTCGTCCCGACGGCCAGGGCGATGCTCGCTCGCGAGCTCGACGACCGGGGGCTGACACAGCAGGCCATCGCGGACCGGCTCGGCATCACTCAGGCCGCGGTCAGCAACCACCTCAACGGGAAGGTCGAGATAGCCGAGCCGATCGCAGAGCATCCGCGAATGGTGGCAACCGTCGAGCGAATCGCAGACGGGTTCGCGGACGGCTCGCTGGACGAGGTCGACGCGCTGGCGGAGCTGCTCACGACCGTTCGCGAGTTCGAGGACCGCGGCCCAATCTGCGAGCTGCACGAGCAGGCGATGCCCGCCCTCGAGGGACTGGGCTGTGACCTCTGCGTGCGAGGCACCGACGAAGCCGTCGCAGCCGAGCGAGAGGCCCTCGCAGCAGTACGTCGCGCCGCGCGTCAACTCGGCGCGACCCCGGATATGGCGCCGCTGATCCCCAACGTCGGCACCAACGTCGCGACCGCGGTTCCCGGTGCGGTCGAGCCCGCGGACGTCGCGGCGATTCCGGGGCGACTCATCAGGATGCGTGGTCGGATCGAGGTGCCCGCGAACCCAGAGTTCGGCGCGTCCCGGAACGTCGCCTCCGCCGTCCTCGCAGCGATGGCCGTCGATCCCGACGTTCGCGGCGCGATCAATCTTGCGCTCGACGAGTCGCTCCTCACAGCCGCCCGCGACCGCGGGATCGAGCCGATCGAGTTCGATCCGGAGTACGAGGATCGCTGCGAGCGGCTGACCGCGCTGTTCGAGGAGCGGGGATCAGTGCCGACCGTTTGCTACCACAGCGGTGCCTTCGGCGTCGAGCCGGTCTGTTACGTGTTCGGGGAGACGGCCGAGGAAGCGGTCGAACTGGCGATCGATCTCGCGGAGTCGACGCGGTAACGTTGCACTCCTGCGCTGGCGATCCGCCACAGTTGGTCAGGCGTCTCAGGTCGCACGCCAGGGCTTCCGCCCGGTCGTGACCACCACTCCTTGGCGTACGATCACTCCGAGCTGTAGGACTGTCCAAGCAGGAGTGCGAAGATGTGGACCAGCAGGAGCAACGCGAAGAGGCCCGCTCGTCGCCTGGTGTCGAGTCCGAGCACCAGCAGTGGGACGTACACGAACGGGAGGAGTGTCGCGCTCCAGAATGCGATCGCTCGAACCGGACCACTGACGGCCGCGGTCGCGCGTCGGGCGGAGCGCGCCCACGGTCGGCGGGGCGGTGACGCTACGTCGTCCTGTGGCGAATCGGCGGATCCGTTCGACATGGAGGGCGTGTGGAAGGGTAAGCGAGCCACTCGCAAATACGTTCGTACCTCTCGGAAGCGAGACGAGTAGAGTGGTTCAGCGAACGCCGATCTTCTCGCTGATCGCACTCGAGAGGTCGGTGAGGTAGATTCCGCCCCAGATGGCGACGATGAGCCCGCCCATGGTGTTGAACGTGAGGTCCTTGAGCGTGTCTTCGACGCCGTACTGGGTCAGAATGCCCTGGATCCCGAACAGGTCGGCACTGATCCCGATCGCGAACTCGAGGAGCTCCCAGAGCACGCCGAATGCGAGCACGAAGATCAGGATGACGACGGCCGCGAACCGCGGAGGGATCTGGACGTCGTCGGAGTGGATGTCGATGGCACGAACTGTCGCGTAGCCCGCCGCGGCGACGACCGAGGCCGACAGCGAGTGGGTGACGTGATCCCACCACCACAGCCCCTTGTAGAACGTCCACCCCATGCCAGGAATTCCGACGACGCCGACCGCGTGGAGGAAGGCTGCGGAGGAGATCCATAGAGTGAGCCGAGCGTCCATCGGGAGCCCATAGTCTCGCTGAAGAATCGCCGGCAGCTGGATGACGGCCAGTGCGACGCCGGTGTTGACGATAATGCCGGGGTTGCCGCGTTCGAGGCCGATGAACAGCAGTCCGACCAGCGCGATCTCCATCGCTCGCGTGAGCTGCCGTTGGCGGCGCTCCGACGGTAGGAGGCGGGCAACCCTAGACATCGTTGCCCTCCTGTGCGTCGTCGGTGGACGGTGACTGCGCGACCTGATCCTGGATATCGATTGGGACGCGGTCGGTGAGTGCGATCCGTCGGAAGTACGCCCAGAACAGTCCGCCGGCGCCGAAGCCGGCGAGCGTGGCGTAGACGAACTCGATCATCAGCTCGTCGTTGGTCATGTCGTAACTCCGATCGAGCAGGATGGAGGCGTACCACTGCAGGAGCTGCCACGTGGCGGACGCGGCCATCGTCGCGGCGACGACGAGGACGAGCGCGAACGCTGGCGAGGAACGAATCGACGTGAACGAGTCCAGTTCGACGACGATCACGAGCCCTACAGCCGCGATCGCAAGATACGCGAACAACGGCCCGGAGAGCCGCTGTGCGCCGATGGCGAGCCCGATCAGCGGCAGCGACGCCATCGCCAGCACCTCCCAGGGCAACATGACGTACCGCGATCGATAGACGATCGGCGGGAGCACCGCGAGCACGACGACCGCGAGTGCGAACACCGACCAGAGGGGTCCGGCGACGATGACCCCGCCGATCCAGGCGGCTGCCGCGACGGCGACGAACAGCCACGACGCGGCAGCGTTGCGTCGGCCGTCCGCGAGTAGCTCTCCGAGGCCGCTCGTTGACATGACACGTCCTACTGGCAGTCGATATAATAACGTTGTGTGACCAAACTGCGGTGAGCCTCACGGCTCCCTACTCGCCACTCGGGTAGCCTGCTCCGCTCATCTACTCTGCTACCAGTGTGGCATCTGCTATCTGTGTGGAATCGGCATCGCGACGCCGACGGAATCGATAGTTCCCACGGTCCGAGGGCCGCCGTTCAGCCGACGACGAGATAGACGACACCGTAGCTCGCGAGTGCGATCGCGATCCCGGCAAGCGCCGTGAACGTCGTCCGAAGCGCTGCTTCGGGGTCTCCGATCAGACGGTGATAGAGCGCCCGTAGCGAGTAGGGCCGGCGCTGTGATCGACGCATACCGCCACAGACGACGCCGACGGTCAGGATCGAGAAGACGAACTGGTAGGAAACGTGGATCGTCGGCGGGACCATCAAGACGGCTGCGGCGCCGTAGAGCGCTCCCGCACCGCCCCGCCGATCGACCAGCCGGTGCGGCGAGAGCCCCACGTGTCGGGCGAGGACGGCCGCTGCCAGTGCGACGACCGCGAACTCGATGGCGAAGGCGCCGAGCAGGTGAAGCGTCGGATCCGCGCTGAGGGCGATGCGGCTCGTGAGCAGGTGGACGTCCAGCGGATAGAACAGCGCTGGCGGCTCGCCGGTCACGAGATCGCCCCACGGATGGGAGGCGATTCCGGCGACGGCGGCGATCCCGATCACGCGCGGGGAGAGTCCGAGATACCGCCTGCTACCGGCGGCGATTCCGATGCCACCGAGGACGAACGCGGTCATGACGAAGCCGCCGACGAACCCGTCTGCGACGACGGAAGCGCCGACGAGCACTGCGAGCAGGACGAGTGCGATGGCGCCACCTGCGAGTGACCGTCGGCTCGGGAGGACTCGCGCCTCGAGCAGTCTGTTCTCGCGCGCGTCGCCGATGTCAGCATCGTCGCCGACGCGACGGCCATTCTCGCTACGATCGCCGTCGGTGCGCCGGAGGGTCCAGAGTGCGAACGCCGGGCCTGCGATCGCCGCGGCCACGAGCGAGTGCGTCATCGAGCGATGGACGCCGTGAGCCGTTCCCCAGAACTCGCCGGGGCGAATCTGCGTGCCAGCGACGAGTGCGGCGGGATCCATCGCGACGACGGCCCAGAGCACGTCGACGTCGGGGAGTGCAGCGAACAGGCCGGTTGCGACTCCAAGTGCGAGTGCTCGGTGGGCCGGCCAGCCTCGCCACTCCGCGATCAGCACCGCGAGGGCGAACGCCAGAAGTGCATGGCCGATGAACAATGTATTTCAAATTCGCCGTCAGCACGCTTAAGTCTCGCGCCCGTGCGTGTGACGCGGGAACACTCCGCGCTATTCGGAGGAAATTCAGCGCTATTCGGCGGAAAACTGGCCGTGGACGTGAGGAGTGACGTGGCGATTGTGGCACACGTGGCCGTAGGAACGAAACGAAAACAACGAACTCAGGACTGCCCTATTCGGGGCTGCAGGGGGCGACGGGATCGCGGTCGATCCGCGTTCAGGCGTAGCGCTCGAGTTCGGGCCGATCGAGATCCTCGAGGACCTCGTCCGCCGTCTCGTCGAGGAGCGCACGGCCGTCGTCCGAAACGATGCGGCCCTCAGAGCCGGCCTGTTCGACCAGGCCCTCTTCCTCGAGGTCCTGCAGAATCGTCCGGATGACGTTCTTGGAGCCGTCCTCTCGGCTGGCGGGGGAGACGACGTATCGGTTGGACCCGCGCTTTGTGCCGCCGTAGGCCGTCGAGAGTCGCTCGACGCCGACGGGGCCGTCGGTGGCGACCTTGCGCAGGACGCTGGCGGCACGTCGGGACCAGAAGTCCTCCTGCTCAGGGGGGAGCTCGTTGTCGTTGCCGGTCTTCGCGAACTGTACCCACTCCGGTTCCTCGAGTCGATCCGCGAGATCCTCGGCGACAGCGTCGATGAGGTCCTCGGCGGGGACGTCGTAGAGCGTCGTCATGGCCTCTGCTTCCCCGGCGTGGCATTAAAGGGCATCGGATTCGGGGCCGGTCCAGTGAAAGGGGTGGTGGTCGTTGGGTTCATTTGGTATGCGTCGGGTGGGGCTGTTGCGACGGCGTTCGGCCTGCGACGGCGTCGTTCGTCCTGTGGCGCCGATCTGGTAGCTACGTATAGTGGCCCTTCTGGATTAGGGAAGCGGTTTTGCCCGTCCCAGCCCTCCGAAGACACACGAACGAATGGCGCGCGACTCCGCCGACTCTCGGTCGAGCACGCTCGCGGACGTCCGGAGCGTCTACGCCGACCAGGCCGCTACGTTCGATCGCTTCGCAGCGCTCAACCGCCTCCTCAGCGGCCGGTACCGCCGGCGCGCGTTCGACACCGCGGATGGCGAGGTGCTCGACGTCGCCTGCGGACTCGCGACGAACCGCGCCTACCTCCCAGAATCGGTTGCGTACACCGGTATCGACGCGAGCCCGGCGATGCTCGACCGGGCCGCGGATCGCCACGACGACCTCGTGCTCGGCGAGGACCTGCGGGAGATGGACGCCCAGGACCTCGACTTCCCCGACGACAGCTTCGACACGGTGATCTCTTCGCTTTCGACGTGTACGTTTCCCGATCCCGACGCCGCGCTCGCGGAGATGGCCCGGGTCTGCAAACCGGAGGGACGGGTCCTCCTGCTCGAACACGGCCGCAGCAGCGTCGGTCCGATCGCGAAATTTCAGGATTGGCGTGCCGACGCTCACTTCGAGAAACACGCCTGCCGCTGGACGCAAGAGCCGCTGGCGATCGTCCGCCGATCGCCGCTCACGGTCCGGAATCACTGGACCGCGCTGTTCGGGATTCTGACTGGGATGGAGGCGGTTCCCGAGTAGCGGTCGAGCGTTCTGGAGTTCGAGCGTCGGGCATTCGGGCCTTCGAGCGTTCGAGCGTTCGGGCACTCGGACGACCTACCGCCGATCGGCGTCCGTACCCTTATACCACGTCGCGCACCCAAATCACCACATGAACGAGCGATCGGCCCTCCGGATGCTGGGGGAGACGCTGCCCCACGCGGGGGACGACGCAGCGGTGGTCGACGGCCAGGTCGTCACCACCGACATGCTCCACGACACGACGGACTTCCCCGACGGAACGACGCGCTACACGGCGGGCTGGCGGGCCGTCGGCGCATCGCTCTCCGACGTCGCGGCGATGGGTGCCGACGCCACCTCCGCCGTCGCCGTCTACGCGGCGCCATCCTTCGAGGACGACGATCTCAGGGAGTTCGTCGCCGGTGCCAACGACGTCTGTGAGTCCGTCGAGGCGGCGTACGTCGGCGGCGACCTCGATCAGCACGTCGAGTTCACCGTCGCGACGACGGCGCTCGGAGAGACCGACGATCCAGTCCGTCGAAGCGGCGCGGAACCCGGCGACGCGATTTGCGTGACTGGCGACCTCGGCCGATCGGCTGCCGGATTCCGATTCTTCCAGCGCGGCCAGACGGAGGAGAGCGCGGAGCTACTCGAGCGGGCAAACGAGCTGTTCCGGTTCCCGCCACGGGTCGCTGCGGGTGAAGCACTCGCACCTGTCGCCAGCTCCATGATGGACAGTAGCGACGGGCTCGCCCGGTCGCTCCACCAGCTCGCGGAAGCCAGCGGCTGTGGCGTCGACGTCGACTCCACGCTGGTACCGATCCACGCCGCTGTCGACGACGTTGCCACCGACGCTGCCGACCGACTGGAACTGGGCGCGTTCTTCGGCGAGGACTTCGAGCTGGTCTGTACCATTCCGACCGAGGATGTCGAGGCCGCGACGGCGGCGTGTCCGGTTCCGCTCACCCAAATCGGCGAGGTGACCGAAGCGGACAGGGAGGACGCGCAGTCGCTCACGATGGACGGCGAACCCCTGCCCGATCGCGGCTACACGCACGGCGAGAACTGATCGGTCGCAGTGCCACCGACATCCTGTCAGAACGGGTGAAAGGCGGTCGGGAACGGGGCCCGGGGCCGCACCCGTTCAGCTCACGATCGCGATCGGCACCGGCGCGAAACAGGAGAGTCCGACGACGAACGTTGCGATGCCGACGAGCCGTCGTTTCCGGTCGAGTTCGGTGTCGTCGTCCATCGGCGTCGCGGGCCCGAGCACGGCGAGTCCGAGGGCGATCGTCCCCCAGATGACCCAGAGCAACACGTTGCGCGGTGCGACGTTCCGAACGACCAGCAGGTAGCTCGCCAGCCCGTAGAGAATCGGCGGGATCGCGACCGAAATCGCCTGCTGGTAGGCCGGTGCGAGCGAGCGGACGACGTGGCCGCCGTCGAGCTGCCCGACGGGGATGAGGTTGAGGAAGGTCACGAACATCCCGACCCAGCCGGCAATGACCAGCGGGTGAACCGTCCTCGCGGGATCCTCGAAGTAGAGCGGCTGCCCGGTGAGCCAGGCCAGGAACTGCAATAGCGGCGGGAAGCCAATCGCTATCTCCTGGGTGTTCTCCGCGTTCGCGAGCGAGGCCGGCGCCGTCACGGGATCGAGATGGAGTCCGATCACGGTCACAACGACTGTCGCGACGATCCCGGCGATCGGGCCGGCGACGCCGATGTCGAACAGCGCCCTGCGGTCGGGCATCCGCCCTTTCATCCGGATCACCGCGCCCATCGTGCCGATGAGCGTCGGTACCGGAATGAAGTACGGCAACGTCGCGTCGACGCCGTGTCGGCGCGTCATCGCGTAGTGGCCGAGCTCGTGGATTCCCAGAACGGTCATGATCCCGACCGAGAACGGCCATCCTCGCCAGATCTGTCCGGGCTCCTGGACGGGATCGACGTAGAACCAGTACGAGCCGGCGACCAGCGTCGACCCGATCGTCAACACGAACAGCAGGAGGTGCGTCCACGGCAGGCCGCCGTCGTCGGTCGTCTGCGGCCGCGCGACGACCACGTCCTCGCCGGCACGCTCGACGTGTGATATCTCGTATCCTGCACGCTCGAAGGTCGTCGAGAGCGCTCGCGCGAGCCCCTCCTCTACGAGCGCGTGCCCGAAGTAGTATACGCGATCGCCTTCCGTCCTGACCTCCGTCACGTGGAATGCGCGTTCGATCTCTCGCGGGGACGGCGGCGGCACACTGGTGTCGCCAGGGTCGCCTTGCGTTGCGGGCCATTCGCCGTCTCGTCTGTCGACGGCTCCACCATTGGCAGACGTGCTGCTCCAGTATGGTGAATCGTCACCCCCGTCACCCGGTTGGCCGTCGTCTGGTGGGTCGGTCCCGGTACGTCGGCCACCCCCCGACGAGTCCGGTCCACGTCGGGGGTCCTCGGGAGGCATCGCCCGATCGTAGCGGCTCGCACCTCATAAACCCTGTACGCGGATCCGGGAATCGGTCGAGCGACCTGCGATGCGTTCGGGGGAAACGACTGTCCCAGGGGAAATGATTGTCTCAGGGTTCGAGGGAGAACGACTCGTCGCCGTCGAGCACGTGAACGTCCGCGTCGCTTCCCGTTCCGGCGACCTCGTTGACGAAATCCTGTACGTCGATCTCCACGGGCGGGAACGTGTCGTAGTGCATCGGGAACGCGTGATCGACGTCGAGCCAGTCGATCGCCACGGCGGCCTGCTGGGGGCCCATCGTGAAGTGATCTCCACAGGGGACCGCCGCGGCGTCGGGCTGGAGGAACGGACCGATCACGTCTCGCATCTCCGTCATTAGCGCTGTGTCGCCGGCGTGGTAGAACGTCTCGCTCTCCTCGTCGTCGAGCTGCGTCGGTTTGGTGTCGCTGATCACGTAGCCCGCGGGGATGCCGGCCTCGTGTTCGTAGCCCGTGTTGACGCCGTTCGTGTGCATCGCCTGGACCATCGTGATGAAGGCATCGCCACACTCGATCGTGCCGCCGAGATTCATCCCGATCGTGTCCTCGAGGCCCTGCTCGTCTTCAAGATAGCCGGTGAGCTCGGGGGTCCCGACGGTCGTCGCGGTCGAAAACTCGCCCGCGTGGGCGATGTGATCAGCGTGGGCGTGCGTCAGGAGCTGATAGTCCGGTGCGTCGACGTCTCCGGGGGAGTGGCTCGTGTGCGGGTTGTCGAAGAATGGGTCGATCAGGAAGTCGGTGCTGCCGACGGAGACGTGCCACGTCGAGTGGCCGTGCCAGGTAAGCTCCATAATACAGACGGAGATACGGTCGAGACGACCTTAACCGTGGGTGGTCGTGGCAGGGGAGCGGTCCTCCGTGAACCGATCCTCGAATCCGATCACTCGCCCGGTATTCCGGCCCGGAGCAGGATCGTCTCGTTCGCCGTCCCGTTCGCCCAGACGAGGTCGAGCGTGCTGTCGGGGTCCGGCGCCTGCGCAGTGACGAACTGGTCGCCCGACGAGACGGGGCCCACCCACTCCTCGGCAGTCTGGTCGCCGTCGACGACGTAGTTGACCGTGAGATCATCGACCTCTGGGCCGCCCTCGTGAACGATCACAATGGTGCCGTCGTCGCGTTGTGTCGCAGACCAGCTGGTGCGCGGCGGTGCGTCTCGACCAAGCGTCGCCGGATCGATGGGGGCCGTGAGATCTGCGTAGGCCGGGACCGGGACGGCCCGCCGGAGTAGCACCGGTCGATCCTGTAGCGCCGCGGTCGAAACCGACCCCTCGATCCGGACCGTTCGCCCGCTTCTGCTGACCGTCCAGTCGCCCTCGGCGACGTGACCCGCTGCGACTGCGGCCTCCGTGGCGGTCTGCACGGCGTCGGCGCTGGGCGCGCGGTTCTCGCGGTAGCGCAGCACTCGGGTCACCTCGGTCGTCTCTGCGCCGATCGTCGCGCCGAGTCCGGCGGCGAGGAGCGAGCCCGCAGCCTCGTCGTAGGCCTCGGTGCCGGAGTCCGGCCGCTCGGCGACGAGGTCGAACGTCGTCGCGATCCGTGCGGTCCCCGCCGGGAGCGCCTGGATCACGCCTTGGAGCTCCGGCGAGGGGTAGTCGCTCGCGTCGAACCCGTCGTCGAGCGCCTGGATCGCCGCTGTTACCAGCCCGCTCGCGTCGACGTCCGTCACTTCGCGGTTGCCGAACGTCAGCGTCGCGTCGTCGACCGTGAACGCCTCGACGATCTGGCCGCCGTTGCCGAACCGTCGGTAGCCCGCCTCGTCGCCAAGGTCCGACAGCTGATCCTGGCTGGCAAGCCAGCTCGCCGCCCCGTCGGCGTCGATCGATCCCTCGATCACGAGATCCGTGCCGTGTGGCGATGCGAAGGAGAGGTCGCCCGTGTGTCCGACCTGCTGCACCGTCTGCCCGGCCAGCCGATCGACGTCCGCGACTGCGGTTCCGTCCATCTCGCCGACGATCGCGAGGAACTCACCCGCGAGATTCGGCATGGGATCCGCGCCGAGTTCGTTCCGGAGCACGACCGGGTCGTACGAAAACGCGACGTGGAAGCTCGGGACGACGTGCGGTCGCGGGTCCGGGAGGACGGCGAGAAAGCCGCCGTCGTCGCTGTCGCCGTCGTCGTTACCTCCGTCGCCGAAGAGGCAGCCAGCGACACTCGCGACCGACGCAGTCGCCAGCGCAGCGCCGGTCCGTCGCAGGACGGATCTGCGATCTAGCACGATCGGATCCGAGGCCGCCAGCGTGATACCTCCATCGGCGGTGTGCGACAGCGTTTTGACCGATGCCGATCCGAATCTGCACGTGCTACGCGGCAGGGTACTCGAGGTCGGCGACGTCCGGGAGGTCTCCACGAAACGCGGGACCAGCGAGCTCGTCGAGGTGACGCTCCGCAGCGACGAGTACGGTCCCGTGACCGTCACGCTCTGGAACAGCTGGGCGGAGACCGCCGGCTACCTCGACCCCGGAATGGAACTCGGCGTGACCGATCCCGACTGGGAGGAAGCGCCCGACGCCGCACCCGCCAACGTCGACGCCGCTACGAGTTCGACCGATTCGACCCCCGCCGACGACCAGGAACCGACGACGGACGGCGGAACGGCGACCAGCCCAGCAACCGGCGCGGTTCACTCGGCGTCGACGACGCCGGACTCCCTCGTCGTCGTGGAGCCGGATTTCCTCGTCGACGTGACCGACGTTCGGGAGTGGGTCCAGTGCCCTCGCCAGTACTACCTCTCGAAGATCGACGACGCCGAACTCGCCGAGCCGCTGGTGCTCGGGACGATCGTCCACGAGGTGTTCGGCGACCTCCTGCGCGGCGTGGACGTACCGACGGCAGTCGAGGATCGCGTCGAGGAGTCCGGGCTCCAGATCGGCCTCCTCGAACTCGATCCCGCGGCCGTCACCGACACCGTCACGAAACACGCCGAGGCGATCCAGGGCTGGCTGGACCAGGGTACGCTCACCGACGGCGACGACTGGCGCAGCGAACAGCTGCTCATCTCCAGGCAGCTGGGACTCAAGGGGCGCGCCGACGCCGTCCGTCGCGGGATGCCCGTCGAGCTGAAGACGGGGAAGAACACCCGCTCGGATCCACGCTTTCACGACAAGATTCAGGCCGCGATGTACGCGCTGATGCTCCGCGAGCGCGGGGTTCCCGTCGACACCGGCATCCTCCTCTACACCAAGAACGCGACTCTGGACCGCGCGGAGACCGGCGGCGACCTCTCACCGGCCAAGGAGTTCAGCCTCTCCGACGGCCTGCTCGATTTCGCGTTGCGCGCACGGAACGAGCTGGCCGCGATGGAACACGACGTGAGCGTGCCGACCGGTCACGAGGCCGATGCGAACTGCGACCGGTGTTTCGTGCAGGACACCTGCATGGTCGTCGCGGGGCGGCTCGGCCAGGAGTCGAAAGCCGGCGCCATCGGCCGGCAGGTCCCCGACGCCGAGCGGGACTACTTCGACGCGTTCTACCACGCGATCGAGCTGGAACGACGGGCGATCCACGACGAGTACCGGAAGCTCTGGGAGCAGACGCCCGCCGAACGGGCCGCGGACGACCGCGCGCTCGTCGACCTCGAGTTCGAGGGGAAGGAGGCGCTCCCCGGCGGGCGCTGGCGACTCACCGCCCGGCGCCCCAGCGCCGCGGTCTCGAAGCTCCGTGAGGGCGACTTCGCCCTCGCCAGCGACGGCGATCCGATCGAGGGCCACGCCGAGTTCTGCCGGATTAAGCGGCTCGATCCCGAACTGGTCGTGGTCACAGCGGACGAGCCGGTGGAACTCACGCGACTGGATCAGTACCCCTCCGAGATCACGGCCGATCGGCTCGTCGCCGCGCTGATGGATGGCGTCCTCAAGGGCGACGAGCGACGCAAGGACGTGCTCTTCGAGCGCGCCGAGCCGGCGTTCGACGACGCCGTCCTCGGCTCGAGCGAGGAGAGCGACCCCGAGCCCTTCGTCCCGAACAACGACGCCCAGAACGCCGCCGTGCAGCGTGCCGTTGCCGCCGAGGACTTCGCACTGATCCACGGGCCGCCGGGAACGGGGAAAACGTACACAATCGCGCGACTCGTCCGCGCCCTGGTCGATCAGGGAGATCGCGTCCTGCTCTCGGCGTTCACCAACCGAGCCGTCGACAACGCGCTCGAAGCGCTGCAGGATCAGGAGTTCGACGATGCGATCCGCGTCGGCTCCGCGAACGGCGTTCGCGAGGACATGCAGGACGTTCGGCTGGAGCGTCGCGGCGATCCCGAGGAGCTCGTCGATGCCCTCGAATCCGCATCGGTCGTCGCCGCAACTGCGGCCTCCTGTGGCTCGACGATCATGAGCGAGCAGTCCTTCGACGTCGCCGTCGTCGACGAAGCCTCTCAGCTCACCGAGCCCGGAACGCTCGCCGCGATCGAACGGGCGGATCGGTTCGTTCTCGTCGGCGATCACGAGCAGCTCCCGCCGGTCGTGCAGGCCGAATCCGGCCCGCAGGAGGCCCCGAGCACGCCATTTGACGTCGACCTCTCGACCTCCCTATTCCAGCGCCTTCTCGAGACGTACCCCGAAGCCGGCGTCTCCCTCGAGGAGCAGTACCGAATGGCGCAGGCGATCCAGGCATTCTCCTCCCGGGAGTTCTACGACGGCGCGCTCCGGCCGGCGACGCCGGGAGTCGCCGGGCACGCGCTCGCAGATCTCGACGACGTCGACGCGGACGCGCTCCCCGCCGAGATTGCAGATCGGGTAAGTTTCCTCGACGTTGGTGGCGACGACGCGGGTCGCACCGACGCGGTCGAAGCCGACCGGATCGCCGAGATGGTCGAGACCTATCTCGACGCCGGTCTCGATCCCGGCGACATCGGCGTGATCGCACCCTATCGCGCCCAGGTCGCGACGATCGGGGACCGGCTCGAGGATCACTTCGCCGACGACGATCGGGTCGGCGGGGACGACGGTACGACGGCTATCGCGGTCGACACCGTCGATCGCTTCCAGGGCTCCAGCAAGGAGGTCATCGTCGTCTCCTTCGTCGCGACCGAGGATCTCGACAGTCCGATCTTCGAGGACTATCGCCGCGTGAACGTCGCGCTGACGCGAGCGAAACGCCAGCTCGTGCTGGTTGGCGACGCCGACGCACTCCGCTCGGATCCGGTCTACGCACGGATGGTCGAGTGGGCGCAGGGCTGAGGTCAGTGGGCGCAGAGTTGAGGACGGTTGGCACAGGCTGAGGGCGGTAGGCAAAGCTGCTGGCGGACGGTCCCGTCCCGACCGATCGGTGCGCACCGTTTTTGCTACTGCACCGAAGACGATCCGGTATGCAACTCCCGCTCGGCGAGGACAGGATCGACGTCGAGCTTCCGGACTGCGACGTGACCGTCGCCGAGCCCACGGGTGGTGAGCCGGTCGACGTCGCTGCTGCTGCCGAACGAGCGCTTGACCGACCGCTCGGCCCGCCGATCGCACACAGGGTAGACGCGGGCGACGAGATCGCGATCGTCGTTACGGACGTGACCCGTGCGACGCCCGACGACGTGCTCCTCGACGCGCTGTTCGGCCGACTCGACGCGGCGGGCGTCGATCGAGAGAACGTGACGATCGTCGTCGGGCTCGGACTGCACCGCCCGCTGACCGATGCGGAGCTGGCAGACGCCTACGGCGAGTACGCCGATCTCGCGATCAATCACGATCCGGAGGGGACTGTCGAGGTCGGGACGGTCGATAGCGTGTCGATCGACCTCCACCCTGCGGTCGCGTCAGCGGATTTCGTGCTCGCGACCGGGATGGTCGAACCACACCAGTACGCGGGCTTCTCCGGCGGCGCCAAGACCGTCGCCATCGGCGCCGGCGGCGAACCGATTATTCGGCACACGCACGGCCCCGAACTGCTCGGCCAGGACGGCGTGCGACTCGGGCGAGTTGCGAACAATCCGTTCCGCGAGTTCGTCGATCGAGCGGGACAGCTCGTCGGACCCGACTTCTGCGTAAACGTGACCCACGGTCCCTCGGGGATCCTCGACGTCGTAGCAGGCTCGCCACGGCCCGTGGTTCGAGAGCTCGCCGAGGCCGCACGAGAGGCGCTTTCGGTGCCGATCGACCGCGAGTACGACGCCGTCGTCGCGGGCATCGGCGCGCCGAAGGACGCGAATCTCTACCAGGCGAGTCGCGCGGCGACCTACGTCGCCCTTGGGGATCGAAACCCGCTCCGAGATGGTGGGCGAATCGTGATCCCCGCAGAGCTACCCGAAGGTGCAGGCCAGGGCACCGGCGAGCAGCGATTCTACGAGTGGCTTTCGAACGCGGCGACGCCCGACTCGCTCTACGACGCGATGGCGAAGGGCTACGAACCCGGTGCTCAGCGAGCGTTCGTCCTCGCCCGCGTGCTTCGCGAGCACGACGTCTACGTGACGAACGTGTCGGACCCAGACGCCTCGGCGATCGTCGAGGAATGCCTGATGCGATCGATGGAGTCCGTCGCCGATGCAATAGAACCGGGGAGTGACGTGCTGGTCGTTCCGGACGCGATCGACACCTTGCTGGTCTCACCGGAACGGACGTCCTGACCCCGATTGCGCCCCCGAATTGGCCGGGGACCGCTGCCGTCCACATCAACAGATAGAAAAACCGCGCTGGAGTAGCCCACGACAAGACCATGCGCGTTCCAACCGACCTCAGCTCGTACGTGCGGGTGCTCAAGATGGCGAGCACCCCGTCCTGGGAGGAGTTCTCCCAGGTCGCCAAGATCGCAGGAGCTGGGATCCTGCTGATCGGCACGCTCGGCTTCCTGATCTTCCTCCTGATGGGCGCCCTTCCTTCCTGACAATGTCAATCTTCCACGTCAAAACCACGGCCAGCCAGGAGCAGACCGTCGCGGACATGATCATCAACCGCGAGGAGGAGACGATCCACGCCGTCCTCGCCCCCGACTCCGTCACGAGCTACGTGATGGTCGAGGCCGACAGCGCGGCGGTCTTCGAGCGCATCCTCGATGAAATTCCTCACGCACGCGGCGTCGTCCAGCGCGGCGGCGAGGCAGCGGGGAGCGGGTTCTCCGAGGTCGAGCACTTCCTCTCGCCAAAGCCGGACGTCGAAGGGATCGCCGAGGGCGACATCGTCGAACTCGTCGCTGGCCCGTTCAAGGGCGAGAAGGCACAGGTCCAGCGTCTCGACGAGGGCAAGGACCAGGTAACAGTCGAGCTGTACGAGGCGACGGTCCCGATTCCGGTCACCGTTCGCGGGGACCAGATTCGCGTGCTGGACTCCGAAGAGCGGTAACGTCGCTGCCGAGCAGAAGCTGACAATTCTGCGGCTGCGGTGGGGTGTGCGGTTTTTCGCCCACGTTTTTCGACGAGCGGTGCGCCAACGGCGCACCCGAGTCGAAAAAGGTGGGACTGGATCCGCGTGCTGGACTCCGAAGAGCGGTAACGTCGCTGCCGAGCAGAAGCTGACAATTCTGCGGTCGCGGTGGGGTGTGCGGTTTTTCGCCCACGTTTTTCGACGAGCGGTGCGCCAACGGCGCACCCGAGTCGAAAAAGGTGGGACTGGATTCGCGTGCTGGACTCCGAAGAGCGGTAACGTCGCTGCCGAGCAGAAGCTGACAATTCTGCGGTTGCGGTGGGGTGTGCGGTTTTTTTCGTCCGCGTTTTTCAAGGCGTGGTGCCAGCATCGCGAGCACCCCGAGGAGAAAACGGTGGGCGTACTCTCACTCGTCGAGCGACGCCGCACCGCCGCCGCCGACCGCGCCGCGATCGACGATCGACTCGCGCCACGTGCCACGCATGAACCACGGAACCGCGACGAGTGCGCCCACGATGTCGCCGACCGACATCCCGATCCAGATGCCGAGCGCGCCCCAGTCGAGCCAGATCGCGAGCCCGTAGGTCGCCGGAACGCGGGCACCCCAGAGGATCAACAGCGCGATCGCGAGGGCGTGTTTGGTGTTGCCTGCCCCACGGAACCCGCCGAGGAAGACCTGCAGGACGCCCATGAACGCGAACTCGACCGAGCGAATCCTGAGATACTGACTGCCGAGCCGGATCGACTCCTCCGTGTGCTCGGAGTCCGCGCCGAGGATCGACGCCACGATCGGCTCCGGGAAGGCTGCCGCTATCACGGCCACGACGATCATGGTCCCGCCCACGACAGTCGCTCCGAGCCACACAGCTCGTTCGGCGCGGTCCGGCTTCTCCGCCCCGAGGTTCTGCCCCACGACGGTCTCGGTTGCCTGCCCGACGCCGATCGCGGGAAGCACCACGAGCGAGACCAGCCGATTGACGACGCCATAGGCCGCCGCGACCGGCGGTGCGAACAGTGCGACGAGTGCCGTCAGGAGCACCATCGCGAACGCGACCATCGACTGCTCGAGGGCGGTCGGCGTTCCGATGCGAACTATCTCCGTGACGGTCTCACGCTCCAGCCGGAGGTCGGGGAGGCTGATGTCCGGACCGCGGTTCGTCCGGAAGAGCACGTACATGCCGGCCACCGTTGCGAGACCCCGAGAGAACACCGACGCCAGCGCGGCGCCCTCGATCCCGAGCTCGGGAACTGGACCCAGTCCGAAAATCACGATCGGATCGAGCACGACGTTGATCGCGACGCTGATCGCCATGATACGCATCGGGGTGTACGTGTCCCCGTACCCCCGCATGAGCGCCGTAAACACGTAGAACCCGAAGATGAAGGGCGTTCCGAGGAAGACGATCGTCAGGTAGTCGCCCATCATCGGAAGCACCGACGCGCCCGTTTCGGCGTTCGCCGGCAGGAATGCGAGGAGTGGATCGGTCACGAGGACGCCGAGGAGCCCGAGTCCGATCGAGAGGAGGCCGACGAACGCGAGCGACTGTCCGGCGATGCGGCCGGCGTCCTCGCTGCCCTCCGCGCCGGTGTACTGTGCGACGAGGATCGCGGCGGCAGTCGTGAAGCCGCCCGCGACCGAGAGCAACAGGAAGAGGATCGGGAACCCGAGGCTGATCGCGGCGACGGCGGTCGGGTCGTACCAGCCGAGGAAGATGGTGTCGGCGAGATTGTAGGTGACCTGGAGGAGCTGGATCGTGACGATCGGCCACGCGAGATGGAAGAGTGGGCGTGCCAGACTACCCTCTGTGAGATTCTTCGGACTTTTCGAACCGGACACTGCTCGGACTCAGCAGGCTGCCCGTATCAATCTTCCAGTATCCGAACCCCGTCCATCGACGGACCGATGGGCTGACGGTCTCCGCTCACGAACCGCGAGCCGATGGTCGATCGGGTGTCACTCTACGCAGCACCGACGACGGTCGCAGCGGCCGAGCCGATCGCCGAGTGGCTCGATGCTCGCGTCGACGCCGCGGTCGACGTTCGCGACCGGTTTCTCGATGAACACCGGACCGAGGACCTCGCCGAGCAGTTCGCGGAAGCTCGTGTCGCCGACCCGCACGATCCGGCGACGGGAAACACGATGCTCGGGATCGTACGGTACGAGGAGCGAGCGCTGGACGATCCAGAGCGCGAGGGCGGCGTGCTCTACGACGGCACTCAGGTCCAGTCCGCGCTGAACGCCGCGATGCCCGCGGACGACGCCGGTCTCGATCACGCACACGTCGCCCTCCTCGATCGAGCGATCGGCACATGGGGCGACCACGACGGCCGCTGGCACAAGCGCGTCGCCGTCCTCGGCCAGCCCGCCGTGATCTCCGTGCCGGGGCTCTACGAGGCGCCGGCGAAACCCGAAGCCTACTACAAGGAAAAGCAACGCCACGCACTGCTTTCGGGCGATTCGCCGCCCCGGGAGGTGCTTGAAAACCAGGTCGAGGGCGACTTCCTAATCGAGGACGACCCGCGGACGACCGAGGCTCTCCGCGGCTACGTTCTCGCTGCAGTCCACCTCCTCGCGACCGGCGAGGCGTTCTGTGAGAGCGAGCGTTGTCGCCTGTTCGACGCCCACTACCAGGCAGACCTGATCGACGCACAGCTCCGCGAGCCCGAGTTCTGCGAGACGCACGCCGAACTGTACGCCGAGTAGTTCTCGAACTGCTGACGGTTTTCTACCACTGGCGAACGTCTCCCTATCACTGGCGAACGTCTCCCCACCAGCGGCGAACGTCTCGTTCACCGCCGGCTTGATGCCTCATCCGCTCGACAACCGAGTATGTCCGTCACGAAGGAAATCGACGTTCGCTACCGTGATCTCGACATGCTCGCACACGTCAACAACGCAGTGATCGCTACGTACGTGGAGGAGGCCCGCCTGCACTATCTCGATACGGTCTTCGAAGTCGGCTTCGACGAGTTCACGTTCGTTATCGCACACATCGAAATCGACTTCGAGCGCCCGATCGAGGCCGAGGAATCCGTCGCAGTGACGGTCGAAGTTCCAGAACTCGGAACGAGTAGCGTGCCGATGCGCTATGAAATCGTCGCCGACGGTGAGCGGGTGGCGACGGCGGAGACGACGCTGGTGTTCCTCGACCGCAGAGGAGAGGAGACCGTACCGATCCCCGACGACGTCCGGGAGCGGATCAAGGCCCACGAGGGGATGTAGCTCGCCACCGGTGCAAGAGAATTCGAACGCTGTCTTTTCAGGCCCGTCGCCCGGCCGTCAGCTCGACGAGGTCGAACAGATGTGATTCGGTGATCGACGGCTCCGTCCGCTGGTAAACGGTATCGCCGGCCGCGCGGACCCGCCGATCCAGCATTCGCGAGAGCTCGCGGTCGTAGCGGAGTTTCGTGGTCGGTGGCGTCGAGAGCACGGTGAACAGCTCGAGTGCCGGATTCGCGATCGGCGCGATCGCGTGCTCGCTCCGCCGGAGGTGAAGGAGTGCGACGTGTCCGTCCGGTGCGAGGTGATCGATCCAGTCGTCGACCGCCGCTGCCGGATCGTCGAGCATCCCGACGACGAACGTCGCGAGGATACCGTCGACGTCACCCTGCGTGCCGTCGATTTCGCTCTGCGCACCGTCGATCTCGTTCTCCATCCCGTCGGTATCGCCCTGCACTCCCTCGGTCTCGCCCACTAGAGTGTCGGTCGCATCATTCTCGAGCGCGGCAGGACCAGTGTCGATCGGAAGCCGGGTTCCGTCCGCCCGAAGCACCTCGACCTGCGGATAGCCGCGGGTGTTCCGGCGTGCCCGCTCCAGCACGCCGCGGGAGCGGTCGATCCCGATCACGGTGCCCGTCGGACCGACGTCGCGAGCGAGGAGTGGGAGGTTCGCGCCGGTTCCACAGCCGATCTCGACGACGGTGTCGCCGCGTTCGAGCCGGAGGGCGTCGACTGCGCGTCGACGGAGCCGTCCCACGCCGGGAGCGTGGGCCGCGATCGGCTCGTAGAGCCGCGCCCAGCGGTCGTAGAACGCTGTAGCGCTGGCAGTGCGTCTGGACTGTCGGTTGGACTGGGAGCCGCCTCTACTGTCGGACCGGTCGTCGGGGTCCGCAGCGGTCTGTCCCGTCGACTCGGATGGCCCCGCTGACTCCGCCGATTCAGCAGCCCCCGGCGACCCAGTGGGTTCCGTCACGACCCACAGAGCTCCCGGACAGTCGCCGCGAGCGTCTGGGGATCCTCTCCGATCAGGTAGACGTTGGGCTCGACGCCGAACCCGCCGCTCTGGTAGGCGACGGTAGCTGTGGGGGTGCGCTCGATCGCTTCCCGGATGGCCTCTGCCGTGTCCTCCTCTGCGGGAAACTCGACGGTCTCGTGACCGAGCGATTCGAGCGTCGCGACGATCTCGGGATCGTACCGGACGTTGATGGCGGCGCGGGCGTCGCTCCCTGCCTCCCGCACAGCGAGCAGGACGCCGGCGACGTGTTCGCTGACGCCGAACTCTGGATCGCCAGCGCCCGTGGCGCGGCCTTTCACGTCGACGATTCGTCCCGGAACTGCCGCGACGTCGTCGATCGTCGTCGCGCCGGGAACGCAGGCAACGAGGTTCGAGCCGACGTTCGGGAGGAGTCCGGCAAACCCGGATGTGGACTCGAGCGTGCGGAGCCCGCGTCGTAGCGAGGCGAGCGTCCGCTCGCTCGTCCGCAGTTCGCTGTCGGGGTCGTGGACGCGAAAGCCGCCGCCGTGATCTGCGAGCTCCGGGACGGCGTCCTCGTGCATTGCGGCGAGCAGGTCGCCGTCCTCCAGCTCCCTGATCAGCACCTCGAGCTCGATCAGCGCCTGGACGCGCGTGACTTCACCGCTGGCGAGCCCCGACGCGAGATCGTCGACGGCCTCGCGAACCCGTTCGTCGGACTCGATGCGCTCGGTGCGCTCGACGCCGCCGCCGGCGTACTTCGAGACCGCGCTCTGGCTGATGCCCAGCAGCTCCGCGACTTCGCGCTGGGTTCGGCCCGCGTCGAGGAGGCGTTCGGCGAGCATCGCGCGGACCGTCGGCAGGAAGGCGTCGGCGACGATCTCTTCGACGAATCGCATCTTGCCTGGAAAACGCTCCGGCCTGCAATAACTCCACGGCACCGGAGTCGGGTTCCTCGGCGATCGACAGTGGGTGAGTCCGAGCGTCCCCTGGCCGACCCCATCGCTTACGTCGACCGCGACGCGTAGAATCCGCCCGTGTTCACCGGCTCGGAGGACTACTGGCTGGTTCGCTTTCTCTTCCAGCGGGGGTTGGCGGTGCTCTACCTGCTCGCGTTCCTCGTCGCTGCGACCCAGTTTCGTCCTCTAGCGGGCGAGAACGGCATTCTGCCCCTCGATCGGTACGTCGACCGGGCCGAGTTCGCCGATCGTCCCAGCCTGTTCTACCTCGTCCCCAGCGACCGCGCGATCGGAATCGCCGCCTGGAGCGGCGTCGTCCTCTCGGCCGTCGCGCTGCTCGCGGGCCCGTACTGGCTCACGATCTGGCTCCCTGGCGAGTACGCGATCGCCGCGTCGATGGCGCTGTGGCTCGCCCTGTGGGCTCTCTACCTCTCTTTCGTCAACGCCGGCCAGCTGTTCTACGGCTACGGCTGGGAGTCGATGCTGCTGGAGACCGGGTTTCTGGCCGTCTTTCTGGGCGCCGGCCCTGCGGGACCGCCCATCGTCGTGATCTGGCTCGTGAAGTGGGTGTGTTTCCGCAACATGTTCGGAGCGGGGCTGATCAAGCTCCGCGGCGACGACTGCTGGCGGGATCTGACGGCGATGGACTACCATTACGAGACGCAGCCGATCCCGAACCCCGGCTCGTGGTTCGCCCACCACCTGCCGGATCGGTTCCACCGGCTCGAGGTGCTCGGCAACCACGTCGTCGAGCTGGCGGTTCCGTTTCTTCTGTTCGCTCCCCAACCGTGGTCGTCCGTCGGCGGCGCGGCGATCGTCGGGTTTCAGGCCTGGCTGCTGCTCACCGGGAACTTCTCGTGGTTGAACGCGCTGACGATCGTGCAGGCGATCGCCGCGTTCAGCGATCGAGTGCTGGCCTCGGCGTTCGTACCGGTCGCTGCGATCACCCGGGCGATTCCTGCCGGTCCCGACTCCGTCGGCGCCGCGTCCACAGCGCCCGTTGCACTCCAGATCGCAGCAGTGACGCTCGCGTTGCTCGTCGCAATTTTGAGCGTCCATCCGGTCAAAAATATGCTCTCCGAGCGGCAGGTGATGAACACCGCTTACGACCCGCTCAGCCTGGTGAACACGTACGGCGCCTTCGGATCGATCACTCGCGATCGCTACGAGCTGGTGATCCAGGGCACCACCGACGAGCGAATCACCGACGACACCGAGTGGCGCACGTACCGGTTCACCGGGAAGCCGACCGATCCCGGCAGGCGACCGCGCCAGATCGCACCGTACCACCTCCGGCTCGACTGGCAGCTCTGGTTCGCGGCCATGCGCCGGACACCGCGGCGAATTCCGTGGTTCACGCGTTTTCTCGACAAGCTGCTCGCCGGAGACGACGCCACGATCGCACTGCTCGCAGACGATCCCTTCGACGGCGAGGCACCGACCTACGTCCGCGTCGATCGCTATCGCTACCGGTACACCACGCCCGAGGAGCGTGCCGAGAGTGGGGACTGGTGGGTGCGCGAGCGCGAGAACACCTACGTCCCGCCGGTGTCCGCAGAGGAGATCCCCTCGACGTAGCGACGATCGGCAGCCGCATCGAGCGTCGATCTATGGATTCTCCGCCCGAGTACTCAGCTGGATCGATCCCGCGCGGGCGGCGGCCGCGAGACGAACTTCCCGAGCGTCCCCCGGTTGTCCGCGACCCACCGATAGGCGGTTTCCCGGAGCTGGTCGTACTCGTCGAACCCGCGACCGAACCGAGCGACATCGGCGAGTGGCCCGCCCATCCCCGTCCGGAGGAAGGCCTCCTCCATCGCCGCGCCACAGGAGTAGATCTCGTCGTCGACGAGGAGGTGTGCACACTCCTCGTAGTCGGCGGGAAGCCGGTCCCGAAGCTCCTCGGACAGCTCGGAGAAGCCCACGATCGCGACGTCGGATCGCTCGGCGACGAACTCCACCCAGTACGTGCAAAAGCCACAGTCGTCGTCGAAGACCAGCGTCGGCGTGTCCATACTCCGGGTTCGAGGCGGCGCCACTAATGCGTGTTCCGACGGTCACAATCCCTACGGCCACTATTCCAACGGGCTCTATTCAGCCGCGTCGTTCCGATCGCCCCGGGCCAACACCGAAGTGGGGCGACGGCGAGCATCTTCGTATGGAGCGTTCTGTTCAGCTGATCGTCGCTGGCGGGATCTCCCTGACCGCTGGCCTCTGGCTCGTCGCTGCGGGCGATCGGATCGGGGTGGTGGAGAGTATGTGGCTGTACGGTGGGATCGCGCTCGCTGCCCTGGGTGTGGCCGCACTCGTTGGGGGGATCACCCACGATCTCACGGACGGTCCATTCGGTGCCTAACTGCTGAAGCGCCTCTTCCGCGCACGATCCGTGACTTTCGATCGCCAGTACCGTTCGCAAGCGCAACACATAGGGGCGCCCTGCACGGACAGTTCGACAATGGAGATCAGCTCGCGCCACCACCTGCGCAGCGACGAGGTGTCGGACGTCGAGGCAGCGATGGCTGACCAGCTCGGCGTCGACGTCGACGGCGACAGCTACGAACTCGTGGAGCTGACCGACAGCGAGTTCGATCTCGTGCTCGTCGACGGCGAGCCAGACGTCCTCTACGTCGAGGACGACGATGGCGAGCCCGAACCGTTCCTGACAGTGCGGGGCGCAAACCGGTTCTCGCCGGAGACGCACGTCGTGACCGTCGACGCCGGTGCCGTCTCCTTCGTCTCCGATGGCGCGGACGTGATGCGACCGGGAATCGTCGAGGCCGACGAGACGATCGACGAGGGCGATCTCGTCGCGATCGCCGAGGAGTCCCACGGGAAGGTGCTGGGGATCGGCCGCGCGATGGTCGGCGGCGAGGAGATGGACGGCGACAGCGGAAAGGTCGTGAAATCGGTCCACCACGTCGGCGACGATCTCTACGAGTTCGTGGTGTAGGGTTGCTGTGAGTTCTTCTGGGTGGCGAAACCGCGACAGCAGCCACCGCTTTGGAAGCCCCCTCCCGCTCGCGGATGCTATCTCGCTGTGCTCCTCACTCGCTTCGCTCGTTGCGGTGCTTCCTTCGGTAGCATCCGCGAGCGGTCGGCCCCTTCCAGTCCCACCCAGCTGTGGAGGATATAGTCGTGCTACGTCCGGTGGTCCGTGCAGGCAGCTACGTTGCCGGGAGACCGGCCGCCGTCACTCGTCCTTGGCGGCGTCCATATCGTCGTCCTCGTACGCCTCGCCGTAGCGTTCGAGGGTCGCCTCGTAGCTCTCGCGGGCGAGTTCGTAGGTCTCGCGGAGGTTCTCGATTGGAGTCTCGCTGGCGTCGACCCGGAGATCGTCGTAGGACGGTTCGAATGCGCGGTCCTCTGTCCGGGTAACCAGCAGGGCGGCCGACTGGACGGTGAGCTCCTCTCGTTTGTCGCCGCCCTCGGCGTGACCGGCGGCGAGCGCGTCGATCAGGCGCTCGGCGAGCGGAGTGGCGTCTCCATCGCGATCGGGCCCCGCCTGCTGGTCGTGCCGTGCGCTTGCGTAGGTCTCGGCGGTCGCGTCGATCACGTCCTCGCCGGTGAGCAGGTTCCCGGCGACGGTGAAATTCTCCTCCTCGCGGTGGCCGTACCAGGGGTTGCACTCATCGCCCGAGAACGCGAACGTCCCTTCGCGATCGACGCCGTGAAGCTGTCGCTGGGCGGCGCCGTCGTCGGCAGCGAGGAGCGCGTCGAGGGCGTCCTCGACGTGGAGTCCGTCGGCGAGATACTCGATCCCGCGCTCGCCGAGTTCGACGTTGACGAGGCTCTGGGTGGCGACGGCACCGTGTTCGTTCGCGAACGGACAGAGCGTCCCCACGGCGGCGAGACGGGTGGTGACCGCGACGCCGAAGCGGTACTGCTCCTCGCCGTCGGGATCGGTGTAGCGCTCCCGGACGCAGATGCTGAAGGTCACGACCCGAGTTCGACGTCCAGCACCGTCAGCGCTGTGCCGAGCGACGGTGCTCCCGGAACTTCAGTCACGAACCCAATCTGCTCGAGTTTGTTAGTCCAAAATGTTGTCATAGGCATCAAATGTAAATATATTCAATGTAATTCTCATATTCGTCTAATTCGATTCCGGTCTCTCCATCGCCTTCATTCCATGAAACCGAGCTATAATGTTGGCATACGTCCTCAAATGGTGCCACCTCACCGATGAAATACGCGATTTCGTCATCGTCGTATTGATCGTGCAACCCACGAAAGAATGCGTAAGCAATAATGGTAGCTCCCACCGTGTCAAATATTGGATGAACCACACTCCTCATGTCTGGCCCGAATGAGAAACAATAGATGTTATTGACATTATCTTGGATCACGGTTAGAACGTCCACATTGAGGTTTGCTCTATTTTTGAACACCCGGATTTGTTATCTTGTTGTGGCTGACCCACCGGAGCCGCTAGATGCGAAACCAAGTAGGATTGAAACAGTATTCGAAAGTATTAGACCACCTAGGTGGGCTGAATATTAAGCATCATCGGCAGCCCCGGCCTTGCTTCTCGCTCGATATAATCCAAACCGAAACCGTATCAATCAGCGAACAAGGAAAGAATATTCTGGTATAGATGCTGAAAAATCATTTTTTTCCGTCTTATTCCAATTCCTGCCCGCCATAGTGAACATGACCCTAACATTCAATACTATGGGGGCAAATTCAATATTGTGGCCCGATAATACAACAAAGAAGGCGAAGAAGAGAACCGAACCACTCACATAAATGGCCGATCCTTTAAACGAAGGAGAGCTCTAAAGACGGCAGGCGCAGTTCTATTTGGAGGAGCTTTGCTTGCAACGGATAAGGCAGAGGCAAAAAATAACACTGCCGAAGAAGTGGGAATATCTGAAGAACTTTCACAACTTCTAGAAAATGGTGAGGTTGACCAAGCAGTTGATCTACTCGAAGAACATGATATATCACATTCAAAAGATAAGCGCACTACATATGGTGGTCCAAAATCTAGTTCTGATAACCAGATTGGGACTCAATCACTGTACAATAAAAACAAATCCGAAGTGAGTCTTATCGGGTGGCATAAATATGATAATATGTATGGCGTTAATTTAAACTGTGTCATGAATTGGGGGCACGGCTCTGCCGTAGATGAGGACGGGCCGTCGGACGCATATGCAATCTCATTCGCAGGATCGCGGTGGGAGCCTGAGCCAGGGACCTTCAGAGGTCAAAATTCTCCACGTATTGATATGAACCCTGAAGGCGTAATTGGAAAGACAAATCTGGCGGTTAGCACCACCGGCCCCCCCTATAATAATTATGGAAGTTTTCGCGGAACAATCGAAAAAAGAGATGATGAGGATCATAACGTCTATGGGCATTTTGGTCACACATGGTCTCCCTTTGATCTCCCATCGAATGTTTCCTTTGGGATAGCATATGGTGCTCTCTCTGTCAGCGTTGGCGGTGCCGGGGATTCTTGGGTGATGCCCGCGCCAACAATTGAAATCTGATTTATTTATCATAATATGTTTCAAAATCTGCAAAGTCTATTACCATCGCGGTGAAGTGACAATATCTAGTGAAAATAGCTATTGAGTCTTTTCATACTCTTGTAATGCTGCAAAAACACTTTACCATCACCTCTTAATTAGAGCATATGCAGCCTAAACCGATGCCAGTATTATTGAAATTGTGCTTAATTATAATCACTATAAATATATCATTTATATTGCTGGAAGTATCTTGGATTGCAAGTTCAGTATATACTCCGATTTCAACTGTGGTTTCCATACTATCTATATTTTCAGTAGTCGTGTTTTGGATATCGACTATAGTAAGATGATTCGAACATGTAGGAAAATTTAGGAAATGGGTGGCGGATGTTTATTCTGAGATTATTAAATATATCTGCAGGAATTGATGATTTATTGTACAAATATCGGCGTTGTTCAGTCATGATTTCACTTGGGAGTTTTAGAGAAATGCCAGCTGCCGTTTGACTACGTATTATGTTTCAAAAAATGCAGGCACCAGCAGGCTAGGTCTCCTGAGTCACCAATCAATCCATTCGCAGGGAGGCAGCATCCTGGCTCCGTGGGCGGCTACCGCTGATAGTGTCTTACGTTTCAACGATGTGATCAGATCGTCTGACGTAAGACCTTTACCAGTTCCGGCGGTCCTGAAACCTATGGGACTGATGAGCACAATCCTCGGCGGGCGTGGTTCCCGCGAGCTCGACGACTACGCCGATCTCGACGTCGGCGGCGTCGACACCACGGTCGAGGAGGCCTCCATGCAAGTCTACGTCGCGGAGATCGCCGACCAGCAGGACGCACTCGAGATCAAGGACGCCGTCTACGACGGTCACCTCGTGGTCGCGGACATCACGCGCCTCCGTACGGAAGACCAGACCACAGAGCACATCGTCGAGGACCTTCGTCAGGTCGCCGACGAGGTCAGCGGTGACATCGTCAAGAAGGGCGACGATCAGCTGATCGTCACGCCGGCGGGCGTGAAGATCAGTCGCGAGAAGCTTGGCAGCCGATAGGCGTCGCAGAGCTGCTTTCTACCGCCAATCTGGTTCGCGAGACAGAGGATCGCTGTACTGCGACGGACTGCTCAGGACCAGCGACCGCCTTTCACGTCACCGCGGCCGCCCTCGGTCCGGTCGACGCCCATGATCGACTCCTCCTGATCGACGCCGAATGACTCGCCACTCTCTGGCACTCGCACGGTGATCTCGTCGATTTCCTCCCACGTTATCAGCTCCTCCTCGATGTTGCCCGAGGTGATGTCGCCGACGTCACAGCCGGCACAGCCGCCACCGAGTTCGATGACGACCTCGCCAGTCTCCGGATCCGCCTTGCGGACGTTCGAGGTCCCGCCGTGCATCTGGATGATCGGCATCTGGCGAGCGAGCCACTCCTCGACCCGGTCGGCCAGTTCCTCGTCGCGGACCTCGCTCATGAATTCGAATAGGCGTTCGCGCTCCAAAGGGGTTCTGTTTGGGGAACGGCCGCGGAGGAAGACCGGTTTCGTCCACGAGTAGCTCGACGGTTTCCGTTCCTTTGGAAGCCCCTTCCAGTCAACCCCTGTTGACGGCCTCACTGACGCGAACCACCTGTGGACGGCTTCGGTCGGGTGTCGTTCAGTGACGGCCAGAGCTGCTCAACACTCGGGGAGCGGATCGGCACCTGCGGGAGGCTCGGTCAGATCCGGCGGGTTCGACTGATTGCCGGCGCGGTCTGGGAAGACGTAGACGCGCCCCTGAATCGAGTCGTCGAAGCCGCCGGCGTCCCCGGCGCTACTGGCGACGAATTGCTCCCCGGGAACGGCGCTTCGAGCCGTCCAGAAACAGGCTACCGCTGGATCGCGCCACCACGCGAGCTGGTCGGGCGATCGCGGATCGCTGACGTCGTGGACTTTCACGCCGCCGAAATACCACGACGAGTAGAGACGATCGTCCCGGAGCTCGAAGTTGTGCGCCGTGGTGAACTGCCCGCTCCGGGTGGGTGTAGCGGACTGTGGCGGATCGATCGTCGCGAGGTGGCCGACGTCGGTCGGATCGCTCGCGTCGTAGAGGTCGATCCCTCCGGACGTGCCACGAACGCAGTCGCCGACGTCGACGGCCCACGCCTCTCGACCGACGGCCAGGAGGTCGCCGGACTCGTCCGGCTCTGCGAAGTGACTGTTGCCGGGTAGGGTGAGCAGATTCACCTGGAGTTCGAACATGCTATCCGCAGTAAGGGTGGCTGGATCCTGGCCGCCGATGTGGCCGAGATGGGCCGGATCGGCAGGGTCGCTCACGTCGACGAGGTAGGTTCCAGCGTCCCAGTATGGGAGATAGGCGACGCCGTTCTGGACGGCGACGTCGTGGAGCTGCCAGAGCGCGATCGGAACGTCACCCCAGGTTGGATCGACGTCGAGTGGCGACCACCGACCGACCTCGTCCAGCTGCTCGTCGCTCGCGTTCAGCAGTATGAGCGCGTTGCCACTCTCGCTGTAGGAGGTGAGATAGGCAGTGCCGTCCTCGAGGTGGCAGTTGTGAATCGGAGAGGCGGTCCGGTGTGCGTCGAGGAGCTGGGGATCTGCGGGATCGCCGACGTCGAACAGAAGCGCAGCGTGGAGTGAGGAGTCCGCGAGCCCATTTGCAGGCCCAGCCGCGAGCAGTCGATCGCCGTCGACGGAGATGTCCCAGAGCAGTTCGAGCGGCCCGTTCGCCTCGTCGGCGAGCAGCCCGCGGCGCTCGGCAAGGATCGTCGGTGCCGACGGCGAAGAGAGGTCGACGGTCGCGATGCCGTCGTCGACGGCGAGATAGGCCACGGTGCCGTCGGTGCTGGTCACCAGCTCTCGTGCACCATCGACGTCGACGGAGCCGATCGGTCCGTACGACCCAGAGCTCTGTTGGGTCAATAGAGAGCCGGCGCCCACGACCCCCACCGCCCCGGCGGTCCCCGCGATCCCAGCCAGGAGATGACGTCGTCGCATTGTGATCGTCTACCCATCGCTGACGCCTAAAGCTGTCCGTGGGAGCGGAGCGACTTCGGTCGCATCCTGCCGACCCCGATCACTCCCTCGACTCCGATTGCGTTCACTGGTGGCCGTTCGGGCCGCGAGCACGGATGCGTGGCCTTTTGGGTGCTCGCCGGGTACCGTGGCCCATGATATTCGAGGGGCTCCCCGGGACGCCCACCGCCGAGGAGCTCGAGGACCAGGCGTTCTCCCGGGCGGCCAGAGCTGGCCGGGCGAAATCCGGCGTCGACGCCCAGCTCTCGATGCTCCAGACAGCGGCGAACGTGATCGGAGACAACCTCCAGAACGTGGTGAAGGGCTGGCCGGACTTCGACCAGATGGACCCCTTCTACTACGAGCTCGCCGACGCGGTGCTCGCTGGCAACGGCATCGTCCGCGTGACGCGAGACGGCGAGGGCAACGAGACGGAAACGGCCGGTATCGACGCGCTCCGACAGGCGCTCTCACAGGTCGGCTGGGCGAGCCGGAAGGCGACGGAGCTACGCGACGAGTACCAGTCCCGCGTCGCGAAAGGTGGTGACGCTTCGCGCAAACATCGCAAGCAGGCGTTCGCGCGACTCGCCGACGTCGTCGAACAGGTCGACGACGACCTCACGCTCGTTCGGAACGCTCGCGAGCAGCTCCGAGACCTGCCAGAGCTGCTCCCCGACGAGCCAACGATCGTCGTCGCTGGCTACCCCAACGTCGGCAAATCCTCCTTCGTCAACGGTGTCACGCGAGCCCGCAACGAGACGGCGTCCTACCCGTTTACGACGACGGGAATCGGCGTCGGTCACCTGGAGCGCGACCACGTTCGCTACCAGCTCGTCGACACCCCGGGGCTGCTCGACCGACCTGCTGAGGACCGCAACGACATCGAGAGCCAGGCCGTCAGCGCGCTCGAGCATCTCTCGGACTGCGTGCTGGTCTTCGTGGACGCCTCCGAGTCCTGTGGCTACCCCCTCGAGGACCAGCTCGCGCTCCGGGACGACCTCGAAGCAGAGTTTGGCGTCCCCGTCCTCACCGTCTGCAACAAGGCCGACCTTTCCGAGGAGGTCGACGCCGACCACTACGTCAGCGTCACGGAGAACGACGGGCTCGACGCACTGATCGACGACGCGGTGGAGCGGATTGGGTTCGAACCGGAGCTTCCCTACGACGGCTGAGGACGGTTCTGTCGATCGGGGGTTGTACTGGCGACCGTATCTCTGGACGAAAGGAGTCACTGACGTCGTTACCGACCTGGCTGGCGTTTCGGTGCAATCGGCACGATCGTTTGCTCTCTGCCGGCCGTCGACCGGACGGTTAGCGTTCCTGGCCCGCGGTCTGGAACTCGAGATACCGCACCTCGACGGCAACGTCTTCGCCCAGCCGATCGCGAATCCGTTGGCGCAACGTCGAGGCGATCTGTGGCGGTGGCGCGTCAGCCGGCTTTCCGATCGTGATCACCGCCCGTTCAGGCGTTCCACGGAGCGGATTCTGGTTCCCCTCGACGTCGACGCTCAACAGCGTGAGCTGTTCGTACTCCGACACCGTCGAATCGGCCGTGTCCGTGATCTTCTGCTCGGCGACCGCGCCCTGATAGCCGGCGAACGTCACCGCACCGAGGAACACCGAGAGAACGACGATGACGCCGGCAAGCAGGGCGATCCGCGTCAGGGTCATCGTCCGGACGTCTCGTGCCCGGAACCACTGCTCCGGCCTGTACCCCTGGTACCAGAGGACCGCGAGCGCAGCGAGGTTGATCGAGAGGACGTTCACGAGGACGAGCACAGCAGATCCCATCGCGAGCGTCGGCTGTCCCCACGCGATGCCGATCCCGACGACAGCGGCCGGCGGAATCAACGCGACCGCGATCATGACGCCCACGAGGGCCGCGGAGACGCCGGTCGACAGTGACAGCGCGCCAGCGACGCCCGCGCCGAGTGCGATTGCCAGTGAGAGGAAGTCCGGCGCGAGTCGCTCCCGTATCTCTTCGACGGCGAGCACGTCGAGCCCGGGGGGAACGAGGTTCGTCGCCTGGACGAAGAAGGCGAAGGCGGCCGCGCTGGTCACGGCAGCGACAATCCCCATGACCTGATAGATCACGCCTCGCGTGCGCATCTCGTGATCGTCGATCACGGTGCCGACGCTCGCGGCGAGTGCCGGGCCAACCAATGGCGCGATTACCATCGAGCCCACGACGGTCGCCGGCGAGTCGAGCAGGAGGCCGGCGGTCGCGACGATCGCGCTCACGACCGTCAACACGAGGTAGTTCCGCCTCGCCGGGATGAGGTCGTTCGCGGCCGACCGGAGCTCCTGTCTCGCGATTCGGTCCTCGTCCGTGTCCTCTGCGTACTGCTCTTCGAGTTCGTCGAACTTCCGTGAGACGACCGTGTTCGCCTCGACGACGATCGTGTAGGAGTCTTCGTCCAGGCCAGCCGAACGGAGCCGTTCGAGAATCGGCTCGACCGCGCTCGCTGGCAGCGGAAAGTGCGCGACGGCTGCGTACTCGCGACCGCTCGTCTCGTCTGAGAGCACGTAGTCGACGCCCTCGTCGTCGAGCGCGTCGGTGACCGCCTGCCGCTTGCCGGTCGGGATCGTGACCTGGACGAGTCGCACAGCGCCGTCATCGAACTGCGCCGCGAAAAACCCCCTGCATCGCGGTGGGGTCGACGCAGTTCGTGTGGAACCACGGAGGCTATCAGCGTCGACTCCCTCGTAGCAGCCATGATCGAGGAGCGTCCAGATCGGTCGGCCGAGGTCGTACTGCTCGGGCGATCGAACGTCGGGAAATCGACGCTCATGCGCGAACTCACCGGCCACAGCGTCGACACCGGCCGTCGGCCGGGTGTCACCCAGGCCGCGAACCACTACGACTGGACCGGTCCGGATTTCGTTCTCACCGATCTCCCGGGCTTTGGCTTCATGGAGGGCGTCGAGGAGTCACGTCGGGAGGAGATCAAGACCGCCATCGTGCAGTATCTCGAGACGTACGCCGACTCGATCCTCGTCGGCATTCTCGTCCTCGACGCCAACAGCGCCGTCGAGATCATCGACCGCCACCAGGGTCGCGGGGAGATCCCCCACGACGTCGAGCTGTTCGGCTTTCTGCAGGAGCTCGGAATTCCGACCGTCGTCGCCGTCAACAAGATGGACAAGGCCGACGATCGAGACGAGACGCTCGACGCCATCGCCGAGCGGCTCGGGCTCCACCCGCCCTGGCAGCAGTGGCAGGACACCATCGCGCCGATCACGGCCAAACGCGGTTCGATCGGTCCGATGACCGACGCCGTCGGCGAACACCTCCGTGAGCAAAAGCGAGAGGAGCTCTTGCAGTTCTTCAGCTGAGGCCGCGTACGTACTATCGGTGCGGTAGAACTACGGGTACAGCAGCCCCGCAGCAGAGTTACTCTTCGTCGGATCGCTCGTCGGCGGCGTTGGTTCGGGCCTCTTCGGCGCGGCCGGCGCTGTCGCCGTCGGTGTCGTCGCCGTCGGCCGCCTCGGCGTCGCCGTCGTCTGTGCCCGCAGTTTCGGGCTCGGGAACCGCAGTCTCCCCGCCCGCGGCGTCGTCGCCAGTGGCGCCGCCGCCCGACTGTAGCGCACTCGGCGCCGAGATCGGCTCCTCTCGACCAGGGATGACCTCTTTTGGATCCGGGCCCGTCGGCGTCGTATTGCTCGTTCCGAGGCGATCGGCCCAGGATTCGGAGAATGCCGGGAGCACCGAGACGACGATCATCGCGAGGACGGCCAGTGCCATCGCGATGCCGCCTGCGATTCCGGCGTTGGCGATGAGCTCCTGGCGTCCGAACCCGAAGACGAGCGGCAGAACGTCCATCATGGCTGGGGATGGGGAGGCGCCCCCACTAAGCGTTTCGGACCGGTGGTGCTGGGAACACGTCGTTCGCGGTCAGTTCGGTTCGCTGGTCGGTTCCGGCACGGTCCCGTTCTCCCGGCCAGTGCGGATCTGAGCTGCTCCGTGCGGTCGTGCACCCCGAGGGTCGTCCAGCGTCAGTGTTTTTCCGTACAGGCACGTACGATGGACCGATGAGTAACACCGAAGACGCCGAGATCGAATCAACGCCGGGGGACGAGGGCGCCAGCACGCCCGCCGAGCCGATCCACGTGGAGGACGACGCCCACTTCGAGGAGCTCCTCGACACCTACGACGTCGTACTCGTCGACTTCTACGCCGACTGGTGTGGTCCCTGTGACATGCTCGAGCCGATCGTCGAGGACGTCGCCGCCGAGAGCGAAGCGGCCGTCGCGAAGCTGGACATCGACCAGCTACAGGAGATTGCGCAGTCCTACGGCGTCCGGAGCGTCCCGACCCTCATCGTGTTCGCCGACGGTGAGCAGGCCGAACAGCTCGTCGGCGTTCAGGAGAAGGGAACGATCCTCGACCTGATCGCTCGCGTCGAGTAGAGCGGGCGGTTCGAACGCGGCGAAGCGTCTTTCATTTTCAGTTCTCCCGCCTCCGTTTCGTTCTCCCCGTCCAGTTTTTACGTTCCATTTCTGTCCCCGGCCGAGACAGCCGACGGAGTATCTCGACGGGGTACTGGCCAGTGGCTTCGATACCGACGCGTCCGCGTATCCAGTTTTCAGCACGCAGAACCGATCCGTCGCACGACTGCCGACCGTTTCGAACCGTTTAATCCGGCAAAACTGGCGTTAACCGTCCTGAATTCGGTGCGTCGGCCGACCCGGTTGATGTATCTGTGTTCCCTTGACCTCTACACATGCAACCAAACGATAGTACGCCCGATACGCTGGTCGACCGCCGCGAGTATCTCCGCCTCACTGGTGCCCTCGCCGCGGGCGCTACGGCCGGACTCGCTGGCTGTGCGGACAGAATTCCAGGCTCGGACTCCGACTCCTCGAACGACGGTAGCGGGTCGAGTACCGGGCTTCTCTCGACAGCGGTCTCGGACGATCCCGGCGACATCGGCGATTTCGAGTCGTGTATCGTGACGCTCGACGGCATCTGGGTCGGTCCAAAGACGGACTCCGGCGACGATGAGAGCGACACCGAGTCCACCGATGAGGACGGCGAGGAGACGGACGACGGTGACGGCGGGAACACGACCGAACAGGACGACGAAGGGAACGGACCGCCCGAGCAGGCGAGCGGCAACGGAAACAGCTCAAGCGGCGACACCGCGTCGGGATCCCAGAGCAACGAGACCGACGACGATCCCGACAGCGACGACGCAGACGACACTGACGACGAGGACGGCGGCGCAGACGATGACGACGATGAAACGGACGGAGAGAACGAGGCCGAGGAATCCGACGCCGACGACTCCGAGGACGACTCCGGCGGTCGAACCTACTACGGGTTCGACGAGCCCCAGGAGGCCGACCTCACGCAGCTCCAGGGCGACGCCCAGCAGCTGGTCGGCGAACACGAACTCGAGGTCGCTACCTACCAGTTCCTCCAGCTGGACATCGCAGGCATCAGTGGCACCCTCACCGACGGTAGCGAGGCCGAGGTGGATACGCCCGGCAACGCACCGCTGAAGTTCAACCAATCCTTCGACGTGCGAGAAGGGTACCGAACCACCTTCCTGGCCGACTTCACGCCGGTCCGGCGCGGCAACGGTTCCTACCTGTTCAAGCCCGTCGCGACCGAGACTGAGGTTAGCTACCAGAAGATCGAATCCGACGGCTCGGGGGGAACTGACGGTGGTAATACGACCGATGGCAACGGTACCACTGGCGGAAACACGACTGACGGAGGGAACACCACCACTGACGGCGGCAACACGTCCGATGGCGGCGGGAGCACTGGCGGCAACACGACTGACGGGAACACCACGGACGACGGCAACACCACGAACTCCAGCGGGAGCTAGAGTTCCACCTGCGTTCACTCGATTCAGGCGCAGACCCCTCACACAGACTCTCTGTTTCTTTTACCGATCTCTCCTCCCTCTCCGGTCTTCACTCCGAGCACCGCCGCCGCTGCAACGCGGTCAATTGGTCCAGAACTCCGATCAGTCGGTCGAATCTGGCTCCGGCCTCGCGGCGTTACCGGTTCCCGGCCGAATCGAGCCGGTCTCCACGTAGACGCCAGCGAGCAACGCGACTCCCGCGAGTGCCGGGAGCAGGGCACAGGCAGCGTAGATGCCGCCGAACCCGATCACGTCGACCAGCGGTAGGGAGATCAGCGGGCCGAGCCCGCCGCCGATGTCGCCAAAGACGTTGTTCGTTCCCATCGCACGGCCGGTCCGCTCAGTGGGCGTGAGATCCGCCAGCAATGCAGTCATCGGCCCGCTGACCCCACCCTGGCCAGCGCCGACCAGAACGCACGCGACGCCGAGGGCGATGGCCGGGGAGAGGATCTCGTCGGTGGCACCGGTGTCCACGGCCGCGAGCAGGAGGAAACCGACGACTGAGACGCCGAGGAACCCGAGCAGGATCGGCACACGCGAGTCGAGCACGTCACTGGCCTTGCCGCCGCCCAGCATACACGCTGCGGCTGCGAGCACTGTGATGGCCATGTAGGCGCCGGAGGATCCCTGGGCGTTCAGTCCGAGGACGCCGACGTCGATCGCGTCGAGGAAGAGCACCAGCGTCGCGAACAGCGCGCCGATGTAGGCGAACAGGACCGCGAAGTTGACAGCGCCGACGGTCAGCGTCGGAATCGCCGTATCGACGTCCCAGGGTTTGACGGTATCGCGTTCGGTCTCGACGTGGGTCTCGGGGACCGTGAGATAGGCGAGGACGCTCGCGAACAGCGCGAACGTGGCGGCGACCCAGAAGGCGGCCTGCACGCTCGCCAGTTCGCTGACGACGCCGCCGAGGACGAGCCCCGCGGGGAACCCCAGCACGATTCCGCCGCGAACGATTCCCATGTCCATCCCGCGCGAGCCGCCGGAGGAGACGTCCGTCGCGATGGTATAGGCCGTGGCGAAGACCAGCGCACTTCCCAGCCCCCAGCAGACGCGCGCGAGAATGAACCACCACTCAGCGCCGGTAAGATCGATGCCGCCGAGGATCACCGGTCCGGCCGCGTCCATCCGGAGCGCGAGCACGTAGCCGGCGGTGGCGATGCCCTCGATGGCTAGCCCGACGACGAACGGCGTCCGTGTGCCGATCCGGTCGACGAGAGCGCCTGCTGGCGCGTTGGCGACGAGGCGGACGAACCGATTGGCGCTCAGAATGATGCCGACGAGAAACGGTGTGATCCCGAGGACTGCTCCGAGATTTGGGAGGATGGGAAAGACGACGCCGCCACCGAAGCCGACGAAGAAGGTGCTCGCAACGACGGCGCCGAGGACCCTGCGGTCGCTACTCACAGGCGGCCACCCCGCGGGAGCGGGCACACTGCGACGGTCCCCGGATCCATGTCGATGAGTACTCCGGGCAGTCCGCGAAAGTCGGTTTCGGTTCGAAGCATCTACCCGCGTCGCACGTGGCCCGCCGCCGAACCGCGGTTAGACGTCCCGCTCGACGACGAACTCGGTGAATGCGCGGAGGTCGGACTCGGGACCCTCAGCGAGGTCGAGGTCGTCCAGCTGTCCGCGAGCGTCCGCAGCGAGTTCGAGTGCAGTATCGCGTGCGAACTCGACGCTGTTCGCAGACTGGAGGATCTCGATCGCCTCGAGGATCTCGTCGTCGGTGTTGGCGTCGGCGGCCAGAATTTCGGCCAGCCGGTCGGCCTCCTCTTCGGGCGCGTGCTCGATCGCGTGGATCGCCATCAGCGTCTTCTTCCCTTCGCGGACGTCGTTGCCGAACTCCTTGCCGAACTCGCCGGCCTCGCCGAGCGAGTGCTCCACGTCGAGAATGTCGTCACCGATCTGGAAGGCCACGGACACCTTCTCCGCGTACTGCGCGACGGCGCGCTCGGTTTCGTCGTCTTGCTCGGTGACGATCGCTGCGAGTCGGGCCACGATGCGCCCCAGGCAGCCGGTCTTGCACGCGCACATCTCGAGATACTCCTCCTCGTCGATGCGGATCTCCTGTTCGTTGTGCCAGCAGATGTCCATCCCCTGGCCGAGGTGGGTCCGGTTGAGCTCGTGCATCAGCATCTCGTAAGCCTGCAGACGCGTGTCGCTACCCAGCTCACCCGGATCGTGGGTGACGATCTTCAGTGGGATGAAGTACATCGCGTTGCCGGCGTTGAGAGCGATATCCTGCCCGAACTCGTGGTGAAGTGCGGGCGCACCGCGGCGCATCGAGGCACCGTCCTCGACGTCGTCGACGATGATCGTTCCGTTGTGGAGGATCTCGGGGATCGTCGCGTAGGGAAGGTAGTTCTCTGGCTCCTCGCCGAAGGCGTCGACGAGCACGAGAAAGAGTACGGCGCGCCAGCGCTTTCCGCCCCGATCGAGCAGATCCCAGATCGGGTCTGCCAGTGCAGTCTGGATCGCCTGGGGGTCGTAGCTGTAGGAGGGTTCGCCGAAGTACTCCTCGAGATAGGCTTCGTCGATTTCCCGTGGGAGGACCTCCTCGATGGCTTCGTCGACGTCGGGCCGCCATTCGGCGAGGGTCTCCCGCATACTCGCCAGTGGAGCAGGGAGGTGCAAAAAGGTTCAGACACGCGGGCGCGCCCGTAGATCGGTGAAAATCGACCGATGACTCTACGATCAAGAGCCCCGTCGGTCAGTTAGCGCCGATCGGTTGACCGTGCTGGTGTTCGGGCCACACGGATCGAGCGAGTGCCGTCGGTCAGTCCACGACGGCCGAGCGAGCGGACTGGTCGTCGGTCGATCACGACACGACGAGCGTCCTGACGGTCAGGTACCGAGGATCGGACCTGCCGACGGTCGGTCCACGGCGCATATAACCGGTGAGTACGAAGCGGGCGCTATGACGGAGGATGCTCCTGTTCTCGGCGTGTCGGCGACGGCCGAGACGCCGGACCGGGAGCAACTTGGCACAGTGATCGAGGCCGCTGGCGCCGTCCCGTGCGCCGTGGACTCCCCCGCAGAGCTCCCCGAGGATCTCGCCGCGATCGTCACCGTCGGCCCGTCGGCGCTGCGCGCGATTGCACGTCGGCAGCCGGCCGTTCCGGTGCTCCCGGTCGGTGTAGACTGTGGACTGCCGAGCGTCCCACGCGCCGATCTCGCAGCTGCGGTCGAAGCCATCGTCGCGAACGATACCACCGAGCAGGAGGCTCCGATGCTCGAGGTCGCCGTCGACGACGAGGTGTACGCCACGGCGTTCCGCGAGGTGACGATGATCACGGCCGAGCCTGCTCGCATCTCCGAGTTCGCTATCGAGCACGAGCGGGCCGGCGCGCTCGACACGGTCCGGGCTGACGGCGTCGTGATCGCGACGCCAGCGGGAAGCTACACCTACGCCGCCGCTGGCGACGGCCCGTTGCTCGAGCCGGGTACCGGACTCGCGATCGTCCCCGTGGCGCCGTTTCGAACTGATCGAGACCGCTGGGTCGTCCCGCACGAACGGGTGTCGGTGTGCGTCCAGCGTGACGAGGCCGACGTCACCGTCGAGGCCGACGGCGCGGTGCTCACGACAGTCGGTCGCGACGTCGAAGTGTCGCTCACTCCAGCCGGCAAACTGGGGGTACTCGTCGTCGAGGAGAGCGTTCGCGACCCTCGGTGACTGTCACGAACGGCAGTTCGTCCCTGTACCTGGCCCTGTTAGCGCGGATCCTCGCATGCGCCCACCCGAGATTGGAAAGACACTAATGGGTCGCCCGTCCTTTGCTCGAACATGGATCCGACCTCGATCTTTGGGCCGCTGGATCTCCTCTATCCCCACGCGGCGTACGTACTTCTGGCACTCGTGTTGTTCAACGCCGTGACCCGGTGGATCGGTCACCGGCGACACGTTCGACAGAACGAGGAAGATGGAGCGGAGGCAGTCGAGCGGTTCGCGCCCCACACGCTCTCGAACGTCCTCCTATTCCTCGCGGCGGTCTACTACACGACGGTTCGGCTGGAGGCGGGGGCGATCGTCCTCTTCCTCGTCGTCGGTATCATCATCACCGACTACTTCGAGTTCGAGTCGCGCCTGGCAGAGGCACGGACGGATCGCTCCCTCGAACTCCCCAAGGGTGCGCTGGCCGCCTGGGCCGTCGCAGCGATCTACATCAGCTACAAGTCGCTCCGGTTCATCGTCGACCCGCTCTGGGGCGTCATCGGCGCCTGACTACTCCGCTCTTTTCGCCCGTACTCTCCCTCGAATCGTTCGATTCGGCTGTTCTTCCGTCCGGTTAGTCCAGCTTCCTGGATTGGGGTTCGTCGTTGTGCCCTCGGTTGGATGGCCAGACGGGCTGTGACAACTACCGCCATTCATCCGGGCCGACCCTGTGCATTCAAGGGCTCCCGGCACTCCCAATCAGCCAATGCGTCACGACCACGTGCTCACCGCCAGACAGCTCTCGCGGGGGGACGTCGAGGAGGTCCTCGACCGCGCCGCCGAGATCGCGGCGGATCCGTCGGCAGTCGCGGACCGTCACGCCGGTGCCCTGCTCGGACTCTGCTTCTTCGAGCCGAGCACGCGCACCAAGATGAGCTTCGAAGCGGCGATCAAGCGCCTCGGCGGCGACGTCGTCGACATGGGCTCCGTCGAGTCCTCGAGCGTCAAGAAGGGCGAGAGCCTCGCGGACACTATCCGGGTGATCGAGGGGTACGCCGACGCGCTCGTCCTTCGCCACCCCAGACAGGGCGCAGCCAAGATGGCCTCGGAGTTCGTCGACGTTCCGCTGCTCAACGCGGGCGACGGCGCGGGCCACCACCCGACACAGACGCTACTGGACCTCTTTACGATCCGGGAGGCTCACGGGCTCGACGACCTCACGATCGGCATCATGGGCGATCTGAAGTACGGCCGTACGGTCCACTCTTTGGCCCACGCGCTGACGACCTTCGACGCCCGCCAACATTTCATCAGCCCCGAGAGCCTCCAGCTTCCTCGCGGCGTGCGCTACGACCTCCACGAGGCCGGCGCGCAGGTCCGGGAGCACACCGAACTCGAGGAGGTATTGCCGTCACTCGACGTGCTATACGTCACCCGCATCCAGCGCGAGCGGTTCCCCGACGAGAACGAGTACCGACAGGTCGCCGGCGAGTACCGAATCGACTCGGAGACGCTGGAGGCAGCCGACGACGATCTCGCAGTGCTTCATCCACTGCCCCGCGTCGACGAGATCGCACCGGAGATCGACGACACCGAGCACGCCAACTACTTTCAGCAGGCTCACAACGGCGTGCCGGTCAGGATGGCGCTGCTCGATCTGTTGCTCGAGGACGCCGACGTCGGCGCAATTGGAGGTGACGCGCGATGAGCGAGCGCGAACTCCGGATCTCCAAGATCCAGAACGGGACCGTCATCGACCACGTGCCCGGCGGCGAGTCGCTGAACGTCCTCGCAGTGCTGGGCATCGACGGTACCGGTGGCGAGACGGTCTCGATCGGGATGAACGTCGAGAGCGACGACCTCGGCCGCAAGGACGTCGTCAAGGTCGAGGACCGCGAGCTCAGCCAGGACGAAGTCGACGTCCTCAGCCTGATCGCGCCGGACGCGACGATCAACATCATCCGTGATTACGAGGTCGTCGACAAGAAACGACTCGACCGCCCGGAGTCCGTGACGGGCGTGCTCGCCTGCCCGAACCACGACTGCATCACGGCGGGCGACGAGCCAGTCGACACGACGTTCGAGGTGCTCGACAACGGCGTTCGCTGTGTCTACTGCGAGACGATCATTCGCGAAGATATCACCGACCACATCGTTCGGTAGCGAGCGCTTCGTCCGCTCAGCATCACGAACCTATTTCCCGCTCCCGACCGCCAGTTCGTGTATGTTCGTCCTCGTCAATCTGAAGGCCTACGACTGTGATCCAGTCCAGATCGCGACGGCCGCCGCGGACGTCGCCGACGACGCCGATGCCCGGATCGCCATCGCGCCACAGGCGGCCGACCTACGTGCAGTCGCGGAGACCGGCGTCGAGACCTGGGCCCAGCACGTCAGTCCGGTCGAGCACGGCTCGAACACTGGCTCGACGCTTGCGGAGTCGGTCGCCGCAGCCGGCGCGGAGGGAACGCTCCTCAACCACTCGGAGCGTCGACTGACGCTCGCTAATCTCGACGCCGGTATCCAGGCGGCCGAACGCGCAGATCTCGACGTCGTCGCGTGTGCGAACAACCCCGAGCAGGTCGCCGCCGCGGCGGCACTCGGGCCCGACGCCGTGGCCGTCGAACCGCCGGCGCTCATCGGCACCGGAACGCCGGTCAGCCAGGCCGACCCGGACGTCGTCGAAGGCGCGGTCGCCGCTGCCGCCGACGTCGATCCCGACGTGGACGTCTACTGCGGCGCCGGAATCTCGACTGGCGACGACGTCGTCGCTGCAGGTGATCTCGGTGCAACGGGAGTTCTGCTCGCAAGCGGCGTCGCGAAGGCCGAGGACCCCGCCGCAGCGCTCCGGAATCTGGTCGAACCGCTCTAGCTCGACGCGCCGCTGGCCGACCAGTAGCTGCGAGCGGATCGAACAATCACGTGTCTGACCACGCGATTTGGCCGGAAGAAAAACAGACTGCGCCGAGATGACTCCTCAGTACCCGCGTTCGATCAGGTAGTCTGCCGTCTGCTCGAGGAGCGTCCGCGCCTCGTTGTCGGGGAGGACTTCGAGATGGGACTTTCCGGAGTCGACGAGACTCTCCGCGCGCTCTCGCGCGAACTCGATGCTCCCCGCTTCCTGAAGCGTCGCCACGGCCTCGTCGATCTCGGCCTCGGTGACGGCTTCGACGGAGTCCGTCTCCACGAGGTTGGCGATGTCCACGCCCTGCTCGCGTGCGTGAAGCGTGATGAGCGTTCGCTTGTTTTCGACGAGGTCCGAGCCGCGTTGTTTCCCGAGCTTTTCGGAGGGGACGGTCAGATCGAGTACGTCGTCCTGGATCTGGAACCCCCTGCCGACGTCGAGCCCGTACTGGTAGAGCGCGTCGACGGTCTCGTCGTCGGCCCCCATCAGCACCGCCGGGAGACTCGCCGCAGCGCCGTAGAGCACCGCCGTCTTCTGCTCGATCATGTGCAGATACTCATCGACGGCAACGTCGTCGCGATCCTCGAACTCCACGTCGAGCGCCTGGCCCTCACAGATCTCGGTGCAGGTCCGTGCGAGGACGTCGAGTGCTCGAACGCTCCGGTCGTCGGCCGCGCCGGTGCCGAGCATGATCTCGAAGGCTTTCGAGTAGAGCGTGTCGCCCGCGAGGATCGCGGTCTCGAGGTCGAACTCTTGGTGGACTGCAGGGACGCCCCGCCGGAGGTCGTCGTCGTCCATGATGTCGTCGTGGATCAGCGTGAAGGACTGGATGACCTCGACGGAGACGGCTGCGGAGAGCACGTCGATCTCGGGATACTCCGTCGATAGCGTCGGGAACTCTCGGTAGTTCTCCGAGCCCGGCTCGACGTCCGCGAGCGCCTCGGCGACGAGCAGCGAAATCGTCGGGCGGAGTCGTTTCCCGCCCGCGTCCAGCAGGTACCGCGACGCCTGGTAGAGTCGCTCGGGCTTGACGACTGGTATCTCCTCGGGAATGGCACCGTTGACGACTTCGCGTCGCTCGCGGATCGTGGCGAGCACCGCTGCCTCCCGGGCCTCCTGATCGGTCATCGCTACTCGACGATCTGGATGAGGTTCCCGTTGCGCGTGACGTGGAGGTCACGACCCACCTTGTAGCCCTCGTCCTCACAGAGGTTGACGTAGTCCGAGAACCCACTCATGTCCTGGTGGGCCGGGATGACGTGCTGGGGCTGGAGTGCGTCGAGCATCTCGTAGTGGCCTTCCTTGTTCAGGTGGCCGGAAACGTGGATGTCGTCGTAGATACGAGCGCCCTGCATGCCCAGGAGCGTCTCGGCCTGGTAGCGCTGGCCCTCGTTGGTCGGCTCGGGGATGACCCGGGCGGAGAAGACGACCTTGTCGCCAGCGTCCAGCTCGTACGGCGTCTGGCCGCGGGCCATTCGGGTGAGCATCGCGCGGGGCTCGCCCTGGTGGCCGGTGACGACGGGCAGGTAATCCTCCTTGCCCTCGTTCATGATCCGCTTGAACGTGCGGTCGACGGACTTCCGGTGGCCGAACATCCCGAGGTCCTCCGGGAAGTCGACGAAGTCGAGTCGCTCGGCGGTGCCCGAGTACTTCTCCATCGAACGGCCGAGCAGGACCGGCTGTCGGCCGATGTCTTTGGCGAACTCGACGAGCGAGCTCACGCGTGCGATGTGGGAGGAGAACGTCGTCGCGACGATCCCGCCGTCGTAATCCTCCATCGAGTAGAGCGCGTCCTTGAGGTGTCGACGAGCGACGGACTCACTGGGCGTTCGACCCTTCTTTCCGGCGTTCGTACAGTCCTCGATGTAACAGAGGACGCCGTTGTCCTCGCGACCGATCTCTCGGAACCGCTTCATGTCGATCGGGTCGCCGATGACCGGCGTGTGGTCCATGCGCTTGTCGAGCCCGTAAACGATCGACCCCTCTGGCGTGTGGAGGACGGGGTTGATCGCGTCGATGATGGAGTGGGTGACGTTGACGAACTCGAGCTCGACGCCCGAATCGCCGATGGACATCGTACCGCCAGCCTCCATCTTCACGAGGTCGTTCTCGGAGCCGAACTTCTGCTCGCTCTCGAACTCCTGCTTGACGAGCTCGATCGTGAACGGCGTCGCGACGACGGGTGCGTCGTAGCGGTGGGCCAGCTTCGAGATGGCGCCGATGTGGTCGAGGTGGCCGTGCGTCGGCACGATGGCCTGCACGTCTCCCTCGAGCTCGCTCATGACGCGATCGTCGGGGATCGCTCCCATGTCGATCAGATCGAGGCTGTGCATCCGCTCGGTCTCGACGTTGTCGTGGATCAGAACCTTCGACAGGTTCAGGCCCATGTCGAAAACGACGACGTCGTCGCCCGCTCGCACCGCAGTCATCTGGCGGCCGACTTCCTCGTAGCCGCCGATCGTGGCAATTTCGATTTCCATAGTTGGTGTCCGAGGCGGACACCCCAGCGCGTGACGACCGGCGCCCGGCGAACACGGTCGGCTCAGCCAACCGGTCGCAGGTTCCCGACTGCGTCGAGACGTCCGCCGTCGGGCGACGTGGGCCTGCTGCCCAGCCATCGCCGTCGTGCGGCGGAGCGCCGGTCGCCCGCATCGTCCCGGGGCGACCGTTTGCTCGGTTATATCGAGCTATTCGTCCGAGCGTGATAAAGGGCGTGGGTACGCCGATCCGGGCCGTTCTGCGTCGATCGTGCTGACCACGAGACGGACGGATCCTGGTCGGATTCGCACTGGTGGCGAGTAGCACAACGCGAGGCCGTCCAGGAAGCCTGCTCAGAGATCCAGATCGGAGTCGTGCTTCAGGTAGTTTCCGAGCCAGCCGCCCAGAGCGCCACCGCCGACGAAGTAGAGGAAACTCACGACGAGAATGAGAAGGAACACGATCGCTCCGAGGAACCCGGCAATGCCCAGACCGACCCCTCCCCTATTGAGAAAGCCGATCCCGAAGCCGACGACTCCGAGTACGCTGGAGACCACGACGGTGAGTGCCAGTAGCGGCACGTAGGCGATAAACCCGGAGTAGGCGCCCACCCGGACACCGTCCCGACGAGAGCCGCCTTCGAGATAGGCAGCGATAGCACCACCGAGGACGGGTGCGAACGGCACGAAGTTCCCGGTGAAAAACGTGACTGCTCCACCGACGAGCGCGTTCGCGAGCGTGTCGCCTTCGTCCATGCGTCCACGCACACAGACAGATCTGTTAGGTGTTTTCCTCCCGGCGCGCAGATGGGCGGCGCGGTCACTTCGTACGGACGTGGCCAGTTACGGGGATCGTCCGACGGTCGTCCCCGGCTGTCCGCCACCGAGAAACGCCGGCAGATCGTCGAGTCCGAAGATCGACGCAGCGCCCTCGAGTGCGAGTAGCTCCCTGACCTTCGCTGCCATGCCGCCGCTGACGTCTGTGGCGTCGCTCCCGCCGAGGAGCGCTTCGACGTCCTCGAACGCCCCGATCGAGTCGACGACCTCGTCGGCTTGGTCGAGCACGCCGGGCACGGTCGAACAGACGCCGACCCGTTCGGCAGTGAGCGAGTCGGCGAGCGAGACGACGATCTCGTCGCCGCTCAGCACGGAGACTCCCTCTCCGGCGTGGGCGACGCCGTCACCGTGGAGCACGGGAACGAACCCTTCCGCCAGGAGCGTCTCGATCTGTCCGGCGGGCAGCGTGAGCGACCCGTCGTCGTCGCGGTTCGCTGCCGAGAGCGGGTGGACGGGAACTGCCGGCACCTCGTGATCACGGAGCCGCTGTACGACGAACCGGTTCAGCGTGGTCATCGCGCCGTGGATGGCCAGGACGGCCTCGGGATCGTGGGTACCGGCCGTCGTGGATACGTCGTGGGCCTCAGCGTGGTGGTGACCGAAGCTGCCGCCGCCGTGGACGACCACGAGTTCGGCGGGGGCGAAGTCTGCTGCGCTCGCGTCGTCTCCTCCCGAGCGGATCGACGCGGTCACCTCGCCGATCGCCGCCGCCGCGGCGTCGAGCGCTGGCCCGTCGAGCGTCTCTGGGCGGTCTTTCTCGGTGATGACGCTTCCACCGAGCTTCAGAACCGTCGTCACGGCGATCGCCTCCGCCGGAGACGATCGTGGACTGGAGCCCGTCGCGACCTCCGGTCGCTTGGGCTCACTCGGGACGCACCCCGTCCTCGGCGAGTTCGGCCCGGAAGGCCTCCTCACAGCCCGGCGTGTACTCGAGTGCCGTCTCGCTCTCGTCGGTGTCGTCGAGCGCGACGATGCAGCCACCGCCGCCGGCGCCGACGAGCTTGGCTCCTTTCGCGCCGGCGTCGCGTGCTGCCCAGACCATCGCGTCGAGCGATCGGGAGGAGACGCCCAGCGCCGAGAGCAGGCCGTGGTTCACGTCCATCAGCTCCCCGAGTTCGTCGAGGTCCCCGTCCGCGAGGACGTTTTCGCCCTCTTCGACGAGGTCGCCGATCGTCTCGACGGTGTCCGCCGCGAACTCGTACCGATCGCGGAGCTCGCGCACGCCCGAGACCAGCTTCCCCGTGTCGCCGGCACCGCCGTCGTAGCCCACCACGAGCGGCAGATCCGGTGCGGGGATCGGCTCCCCGCCGTCACCTTCGACGCGGACCGCCCCGCCCATCGTCGAGGTGAACGTGTCCGCGCGGGAGGCCTGTCCGTCCTGTACTGAATGTTCGACCTGGTAAGCTCTGTCTGCGATCTCTTCGCGATCGAGTTCGACGCCGAGCTCTCGCGTCGCCGCGTCGATGGCCGCCACGACGACCGCCGCCGAGGAGCCGAGTCCCGCTCCGAGGGGAATGTCGCTGTGAATCTCGACCTCGAATCCGGCGTCGGGCGCGTCCGCCGCGTCACGGGCCTGCGCGACTGCCTCGTCGACGTACCCCGTCGCGGCCTCGAGGAGGTGTTCGGGCACGTCGACGTTGGTATCCTCGCCAGCGCTCGCACCGTACTCGATCGTGAATCCGTCGAGCGTCAGGTCCTCAGAGTCCACCCTGAGGCCACCGTCGGATCGCTCCCTGACGGTCACCCGTGCCCGGCGTTCGACCGCACAGAGCACCGCTGGCTCGCCGTAGACGACTGCGTGCTCCCCCATCACGTAGATTTTCCCGGGAGCGCTCGAGGTTGCCATGCGCGCTGGTTGTGAGGGCTAGGGTATCAGGCTTTGCGATACCGGCGGCGGTCTGTCGCGGCTCTCGAGCGGGGTCGGCCACCACGGCCCGTGGGCGGTGAAGCCGTGTTTGGGCGACCGCTACCCAACGGCCTTTGCGCTCGCGGACCAACTATCAACCATGACGCTCCCGATCGACCCGACCCAGATCGAGCCCGAGGACTACGGCGAACACCAGACCACGCTCGAGATGGACCACGAGGCGGCGATCGAGTTCGTTCGCGACGTGTGCACGGACGTCGGGTTCGGCATTCCCGTCGAGTTCTCCCCCTCGGAGATGCTCAACGAGAAGGTCGACGCCGATCGCGATCCCTACTACGTCCTGGGTGCGTGCAACCCTGCCGTCGCCGACGCGGTCCTCGACGTGACTCCGAAGATGGGCGGCCTGTTTCCCTGCAATATGGTTATCTGGGAGGAAGAACCCGGTCAGCAGCGCGTTTACCACGTGTCAATCATGAAAATCGGCCGACTGCTCGGGATCGCACCCGACGACGAGGCGATGCAGGGAATCGTCGATCAGACCGGCGAGCTCGTCGCGGAGACGTTCGAGCGCCTCGAAGCGGCCTGATCGGGCCCGCTGGCGACTTGCGACCCAACCTCAGTCCGTGCGGCCGAACTCCCAACCCAGCCGCTCCTTGAGCAGGAACTCGACGGCGTTGACGACGTAGTGAGCGATCACCACGAGCGCCAGGCTGTCCGTCACGACGAACGCGACGCCGAGTGCGCCACCGAGGAGCCCCGTCACTGCGATGCCGCCCTTGCCCTGGAGTCCGTGCCCGAGCGCGAACGCGATCGTCGCTGGAACGACGAACAGCCACGGCGAGAGTCCGGTCGCCGTCGCGGCGACGCCGATCAACACGGCACGGAAGAGCAGCTCTTCGAACCCCGCGACGAGCGGGAGGATCACCACCAACAAGAGGAGCCAGCCGGCTGTAGACTCCGGCGCGAGCGCGCTCCGTAGATCTTCACTGTACTCGATGCCGATGCGGTCGAACGAGGCGGCGATCCCGACGTTCAACGCGGCGAGAGCGAGGCCGAGGCCGATTCCGCCGAGAATGGCGAGAGCGCCCGTGCTCCAGGTTGCTGCGGTGACGCCGAAAGCCTCTGTGGGGATTCCGGTCAGGGCCGCCACACCGAGAAGGAGCAGGCCGAGACCGCCGTGGGTCAATGCGACGTTGGCGAGCAGTGCCGCCGTCGGTATCGAATCGACGCCATCGTTCCTTGCCGGCTCGGGGGCGGCCGTTGGCTCCGTGACCTGCTCCATATCGGGGTCGCTCTCCGCGTGTTCGGTCGGTACTGTGGCCGAACGCGGCGTAGCGCTGTCGGTCGACTCTGCTTTGTCGTTCGCTTCCGCCCCCTCGCTCGCTCCAATTCCGTCGCTGGTCGCAGTGTCGTCAGGAGAGTGCAGGTCGTCGGGTGGGTCTCGACTACCGCCGAGTGCGCCGCTCGTGATCCATGCGAGGCCGAGAACGAGAGACAGAATGAGCCCGGCGACGGCCCCGAAGGCCGTCCAGTCGGGCACGGCTTACTGCGGGCTGGGTGAGCCGGAACCGACCTGCTGGTCCAGCGCACTCCCCGTGATCGACTTGAGGCGGTCGACGAGCCCGTCCTTCTCGGTCTCGCCGATCAGCGCCACGTCGAGCACCTCGCTGATGTGTGAGACGGGGATGATCTCGATCATCTCCTTGTACTCGTCTTCGATCATCACGTCCTGCTCGTTGGCCTTCGGGATGATCACGCGATCGCAGCCGGCTTTCGCGGCCGCCTCGATCTTGTGCGTGACACCGCCGACGGGCAACACGTCGCCGCGGACCGACAACGAGCCGGTCATCGCGAGGGACTGGTCGATCGGCATGTCCTCCAGCGCGCTGATGACCGCAGTCGCGACGGTGATCGACGCGGAGTCGCCGTCGACGCCCTGGCGACCGGCCTGGACGAACTGGATGTGAACGTCCTTCTCGGAGAGGTCCTCGTCGGAGAACTTCTTGATGATCGCGGAGACGTTCTGCACAGCCTCCTGGGCCATCTCCTTGAGCTGGCCCGTCGCGATCGTCTCGCCGGCGCCGTGCGCGGGCGTGACCTCGGCCATAACGGGGAGGACGATCCCCGAGTCGCCGCCCATGACGGCGAGGCCGTTGACGCGTCCGACGACCGCGCCTTCGGACACGCTGAGTTCGTAGTCCTTGCGGCGCTGGATGAATTCGTCGGCGAGCTGTTGCTCGATCGATCGGGAGCGCTTCTTCGCGCGGAGCACGTGTTCGCGCGTAACGAAGTCTCCGTCCTCGGCACGAGCGATGTCGCCGGCGACGCGGATCAGGCCGCCGAGATTTCGCAGCTTGAGCGTCAGGTGGTCCTTCCGGCCAGCCCGGCGCTTGGCCTCGAGGACGACCTCTTCGGCTGCGCCGCGGGTGAAGTGGGGCAGCCGACCGTCCTTCTCGACCTCCTGGGCGATGAACCGGCCGTACTTCCGGCGCATCTCCGGGGTGTCGTCGATGGTGTCCTCGAAGTACACCTCGTACCCGTACCCCTTGATCCGGGAGCGCAGCGCAGGGTGCATGTTCTCCATCGCGTCCATGTTCCCGGCCGCGACCATGACGAAGTCCGTCGGGACGGGCTCGGTCTGGACCATCGCACCCGAGGAGCGTTCGGACTGGCCCGTGATCGCAAACTCGCCCTCCTGAATCGCCGTCATCAGCTTCTGCTGGGTCCGGATGTCGAGGGTGTTGATCTCGTCGACGAACAGGACGCCCTTGTTCGCCTTGTGGATCGACCCCGGTTCGACGCGGTCGTGGCTGGGCGTCTCCATGCCACCGGACTGGAACGGGTCGTGGCGGACGTCGCCCAGCAGCGCGCCGGCGTGGGCGCCGGTCGCGTCCTCGAACGGCGCGACCGTCTGGTCGGCGTTGTTGACGATCATGTTGGGGATGTTCGCGTCGGATCCCCGCTGCATGTAACGGAAGACGAAGTAGACCGCGATCGCGGCGATCAGTCCGAGGAGGATGTTCGTCGGCGTCAGGATGGTGTACCCGAGGATGATCGCGACGATGATCAGCATCAGGAACATCCGCATCTGATTGCGCTTGTTGGCCTCCTCCTTGTGGGCCTCGATGATCTGGTCGCCCTTCCCCGCTGGCACCGTCCGGACCTTCGGCTCGTTGCCGTCGTCGGGGTTGTGATAGACCAGCACGTCCTGGAGCTCCTCTTTCGGGAGGAGCTGGCTCATCGCTTTGGCCAGCATGGACTTCCCGGTCCCGGGCGGCCCGATCATCATCACGTGACGGCGCTGCTTGGCCGCCTTGATGACGATGTCACGGGCGTCGTCCTGTCCGATCACCTGATCGACGAGGCGGTCGGGGATCGGGATCTCTCCCGTGGACTCGATGTCGAGGCCGCCGAGCAGGTCGTCGTCGGTCTCGGGATCGTAATCGTCGGCGATGAGTTCCTCTTCGACGTCTTCGCCGAGCACCTCGCCGTCGGCCTCAGACATCTGTTCGGGGCCTTCCTCCTGCGGGAAGGCGCGCTCGTCTGCATCTGTGGCACCGCCGTCGACGTCGGCGGTTCCACCTGCGGGATCGGCAGCTCCGCCGTCGTCGGCCGCTCCGTCGTCTCCGAAGCGCTCCTCCCAGGTCAGGGGGTCCGAGCCCTCCGGGCCGTGGTTGGTGCCGTCGGATCCGGCTGCGTGGCCACCGTCGTTCGGCTCGTCCTGTCGCGTCGACGGTTGCTCGGTGCTGCCCCGTCGATCGGGAGTATCACCGGTGGTATCGGTCTGGCCGTCGCTCCCGTCGCTACTCGGAGCGTCGGCCTCGTCGGCACGGTGCTCGTCACCACCTCCGTCGGGTCCATCGGACGCGGGCCGTTCCGCGTCGCCGTCGGCCCCGGTATCGGAGGGCTCGTCGTCCGGTTCCGTATCCTTGCTCATAGACCGTTGTCGCTAGATCGGCGGAGGGTAGCGCGACTGATATACTTTCTCCCCCAGATCACCCACTTCGTCCGATCGATACCGCAGGATAGAGGCGGCCTACCGGCAGTATCGGTAAACTGGGACCACTCGCCACCCTTATAAATGCCGCGTACACACGGGTACACATGAAACGGGGATTCTACGTGGGACGGTTCCAGCCTCTGCACGAGGGACACGAGGCCGTACTCCGCGAGATCGCCACCGAGTGCGACGAGCTGGTCGTCGGGATCGGGAGCGCAGACAAGTCTCACAGCGTCGATAACCCGTTCACCGCCGGCGAACGGCACGTGATGATCACCCGAACGCTGGCGACGCTCGACGTCGAAGCGTTCGTCGTTCCGATCGTCGACGTCGATCGGAACGCGCTGTGGACGAGTCACGTGAAGAGCCTCTGTCCGCCCTTCGATGTCGTCTACTCCAACAATCCGCTCGTGACGCGCCTCTTCGAAGAGGAGGGCGTCGAGGTCCGCGAACTGCCGATGTTCAACCGTGCGGAGTACGAGGGAACCGGTATTCGCGAGCGGATGTTATCCGACGATCCCTGGGAGCATCTCGTCCCCGAGACGACCGTCGAGGCGATCGAGGACGTCGACGGCGTCGGACGGCTACAGGAGGTCGCCTCCGACGACGCCGCGGAGGAGTAGATCGAGACGACAAACCAGCGCCAGCGATGCTCACACTCGCCTCCGATTTCGGCACGCCCTACCCCGCAGCGATGCGTGCCGCGATCCGCCAGCACAGCGACGCCGAGATCCTCGACGTCGCTCACGACTTTCCCCGACAGGACGTTCGGACTGCGGCGTTCTGGCTCCGCGAGGTGCTCCCCTATGCACCGCCAGCCGTCCACTGCGCCGTCGTCGATCCTGGCGTCGGGACTGACCGATCGGCGATCGCTCTCCGCGTCGGTGAGCACGCGCTCGTGGCCCCCGACAACGGACTCGTTCTCCCGGCCGCTCGCGAACTTCTGGATCCTCCAGCAATCGCCGGCAGTGGGCTCCGCGGGGTCGATCCAGTCGATTCTCCGGATCAGCCGTCGGACGAGAGCGGTGACCCGGGCGCCGCGTCTACGCCAACAGAGATCGAGGCGTTCGAAATCCTCGTCGACGATCCCGCGAGTTCGACGTTTCACGGCCGAGACGTGTTCGCGCCCGCTGCGGCCCTGATCCACGAACGCGGCGTCTCGGAGATGGACGCGTGTCCGTTCCTCGAACCGAGAACGGAGTACGTCGACCTCCGATTTCCCGATCCGGTGATCGAGCGCGACGACGACCCAGATGACCTGCAAATCCAGGGTCAGATACTCGTCGTCGACGGGTTCGGCAACGCGATAACGAACGTGCCTGGGGACGTCCTCGCGGAACGTGACCGCGTCGAGGTCGACGGCACGAGCTGGCCGGTCGTCGATCAGTACGCTGCGGTAGAATCAGGCACGGGACTCCTCACGGTCGGTAGCCACGGAAACGTCGAGTTCGCAGTCAATCGCGGGCGTGGCGACGGGGTGTTCGGCGTCGAAGCAGGCGATTCGATCTCGCTTCGGTGAGTCAGGGGTGGCTGTGGCCGACGGCCTCGTCGCTCTCATCGTCGCTTGCGAGCTCCTTGCCCAGGAGCGCGAGCGCGAAGAGAATCGGGACGAGGAACACGCCGGTGACGGCCGCGAACGTGCTCGAACCGATGGTCCCGTTGCCGTCACCCGATCCGCCGCCACCTGCGCCGCCAGCACCGCCACCGCCAACGACGACGGCGCCTTTCATCCCGGCGCCCTGGTGGGGTTCACAGACGTAGCGAGCGACGCCCGCCTCTTCGAAGGTGTGTTCGAAGGTCGTGCCAGCTTCCGGCGTCGCGTCGCCGGATCGGAAGGCGTCATCGACTTCGGAGACGTTGTGGGGGCCGCCGCTGCCGGTCCACTCCCAGACGACCGTCGTTCCAGGATCGACGTGGATCGCGGCCGGCCCGAAGGCCAGCCCGTTGCCGGCACCGACGTCGACCGTGGCCTGGTCCTGGCCCCGAAGATCCGTGACGCCGTCGTAGTTGTTCGCGTCGGCGAGGAACTCCTCGACCAGCGCCGCTGGGTCAGGCCCTGCGCCACCACCGACGACGACGGCGCCTTTCATCCCGGCGCCCTGGTGGGGTTCACAAACGTAGCGGAACTCGCCCACCTCCTCGAAGGTGTGTTCGAAGGTCGTGCCAGCTTCCGGCGTGGCGTCACCCGATCGAAATGCGCCATCGACTTCGGAGACGTTGTGTGGACCGCCGCTGCCGGTCCACTCCCAGACGACCGTGGTCCCGGGATCGACGCGGATCGCGGCCGGCCCGAACGCCAGCCCGTTCCCGGCGCCGACGTCGACCGTCACCTCGTCCTGACCGGTCATGTCCTGGATCTCGTCGTAGTTGTTCGCCTCGGAGAGCCACGATTCGAGTTCGTCGGATTGCGCCGTGGCCGCGCCCGGGACCGCAGCGGCCGCCGCCAGCCCTGCACCAGCTGCGAGCACCGCCCGACGGTCCATCGATGGATCGACGTGTGACATTACAGGTGAGGATTCTTGCTACACCCAAGAAAGGGGGTCGTCGATCCCCACGAACGGGGAATCGGCCCAAACATGTTCGGGTATGGGTGAAGCGATCGCTCGCGGTACGTGGCCGGCGATTCGGCGGTCTGGCCGCGCAGACCACCGCTTCACGTAAAACGACTGCCGCGAGAACGAAAGGATCGTTGCCGAACTGGTTCGGTACGGATCGAACCGCTACGGTGCCGATTACTCCGCGGAGATGACGTCGTCGATGCGAACGATCATCGTCGACGCCTCGGTCGCACTCTCGACGGCTTCCTGCTTCACGGTCGCGGGGTCGAGGACGCCGTGCTCGACGGGGTCACCGACCTCTGCCTCGCGGTCCTCGGCGATGAGGCCCGCGCGCCCCTCCGAATCGTGACGGGCGCGGAGATCGACGAGCGTGTCGATCGGGTCCGCACCGGCGTTCTCGGCGAGCGTCCGCGGGATGGCGTCCATGGCGTCGGCGAACGCGTCGACGGCGAGCTGCTTGCGGCCCTCGACGCTCGCGGACTCCTCGCGCACGCGGTCCGCGATCGCGATCTCGGTCGCGCCAGCACCGGGGACGACCTCGCCAGTCTCTGCGGCTGCGGTGACGACATCCAGCGCGTCCTCGATGGCGCGCTCGACCTCGTCGACGACGTGTTCGGTGCCACCGCGGCAGAAGATGGTGACGGCCTTCGCTGCGGCGCCGCCCTCGATGAACGCGAGCTGGTCGTCGTCGTAGGTCTCGGTGCGGACGGTCTCGACGTGACCGAGGTCCGACTCCTCGAGGTCGTCGATGTCGCCAACGCGCGTCGCGCCGGTGGCGTTTGTGACGGCCGTCGCGTCGGAGCCGCCGAGGCTCTCGAACGCGAGGATGCCTGCGCGGCCGAGCTGGGCGGCGACGCGGTCGTCGATGTCCTCGGTGGTGAAGACGACGTCGACGCCTGCCTCCTCGAGCGTCTCGACGTGCCGGCGGAGCTCACCCTCTTCAGCCTCCATGGCCTGGGTGAGCTGATCGACGCTCTCGACGGTGTACTCCGCGTCGACGTCACCGGTGCGGACGCCAAGCTCGACGTCGAGCACGGCGACGCTGGCGTCTTCGACGGACGCGGGCATCTGGGCGTTGGCGGCCTCCTCGTCGAGGACGATCCCCTCGACGAGCTCGGTCGCTGCGGAGGACGCGCCCGCCTGCGTGTGAACTGTGATGTTCTCGCGTGCGACGTCCTCGCCGTTGCGAACCTGCGTGACTGCCTGAACGACGACCTGTGCGAGGGACTCGGCGGTAACGCCGCCGGTACCCTTGCCGGTCATCGAGGACTCCGCGACGGTGCGGAGCACGTCCTCGTCGACGGCCGCGTCGATCGCGATGTCGTCGATGGCCTCCGCGGCGATCTCGGCGGCGCGGTGGTACCCCTCGACGATCGTCGTCGGATGGACGTCGTCGTCGAAGAGATCCTCGGCCTGGGCGAGCAGGCGACCGGTGAGGATCGCCGCCGTCGTCGTGCCGTCCCCGACCTCTTCCTGTTGGGTCTGGGAGACTTCGACGATCATGTCTGCGGCGGGATGCTCGATGTCCATCTCTTCGAGGATCGTCGCCCCGTCGTTGGTGATGACGACGTCGCCGTCGCTGACCAGCATCTTGTCCATGCCGCGCGGGCCCAGTGTCGTCCGGACCGCTTCGGCGATTGCCTTCCCCGCGGAGATGTTGGCCTGACGGGCGTCTCGGCCACTCGTTCGAGAACTGTCCTCGCTAAGCACGAACATGGGCTGTCCACCCATGCGTCGCTGGCGTGATTCGGACATTGTGAGTCGGTAGAACCTATTTTGCAATTCTATATAAACCTTTCTCGTTCGCCGGGTGGTTGTGGGCCCCTGACGCGATCGTGAGTGACTGATTGCACGGCTACAAGAGTCACGGGCCGGTGGAGCTGCTGCGAACGGCCGCTACCCGCACACGTCCAGGCACCTTGCTACACGTTAACGCCGATAAATGCCCCTGGACAGGTGCGACGTGCGGGGTTTGGTTCGACGAATCTCTGCGCCTCCGGAACTGTTGTATGGGGCGACGGACAACTCCCGAGCAATGCTGCTGGTCCTCTGTGTCGACCTCGACGACGACATCGGCCGGAAGACCGGCATCGAGACGCCGGTCGTCGGCCGGGACGGCGTCGAGGAGGCCGCCGTGGCGCTCGCGACGGCCGATCCCGAGGACTCAGACGTGAACGTGCTGTTCAAAGGCGTCAACGTCGCCACCGAAGTCACCGACGAGACCGTCGTCGTCGCTGCCGTCGCAGGTGAGAACGGGGACGACGTGCGCGCGAACCGACGTGTCGGCGAGGAAGTCGACGAGATCCTCGCGGGGCTCGAAACCGGTGAGGAGGTCCGCGCGCTGGTCGTCACCGACGGCGCACAAGACGAGAGCGTCATGCCCGTGATCCGTTCCCGGGTGTCCGTCGACGGCGTTCGCCGGGTCGTCGTCCGGCAGGCCCAGGATCTCGAATCGATGTACTACACGATCAAGCAGGTACTCGACGATCCGGAAACCCGGGGGACGCTGCTCATCCCGCTGGGGATCCTCCTGATGATCTATCCGCTGGCAGTCGTCGCGAGTTACTTCGACATGCCGGGCATCGTGCTGGGTCTCACCTCCGGGCTCATCGGCCTCTACCTCCTCGGACGAGGGCTCGGACTGGGGTCGACACTCGACCGGACTGTCGACCGTCTCCGGAACGGGCTCTACGATGGGCGCGTGACAATCGTGACGACCCTCGTGGCGGCGGTCATTCTCCTCGTCGGCGGCATCAACGGGGTAGAGCAACTGGAGTCGGTGCGCGCCGACGCCGACACCGCACTCGGTGCCATCGAGGTCGGCGCTGCGATTCTCTACGGTGCAATCGCGTGGTTCGCGGCGGCGGGGCTCACTACGAGCTTCGGCCAGATCACCGACGAGTATCTCGCTGGAACCCTCGAGTGGCGCTATCTCAACGCTCCGTTCTACGTCGGCGCGATCGCAATCGTGCTCTACGCCGCTAGCGGCTACGTCCTCGGGGAAGTCGCACTGTCAGCGCTCGCGGTGGCGCTCGCCGGCAGTTTCTTGCTGGGCGTCTCGAGCACGCTCGCGTTCGCGATTGCAGAATCCCGGTTCCCTCGCGACGCGGACCCGACGTCCTAACGATTCTTGGAGGTTTGGCGCACCGCACGAAGCCGAATCACTATCGCTCCCTGACGACGACGAATTCGGCCAGATCGCGGAGATAGCCCTCCGCGGTGTCGTTGGCCAGATCGACCCGGTCCAGTGCTGCGAGGGCTCGGTCGGCCTCTTCGCGAGCCCTGACGTCCGCCGCCTCGGGATCGAGATCGGTGACGTGGACCACCGACGGCCGGTCCATCGCGGCGTCCTGGCCGGTCGGTTTTCCGAGGTCGTCTGCCTCTGCGGTTGCGTCCAGCACGTCGTCACGGATCTGGAACGCGACGCCGACCCGCTCGGCGTACTCACCAAACGCGTCGATCGTCTCCTGGTCCGCGTCGGCGGCGATCGCTCCGAGCTCCGCGGCTGCACGAAATAGCGCGCCCGTCTTCCGCCGTGCAAGTTCGAGATACTCCGCTTCACCGTCCGGAATCGCCTGTAGCTCCGTCGCCTCCCCCTCTCCGAGTTCGACCATCGCTCCGGTGACGACCTCGGTGGCCTGCCCGTCGGCCGCGAAAAGGTGGAAGGCCTCCCCGAGCAGCCCGTCGCTGGCGACGATCGCAGGGCCGTGCCCGAACGCGAGCCACGCGCTGTCCGTGCCGCGGCGAACCTCAGAGCGATCGATGATATCGTCGATGACGAGCGAGGCGTTGTGGACGAGTTCGACCCCTACGCCGTAGTCGACCGCGTCCTCCGGCTCACCGCCGGCCGCCTCGCAGGCCAGGATCGTCACCATCGGGCGGACGCGCTTCCCGCCGGCGAGTGCGACGTGTTCCATCTCGGCGGAGAGCTCCGCTGGATCCACCGATTCGACGACCTCGGTGAGGCGGTCCTCCACCAGTGACCGACGACGCTGGAGGAACTCCATCTACACGTCCTTCGGACAATTCGGCCAAGAGGGTGTCGAAAGCGTTCGGTCGCCAGTGAACGCGCATCGGTCGCGATCGACGGCGTTCACTGGCGTTCATTATCTCCGAATTCACAGGCCACCGGTCACCGCAGCTAATTCTCAGAGTATTGGTCACCGCAGATCGTCGTACGCCGCGGGCTCGAGCTCGTCGGGGTCGGAGGCTGCGGCCCGTGCTTCGGTCATGGTCATCTCGCCGAGGACCTCCTGGAAGGAGCGTTCGTCGGGGATGGCGTAGAGGTCGCAGTTGATCTCGCGGCCCGCGGCTCGCACGGTCGCGTCGAGGAGGAATGCGTGCTCCTGGCTGGCGTCGAGTCGGTCGACCAGGGAGGCGAGCGTCACGGCGGCCGAATCCTCGACGAGTTCCGGCGGATCGTGCTGGATCTTCCGGTCGAGTGCGTTCGCCCAGCCGTCGATGAACCCGCTGGTCATGATGTTCCCGATCTCCTCGATGGCGGAGCGATGCTGATCGGTGAGGCCGTCCTCGTCGGATTCGATCGGGAGCAGTGCGTCGCCCACGGTGATTGCCGAGGCTTCATCGAAGAGGATGACGATGAACCCTCCCGGCGCCGCCTGGAGCGGTGCGACGGAGCCGATCCGATGACCCGTCGCAGCGCGTCGGGAGACGTCCTCGATCGGGACGAACGTGGTCCGGCCGACCTCGACGTCGGTCTGGATACCCGTCATCCCGCTGAGCTTGTCCGCCGCCCGTCCAGCGCCGCGCTTGGTCATCTCCGTGAAGGCCGAGAGCTTCTCGATCGAGATCGGAAACTCCTGGTCCGGCACGGCCTCGCCGACGACGGCCGCGAAGGAGCTCCGCTCGGGGAACATGTAGATGTGGAAGTCGATGTCCGCGTCGGGCGCGTCCGATGCCCCTGCCGGTTCGCTTCCATCGGATCCGCGACCACTCTGCGGTTCGGGCCCTGGCGTCTGGAGCTGGCTCGTGAAGGTCAGCGCCGTTCGACGTTCGTCCCACGTCGGAACGCTTCCGGGGATGACGTCAGCCGCTGCGCCGGCGATGTACGTCGGCGGCCCGAGCTGGAGGCGCGTGTCGAAGTGGTTTGCCCAGGCGTCGACGAACCCACCGATCATGATGTTCGAGACCTCGCTGACGGTGCTCCGGTCGAGGGTCGCGTCGACGTCGTCCCAGTGGGCAGGGACGATCCGTTCGAGGAGTCGGCCAGCACTCTCACGGTCGAAGACGAGCACGATCGAGCCCTCCATCCCACCCTCGAACCCGATCTCGACGCCGACGAACGTCGCGCCGCTGTCGAAGCGATCCGCGATGTCGCCTACGGGCACGAGATCTGCACTCGTGGTGCCGACGGTCGTCTCGGTGTCGCTGAGCTGTGAGAGCGATTTGGCGGCGCTGCTGGCACCCCGATTTGCGAGCTCGTTGAACGTGCCGAGCGTCTTGAGATCGACGCGCATGGTCAGGCGTTTACGGCGTCGTCGATCGCTTCGAGGACGTTTGGCTTCTGGAAAGGTTTCGTGATGTAGCCGTCTGCGCCGGCCTTGATCGCCTCCTTCATCATCTCTTCCTGTTCGACGGAGGTGCACATGATGACGCTCGTGCCCGGGCCCTCTTCTTTGATCTCCGCCGTCGCGTCGATGCCGTCGCGGATCGGCATCGCGATGTCCATCATCACGACGTTCGGCTCGGACTCTTTGTACCGTTCGACTGCTTCCACGCCGTTCTCTGCTTCGCCCACGATCTGATGTTCTTCATCGAGAATTTCCCGCAGGAGGTTTCGCATGAAGTCCGAATCGTCGACGATCAACACGTTCTCTGCCATCGGTTGCCCGTTCTTTTACCGACCGGCTCTTAAGCGTATCCGCCCCGTTATCACGCGATAAAATCGCGGTTGCGTTCCAGCAGTTTCGATAAGGGCGATGATATGTCTGGAGGTGAGTCACTGGGGCGGATGAGTTGGACCAATCGCCCTGGTAGAATGGAGAGTGCGGCTCGCCTCTCAGCAAACAGACACGAACGCGCTCAACTCAGCGCTGCAGCCAGCGGTTGTCGCCGTCGTCCCACGACGCGAGGACGTTCTCCTGTAAGTCGCCGGTGATCCGGGCGACGTAGCGCAGACTCGTGGTGTGGTGATCCATGGTGAGTGCGCCGGACTCGCCCTCGTCGTCGGCTGCTTCCGGGTGGCCGTCCACGAACTCGCGGAGCTGGTCGGCGGCGCGGTGGCCGATCCAGCCGACGTTCTCGTAGTAGGTGATCGCCCGGTGTGCGCCCGCGGGGCTGCTCTCGGTCACCAGGAACTCGACCCACTCCATGACGAGCAGGTCGGAGACGTAGCCGGAGGGGAGCTCCCTGAGGTAGGGCTTCTCGCCACCCGCTCCGCCCGCGACCGGCTGTCTCGCACCGTTCCGGGGAGGGGCACGCGAGGCGGGCTGGGCCGCGGGCTGCGCGGGGGGCTGGTGCGCACCAGCGCCTTGGCCCTCCGCAGGATCCTCTGCCTCGTCGAAGAGGCCGTCGACCCGCCCCTCGTCGACGTCGTCGCTTGCCTCCGCTTGGGCGCCCTCGTCGGATACGTCCGGGGCTTCGGCCGCCTCCTCTTCGGCCTCGCTCTCCTCGTCAGGGGCCTCGGCGTCGTCCTCTGCATTTTCTTCTTCCTCATCCTCCTCACTCCATTCAGCGCCTTCCTCGTACTCCTCGCGGAGTTCGTCGAAGCTCTTTGCGCCGCCCTCATCGTCCGTCGGTGCGTCGTCGCTCTGTGCCATTGGTTCGTCGTCCTCCTCGTCCGCGTCGGCCAGTTCCTCCCCTTCACCCTCACTCTGCTCCGCCTCCTCTTCCTCCACCTCGTCGATCTCTTCTTCGTCCTCGAAGTCGTCGTCGAAGAACTCCTCGGCATCGGCGTCGGTGACGTCTGGGTCGAGGTTTTCAGACTCGGCTTCCTCCTCGTCGTCCTGGTCGAAGAGGCCGAGCGAGGACCCTTCAGCCCCAGCGAATCCGCTGCCGCCCCCGTTCTCGTCGACGAAGGGATTGACTCCCTTGGTCACCATCTTGTAGATGTCGAGCAGTTTCCGAACGTTCTCCTCGATGTCGTCGACGGACTCGCTTATCTGCTCGTTCTCGGTTCTGACTGTCGAGACCGTCGACGAGATGCTCGATACTTCGTCTTCGAGCTCGTCCATTCGCCCCTCTAGTTCACGCACCTGTGCACTGCCGCCCCCACCGTCGCCATCGTCGTCCATCCCGCCGACGTCGAAATCGTCGAACGCGTCGTCCCCGCCGTCGTCGAAAGCGAACTCGTCGCCACCGTCGTCGCCGCCGACGAGACCACCATCGCCGGCGGTTTCGGGCTCGTCGAACATCCCGCTCCCGGCGTCCTCGGACGGCTGATCGGCCGATTCCGGCGACTCGTCGTCACCGAGGATCCAGTCAGTAACGCCCAGTAGCCCGATCGCCGCGAGCGAGCCCAGGGCAACCGTCGGGCTCGCGATCGCGACCGCAGCGTCACCGACAGGTGCGGGATCGAGCGCCAGCATTGTACTGTAAAGGGGTCCGATTATCACTTCAATATTTCGGCTGTTTTTCCGACATTCAGTTGCTCTCTCTGCCGAATCTCGGATGTTCTCCCCTCTCGACTCGGCGATCGATCGATCAATCGTAGCGCCGCTATCGATCGATTATCCCTTTGTACGATCGTCTGTTGGGAGATTTCTTCGACGCGTAGCCAGAGATTCTTATGCCGCGAAATTATCTACAGGGATAATTCTATATGCCGACAGATCGCGGGATGCCAGGAGCCGTGACCTCGTCCTCACAGGTGGCGGACCGATTACGAACGAGGGTCGGGTCGGGGCACGGCGTCTCGATGGTGCCGGAACTGATATGTGACGCCGTGGCGAATCGGCCACGAACGTCGATGTCCGGATCCGTGGTCGCGGATTTCGTCGCCGAAGCCATCTACGATGGCGCCGACAGCGACGAGCCGTTGCAGGCCAGAGTCCTCCTCTCGGAGGACCAGTTGGTGCTCGCCAGCGACAGCGGCCGGACCGTCATCGACCTCGACGACGTGTTCGACGTCGTCGTGAGCAAGATCCCTGAGGACCTCGGCAGCTTCTTCGATCAGTCCGTTCTGGTCGCATATTCCGTCGGTGACGACCGCCGGACTGCGGTAATCCGGGGCGAACACGACCGCATCGATCGGTTCGCACTCTTTCTGTACAAGGCGATCCTCCGCGGCCATCCTGCCGAGATTCGACATCCCGCTCGTGAGGGCGGACGCGTCCGCGAAACCGACACCGAACAGGTCTCGGTCGTGCCACGCGAGGATTCGCTCCGATTCCGAGGCGAGGCGGTGGATCTGGTCATTTCGCTCGACGACGTCGTCGGCGTCGAGTACCGTCGACGCGAGGGTGGGAACGGCCGTCCTCTTCTGGGGGTTCGCCACCGGGACGGTGACGCCACCGTGACGACCGAGATTCGTCACGATACGTCGAGCAGACTGAACGTTCTGGCACGGATCCTCCGCTCGGAGTACTACCGGGCCGACGAAATCCTCGCGGACGTCGAACTCGACGACGTCGAGAAGCGAACGCTCGTCGCACTCTACGCGGGCGTCGCGGTCGATTCGTTACCGCGAGTCCTCTCCGAGCCCGATCGCGCCGTCGGCGCCGATCGACGGGCCGGTGCTGACGAAGCCGAGGAATCGATCGACATTCCGGCGGTGCTCACAAAGCTAGCGGACGAAGGACTCGTCGCCGACGCCGACACCGGTGCGCTCACTCACGACGGCGCGCTGGTCGCTATTCACCGGCTCGACGACGTGGAGTCCTGACCGCTGGCAGCTACGAGACGCTACTCGTCGTCCATCGCACCGCCCGCGATCTTGCGCCCGCGCGCGGTGAGTTCGACTTCTAAACGGGTGCGGACCTCGTTGAGCGCGTCGAGATCGACGAGTCGCTGGTAGATCTCTTCGACGCGGTCGACCTCCATGTCGACGAACTCCGGAATCTCGAACGGAGAGACGCCGGAGTGTAGCGCCATCAAGACCTGTTTCTCGTCGACCGTAAGCTCGACGCCGATCGCGGAGCGCGCCTCTCCCTCACGCAGCAAGGATTCGAGGAATCGGACTTGCCGGTCGGTCCCGGAGAGGTAGGTCTGGACGCTCGTGCCGTCGTCCTTCGAGTGTTCGACTTTGAGCACGCGCCGTTCCTCCGCGTCGAGATTGCCGACCGAAAGCGTCTGCTCGGCTGCGGTGAGCTCCGAGATGTCGTCGAGTTCGACTTCCGCGAGCGTGCCGTTGGTCAGTGCCACGTTGAGGACGTCGGTCTCGGTCTTGAGCTGTGCCGTATGCCACTCAGTCCCCTGGAGGACGCCGCCTTCGACCGCGGGGTGGCGTGCGAAGACGCGTTCGTGATCGAGCAGTGCGCTATAGAGCTTCCCCTCGAGCGCCTCGGGGTCAGCTGCAGTGGTGACGAGGAGGACCTGTTCGCCAATGCGTACGCTCGTATAGTGTGAGACTCTCGTAATGGCCTGATTGACGTCGTACCGGCCGCCAAACTCGTCGACGTTCTCCAGTTGGATCGTTCTGGTCCCTTCGTTGCCCGCGAGGACGAGCCGCTCGCTCGAGAGCAAAACCCGTCCTTCGATCCAGTTGGCATCGTCGATGGTCCGGCCGTCCTTGACCACCTGGAGAAATCGGCCGGTACCATCCAGCAGGATGCGCTCTGTTCGACTCATGCAGGCCGCTCGCTCGGAGGGTTGTGGTACTGCAATAATAGCGCTTGCGGCGGGTCGGTGCTGAGGTGTCGCTCAGGAAGTGGGTCGGACACCCACCCACTACGTAGGCGTACCGCCGTCCCGGCCGGTGATCCGCAGGAGCTGCTTCGCGCGGTCGGCCTTGGCGAGGAAGACTTCGGTCAGTGCTGGTGGGTTCTCGATGCGCGTCTCGTCGACCATGGACTCGGGCAACAGCAGTGTGTCCCGTGGCACGCCGTCCTCACCGTGCACGGGAACGTGTTGCTCGTGGATTTTCATGACGAGCGGGGCGTCGAGTCGTTCGAGCCCCTCACCGCTCGCGTAGAGCTCGCGGTTGACGTGTTCGTGCTGCTCACGGTCGATCACAGCCGCGTTTTCGTCGGTCGGCTGCACGTACAGCCGGCCGAGGTAGTAGCCGCTCGAGAACTCCTCGAACATGTGGTACAACTATGCTAACGAATCACATGCATATGAACGTGTCCGCCAAGGTTTATGTAGCATCTCAATGCCATGGATCTCGTTTCGGTGGATTACCTGGTAACGGGCGTCGAAAGCGACCACCGATCGACGCCGGGTGGCCGTCGACCATCGGAGTGTTCTGCTCACAGCAGGGTGCCTGTCGAGGATCGTACCGAGGAACAGATCAGCGTCGGTTCCCATTTTCACCCCACGCTCGCCAACGCTCCATACGCAAACACTCTCATCCACAAACTCTCAGTCACACTGGCTCAGATTCCGTCTCCGAACATCTCCCAACGGTACTTCGGGAATAACGGCTAAGAATCGTTAATAAACGCTCTCGGGCACGTAGCGGGTTCTTTCGGCAGTTCGTGAACGATCGGAACGAACACCGTTATTTTTGCAGTATGGGCCCCTGGCATGGTGTACATGCGAACTCGCGTCGCCCTCGTCCTCTGTCTCCTGGCCGTAGCTGCACTCGCCGTCGCGCTCCCTGCAGTCGCTCAGGACGACACAACGGGCACCGAGAACGGTAGCGTCGACAACGTCACGCTCGGCCAGTCGATCTCCGGATTCATGCAATCGACTGAAGCCAGCACCGAGGGGGATGTCGATCAGGGCGTCTACCAGGCGAAGTACGCTGCTGCGAATCAGACCGAGAAGGCGGCGCTCGTCGAGGCCCAGACGAACGATCTCGCGAACCGACTCGCAGCCATCGAGGAGCGCGTTGAGAATCTCAAAAGCCAGCGGGAGAACATGTCTCCGACGGCCTACCGCGCGCAAATCAGTGGTGCGGCCGCCCAGCTTCAGTCGATCGAATCGAGCGTGAACGCGACCGAAACGGACGCGATCGCCTCCGGCGTGAACACGAGCAAGCTCGAGACGCTCCGACAGAACGCTAGCGAGCTCTCCGGTCAGCAGGTCGCATCGATCGCACGCGGTCTCGCGGGCGCCTCCAACGGGGGTCCGCCAGAGAACCCCGGGAACGGGCAGGGGCCACCGAACGGCACTCCGGGCGAATCGGGAAACGGACCGCCTGACGATCCGGGCGAGGGAGCGGGGAACGGATCTACTGGCGCTGGAAACGGCACCAATTCCGGGAACGGAACGGGGCCCAACACTGGCACGGGAAACGGGGCCGGAGCGGGTAACGGCAACGGAAACGGTGCGAATACCGGGAACGGGAACGGCCCCGACGCCGGCAACAGAAACGGTGCGAATACCGGGAACGGGAACGGCCCCGACGCCGGCAACGGAAACGGTGCGAATACCGGGAACGGGAACGGCCCCGACGCTGGCAACGGAAACGGCCCAGGCAGTAGTGGTGGAAACGGACATTCCGGCGTGGGTGCCCTGATCGCGACGCTCGCGGCCCTCGTATGATGGCCGCAGAGTAACTCTGTCCTGCGGTCAGGAGTCGTCGCACTCGTGGGATTCGCACGATCCGTGCAGACACCCTTTTGCCGCCAGGGTCGCAAACTACGAGTAGATGGACTCCGCCGCGCTGCTGGACCTGCTGGGCAACGAAAATCGCCGCCGTATCCTTCGCCTCCTCGCCCGCAAGCCCTGCTACGTGACGGAGATCAGTGAGTATCTGGGCGTGAGCCCGAAGGCCGTGATCGACCACCTCCGGAAGCTCGAGGAGGCGGGGCTCGTCGAGAGCAGGATGGACGAGCGTCGCCGGAAATATTTCCATATCTCGCGAAATCTCAGGCTGGAGGTCAACGTCTCGCCATACGAGTTTGGCGCCAAGAGCGCGTATCCGGCGAGCCGGAGCTTCGACATTACCGCCTGGCGCTACCTCACCGTCGACGTCTCGCTCGAAGATGGCGGCCAGAACCCTGGCGAGCTCGCGACGGAGCTGAGTCAGCTGCAGGACCTCGAGAACGAGCTCTCCATGGCCCAGCGCTGGGTCCAGGGGCGGATAACCGAGACTGTCGAGGAGCTCTGCGACGCCGTCGACGGTGACGCCGACAGCGATGGCCGACTCCACGCGGATCTGCTCGTCCGACTCGCCGATGAACCGATGGACACCACCGAGCTATCGGAGGCCGTGGACGCCCCGCCAGCCGTCGTCGAGGATGGACTCGTCGCTCTCGCCGAACAGGGAATCGTCGATCGCGACGAGGACGGCTGGTATCTTCGCGACGACTGAGCGCCTGGAACTCGTTCTTCTGCGGCCGTATTGGTTACCGAGTAAAGCCCGATACCGGCCAGCAGGTGTTGGATTTCGAGACCTCGAACGCCCGGGGCCGTCGGACCTTTTTCGCGTTCGCTCTGCTGTTTCTTCGAGAATTGCCGGCCTATCGTACAGTACACGGAAAACCGAGTCTAGCAAAAATCGACCGAACTGTGCGTTCTCAGGCCGTTTCGCCGCCGAACTCCTCGATGAGCGCGGGCACCACTTCGAAGAGGTCGCCGACGATCCCGTAGTCAGCGATGTCGAAGATCGGCGCGTCGGGGTCGGTGTTGATCGCGACGATCGTCTCCGCGCCCTTCATCCCGGCGACGTGCTGGACGGCGCCGGAGATCCCGATCGCGATGTAGATGTCCGGCGTCACGGTCTTGCCTGACTGGCCAACCTGCCGGTTCTTCGGGAGCCACTCGTTGTCGACGACCGGCCGGGAGGCCGCGAGCGTCGCGCCGGTCGCGTCCACCAGCCGTTCGATCAGTTCGAGGTTCTCTTCTTCCTCGATTCCGCGGCCGATCGAGACGACGAAGTCGGCTTCTGAGATGTCGACGTCGCCCGCGCCAACCTCCTGGAAGCCCGTGACGGTGCTGTGGATCGCCGATTCGTCGACACCGGGATCGAAGGACTCCACGGTCGCATCCCCGACGCCCTCTGCGGGCGGCCACTCGCCGTCGCGAACCGAGACTACAGCGCCGGCATCGTCGGCGACTGCGACGGTCGTCTCGACCTTCGAGCCGTATCGCTCGCGGGTGACCTCGAGCCCGTCCTCGAGTGAGAGCCCGATCGCGTCGGTGACGAGCGGGAGATCGAGACGTTGTGCGATCGCGGGGACGTAGTCGAGCCCGTTGACCGAGTTCGGCGCGACGAGATAGCTCGCGTCGAGAGCGGACCAGAGCGCGTCGAGGCTCTCGACGGTGAGGTCGTGGTTGAACTCCTCGCCGTCGGTAATCGTGTGAATTGCGTCGACGCCCTCCCGGTTCAGCGAGTCGGCGAAGGCTTCGACGTCGCCGCTGATCACTGCGACGTGGAGCTCTCCGCCGGTCGCATCCGCGAGCTCTCGTCCTGCAGTGATCAGTTCGTGACTGATCGGTCGCAGATCGCCGCGACGATGCTCCGCGACTGCGAGAACGTCGCTCATCCCTCGATCACCCCCGAATCACGGAGGAATGCAGCGAGCTCCCCGGCGGTCGACTCGGCGTCGCCCTCCCAGATCGTCGCGTCGCTGGTGGTCTCTGGCTCGTAAAGTGCGGTCGTTTCGAGCGCTCCGGTGACTGCGTCGGTTCCGATCCCGAGATCGTCGAGATCGAGCACCGTCAGTTCCTTTGACTGTGCTTGCCGGATTCCTCGAAGGCTCGCGTAGCGAGGTTCGTTGATTCCGGTCTGGATCGTCAGCACTGCGGGCAGTGGTACGTCGGTCAGCTCTTCGATGCCCCCCTCGAGCTCGCGATGAACCGACGCCGTGCCGGCGTCGGGATCGACCTCGAGATCGTTGACGACGGCCGCCCACGCGTCGTCGATTTCTTCTGCAAGTGCAACGCCAGTTGAGGCGAACGCCGCGTCGGCCGACTGGACCCCAGAGAGGACGAGATCCGGCTCTTCGCGTTCGACGATGGCCGAGAGGAGCTCGACTCGAACGCGCGTGTCGAGAAGACCGTCTGCTGGCGTCTCGTCACCGGCCCCATCCGCGGTAAGCGCGTCGTCCCAGATTCGGACGGCGCGATCTGCGCCCTTCGCCAGGGCCATCCGGATCGTTTCGTCGCTTCGCTCGGGCCCGATGGTCGCCGTGACGACCTCCACGTCGTCGTAGGCCTCCGACAGCTGCACGGCGGATTCGAGCGCGTACTCGTCCCACTCGTTGAGGTCGTACTCCAGAGCAGACTCGGCGATTTCGCCGTCTTCGATGACGACTTCGTCGCCAAGCTGGCCGACCTCCTTCACCGTTACCAGAATCTGCATGGTTCAAATCTGGGGCGGTCGGGAGATAAATCCTTGCGGAACTGGAAGCAACCCTACGAGAGTTGCAACTTCACGCGTAATGCCTCGATTCTGCACACTATCGTCCGTTATCGGAAGTCTTCCGTCGGAGTAAACGACAGAGCCGTTCTTCTCACTCCGGGTCCGTAACGTCGACGTCCGGGAGCGTGATGAGGTTCTCGCGGCCGATCCGGAGCTTGTCGATGCGGTCCTCCTCGTCCATGCGTGAGAGCAACTGGGACACCTTCGCGTTCGACCAGCCGGTCTCGGTGACGATGTTCGCCTGCTTCATCCGCCCACCGTTTTCCTCGAGTAGCTGCTGGACTCGTTCCTCATCGGAGAGGAGCTCTGGGTCCACAGACTCGCCCTCCGCATCGCCGTTACTGGTCTCAGTCTCTTGGGAAGCGGACTGTTCGGTGGCGTCGGCTGCCGGCGAAGGTTCAGCGTCGGCGACGGCGGTCGTCCCGCTGTTCGCGCTCGACGACGCGCTATCGTGGTCCGTCCCGCCGTTCGGCTGCTCGTCGCGCGTTGGGCGCTCTCCGAGGATTGGTAGGGCGGCGACAAATTCTCCTGCGCGGTCGAGCAGATCGTCGGAGCGGTCGTCGTCGGAACGGTCGCTCAGGACTTGCCACCCGAAGAGCAGTACCGTCAGCACGATCAGGGCGACGACGAGGCCGAGCACGATTGTCATGCCAAAGGTCGAGGTGCTGGTGGATTCCTCGAAGGTCGCGCGGAGATCCGCCTCCTCGAAGGTGACCGGTCCATCCCAGACCAGCGCGTCGTCGTCGATCTGGGGACCGGAGGGGCTCTCGGTGACGGAGTACCCCTCTGGCGCCTGGATACGTAACTGCTGGCCGCTGGACAGTCCACCGAGCCAGATTCCCTGGCCCGTGTGGAAGGCGTCGCCGACGGTGAGATTGGCCTCGTTGACGGTCGCGAAGTTCGTCCACGTGAACCGATACTCGAGCGTACCGACGTCGTCGCCGTCTCGAGTCGTCCGTGGACCGTTCTCTACCAACTCCATGGAACGCCCCGTCGTTGCAGCGACATCGTCGACGATTTCCACGTAGGTTCCGTAGCCGAGACGGCCGTGCTCGCCGTTCTCGTACTCGGCAGCGAGGCGATCGAACGCCGCGCTCTGGTTCTCACTCGCAGTAGGGAACTCCTTCGAGAGAACGAATCGAGCGTCCCCGTCGGACTGGATCTCGATCTCTATCGTCTCGGGACTCGTGAGGTTCGACGTATCTCCGGACTGAATCGGGGCGAGATCGACGCCGCTGTCGCTCGCAACTGGGGAGGGCGTGGAGGACGCGCCAGAGACGACCGTCGCTCCCGTGAGGGCGACGATCAGGAGGCAGCAGGTCAGGGCGGCCGCGGTGGTCCGCATACCACCGCATCCACGATCCGGGGGCAAAATGTTTTCTATGGCCAATAAAACGTCTGAAGCCGTTTGAAACGGTTTCGTGGCATCTGCATCGTCCTCCTGGGAGAATATCGGCTCTATTCGTGCGGATGCCGGAAGCGACGATCGCGCAGACCGCCGTGGGACTGCGGTCGGTTCACATGGAGCACTGTCGGTTAGCTTATGAGGACCGTGTGTATACGCTCGTGCAATGGTCCCCTCCACGCGACCGCGGATCGCAGTCGTCACCTGTCTGGTGCTTCTGCTCGCCATGGCGGCGCCCGGCGCGGCCGGCCCACAGCTCGCTGCCGATTCGCCGGCGACCGGTGCCGCCACTGGACACACGGTCCAGCCACAGCCTGCAGGCGACCTCGCGCTGCCAGAACGGGTGGTGCTCCCCGGACAAACTAGCCACGGATCGGTAGTCATCGGGGCGGAAGCGGCCGCTGCACTCGACGGCAGTGGCGCGAACCTCGAGGGTGCCTACCAGCGGCACCTTCTGCGAGAACGGTTCGAGAGCGCGGACGGCACCGCAGCAAAACGATCCGTCCTGCAGGAGGCCGTCGACGATCTCGAAACGGACGTCGAGGGCCTTCGATCCGAGGAACGATCCGCCCGAATCGCCTACCGAAACGGAGAGCTGAGCGAGCGCGGCTTTCTGATCGAACTCGTCAGCATCCACAAACGCGCCCAGGAGCTAGAACAGACTGCTGACCTGATCGCGCCCACCGCCGCGGACGGACTCGCCGACGACGTATCTGCAACCGGTGTCGCTGCGCAGATCAGGGCGCTTCAGGGGAGTCTAATCGCCCGACAGGGACCTGTTCGCTCGTACCTGGGTGACGTGGTCGTAGGTGATAGTCCGCCACAGCGCGTCTACGTGTCCGTCTCCCGCAACGGAACCGTCCTCTCGATGATCGAGGATGGCACATACCACCGCGAGGCCAACAGGGACGACCTGCTCGTTGATGGGCCGGAGCAGGGGATCACCTATAGCGAGGCGTTCGATCTCACCCAGAATGAACTCTATTCACAGTACGCCTCGAACTACGACTTCACGACGGTAGGAAGGGGTTCTGACGGCGTCATCGGGCAGTTCTACTTGGTACTGGGCGAGGGGGAGGCCAGCTACGAGCACGGAACGCTCCGCAGCTACATCGACGCTGTCTCACAGAACGTGTTCTGGGAGTACCAGCGAATGGAACTCGACGGTGATCTGCCGATCGAGGAGCCGTCCGAGACGACCGCGGGCAACCTCACGCTCGCCGTTCAACCCACATATCCGAGCGGGCCCGCTAAAGTAACCGTGACGGAAGACGGCGAGCCGGTCTCGAACGTCTCTGTAGCCGTCGGAGGCACGCCCGTCTCCAGGACCGGCACGAACGGAACTGCCTGGGTCGTGCTCCCATACGAATCGCCGGTGGTCTCGGTCGCGTCGGACGACGCTGCAGTGAGCACGTCCATCGAGTGGTCGACGCAGTACCAGGCCGAGAGCAACTAGGCCGCGTCGAAACCGGCCGGTCGTCGAGCAATCTCCTCGCTATGCGTACACCCTGGCTGAGAGCCGTCGGGCCGTACAGCCCACCGATCTCACTGAGTTGTTCTCATTCGCGTCGCCAGCACGCGTCGATGCCAGAATCGTCGGCGGGTAGCTGTTCGTTCCGTTACTCGGGAACGCGGGCCATCGAAATGACTGCGACGTCCGGCTTGTGGGAAGGACCGTCGGTCCAGTGCTCGACCTCCTCGAACCCTGCTGCCTCGAACATCCTGTCGGCCTCTGCTTCGCCGTAGAAGAGCATGATCGCGTTCGCTAGTGCGCGACCAATCCGGGATTTCGGCTCGTTCGGTCCGACGATCAGCACGGTTCCACCGGGCCGACAGACGCGTCGGATCTCGCGGAGGGTCTGGACCGGCTCGGGCCAGTACTCGATCGATCCGGATGACCAGACCTTGTCGAAGCTGTCGGTCTCGTAGGGGAGTCGCTCGGCGTCGCCGAGGACGAACTCGACGCGATCGTCGTCGCCGAGCTTCCCGAGGGCTCGCTCGAGCTGGTGAGGGCTCTGGTCGAGTCCATAGACATCGTCGGTTTCCTCGACGAGGGCCTGCGTCGCGAAGCCTGTCCCACAGCCGACGTCGAGGACGCGATCATCGGCGTCGACGTCGAAGCGGTCGATCGCGTCGTCCCGCATCGACTCCGTCCAGATGAACGGGTTGATCCGATCGTAGATCCGCGAGAGGTACTTGTAAAACAGCCGGGCCCGACCCTTGTCCTCGAGGATTCCCATCGCCATTGGATTCGGAGAGGGTCGCCATAACGCTGGCTATGCGGTTCCACCGGTAGAGGCTGTGGGAGGCCCGGCTCCAGTTTCTTCCACCGAGGTCTTTCGCAACCGGTATAAGCGGGTCCTGACAACTCACGGCTGCGTATCGCATATGCCGAGGCCAGAAGTTCTGGAACGTGTCAAGGAGGCCGAGCGGGAGGCTGACGAGATCGTCGCAGAGGCCGAGGCTGATCGCGAGGAGCGCCTCGCGGAAGCCCGCGAGCGCGCCGAGGAGATCCGCGAGGATGCGGAGGCGGAGGCGCGCGATCTGCGCGAGCGACGACTCGAGGCTGCCCGCGAGGAGATCGAACAGGAGCGAGACCAAATTCTCGAGGACGGCCGCGACGACCGGGAGGAGCTCGAAGCCGCTGCTGAAGAGCGCCTGGACGACGTGGTCGACGACGTCCTCGATCTTGTAGAGACGGCGGTGCATGCTCAGACCTGAGCGGATGAGCAAGGTCGCGGTGACCGGCTCCAAGTCCGTTATGGACGAGGTCATCGAGGCCATGCACGAACTCAATCGGGTCCACCTCACGGACTACGATGGGTCCTGGGACTCCTTCGACAACGGGGATCCCGTGGAGGGGGCCGACGAGGCCTCCGAGCGACTCGTCACCGTCCGCGGACTCGAGAGTACGCTCGATCTCGACGCGACGGAGGTACGACCCGAGCACGGGTTCGACCCGTCGTCGCTCGAGGAGCGACTCGCCTCGGTCCGATCCGAGGTCAACGAACTCGACGACCGTCGCCAGGAGCTCCGTCAGGAGCGCCGGGAGCTCGAGGAGCGGATCGGTGCGCTCGAGCCGTTTGCGCGGCTCGGCATCGATCTCGACCTCCTCACGGGTTACGACGAAATCAGCGTCGTGGTCGGTGAGGGCGACGAGGGCGCCGTCCGGGACGCGTACAGAGCGTCCGAGGACGTCCGCGCCGTCGAGCTGTTTGGCGGCGACGGCGTCGTCGCTGCTGCGGTCGCTCCCGCAGAGGGTGTCGACCACGAAGACGCCGTCGCAGATCCGCTCGTCGGCGTCGACTTCACGCGTCTCGAGGTACCCGACACCGACGGGTCCCCCGAAGAGGTCGTCGAAGAGCTCCGCCACGAGAGCCGAGAACTCGAGGCAGAACTCGAGAGCCTGACCGCCGATCTCGAGGAGCTGAAACTCAAGGTCGGTGGGTTCCTCCTCGCCGCAGAGGAGTATCTGACCACTCAGGTGCAGAAGGCGGAGGCGCCGCTGCGTTTTGCAACGACGAAGAACAGCTTCGTCGCCGAGGGGTGGATCCCGACGTCGGACCTCGCGTCCGTCGAGGGCGCCCTTCGAGACGCCGTCGGTGACCGGATCGAGTTCGAGGAACTCGAACGCGCCGAGTACGACCGACACGGCGCTGTCGCCAACCACGACGACGCAACTGGCGACTCTCACGGCGACGGTTCGACTGGAGCGGCGGGCGCAGCGGGCGCCGGTGCCGCTAGCGAGGCGTCGGACGAAGAGGTGGCCGCCGATGGCGGCGTCGTCACCGTTCCCGACGATCCTCCGACAGTGCAGGACAATCCCGAACCGACGACGCCCTTCGAGGTGCTCGTCGGGGCTGTCGGTCGCCCGAACTACTCCGAGCTCGATCCGACGATCGTGCTCTTCCTGACGTTCCCCGTGTTCTTCGGCTTCATGATCGGGGACGTCGGATATGGCGCCGTCTACGCCCTGATCGGGCTCTTCGCCATGCGCCGGTTCGACAGCGATGCCATCCAGCAGTTCGGGATGGTCGTCGTCTGGGCCGGCATTCTCACGATCGTCTTTGGCGTGTTCTACGGAGAGATTTTCGGGCTCCACCAGCTCGGCGAGTGGATCTGGGGCGGTCATCCACCACTCCGGAAAGGGCTTAGCTACGGCGAGTGGGCCACCGGCTGGCTCGTCGTCGCGGTCCTGGCTGGCTGGGTCCACCTCACGATCGGGTGGATCTTCGACTTCGTCGACAACTACACGCTGCACGGACTGAAAGACGCCGTGCTGGAGTCGGGCTCGTGGCTCGCGATGCTGACTGGCATCTGGGTGTGGGTGTTCAGCACCCACCTCGAGGGCACGAAACCCGAACTCCTCTTCACGACGTTCGACGGCCACCCGTTCGCGTTCGGCTTTGCCGGCTTCGCGCCGAGCATCGGCTACGTCGGCATCGGGCTGCTCGTTCTGGGCATCGTCCTCCTGGCTGTGGGTCCGACCCACGAGCTTCCGGAGGTCGCACAGCCGTTCGCACACACGCTATCCTACACCCGGTTGACCGCGGTGTTGCTCTCGAAGGCAGGGATGGCGCTGGTCGTGAACATGCTGTACTTCGGTGCCTACCAGGACGAGAAGGGAGCGTACCACTACATGATTGACCACGGCCCTCACTACGCCGAGACTCACGAGGGCGCGGAGATCGTGTTCTCCGGGCTCTGGCACGCAGGCCCAGCCGGCCAAATCGGTGGGCTGCTGGTGTTGCTGATCGGCCACCTCGTCGTACTCGCGATTGGCGTAAGCGCCATGATTCAGGCTATTCGCCTGGAGTACGTCGAGTTCTTTGGGAAGTTTTATGAGGGCAGTGGGGAGAACTACGATCCGTTCGGTTCGGATCGAGATTCGACTGAGAGCACTACGTAAACTCAATCCATGATCGACACAATCGACGCTGCGAGCATCGTACTACAGCAGGAAAGCGTTCAGAAGCTGTTCCTCAACAACAAGGGTGCGGCCGCTATCGCGGTCGGACTTGCGGCGATCGGTACGGGCTATGCCCAGCGTGGGATCGGTTCGGCCGCAGTCGGCGCCGTCGCCGAGGACAGCGACAACCTGGTTCCGGGGCTCATCTTCACTGCGCTTCCGGAGACGCTGATCATTATCGCGCTCGTGACCATCTTCGTCGTCCCGTAACGAGGACCGTTTTCCACAATGAGTCTTGACACGGTCGTCGAGGACATCAAGGGGCAAGCCCACGCGCGCGCTGACGAGATCGGCGAGGACGCCGAGGAGCGTGCGGAGGAGCTCCTCGAGGCGGCCCGCGAGGACGCGGATCGTATTCGCGATGAGGCCGAGGAATCGGTCGAACGCGAGATCGAGCAGGAGCGCGAGCAGCGCCTCTCTGCCGCCGAGCTCGAGGCCAAGCAAGAGCGCCTCGAAGCCCGTCGAGAGCTACTCGAGCGGGTTCACGACCGCGTCGAGGCGGAGCTGGCTGCGCTCGAGGGCGAACGCCGCGAGGAACTGACAGCAGCACTACTGGACGCAGCGGCAGCGGAGTTCGATGCCGGCAACGACGTGTCGGTGTACTGCCGACCCGACGACGCCGAACTCGTCGCGTCGCTGTGTGCGGAGTACGACGGCTTCGATCAGGCCGGGGAGTACGACTGCCTCGGCGGCGTCGTCGTCGAGAGCGAGGCGTCCAGAGTGCGCATCAACAACACCTTCGACTCGATCCTCGATGACGTCTGGGAGGACAACCTTCAGACTGTCAGCGAGAATCTGTTCGAGCAATGACACCTACCAGCACGACTCGCGACACGGGCGGAAGTTCGAACCCCGAGTTCGTCAACGCCCGCGTTCGATCGCGTCGTGCGGCGCTGTTCGACGACGAAGACTATCGGAAGCTCGTTCGGATGGGCCCGGGCGGGATCGCCCGGTTCATGGAGGAGTCGGAGTACGAGACGGAGATCAACGCGCTGGCGTCCCGCCACGACGGCGTGGACCTCATCGAGTACGCGCTCAACAGGAATCTCGCGAAGCATTTCGACGATCTGCTTCGCTGGTCCGAGGGCGAACTCCACGAGCAGATCGTCCGCTATCTCCGGTTTTACGACGCCTGGAACGTGAAAACCGCGATTCGGGGCGTCTACTCCGGTTCGTCCCCAGAGGAGATCCGTGATGACCTGATTCAGGCTGGCGAGCTCGACGAGACCGTTCTCGACCGTATCGTCGAGGCAGACTCGATCGAGGCGATCGTCGAGGCCCTCGAGGGGACCCTCTTCGAGGAGCCACTCGTCGCCGCCTACGACCAGTTCGAGAACGAGGAGGTGCTGATTCCCCTCGAGAACGCCGTCGATCGCGCGTTCTACTCCGAACTGCTCGCCGAGGTCGACGACACCCGTCAGCAGGAAGGGCCACTCGCACTGTATCAGGAGTTCCTCGTCGCCGAGATCGACTTCCTGAACGCGCGGAACGCACTCCGCGTCGCCCGGAGCGGTGCCGACATCGACCCGGACGATTACGTCATCGAGGGCGGGGATCTGTTCAGCGCAGACGAACTGCGTACGATCGGTGGCGATCCCGACCAACTCGTCGAGATCCTCCGTGACAGCGAGTACGGTGACGAGCTCTCCGGTGCGCTGGACCAACTGCGCGAGGCAGACAGCCTCATCGAGTTCGAGCACGCGCTCGACGCCGCGCTCCAGGAGTACACCGACCACCTCTCGAACGTCTACCCGGTGTCGATCACCGCCGTGATGTCCTACGTCCTCGCGAAGCGACTCGAGGTCGAGAACATCCGCGCCATCGCCCGGGGCAAGGAGGTCGGGCTCGACCAGCAACAGATCGAAGAGGAGCTGGTTATCCAATGAGCCAGGAGATAGCAGTCATCGGCAGTCCCGAGTTCACGACCGGCTTCCGGCTCGCCGGCGTCCGACGGTTCGCGAACGTTCCCGACGACGAGAAACCGGCCGATCTCGACGATGCGGTCGAGGACACCCTGGCAGACGACGGCGTCGGTATCGTCGTCATGCACCAGGATGACCTCGAACACCTCTCGCGTGAGATCCGCGAGGCCGTCGAGACGAGCGTCGAACCCGTCGTCGTCACCATCGGCGGTGACGCGGGCGGGGGAGCGTTGCGCGACCAGATCAAACGAGCCATCGGTATCGACCTGATGGACTGACACACAATGAGTACGACAACTGACACTGACTCCGTTCGCGAGGACGGGCAGATCGAGAGCGTCAGCGGCCCGGTCGTCACCGCGACCGGGCTTGAGGCCCGCATGAACGACGTCGTCTACGTCGGTACCGAGGGCCTCATGGGCGAGGTCATCGAGATCGAGGGTGACATTACGACGATTCAGGTCTACGAAGAGACCTCCGGTGTTGCCCCCGGCGAACCCGTCGAGAACACGGGAGCGCCGCTTTCCGTCGACCTCGGCCCTGGTCTGCTGGACACGATTTACGACGGCGTTCAGCGCCCGCTCGACGAGCTCGAGGAGCTGATGGGCTCTGCCTTCCTCGACCGCGGCGTCGACGCCCCCGGGATCGATCTCGATCGAACCTGGGAGTTCACGCCGACGGTCGAAGAGGGTGACGCGGTCGAGCCCGGCGACGTCCTCGGAACGGTTCCCGAAACCGAGAGCATCGAACACAAGGTACTCGTTCCGCCCCGATCCGAAGGCGGCGAGGTCGTCGCAGCGAACTCCGGCTCCTTCGACGTCGAAGAGACCGTCGTCGAGCTGGATAGCGGCGAAGAGATCTCGATGCGCCAGGAGTGGCCGGTTCGACGGCAGCGTCCCGCGGAGGAGAAGCGGACGCCGCGAGAGCCACTCGTCAGCGGACAGCGCATTCAGGACGGTCTCTTCCCGCTCGCCAAGGGCGGGACGGCGGCGATTCCGGGCCCATTCGGCTCCGGAAAGACCGTCACCCAGCAGCAACTCGCCAAGTGGGCCGACGCGGACATCGTCGTCTACATCGGCTGTGGTGAGCGTGGCAACGAGATGACTGAGGTCATCGAGGACTTCCCGGACCTGGAGGACCCGAAGACCGGGAAGCCCCTGATGGCCCGCACGTGTCTCATCGCCAACACCTCGAACATGCCCGTCGCTGCTCGTGAGTCCTGTATCTATACGGGAATCACGATCGCGGAGTACTACCGCGACATGGGCTACGACGTCGCGCTGATGGCCGACTCCACCTCACGGTGGGCAGAGGCCATGCGCGAGATTTCCTCCCGACTGGAGGAGATGCCCGGTGAGGAGGGATACCCCGCATACCTCGCAGCACGACTCGCAGAGTTCTACGAGCGTGCCGGCAAGTTCGAGACGATCAACGGCGACGAGGGGTCGATTTCCGCGATCGGCGCGGTTTCACCGCCTGGCGGTGACTTCTCCGAGCCGGTCACCCAGAACACCCTGCGGATCGTGAAGACGTTCTGGGCGCTCGACTCCGACCTCGCAGAGCGCCGGCACTTCCCGGCGATCAACTGGAACGAGTCCTACTCGCTCTACCGGAGCCAGCTCGACGACTGGTTCGTCGAGAACGTCGACGAGGACTGGCCCGAAGTACGACAGTGGGCCATCGACACTCTCGACGAGGAGGACGAACTTCAGGAGATCGTCCAGCTCGTCGGACGTGACGCGCTCCCGGCTGACCAGCAGCTCACGCTCGAGGTCGCCCGGTACCTGCGCGAAGCGTTCCTGCAGCAGAACGCGCTCCACGACGTGGACACGTTCTGCCCGCCGGAGAAGGCGTTCCGCATCCTCGAGGGTATCCAGACCTTCAACGACGAGGCGTTCGAGGCCCTCGACGCTGGCGTCCCGATCGACGAGATCACGGACATCGACGCCGTCAACCGCCTCAACCGAATCGGTACGACCCCCGACGACGAGGCCGACGAGTTCGTCTCGGAGATCGAAGACGACGTCGCCGCGGAACTCCAGGAGCTGTACTAACAATGAAGGAATACCAGACGATCACCGAGGTCAGCGGACCGCTGGTGTTCGCGGAGGTCGACGAGCCAATCGGGTACGACGAGATCGTCGAGATCGAGACGCCAAGCGGCGAGACCAAGCGCGGTCAGGTTCTGGAGAGTGAAAGCGGCGTCGTCGCGATCCAGGTCTTCGAGGGAACGGAAGGCATCAACCGCGAGGCTTCCGTTCGCTTCCTCGGCGAGACGATGAAGATGCCCGTCACCGAGGACCTCCTCGGTCGGGTGCTCGACGGCTCCGGTCGACCGATCGACGGCGGACCGGACATCGTCCCCGACGAGCGACGCGACATCGTCGGCGAAGCCATCAATCCCTACTCCCGGGAGTACCCCGAGGAGTTCATCCAGACCGGCGTGTCGGCTATCGACGGCATGAACACGCTGGTCCGCGGCCAGAAGCTTCCGATCTTCTCCAGTTCGGGTCAGCCTCACAGCGACCTGGCACTTCAGATCGCTCGACAGGCGAGCGTTCCCGAGGATGCCTCCGACGAGGACGAGGAAGACTCGGAGTTCGCAGTGATCTTCGGTGCGATGGGGATCACTCAGGAGGAGGCCAACGAGTTCATGCAGGACTTCGAGCGCACCGGCGCGCTGGAGCGCTCTGTCGTCTTCATGAACCTCGCGGACGACCCCGCAGTCGAGCGGACGGTCACCCCACGGATGGCGCTGACGACCGCCGAGTATCTCGCCTTCGACAAGGACTATCACGTCCTCGTCATCCTGACGGACATGACGAACTACTGCGAGGCGCTGCGCGAGATCGGCGCCGCTCGGGAGGAGGTCCCCGGTCGTCGGGGATACCCCGGGTACATGTACACCGACCTGGCACAGCTCTACGAGCGAGCAGGTCGGATCGAGGGCGAGGAGGGATCTGTCACGCAGATTCCGATCCTGACGATGCCCAGCGACGACATCACCCACCCGATCCCGGACCTGACGGGGTACATCACGGAGGGGCAGATCATCGTCGACCCCGACCTCAACTCGCAGGGCGTAGAGCCCCCGATCAACGTCCTCCCCAGCCTCTCTCGGCTGATGGACGACGGCATCGGCGAGGGCCTCACGCGCGAGGACCACGGGGACGTCTCCGACCAGCTCTACGCAGCCTACGCAGAGGGCGAGGACCTTCGCGACCTCGTCAACATCGTGGGTCGGGAAGCACTCAGCGAGCGTGACAACCGCTTCCTCGACTTCGCGGACCGCTTCGAGGAGGAGTTCGTCCAGCAGGGCTTCACGACCGACCGCGAGATCGAGGAGACCCTCGACGTCGGTTGGGATCTGCTCTCGACGCTCCCACGCGACGAACTGAACCGGATCGACGAGGAGCTCATCGAGGAGCACTACGAAGACGAAGCGGCCGAAGAACTCTCTGCGGACTGACGGTCTTCGTAGCTGATCTCACTTTTCGCCGTTCTGGTTCGACCAGGAGTCGATGGCATCAACTGCGCCGATCGATTGCGCGGTTTCTTCCACGCCATTGAGGTGCTGTTGTAGCCGCAACTATGGGTAAACTATATAGTGGTGCGTGTGAGTGGTACGCGTGATGCGAAGCCGATTCGATGCGTTCCGCGAGTACGCTACCTACACGCTTTTGCTGTGGGTAGTGATCAACTTCACCGCGTTTCGGTTCGTCGCCGGAACCGACCTCTTCCTCGAATCGGTGTTGTCGCTGGCGCTTGCGGGTCCGCTGGGCTACGTCGTGTTCGGCTACAGCACGTCGCGACTCCCCGGTAGGGAGCCAGCGAACCGTCGATACTGACCGCAGGGACGGCTGTTTTGCCGTGCGCTGGTCCCACTTTTCCGACGCCCGATCGTAAGGACTACCCCCGTCCGTTGGTAACCGTCTGCCAATGGCCAAGGACGTCAAACCCACCCGGAAGAACCTCATGGAGATCGAGGACAGGATCGAGCTCTCCGAGCGTGGGCACGACACCCTGGAGAAGAAGCGTGACGGGCTGATCATGGAGTTCAAGGAGATTCTCGATCAGGCTCAGTCCGTTCGGGAGAACGTCGAGTCCGACTATCAGGACGCCCAGCAGACCATCGACATGGCCCGCGCGATGGAGGGCGACGTCGCGGTCCGTGGCGCGGCGACTGCGCTCAAGGACCACCCCGAAATCTCGACCGAGGCGAAGAACATCATGGGCGTGGTCGTCCCCCAGATCGAGTCGACCAGCGTCCAGAAGAGTCTCGATCAGCGTGGTTACGGTGTTCTCGGCACCAGCGCACGTATCGACGAGGCTGCCGAAGCATACGAAGAGCTCCTCGAGTCGATCATTCTCGCTGCGGAAGTCGAGACAGCGATGAAGAAGATGCTCGACGAGATCGAGAAGACCAAACGCCGCGTCAACGCACTCGAGTTCAAGCTGCTCCCCGAACTCCACGACAACAAGGAGTACATCGAGCAGAAACTCGAAGAACAGGAGCGAGAAGAGATCTTCCGGATGAAGAAGATCAAGGACAAGAAGGAGGAAGCCGAAAAGGCCGAGCGGGCCGAAGCAGAGGCCGCCGCCGCCGAAGAGGCAGTCGCTGCCGGAACGTCGAACTGACTGCCGCCTCCCCGTTCGATGCCCTTCCCGTTTCGTTTTCCCCACTTTTTCACCACTGCCGATCACTCAGCGGCTACGCCGTCGTCCCTGATTCCGCACCCATTTACACCCTCGTCTATCAGACTCTGGGTATGCCATGTTCTCTGTGCGAAGCGGCAATGGTCGACTACGCAGTGCCAGGCTCGCTCCAGCAGTTCGCCCCCGACGAAACGGTCACAGTGTGTACGAACTGCCTGACGATCGAGTCGGATGCCGGAGACTCGACGGCCGAGGACCTCGACGCCATCAGCGAGGAGTTGCCGGCGGGCGACGCAGGAGTCGGCGTCGTCCTCCTCGTCGATCTGCTCGATGCGCTCGCCACTAACCGCTCGGAGATCGAGGAGCTGGTCGACCAGCTCGAGGACGAAGGAAGCGATCCGATGCTCGCACTCGACCGGCTGGCTGAAGATCCCGGTCTCGACCCTGCGGTGGACATTCAACGGCGATCGACGCAGCTCCAGCAGCTGGTGCTCTGAACGATTCGTTCTCTGTGAATTCCTGTCGGTCGTGAGATGGCTCCCAGCAGCAACAGAGATTGCATGCGCGAACTGGCTCGAGACGTGCTTAGTCGGTTCGCTCGGTACCCACGTCTCCTAGGATTTCACTATCGACGTCCAGCTTTACCACTTCTCACGTTCGTTCACCGGAGTGGCAGTGCCCCCGAGCCGTCGCTCACTCCGTTCGCGAGGGCGTGGCGAAAACGTCCGGGCGCGAGAATCGAACCGGAGCCAGACGGTCGGCGTCGCTTCTCTCGGCCGCTGCGACTGGCAGGATTCGGTTTCGCGTTCCAGCTTTGCCACTCCTCCCTGCGGTCGTTGTGAAAACGTCCGGGTGCGAGAATCGAACCGAACCGAGACGTGCTCACTCGCTTCGCCCGTTGCGCGCGACTCGTAGGGTTCGACTCTCGCCTTCCGGCTACACCGCTCGTCACTACGTTCCTCGCGGAGAAGTCCGGGTGCGAGAATCGAACCCGCGTCTCAGCCTCCACAAGGCTGAAGGATAACCACTACCCCAACCCGGACACGCATTCGATTGTACCCCGTGGTGCGGTGTTATAGGTTACGACTGGCCCCGACGCGTGCCACGGGTTCCCGATCGAATCGCGTCCGTGCCCGTGACGTGGTGCTTTTAGCGTTGCTCCCCCTACCGGCGTCACCGTGGCGATCACCGACAAGATCTACGTGAAGAACCACCGGCAGCTCTCGAGTCAGCTCGAGACGTCGATCCCGCGTGGTGCCTTCTCCGGTGCGACCCTCGATCTCCTCTTCCAGGGCAACGGGCTCGAGAAGCTCGACGAAGCGACCCGGGAGAAGGTGCTTGAGTTCGCCGAGGACTTTCTGGACTGCGACTGCAACGCGAATCCCTACTGTGGCTGCCCGGAGGAGAAGTTCCTGGTCTACCTGCTCGAACTACGCGAGGAGGGTCACTCGCCGGAGGCCATCGTCGACGTCATGTCCGCCGACTATATGGTCTACGCCTACTCCGGCGACGTCCTGTCCTTTCTCGATCAGGCTGTTCGGATCCTCGAGGCTGTCGAATCCCTGGCCGACGTCGAGGGTGACGATGAGGCCCGCCGTCGGGCAGCAGCCGCGATCGCTGATCTGTCCGGCTAGCGTGGCGCTCGATACTGTGCGCCTCAGCCGAGACGAAAGGGTTCGTCCGTCTCACCACGATCCTCGTCGAGCTCTTCGAGGTGGATGACGTCCTCGCCGTCTTCGGTCGATTCGAGCTCCTCACGCAGCGCGGTCACGTACTGCTTGTGCTCGTCGAGCTGCTCGCGTAGATGCTCCGCCTCGAGTTCGAGGCGCTCGTGCTCGCGAACGAAGCTCTTCGGTACAGTGACTTTCGGCGGGAACTCCGAGGTCGACTCTTCGGCGCTGTCCCGCACTTCGTGCTCGGGCACGACCTCTACCTGCCCGTCGTGAGCGACCAGCATGTCGACGTAGTCCCGAAACACGGCAGAGAGGGAGATGTCCCGCTCCTCCGCGATCTCCCGCAGAGTCTCGAAGGAGTCCTCGTTGACCCGGAAGGAGATCGTCTTGTTCTTGTTGCCCATGGTGTCATCGATATGGGTGTTCATCGTACTTAACCGTTCGTCAGACGCCCGTCTAGCGCTTGAAAGGAAGAAACCAAATCGGCGACACAGTTGGTTCTGAAACTACGTCGCGGATGCCGTCTTGGAAGCCCCCTCCCGCTCGCTGGATCTATCTCGCTGCGCGCTTCCTTCGCTCACTGCGTTCGCTCAGTGCAGTGCTTACTTCGGTAGATCCAGCGACCGGTCGGCCCCTTCCAGTCCCGAGAGACTCGCTCCGCTCGCCTCTCGACCTTCGCAGAATCGAAGATTCCGCTCAGTCCCACCCGGTGGGGTTCGGCCGATCGAGCGTAGCAACGTCCGAACCGATCGCCGTCGCCGGTGGACGGGGCAGGAGCCGTCGCTGTACGGAAGAAAGGGGAGCGTCGCCGGGAAACTCCCAGCGGAGCGTGTGAGTTGCGGGGAGCTACGGCGTCGGTGCCGCCTCGCCCTCGATCGTTTCGAGCGCCTCGATGGCGGCTTCGAGATACTCGGAGGTGTCCTCGCCGTACTGCTCGCGCGCCATCGTGGCGTACTCGCTTGTCTCGTCGTCGATAGCTTCGATACGCTCGATGGTGCGCTCGGCGGCTTCGACGACCCAGCGATCGCGGGTGCCCTGATCGACGACGGTGATCGACTCCGGTCGGACGGAGACGTTCACCTGTCCCTCCTCGGTCTCGTAGGTCCGGGGTTTGCCAGCGACGGCGACGTACTCGGGGGCTTCGAGCTCCCGGAGCATCGACGCGGCGTCGGGCTGGTACTGTCCGGCGTAGACGAAGAACGTGCCGGAGGGATCGACGATACGGCCACGCCAGTACTCGCTGTCGTCGCCGACGTCCTCTTTCTCGGTGAGGGTGCCGACGAAGAACACGCGATTGGCGCGTGCACCGGTCGGCATGAGCGCGTAGTTGGGGGCGCGCTCGTCGTCGGACTCTTTGAAGGTGTAGCTGGCGTCGTTGAACTCGCGTGCGAAGACGCGCTGGGCGACCTCGCGGGTGGGTGCGCTTGACATCTAGATCGACCTCGCTTTGATGAGTGTGTCTTCGATTTCCTCTGGCTCGCCGAGTTGCTCCATCTCGTCGACGAGCAGGTAGCGTCCGAAGGTTGGACCCGAGACGCGGTAGTAGCGTCCGAGCACGTCGGTCGTCATCTCCTCTGCGACGACCTCCGTGTCGAGGGCGTCCATGGCCATGTCTTTGGCTTCCTCCAGCTCGATGCCGGTGAGCGCCTCGGTTGCGTCCTTGTCGAAGATGACCTCGCGGGCCTCGAGACCGTCGTCGAGGACGGCCTTGATTCGGAGGTCGAACTCGCCTTCGACGTCGCCGTGCTCCGAGCACCGTCCGTTCTGGAGGACGCGCGTGCACTCCTCCTCTGGGCAGCGCTTGATCAGGCCGGAGCCCGACTGGACGTCGATGAGCGCGCCGTCGATCTCTTCGCTGTCGTCGCCGACTTCGATCTCCTCGTCCAGCTCCTCGATGGTGGTCGTTCGGTTGAGCTTCACCGAGAAGTTGCCCTCGTACTCGTCAGTGACGACGTTGCCGAGTCGGTAGCCCTGTCCCTCCTCGAGCTCATCGAGGTCGGAGGTCGCCCACTTCGTGAACTTCACCGTGCCGGTGGGGTCGCCGAGCAGGCCGACCTGGGCGATCGAGTCACTGCGGGGCTCCCACAGCTCGACCACGACTGCCTCGACGGTCACCCACTCCTCGGGGGCGTCGATCGTCGTGATCTCGACGAGATCGCTGGAGCCGCCAGCGACGTCCTCGCGCTCGATCCCTGCTTCCTCGCGGTAGCTGCTCTCGACGCTGCGTCGGGCCTCTTCGACGGGGACCGCGTACTGCTCGACGAGCGTCTCGAGTTTCTCCTGTACCTCCTCGACGTCGACGTCGAGGTGATCGTCAAATCGGTCGCGGATTTCCTCCGCGTGTTGGCGTAGATCTGCCATCGGTATCTTTCGCCTCCTCGTGTGTTTGGGTGGGAGGCAAGCGAGGCTAGGTCGGTATCGCATATAAACCAGTGGAAGCCGGAGTGAAAGTGAAGCGCGGGTCGAGAGGGATGCTACTCGAGAGGTCGATCGGCGTTGTCAGGAGAAACGGAGTCGAGCCGTCGGGTACTGTTCGCAGTCGTCGAGGTTGTGGCGAATGCTACCTTCCGCTCAGTAGCTGCTCTCGACGGAGAGCTCGGCTTCGTGCTCGTCGACGCGGAGCTGGAAGGCGCCCTCCTCGACGTGGTGTGGCGGCTCTGGACCCGTGACTCCGAGCTCGTCCGCGGTGAGTTCGAGCGTCACCGTCACCGTCTCGCCGGCGTCGAGTTCGACGCGCTCGAACCCTTTGAGCTCGCGAATCGGCGTCACGGTGGTGCTCCACTCGTCGGTTACGTAGAGCTGGACGACCTCGCTGCTCGTCCGGTCGCCGGTGTTCTCGACCGTGACGTCGACCTCGACGCTCTCGGCGGGGCCGATCGTCGACTCGGAGAGTGCGAGGTCGGTCGTCTCGATCTCAGCGTAGCCGAGCCCGTGGCCGAACTCGAACAGTGGGTCGTAGGAGTCGGTGTGTTCGTCGTCACCGATCGGGCGGGGATGTCGGAGGTAGTTGAAGTAGCTGGGAAGGTGGCCAGCAGACTTCGGAATCGACATCGGGAGGCGACCCGCTGGCTCGACCTCACCGAGGAGCGCTTCGGCGAGCACTTCGCCACCTTCGCTCCCGGGGAAGTAGGCCATCAGGAGCGCGTCCAGGTGCTCGGCCATCCACGGCGTCGCGAGCGGGCGACCGGTAACGAGCACGCCGACCGTCGGCGTACCTGTCTCCTGAATCGCCTGCACCAGCTCGAGCTGGGGATCGGGAAGTTCGAGCTCCGTACGCGTCGGGAACTCACCCGTCGGGTGGCCAGCGTCCTGCTGTGGGCCGAACTCGTGAATGTACCAGTCCTCGCCGACGGCGACGACTGCGACGTCGGCTTCGGCGGCCTTCTCCGCAGCAGCCTCGACGTCGTCGTACTCGGCGATGCCGGCACCGCGCTCGTAGCTGATCTCGGCGTCGGTGACGGTCTCGAGCCCTTCTCGGATCGTCTTGCCGGGGACCTCCTCTTCGTCCATCACGGACCAGCCGCCGATCTGGGCGATCAGGTCGTCGGCGTTGGGCCCCCCGACGAAGATTTCCTCGGGATCGTCGAGCGGGAGCACGTCGCCGTCGTTCTGGAGCAGTGTGAGCGACTTGCGGATGCTCTCCCTGGACGTTTCGACGTGGTCGTCGTCGCGAAGCGTCGATTCGGCCGTTTCGGGATCGGCCGTCTCGCCCTCGAAGAGGCCGAGATCGAACTTCGCGCGGAGCACGCGCCGGACGCTCTCTTCGATCTGTGCCTCGGAGAGTTCGCCCTCCTCGACCAGCTCGACGGTGTGCTCGGCGTGGCGACCCATCCCCACGGAGATGACGTCGAGGCCAGCGTTTCGCGTGAGTCGCGAGCTGGCCTTGCTGTCTGGCGTCACCTTGTGGTCCTCCTGCAGATGGTCGACGCCACCCCAGTCCGAGACGACGTGGCCGTCGAAGCCAAGTTCTTCGCGGAGGAGTTCGGTCAGGAAGCGCCGAGATCCGTGAACGGGTTCGCCGTCGATCGAATTGTAACACGGCATCACCGAGCCGACGTCGGCCTCGATGGCCGCCTCGAAGGACGGCAGGAAGACGCGCCGGAGCGTCGAGTTCGACACTTCGACCGGTGCGGCGTCCTCGCCGCGTCGGGGTTCGCCGTACGCCGGGAAGTGCTTGGCCGTCGCGATGACGGAGTCGTCGCCGATAGTGCCGTACTCGCCCTGGAGGCCAGTGACCTCCGCACCGACGAGCTCCTTCACGAGATACGGGCTCTCGCCGTAGGTCTCGTGGGCGCGGCCCCAGCGGGGATCACGACCGACGTCGCAGGTCGGGCCGTAGTTCTGGTGAATGCCCGTCGCACGAAGCTCGCTACCGGTTACCTGCCCAGCTCGCTCGGTGAGGTCGGTGTCCCAGGTCGCCGCCATCCCGAGGCCGTTCGGGAACGTCGTCGCGCCCTTGACGTAGGCGTGTCCGTGGACCGCGTCGGCGTTGAACAGCAGCGGAATGCCGAGGCGCGACTCCTGACGTGCGTACTCCTGGAGTTCGCGTGCGACCTCCGCGCACTCCTCGGGCGTCCAGTAGAAGGCGCCGCCCCAGCCGAATGGCGCGACCGAGCCAAGCTTGTGCTCGTCGATGAGTTCCTTGGCCTCTTCGACGTCGCGGCCTCGGTCGAAGTCGCCAAGGGGCATCCCAACGAGTTGCCCTGCCTTCTCCTCGAGCGTCATCCGGTCGAGGAGGTCGTCGATCTGCTCTTCCGTTGGCAGGGAGGGATCCTCGAAGGGCCTCCTGGCCTCGGATTCAGACATGGGTGTGAGGAGATACCACTGGGTAAAAAGGCTTTCTTGCTGTTGCGAGTAAAATGTGTGTCGGCCGGTATCGCGGCCGATCTGCCGAAGCAGCGACACCCTGCCGGGGAGTTGGTACCGATCGAACTCTTCGACTCCTCCCAACGGTCCTCCGCAACGTTTTCCAATCCGTCTGGCCGTCCTGCCCCTTTTTAGGCCTGCTCACGTAGCGCCGACGCATGAACGGGTGGTCAGTGTGAGCGACGATGTGGAGAACGCGGACGCGCCCGCAGCGGACGCCAACTCCGAGGAGACGAAATCGGACTCACCGGAGGAGTCGACGAGTGGAGCCAGTGGTTTCCTCGGTAACCTCAAGAACGCACGCAGCCAGCTTGGCGACGCGAAGGACGCCTTCTCGAACGCTCGCGGCGCCGGCTCACTGCCAACCGACGACGACGGTCGCGTCCGACTCGTCTGCCGACGCTACGAGGAACGCCGGCTTGCGCCGCTGGACGACAAGGGCCGGCCGACGTGTTACGAGGCCGGAAACGCGGACTGCGGGTCCTGTGTCGAAGCGGTCACCGACGGCGACGTCGAGACCTGGTGAGCGCGACCCGCCGGTATTCCTGGAACTTGGTTATTTGCACGTTCCGTGTGGAACTCGCCTAGCTCCGCGTCCGTCCGCCGTCGATCGGGAGCGTCGCCCCGGTGACGAAGCTCGCGCGCTCGCTCGAAAGAAATGCGACGACGTCGCCGAGCTCCATCGGATCGCCGATTCGACCGAGCGGGATCGGTGCAGCCCAGTCCTCGAGGCCCGCCTCGTAGCTGTCGTACTCACCGCGGTCGAGTGCCTGTTCGATCAGCTCCTCGATCCGCGGCGTCTCGTGAGCACCGGGCATGACGACGTTCGCGCGAACGTCCGGTGCCCACTCGCGGGCGATGGTATCGATCGTGCCGACGACGGCTCGCCGGACCGCGTTCGAGAGCACGAGCCCGTCGATCGCCTCACTGACGCTCGTCGAGGTGATCGAGACAACCGAGCCCGCATCGCTCTCAGTCAGGTGTTGATGGGCCGCCCGGAGCGTCCAGACGTGGCTCATCACGAGCATGTCGTAGGCGCGGTACCAGTCCCGATCGTCGGTATCGAGAAAGGCACCGCTGGGAACGCCGCCAGCAGAGGTGACGACGTGGTCGATGCCGTCGTAGGCCTCCGCCGTCGTCTCGACGAGGTCCTCTACGTCGTCGGGATCGGTGATATCGGCCTGGCGCGCCATGACGTCGCCCCCGCCGTCGGCCTCGACCGTCGCCTTCGCTTCGTCGAGGTCGGATTTCGTTCGGCCACAGATTGCCACGTTCGCACCTTCGCGTGCGAGTGCTCGTGCGCTCGCGAGCCCGAGCCCGCTCGTGCTCGCAGTGACCAGTGCAGCGTTGCCGTCGAGTCCGAGATCCATGCGCGATACGACGGGCCCCGGTGGCATATCTCCCGGGGTCGGAGGACTCCAGGTGGCGGCACCGATCCGGGGATCCGTCCGCCGGGTCGGAACGTCAGCCTTACCGAACGCCGGGTCCGAGACGGTGACATGCAGTCGCCCTGTGTCCGCGCGCCGCGCACCGACGGTGAGGCCGTGCGCCAGCAACTGGAGAACGCGGACCTCCTCGATCGCGATCGCCGGATCGCCGTAGAGGGCGAGGATATCTTCGTGCCGATCGTCGATCCCGACGCCGTGCCGTCCGACCTCGACGTCGTCGATCACGAGACGGGCGATCGCGAGACGCAGACGATGCCAGCGGACCGCCTCGAGTTCGACCCGAGCTACGAACGCGTCGGCGACGTCGTCGTCATCGACGAGGACGACTCCGATCGGGCGCGAGCGCTCGCTGACGCGATCGTCGCCTCCGACATTCCCGTCGAGACGGTTCTCAACCGCGCCTCGAAGATCGAAGGCGAACTCCGCGTGCGCGAGTGGGAGGTCCTCTACGGCGAGTCGACGGAGACCGTCCACCGAGAGTACGGCTGCTCTTACGCCGTGGACCTCGCGGCGGTGTTCTTCTCGCCCCGGCTCGCGACCGAGCGCCACCGCGTTACCGAGCAGATCGACGCCGGCGAGCAGGTTTTCGACATGTTCGCTGGCGTTGGCCCCTTCGTCATCCCCGCGGCACAGCGCGATGCGACCGCCGTCGGCGTCGACAAGAACCCCGTCGCGATCGAGTATCTCGAGGCCAACGCCGAGACCAACGGCGTCGCGGATGCGGTCACGGGAATCGCCGCCGACGTTCGCGAGACGGCCGACGAGTACGCAGAGTGGGCCGATCGAATCGTGATGAATCTTCCCCACAGCGCCGACGAGTTCCTCGACGCGGCGATGGCCATCGCCGGCGAGGAGTGCGTACTCCACTTCTACGACATCCAGCACGAGGACGATCCGTTTGGCCCCGGGACCGAGGCGATCGAAGCCGCGGCGGAGCGCGCGGGCGATGGAGAAGAGCCGGGCTACGACGTCGAGGTCGAGACAGAGCGTATCGTCCGTTCGTATGCGCCACACGAAGTGAACGTCTGCCTCGACGTTCGGCTCTCGCGTCGGTGAGCCCGCACGGACTTTCGGAACCCTTATTTCCCGAACTTGGGTACGAAGGAGTGCACGCCGGTGTAGCTCAGACTGGCTAGAGCGAATCCTTCGTAAGGATTAGGCCGAGGGTTCAAATCCCTCCACCGGCTTGCTTCTGCGACGAACGAACGTGAGGAGCGAAGCAGCCACCTGGAGGGATTTGAATCAGGGAGCACGCAGCGCCGAGCGAAGCGAGGCGACCGTGCGACCGTGGTTCAAATCCCTCCACTGACTTCCTGATTCACCGCTTCTGAGCAGCGGAAGCCACGCTGACGCCTCCATGCGTCCTACTATCCTCTGGGACCGATCCGCCACACTCCACCGCCGTCGTCACCGCTGCCGAGCACGTACAGCTCCCCGTCGGCATCTTGCCCGAACGCGAATATCGACTGTAGTCCCGCGCCCTCCGTCTGCAGCGACGCCAGTGGCCAGAGTCCCTCATCCCCATTCTCGCCAGCAGCGGTTACGAACAGCCGTCCCTGAGCGCTCAGATCGCCGAAGACGTAGACACCGTCGAGCTCGGGAATCGCGTCGCCGCGATAGACGTGGCCACCGATGACGGAGTTCCCGGTGATCCCCTGGCCGTCGTGGGGGTACTCGACGATCGGGTCGAGCAGGGGTTCACCGCCGCGCACGTCCGCGGGTGTGACGTCGGGACAGGAATCGGCGCCGTAACAGTGGGTCGCCTCTCTGACGTTCCAGCCGTAGTTTCCGCCAGCCTCGACGAGATTCACCTCTTCATAGCTGCTCTGGCCGACGTCCGCGACGTAGCAGTCTTCGCCGTCGAAGGCGATGCCCCAGGGGTTGCGCAGTCCCCACGCGTAGTGCTCGTCGAGCCCGGTTTCGCCGACGAGCGGATTGTCCTCGGGAATTGCGTAGGGCTGGTCGGCGGCACCTGCGCTGTCGTCGCCAGGCTCGCTGTCGACGTCGATCCGGAGGATGCTGCCGAGCAAATTCTCTGTGACGTCCTGGCCGTTGCCGCCATCGACGGCGTCGTACCAGTCGTCGACGTGTCCGAGGCCCTGATCGCCACCTGCCCCGCCGTCACCGACAGGGACGTAGAGGTGGCCGTCCGGGCCGAACGCGAGGTCGCCGGCGTTGTGGTTGGCCTGCGGTTCGGGGATCTCGAGGATGGTCCGCTCGCTCTCGGGGCGGAACTGCGTGCCGTCCTCGGTGGCTTCGAATGCCGCGAGAACGAACGTATGGCTGTACTCTTCCGGCGTGCCCTCCCGGACTGGCGCGCTGTACCGGAGGAACGCACGCCGGTTGCTCGCGAACTCCGGGTGGAGCGCGATCCCCAGGAGCCCCTGCTCGTAGCCACCTGATTCGACGGACTCCGTGAGGTCGAGGACTGGCGAATCGAGCTGGCCGTCCCCGTCGACGCCGAGGACGCGACCGGACTGGAGCACGACGTACTGGAGGCCGTCCGCCGATGCGAACGCCGTCCCCACTGGTTGCTGGATGCCGGTGAGCACGGGCTCCAGCGCGACGGCGTCGGGAACGTCGGCGAGTGCCTCGCCGTTTCCGTTCCCATCGTCCGTGCCTGCGTCGGCGTTCGCGCCGTCGTCGGAATCACTGGTGCCGTCGATGCAGCCCGCGAGGCCGACAGCGACGCCGAGCGCTCGACGGCGCGTCATCCGGGTGGAGGGCGTCATGTGGTGTTCGTTGTTCGTCCCGAGGCCTAAGCCCTCGGACTGGTCGAGCCGACGGTCCGATACGATTGCGCCAGTCGATACGATGCTGCCAGCTGATACGATACCGCAAGCGAATGCGGCCGATCAAGCCGAGCGGGAGAAGTCCCGCGATGCGTCCCTCGAACGGGAGGGTTCAAGAGCCGCGGGACGGAACGCGCCAGTATGAACGCAGGCGACCGGGTCCGCGTCGATCGAGCGGACCAGACCTACGAGGGCGTCATGCTCCCCTCTTCGACGCGCGAGCATCTGGTGGTGAAGCTCGACGGCGGCTACAACGTCGGGATCGACCGCGAGGACGCGGACGTCGAGGTCCTCGAGACCGGTGTCCACGAGATCGAGGGCGCACAGACGGACGCCGACGGCCACACCGAAGTGTCGTTCGACGAGGCGCTCCCGACGATCTCGCTGATCTCGACGGGTGGAACGATCGCGTCGACGGTTGACTACCGGACGGGCGCGGTGACCGCTCGCTTCGACGCCGAGGACGTGCTGCGCGCCGTACCGGATCTCGCCGGCCGGGCGAACTACCGGGGCCGCGTCGTCGCGAACATCCTCTCGGAAAACATGACGCCGGACGTCTGGCGGGATCTCGCCCGCGCTGTCCACGAGGAGATCGAGGCCGGCGCCGACGGCGTCGTCGTCATGCACGGCACGGACACGATGCAGTACTCCGCCGCCGCGCTCTCCTTCATGCTCGACTCGCCGGTCCCGATCGTCTTCACCGGCAGTCAGCGCTCTGCGGACCGACCGTCCTCGGACAACGTGATGAACGCCGTCTGTGCCGTCGAGGCAGCAAAATCCGACTGCGCGGAGGTTCTCATCTGCATGCACGCCTCCGAGTCCGACGACGTCTGTGCGCTCCACCGCGGGACGCGCGCGAGGAAGAATCATACGTCCCGCCGCGACGCCTTCGAGACCGTCGGCGCGGCACCGCTCGGCGAGGTCGACTACGCCGTTGCCGGCGACGCGGACCCTGGCGGTGACGCCGACGTCGATGCCGAGGGCGCTGGGGTCAGCTTCCGCCGCGAGTACGCCCAGCGCGGCGACGCCGATCTCGCGCTGCACGACGAGATCGAGTCGAACGTCGACCTCGTGAAGTTCGCTCCGGGCATGAACGAGCGCATCGTCGAGATCGCTGCCGAGGACGCCGACGGCCTCGTGATCGAGGGTACCGGTCTCGGCCACGTGAACACCGACCTCGTCCCCATTCTCGAGGACGCCATCGAGGACGGTACGCCTGTCGTCATGACCAGCCAGTGCATCGACGGCCGGATCTGCGACCGGGTCTACGACACCGGTCGGGATCTCCTCGACGCCGGTGTCATCGAGGGCGAGGACCTCCTCCCGGGCACCGCGACGGTGAAGCTGATGTGGGCACTCGCGAACCGCCCCGACGCCGTCGCCGAAACGATGCGGACCCCGATCGCCGGCGAACTGACCGAGCGATCGACGCCGTGGGAATGACCAGTTCGTTCGCGGTCCGCGACGCTCGGCTGGAGGACGCAACGGCAATCGAGGCGATCGCCGCGGAATCCTGGCCCGACCGGGATGGTCTCGAGTATCTCCCGCGCGTCTTCGAGTCGTGGGTCGAGAACGACGACGCCAGGACGCTGGTTGCGGAGGTCACCGATGAAAGCGCCGTTCCCGACGGCGCACCTGCCGTCGCGGGCATCGCACAGTTCACCATGCTCTCCGCCGAGGAGGTCTGGGCGCAGGGCATGCGCGTCCATCCGGCCTACCGTGGCGATGGCGTTGGCAGCCGGATCGTCGAGGCTGGCTTCGACTGGGCGCACGAGCAGGGTGCGACCGTCGCCAGGAACATGGTCTTCTCCTGGAACGGGGCCGGGCTCGGCCAGTCCCGAGCGACGGGGTTCGAGCCAGCCACGGAGCTACGTTTTGCCAGCCCCGAGCCGACCGCAGGCGCGGATCCGTCCGATCACGGCCCCGACGACGCCGAAGCTGTCCTCGATCCCGCGGCTGCCTGGCGCTACTGGACGCACAGCGACGCGCGCGAGCAGCTCTCGGGACTCGCTGCCGACGACGCGGAGACGTGGGCCGTCCGGGAGCTCACCCGTGACGACCTCGACGCAGCGGCGGCCGGGGGTGCAGCAGCCAGCGGGGAACCCACCGACGACGAGGGGCTTGGAACCATCGCGATTCAGCACGGGGACCGCACCGTCGCGATGGCCGTTCGGTCACGCGTTGACGAACGAAGGACGGAGGAGGACGAGGAAGAGGGGGAGCAAGAACGGATCGCCATTTTCGGCGCTGCTGCCTGGGACGACGTCAACGCCTGCGCGTCGCTTACGTCAGCGATCGCCGCCGACGCAGCCGCCGTGGGTGCGGACCAGACGCGCGTTCTGATCCCCGAAACGGTTCGCCACGTCAGCGACCTCGCGGCCTGTCGCGTCGAGATCGGCGACGAACCGGATTTCGTTCTGGCAGCGGATCTCACTGGTCGGTAGGTCGACGACGCTTCCGGCTATCGAACACCGGTGGCGTTCCTCTGGCCTCGCTCACCCACCGCTGACCGGCGGGAACAGCGCCAGCTCGTCGCCGTCGTCGATTTGGGTTTCGAGGCCGTCCTCCGTCGCCGTCACGTCGGTCCCGTTCCGAAGGACGTTGACGTGCTCGTACACGGTGCCGTCGTCGTCCAGTACGCGATCTTCGAGCGCGGGTCGGTCCGCGAGGAGCGCGTCGAGGGCTTCCCCGACGGTCGTCGCTTCCTCGTCGGCAGCCGCGGTGTCGGTTCCGGCGACTTCCGCGAGGTCCGCGAAGAGCTTCCAGTGCATGCTCGCGCCTGGGTGTGCCAGCCCAAAGGAATGTCGGGTCGCGTCGGTCGATCAATCGTCGGGATTCGGCGGGGTCGCCGGCCCTTCGGTTCGTTCGTCCGACGTCGCGGAATCGGGTCTACTGGTGGCCGCTCGCGCCTCCAGCTTTCGGATTCCTTCCGGCCGTCCGACGACGTAGACGGTCTCGCCAGCGCTGAGGATTCGATCGCCGGCCGGGATCGCAGTGACGTCACCGTTGCTCTGGAGCGCGGCGACGGTCAGCTCGATCGACTCGACGGGCTGTCCGTCGAGATCGCTCCCTGCCACGACCGCGACCGAGCTCATCGTCTCCTCGGCGTTCCGGAGCAGCGAGGCGAACTCCCGCTCGGTCTGGACCGAGGCGGGGAGGGTCAGCAGTCGATACCGAACGTCGTCCTCCAGCAGGTCGGCGTCCGCGTCGTCGACGGCTACTGTCACCACGTCCCCGACGGCGGCCCGAAGCTCTCCAGTCGCGATCTGTGTCGGCTCGCTCGGAGACTCGTCGACGGTACCAGATTCCGGCTGCTGATCGCCGGGGGCAGTGCGGGGGTCGCCCCCAGGTTCGTCCTGGGGCTGCCCGGTGGACCCCTCGTGGGGTTCAACGGGTCCTTCGCGGTGCTCAGTGGATCCGTCGTGAGTCTCGGCGGCAACGCCGTCCTGGCCCTGCGTAGCCGAGCCACCCTCTGTTGCAGTGCCGTCACTACCAGCAGCATCGACCTGATCCCGCTCGGGCGGTTGCCAGATCTGTACGCGATCGCCAGGCGTGGCCGTGAACGCTGGATCCGCCCGGATAGCCACGGCGACCGTTCCCGGCGCGAGCGTCTGGCCGACGCCGGCGAGCCGACGGCCCAGCGCGAGATACTCGACGCCGCCCTCGTCGTCGAGTTCGACGTCGACGTGTCCCACCTCGTAGTCGCGCTTGAGCCGCTCCACGAGACGCTCCCGGAGCTCGCCGACGGTCATCCGGCGGGGAAACAGGAAGGTCGTTCCCGCGAGATCGGCCTTGACGTCGGCCGGGACCGGCTCGTAGCCGTCGATGTCCTCGATCGTCTCGGGGACGCGGACGCGAATGACTCGACCGGCAGCACGGACCAGCGAGCCGACGTCGGACTCCATCGTTCGAACCGTATCCAACTGCGGCAAGTCGCTGGCGAGGCGCTCGCCGAACCGCCGCCCCGCGTCGGCCGCGATGGCACCTGCTGCGAAGGCAGCCAGCGTGAATCCCGCCGCCGACCCGCCAACGAGCTGGTCCGCGACGAGGCTCTTCTGGAGTGTCGCCGTCGTGTTCAGCGCCGTCGCGACGATGGAGACGCCGAGGAGGACCGGGACGCCCTCTGGGATCGAGCCGCCGCTGTACCAGCGATAGACGAACGCGGCCACCGCTGCCACGGCTGCCGCACCGATCCCCATCGCGAGGATACGGGCCGCGGTTGGCACCACGTCGACCGATTCGTGGATCACGCGGCCTCACCCTGGAACGCGTCGATCGCACCGCGGGATCCGACGACGAACAGTTCGTCGCCGGCCGTCAGTGTCGTCGAGCCGTCGGGGGAGAACGTCCAGGTTCGCTTGCCAGTATCGGATCGGACGCTTCGAACCGCGAGCACTGCGACGTTGGATCTGTCCCGGACGGCCGCCTCGCCGATCGAGGTTCCATCGAGGGGCCCACCGGCGGTCACCGTGAGCTTCGCGATACGCTTGCCCGAGCGTCGGAACAGGGAGAGTAGTTCGAACTCGCGTCGCCGGCCACGCGATCGAACGACGATGCGCGCTCGATCGTGGGAGAGCAACTGAAGTGCCCGCGATCGCGGGAGCGCAACGGTCACGCGGCCGTCTCCGCCAGTCGTGGTCGGTGCCGACGTCGTGGCCGGAAGGATCGACGCTGCGTCACCGGAACCACCGCCGTCGGTCAGGAGGTGGCCCCCGTTCCCGGACGCGACCGGGGCGCCGCCGTCGGTCGCGGTCGAACTCCCAGACCCGCTCGCTGACGCCGATCGAGCGGAGACGACGACGCCGTCGAAGCGCTCGTTGCCGACCTCTATCCGTACGAGTTCGCCGCGGGCGATCCCCGTCGGAACGAGCGCCGCGACCGAGACGGCACGGTGCCCGGAGGGAACCCGACGTGAGAGCCCGCCCATCGGCGGCGCCGCGGCGATGGAGGCCTGCCCCCGATCGTCCATCGAGACGGTTACGTCGGCGAGATCGTAGTCGGTGCGAAGGCGATCCTCGAGACGCGTCTCGAGCTCGGAGATGGGAAGGTCGGCGGGCAGATCCCAGGTGCCCTCCGAGAGTTCGGCGCGAAGGTCGGGTCCAAGTGGCGGATACCCTTCGACGTCGTCGACCTCGCCGACTGGCGTCACCGTCACCTGGCCGATCCCGCCAACGACGCTAATCACGTCGGCCGAGAGGGTCTGCTTGCGTAGCGACCGTAAGGAGAATCGTCTCGGCATCGTCGCCCCCAGTTTGTCGCCCTGGTTGTGCGCGTAGAGTGCGAGCATCATGATCACGACGAGGGCGACAAGCAGGCGCGGCGACTGCGAGACCGTCGGGTCGATCAGTCCGAGCAGCCCGCCGTTGACGCCGGCGATCGCCACGGCGAGAACGACGACTCCGAGTCCAGGCAGCGTCACGCCGGTGAAGTATTTGAACACGAAGCCCAGAACGCCCGAGACGAGTGCCGGGATGATCCCCGTCAGCAGTCCGATGTAGAGGCCGAGAACGAACTCGGAGGGGAGGCTCATGCACTGTGGCAACGACGCCACGGATAAACCAGTACCGGCAACGGCGAGCCGGCGACGTGCGAGGGGTGCAAAGCGCCGGCCAGGGGGAGCGTCCACTCACGAGGACTCCAGATCCGGGACTCCCGACGGCCTGGTCGCGAACCGGTTCAGGGCCGCCCAGCGTGAACGACCAGGAGGTCCGTATCGACGGTGTGGACGCGTTCGTACGTCGGAGGTGAGAGCATCCGCGACACCGGACTACGGTCCGTGCTCGCACCGAGAACGATCAGATCGTTCGCCGGCGCGTGATCGCCGAGAAACTCCTGAACGTCGGCGCGGGCAACGAGCGTTCCGAATCGGCCCTCGTAGGCGTCGACGACGTTGGCACACATCGCCTCTGCCTTGCGCCGCTCCGTCTCGGAGTCGATACAGTGGGCGACTGTCACGCGGCCCGCCGGACCGGCGATTCGTCGGGCGAGATCCACCTTGCGGTGCGCGAGATCGCCGGCCGACCGGATCGGGACGAGCACCTGCAGCCAGCGCTCCCGATCGACGCGCGCGGCCGCCACGTCGAGTTCGCTCGCGAACAGCGACGTGACGAACCCGTCCTCGTCGGGGCCGTGGAACGGTGCCAGGATCAGGTCACAGCCCGTTTCGCGGGCGGTTTCCCGAGTAACTGTGGCGGGGTTGGAGCCACGAGCCACGACGACCTGGCAGTTCGTGCCGGTGGCGTCGCGGAGCTCGTCGGCCTGCGCTTCGAGACGGTCGACGATCGCTTGCTCGGCGGGCCGTTCCGGGTCGTTGTGTGTGGCGTCTTCGCTGCCATCGTCACCGGGAGTTTCGTTGCCGTGCGTGCCCCGAGCGTCGTCCTCGTCCCCGCCAGAAACGGTTCCGGCATCGACAGGCTGTTTTCTCTCGGCGTCGGGCGACCCGCTGTGCTCGGGGTCGGGCCGCTGCGCATCACTGGCCCCCACGCAATCCCCGTCACCTGATTCAGGCTGTTCACCGTCCGCGTGTCGTTCCTCGGGCCCGTTCGCGATGCCAAGCAACACGAGTCGGCCCTGGTCGTGGCCGCTCGCAATCCGCGCGCCGAGTCGAGCGATCGACTCGCATCCATCGACCATCGGGACGAGTACGTCGTCGTCTCGGCCGGTCGTCGCGTAGAGGAACTCCGCACGATTCTCGTAGATCGTGTCGTGCCAGGCGACGTAGACGCCAGCGACGATCGTGCTGGCGATCGCGACGCTGATCACGTAGACTGTCGGCGGCGCCTCCTGGACGAGCAAGAGGAGTGCTGCGGAGTACCCACTCGGTTCCTCGACGTCGAGCGCCCACGTTGCCCCGCCGGTCAGGAGCACTGCGAGCATTGCAGCCCAGGCGTTGACATCCCCACTGCCGGGACTCCCGAGAGTAACTAGCGCGATCCAGCCACAAATTGCGCCGATCGTGAGCCCCGCGACGAACCGGATCGGCGAGGCGTAGCGACCCTCCGGATCGGCAAAGAGCGTGTATGCGCCGGAGGCAAGCGGCGGAAAGAGCAGGAACGAAAGTGAGGGGACGGAGTTGGCGAGCGCCGTCACGGCGGCGATCGTCAGTGGAACGAACAGGAGAACCGACGCGTGAATCATGTTGTCGGTGTCTTCGATCCACCGACGGAGCGCCGACTGTTCGCGCCGTTCGATCCGGCGCAGTCGTCGTCGTAGCCGTCGAAGACCGTCGCGGACCCTACCCATCGGTCTCAGCTATCTGACGGCTCCGTACTCAGGTGCCTTGGCCCGTTCGGTCCGGGATCCGGTGAGCGACAGTCGCTATCGGAGTTCTGGGGTCGGGGCTCCAGGGCCGGAGCCCCGGGTGGAATCCAAGGTTGGGGTTCCAGGGTCGGAGCTACAGGTCCGTCGTCGCTTCGAGGGCGAGGTGAATCGCTCGGTCGACGTTGTCGCGGGCCTTGGGTGGCAGCTCCTCGTCGTCGGTTTCGCCCTTCTGCGTCCCCTCAACGAGATTCCCGTCGACGGTGCAGATCGCACCCGCTCGCATGTCGTGACGTCGGGCGAGCGTGAACAACGCGGCAGCCTCCATCTCGACGGCGAGCATGCCCGCGTCTTCCCAGTCCTGGACGTAGGCCTCCGTTTCGGCGTAGAAGGCGTCGTCCGTCGCGATCGGGCCGACGTGGACGGCCTCGTCGTTGGCTCGCGCGGCGTCGACGAGCGCGGTCAGAACGTCGTAATCCGCCACCGCCGGGACGGTCGCGGACTCGTAGCGTTTCGTCGTCCCCTCGTCTTTCGCCGCGCCGGTCGCGACGACCATGTCGCCGATTTCGATCCCGGACTGGAGCGCACCAGTCGTCCCGACTCGCAGGAGGGTATCGACCCCCACAGCGGCCAGCTCTTCGGCGGCAATCGCCGCGGAGGGGCTGCCGATCCCCGTCGAGCAGATCGTCAGCGGCCTGTCTTCGTAGACCGCGTTCGCGATCGTGTACTCTCGGTTCGAGGCGACCCACTCGACGTCGGTGCAGTGCTCGGCGATCCGCTCGACGCGATCGGGATCTCCGGGCACCAGCGCGACGTCCGTGAGGTCGCCCTCCTCGACGAGAAGGTGGGGCTGCTTTGCCATACCCCGGCTTGGCCGGGTCGCGAGAAAAATCCCACCACTCCATCCTCACTCGAGAAACGACGCAAGGACGTCGGGATCGAGGTCACAGCGTGCGCCCACCTGCCGGCTCGCGATCGCGCCGCAGGCGTTCCCGACCTCGAGCGCTCGTCCGTGTTCTCCGCCGTCGAGCCAGACGGAGAGGAAGCCCGCGACAAACGCGTCGCCTGCTCCAGTCGTATCGACGGCCTCGACCTCGAAGCCTGGATGGGAGTGCTCTCCGCTCGCGGGATCGCAACAGGTCGCACCGCCGGCACCGTTGGTTTCGACCACGATCGCGTCGTCTGGAGTGACAGTCTCCGTCCCCCCTTCCGTCCTTCCTTCGTCGTCGCGGTCAGTGCCAGATTCGTCGAACAGCGCTGCGATCTCCCGATCGGTGCCGAACACCAGATCCACGTGGTTCATCACGCCGTCGAACGCCCGCTCTCCAGCGCGTCGGCCCGGATCGAGGCTCACGGAGCAGCCTGCCTCGACGGCGAGTGCGGCGAGTCGCTCGGCCGTTCCCACGCGCTGGCCAGTCAGGTGGACGTGATCGACGTCGGCGACGTCCTCGGCTCCGACGTCTTCGGGGTCCAGCGCCTCGTTGACGCCGTCGAGGCCGAGCACGCTGACGTCCTCGCCCGTCACGAGCAGGTACTTGGTGCTCGTCTCTCCGGACACGATCTGGACGCCGTCGACGTCGACGCCGCGTTCTGCGAGGGATTCTCGAACGAGCCGGCCTGGTTCGTCGTCGCCGACGCTCCCGAGTAGCGTCGGTTCGACTGAGAGGGCTGCAAGCCCGCTCGCGACGTTCGCTGCGCTGCCGCCACCATTTCGATGTCGCTCGCGGATCACTGCCTCCTCGTCGGCGCCCGGCAGCCTGTCGGCGACGAGCGTCACGTCCCAGTTGACGTGGCCGGCGACGAGGACGTCGGTCATTGCTCGATCGTCCGTGCGGCCGTGAGAAAAATCGGCCGGTCCACTCCGGACGACGTCCGGAAGCTACCGCACGGCGGCGATCGCCCGAATACGAGCCGACTCAGCCCGAGATGGCGAACAGAATCACGTTGTTCATACCCGGCCCGAGGCCGAGAGCAGCGACCGCGGCGAGGGCGAGTCGAGCCTCCTGGGGCTCCTCCCGAAGCCACTCGCGAAAGAGGACGACGACGGCCGAGGCGACGAGGAGCTTCACGAGCACGAACAGCCAGCCTGCGCCGATGAACTCCGCAGTCGGAAGGGCAGAACCCGCGTCGAGAATCAGTTCGGACACGGGCGAGCGTTCGTGCACGTCGAGCATGTCGTAGCCGACGGCCGTCGAGACGCCGTCGAGGGCGTGGGCGAGGACGACGACCATCCCGGTCCACGACGCGAGCGCCGCGGAGTCGGTGAAGCGCACCCCGATGATCGCCCAGGTGATCGCTGCCGCGACGCCCGTCGCCGCGATGGTCACCGCTACCGGGAGCGTATCGAGGGTGCCGTTCTGGAACGCCTCGATGAGGCCGAGAATCGTGAACGTCACCACGACGCCGGTACCGATCACGCCGAGATGTCGGTTCGGCGATCCCTGGGTCATCGCGGAGTAGAGCGTCGTCATCACCCAGACCGAGCCGGCAACGATGGAGACCGTCGCGTAGACTGCCGGTGTTCCAAAGAGTGGCTCCACCCAGCCCGGAAACTCTCGAACCTGATGCAGTCCGTGGAGTACGCCGCCGGTCATCATCCACGGTGCGAGTGCGACGACCGTCGCGTTCGTTACTGGCGGCGATAGCGTCCAGAGCAGTGCGCCCACCGTGAGCAGCCCGAGTAGCAACGCCGCGACGTACGGCAGGGGTGGCAGCCCGAACCCGTCGGGGAGCACCCCGCTCACCTGCAGGATCGTCCCCACGATCGGACCGCCCCCGGCTGCTCCAACCACGACAGACGGGTTCATTATTCTCAAGGCAACACGGGGGAGATATATAACGAACGGGGTTCGGCAACGATATCGTGTGGCAATGGCACGGTACCACGTCCGTGGAATTCGGGAACGCGAAATCCGGCAAGAAGTGAACCGCGGGCGGACGGGTTCGAGTTCGATCGCGAACGACTATCTGGGTCGCGACCGACTCGCCGGTATGACCGGCTCCGGACCCCACGGTCGCAGCAGCATCGCGGACGATCCCGCGGCGCTACCCGATCTTCCGACACGCATCGATCACACCGTGCTCGGACCGACCACCACGCCGGCCGACGTGGACCGAGCGGCGGCGACGGCCGACCGTCTCGGCACGAACGTCTGCGTACCACCGTGTTACGTCGATCGCGCTGCAGCCGTCCTCGGAGCAGGTAGTGGCGGTGCGGTCGTCACTGTCGTCGGCTTTCCTCACGGCCAGTACACTCCGCAAAGCGCGGTCAGCGAAGCCACAACGGCAGCCGCCGACGGCGCCGACGAACTCGACGCCGTCGTAAACGTGGGGCGAATCACGGCTGGCGACGGGGCGACCGTCCGCGAGAATCTCTCACAGATCGTCGGCGCGACTGATCTGCCCGTGAAAGCGATCGTCTGTGCGCCGCTGCTCGATCAGGAGGAGCTCGAGGGTGCCTGTGAGATCGCAGCGGAGGCCGGTTGCTCGCACGTCAAGACCGCGACGGGGTTCAACGGCGGTGGTGCCACGGCGGACGACGTCGCGGTGATGGCGGAGTATCTGCCGGTGAAAGCCAGCGGCGGCATCGGCTCGTGGGCGGAGGCCGCGGCGATGTTCGAGGCGGGTGCCGAGCGGATCGGTGCCTCGAGCGGCGACGTGATCGTCGCGGAGTGGCGCGAGGCCATCGAGGCTGCGGAGTGATTCAGCGGTACCGCTGGGCCACGATCGCGAGCAACAGTCCGGCGTAGGCCAGCGCGCCGAGCACCGCCAGTCCGCGGCCCGCGTCGATCGCCAGTGCGACGGTGTCGCCGGGTCGTCCGTCGCCAGCGAGTACGGCGACTAACTCGATCGAGAGTCCGCCACCGAGAAGGAGCATCGAGGTTTCGGCGGCCCGTTCACCACGCTCGCCAGCGACTGCGGGCGGGTAGAAGTGGTAGACGACGCCGAGGATCGTCAGGCCCAGGAATCCGAGCAGTCCGAGCCGCGGGTGGATCGAAATCAGCGACAGCCGCTCGCCGAGCCCGATCAGGCCGCCAGCGCCGACCGTCACGAGGCCGCCGATGGCTCCAGCGACCACCCCGTAAGCGCCGAGCCGTGGCGCCGGAGCCCGTCGCACGAGCAGCCCGACCAGTACTGCGTGACCGAGCACGGCAACCGCAAGCAGCGCGATCGCACCGTGGAGCAGTCCGTCGGCGGATCGTGCTCCGATCCCGAGATCGAACCAGCCGACCAGCAGCGCCGGGCCCGCGGCACCGCTCGCGAGCACGACCCAGACGATCGGATCTGGAACGTCGGCGCGAAGCAGCCGAGGAAGCAGGCGAGCGCCGATCGCGAACACCAGCAGGGCTGCGGTGCCGACGGCGAGAAGGTGGGAGATCCCGATCGAGCTGTCGATCGGTCCGGGTAGGTCGAGAACCGTCCCGGCCAGCGAGTAGGTGGCGATCGCGAGATAGCCGAGTGCGATCGGCATCGCCGCGTTCGCGACGCGGTCGAGGCTAGCGAGATGGGCTTTCGAGTCGGCCGTGCCGGTCTCGGCGCCCGTCATATTGTCGCGGATCGTCAGCGCGATCGTCACGAGAAACGCCGCTGCACCGATCGCCCAGAGGAGCGCCCCGACGTCTGTGGCCGTGCTCGGTTCGATCGGAAGCTTTTCCGCTGCCATGATGCCTGAGCTCACTGCGAGACAGAGCGTTCCAGCCACCGAGAGGGGAAGCTGGGTCAGTGGCGCCCGCGGGAGCGCGAGCTCGCGGTCGAAGTACGCCGGTAGCAGTCCATACGCTTTCCCGAAAATGGTGTGGAACACGAAGCCGTAGAGCCCCATCGCGACGACCGTGGTGCGCGGCGCTTCGGTGAACGCGGCCAGCGTGCAGAGTACGAGAAACACGGCTCCTGCCAGTACGAACCCGCGAGCGCCACGAGAGACCGTCGCTGCACTGGACACAGTGTGAGTCACGACCCCCGGCACCTAATGATCGGGGACGAACGGGTTCGGTCGATAGGTGATTCGTTGCTTAGCCACTCGATTGCTTCCGCGAGGCCGCTACCGGACCCACGGATACTTTCCCGCCGGCGTCGTGGTCACGGGCGTGCTATCACTCCAGCTCGAGGAGTTCATGATCGAACTGAAGGAGGGATCGATCAAGAACGTCGGCGCGACGAACAAAGCAGGAACGGCCAAACTATACGACGTCGACGCCGCGGAAGCGCGACCCTTCGGCGACGAGCGCATCAAGCTGGCCTTCGCCGATGACGAGGGCAACGAGATCGAGGTCGCGCTCGCGCCAGACCAGGCGTCTGCGATCGCTCACGAAATTGGATCGTTGACGACGGAGGGCGGCGGTTCGGCCGAGTAGCTGGGGTCGAGCGTCGCTACGGGTAGTATCTGGATCCGGCAAAATCGGAAATTGGGGAAGTGAGAGTGGTGCCAAGGGGTCCCCACGGTGTGCCCATCGGGCGTCTGACGTGACGGATTCGCCAGAGTGCTCGCCTGTCTCTCGCCGTGCAGGCGGTGCCCTCAGGCGTTGTTCATCCGCTGACTGTCGCGTTGGCCACACCGCTGGCATTCGGCGACTCGATAGGGCTCTCGTGAGAACTCCGCGTTCTCCGGGTTCCTGCTCTCGGCAAGGATCTGCACGGACACCTGGTGGAGAGTGTCCGCTTCACATGCCTCACAGTACTCGTCGAGCCCGTCGAATGCGCCGTCAGTCGTCGCCATGCCATCCATTACTCCGCCAACTCGGAGTATAAGTACCCTCGTCCGTTCGGGGAGTTTTGGACCGTTCATCGCACGACGGCGCCGGTATATCTCGGTTCAGTGGTCGAGACGCGTCTATATCGTTCAAAACGCTCTCTCGGGGATTGTTTCAGGAATAGCGCCGATGGTCGACCAAAGGTTTAAAAGAGGTTCTCCACCTCTCGGCTGCGACACAGTGGACCGCCGCGCGCTCACCGATCCGGTGCCTCGAGTGCCACCGCGGTTCACGACCTCCTCCGATCGCTCACCGGGGACTGGTCGGCGGGGCAGCCTCGCCGGACGACAACTCCCTTGGTGCCGGCTCGCGAGGTGGCGAGCATGGACCAGGTGTTTGCCCCCTGGCGCATCGAGTGGATCGAGCGCGAGGACACAAACGAGACCGTCGAGGAGTGCGTCTTCTGTGAGTTCCCGGAAATGGACGAGGATCGCGAGAACCTGATCGTGGCCCGGAGCGAGCACGCGTTCGTCATGTTGAACAACTACCCATACAGCCCGGGGCACGTTATGGTGATCCCGACGCCCCACGGCGGTGATCTCCGCGATCTCGACGAACTGGTGATGCTCGATCACGCAAAACTGCGAGCACGGACGATCGACGCGCTCGAGACGGCGTTCGACCCGGTGGGGTTCAACGTCGGCCTCAATCTCGGCGGCGACGCGGCCGGTGGCTCCATCGACGACCACGTCCACACCCACGTCGTGCCTCGCTGGACCGGCGATACGAACTTCATGCCGGTCATATCGGACACGACGGTGATCGTCGAGGCCCTCGAGGCCACGTACGATCGGCTTCACGCGGCGTTCGCGGAGCAGAAGGGTGCGACAGTTCCGGGTGACGACGCCGCTCGGGCGGTTCAGATCTCCTTCGACTAATCCCGACTACTTATCCAAAGGGCCACTCCAACGGCCGCTCCGCACTGTTTTCTGGGAACTGATCAGGAGAGGACGATCCTGACGACCGTCCCACGCGGTTCGTTGTCGACGATGAAAATCTCGCCGTCGCCCTGCACGACGACCGATCGCGCGATCCAGAGACCGAGCCCCTCCGAGTGGAACATCGGACTCTCCATCCCTTCCTCCAGCACCGCCCGCTCCATCTCCGGCATTCCGGGGCCGTCGTCGGCGACGTCGACGTGGACAGTTCCATTTGGCTGACGGTTCAGCGCGACGCGCACGGACGGCGAATCGCGATCGCTGTGTTCGACCGCGTTCTCGAGTAGTTCGTCGATGGCTTCCTGAAGCCGTGGATCGGCCTCGAGCTCGAAGTGGTCGGTCGCGTCGACCGTGAACGACGCGTTCGGATACCGTCCGCCGGTGACGGCGATCCTGTCTTCGACGAGCGCCACCAGATCGAGGGGTTCCTCGTTGGTCTCCTCAAGCACGAGATCTCTGAGGAGTCGCGTCTTCTCCGTGATCGACACGAGCTGTTCGGTCTGCTCTCGGATTGTCTCCAGATGGGCTTCGGACTGTGGATCGGGGCCACGACCATCTTCGTCGACGTGGGACGCGACGAGCTCCGTATTGCCCGCGATAACGTTACAGCTGTTCCGGAGATTGTGCCGTAGAATCCGGTGGAGAACGGTCGTCTGTTGGAGCGCACGGTCCAGTCGCTGGTTCGTCTGTCGCCTGGATCGTTGACCGTGTCGGACGAGAACAAACAAAAAGACGGACGAGCCAGCGACGAACAGCCATCCCTTCGCCGTCTGCACCGTGTTCGACAGCTGTGCATCCACAATCAGGGCCGCGACGAGCCGATCGGACACGAGAATCCAGGCACCGCTGACGACGGCGTAGACGACGGCGATGTCGAGTGCGGAGCCAGAGTAGGGGAGATAGTCCGTCACTGCTAACGCTGTTGTACAGAAACGTATCACGCGACTAATTTCTTGTGGGTGGCTATCGCCGACGGTATCGACAGCTGTCGGGATCGTGCCGACTGAGCGCCGGACGCGACAGCGATTCCCACCGTCGCCTGGACCGACACCCCCTTGACGCGCCTCTGCCAACCGTGGCGCGTGTCGAGTCGTCAGGCGCTCCGGCGGGCGGGAGCCGTCGTACTCGCCGTCAACGTCGGGCTGGTACTCGCAAAGGCCGGCGCGTGGTATCTCTCGGGATCGCTCGCGGTCGGCTCCGAGGCGGTCAACAGCCTCGCGGACGCCTCCTACAGCCTCGTCATCCTCGCCGGGCTCTACCTGACGACGCAGCCGCCCGATCTCGAACATCCACACGGCCACGAGCGAATCGAGCCCTTCGTCTCGCTGTTCATCGCGGGCGCGATTATCCTCGCCGGACTCGCCATCCTCTACGGTGCTGTAACCGCTGTCCTCGCAGGGAGTGTAGAGGCCCCCGCGGGCGCCAGCGCGGTCGCGGTGCTCATCGTTGCCATCGTCGCGAAGCTGTGGCTCTACCGGTACTGCAAGGGGGTCGCCGAGCGTGAGAACTCACCGGCGGTCGCAGCGACCGCCGTCGACAATCGTAACGACGTGCTGGCCTCCGGCGCCGCGCTGCTCGGCGTCGCCGGCGCGCAGGTGGGCTACCCGATCCTCGATCCGGTCGCCGCCGGCGTCGTCGCCATCTTCGTCTGCTACTCGGGGATCGACATCGTCCGGGACAACCTCAACTATCTGCTGGGCGCTGCCCCGCCCGAGCCGCTCCGTGAGGAGATCCTCGCTCGCGCCCATGCGCATCCCGACGTCGAGGGGGTCCACGACGTGATCGCACACTACGTCGGCCCCGAGATCGACGTCTCGCTGCACATCGAGGTAGAGGGCGATCGCACGCTCGCGGAAGCCCACGACATCGAGTCGGCTGTCGTCGAGTCTATTCGGGATCTCGATTCCGTCGACGACGTCTTCGTTCACGTCGATCCCAAGGAGCTGGGTGAGTGGAAAGTGTCGTCTGACGGTGGTTCCGACGAAGGTTCCGATGATCCGGAGGCCTGAGGCAGTGGGATCGACGAGACGGATGTGTGGAGCGGGGATCGACGATTCACCAACCTTGGCCGGTCGCAGATTACGGAGTTTGGACGGCGTTCCGGAGCGTCCCGACGCCCTCGTAGGTAATTTCGACATCGTCGCCCGGCTCGATCAGCCCGGGGTTTTCCGGACTGCCGAACGCTACGACGTCGCCGGGACGGAGCGTGAACCGTTCGGAGAGATACGAGACGATCTCCGCGACGCCGAAGAGCATCATCTCCGTGTTCGCTGACTGACGGCGCTCGCCCGCGACGTCTGTCCGCACGTCGATCGAGGTGGGGTCGACGTCGGTTTCGATCCAGGGGCCAAGCGGCGCCGAGCCGTCGAACGCTTTTCTGGCGGTCCGACCCTGCTGGTCGAGCGCGTCGACGTCGTTCATGACCGTGTAGCCTTGCACGACAGAGTCGACCGCCGATTCCGAGACGTTCCGGCAGCGTTCGCCGATCACCGCCGCGAGCTCGCCGGCGTAGGTCAGTTCCGAGGTGAAGGAGGGATACGAAATCTGCTGACCGTGAGCGAGGAGAGCAGCCGGTGGCTTGATGAAGAAGTCCGGCTCGTCGGGCCGCTCGTAATCCATCTGGTCGAGCGTGGTCGCGTAGTTCCGACCGACGCAGTAGAGCGCGCTCGGTTCGCAGGGCGGAAGCAAGCGACCGTCTTGCCCCACCTCGTAGCGGCCGTCATCAGCGTGCACGACGCCATCCTTGTACTCACCCGCGACGGGACCATCCGGCGTCAGCAATCGGGCGATTCGCATGCGAGGGGAAGCGACCGCTGGCGAGAAAGACCTGACGCTCGCAGCGATGACGTTCAAAGGGATGTGAGACTGTGTCTGAGGGTGAGTGAGCGAGTGAGATCCGTTTCGGCCCGATCAGTTCGCCGTCTCGTCGAGGTCGTCGACCAGCTCGTCGGCGACGCCGGTGTAGCTCGCCGGGGTCAGCGCCTGCAGTTCCTCGCGAACGGACTCAGGCACGTCGAGCTCCTCGAACAGGCCGTGGAAGTCCTCGAGCGTCACCGACTTGCCTCGCGTAAGCTCCTTGACTCGCTCGTAGGCGTCGCCGTGGCCCTCGCGGCGGAGGATCGTCTGGACGGCCTCGCCGATGACCTCCGGCGTGGCCTCCAGTTCCTCGCGCATGACCTGTTCGTTGGGAACGACCTTGCCGAGCCCGTCGAGGGTCTTCGAGTAGCCGATCAGGCAGTGGGCGAATGCGCCTCCGATATTCCGCTTGACCGTCGAATCGGAGAGGTCGCGCTGTAGTCGCGAGGTGGTGACGTACTCCGCGAGGAACTCGAGGTCGGAGTTCGCCTTCGAGAGGTTCCCCTCGGCGTTCTCGAAGTCGATCGGGTTCACCTTGTGGGGCATCGTGGAGGAGCCGGTCTCGCCCGCCGCCGCCTCCTGGCCGAGATACCGATCGGAGACGTAGAGCCAGGCGTCGAGCTCCAGGTCGAGCAGCGCGTTGTTCGCCCGCACGAGCGCGTGGAACGCTCGCGCGAGATCGTCGCAAGGGTTGACCTGCGTCGTGAGCGGCGTGAACTCGAGTCCGAGGTCCTCGACGAACTCGCGGGCGAACGATCGCCATTCGACGTCGGGGTAGGCCGCTGTGTGGGCCGCGTAGGTGCCCGAGGCCCCACCCAGCTTGCCGGCGAGGGACGTCCGTGCCTGTCGCACGTCGGCGTGTAGATCCGCGATCCGGCCGGCGTAGACGGCCATCTCCTTGCCGAACGTCGTTGGCGTCGCCGGCTGGCCGTGGGTCCGGGCGAGCATCGGGACGGCCCGGTACTCCCGTGCGAGGTCGGCGAGTTCGTCCCGGACCTCGACGATGGCCGGTTCGATTACGTTCTCGAGTGCGTCCCGGACCAGCAGCCGGTGGGCAAGGTTGTTGACGTCCTCGCTGGTCAGACCGAAGTGGATCCAGTTCGCGGCCTCGAGATCGGCCGGAAGCCCCTCGCGCACGAAGTACTCGATCGCTTTGACGTCGTGGTTCGTCGCCGCGTAGCCGCGGGCGCCCTCGGTCTCGATGCGCTTGACGAGGTCGGCGTCGTCGGCGTCGAACTCGTCGTAGAGCGACCGGAGTTCGGCGCGCTGGTCGTCGTCGATCGCGAGTGGCGTCGCCGGCACGTCCGCCAGGGCGATCAGATACTCGACTTCGACCTGCACGCGGGCTCGCATGAGCGCGGCTTCGCTGGCGTACTCGCGGAGCGGCTCGGTTCGGCCGGCGTACCGGCCATCGAGCGGCGAAACGGCGTAGAGCGGCTCGGGCATGGCCGAACCGTCGCGTGGCCGGGTCAAAGTGCTGTCGAAGGCACGACGCGAGTAGAGAAGGCCCATCTCCGGCCACCCGGCTCTCATCTCGATACGGCTCGTCTGGCAGCGCCTGCCCTCGCCGGCTCGCTCCGATGGATTGATTCGAGCAGGCTGGGTAGCGCCGGCGTGGCCAGAGAGGACCTCCTCGCGACTGCTGTCGGTCTCGCCGTCGCCGCAGCGGTGTTTGCGGTGATGTTCTGGATCGTCGACGCCGGAGCCGTCTTCGCCGAGATGCGCGGTGCCGATCTCGGGCTCATCGCCGTGGTTGCAGTGCTCGTCCTGCTCTGGAACTTCTCATGGGGCGTCGCGTTGTGGATCGTCCTCGGCGGGCTCGACGTGTCGGTCCCGCTGTACAAGGCAGCCCTGATCCACGCCGCAGCGGCGTTCGCGAATCACGTTACGCCGTTCGGGCAGGCCGGTGGAGAGCCGGTGACGGCCCTACTCATCACGCGAACCACGGACACCGACTACGAGGTCAGTCTGGCGTCGATCGCGAGCCTCGACGCGATCAACGTCGTCCCCTCGCTCGTCTTCGCCGCATTCGGTGCGCTCTACTTCCTCACGGTCGAGACCGGCTCTTCAGAGCTCGGCCTCCTGCCGATCGCCGTCCTCGGCGCGGCAATCTTGCTGCCGACGGCGTCTATTCTCACCTGGCGCTACCGCCGGCGGATCGGTGGCGTCGTTCGGGCTCCCGCCCGCACCGTCGCCGACCGGATCGTCGGGCCGATCCCACGGGTCACCGCCAGCCACCTCGACGGCGTCGGGCAGCGCGTCACCGGGTTCGTCGCTGCCATCGAACGTCTCGCTGGGAACCGCCGTCGCCTGGGTGCTGCGCTCGCTTTCTCGGCGCTTGGCTGGGTGCTCCAGTCCGTCGCGCTCTGGACGACCTTCCTCGCGCTCGATGCGCACGTGCCACTCTACGTCGCACTGTTCGTCGTCCCGCTGGGACGCGTGGGGAGCGCGTTCCCGACGCCCGGCGGTCTCGGTGGGACCGAGGCGATAAACGTCGCCCTGCTGGCGGTGCTCACGACGGCCGGCGGCGCGACGATCGCGGCTGCCGTCACCATCCACAGCGTTGGCGGGTATCTGCTCACGACGGCCGTCGGCGGCGCCGCGGCGAGTGCGGTGCTCGTCCGCGAGTGACGGCGCGGTATTGCGTTGCTTTTCATCTACCCGACGCCTCCTCCCAGTGCGATCAGTCGGTCGAGCGTGCCGGTGACGCCAACCGACGTTCGCCACAGCTTGAAGGCGGATCGGGCGGCGACTCACGTCCGTGACAGTCGTCATCGGACGCGAGGAGCCTGCGGCTGCCGGCCCGACGGCGGCCATCGGCAGCTACAGGGCACTCGACGGCAGCAGCGGCGCACCGGTCGAACTCGATCTCGACGGCCCCCACGCAGCACTCGTGGTCGGAAAACGCGGCTACGGGAAGTCATACACCCTTGGTGTACTCGCCGAAGAGCTCGCGAGGACGGACGGCGTCGCGCCGGTGGTCATCGATCCGATGGGGGTCTTCGACACGCTCGCGACGACGCGGGGGAATTTGCCGGCCTCGGCTCCGCCCGTCGAAACACGGGTGGTCGAGTCGCCACGCGTGGATCCGTCGGTACTCGACCCGCGGTCGTGGTGTGCGCTCCTCGGGCTCTCGCCTCAGAGTGGCGCGGGCAGTCTCGTCTGGCAGGCGGCCCGCGCTGCGGACTCGCTCGAAGCGATGCGGGGCGTCGTCGAGGACGCCGACGCTCCAGGGAGTGATCGTCGCGCTGCCGCGAACCATCTCACGCTCGCTGTTGACTGGGGCGTCTTCGATCCTGACGGCCTGGACGCCATCTCGCTCGGCGGGAGCGAGGCCACTGTCGTCGACGTGTCTGGACTCGACGACGCCCCGATGAACGCCGTCGTACGCGGGATCGCTGAGGGACTCTATCGGGCCCGCGTCGAGGAACGCATCGCACGATTGCCGTGGCTCGCGATCGACGAGGCACACACCTTCTTCGACGGCGTAGCGGCGCCAGCGCTCGAGACGGTGCTCACACGTGGACGCGCACCTGGCGTGAGTCTCGTACTGGCCACGCAGCGTCCAGACGTCGTGCCAGACGTCGCGATCTCCCAATCCGACCTCCTGCTGGCCCACCGGCTCACCGACGAACGCGGCATCGACGCCCTCGAAGCGGCGCAGCCGACCTACCTCTCGGGGGCCCTCGTGGAGCGCCTGCCGAGCGAACCCGGCGAGGTGCTGGCGATCGACGACGCAACCGAGAGCGTCCATTCCCTGGGAATTCGACGGCGAGACACCGTTCACGGTGGGGATTCGCCTGCGGCGAGTGAGGTAGCAGTGGATGAGGAGACTGCAACTGCGCGGGACGATCACCGAGCCGACTGAATAGTCTGTCAGGAAAACGTCAGCGTTAAACCTTCCTGTATGTAGGATCATACTAACAGCATGTCGGACCCCACCGGCTGGAGGCGTGAATAATGTCGGCGATCGACCGGTTCGTCGATATCATAACGAATCGTAGCAAGACAGTTATCCTGGTAATTCTCCTGCTCACCGCAGTGATGGGTGGGGGAGTTATGCAAGTCAGCCAGGAGTCCTCGCTCAATCAGTTCGGTTTCGGTTCTAACGCCGAAGAAGCGCAGGATTACGTCAACGAGAACTTCAAAGCAACCGATGCGAACTCGACGAGTGCGCAGGTCATCTTCCGGGGCAGTGAGGATAGAGACGCCCTTTCACAGGAAGCGTTGATCCAGGAGATCGAACTCCAACAAGCGTTTCTCGAGGACGAAACGGTAAACTCGACCCTGGGAGAGAACCCACTCAGTGGCCTCTCGAATGCCGTTGCAAAGACGGTTATAACGCAAAACCAGGGTAGGGCCGCCGCACAATCGGCGACTCTCGAGGAGCAACGAGCAACCCTGGCGGAGATGGACGGAGCGACGTACAACGAGACGATCGCCACGTTGCTATCGAAGAGCAGTGGCGAGAACGCGCTCTTCGCGTTCGTTCCGAACGGGTACGACCCCGGATCCACCACCGCGGAAGCCCGGATGATGCTGGTGAGCCAGGAGGTCCCACCAGGGGAGAGCACTGGACAGGGTGCCGCTCCGGAAGCCATCGTCGACGCGCAGGTCGCGATGAACGATATCGTCGACGAACGATACGGTGGCGAGGCGTTCACCTTCGGTGCTGGCGTCGTGAGCGACGAACTGAGCGGCTCGATGAACGACAGCTTGATGATCGTCATGCCGCTGGCGCTGTTGTTCGTCGTCGTCGTACTGACGATCGCGTACCGAGATCTGTTCGACATCCTTCTCGGCGTAGTCGGTATCGCCCTCGTCCTCATCTGGACGTTCGGCTTCATGGGCTGGTCTGGGATCACGTTCAGCCAGCTGATGATCACCGTTCCCGTGCTGTTGATCGGGCTATCTATCGACTACGCGATACACGTCCTGATGCGTCATCGCGAACAGCGCGAGGAGGACGACAACGGCGGTGCCCGCGAGACGATGCGACCGGCACTACTCGGCGTCGGTGGAGCACTCGTCTGGGTGACAATCACGGCGGTGATCGGGTTCCTCTCGAACCTGACGAGCCCGCTACCGCCGCTCCAGCACTTCGGGATCGTGAGTGCGTTCGGGATCGCAGCGACGCTGCTGATCTACGGCACGTTCGTCCCGGCAGTCAAGATCGAACTCGACGAGTTCCTCGAAGGCCGCGGCTGGGATCGAAAGAAACGCGCCTTCGGTACCGGCGGTGGGGCGTTCTCGACGTTCCTCACCGGCGGCAAAACGTTCGCCAAGCGTGCTCCATGGGCGGTCGTCGCGATCGCGCTCCTGTTGACCCTCGGCGGTGTCTACGGGGCCACGCAAATCGATACGAGCTTCCAGACGGAGGACTTCATCGCAGAGGATCCGCCAGGCTATCTGGATAATCTGCCGGAGCCCTTCGCACCCGGCGACTATCAGATCAAGAGTCAGCTCGACTACGTCGGCCAGCACTTCGGTCAGGACCAGAGCTCGACGATACTGATACGCGGCAACGTCTCCTCGCCGGAGGCCTTCGAGGAGATGGCTGCAGCCGAACAGAAGGCGGCGGAATCGGACGCCTTCAACACGTTCGCGAACGGACAGGTTGAGCTCCGGAGTCCGCTCCGTGGTATGCAGACGTTCGCGGCAGAGAACCCCGACTCGTCGTTCAACGCAACGTTCTCTGCTGCAGACACTGACGGCGACAACGTACCCGACCAGAACATCAAGTCGGTGTACGATGCCTACTTCGAGGCAACACCAGCCCAGGCCTCGAGCACGATCTACCGGACTGACGACGGCAACTACGAGGCAGCGCAGATGATCGTCACGAAGGCTGGCCCGGCGACCCGGAGCGCTACCACGTCCGCGAGCTACGATCTCGCGGATAGCTTCGGCGAGACGGGAGCCACCGCGACTGCGACGGGTGACATCGTCGTGTTCAGCGTCATCGAAGAGGAACTGCTGGACACTGTCATTCAGACGTTGATCGTCACCATCGTCGCGGTCATCGCCTTCCTGATGGTCGCCTACTGGTACGTTCACGATAGCGCGATACTCGGCGCAGTGACGCTCACGCCGATCGTGCTTAGCGTCGCCTGGATCCTGGGTACGATGTGGCTCATGGACATCGGGTTCAACATCATAACAGGGACGATCACCAGCCTGACAATTGGGCTGGGGGTGGCGTACAACATCCACGTCACCGAGCGCTACATGCTCGAACTCGGTCGCGACAAGGACGTCTGGGACGCGATCGGTGACGCGGTCACCGGCACTGGCGGCGCGCTGCTCGGCAGCGCCGGCACCACAGTCGGTGGGTTCGGCGTGCTCGCGTTCGCGATCGTGCCGCCGATTCAGCAGTTCGGGATCATCACCGGCATCACGATCATCTACGCGTTCCTCGGGAGTGTGTTCCTCCTTCCGAGCTTCCTGGTGATCTGGACAAAGTATCTCGGTCCGTCCGAGGCCTTCGAAGAGGACGCCGCTGCGCCCGCGACCGGCGAGGTGACGGCTGCGGATGAGTGAGACTCGACCCGTGATGCTCGCAGGGAGCCAGCAGTCGAGAGCTACGGAGACCCGAGATCGATGACGGATCCGGCGGCGGCACTCCAGCGGCTCGGCCTCTCGAAGTACGAGGCGGAGGTGTTCGTCGCGCTCCAGCAGATCGACAGCGGGACGGCGAGTGACACGGCGACCATCGCGGACGTTCCACGATCGCAGGTCTACGGAGCTGCGGAAGATCTCGAGGAGCGGGGCCTGGTCGATATCCAGCACGGATCGCCCAAGCGCTACCGTGCCGTTTCACTCGAAGAGGCCAGAAGCAAGCTCCGCCGTGATTTCGAGCGCGAACACGAGCGAGCGTTCGAGTCACTCGAGGAACTAGACGCTCGGTACGCGGACCGAGAACCTCGTCAGGAGGAGATCTGGACGGTCTCCGGCGCCGAAAACGTGAACGCACGCATCGAGTCCTTCGTGACTGAGGCAGAGGAGTCCATCCAGCTTGGGACCGGCGCATCGAGGGTCACCGACGAGCTCCGATCGACGCTGGTCCAGCTCGCCACCGACGTCGACGTCACGGTTATCAGCGCCGATTCGGGTATCGAGGAGCCGTTTCGCGACACCGACGTCGAGACGGTCATTCTCCCCGTCATCTACGATGGCGATAGCTGGCCCGACGGTCGGTTCGTCGTCGTAGACGAGCGAACGGTCTTGCTCTCGGTGATCGCCGAGTCCGGTAGCGAATCGGCGTTCTGGAGTGAGGACACGGACTTCGCCGCGATGCTCGTTCGACTTCTCGAGGGGCACGTCGACAAGTTTGTCGAGCTGTAATCGTCGCCAGGAGTCGCGCTTCCAGGCGATTTTGGGTGATCGACGTTCCGTTCTCCCGCTGGGGATCGCAATCCCTTTGCTTCGACGCGGACGCCATCCAGCTATGACGTACATTGCGGGTCTCGCAAGCAACCGGGGGCGCAATCTGATCAACGTCCACGAGCGATCGCCAGGCGGCGCGGAGCTGGGGGTCGTTCTCGCGAACGACGCGGACGCGCCGATTCTCGAGACGGCCGCCGACCGCGGAATCCCGACGGAGGTCGTAGAGCGATCCGAGGACGAGAGCAGAGCGAGCCACGAGGAACGCATCAACGACGCGCTCGCGGACTACGAGTACGACCTCGTCTGTCTCGACGGCTACATGCGGATTCTCACCGACAGCTTCCTCGACGCACAGCCGACGACCCTCAACGTCCACCCGTCCCTGCTGCCCTCCTTCCCCGGGATGGACGCCTGGGGTGACGCGCTCGAGGCCGGCGTCGATCTGACGGGCTGTACCGTCCACGTCGTCACCGACGCGACGGACGACGACGGCAACGTCGTCGACGGTCTCGTCGACGGCGGTCCGATCGTCACCCAGGAGCCGGTGCCCGTGTACGAGGGCGACGACGCAGACGACCTCTCGGATCGCGTGCTCTACGAGGGCGAGTTCGCCGCGTACCCCCGTGCAGTCAAGTGGTTCGCCGAGGATCGCGTCGACGTCGACGCCGACGCCGGCACCGTTTCGACGCCCGAGAACGCCGACGAGCAGCTACCCCTCCGATTCCTCGCGACCGGCGACCGCGCCGCCGACCTCCGCTACGGCGAGAACCCTCACCAGGACGCCGCCCTCTACGCAGACTACACCTGCGAGGAGGCGACCGTCGTCGGCGCTCCCCAACTGAACGAGGGCGCCAAAGCGTGCTCGTACAACAACTACAACGACGCTGACGCCGCGCTCGGGCTGGTCAAAGAGTTTGATGAACCCGCGGCCGCTGTGATCAAGCACACCAACCCCGCCGGCGCCGCCGTCGCTGACACGCTCGCCGACGCCTACCGCGACGCGCTCTCGACCGACGCCAAGAGCGCCTTCGGCGGAATCGTCGCCCTGAACCGCGAGTGTGATGCCGAGACCGCAGCGGAGATCGTCGATTCGTTCAAGGAGGTCGTCGTCGCGCCGGGCTACACCGACGACGCGCTCGAGGAACTGACGACGAAGGACAATCTCCGCGTACTCGACGTGGGGACGCTCGATACGCCGACCGAGCAGTTCACCGAGAAGCGACTCGCTGGCGGTCGGCTGATTCAGGAGCGAGACACGCAGGCACCGACCCGGGAGGATCTCGAGGTCGTGACAGACGTCGAACCGACCGAGGAGCAGATCGAGTCGATGCAGTTTGCCTGGCAGACGATCAAACACGTCAAATCCAACGCCATCCTGTTCGCGACCGGCACCGAGACCGTCGGCGTCGGTGCGGGGCAGGTCTCCCGCGTCGACGCGGTCGAGATCGCGAAGATGAAGGCCGAGACAGACGCCGATGGCAAATCCGCCGAGGGCGCTGTCATGGCCTCGGACGCGTTCTTCCCCTTCCCGGACGCCGTCGAGGCCGCCGCGGAGGCGGGCATCGATGCGATCGTCCAGCCTGGTGGGTCGGTCAACGACGAGGACGTGATCGAGGCTGCCGACGAGCACGACATTGCGATGGTGTTCACCGGGAGCCGGGCGTTCCGACACGACTGAGCGGCGCACACTCGTTTTTTGTGGCAGCCGCTTCGGTGACCGAGGATGTCCACATCCGGCAGCACTAACTTCCAGTACTGCGAACCTACGTCTCAATGCGACGGCAGTTGACGATCGCCGGCGCCGCTCTCGGCGTCGCAACGGTAACGATCATCCTGCTGGCTGCAGTCGCTCCTCCGGCCGCGGCCCCCTCGGAGCCGCTCACAGACGACCACCGCGACCGGCGGGTCAGCTTCGACGGCTACGAGAGCGGCGTCTGGCCGTATCTCAGCTCCGAACAGAGCTTCCGCCGGACGAGTCCGATCAACGTGGTCGTCCGCGGTGAGACCGGGACCGTGCTCGGGATGCTCCGGGAGAAAGGTGCGACCGACTTCGAGAACCTTCCGCCCGAGGAGCAGGCGGAAGGCCCCGGCCCGCCCGGAATGAACAAAGGCGGCCCGCTGAACGGGACGGCGGGTGAGAACCTCGCGATCGACTGGGAGTCCACGGAGGGAGCGACCCGGTACGCCTACGTCGACGACGGAACGGCCGACGGCGGAGAGTGGGTCGACGAAACCGCACAGCTTCAGGACGGCACCTACTACGGCCACCGACATCACATCCGCCTGTACGCGTCGCCGACCGACAGCGAGCCGTGGGTGGCGATGCAGGCCCACAGCGAGCATTTCGACTGGTTCACCCTCCGTCACGAGGTCTCCGGCAGTGATTCCACGCAGGACCACGTCGAGAGCGTCTTCCTCGGCGACCCTCGGGTAGAGAACATCTGGCGGAGCTACGTCCAGAACGACGACAGCTCCGACTCGGACGGCTGGGCCTCGATGGTCGTTCTGTTCCTCGGTCTCTCGGTCGTCGGCGGGCTGGCCGTCGACGTCGAACGGTACCTCCAGCACAGTCTGACGCCGGTCGACCGCCGGCGACTCCGTTCGCTCCTCGACAGGCTCTCGCTCCGACTGGGGCTCCTCGCAGTTGTCAATGCAGCCATCGTGCTGACCGTCCGCTTCGGCGGTATCGCCCTGGAGCGTCACGCAACCTACCTGACGATGCACCAGATCGCGGGGCTGTTGTACCCGCTGATCGCGCTGGGACTGCCGATCGCGACCTACACACTCGCGAGCGGCGTCGAGCGACGGATCGACGCGGCCCTCGCGGCATCGATCGGGCTCGCGATCGGTATCGTCGCTGATTACACCTACCTCGGCGTCGACGTGATCTCGATTCCGGTGTTGCTCCAGCGGCTCGCGATCATACTCGCCCTCGGCCTCATCGCCGCCGGTGCGGCCCGTCGGGCGGCTCGTCAGCGCCGCATCAACGGGCTCGTCACCTGTGGCCTGGTGCTGTGGGTCGCGCTTCTGGCAGCGACGTTGCTCGAGATCTTCTAACCCGCTGTCTTCCTGCCGCTCGGCTGCTTCGAGGTCCGCGCTTGCCCGCTGACTTCTATCGCGATCGACGCCCAGTTTCAGGAGTTGGGGACCGAACTCGCGGGGAACCGTTCAGCTCAGACGCCGGCCCTCGCATCGTCCGTCGCCACGCACCCTGGGTTCCGACAGGATAAAGCGCGACGCGATAGGAACCGTCCGTATGGACTATCCAGAGGCCTCGAACTTCCTCTTTGGCCTCCGGCGGTTCGGCCCGAAGACGGGGACCGAGTCGACCGCGGACCTGCTGGGTGAGCTCGGCGATCCACACGACGCCGTCGAGTTCGTACAGGTCGCGGGCTCGAACGGCAAGGGGTCGACGGCACGGATGACCGAGCGCGTGCTTCGGGAGGCTGGACTCTCCGTCGGCCTCTTCACCTCGCCGCATCTCGAGGATCTGCGCGAGCGGGTCCGCGTCGACGGCCGAAAGATTCCGGAGGGTGCAGTCACGCGGTTCGTCGAGCAGACCCGGGAGTACGTCGTCGATCGCGGCGTCGAGGGCGCGTCGCCGACCTTCTTCGAGACCACGACGGCGATGGCGCTCTGGCATTTTGCCCAGGAAGACGTCGACGTGGCGATTCTCGAGGTCGGTATCGGCGGGAAACTCGACGCCACGAGCGTCGTGGATCCGATCGCGAGCGCGGTCACGAACGTCAGCCTCGAACACACCGAGTTGCTGGGCGAGTCAGTCGAGGAAATCGCCCGCGACAAGGCCCACGTCGCACCGGAGGGCCGGCCACTCGTCACCGCCGCGGAGGGCAGCGCGCTCGCGACGCTCCGGAACCGCGTCGGCGAACTGGTGACGGTCGGCCTCGAGGACGATCGGGCTACAGACGACGGCTGGACGCCGCCGGAGGGCTGGCCCGACGTCGTCGCCAGCTACGGCGGACGTGTCAATCACACCGAGGCTGCCATCGAACTATCGGGTGCGGTCCAGGGAGAGGCGCTTTCCGTCGACACGCGCCTGCCAGTGCTCGGCGCACACCAGGCCGAGAACGCCGGTGTGGCGGCAGTCCTCGCTCGACAGGTGCTCGGTGCCCGTGGGGAGGCGCTCGCCACCGAGGACCTCGCACGCGGGCTTCGACAGGCGCACTGGCCGGCGCGCTTCGAGGTCCTCTCTCAGGAGCCACTCGTCGTCCTCGATGGCGCACACAACGCCAGCGCCTGCGAGCGACTCGCCGACGTCCTCGCGGAGTTCGACTACGACGAACTTCACCTCGCGACCGGGATCATGCACGACAAACCACAGGGCGAGATGGCCGAGGCGTTGCCCCATTGCGACCGCGTGGTGACGTGCCATCCCGATCTCGACCGTGCGGAGGATCCTGGGGTCCTCGCTGGCGTGTTCGAATCCGCCGGCGCGGATCGCGTCGAGGCCGGCGGCTCCGTTCAGGGGGCCGTCGAGACCGTCCTCGATGGCGCCGGTCCCGACGACTGCGTGCTCGTCACGGGATCGCTCTTCACGGTCGCCGAGGCGCGAGGCAGGTGGACGCGCCTCCAGACGCCCAAACGCGTCGACACGCTCGGTCAGGCCCGCACGACGCTCGAACGGGCAGGCGTGACCGACGCTGGCGTCTGGCGGATGCGCGGGAAGGCCGTCCACCGCGTGGTCGAGACGCGTCTGCAGCGCCGACAGGCGGAGTACGTCAAACAGGAGCTGCTCGCCCTCGGTGGGGAGTGTGCCGTCTCCGACGTCACTCACGACGGCGAGTTGCTCCGTGTCGTGTTGCTTGGGACGCTCTCGCAGTTCCGCCAGCTCGGCGAGGCGCTCGCCGAGCAGCCCTACGGGCTCCCGCGGGTCGGCGAGGAGCTCCACCGGCAGCTCGGCATTCAGGTGCCCGAGCCAGAGCCGAGATACCCATGGCAGGAGGGAACCGCCGTGATGGGCATCTGTAACGTCACGCCCGATAGCTTCCACGACGGCGGGGAGTACGACCGCGTCGACGCAGCCGTCGAGCGTGCCGAAGCGATGGTCGAGGCGGGAGCGGACGTCGTCGACGTCGGCGGGGAGTCGACGCGACCGGGCGCCGATCCGGTGCCAAACGAGGAAGAGATCGATCGCGTCGTTCCCGTCATCGAGCGCATCACCGATCTGGACGCTATGATCTCGATCGACACGCGAAACGCCGAGGTCGCAGCGGCGGCTCTCGAAGCGGGGGCGGACATCGTCAACGACGTCTCCGGGCTGCAGGATCCCGCGATGCGGTTCGTCGCTGCCGAGCACGACGCGCCGCTGGTCCTGATGCACAGCATCGACGCCCCGGTCGATCCTGATCGGGACGTGGAGTACGACGACGTCGTCCGGGACGTGATCGAATCGCTCCACGAGCGGGTGCTCCTCGCCCAGCAGGCCGGGCTCGATCGTGAGCAGATTCTGATCGATCCTGGCCTCGGCTTCGGAAAATCCGCGGAGGAGAGCTTCGAACTGCTCGATCGTCTCCCCGAGCTCCAGGCGCTACAGTGCCCGATCATGGTCGGTCACTCTCACAAGTCGATGTTCGGGGCAGCGGGCTACGACCACGGTGATCGGCTGGAGCCGACGATCGCCGGCACTACCCTGGCGGCCGAACGCGGCGCGGACGTCGTTCGAGTCCACGACGTACCGGAGAACGTGGCCGCCGTGCGCACCGTCGAGGCAGCCCATTCTACGGGCGAACGGTGAGAGGAATTTGGTGGTTTTGGCCGTACCAGCGCCCGTCGAGGCGGAACGGAGCCCCAGGACCCCGGCCGATTCAGGAATCCTTATAGGGGAGAGTGGAAAACGCCAATCTGTATGGCAGATCTGATTGTCAAAGCCGCCGTGAAGGAAGCGCTCGCTGACAAGAACGTCGCCTCCGACTTCTACGACGAGCTCGACGCCGAGGTCGAGGAGCTCCTCGAGGAGGCCGCCGCACGCGCAGAGGCCAACGACCGGAAGACGGTCCAGCCCCGCGACCTGTAAACCGGGGTCTTCCTCCGATTCGCAACGATCCGTCAGCGGCTGCACTCTCAGCAACCTGGTAGCAATGATGCCTGCGTAGCGACAGCTGTGCCGCTCGGGTCCCGATTCGAGCCGATCGGACCCCTCGCGTCGAGCCAGCAGCACCTCCGGTTGTCGGGGTCTCACACACCGTGCGGAACCCTTTTCCTCCGCGTCTTCCTACCTCCCTCCAACGATGAGCATGGGCTCGGACATGTACCGTCAGCAGATCCTCGATCACTACAAGAACCCGCGTAACTACGGTGAAATCGAGGATCCCACCTACACGCACGTCGGGGAGAACCCGATGTGCGGCGACGAGATCGCCGTCGACGTCGTACTCGACGACGGCGAGATCGAGCAGGTCGCATTCCGCGGCGACGGCTGTGCGATTAGTCAGGCGTCCGCGTCGATGCTCTCCGAGCAACTGACGGGGGCCAGCGTCGAGGAGCTCGTCGAAATGGATCGGGACGACGTCATCGAGATGCTCGGCGTCGACATCTCGCCGATGCGAGTGAAATGTGCAGTGCTGGCCGAGAAGGTCGCCCAGGACGGCTACGAGATCTACCAGGGCGAGAAAGAAGACGTCGACACGACGACGGTCGAATAACCTACTGTCCACAGTCGTACGGCGGGTTCCCGGCGTACCTTTTTACCACTCAGCGACGTACATTGTGAATAGCACACACGGCCAGTGACGACGGTCTGCTGGCTGCCAGCCAGCCTCTACTCCATCATGGTACGAGCTACGCACACGCGACGCGAACTGATCGGCCGACTCGGCGCTGGAAGCGTGGCCGCCATCGGGGTTGCCGTCGCCGGCTGTATGGGCGGTGACGATGGCGGCGGGGGTGGCGACGGCAACACCGTAACCATGGGCACGCGGGAGTTCCAGCCGAGCAGCCTCACGGTGGAGACTGGGGCGACGGTGACCTGGGAGAACGACAGCACCGTCGGCCACACCGTCACTGCGTACGACGACGGTATCCCCGAAGGAGCGGCCTACTTCGCATCCGGTGGCTTCGATTCGGAGGAGGACGCACGAAACGGGTTCACCTCCGGCGGCCTGATCGAGAGCGACCAGTCCTTCGAGCACACCTTCGAGACCGCCGGCACGTACGAGTACTTCTGCATCCCCCACGAGGGCCAGGGGATGACAGGTACGATTACGGTCGAGTCGTCGTCCGAGTAGTAAGGTAGACTGCGCTATCGGTTCTTCCTGTAGGGTACCGCAATGGTGTGGTGCAGAGCGGTGGCCGAGCGGTTGCGGTCAGCGGCGGCAGTAATAGTGCAGGAAGAGTGAGCAAATGCGGCGCCGTAGCTGCGCCGTGGCGGTGCTGATGCGGAGCTGCGCGGCGGCTGGCGCGGCTTTTTCATGAACGTTTTTGCGCCGAGCGGTCGCGCCCCGCGCGACCGCGACGGCGGAAAAAGGTTCAGTAGAACTCCCGAACGAGATCCATCGCGCCGTCGGGTGCACCGTCGGGGATCTCGGCCATGTTCTCGGTAACGCCGTGGAGTTCGTTGAACGGAACGGAGTCGTCGTCCTGATAGATGACGCCCATGTGCTCGGTCTCGCCGTCCATGATGACCTCCTTGGCCTGCTGTTCGTCGGAGGGGTCGTGGTCGGTCTCGGCGAGGTCCACGAGCGAGTCGCGGAAGTAGTCGTAGGTGTCGACGTCGTTGAACGTCACGCACGGCGAAAAGACGTTCACGAAGCCGAAGCCGTCGTGTTCGATCGCTTCCTGGACGATCTCGGCGTGGCGCTGTGCGTCCGAGGAGAAGGACTGAGCGATGAACGTCGCGCCCGCTGCGTGAGCGAGTGCGAGGGGGTTGACCGGCGGCTGCTTCGGGCCGTCCGGCGACGTCGAGGTTTCAAAGTCCTCGCGAGAGGTCGGGGAGGCCTGGCCTTTGGTCAGCCCGTAGATGCGGTTGTCCATGACGACGTAGGTCATGTCGACGTTCCGACGAACGGCGTGGACGAAGTGGCCCGCACCGATCGAGTAACCGTCGCCGTCGCCGCCAGCGACCATGACCTCGAGATCGGGGTTAGCGATCTTGACGCCACAGCCTACGGGCAGCGCGCGGCCGTGGACGCCGTGGAGCGCGTAACTGTGCATGTACGTCCCGATCTTGCCCGAACAGCCGATGCCGGCGACGACGAACGTGTTGTCCGGGTCGTTGCCCGTGTTCGCCAGCGCCTTCATCATGCCGTTCATCGTCCCGAAGTCACCGCAGCCGGGACACCAGGTGGGCTGCTTGTCGGATTTGAAGTCTGTAAAGCGGACGTCGGAGCTCATGCTGTCACCTCGTCTGCCGCGGCCGACCCGTCCACGACGTCGCGGATCGCGTCGGCCAGCTCGTCGGCGTCGAACCGGACGCCGTCGAACTTCGTGACGCGCTGGACTCGTTCCAGTACGTCGTGTTCGATCAGGTCAGCGAACTGCCCCTGGGCGTTACACTCGACGACGACCGTTCGCTCGGCGGCTTCAATCTCCTCGCTGAGGTCCGGCCGCGGGAAGATGTAGGGAACCGACAGGAACCGAACGTCGGTGCCCTCGCTCTGGAGTGCGTCCATCGCTTCGACGATGGCGCCCTCGTTCGAGCCCCAGGAGATCACGAGCGTATCAGCGTCGGGATCTCCGTAATCGCGGTAGGACCAGTCCTCCTCCTGCTTGGCCGTCTCGACCTTGCGCTGGCGTTTCTCGACCTGATCGATTCGCTCGTCGGTGTCTTCGGTCCGGCGCCCGAGTTCGTCGTGTTCGAGGCCGGTAGACATGTGCGCGCCGCCGTCGGTACCGGGGAACGCACGCGGACTGACGCCGTCGGCGGCGTCGTAGTGTGGTTGGAAGCGGTCCTGTTCGTCGAGATAATGGTCGATGGAGTCATCATCGACCACCTTTCCGCGGTCGATCTCGACGGCGTCCATGTCGAACTCTTCGGGCGCGAACGTCTGCTCGGTAACCGCCATCGAGAGGTCGGCGACGAGGTAGACCGGCGTCTGGTACTGCTCGGCGAGATTGAACGCCTCGATCGTCTTGTGGAAACACTCCGAGATCGTGGTCGGGGCGATCACGAACCGCGGGATCTCGCCGTGGCCACCGTAGAGCAGTGAGTTGAGGTCTCCCTGCTCCTGCTTGGTCGGCATCCCCGTCGAGGGACCGGCTCGCATGACGTCACAGATGACGAGCGGAGTCTCCGAGGTTGCGACGAGCCCGAACGTCTCGGTCATCAGGTCGATCCCGGGGCCGGACGTCGCCGTCATCGAGCGAGCGCCAGCGCGAGCGGCGCCCAGCGCCATGTTGATCGCCGACAGCTCGTCCTCGGCCTGGACGACGTGGCCACCGAACTGGTCGATGCGGCCCGTCAGATACTCCATCACGTCCGTCGCGGGCGTGATCGGATAGCCGGCGTAGAACCGACAGCCGGCGGCGATGGCGCCCATGCCGATCGCCTCATCGCCGTTGAGGAGGACGTAGTCCGAGTCGGTCGTTTCGAGGGAGTAGTCGAACCCGTCGTACTCTTCCTCGACGTAGTCGGCGCCCTTGCGGGCTGCCGTCTTGTTGTTCTCGACGATCTTCTCGCCCTTGCCTCCGAAACGCTTCTCCAGGGCTTCGTCGAGCTTCTCGACGGGGAAGTCGACGATCGCACAGACGGCGCCAAGTGCGACCACGTTTCGCATGATCGCACCGCCCGCGTCCTCGGCGAGGGATTTGAGGGGTACGTCGACGCCAGTGATGTCGCCGGGAATCTCCGCCTCCCAGGATCGCTCGCCGTCGTAGACCACGACGCTGCCGTCGTGGAGTTCGTCGAGATTTTCGTCGATCGTCCGCTGTGTCAGTGCGACGAGCACGTCCAGCCGGTTCACGACGCTCTGGACTCGGTCCGTCGAGGAACGGATCTTGTAGGCGGTGTAGCCGCCCCGGATCCGAGACGCGAAGTCCTTGGAGGTGAACACGTGCCGGCCGGCCCGCGACTGGGCCTGGGCGAAGATCTTCCCGGTGGAGTCGATGCCGTCGCCGGCTTCGCCACCGATCGCCCAGTTCAGGTCCTCGGCCATTTGTGGGCGGGCGTAGCTATCGCCGGGAGAAAAGGCTTCTGAACGTGGAGTGGCTCGCTGGAGAGTCTTTCGGATCGGCAGTTCTCGTGCCCGGTGTCGTAGTATTTGCCCCAAACGACAAGGAGTATTTCGGCAGACGGCAGCTTCTATCTCTCTTTCGAGTACGATCAAAGGGTTCTATGCGGGGAAATAATCTCAAATTGGACGAACGTTTTACCGCGATCGGAGTACCTTTGGGTGGTCGTTGCACGCAATCCTCACTCGATGCGTGTGTTGATGGGCCGCGAGACGGTCCCGTTGGAGCCGGAAGCCAACCCTGAAGGGCGCGCTCGGACTACCTTCAACCATGGAAGCGACGGAAGTGACGGTACGCGACGTGACGAATGTCGGTGCGGACACGATCGCTATCACACTCGCCACACCGGAGACGTTCGACGCTGACCCGGGCGAGTTCGTCCTCGTCCGCGCGGCGATTGGCGGTTCTGACGGGGCCGGCGACACGTCGGACACGTCCGACGGTGGCGAGGAGATCGCCCGACACTACACGCTCTCCTCCCCGACCGTGGAGGACACCTTCGAAATCACGGTTGGGATCGACCCCGACGGCGATCTGACGCCGTGGCTCGCAGCGCTCGAATCCGGCGACGTACTCACCATCGAGGGACCTTTCGGCAACGTGACCTACGAGGGCGACGGCGACGTCGTCGTGCTCGCAGGCGGCCCGGGCGTCGGCCCGGCCGTCGGCATCGGCGAACGTGCCCGCGAGGCCGGCCACGACGCGTCGATCGTTTACCTCGACGAGTCTCCGGCCCACGAGGCACGCCTCTCCGCACTGGCTGACGGCGGTGCAAGCGTCTCGATCACTGGTGACGAATCGTCGTTCAGTTCGGCCGTTTCGTCGGTCGCGTCGGCTGGCCAGGTCTACGTCTTCGGCTTCGAGTCCTTCTGTGAGCTATCGCTGGAAGCGCTCGAGGCGGCGGGCGTCGATCCCGACGACGCGCTCGTCGAGAGCTTCGGATAATCGTTCTCGCAGTCCGTCGAGTCGGTTCTTTGTGTCGGTCCTGTGGGCAGGTTCATCTGGCTGGCCTCACTCAGCGACGAACTCCACCAGCACCCCGGCCGTGTCGCTCGGGTGGAGAAATGCCACGTCGTGTCCTGCGGCGCCAGGACGGGGTTCATCGTCGATCGGCTCGATCTCAAGCGAGCGAGCGTGCTCGAGGGCCTCCGCGATGTCATCCGTCGCGAATGCGAGATGGTGAATTCCGGGCCCCTGACGCTCGAGGAAGCTGGCGATCGGTCCGTCGTCGGTGGGCTCCAGTATTTCGAGCTGCCCGTTTCCGGCGTCGAGGAAGACGACTTCCATCCCATCGAGTGACTCCTCGTGGACGATCTCCAGTTCGAGAAGATCGGCGAACAGCGCCGCCGTCGCAGCGCCGTCCTCGGCGGCGATCCCAGCGTGGTGGAACTCCATACGCGCAACGTGGTTCGCCCATGCCGAGTGATTTGCGGTGGTCGATGAACGGGGGAGCGACTCGGCCGATGAAAATGCCTCCGTGCGACCGATACCGTCACTCTCCCGCGCAATCGTCGATGCCGACGCACGGGAATCCGACTCTACGAGGATGTTCCTCCCGTGGCTCGATATCAATAAATTTTACAGGCATCTCGACTACTCACAAACGAAATGAGCGCAGTCACCGACGACGTCGACGGCATTTCCGGTGTCGATCTTACCGACGACGAGTACGAGGTCGTTCAGTCGCTTGTTCGGAACAAGTACGAGGCACACGACTCAAACGGCGACCTCGTGTTCAAGGGCAAGCAGAAGATGTTCAAGATGAAGGAGGAGTTTCCATTCGTCGACGCCGACGGCGAGGAGCTGTTCTCCGTGAAGGCTGGGGGCATCCTCGACGTCGCTGGCGACTACACGCTCACGGACGAGCAGACCGGTGAGCCGGTCGTCGTCCTCGATCACAACTGGTCCTGGTTCAACGACCACTGGAAGATCCGCCACCCGAAGAACGAGGCGCTGATCGCCGAGATCGAGCTCCAGAGCCTGGCCGCTGAGCTCGCCCGTCGGTTCGTTCCGTACGGCGGATTCATCCCCCACAAGTACGAGATCACTGACGTCGACGGCGACCACGTCGGCGACATCGAGGGGCAGTTCAGCATGAAGGACCGCTACGACATCACGATCGACGACGCCAACGACGTCCCACGGGACGCCGTCGTCGCGGCTGCGATGGTCATCGACGCTATCGAAGGCAACTGATCCGGGTCCAACACCGCGTTTGTTTTTGGTATTTTAACGTCGGTCGGCGGCCACCGACTGATCCACGAGACGAGCGATTCCGGGTGAATATAAGGTGGATCCCGCCGACGTCCCGTGCATGGACGAACCGGTAGCCGTCGTCGGCGCGTCGATGACGAAGTTCGGCGAGCGCGACGCCTGGGTCCAGGAGCTCCTCGCAGAGGCTGGCAAGGAGTGTCTCGAGGACGCCGGCGTCGCGCCGAGCGACGTAGAGCACGTCTACGCTGCAAACATGGCCAGCGGCGAGTTCGAGGGCCAGGGCGGCATCATGAACGCCCTTGCACACGACCTCGATCTGCTGCCTGCCTACAGCCAGCGCGTCGACCAGACCTCCTCGTCTGGCGGCGCCGGGATCTACGCGGCGTGGCAATCCATCGCCTCGGGTGCCAGCGAGATGACGCTTCTCGTCGGCGGTGAGAAAATGACCCACAGGACGACCGGCGAGGCGACGGACGTTATCGCCTCGATCACGCATCCCGCGGAGTACAAACAGGGCGTCACGCTCCCGTCCTTCGCGGGCATGACCGCGCGGCACTACCTCGAAAAGTACGACGCGCCCCGTGAGAGTCTCGCGAAGGTCGCGGTGAAGAACCACAAAAATGGCGTCGAAAACCCCCACGCGCAGTTCCGGAAGGAGGTCGATCTCGAGACGGTCCTCGAGTCGCCGATCGTAGCTGATCCACTCCGGCTCTATGACTTCTGCCCGATCACGGACGGTTCGGCGGCACTGCTGCTCTGTCCGGAGTCCGTCGCGCAGGAGTACGCCGACGAGTACGCGATCATCTCGGGGGTCGCCGGCGCGACCGACACGCACGTCGTCCACGAGCGCGAGGATCCCACCACGATGGGCGGGGTCGTCGAGAGTAGCCAGGAGGCCTACGAGATGGCCGGGATCGGTCCAGATGACGTCGACGTCGCTGAACTCCACGACATGTTCACGATCCTCGAGTTCCTCCAGATGGAGGGCCTCGGCTTCGCCGACCCCGGCGAGGCCTGGAAGCACGTCGAAGAGGGCCGCACGGACCGCGACGGCGAGCTCCCGATCAACACCTCCGGCGGGCTGAAATCCAAGGGACACCCACTCGGTGCCAGCGGCGTCGCGCAGGGCGTCGAGATCTACGAGCAAGTGACCGGCGAGGCTGGCCCGCGGCAGGTCGATGCGGACGTCGGTCTGGCGTGTAACGTCGGTGGGTTCGGAAACTGCGTGATTACGACCATTCTCGAGTCCGGAGGTGAGGCAGCATGAGTGAGGACGATCGCACCCCGAAGACGACCGACGGCGGAACGGACGCACAGCCGCCCTTCGCCGCGACGCGCTACGAGAGCGGCGCGATCAGCTACCCCGGCCATCCCACTGGGCCGGAGGGCACCGAGCCGGCCGAGACAGTCGACCTCGCAGAGTACACGGCCGAGGTCGTCACCTGGACGACGAGTACCGCGACGCCGCCCGGCGTCCGCCAGCCGAACCACCTCGCGATCGTCGAGTTCGAGGTGCCCGACCCCTCCGGCGACGACGTCCATTCGGTCCGCGCCCTGGGGCAGCTGACCACAGACGGCGTCGAGACCGGCGACGAGGTCCGACCGGTCTACGTCGAGGAGCTGCGCGAACCCGGCGTCGGGATCAAGGACGAGGATAGCGCACAGGACTGGGACGGCTACCGGTTCGAACCGGTCTGACCGGATCCGGCGCTCCCGCTCGGGCTTTCTTCGATCTCTCTGATTGCGTTGGCATCTCTCACTCTCTTCGTTCGTCGTCGTTCTCCACGAACTGGGGCATGCGCTGATGCCGCTCGCGCTCGGCTACAGCGCGCTCCAGACGATCTTGACGCTGGCACCGTACCGCGGGCTGGTCGACCCCGCGACCGGCGAGGCGTTCACGTCGGACGGCCGGATCGCGCTGGAACTGCTCCTCGGCAGCAATCCGGTGCTTGACGGCGAGGACGACGTGTCGCTACGACACTGATCTGGCGTCCGCTGGCTCTTCTGATCGATCGTGACGGACTCGGGTGCCCACGAAGATACTTTGGTATTGGACAACGATCCACATGCATGGCGTTCACCCTGTCCGACGAGCACCGGGCCATCCGCACGGCCGTCCGCGAGTTCGGTGAGAACGAGATCGAACCCGTCGCGGCCGAACACGACCAGAACAAGACATACCCAGAAGCGATCCGTCGCAAGGCAGCGGAGTACGACTTCGTCGGCGCGAGCATTCCGACGGAGTACGGTGGTGCGGGAATGGACATGCTGGAGTCTGTCATCGTCACGGAGGAGCTCTGGCGTGCCGATCCCGGGATCGGTTCCGCCGTCGGAAGCGCGTCCTTCGGCACGAACATGCTCACCCGCTTTGGCGACGAGTGGATGAAGGAGGAGTGGCTCCCGAAGATCGCTGCCGGCGAGACGGCCTCTGCGTCAGCGATCTCCGAGCCCGCCCACGGCTCCGACGTCGCCGGGATGGAGACGACCGCGGAGAAAGACGGCGACGAGTGGGTCATCGACGGCAACAAGATGTGGATCACGAACGGCACCGTCGCGGGCGTGGCGGTCGTCATGGCCAAGACGACCCCCGACGCGGGCCACGAGGGGATCACCGCATTCCTGGTGCCGACGGATCTCGAGGGGTTCTCCGCGGAGAAGATCGACAACAAGCTCGGTATCCGTGCCTCCGATCTCGCGGAGCTCATCTTCGACGGCGTCCGCGTCCCCGAGGAGAACGTGATCGGTGAAGTGGACGAGGGGTTCTACCAGCTCATGGAGTTCTTCGCGGTCGGCCGGACGGGCGTCGCCGCGCAGGCTGTCGGCTGCGCCGAGGGCGCCCTGGACGCCGCGATCGAGTACGCCAACGAGCGCGAGCAGTTCGGCCGGAAGATCAAGGAGTTCCAGGCGATCGAGCACAAGCTCGCCGACATGGCGACCCGGGTCGAGGCCGCGCGGTCGCTCACCTACCGCGCCGCCAGTCAGATCGAGGAGGGGAACCAGGACGTCGCAGCGAAGTTCTCCAGCATGGCGAAGCTTTTCGCGAGCGACGTCGCCGTCGACGTCGCCGACGAGGGCGTTCAGGTCCACGGTGGCTCCGGGTTCGTCACCGACTATCCGGCAGAGCGGTACTACCGCGACGCCCGCATCACGAAGATCTACGAGGGGACCTCCGAAATCCAGAAGAACATCATCTCGGATCAGATTCTCTAGACTGGTCTCCGCCGTCTTTCGATCGCACCGGCGGGTCCACATCGGAGATCCCAGGCCGTCACGACGCGGTGAGGCCCGAACAGTAACGCTCGTGCGCTGACTGGTTTCTGAACACGTGCTCGGTGGTTCGGGTTCTCCAGGCGGACGACGAGGAGCTGCTCGAGTTGCTTGGGACGATCCTCGAGCGCGGACCCGGGAAGTCCGAGGCGCTCAGAATCGTGAACGCTTCGGACTCTCTCGGGAGGCTGCGGGGCGTCGACCGTGTGGTCGGTGACCAGACGATGAGGGGTCGACTGGCTCGACTTCCAAAAGCGTCCGAGCTAGTCCCCGGAGAGTCGGAACTTCGTGCCGTAACGGGTCACGCCCTCCTGCGTGTAGATGCGGCGGATAGTGGCCATGACGCCATCGCCGATCTCGACGGCATCGTCGCCGACCGTGATCACCTGTGCCGGCATCGATGCGGTTTCCGTCTCGTCTGCAGCCGGACCGTCGAGCTCGACGATCGCGCTGACGTAGGGGCCGCTCCGAGCCTGCTCCTCGGTGAACTCCGGCGGTGCACCGCCCTGGCCGATTTCGGTCACCGCCTGCACGGTCCCCGTCCCTGGCAGCTCGACGGTGTCGTACTCGTCGAGCGTCCCGCAGCGGGGACACGCACCCGAGGGTGGGAACCCGAGTGCCCCGCACTCCTCGCAGCGCCCCGCGACCAGTCGGTGGCGCTGCGGGATCGTGCGCGTCCAGCTTGGGACGCTGACGTACGCGCCACCTCCCTCGGGCTCACCCGTGGTAATCTCGCCGCGGATGCGGAGATACTCGGCGTAACTCAGCTCCTGATCGCCGTTCAGAGCGGTCCGAACGGGCACGTCTTCGCCGTCGATCAGAAGCGCCGTCGCGCCCGCGCCGGAGCCGAAGCCGATCACGACCACGTTCTGATTGCCGTCTGCGAGGGCGCTTGCGAGTCCGAGGAGCGGGCTGGCGGCTCCGGTGTCACCGAGATCGTGAACAGTCGTTCCTGTCCGGATGGCGTCGGTATCGACCCCGATCGCCCCTGCAGCGCGGTAGGGGAGCTTCCCGTTCGGCGATTGAACTGCAACAGCGTCGACGTCGGAGCGGTCGCTCCCGAGCTCGACGTCGAGTGCCTCTGCCGCTGCACCGACGGTCTCGCGGAATGCGTCGCGATCGTACTCTGTGATCCCGAGTCCAGTGGTCTCGGCCGAGCCTCGCTGCCGGAATCTCGTCCCGGGACGAGGGCTGACGCGTTCTGCGCGATCGACGACTGCGCCGGGACCGGCCGGTCCGATCACGAGTGCCGCAGCACCGGCGCCCCCTGCGTGCTCGATTCGATCGTCCGGTGCCCCCCGCGGCGCGTCACTCGCGACGACGAGATACACCGATTCGGTCCCTGCAGTCCCTCGGCCGTCGTTCGACGCGGCGTCGAGCGCTGCGGCGAGTGCGTCGACGCCAGCCCGAGTGCTTCCAGTCTGCTGTCGCGTCTCGATGTCCGTCGGAAGCCCCAGCGTGCTCCCGAGCCGCGGAGTGAGCGCCTCCTCCTCGACGGACGGGGTCGTCGTCCCGAGGAAGAGTCCGTCGACCTCCCGTCCCTCCCGGCCGGCGGCGGCGAGTGCGCGGGTGCCAGCCTCGTAGGCCATGGTGAGTGCGTCCTCGTTTGCATCGGGGACGGACGTCTGTGAGATGCCGGCGGCCTGGAACTGGCCCCAGGCGTCGGCGACCGTCTCGGCATCGATCCGGTAGGCGGGTGCGTAGGCGCCGACGCCCTCGACCCCCGTCATCGAACCACCCCCTCCTGCTCGAAGACGTGGACGACTGCAGCGCCGCCGCTGCCACCGACGTTGTGTGCGAGCCCGAGCCGTGGGTCGTCGAGCTGTCGATCGCCCGCGCGGCCGGTGAGCTGTTCGAAGAGCTCCACGACCTGCCCGACGCCCGTCGCGCCGATCGGGTGGCCTTTCGACTTGAGTCCGCCGGACGTGTTGACCGGGAGTTCGCCGTCGGGGTCGGTGACGCCCTCGCGGAGCAGCGTGGCCGCCTCGCCTCTGTCGCAGAAGCCGAGATCCTCGTAGGCGAGTAGCTCCGCGATCGCAAAACAGTCGTGGACCTCGGCGACGTCGAGGTCGTCGGGTCCGACGTCGGCCCGATCGTAGGCAGTTTCTGCCGCGGTTTCGCTGGCGTCGATCGCCGTGTAGCGGTCACGCTGTGCCAGGCCAACGTGATCGCTGGCGGCACCCGCCCCGGCGATCCGAACGCGCTCGTCGGTGTACTCGTCGACGACGTCCCCGGCGGCGAGAAAGGCTACGGCAGCGCCGTCGGAGGTCGGACAGCAGTGATAGAGGTTCAGCGGCGCGGCGACCTCTGGAGCGTCGCGAGCGTCCTCCAGCGAGCACTCGAAGTCCAGGTGAGCCTTCGGATTCTTCGAGCCGTTGGTGTGGTTCTTCACTGCTACGTGCGCCAGATCGTCGGCCGATGCGTCGTAGGCGTCGAAATACGCGCTGGCCATCTGTGCGTAGACGCCCGAGAAGGTCGTTCCCGTGAGCCGCTCCCACTCCGTTTCGCCGCTGACGCCGAGCCAGTACTTCGTGGCGTCGGCAGAGGCGTCGGTCATCGCCTCGAAGCCCCCAGCGAGTACGACGTCGGCGTGGCCGCTCCGGATCGCCTGGATTCCCTGCCGGACGGCCGAACCGCCAGCTGCGCAGGCGTTCTCGATTCTGGAGCAGGGAACGCCGTGCAGTCCAACGTGCTCGGTCACCGCCGGTCCGGGCAGTCCGAGCTGGCGGCCGCCGACGCCGAGCGTGCCGACGACCGCCTCGTCGACGTCCGCCGGGTCGACGGGACGGTCGACGGCGTCGCGCGCTTCGGCGTAGGCCTCCGCGAACAGATCGCGATAGCTCCGCTCGGGGAACGCGCCGTAGGGCGTCTGTCCCGCACCGATCACGTAGACGTCGCGCATACCCGTGGGTGGGCGTCACAGTGCAAATAGGTTCGGCCGGGTGGTCGGCACCCGATCAGTGGAGCCGGTGCAGTCGCGGACAGCCGGCTGGGGTGAGGGATCCGGCCCGATTCAGTGGATCCCGATGTACGCGTCGCGGACGTACTCGTTGTCCCGGAACTCCGAGGCGGAGCCCTGGAGTTCGACCTCGCCGTTTTCCAGAAGCGAGAGACGATCGGCGTGACGGAGCGCGAACGTCGAGTTCTGCTCGGCGAGCAGGATCGTCAGCCCCTCGTCTCGGAGCCGCTCGATGGCCTCGCTGATGTCGTCGACGATGACCGGTGCGAGGCCGAGCGTGGGCTCGTCGAGCATCAGGAGCTTCGGATCACCCATGAGCGCACGGCCGATGGCGAGCATCTGTTGTTCCCCGCCACTCATCGTTTCTGCCTCCTGCTCCCGACGCTCGTCGAGTCGCGGGAACAGCTCGTAGACCTCTTCGAGATCATCGCGCACGGCGTCCCTGTCGTCGCGGGCCTGTGCGCCCATCAGGAGGTTCTCGTGGACGGAGAAGTACGGGAACAGGTCCCGTTTCTCCGTGCAGTAGATCAGCCCTTCTCTGACTGCTTGCTCCGGACCAATCTTGCTCAGATCGGTGCCGTCGAATGTGATCGACCCCTCGAAGGATTTGAATCCGGATATGGCGTCCAAGAGCGTCGTCTTCCCGGCCCCGTTCGGGCCGATCACTCCCACGATCTCGCCTTCGTCGACCGACAGCGAGACGTCGGAGAGTGCCTCCGTCTTGCCGTAGAAGACCTCTATGGCCTCGACGGACAGGAGTGGATCGTCTGCCATCTCAGATCCCTCCGTGTTCGCCGGCGAGATAGGCGTCCTGGACGTCCTGGTTCTCGACGATCTCTTCGGGTGGTCCCTCGGCGAGCTTCTGTCCGCTCGAGATCACGACGACTCTGTCGACGAGCTGCATCAGCCCGCGCATGTTGTGGTCGACGACGACCATCGAGATGCCGTCCTCGCGGAACTGCTCGATCTGTTCGGAGAGTGTTCGGATCTCCGCCTGGTTCATGCCCGCGAAGGGCTCGTCGAGCAGGAGCATGTCGGGATCAGTTGCGAGTGCCTTCGCGATCTCCAGCCGCCGCACGTCTGCGTGGGGCAGGGAGTCGGGCGTCTCCTCGATCTTGTCCTCCAGGCCAACACGTTCGGCGTGGTCGACGACGCCGGGGCCCCCGTCGCTCCTGCGAGCGAGCACCGCGTCCGGGAGCGCACAGGCGAGGAAGCTGTTCGGCAGCATGAACAGCTTGATGTTGCCGCCCACGGAGAGCAGGTTGATCGGGTTCGACTCCTGTGAGACCCGCGAGAGGCCGTGGTTGACGACCCCGTGGGTCTTCTCGCTCGTGACGTCCTCACCGTCGAACCGAATCTCTCCCTCGGAGGCGATGTACGTGCTCATGATGCAGTTGAACACCGTCGTCTTTCCAGATCCGTTCGGTCCGATCAGCCCGACGATCTCGCCCTCGTCGACGGAGAAGGAGAGGTCGTCGACGGCGACGAGCCCGCCGAAATGCTTGGTCAGGTGGTCGACTTCGAGGAGCGTCACTCCGAATCACCCCTGACGGCGCCGAGACCGTGCCAGATGACGCGGAACACGCCGTTGCGGGCAAACACGAGCACGCTCAGCACGAACAGCCAGAGGACCAGCGTTCGGAGCGACGAGTCCCCGATGACGTCTCTGAGGAACTCCTCCTCGAGGAAGAAGAACAGGAACGAGCCGAAGAGTGGACCGACGACCGATCCCATTCCGCCGATCACGGCGATCGCGATGATCTCGATGCTGTTCGAGATCTCGACGAAGCTCGTCGGATTGATCGCTCGTCCGTAGTAGACCAGCAGCGCACCCCCGATCCCCATCGGGATCGAGCTGAGGACGAACGACGAGATCTTGAACTTCGTCGGATCCAGACCGGCCGAGGAGACCGCTCGCTCGTTCTCTCGGATGGTCACCAGCACCATCCCGACGTTCGACCTCGATATGTAGATCAGCCCGAGTGCGACGAGGAGCATCGGGATCGCCATGTAGTAGTAGCGGACCCACGGCTCGTAGGTGAACGGGTCAACCTGGTGGATCCCAAGTTCGCCGTTCGTCCAGCCGCTGAACGCGAAGATGAGGTTCGTGAAGAGGAGCACTCCCACGAGCGTGATGAGCGAGAAGTACGGGCCGCGGAGCCTGAGCGACGGCACTGCGATCACCAGGCCGAGGACGAGCGAGGCCAGGACGGCCACCGGGATCGTCGTGGCGGGCCCCATCGAGGGATCGTAGTGCAGGATCAGCAGACCGATCGTGTAGCCAGCCGCGCCCGACAGGACGGAGTGGCCGAAGCTGATGTAGCCGGTGTAGCCGCTCTGAATGTCCCAGCTCATCGCGAAGATCGCCCAGATCGACGCCACCGCGAAGGTGATGTTCAGCGTCTCGCTGTAGAAGGGGCTCCAGAACGGAACCGTCGCGATCGCAGCGAAGCCAAGCGAGATAACGGCGAACTGCAGCCCGTTCATCTCTCCGAAGTGACCGCCGAGCGTCCGATTGTAGACGTTGGCGATCGGCTGGAGCGCTCGATCCAGCGGCGCGAGCAGCATGCAGAGAACGTTCCAGACCGGCAGTAGTGCCGAGCGGAGCGTTCCCTTCATCCGCCGCGTGACGCGGACGGACGGTGACTCACTACTCATGGTCGAACTCCCTCCCGAACAGTCCCTGCGGTAGCACGAACAGGACGATTACGAGCAACACGAGCGAGAGGATGCCCCGGAAGTTCTGGCCCAGGTACTCTCCCACTCCCGTTTGCAAGAAGCCGATCAGGTACGCGGCGACGATCGACCCTTTGATCGAGCCGATTCCACCGATCACGACGATGATGAACGCCAGCGAGAGCGGGTGCAACCACATGTTCGGCGTCGCGGAGGTCGAGGCCCCCAGGAAGACGCCCCCGATTCCAGCGAGGGCGCCAGCGACGAGCCAGGTCCGGGCCCGCACCGCGTGGACGTTCACGCCGGTGAGCTGTGCACCCCGCTCCGTCATCGACGTCGCGCGGATCGCTCGACCGCTGTCGGTCTTGGTCACGTAAACCCAGAGCAGTCCGATCGAGATCCAGGAGACGACGAATCCGACCACGTCGACGGTCAGGATCCCGTCGACCGGACCGATATCGATCGTGGATGGGAGCATACCGTCGGGAATGAGGGTGTACGTGTGCGTCGCCGACCCCGCGTAGTGCAGGACGACTTCGGTCGCAGCGAGTGCCACGACGATCGTCGCGAGGAAGGTGACGACCGGATTGTCCTCGACGAACTGTACGATCACGGCGTACAACAGATAGGAGAGGACGGCGACGATGACGACAGCCAACGGAAACGCGAGCAACGGGTGGAGTGTCATCGACTCGAATACTGGTACCGAAATCGTGTCTCGGGCCAGGAGCAAGTAGACGTACGCGCCGGCCATCAAGAGCGCTCCGTGAGCGAGATTGAGGACCCCGCCCACGCCGAAGATCATCGTGAAGCCGATCGCGATGAGCGCGTAGAGCGCACTTATCAGTGCTGCGTTGATCAGCACCGCTGGGAGTCCGCTGAGCATCTGAGTCTACCAGGTGGGTTCCATGTGCTCGGCGGTAGCGTGCTGTTCTGGGTAGACGCACTCGAGGGCGCCCTGTGGCTGCCACTGCGTGATCGGGAAGTTCGAGATGGTGCCCTCGTCGTCCCGCGTCTCCATGGCGTCGTGTGGGTACTCCGCGTCCTGGCCGTAGAGTTGGATCTGTCCGGCGACGCCGGTGTGATCCGTCTCCAGCATCGCCTCGACGATGCCGTCGAGATCGTTGGCGTAGTCCCAGGTGCCCCCGCGCTCGACCGCTTCCTTGTACACGTTGATCGCGTCGTACGTGTTGAACCCCATGTACATGGGGTGGCCGACTGGCGGGTCGCTGTCCGCGAACCGCTCGCGATAGGCCTCCACGAACGGAAGCGTTTCCTCCGTGATGTCGGTCGTCCCACCCCCGCCGGACTGGGAGGTGGTCTCGTAGGTCGCCGCGCCCTCGGTCAGTTGTGCGTAGGCCGGGTGCATGCCGGTCACGTGGATCCCCTCGATCCCGAAGGTGAGCTCGCGCTGGGCCCGCTCGACGAGAAACGGTGACGCGTTGATGTGTGCGAAGAAACGGATGACGGCGTCGGCATCGGACTCGACCACGTCGTTGATCACCGGGCTGAAGTCGTCGATGTTGATGTTCAGCGACTGGTTGAGGGCGAGATCGTACCCCTCTTCGTCCAGGGCTCCGGGCAACGTGTCCACGAACGGCTGGCACCACGCCGCGTCGTCTGCGAGGAGCGCGAACGAATCCCAGCCGTGGAGCTCGTTCAGGTGATTCACGTAGTTCACCATCGCCTCCGCCTGGAAGTTGGAGTTGATCGGTCCGGTTCGGAAGAAGTTCTTGTACTGGTCGTAATCGTCGCCGATGAACTCCGTCACCGTGCTCGGCGCAGCGGACCCGGTCACGATCAGCGGGACGCCCTCCTGGGCGACGAAGTCCATGATCGCCTGCGTCACCTCGCTGACGAACGTCCCGACCATGACGTCGACCTCCTCTTCGATGACGAGTCGCTCGGCTTCGGACTCGGCAGTGCCGGGATTTCCTTCCGTGTCGGCGTGGATGACGTCGACTTCCTCGTCCATGATGCCGCCGTTCTCAGAGATCTGGTCGACGGCCATGTTCGCCGTCCGTTTGGAGCCGACCCCGAGCGGGTTCTGGAGCGGTGCCAGATGTCCGATCGTGATCGGCCCCTCTGCGTCCCCTCCGCCCCCACCGCCGCCCGGTACGCAGCCGGCCAGTGTGGACATCCCCGCTGCTGCACCTGCTGCGGCGATGAATCGTCGTCGTCCGACGTACCTCGTCGAAGATGTACTACGGTCGTTCGTGGCTGGTTGGTCTGTCATAGGGTCACCCGATAGTGTGTCGAACAATTCTTCATGTTCATTGTTAATAAATATATGGGGATGTGTAACGTCCAACGTGGTAAACTTTAACACACTGGCTGGCTGTTGTTACTGGTTAGCAACCCGTCATATTCGGGGTTTGTGTCTCCTGGGGCTGAACAGTCGGCTCCAGTTGGCTGGCGAACCATCGGGAGGGACGCCTCTCCAGGCGGGTTGGGATACATCGATTCAGGTGACGGTGAAAACGGTCGATTCGGCGTCGATCGCGTCTCTACGTCCGATGTCGACTACCGTAGCAGCGACAGAAATTCGCAGGCGAGCACTGTCTCGTCGTGCTGATTCAGGACGGTGACGTCGTATCTGACGACGCCGGTCGCGACTGGGTGGTCGCGGGGTTCCTTCTCCACGACCTCGTGTTCGACGTGGATCGTGTCGCCGATAAAGCACGGCTGGACGAACCGGAGGTGATCGACGCCGTAGAACGCGACGACGTGCTCCCGAGCTTCGCCGTCCCTGCTCTGCCACAGCAACCCGGTCGCCACCGAAAACACGAGTGCGCCGTGGGCGATCCGCTCTCCGAAATCGGTGTCTGCCATCGTCTCGGCGTCCGTATGAAGGTGGTTGAAGTCGCCGCTGACGCCCGCGGAGTTGGTCACGTCGGCCTCGGTGATCGTCCGTCCGCCAGTGACGTGGGTGTCACCGAGTTCGATCTCGTGGAAGCCGCCGCTCACTGGTCGTCACCTCTGAAAAGGCGGTACGTGGTTCGTCCGACGGCGACGACGTCCTCGCCGTCGGGCGTCGGTGCAGTGACCTCCACGTCGGTGACGCCCATCGACCCACCTGCCCGGACGACGTTCGCGGTCGCCGTGAGATCGCCCGTCGCTGGGCGGAGGTAGGAAACCTCGAGGTTCGTCGTCGTGAGATCAGCTGCCATCGGATCCTCGAACGTGGTCCGCAGTGCGAACGCGCTCGCGGAGTCGATCAGCGTCGAGATGACGCCGCCGTGGATCGGCGACGTGTCCTGCCCGACGTTTCTGAGTTTCTCGTCGTCCGGGACGACCACCACGGCTCGACCCTCCTCGAGAGACTCGACTTGCAGATCGAGCCACGAGAGGAATCCGTGGTCGGCTACGACGTCAGCCGGGTCCCCGTCGGCAGTGCGCATGTAGCAAGCAGTTGGTCCCGCTGGTCTTAATTGCACGGGCCTCGGTACCTAGTGGCACGATTCGGCTGAATCCAGAAATGGAGCGAATTCGATCTACGAACTGCGCCGATGAGAGTTGTTCTTCCCCTACGCCTGGTTTTATGCCACCACGTGCCGACTCCCTCGGTAGCATTTCACATGACTGACGATGCCACTCAGCGGTTCGGAATCGACGGCAAGCGGGCGATCGTGACAGGTGCGTCCAGCGGTATCGGCAGGGCGATCGCCGAGCAGTTCGCGGCCGGCGGCGTTGACGTCGCGATCTGCTCGCGGGAGCAGGAGAACGTCGACCCCGTCGCGGCGGAGATTCAGGAGAGCGACCGGCCAGGCGAGGCACTCGCCGTGGAGTGCGACGTCACCGATCGCGATGCGGTTGACGCACTCGTCGAGGCGACCGTCGAGCGCTTCGGCGGGATCGACGTCCTCGTCAACAACGCCGGAGCGAGTTTCATGGCCGAGTTCGACGACATCAGCCCGAACGGCTGGAAGACGATCGTCGACATCAACCTCACCGGAACGTACCACTGCACGCACGCGGCCGCAGAGGCACTCGCAGATGGCGGCGGCAGCGTGATCAATCTCGCGAGCATCGCCGGCCAGGACGGCTCGCCGCTGATGAGTCCCTACGGGGCAGCCAAGGCCGGTGTGATCAACCTCACGTCCTCGCTGGCGGCCGAGTGGGCCGATCGGGACGTTCGCGTCAACTGCATCGCACCCGGTCTGGTCGCGACGCCCGGCGTGGCCTCACAGATGGGCATTACCGCCGACGAAGTCGAGCGCTCGGAGGTCGACCGCAACATCGGCACGAGCGCCGAGATAGCTGATCTCGCCCAGTTCCTCGCCAGTCCGGCCTCGTCGTACATGGTCGGCGAGACGGTCGGAATCTCGGGCGTCCCAAGAATCGAAGAGGGCGTCGTCTAAACCTCGAAATCGCGGCGATCGGAAACCAGTGAGACGCGCAATTAGTCCTCGAACCCGAATAGTGACGGGATCTTGCGGAGATCCTCGACCCGATAGTCGACCGCCGGTCCCTCCTCAGCCCCGTACGCGACGGTCGTCATGCCGAGTTCGGCACTGCCCGCGACGTCGTGGTCGTACCGGTCGCCGATCATCACAGCCCGCTCTGCGTCGACGTCTCCCTTCTCCAGTGCCGTCTCGAACATCGCGGGATCGGGTTTGGTTCGGCCCACTTCCTCGGAGGTCGTCACGGAATCGAACTGCTCTCGCACCCCGAAGGTCTGCAAGAGCCGCTTGCCTTCGGCGTCGTCCACGTCGCTGATCACGCCGAGGTGGATCGGTGCGTCCGCGAGGCGATCGATCGCCTCGACGGCCCCGGGATTTGTCCGGGCGTGGGTCTCGAGCGTGGCCCGGAACGCCGGCTGCCACCGGTCGGGATCGACCGGTTCCCCGAGGATTTCGTCGACGGCGAGCTGGTACGCGTCGCGCGCGGGCCGGAACTCGGTGCCATCGCGCTCCCGAAAATACTCGCCCACCGTCTCTCGCCAGCGTTCCAGCGCGGTTTCGGTCGTGTGGCTCGTTGAATGGTCCGTCACAAGCTCGTCGACGAACGCTCTGTGGGCTGCCCGTACCGAGTCGGCGTCCAAGATCACTCCGCCGATGTCCCAGAACACTGCCTCGACCGCGGGATCGTCGGTCACGTCTCGCCGTTTGCCGGTCAGTGAGGTGAATCTATCGCCGTCCGCAGAGCAAGACCGCTCGCTGGCAGATCGACCACCGCTTCAGCTCGCCGACGGGTTCCGGTCGACCCACTACAGTGCGGGTCTATCAGGAACGATGCGGACGAACGCTTTTCATCCCTCCGTGAGTCGGTAACACACAATGTTCTCATTCGACGACTCCGCGACGGCCGAGGAACTGGGCGAGCGTGCCGAGCGTCTCATGGACGAGGTCGTGCTCCCGATCGAACGCGAACTCTCCGGCGGGATGGGCGTCTCTGAATCTACCATCGACGAACTCCGGGAGGCCGCCCGCGAGTACGACGTCTACGCTCCACAGATCGCTGAGGAACACGGTGGTATGGGCTATGAGTTCCGGGACGTGCTCCCGGCGTTCGAGCAGGCCGGTCGGAGCATCCTCGGCCCGATGGCGATGCGCGTCGACGCGCCCGACGAGGGGAACATGCACCTCCTCGAGATGCAGGGCACGGAGCTCCAGAAGGAGGAGTATCTCGAACCCCTTGTCGCGGGCGAGATCGCGTCCGGGTTCTCGATGACCGAGCCGCTCCAGGGCGCGGGATCGGATCCGAAGATGATCAGGACGACCGCGGAGAAAGACGGCGACGAGTGGGTCATCGACGGCCACAAGTGGTGGACCACGCAGGGAATCGAGGCCGACATTCTGCTCGTTCTCGCCCGCACGGATCCCGACGCCCACCCCTACGCGGGCTGTTCGGTGTTCGTGGTCCCCGCCGACGCCGACGGCGTCGAAGTCGTTCGCGATATCCCGCACCTCGGCGGCCACTCTCTCGGCACTGGACACGCGGAGATCAAGTACGATCACGTCCGCGTTCCCGAAGAGCACCTCCTGGGCGAGGAGGGCGAGGGGTTCACGCACGTTCAGGAGCGCCTCGGCCCCGCACGGCTCACACACTGCATGCGCTTCTCGGGGATGGCCGAGCGAGCGCTCTCGATTACGCGTGCGTACATCTCCGAGCGGGAGGCATTCGGCAGTACTCTCGCGGAGAAACAACATGCTCGATTCGAAATCGCCGAGCGCGAGACGCAGATCCAGGCCGCGCGAGCGATGGTCCGCGCGGCCGCGGCCGCGATCTCGTCCGGGCGTGAGGCGCGGACGGAAGTGTCTGCGAGCAAGGTGTTCGCGGCGCGCGCTACGAGTCAGGCGATCGATACCGCCGTCCAGTTCTGTGGCGCAAACGGCATCGGCCGGGACCTGCCCCTCGCTGACTTTTATGAAAGCGTCAGGACGTTCCGAATCGTCGACGGCGCCGACGAGGTGCACCTGCGAACGATCGCTCGCGATCTGTTCGAGGACGTCGACGAGACGGAACTGGAGCCAGTGCTTCGCTACGGCGAGTGACCGTTCGGCGGGCTACTCTCCGGTGAACTCCGGCTCGCGATCCTCCGAGAACGCCGCAGTGCCCTCAGCCGCGTCGTCGGTCGTCAGCAGCAGTGCAAACGCCTGACTCTCGAGATCGAGCCCCGCGTCCAGATCCTGATCCCGCCCCTGGTTCATCACGCGTTTTGCCTTCCGGAGGGCAATCGGCGGCCCGCTTACGAGATCGGAGACGTACTCCTCGCAGACCTCGTCGAACGCTGCCGGCTCGACTGCGCGGTTGATGAGGCCCCAGTTCTCGGCGCGCTCGGCCGAGATGTGCTCGCCCCGGAACACCAGCTCCTTGGCGCGAGCGTCGCTCAGCATCCTGATCGCGCGCTGGGTTCCACCGCCACCGGGCAGCAGTCCGAGGTTGATCTCGGGGAAGCCGAACTCCGAGCCCTCCGTAGCGACTCGCAGGTCACAGGCCAGCGCGATCTCCAGGCCGCCGCCGAGACAGTATCCGTCGACCATCGCGAGCGTGGGTCGTGGGAACTCGGCGACGGTCTGGAACACTTTCGTCGGCTCGGACTCCTTCGCGGGTTCGATTCCCGCAAAGCCGCCGACGTCGGCACCGGCGCAGAACGCGCGATCGCCGGCCCCCTCGAACGTCACCGCGCGGACCCCTTCCTCGTCGATGGACGTCAGGAGATCCACGATTGCGAAGCTCATGTCGTCGCTCAGAGCGTTGAGGCGCTCGGGCCGGTCCAGCACGATCTCCAGCAGGCCGTCCTCGTCGAGCTCCCACTCGAGCGTCGTGTACTCACTCGGCCCGGAGCCGGTGTCGTACTCGTAGAACCCCTGGCCAGCTTCTTCGCCAGTGTGGCCCGCTTCGACGAGTTCGACGAGGTACGGCGCGGGCTCGTAGCGGTCGTCACCGTGGGTTTCGTGGAGTTCGCGGAGCTGCTCGAGGATGCGGTCGAGTCCGAGCGCGTCGCCGCGCTTGCAGGTGCCCTCCGGGAACCCGGCGCCGAGGCGCATCCCAGTGTCGACGGCCTCCGGCGTTGCGACGTCGTCGCCGACGAGCTTGGCAGCCTCGTTGACCATCATCGCCTCGACGCGGAACCAGTCGAAGTCGCCCGCGTCGTCGGGACCGTAATCCGCGCCGTCGCCGTCCTCGTACTCGTAGTAGCCCACACCGGTCTTGCGGCCGAACTCCTCGGCGTCGACCTTCTCCTGCATGATCGGCGGGATCGGAACGCCCGCCTCTGAGCGGACGTGGTAGCCGATGTCGATGCCGTTCATGTCGGCCAGTTCGAAGGGGCCCATCGGGTAGCCTCGCTCGTGGACCAGGGTGGCGTCCGCGCCACGGATGGTCGCCTCGTCGCGGGAGACCATCCACGCGGGCTCGCTCGAGAACGGCCCGAGTACCGAGTTGACGACGAACCCGTGGACGTCCTTCTTGACGCGAATCGGCGTCTTCTGTATCGACTCGACGAACTCGTAGCCGGCGTCGGCGGTGGCGTCGGTGGTCGCCTCGCCGTAGATGACTTCGACGAGATCCATCTTCACGGGCGGATTGAAGAAGTGGAGGCCGAGCACCTGTTCGGGCCGATCCGTCCCCTCGGCGATCTCCGTGATCGACAGCGAGGACGTGTTCGAGGCGAGGATCGCGTCGTCGGGCGCGGCGTCGTCGAGCTCTCCGAAGACGTCGTGCTTGATCTCCATCTGCTCGGGTGCGGCCTCGATGACGAGATCGGCGTTTTCGGCCGCCGTTGCGAGCTCGGTCGTCGTGTCGATGCGATCGAGGACGTCGGCTGGACCCTGCTCGATGAGTCCCTTCTCCGAGAGCTTCTGCAGCGACCACTCGATGTTCTCGTAGCCGTCCTGGACGAACTCCTCTTCGACGTCCCGCATCACGACTTCGTACCCCGCGAGCGCTACGACTTCCGCGATGCCGTGGCCCATGTTTCCCGCGCCGATGACGCCTACACGCTCGATCGAGCCACTGTCCACGACCATATGCCTCCCTCGGCATCCACCATTATCAAACGTTAAGGTTACTGCACCGCCTTGCCGCGGGCAGCGAGCGTCGGTCGCAGACTCGGTCCGTCACGCTTCGGGGTCCCGGCGCACGAAGACGTTGGATTTCCAGGAGAGTACGACCGTTCCGTCCGCCGTACTCGTCTCGACGGTCGATTTGACGAGGCCGCGCTCGGGGTCGCTCTCGAGAGGCCGCTTCTCCGTGACCTCCACGCGCACGCTGAGCTCGTCCCCAGGTCGCACCGGCTGGTGCCACCGCAGTTCGTCGACGCCTGGCGAGCCGAGATTCTCGCCTTCCCGGAACTGGTTTGCAACGAGCATGCGCATCGTCACGGCACAGGTGTGCCAGCCCGACGCGATCAGGCCCCCGTAGGGATACTCCGCGGCGGCCTCTGGGTCGACGTGGAACGGCTGTGGGTCGTACTTCTCCGCGAAGGCGATCATCTCCGCCTCGGTCATCTCGTAGCTCCCGAACTCGTCGACGTTCCCGACCTCGACGGTTTCGTACTTCATCGGTCCTCACCCACGGACTGCGCTCCCCAACCGAGTGCAGGCCAGGATCGCATCATAGTGGCTCTTCTCCCTCGATGATCCGAACGGCACGGTTGGCGAGTGCTGGCACGCGATCCTCCATCTTCGGGTACATCGGATTGTCCGAGTTCCCCTCGAGGTAGCGACGGTAGAACATCTCCCCGAGTCCAGCGAGCTTGTAGACTGCGAGCGTGCGATAGAATCGGTCGTGCTCCTCGGCGTACTCGAGCCCGGTCCGCTCCTCCCAGCGATCGACGAGCTCTCGCCGCGTCGGGTAGTCGGACTGTTCCATGAAGTCGGTCACGAGCTCGTCGATGACCGGTTCCGGGTCCTTGGCGTCGCGCCAGTAGGAGAGCATCCATCCGACGTCACAGCGCGGGTCGCCCCGCGTGGCCATCTCCCAGTCGAAGACGGCCACCAGCTCGACGGGTCGCTGCGGACCGAACATCACGTTGTCGAGCTTGTAATCGCCGTGGACGAGCGTGTGGGGATGGTCGGCCGGACAGTTGTCTTCGAGCCAGTTACCGACGCGACCGAGCTCCGGTACCTCGCGCTCCTCGGCGGTGACCTCGAACGCCCAGGCCAGTTGCTTCCCCCAGCGCTCGACCTGGCGCTGGGTGTACCCTTCGGGGTGACCGAACTCGTCGAGCCCGACTGCTGTTGTGTCGACGCCGTGGATATCTGCGAGCGTATCTACGAGCTGCGTTCCGACCCGATTGCGAGCCTCACCGTTCGCGAACGCGTCGGGCTCGCCGTCGCGCAGGACGCTCCCCTCGACGCGTTCCATGACGTAGAAGTCGCTCCCGATGATCGCGTGATCCTCGCTCGCCGTCACCGTCGGTGGCACAGGGACGGCTGTGTCCTGCAGCGCGTCGATGACGGTGTACTCTCTGAGCACCTCGTGAGCGGTGTCGGCGGTCGATCCGGGCGGTGGCCGGCGGAGGACGAGCTCCGCATCGCCCCAGTCGACGAACAGCGTCTCGTTGGAGTGGCCCTGCTCGTGTCGCTCGACCTCGTAGTGATCGGCGGGACCGAGTTCCGCCGCGAGGAAGGACTCGAGGGCGTCCAGGTCGACGAGGCGCTCGAAATACTCCTGGTGCCGGTCAGACATGAGGGAGCGTTCGCGGTCCCGGTAGGAAAGTGTGCGGGTCGGTAGCGTGGCTCCGTGGGGCCGTCGGCTATCGCCCCTCGAACTGGGGGTCGCGATCCTCGAGGAACGCGTCGACGCCTTCCTCGTGGTCGTGCGTGTCGAAGACGACTCCCTGTGCTGTCGACTCGTCTTCCAGCGCCCGCGGAAGCGACTTCTCCATACCATCCTGTAGGAGGCGTTTTGCGTGACGGAAGGCGACGGTCGGGCCGTTTGCGATCCGGCCAACCATTGCGGCGACCTCCTCGTCGAATGCCTCCGCGTCGTAAACGTGGTTGAACAGCCCCAGTTCCTCTCCCCTGTGGGCGTCGCAGATTTCGCCAGTGAACACGAGCTCCTTCGCAACGTTGACCCCGACCACTCTTGGAAGGAGATAGGACGTTCCGCCGTCTACGCTGAGCCCGACCTGATTGAACGTGAAGCCGATGCTGGCACCCTCACTGGCGAGGACGACGTCGCACGCGATCGCGAGGTTTGCTCCCGCACCCACTGCGGGGCCGTCGACCTTCGCGACCGTTGGCTTCGGGAACCGTACCAGTTTCACCATCGTCTCGCTCAGTCCGCGTTCGAGTTGCGCCGTGGATTCGTCCAGCGAGATGTCCGAGTCGAGGCGCTCTTTCATCCCCGTGATGTCACCCCCCGCCGAGAACGCGCGGCCCTTCCCCTCGAGCACCACGCAGCGGACGTCGTTGCGCGTTTCCAGCTCGTCGAGCCGGTCACGGAGCGCTTCGGAGATCGGTCCCGTGACGGGGTTCATCCGATCCGGGCGGTTCAGTGTCACCGTCGCGATTTCGTCCTCGACGTCGACCAATACGGCGTCGCTCATCGGTCTGCCTCCATCGTTTGTGACATACTGGCACGTCAGGTGGCGACCGAATAAATCTTCGCCAGCCCACGGCTCTCCCTCGACAGCTGGACGACAGCGACCGGAATCGGCGACTGGTTTGGTGAATCGACGACCGGCCGGGTGGATCGATACCTAGTTTAATCATCTTTGGGGATAGTTATCAATTCGTATGCCAGGAGGCGCCAACCTCAATCTTCGATCGTTCCTGTGGCGTGGCGAGCGCATCTATCCCGATCAGGAGATCGTATCGCGCACGCACCAGGGATTGCATCGATACACGTTCGCGGAGTATGCCGAGCGCTGTCGCAAGCTGGCGTCGGCGCTCGAGCGAGAGGGCGTCGAACGCGGCGATCGCGTCGCGACGTTCGCGTGGAACAACCACTGGCACCAGGAGTGTTACTACGGCGTTGCCTGCATGGGTGCGCAGGTTCACATGATCAATCTCCTGTTGCCCGACGCCCACATCCAGCACATCGTGGAGGACGCCGGGGACCGGATTCTCGTCGTCGATCCGGTCATGCTCGAGAAGCTGGAGGGCGCCTACGACGAGACGGCCTTCTCGTCCGTCGAAAAGTACGTGGTGATGGGCGATCAGGTCCCAGAGACGTCGCTGGAGCCGGTCGTCGACTACGAATCTTTCATCGCCGACGGGGACCCAGAGTACGAGTTCCCGGAGCTGCCCGAGGACCAGCCCGCGGGCATGTGTTACACCTCCGGGACGACGGGGAAACCGAAAGGCGTCGAGTACACCCAGAAGATGTACTGGACGCAGGTCATGGCGCTCATGACCGGCGAGGTGGGTATACGCTCGGACGACGTCGAGTTGACCTACGTGCCAATGTTCCACGTCAGCGGCTGGTCGCGACCGTTCGCGACGATCGCCGCGGGTGCCAAGACAGTTCTTCCGGGACCGGCGCCGGAAGCGGAGGATCTGGCCCAGCTCATCGAGGCCGAGGACGTCACGCTCTCGGCGGCGGTGCCGACGGTGTTCATGGACCTCCTCGAGTACGCTCGCGAGAACGAGGTCGACTTCTCGACGATCCGCTACTTCACGAGCGGCGGCTCCTCGACCCCGAAATCCCTCATCAGCGAGTGGCGCGAGTCCCACGGCGTCGACCTCGTCTCCGGCTACGGCATGACGGAGACGACGCCGGTTACCCACGCCTACGCCCCGAAACCCGGCCAGGATCCGACCGGCGACGAACTCGACGAGATCAGGTCGTACTCCGCCGGCGTCTCGCTCCCGGGCGTCGAGTTCAAAGTCGTCGACGAGGACGGCGAGGAGGTCCCCTGGGACGGCGAGAGCCTCGGCGAACTGTGGATGCGCGGCCCGTGGGTCAGCACAGAGTATTTCAACGCGCCCGACGCCACCGCCGAATCCGTCACAGACGACGACTACCTGAAGACCGGCGACATCGTCCGCGTCACCGAGGAGGGGTACGTCGACGTCGTCGACCGGCTGGACGATCTCGTCAAGAGCGGTGGCGAGTGGATCGCCAGCGTCGAGGTCGAGAATCGCATCATGAGTCTGGACGACGTGGTCGAGGCTGCCGTCGTTCCGGTGCCCCACGATCGCTGGGACGAGCGACCCGCCGCGTTCGTGGTCCCGCGCGAGGGCGCCGACGAGGACCTCCTCCGCGACGACGTCCAGGCGATCGTCGCCGAGGAGTACCCGCGGTGGTGGGCACCCGACGCCGTCCGGTTCATCGACGAGATTCCGAAGGGGTCGACCGGGAAGTTCTCGAAACAGACCCTCCGGGAGCAGTTCGTCGACGAGGAGCTAACCGAGCAGGTCGCGGCGAACGCGCCGTCCCAGACCTGAGTAGGTTGTTCCCGGACTCATCGTTGTCCGGTCCTCACAGCCCGCTTCTCACCACCCGCTCCCGCAGCCCTTCCAACTGTCCGCTTCCCACCGTCCATTCCCCACAGCCCGCTTCCAACTATCCGCTTCTGGCCGCTCGCTGCACAGCTCTCTTTCCCCCGCTCCGAATCGCCCTTCGGAGAGCGACCGCACACTGGTCGACGAGGGCACGTGGATTTTTGGCACACCTTGACGAAGTAACCGTTAATGCGAGCAGCAGTCCTCGAGGAACACGGCGAACCGCTCTCCGTTCAGGAGGTCGAGTATCCCGAGCCGACAGCGGACCAGGTCGTCGTCGAGACCGAGGCCTGCGGGATCTGTCGGAGCGACTGGCACGCCTGGCGTGGGGACTGGGAGTGGATGGGCATCTCGCCCTCGCCCGGCCAGATCCTCGGTCACGAGCCCACGGGCGTCGTCGCGGACGTCGGGGCCGACGTCGAGACGCTCTCGGAGGGCGACCGCGTCACGGTGCCCTTCCACCTCGGCGACGGGACCTGTCCCTACTGCCAGAACGGTCACTCGAACGTCTGTGAAACCTCGATGCCGCTCGGATTCATCGGCGCCGCTCCGGGCGCGTTCGCTGAGGCCTTTCCCGTGCGCGAGGCGGATTTCAACGTCACGAAGCTACCCGATGGCGTCAACTTCGCGGAGATGGCAGCGCTTGGCTGTCGCTTCATGACGGCCTACCACGGGCTCACCGACCGCGCGGGACTCCGCCCGGGCGATACGGTGGCAATCCACGGCTGTGGCGGCGTCGGCCTCTCCGCGGTTCACATCGCCGACGCGCTCGGAGCGGTGCCGATCGCAGTCGACGTGCAGGAGGCGAAGCTCGATCGGGCCCGCGAACTCGGCGCCGCGGCGACGATCAACGGCGCCGAGGTCGACGACGTTCCCGGCGAGGTCTACGCCGCCAACGACGGTAACGGAGCCGACGTGGCAATCGACGCGCTCGGGATCGAGGAGACATGCCAGAACTCCGTTCGGTCGCTCGACCGGACCGGGACGCACGTCCAGATCGGACTCTCCGAAGGCGACACCGGCGGTAATCTCTCCGTCCCCGTGGATCAGATGACCCTCCAGGAGATCGACTTCCACGGCAGCTACGGCATGCCGCTGGTCCGCTACGACGAGCTGTTCACGCTGATCGAGCGGGGAACGCTCCAGCCAGAGAAGATTATCGGCGAGCGACTCTCACTCGAGGACGCGCCCGAGACGCTCGCATCGATGGACGATTACGAGACGATCGGGATTCCGGTCATTACGGAGTTTTAGAAGAAGCATCCGCGAGCGACCGGAGGCAGCCAGCGGTTCTCCGCAGGCGAGGAGCGAAGCTCGGAGCCTGCGGTTTTTTTTGGTCCAGATTTTTTGGAGGAGGGTTCCCGCAGCGAGCGAAGCGACCGAGGAAACCCTCCTCGAAAAAAAGGTGGGCTTACAGCAGGTCGTACTCCCGTTCCTCGTGCTGGACGGAGATCCACTTGGTCTCCAGCAGTTCCTCGACGATCCATTCGCCGTTGTACCGACCCAGTCCGGACTGCTTCATCCCGCCGAATGGAGCGTTGGGCTCGTCCTGGATCGGGTGGTCGTTGACGTGGACCATCCCGGCGTCGATCTGGTCGGCCAGCGACCGTGCGCGCTCGACGTCGTCGCACTGCACGGCGGCGGAGAGGCCGTACTCGGTGTCGTTGGCGAGCTCGATCGCCTCATCGTCGTCGGCGAACGGAATCACCGGCGCGATCGGGCCGAAGTGCTCGTCGCAGGCTGCGGCCATGTCGTTGGTCATCCCGGAGAGCACCGTCGGATCGAAGAACAGGTCATCGGCCTCGCCGCCGGTCTCGAGGGAGGCCCCCTGATCGACGGACTGCTCGACGAACTCGACGAGGTCGTCGCGCTGGGTCTCGTTGACGACCGGGCCGAAGTCCACGCTCGGATCCGCCGAGGGATCACCGACCGCCAGCGACTCGGCGTGCTCGACGAGGAGATCGACGTACTCGTCGTAGACGTCCTCGTGGACGAGGTGACGGTTGATCGAGATACAGACCTGTCCCTGGTGGGTGAAAGAGCCCACCGCGCCGATCTTCGCGGCCTGTTCGACGTCTACGTCCTCGGTCACGACGTTGGGAGCGTTCCCGCCGAGCTCGAGCGCCGGGAGGGTGACCGTGCTCCCGGCAGCGCTCGCGACTGACTTGCCGACGGACGTCGAGCCGGTGAAGGAGAGGACCCGCGGGATCGGGTGGCTGGCCATCCGGTCGCCGATGTCGGAGCCGCGCCCTGTGACGACGTTCACGACGCCGTCGGGGAACCCTGCCTCGTCTGCAATCTCGGCGAGCAGGAGCCCGCCGGTGATCGGGGTGTCCGTCGCGGGTTTCAGGACGACCGTGTTCCCGAGCGCGAGTGCCGGTGCCAGCGCCCGCGTCGAGAGGTGGAGGGGGTAGTTCCAGGGCGAGATGATGCCGACGACGCCCACTGGCTCCTGGACGATGTGGTGTGTCTTGCTCTCGCCGAAGAATGCCGAATCCCGTTCCTCGTCGGCGGGTGGCTCCTGTTCGATCGCGGTTCGGAAGTCCGATACTGAAATCGCGACCTCGCCGCTCGCCTTGCCGGAGGCGCTTCCGCCCTCCTGTGCGAGCAGCCCGACGACCTCCTCGTACCTGGCCTGTAGGCCATCCATCGCCGCCTGGACGTACTCCAGGCGCTCCTCTCGCGATTTCGCTGCCCACTCGGGCTGTGCAGCCTCCGCTGCCTCGTAGGCCGCGTCGACGTCAGCCTCCGTCGCCGCGGGGACTTCCGCGAACTCCTCCCGTGTCGACGGGTTTTCGACGGGGATCGTTTTGCCGCTCGATGCCTCGCGCCACTCGCCGTCGACGTAGAGCCGGTCCCATCCGGTTCCGGTCTCCTGTTCGGGCGTGGCCATCACTCGATACACACGCGCTGCCCGGCCAAAGTACTTTGGTGCACGTCCACAAACAGCAGTGTCGTTTCCACGATCCGCTCGGCCGAGGTGAGTCCACCGATACTGGGGCCATCGGCCCCTGTGGCAGTCGGCCTGCTACGACTTCTGCCGAGACAGCTATCTCTCCCCGCGCCACTCCCGACGGAACCGTTCGGCGAACGTCTCGAGAAACTCGGTCCGGTCCGCCGCGATCTCGCGAGCGGTCTCCGTGTTGCACTCGTCGACGAGTCGGTAGAGTTTCTCGTCGAAGTGCCCGAGGACGCAGGGCTCCTCGCCGTCTGGCCGCCAGAGTGGAATGCCGCGATCGCCGCCGAACGCGAAGCAGCGACCGACGCCCACGGCGCCGAGTGCGTCGAGGTTGTCGGCGTCCTGCAGGACGGCGGCCTCGACGCTATCTGGACGTCTCGGATCGTCACGGTACTCGTAGTCGTCGTGGACGGCGACGCAGTGCTGGACGGCGTCGATCGTCTCGCGATCGGTCACCCCAGCGTCGGTCAGGATCGCTTCGACGTCCTCCAGCGTCGCCTCGGGGTGGACGAACTCGTGACCGTTTACGACCCGGTGATGGTCGTGCACGAGTGCAGCGAGGCCGACGACGTGGGGATCGGCGTCCTCGTCGGCTGCGATCGATCGCCCGAGGCTGAACACGCGCCAGGCGTGGGCGAGATCGTGGCCGGAGGAGTCCCCTGCGAGCGTCGACTGCATCTCTGCTGCGACGGCCGGATAGGGCTGCTCCGTCGCACCGGGAACGTCCCAGTCCGGGAGCGCTTCGACAGATTCGGGCATGTGAACTGTCGCGTGGAGATCGCACTTCAACGATAGGGAACCACGTGGTGAAACTGAATCCGAACAGGGCTTGCAGTCCGATCGGCCCGTCACGTTCAGGGGGCTGGCGATCAGACCTCTCACCGATGCCAGAGATCGGGGAGCACTATCGGTCGGACGGTGCGTCTGTGCGCCCCGGCGTCTACCGGATCGTCGGCACGTCCGACGGTGTGACGCTCCTGCGGGTCGCCGACGATCGGGGTCGCCGGCGTCACACGGGCGAGATTCTGTACGTCGCTGCGGCGACGATCGACGAGGAGTTCGAACCGGTGGGTGATCCCGACGCTGGATTCGCCCCACGAGCGAGCGTTCGAAACGCGATCCAGGGGCTCTATTGGTCGGTACGCTCACTCGTTTAGGTATCCGGAGCGCTCCGCGGATCGACGCCGCAGTGTTTTGGCCATCTGTGGCTGCTATTCCCGCCACTGCTGGATTGGCCTTTATACAGCAGGCCGTCGAATCATGATATAGATGGCTCGTACAGATCGCGGTGGTGAACGCACCGGAACCGGCGTCGTTGCGGCGCGCAACGTCAGTCGGACCTTCTTTCTGGGCGAGCCGGTCCACGCCCTCCGGGACGTGACGCTGACGCTCGAGGAGGGATCGTTCACGGCAGTCATGGGCCCGAGCGGCTCGGGCAAGAGCACGCTGATGAATCTGCTCGGCTGTCTCGACACGCCGGATCAGGGCACGATCGAAATCGACGGCCGGTCGGTTGGGGACCTCTCCGGTGCCGAACGGGCGCGTCTTCGCGGGCGAGAGATCGGATTCGTCTTCCAGACGTTCAATCTGATGCCACGGCTCACCGCCGCCGAGAACGTCTCCCTGCCGATGGTGTTCAACGACGTCGTCGACGCGGACCGTCGCGAGCGCGCCAGGACGTTGCTCGAGCGAGTCGGGCTCGGAGATAGGTTGGATCACGCGCCGAACGAACTCTCCGGCGGTCAGCGCCAGCGCGTGGCAATCGCGCGTGCGCTCGCCAACGAACCAACGCTGATCCTCGCCGACGAGCCGACGGGGAACCTCGATAGCGAGACTGGCAGGGAGATCATGGATCTCTTCGACGAACTCCACGCCGAGGGACGAACGATCCTCATGGTCACGCACGAGCGACACATCGCGGAGCGCGCCGACCGCATCGTCACGCTCGTCGACGGCCAGCTCGAGCGAATCGAGGACGTCTCCGACGTCGTCCCCTCGGGACCGACGGTTCTCGACGACCGAGACGCTCCTACCGAGCCCGACGGAGGTGAGGGTGCGTGAGGATCCGTGAGAGCATCCGTATCAGCTGGCGAGCGATCACCGGTCACAAACTTCGTTCGACGCTCACCACGATTGGGATCGTGATCGGCATCGGCAGCATCATCGCGTTCATGGTGCTCGGTGGTGCCTTCGAGGAGGACGTCCTCGGCGGATTCGACACGGAGGATCAGACGCTCGTACTGGTCCAGACCCAGGGCGAGGTCGATGGCGGATTCGGCTTCCAGACGTTCTCCGATCCGATCTACACCCAGAACGACGTCGAAGCGATAGAGCGCATCGACGGCGTCGAGTTCGTCGATCCCGATGGGACCATACCCGCCTCGCAGGTGAGACGCGGCAGCGAGACCACCGTCTCGTTCACGGTTCGCATCGCAAAACCCGCGTCGTTTTCCAAGAACGTCAGCGGCAGCTTCGTCGCCGGTGAGGCGTTCGCCGATGAGGGGGAGGCGGTTATCGACACCGAACTCGCCGAATCGCTCGGTGGCAACGTCAGCGTTGGCGAGGAGATCCGCGTAACGTTCACTGACGGCACCCGCCGTAGCTTCACGGTATCGGGTATCTACGCTGCCGAAAACCAGGCGCCTGGAACCGGTACGTCGGTCTACGTGCCTGCCGATCCGTACTACAACGTCACCGTCGATACACACCGCGGGACTGAGGCGATCGCGTACTCGTCGCTTACCGTCTGGGTCGATAGCATCGAGGATCTGAGTGCGGTCCAGTCCGCCGCGGACGAGTACTTCCACTCCGGCGAGTCCGACGCCGAGCATCTCGTCGACGACGACAAGCAGATCGCCGTCCAGACGTTCGACGCGCTGCTCGCACAGGTCGGCGAGATCTTTGACCAGGTGACGATATTCATCGCCGGGATCGCGGGGATCGCATTGCTCGTCGGGGCGATTGGAATCGCGAACATCATGATCGTCAGCGTGACCGAGCGCACTCGGGAGATCGGTATCATGAAGGCGGTCGGGGCGCGCCAGCGTGACATCGTCCAGTTGTTCCTCGTCGAAGCGCTGATCCTCGGTATCATCGGCGCGATCGGGGGCGTCATGCTCGGAATCGGGACTGGCTACCTGCTCGTAGGCTACGCCGGTTTTCCGATGATCTACCCGATTGACTGGATCGTGATCGCCGTGTTCGTCGGCATCGGCGTGGGCATCGTCTCTGGGCTCTACCCGGCCTGGCGGGCCGCGCGAGTGGATCCGATCGAAGCGCTGCGGCGGGAGTAGTCTCGCCACTGGCGGTCGTTCGATGCAGTAGTTACCGCGCCCGGACATCCGTTTCAGCGGTTCGTATGGTTCAGAAACCCGTACCGCTGTCCACCGATCTACAGGTCCATCCCGCCGTTGACGTCGAGGACCTCGCCGGTGATGTAGGAGGACTCTTCGCTCGCGAGGAACTCCACGACGTTTGCAACGTCTTCGATCGTCCCGAACCGATCCAGCGGAATCTCCTCCAGAATGACGTCGCGAACCCGGTCCGGTACCGTCTCGAGCATCGACGTCTCGGTAAAGCCCGGTGCGACGCAGTTCGCCGTCGAGCCGGACTCTGCGAGTTCGAGCGCGAGCGTCCGAACGAACCCGAACAGGCCGCTTTTCGCTGCGGCGTAGTTCGCCTGTCCGAAGTTCCCCTGTTTGCCGACGATCGACGAGATGCAGATGAGTCGCCCCTCCTCGGAGCATTTGATGTCGTCGAAAAACGTCTGTGTGCAGTTGAACGCCCCACCGAGGTGGACGTCGATGACCTGATCCCACTCGTCGCGCGTCATCTCCTCGAACTTCGTGTCCTGGGTAATCCCGGCGTTGTTGACGAGGACGTCCACGGGCCCGAATGCATCGTGGATCTCGTCGTGCATGGATTCGACCTCGCGGCGCCCAGTCACGTCGGCGCGCGTGGCGATGGCCGAGCCGCCGGCGGCCTCGATGGTTTCGACGACCTTCTCGGCGTCCTCGATAGAGGATCTGTAGTTGACTGCGACGTTGGCGCCGGACTCGCCGAGCTGCTCGGCGATGCCGCGGCCGATTCCCCTCGATGCGCCGGTGACGAGACAGGTGCGTCCTTCCATGATGAAGCCTCCATAGTGGTGGGACCGAGTCGCGGCGGTCCCGCGGTCACTAGCTGTACAAAGGACGATACCGGCAATAAAAGGTGGTCCCGAGATGGACCGACGATGTCGCCTACTCGTGCAGCTGCTCGGCCTGCTCGATCCAGGAGAGGATGCGGTTGGGCGCGACCTCTGTGTCGGCGGCGAGCGCCGCTGCGTCCGCGTCGGCGAGTTCGGCCAGCGTGGTGACGCCAGCGTCTTCGAGCCGATCCTCGTAGGCGGGGCCGATGCCGTCGACGTCTTGGAGAGTCGCCGCTTCGGCTCCGTCGTCGACGTCAACGTCCGCGCTTCCGCTCTCTTCGTCGCTCGCTTCGCCGCTTTCATCGCCGCTCACTCCGTCCGGGGCCGCTTCGTCTCGGGTCGCATCGTCTTCGTCCGTTTCTCGATCCTCAGCGGACGCGCCATCTTCGTCCGCCTCGGCGTCCTCGCCCACCTGTGAGCGCTCCTCGAACCACTCGCAGACGTCGGGCCAGAGTTTGGCGTGCGATCGGGAGGAAACGCTCATCCCGATGTGGCCGGTCGGGAACTCCATCGTCGTCACGTCGTCGGTGCCGACGACGTCGTTGAACGGTTTGGAGGCGGTCGGCGGGATGAGGTGATCGTACTCGGCGACGATCTGGAGCACGGGCACGTCGATGTCGGTGACGTCGACGTGGCGATCGCCCAGGTAGAGTTCGTTCTCGTAGAGCTTGTTCTCCTGGTAGATGTCCTCGATGAACTCCTCGAAGGCGTCGCCGGCGACGTCGATGCCGTCGCCGAGCCACTCCTCCATGCGCGCGAAGTTCTCGACGAAGTCCTCGTCCTCCATGTTTTCATAGAACCGGACGTACTTCGTCACGTAGTTCTCGACGGGGTCCATCAGCGCGAACCCGGTGTCGAGGAACTCCGCCGGGACGTTCCCGAACGTGTCGGTGATGGCGTCGGGATCGAAGTAGTCCTCGTCGCCCCACAGTTCGAGGATGCCGCCGCTCTCGGCGAAACACAGGCCAGCGGCCATCAGGCCGAGATTCCGGACCTTCTCGGGGTAGAGAGCGGTGTACATCGATGACATCGTCCCGCCCATGCAGTAGCCGAGCAGGTTGATCGAGTCCTGGCCGGAACGCTCGCGAACCTCGTCGACGCAGTTGTCGACGTACCGGACGACGTAGTCCTCGAGTGTGAGCGACCTGTCGAGCAGGGAGGGCTCTCCCCAGTCGATCATGTACACGTCGAACCCGTTTTCGAGGAGCGTTCGGACGACCGAGCGATCGGGCTGGAGGTCCAGAATGTACGGCCGGTTGATCAGCGCGTAGACGATGAGAATCGGCACGTCGTGTTGCTCCTCGGTCTGTGACTCGTAGTGGAGCAGCCGGAGCTTGTTCTCCTCGTAGACGACCTCGCTGGGCGTCTCGCCGACGTCGACCGACGTGATCGTCTCGTTGGCGTCTGGCGCTGCACCGAGCTTCTTGGCTGCGTCGGTGGCCTGCTCCCAGGCCGACCGCTGGGCGTCGAGGAAGCCTGCGTAGGGGTTCTGCATCGTGGTCACCTGGATCACTCCTCGTCGAGTGCGTCTAGCACGTCGTCGAGCTTCTCCTCGATGGCGTGCTGACGCCGTTCCAGTTCGACGAGCCGGTCACCGACTTCGCGGATGTCCCGCTCCGTCGCCATGCCCAGCGCGTGGAGCGTCTCCTGTGCGTTCTCGTCGGCGGCCTGCCGGAGTTCGAGTGCGTCCTCGACCGTCTCGCCCGTGACTGCGGCGAACGCACTCGTAGACATGACTTCCTTGAACGCCTCGTTGGCGCTCGACAGCCAGAGGTCTCGCGCGTCCTCCGGCGAGACGTCGCCGCCTTCCTCGGCGACCTGACCGGCCATCTCTTCGGCAGCGTCCATCCAGACCTGATAGGCGCGGGCGTAGCCCTCGACGCCGTCGCCGATGCGATCGTCGTCAGTGCCTTCCGCGAGCGTCTCTGCCCAGGTCTCGACGAACTGGGACTGGGCCTCGACGTTCGCCTCGAACGCCTCGACCATCTGCTCGTTCATGTTCTCGACGAACTCGGTCCAGTTCTCCTGTGCGGGCGGGGTCGTGGTTTGCTCACTCATTGGTATGGTTGCTCGTGGTGGTGTATCGAGCCGCAGGTAGTTCAAAAAGGGGGCTTCAGTCGGCGGAAACGTCGATCTCCTCGAACTCCTCGGCGTTCTCCTCGACCTGCTCGTGGGCCGAGAGGAACGTGTCGAAGGAGCTGTCGACGAACTCGCCGTAGTTGTCGGCCGCGGTCTCGAAGCTCGTGACGCCCTCGTCGGTGGCCTCGTGGATCGCGGACCAGGACTCGGCCTGGATCTCCTCTGCGTTCTCGAAGCCGTCGTCGACGAGCGCTCGCAGGTCGTCGAGGTCGGCCTCGGGAACGGACTGCTCGATCGCGTCGAGGTAGGCGTGGGCGGCCTCCTGGCTCAGATTGGCGCTCTGCTCGCTGACCTGCTCGAGCGTCTCGAGCCCGTCGGCCATCGCGTGCACGGCCGTCTTCTGGGCCTCGAGTGTCTCGTGGGTGAGCTGGTGGGTCTGTTCGATCGCACTGCGCTGGATGTCGAACGCGGTCGTGAGGGGGTTGGTGTCGGTCATGATTGGGTCACTCCTCGTCTCGATCTCGCTTGACGGGGACGACGATCGTCTGGACGATGTCACCCTCTTCGATGTCGAGGGCCTCGCGCTCGGCGTCCGGGATCGAGATACGGCCGCCGCTCTGTACGCGAGATTTGAACGTCGCGGTTCCGGTGCTCAGTGCACCAAGGTCGGAGAGCCCGCCACTTGCACCGCCAGTGCCCATGGAGAGCCACTGCTCGTACAGTTCCTGCTGCCGTTCCGCGGCGTCTTCGCTTGCTTCCTGGAACTGCTCGGCGAACATCGCCGGCGGCCAGGGGAACCCTGCGTTGTCGTCCGTCATCACTCACGTATAGGGCGCTGGGGAGCATAAAGCTTGCCCTCAGATGGTATTCAATGGTGTTGAGTGGTGTTTGGTGCTCCACGCCGGTTCCGTACGGCGATCTCCCGATCGTCCTGCGCTCAACACACTTGCCGGCCTCACTGCGGTGCTCTGGACGCTCCCACTGGTTAGATGCCCGATGCTCTCGACATCCAGAATCCTCCCCTCGATACCGTGATTCTCGGATGCCGTCCCATATCAACGATGGAGCAGCGTTCCCGTGAAATCGGCTGCAGATCTCCGTAATCGTCCATTTAGGTGACACGAGCCAATGCACACAAGTACCCAGACACTCCTACGAATCGTATGTCCGACACGAGCAGGGCGACTGGCTTTGCGGGCGTTGCCGATGCCTGGATGGACCTCACAAACACCGTCGTGCGCAGTACAGCGGCTGCGAATCGGGCCGCCTTCTCCGCCTTCGTCACGGAAGACACCACGGACGATGGAGAGCTTGCGGAGTCCAACGCACCGTCCGTCGCCGGCGAGCAACCGGACTGGACGTTCGAGCGATCCGTCGATCGTCGCGAAGACATCGGCGTCGGCGAGACAGTCACCTTCTCCAAGCGTCTCACCGACGAGGACGTTCACGCCTTCGCACACGCGAGCGGTGACACCAACCGACTCCATCTCGACGACGATTTCGCCCAACAGACCCGCTTCGGAGGCCGCATCGTCCACGGGACCCTGGCGTCCGGACTCATTAGCGCGGCTCTCGCGCGCCTGCCCGGTCTAACGATCTACCTCTCTCAGGATCTGAAGTTTAGCGCTCCGGTCGGAATCGGCGACCGCGTCAGCGCGAACGTCGAAGTCGTCGAGGATCTCGGCGAGAACCAGTATCGGCTTACCACTGAAATCCACGACGAAGACGAGGACACGACTATCATCGACGGCGAGGCAGTCGTCCTCATCGACGACCTCCCCGAGGAGTAGCTCGCTCGACCAGTCTGCCCGGCAGATCGATTCGTTCCTACAGGTGTCGAGGCCGAAGCGGCTGCTGTAGGGGTTTAGGAAAGCCTAAAGCCCTTCGTGCTAAATCACTTGCAACGACGACGCGCCGTCTCCGATCCGCGTCGGTGTTCGCTACCGACGATCGGTTTCGAGATGGCAGATACCCCATCCATGGCTGCCGAAGATCACCCTACCGACGGACGCCGGATCGATACCACTGCACGGCAGTCGGCGTCCGGCGTGCAGCGAGAGGCGACCGAGGACGCCGATCGCGACGGCGTCGGTGCGCCCGCCTCCCAGACCGACCGAGAGGACGAATCCAAGGACTGCGAGCGGATTCTCGAGGTCGACGGGCTGCAAAAGGAGTTCGGCCCCGAGTGCGCAGTCGACGGACTCTCACTCTCCGTTCAGGACGGGGAACTGGTCACCCTGCTTGGCCCGTCTGGCTGTGGCAAGACGACGACGCTCCGAACCATCGCCGGACTCGAGCGGCCCGACGCGGGCTCGATCACCATCGACGGCGAGTGCGTCGCCGACGGTGACTCCTCGACTGCGCCCGAGTCCAGAGACGTCGGGCTCGTCTTCCAGGACTTCGCGCTCTTTCCTCACCTGAGTGCGGCCGAGAACGTCGCCTTCGGCATTCAGGACTGGGCATCGGAGAAGCGGACCGCGCGGGTCGACGAGCTCCTCGATCTCGTGGGACTCGGTGATCAGCGAGACAGCCAGCCGGGAGAGCTATCCGGCGGTCAGCAACAGCGGATCGCGCTCGCGAGAGCGCTCGCGCCCGAGCCGGATCTTCTCCTCCTCGACGAGCCGTTCTCGAATCTCGACAAGGACCTCCGAGTTCGGACGCGCGAGGAGGTCCGGAGGATCCTAATCGAGGCCGGCGTGACCGCCGTATTCGTCACGCACGATCAGGAAGAGGCGCTCTCGATCTCCGATCGCGTCGCCGTGATGCACCAGGGGTCGATCGAGCAGGTGGGCCACCCCGAGCAGGTGTTCCAGCACCCCACTTCTCGGTTCGTCGCGGGTTTTCTCGGTCACGCTTCCTTCCTCTCCTCTTACGTTCACGACGACGCAGTCGAGACCGTTATCGGCGAACTTCCGCGGGATAGAATCCACGGGCTCGCATCCGCCTACGACCGGACGACCGTCGACGTGCTCGTCCGCCCGGACGACGTCGTCGCCAGACCGTGCCCCGACTCGGTCGAGCCAGACGGCACCGTCACCTACCGTCGGTATCTCGGCCCGTCGGTTCTCTACCGTGTGGAACTCGACAACGGCGACACCGTCGAGTGCATGCACAACCACTCGGCGAACGTCGATCTCGAGCAGGAGGTCTGCGTGGATCTCACGGCGACGCACGACCTCGCGTGGTTCCCCAGAGAGGAACACACCGAGTGACGAGCGTCCCCGAACACGTAGCTTCAAGGCTCGCGGGCTGTCACCACCGCTATGAACCGCCGTGAGACGGCGATCCGAGCTGGCATACTCGCGCCGCCGATCGTGCTCGTGGGCATCTTCCTCGCGACGATCGTCGATCCCTCCTTCTCGTGGCTGAACAGCGCGCTCTCACACACCGGCGAACTGCCACCGGGACGGTCGATCTCGTTCGATCTCCTCGTGGACCGCCCCTCCTTCTTCCTGTTCAACGGGAGCCTGATCGTCACTGGATTCGGCGGCCTCCCGTTTGCGTGGCTCCTCTATCGCGATGCCGACCATCCTCTCAAGCGCTCGGGCGCCGTTACGCTCGCCCTCGCGTTGCTCTCCCTGGCCGCAGTCGGCGTGTTTCATCTCCCGCACAGCTGGCACGCTCCGGCGGCGATCGTCCACTTCATCGCGACGATGGGCTTTCTCCTCGTCTACGGGCTCGGACTGGCAGAAACCGGCGAGCGACGTCGCGGTGCAGTGACAGCAGGTCTGGGTGTGCTCGTACTGGCGACGTGGCTGCTCTGGACGCTCGTTCTGACCGACGCTGGCATCGCGATTCCGGAGATGGTCGGTGCGGTGGCGCTGGGTGGCTGGGTCGTCACCGAGGCTTTCGAGAAACTCGAGGAAGAGGAGCGCTCGGCCGCACGAGACGGACTCGGCGGCGGGCACTGAGTCCGGACCGGTACGTTAGGCGTCGTACGTCCAGACCTGTCCCGCGGTCACGGCGTCGACCTGCTTGAGCGACTCGCGAACGCAGCGCCACCAGCCGGCGGTGCTCTCATAGCCCGCAGGCCAGTCCTCGAACAGTTCAGCGATGAAGTCCCGTTTCCTGGCTCTGCCAGCGTCGTGGAGGTAGGCGAGCGCTCGGCCGACCACGACGCGGCGCGCCTCGACGAGGCCCTCGGTCCGCCCGGGAACGTCGAGCCGGTCCAGGTCGGCGAGGTCCTCACCGGGCCGAACGTCCGAATTCTGGAGCGTCGTCGCGGAGGAGTAGTCGAGTCCGGTCTCGACCTCGCGATCCAGTTGTTTGCGTGTCTGGGCAACGGCGCGACGGCTCATCTCGTCGAGCCGATCCATCTCGACGTCTTTGAGCGATCCTGCGTCCTCGGTCACGGGGTCCTCACGGACGCGCTGGACGCGCTCGGGCTGGAGGTGCATCGACGTGATTTCCGCTTCCGCGCGGACGCCGCCGTCGGAGGCGGCTCTCGGTTCGTCGGCGCTGGAGTCCTCTGTTGCACCGTCGCTGTGTCCGGTCGCCGACGGGCTCGAGGAACTGCCGCCAGTTTCGATGCTGGGGCTCCGGTCCGCGCTCGTCTCGATTCTGTCGACGTCAGATCGGGAGTTCGTCGTGCGCGTCAGATTCGAAGCCGCACGTTCCGTCTCCTCGGAACCGTTCGCGCTTGCCTGCGTTTTCGCGGACGTCGAGGTCGTGGCCGCGGACGATGATTTCCTGTGCGTGGATGTCGCGTTCACGTTCGCGGCTGCCGACGTCGCGTTGTTGGAGGTCGCGTTGCTCCCATCGAACGTCGACTGTTCGCTCGTGGTGGGCCGTTCGCTCGTGGTCGTCGTGCCGGGCGTTGGATCGGCGGCCCCCGCGTTCGCTGGCGTCGCGTTCGAGAGCGGGTCCGTACCCGTCTCGACGTCAGCGGGATCGACGCCTTCGGCCGCGAGCCGTTCTTCGAGTGCGACTAGCCGATCGCGGTAGGAGTCGAGCAGCTCCGCCGATTCGGTTCCCTGTTCGATCGCGGCACGGTTGTCGACGATCCACGAGAGATAACTCTCGGAGTCCCGAAATCCAAGGAGATCGGTCTCGGTCTGGAGGGCGTCCGCGGTCTCCGAATCGACCGCGACGCGGAACTCGGGCATTAGAAATCAGTATGGAATGGAGGTACAAAAACTATCGTCAGACGCTCCGCTGGCTGGCGATCGGTTCGTTGGACCCTCTGAGAATACACTGCAAGCGGCGCGGTAGTCGGTGTCTGCCGCCATTTGGTACCACGGGGCACGTCCCCGTTTGTGCTGGGCGGCGACAGGACTGTGGGGGTTGTTACCGTGTGTGAAACAACCCTTAACTGCCGAACCTGCCTACCGGGCTTCAACATGCACAAGGACGAGCTTCTGGAGCTTCACGAACAGATGGTGACCATCATGCGCCACTTCAGAGAGCGTGAGGACGTCGACCCGCAACTGTTCGAGCCGTACGCCCAGCTGGACATCGAGCCCGACCACGTCCACAAGTCCAAGAACGAACACAAACACGCCGTGTTCGTCCTCGGTAACGCGCTTGCGTCGGCGATGAGCGAAGACGAGTTCTCCTCGGCCGGCCGGATCGGCAAGCGGATGGAAGAGCTGGCCGACGACGCAGAAGGGAAGATCTGAATCGGTTTCTTCCGGCGAGGAGCCGTTTTCCCGTCTCTCTTCCGTCGTACTCCCGGTTCCCTATCCACTCCTGTCTGCCTACCGCACTCTTCTCTCCGCCGTCTCGATTTCGGTAGCTGCTTGACCCCGACCGAGGCGGCTCGTCCCTACTACCGACGGCTGCATTCCCGAATCGGATCCCGCTTGGCGGAAAGTATTTGGGTCGACTCCGGCTTATCCTGGGTATGGAGCGACGCATCGAAGCCGACGTCGAGGGGTGGCCGACCCGGCCGTTCGAGGACGGGTACGATGGCCTCCGGCAGCTCGCGTCGGCAGACTTCTCGGGTGTCGTGCGCGCCGGCGGCACCTGGCTGTTCTTCGTCAACGGCAAGACCGTGGGCGTGTTCGAGGGCGATCTCGATGACGTCGAGAACGCTCAGGGCACCGCTCACAAGGCACCCCATCCTTCGCTGCCGCTTCTCTACGCGATGCAGGTGACGGGAGGCGACACGCGGGCGAAATACTACACCAACGATACGTCGATCTCGCAGGTCCACGAGACGTTGTCCTCCGGCGCCTTCACCGGCTACGTGGAGCTAAGCGAGAACGTCCTCAGCGGCGATTACTACCAGCTCTATCACGGCGGCGCCTCGATGAGCGTCGCCTTCGTCGGGAACAGCGGGAAGATGATCACTGGCGAGGACGCGTTCGAGCGCGCCGACGACGAGGTCGGCATCTACGAGGTCATCGACGTAGACGTCGAGGTGACCGACGTCCCGGAGCCCGAGGAGCCAGAGACGTCCGGGGCTGGCGCGACAGAATCTGCCGCGGCTGACAGCTCTGCGGAACCGGAGGCCGCTCCAGCCGCTGATGCCGCTGACGCCACTGGCACCGCTGAGAGTTCTGACGCCACTGCCACTGCTGATACCGCTGGTACCGCTGGCGCCGCGACTGCATCCGCTTCCGGCACCGAGCGGTCCGCTGGCGGGGAAGACGAATCCCGGGCCGAGGCGTCTCGAGGCAAGGAGACTCCATCACCCGATTCCGACGATCGCACGCCCGCTGACGAGGATCAGACTGCGACCCCCGCTCCGCCAGCCGATGGAGCCGAACCGGAACCGTCGCCTTCCAGCAGTGACGACCCAGACCCCGGCGACGAATCGGCTGCAGCGGAACCGATGCCGGAAGCCGATACTGCAGGTACGGACCAGGGAGCGAACGAGGCTGAAACTGCTCCCTCGACTGGTACGAGTGAGGATACACCATCACGACGCTCGCGGTCAGGTGACCGTTCCGAGGACACCGCCTCGGTCACCGCAGGCGATTCGCCGGTCGGCGCTTCGAACGACGACCAGCCGGGGTCGCGACACTCCGCTGCCGACGGTGCAGGCGGGTCCAGAACGAGAACTGGCCATGAATCGGCTGCGACCGCTCCCACCGGAAACGCACCGAGTCCCGCCACGGACGCAGACGAGGGCGCAGCCAGCGCAGGCGTGGACGACGGCGGTGATCGGCACCGGTCGGAAAGCGCGTGGCGCGAGGCGACCACAGTTCCCTCACTCGATCCAGACCACAGCGAGGAGCCCGAACCGCCGATGGCGACCCAGAGTGCCGGGGCCGACGCTCGCTCCGGTCAGCAGACCGGTGCTCAGTCGGATCGACGCGCACGAGACCAATCCACTCAGCAGTCCCCCGCGAGCCAACGGTCCCGCTCGCGTACGCAGTCCGCCGCGAACAAACAGTCGAGCTCCACGCAGCAGCGCGGATCTGGCCAGAGGCAATCCGCGAACGACCAATCCGGGGACACCGAACATACCCTCGAACAGGAAGTTCTCGAGCGCGAAGATCGGATCGATCGGCTCCAGCAGCGGGCGGAGAATCTCGAAGAGGAGCGCGACGATATCGCCGAGGAACGAGACCGGCTCGTCGAGCGCGTCGACTCGCTGACCGAAGAGAACGAGACGCTTCGCGGTGAGATCCGCTCGCTCGAAGACGAGATCGAGGAACTGGAGGCTGCCGCCGAGCGCGCTGAGCCCAGTGGGACCGGTGGCGGGCCCAGTGCCACCTCCGGCGGCGCGATGACGCCGCGGGCGGCTCTGGAGGGCACCGACCTTTTCGTCCGCTACGACTCCAAGAGCGCTCCGACCCTGGAGGCGGCCCACGACGGCAGCGCGGACGCAGGTGAGGTCAACCAGAATCTTCGGCTCGACGTCCACACCCAGTTCGAGGATGAGGGCACGACGGTCGACGGCGAACCGTTCGAGACATTTCTGCCAGAAACGATGGCTTACCGCTTCGTCGAGTGGCTCGTGCGGACGCTCCCCTACGAAATTCGGGAGACTGGCTCTGCGTCCGATCTCCGGGACCTCTACGATGCGCTCCCAGAGGTCGACCGCGTCGAGTTCCACGGGGAGGTGACCCGGGACGCCGTCGAAGACGAGGAGGGTGCGCCCAGCGAGACCTTCGACGTCGTCGTTCGGGACAAGATGGGTGAAGCGCTATTCGTCGCGAATATGAACGACGCCCGCGATCCCGCGACGGGTCGGATGATCGTCGATCTGCAGGAGGCAGCCAGCCGCGTGAAGGAGCACTCGATGGCGCTCTCGAGTGCCTTCTTCGTTACGCGGAGCTTCTTCGAGCCGGCGGCGCTGGAGACGGCCTCGGAAGCGACGAGCGGGAGTCTGCTGAGTCGCGATTCACGCAAGAGCTACGTCAAGCTCTCTCGCAAGCAGGGGTACCATCTCTGTCTCGTCGAGGCGCGCGGCGACGATCTCCACCTCAACGTCCCCGAGCTGTAAGGGGCGACGGGGTCGGTAGGTCGGTCGATCGGTGTACCAGATCCGTCGACCGGAGTGGTAGTGTTGGTCGATTTGAGTGGGACTGTCCGTTACTACTTCCTATTCTACATTCTGGGGATACCCCAGAGGATACGTGTGCGCAGAAACCTTGCTTCAGCCGACGCGGTTGCGAACGCGGGGTCTGACTCTCTGGGCGGCGAACCGTCGCGTAAGGGTCGGCTGCGGGCGATCTAATCGATCTAACTGTATCGAGTTCAGGACTCGAGTTCGGCTGCGTCTTCGAGCTTCATCCCTTCGAGCGTGTCGACCGTCTCGTCGATCTTGCCGTCGAGTTCGTCGATGAACTCGGCGGTACGCTCGGTCGTGATCGCACCCTGACTCGAGGGCTCGATGAGGTTCTCCTCTTCGAGGACCCGGAGCGAGTAGCGAACCTTGTGATGTGGGTAGCCCGTCTCGTTTGACATCTTCACGATGCCGATGGGCTCGTTCTCGATGACCATCCGCAGCACCTGCAGATGGCGTTCCAGCATGTCTACCTCCTTTTCGAGCCGATCTATCATGGCACGTGTTAACTTGTCGTTGGGGGCTTTAAATGTTGTCGTCAGGAGCGGGGATGATCCACAGACGAACCGACGCCGATGGCGCAAACTCACCCGTGGGAGTGGTTAACGGTTCCGGTCCCCGATACTGGTGCCCATAGTACGGGGGTGTCTTTCTCGTGTCTCCTTCGATCATAGCTGTTCGATCCAGTCGATTCGGTTCGGGGTGAGCACTCCGGGCCGGGCACATCGTAATTCGTTTATCCCGCGACGCGAAACCTCGCCTCGTAATGACTGTCACCATCGTCGGCGCGCAGCTCGGCGACGAGGGGAAGGGCGGCATCGTTGACGTCTTCGGCGAGTCTGCCGACGTGGTCGCGCGCTACCAGGGCGGTGACAACGCGGGGCACACTGTCGTTCACGGCGGGGAGACGTACAAGCTCTCGCTGGTTCCCAGCGGTGCGGTTCGCGGCAAGGTTGGCGTGCTGGGGAACGGCTGCGTCGTCAACCCGGCGACGCTGTTCGACGAACTCGACGACCTCCACGAACAGGGGCTCGATCCGGACGTGCGCGTCGCCGAGCGGGCGCACGTCATCATGCCCTACCATCGGATTCTCGACAACCTCGAGGAGGACGTCCGCAGCGACGACGACCTGAAAGTCGGCACCACCGGGCGGGGCATCGGCCCGACCTACGAGGACAAGGCCGGCCGCCGCGGCGTCCGCGTCGGCGATCTCCTCGACGCGGAGGTGCTGCGCGATCGTCTCGAGTACGTGATCCCCCAGAAACGTCGGCTGATCGAAGAGGTCTACGAGATCGACCTCGACGCCGTCGACCTCGCCTTCGACGGGTTCACCGCTGCCGAGGCGTTCGACACCGACGCAGTCCTGGAGCAGTACCGCGCCTACGGCGAGCGTCTCGACGAGGAGGGAATGACCGTCGTCGCCGGCGAGTTCCTCGCTGATTCGATCGACGACGGCGAACAGGTCATGCTCGAGGGCGCACAGGGAACGCTCCTCGACATCGACCACGGGAACTTCCCGTACGTCACGTCGTCGAACCCGACCGCCGGCTACGCTGCGACCGGTTCGGGACTCGGCGTCACGACCGTTGGCGACGGCGAAGTCGTCGGCGTCGTCAAGGGCTACCTTTCACGCGTCGGCACCGGGCCGATGCCGACGGAGCTCGGTCCGAGCGAAGGCGGCCACGGCGTGGACGCCGGGGAGCAGTCAGCCGCGACGGGGTCGGATCCGACGCCGGAGGATCTCGCGTCCTACATCCGAGAGGAGGGTGGGGAGTACGGCACCGTCACTGGCCGACCCCGCCGCGTCGGCTGGCTCGACCTGCCGATGCTCCGTCACGCGGCGCGCGCGAGCGGGTTCACCGGCTTCGCCGTGAACCACGTCGACGTGCTCGCCGGTCTCGAGACGGTGAAAGTCGGGGATAGCTACGAACTCGACGGCGAGAAAATCGAGACGATTCCCTCGACGACCGAGCGCTGGGCCGACTGTGAGCCGACCTTCCGATCGTTCGACGGCTGGCCGGAGGCCGATTGGTCGGCCGTGGCAGCGGAGGGGTACGAGGCGCTACCCGAGAACGCTCGAACGTATCTCGAGTACGTCGCCGAGCAGATCGACACGCCGCTGTACGCGGTTGGGCTCGGCCCCGAGCGCGAGCAGACCGTCGTGCTCGAGCATCCCTTCGAGTAGTCCCAGCGTCCGCTGGCCGTTCCTGTTTTCTCCCAAGCGTTCAACTTTCCCGAGAGCAAGCCCTCCGCATGGCATTCGATCCTGGCAGCTTCGCGTCCGAGGTCGCCGACACGACCGGCGATCGTCTTGCGACGTGGGTGGAGACCTCTGTCCCGACTCTGGTCCGCGTCCTGATCTTGCTGGTGCTGGCGTACGTCGGGATCAAGATTACCCTGTTCGCCCTTCGGCGGGTGCTCGGTCGGATCTACGGCGAGCGGGAAGCGCTGGTGGTCGACCTTGCCGTCACGATCGTCGGCATCTTCCTCTGGTTTTCCGTCGCGCTCTCGTTGCTGTCGATCCTCGGCATGGGAGAGATCGCGGCGAGCATGGGCACCACGACCGGCTTCGTCGCCCTGGGCGTCGCGTACGCACTCTCGGAGATGATCGAAGACACGGTGGCGGGTATCTATCTCCTGCGGGACCCGGATTTCGAGGTCGGCGATCGGGTCGTGACGGAGAAAGGCGAGGGCGTCGTTCGCGCGATCGAACTGCGGAAATGTCGTCTAGAGCAAGCGGACGGTTCGATGCTGGTGGTCGCGAACGGCGACGTCGAGAAGAAGTGGACACGGAAAGAAACCGGCAATGCAGCGGAGGACGCAGACCCGACGTAACTCGCGGGAACCGTAACCTGAAAGCGGCCTCGGTGCCAGATCTCTTCCAATGAGCGATCTCGACGCGGAGGTGCAGGATCCCGCCGACGTCGGCGACGATGGCCCACCGATCGCGGAGAAGCCCTACAAGATCATCTTCGAGGCGAACGCCTGTTTCGGCGCCGGAAAGTGTGCCGAAGTCGCCGAGAACTGGGAGATGGACATCCTCAGCGGCATGGCGAAGCCGAACTCCTACTTCGTCGGTGAGGACGAACTCGAGGAAAACGTGCGCGCAGCGGAGGTCTGCCCCGCCAAGAAGGGCGATGGCTGCATCCACGTCGTGGATCGCCGCACCGACGAGGAAATCGCTCCGGATCCCCACGGCGACGGGACGATCAGCGTCGACTGGTAATCTCGATCCCGAGAAGCCGTAGGCGAAACCGACTTGTCTGGGTGTGTGAAATCACGGGACGCGCGAGGGTGGCCGAGCTTGGCCAAAGGCGGCGGGCTTAAGACCCGCTCTCGTAGGAGTTCGTGGGTTCGAATCCCATCCCTCGCATACGAGTCGCGACCGAAGGGAGCGGCTCGGTTTCGTGAGCAGCGTCCTGCGCGAGCGCACGAGAGCGCAGGGCTCGGAAGACGAGCGGAGCGAGTCTTCCGGCGAAGTACTGAGCCGCGAGCGATCGTCTCCAAAACGACAGTGAGCAGCAGGTGCGTTCAGATGGGTTCGAATCATGGAAGTCGCAGTGCGCGCAGCGAGTTCGCGAGCGAGCACAACCGTCTTCCTTCGGTTCGAATCCCCACCATCCCATCCTCACTCATCCCCACCGCAAGGAGGATCGCCTACAGCTCCGGTCGGGGAACTGTCTCGTTCTCGGCCGTCCGCCAGCTGTGCTGGGGCTCCCAGCCGAGTTCGTCCCCGGCCTTCGCGTTCGAGTACGCGCAGTCGTCACCCTCGATTGCACAGCGCTCGGGAACGGTCCCGAACCCCGCCTCGATTGCGTCCACTGTCGGGTAGTCGATGAAGTTCTCGTCGGCGACGGCGTTGTAGATCTCGTGCCCGTCGTGGCCGACCTCGAGAGCGTCGACGAACAGCTCCGCGACGTCGCGGACGTCGACGTAGGACCAGTAGTTGCCGTGGCGTCCGGGGTCGTCTGGATCGAACTCGGCGCGCGCATCCGGGGTGTGGTAGGCACCGGGTTCCTGCACCCAGGTCGGACGGATCGTCGTCACCTGAATGCCGTACTTGCGGGCGACGCTCTGTGCGACTGCCTCCGTCGCGACCTTCGAGGTGCCGTAGGGATCCTCGGGATCGGTTCGATGCTCCGTGTCGATCGGGAGATACTCCGGGACGCGGGGCTCCTCGGCGAAGTTCTCTCCGTAGGCACACTCACTGGACGCCCAGGCGACGGGGACTCCGGCTTCGCCAGCGGCGGTGAGGACGTTGTACCCTGCCGTGACGTTGTTCGTGAACGTCTCCGCGCCGGCGCGGATGCCCACTGTCGGGATCGCGGCGAGGTGAACGACTGCGTCCGGATCCTCGGCGAGCACCAGCTCCCAGGCTGGCCCCTGTTCGGTCAGGTCTGCTGCGCGGTACTCGACGTCCTGGCGTGGATCCTCCGGCCGTTCCACGTCGACGGCGACCACGTCGTAGTCCTTCGCGAGCCGATCGACTGTCCATCTGCCAACGACGCCGAGTGCACCGGTGACGAGGACTGACTCCATACGCCAGCGGATCTGTTTCTGCCGTTTCAACTATGCGGTTCCGGCGATCGACGACGTGGCTCGGGAGCGTCATTTCTCTGTGTATGTGTGCTATTGACTATGGACAAGAAAGATCATTAATGGACAGATTTGTATATTTAGTAAGCCATGACACAGGATGGATTCGTCGTCTCGGACGGCACCGCCTTCTACGGACGCACGTTCGAGGAATATTGCGAGCTGTTCGATCTCGCCGTTCACGATCTCGTCGATCGTCGCATACTCGACTGTCCGGGCGGCCCGGGGTCGTTTACGGCAGTCGCCGCACGTGTGGGTACCGACGCCGTCGCAGTCGACCCAGAGTACGGACCACCGGTTGCGACGCTCGAAGAGACCTGCTCGTCGGCCGTCGACGACGTCGTCGACCAGCTCCAGGCGAAGACCGACCTGTTCGACTGGTCCTTCTACGGTGACGTCGCCACCCGAGAGCGATACGCACGAGCGGCAGCGACGCGCTTCCTCGCCGATTACGCGCGGCAACCGGACCGATACGTCGACGCGGCACTCCCGGCGCTGCCTTTCGACGACGGTGCGTTCGATCTCGTCTGTTCGGCGAATCTTCTCTTTCTCTACGACGATCGCTTCGGGATCGGGTTTCACCGAGATGCCGCGCTGGAGCTGGCCCGCGTCGCCAGTGAAGAGCTCCGAATTGCGGGGCTCCAGTCACTGGACGCCGAGCGATCCGAGTACGTCGATCCCGTGATGGCGACGCTCCGAGAGGCCGGCTGTACCGTCGAGAGTCGCGAGGTCGAGTACCGGTTCCAGCCAGGTCCGACGGAAGTGCTCGTGGTAACTGACGTCGATTCGGTGGTCTGAGAGCAGACTTCGGTGCCGAGTTCGGCGTTCAGCCCGCTCGCATCAGGTGGCTTCGCAGGACGTCCGAATCCAGCGAGCCGGCGGCCGTGTTGAGCAAGACCACGTCGTCACTTTCGTCGACGGCGCCGTCGATGGACAGCTCCCACGCGCCGGCGGCCGCGGCACCGCCCGCGACGCTGGCTTCGAGCCCTTCCGCGGCAGCGATCCGGCAGGCCGAGGCGAGAATCGCCTCGTCGTCGACGGCGACGGCTTCTCCGCCGGTCTGATCCAGGGCTGCGAGCGCTCGATCGCCGAGTGCGGGGTCTGCCACTTCGATCGCGCCAGCGATGGTATCGGGCTGCTCCCACGCGGTGACGCTGTCTGCTCCCGCGTCGGCGGCGCGAACGATCGGCGCGCACCCCTCTGCCTGCACTGCGTGGAAGGTTGGGACGCTTTCGACCACGCCCAGCGATTCGAACAGGTCCGCAGCGGCGTGGAGCCCCGCAAGCGCCTCTCCGTGGCCGGTCGGCACGACGATAGCGTCGGGCGCGAAGCCGTCCCGATCCGCGACGAGTTCCGGATAGATCGTCGCATAGCCTGCCGTGCGAACGGCAGCATTGGTTGGATCCAGGGCGGTCCAATCGGGTTCCTCAGCGATTGCGGACTCGAAGCTCTCCTCTGCGTTTTGGTACCGCCCTTCGACGACGGACATGTCGCCGTCGTGGACGTTGATCATGGCCTTGGTGCTGTGGGTCGAGCGGGTCGGAACGAAGACGTGGGCGTCGAGGCCCGCCCGGGCTGCGTAGGCTGCCGCGGCGACGCCGTCGGCGCCGGTCGTCGGCAGTGCAACGTCGGTCGCGCCCGCTTCGCGTGCGGCCGTCACGGCGACGGCGATAGATCGATCGGCTGCGGTCCCGGTCGGATTCTGCCCCTCGTCCTTGACGGTACAGGAGCTCACCTGGAGCTCGTCGGCCAGTGTGGGGCAGTCGACGAGTGGCGTGGCGCCCTCTCCGAGCGTCACTGGATCGTCTGTCGCGGGCACCAGTTGAGGGGCGTTCCACAGACCGCCGGTTCGGTCGTCGAGTTCGAGTCCGTCCGCGTCGATCACGTCTTCGTCGTACTCGACCGCGAGCTGTCCAGCACACTCCGGACAGCGATCTTTTGCGAGTTCGCTGGTCCGCCAGTTACAGTCCCCGCAGGTCAGCGTGCGTCCGTCGGCGGCGTCCATGCCCGTGGCTCGGGTGTGGCGCCACATATCCCTGACCTTCCACTCTCGACGTCGTGACAACGGATCGGGTTGCCCAAGGCCGACGGCTCAGAGCGTATAGTCGGCGTCGTCGGGATCGTCGACGACTTCGATTCCGCGGTTGTTGACGGCGTCGGCGTCGAGGCCGACCTCCTCGAGGAACTGTCTGTACTCGCGTTCGCACTGCTCGGCGTCGCGTTCCTTGTCCGAGGCGCGATCGCAGATCGCGATCAGGTCCTCGGGCACGTCGTTGGTGTGCACGATCCAGTGGTTTATCAGGTCCGAAAGCCGGCGGATGGGGCTCGTGAAGTGGCCGTAGATCTCGAAGTTCAGCGCGTGGTGACCGCCGAATGGGTCGTTCATGTACTTCGCGGCGGGCATGACCTTCATCACGGCCCACTGGATGTCCGAGAGCTGTCGTTCGGGTGCGGATTCGAGCGTCGCGTTGACGGCCTTGCGGGGTTCGTCCCATGTCTCTGCCGGGATCGAGACGCCGTCGAGCTCCTGGATCTCCTGGAGTGCGTTCCCCCACTCGTCGGGGCTGGGCTGGGGATGCACGCGGTACATCGCTTCGACCCCACGATCCCACATCAGCTCGTGCGTGACTGCCTTGTTCGCTTTGAGCATGCACTCCTCGACGATCGTGTGGGCGCGGTCCCGGCTGGGGTTGAGCACGAGCGAGCCGTCCTCTTTGCGCTGCTCGTGCATTCGGTCGGCGAGCTCGAAAGCAAGCTCGATGCGCTCGCCGAGATCGACGGCCGGGTCTTCGAGGTAGTCGCCGGCGGTGTCGGGCTCGTCGAGCAGATGTTCACACTCGGTGTAGGTGAGCCTCGAGTCGCTCCGCACGACGGATTTGTAGATCTCGATGTTTTCGTAGGAGAGCGTCTCGCCGTCGAGTTCCATCTCGACGGTGTGGGCCAGTCGGTCCTCGTTGGGGACGATGGAACAGACGGTTTCGGCGAGTACCGGCGGAAGCATGTGAACGGTGTAGCCGGGCAGGTAGACCGTGTTCGCGCGTTCGACCGCGGAGTCCCACATCGCCGAGTCGGGGTGGACGTAGTGGGTGACGTCCGCTATGTGGACCCAGAGGCGGTAGTCGTCGCCCTCGCGCTGGATCGAGATCGCGTCGTCGAAGTCCTGTGCGTCGACGGGGTCGACGGTCCAGGTCGTGAGGTCGCGGAGATCCTGGCGCTCCTCGGCTTCGCCTTCGATCTCGGAGCCGACGTCCTCAGTGCGGGCCTCGGCCTCCTCGAGCACCTCCGGCGGGAAGCCGTCGGGAATCTCGAACTTCTCGAGGAGCTCGTCGCGTTTGTTCTCGACGTGGCGCGCGAGCTCGTCGTCGATGCAGACGGGGCCCTGATTGTCGGGTTCAGTCCGTTCGTCGTCCGGGGATTCAGCGTCCGCATCGGAGTCCGCAGCGGTCTCCTCTGCGCCCGCATCCGCGTCGGTCATGTCCCGCGCTACGACGGAGCCACCCATATGCGTGTCGGGGCGGACTCGCGGCCGGCTCTGTGGGGGTGACCCGACGTCGATCTCACAGCGCCGATTCTCGGCGAACCAGACGAACTAAACGCCGTCCCTTCGACGATCCGTCGATGCCCGCGATCGAACTCGACGGCGTCTCGAAGGCGTTCGGGAACGTCGTTGCCCTCCGCGACCTCGATCTCACCGTCGACAGCGGTGAGGTGTTCGGCTTCCTCGGCCCGAACGGTGCTGGGAAGTCGACCACGATCGATTTGCTGATCGACTACGCCCGACCGACGTACGGCGACGTGACGGTGCTTGGCCACGACGTCCAGTCCGATCCGGTCGCCGTCCGGCGAAAGACTGGCATCCTGCCGGAAGGCTACCGGCCGATGCGAGAAACAACCGGCAGGGAGCACGTCGAGTTCGCCATCGAAGCTAGAAACGCCGACGCGGACCCTGACGCCGTGCTCGAACGGGTTGGCCTCGCCGGTGAAGGCAAGCGCGAAGCGAGTGGCTACTCGAAGGGGATGGCGCAGCGACTCGCACTCGGCATGGCGCTGGTCGACGATCCCGATCTCCTGATCCTCGACGAGCCGTCGACCGGCCTCGACCCCCACGGCGTCCGTCGCATGCGAGAGATCGTCAGCGATGCTGCCGACCGTGGGGCGACTGTCTTCTTCTCGAGTCACATCCTCGAACAGGTCGAGGCGGTCGCGGATCGGGTCGGGATCCTCCGCGATGGTGAGTTGCTCACTGTCGACTCGATCGACGGTCTGCGCGAAAGCGTCGGCGTCGAGGGGCAGCTCTCGATCACGCTGGACGGCCTGGTCGATGGAGCAGTCGACGCAGTGCGTGCCCTGGACGGTGTGACCGTCGTCGGCGTCGACGGTTCGACGATAACCGTTTCGTGCAGTGACGCCAGGAAGGTCGCGGTGGTCGACGCAGTGAGGCGCGATGGGGCTACCGTCGTCGACTTCGAAACCGACGAGAGCTCTCTGGAAGACCTCTTCGTCGCCACGACGGGTGAGACGGCGTGAGCTGGCGTCTCGTCGCGCGACAGGGGGTCCGCGAATCCTGGCGAAACTGGGAGCTCCCGGGAACGATCATCGCGTTCGCACTGATATTCGGACTGATTGGCTACTGGACGGGACCGGCCGCCCTCGGCTCCGGAAACGACGGCTCGGCGCTGTTCGGCCTCCTGGCTGGCACTATGCTCGTGCTGGTTCCCGCGACGGCCGTTACGATCGCACACGACGACGTCGCTGGACGACGCGAAGACGGCCGCCTCCGGCTGTTGCTCGGTCAGCCCATCTCCCGGCGGTCGATCGTGCTGGGCCAGTATTTGGCGACCGTGGTGACGATCGTCTCCGCGGTACTCGTGGCCGTCTCGACGGGGCTGTTCATTGCGAGCGTCCGTGCAGGCGAACTCGCGCCGCCGGAGATGGCTGCCACGCTCGTCGGTGCAGGCGTTCTCATGGGCCTCTCCTATCTGGGTATCGGCATTGCGATTTCGACGGCGCTGAAGACGACCAACTTCAGCGGCACGCTGGCTTTCGCCGCGTTCCTGGGATTCACGTTCGTCTGGCAGGTCTTGCCACGGAGTCTGCTCTGGGTCGTCGATCGATTTGTCGACGTTCCGTCGAATCCGTGGTGGCTCGTCTACGTGGACACGATGTCGCCCGTCGTGGCGACCGGGCGACTCATCGCCCCCGGAACTTCCTACGAAGCGTTGGCGGGAACTGACGACGTCACCGTCACCGCCTTTGCCGGGGTCGTCCTCTGCTGGTGGATCGTCGTCCTGCCGATGCTGGCGCTCATGCGGTTCGAACGAACGGATCTCTGATCGGCGTTCGATCGCGGTTCTGCTGGCAAACCTGGCGTCGCCACCTGTTCGCTTCAGCGTCTCCTCAGGGCTCTTCGGTCGCACGCTCTTCGAGCTGACCACAGAGGCGTGCGAGGAATTCGTCGCGGTCGCACTCTCCCGCACCGCTCGCGACGAGGTCCGCTTCGAGGCCACGTCGGGGCTGGTGGGATCGGTCACGATCGCAGGGTTTGCAGAGGTACTCGAACGTCTTCTCCTCGCGATTCCAGCGATCGCCCTCCTTGTCGTACTCTCTCGCAGCCGACCGCGACAGCTCCGTCCCGCAAGCGATACAGATGACGGAGCCGTCGTCCCCGTCGCCAAACATACGTATCGATGGGACGTGTACCCACTTAGCTATTGACCCGTTGCACAGCGGCGCGCCGGCATCTGTCCGCCGGTCTCGGATCCGTCGGGCTTTTGCCCGCGGTTCCGCTAGAGGGGATAACCGATGGCCCGCTACCACATCGAAACCTACGGCTGCACCTCCAACCGCGGGGAGAGCCGTCAGATCGAGCGGGCCCTCCGCGACGGCGGCCACAGCCCCGCGTCGGGACCCACCGATGCCGACGTCGCGATTCTCAACACCTGCACGGTCGTCGAGAAGACCGAGCGGAACATGCTCGCACGAGCACAGGAGCTCGACGACGAGACCCCTGCCGATCTCGTCATCACTGGCTGCATGGCACTGGCACAGGGCGAGACGTTCCACGAGGCCGGCGTCGACGCCGAGGTCCTCCACTGGGACGAAGTGCCTGAGCACGTCCGCAACGGCGAGTGTCCGACGACGACCCCCGACGCCGAGCCGATTCTCGACGGCGTCGTCGGTATTCTGCCCATCGCCCGTGGCTGCATGAGCGACTGCTCCTATTGCATCACCAAGCAGGCCACCGGCAAGATCGACTCGCCGCCGATCCAGGAGAACGTCGACAAGGCCCGCGCGCTGGTCCACGCCGGCGCGACGGAGCTCCGCATCACCGGGCAGGACACTGGCGTCTACGGCTGGGACGACGGCGATCGACGTCTCCACCGGCTGCTCGATCGTATCTGCACCGAGATCGACGGGGAGTTCCGCGTTCGCGTCGGGATGGCGAACCCGAAGGGCGTCCACGGAATCCGCGAGGAGCTCGCCGCGGTGTTCGCCGAGCACGACGAGCTCTACAACTTCCTCCACGTACCGGTCCAGTCCGGATCCGACGACGTGCTCGGCGACATGCGCCGCCAGCACCAGGTCTCGGAGTTCCTCGAGGTCGTCGAGGCCTTCGACGACGCGCTCGGGGAGTGGACACTCTCGACGGACTTCATCTGTGGGTTCCCCACGGAGACCGACGCCGACCACGAGCAGTCGATGGCACTCCTCCGGGAGGTCCGTCCGGAGAAGGTGAACGTCACGCGGTTCTCGAAGCGTCCGGGAACCGATGCGGCGGACATGAAGGGGCTCGGCGGGACGGTCAAGAAGGAACGTTCGAAGGAGATGAGCGAGGTCAAGCGCGACCTCGTCGGTAACGTTTACGAGGAGATGGTCGGAGAGACGCAAGAGGTCCTCGTCGTCGAGCAGGGCACCGCCGACTCGGTGAAATGCCGGGACGGCGCTTACCGACAGATCATCGTCCAGAACGCCGGCGAGCGTGGCATCGAGCCCGGCGACTGGCTCACCGTCGAGGTCACTGGCCACCAGACGATGTACGCCTTCGGGGAGCCAGTCTGAGCAACTTTTTAGTGGGGTATTCGGGGCAAGCAGGCGGCGAGTTCGACTCCTCCGATCGGATTGCCACACGAGCGCGAGACCGACCGGCGTGGTCCGTCAGATCACAGCATTCGGTGGTCGCCCGTTGTGCCTTCAACCTGTGCATGGATCTCCTCGCTACCGATCCACTGACCGTCGGTGCGTTCGCAAACGTTCTTGCCCGATGGCGACCGATCCAGACGTAATGTACGCGGTCGTCGGCTGCACGGAGTGTTCGTCGCTGTGGGTGATCGAGGTCGGGGCGGACTCCGCCACCTGTCCGCGGTGTGGCACACGCCACCGGACTGACCGACTCCGCCACTTCGCCGAGACGACCGAGGCCGACGACGCCCGGGAGGCGCGTGCGGCGCTGGTCGCGAACCGGCGCGGCGCGGGCGACGATGCGCCGTCGTTTGGCGACCTCGAAGCTTCGATCGAGGAGGACGTGGTCGACGACGAGGAGCGCCTGGAAGCGGCCGGCATCGACCCCGATGCCGTCGCCGAGGCCGGTGAGCGCGCGGACGAGACCGACCGGGATACCCGGAGCCAGCGGGAGATCGTGCTCGACGCCTTCGAGGTACACGACGAGCCGGCTGCGGATACAGTTCGAGCCTACGCGGCCGAAAACGGTGTGTCGCGAGAGTACGTGGATCGAGCACTCCAGAAACTCGAACGAAGCGGGGAGATCGTCGAGACGCCGACGGGCTACCGCCGGATCTGAGCGGCTCTCGGGGGGTTCGTGACGCAGTCGCATTCGGACTCCGAAGCCACTTACCCGCCGCCGGACAAGCGCGACCATGACCGAGGAATCCGAGGCGGAGCCGGCTCCTGCTGGGAGTCCCGAGGCCGAGCAACGGGCAGCGGCCGATTCGTCACCCGGGGTGCCGTCGTGGCCGCCCGGTGGGCACGTCGAGTGGCGGCCGTGGGGGCAGGCGGCCTTCGACGACGCTGCGGAAGCAGACGTACCGGTATTGCTCTCTTTGACTGCGACGTGGTCCGAAGAGTGTCGCCGGATGGACGCGGAGACCTACGGCGAGCCCCGCATCGCTGCAGCGATCGACGACGGGTTCATTCCGGTGCGGGCGGACGTCGATCGACAGCCTCGAGTCGCGAACCGCTACGCGATGGGCGGCGTTCCGTCGACGGCATTCCTGACGCCCGACGGCGAGGTGCTCAACGGTACCGGCCCGCTCACTGCTTCGGGGATACGCGGGGCGATCGAGGGCGTCCGCCGCACGTGGGAGGAGAGTGGGGCAGCGGCCGGCCGCGTTCCGCGCGCTCTCACCGACGAGGAGCCGCCGGGCGGAACGCTCGACACCTCGATCGAGGGGCACCTCCTCGAGACGCTTCGGGAGAACTTCGACGAGCAGGCCGGCGGCTGGGGAACTGGTGCGAAGTTCCCGATGCCAAGAGCCATCGAGTTTGCCCTAAAGCGCGACCGCGAGATGGCACTCAGGACGCTCGACGCGGTGGCCGCGAACCTCGAAGACGAGCACGACGGTGGCTTCCATCGCAGCGCAGCCGAGCGAAACTGGGGCGGCCTGAGCTACGAGAAGCTCCTCGACGCAAACGCGGGACTGATTCGGGCGTTCACGGCGGCCTATCGCTACACCGGCGACGAGGCCTATCGACGCTCGGCCGAGCGGGGCGTAGAGTTCCTGACGACGACACTGTGGACGGATTCGGTGCCGGGAAGCCGCGGTGCCTTCGCCGCGAGCCAGGCCGCTGGCGACGGCGCGGACTACTACGCACTCGACGCTGGCGAGCGCGATCGAGCGGAGACGCCACGCGTCGACGAAACCGTGCTCGCGGACTGGAACGCGCTCGCAATCGACGCGCTCCTGTCCGTCACGGCCGTCACCGACGACGAGACTGCGCGCGCGTTCGCCGAGCGTGCGCTGGCGACGGTGACCGAGGAGCTGGTCGAGGGCGGCGAAATCGTTCACTTCCGAGATGTCGCTGCTGGGGCCGACGGTAGGGACGAGATCGGCGGCGGCGAGGCTGAGGAAACCACAGGCGCCGTCGAGGGCGAGCGTGGGCTGCTCCTCGACGCAGCACGGACGATTCGGACGCTGGTGACCGTCCGGGCTGTACTGGGGCCGGAGGCGGACGTCGGCGAATTTGGTGCCAGTGATGCTGGTGATGGGAGCGACGCCGATTCCGGACCGATCGCTCTCGCACGGTACCTCGCGGACGAAACGATCGAACGGCGTCGGCCAGGGCAGACGTTCGTCGATGGCCCGGCGTCCGGTCCGGGGCTGCTCGATCGTCCGCTGCGACCGCTCGACGCCAACGTCGAACTCGCCGGTGCGCTGCTCGACCTCGCGGAGGTCACGGGCGTGGACCGCTACCGGAGCGTCGCTCGTGAGACCGTAGAAGCGTTTGCTGGTGCGCACGAGCGGTTCGGCCCACAGGCCGCGGCGTTCGGGACCGTTGCTGGGCGGTTGCTGCGTGGGACCGTCCGCATCGACCTCTCGGCTCCCGCGGGGAGCGATCTCCACCGGGCAGCGCTTCGTCTGGCGGACCACGAGGCGATCGTCGTTCCCGACATCGGCGCCGCCCCTGAGCCGATCGGGCGCGAACGGGACCTCGATTCAAATGCGGCGTACGTCGTCGCCGGCACAGAGCGATCCGAGCCAGCTTTCGACCCGGAGGAGCTGAGCGAGCGGGTCGCCGAGCACCTTTGAGTCCCAGCAGATCTCCTGCGCCAGAGCTGTCGTAAACAACCAACGCAGTGTTTATGGTCCGTCGTCGCTCACCACTGCATATGGCGAGCCTCAGGGATCTCGGCCTCTCCGAGTACGAAGCTCGGGCCTACCGTGCCCTCCTCAACACGGGTCCCGCAACTGCCAAGGAGTTGTCACGGGCCAGTGACGTTCCGATGGGCCGGATCTACGACGTGTTGAACAGTCTCGAACAGTACAATCTCGTTCGCAGCCAGACGGCGAGTCGACCGAAGAAATACGTCGCCGTCGAGCCAGCGACCGCGCTCGATCGGCTCCTCGAAGACAAGAAACGGGAGCTCGACGCCCAGGCCGAGCAGTACGAGGAGATCGTCGACGATCTCTCCGCGGAGCTCGACGCCGCCGAGCCCGTCGAGGAGCAGTTCTGGACGGCTGCCGTCGGTGCCGAGAACGCGATCGATCTCCTCATGGAGCGGTTCGCCGCTGCGGACGATCGCATCGTCGTCGTCGCATCCGACCGATCGCCGCTGTTCGACGTCTCGGAGCTCGGAGTCCTCGCCGTGGACGAGTTCGAGTCGGCGCTGGACCGTGGCGTCGACGTCGACGTCCTGCTCACGCCCGGACTCGTCGACTCACTCCCCGAAACCGTCGGCGAGCGTCACCGCCGGACGCTCTCGGAGCATCCCAACTACGAGGTCAGAACGACGGAGGACATCGTTGGAACGTTCAATCTCATCGACGCGGTCGAGGTCACGATCCACGTCACCCATCCGCTGGAACCCGACGAACCGTTCGGCGTCATCGACCTCAAGGATCCCGAGTTCGCGGCGGACGTCCAGGAGCTGTACGCCCCGCGCTGGGAGTCGGCCACGCCACTGTCACTCTGAACTCATCGCTTCGTCGACGATGGATCTTTCTTCGACGATCGATCACCGTCGCACAATCTTCTCGCTATGGCACAGGTAGCGGTCCAGCAACAACGATACGCCGAAAAAAAGCGATTACGCGCCGGCCTGCTCGAGCGCGTCCTCGAGATCATCCCGCTGGGTGACCCCGACGAACCGCTCCACGACACCCTCGTCGTTCTCGACGATCAGGGTGGGCAGCGAGCGCACCTGATACTCGTTGGCGATCTCCTGTTCCTCGTCGACGTTGACCTTCTCGACGGCGAAGCGATCTCCCCACTCCTCGGAAAGCTCCTCGAGGATCGGATCCTGCGTCTTACACGGCCCGCACCAGTCCGCGTAGAAGTCTTTCAGCGTGACGCTCATGATACGCAGATTCGTTTCGCCCCAGGTCGCAAAAGGGTTTCCCACTCGGCAGTGCGAGTGGGTTCGCCGTAACGACGACGTATACTTTCAGTACGGTTTGCGTACCCGCCGGAGTGCCGTATTGGCGGCGGCGGTGCCCGTCCGTTATCCGTCCGCCGTCCGTCTATTTCGCGGTCTCGTCTCCTACTGTTCCGGCTCGGTAGAACCGGCTTTCTTCGAACTGTGGGATTGCAGAGTGCGATCTACTGTGGATAAGCGGTCTTGGCCTAGCGGAGATGGGTGTGAATGAGTGAAAGAAAGGGTGTCAGAAAGAGAGTGTTTGTACTGAAACCGCACTCTTAGTCCCAGAACGACTTGGTCCGGGCGTACTGCCGTTCCTCTTCCAGAATATCCCGATAAAAGTCGGCCTCGTCCTCCCGGTGTCTGTTGATGATCCGGGCTGCGGTATCGGGGCCGACGCCACGGGCTGCCATCGCAATCACGGCGACTTTTCCGTGGTGTTGTACGAGACTCGCCGAGCGGTAGGCTCGCTCGGTTCGTTTCTCCTGCTCGTCGTCTTTCTCGTCGGTCCGAATCGCAGCGACGGCGTCGTCTGCCCACGGGTGGAGCGCGGCGATCATCGTCGACTCGCAGTGGGGGCAGTAGGGCTCTTCACGGACTCGCTTCACCGGCTTCACGCGATCGTAGTCCTGGCAGTGGACGCAGAACAGCCGAACGTCGTCGCCGTAAATTCGGTCTTTGACCTGCTCGACGACGCCGGCGTCGGCGTTCTCGGGAACGAGCAGTTCCATGTTGGAGCTTCGCCCGGCGGTGCCGATCGGCGTCCGACCACCGACAAGCTCTGTCTCGATCTCGCCTGCCTGAATCGATCGCACTATGTCCGCCGCAGCCGCCACGTCGAGGTCCTCGTGGAACACCTCTCGCTTGGCCTCGTCGTAGGCTGGAGTGTCGGCGAGGTACTGGCGCAGTCGACTCGCTGGCGGGCTCGAATCGCCCTGCCAGGGTTTGATCGCGCCGAAATGCTCCGCGACCTGCGAGAGCCGAAACGCCAGTGCTTCCGATCGGTCCAGCGATAGTTCGAGCAGCGGTTCGACGTGGTCGGGATCGGTCTCTTCGAGCACGGCGATCACGTCTCGTCCATCGACGACGCCGGGGACCTCGAGATCGATGCGGTAGGGGTCGACGTCGAGTCCGACGGACGAGCCGGTCCGTTGGCCCAGTAGCGCCGACAACATACGCCCGAGCGTCTCGTTGGCGTCGTGGCCGAACGAGGCGTTGAGAACGATCTTGCCTCCTTCTCGCTCGAGGAGGATCCGGCGGTCCGACGGGAGCGGCGCCTCGCCAGCGTGGCGCTCGATGGGGTCGAGCGTCCGCTTGACGTGATCGGCCTCGATCGGATAGCGACTCGCAAGGTCCCGAGCGACCGCTGCGCGATCGGCACCGCGCTCGAACTGCTGACCTGCGACCCCGCGAAGTTCGCCGACCTCTTCGGCGACCGGTCGCGGGACGGGGATCTCCTCGCCGATCCAGGAGGGAATTTCGCCGGAGGGGTCTTCGACCGGCGAGACCGTCAGCGAGCCATCGTCGTCGTCCACGTTCGTCACGCGCCACATCTGACCGCCCTGGATGAAGGCGGCGCCGGGCTCGGCGAACGTCGCGACGAACCGCTCGTCGAGAGTCCCGATCTGGGAGCCGGAGGCGACGTCCTCGACGGCGTAGGTTTCCTCGTCCGGGATCATCGAGAGATTCTCGTAGACGTACCGCCAGGTCCCCGAGGACTCGATGCGATCGGCGTCTTCGTCGAGGTATACGATACGGTTTTTCGAGAGCTCGCGGACGACGTGCTTGAACGTCTCCTGCTCCAGGTCCCGGAAGGGGTACGCTCCGGTGACGATCTCGAACGCTCGGCGGGCGTGGATCCCACCCTGTCCCTCGACGATCCCGCCGATCTGGTTCGCGACCACGTCGAGGCTCCCATCGTGGATCGGCGCCGGCTCGACCTCTCCGTCGAGTGATCGGCGCGCGATCGCCATCGCCTCGAAGGCGTCGTCCGACCGCGTCGCGACGACCGTTCCCGCCGACACCTGATCGCTCCTGTGACCGGCCCGTCCGACGCGCTGGAGCAGCCGCGTCACCTGTCGCGGGCTCTGGTACTGGACGACGTGATCGACGTGGCCGACGTCGATTCCCAGCTCCATCGAGGAGGTGCAGAGGAGTCCGTCGAGTTGCCCGGATTTGAACGAATCCTCGATCTCGATCCGGGCCTCCTTGGCGAGCGAGCCGTGGTGGACGCCGACGTCGACTGCGTCGTCGTCGCTGGCGAGCTGCGTGAACCGCGAGCCCATCGCCTCCGCCGTCTGTCTGGTGTTCACGAAGATCAGCGTGGACTCGTTGGCCGCGACGACGTCCCGAATTGCGCGGACGTGGCTCGCGAACTCCTCCTCGATCATCAGCTCGCTCGCGAGATCCTCGTCCGCCGGCGTGACCGCTGGCACCTGGACGTCGAGGGACAACCGGCTGCCAACGTCGACTTCGCGGACCGCACAGCCGCGGCCACCACTGAGGAACGCGCCGACCGTCTCGGGATCGCCGACCGTCGCGGAGAGGCCAACGCGTTGGAACGGTCCGGACAGCGCGCGCAGTCGTTCGAGTGCAACTGCGAGCTGTGCTCCGCGCTTTGACGCCGCGAGCTCGTGGATCTCGTCGATCACGACGTGCTCGACGTCCGACAGTGCCCTCCGGAGCTTCTTCCCGGTGAACATCGCCTGGAGGGTTTCCGGCGTCGTCACGAGCACGTCCGGCGGATCGTCGGCCTGTTTGCTTCGCTGGTAATCCGTGGTGTCGCCGTGGCGAACGTCGATGTCGAGATCGAGCTCCTCCCCCCACCAGTCCAGCCGGTCGCGCATATCGCGATTGAGTGCGCGCAGCGGCGTGACGTAGAGCGCCGAGATGCCGAACCTGTGCTCGGCCTCGGCGACTGCGTCGAACACCGGGAGCATCGCCGTCTCGGTCTTGCCGGTCCCGGTCGGTGCGACGACGAGCGTGTGGCGACCGTCCGCGATCGGTGGGATCGCGAGGCGCTGTGGCTCGGTGGGAGTGGAGAAGCCGCGCTCGGAGAGCGCAGTGCGGACTGCTGGCCCAAGATGCGAGAAGGCGTCCGCTCCCGACTCCCGACTCATCGGCAGGCCTAGTGGTGCAGAGCCGTTAAGCGCAGTGGTCGGACGCGAAGCGTGTGAGGGGGCATCTCCCGTAGATCGTCGTTTTCCCTCGTTCTCCCTCGATCTGTCCTCACTCCCTACTCTCTACTCACTACACCGAGCTGCCGGGTGCTGCCAGCGTATTCGCGCGCCACGGAGATGTTCCGTAGCGTGATCGAACAGTTCTCGCACTCGCCGCGTGCGTCCGATCTTGCACCGCAACTTGGACATTCGAAAGTCGAGTCCGTCGGCTCGTATGGGTCGATTCCGTGCATGGACGTGTGGAAACAGTGAACACGCATAAGAAATTCCCTAATACTGCATCTTATTCCTCTAATCGGCCTATATATTGGGCGAATGTGTTTGAAACGGATTGCAAGTGCCCGTACTGGCGATATGCATACTCTGTGGGCACTCGTCCACTGTTCAGAGACTCGCAATCATTGCACACGCCGTATATCCAAATTTTGGTGTGGTTGATGGTCGCTTGGATGGTTCCACCATTTGAAATTGAAGAATCTGCCGCAAGAAGGGCATATATGTGGCTGTCTGCCATATGGGTCTTTGTCGACGGTGTCCCGTCGACTCTGAACTGGGCAGTCCAAGTAACCAGCGCGATACGCCTCCTGCCTCGGGTCGGGATTTCGTGGCTGGGGTCCCGACCCCGTGCTTCTGTCGGTCCAATCTACGGCGCCGAGCACCCGGAGCTGTTCGCTCAAACCGTCCGGTAGTCTCCGAGCCGCGTGCCGTCGAGCAAGAACGCGTCCCCACTGCCGAGGCCCTCGGGTAGAAACGGGGCGAGAAACTCCTGCCCCTCGACGTTGACCCAAGTTCCACCGGCGAGCTCGTTGAACGCCGGCAGTACGACGAGCTCCGGTGCTGCCCAATCGAGATCGGGATCGCGTTCCGCGAAGGGTGCTCGGGCCATCGGTCCGCGAAGCCAGATCCGTTCGACCCTGCTCCCGCCGACCTCGTCTTCGAGACGGACCTGGGGATGCTCGTGGCCGACGCAGACGACGTCGGCAGCGACGACCGCCCGCGACGGCCAGGTATGCCCGTGCGCGAAGCCGAATTCCCCGAGCCGCACGCCGGTTCCGTCGGTCACTTCGACGCGTGGCACCCACTCCTCGATCGCCCCGTCGTGGTTGCCCTTTACCAGCGTGATCGGGAGCTCCGGCAGCGCCGCGACGAGCGATTCGATCTCGTCGCGCTCGCGACCGCCCGGATCGCCGATCGAGTGCATGAGGTCGCCGAGGATAACGAGTCGGTCCGGCGCCGTCCGTTCGACGAGATCGACGAGTCGCTCGCGTCGCTGCTCGGCGCGGGATTCGACCTCGATGCCACGTTCGATGGCGAGTGCCACTTCGATGCCGGCGTGGTAGTCCGCGATAACGAGCGCTCGATCGGTGCCGATCTGCGCAGTCGCGGCGGGCGCGCCGGCAACCGGTTCGAGCGTCGCCATCAGATCGGCTTGAGCGTCCCCTCGCTGGGTTCGTAACACTGCCCGCTCATCAGCAGGTCGTCGATCGCGTCGTCGATCGCCTCGGCGTCGGCACCGGTCTCTCCTGCGACGGCGTCGATCAGGGCCTCCCGATCTGCCCCGTCGCCGTCGTCCAGCGCGTCCATCTCCTCGACGAGGGCTGCTTCGAGATCGACGTCCCCCTCGGCATCGTCGTCGGATGCATCGGTGGATTCGGTCTCCTCGGTAGCGCTCTCGTCGTCGGTTTCGGCTTCGTCAACGGTGTCGGCTTCGTCGGTGTCGTCTGCTCCGTCGTCGGTGGCCCCCGTTTCGGCCTCGGCGTCCGACCCTTCCTCTGCATCGGTCTCGATGTCGGCCTCGCCCGCCGGCTCGACCTCGGTACCGCTCTGGAACTCGACGCCGTGCTCGGCTTCGATCTGCTCGCGCTCCTCCTCGTCGAACTCGTAGATCTCGTCGTTTCCGGCCTGCTCTGCGTCGGCGGTCTCCGCCGCCGTTTCACTGGTCTCGGGATCGGCATCGGCCGTCGCGTCGTCACCGTCGTCGTCCGAATCGGCAGGTCTTGGATCATCCGGAGCGTCGGCTGGCTCCTCGGTCTCGGCGGCGGTATCCTCGACGGCGGCCTCGTCGGTCTCTGCCTCGGCGCCTCCAGTTTCCTCGGATACTTTCCCATCCTCCGAGTCTGCTGCGCCGGTCGATTCGGGTTCGGTATCGGGATCGGAAACCGAATTTCCGGTGGGATCAGACTCGGAATCGGGTGTCGTCGATTCGGCGTCGGCGGATTCCTCCGCCGAGTCAGCAGCGTCGGATTCGGACGCTCCCGGGGCCGCATCGTCTACGTCGCCGAGTAGCGCATCGACGTCGACGTTGTCGGCTGCACGCGTCGCCGCGAGGCGTTCCTCGCCGAGCAGTGCGGCGAGATCGCTCGCGGTCACGGTACCCTCGCCACCGGCTGGTTCGTGATCCATGGACTCCACTTCCGAGCGCTCGCCGGCGACGACTTCGAGCGCCTGTACGGCGAGGTCGCGGAGCGCGCCGAGGTAGTCGGCGGTGGTGTCGTAGTGGTCGATGGCGCGCGCGACTCCTTCGGCCAGACTCGGATCGACACCGTCGCGCAGCAAGGCTGCTCGGAGCGATTCGCCCCGCTCGTCCTTCGACAGGGCGCTCGCCGCAGTCTGGATTCGAGCGAGCGTGTGCTCGGCCGTCGTCGTCACCCAGCGATCGCGCGTCTCGGCGTCGACTTCCGTGACGCTCTCTGGGCGAACGGATGTAAGTACGCGATCGGAGCCCTCCGGCGAGAAGGTGTTGGCCTTCCCCGTAACCGCGACGAACGCCGGCGCTTCGAGGGACTGCAGCGCGGCGAGTTCGTCGGGCTGGTACTGGCCGGCATAGACGACGAACGCACCGGTGGGGTCGGCGATCCGCGCGCGAACGGTGTCGTCGTTCACTTGCTCGACAGCGGTGAGCACGCCGACAACGAACAGGCGGTTGATCCGCGTTCCACTCGGCGTGACGACGTAGTTTGGGGCGCGCTCTTCGTCGCTTTCGGCGTACTCGAGCGTGGCGTCGTCGTACTCCGCAGCGAAGAGTCGGTGGGCGACCTCGCGGCGGCCCGGTCCGGCGCTGCTCATTGGCCCACCTCCGCGAGGAGATCGGCAGCGCGACTCGCTGGCTCGTCGTCGGATTCTTCGAACTCGGAGGCGTCGAGCGTCGCGCCGTAGTCGTCGACGGACAGGTGCCCGCGCACTCTGTACTCCCTGCCGACGATCTCTTGGGCGATCTGCTCGCCGACGACGGTCTGGTCCATCGCGTCGCGAGCGGCTTCTCTCGCCTTCTCGAGTCCGCCGCCGTAGATCTCCTCGGTCCTGTCGGGCCCGAGGACGATAGTCACGGTGTCGGTGCCGTCGTCGAGAATTGCACGCACGCGCAGATCGTCCTCGCCCTCGACCTCCCCGTGGGAGCGACACTGGCCGTTCTGAATGACGCGGCCACACTCGGGACAGCGTTCGATGAGGCCGGAGCCGTCGCGGACGTCGACGACGTTCCCCACGACTTCGACGTCGTAGATGCCACCGGTCGCGACTGCTTCGCGGATCGAGCGGCGAGTGACTTCCTCGCCGACCTCGATCTCGCGGTCCACGGTCTCGACGGTCGCCCGCTCCGAGAGGCTGACCTCGGGAACGCCGCGGAACTCACGGACGTGGACGTTCTCGGCGCGGATCGCAGCACCCGCCTCCAGTTCGTCGCGGTTGCCCCAGTCGGTGAAGGGTAGCCGTCCGGACTCGTCGCCGAAGACGCCGGATTTGATCGTCGTCTCGCCGTCGCGGCCGTCGATTGTTCTGGTCTCGACTTCCTCGACCAGCACCTCGACGGTCCGCCCGGCGTCGCCGACCTGAAGATCCGTCAGCGAGCGCTCCGGCCCGATTTCGTAGGGGACCTCGAGCGCCTCTTCCTCGAACGTGACCGTCGTCGAGGAGCCGAGATTCACCTGCGCGTTGCCGCGGAACTCGCGAATGCCGGCGTTGCCGACGGTGATCGTGTCACCGGCTTCGAGGCCGAAATCCTCCCAGGCGGTGTACTCGATGATCCCCGAATCGTCGGCGAGGTCACCCTCCCGGATGACCTGGTCCTCGCCGTCGATCGAGATCTCTCGCGTCCCGACGGTGAGCACCCGAGCGGTGAGATTGACGCTCCCCGTCTCGGTGTCGATCTCCGCGATCGAGTCGACGGATGGCGTGGAGCTTCCGCCCCCTCCGCCACCTCCACCGTACTTCCGGCGGAGGCTCTCTTTGGCCTCGTCGACCGGGACGCTATATTCGACCAGATTCTCCAGGTCCGCTTTGACCTCCTCTTTGTCAACACCGAGGTCGGAGGCGAGATCCTCGGCGTGATCGTCGAGCGACATGGTCGCGCTTCGGTGGGGGTGTGCAAAAAGGTGTCTTACCGCCGGGTGGATCTCCGTGACCGTCCGCCGAGGTGGTTTCTTGTGACTCTGGCTCTCACTGTGGGTATGCACCACGTCGAAGCCGCCGGTGCCGAGATCCCCGCACTCGGTCTCGGGACCTGGCAGAACACTGGCTCTTCCTGTGCCGAGACTGTCGAGACCGCGCTCGACCTGGGCTATCGTCACGTCGACACCGCCCAGATGTACGGGAACGAGGCACAGGTCGGCGAGGGGATCGCGAGATCGAGCGTCGATCGCGAGGACGTCTTCCTGACGACGAAGCTCGATCGCGGGAACCTTCGCGCTGGGGACGCCCGCGCGTCGTTCGAGCGGAGCCTCGAGAAACTCGACACCGACTACGTTGATCTGCTTCTCATCCACTGGCCCCATCCCCGCGTGTCCTTCGAGGAGACGCTCGGCGTGATGGACGAGTTCCACGACGAGGGCACAGTCCGACACCTCGGTGTGAGCAACTTCACTCGGTCACAGCTTCAAGATGCGATGGAAATCGCAGATGCTCCGATCGTCACCGATCAGGTCCTCTACAACCCCTACAAGGATCAGTCGGATCTCCTCGCGTTCTGCCAGCGGGAGGGCGTCGCGCTGACTGCCTACAGCCCGCTCGGTCGCGGCGAGGCGATCACTGACGAAACGCTCGCCGAGATTGGCGAAAAGTACGACAAGTCCGCCGCCCAGGTTGCGCTCCGGTGGGCCGTCCAGCAGGAACAGGTCGTCGCGATCCCGAAGGCCACCAGCAGGGGGCACCTCGAGGCCAATCTCGCCGTCTTCGAGTTCGAGCTGACCGATGCGGAGATGGATCGGATCGCGGGGCTCCGTGGCGGTATCAGGCGTCGGCTCTGGAATCGTCTGCCAGGGATGATGCGGAAACTACCGGTCTGACCGCGACCGTCGACAGGCCAAGCTTCGGGTTGCTGGCGACGGACCGTGTTCGGGCCGTCAGCGAGGGCCGTTTCACCGCAAAATTCGTACGAACGACCACTCGGGATCCCGCCACTCGCAAAAATTGCACGAACGACGGCCCGACTCCCCGTCCTCGAATACGATTTCACGGAACCACAGGGACAGACTTATGTAGGCAGATTCGTTCTGTAACGAACACAATGTCGCATTCCGACGACTCGTCTGGCACCAGCCAGGCGGATCGAGTTCTTCCAGGGCACACTGGATTCAACTGACGAGATCGAGACGGCACGTGTTTTCGACACGACGCTCAGAGACGGGGAACAGTCGCCTCGCACGTCCTTCTCATACGAGGACAAGCGCGAGATAGCGGCGATCCTCGACGAGATGGGCACCCACGTCATCGAGGCGGGGTTCCCGGTGAACTCAGACGCTGAGTTCGAGGCAGTCAGAGATATCGCGAAGAGCACCAGCAACGACGTCTGTGGGCTCGCTCGCGTGGTCGATAAGGACATCGAGGCGGCACTGGACACCGGTGCGGAGATGGTCCACGTGTTCGTCTCGACCAGCGACGTCCAGATCGAGGACTCCATGCACGCGACGCGGGAGGAGGTCCGTCAGAACGCCGTCGACGCGGTGGAGCAGGTCACCGACGCGGGCGCGACCTGCATGTTCTCGCCGATGGACGCCACGCGGACCGACGAGACGTTCCTGCTCGACGTGATCGAGGCAGTCACAGAGGCCGGTACCGACTGGATCAACATTCCCGACACCTGTGGGGTCGCCGCGCCGCGGCGGTTCTACGACCTGATCGACACGGTCACCGACCACACCGACGCGCGGATCGACGTCCACACCCACGACGACTTCGGGATGGCCACGGCCAACGCCATCTCCGGAATCGAGGCCGGTGCCGATCAGGCGCAGGTCTCGGTCAACTCCATCGGCGAGCGTGCCGGTAACGCCGCCTACGAGGAGTACGTGATGTCCCTGGAGTCGCTGTTCCAGGTCGACACCGGGATCGACACGACCCGGATCACGGAGCTCTCTCGGATCGTCGAGGAGAAGTCAGACATGCCGGTCCCGGCGAACAAGCCGGTCGTCGGCGCGAACGCGTTCTCCCACGAGAGCGGCATCCACGCCGCCGGCGTGATCGAGAACTCCGACACGTTCGAGCCCGGCGTCATGACGCCCGAGATGGTCGGGGCACAGCGCGAACTGGTGCTGGGCAAGCACACCGGGACCCACTCCGTCCGGGAGCGCCTGGATGGCGCGGGCTTTGCCCCCTCCGAGGAGGAGGTCCGGGCGGTCACCCGGCGGGTCAAGGATTACGGCGCCGAGGGCGATCGAGTCACCGAGGCGGAGCTGGAGCGCTTCGCTCGCGAGGTCGGCGTCTCCCTCGAGGAAGAGGAGGTCCGGGCGTAGGTGATTCCCATGTCCCGGACCGCTCACCACAGTTCCAGTAGCGTGCAGCGATCGTCGAGCAGCGACGTGACCGCTACTGGATCGTCCGCTCGGGGCTCGGTCTCGCGGCGAGCAGCCGCCGCGGGCGCTCCGAAAGGAACAAATACCCCGAGATCACATCCAACTGCACGACATGACCCGACGCGCTCGCTCCCGGTCCGCAACCCCGGAGAGCAGCGACGTCGTCGCGATTATTGTAGGGGCTCCCTAGCCCCTGATACCACCCTTTCCTTCGTCTGTCGTCCAGTTTCCGACCAGCAGCGTCGTTCATCCATGAGCCCACACGCACGTCCATGCCACACCCGACCACGTCGTCCGTATCGCCCGCCGACCACAGCGAGAGCGTCCCGCCCGCCCGCGCAACCATCCGTTATCACGACTCCGACCACACCGGGAGGTGAGTATCGATGAGCGACCACGAACGGGACGAGGCGGACGCCACTAACGGCGAGCCCGTCCCCGACGGTGGTGAAACGGCAGCCGGCCAGGCCGGTGCGACCGCGCCCGGCTCCGCCGCAGAACGCGGCGCTGGTGACGAGGGATCCGATCCCGGCGTGGACGAACCGCCGACCGACGAATCCGACCAGCGAGCAGCCGAGCGACCGGTCGGCACCGGTGCGCAGTCGGTCGTCCGCGCGCTCGAGAACGCGGACATCGAGTATCTCTTCGGCGTGCAGGGCGGGGCGATCATGCCCGTTTACGACGCCCTCTACGACTCCGAGCAGCTCACCCACGTCACGATGGCCCACGAGCAGGGCGCGTCCCACGCTGCGGACGCATTCGGCATCGTCTCGGGCGATCCAGGCGTCTGTCTGGCGACCTCCGGGCCCGGTGCGACGAACCTCGTGACGGGGATCGCCGACGCCGACATGGACTCGGACCCGATGATCGCCCTGACCGGCCAGGTCTCGACGGAGATGGTCGGCAACGACGCGTTCCAGGAGACCGACACGACGGGCGTCACCGATCCGATCACGAAGCACAACAGCTTCGCAACCGATCCGGACACCGTCGGCGACGACGTCGGCGAGGCGCTCGCACTCGCAGACTCCGGTCGTCCCGGGCCGACGCTGGTCGACCTGCCGAAGGACGTCACGAACGGCGAGACCGACCGCGAACCCGGCGCGCCGCAGATGCCCGAGACCTACACGGTCCAGAAGTCCGCGGATCGGACGAACGTCGTCTCTGCTGCGCGTGCGATCGAGGAAGCAGATCAGCCTGCGATCCTCGCGGGCGGTGGGATTATCAAGGGCGACGCGAGTCAGGAGCTCTACGAGTTCGCGACAGAGTACGAGCTCCCGGTCGTCACGACGATGCCTGCGCTGGGCGCCTTCCCCGAGGACCACGAACTCTCGATGTCGATGGCGGGCATGCACGGCACCGGCTTTGCCAACATGGCGATCACCCACACCGATCTGCTCATCGGCATCGGGACACGGTTCGACGACCGCCTGACTGGCGGCATCGAGACCTTCGCGCCCGACGCGGAGGTCGTCCACGTCGACATCGACCCAGCCGAGATCTCCAAGAATATCCACGCGGACTACCCACTGATCGGCGACGCGGGAACGGTGATCGAGCAGCTCCACGACCAGATCGACCGCGCGCCGGACGCCGACGAGTGGCGCGACCAGTGCGTCGAGTGGAAGGAGGAGTACCCGATGGACTACCCGGTCCCGGAGGATCGCCCGCTGCAGCCGGAGTTCGTCGTCGAGGCCCTCGACGAGGCGACCGGCGACGACGCGATCGTCACGACGGGCGTCGGGCAACACCAGATGTGGGCCTGCCAGTACTGGGAGTTCACCGAGCCCCGGACCTGGGTCTCCAGTCACGGACTGGGAACCATGGGCTACGGCATGCCAGCGGCGGTCGGCGCCCGACTGGCGGCCGACGACGATCAGGACGTCGTCTGTTTCGAGGGCGACGGCTCCTTCCTGATGACGTTACAGGAGCTCTCCGTCGCCGTCCGCGAGGAGCTGGACGTCACCGTCGCCGTGCTCAACAACGAGTACGTCGGCATGGTTCGCCAGTGGCAGGACGCCTTCTTCGAGGGCCGCCACGCGGCCTCGGAGTACGGCTGGTGTCCCGAGTTCGACAAGCTGGCGGAGGCATTCGGCGCCCGCGGCTGGGCGGTCGACGACTACGACGAAGTCGCCGACGCCGTCGAGGAAGCGGTCGACTACGACGGTCCGAGCGTGATCGACTTCCGAATCGACCCACAGGCGAACGTCTACCCGATGGTCCCCAGCGGTGGCGACAACGGGAAGTTCGCGCTGTCGGAGGGGCAACTCTGAGGTGATCCAACGATGAGCAACGACACATCCACGACGCCGGACGATTCGAAAGCCCTCGACGGACCACTCCCCGAGGAGCGCCCCGAGCCACAGGGCAAGCGCAACGCCCAGGGAATCCGCATCGACCCCGAGGCAGAGGCCGAGCTCGATCCCGAGCGCGTCACCCTCTCCGCGCTGGTGCTTCACGAGCCCGGCGTTCTGGCGCAGGTCTCCTCGCTGTTCAGCCGGCGACAGTTCAACATCGAGAGCCTGACCGTCGGCCTGACGGAGAACCCCGACCGTGCGCGAATCACACTGGTCATCGAGGAAACCCGCCCGGGGGTCGAGCAGGCGAAGAAACAGCTCGCAAAACTGGTCCCCGTCGCAGCGGTCCGCGAGCTCGAACGGGACGCGACGCTCCGCGAACTCGCACTCATCAAGGTGAGCAGCGAGCATCCCGACAAGGTGCAGGCGCTGGCCGAGATGTACGGCGGCCAGGCCGTCGACGCGGGCGCGGAGACCATCACTGTCGAGATTACCGGCCAGCGACCCCAGATCGAGAACGCCGTCGAAGCGTTCGAGCGCTTTGGCGTTCGCGAGATCACTCGGACCGGGACGGCAGCGCTGGCACGCGGAGCCACCGAAACGGCCGAGTCTGGCCACCCGCCGAACGCGCCGATGAACGACGACTGATAGCTTAGACGACCGATTCACCGACAACACCAAACACGATTACAGATCCCACAATGGCAGACGAATTCACCACGACGGTATACTACGACGACGACGCGAACAGCGCGCACATCGACGACGAGACAGTGGCCGTACTCGGCTTCGGGAGCCAGGGGCACGCGCACGCACTCAACCTCCACGAATCCGGCGTCGACGTGGTCGTCGGCCTTCGCGAGGACTCCAGCTCCCGCGAGGACGCAGAGTCCGCTGGCCTCACGGTGACGACACCCGCCGAGGCAGCCGCGCAGGCCGACGTCGTCTCCGTGCTGGTCCCCGACACGGTCCAGCCCGACGTCTACGAGAACGCCGTGGAGCCGAACCTCGACGCTGGCGACACGCTCCAGTTCGCCCACGGGTTCAACATCCACTACAACCAGATCGAGCCGCCGGAGGACGTCGACGTGACGATGGTCGCCCCGAAGAGTCCGGGCCACCTCGTCCGCCGGAACTACGAGCGTGACCAGGGGACGCCCGCACTGCTCGCAGTCTACCAGGACGCGACCGGCGACGCCCACGACACCGGTCTCGCGTACGCCCAGGGCATCGGCTGTGCCCGCGCGGGCGTCATCGAGACGAGCTTCCAGGAGGAGGTCGAGTCCGACCTCTTCGGCGAGCAGGCCGTCCTCTGTGGCGGCGTCACGTCACTGGTCAAGCACGGATACGAGACGCTCGTCGACAACGGCTACTCCCCGGAGATCGCCTACTTCGAGTGTCTGAACGAGCTGAAGCTCATCGTCGATCTGATGTACGAAGGTGGCCACGCGGAGATGTGGAACTCCGTCTCCGACACCGCCGAGTACGGCGGTCTCGTCCGCGGCGACGAGATCGTCGACGACCACGTCCGCGAGAACATGGAGGAGACGCTCGAGGCCGTCCAGGACGGCACGTTCGCCCGCGAGTGGATCGCGGAGAACCAGGCCGGCCGCCCGAGCTACACGCAGCTGCGCGACGCCGAGATGAACCACGACATCGAAGACGTCGGCGAGCGCCTCCGAGCCCTGTTCGCCTGGGCCGACGAGAACGACCAGGCAGCTGCAGAGGCGCCCGCGGACGACTAGAGTTCCGAGCCCACAGATTTCAAACACCGAACAAGACCGATGACACCCGACACACCGACCGACCACGGCGCAGACGACGCGGACAGCACAGGCCGTCCCACGATGGGCGGCATCGATCATACCCACCCCGACCGGAACACGACCTTCGGTTCCATCTTCGGCCGCGGACCGAGCGTCGCTGCCGACGGTGGCGAGCCGACCCCCGCGTCCGAGGACGCAGCGGACGAGATGCCGATGGCGGACGTCGACCACGAGGCACCCAGCGACACCGGCGCGAATGCGACGTTCGAGCGGGGCGCAGAGCACGGCGACGCCGAAGGGAGGGAATCGACCGACGTAGCTGAGGAAGTCACGGATGAGTGAGGGCACCCTCTACGACAAGGTCTGGGACCAGCACAAAGTTACCACGCTGCCGAACGGCCAGGACCAGCTATTCGTCGGGCTCCACCTCATCCACGAGGTCACGAGCCCGCAGGCCTTCGGCATGCTCCAGGAGCGTGGCCTCGAGGTTGCGCGGCCGGACCTGACTCACGCGACGGTCGACCACATCGTCCCGACGGCCGACCAGTCTCGGCCCTACGAGGAGGACGCAGCCGAGCGCATGATGGCCGAGCTCGAGGAGAACGTTCGCGACGCCGGTATCGAGTTTTCCGACCCGACGTCCGGCAATCAGGGGATCGTTCACGTCATCGGCCCGGAGCAGGGAATCACCCAGCCCGGCAAGACGATCGTCTGTGGCGACTCGCACACCTCCACCCACGGGGCGTTCGGTGCGCTCGCCTTCGGTATCGGAACCTCCCAGATCCGAGACGTGCTCGCGACCCAGACCATCGCGATGGAGAAACAGAAGGTCCGCCGGATCGAGATCACGGGCGAACTCGAGGAGGGCGTCGAAGCCAAGGACATCATCCTCGAGATCATCCGTCGGCTCGGTACCGAGGGCGGCGTCGGCTACGTCTACGAGTACGCCGGCGAGACGATCGAGAACCTCGGCATGGAAGGTCGGATGTCGATCTGCAACATGTCGATCGAGGGTGGCGCTCGCGCAGGCTACGTGCAGCCAGACGAGACCACTTACGAGTGGATGCAGGAGACGGACTACTTTCAGGACCATTCCGAGGAGTTCGACCAGCTGAAGCCCTACTGGGAGTCGATCCGATCCGAGGCGGACGCCGAGTACGACGACGTCGTCGAGATCGACGCCGGCGAACTGGACCCCGTCGTCACCTGGGGCACCACGCCCGGGCAGGGCATCGGCATCGACGACCCGATCCCTGCACCAGAAGACCTGCCCGAGGCCAAACAGGACACGGCCCGACGCGCCCAGAAACACATGCGCGTCGAGCCCGGCGAGACGATGAACGGCTACGACGTCGACGTCGCCTTCCTCGGTTCCTGTACGAACGCTCGCCTGCCCGACCTGCGCCGTGCGGCACGGATCGTGAAGGGTCGCCAGGTCGCCGACGACGTTCGCGCGTTCGTCGTCCCCGGCAGCCAGCGCGTGCAGGAGGCTGCCAGACAGGAAGGGCTCAAGGACGTCTTCGAGGAAGCCGGCTTCGAGTGGCGGAACGCGGGCTGTTCGATGTGTCTCGGGATGAACGAGGACCAGCTCGAGGGCGACGAGGCCTGCGCCTCTTCCTCGAACCGGAACTTCGTCGGCCGACAGGGCTCCAAGGACGGTCGAACCGTTCTGATGAACCCCCGAATGGTCGCCGCGGCGGCGATCAACGGCGAAGTCTCTGACGTGCGAGAAATGAACGAGGTGAGCCTCGCATGAGCTCCGAGGATTCCAGCGGCGACGCGACGGAGGACATTCCCGCCGTCGAGTACGTCTCCGGCTCCGGCGTCCCGATCCGCGGGAACGACATCGACACCGACCAGATCATTCCGGCGCGGTTCATGAAGGTCGTCACCTTCGATGGACTCGGACAGTTCTCCTTCTTCGACCTGCGCTTCGATGACGACGACGAGCCCAAGGAGCATCCGATGAACGAGGAGCGGTTCCAGGACGCCTCGGTCATGGTCGTCAACGACAACTTCGGCTGTGGCTCCTCTCGCGAGCACGCCCCGCAGGCGCTCATGCGATGGGGCATCGACGCGTTCGTCGGCGAAGGGTTCGCGGAGATCTTCGCGGGCAACTGTCTCGCGCTGGGCATGCCCACGGTCACCGCCGATCACGAGTCGATCAACGACCTGCAGCAGTGGGTCGAGGACAACCCCGACGGCGACATCGACGTCGACGTCGCCGCAGAGACCGTGACCTACGGGGGCAACGAGATTAGCGTCAGCGTCGACCGCGCGCAGCGGGAGGCGCTCGTCGAGGGCAACTGGGACACCACGGCGCTGATGAAGGCCAACGAACAGTCAATCCAGGCGACGGCCGACTCGCTGCCCTACCTGTAAGATCACGCCGCGCCTCTTCTGATCCGTTCCGAACGCACGTCGCACTCGTTCTCGAACATCGTTCGTCGATTCCGATCCCATAGTCCAGACTCTCCCTCTCTTCTCCCTTTCCACACACACTCCCCCAATCTCCAGTTCCGCTGCCGTCGCCGATGGCGTACGTAACTGGCACTGATGTGGGAGGAGTCGGGCATGGAATGCTGACCAACCCGTCGATGGACGTAAACCCGGTAACCAGTGATTACGCCCAGAAATGGGGTCCTACCGGCGCCGGCGGATCCTCGCGGTCGCGGTAGTCGTGTCGATACTGGCCGTTTCAGTGCTCGGCGCCAGCACCTTGGATATCGATAGCACTGGCCCATTCGATGCCGGTGCTGGCATGGAGGGATCTGGAGCGGCAGCAAGCGCGGCAGACGCCCCAGCGACGCTCGGACCGCCGGACTGGCCCGACGAGCCACTCTCGCCCGAGACCGTTCCCGGTCGTCACGACGTGCCGAACACGACGCAGTATCCCTACGCTACCATCGGAACGGTCCGGAGCGCGACCGGCGTGCTCGTCTCCGAGTACCACGTCCTCACTGCTGCCCACGTCGTTACGAATCAGCAGGGCGAGCCATACGATCCCGACACGATGACGTTCACGCCTGGCTTCCGTGACGCACCGGGTGAGCCGGCGGTCGCACCCTTCGGTCGCGCGAACGTCACAGAGATTCACGTCCACCCTGAGTGGAATGGCGACCCGCCAGTAGACGACCTCGCGCTGCTCGTCCTGGATCGGCCAGTCGGGACGGACGCCGGCACGATGGCGATTCCCGATTCGGCACTCGGAGACGTCCACACCCGGTCGCTCTTCCAGGCCGGCTACGTCCATAACGTGACGGGATGGCGCCAGATCGGATCGAATCCTGCGCCCCAGCCCTCGGCGATCGGCACGGACGACGGCTACCACTACTACTGTGGCCCGCTTTCCAACGGCGACAGCGGCTCCCCGATCTGGACCGAGATCGACGGTCGAGCGACGCTCCTCAGCATCAACTCTGCCTTCGACAGCTCGGAAGACTGCTCGAACGCTGCCGTGGGCGTGCGGCTGAACGAACAGCGGCTCGATCGAATTCGTGCGTGGATGAACCAGGACGAGACCGACTGATCGCGCGGCACATCGATCACGACGCCGGCGCGGGAGATCGCCGACGCTCGCTCTGAACCGAACCACTTTCCCCCTCGCTTTCCCTCCAGATAGCCATGACTCACGAGATCGCCGTGATCCCCGGCGACGGTATCGGGCAGGAGGTCACGCCCGCCGCCGTCGAGGTGCTGGACGCGCTGCAGGTCGACTTCGAGTTCGTCGAGGGCGAGGCGGGCGACGCCGTCGCCGAGCGAACTGGAGAGGCTCTCCCCGAGGAGACGCGAGCCCTCGCTGCCGACGCCGACGCGACGTTGTTCGGCGCGGCGGGCGAGACGGCAGCGGACGTCATTCTCCCGCTCCGTTCGATCGTCGGATCATTCGCGAACGTGCGCCCCGCCCGGTCTTACCCCGGTCTCGACGCGATCCAGCCCGAGACGGACATCGTCTTCATCCGCGAGAATACGGAGGGGGTCTACACCGGCATCGAGAGCGAGATTACCGACGGCGTTCGGACGCTGACCCGAGTCGTCACGGAGGAGGCCTCCCGCGACATCGCGGAGTTCGGATTCGAGTACGCCCGAAAGAACGACTTCGACGACGTGACGATCGCCCACAAGGCCAACGTGATGCGACAGACTGACGGCCTCTTCCTCGACGTCGCAGAGGAGGTCGGCGATTCGTTCGGGATGGAGTACGACACCGCACTCATGGACGCGCTCGCGATGCATCTCGTCCAGCGCCCCGAGGAGTACGGCGTCGTTATCTGTCCGAACCTCGCTGGCGACATGCTTTCGGACCTCTCCGCCGGGATCGTCGGTGGTCTCGGTCTCCTGCCCTCCGCCAACGTCGGCGAGGCAAACGCGCTGTTCGAGCCGGTCCACGGCTCCGCACCGGACATCGCGGGCCAGGGAATCGCGAACCCCGCGGCGATGATTCTCTCCGCCGCAATGTTGCTCGACCACCTCGAGTACGGCGAGGAAGCAGATCGCCTGCGGACTGCGGTCGAAGACGTGCTCGCCGAGGGGCCGCGGACGCCGGATCTCGGCGGTGACGCTGGCACGGAGGACGTGACGACTGCCGTAATCGACCGGCTCTAAGAGATCGGAGCAGTCGGACGTCCGGAGCACTCGGTGGTCTCGAAAAAAAAAAAATCGACGACCAGCGGAATGTTTTGCTGGCCCGCTCGGTTCCCAGTTTCGCCGTTTCGATGAGCGAACGTCCGCTCAGTCGTCGCCCGACGCAGCTACCGGACGGAGCGACTCGGCAGCGACCTCGGCCGGCGCGTCCTCGTAGACGACCTGCTCCAGTGCGTCGAGCATCCGCTCGGGGCGCTCTCGCTGCCAGACGTTCCGGCCAACCGCGAGCCCAGCGACGCCGGCGTCGATGGCACCCTCGACCGTCTCCAGGAACCCGACGTCGTCGGTCTTCGAACCACCGCTCATCAGCACGTTCGCGTCAGCTGCAGCGTCGACGGCGTGACCGAGCGCGTCCGCGCTGCCGGGGTACTTGACCTTGGTAAAGTCAGCACCGAGTTCGAGACCGATCCGGGCCGCGTACGCCACGGTCTCGGGGGTACGCGTCCGCTTGATGGGCTGCCCACGCGCGTACGACCAGAGGGCGACGGGAAGATCGTGCTCGCGAGCAGCCTCCTGTACGGCTGAGAACTCTTCGACCATCTCGCACTCCCGGTTGCTCCCGGGATAGACGGTGTAGCCGATCGCTGCAGCGCCGATATCGGCCGCGTAGTCGACCGAGCAAGTCTGTGGCGAGTACGGCTCGCCGCTCCAGAGGTTGCTGGTGCCGTTGCATTTCAACAGGACGTCGACCTCCGGGTACGAGGGCAGATACGTCTCCGCGAGCCCTTTCTGTACCGCGAGACAGCCAACCGCGTCGTGGGTGGCGAGGTCGAAGATCTGTTCTGGGTCGAGGCGCTCGGGGACCTCCGTGAACCCTTCGGGCCCGTGCTCGAGCCCGTGGTCGTGCGCGAGGACGATCGTCCGGCCGTCGCGGGTGAGCTGGGATGCCGTTCCGGGGCGCATGTGTATATCGATACAACTCTATTCGTTAAATGGGTTGTGTATCAGATTTCGAAATTGAGTAGTACGATTGGTGAGCTGGTTCGTTGCTGCCGTCGCTCGACTGTACACTGGCAAACGACTGGGTCGGGCGATGATGGTTTGTATGGCGGATATAGCGGACCTGAGGAACGAGAAATGGCGTCTTTCGGCGCGTCCGACGTTGACTGCACTCTGGATCGGCCAGAGCGACAGGAGGTGTTCGCAGGTCCTGGTGGGGACGGCTTGCGCTGACGGTTACTCGTCGCTCGCGTCGTCGGAATCGCCGGCAGTGTCGGTCGCCGCAGAATCGACCTGATCGCCGACGGTCTCGCCGCGCTCGGCATCGCCGACAGACGCTGCAACCTCGCAGGCCTGCTCCCACTTCCCTTGCTGCTCGAGATGCTCCTGGAACTGCGCTGCGTACTCGTCGGCGAGAGCAGCAGCCGCTTCCGCTCGGTGTTCGCCATCGTCGCCGTCGCCCATGCCGAGGGACGATTTGATCGACCCGAACAGACCGCTCCCGCCGCGCGAGGAGTCGTCGTCCGCCCCGGCGCTCCCGCCGCCGGAGCCCGGTGCTCCGCCCATGCCCATCCCATCTCGCATCTGATCGATCGCGGGGAGGACCTGAGCGATCTTCTCGGTGTCGGCGACGACTCGTGCTCGCTCTGGCGATTCCGGCTCCTCGATGTCGAACTCGACGGCAGTCATGATCGTCCCCCACTCCTGACTGGAGAACTCCGAGGCAGCGACGCGCTGGGTGAACTCCCGATCGACCGCCATGCGATCTCCGACGAACTGGTCAGTCCACGCACTCATACACGAAACTGGGGCTGGCAGTCGTTTCAGCGTTGCGCACCGGCCTCCGCCGATTCGCCGACGCCTGCTGCGTGGCCGATCGGCGGCGCACCGGTGATCTCGAACCGTGCGCCGCCGTTTGCCGCATCGGTCGCACGCACGGACCAGCCGTGGGCTTCGGCGATGCCCTGCACGATCGAGAGGCCAAGCCCGGTGCCGTTACTCGAGGAGGAGTGTCCGGGCTCGAAAATCTCCTCGTGACGGTCCGCAGGAATCCCGACCCCATCGTCTTCGACGAAGAATCCCCAGTCGTCAGGTTCGGGGACCTGGTCGTCGTCTGCCGGTTTAATCGGCTCGACCGTCACGGTGAGGTGGTTCGCTGCAAGGTCGGCAGTGGTATTCTCAGCGCTGCCCGCCCCGGCACTCTGCCCTGGCTGTGACCCAGGAGTCTTCGAACCGTGCTCGATGGAATTTCGAAAGAGATTCTCGAGGAGTCGCTGGAGGCGGTTCGCGTCCGCACCGATCGTCACGTCGGTATCACACCGGAGCGTCGCGTCGCGCGTGTCGACCTGCTCCCAGGCGGTGGTCGTCACCTCCTGTAGCGACACCGGTTCCCGGTCCTCGATGCGCGAACCCTCTCGTGCGAGAGTCAACACGTCCTCGATGATCGTATTCATGCGCTCTAGGGACTCTTCGATCGCCTCGAAATGCTCGTCCTCGCCCGTCTCTCGAGCCATCGGAAGATAGCCTTCGGCCACGCTCAGTGGGTTCCGGAGATCGTGCGAGACCACGCTAGCGAATCGCTCGAGCTGCTCGTTCTGGTGTTCGAGCTCCTGGCGGCTCTGTTCTCGATCGGTGACGTCGTGGAAGACGAGTACCCGTCCGTGCGTCGTGCCGCGGCGGTCCTGGATCGGCGTCACGCGGATTTCGTAGATACGGATGGTGTCGCCGACGGGTAGCCTGACGATCCGTTTCGTCTGGATTGCGTCCCTGACGAGGTCGACGACCTCGTCGTTGTCGAACGCGACGCCGAAATCGGTCCCGATCAGTCCGCCCTCCGGATTCCCCAAAAGGCTGCTTCCAGCGTCGTTTAAATCCGTAATCCTGTCCTGATCGTCGAGGACGATCACCGGATCCGGCAGTGTATCGACGACCTGATCGCGCGCGATCGGTGCGAGATCGATCAGGCGGTTCCGCGTGATTGCCCATGCCACCGCGACGCCGGTGATCGCGAACGCGATCGGTGTGAGGTCCGTTGGCGTCATGCTGGCGAGCCAGAGAATTTGGGCGGTGAATGGAGCGGTGACGCCCAGTAGAATCAACCCCGCCTGGCGACGGTATATGGCTCTGGTGTTGACGGTTTGCTGGATGAGGAGTCCGATCCCGATCAGAAGCAGCCCGAACGAGTAGATCGTATGCCCCACGAACGCTGGGCCCATCTGGCCAGCGAAATCGCTGGATTCTGCCGCTGATTCCCACATGAGATCGTGCCACGGGTTCGTCGCAGACACTGTTACGACCAGCACTGGCTCGACGGCCAGGAGGGCGATCGTCCGGCGTGTCAGGAGGTGGCTCCGGCCGGTGAACTCGAGGACGAGCGTCAGAAAGCCTGTGACGCAGGCAGCGACTCCGAGATACGTCGTCGTCTGCGTGGCCCACAGGATCGCGCGATTCGTGAAGAGGATCTGCAGGCCGTGTGAGACGTTCCACACCGCGACGCCCACCAGTAGCACTGCAAGAGAGGTGGCTCCCGCGGTCTGCCGGCGCTGCCACGCGTATCGGGCGATCACTGTGGTGGCTGCGCCGATGGCGAGGATACTGGCGGCGAAGACGATCTCGATCGCCGAGACGTGTTCCAGCACCACTGTGTTCTATGCACGTTCTCGCGCCTACCCTAAATGATCACTGGCAGTCCTATCGAGTTGGACTGTCGGAGAGTACTGACTGCAAAACGCCGTGACAGCGGGTCGATGAATCCCGATCGGCTGTTTACAGGTCGACGTCGGCGTAGAGCGAGGACTTCAGCGCGTCGTGTACTTTGCAGAGTTCGTTCGCTCGCTCGACGATCGCGTCGGCAGTGTCGGCGTCGAGGTCGGCGTCCGTGTCGACGTCGAACGTGATTCCGTCGAGTTTGTCGTCGTCGTTGAGCTCGCCAGTGACGTCAATCGATACTTCACCGAGCTCACCGGCATCGCGCTGTTCGGCGGCGACGCGCAGCGCAGGCACGTAGCAGGACGCGTAATCGGCGATGAGAACTTCGAGTGTGTCCGGCGCGGATTCCCCGGTCGCGTCGATCGTGAGTTCGAAGTCGCGGATATGGTTCTCGGAGCTGAACCCCTCGGTGGAGACGGTCTGGGCGGTTTTTACCATTGCAGTAGATCAGTTAGGCCGGCTGGACCGTAAGTGTGGGCGATTCCGGAAACTCCGAGTGGCACTGTGAATCGACTGTGCACCGATCGTCGAGACAGGGAAGTCGAGAGACTGCGAACCAGGAAGACCGGCCGGGCGGACTACTGAATCGAGCGGACGTCGGCCTCGACGTGGATCTGATCGGGGAACTCCCGGGTCGCGATTGCGCTCGCGAGTTCGTCGTGGCCAACGATCTCGACGGTGCGGGTGTACACCGTGTACGACCACGACTCGAACTGATCGCCTCGCTCGAGTGAACCAAAGAGTGGCACCGAGAGATCTTCCGGTGGCGGGGTGTGTGGTCCCTTGAACTCCGCCCCCTTGCGTTCGACGGTATCCTTGATGTCCGCGACGACGGACTCCAGTGCCCGTCGATCGCCGCTCTCGAGTTCCAATGTCGTCACGAACGTCATCTGTACACCGATCAGCCACTCGGCAGTAAAAACGCTGCTACTCGAGATGGGTAGCTCGTCGGTGCGACCAGACGCGTTTCGAATCGCTGCCGACACGTATCGCATCTCCGCAGCTCCGACTCTCGCCGTTCGTTCAGTCGGTCGGTTCCGCCGCCGACACCGACTTGTGAGCACGCCACGTACTGATCCCGCATGGGGACGCTCTCGACGCGCTCGCTCGAGCGCCAGCTGCTCGCGCTCGATGCCGACGGGTTCGTCGAGTTCGTTGCGGCGCTCTGGCGGGAATCAGGTTGGACGGTCGATCGAAGTGGCCACGTCCTCGAGCTCTCCCGACAGGGTGGGTCCAGGCGGCTACTCGTTTTGCCTCCTCGGCGGATCGCACCGAGTCTGCGACGGGCACCGTCGACGACCGTACCGATCGACGTGGTCGTCGCTCCCTACACCGTCGCTGGCGACTCGGAGCTTCCACGGGGGACGCCAGAGGCGGAGATCGTCGACCCCGCCGGGATTCGGGACCGACTCTTCTACGCGCTGGACGACCAGACGCGCGAACGGCTGCTCGCGTCGCAGCCGGGGATTCGACTGGACGACGCCACCGACGGGCCGCTCGGCTGCCGTCCGTTCCCGCCGCTCAGGGCATCACGGATACGGGGAGCGGCGGCTGCGAGCGCAGGAGTGGCACTGGTCCTGGCAGGCGTCCTGCTGTTCGTCGTCGCGACCGGAATCCCATTCGGTGGGTCGTCCTCTTCCGGCATGGTCGACGCGACCGAACCGTCCAGTGCGGGCAGTTACACGACAGCGAGCGCGCCGATCTACCAGTCTGAGCCGAACTGCGAGCGCGGCCCTGGTGAGGTGGTACAGCTATCGATCGACGTCGTTCGCGGATCGAGTCTCACCCGCGGGCTCGTCGTAATGGGCCGATTCTGGGACCCACGCCAGATCGTGAGCTCACCGCGGGGCGTCTGGTTCCAGCGCATGCAGAGCAACGATCGGCTTCCCTTCTACGACGCCAGGACCGTCGCACTCGACGAACCGGTGGTCGACGGTGGTTCGGCCGTCGTGACTGCGACGGCGACCGACGATGGGACCGACTACCGGTACCGGTTCGAACTCAGTCGGTACTCGACCAGTTCCGAGGAGAGTTGCTGGGTGATCGATCGGTTCGCACCGCTGTAGCGTCGACGTGAACGGCACGTACGAACGCGGAATCTTGGCGAAAGCGATAACCCCGGGGGGTGTCAACTCCCGGGAAGATGCTAGAGGGAGTCTCGGTCGCGCTCGGCGTCACCGGTAGCATCGCAGCAGTGCGAACCGTCGAACTCGCACACGAGCTGCGTCGGCGCGGTGCCGAGGTTCGTGCGGTGTGTACAGACGCCGCATCCGGAATCGTCCACCCGAACGCGCTGGAGTACGCGACGGGTCGACCGCCGGTCACCGAACTGACTGGCGCCGTCGAGCACGTCGAACTCTGCGGACGCGATGGCTGGGCCGACGTCCTGTTGATCGCACCGGCTACGGCCAACACGATCGGGAAGATGGCCGCGACGATCGACGACTCGACCGTGACGACCTGTGCGACGACCGCGATCGGCGCTGACGTGCCGGTCGTCGTCGCACCGGCCATGCACGAGCCGATGTACGACCATCCCGGCGTTCCGCAGGCGATCGGAACGCTCGAATCCTGGGGCGTCGAGTTCGTCGATCCTCGAATGGAGGAGGGGAAAGCGAAGATCGCTACCGACGACGCGATCGCGCTGGCGACCGCTCGCGCCGCACACACCGCGGCCGGCGCCGCCGATCTCGCTGGCGAGTCGGTCGTCGTTACTGCAGGGGCGACTGCCGAGACGATCGATCCCGTCCGGGTGCTCACGAACCGTTCCTCCGGTAAGATGGGTCGGGCTGTCGCTCGGTCCTGCTACGTTCGCGGTGCCGACGTCACTGTCATCCACGGTCCGGTCGGCCCGCGACCGTTCTCGGCGTCGGGTGCCGACCCCAAAGCGGACGATCCCGGCGTGCCCTACGCAGATCTGGTCGAGGTCGAGGACTCTGGAGCCATGCTCGAGGCACTGCAGGACGCGATCGTAGACGCCGACGCACTCGTCGCTGCAGCGGCGGTCGGTGATTACACGACGCCGGACCACGCCGACAAGCTTCGATCGGGCGAGTCCCGTTCGCTCGATCTCGAACCGACCCCGAAGCTCATCGACGGTGCCCGGGAAGCCCGGTCGGACCTCCCGATCGTCGGCTTCAAGACCGAGACGAGCGGGAACGACGACGCGATGGTCGCGGCAGCGCGTGCGATCATGGAACGGGCCGATCTCGACCTCGTCGTCGCCAACGACGCGAGCGTGATGGGTTCCGATTCGACGCGCGCGCTGTTCGTCGACTCCGCCGAAGACGAGACCGGCTCGCCGGTCGAAAGCGCATCGGGCTCGAAGGCGGCGATCGGCGAGATGGTTTCCGATTGGGTCGTCGGGCTCGTCGCGTAGGGCGATCCGGAGTGCAGGTCGCGTCGATCCGTTGATCCCGATCGGTTTATGAGGCGTTTTTTGAAGCGAGCGTCGAGCCGGACGGTATCTTGGTGGATGCTCATCGAGTTGGCGCCGTCCGAATCCGGCGACGGGCGTGGGAGAACGAAACCGTTTTCGGCGGATCACATGAAGGGCGAGCAACGGAGGGCTCCCAGAGGATGCGCCAGAACGCAGGCGACGACGATCGGGGGAACGCGCCAGCAGCGGGTCGGTCCGTGCTGGTCCCGGTTGGGCCGTCGTCGACGCTCCGGGAGACGATCGAGTACGTCGTCGATTCCGCACTCGACAGCCACGAGACCGGGACCGCCGATGCACCCACGGATGGTGCTTCGGAGGATCGATCGGCCGACGCGTCCGGTGCGCCAGACGGCCGGTCGGAAGCGGTCTCTGCTGGATCGGACGAGGCCGATGGGACGGCCGATGTCGACTCTGCTCACCACGATAGCCGTCCAGTCGTTCACTTCGTCTACGTTCACGCGCCCGACGAGTTCGATCCCGCCGACGAGACGCCCGAACTCGACGACGCCGAGGAGCTCCTCGATCGCGTCAGGGTCTGGGCCGAGGAGGACGCGGGCGGCGAGGATCGGATCGAGATCCGAACCGACACCGTCGGCAAGGATCAGTATCTGTTCAGCCCCGCCGACGTCGCGGCCACGCTCATCGACGCCGCACGTGCGAGAGGCGCTGGACGAATCGTTCTCGATCCCGAGTACGATCCGGGCATCGGAGCGCCGCTGTTGCGCCCACTCGCTTACGAACTGTCCAGGGACGCCACGCTGTCCATCGAGGAGGCACCGGTCCAGCAACGGGTCCGCCGTGCGCCCCTCGTCGGACGATCGAGTGCCCGCCGGATCGGGGCACTCACGGGCCTGTCCTTCCTGTTCTATCAGGTGTTGGCAGGAGCCGTGTCACCGTTCGATCTGGTGACCGGCTCGATTACGGCGATCGTCGTCGCGGGAACGCTGTCGCGAATCTCGCTCAGCCGGGATCCGACGCCGACGCAGACGCCGATGCGGCTGGTTCGGTTCCTCGTCTACGTTCCGTATCTCCTCTGGGAGATCGTGGTCGCCAATCTGGTCGTCGCCGCGGTCATCCTTGACCCGCGCAAGGAGATCGACCCGACGATGGTCAGGATCGAGCCGGCGGTATACGGTGCGCTGCCGATCACCTCTCTCGCGAACTCGATCACGCTCACGCCCGGGACGCTGACGGTACGCGTACAGGGCCGGGAGCTACTGATCCACACGTTGTTGCCGTCCGCTCGCGAGGACCTCTTCGACGGATCGCTGGAGCGGGGCGTCCGGTTCGTGTTCTACGGCCGTCGAGCGATGCGGATCGACAGCCTCAGCGACCGTGACGTCGCCGAGATCGTGCCAAGTCAGGGCAACGACGCCAGTGGCTCAAATGGAGGTGACGGCTCGTGAGTTTGCCGCTGTTGCTCGGCGGCGATCTCGACGCGTTCGTCGCGGACGCCTTTCTCGTCGGGGCTGCGCTGTTCGTCGTCCTCGCGATCGCACTGCTCTACCGCGTCGTGAAGGGTCCGACGATGCAGGATCGGGTGCTCGCGGTGAACGTCCTCGGGACGAACACGGTGGTCGTCCTCGCACTCCTCTCCGTCGGTCTGGGAGAGGAGTCGCTCCTCGACGTCGCACTGATCTACGCGCTGTTGAACTTCCTGATGGCCGTTGCCATCTCGAAGTTCACCGTCGATCGCGGAGGTGTGATCTAATGAACGAGTTCCGGGCCATCGCCATCGTCGCGTGCGTGCTCATCGGGCTGTTCTTCACGCTCGTATCGACGGTCGGGGTCCTCCGTCTCCCCGACATTTACACGCGAGCGCACACCGCCTCACAGGCGGACACGCTCGGGGCAGGATTCGCTCTCGCCGGCGTCGCTCTGGCGATCGGTACCGACGCGACCGCAGTCAAGGCCGTCCTCCTGCTGTTTTTCATGTTCGTCACGAACCCGACGGCAGCCCACGCGATCGCCCGCGCGGCACACGAAGACGGTATCGTGCCCTGGGCTACCGAGGACGGTGCTGAGGGCGCCCACTCCGGCGCGGGTGCTGAAGACTCCGGGACCGTTCCGGCCGACAGCGGAGGTGACGTCCAGTGAGTCCCGGCGCGATCGAACTCGTGCTCTTCGCGTTCGTCCTGCTGACAGCGCTCGCGACCGCAGCGTTTCGGGACGTGCTCGCGGCGATCATCGTCTTCGCTGCCTACAGCCTCGGGATGGCGATCTACTACGCCGTGTTGCTCGCGCCAGACGTCGCAATGACCGAGGCCGCTATCGGCGCCGGCGTCACGACGCTCCTGCTGCTCCTGACGATCGCCAAGACGGTTCGACCAGGTCGAGACGAGATCTTCGAATCGATCCACTGGTCGGGGCTGCTCGTCGTCGGTGCGTTCACCACCGTGATTCTGGTCACCGTCACCAGCTTCCCCGAAATCGGTGCGTCGGACGCCCCGATCGTCTCGAATCCGGAGGTCTCCCAGTACTACATCGAGGAGGCCTACCACGACACGGGCGTCGAGAACGCCGTCACTGCGGTGCTCGCTGGCTACCGCGGGTTCGACACGTTCGGCGAGGCAGTCGTGGTGTTCGCCGCCGGCGTGGCGACGATGGTCGTCCTGCACACGGAGGTGTTTACTCGTGACTGAGGATCCCACCGAGGGGACGGAGGCGAACGGTGAGACCTCGTCGAGGGAGGCGAACGATGAGCCATCGTCGACGGACTCACAGCTACCGACGGAGACGGACGCGATGGGGCCGGGCGGAACGTACGTCGAGAGCCAGGTCATCATGACCACGGTCCGCGTGGTCGCTCCGTTTACGTTCACCTACGGCCTGTTCCTGACCTTCCACGGCGGCGGATCGCCTGGCGGCGGGTTCCAGGGCGGTGCCGTCGTCGGCACGACGATCCTGATGATCGCGTTCGCGTTCGGGATCGAGCCCACGCGGGACTGGCTGTCCAATCGAACGGTGGTCGGGCTCGCCAGCGGCGGGGTGCTCGCGTTCGCGCTGATCGGCCTCCTGCCGCTGCTCGTCGGCGGTCGATTCCTCGAACACGCCGTTTACAGCGACGAGTTCGGCCTCTACCACGGGAAGAAGTACGCGCTCGAAGGGGTCGAGATCGTCGGCATCGCCCCGATCGTCTCGGCGATCGTGATCGGCCTCTTCTTCACGATCGCCGCGGGGTTCGTCGGCCAGGGCGCCGCCTGGCAGAGCTCCGGGCCGGGATCGTATCCCGAGCACGACCTCGATGGAGGTGACGAAGAATGACGCCGCTCGTCGACGTGTTGACCAGCCGGTACGCGTACGTCCTGTTCGCACTGTTGCTGGGCATCGGCCTCTACATGATCGTCTCCAGCCAGAATCTCGTCAAGAAAGTGATCGGGCTCAACCTCTTCCAGACCGCACTCTTCCTCTTTTTCATCGCCAGTGCGTATCTCGCTGGCGGACAGGCGCCGATCGTTCACCACGGCGGGAAGGAAGCGACGTACGTCAGCCCGCTTCCCCAGGTGATCGTGCTCACTGCCATCGTCGTCGGGATCGCCGTGACCGCCGTCGCGCTCGCGCTGCTGGTCCGGATCTACGCAGAGTACGGCACGCTCGAAGAGGACGTCCTCCGGGAGGTGCGTTCGGATGACTGATCCGACGGTCGCACCGGTCCTGTTGATCGCGCTCCCGATCGTCGCCGCAGCAGTGGTGCTGCTCGCTGGACTGCGGTGGCCGCGCTCGGGCTGGCCGATCTCGCTCGTCGCATTGGTGCTCGAAGGCGGGCTGGCCGCGTGGCTCGCGAGTGCCGTCTTTGGCGATTCGGGGCGACTCGTTCACGAACTCGGTGCGTACGGGCGTCCGGGCGAAAACGAGTTTGCGGTCGGCATCGAACTCGTCGCCGACGCACTATCGGCGACGATGGTGGGCCTCATAGCTCTCATCGCCCTATCGGTACTCGCGGTGACCCGGCGTGCTGGTCCGCGTGGCGTGCCATTCTACGCCGCCTATCTCATGCTGATCGGCGGACTCATGGGTGTCTCGCTGACAGGTGACGTGTTCAATCTCTTCGTGTTCCTCGAGATCACTGGGATCGCGACGTACACGCTCGTCGCGTCGAACAGGAGTGCTCCTGCCGCCGTGGCCGCGCTCAAGTACCTGATCGTCGGGACGACCGGCGCCTCCCTTTACCTCCTCGGCGTCGGCTACCTCCTGATGGCCACCGGCACGCTCAACATGGCCGACCTCGCCGCGACGCTCGCGGGCGAGCCCTCCTTCGTCGACGGGCCAATGTACACCGATCCGCTGGTGCTCGCGAGCTTCGCGTTCATCGCCACGGGGCTGTTCGTGAAGGCGGCGATCTTCCCGCTGCACACCTGGCAGCCCGGCGCCTACGACGAAGCGCCCGACGGCGTCACCGTGGCGATCTCCGCGCTCGTCTCCACGATCGGCGCGTACGCGTTCCTCCGCATCTCGCTGTCCGTATTTACGCCGGCGTTCTTCGAGGCGACGCCGATCGTCGCGACCGTGATCGTGACGGTAGCGTCGGTGAGCGTCGTCGCAGGCAGCGCTCTCGCCGTGATGCAGTCGCGGATCAAACGAACGTTCGCCTACTCCTCCGTGTCGCAGTTCGGCCTCGTCGTCCTCGCGACCGGGATCGCCGTGCATCCCGATGCCGGTGCAAGCGCCGCCGAGGCCGCGCTGATCGGCGCGGTGATCCACCTCGTCGGCCACGCGGTCGTCAAGGGCGGCCTGTTCACCGCCGCGATGGGACTTGCCCTCGATTCGGACGCCCGAACGATCGACGACCTCGCCGGTCTCGGTCGCCAGTCGCCCGTCCTCTCCGCGGCGATGGCGCTGCTGGGGCTGACGCTCGTCGGTGTCCCGCCGGCGGTCGGCTTTCTCGGCAAGTGGTACATCGTCATCGGTGCAATGAACGCTGACCTCTGGCCCGTCGCGGTCGTCATCCTGCTCTCTACCGTGCTCACACTCGCCTACGTCGCTCGACTGTTCGAACAGCTGTACTTCACGCCCGCACCGAGCGGTGACGAAGCCGGGGCCGAAGCGCCAGCGGATACCTCGGACGATCACGCGATGGCTGCCGACGGTGGAAACTCGGCCGACGACGGGACCGAGGAGCATCTGTCTGACCCGACACCTGGCGCACCCTTCGGCGTGGTCGCAGTCGCCGTGGGGGCAGCAATCCTGGCGATCCTACTCGGCTTCGCCGGCGCCGAGTTTGCGGACGCCCTCGAGCCATTCGTAACGGAGGTGCTCGGCCAGTGAGTACCGTCGAGTCACTCCGGCCGCTGCTCGCCGTCGCGATTTCGACGGTCGCGATCCCGCTGATCGTGGCCAGTTACCGGCGACCGAACGTCCGGGACTCGATCTCGGTGCTCACCGCGCTCGGGAAGTTCGCGATCGTCGCGAGCATGCTCCCGGCGGTGCTCAACGGTGACGAGTTTCGGTGGTCGCTTGGAACCTACGCGCCCGGCGTCGAGTTCGCACTCCGTGCGGATCCGCTGGGAATGCTGTTCGCACTCCTCTCGAGTCTGCTCTGGGTGTTCACGGCTTTCTACGCCATCGGCTACATGCGCGGGCTGGACGAGCACTCCCAGACGCGGTTTTTCGCTGCGTTCGCGGGAAGCCTCGCCGCGGCCGTCGGGATCGCGTTCGCGGAGAACCTCCTGACGATCTTCGTCTTCTACGAACTGCTCTCCGTCGCGACCTACCCGCTGGTCGCCCACGACGAGACCGACGAGGCGCGGGCGGCCGGCCGAAAGTACCTCCTCTACACGTTCTTCGGCGGCGGCGTGCTCGTGCTCGGTGGGACCGCGCTCGTCTACGTGCTCGCCGGCACCACGACGTTCGGTGCGACGGCGCAGGGGCTCTCGACGGCCGATCCCACGCTCGCGAAGGCGGCGTTCGCGATGCTCGCCGCAGGGTTCGGCATCAAGGCTGGGTTGATGCCCGCTCACTCCTGGCTCCCCGACGCGATGGTCGCGCCGACGCCGGTGTCGGGACTGCTGCACGCTGTGGCGGTCGTCAAAGCCGGGGCGTTCGGGGTCGCCCGCGTGATACTGGACGTCTATGGTCCCGACGTGGTTTCTGATCTGGGGGTGGGACTACCGCTCGCAGCGGTGGCCGCGTTCACCCTGCTCGCAGCGAGCGTGATCGCCCTCCGACAGGACCACCTGAAGCGGAGACTGGCGTACTCGACGATCAGCCAGCTCTCCTACATCGTGCTCGGACTCTCGTTGCTGGGGCCGACCGCGATCACGGGCGGGCTGCTCCACATCCCCGCACACGCGTTCATGAAGCTGACCCTGTTCTTCTGTGCAGGGATCATCCACGTCGAGACGCACACCGACTATATCCCCGAGATGGATGGCATCGGTAAACGGATGCCACTGACGATGACGGCCTTCTCGATCGCCGCGGCCGGTATGGCAGGGATTCCGCTCGTCGCTGGCTTCGTCAGCAAGTGGTTCCTCCTGGTCGGCGCGGTGCAGGTCAACGAGGCGATCTTCGCGGTCGCGCTGCTCGTCTCCGGCGTCCTGAACATCGCCTACTTCTGGCCGATCGTCTACGGAGCCTTCTTCGAGTCGCCCGACGGTGCCGACGAGAAACCCCTCATCAGCGGGCCGCTCGGTGGCCGCGAAGGCCCCCGAAACATACAGCTTCTCAAGCCTGCCGGCTCGCACGGCTCTCACGGTGAAAGCTCCGGAATGGGCGGCGCACTCGCTGGCTCCTCCGACGGACGCGACGATCCGGCGCCGCTGGAAGACGGCGAGTACGCAGTTGACCGACATCCGAGCGATCACGCCGGCGACTCCGCTACCGAAAACGACCCGGCAGTTGCCGCCGAATCCGACGACTCGGTCGACGTCGGCGACGATTCAGCCGGCCACGATGAGGAGACAATCGCCGATGACCACGACGACCACGCTGACCACGCCCACCACGGCGGCCCCGGCCCCGATGGCTGGGAGCGCCGCCGCTGGACCGGGGAGGAGAGCACCTGGCTGATGCTCGGGCCGATCCTCGCGGTGGCAACTGGCGCCCTCGTCCTGGGTATCGTCCCGTACGAGGCCCAGTTCCTGGAGCTCGTCGAGGTCATCGTCGAGGGGGTGAGCGCCTGATGGTGCTCGAAAGCATCCATCCCGCAGCGCTCGTGCTGGTGGCCGCGCTGTTGGCCTGGAAGCTGCCGCGGACGGTCGGGCATGCCCTGGGGATCGCGGCGACGCTCAGCGCGGCTGCGATCGCGTGGTTCGCGCCGACGGGGACTCATTACTCCGTCCAGCTGTTCGGTACCTTCGACGCGGTGCTGTTCAACGTCGACCAGTTCTCGTCGCTGATGGGGCTGATCTTCGGTTTCATCGGTGCGGTGGCAGTGTTGTACTCATGGGCCAGCGGCGCGGACCGCGTACAGACGGCCTTCGCCCTCTCCTACGTCGGGACAAGCCTCGGTGCCGTGTTCGCCGGCGACTGGTTGACCTTGATCTTCTTCTGGGAGCTGATGGCCGTCACGTCGACGTTGCTCGTGTGGCACTACGGCGGCGCTGCGGTCCGGGCAGGGTTCCGCTACGCGCTGCTCCATGGCATCGGCGGCAGCCTGCTGCTCGGTGCGATCGTCTGGCACTACGCCGAAGTTGGGAGCCTGCTGTTCTCGGCGAGCACCGGGATGGAAGGCACCGTCGCGCAGGTGTTGGCGGCCGTCGGCATCGGCGTCAACGTTGGATTCGTCGGGCTCCACGCGTGGCTGCCGGACACGTACCCGCGACCGCACGTCGCAGCGAGCGTCTTCCTTTGCGTGTTCACGACGAAGACCGGCGTCTACGGCATGTACCGGGCGTTCCCGGACGGTCACCTCTGGATCGCGTACATGGGCGGCGCGATGGCGGTCTTCGGCGCGTTCGCCGCACTGCTCCAGTCGGACATGCGCCGGCTCCTCTCCTACCACATTCAGTCACAGGTGGGATACATGATCGCCGGCGTCGGGATCGGCTCGACGCTCGCCGTCGCCGGCGCCTTCGGGCACGTGTTCAATCACATTCTCTACAAGAGCCTGCTGTTCATGGCCGTCGGCGTCGTGATCTACCGGACCGGCGAGGAGTCGCTGGACGAGATCGGTGGGCTCGGTCGCAAGATGCCGCTAACGGCGATCACGTTCACTGTTGCAGCGCTCTCGATCGCTGGGTTCCCCGGGTTCAACGGGTTCGTCTCCAAGGGGATGGTGCTCGCGGAGGCCCATCACTACGCGAAGTACGAAGCGCTCTGGTACCTGCTGCTCATCGGCGGGGTCGGGACCTTCCTCTCCTTCATCAAACTCGGCTACTTTGCGTTCGTCGAGGGGAGCTACGAGGGCGAGATTCGCGACGCGAACCTCGGTCAGAGCGTCGGGATGATCGCCGTAGCATCGCTGTGCGTGCTGCTGGGAATCTACCCCGCTGCACTCTACGAACTCCTTCCCGGCGGTCACATCCTCAGCTGGCAGACCTTCGAGGCCAGCCACTACGCCTTCGAGGTGTTCACTACTAGCCACATTCTGGAGGGACTCGCCCTCGCGGCGGCCGGCCTCGTCGGGTTCGCGATCCTTCGTGCGCCGCTTCACCGCATCGGCTCCGTCCCAGACGTCGACGCTCTCTACAATCGCGTCGGCTTCTACGGCACACGCTGGCTCGTGATTGCCATCACTGAACTCTACGCACTGGTCGATCGCGGCGCCGTGGTCCTGGCGGACACCTCGATGGCCGTCGCTCGGGATCCCGAGGGGTACGTGCGACGCGTCCCCGGGAGCGAAGGCGTGCTCGGCGAGCCTGGCGAGCGCTATCGACCTCTCCGCTCGGGGATCGGCCGCAGCATCCTGCTGGTCGTACTCGTCGTGACGGTCGTGCTCGTGGCCGTTCTGAGTGGCTGAGGAGCTATCGTCGTGGTCTGATCGCGTTCGGTCGGACGATTTCGCGGACGGATTGTATGCTGGCCGAACGAGCCACCAGTCTGAACGTCAGCAGAGAGGAGGACGCTCGGGTTCCTGTGAGTGGGGATTCAGACTGCGAGTCGCACCGGGATGGTAAGACATTACAGTCCGATCGAGCAATACATCACATGGCCGATTCCGACGTCGCGCGCGGACTGGAGGGAATCACCGTCGCCGAGACGCGCTTGAGCTACATCGACGGCGAGGAGGGCCAGCTCGTCATCGGTGGCTTCCCGCTCGCGGAGCTGGCGGGCAACGCGACGTACGAGGAGACCGTCTTCTTGCTGTTCGAGGATCGACTGCCCGACGCGGACGAACTCGAAGCGTTTCGATCGGATCTCGCCGGCCGCAGGGAGATCGGCGAGGAGGTTCGGGCGGTCCTCCGGCAGGCTGCCGAGGAGGAGAAGCCGGCGATGGACGCGCTGCGTATGGGCGCCGCGGCCGCAAATCTCGGCACCGGCGAGGAAGATCCCGAGACTGACGCGCGCCGCGTGATCGCGGTGTTCCCGACGATCGTCGCGACCTACTGGCGGTACCGGCAGGGCGAGGAGCCCGTCGAGCCGCGTGAAGATCTTCGGCACGCCGCGAACTACCTCTGGATGCTCAACGGGGAGGAGCCCGCTGAGGCCGAGGCCCGCGGCGTCGAAACGTACCTGAACACGGTCGTCGATCACGGCCTCAACGCGTCGACGTTCTCGGCGCGCGTCGTCGTCTCGACGGAGTCCGACGTCGTCTCCGCGGCGACGGCTGCGGTTGGCACGCTCAAGGGACCACTGCACGGTGGCGCACCGGGGCCGGTGCTGCAGGACCTCCAGGCAGTGTACGAGTCCGGCGATCCGGAGGGGTACGTTCAGGAGAAGCTCGACGCCGGCGAGCGGATCATGGGCTTTGGGCACCGCGTCTATCGGGTCCGGGATCCTCGTGCCGCCGTGCTCTCGGAGGCGGCCGAGCAGTTCTACAGCGACGGCGGCGACGCGGAGTTTTTCGAGGCAGCGGAGCGGTACGAGGAGGTCGCCGTGGAGGCTCTCGAAGAGCACAAGCCCGACCGCCGACTGGAGACCAACGTCGAGTTCTACACCGCTGCGTTGCTCCACGGCGTCGGTATCCCCCGCGAGCTGTTCACGGCCACGTTCGGCATCTCCCGTTCCGGCGGCTGGATGGCGCACTCGCTCGAGCAGCTCGAGGATAACCGACTGATTCGACCGACCTCGAACTACGTCGGCGAGCGGGATCGGAGCTGGACGCCCGTCGCGCAGCGGTAAGGACTCCACATTCCCGACCCTCTGGATCGCTTCGTTTCTCGGTCGCTACGTCACCACGATTACTCACCGCCGAGCGTCTCACGGATCTCGCGGGTCGTTTCCTCGACGTATGTAGCGAGCCCTCGCGCCCGCCGTGCCACCGACTCGGGGGCGTCACGGTCGCCGCGTTGCAGGTGTAGCGCGCGGAGGTAGGACACGCAGTTGACCACGCTGAGACGTCGAAGCGTCTCCTCGAGATCTTGTGGGAGCGGTCGAACGGCCGCGTATCCATCGAGAAAGGCCCTCCTGCCCTCGGGGTCTTGCACGGCGTCGGGTGGACCGAACATCGGGCCGATCGACCGTAGTAAATCGAAGGCTGGCGGCCCCACGAGCGCGTGCTCGAAGTCGATGACGCGAGCGACCCGGGCAGGATCGGTAGATCGGTCGATCCCGGCGTGTTCGGGAAGTAGGTTGCCGTGGAGAAGCGTCGGGGATCCCAGATCGTTGAACGCGTGGGGGAACGATTCCACGAGGTCGAGTACCTCCGTAGCGACGTCGCCGTACCCTCGAGGTTCGAGAAACTGGCGTCGATCCTCCAGAACCACACGGAGCGTTTCGCTCCAGTGAGCGTCTGCGTCGAGTGCTAGGTGCGTGCCGTCGGTCGTGAGGTGTCCTGGCGCGTCGAACCGTTCGCTCGCCGATTCGTGGAGTCGAGCCAGGCTGGTCCCCATCGCACGACACCGTGCTTCGTCGACGGTCGGATCCTTCGGGAGATCGGTGCACCAGCCTGCGACGAAGTAGTCCCGTCCGACTGCCAGAATCGGTGGCACTGGAACGGTCGTCGCTTCGTCGACGAACTGGAGGATACGCCCTTCGAGTTCGGGGTCACCGAGAGGATGCTGTGCAACCTTACATATGGCGCGCTGCCCGTCGTACGTCACCTCGCAGACCTCGTGTGGGCGCGCGTCGTGCAGCGGCTGGTGAACCGCCGTCTCTACAGAGTGCGATGCGAGCGCGTCCTGAACTGATCGTGTCATGGCTGTGCCGCGTTCGTGCGGCCGTCGGCCGTAGCGCTGCCGCTCCGGCCAGTGGTGAAGATGACTGAATCGAATGAGCCAGTTCACTTCGGCTTTTCGCACCCTCGTCGTCCGGCGGGGATCCGCGCTGCTTTTTCCCGCCGGTGACCAAATACGGTCGATGGACTGCCGGCGATGTGCGGAACCACTCGATAGACCGGGCGACTACTGCCTGGTCTGTAACTCCGCCAACGCCGACGCAGTGGTGATCGACGCCGATCGCGAACGGGCCGAACTGACGATGCTCGACGAGGACGAGACCGTCGGGACGAGTGTCGTCCGGACCACCGAAGAGGACGGCGAGAACGCGATCAAAGAGCTGCGCAACTACGCCGGTCGGATCGCCGACGAGATTCACCGCAAACGACCGGAAACGGTCTACGCCGCTGGCGAACGAGACGTCCTCTGGGAGATTCAGGGCGAGAGCCAGTACGAGCTCCTCCGGGTCACTGGCGAGGATCCGGTTGCAACTGCGATCGAACGCCGCGGCGAACGATCACTCGACGTGGTCGACGTCGCACCCGTGGAGAAGATCGGCGGCTCCCACTCGACGTTGATCGGCGGCCGCGAAGGGATGCGCGCGATTCGAACTGTCGCCGGGCATCCACACGTAAAGAAGGTGATCCCCGGCCCGATCAACGCTGGCGGGAAAGGGTCTCAGTCCGGGCTCCGCGCGAAAGCCACTCGCGCGGATGCGGGCGGGAACGTGCGCATGCTGTTGCGCGATGGCTCCTCTGTCCAGGAGAATCGCGTCGTCACCACTGCCAGGGAGGCCGACGGCGGGGAGCTGATCCGGGAGGACATCAATGCCGCCCTCGAGGAGGCCGACCTCCGGTGACCAGCCAGCAACTGCCAATGACGAACTCCAAAGCGGCAGTGATGGACTCGAAACCGTGGTACATCGCCTCGACCGCTCCATCCCGGGTTCGCAGCCTTTATCAGCGCGCCACGGATATGACCTTTCACTATGGCCAGCAATTCGAGTCGGACCGGTAGCGCCGGCCGATTCGGCGCACGCTACGGGCGCGTCGCTCGCAAGCGAGTCGCCGAGATCGAAGCTGACACGCGCGCAGATCACGAGTGCCCCGACTGTGGCGAAGAGCGCGTCGTCCGGACCGACACCGGAATCTGGGAGTGCGAGTCGTGCAACCACACCTTCACCGGCGGTGCGTACCGACCCCAGACTCCCGCAGGGGAGACGGTCCGACGGTCCATCCGCGCCGCTCTCGCCGAGGACGAGGACGAAGACACCGCCGACGCATGAGCGCCTACAAGTGCTCCCGGTGCAAGCGTGACGTCTCCCTCGACGAGTACGGCGGCGTTCGGTGTCCATACTGTGGCCACCGCGTCCTGCTGAAGGAGCGCGGCGCCGACGTCAAGGAGATCAGCGTCGAGTAACGCCGTGGCGATCGAAGCCACGCTCAAGTTTTCCTACGCGGATTCTGACCTCGCCGACACTGTCGAGCGTGCCGTACGTCTCGACGCCGGCGACATCGACGGTGATCGCTCAAAGGCCAGCGTTCGCCGCAGAGGTGAGACAGTCATCGTGGATATCGATGCCACAGATCCCACGGCGCTCCGCGCGGCCAAACGAACCTGGTGTACGCTGATCGGTGCGGCAGAGGAGACGGCGATCGCGGCCCGCTGATTCGGTCGACAATTCGCCGTGTCCCTTTGCAGTCTCCGATTCTCTCGGCGACCACGTTCGTCATCCGCTCGGTCCCGAATGCACTCCCTTTTTCAGTACAGGGGCCGACCTGAGATGTATGCAGGGTAGTCTGCCGCCGGAAGCACAAGAGAAGGTCGAGGAACTGCAGGATCTCCAGGAGACCGCACAGGAGGTCGCCGTTCAGAAGAACGAGGCAGAGACCTCGCTCACCGAGTCTCAGTCCGCCCTCGAAGAGCTCGAGGACGTCGATAAGGACACCGTCATGTACCGAGAGGTCGGCGAGCTCCTCCTCGAGACGGACTACGACACGGCGAAGTCCGAGCTCGAAGAGAAGGTCGACAGTCTCGAGATCCGTACCGAGACGCTCCAGAAGCAGGAAGAGCGCGTCCAGGAGCAGTTCGAGGAGCTTCAGGAGGAGCTACAGGAGATGCTCCAGGGCGGCGGTGGCCCGATGGGCGGTATGGGCGGCGGTCCGGGCGCTGGCGGCGACTAACGATGACAGCTTCGGACGCCGCGGACGGCGAATCGGACGAAATCTCCGACGACGAGGTCGTCCAGACGGCGGCCGAGGCAGCCGAGCAGGTCGTCTTTTCGCGGTTCGACCGTAGCGAAGTGAGTGACGTCGACATCGCCGTGAGTTTCGAGGACGGCGTACTCGAGATCGACGTTTACGTCGAGGCGGACGGCGACGCGGATCCCGAGCAGGTCGCCGACGATGCGGCACTCGCAGCACAGGGCGCGGTCGACGATCTCTTCGACGAGCCCTGAGTTCCGTCGGCTACCGATTCCTTCGGGACATTTCTGGAGATAGCGATTCGCTCCAGAACGGTTGCTTTTCGTCGCCAGTCCTGGCTCACTGTAGCAATCTCCAGCCCGATGGAACTGACCGACGCTCTAGGGAGATCTACGGGTTCCTCCAATCGGAGGGAGTATTTCACGCCCCAACAGTCTCGGAGCTATTCGCAGAGTTCGACGAAGTTCTCGAACAGGGCTTCGCCCTCTTCGGTGTGGGCGACTTCTGGATGCCACTGGACGCCGTAGAGGTCGCGGTCGGGATTACTCATCGATTCGACGTCACAGACGTCGCTCTGTCCCGTCAGCGTAAAGCCGTCTGGTAGGACTTTCACTTCGTCGGCGTGGCTCGCCCAGACTCGCGTTTCGGGGTACAGCGAGCCGGTGAGAGGATCGTCTTCTTCGAGGAGGTCGACCGTTACGTCTGCGTACCCACCGTAGTCACCGCCACCGATCTCGCCACCGAGTTCGAGAGCCATCGCCTGCATTCCCAGACAGATGCCGAGCACCGGAACGTCCAGTTCGAGGTACTCGCCACACAGTCCGCGATCGTCCATGTCCGGACCGCCCGAGAGCACGAGGCCGTCGGCGTCGATCTGTTCTGGTGGCGTGTCGTTGTCGATGATCTCACAGTCGATGCCGAGATCCCGCAGTGCGCGCTGCTCGAGATGGGTGAACTGCCCGTGGTTGTCGACCACGTCGATCCGCGTCATTGGAGTCCGATAGACGGACGGGGAAGAAAAGGGGCCCGATCGGTGGGGCCTGCTGTGTAGCAGATAGACGGCCAGGTTCCGGCGAGTCCAGCCGCAAGTGGCCATAGCCCATTTGGGGCGACGCTCCCTGAACGATCTATGCGCGTTTCGTTTCAACGAGTAGCTGTCTGTAGCGTCGTCAGCGTCACTGGCTTCGCTATCCTCGTGCCCAACCTCCTCCGGCTCCTCTCCTTCGACGAGCCGCCGCTGGGGTTCGGACTCGCGGGGCTGGGAACGGTTCTGGCCCTCGTCCTCGTCGGTGCGGGCGTCTACCTCTACACGACTGACGTGTCGACGCCCCACGCTGCACGCGTTGCGGGCTGGAACGTGCTCGGCGTCGTCGTACTCGGCGCAGTGCTCTACCTCTCCTCGCTCTATCGTAACATCTCAGCACCGTCCTTTCTGATCGCGAACGTACTCGCCGTCAGCGCGTTCGCCCACGTTCTCATCGGAATGAACGACGTCCGACGTATCCGGGCGGAAGCCCTCGCCAGCGAGCGCGAGAAACTCGCCGTATCGAACAGGCTCGTCCGACACAACCTCCGGCACGAGGCACAGCTGTTGCACGGCGTCTCGGCCCAGCTCGAGGATCGCGACGACGTGGACCTGGTCGCGAGCTCAGTTTCAGAGATCGCGGCGGGTCTCGGGGAGATGCACGACGCAGTGCAGGCGATCCAGCGCCTCGTCGAGGGCGATCCCGAGTTGGAACGCCGGCCAGTATCGTCGATCGTCGACGGAGCCATGGCAGAGGTGAGGGAGCGATATCCGGATGCGTCCGTCGAGGTGAACGTCGGCGATCATCGGGTGCTCGCCGGGCCGGAGCTCGACGGTGCCATCGCGGGGCTCATCGAGAACGCGATCGAGTATGGTGGCGACGGCGAGCCAATCCAGATCGTCGCCGAGCGAGCCGGCGGTCGGATCGAACTCGCCGTCGTCGATGACGGGCCGGGGATCCCCGAGGACGAACGACGCGTCGTCCTGGGCGAAACCAAGATGGACCAGCTCGAACACGGGAGCGGGATGGGCCTGTGGCTGGCCCGCTGGACGATCGGCTACTACGGCGGCGAGTTCGATCTCGAACGTTCCGAGAGTGGTGGGACGCGCGCCATCGCCCGACTCGAGGCCGCCTGAGGGGAACGTCTAACACCCGGGCGCTCGTTAAGCCTGGCATGGAGTACTCCGCCTCAGACGTTCGCGACCGTCTCGATCACCCGGCGTTCGCAACGATTGCTGGAACGGCCGCCGGCTACGCCCTCCTCTTGCTCGTGATCTTTGGCGTGCTGTTCGTGGTGCCGTGGCTGGTTCTCTCGATGTTCTGAGGAGGTGAATTGTCGTCGGTAGGAATCCGTCGTGGTGTCGTAGCCGAAACGAAGCCGATCCGAGTCGATCAGGCGAACGTCTTCGAGACGCCGTCGTCTTCGGACTCGTTGGCCTTGACCTTCGACCACGCGTTGCGGAAGTCGGCTTCGCGGACCTCGGTTCTGTCGTCGCGAATTGCGAACATTCCTGCCTCCGTGCAGACGGCTTTGATGTCGGCACCCGAGGCCTCGTCGGCCATCGCGGCGAGCTGCTCGAACTCGACGTCGTCGGCGACGTTCATGTCGCGGGTGTGGATCTCGAAGATCTTCGTCCGACCCTCCTCGTTGGGCTTGGGCACTTCGATGAGTCGATCGAAGCGGCCAGGTCGGAGGATCGCTCGATCGAGCATGTCGAAGCGGTTCGTCGCTGCGATGATGCGGATCTCGCCGCGGTCTTCGAACCCGTCCATCTCGGAGAGGAGCTGCATCATCGTCCGCTGGACCTCGGCGTCCCCGGAGGTCTTGGAGTCGGTCCGCTTGGCGGCGATGGCGTCGATCTCGTCGATGAAGATGACGGCGGGCTCGTGATCGCGTGCGACCTGGAACAGGTCGCGGACGAGCTTCGCGCCTTCCCCGATAAACTTGTGGACGAGCTCGGAGCCGGCCATTTTGATGAACGTCGCGTCGGTCTCCTCCGCGACGGCTTTCGCGAGCATCGTCTTTCCCGTACCTGGCGGGCCGTGGAGCAGGACGCCACTCGGCGGCTCGATGCCAACGGTTTCGAAGTCTTGGGGCTTGATGAGCGGCATCTCAACCGTTTCGCGGACCTCGAGAAGCTGCTCTTCGAGCCCGCCGATCTCGCCGTAGGTGACGCCGGGGGACTCCTCGACCTGCATGACGCGTGCGCGGACGTCCGTTTCGTCTTCGAGCGCCTTGACGATCGAACGGGAGTTGTTCAGGGCGACGCGGCTGTCGGGATCGAGGCGGTTCCGGAGCTCGTCGGTGACCTCCGTTAGCATCTCCTGATTGTTGCCGTGCTGTTTGACGATGACGCCCTCGTCTGTTACCTCTTGGACTGTGGCGACGAACAGCGGCGACTGCTTGAGCTTCTTGTTCTCGTGGGTCAGCCGCTCGAGCTTCTGCTGGTACTTGTTGTTCTCGGCGTTCGCGTCGAGGAGCTTGTCCCGCATCTCCTCGTTCTGTGATTCGAGGACCTCCAGGCGTTCTTGCAGCGCCTCTATCTTGTCTGACAAGGAGGCCTCCTGCTCGTCGTAGGGGAACTCGACCTCCTCCGCGGTGTCGCTCATTGATGGCGGAATAGGCGGTTGGTTCATAAGAGACTTCGGGTGACGACAGTACGTGGCGGGTCCCAATCGAGGGAGCACACACCGGATATATCCTGCGACCCTGTTGCCGCTTGATTCATGATAGTAATAAATTCAAAGAGGAAATATTATTAGTCGGTATCCAGTAGCTGCGTGCACGATGAGTGCATCCGAGTCCGCGCTGGCCGACACAGAGGGGTCGACGGCGTCCTGGGACGACGTCCGCGATCTACCACCGAGCGCCAAGCTCGTCGCGAAAGTGCTCGAGTACAACGACACGCTGACGCAGAGTCAACTCGCCGACGAGACGCTGCTTCCGCCCCGAACCGTCCGCTACGCGCTTAACCGACTCGAGGAGGAAGGCGCAGTCGACTCTCGATTCTCCTTCTCGGACGCGCGCAAGCGCCTCTACACGCTCTCGATCGAAGAGTAACGCCACCCCAGAACTCCGGTTGTTCTGCCGCCACATCACCATTTCAGACGTCTGCCGAATTTCCTTTCTCCGCAGCTATCGGTCCACTTGACGGCCCAACCAACGACCCGCGGTCGACGCGTTAGGAATCGCCGCGATCCGCTGGCTGGCGACCGACCCCCGGCTCCGTTACCGGTCCACTGACCACGCGTTCCAAGACTGCTCCCTCTGCTTTTCGGAGGTGCTCGCCGGCGGTACTCGCTGCACAGCCAGTCTCTGCTGCTACGTCCTCGAGACTCGCCTGTCGTGGTTCGTCGTAGTAGCCGACGTCGAGTGCTGCCTGGACGATCTCCCGTTGTCGATCGGTGAGAGCGCCAGCGGCCCGGAACGATCGCTCCCCGTACGGCCGTATCTGCAAGATGTCGGGATCGATCGCGTCTGGAATCGCTTCGACTGTGGCCGATAGCGCTTCGGCGGGGCCGACGAGCGACGCGACGAGCGTGCCGTCCATGCGGTACTCCAGTGGGGGAACGAGGAGGACGCCCGGGCGGTCGATCGCGTCTGCCAGTCCCCGATCCAGGCCGTCGATATCGGCGTGAACGTACAGGTAGAACCCATCTCCCTCGGCGTCGGTGACGGAGTGGGTCGCGTCGGGGACCCGTTCTTCGAGGGCGTCCAAGTAGGGCTCCCGCGGTCCCTCGACGTAGAACAGCAACGTCATGCCGTCGTCCGGTCGACCCTCCCAGTGAAGCTGCCAGTACGCGCCGTAGCCGCCGTGGTCCATCGCGAACTGGTGCATCGGATGGCGTTCGTCGGTCGGCATCGTAACCGCGAGCCGTATCGATCGCATCGGTCGGAGGCTGTTGCCGATCGGACTTAAATTAGCCTCTCTATAGAGGCAGCAGGTCCAGTCCACTCTGGTCCAAACGCCCACGCGTGCACGAAGAACGCGACCAGCGGCGTCTGGGGGATTCGGAGTCGACGGACGGGACGGTATCACTGCAGAAACACTCTGCGGGTGAACCGCAATCTGAACCTCAAACTGAAGCTGAATCTGTAGCTGACGACGCAGTTGGAGATTTGCCGTCGGTCGTCCCGGCTTCGATCGCCGACTGTGTGTTGGACACCGATTCACACCAGAACGCGCCAGCGATCGTAATACGGCCCGACGAGGTGCAACGGGTACTCTCGACGCTCAAGCGTGACGCTGGGTACGACCACTGTGCCTGCGTCACCGCTCAGGAGTACGCCGACCGTTTCGAGACGATCTATCACCTGCGAACCTACGCAGATCCCACGGACGAGCTGAGCGTCGTCGTGCCGACAACGCAGACGGATCCGACGAGTGAGAGCGCCTCGCCAGTCTACGACACCGCGCGCTGGCACGAGCGGGAGGCCTACGATCTCCTGGGCGTCGAGTTCGACGATCATCCGAATCTCGAACGGCTCCTCCTTCCGGAGACCTGGCAGGGCCACCCGCTCCGCGAGAACTACGATCAGGACCGGCAACAGATCGTGACGCTCCGCGAGCACGCGAATCCCCTCGCCGAGGACCATCGCCGGAGCAACCCTGCGGGAGACTCCGACACGATGTTTCTCAACATCGGTCCGCATCACCCGGCGACGCACGGCGTGCTCCACCTCGAAGTCGTCCTCGACGGCGAGCAGGTGCTCGACGTCGAGCCCGACATCGGCTACATCCACCGCTGTGAGGAGCAGATGTGCCAACAGGGGACCTACAGACACCAGATCATGCCATACCCCGATCGCTGGGACTGGTCGGGTGCCGGCCTCTGCAACGAGTGGGCCTACGCCAGAACGGCCGAGGATCTCGCAGACATCGACGTACCGGAGTACGCCCAGGTGATTCGCACGATGTCCGCCGAGCTCTCACGAATGCTCGGCCACCTGCTGGCGGCAGGGACGTACGCCCTCGACATCGTCGGGGACTTCACCGCGATGTTCATGTGGTCGATTCGGGAGCGCGAGCGGGTGCAGGACGTCCTCGAGGAGCTGACCGGTCAGCGCCTGATGTTCAACTACTTCCGGCTCGGCGGGGTCGCCTGGGACCTGCCGTCACCCCGAGAGGATTTCTTCGAGCTGGTCCGTGACGTGATGGACGGTATCCCGAAAGCCATCGAGGAGTACCACGCGCTGTTGACCAACAACGAGGTGATGCAGCTCCGGACGATCGATACCGGCGTCCTCGACCCAGACGTCGCAAAATCCTATGGGTGTACTGGCCCGGTTGCTCGCGGTTCGGGCATCGACTACGACCTCCGCCGGGACGACCCCTACGGGTACTACGATCATCTCGACTGGGACGTCGTCACGGAAGACGGCGGTGACAACTTTGCACGGGTGCTCGTCCGTCTCCGCGAACTCGAACAATCCGCAAAAATCGTCGAGCAGTGCGTCGATCTACTCGAGGAGTGGCCAGACGACGAGCGCGTAGTTCAAACGAACGTCCCACGGACGATCAAACCCGAGCGCGACGCGGAGATATACCGCGCCGTCGAGAGCGCGAAGGGTGAGCTCGGGATCTACGTTCGATCCGACGGTACCGACACGCCGGCCCGCTTCAAGATCCGCGGCCCGTCGTTTTCGAACCTCCAGGCGCTCCCGGAGATGGCCGAGGGCGGCTACCTCGCGGACCTCGTTGCGACGCTCGGAAGTCTCGATCCGATCATGGGCGACGTCGATCGGTGAGGGCCTGCACAGACCGAACCCACCGCCGAGGTCGTCGGTCGCGCTGCTCCTCAGCCTCAAGTACGATCCCGCGGCGACCTTCTCGCGATGGGTCTGCCCGGTGTGACGCCAGTCGTCGATCTCCAGCTAACCTGTTTCCTGCTCGCTGCGATTTCTGCCGGCACGGCGCTGGGCACGGCCACCGGGCTCGTTCCGGGCCTCCACGCAAACAACGTCGCGCTCGTGCTCGCGAGCGTCGCGGCAGGGCTGCCCGGACCACCGCTTGCGATCGCCGCGGCAATGCTCGCTGCCGGCGTCGCGCACACGTTTCTCAACGCCATCCCGGCGCTGGCGATCGGCGTCCCCGACGCTGAGATGGCAGTCTCGGCACTCCCTGGCCACCGGCTCGTCCGGAACGGCCGTGGTCGCGAGGCGATACGACTCTCCGTGCTCGGGAGCGCCCTGGCGGTCGTCGTTGCCGTCCCGTTGGCGATCCCGATCACCGGACTCATGCTTCGCGGCTACCCGCTGATCGTCGCGAATCTCAGAGTGATTCTTGCGGTCGTGGTCGTCGGAATGCTCGCGATGGAACACACGCGGCGCTCCCGCGCCGCTGGCGCGCTCACGTTCTTCGGCGCGGCTGCGTTGGGTTGGGGATTTCTCGACGCCGACCCTGCGGCGCCACTCGCCGCAGGTGGCGTGCTCGCACCGCTGTTCGCGGGACTGTTCGGTGCGCCAATTCTGCTGGAGGCGATGCGGGGCGGCGGGGTGCCACCGCAGGGAGACGCCGCGATCTGCACGCGACCGAGTGCGGTCGGTGCGACGGCTCTCGCCGGAACGATTGCCGGCGCGGTCGTCGGCTACCTGCCCGGGATCTCTGCCGCGATCGCTGCGGTGGCTGTGCTGGTCGCGATGCCCGGCGATATCTCCGACCGTGGCTACCTGATCGCGACGAGTGGCGTCGATACGGCCAATTCGATTTTCGCACTGTTCGCGCTCTGGGCCATCGGCAGCCCCAGGACTGGCGTGCTCGTCGGAGTGGATCGGCTCGGCGCACCGCTCAACATACCCATACTGATCGCCAGCGTGTTGCTGGCCGGCGGACTCTCCGCAGCGGTCACGCTTACCGTCGGCGATCGGTATCTTTCGGTCGTCGGCAGCATCGATCACCGGATCGTCGCTGGCGCCGTCCTGGCGCTGCTCGTCGGGATTTCCTTCCTCTTTGCCGGCGCGCTGGGCATCGGACTGTTCGTCGCCGCCACGTGTGTCGGGATGATCCCCGTCCGTTTCGGTGCCTTTCGCGTTCACTGCATGGGGGTCCTGATCGGGCCGATGCTGCTCGCAACGTGAATCCACAGTCCCTGTGTGAATAGATGACAGTACTCGCCATCCCGCCTGCGGGCGGAAAGACAACCCTTAACCCCAGGGCTGTGGAATCGGAATCCATGAGCGAATCCCGACAGAAGCGAGCGCAGAAGTGCGTCTCGTGTGGGATCAACGTCGCTGGCACGAACGCCGCGTCCTTTGATTGCCCAGAGTGTGGCACCGGGATCCACCGGTGCTCGAAGTGCCGTAAGCAGAGCAACCTCTACAAATGCCCGTCCTGCGGGTTCACGGGGCCATAACGATGGGGAAAGTCGCCGCGCAGATCAAGGTCATGCCCCAGAGCCCCGAGGTCGACCTCGACGACCTCGAAGAGCGACTTGCCGACGCCCTGCCCGAGGGCGCGGAGATCAACGGGTTCGGTCGCGACGACGTCGCGTTCGGACTCGTCGCCCTGCTCCCCACCGTGATCGTTGCCGACGGCGCCGGTGGCACCGAACCCGTCGAGGAGGCCTTCGCGAGTGTCGACGACGTCGAGTCCGTCGAAGTGCAGGAAACCGGTCGACTGTAATCGGCTTTTTTTTTCGCAGTGCAGTTTCGAGCGCGTTGCCGTTCGGTTTCGTAGCTGTGCGTGGTCCACCGCTCGGGGTTACCTACCCGTAATTCCCCGCTCCTGGTTCGATACCCGTGGTCCGCTGCTCGTGAAGCCCGGATCTCGCCCCTGGAGAAAGCGGCCGAACACCGCTGCTGTTTACAGCGACAGTCCTGCCGATACCAGTTATACGACACACGCAGACTGGCTGACTGACTGACGAACGCGCCAACCGATTGCATAGCGCGCTACGCTATCCGCCAGAAACTGTCCTACCAGGCTCGGCTACTCCGTCTGCGTCGTGACTTCACAGCCGTCCTCGGTCACGATCACGGTGTGTTCCTTCTGACTCACCATCGTTCCCTCCTCTTCTTGCAGGACCGGGTAGCCGTGGACCAGATCGTGTTGCTTCAGGCGCCGAAGGGCCATCTCCGGCCGGTTGACCGCGAGCCAGCGCGTCGCGAACGGAAGCGTCTGGAACTCTTCGGTGATCTGGGCCAGCGCCTTTCGGGCGTCCCTGTTTCGGATCGACCCCTCGTGTTCGAGCGCGAAAATCTCCTCGTGGGTACCCTCAGTCACCTTGCCGCGGCCGTCGGTCGCGAACGGTTCGATAGCGACGACGTCTCCGGCCTCGAGCGTGGCGCCCTGGGACACCTCTCGGTTGGGGATGTTCGGCGAGGCGTGTTGCTCCCAGCGGCCGAGGCCGTGCCCCGTCAGATTGACGACGGGATTGTAACCGCGATCGTCGATGGCGGCCTCGATGGCGCCGCCAATCTCGCCCGTCTGGACGCCGGCCTCGATCTCGTCGATCGCGGCGTCGAGGGCCTCCGCACTCGCCGCGACGAGGTCGTCCCACTCTCCAGTGAGATCGACGGTGACTGCGGAGTCGGCCAGCCACCCGTCGACGTGAACGCCGATGTCGATGTTGACGAGCTCCTCCCCGATCACTCGGTCGTCGTCGACGGTGGCGGTCGCGTGGGCCGCTTCGTGATCGATCGAGATGTTGAGCGGGAACGCGGGTTCGCCACCGAGATCGCGGATGCGATCCTCGGCGAACTCCGCGATCTCCGTGTGCGTTGCGCCGACTTCGAGGCGTTCGACGGTCTCCGCGCGGGCCTGCGCGAGTATCTCGCCCGCCTCGCGATGTTTCTCGTACTGCTCGGCGTCGAGGTCCAGGTCGCTGTCGGCCATTGGGTCCGTTTCGACGGTAGGCTGCAAAGGCGTTGCGACTACACGGTCCCTGACCGTGTTCTCAGTCCTGCCCCGCGATCCGGAGCCCGTTGCATTCAATCCGGGCGCCACCCGCGTCGCTCTCGCGGAGCGTGACGCCCCAACCGTGGCCGTTGGCGATCGAGGTGACGATCGCGAGTCCGAGGCCAGTGCCGCTACCCGACGTCGAGAAGCCGGATTCGAACACCGAATCGGCGTGGAAGTCCGGGATTCCGACCCCGTCGTCCTCCACGTAGAATCCGGAGCTATCCTCGAGCTTGCCGACGGTCACGGTGAGCCTCGGCGCCTCCGCGTCGCTCTGTGCGACCGCGGTACTCGAATCGGCTGATGGTTCCAAACCAGCACTCCAATCGTCGCTCGACGCTGTCTGTGTTCCATCTGGGTCGTCGGGCATGCCGTGTTCGACGGAGTTGCGGAACAGGTTCCCGAGCAGCTCCTGGAACCGATCGGGGTCGGCGAAACACTCGAAGTCCTCGTCGTCGGCAAACTCCAGGGACGCATCGCCTGTCGGCGACTCTTCCCACGCGGCCTCGACGATCTCACGGAAGGAGACGAGTTCGAGCTCACCGACGGTCTGTCCTTCGCGAGCGAGCGTCAACAGGTCCTCGATCAGTGTCTCCATATCGCCCATCGCGTCGATGGATCGCTCCAGTGCGGTGGGATCGTCCTCGTCTCTCGCGAGTTCGGCGAATCCCTTCGCGACGTTCAGCGGGTTTCGCAGATCGTGCGAGACGACGCTCGTGAACTGTTCGAGCTGCGCGTTCTTTCGCTGTAGCTCGGCGCGGTGCTCCTCGAGCTCCGTCACGTCCCGGAGCACGACCATCGTCCCGCGAATGCGGTCGTGCCGGTCGTGAATAGTCGTCTCGGTGAGATCGAACGTCGCTGGGCCGTCTGGCGTCGAGAGATCGACCGTTCCGCCGTCGTCGCCGAGTGCACGCCCTAACGTGGGATTGATCGAGCGGACGTGGGGCCGCGTCTCGGAACTCTCCAGACCGAGCACCGCCGCAGCCGACTCGTTGAAGTCGACGAGTCGATCGCGTTCGTCGAGTACGAGCAGTGGATCTGCCATCCGCTGGAGGTAGAGCTCCGTCGCAATCGGTGAGACCGCGAGAAAGTCATATCGAAAGAGCGCCCATCCCACGATGATCGCCTCCAGCGCGAACGCCACGGGCGTGAGATCGAGTGCAGGATGTGGACCGAGTCCCCCGAGGAAGATACCGTACGCAACCATCGGAACGAGTGAGCCGAGCAAGATCGCGCCGGTCTGCTTCCGGTGAACGTTCCGAGTACGCAAAAACAGGTAGCCAAGCAGGCCATAGCTAAAGAGCGTCAGCCCCAGCAGGTATATCATCGAGAGAATCCCGAGCAGAGCGAAGGACGGTGACACGAGGGTCAGGGACTCGTAGGTCGTGACCTCCGTCGACATCACGAGCCCGTGCCACGGGTTGGTGAGAACGACGACCCCGTACGCGGCCGGCAGTCCCCAGATCGCGAGGTGGCTCCACCACTCGAGACTGTCCCAGTAGCCCGCGTACTCGATCACAAAGAGAACCCAGGCGACGCCGATCGCGACGCCACCGACCGTCGCGACGTGGTAAAGTGCAGTAGCGACATCCGGACCCGGAGTAATCATCGCTGCGAACGTCGAGCCAGAGTAGAGTGCAGCGGTCCCCAGAAACAGGAGAAAACTTTTCGAGCCTGGCGTGTCCCGCCGACGCCACGCCACGACCCCCAGAACTACCGCAGCGCCGACGCCGACGACGAGTAGTCCGAGAACCGCTCCGGAGATCGGCGAAAGTGCCGTCACTATCGAAACGGTGGGGTGGTCGCCGATTCAAGGTTTCGGCCGCTGATCCGACTCTACGATCCGCGATCGGTCAGAAATGCCGTCGGATTTCGTCCAGGAGCACGCTGGACAGTCGACGATTCCGTGAACGTTCAACGGGGTGCTCCCGCACCACGGGCACCGGTCGTCGACACGTCCTCGTCTGGTCAGAGCCATCGCTCCTCAGAGTGACGTACGACGATAATAACTGTCCGGTACGACGATCGACGATAGCAACTGCTGCTCCGTCGATTGTCCCGTCACGTTTCGCGACCACTACGACCGTCGAACTGCCGGAAGCGACCGTCGGTGTATCGCATTATACTGTACCATACTGTTACGTACCGATCAATAGCCAACAGCACCCCTATTATAAACCCTTTCAGCGGCTTCGCGGCGTCTTCTCCTACAGCGCCCATGCAAGGTTCGCCACCCACGTTCGGCTCGACCGTCGATCACCTTCGTCTCGACGCCGACGACTACGAGGACTGTTACGTCGTCGGCGACGTTCACGGCTGCATCGACCGGCTCGAGGCCCTGATCGGACGCCTCGATCCCGCCCCGACGGACCTGCTCGTGTTCGTCGGCGATCTCGTCCGGAAAGGCCCAGACAGCGCAGCCGTCCTCGAGTGGGTTCGCGATCGGCCGAACGCGTACTCGGTTCTGGGCAACAACGAGGCGAAGGTCCTCGACGGCGCGACCACTCAGCCACCGATTTCGGCGTCCGACCGATCGTATCTCCGCGACCTCCCGGACGTGATTACGTTCGACGACGCGATCGTCGCTCACGGTGGGATCGATCCCCGGACTCCACTCGACGAGCAGGACGCGGGTACGCTCACGGAGATTCGCTCGGTCCCTGCAGGAGCGGGGTACGACGGCCCGTTCTGGTTCGAGCAGTACGACGGTCCGCACCGGGTCTACTTCGGACACACCGTTCTCGAAGCTCCCTACGTGACCGAGCACGCAGTCGGGCTCGATACAGGCTGCGTCTACGGCGGCCGGCTCACTGCCTATCGACACGGTGACGGCGAGGTGACGAGCGTCGACGGCCGGTTCGAGGAGTGGAACCGACCGGCCGATCAGATCGTGTCGCCGTCAAGTGAGCACGCATGAGCGGAGAGGGGGAGCGGGACGACGCGCCTGCACGTACGCCGCCGCTGAAACGGGAGCGGCCGAAAGTCGAGCCGAGGTCCCGGACCGGTGCGGACGATGAGTCAGACGCGCCGATCGACGCCACCGACACCAAGGCGGTCCCCGGTGGCGACGAGCAGTTCGATCCCGCCGATCCACGGCTCTACTTCAACCGCGAACGGAGTGAGCTCGCCTTCCAACGTCGGGTGCTCCACGAGGCCGAAGACGAGCGCACGCCCTTGCTCGATCGGGTGAAATTCTGCTCGATTCTGACGACGAACCTCGACGAGTTCGTTATGAAACGCGTCGGCGGGCTCAAACAGCAGATCGCGGCAGACGTGACGGAGCCGACCGCCGACGGCATGACGCCCAAAGAGCAGTGGGAGTCCGTCCTCGAGGAGAGCCACGAGCTCCTCGAACGCCAGTGGGACCTCTTCCACGGCGACCTCCGTGGACGGCTCGCCGATGAGGGCATCCACGTTCTCGATCACGGCGATCTGTCCGCCGACGAGCAGACCGATATGCGGGAGTATTTCGAAGCCTCGATCCTCCCGACGCTGACGCCGCTCACGTTCGACCCCGCTCATCCGTTCCCGTTCATCTCGAACCGGAGTCTCTCGCTCGGCGTGCTCACACGCGAGGACGAAGACGACGAGCCGACCTTTTCCCGGGTCAAGATTCCGCGGAACCGACCGCGGTTCGTCGAACTGGCAGACGGTCGGTATCTGCCGATCGAGGAGCTGATCGTCGCGAACCTCGACCTGCTCTTCCCCGACGTCGAGATCGTCGATCACACGCTCTTTCGGGTCACCCGAAATGCCGAGGTTCGTCGGAACGAGGAGGTCGCCGAGGACCTCATCGAGCGCATCGAGGCAGTGCTTCGCGAGCGCAGGTTCGCGACGGTCGTACGCCTCGAGATCGACGCGGACGCTCCCGAGGCGGTCCGTGAACTGCTCGTCGACCAACTCGACCTCGACGAGCGCGAGGTCGTCGACGTCGAGGGGCTTCACGACGGTCGGGATCTGATGGAGCTTGCCGATATCGATCGGCCCGATCTCTCCCGCGAGCCCTGGACGCCACAACCACATCCACGGCTCTCTGACGGTCGCCACGACGACGTCTTCGGAGCGATTCGCGACGACGACGTGCTCGTCCACCATCCATACCACTCCTTCGACGAGACCGTCCACCGATTCATCGACGAGGCCGCGAACGATCCGGACGTCCTCGCGATCAAGGCCGCGATCTACCGGACGGCCGCGGATTCGAAGATCATCGATAGCCTGATCGAGGCCGCACACAATGGGAAACAGGTCGCGGTCATGGTCGAACTGAAGGCGCGCTTCGACGAGGCTGCGAACCTCGAATGGGTCGAGACCCTCGAAGAGGAAGGCATCCACGTCGCCTACGGAACGATCGACTACAAGGCCCACACGAAGACGACGCTCGTCGTGCGTGAGGAGGACGACGGCGTCCAGCTCTACTCCCACGTCGGCACCGGGAACTACCACTCCGAGACCGCCAAGACCTACACAGACCTCGGACTGCTCACGGCCGACGAAGATCTCGGTCAGGATCTCGTCAAGCTGTTCAACTACTTCACCGGTCATTCGTTGCCCGACGACTACCGTGAGCTACTCGTCGCTCCGGAGAACCTCCGCCATGCGGTCGCCGAGAAGGTCCGCCGTGAGGCGGAGATCGCGGCGGACGGCGGCGACGCGCGAATCGTCGCGAAGCTCAACCGCCTGGAGGACCCAGCGCTCGTCCGCGAACTGTACCGCGCCTCCTCGGCGGGCGTCGACGTGGACCTGATCGTGCGGGACATCTGTCGACTTCGTCCCGGGATCGAGGGGCTCAGCGAGACCATCTCGGTTCGCTCGATCGTCGGCCGATTCCTCGAACACTCCCGAGTCTACTACTTCCGAAACGCCGGCGATCCGGAGTACTACGTCGGTTCCGCTGACTGGATGGTCCGAAACCTCGACAACCGCGTCGAGGCAGTGGCGCCGATCGAGGACGAAGCGCTCCGTGCGGAGCTCGACGAGATCCTCCGGATCAACCTCGCCGACAATCGACTCGCCTGGGAGCTCCAACCCGACGGCACGTACGTCCAGTGTCGCCCCGGTGATGACGCCGTCTGTGACACTCACCAGTCTCTGATGGCGCGCACCCGTGAACAGGCACGGGCCGCGGCTGCGACGCGCAACCGGCCCGATGGTGACGCCGAGCCCGAAATCCCCGATGTGCCTCCATCGAGCAGCCCTAGCCGTGACTCGGGTCCCGAAGGGGGGTGTGGGGTGGCCGATCCGGCAGCTGCTGGCGATCGCGACGACGGTGACTCATCCGAGTTCACTGCCGAGATGCTCTGGCAATCCTCGAGTGATCACCAGCAGGATTTCAACTCCGATGCGGAGCCCACCACTGCGGAGGGGTCCGACGGCTCCGAATCCGATTAGCTACGCTCGAATCGACGGTCGCAACCGTAGCGCCAGCGTGCCGCCGTCGGCGTGCCCGTTACCGTCGCGCACTGGCGGTCTGCATCGCCTCGCTGTCGAACGCACTGCCGAGACCGCCCTCCGCGTCGGCGACGATCACGCCGGCCGTACCCTCCGCGTGTTCGGCGAATGCGTCGATCGCACGGTCCGCTGCTGCGTCTGCCTCGAGGCCGTCTTCGATGGCCGCGACGGCGTCCTTCGCGACAGTCGTCCGGACGATGTCCTCGCCCGAGCCGGTCGCGCTCGCACCACCGGCCGCCGTCGCGAAGAAGCCAGATCCGACCTGCGGAACGTCGCCCACGCGGCCGGCGAGGGCGGCCCAGCGCCCACCAGTCGAGGTCGCTGCCGCGATCTCGTCGCCGTCGCGAGCCACCGCACCCACTGTATCGAGCGGACCTGCTGGCCCGTCTCCCCCGCCGTAGTTCGACGTTACCCAGTCGAGCTGGACTTCGGGGTGGTGCGGCGGTGCGTCGAGTTCCTCCCACCGCTCGCGCGTTCGATCGCTCCAGAGATCGACCGCGACTGGTACGTCGAATGCCTCGGCGAGATCGACCGCGTGGACGCCCGCGACCTGGACGTGTGGCGTCTCCTCCATGACGACGCGAGCAGCGGTGACGGCGTGCTCGACGCCCGGCATCGACGCGACAGAGCCGATCAAGCGATCCTCCGTCATGAGTCCAGCGTCCGTCCTGGGGACGCCGTCGGCCTGGACGCTCGCGCCGATCCCGGCGTTGAACCGCGGATCGTGCTCGAGCACGCGGATCGCTACCTCCACGGCGTCGAGCGGATTCTGCTCGGCGACCCCTGCCGTCACGGCTTCGTCGAGGACTCGCTGGCGCTTCGCTGGCTCGTCGGGGGCGCTTCCCGCCCCGCCGTGAACGATCAGATCCATCGTTGCCTCCCGTTCTGAGGCGCGTCTCCGTGCATGGGTCCATCGTCGGGTGCGATCGTGAAATACGCCGTGGCTCGGAGCTGTGAGTGCACGGTGCTCGTGGTTGTGACTACACGGGACGTTGGATTGTGCGAGCACGATGCAGGGATGTGAGTACAGAGGCAGCCTAGCGCGTCGCGTGAGCTCTCTGTCTCGTATCGTCCGAAACTGAATGGCTAGAAATCCGAAAGCGTCGCCTGGTTTCGGCGCAGCGAGCGGGCCCGATAGCCCGCACTGACCAGCTCCTGGGCGAACTCGTCGGCGAAGCCGTGCTGGGTGTAGACGGCGTCGGGATCGACTGCGTCGACGAGTGCGAGGAGCTCCTCGAAGTCACAGTGATCAGAGAGGGGGAACGTTTCGTCGTAGCCCCCGCGATAACGGAAGGAGGGACCTGCTGCCCACCCTGAGAAACCGGCAGTGAGCGCGTCCGTCCCCTCTGTGGCCTGCTGGATGCGCTGGCTGCTGGCGACGTTCGACGGCACCACCAGGGCGTCGCCCGGCTCGAGCGACTCCTCGCCGTCGGGGTCGAGCGTCTCATCGCCATCAGGATCGAGCACGTCCTCCAGTCGCTCGACGTCGAACGTAACGTCCGCGAGTCGCTCGATGGGCTCGTTGACCGCTGCGACGTCCTCGGATATCAGACAGCGTGTCCGTGCCGAGCGCTCGACGATGTGCTGGAGCTTCTGAGCCCTGCCGAGCGCGTAGCCCACGAGAATGACCGGGCGATGCATCGTCGCTTCGAGCCACTCGAAGATCGCTCGCTCGATCTCGTCGTGGTCGGGGAAGACGTAGCCAGGTTTGCCGTAGGTCGCTTCCATCACGAGCACGTCGGCGTCTGGCGGTTCGAACCCATCCAGATGGCAGCGGTCCCGGGTGCAGACGTCTCCGGTGTAGCAGTAGCGCGTGTCACCGTCGTCGATCAGGACTGCACGCGAGCCCGCGACGTGGCCAGCGGGGAGGAGCGTGACGTCCGGATGCTCGCCGACTTCGAGCTCCGTGCTTCGCCGAACACCTGCCAGTGCCCCGGTGAGTGGGGAACAGATCGTCGCTGTGGCATGGTCGGTGTTAGATCTGCTCCGCGTGTTTGGGAGGTGATCGGTGTGGGCGTGTGAACAGACGACGAGGTCGCCGTCGGGACGCTTCGCGTCGGCGACGACCGTCCCGACGCCGGTCTCGATTCGTACGCCGTCACCGAGTGTTACGGAGCCGCGCACGCTGGGAGCGTAGCACTCCGCAGGCATGACGGTTCCGCCGCTGTACCCACCAATCCACTCGAGTGCGAACGGTTGACACTGGCCGCGCGAAACGGCACCCCTTTAGGCGCGAATCAAGAATCGCGCGACATGGCATACGACAAGATCGACGTCCCGGCCGACGGAGAGAAGATTACGGCCGGCGACGACGGACTCGACGTTCCGGACAACCCCATCATCCCGATCATCCACGGCGACGGCATCGGGCAGGACGTTGGCCCCGCCGCACAGAAGGTCCTCGAGGCCGCAGCGGACGCGACAGGCCGCGAGATCAGCTGGATGCGCGTCTACGCTGGTCAGAGCGCCCGAGACAAATACGGCGACGACGTCAACCTCCCCGACGAGACGGTCGACGCCATCCGTGACCACCGCGTCGCGATCAAGGGCCCGCTGACGACGCCCGTCGGCGCCGGCTACCGCTCGCTCAACGTCGCGCTGCGCCAGACGCTCGACCTCTTCGCGAACGTCCGCCCGACCTACTACCTCGACGGCGTTCCCTCACCGATGAAAGCGCCCGAGGAGATGGACATGGTCACGTTCCGGGAGAACACCGAGGACGTCTACGCCGGCATCGAGTGGGAGCAGGGCACCGAGGACGTCGAGAAGGTCCGCGATTTCGTCGAGGAAGAGATGGGCTTCGACGACGTCATGCACGACGGTCCGATCGGCATCGGCATCAAGCCGATCACCGAGAAGGGATCCAAGCGCCTCGTTCGCGAGGCGATCGACTACGCCCTCGAGAACGACCGCGACAAGGTCACGCTCGTCCACAAGGGCAACATCATGAAGTTCACCGAGGGGCAGTTCGGCACCTGGGGCATGGAGGTCGCCGAGGAGGAGTACCCCGACGAGGACGTCTTCGCTGCACCCGACTCCCTCTGGGAGGAAGAGGACGAGGTCGACATCCCCGAGGACGCCGTCATGGTCGAGGAGCGCCTCGCCGACGCGATGCTCCAGTGGATGCAGCTGCGCACCGACGAGTTCGACGTGCTCGCAATGCCGAACCTCAACGGTGACTACCTCTCCGACGCTGCCGGCGCCCAGATCGGTGGCCTCGGCATCGCACCTGGCGGCAACTTCGGCGAGCAGCGTATGCTCGCCGAGCCCGTTCACGGCTCCGCGCCCAAGCGCGCCGGCCAGAACATGGCCAACCCGACCGCGCTCATCCTCTCTGGCCGCCTCATGTTCGAGTACCTCGGCTGGCAGGAGGCCGCGGATCTCATCCACGACGCCGTCGAGCAGACGATCTCCAACGGGAAGGTCACCTACGACCTCGAACGGCAGCTCGAGGGCGCCGAGAAGCTCGGCACCGACGAGTACGCCGACGAGATCGTGCAGACGATCGAAGAGCTGGCGTAAGCGGCGTCGATTTCTGTCGGCGGTTTCGTTTCGCTGCCTGATCCGCGACTACTGAGTATTGCAATCGCTGACCGCAGTGTGACATGGACAACGAACGCTTGGAAGCGGACTGCTGTGCGGACTCACCAATCTACAACTGTATTCCGCAGTAGTCGAGAGGGCGAGCACTGAGATCGCAGACCGAGAGCCAGCAGCTCGGGCTCCTACTGTATGTAGGATGGGCCCTCAGAATCGCAGTTCTCCTCGTGCTGGCTCGCGTCGTCCCGATCGTCGAAGAGTAGTCCACACTTCTCGCACTCGTACCACGTCATGTCGTCGCGCTCCGTTTGGACCACCATGCGTGACTATGACAGGTTCACGCCTATAGGCGTTTCTCCGGTCGGTGCGGGTAGTTCGGGGTCGAGTCCGCCTCGCTATCCTCTGCTGTCAGAGTAGGCCCAGCGACCAGCCCCCGTCTCAGATCGAGGTGTATCGGTTCCAGAAAATCTCGGTTACGCGATGTCGATCGTTGTAGGCCTCGACGCCTTCCCCCATGAGCCAGCGGAGATGGAGATCGTCGTAGAGCGTCGAGTGCGTGTAGTCGACGAACGTTGCGGGAATCACGAGCTCGCCGTCCTCGCGGACCGCGCTCGCGAGCACGGTGTAGGAGTGCTTGTGGCGCTCGTCGTAGACGCTGCCGGCCACCACCGGCGGCGACTGTTCGGTCGCTGGCACGGAGTGGAAGGCCTCGATCGAGCGGTTGACCAGTTCGGTGCAGAAGAGACCGGTGTTCTCGCCGTTGGCCAGCGCTTCGAAATCCGTCGGCGACTCGAAGTACTGCCGTAGATTGTGCGCGCCGAGAATGACGTTGTCCTGGATCGAGCCGGCGAGATACCGTGGAATGTCGTAGGAGCTGTATTTGCGAAAACCATGTTTGAGTCCGCCGATCAGCCCACCGGCATCGGTGGGAGGCACGTCGGCGAACTCGGCGACGAACTCGGCCTCAGGGCTGTCGAAAACGGGCCCGCGGAGCGCGTCGACGGTGTACGGCCTGGCCTCGGCGGCCGCTATCCGATCGAGGAACGCATCGGTCTGCGTGAACGAGTAGGTGACGTCGCCGTTGGCCAGTGCACCCATGTCCGCGTGGAGCTGGGCAAATGGCGCGCCGTCGAGATCGTACTCGGCGTCGATCCGCGCTGCGGCAGCGGTCGAATCCTCGATGGCGACGCCGTCGATCCGCTCGCCGTCGTCGTAGAGCCCCGCGGAGTCTCCATCCGCGCGGACGTCGTACGCACCGAGACTCGTGACGCCGGAGCGAACCGCGAAGCGCTCGTCGGCGAGCGTGCCGAGATCCTGTTCGAGGACGTTCGTGCCCGCGACGATCCCGTAGCCGAGCACGACGTTGTGGAGCGCTTTCCAGCCGCCGAGCCCGGCGCCCGCGCCAGTTCCGTAGGCCAGCGCCTCGCGTCTGCTAAGCCGAATCTCTCCATCGTCGTCGCGTACCTCCCCACGCAGACCCTGAACTACTCCGGAGATCGAGCCACTGTCCGCCTCTCCCACTACCCCATCCGCCTCGTTCACTACTCCATCCACATCACTCACTACTCGGTCCGCATCACCAGCCTCGGTGGCCGTAGACGGATCTGTCGACACGGCCGACTCCGTAGCATCGACGGCCGATCCAGGGCCGGTTTCGGACCGCTCTGCCATGGTGGCATACACCGGGCGCTACCCCTAATCGCTTGCGTTCGAGGGGTATCAGGGGGTCTCGTCCGGTCGCTTCTCGGAGAGAACCGTGCGCTCGAACGAGCAGACGAGTACTTCGCCGTCGTCAGTGGTCTCTCGTCCGCCGGTGGTGTCACTGTCGTCGATGGCCTCTCGATCGTCTGCCTCGTGGCCTTCCCCGGGGTCGACGACGAACGCCTCCACCTGCATGGTGACCACCCCGCGCTCGCCGTCGCTCGTCTCTCGGCGGTCCGTTACCGTCGACTGCGCGCGAAGCGTATCGCCGTGATATACTGGTGCGGGATGTTCGACGTCGTCGTAGCCAAGGTTCGCGACGATCGTGCCGTCTGTGGTCTCCGGGATCGATATCCCGACGGCGAGGGACAGAGTGTAGAGCCCGTTGACGATGCGCTGGCCGAACTGCGTCTCCTCGGCGAACGCGGCGTCGAGGTGGAGGGGCTGCTGGTTCATCGTGAGATCGCAAAACTGCTGGTTGTCCGATTCGCTGATCGTCCGGCGTTTGTCGTGACGGATCGTCTCGCCGACCGCGAACTCCTCGTAGTACCGACCGGGCATGCATTGGGCGACGGACGGGCGGGAGAAATCGGTTGTGGTGGATCAGCTGTCGTCTCCCGCGCGACCGACTTTTTGATGACGGTAGACCAGTGCCTCCTGATGCGTGGCTCTGGTTCCCTCCCACCTGATACGCCGCCCAGTTCGCTCTCGACCACCGATTCCACGGTTCCGGGAGCACGAGGGCCAAGGACCTGCGGGCCATAGCACTCTGTATGTCCACTGAATCGAAACCCCGCCGCGTCACTGTACCGGAGCTTCGGGAGCTCGTCGAAGCAGAGCCGCTCGTCCTGGCCGAGTTCTACACCCGAAGCTGTCCGGCCTGCGACGCCCAGGAGCCGATCCTCGGCGGCGTCGCTCGCGAACTCGATGGGGTCGTCGCGATGGTCGATCCGGGCGAGGATCTCTCCGCGCTCGAGACGTTCGGCATCCGAAGCACGCCCGGGTTCGTCAGGTTCGAGGAGGGAGCGCAAGCGGGAACGCTCGCGGACGGCGTCGTGGCGGCGGATCGACTGCTCGCGTTCGCACGCGGTGACGCCGCCGACGCTGCGTAACTCCAGTGGAACCGCGGACGACTCGGGTGGGGCGCCCCAACCAACGGCCGGGCGTGGACTTACGGTCGTGCCGTTCGAGAGACCGACCATGGCTCGTCGTAGCGTTCTGTTCACTCCAGGGGATCGCAGAGCGATGCTCGAAGGTGCGCCGGATACCGGCGCAGACGTCATCGTCTTCGACCTCGAGGACGGCGTCGCGCCCGATCAGAAAGCCAGCGCTCGTGCAACCGTTCGCTCGGTGCTCGCGGACGATTCGTTCGATCCCGATGCGGAGTGTCTCGTTCGCGTCAATCCGATCGGCGGCGGTTCTGTGACTGCCTCCCGGGAGGGGGATGAGGCGGAGGAGGCGAAGGTGGAGACCGAAAAGGGGCGGGAGATGGTGGCGAAGCGGGAGTGTGCGTACGTCGCGGACGTTCGTGCGCTGGCGCCGGTGAGCGACGCGGTCGACGGTGTCGTCCTGCCGAAGGTTCGATCCGGTTCGGACGTCAGGCGAATCGGTGGCGAACTCCGGTCCCACGGGCTTCCACGAACCGTGTTTGCGCTCGTCGAGACTGCCGCGGGAATCCAGCAAGCTCCCGCGATCGCCGAGGCTGGCGCGACCGACGCGCTCGTGATCGGCACGGAGGATCTCGCGGCTGACGTCGGCTCCTCGCCTGCAGACGATCGACGGGAGAGCTCCTACGCACGCCAGCGCGTGGTTACCGCGGCAGCGGCAGCCGGCGTGGACGCGATCGATACGCTCTGGACGTCGTTCGAGGACGAGGACGGTCTCAAATCGGACGCGACCGATGCCGTCGCGCTCGGGTTCGATGGAAAACTCGCGATCCATCCCGCGCAGGTCCCGATTCTCAACGAGGCGTTCACGCCGAGTGCCGAACAGCGCGACTGGGCGGGCCGCGTGCTCGCCGCTCGCGAGGAGGCAGATGGTCAGGGTGCGTTCGCCGTCGACGGTGAGATGATCGACGCACCGCTGATCGCGAGGGCAGAACGGATCGTCGACCGGGCACGAGCAGCCGGGCTATCGGTCTCGATTTCCACCGACGCGGAATAATATTCCTAATACAATTTTAGGCGATAATTGTCCAGTATATTGGGGTCTGACGGCTTCTTTTCCGAACATTCGCTACATATGGTTCGTCACGCTTATGAGTGAAACCCGAGACCCTCCACGTATGTCGAACGAGGTCAATCCGTTCGAAAGCCTCCAAGAACAGATCGACGACGCGGCTGTCCATCTCGACGTCGAGGATGGACTCGTCGAACGGCTGAAAAATCCAGAGCGAATTCTCGAGACCAACCTCACGTTCGAGCGTGACGACGGTGGCCTCGAGACCGTTCGGGCCTACCGCTCTCAGTTCAACGGCGACCGTGGCCCCTACAAGGGCGGTATTCGCTACCACCCGGGTGTCACGCGAGACGAGGTCAAGGCCCTCTCGGGCTGGATGGTCTACAAGTGTGCGACCGTCGGGATCCCCTACGGTGGCGGCAAGGGTGGCATTTCGATCGACCCCGGCGAGTACAGCGAGGACGAGCTCGAGCGGCTGACCCGTTCCTTCGCGAAAGAGCTGCGCCCCATCATCGGAGAGGACCGAGACATTCCCGCGCCGGACGTCAACACCGGCCAGCGGGAGATGAACTGGATCAAGGACACCTACGAGACCCTCGAGAACACTACGGAGCCCGGCGTCATCACCGGGAAGAATCTCGACAGTGGCGGCAGCGAGGGTCGCGTCGAGGCGACTGGGCGATCTACCGTCCTCGCTGCGCGTGAGGCATTCGAGTATCTCGGCCGCGACATCGCCGACGCGACCGTTGCAGTCCAGGGCTATGGGAACGCCGGCTGGATTACGGCGAAGCTCGCCGACGAGCTGGGTGCGACGGTCGTCGCTGTTTCTGACTCCTCTGGCGGCGTCTACGCCGAGGACGGACTCGACCCCGTCGCCGCGAAAGATCACAAGCGCGAGACCGGCAGCGTCGCCGGTTTCGCCGGCGCCGACGGGGAGATCAGCAACGACGAGCTCCTGACTCTCGACGTCGAACTGCTCGTTCCGGCCGCACTCGAGAACGCAATCGACGCCGATCTGGCAGAGGAGGTCTCCGCAGACGTCATCTCGGAGGCTGCCAACGGTCCCCTGACGCCTGACGCAGACGACGTTCTCACGGACGAGGACGTCCTCGTCGTCCCCGACATCCTCGCGAACGCCGGCGGCGTCACCGTCTCCTACTTCGAGTGGGTCCAGAACCGCCAGCGGTTCTACTGGTCCGAGGAGAAGGTCAACGACGAGCTCGAGACGATCATCGTCGACGCGTTCGACGATCTGATTGCAGCCTACGAGGAGAAGGATCTCGCGAACCTGCGCACGGCGGCCTACGTCGTCGCGATCCAGCGCGTCATGGACTCCTACGACCAGGCTGGCACCTGGCCCTGAGATCGCGGTTTCCCTGCTCCGTCGTTTTTTCTTTTTCGTGCCGGCGTCCTCAGAGTCCGAGCTCTCGCCCGAGCACCAGATGCTGAATCTCGCTGGTCCCCTCACCGATCTCCATCAGTTTCGCGTCGCGGTAGAATCGCTGTGGGGCGAAGTCCTCGGTGTACCCGTACCCGCCGAGCACCTGGACGGCGTCTTCGGCGACCTCGCGGGCTGCCTCCGAAGCGTCGAGCTTCGCGAGCGCGGACTCGTCGACGACGCGCTCGCCCTGATCGTAGCGCCACGCGGCTTCGTGGGTCAGGAGTCGTGCGCGGTGGGTCTTGCGATGCATCGCGACGATCATATCGCGGACGGCGTCGAACTTCGAAATCGGCTGGCCGAACTGCTCGCGCTCGACGGCGTACTCCTTCGCGGCTTCGAATGCACCCTGGGCGAGGCCGACCGATAGCGACGCGATCGAGATCCGTCCGCCCTGGAGGGTTTTCATCGTCTGGTTCCAGCCCTCTCCCTCCTCGCCGAGCAGCCGGTCCTCGGGGATCCGGACGCCGTCGAGCTGTACCTCGCAGGTCGGCGAGGCGTTGAGCCCCATCTTGTCCCAGACCGTCGAGATCGAGAAGCCGTCGTCGTCGGGCGAGACGATGAACGTCGAGATGCCGTCGTAGCCGGAGTCGGGATCGGTGACCGCCTTGACGAGCACCGAGTTCGCGACGCTCGCGTTCGTGATGAACTGCTTCGTGCCGTCGAGTACGTACTCGTCGCCGTCTTTCGTCGCCGTCGTGTTCATGTCCGAGGCGTCCGAGCCGCTGCCGGGCTCGGTCAGTGCCCATGCGCCCATGCCCTCGCCGGATGCGAGGGGTTCGAGCCACTCCTCCTTCTGGGCCTCGGTGCCGAAGAGTTCGATGGGTTTCGATCCCAGCGAGACGTGTGCTGCGTAGGAGAGCCCGACCGAGCCAGAGACCCGCCCCAGCTCTTCACAGACGAGGGCGTACATGAACTGATCACCGCCGAGACCGCCGTACTCCTCGGCGATCGGGACGCCCATGACGTCGAGCCGTCCCAGTTCGTCGAAAATCTCCTGCGGAAACCGGTGTTCGTCTTCGATCTCCTGTGCGATCGGCTCGATCTCGGCCTCGCAGAAGTCCCTCACGCTGTCGCGCATCATGCGGTGCTCGTCCGGCAGGGAGAAGTTCATGAACGATCGTTATCGGGGGTGGGCAAAAAGGCAGCGCCCTCGGACGGCTCTGTCTCAGCCCAACTGGGAATGGGCTCTCGGATACCCTTCAGATCCCTCCCTAGCAACAATTTTACCGGTACCCGCCGTTCGACCGGTGTGAACGTTCGCCAGCTCGTCCGGGGAACCGTGGAGTGGTCGGCTCTGGAGGCCATCGGAGCCGAGCTCGCTGCGCGCTCCGACGGCGACAGCGTCCGGATCGAGTTCATGGACGCCGACAACTGGCTCTCGACGCCGCTCGTCGTCGACGAGCAGTGGTTCGTGAAGGTGATCACGCCACAGAACGCCCGCGTGCACGGCGTTCTCACCAGCGCTCGTAACCTCGGGATGTTGACCAGCGGGACGGAGGGTTTCTTCGCGCGCTTCGACGGCCCCTTCGAGATGGGCGAACACGAGATCGAGGCGACCCGGAAGATGCGGGAGATAGGCCTCGACGCGCCCGAGCCCGTCGAGGTGTTCGAGGAGGCCGGGCTCGGAGTCGTCGTCCTCGAGTACCTCCCCGACTACCGAACCCTCGGCGAACTGGCGACCGAGGAGCTCGATTCGGTCGCAGAAGCGACCTGTGCCGCGCTCGCGACGATGCATGAGAACGGTCTCGCCCACGGCGATTTCCGTGAAGAGAACGTCCTCGTGGTGGACGGCGCTCCGTTCTTCATCGACGCAACTCTCGTGGAAGCAGAGGGACTCAGCGACGCTCGGGCGTACGATCTCGCCTGCCTGCTGGCGGTGCTCGCTCCGCGGATCGGGGCCGCCCGGACGGTCGAGATCGCGATGGAGTGTTACGACGTCGAGACCGTCGTCGACGCCAGCAGCTATCTGGATTTCGTCAACCTCCGGCCGGACCACGAGTTCGACGTCGCACTGCTGAAAGGCGAGATCGACAAGGCAGCAGACGCGTAAAGTCGGTCGATCCGTCTGGGCCCGCTCGCCCGTCTGCCGTGCAGATCGATTTATCCGTCGTGCTCGACGCCGCCGAGGAGCGTGAAGTAGTGCTCACGCTCGGAGTCGGCGATGCGCTGTGGATACGCTCCGTAGGTGAGGGCGTAATCGCCGTTCGAGCCCACGGCCTCTGTCACCTGCAGCTCGATGTCGATTTCGGCGCCGGTGGCGTGTTCTGCTGTGCCGGTAAAGCGAGTGACCGTGGTCGATTTCCCCAGCAGCGTCGCCGTCTGCTCGTCCTGCGCTTCGAGGTTTCCAAAGCCCTCGTAGCGGTCTTGTACCGTCTCCACGAGGTCTTTCGTGCTCATATCGTCGATAGGGTTGAACGTCTGACCGAGCACCTTGGCTTTCGGCGTGGTGATCGCAGTGAACGTCGTCGCGCGCTGTTCGCCGCCGAGTAAGGAGAGGTCGATCGTCCGGTCGTACTCGACGTACCAGTTGCTGACTTCGACGGTGCGGCTACTCCCACCCGCCTCGAACTTTCGCTCGAGGGTTTCCTCGCGCTGGCGCTGTTTCTGATAACCAGTCTCGGTGAGCGCCGCGTTGGAGACGCTCGGCTTGGTCGCCGAAAAGGAGAGGTCGTCGTCTCCGAGGATGAAATCAAGACAGCCGGCTGATGCGACGAGTCCGGCGCTCGCGCCTGCTGCGAGCAGTGAACGGCGTGTGTGCATTACAATTTGGTACTCTCCCGATACTTGAATACTCTGTGGGTGTCACGGGGTGAGTGCCATTCACCGTGGCGTGCCCGGGCCAGCCAGTGCCTGACTCGTCCGACTGGCCGATGTTTTCGCCCCGCAGCTACGCTCCGTGGCGCTTTTGCCTCTGTGGCGGGTATCGACGGTCGAATGATCTCCGAGGGCTGCGAGCAGTGTGCCAAAGGCGGCAAGATGGTACTCTTCGTCTATGGCTACTGTGACGAGCGCGATTGCTTCTACTGCCCGCTCGGGGAGAACCGGAAGAACGTCACCGACGTCTACGCCAACGAGCGAAAGGTCGAGTCCGACGAGGACGTCCTGGAGGAGGCCCACCGGATGGACGCGCTGGGCTCCTCGATCACCGGCGGGGAGCCCCAGGAAGCGCTCGGGCGGACCTGCCACTACCTCGAACTGCTGAAGGACGAGTTCGGCGAGGATCACCACACGCATCTCTACACCGGGATCCCCGGCGGCCGCGAGAACATGCGACGGCTCGCCGAAGCCGGTCTCGACGAGATCCGCTTCCACCCACCTCTCGAGAAGTGGGGCGATCTCCACGGAACGGAGTGGGAGGACATCCTCTACATCGCTCGTGAAGAGGGGCTCACGCCCGCCTTCGAGATCCCCGGCATCCGCGCGGAGCAGGAGTTCCTCGAGTTCCTCGATGAGGGCGCCGCGGACTTCTGTAACGTCAACGAGTTCGAACTCAGCGACGGCAACTACCGACGGATGCAGGAAGAAGGATTCGAGCGGAAGGAAGATCACATGAGCGCCGTCGCGGACACGCGCGATGAAATTCTCGAGCAGATGGGCGACCACGAAAAGGTCTACTTCTGTACCTCCGTGTTCAAGGACGCCGCCCAACATCGTCGCCGCCTCAAGCGAATCGCCCGCAACGTCCGGCGGCCGTTCGACGACGTCACCGACGACGGGACCCTCGTGTACGGCAAGGCGTGGGTAGAGCCGAGCCGCCTGGACGCGCTCGGCGTGCCCGAGGAGTTCTACACGGTCAAATCCGACCACGTCGAAGTCGCGTGGTGGCTCCTCGAGGAGATGGTCGCGGAGGGTGATCTCGACGAGGGTGAGATCGTCGAGCAGTATCCGACAGTAAAAGGCACTGTCGTCGAGCGGACGCCGGTAGCGTAGGGCCGCTGACCGGTCGTCACGGTCTGGTGACGCGAAGAACAATCGCTGCCGTGGGTCCGGTGTACACCGAGACGCACGCGAGCCATACAAATGCGGACACCGCTGCGACCGTAGCCTCTTTTACAGTACTGCCCACAGAGTACCTATGGTCGAATTATTGTTGCACTCCGGCACCGGACATCCGGAGCTTGCCTGGATCGTCGTTGCCTGCATCCTCGCGCTATCGCTGGGACTTGCGATCGGCGCACTCTCCGATCGGATCCGCTCCCTGTTCGTGACTGAGCGATCGGAAACGCCAGATAGCGACTAGTCCCCTTTTCGCCGCGAGTAGCCTCGTACTACGTTTCCCGAACCTCGAACAGGTCGGTAACGACGAGATTCTGGCCTGATCGGCGACGCCAGTCAGGCGCGTCCGTCGACGAGTTCTTCATAGGGCGTGACGAGCTGATCGCCGACGGTGTCCAGCGAGAACTGCTCACTGGTCCGTGCCGCCGCCGAACCGATCGCGTCGCGTCGCTCCGGGTCCTCGCAGAGCTCTCGAAGGGGTTCGACGAACTCCTCGTCGGCCTTGAGACAGTCTTCACCGTCGTCGAGCCACTCGTAGGTCGGGATCGAACGGATCACCGGGGGTTTCCCACAGTGCATCGCTTCGAGCAGCGCCATCCCCTCGTTCTCGTTCTTCGAGGGCCAGAAGAAGACGTCCCCGGCAGCAGGTGCACCGCGTGGATCCTCGATGTAGCCGGTGAACGTGCAGTTCTCCGGCGAGTTGGCGACGAGCTGTCGCGTCTCTCGGGGCTGGAGATACTTGTCGAGCGTCCCGCCAGCGGGGTTGATGTACCCGAACCAGACGAAGTCGAGGTCGGGCATTGCGCGAGCGGTCTCGACGAACGTCCGGAGGCCCTTGCGCTTGATCACGTGGCCGAACATGAACACGACCGGCGGCTCCAGGTTGTAGCGCTCCAGATACTCCGCTCGGAGCTCAGGATCGTCCCAGCCCTCGAAGCGATCGGCGTCGAACCCGTTCGAGATTACCGTTGAGGGCGTGTCCGTGTACTCGGCGATCACGTCCTGATTGTGCGCTGACGGACAGATCAGGTGGTCGGCCTGTGAGTAGCCGTAGGCAAGATAGGGCCGGAGCGGCTTCGCGAGGACGTTCGAGAAGACGAAACTCTCCCGAAAGTCCGCGGCAGTGTTGTGGGTGTGAGCGACGACGGGGACGCCAGCTCGTCTCGCTCGTTTGGCGTAGTAGATCGACCGTGGCCCCATATTGTTGAGGTGGAGCAGATCTGCCTCGAGCGTCGGCTCGGTCGTATACTCGACCCCGCGGCGATCGAGAATCGTCCGCTGATTGTTGACAGACTGGGCGAAGCCGCCGGTGATCGCCCCCTCCCACTCGAAGTAGTGGCTAACCTTCATGGATCGGTGTCGCGGCCTGGGCGTCGCGGTCTCGAATTTGAGTGCCCTTCGGCGGCGGCCCTCACAATCGTCGACGAGGGTCGCTACTTCTCGATGATCGATTCTTCGACTGCCTCGCCGAAGTGGCGGGCGGAGTCCTCGGAGTACAGCAGTACCTCGTCACCTTCCTCGACGTCCGTGATGGCCGTGCGGCCGTCTTTCGTCGGCACCTTGATCGTCTCGGCGTTCTGGAGGAGGGTCTCGACGCGGTCGACGCCGTCGTCGGTCTCGATCTCCGCTTCGAGACGGAACATCGGGCGCTGTTCGATCTTGGCTCGGCCGACGACCGCCTCTCGCGTGTTGCCGTCAGTATCGACGACCTGCACCTCGTCGCCACTCTCCAGTTCGGAGAGGTACTTCGTGCCGCCGCCAGGCGTTCGGACGTAGGCGTGGACGGCTCCGGCGTTGACCCGGAAGGGTCGCGACGCGACGTAGGGTGATTCGGCGGTCTCCGCGTGCACGAAGAAGAGTCCCCGGCTCATCGAGCCGACGAGCATCCCCTCGTCGTGTTCGAGGAGCTGTCCCGTGTCCACGCAGACGCGGTCGGCCGATCCAGCGCGCTCGATACCCGTGACTTCTGCCCACTGCAGGTCGAGCGTTTCGCGCTCGGACTCGTCGCGAACGGCCACGGTTCGGCGGATCTCGTCGGGATCGGAGCTGTCGAGGAGGACGGCGTCGGCGCCGATTTCGAGGGTCTCGTAGGCCGTTCGAGCTTCCTCTGCCTCGGTGACGCCAGCGATCAGCGTCGTCTCGTCGCCGATCCGGGCGATGAGATTCTCCAGGGGGATGATCTGCCAGTTCTCTCCGATGACGATCGTGTACTCGGCGTCCTGGGCGGCGGCCTCTGCGAACCCTTCGTAGTCCGAGTCGAAGATGCGGACGTACGAGCCGTTCGCGCGGTCGTCGTCCCGTCGGAGGGTCGAGAGATCCGCGGAGCCGGAGAGGTCGTTCGGGAGGTCGACGGTGCCGTCTCCCTCGCCGTCCTTGCCAACGATGTACGCGTCGGCGGTGGCGCCGGCGTCGCCGTCGCCCTCCGCGTCGTCGATCATCGCTGCGTCGCCGCCGGTGGCGAAGGCTGCGACGTTCACGTCGCCCAGTTCCTTTACGCGTCCAACGTCCTGTTCGTCGACGAGGACCCAGTCCACGCCGGACTCGAGACCGGCGGTGATCCGTCGTTTTCGCTCGTCCCAGTCGCCGACGTCTTCGTCGGCCTTCAGCCAGACAGATCGCGTCATGTCGCCGACTGCGCGGGCGGGTGGCTTGAACGTGGCGGAACCGTCAGGCGTGGCCACTCGGTCGTGAGCCTGCGACAGAACTAGCCGTCTGAAAGCCGGGGCTAACGTGCGCGAGCAGCGTGATTGACCGATGTCGGTGGTACTTACGTGTACCTGACGACAGGTGACATGGGAGAGAACAGGTATCTGCGAGCAAACGAGGACTGAATCGTTCCGATACGAGTGGCTACTCCTGGCGATCGACGTCCACCCGTTCGCGGATGGACTCCAGCGTGTCGGCCTCGGCGAGTTCCTCGATGCGCGTCTGGAAGTGATCCTCACAGAGGCCGACTTTCACCCCCTCAGACTCCGCCGCGTATGCGGCGGGTTTCTCGCAGTAGTGGCACTGCATGGACGATCGTAGGCGACCGGGTGGTTTCAAGGCTACGTTGTGGAACGTCTCTGCGAGACGAGCGACGTCTGGGTCTGATTGCCGTCCTCAGGGCGTATCACCGTGTTCGACGCGGGCGTGGCTGGTCGGTCAGTTTCCAGGCCTGTTTGCGGCGACTCAGCGGAGTTCGAGGGCGACCCGTTCCCACCCGGATTTCCCGAGGCCGGCGACTCCCAGTTCGGTCCCGTGGGCGTCCGAGCCACCAGTCGGAATTAGGTCGTAGCGCTGGATCGCTCGCTCGACTGGCGCAGTCGACGGCTGGCGAGCGGGATCGACCGGCCGTTCGTAGGGGTAGCAAAGCTCCACGGCGTCGAGCTCGCTCGCCAACGAGAGCGCGGCGGCCGGATCGTCGTATCTGAGCGGATGGGCGAGGCCGACGAGCGGACACGCCTCCGCGAGGAGTGCACGCCCTCGTTCGAAGCTCGGGACGTCCCGCGCGACGTAGCAGGGGCCACCGTCTCCGATGAGTTCGTCGAACACGCGTTGCACGTCGAACTCCAGCTCCGGGTGATCCGCGACTGCGCGCGCAACGTGAGGTCGGCCGATCCCTGGACGAGACTCCACGTCGAGATCGACGCCGAGGTGCTCTTCCACGCGCTCTACGATGCGAGCGCCACGCTCGATGCGATCTTGCTGGATGCGCTCGCATTCGGATTCGAGCGCAGGTGTCGGGTCGAGCCCGTAGCCCAGCAGGTCGACGCGCTGGCCGGCGACCGGTTCGTCGGCGTGGTCGCCGGCGGATTGCACCTCGACCCGGAGTTCGATGCCGTGAACCACGGTCACGCCGCCGACGTCCGCCACTGGCCGGTCGAGCTCTGGGTGTGGTCGATCGTGATCCGTGATGGCGACGACGTCGACTCCCGCACGTCTAGCTGCCCCGGGAATGTCTTCGACCCGTAGCTCCCCGTCGGAGTTCGTCGTGTGGACGTGCAGGTCCGCAACGACCATGTCACCTTCAGGGGTTGCATTGGCCAAGGACGTTCCGGATCACCCCGGGGCCTGACGTCGGCTTCGCTGCTGTCGGTCCCTCTGCCGGTGTGTCACTTGACGGCCTGGGGCTCTGGGACCGGGCAGACAACTATCATTAAGGTCCATTAAAGAATATGTACACTCAAAGGTGCCTAGCAGCCAAGATTTATCATGGTCGTTCATGTGTTATTGCTTGATGATCCCGACAGCCACCGATGCGAACATGGACGACGAGCAGTATCCGCTGACGACGAGCGAGTTCCTGGAGCGATACGGCGACGTCGAACTGGAGATCCAGAACGGGACCGAATGCATCGCTGATGCCCTCGAAACGCTCGACGAGGAGGTCTACGAGTCCGCCGAAGATGCTCGCTACGCTGTCTATTCCGGCGTCTCTCACCGCGCCGTCGGCCGCCGGTTCTACAGCGACCGCGATCCGACGCCGCCGGGCTCCCCGATCGGGCCCGATCAGGTCTCCTTCTAGCGGTCACGCCTGTTTCCGGGGCACGAACGGCTCCCAACAGTGGACCAGGGGATGTCCGAAAAGACTGAGCCGATTCGTAGTGAGACAGGAGTCGCTCTATCGGCCGAGCGCCGTTATCGTCCCGGGCGTCCGAGGGAACCACTTTTGCCGGGGCCCGTTGAAACCACCGTCGATGCACGTGCTGGTCGGTGTCGAGGGGAGCGAGGAGTCCGGTCGGGCGCTGGAGGGCGTCCTCGAGCGCGCAGCGGACGCTGGGGACGAACTCACGGTCGCGGTGTTCGCCCTCGGCGAGCAGTCACTCGACGACGTTGAGTCGTCGGTCCGTGAGCAACTCGCCGACGCTGCCGTGTCGTGGTCGATCGAACGTATCACCGCCGACCATCCCGCGAGCGCGCTCGTCGAACTCGCCGAGTCTGGACCGTACGAACAGCTCGCGATCGGTGGCGGACAGCAGAGTCCGATGGGGAAGATCGAACTGGGCTCGACGACTGAGTTCGTCCTTCTGAACGCACAGCTATCGGTGAGACTCGTACGATGACCGGGCGAATCTATCCGGACGAACCAGCTGGTCCGTTCCCTGGACCTCCACGGGAGATGGACGACGCCGAGGGCCGACGGATCACGTTCGAGGTCGTCGAGGACGCAGACACCGAGCCGATCGTCGAGATGTACGTCGCGTTCGATCCGGCCGACCGCGCGCAGGGGATCCCGCCGTCCCAGGAGGACCGAATCCGCTCCTGGCTCGACACGTTGCTCGAGGAGGGGCTGAACGTCCTGGCGTGGGACGACGAGGACGTCGTCGGTCACGCAGTGCTCATGCCCGACGACGATGGCTGGGAGCTCGCGATCTTCGTGAACCAACCCTATCAGGGCGCCGGAATCGGGACGGAACTGATCCAAACGCTGCTCGGATACGGCGCCGAGGAGGGCGTGGATCGGGTCTGGCTGACCGTCGAGCGGTGGAACCGGCCGGCGATCGCACTCTACAAGTCCGTCGGCTTCGAGCCCAGCGACGCCGAGAGCTTCGAGATGGAGATGTCGCTCCTGCTGGCTGGCGTCGAGTAGTCCGAGAAGGGCGATAGCAACACAGAGGTGATGCGCGATCCGCTATTTGCGCTCGTAGAATCTCGTTTTCAGACGGAGAGCACCGGCTGACTCGCGTACAACAGCACGTACTCCGCGGCTTTGGCCAGCGTGTCGCGCTCGTCTTCGCGCTGGTCTTCACGCGGGATGACGAGGAAGTCCGCACCGATCTCGTCGGCCGTGTCGAGAATCACGCTTCCGGGATGCTGAGTCTTCTTGGTCTGTGAAAAGCCATACGCGACGGTTGCGTCGAGTGATACGCCCGCGGCGCTCGCCGTTTCGGCCAGCCCATCCAGATAGGATTTGGTCTCCTCCGCGACGGCATCGTGGTCGACCGCGTCGCGCTCGATCGCCCGTGTAACTGCCTCGGCGAGCACGTAGACGGCAGCCACGTCTGCGTCGTAGCGGTCCGCGACCGCGATCGCGTACTCCGCCGCTTCGGTGGCCTCCTCGGTACCGTCGACCGGCACCAGTACCGTCTCGACCGACAGCGGTGCGTCCTCGGGCGCCATGGATGGTTCTCGCCCGCGGTCGGCAAAAAACCACCCGACCGACGCCGGCGGATCCGGACAGCTCTGGCAAATATCACCGGCGTCCCGGTCCCCTCACCGTCTCTCGAGGCAGAACGACTTTGATCCCCCCTCCCGAATCGTGCTTCCATGGAACGCGCACTCGTCGTCGTCGAGGCTACGGAAGCTACGAAGAATCTGGTCGCCGAAGCCGCAGAGCTCGCACATGGTGCGGGCGCAGAGCTCCGTCTGCTCTACGTCACGTCCGACGAGGAGTTCGAGGAGCGTCAGGGCGAACTCTCCTCGATCCCCGGCATCAACGTCGATTACGGCGTCGCAAAGGGCGTCGAGGAGGCCGAAGGGTTCGCCCGCGCGGTCGGCGAGGAGGTCCTCGGGGCGGACGGCGAGTTCACTGCCGTCGGACGCATCGGAGACGACGAGACGGAAATTCTCGCGGAGGCCCGCTCCAACGACGCTGACCACATCTTCGTCCACGGGCGACAGCGCTCGCCTGCAGGCAAGGCCGTCTTCGGCGACCTCGCACAGGCCATCATCCTCGGCTTCGATGGCCCCGTCACCGTCACCACGAGCTGATCGGGTCTTTTCCGTCGGTCTGCAGCCGTTTTTCCTCCACCCCTCTCATACGCTTCCCTTCAAACCTCATACGCTTCCCTTCAAACTCTCTCTTTAGTTGCCATTCTTATTCCACTTCGACGCCGAGCAGCCGCTCCCTCGACCCGCTCGGCCGACGACCGGTGGCTTTTCCACGACTCCCCCGAAACGAGTGGCTATGATCGAGACCGTCGCGATCGCGACCGACGGATCCGAGAGCGTCTCCCGCTGCGTCAACGTCGCGCTCGACCTCGCGGAGCGTTTCGAAGCCGACGTTCACGCGCTCTCCGTCGTCGACGAGACCGAAGTCGACTCGTCGCCGGATCGGCTTCGCGACGAGCTTCGCGCCGCGCTGGAATCGGACGCCGAGCGGGCAGTCGACACCGTCCTAGCGGCGACGGATCGAGAGATTACGCCGGCAGTGATCGAGGGTCGGCCGGCCGACGCCATCGCCGACTACGCTCGCGAGCACGACGTCGACGTCGTCGCGACCGGGACGCGCGGGCGTCACGGTGAACATCGGTTCCTGATCGGCAGCGTTGCCGAACGAGTGGTCCGAACCTGCCCGGTGCCGGTGCTTTCGGTTCGACAGCTCAGCGCCGAGGAGTAGCCTTTCGAGGAGACGGGGCAGGCGGGGAGTGACGATCGATGCTCTGTGGAGTGACAGTTACCAGCGGTGGTGGACGTGCTCGGCGACGAACTCTTCGTAGACGTCCCGAATGGCGCCGTGTACTTGATTCGACAGTCCCGGCTGATCGGAGACGGCAGCGTTGGCCTCGACGTGTGTCGGCGAGGTCGTTCCGGGGATAACCGTCGAGACCTGCCGGTGGTCCAGTATCCAGCGCAGGGTCGCTTCCGCGGTCGTCCGGTCGTCGGGAAGGTGGGGCTCCATCGCGTCGAGCGCGTCGTGGCCGACGTCGTAGGGGACGCCCGCGAACGTCTCGCCGACGTCGAACGCCTCGCCCTCGCGGTTGAAGTTCCGATGGTCGTTCTCGCCGAACTCGGTGTCCCGATCGAGCGCTCCCGTGAGGAGTCCCGACGCGTACGGAACTCGGACGATGATCCCGACGTCGTAGCGGTTCGCCGCCTGGAAGAAGCGCTCCCGCGGTCGCTGGCGGAACGGGTTGAAGATGATCTGGACGGTGTCGATCACGTCGTACTCGATGGCTTTCTGCGCCTCCTCGACCCGTTCGACGCTGACGCCCGCGTTGTCGATCAGCCCGTCGTCCTGAAACTGCTCTAGCATCTCGAACGTCTCGGGTTGATAGTAGGCGTCAGTCGGCGGACAGTGAAGCTGGAGGAGGTCGATCGTGTCGACGCCGAGATTCTCGCGGCTACGTTCGACGTGCGGGCGGAGCTCCTCGGCGTTGTAGCGGCCGGCCTCGTGGGGGTCGAGTCGTCGACCGGCCTTCGTCGCGACGAAGACGTCGTCGGCCTCGCGTTCTTCCAGAACGTGGCCGATGTGCGACTCGCTGGCGCCGTCGCCGTAGACGTCGGCCGTGTCGAGGAAGTCGATCCCGGCGTCCAGTGCCGATCGCACGACGTCGCGAGCCGTCTCGTCGGGCACTTCGCCCCACGCTCCGCCACCGATGTTCCACGTGCCGAGGCCGACGTCCGATACGTAGCGATCCGTCGAACCGAGTCGTCGATGGTTCATGGATGATCCTTCGACCGCCCTGGGTTTCAATGATGTCGTCCCGGTACGCCGTGCATCGATCACGCCGAACGCTCCGAGTGGGGTCTCGGTGTTGGGTCGTGTATGGGTCTGTGAGCACGGTCTCGGAGCGGTATCTGGCGGATCGGTCTCCTCGTGTGAGGCTCTCCCCCGCAGCGAACTGATCGTCCTCCTTCTCCGATCTGCGTTACAATTCGTCAGTCACCGGGGCATCTGACCGCAGGTGATCGTGTGGGAATAGTATCTCAAAATGGGATACTACAGAGTAATGGGTATTTTGGCGCTAATGGGAATAGAACTAAGTAGGCCCACTGAGTTGCTGTACATGGGCATGGGAGTCGAGCGGAGCACTGACAAGCGAGGGAGAATCACGATTCCCAGCGATCTCCGCGAGCGGTTTGGCGATCGGTACCGCGTCGTGGAACTCGACGACGGGATCAAGCTCGTCCCCATCCCAGAGAATCCGATCGAATCGCTACGGGAGTCGGGCAGCGACGAACTACGCGAGGCCTCCGCGGCGGAGCTGCGCGCGGCGGCGCGCCAGCGGGGAGACGCGGAGGCCGAAGAGCATGTACGCTGACCTCTCGGTCTGGCTCGCCCTCTTCACCGAGGACGAGTCCAGGGCCAACCGGGCGGCGTCACTGCTCGCCGAGCACGAGGACGATCTGCAGGTGTCGCTGGTGACGTTCGTGGAGCTGTTTTTGATCGAGGAGTCGTACCCCTTCGACCGCGAACGAGCCGTGACCGCGATGTTGGATCTCGCGGAGTTCGACGACGATCCGGCGGTGCTCTATCGAGCGTCCCGATACCGGGAGCAGGGTCGCCCTACCTTCGAAGCGTTCCACGCTGCAATCGCCGACGAGCGTGGCATTCCGGGCGCAACGGGAGATAGTGGAGCGGAGACCACGTGGTTGCAGCTGGATCAGACGATGGACTAGGGGAGGAAACGAAAGCGGAGTAGCGGGAAACCGCCGTCAGCGATCCGAACTCAGATCAGATACAGTTTCGTCTGCCAGAAGTCTTCGAAGGCGTCGTCGAGTGCGGCTTCGGGTTTCCCGGAAGCGTCGACGGCTGCGCTCGCCTTGGCATCGACTCGATCGTCCAGTGCGTCCAGGGCACCTCGATCGCCCGTGAGATAGAGCGTCTCGACGTCCCGGCTCTCGAGAGCGTCCGCTGCTGCGTCGAGGTGCTCGTCGATCTGGGCGTCCCGCCTGCGCTCGAAGCGGCCCTGGGAGAAACCGCCTTTCGAGTGATCGCCCTTGACGTCGCTCTCGAACCCCTCGAAGGAGAGCCGTTCCTCGCCGCGGTATTCCCCGAGCGCGAACACGTCCGAGCGCACCAGCGCGAAGGCGAAGCTCCCGGTAGGCAGGTAGTTCGATCGGTCGACGTCGAATGTCGCGTCCCACCTGATCTCGGAATCGGGGAGGACCGGCGGACGCAGTGCGACGCTGATCAGTCGATCCTCGTCTGCGAGTGCGATACAGGGCGCTGCCCGTTCGAGGAGCGACGTTCTGTCGCCGAACTGGTCTCGTAGCTCGTCGGGGACCGGATCCCGGACGACGGCAGTCAACGCTCCGTCGGGGGGCGCGTCGACGCTCTGTAGCCGGTCGAGGATCCGCTCGGTCGCCCGGCGATCGAGCGTGCGCCGACCGCGGTAGGACAGCTCTCGCTCGCCGTCGCGGAGGCGATCGACGGTCCCCTCTAGCTGGGCGATCCTGTCTTCGAGATCGTTGACCTGCTCCTGGGCCGCCTGTCGGTCGGTGACGGCGTCGGCGCGCCGTCGCTTCTCCGCTTCGAGTTGCGCTTCGAGGTGCTCCTGTTGCTCGCGGGCCGCCTCGAGTTCGGACTCGAGCTCCGAGACGGTCCCGCCGCGGAGCAGCCGATCGAACATGGCGGAGTGCGGGACCGCGAGTCACTTCCCTGTTCCGGGCCCGACCGAGCTACGACTGCAGACTCCATCGATCATCGTGCTGTGAGAGTATCCGACCAGCATGCCCGGGAGGGGCCACCCACTTTGCCTGAGCGGCCGTCGCTCTGTGCTAGTGCGCCCCGGTCCTGCACCGGCGTGCTCGGACCTCCGCTCCAGAACCGCTGCGAGATCGCTGTACGGCCGGGTGTACGATTGCGCGCCCCAATGTACACACATTCCGAACGCCGGCTGGTGATAGACGGGTGGATTTTTCACGCTCAGACCAAAATACTGCAAGTATGTCGTCCCCTGGAGATACCTACGGACATTACGTCGACGGCGAGTGGATCGACGGCGCAGGATCGGAAACCTTCGACAGCGAGAATCCGGCAACCGGAGACACGCTGGCGAGCATCCAGCGCGGCACCCCGGACGACGTGCAGGCTGCAGTAACGGCTGCCGAGGACGCCTACGAGGAGTGGCGCGCGCTCTCTTACATCGACCGCGCCGAGTACCTCTGGGACATCTACCACGAGCTTCGCGACCGGCACGAGGAGCTCGGCGAGATCGTCACCCAGGAGTGTGGCAAAGAGATTTCCGAGGGCAAAGCCGACGTCACCGAGGCCTGGCACATGGTCGAGTGGGCCGCGGGCAACGCCCGGCATCCACACGGCGACGTGATCCCCAGCGAGATCGCCGAGAAGGACGCCTACATGCGCCGGAAACCGCGGGGCGTCGTCGGCTGTATCACACCGTGGAACTTCCCGGTCGCGATTCCCTTCTGGCACATGGCAGTGGCGCTCGTCGAGGGCAACACCGTGGTCTGGAAGCCGGCCGAGCAGACGCCGTGGTGTGGCCAGGTCATCGCGGAGATGTTCGAGGACGCCGGTATCCCCGACGGCGTGTTCAACATGGTCCAGGGCTACGGCGACGCCGGGAACGCAATCGTGCAGGACGATCGCGTGCCGACGGTGTTGTTCACCGGCTCGGTGGAGGTCGGCCAGTCCATCGCCGAGGAGATCGGTGGCCAGCCCGGCCGCGACGTTGCGCTGGAGATGGGCGGCAAGAACGCCATCGTCGTGACCGAGAAGGCAGATCTCGACATCGCCGTCCACTCCGCGGTGATGAGTTCGTTCAAGACGACAGGCCAGCGTTGCGTCTCTGCCGAGCGCCTGATCGTCCACACCGACGTCTACGACGAGTTCAAACGCCGGTTCGTCGACCTCGCCGAGTCCGTCGCCGTCGGTGATCCGCTCGACGAGGAGACGTTCATGGGACCAGCGATCGACGAGCGACAGGTCGAGAAGGTCCACGAGTACAACGAGCTGGCACGCGAGGAGGGCGCGAACGTCCTCGTCGATCGCGCCGACCTTGCGGACGACGAGATTCCGGACGGTCACGCGAGCGGCAACTGGGTCGGACCCTTCGTCTACGAGATCGGATACGATCCGACGCTGCGCTGTCTCAAAGAGGAAGTGTTCGGTCCCCACGTCGCGCTGGTCGAGTACGAGGGGGACATCGAGGACGCCGTCGAGATCCACAACGACGTCCCCTACGGGCTCGCCGGCGCTGTGATCTCGGAGGACTATCGCCAGCTCAACTACTACCGCGATCACGCCGAGGCCGGGCTCGCGTACGCGAATCTCCCCTGCATCGGTGCCGAGGTCCACCTGCCCTTCGGCGGCGTCAAGAAATCGGGCAAGGGCGCGCCGAGTGCCCGCGAGGTCATCGAGTCCGTCACGGACCGGACCGCCTGGACGATGAACAACGACGAGGGCATCGCGATGGCGCAGGGACTCTCCGCGGACATCACGACCGAGGACGACTGACGGGCTCTGGATTGCCCTCCCTCGGGGGCTACTGCACCGTCCCCTTCCTATATTTGCGCGTAGTTTGAACCAATTTCTATGCGTCTCCTCCAGAACCATGCCGCCACGATACTCGCCCTCGTCCTTGCCCTCCCGGTGATTGCCTACACCATCCTCACACCGACGAATATTCTGATCACACTCGTCCTCGCAAACGGCCTCCTCGGCATTGGAATCTGCCTCGATTATTACGTTCTGTGACCGTCCATCAGACGATGGCTCGTTTGAACAGCGTGAGTAGTGCAACCGATCAGCGTCGATGCTGCCGCATCTGTCCACTCCAGCAGGCTGAATAGCACTCTTCCGGCAGACAGTATTGCTGAGGCCCTGTCACGCGGTACCATTTTACCCCCGTGTCGTGTTGACACGCCTATGAATGAGCGGACCGGCAGCGATCTGTTCGTCGACGCGCTCGAGCGCTACGGCGTCAGCCACATTTTCGGCAACCCTGGCACCACGGAGCTGCCGATCGTCGACGCGACCGAGCGCAGCGACCTCGAGTACGTCCTGGCCGCGCACGAGGACATCGCGACTGGGATGGCTGCCGGCTACGCGAGCACCAGGCGCTACCACGCCGACGAAGCCGGTGGTCGCGGTGGCGAACCGGGCGATCGGGCGGATCCGGCCGAGGACCGTGCGGTGCTCCCGCTGGGCGTCGCGAATCTTCACCTCGCGCCCGGGCTCGCACACGGCCTCGGGAATGTCTACGGCGCGTCCGTGGCTGGTGCGCCGCTGCTCGTGACGGCTGGCAACCACGCGCGCCATTTCGAACACGAGGAGCCACTGCTGACGGGCGATCAGGAGGCGCTCGTCGACCAGTGGACGAAGTGGTCGGCGACGGTGAAAGACGTCGAGGCGCTGCCGACGATGCTCCGGCGTGCGGTGCGGACCGCGCTTACGCCGCCGACCGGGCCGGTCTTCCTCTCGCTCCCGGTCGACGTGGCGATGGCCGAGACTGACGCTGCGATCGAGCGACTGGGCCCGATCCCGACGGCCGGTCGTGGCGACGAGGCGCAGATTCAGCGGGCCGCGGATCTCGTGGCCGATGCCGACGACGTGGTGCTCGTGGTGGGAGACGGCATCGCGCGAAGTGGCACTGACGCGATCGACGCCGCGGTCGATCTGGCCGAGGCCGCGGGTGCGCGGGTCCACGCGGAGATCCTCGCGTCCGAGATCGATTTCCCGACCGACCACGACCAGTTCGTCTCCTACGTACCGCCCGACGAAGATCTCGCGCGGAATCTGTTGGGCGCAGACGTGCTCTGTCTCGTCGGCTGCTCGACGAACACGACGCTCACCCACCGAGAGGGACCGCTGGTGCCCAAGGAGACGACCTGCATTCACGTCGGCGACGACGCCTGGGAGCTGGGGAAGAACCAGCCGGCCGACGCCGCGGTAATCGGCGATCCCGGCGAGGTCGCGGCCCAGCTCGCCGATCGAGTGGCCGAACGCCTCGACGACGCGACGCGCGAGGAGCGTCTGACCGACGTCGCCGCGCAGAGGGAGTTCGTCGGGGCGAAGATGGACCAGATTGGCGAAGACGACGCGCCCGACGATCCTCGGGCATCGAAGGCGGCGCTCGCGGATGCGTTGGAGGCCGTCGCTGGCGACGCGTTCGTCGTCGACGAGGGCGTGACGTCGAAGTACGCGATGCTCACGCGCTGGGAGTTCGCACCCGAGCAGTACGTCTCCAACAAGGGCGGCGGTCTCGGCTACGGCCTCCCTGCATCTGTCGGCGCGGCGATCGCCGAGAGTCAGCGAGGCGATCCCCGTGACGTCGTCGGATTCGTCGCGGACGGTTCCTATCTCTACTACCCCCACTCCATCTACTCGGCAGTCCGGCAGGGCGTCGATCTGACGGTCGTCATTCCCGACAACCGCAACTACCGCATCCTGGCGGACAACGCCGCACACCTCCTCGGTGGTGAGGGCGACGACTACGAGTGGGACAGCATCCGGTTCGATCCGCCGGTGGACATCCCGACGAACGCGGAGAGTCACGGTGCAACCGGCCATCTCGTCGAGACGCCCGACGAGCTCGACGAAACGCTGCGCACGGCCTATGGCAGCGAGGGCGTCGACGTCGTGGACGTGCTGGTCCACGACTGAGTGGAGGTTGGACCACGACTGAGAGGAGGTTGGACCACGACTGAGAGGAGGATCGACAACGCGAACATCGCGACCTTCTGCGACCTCCTCGCCGACTACTCCTCTGGCACGTCCGCTCTGACGCGCTCGCCCTCGGCCGTCTCCGGGAAAATCTTCCCGGGATTCAGCGTGTCCGTCGGATCGAGCGCTCGCTTGATCGCGCGCATGGCCTCGACGGTCACCTCGCCGTGTTCGGCCACGAGAAATTCGCGCTTGCCGAGGGCGATGCCGTGCTCGCCGGTCGCGGTGCCGCCGACGTCGATGGCGCGCTGGACGATTTCGCTGTAGAGTGCCTCGCCGCGCTCGACCTCGTCCGGATCGTCGGGATCGACGAGAACGGAGTAGTGGACGTTGCCGTCGCCCGCGTGCCCGAAACAGGGAACGAGGAGATCCTCTTCGGCGGCGCGCTCTTTCGCGTACTGGATCAGCGGACCGTACTCGCTGATCGGTACGGTGACGTCGCCGGGGTGGAGCGGTTCGAGGTCGGGATCGTAGGAGCGGACCGCGAAGGCGAGGTCCTTGCGGGCGCGCCAGAGGTCGTCCATCCGGTCGTCGTCGGCGATCTCGAAGCGCTCGACTCCGTGCGCCTCGAAGATCGACTCGCAGAATGCGATCTCTTCCTCGATTCCGTGGTCGGCGTGGAACTCGACGAAGACCATCGGCTCGTCTGGGAGGTCGGCGCCGGTGTAGGCGTTGGCCATCCGAGCGCTCTCGGCGTCGATCAGCTCGATCTTCGCCACGTCGACGCCGGACTGGACGGCGTCGGTGACCGCTGCCGTCGCGTCGTCGAGCGTGGGGAACAGTGCGCGGCCACCGCGGATCTGTTCCGGGCGTCCGGCGAGTTCGAGCGTCGCGCTCGTCACGACGGCGAGAGTACCTTCGCTTCCGATCAGGAGGTCGCGGAGATTGTAGCCCGAGGAGGTCTTGACGGCCCTGCTTCCCGCGGTGATCACCGAGCCGTCGGCGAGCACCGCTTCCAGTTCGAGCACCCAGTCGGCGATTTCGCCGTACTTGACCGTCTGCATCCCGCTGGCCGAGTTCGCGATCATACCACCGATCGTCGAGATGTCGCCGGAGGAGGGGAGCGGCGGGAAGAACAGGCCGTGTTCGCCGGCCGCCTCCTCGATCGCTGGACCCATCACGCCCGGCTCGACGTCGAGCTGGTGGTCCTCGGGTCGGACCTCGAGAACGCTGTCCATCCGTGTGAGGTCCATACTGATCCCGCCGTGGGCGGGGACCGGGTTCCCCTCCAGACTGGTGCCGGCAGCGTATGGCGTGACGGGAATCCCGTGCTCTGTCGCGCCCGCCAGCACAGCGGACACCTCCTCGGTCGTCTCCGGCCATACGACCGCGTCCGGTGCAGTCCCGTCGTCCGTTCCCCAGTCGGTGGCGTGGGCGTCCCGAACGTCGTCACTCGTGGTGATGGCGTCCGCTGGAAGCGCGTCCTCGAGAAAGGGTAGGTCGTGAGACGTGTGGTCGTCGACGGCGTCATCGTCGACCGTGTCATCTGGTGGCATGGGGCCAGCCACGCGCTCCGGGGACAAGTGCGTTCGGCGAAAGCTGTACCAGTTCGATCGGTGACCGGCGATTCAGGCCCAGTAGGCGTCGCCGGGCTCCGTTTCGAACACCGCACGGTCGAGGATGTCGACGGCTTTTTCGAGGCCCTCCTTGCCCGAAGTGAGCGAGTCCTCGTGTTCGATCGAGAGCGCGCCCTCGTAGCCGACCATTCGGAGCGTCGAGACGACGTCTTTCCAGTGGGACTCGCCGTGTCCGTAGCCGATCGAGCGGAACAGCCAGGAGCGGTTCGGCTCGTCCGTGTAGGCGTTCGTATCGAGCACGCCCTTCGTGCGAGCGTTGGCCTCGTAGACCTTCGTGTCCTTGGCGTGGAAGTGGTGGATAGCGTCCTCCTCTCCGAGGAGCCGGATGGCGTCGGTGACCTCGATGCCCTGCCAGTAGAGGTGGGAGGGATCGAAGTTCGCCCCGACCCAGTCGTTCGTGGCGTTGCGGAGTCGGAGCATCCCGCTGGGTTCGTAGACCAGCATGTTGGGGTGCATCTCGATAGCGACCTTTACGTCGTGCTCGGCCGCGTGGTCGGCGATGTCCTCCCAGTAGGGGATCGCGACCTCCTCCCACTGGTACTCGTGGGCGTCGGCGTGCTCTTCGGGCCACGGTGCGGTGATCCAGTTCGGCGTCGAGTCGCCGGGTGCACCGGCGGGGAGCCCGGAGAAGCAGGTGACGGCGTCGACGTCGAGCAGGTCCGCGAGCTCGATGACCTCGCGAATCTCCTGATCAGCCTCGTTGGCGCGCTCATCGTCGGGGTGGATCGGATTGTTGTGCGTGGCGAGCGCGCTGATCGAGAGGTCGTACTCGGCTACGTCGTCGAGAAGCGCCTCCCGCTTTTCGGGGTCGTCTAGCAGCGCGGCTCGATTGAGATGGTCCTGCCCGGGGTAGCCACCGGCACCGAGTTCGACGGCGCCGACGCCGAGGTCTGCGAGATACTCGAAGGCATCCGTGCGATCCTGTCCGCCGAGTGGGACGGTGAGTACGCCGATTTCCATACTGATCGATTCACCGAGTGCTCGGTTAAAGTTCACGGGGCCGGCAGTCCCGAACCCCTTTTCTCCGGCTGGGTCGAATGCGACCCCGTGTCGTACCTCTCGCGCCGTCGAGTGCTGCTCGCCGGTGCGGGCCTCACTGCGACTGCTCTGGCTGGCTGCTCCGACGATAGCGGTGGGAGCAGTGACAGCGCAGACCCGGCGGCTCGCGGCCCGATCGCGATCGCCGAGCTGGTCTTCACGGCAGACCGACCGGAGGATCTCGACGAGTACCAGCTCCAGCCGTCCTCGACGTACGCCCCCGACCAGCCGATCTGGCTCTACGCCGACTACTCCGGGATCGCCGGCGAGCCGATCGAGTCCGAGGCCGACGATAACGGATCCGGTGAGTCAACGGTCGCGATCGACCTCCAGCAGACCGTAACAGTCGAGGATCCCGATGGCTCCGTCGTGGTCGAGTCCGAGCGGACGTTCCAGGACGAGCTCGCACCCGACCAGCTCGACGGCTATTTCACTGGCACCGAGATTCTACTCGCCGGCCGCGCTGCCGCTGGCGAGTATACGACCACGCTCTCGGTGATGGATGGGGTTTCGGAGACTCAGGCGACGAAGACGGCGACGTTCGCCATAGAAGAGTAACTCAGGCGCGCGTGCCATTCCTCAAACCGGAGTGCCCGTCAGCTACTCGCCCAACTGGACTACTTGCCCGCTGTTAGTCCAGCTGCACCGCTCGACCGGCGTCGCTGGATCTGTAGACGCCATCGATAACCTGCTGCACGGTCAGTGCCTGCTCGATCGTGTTGCGCTCGGGCTGTTCGCCCGTTTCGAGCGCGTCGAGGAACGTTTGCTGGCACGCGCCGTGTGCGTCCCTGCTCTCGGTCTCGACCTGGGCGTCCGACACGTGGTCGACGCCGTCGACGCCGTCCTCGTAGATCGTGGTCTCGCCCGCGCTGAGATCGAGCGTGGCGCCGCCGTCGGTGCCACGAAGCGTGACTTCCTGGTTCGGCTTCCGGTTGGCCGCCCACGCACACTCCAGCGAAAAGGTCGTCCCGTCGTCGGCACGGAAGAACGCGCTCGCGGAGTCGTCGACGTCGAAGACGCCGTCGGGATCGGGCGTCCCCCAGACGTCCATGTCGGCGGTGTCGTCGCGGTCGCCGAACTGGCTCCGGGCGGTGCCCGAGACCTCGACGACGTCGGGGTGGCCAGCGAGGTGAAGCCCGAGGTCGATGGCGTGGACGCCGATGTCGATCAGCGAGCCGCCACCGGCGGTGGATTTGTCGGTGAACCAGGTGCCGATTGCGGGGATTCCTCGCCTGCGGACGTACTCGATCTCGACGTGGCTGATATCGCCGAACCGTCCCTGCTGCCGATAAGCGTCGAGGACCTCCGCGCCGCCCGCGAAGCGGTTGTGGAGGCCGACCATCGCGATCGCGTCCGAGTCAGCGGCGGCGTTCGCGATGCGTTCGGCGCTCTCGAGGGTGTGCGCGAGGGGCTTCTCGAGGTAGAGTCCGACGTCGTTTTCGAGGATCGTCAGCGCCGCGTCCTCGTGGAAGCGGTTGGGGGTCGTCACGAACGCTGCGTCGACGACGTCACACATCTCGCCGACGTCCTCGAAGGTCTCGGCGCCGAAATCTGCGGCGAAGGACTCGCGGGCTTCGGGAACGACGTCCGCACCGGCTGCGATCTCGGCGTCCGTCTCGAGGAGGTTTTCGACGTGATGGCGTGCCATGTTGCCCAGGCCGACGAAGCCGATCCTGGGAGAATCGTTGACCATGTCCGGCCGTGAACGAGCACCCGATTAACGGTTCCGACGGCGGAAGTTCGGTGGGGGAAACCGGTAGGCGGCCGATACCTGGGGACCACCAACGATTACATCACGGCGCACGACGGGGCGGTATGGACAGGTTCGAGACCCGATCGATCCACGCGGGCCAGTCTCCAGACGCAGATACCGGCGCAGTCATGCCATCGATCCAGCTCAGCACGACGTTCGAACAGGACGCTCCCGGTGAGGACAGGGGATTTGAGTACGCACGCACGGGGAACCCCACGCGGGGCGCACTCGAAGCGAACCTCGCGAGCCTCGAAGGCGGTTCGCACGGTCGGGCGTTCGCCTCGGGGATGGCCGCGATCGACGCCGTCCTCCACACGCTCGAAGCGGGCGATCGCGTAGTCGCCGGCAACGACGTGTACGGCGGTACCCATCGCCTCCTGACGCAGGTCTACGATCGCCACGATCTCGCGGTCGATTTCGTCGACGTGACGGACCTCGACGCGCTCGACGCGGCGATGACGCCGGACACCGAGTTGCTCTGGCTCGAATCGCCGACGAACCCACTGCTCTCGGTTGTAGACGTCGACGGTGCTTCTGACGTGGCTCACGAGTACGACGCCGTCTGCGCAGTCGACAACACGTTCGCCACGCCGTATCTCCAGCGTCCCCTCGAGCTCGGTGCCGACGTCGTCTGCCACTCGCTGACCAAGTATCTCGGTGGGCACTCCGACGTCGTCGGTGGAGCGTTGCTCACAGACGACCCCGACCTCGACGAGCAGTTCGGGTTCGTTCAAAACGCAGCAGGCGGGACGCCCGGCCCATTCGAGTCCTTTCTGGTCCTGCGGGGAACGAAGACGCTCCCTGTGCGGATGGACCGGCATTGTGAAAACGCGAACACCCTCGCGGAGTGGCTGGCCGACCACGACGCGGTGGAGCGCGTCTACTACCCAGGCCTCGATTCACATCCGGGCCACGAGGTCGCTGCCGAGCAGATGGACGACTTCGGCGGGATGGTCTCGGTCGAACTCGACGCGACTCTCGAGGAGACCTCCGAGATGGTAGCAGCGACGGACGTGTTCACGCTCGCAGAGTCTCTCGGTGGCGTCGAGAGTCTGATCGAGCAGCCGGCGGCGATGACCCACCAGGCGATCCCCCGGGAGGAGCGTCTTGATGCGGGACTCCGTGACGGGCTCGTCCGCTTCTCTGTCGGGCTGGAGCACGTCGAAGACCTCCGCGCGGATCTGGAGCAGGCCATCGAGTCGACGATCGTGGAGTAAACGAAGGGCAGTCACCTGCTCTCGAGGAGAAAATCGCTGCGTCGCTGCATAGCGCGCGGAATCGCTGAACGAAACGGCGGATTCAGGCCCAGCCTCGGTTCAGGCGTTGTTCATCCGTTGACTGGAGCGCTCGCCGCACTGCTGGCACTCCTTCACGCGGTAGGGCTCGCGGGAGTAGTGGGCGTTCTCGGAGCTGGAGCTTTCGGTCTTGATCTGGACGTTGACCTGGTGGAGCGTGTCCATGTCACAGCCGTCACAGTGCTCGGTCATACCATCGATCGAGTTGTCCGTCGTTGCCATACTCTACCCTTCTCGGACATCGCACATAAGCATATGCTCGAAATTTCATAGATTGAGAATTGATACTACAGTCTGCTTACCAACGGTAACAGGCAACTACGAACAGAGATGCTGGATGGTATCTGAGATAGTTTCACCTCCAGCTATGGCCTCTCCACCGTAGAGTTTCAGCTGGTGATAATCGAGCATTCCGCTCTCGGTACTCGGTGACTACTCCCTCGAGACTGGTCCCGATTCACTCTCATTCTCCTGAATTGGACGTCTCTGGATCCAAAGCCAATGCGCCGGTCGATACGGTGGGTCGCGCACGAGAGAGAAAAGAGGGCTGGCAGAGTGGGAGAGATGACTGGCCAAGTGCGAGAGACTGAAAGGAAATGCCTGTGGTCGGATCTACGGCCGACTACACGGTGGCGTCTCCCTTAGATGATGATCTGAACCGCGTGCGACCCAGCTACCTCTACTGGCTGTTTCCCGCCGAACTGTCGTTGCTCCCATGAGATGCGTCGAGGCATGCCCTGGCAATCGAAGGAACGCAGACCGATACCAGTGAACATGGCGCCACGGGCATTCCGACAACCGTTTTAGGCCGGGGTGATTCCTGTCGTGTAATGGGTTCTTGCATCATCTGTGGGACGGCCACCGATGGCGAGGTCTGTGACGTCCATCAGGAGGACGTCGGCTTCGTCTTCGAGGGCACTTCCCCCGATCAGTTGACCCCGAATCGATACTACAGAGGAACCGTAGACGGCTACGCAGATTTCGGCGTGTTCGTCGACATTGGCGACGCCGTCACCGGCCTGCTCCACCAGAGCGAGCTCGATCAGCGACTCGAGAGTCTCACCTGGGAGCCCGGTGACGAGGTGTTCGTCCAGGTCACGGGCGTTCGCGACAACGGCAACGTCGACCTCGCGTGGTCGATCCGCCAGGCGGAGCGAGAGTTCCGCGGGCTGCTCGTGGACGGGCCGGATGGCGAGCGAGTGTTCGACGAATCGGGCGACGAAGCATCTGCAGACGGCGGTAGCTCGTCGACCGACGCGGCCGCGAGCGGAGGCGAGTCGTCGGGAAATGAGAACGTCCGTCAGCGCCAGAGCGACGGCGGTGAGACGCCGATGCCCGCTCGTGAACGCACGAGCGGCGGTGCTGACGGAGGCGACGAGGCGAGCGACGATACAGACGTACCCGAAACTGTCGACGATACCGAGACGTCTGCGGCGAGCGATGCGGCCGACGAAGACGCGGAGACAGCAGGCGAGTCCACTGACGACGCCGGTGCCGACGACGAATCGGCAGCACCGTCGGCGAGCGCATCCCAATCTGCAGCCGCGGAAGATACGTCAGCCGACGCGACCGCGACACCCGACGAGCCGACCTCTGCGTCGATCGACGCACTCGACGACGCAGTCGGTGAGCTCGTTCGCCTCGAGGGCGAGATCACGGGCATTCATCAGACTGGTGGTCCGACGATCATCGAACTCCAGGACGGCTCCGGAACCGTTGACTGCGCAGCGTTCAACGGCGCCGGAATCCGCGCCTATCCCGAGATCGAGGTCGGCGACGTCGTCAGACTCGACGGAACCGTCGAGCGACGTCGCGGCGACCTTCAGGTCGAGACCGAGACGCTGACCGAACTCGGCGCAGACGAGGCGAACGCGATCGCCAAGCGAGTCGACGAGGCGATGGCCGAGGCCGTCCGACCCGACGCGGCGCAGTTCGTCGCGGAGTCGGATCCGGCCGAGCCACTCGCAGCGGGCATCGTCGAGGCAGCGACCGCGATTCGTCGCGCGCTGGCAGCGGATCGCCCCGTCGTGCTTCGCCACCCTGCAACCGCCGACGGCTATGCCGCTGGCGCAGCCATCGAGCGCGGCGCGTTCGCCCGTGCCCGATCGGACGCAGGCGGCGCGGAACCCGACTACCACGTCGTTCACCGCCGTCCGCTCGACGACCCGCTCTACGGAATGGACGCGGCTACCTCCGACCTGACCCGGATGCTTCAGGACCGCGAGCGCCACGGGGAGCAGCTTCCCCTGATCGTACTCGTCGGCGTCGGAAGCTCTGCCGAGGCACGCGAGGCAGTCGAGCTACTCGACGTCTACGACGTCGATCGCGTCGTGCTCGACGTCGCGCAGCCCGACGACGGCGTCGAAGCCGTCGGCGATCCCGTCGTGAATCCCCATCTCGCGGACGTCGAAACCGAGCTGTCGAACGCTGCACTGGGAAGCGCACTCGGCGCGACGATCGCGCCCCCCGTCACCGACGATCTCGTCCACGTCCCCTCGATCGGCTACTGGGAGGACGTTCCCGGCGCGTACCTCGCGGCAGCGGAGGACGCCGGCGTCGACGAGGACGAGCGCCGGGCGATCCGTGAGGCGCTCGCGCTCGAAGCGCACTACCAGCATTACAACGACAAGCGCGAGCTCGTCGCCGACCTCCTGTTCGAGGGCGCGCCCGGCCTCGCCGAGCACGTCGCCGAGCAGTTCCGCGAGAAGCTCGACACCGAGGTTGCGACCGCGCGAGACAATCTCGTCGTACGCGAGACCGGCGGCGTTCGCTTCGCCGTCCTCGACACCGACGCGTTTACCCACCGGTTTGACTTCCCACCGACGGCGCTCCTCATCGACGAGGTGCACCGCCGCGAGCGCGGGGAAGCGGCAGGGGCAGTCGTCACGATCGGCGCTGGCGAGGACGAGCTGCTCGTTCGCTCGACCCAGCCAGTCGACGTTCGAGAGATCGCGGCGTCGGCCGACGACGCAGCGCCTGGAATCGAGGCCGTCGGCGGCGCCGACGGTCACCTCGAGTATCTCCCCGGCGATCGCGATGCCGCCATCGAGGCAGTCGTCGGCGTGCTGGCGAGTTCGATCGAAGCCTGAACTGACTGGCCGACGACGAACGTTCTTCGATTTCGTTCTTCCTTCCGAGCAGCGGTGACGGCACCTACCAAAGCTGGGCGTACCGACCTTTTCTGACCGACCAACGACTCTGCAGCCGACTCAGCGCCGCGAGGACAGATGCTGGTGGAGCTTGATCGTGACAGTCATCAGCGACGCCGCGGTCACGACCACGAAGACGCCGGCGACTGCGCTGGCCACGGTCTCTGACGCGACCACGATGGCGAGAGCGGGTGCGACGAGTGCGCCGCCAGCGAAGACGATCACCGGGACGGTCTGCCGGAGAAGCGTGTCGATCAGCGTTCCGCGGGTGCCCGGTCGACGGCTTCTGCGAAGCTGGAAGTAGAGCCCGTAGCCCACGACTGCGACGGCACTGGCTGCAGTGATGATGGTAAACAGCTCCGGGCGGCCCAACAGGGGACCGACGGAGACGACGAGCACCAGCGCGACGAAGGCGATTTCGAGCGACCGGCGCATTCGGTACTCGCCGAGACGGTCGCGTTCGGCGTTCGCGAGGGCGGCGTTGAAGTAGGCCTCCCGCATCGCGAGCGCGAAACAGAGGACGAACGCGAGCAAGAGTCCGTCGACGAACGGGAGTGTGGCGTCGATCCAGAGCCCCAGCAGGACGAAGGCCGCATAGAGCACGCCGACGACGCCGGCGAAGCCGAAGTACTCCCAAAGCGCTGCTCGCGGCCGTGCAACGGCGTTTCGGGTCCGAACGGCCAGGTACGCGAGCCGGAGCGAGAGCCCACCGAGCAACGCCGCGCCGACGATCGTCACGACGGCGGTGCCGACGTCGGGTGCTGGCGAAGTCTGGAGTTGCATAAGTGCCGATCCAGGCGCTTGCGGTGGGCCTCGAGCGAGTATCGCGGCCGCCGCCAGCGTCATGTCCCGTCCTCGACCTCGCTGAGCGCGCTCGTGAGGTCGCGAGCGAACTCGTCGGCACTTTCATAGCGTGCGATCTTGTGAGTCGCCATCGCCTTCGCGACGATTCGATCCGCAGCGACTGGCACCCCGTCGGCGACGCTCGACGGCGGCTGGTAGGAGAGGCCGACGGGGCCGCCGCGCCGGACCAACGACTCCTCGTACGGTGGTCGTCCGGTGAAAGCAGTGTAGAGCACTGCTCCGAGGTGGTACACGTCTGTCAGCCAGTCGACCGCGCCGTGGTCGGAGTCGAACAGTTCCGGAGCGGCGTACCGCGAGTCGAGCGGAAGCGGCCCGTCGACGGTCCGGAAGGGGTCGACGATCCCGAAGTTCGCGAGCCGGCCAATCGCCCGGCCGTTCTCGCTATCGAGCGCGACTGCACGCGGATCGAGGGACCGGTGGGTGATCCCGCGCTCGTGGGCGTGGCCGAGTCCGGTCGCGGCGTCGAGTCCGACCGAGAGTGCGGCTTCGACTGGAAGCCGACCGACCGACCGGAGCGTCCGCGGGGCATACTGCGTGACGATCCAGGGATGCGGTCGCCGACCGTAGTCGTGGACGCTCAGAACGTTCTCGTGGTCGTCGACGCCGTCCCAGTCGGTGACGGCCGTCTCGAAGGCTCCGGAGAACGTTGAGAGTCGCGCACCCTGTGGCGGTCGGTAGGTCCGGACGAGCACGGCGTGGCGCTCGGCGTTCACGCTCGCGATCCCTGCATACGTCCAGGAGTTGCGATCCGACGCCACGCGCTCGACGATCTCGAGTGAGTCGAAGTTCGTCCGATCGAGTTCGAGCGTGAACTGTCCGTTCTGAACGACCTGGTCCGGGCGCTCATGCACGGGGCTACCGGACGTCGAGGCGTCGTCGGTTCCAGCGTCGTTCGCCGACTCTTCCTCCGGGGGAGACGATTGAAGTTTTGCACCCTGCGATGGGCGAGCCGGCGCGTTTGGATCGTGCTCCGCAGTATCGTCCTCCACCGTCCCGTCCGCCTGCTCGGACCGTCGGGCAGGCAGATCGCCCGGCGTGCCGTCGGTTCCATCGAGTTCTAGTTCGCGGCGGATCCACGTCGCTGCCATCGAGGCCGTGTGGCCGTGGGTCCCCTCGAGACGCTGGACGACGTCGGGTGCGTCGTCTGGATTCGCGATGGTCACAGCACAGATAGCCCAGGCGACGCCGACGCGAACCACTGGGTCCTCGTGGTCGAGGGCGTCCAGCAACACCGGGAGCGCCTCGCGGGCGTCCCCAGGCGCGTCGAGCGTCCGCCGCACGAGGTCTCGGACGCTCGGGTGGTTCTCGATTGCCATGGCTGGCCGTTGGACGGCGCTACGAGCCCGATCGTTAAACCATTGGTTGCTCTCTGGGGGGTTTCTGGCCACGAGGAGGGCACCACCTTCGGGCAGCTCTGCGCCACTGGTAGCGTCACGCTTATTCCCGAACCTCCCCGATTTCCCGCCGATGAGCACCGACGACGGGTTCGAGCAGGCGTGTGAGGAGCTCGTCGAACGGGTATTGGCTGGCGACCTCGAGCGCGACGACGTCGAATCTGCCAAACTCGACGTTTGCTCGAAGTACTCCGCGTCGAAGGTGCCAAAACACACCGAGTTGCTCGATCGGGCTCCGGACGGCCGCCGCGATGAGCTCGCGGAGGTACTTCACCGGAAGCCCGTCCGGACAGCATCGGGCGTTTCTCCCGTCGCGATCATGACCAGCCCCCGGTCCTGTCCACACGGGAAGTGCCTCTACTGCCCGGGTGGGCCGGACTCGGAGTTCGACTCCGCTCAGAGCTACACCGGACTCGAACCAGCTGCAGCCCGTGGCGAACAGAACGATTACGACCCGTACGGTCAGGTCACGCTCCGCCTCAACCAGCTTCGAAAGATCGGCCACCCTGTGGACAAGGCCGAGCTGATTCTCATGGGCGGCACGATGACCGCCCGGAGCCACGACTACCAGGAGTGGTTCGTGAAAGAGGCGCTCCGCGCGATGAACGACTTCGATCCCGACGCAGAGCCGACTCCATCCGAGGAGGAGAGCTTCGCTCCCAATCGTCGGCCACAGCGCGATAGCGGCCAGAACGGAGCGGAGTGGCGCGCGTCCGACTACCACTACACGGAGGACGTCATCGCCGAGAACGAGACCGGCGACGTGCGCGCGATCGGGATCACCTTCGAGACCAAGCCGGACTGGTGCGATCCCGAGCAGGTGAACCGGATGCTCCGACTCGGCGGCACGAAGGTCGAGGTCGGCGTCCAGACGACGTTCGAGCGGATCAACCGAGAGATGCACCGTGGACACGGCATGGCAGCGTCGGTCTCCGCGAACCGCCGGCTCCGGGATTCGGGGTTCAAGGTCGGTTTTCACATGATGCCCGGCCAGCCCGGGGCCTCCAAGGAGATGGTGCTCGAGGATTTCCGCCGGCTCGTCGAACGCCCAGAGTGGCGGCCGGACTATCTCAAGATCTACCCCACCCTGATCGTCGAGGGGACTGTAACCTACGACATGTTCCGGCGTGGCGAATTCGAACCGCTGGGCAACGAGGAGGCGGCGGAACTCGTCGCGGAGATCAAGTCGATGCTCCCGCGCTATACGCGACTTCAGCGCGTCCAGCGAGACATCCCTGCCACCGTGATCGAAGGGGGCGTCTGGAAGTCAAACCTCCGACAGCTCGCCCGCAAGCGCATGGACGACCACGGCTGGACGTGTGACTGTATCCGGTGTCGCGAGGTCGGGATGAACGACGCCGAGCCGGTCGATCCCGAACTCCGCGTCGATACGTACGAAGCCGCCGGCGGGACCGAACATTTCGTCTCGATCGAGGACTTCGACCGGGACCTCCTGATCGGCTTCTGCCGACTTCGCGAGCCCGGCGATCCGATCCGCCGCGAGCTCGAGGACGCCGCGATCATCCGCGAGCTCCACGTCTACGGTAACGAGCTGGGAATCGGAGAGACTGACGCTGGCTCCGAGGGATCGGGTGTTGCAGTCGACGGTGCCTCCGCCGACTCGAACCAGAGCGACGGGGGGTTCCAGCACCAGGGGCACGGCCGCCGGCTAGTCGAGCGCGCGGAGACGATGGCTCGGGAGAAAGGGTACTCGAAGCTCGCCGTCATCGCTGGGATCGGCGCACGCGAGTACTACCGTGAGCAACTCGACTACCGGCAAGACGGTCCATACGTCTCCAAGCAACTCTGAGAAGGCGAACCGGTTTCGTCTCCGACATTCCTCGGCGTCGAAGTTCTCCTACAACATACGATCTTATTCATAGCTCCGGGCCTAGGCTGTGAGTGACTGTTCTCACCCGTGTTCTGGAGCGTATCGCTGGAACTCGTCTGCGACCAGAGAGTAGTATCACCCGATCGTTCGAAACCAGCTATCGACAACGCCGTTCGAAAAACGAGTGACACGTCGCCCGCACATTTGTTCTGTGAGAATCACGTCGGTAATTTTGGCCACAACGCTTATTGGATACTGAAATCAGAATAATGCAAGAATGCGGTCCGAACAGGGCGGCGAGGGCCCCGACGGGTCCACGTTTTCCGAGGCACTCGCCACGCTCAAGCGAACGGGCTCGAACGTGGTCGTCGTCGGTACTGCGGACCGTTCCGCCCACGACGCGGTCTGCCGTCGACTGCTCGGGACCGACGCGCCGCGGACCCGGCTCGTCGTTCGAACGTCGCCCGGCGGCTCCTGTGGCTGGCTTCCACCCGAGGACGCCGCGGGAGACACGAATCTTATCACGTACGGCGATCCCGGCGTGGAGTGCAACGCGACGATCGTCGACAGCGACCTGCTCGGGCCACTCGGCCAGGCGGTCGCGGACAAGATCGACGGTCTGACTGCCGAGGAAGGACTGGAGCCGGCGGAGTTTCGCGTCTGCCTCGACTCGCTCGGTCCCCTCTTCTCCGAGCACGATCCCGAGACCGTCTTCCGACTGGTACACGTCGTCACCGCCCGCGTTCGCGACGTCAACGGAATGGGCCACTTCCACCTGCGGCTCGCGCCCGACGACGATCACGTGAAGCTACTCGAACCGCTGTTCGACGCGGTTGTAGAGGTCCGGCCCAGCGAAACTGGCGCCGAGCACCGCTGGCGACTCCTCGATCAGGACGTCGACAGCCAGTGGATCGAACTGTAGCAACGGCTGGGACGCGACGCGGCCCTTTTTGATGCTTCGGGGCAGATTGACGTACGTATGCGAGGAGCCTCCGGTGACGATCCCGACCTCACTGACGGATCTGAAGACGCCGCCGAGTCATCTGGCGATTCGTTAGATGACTCCAATCTCGACGCAACCGACGTCGACCCCTCCGAGCTGACCGTCTCCGAACGCTCGCTCCACCCGCGGATTCGGACGATCTGGATCGCTCGTGGTGTCGTCTGGTCGCTCGTTCTCGGGGCCATCGCTTTTGCCGCCGCGTGGCAGTGGCTCGAGATCAGCCTGCTCGTCCCCGCGACGATCACGACCGCACTACTCGCACTGTTCGTCACCCACGCCGTCTTGCGTTATCGCGCCTGGCAGTACGAGTTCCGCGAGGACGCGATCTATCTCGAACGCGGGGTTGTGACGCGCGTCCGGACCGTCGTTCCGTTCGTCCGGATACAGCACGTCGACACCGCTCGTGGGCCGATTGCCAGAGTTGCAGGCCTGTCGACGCTCGTGGTCTACACCGCCGGATCGCGTGGGGCCGACGTTACGATCCCCGGTATCGAGTCGGACCGCGCGACCGAGCACCAGCGCCGGCTGAAACAGCTCGCGATCGCAGCGGAGGACGACACCGCCGTATGAAGCTCCACCCGCTTTCGATCCCGTATCGTGCGGCCCGCACCGCCGGCAACGTCGTGCTAATCGCCTTTTTCGCCTTCTTCGGCGTTCCACAGTTCCTCGACGGCGCGCTCGCGTTCGCGGTCGCCGGGATGGTGATCATCGCAGGGTTGATCGCGATCGTGGGCTGGCAGTACGCCTACTATCGCCGCTATGAGTACGCGCTGACCGAGAGCACGCTCGACATCGACGCCGGCGTTGTATCGCGGCGCTCCCGCGAGATCCCCTACGGCCGCGTGCAGAACGTATCGATCGAACGGACGATCGTCCAGCGAGCGCTCGGGCTCGCGGAAGTCCGCGTCGAGACCGCCGGTGGGAGCGGCACCGAGGCACACCTCCAGTACGTCGGTGCCGCCGAGGCCAACCGACTTCAAAACGAAATCAGCGAGCGCAAGCGCCGGAGTCGCACCGAGGAAACCGCGGGGGATGCATCTGCTGCGGACGCCGCAGCGACCGAGGCTGGAACCCTTGCCGACCGACGCGAACTCCTCTTCGAGATGACGCCGCGCGAGCTGGGGGTTCTGGGCGTCGTTTCGCTGGACTCCCGAATTCTCCCGCTGGTCTTCTTCGCCCTCACGCCGTTCGTTCCGGAGATCACGGAGCTCGCTGGCGGAAGCGCCGGTCTTGCCGTATTATTCGTTCCGGCAATCGTGCTCGCGATCTACCTCGCGACAGCGGTCCTCAGCGCCGCGTACGCGGTGACGAACTACTACGGTTTCCAGCTGTTCGCGGTCGACGACGAACTCCGGTACGAGCGAGGGCTCCTCCAGAAGTTCTCGGGGACCATCCCGCTCGAGAAAGTGCAGGCGGTCACGGTCACCGAGAACGTGCTCTCACGGTTCGTCGGCTACGCCTCGCTGACTGCCGAGACAGCCGGCTTCTCTCCGGGGCAGGAAGGCGGTTCGCAGGCTGCAGTGCCGATCGCCCGACGCGATCGCGTCCTCGAGCTCGCGAAGGAGATCGAGCCTGTGGATCTCCCCGCGTTCGAACGCCCGCCGAAACGGGCGCGGACCCGCTACGTGGCGCGATACGCGATCGTCCTCGGGATTCTCACTGCGATCGCCTACAGTGCGGTGGCCAGCGGCGTCTGGAACGGTCCGTGGTGGATCGTGCCTCTCGCCGCGCCGCTGATCCCCGTCGCAGCACACCTGAAGTGGCGGAATCTCGGCTACGCGCTCACCGACGAGTACGTCGTCACTCGCCACGGGTTCTGGAGCCGAACCACGAAAATCGTCCCGTATCACCGGGTACAGACGGTCGCGGACTCCCAGACGATCTTCCAGCGCCGTCGGCAGCTCGCGACGCTTCACGTCGACGTCGCCGGCTCGCGGAGTCTGGTCAGCGACGACAGCAAGATGATCGACGTGGACCGTGACGTCGCCGGTGAGATCCGCGAGACGATCGCGGACCGGCTACTCGAATCGCTGGCCGAGCAAGACGATCGACCAGCAGATCAGTTCCGTGATGCCCCGATCGATCCGGTCCCGAGCTCGCAGGATTCGGCGACGTCCGGCGACGGGTCAGCGTCAGCGAACGACGAGTCGGCGTCCCGGAGCCAGTGATCTGACCGCTCGATCCATCGGGGTTGTCCACGTACTCATCTGCTCTCAGAGGATTCCGAACACGAAACCCGTCCCCATCACGATCAGCACCGCTGCGGAGAACGCCGGCAGGTAGGGCGTGATCCGTTCGACTCGTTCCTCGAAGTGCTGGTAGCCTGCAACGACTAGCATCGTTAGTCCGACGATGCCGAGGACGACCGTTATCGCGTACGCGAGCATGAGTTCCAGACAGTGTGAGGAGCCGGTACAGAGCGCGATGATCTCGAACTCCTCCTCGTGGGCGAATCCGAGAACGATCGCTCCGGCGAGAACGCCGGGCGCCTCTCCGTGTACCATCGGTTGGATGTGATTCACACCACGACCCCGTTTAGCGATTGTTACTACCCAGACGCCCACCTCTGCATACGCGGCAGTGGAGAGACCGCAGACTCTTGGTTCGGGCTCCTCTCGATGTACTCGTGCGAACGAGTCTGAACGTCCCCGACGAGCTGCTCGAGGAATTCGATCAGGTCTGGCAGGAGCAGGGCATCGATAGCCGTTCTCGGGCGGTCCGTGAGGCAATGCTGGAGTACGTCGAGGCTCACACTCGTCTCGAAGGCGCGGGAGAGGATCTCGTCGCGCTGGTGGGCTTTGACTACCGCCACCACGACGTCATCCGCGAGCTCCACGGCGTCCAGCACGATTTTCAGGACGTCATTCTCAACACGAGCCACTCACACCAGGGCGATCTCTGTCTGGAATCCCTGTTCTGTCGCGGCGATGGCGATCGCATCCACGGACTGGTGAACGAGCTCCGGGACTTCGACGCCGTCCGCCGTGTCAAGGTGATGGTGATCCCGGATGCTGGCGAGCACGAGCACGCGCATCCCCACGAACACGTTCACGAGGCCGGCGAGCCACACGATCACGGCGACTCGACTGATCACGAGCACTGACCACTGCGTTCGCGCTTCTCGCTCCCGCAGCAGGTGACACCGGCCGAAACGTGACCGCGACCGAGGCGGCGTACCTACCGATTCTCTCGCTGCTCGACCTTGTTCAGCTCTATCAGTAGCCGGAAAATCGCCTTCACGAGGTTGGCGTCGACGTCGAACTGCTCGGCGTTGACGCCCGCGCGATCCATCACGCGCTGCTCCTGTTGCTCGTCGGTCGTGGGCAGGTCGCGATCGTCTTTGACCGCCGCGATCGTGTCTGCGACGTACGTCCGGCGGGCGATCAGCTCGACGAGTTCCCGGTCGATGGACTCGATCTCCTCGCGGAGCTCGTCCAGGGCCATGTCCTGCATTCCCTCGCGTTCACCACCGTCAGGCCTGAGGCCCTGACGAGGATCGCGATCGCGCTGCGATCGCTCACCACCGTCGGAGCGAAGCTCCGAGGAGGTTCCCCTCGCCCCGCTCGGCTCACCGCCATCGGCCAGCAGTCGTGTGATCGATTCGGGCGCGTCGTCGGTCTGGGTTTCCTCGTGGTCTGTCATTGGATAGTTGCTCCCTCGGTCTGCGTGGTCGTCAGTCTGATCGTTCCAGGGCGTTCCGCCCACCCCGTGCGCACCGTCTCGAGTGCCTCCCGATCCCCGACGGCCGTCACGCTCGGCCCGGTGCCGGACAGCGAAACGCCCGCAGCCTCGGGGAGGGCCTCGACCATCGGCTCCGTCGGAAACTCGAGCGCGGCGGAGAACGCGAACCCGTTGACCGTCATCGCGCGAGCGAAGTCGCCCTCGAGGGCGTGCTCGATCACGAGATCGGCCGTCCCGGCGATCTGCCGGCAGCGCTCGACGTCGGCGTCCGCGGAGTAGGCCCGCTCCGGGGGCGTCCAGACGAGCACTGCCCAGTCCCGGTCTTCGTGGGCGAGCAGCTCGTCGTCGGTATTGTCGGTGACGGTGACGCCACCGAGCATGCTGGCGGAGGCGTCGTCGAACGCGCCGGTGACGGTGACGCCAGCGTCGCGTGCTGCCTCGACGCCGAGCCGGCAGGCGTCCACTCGGTCGGTCGCGTCGGTGGCTGTCAGCGTCGGATCCGATTCGTCAGCGACGCCGAGAGCATCGAGCGTCGCCAACACCGTGGCGTTCGCCGCCGCGCTCGATGACTTCAGGCCGGCAGCCATCGGAACCTCGCTGTCGGTGCGGACCGTACCGCCCTCGCCGTCACCGAAGCGCTCGATGGTCAGCGCTACGCAGCGCTCGATCAGTGACGTGTCCGCGTCCGGTGCTCCGTCGATCGTGCCGTCGACACCGTCTCGTTTTGGGTCGAGCGAGACGCTCGCAGTGGTGTAGGCCTCGATGGCGAACGCCGATCCCTGTCCGTTCGCGAGTGCGTTGCAGATCGTCCCCGCGCCCGGTGCTTTCGCCCGACCGTCCATATCCGTCCCTCCGTTCGCCACCACATACCATTGACGGTGTCGTTCCGCGGAAGCGCCTGCGACGGACTGGTATCGTTCATCGCCCGGTGGCGGTCGAGGGGTGCCTGACCGGAGGAGGTACCAGTCGAGGGGGTGGAGATCGCGGCCGGTCGCGTGTGGCGTGCAGTGACGCATCCAAACGCGACGTGACGTGACGTGACGCGAACGCGGTTCTTTTCCCGGTCACCGACCAACCGACGGGTATGTCCCACCGATCGACCGTCTCCCCGTCGACCCTCCCCGTAGATCTCCGGGAGGAGGGCGTCGTCGTCGAGTATCTCGACGAGCGGGAGGCGTTCTACAACGGCGTTCCGGCGAAACGCGAGGGCTCCGTCCGGACTCGTCCCGGCGTGCTCGTTCAGGTCCTCGTCACGGATCCCACCGACACAGAGGGCGTGCTCACGTACGTCAACGATCGCTCGACCCACGACGACATCCTCGAGGAGACTGGCGTCGGCCGCGTCTTCGTCGAGCCCGGCGAGGAGACCGAACTGTTCCCCGGCGTGACCGCCCGCGCCGAGGGCCACGCGATCGTGATCGAGGGCGAGCCGGAGGTCGCTCGCGGTCGCATCTTCGTCTTCGCGGAGGACGAGATGGGTGAGGCCTCCTACGAAATCGTTCGCGAAGATACCGAAGCCGAGGAGGGCGCCCAGATTGCCGAGAACGGCCAGGACCAGCTGGAGGAGTGACCGATGCCGCTCCGGAAAGCCTGGGAGGACCTCTCCCGCACTACCGTCGGGAAAGCTCCCGAACGCTACGGTGTCTACGAAATCGGCGACGCGGACGGTGACGTCGTCGAGGTCGGAGCCGGCGTACTCACCGACGAACTGAAGGAGGCACTCGCTTACGGGGCTGGCGAGCAGGTCCGCTGGGAGGCCACGCCGTCACTCGATCGCGCGGAGGAACTGGCGTCGGAGCACAGGGACCGACTCTGACCGTCTCGGCGAGTCGCCGGTCGCGTCGGCGGTACCGATCGGTAGCAGTTCGGGGATCAGTCTACTCACGATTGCCTGTCGTAGAACCGCATTCATCCGGGAGCGGGCTCCTCTCGCCAGCGATCGCCACGTACGATTCGAAACCCATCGCCGTCCCGCAGAGAAAGGCATTTCACTGCACACCCGTTTGCTCGGGTATGAGCGAGCCGCCACAGGAGTTCTACTCCGAGGATCGCTGGCAGAACTGGATCGACCGCATATCTCAAGAAGAGATCGATCCCGAGGACGAGGACTCCGCCCGCCTCCTGTTGAATCTGCAGGACGACGCGGCGCTGGCGATCGCCAAGATCGTCACGGCCTACGAGGACGGCCACCTCGACGAAGAGGAGGCGATGGGCGAGATCGCGGACATTCGTGAAGTCGTGCTCGACGATCCCGGTCTCGACGACGAGGAAACGGCGATCCTGGTCGATGGCGTTCAGACGAGTCTCATGTGCGTCTTCTACTCTGCAGAGGAGTACGTCGTGGGCGGTCCGGCCGAGGACGCGGACGTCGGCGAGTATCTCCGCGCAGCAGCCGACGCCGAAGCGGAAGAGGACCTCGACGCCGCGCTCGGATTCGCCGCGCAGGCGGGGACGCTCGTCATCGACGGCGAGGACCTCGACATCAGCGTCGCCGAGGAGCTAGAGTACGGACTCGTCACCGAGTGGATCAACGGACTCGATAGCCTCCAGAGCGCGATGAGCGATCCCGAGGTCGTCGAAGAAGAAGACGCCGAAGAGTAACGGCGGGTCGACCGTCGTTCACCTCAGCCACGCAATTACAAGTAGGATCGTTAACTAAGACTCGCTGGATCCGGGTAGTATCATCATACCGCAGTCCGTAGCGGCAACAAGCGTTTTACCTTGCCCACGATTAATTTTCTCGAAATGCGGCTTCTAAACGACGAGCGTGGGCAGTCCGTGCAGGTTGGGGCAGCCATCTTGCTCGCCTTCGTCGTTATTGCGATCACGATGTATCAGGTGCAGGTCGTTCCCGACCAGAACGCCGAGGTCGAGTTTAATCACAATCAGGAGGTCCGCCAGCAACTGACTGAACTGCGTAACTCGATTAGCAATGCCGGGACCCTAGGCCAGAGTAATGCGGTGTCGGTAAAACTCGGCGATCAGTACCCGCCGCGGACTATCTTTTTGAATCCACCCCCAATTCGGGGAGCCTTGCGGACTCAGGAGGCAGGCAACATTTCGCTGGGTAATGTCAAAGTTCAGGGATCGTATGAAGGGTCTGGTGATCCCACGGATCTCGTCACAGGTAACCACACGACCAACCGAATCGTCTACACGCCCCATTATACGGAATTCGATTACGCTGGCGTCACGAATATCGAACACTCGCTGGCGTTCAACGTCTTTGAGAACAACGCGACCAACACGCTAACTCGACAACGCGCTGTCCGCGGAGATTCGCTGACGCTGACCGTCCTCCGGGGAAATCTCTCCGAGCAGGGAACGCAGCCTATCTCAATCGATCCGGAGACGATAAGCGGGCCTACGGGTCCCATCTCGATTACGAACGACTCAGCTGGGCCTATTCAGTTGTGGATGCCGACGAAAACCCCAAGCGTCTGGAACGAGACAGTTGGGACGACATTTTCGGACGGGACTCCCGATACGCGAGTGGCGCGCTACGATGGCGAACGAATCCTGGTCGAACTCGACCGACCACAGTACGATCTTCGAATGGCGTTGGTCGAAGTCGGCGACGGTGTGGCCGAAACGACTCGCTACGACGTTTCCGAGGCGAACAGCGGTAGTGGCGGGGGCAGTGGCGGGGGCGGCGGTGCGTATAGCGTGGATTGGACGGATCCGTCGTCGGAAAGTGAAAACTCCGATACGTCACTCTCCCAGTGCGATTCGAATCATTGTACTTGGGACGTTGGCGCAAGTTCCGACGATTCACTACAGCTCAACGCGGCCCTAAACCCCCAGTTCAACGGAATCAATATCACCTTCGCGGTCAACGATACGAGCGTCGGGTACGTCAATCCGTCTTCGGCATCGAGTGGAACGGACGGAGCTGTGACTACTAACCTCACCGCCGTCGATACCGGTACTATCGACGTACTCGCGTCGGGTAACGATGGCAGTGACACGATAGCGATCGAAGTCGTGAATCTGGTATCCGAAATGACCTACAACGACGACGCCGTCGCAGTTGACGGGCCGGACGAAAATGATAACGTCCCCGGCGGAGTCGAGTTCACGATCAGCAACGATCTGGGCCAAGAGGCTGAAATTACCAGAATGGTGATCAACAAAACGAGTGGTCAGGCAAAGTCGATAAGCGACGGCGTAAGGCCGAACGATCAGCCACGCCGGACTGAACTCTACGTATCCGCTGATGTCAGCGATGGCTGGAACGACTTCAACGGCGGTGTGTCGTTGCCGGCTGACATAGACCTCGACGCCGATGGATTCGACAATAACGGGAATCCGACCATGTCTCAGGGGAGTTCTGCCAGAATATACCTTTATGAGTTCCAGAAGCAGAACGGACAGCGAATCGATATGTCTGGCGAAAGTTTCTCAGTTACCACGTTCTATACACTTGCTGACGGAACAACGGGATCGGAAACCTTCAGCATAGACGTCCCCTGACCGCAGATCACGACAATCGGCCTGTTTCTGTTTGTCGCTTCCAGCGCTTCTGTTCTTCTGCCTCTCGACATCTGACGAACCTTTGATCGACAAGCCCTTATCCCACGCCGACGGCCACCCACCTAGTATGACAGCCGTCGGGATCGACGCAATGGAGCTCTGGGTCGGGAATCTCAAACTGGACCTTCCGGGCACGTTCGCACCGGCACAGGACGAGGATCCGGGCAAGTACACGAAGGGGCTTGGCCTCCACGCCAGTTCGTTCCCGGACAGCTACGAGGACATCGTCACGATGGGTGCGAACGCCGCCCACAGGCTGATGGAGCGCAAGGGGCTCGAGCCCGAGGACGTCGGGCGCATCGACGTCGCGACGGAGAGTGCCTTCGACAATTCGAAGCCCGTCTCGACGTACGTCGCGGGCTGTCTCGAGCAGGTGTACGAGGACGACTTCCACCACGCGAACAAGGGCGAACGGAAGTTCGCCTGCATCGCGGGCACCCAGAGCGTCAACGACGCGTTCAACTGGATCGCCTCCGGCCGGAATCGTGGTCGCGGTGCGATCGTGATCGCGACGGACACCGCACTGTACGCACGGGACGATCCCGGCGAGGCGACGCAGGGTGCCGGTGCTGTCGCGCTGTGGATCACCGAGAATCCTTCCGTCGTGGAGTTCTCCCACGCCCAGGGGATCGGGAGCGCCGACGAGACGGACTTCCTCAAGCCGAACCAGCAGTTCCCGAGCGTCGACGGCAAACGCTCGATGCAGGTCTATCTCGCCCGGACGCGGGAGGCGCTTGAGGACTACAAGGAGGCGTCGGGTGGCGACGTGCACCCGCACGATTTCGCCTACGTTCCCTTCCACACGCCGTTCCCGGGCATGGTCCGCAAGGCCGCCGTGCTGGGATATCGCAACCTCGTCCGCGGGACGGAGATCGAGGCCGAGCTCGCCGAGGAGATCGGCGCCCAGCCCGAGGAGGACGAGTTCGAGGACACGGAAGCCTACCGCGAAGCGCTCAGCGAGTACACGGACGACCTCGCCGAGACCGATCGGTATCAGACGTGGTACGACGAGCGGATCGAGCCGACGCTGGACGTCTCACGCGAGGTCGGCAACTGGTACACTGGCTCGGTGCACGTGGCGCGTGCAAGCGCGCTGCTCGACGCCTACGAGACCGACCGAGATCTGTCGGGATCGAAGCTTCTCGTTGCGTCCTACGGCTCCGGTGCCCAGGCCGAAATTCACGACGAAACCGTGCTGGATGGCTGGCGGGAGGAGATCGATTCGATGAACGTCGGGGAACAGCTTGAATCCCGGTACGACATCTCTTTCGAGGAGTACGAGACGATCCACGACTCCCACAACCACGACCTCGATACCGACATCGAGGCGCTGACTACCCCAGACAGCGAGTTCGTTTTCGATGGTTGGGGCCGGATGGGCGAACGGCAGTACCGGTACGTGGAGTAGCGACCGTCGAGGTAACGCCGCGTTCGCGAGTTCTGCTCTCTGCTCGTCGGGACGGCCAGTAGTCGAGACACAGTTACGGCAGCGTGAGCTGAGCCATCCCTCGCGAGCTACGGAAGCGACGACAGGTCGTCGAGCACGTCGTCGAGCGGCGTCGTACACGTCGCGAGCGCGAACCCATCCACGCGCGCCAAATCAGGGGCGTGCTCCCAGAGGTCATCCTCGTCGATGCCGTGCAACACGACGGCGTTCGGCGTCGGCGAGACGACGCGCTGTGCGACCAGCGGCGACTCGCCTCGCGTCAACCCCGTGAACACGAGGACGCGGCTCGTCGACTGTCCGTAGAGATTGAAGATCTCCTCGCTGGAGAGCCGCTGGATCGCCTCCACGCTGTCGATGACCGTGTGTCCCGTGATCCGATCCCGTTCGCCCTCGACGAGCCCGTTGGCGTCGATGGCGTCGAAGACGTCGTCGACGGGCATCGCAGCGGGGTACTCCCTGAGATCGAGCACGACGTCGCTCGCGAAGCCGGCAGAAAGCACTCTGCCGTACTGACGAATGCGGCTCCCGCCACGACGTTCGTCGATATCGAGCAGTCCGGTGACGATCCGGCGAACGACTGCGATGCCCGGGCTGTCACGGCGGCCGCTCTCGTAGTCGCTGATGACCGAGGACGAAATGTCGAGTTTCTCCGCGAGCTCGGTCTGCGTTACGTCGAAATCGGTGCGCCACTTGCGCAACGTTGCCCCCGGATCGTCGCTGAGGGCGACCTCCCCCGCGATCTTCTCGGCGAGCTCGGCACGCGGCCCCTCTCCCATAGCCCGACGTTACGTGGCCAACAGTTAGCGCTTACGGCAGATACGTTCGTAGCGGCACGCTCGATCGCTATCGGGTCCGAGTCTGTTGTCGATCGGACGGACTGGCGTCGATGTCCACTCGGGGCTTTCGATCCTCACGATGTCCAGCGTCGGCCCATAGCGCTCGACACCACATTCTCCGCCACCATCCACGGGCACCGTTCGTGTGGTACAGTTACATGCACAATCCTTTTGCAGGCTATCGGTGTATTCAGGGACGACAATGGCCCGGGACACGCGGATCGTCGGGGAGCGCGGGCAGATCACGATACCGAAGGAGCTGCGTGAGCGGTTCGGTATCCGCGGAGGTGACGAAGTCGTCGTCCGCTCGGAGGACGACAAGATCGTCATCGCCCAGCGGACGGTCGACGACAGACTCGAGGAGGGCTACCGGGAGTGGAACGACCGTGACCGTACCGTCGCTCGCGCGATTGCACCGGACGACGATGGTGGCGACCCCGACGACGTTCCCACGTGGTGAGTTCCGATGCAGGTTTCACGCGGAAATGTGGTCGTCGTGGCATTTGGACGTAGAGGAAGCAGTGCAGGCGAAGGCGGCAACGGTGAGTCCGCGCGTCACCGTCCGTGTCTCGTCGTCCAGAACGACGTCGGCAACGATCACTCCTCGACGACGGTCGTCGTGCCACTGACGACCGATTTCGGTCCCGAACGCTACCCACACGAGGTAGTGCTCGAGCCACAGGACAGCGGGCTCGCGGAGGCTGCCGTCGCCCTGTGTAGCCAACCCACCACCGTCGAAATCGAGCGGGCGATCGTCGAAATCGTCGGCTCGGTTCCGGAGCCGGTGCTCCTCGACGTGGACCGGGCACTGGAGTACAGTCTGGACCTCGGCGGGCCACTGGAATGAGCGGTTCCTGTCGGCGGCCCGCGTTCACTGCACTGCGTTCACCACCGCTCCGCAAGCCATAACCCCCGACCCTCCCAACTGGGTTTCGATGGACTGGACGGAGAAATACCGCCCGTCGACGCTCGCCGAAGTCCGGGGGAACGACGCCGCACGCGACGACCTTCGGCAGTGGGCGGAGACCTGGAGCGACCACGGCGACGCGGCGATTCTCTATGGTCGGCCAGGCGTCGGGAAGACCTCTGCTGCGCACGCGCTCGCAAGCGACCTCGAATGGGACGTCATGGAGCTGAACGCGAGCGACGACCGGACGCGGGACGTCGTCGAGCGCATCGCCGGCGAGGCCTCGAAATCCGCGACGCTCACCGGCGGGATGCGCCGACTCGTGATTCTCGACGAGGCGGACAACTTCCACGGCAACGCAGACTACGGTGGCTCTCGCGCCGTGACCGACGTCGTCAAAGACGCGGATCAGCCGATCGTGCTCGTCGCAAACGATTTCTACGAAATGTCCCGCGGGCTACGCAACGCGTGCCAGGAGATCGAGTTCCGTGACGTCTCCGCACGCTCGATCGTCCCGGTGCTGCGAGATATCTGCCGCAAGGAGGACGTCGCGTTCGAGGACGCGGCGTTGGAGGCGATCGCCCAGCGCACGAGCGGTGACCTCCGCTCGGCGATCAACGACTTACAGGCGATCGCGGAGGGCCGAGATCGCATCACGGAGGCCGACGTCTCGACGGGCGAGCGCGATGGCACCGTCGACATCTTCGACTTTCTCGACGCGCTCATCAAGGAGGACGGTGCCGAAGCGGCACTGAAGAAATCCTACGACGTCGAGGAGAACCCCGACGACCTGATCCAGTGGATCGAGGACAACATGCCGAAGGATTACGCGGGCGTCGAGCTCGCGGACGCATACGATCACCTTTCGAACGCGGACCGGTGGCTGGGTCGGGTGCGCGAGACGCAGAACTACACCTACTGGCGCTACGCGAGCGACGCGATGGTCGCAGGCGTCGCTGCCTCACGCCAGGAGTCGAAAGGCGGCTGGACTCGCTACGGCCCTCCCAGCTTCCGGACGAAACTCGGCCGATCCAAGGGAACGCGCTCGACGCGCGACGGCATCGCCCAGCGCATCGCCGAACGGGAGGGTTGCTCTCTCGGGACGGCACGCCGCCGCGTGCTTCCCTATCTCTCGGCGATGACCCACCACTGCAAGCCCCGCGACGTGACCGTCGCCGTCGCTGCAGCCTACGATCTCGATGCGGGCGAACTCGCCTTTATCACGGGGAGTGGAGAGGACACCAAGAAGGTACAGTCGATCGTCGACGACGCCGAGGAACTCCGGGAGTCGACGGCGGTGGATGCGTCCCAGGGTGCATTCGAGGGCGCAACTCGGGACGACGACCCGGACGACGAGTCCGCAGCTGGAAACGGCCAGAATGCGGAGGTATCGGGGGGCGCTGGCGCCGCGAGCGACTCCCAGTCCACGTTGGCAGACGCCGACGCGGACGGATCGTCGAGCGATGCCGAGAGCGACGCTGGAGATGGATCAGCTGGGACGAATGAAGCGGCCATCGGCGAGGACACCTCCGACGATCCCGACGATCAGTCCGGTCTGGACGAGTTCTTCTGATCGTTGTCGTATCATCGTGTGGAGGGACGAACGATTCAATACCGTCCGGGGAGTATGTCACTCGAACGCACGATGACCTCCCAGTCCTCCCTCCTCTGTCCGTGGTGTGAGCACGAATCCACAGACGCGAACGCCTTCCGGACGCATCTTATGGTCCAACACCGCAAAAGCGATCTCGCGACGTACGTTCTCCACGACGTCGACGGCGAGCGTGAGTCTACCGAGGCTGTGTTGCAGCCATAGGGAGTCTGGCACTCGTCGTCGGTTGTGCGCTGGCCCGAGACTATAACGAATACTACCCCGCTATTCACTCCTGATATCCCAGCAGTTGCAACGCCAGACGGCCTCCCCAGTACTGGCTGCACTGGACTGGAGACGAGCGACGCCGTCCCCAAATCCATCGAACTGTGAGTATCGGGTATGCCGCCTTCGCTCGCCGGGTAATACCGAGTCAGTCGACGAAATCGTCCTCGTCGAAAGGCGGAGTGAGCGCGTCCCGAACTGCTGGCACAATCTCAGAGGCGTTCGTCGCGTCGAACGGCGCGAGCTTCGCGACTGGAACGTCGAGCATTCTGCGTAGCTCGTCGGGGTTCGTTCGCTCTGCGATGGTGGCGCCCTCGTACTCGTTGAGGACGACGAACGGCACGGAGACACCTCTGGACCGGAGTGCGTCGACGGTGAGGGCGGTGTGGTTGAGTGTTCCAAGTCCAGAGCGCGCGACGACGATCGCGGGGAGTCCGAGATCGACCGCCAGATCGAGTACCTCGGCCTCGCCCGCGAGGGGAACGCGCAGTCCGCCAATCCCCTCGACGATCGGGAACCCCGACGACTCCATTTCGTCACGACAGTCTGCGAGGATTTCGTCGTATGCCAGTGCCACGCCCTCGCGCTCGGCAGCGGTGCGTGGTGCGAGTGCCGGACCGAGCCGTCTGCAACAGGTGCTGGCATCCGAGTCCCCACCGGCAGCGGCGGAAATCACAGCTGCGTCGTCGTCTTCGGGCGCGCCCGTCTGTGCAGGCTTGATCGCACGTGCACCCAGGCCATCCTCACGGAGCCAGCCGGTAAGCCCGGCAGTCACGACCGTTTTTCCGACGCCGGTATCAGAGCCAGCGACGAAGACGCCGGGGCCATCTCGAATCTCCTCTATTGCGTCGCTCAGCACCCGTTCCTCGCCGTCGCCCATTGTCAGATCACCCCGATCTCCTCGGCTGCTTCGGCGAAAGCGTTCACACAGGCCTCCAGCTCAGGCGCGGAGTGAGTCGCCATCGGTGCGACGCGGATCCGGCTCGTTCCAGCCGGAACCGTCGGCGGCCGAATCGCCGGAGCCACGATCCCGCGATCGCGGAGCGCCTCCGACAGCGCGAGGGCGTCTGCTCTGTCGCCTACGTGCACTGGGAGAATCTGGCTCTCGCCTGCGACCTCGAGGCCGACGTCCTCGAGGCCCTCCCGGAGCTTGTCGACGTTCCGCCAGAGTCGGGCTCGGCGATCCGTCGTCCGTGCGAGGTGGAGCGCTTCGCCTGCTGCCGCTGCGGCTGACGGCGCGAGCCCAGTCGAAAAGACGAACGAACGCGCCTCGTTGACCAGATACTCGACGAGTTCGTTCGAGCCGGCGATGTAGCCGCCCTGGCTCGCCAGCGCTTTCGAGAGCGTGCCGAGCTGGATCTGGACGCGATCCTCGAGCCCATCACGCTGGACGATCCCGCCACCGTCCACGAAGCAACCCGTCGCGTGGGCTTCGTCGACCATGAGCCACGCGCCCGCCGACTCGGCCACGTCGGCGAGCGATTCCAGCGGCGCGATCGTCCCGTCCATGCTGAAGACGGAGTCTGTGACGACGAGCCAGGATTCCGCCTCGGTGCTTGTCCCACCGTTTGCCATCATAGCCTCGTCCGTTGCAGCGGGACCGGATCGGCGTCGGTCCATCCGCTCGCGGAGATCTTTCGGGTCGCAGTGATCGTAGACCACGACGTCGGCGTCGGCGAGTCGACACCCGTCGACGATGCTGGCGTGGTTGAGTGCGTCCGAGAATACGACGTCGGGATCGAGTGCAGCGATCGTCCCGACGTTTGCTGCGTAGCCCGAGGAGAAGGCCAGCGCCCGCTCCGCGTGTTTGGCGTCGGCGATTCTCGCTTCGAGATCCCGGTGGACCATCGTGTCGCCGGTCACGAGACGACTCGCACCGGCACCGGTCCCGACCACGTCGGCGGCCCGCTGGGCCGCCTCGACCACGCGCTCGTCGTTTGCCAGTCCAAGGTAGTTGTTCGCGGCGAACACCAGATCGCTCTCGGCGTCGAGGACCGGGAGGCCGGCTCCCGGATCGGGTCCAAAGCGCGCCCGTGGACCGACGGAGTCGGCCGGCTGGAGGTTGCGATAGAGGTCCCGGTGTCGACGGTTCTGGAGGCGAGCGTCGAGGTCGAACCCGCGCTCTCGCATTGACGTGAGCCTTGGTGGTGGGGGATTTAGGCGTCGCGGTTCGCACTGGCGGACGGTTGTGGCAGGGTGTGGTTGCGCCCTGCGCCTGCTCAGAATCCGGGCATCAGTTCGGCAGGACCGTAGACGCCGTAGTCACCGCTTCGGTTGCGTTCGACGGCGCGCTGGAGATAGCCGAGCGCGGGGCCGTTGACGTTCGCCGCCATCGACGTGTCGTCGTCGAGTTCGAAGGTGTTCGTCCCCGTCTCACCGTCGAAGGTCGTACCCGTGACCGTGACCGTCGTCGTGGTTGGCTTTTCGTCGTTCCGGAGGTCGAGGATCCCGCCGACGGTGACGTCCTCCGCGTCGCAGATTCCAGCGCGTTCGAGCAACACGTCGTCGGCGTGTTCCATATCGTGGAACTCGAGCACGCCGTCGTGCTCGTCGACGATCGCCTCGATCTCTTCCTCGGAAAGTTTGCGTGCTGTCTCTACGGTATAGCCATCCAGATGAGCGATATCCTCGCGCACCGTTCCGCGGTTGTCCTCGTAGCCGGATTTGAGCCCGACGCCCCACCAGATGTCGACGGATTCGACCTCGACGAACGACTGCGCGGCGAGGGCCGCAGCGCCCGTCAGCAAGCCGGGCGTGGCGCCAGCGCCACAGACGAACGTGATGCCGGTCTCCTCGAATCGGTCTGCACGATCGTCGAGCATGTCGATCACGCGCGATCGTTTGAGGACGTCGATGAGGACGCCGGAGTAGTTCGCGTCGGCGAATCGGTCCGCGATTCGCGGAATGAAGTCGTGTTCGAGGTTCGGCAGTGCGATCAGGACCGCGTCGAACTGATCAGATTCGGCGATAACGTCGTCGATCGGTGTATCCGTCGGCTCGGCCTGCTCGGAGGCGACGACGCCAGCGTCCTCGCCGTGTTGTTTGACGTTGGCCGAGGTGGTCGCGTCGTCGGAACTGACGCCCCCGTCCGTGAGCGGCTCGCTGTCCGTGTCGCCGCGTCCGTCGCCAGCGATGTTACCTTCCGTCGCCTCGAGGAGTTCGTCGACGTCGAGCCCCTCGTGGTCGATAGCGACGCCGTGGCGATCGCAGGCCGCGACCGCATTGAGGCCCTCCTTTCGCTGACTGACCTCCAGCGTTCGTCGTCCGATACCGCCCGTGCCGAGTACCGCGAAGTCGATGGATTCCATAGGTCGTGAGTGCTTTCGTAATCGCTCGTTCAGTCGCTCGCGTTCGTCGCTTCGGTGTCGGGTGCGTCGCCGCGGTCGTTTCGCGGATCGCCAGCCTTACTCGTGGCCGTGCCAGCGGCCGTCTCCGGCTTGGAAGCGTCCGCCGCGGTATTTGCATCGTCCCCGCCGTCGGCACGCGCTCGAACCTCGTCGGGATCGAACTCGTTGGCGTCCATGTTGGGCTCCATGCCTGCCTGTTCGATCACGTCGAGGTCGTCCGCGGCGTCGTTGCCGTTCGTCGTCAGGTAGTCGCCGGTGAGAATGCCGTCCGCGCCGGCTTCGAAGGGGAGGTGTTGTTCGTCGGGTTCGAGGTTCACTTCGCGCCCGCCCGTGAGGCGGACGCGTGCGTCCGGGTGAAGGAATCGGAAGACGGCGATCGCCTTGATGATCTCCTCGGTGGAGATGTCGGCGGTGTCGCCGAGTCGCTCGCCGAGATCCGTGCCAGCGACCGGATTGAGGACGTTGACCGGAACCGACGAGACGCCGATCTCCTGTAGCGCGATAGCGGCGTCGACCCGATCGGTGGGGCTCTCGCCCATGCCGAGAATGACGCCCGCACAGAGGTCCATGCCCGCCTCCTTGGCGATCTCGAGCGTCTGGACGCGGTCCTCGAAGGTGTGCGTGTCGACGATCTCCGGGAAGAACTCCGGCGAGGTCTCGATATTGTGATTGTAGTGGTTGAGACCCTCCTCGACGAGGATCTCCGCCTCTTCCTCGGTGAGTATCCCCAGCGATCCGTCGACCTCGACGTCCGTCTCGTCGCGAACGAGTCGGATCGCCTCGAGGACCTGCTCCCACTCCTCGGGTCGTTGCTCCTTGTTCACGCCTTTCTCCGCGACGACGATGCCGAAGCGCTGTGCGCCGTCGCGTTCTGCACGCTTCGCTGCCGCGAGGATCTCCTCCGGATCGAGGAATCCGTACGTGTCGATGCCCGTATCGAAGTGGACCGACTGGGCGCAGAAGCCACAGTCCTCCGCGCAGTTGCCGGCCTTCGCGTTCACGATCGAACAGGCGTCGACGGTGTCGTCGTTGCGTTGTGCGCGGACGTAGTCCGCTGCTGGCGCGAGATCCTCGACCGGCTGGGCGATCAACGCGAGTCCGTCGCGCCGGGAGAGCTCTTCCCCAGCGAGCACGCGCTCGGTCGCCCGATCGACCGTCGTGTTGCCGGTGCTGTAAACCACGTTCGAGCCGTCGGTTGACGAGTCCTTAATTGTAAGGGTTGTCGAATTCCGATATCGTCGATCGTCGTATAGGTCTGGCCATCTGTGGTGCGGAGCTCTACAAGAAGCTGGCCGTCTGTGGTCGTGTCCTGAACCGAGACAGAAATAGAGAGACTGAGAGTGAGGGCTGTGGATACAGTTGGACCGCGCGGTCCATGGACAGGCGCGAGCGCTACTGTGCCAGCGGGAGATTGTATCCGGATTCGCGCTCGCAGACGGCCTCCCAGGTGGCTTCACACTCACAGTCGACCTGCTCGAAGACGGTGGGGTCTTGGCGGAGGTCGAAATCCTTGATCGCACGCTGGACGCGGTCGTCGCAGTCCTTGCAGTTGTGCGGGCCTCGATCGGAGCCGTGGCCGACGGGGTCGGAGATGACGATGGCGTCTGCGTCTGCGGTCGACTCGAGGACCTCGGCGACGCTCCAGAGCCACGGCGGCCGGTAGCCACCCTGGAAGTAGAGTTCGTCGACCATCGTGTAGCGCTGGACGTTACAGGGGTTCATCGAGACCGTGTGACAGCCCGGCGTTTCGGCGCAGTCGTAGACCGAGTCGATCATGTCGTCGATGGCCTCCCGTTCGCTGAGGAAAGGGGGTTTCATCAGGAGGTAGGCTTTGACGCCGACGTCCAGATCCGATTCGGCCGTTCCGGCGGCTTCGTCCGCGGCTACGGCCTCCGCGCACGCGTCCTCGAAATCACTGAACGCGAAGTACTTGTTGACGCAGTCGTGACGAATTCGGTCGCTCGTCGTCTCGAGACCGATCGCGACGTCGGTGTGGAGACCACGGTCGGTGAACTCTGCGAGGGTCTCCCGATCGACGAAATCAGGGAGTGACTCGACGACGATTCGCTCCCGATCGGCGAATGTGTCAGCGATCGCCCGGCGACTCTCTGCGCTCACCTCTCGCTCGTCGAGGAAGGAACCGGAGGTGTAGATCTTGACGAGCTCGCAGGGCTCCTCGGCGTGTGTCTCCTCGTGGGCGAGCACGCTGTCGATCTGGGCCATCAGCGCCTCGTGACTGACCTCACCGCCGTCGACTGACTCCGCGACGTAGCCACACATCGTACAGCCGCCTGCCCGCGCCCAGCGACAGCCGCCAGTGTTGAGAACGATCGTCAGGGACTCGCGAACGCCGTTGGGGGTGTTGTCCTCGTCGATCCAGACGCGCGTGGGCTCCCGGGGGTCGTACTCCGCATCCTTCTCCGCACGGATGGAACGCATCACCTGGTTGTGCGCGTCCATTCCGCGCCCCTCCTCGTAGACCTCCGGGCTCGGCTCGCTCATTGGCGGTCGATAGCCGACGGGACGACAAAAGGTGCGCGGGTGTAGTCTCGGGCGGCTGGAAGATCGATGCCGCAGTGCTCATTCCACCGATCATTTATCCGGAGCTACCGCCCGTCTCGGAGTCGCTCTCCGGTCTTGCCAGGCAGATTTGCGTCCTGGACGGCCTCGACTGCGCGATCGACGTCGTACTTGACGCGGCGACACTCGACGGTCTGGTCCTCGAGGTCCAGCACGGCGTAGGCAGCCCTCGGGTCGCGATCACGCGGCTGGCCGACGCTCCCCGGGTTCAGGACGATTCCCTCGGGGTAGCGTTCCGCGTGCTGGACGTGCGTGTGGCCGAGAACGAGTACGTCCTCGTCATCGAGGAGCGACGGCGAGAAGTCTTCCACGTACGTGTAGCGATCGGGGTCGTCGGGGTGACCGTGAACGATCCGGACCTGCCCCTCGAAACATGTTCGTTCGTCCGGGAGGCTTGCAAGCCACTCGATATCGTGGTCATCCAGTGCTTCGCGTGCGTAACGCACGCCCGCAGCAGCCATCCCGTTGAATCGGAAGTTCGAATCGGTGGCCACCGCGCGATCGTGGTTCCCCATCACCGACGTAACGTCTCGTTCACGCACAGTCGCGAGACACTCACTTGGCCAGGGGTTGTAGCCGACGATGTCGCCAGCGTTGAGGAGCGCGTCGACGGGCGGGAGGTCGTCCAACACAGCCTCCAGTGCCGGGAGGTTCGCGTGAACGTCCGAGAGCACGCCGATTCGCATACTACGATCTCGGGACGGCTTGCACTTGACGGCTTTGTCGCGCCGGGCGCTCAGCGGAATCCGTCATCGTGATCGACTGCGGTTGAGGTATGGGTCACGGGACGACTCGCTGCGAATGGCGACACTCCAGGGCCACTCCTGGGTTTGCCAATAGCCGCTGGTAGTATTTTTGGGAGAATCCACCGCATACTTCTCCAAAATCCGACCATACGATCCCGGCCGGTCGCTCCGTTTGTACCGAAACTACACGCCCGATAACTACCGACAGGTATCCGATCGGTCCCAGTTTTCGAATGTCAACGCTCGGAGTAGCGCAAGACAACTATCTGGTATCTGGGAGGTAACAGAACAATGATGAGGTTGGGGGTGAAACTCACTCGCAATGACGAGCGACGAATCCCCTAACAACGTACTCTTCGAATGGTACGAGCGCTACATCGGCGAACCGGAGACACAAACAGACGTCTACCTCGGCTTTGGCCTCTTCTTCACTGCGATCGGTCTCGCGCTTCTCGCACTCGTGTTGTTCGTCCTCGGCACTGCGATCTACGGTATCCGCGACGATGGCTACTTCGCCGTCGCACGAATCGCCTACGCGAGCGGGATGCTCTCCGTCCCAGTCGCGATGATATCGTTCGTCGTCTTGCTTCCCGTGGAGAAGCGAGCGACGTACGCGGCCGGGATGGGCCTCGCGATCATCCTCGGCGCCGTCATCGGGTTCGCAGCTATCTATCCCGACTGGTTCGATCACAATCCCACGGAGACGCTCTACGTCGTCGGCGCGTACGCCGTCGGTCTCACCGTCGTGACCGCCTCGACGGGTGCAGCGCTGATCGGCCACCATCTGCACGAAGCCCAGGCCCCAGCGCCTTCGGAAATCAAGGCCCAGGAAGACGAGGAAGAGGAAGTAACCTACACGACCGAGGAGATCGAAGCGGACATCGAGAACGCGATGGAAGACGTGGAGATGACCTGGGGCGGCGTCGAGAAGTCCGACAATCGCCGACTCAAACTCAACACCGATTTCGCCGACGACGAGTTGGAAGCGGGCGGTCTCGGACTGGAAGGAAACAAGCGCGTCGAGTCCGGCGGCGTCGATTCACAGGTCCAGGGGCTCAAGAATCTCAAAGGCGGCGATACCAAGACGGCTACCTCCGAATCGACCGTCGACAACCAGACTGCTGCGCTCAACGAACTGAAAAAGCAAAAGCAGGAAGATCAGGTTCCCTCGAACGCGCCGACTGCCGGTAATGGGTTCCTGAGCCGGGTACTGCAGCGACTCGGCTTCAGTTAAAGGGTATCATCGACCCCGGCGGAGTCTTGTTAATTGGGATTTCTACCACTCGAAATTATTTCACATAGTTTTATTACCGGCCGGGACGGTGTATCCTGACATGGCGAAAGGCCTAGACGTCGGTACCATGAACATCCTGTCCGCACAGCAGGATGGTAACGACACGGTGTTCGTCCAGCAGCGCAACTCCTTCGTAGAGATCGACTACTCGGATATGGCCGAGCAGATGCTCTCGCGAAGCGAAGTCCTTCACATTCGCAAGGACGACAAGGTGTACGTCGTCGGTGACGACGCCCTGAACTTCGCGAACATCTTTAACCGGGAGACCCGCCGCCCGATGCAGGACGGTATCCTCTCCTCCGACGAGAAGTCCGCCATCCCGATGATGAAGCTCATCATCGAGCAGGTCATCGGCGAGCCCGACCGACCGGGCGAGAAGCTCTACTTCTCCACACCGGCCGATCCGATCGACACGGACCTCTCGACGCTGTATCACCAGAAGACGATCGAATCCTTCCTCGGCGACATGGGCTACGACGCAGAGCCGATCAACGAGGGGATGGCCGTCGTTTACAGCGAACTCGCGGACAACTCCTTCACTGGACTCGGTATCAGCTTCGGGGCTGGCATGACCAACGTCTGCCTGTCCTACTACGCGGTGCCGGTCATGAAGTTCTCCGTCGCCCGCGGTGGCGACTGGATCGACGAGCAGGCCGCCCAGGCCACCGGAACGCCCGTCGACAAGGTCACCTCCATCAAGGAGGAGGACTTCGAACTCGACTTCGAGACGGACGTCGGTGGCGTCGAAGGCGCACTGTCGATCTACTACGAGAACCTGCTCGACTACGTCATCGACCTGATCGTCGAGGAGGTCGACGAGGAGGACGTCGAGGAAGGTCTCGACGTGCCCGTCGTCGTCACCGGCGGCACCTCGAGCCCCGACGGTTTCGAGGCGCTGTTCCGTGACCACCTCGAGGACGCCAACATTCCGTTCTCGATCAGTGGCGTCTCCCACGCAGACGAGCCGCTCTACTCCGTCGCACGCGGTGGGCTCGTCGCCGCTCGCTCGGACGAGCAGGAAGCAGAGAGTGCAGACGCCGAAGGCGAAGCCGCAGCAGCAGACGAGTAACGTCGCTGCCACCCACATTTTTTGGAGTCCGTTCGCGGAGCGGCTGTGCTACCGTTCGAAAGAGTGGGCGGCAAAAAACTACGAGCTAATAGTGGCTCAGCCCAGTACGAACGTCGACAGTTACGAAGCGTGGTCGTCGTAGAAGCGCTGTAGCGCGTCGTTCCAGGATTCGAACTCCTCGGGCTCGCTCTGATGCTCGACTGCGACGCCGACGTATCCGCAACTCTCGCAGATTTCGGCGTCGTGACCCGACAGCGAGTACGTCTCGATCTCGCCGCCACACCGTGGACAGTCCATACTGCGAGCTATTCGGGGCCGGGCCTTAATGATTGCCCAAGCGCGGACGGGCCGTGAACGGGTCGTTGACGGCTACTATGCCTAGAATGCTCGGGGCTCTGTGGCGTAATATAGTGTGCCGTCGTACAATATGATTACTATGACGCATTTGCAAATGCTTTTGTATACGCCGAGTGTATTCGGCGACAGCCATGAGCACCACCCCTCACGCGCTCGTCGAACACGAGCCAGTCGATTCGGTCACGCCGGTCCGCATCGACGCCGCGTCGCTCGACTCGACGTCGCCCGAACACCTCCGAGATCTCCACGCAGAGCTGGCCGAAACGGGAATCGCGCCGGTAGAGCTGGTCGTCGACGCCTGCTTCGACGAGGACTGCTCGATCGCTACCGAAACCGAAGCCAATCGAATCCGGGGGCACGTTCGCGCGGCCGTCTTTCTGGGTGCGAACCGCCTCACCGTCCGAATCGATGACGACGAGCTCAGCGACTCGGCCCGGACGGCGTTGACGGCGTGTGCTGAGCGTGCACAGCGCGAAGGGCTCTCCCTCGACGTCGAGGGGTCCGCAGGAGAGGCGGCACTGAAGGACTGATGAGCACGCGTCGCTCGCTCGCCCAGCGCCTGGGCGTGGTCGCCGGGTTCGACGATCCTCGCGTCGATCTCGAACAGTACCCGACGCCTCCAGAGCTCGCCGCTTACATCGTCCACGTCGCCGACATGCAGGACGACCTCGGCGGACGGACGGTCGTGGATCTCGGCACCGGTACTGGCATGCTCGCTCTCGCATCGGCACTCCGGGGCGCGCAGTTGGTCGTGGGCGTCGAACTGGATAGCGATGCCCTCGACACTGCGGCAACGAACGAAGAGAAGATCGGCACCACGAGCGAGATCGAGTGGGTTCAGGCAGACGCGACGCGTACGCCGATCGTGCCCGACCGCTCGAATACGACGGTCGTGATGAATCCCCCCTTCGGCGCGCAGAACGGGAACCGGGGCGCCGACAGGGAGTTTCTGGAGACTGCTCGGTCGATCGCCGGCGTCTCCTACTCCGTTCACAACGAGGGTAGCCAGTCGTTCCTCGAGGCGTACGTGGGCGACGTCGGTGGCGACATTACGCACGCTTTCGAGGCCGAGTTCGATCTCGAACATCAGTTCTCCTTCCACGAGGACGAGACGCGAACACTCGACGCCGAAGTGTATCGGATCGAGTGGCACTAACGCCGGTTCACTCCCGGCATTCGCGTCCGCCGCCGCGTTTTCTCACCGTCTACACCTCGGATCAGTCGGTTCGATAGGTTTCGTGTTGTGCGATCGGGACTCGCGTCTCGTCCGCCGTCGCGATAATCGTCACGCGATCGTCGACCCGTGCAGTTCGTAGCGTAAGTGGGCCGATCACGGTCTCAGATCCAACCGTGGGGATTTTGGCGTCGCCGACGATCTCCCCGTCCTCGTACACCTGGAGGCGGAACCGATTCTCCCCGGGTACGACGGCGACCCTATGCCCTTCGATCACCGGCGAACCGACGGCGGGCGAACTCGTGAACGTCCGAACGGTGTCCCCATCGTGGGCGAGATCGACGGCGTAGGCGCTGTCGTTGCCCGTGACGCTCCAGCCTGATCGCTCGACGTCGACCGTTTCGCGCCAGCCGACCCCGCCGACGGTGATCGAGCCGCTCCCCTCGCTCGCGAGATACTGTTTGGATAGCGCAGTCGTCCAGATGTGCCGATCCTCGTTGACGACGATGACCCCGCTTGTCGGTACTGTCGTTCGGTTCGCGACGACTGGGAGGTCGATTGCCGGGATCATTCTGTTCCGGACGTCCTCGGCGTAGGTTACGCTGTACCCCTCCACGGTGATCGACTGTTCGTTGGGCACTGGATCGTCCCCCACGGTGACGAGATTGGGTAACATCGCGGGGACGGAGATGAGGATCAACACGGCGAGTAGTGCGCCGAAGGCGGTCTGGCGACCGCTCGGGAGATCGTCCAGTTCGATCGGTGAGAGCGCCCAGATCGCTGGTAGTGCGAGAAACAGCGCGGCGCCACCGGTGACCGCGACAACGATCGTCGTCTGCCAGTCGAAGACCACAGAGAACACTGCGGCGAGAGCCACGAGTGTTGCGAGGAGACCGAGCCAGATTGCTGCAACCTGTCTGGTCGTCGGTGACCGCGGAAGCGACGCCAGAGCTTCGGGGAATGGACGATCGCTCGCCGTGGCGGCGATTGCGACGGCGACAGCCAACAAGACGACGAGGCTCACGCCGAGTCCTCGGAAGAGGACGTAGACGCCGTTCCCCTCGAACCAGTAGATCGCCCAGAGTCCCCGTCCCATGCCGTAGACGAGCATCGCTAGTAGTACGCGGCCGACGTCTGGCCGAACTCCGCGATCGTAGAGAAGTGCGAGCCCGAGCAACACGCCGATCAGAATGCCGAGCGCGTGGCCCTGGACTGCGATCGTCGCCCACCCCGGCGGGCTGGGCGCGCTGCCGGAGATTCCCGCCCGAACTATCGGCGACTGGAGAGCGTAGTACGTCGTCGAGACGACGCTCGCGACCGACAGCGCGACGATGGTGGTGATCGGATACCGAACGATCGCGAACCCACCGAAGGCGAAGACGACGCCGGAGAATCCGATCACCGGTCCGACCGCAAACAGCGCGGTGAGGAGACCGAGACAGACCACGGCGGCTGGGAACGCGACGACGGCGCGGATCAAGGGCGTTTCCAGTGCGCATTGGACGCGGGTGGTGACACGCTTTCCGAGTTCGTCCGTGCCCCCACGCTGGTTTCGAAGGTCACGCGATTGGCGACGCTCTGGGTCCCGTCGGCTCCCGCCGGGGTAGTGCCCCCAGGCGTACTCAGCGATCGGTGCGAGCGCAACCGTTCCGACGAGATTACCGATAAGATGTCCCGCCGAGCTGTGTGAGAAGCCCGCGGTAAGAATACCGACCGGGTAAAGATACGACCAGGCCCGGAACGGCAGTACGACTGGCTCGTACCAGTGCCGATAGCCGCCCTGCACGAACAGATACACTGAGAGCACGAGGGCGATCGTGACGATCGTTCCCCAGGGAACACCGTACACGAACCGATCAGTGATGCGGTCGCGCCAGCGTTCAGTGTCTCCGAGATGCAACGCGATCGCGAGCGCGACGAGATAGGCGAGAACGATGAGAGCCGCGAACGGCGACCAGTCCATGCCCGGGCCCTAGAACCGCCGTGCTATATGTCGTGTGGTCCCCCGTACTCTCGGCGTACATCTGGTACGCAACTCATACCGCCGATGGATCGCCGCACTCGAGTCGGAGTGTTCGAACCCATGGCGGCACTGGAAGCACGGAAACGCGGTGGCGAGTGAGCGACACCGATCGACGAAATCGGCACGTCGCCGGTACTTCTCAGGAGTAGGTCTCTTCGGTCGCGACGAGCGCTCGTCCGTCGTCGGTTTCCATGTAGATTCGCCTGACGTCGCCGTCGGACTCGGTGGTGATCCGGAGCCCATCGAGATCGGTCGTGGTGTTCGCCTCGGGAATCGCGATGGTGTCGACGGTCCCGGACTGGTCGGTGACCTGGAGCTCGAAAGCCGACTCCGTCGGTACGATCGTCGTGGTGTAGCCGTCGATTCGTGCGTCGGCAGTAGATGGGTCCGTCGAGAACGATCTGGTCGTTTCGCCGTCGTGGTGCAGGTCGACTGCGAATGCGGTGTCGTTCCCGGCGACGATCCAGCCGCTTCGTTCCACGTCGACCGTCTCCGACCATCCGGGTCCGCCGACGACGACGGAGTCTTTCCCGGCGTACGCCAGCTGGTCTTCCCGTATCCCGATCGTCCAGACATCGCGCTGCTCGCTGGTGACGACCACCCCCGTGATCTGACTCGCGAGCGCGTCGTCCTCTAGTCCCAGGTCGAAGCCGGTACCGTGGCCGCTGGTCACGTTGTCGGCGTAGGCCACGGTGTAATCGCGTATCTCGACCTCCTGTGCGCCGGCGACGCCGCCGTCGTCGACGGCGACGATACCGAGGAAGATGCTCGGGAACGCGAGCAGACCTGTCGCGATCGCCAGAATCCCGATCGCGGCCGTTCGCTTCGTGAGCAGCTGATCAGTGCGTTCGGAAGTTGCCGCGACCGTGACCAGCGCAGTGACCACGAACAGCGCCACCACTCCGACCGCACGGTAGAGGACGAAGACGTCGTCGCCACCGGGCCACACGACCAGCCAGAGCGATTGGGCGAGACCGACGCCGAGGATGCCGAAGAACACCCGCCCCGGCGAGGGCAATCGGTCACGCCTCGAGAGGAGAGCGAGCGCTGCAAACACGCCGAGCAGGAAGCCGAGCGCGTGGGCCTGGAACCCGATACCCGCCCAGCTCGGTGGCGCTGGACCGCCCGCCTCGACCGATCCTCTGACGATCGGATTCGTGACGGTCTGCCAGATGACGCCCAGCCCGCTGGCAGCGACGACGCTGACGACCGCCGCGAGCGGGTAGTAGACGACCGCGAACCCGATGATTGCGTAGACCGCGCCGGAGAATCCGAGACTCGGACCGAGCGAATAGACAGACGTTATCAGCGAAATCGCCAACAGCGCGCCGGGGAAGAAGACGAACGCGCGGAGGAACGGCTGCTCCACGATCGTTCGATCGGTCCCGTTAGAGGGCGCATCGGGGAGCAGTTCGTCGTCGGTGTCCCACGGCTCGTCCGCGCCACCGGCACTGGTCGCTGTCGAGTCCGTACCCCATTCGAATCCGGTCTGCTCGTCGGACTCGTGGTCTCGGTGCCGCTCCTCGGCGTTCCGATCAGTCTCCTCGTCTGCGTCCACTGCGGAGGAGGATCGCTCCGAATGAGCGTAGTGACCCCAGGCGTACTCCGCGATCGGGGCCAGGACGATCGTCCCTGCCATGTTGCCGACGAGATGCGCCGGCGAGCCGTGTGCAATCCCGGAGGTCACGACCCCGAGTGGGTAGAAGTACGACCAGGAGACGAAGGCGTAGATGACGGGCGATCCCCACTGCTGGAGGCCGCTCTGGGCGAAGAGGTAGAAGGCGACGTTCACCACGACGACGATCAGGGATCCCCACGGAACCCCGAGTATAAATCGCTCCTGAAGCTTCGACTGCCAGCGATCGCGACCCGGGAACAGCCAGAGCGAGACGACGGTCGCCGCCAGCACCACGGCGACGACGATTTGCATCGGGGAGGGTGCCATTGTACAAGGTCACGAACAGGTCCCTTGTCAGCTATTCGGTCGGTCTGCCCGAGCAGAATGGCGGCTTCGATAGCGCTAGGGCGTGCGCAGTCCTCCCGACCGCTCCCCTGGCTGGTCACTACACCTCCAGACTGGTCACGCTTCGAAAGCTACAAACGCGGTGCTTCAGTACTCTGTAGCATGGATCTGCGGGTCATCGACCTATCCGACGAGGAACTCTCCATCGAAATCGCCGACGAGGACCACACCTTCATGAACGTGCTGAAGGGGACGCTGCTGGAGACAGACGGCGTCGAGGCGGCGACCTACGACATGAACCCCGAGCAGTCCGGTGGCCAGACCGACCCCATTCTGACGATCAAGACCGACGGCCAGGATCCCCTCGAAACGCTCGAAGACGCGGCCGGGCAGGTCAAGGCCAAGACTGACGAGCTGACCGAGGCCGTCAAAGCAGCCTGATCGTCGAAGCGTTCTTTCTCTTGGTTCGGTAGGATAGTGCCGACCTCACCACGCCCCGGAGTACCTACAGTCGAACGGGAACGCCGCGGTCGTCGAGATACTCCTTGACTTCCCGGATCGTGTACTCGTCGAAGTGGAAAATCGACGCCGCGAGCGCCGCGTCGGCGTCTGCCTCGGTGAACACTTCGTACGCGTGCTCGGGACCACCACAGCCCGACGACGCGATGACTGGCGTGTCGACGGCGTCACAGACGGCGTTCATCAGCGGCACGTCGTAGCCGTCCTTCGTCCCGTCGGCGTCGATCGAGTTGACGAACAGCTCCCCGGCACCGCGATCCTCGGCTTCCGTCGACCACTCGACGACGTCGCGGCCAGTTCCTTCGCGGCCGCCTTTGACCGTGCACTCGAACCAGCAGGACTCGCCGTCCACCTGTTCGTAGTGTTCCCCCTGCTCGTCGAAGCGGCGCCGGGCGTCAACCGAGATCACGATACACTGCGAACCGAACGCGGCGGCACCCTCCTCTATCAGCTCGGGACGCTGGAGCGCGCCAGTGTTGATCGAACACTTGTCGGCACCGGCCCGAAGCGTCTCCTTGACGTCCTCGCGCGTGCGGATCCCGCCACCGACGGTGAGCGGAATGAACACCTCGTCGGCGACGGCGGAGACGGTCTCCAGCATCGTCTCGCGCCCCTCGGCGGAGGCAGTGATGTCCAGAAAGACGAACTCGTCGGCGCCGGACTCGTTGTACCGCTTGGCCATCTCCACGGGATCGCCGGTGTACTCGAGATCCTCGAAGTTGACACCGGTGTAGACCGCGGCGTTCCCGTCCTCGTCGACGTCCACGTCGATACAGGGAATGATCCGCTTCGTGAGTCCCATTCACCTCTGGCTACCATCGCAGTCGGGAAAAACCGTGCGTTCGCGTGCAGTATTCGCCAGTCGGTCGTGTTGGTTGCCAATCCGCGGTCGATCCCGTGGCGCTGCTCACAGCCTCCGCGGCCTTTGAACGATTGCCCTTCTAGCCCGCGTCTAATTGATCGGCCTCCGAACGGTTGCTACGTGAACTGGGATGGCTGCGTTTAAGGCCAGAGCGCAACGACGTGCTCGTATGAGCGACGACGAGAAGGAGTCCGACTCCGTCGGTCCCGACATCGACCTGGAAAAGATCGCCAACGATAGCGATGACGACGGCGCCGGCCACGACGATCACGACCACGGCAATCACGGGGACGAGAGTCACGGCCACGACGCACACGACCACGACAGCGAGCCGGCCGGTCGCACGACCGCGCCGCAGAGTGAGTTCACGATGCGAGAAGCGGCGATCGGCGGAGTGGTGACGGCTGTTGGGCTCGTCGTCGCCTACGGCGTTCCCGCCCTGCTCGCCTAACGGTCTCTCAACGACGGTCGGCGCGGTTTTCTACGCGCACCTCGATTGGATTCACTCAGAGTGTCGAGTGGATAGCCACTACGAGCGACGCGCCGACCAGACAGGCGAGTAACGTTCCAAATGCGACGGAAATCGCCGCTGCGGGCCGATCCTCTGTCCAGAGACGTACCGTCTGGACGGAGAACGTTGAGAACGTCGTGAGCGATCCACAGAATCCGACACCGGTGAGGAGAACCAACTCGTCTCCGGGGGAGCGAACGAATAAGAGCGTCGCGAGCACGGATCCCAGCAGATTCACAGCGATCACCGACGCAGGGTACCGATCGATGGAGATCAGTTCGCCGATTGCGAATCGCGTGAGTGCTCCTGCTGCGCCGCCAACGCCGACGAGGAGGACGGGTTCGATTCCCGATCCGCCGCTGCTCGCCTGGCTCACTGTGAGTACCGCGCCGATCGGCGTCACCTGCGCTCACCCCGCCACCTTCCTGCAGCCAGGCCGAGGCCCGCGGCCGCGAAGCCCGCGGCGTAGGTCGCAAGAACGTATCCGACGGCGACTGCCGGTTCCTGCTTGAGTGTCCCGACGACGAACGTGCTGTAGGTCGTGAACGAGGAGAGAAAGCCGGTCGCACCGAACCGTTGCAGTCGCCGTCGCCCCGTGGGGAGTTCCGACCCGCTCGGATTGAGCAGCCTCGCCAGTAGCAGTGCGAGGGCAAAACTCCCGACGACGTTCACGAGGAGCGTCGACTGCAACGACGCTCCCATGGCCTCGTCGACGAGAAACCGGGCAATCGCGCCGGTGAAGCCGCCAGTCGCGACCAGAACGCCAGAGGGAACGGGGCGGCGACGATCCGGCATCGTTCAGACGGTACTATCGGCCGGTGTCGGGCGTGCGGAATCGGACGGACGGCGTAGGGAGTTCGGTCCGGTGTGGAGGACGCTGCCGTTCGCCACGCGCGCTCTCAGAAGACGTATTCGTCGTCGTGGCCCATCATACCGTCGTCTTCGAGGCCACCAGGTTCGTTCTCGTCGTCCATGGGTCCACTCGTCTTGTAGGCCTTGAGGCCCGTGGAGAGGAGCTCTTCGATTGCCTCCTCTCGGTTGACGAACTCCCCTTTCTCGACGAGCTGGGCGATCTGCATCTCGAGGTGCTCCGGGACCGTGATCTCGACCTTTGGCATCGGACGTGCGGCGGTTCGGCAGAGGGGTATTTAACTTTGACGGGGCGGCCCACGACGAGCGCACTCCTGGAATCGGCCGATGGGAATGGGACGTTGGTGGACAGCCTGGGACGTGATCGTGCCTCCCTGTACGAGAGCGGCGATTCACCGTCGCCGACCGATTCGCCGAATGGGATAGCCTGAAGGGACAGCGGCCCCGACTCACCGTCAATGGACGGGACCGGAGCCGTGTCGGTCGTCGCGGGGGATGGCGCTCTCGTCTCGCACACGCGGACGATACCGGACGTCTCCCTCCGGGCGGTACTCGAGACGTTCGGTCCCCCGACGGCGTGCTGGCGCGCACCCGAGGACCCCTCGCTGGTGGGGTGTGGCGCCGCTGCGACACTCACGGCGAGCGGGTCGGACCGCTTCGAGTCGATCCAATCACAGGCCGACGAGCTCTTCGGGACGTTCGAAGAGAGCACGCCTCGCGCTGCACGGCCGCGTCTGTTCGGCGGGTTCGCCTTCCACGGCGACCACGAGCCGGGCCACCCGTGGACCGGCTTCCCCGGCGCCTACTTCGTATTGCCCGAGATTCAGGTCGTCCGCGACGGAGACGAGACCCGACTGACCGTCACACTCACCGACGCCGAGGCGGGCGCCGCAAGTGCACGGGCCGACGACGTTGCCGACGAGCTGGTTGATCTCCCTGACCCCGGCCCTCCCGCTGCGCCGCCGGGGTTCGAACAACGCAGTCGGGACCCCTCACAGGACGAGTGGCGAGAGCAGCTCCGTACCGCGATCGAACGGATCGACGCCGGCTCGCTCCGAAAGGTCGTACTCGCCCAATCCACGGAGCTGGCGCTCAACGGGTCGCTCTCGCCCTCGGACGCGCTCGAACGACTCGCCGGCACCTACCCCGACTGCACGCGCTATTTGCTCAGTCCGACCACCGACGCGACGCTCTTTGGTGCGACCCCCGAACGACTCGTCTCCCTCTCGGGTCGTTCGGTGGAGACGCGAGCACTCGCGGGATCGACTGGCCGCGGCGACACCGAGGAAGAAGATGAGTGGCTTGCCCAGGAGCTCCAGGAGAGCCGGAAAGACGCTCACGAACACGAACTGGTCGTCGAGGCGATCCGGGAGCAGCTCTCGCCGCTCGCGGCATCCGTCAGGACTGGACAGCGCCAGATCCGGACGCTCGCGACGGTCCAGCACCTCGAGACGCCGATCTCAGCGGAGCTCTCCGACGCCGAGCACGTTCTCTCACTCGTCGAGGCGCTCCATCCGACGCCCGCAGTCGGCGGTCTCCCACCCGAGGCCGCTCTTGAGACGATCCGATCGACGGAGGCGTTCGATCGGGGTTGGTACGCCGCACCAGTCGGCTGGTTCGACGCCGCCGGTGACGGGACGTTCGAGGTCGCGATCCGCTCTGCGATCGCGAACGGTGACTCGGCGACGCTTTTCGCCGGCGCCGGCATCGTCGCGGACAGCGAGCCCGACCGCGAGTGGGACGAGGTACAGCTCAAGTACGGTCCGATGCTGGAGGCGCTCTCGGAATGACCGCGCCCAACCGGAACACACTCTGGGCCGAGATCCTCGTCGACGAGCTCGTCGCGAATGGTCTCGACGCTGTTTGCATCGCTCCGGGGAGCCGATCCACGCCGCTGACAGTAGCGGCGTACGATCACGACGAGCTGACCGTCTTTTCCCACCTCGACGAACGCTCCGCGAGCTACTTCGCGCTTGGCCGCGCTCGCCGAACCGGTCGCCCGCTCGGACTGATCTGCACGTCTGGTACCGCAGCGGCGAACTTCCACCCCGCAGTGATCGAGGCGAGCCAGGCCCGCGTTCCGCTCGTCCTGCTGACGGCGGATCGCCCCCCGGAGCTGCGCGACAGCGGTGCGAACCAGACCGTCGATCAGACGAAGCTCTACGGGGACGCAGTCCGATGGTTTCGCGAACTCCCGGAGCCCGAACCGACGGATCGGAAACTCCGACGGCTGCGCGTCGACGCCGCGCGTGCAGTTGCAAGCGCCAGCGGGTCGCCCGCTGGCCCGGTTCACCTGAACGTCCCGTTCCGCAAACCCCTCGAACCAATCGAGGTCGAGGGCGACGATCCCAAGGATCCAGACGGTCTGGGCGTCAGCGGCCGCGACGGACCGTTCGTGGACACGGACGACGGGTCACACCGTCCGTCACAGGACCGCATCGACGCACTCGCTGACAGAATTGCCGAATCGGATCGTGTCCTGTTCGTCGCAGGGCCTGCCGACCCGGTCGTCGAAGGCGCGGGCGGGCAGCGGAGTGCGGGCGGGCAGCAGAGTTCGGACGGGACGCGGAGCGTGAACGCCGGGGAACACCACACCGGAATTTCGAGTGGCAACTCCATCCGATCGGCGGCCGCAGCGGCAGGCGCACCGGTGCTCGCGGATCCACTCTCGGGGGCGCGGTTCGGTCCCGGTCCAGAATCGGCTGCCAGCGACGAACCTGCGCTCGTCTGTGGCGGCTACGACGCCTACGTGGGTTCGGATGCGGTCGCGGAGTGGCCCGAGCCGTCAGTCGTCGTTCGGACGGGGGCTTCCCCAACGTCGAAGGCCCTCAGAACGTATCTCGGGGAGACGGACGCCTACCAGGTGCTGATCGATCCCGCGGGCGAGTGGCGCGAAGCGACGTTCTCCGCGTCTGCGGTGCTGCGCGCGGATCCACCGCTGGCATTCGACGCACTCGAGGCATCGCTCCGGGATCGCGGCGTCGATCCCACTGGCTCTGGACGCGTGCGGTACCGCGAGCGGTTCGCGGCCGCGGAGTCGGAACACTGGTCGGTGCTCGCGGACGCTCGGGACGACGAACCGTTCGAAGGCGCTGTCGTGCCTGCCGTCCTCGACTCGCTTCCACAGGAGGCGACCGTTTTCGCGTCGAACAGCATGCCCGTGCGGGATCTCGACCGGTTCGGTGCGCCCGACGACCGGCGAATCGGCGCGCTCGCGAACCGCGGAGCGAGTGGCATCGACGGTATCGTCTCGTCGGCACTGGGCGCTGCCAGCGGCGGTGCGGAACCCCTCGTCGGCATCCTCGGCGATCTGGCCTTCTATCACGACATGAACGGACTGCTGGCTGCGGGCCGATGCGACCTCGACGCGACGCTCGTCGTCGTCAACAACGACGGCGGCGGCATCTTCCACGCGCTGCCGATCGAGTCGTTCGAGCCGCCGTTCACTGAGGCGTTCAAGACGCCTCACGGTCTGGAGTTCGAGCCGACGGCCGAGCTCTACGATCTCGGGTACGAACGCGTGAAGTCACTCGACGCACTCCAGACGGCATGCTCGTCGTCGATCGGACGCGACGGAGTCGACGTGATCGAGCTTCGCTTCGACGCCGCGTCCAGCCATCGTACGCGCGAATCTCTCGCCGCAGAACTCGATTCGATCCTCGCGGAGTCGGCGAGACCGTGAGAAGGGTACCGACCGCGATGTGGAGTTACCGCACCAGCACCATCGCGACGGCAACCGAGTAGCCGAGCGGGAGCCAGACGCCAGCGAGCAGTACGATACCGACGACGGAGAGTGGTGACACTTCGAGCCCGACGAGCACCGCGGGGAGCAGGATGCTCCAGGTGCCGAACACCGGGATGCCGAAGGCCGGTCGCGGAAGCAAGAATGCGACGAGTGCGATCGCACAGAGACCGATCGCGGCGCGCGCGACGACCGGAAATGCCGGCATTGCCGTCAGTCCGAGCAGCAGTGGATAGAGCATGATCGAGGACGCGAGCAGGACCACGTCGTCCTGGGTCCAGTTCGGTCGGGGGATACCTGTGGTCCGCTCCTCTGGGCCCCACTCGTGAACAGTGTGACTGGCAGACTGATCGTTCGCGGTGCCCCACCCGTCGGTCGCCGTTCGTTCCGCACCCAGGCCACCACCGTCTGGCGAACTATCGTCCCGGCCGCCCACGCTCCCCACGGTCTCTCGCGGATTGCTGCCACGTGAACCATCTCCGGACTCCGTATCGAAGGGATCGTCGAACGGATCGTCGTCGCCATTGCCCCCACCGAACCACTCCGTACGATCCCGTCGTCGAGCCTGCCTTTCGCGCTCGCGCCAGCCTGCGCTCCGGCCACCGCCTGCGTCGTGGTCACCCTCGGCCGCCCGGGCTGCGGCCCACCGCACCTCGTCCCCAGTCGGTTGGTTGGACTCTGGTTCGTCGCCGTTCACGTACGCGTCGTGTCCGAGTCTGTCGTACGTCGCTCGTTCGTCGGGATCGGTGAGTACGATCTCGGCGCGTTTGACTCGCTTGAACCGCTCCCCTGCGTCGGGGTGATCGGAGACGTCCGGGTGGTACTCCTTGACCTTCTCGCGGTAGGCGTCCCGGATCGTCTCTTGGTCGGCGTCGGGGTCGACCTCGAGCAGATCGTAGTACGTGGTTGGCATGTGGAGGGCTCGAATCGTCCGATCAATCACCCTCCAGTACCAAAAAGGACACCGCCAGACGGATCGCTCTCCCTTCCCGATTTTCGTTCGACCGTTCCCAGTACGCAGAGCATGCAGGATTGTCCCCTCGTCGGGAAAGTGCTTTCAGGAGGCCGAACCCACCGATGACCATGACCTCCGCGATCATGGACGAGGCTCGCTGGGAGCCCGTGGACGCAGTCGAGTTCGAGGACGTGACCTATCACCGCGCCGTGGACATCGGCGCGGTTCGAATCGCGTTCGATCGGCCCGACGTCCGGAACGCGTTCCGCCCGCGAACGGTCGACGAGCTCTCGGCCGCGCTCGACCACGCGAAGCGCCAGACGGACGTCGGCTGCGTCCTGTTGACCGGGAACGGTCCGTCCTCGAAAGACGGCGGCTGGGCCTTCTCCTCGGGTGGCGACCAGCGAATCCGCGGCGCGGACGGCTACGAGTATCGCGGGGACGACGAGGACGACGAGGGGAGTGATGATACCGCTGGCTCTGAATCCGACGTCGGCCGGCTCCACATTCTGGAGGTACAGCGCCAGATCCGACACATTCCCAAGCCCGTCGTCGCCGTCGTTCCGGGCTGGGCCGTCGGCGGCGGCCACTCGCTCCACGTCGTCTGCGATCTCACGATCGCCAGCGAGGAGCACGCGGCGTTCAAGCAGACCGATCCCGACGTGGCGAGCTTCGACGGCGGATTCGGCTCCGCGTATCTCGCCAGACAGATCGGACAGAAGAAGGCCCGTGAGGTGTTCTTCCTTGGGAAGGCCTACGACGCCGACGAGGCCGCCGACATGGGGATGGTCAACGAAGTCGTCCCCCACGAAGACCTCGAAGAGCGCGCGCTCGAGTGGGCCGAGGAGATGACCTCGAAGAGTCCGACCGCGATGCGGATGCTCAAGTACGCGTTCAATCTCGACTCGGACGGGCTCGTCGGCCAGCAGGTGTTCGCCGGCGAGGCGACGCGGCTGGGCTACATGACCGACGAGGCAGCGGAAGGGCGCGACGCGTTCGTCGAGGGGCGCGAGCCAGATTTCGACGACTACCCCTGGCGGTACTGACTACCGAACAGTTCTCTCAGCCGTCCTGCGCGAACTCCTGTGGGTCGTCCGTACCCTCGATTTCGGCGGCCTGCCGCTGAATCTCACGGAGCGCCTGCTCCTGTTCGCCTCGCGAGTGGCCACCCGATTCCACGTACTTTCCATCGTACTCTCGGGATGGAATGATGTCCCAGACGTCGTTCGAGTCCGTGTCCGCGTCAGTTCGCTCCTCTGGATCCGCCGCTTCGCAGTCAGCAGGTGATTCGTTCTTCCCAGGGCTCTCGGAGTCAGTGGCCTCACTGGCGTCCCAGAGACGGCTGAGTAACGGTCGGGCCATTGCACGAGCTTCGTGTTCTCGTATCAAAGAACCGTCGCCGAGATGCCAAGGTTAAGGCCGACCGGCTCCCGAGAACGGGTAATGAGCGGCGAGCCATCCCGTGCTCGGGCCTGGGTGTTGGCCACGCGACCACAGACGCTTCCAGCTGGTGCGGCACCGGTGATCGTCGGGACGGCCGTCGCGGTACACGAAGGAGTGTTCGCTCCGTTACCCGCGCTCGCAGCGCTGGTCGGGGCCCTCCTCATCCAGATCGGTACGAACTTCGCGAACGACTACTACGATGCGGTCAGCGGTGTCGACTCCGCCGATCGTGAGGGGTTCACCCGCGCGACGAACGCCGGACTCATCCCACCTGAACAGGTGAAGATAGCGGCCTTTGGCACGTTCGGCCTCGCAATTGTGCTGGGGATCTACCTCGTCTACGTCGGTGGGCTGCCGATCGTCGTGATCGGGCTCGCGAGCGTGGTGAGCGGCTACGCCTACGCTGGCGGACCGGCGCTCGGGTCGAAAGGGCTCGGTGATCTCTTCGTGTTCGTCTTCTTCGGCGTGGTCGCAGTGACCGGAACGACCTACGTGCAGGCAGCTGCAACGCTCGCGAACCCACCGATCGTATCGCCGCCTGGTGGGGCGATCCTTCCCGAAGCGGTCGTCGCGAGTCTCGCGATGGCGGGACTCTCGACGACGATTCTGGTGATCAACAACGTTCGTGATCTGGAGACCGACCGGGAAGCTGGCAAGCGAACGCTGGCCGTGATGATCGGCTACCGCTGGAGTCGCGTCGAGTTTTTCGCGATGATGGCTCTCGCGTACCTCGTACCGCCAGTGCTCTGGCTGGGTTTTGGCTATCCGATCGGTGTGCTCGTTCCGCTCGTCACCCTTCCGCTGGGCGTTGCACTGACACAGATCGTCCGGACGAGAACGGACGGCGAGGCGCTCAATCCCGCGCTGGAGCGCACCGGCCAGCTCCTGTTCGTCTACGCCGTCACGTTCGCGTTCGGGGTGGTGGTGTGACTCTCTCGGAGGTGAACTGAGTGGAGCTCGATCTCCAGCGGTTCGACCTCGACCTCGTCGACCCGCTCCGGACGGCCGACGGCGTAATCGAGTCCCGATCGGGATTCCTCGTGCGCCTCCGGACGGAGAATCGCCGCGGTCTCGGGGAGGCGACGCCGCTACCGGGCTGGACTGAATCCCTCGAGGAATGTACGGAGGCCCTCGACCGGGCACAGGACCTGATCGGCCTCCGTGGCCCCGATCCGACGCTCGCGGAGATCGCAGACGCGCCAGCAGCCCGCCACGGGCTCGCGCTCGCGCTCGCCGACCTTCGAGCCAGACGTCTCGACGTGCCGCTCGTTCGACAGCTGGGCGGCGGCTCTCGTTCGCGATCTCGACGACTTCGCGTGAACGCAACGATCGGCGATGGATCAATTGCGGAGACGGTCGAGGCCGCGGAGCGAGCAGTTGCGGCTGGGTTCGACTGCCTGAAGATCAAGATCGGTGCGCAATCACTCGAGGCCGATCTCGACCGCATCGGCGCGGTTCGGAACGCCGTCGGACCGGGTCCGCAGCTCCGCGCCGACGCCAACGAGGCCTGGGATCGATCGACTGCGGAGGCGGCACTGGATGGACTCGCCGAGTTCGACGTGTCCTACGTGGAGCAGCCACTCGCTGCTGGTGATCTCGTCGGCCACGCGAAGCTGCGCGGCGGTGCCGTCGACGTCGCGCTCGACGAATCGGTTGCGACGGCCGATCTCGATCGGTTGCTGGACGTCGAGGCAGCCGACGTGATCGTGTGCAAGCCCATGGTCCTCGGCGGGCCGGACAAGACCGTGGGGCTCGCACGTCGCGTTCGAAAGCAGGGCGTTCAGCCAGTGATCTCGACGACTGTCGACGCGGTCGTCGGACGGCTCGGTGCGGTACACGTCGCCGGTGCGCTGGCGCCGATCGGTGCCTGCGGACTCGCGACGGGGGATCGGTTCGCGGAGGATCTCGGCCCGGATCCTGCGCCGGTGATCGACGGGACGATCGCTATTCCACGCGGCGCCGGAACGGGGTTGCAACTCGCGGAAGAGTGAGCGCTGACGCCGGTGCGAACGTAGCGATCCGCGGTCCGATGCTCGGCGGCGACGCGTCTCGTCGCCGTGATTTCACCGATGAACACTCCGCCTCAGAGAACTATCGGCGTCTCATGCGTCGTCGCTGCCCGGAAGATCCTGAAAGGCCCCGACGAAGTCGTCGTGGTTCGAGAGCTGTCCGACAGAGTGGTCGACTGACTCTTCGAGTTCGTCGACGCGTTCGGCGAGCTCCTGGTACTCCTCGTTGTCCTCCAGTTCTCGTTCGGACTTCTCGGATTCGAGGAGAGACTTCTTCGAGACGAGTGAGTAGAACTCCTGAATGTCTGCCTCGTAGGTGGATCGCGTTTGAATACGGTCGATGATGTCGAGCAGATCGTCCTTGGAGACGGGTTTGACGAGGTAGTCGTCGAACCCCATCTCGATGATGTCGAAATCGGGGTCGACGGCAGTTACCATCACGACTCGGCAGTCGTACCCCTCCTCGCGGATCTGTTCGAGCACCTCGTCGCCGGAGAGCCCGGGCATCCGTCGGTCGAGGAGAACGATCTCGACGGACTCGCCCATCTTCTCCAGCGCCGTCTCGCCGTCGTAGGCGGTCTCGACGTTCCAGTCTGCCTGCAGCCACGCGGCAAAGAGATCTGCGAGCCGCGATTCGTCGTCCACGACCAGGATCTCGGGTGCGTCTTCAGACATGTGATTCCGGGGGGTCCCTACCCGAGGTTTGACGTACTCTCTCATAAAGCCGGTGGCCTAACGTTGATCGGATGGGCTCGACTGTGATTCCTCCGCCCCGCTGAGAGTACTATGGCCCCGTGTGTGGCGGACGAGACTCACTCGTTCGTGCCGTATCGGTCGCGGAGATGCGTCAGAATCCAGTCGACGACGTCCGGGTCGTACGTCCAGCAGCCGTAGAACCCGTCAGATCGCTCCTCGGCGAGGAGCGCGCACTTCTGACTGGGCTCTCCGCCACCGTCGTACGCGACGAACCAGTGCACCGCGATTTCCTCGGCGTCGGTGGTCCGGACGACGAGATTCGGTAGCTCGAACGGCGCGTCTGCAGGTGTGGCGTACGCAGTGACGGACAGGCCTCGATTTACCAGCTGTTCGTAGGGTTCTCGTTGCAGTTCCAGCCGGTCGACGGTCTGAAACCCCGCGTGTAATTCGCCGTGGCCGACCCGAAATGCGCGATCCTCTATTTCTCTGGTGGCCTCGAGCATCCGTGACCGGTCGTAGGAGGTAAACGTCGTCTCCTGGAGGTGACGAAGGACGTCCGCGTACGGTTCGGTATCGAAGCCCAGCTTCCCCGACGCCGTATCACTTGCCTGGAGCATCGACTCGAGGGATTCGACGTCGATCGTCGCGAGCACCACGCCGTCCATTGCGAGAACGGCGAAATCCCTGGGCCGTCCCGACTCCGTGGTCTCGGATCGGACCTCGACGTTGCGATCGATCAGCGTCGTCCGGAGATCGTCGACGACGCCGGACGCGTCGGCCTCGCCGTCGTTCGGATTGAACACCGTCAGCGTTCGCTCGCTCCGCTCGACCGACGCAATCACGGCCTCGAGCGACATGCAGCTGACCTACGACCCCTCCAGACAAAAAGTGTGCGTGGATCGACGCACGGAATGGGGCCGATCTACGGACGCGTGTACATCGACTGCGAACGGTACAGACGACTGCCATCGGTACCGGTGCCGACCGGTCGCGCAGGCCTATTTGCCTTCGAACTCCGGATCCTCGTCGCCCATGAACGCCGTGACGCCCTCCATGAGGTCGTCGGTGTTCATCAGCTGACCGAACGCCTGGGATTCGATCTCCAGCCCTGCTTCCGTCGACTCGCGGCCCTTCTTCATGGCGCGCTTGGTGTAGCGCTGTGCGACCGGCGGACCGGCAGCGAGATCTGCGGCGTACTCCTGTGCGACCTCGTCGAATCCGTCGACCTCGTGGATCTCGTTGACGAAGCCGTAGTCGGCCATAGCTTCGGGCTCGTACTGGTCCGCGGTGAGGATGATCTCCTTGGCGCGTCCCATGCCGACGATCTGTTGGAGCCGCTGGGTACCGCCCCAGCCGGGTAGCAGCCCCAGGTCAAGCTCGGGCTGACCCAGCGTCGATCGCTCCGTCGCGAGGCGGATGTCCGCACACGTTGCAAGCTCCATTCCGCCGCCGAGACAGAACCCGTCGATGGCGGCAACGACCGGCATGTCACAGTCGGCCAGCTTGCCGAACGTCGATTGCCCCTTCCGCGAGAGCTCGACGGCGTCGAGTGGGTTCGCGCCCGCCGCCATGCTCTGGACGTCGGCGCCGGCGGAGAACGCGCGATCGCCAGCACCCCGTAGCAGGATGGCTCGGACGTCTTCGTCGTCCTCGAGGAGGTCGATCGCGACGCCGAGTTCGTCGAGCACCTCCGTGCTGATGGTGTTCATGCGGTGTGGCCGGTCGATGACGATTTTGCCGACCATGTCGCCGGGATACTCGACGCTGATCGTCTCGAAATCGGGTGCGTCGGCTTCGTCGTCCGTCGTGCCGCCGTCCTCTGCCGCGTGGAACCCGCCTGCCTCTGCGGCCTCCTCGAAGTACGGTGCGGGCTCGTAGCGCGGGTGGCCGGTCTCGTCGTATGCCGTCTCCAGCGTCGCCAGGAGGTCGTCGAGGCCGTGCTCGTCGGCCAGCTTGGCGGGGCCGTCCGGGAAGCCAGCACCGAGCTTGACGGCGCGGTCGATCGCGTCCGGGCCCGCGACGTCGTTGCCGACCAGGAACGCGATCTGGTTGGCCATGCAGGCCAGGAGTCGGGAGGCGACGAGATCGCTCTGCGCGTCCGTGGGGATGTCGACGCCGCCGTTCTCGTAGTCGTAGAACCCCTTGCCGGTCTTCTGGCCGAGCTCCTCGGCCTCGACCTTCTCCGCGATCAGCGGTGCGACCTCGTAGGCGTCACCGAGTTCCTCCTCCATGTATTCCAGAACGTGGTAGGAGACGTCGATGCCGGTGAGGTCGGCCAGCTCGAAGCTTCCCATCGGCAGGCCCATTCCGAACTTCGTCGTGGAGTCGACCTCCGCGATCGTCGCCTCGTCGTCGGAGACCAGCCACGCAGCCTCGTTCATCAGCGGGACGAGTACGCGGTTGACGACGAAGCCTGGCGAGTCCTTGTGCACGCGGACCGGTGACTTGTCGAAGTCTTCCGCCAGTGCCTCGATGGTTTCCAGGGTCTCCTCGCTGGAGTGGGCACCGGAGATGACCTCGACGAGGTCCATTCGCACTGGTGGATTGAAGAAGTGCATCCCGCAGAACTGCTCGGGACGCTCCGTGAACTCCGAGAGTGCGGTGATCGAGAGTGAGGACGTGTTGCTGGCGAAGATGGCGTGATCGGGCGCGTACTCGTCGATCTCCTCGTAGGTGTCTCGCTTGATGTCCATAACCTCCGGCACGGCTTCGATGACGACGTCTGCCTCCTCGACGGCCTCCTCGAGGTCGACGATCGGCGTGACGCGTTCGATGGCGGCGTCCGCCTCGTCCTGGGAGATCCGGTCCTTCTCTGCGAGCTTGTTCAGCGACCACTCGATGTTTTCGTAGCCGTCCTGAACGAACTCCTCCTCGATGTCGCGCATCGTCACGTCGTAGCCAGCCATCGCGGCGACTTCCGCGATGCCGTGGCCCATATTTCCTGCACCGAGAACCGTGATGCGGTTGATTTCGTCGAACTCCATACCACTCCTTTTGCCACCCGGTCGTTTCAACGTTGCCCTCACGACGGTCTTGCAACGCCTCTGGAGTTTATAACTGAGTAAAAACGTCTTGGGGATGGCGCTCCTTGTCACCCTATGGACTTCGAACTGACCGAGGAGCAGGAAGCGATTCGCGACGAGGTACGCAAGTTCGCCGAGAACGAGATCGCGCCCGTGGCCACCGAACTGGACGAGGAGGAATCCTACCCCTACGACGTGATGGACGAGGCTGCGAAGATGGGGCTGACCGGCGCGCACATTCCCGTCGAGTACGGGGGCGCGGGCTACACGCCGTTCGAGATGGCACTGATTACAGAGGAGCTCTTCGCCGTCGACCCTGGGATCGGCCTCTGTATCACCAGCGCTGCCTTCGGGGCCGACTCGATCATGGCCAACGGCACGGAGGAGCAAAAGGAGAAGTATCTCGAGCCGATCGCGGCTGGCGACGCTGTGATGGGCGCAGCGATCAGCGAGCCCGACGTGGGTTCGGACGTTTCCTCGGTGTCCACCGCCGCGGAGAAGGACGGTGACGAGTGGGTGATCAACGGGAACAAGATGTGGATCACCAATGGGAGCGTCGGTGACTACTTCGTCGTCATGTGCAAGACCGACGACACCGACGACAGATACTCCGGATTCTCCCAGATTCTCGTCGAGTCCGATCGCGACGGGTTCACCGCCGAGAAAATCACCGGGAAGATGGGCATTCGCTCCTCCGACACGGCCGAACTCATCTTCGACGACGTACGCGTGCCCCAGGAGAACCTGATCGGTACCGAGGGCGCTGGCTTCCTCCAGCTCATGCAGTTCTTCGACGAGACGCGAACGATGGTCGCCGCTCAGGGCGTCGGTATCGCGAAGGGCGCCTGCGAGCGCGCGCTCGACTACGCCCAGGAGCGCGAGCAGTTCGACCGCCAGATCTCCGACTTCCAGGCCATCCAGCACAAGCTTTCCGAGATGCACACCCGGACGGAGGCCGCACGCCAGCTCACCTACAAGTCCGCGTGGAGCGTCGAGAACGAGGGCGAGCAGCTCACCGCGCTCGCTTCGATGGCCAAGGAGTTCGCCTCCGCGACCGCCGTGGACGTCGCCAACGAGGCGGTCCAGATTCACGGCGGCGCCGGGTTCGTCAACGACTTCGACGTCGAACGCCTCTATCGCGACGCGAAGATCACGCAGATCTACGAGGGGACGACGGAGATCCAGAAGAACATCATCGCGCGCGAACTGCTCGGAAAAGGCTTCTAAAGGACCTTTTTTCCGCTCGGGTTTCCTCGCTCGCTCCCTTCGGTCGCTCGCTGCGGGAACCCCTCGCGCAAAAAATCTCCACTAAAAAAGACCGCGCCTCGCTCCGCTCGGCGCGGGTGCTGCGATCGTCCGCCACAGCACCGCCTCCACCAGTTAGCGGTCACGAAGTCCTCGGATTCTCCTTCGGAGGCATACCGAAATCGGTTCCTGACTCGACTGCGGCGACATTCTCGATGGACGTCACGCTCGCCCGCGCCTCGATCGAACCCGGGAAGGCCGACCGACTCCGCGAGTGGTACGCGGAACTGCACGACCGCGAGGACGAAGTCGTCGAGATGCTCCAGCACGAGGGCGTCTAGACAGAAACAGCATTCATCCGCGAAAGCGACGGCGTGGAGTATCTCTACGTCTACATGGAGACGAAAGACGTGGAGGCTGCGTCGGCCGCTGGCGACGAGGAAGTCTTCGAAATCGACGAGGAGCATCACGAGGTCCTCAATACTTGCCTTGTAGGGGAGTGGGAGGCACTCGAGACGATCGGCCACTATCCGAATCCTGGACTGCGGTGAGCGGTCGTCGCATCGAGGATCTGCCTGGGAATGTCCGAGCTAGAGGAACTGCACGACGAGGGAAGCAGTTACTCCACTGATCGCGAACCAGCCTGCGTAGTTCCACCACGGTACCTCGCCGTGCTGTGGCCCCGGCAGGTCGTCGGTGTACGTCCAGTATCCGTCCTCGACGCTGCGATTGTCTGCGAGCACGTCGTAGCCCGTCGCGAGCGCAGCCGCGATCGGGACGACCATCCAGCCATCGGTGATGACGAGTGCGACCCTGACGGCGACGTAGATAATGGCCGTCCAACCTGGCAGGACGTACAGCGGCACGCCGGCTACTTTCGGACCCACGTGGTGCTCGAGCCACCCAATATTCACGACGATCACCTCGCCGACGAAGGCGAGGACGGCACCACCGACGAAGAGCGCAACGGCGCCCTCCAGCGACCAGGTCAAGAGCGCGTGGGCGTATGCGGCGACTCCCAGCATGACCGTCGTCGCGGCGAACGTACGACTGCTCGTCATGCCTGCTTCGTCACGCCGCGAGACGAAAAGGTTCGGTCTCGATCGAAAGTAGACCAGGTAGACAGCCCAATCAGGCGAACAGCTGCCGAGCGTCGTCGATCGCGTCGATCAGCGCGTCGACCTCTTCACGGGTGTTGTAGACGTAGAACGACGCTCGCGCAGAGGCGGTGATACCCATCTTTTGGTGGAGGGGCTGCGTGCAGTGGTGTCCGGCGCGGATCGCGACGGCGTGGTCGTTCATGATCGAGGCGACGTCGTGGGCGTGGATACCGTCGAGTTCGAAGGCGACGAGGCCGGCGCGGTCGGGACCGGGCTCGGGCCCGAAGATCTCGATGTCGTCGAACTCCGAGAGACGGTCGTAGGCGTACTCGGCGATCAGCTCCTCGTGCTCGCGGACGTTCTCCATCCCGAGGTCGTCGAGGTAGTCGATCGCGGCGTCGAGGCCGATGCCCTGGGCAATTCGTGGCGTTCCGGCCTCGAACTTCCAGGGGAGTTCGTTCCAGCTTGCGTCTTCGTAGGTGACCTTCGTGATCATGTCACCGCCGTAGAGGAACGGGTCCATCTCCTCGAGGATGTGCTTCTTGCCATAGAGAGCGCCGATGCCGGTCGGGCCGAGCATCTTGTGACCGGAGAACGCGTAGAAGTCCGCGTCGATCGCCTCGACGTCGACGGGACGCGTGGGGACTGCCTGCGCGCCGTCGACGAAGATGAATGCGTCCTGCTCGTGTGCCATGTCTGCGAGCGTCGAGACGGGGTTGATCGTCCCGAGCGTGTTCGAGACGTGGACGACAGAGACCATCGCGGTGTCGGGGCCGATCAGTTCGCGCGCGTGCTCCATGTCGAGACGACCGTCCTCACCGACGCGGATGTATCGCACCGTCGCCCCGGTTCGCTTTGCGATCTGCTGCCAGGTCACCAGCGAGGAGTGGTGTTCCATCTCCGAGAGCACGACCTCGTCGCCGGGACCGAGTTCGTTCAGTCCCCAGGCGTAGGCGACGAGATTCTCTGCCTCTGTGGTGTTCGACGTAAAGACGATCTCTTCGCGTTCGCCCGATGCGCCGATGAAATCCGCGACCCGATCGTGTGCGAGCTCGTACGCGACGGAGGCCTCCTGGCTGAGATGGTGGAGGCCGCGGTGAACGTTCGCGTTGTATCCGTAGTAGTACTCGGTGATGGCGTCGACGACCGCTTCGGGCTTTTGGGTCGTCGCCGCGTTGTCGAGATAGACGACTCGCTGGCCGTCGGGAACGTCCTGGCCGATCGTGCCGGGCGTGACCTCGCCGCCGACGCGTCGCTGAAGGATGGGGAAGTCCTCCCGGATCGCGGCGACGTCCAGGGGCTGCGATTCCTGCGTTGCCATTGCTCGTTTCGAAGGACTGTAGCGGGAACATTCTGTCGGTCCCGTGGTGATCTGCCCGTTCAGGGACGAAATCGGGCCCGATGGAACCGCCACACTGGGGGCTCGCCGCGGGCGATCCGGCAGGGTTTAATAGCGGTCGTCCACTCGCCTCGCACATGGTCGAGGCTTCACTCGCTGCGAGCGCGGTCCTCTCCGGACTGATCGTCCTGGGGATCCTCGCGGTGTTGACGCTGTCACGGCGCCGTCACCCGACGCTGCTCGGACAGGAGGCCGCTGGAAGCGGTTTCGTCTCCCAACGACAGCAGGCGAAACACTGGGCGTCGAGTACGGACGCGCTGTTCGTCTCCTTCGCGCTCCTGGCGGTCGGCGCCTTCGGTGGCGTCATCTTCTACCTGCAGGGGCACGCGTTCGCCGAACCGCAACTCCTGCTCTCGGTCCTTGCCGCAGGGATCGGCATCACGCTTGGCACCTACTCGATCGTCGAGAACGCAGGCTTCGGCAGTGCCGGGGCCACGTTCATCACGTCGCTCGTTCTCGGCATCATCGTCGTACTCGTTATCGCAGGCAACCTCATCACGGGCGCCTGATCGATCGCGACGTTTCCTTTCCCTCAGCTGACTGGGGCTGGCCCCCTTGGATCCAGCCTCCATTGCGTCCTCTGATACCCAGTCGTGTGGCCGTTCGCACTCACGAGGGGCTACCGATCCAACTCTCTGCTTGCTACTCACAGAGTTCACAGCCACCTGTTCGTCAGCGTCAGCACTGTGATTGACTCCCGCCTGCCAGAAACGGGTAGTCACTCGCGCCGGTCCTGCGCTGCAGTGTCAGATGGCTTCGATTTCGCTCTTCGAACACGGTATTTCTCGTCGATCGGGTGGAGTGGTTCCGCTGCCAGTGTGTGTCAGAGGTGGCACGACATCGGAGCCTCGATCGCTACCAGCCGATGTGGCGTCTGCTGCGTGGCGTTCCAAGAATGGTAGAGAGCTGGTGGCTGAGCAAAGACGCAGTGTTCGAAGAAACGTGACGCCCGATCAGAGGATCGAGAACGCGGCGGCGAAGGTGACCAGCAACACGCCAGCGACCCCCATGAGCATTACGTAGGTCAGGGAACGGGGCTCGAAACGGAGGTGCTGGTAGTAGCCAGCGATCACGATGGCCTCTGCGACGGCGGAAAGCATCGTGAGCGCGAGCGCTACGTCGTAGGAAAGGGTCTCGAAGAACACGATCTTCATCGATACGAGGGCGACCAGCAGGACGTACACCCCGGTATAGAAGCGGACGCTCGTCATCTACACTGAGATCCCCGCCGGCTGCACTTAACCCTTTACTTCGACGGCGGTGTCCAAGCGTGGCATCGCGTCGAAGTGCTGCGAATCGACCCCCAGATATTCGGCTACAGACCGCCCGGCCGCAGTAAAGAACGACAGCTAATTGCCGCTCCCACGGAAAGGTCTCGCCGATGAACAGGCACGTGCGGCGTGGGGTGCTCTCGGGTGCGCTCGCGATCGCGCTGCTCGCCTCGATCGACGTCGTAGCAGCTAGCAACGTCTCCGCTGGGCTGGGGAGTCGCGGAGAAGTGTCGGTGCCGACCTGGCTCTACGCAATCACTGGCGGTGGCGTGATCGGTGCCTCCGGACTCATGTCGATGCTCGTCACTGATCGCGAGCTCCTCGATGCACTCCACGGCAAACGCGCCGGATTCGGCATTCCGACGGCAGCCAGACGCATCGGGACGCTGCTGGGTGGCGCGATCGGTATCCTCGGTCTCGTGACGATCGTCGCGGTCGGACTGTTCGGCCCACAGATCGGGCAGGTGAACCTCGGCGTGCTCCTCGTCTTCGTCGGGGGTCGCGCTGGGTTGACGATCGTCGCGTACGTGTTCGGCAATCCGTGGCCGATGCTCGACCCGTGGCGACGAATCGCCAGCCTGCTCCCGTCTGGATTCCGGGAGTATCCCGATCGCGCCGGGACCTGGCCAGCGGTCGGGGCACTCCTCGTCTTGATCTGGCTCGAGGTCGTGCTTCCCGTCACGAGCGATCCGGCTCTGCTGGCGACGCTCGTCCTGGGATACACGGCGTTCACGCTCCTCGGAGCAATCACCTTCGGTGAAGACGTCTGGTTCCGCCGCGCCGACCCACTCTCGGTCTGGTACCGATACTATGGCGCCGTTGCACCACTGCAACGTACGGACGACGGCGTCGAACTACGACCGTTCGGTGCTCGGCTACGCGACGGTGAGGTCTTCGACGACAGATCCGGCGTGGCCTTCGCCGTCCTCCTCGTCGCAGAACTCACGTTCAGCGGAGCAATTGCGACCCGGCCAGGCACTCGGGTCGTTAGCTCGATCACCGACCTGGGAGTTCCGTCGCCGATCGTGTACGCCGTCTTGTTGCTGACGACCTTCGGGCTCTTCTTCTGGGCGTATCTTCTGGCTGCACAGCGCTCTCGCCTCCGCGCTCAGACCTTCCTCTCGACGCGGTATCTGGGCTACCGCTTCGCAGGGCCGCTCCTCGCGATCGCCGCCGGCTACCACTTTGCGCACTACGGCGGTTTCCTCCTCTCGCTGTGGCCGACGCTGACTACCGTCGCTCAGGCGCCGTTTTCCACGCTCAATCCATCACAGATCGTGCTTCCGTCGTGGTTCGGGCACGTCGAGGCAGCTGCCATACTGCTCGGGCACGTGCTCGCCGTCTGGCTCGCTCACGGAACGGCGATCGACACCTTCCCGGGACGCGTTCAGGCGATTCGCAGCCAGTACTCGTTCATCCTCGTGATGGTTTGCTTCACGATCGCGAGCCTCTGGATCATCTCGCTCCCGACGGTGTCGCCGATCTGATCCACTACCGACCGTCCTCTCACTGCGATGCCCCTGAAATAATGGGGTCGCCACCTGCGAAGCAGAACCTCTAATCCGTCGTCTCTCCTACGTCCGTCAATGAATCGCCGCAGCGTCCTTCGCGGTGCTGGCGTCGGGGTGGGTGCAGTGCTCGCTGGCTGCACGGACTTTTTCGAAACCGAGTCCGTCTGGAGCGGTGCGCCGCTTGTCGAGGACCGGCCCGAAGCGGTCTACCTGCCAGCATCCAGCGAGCAGATGGGAACGTACGGGATGCAGGATCTCGCTGACGAGGCTCGCTGTTCGCTCCACTACACCTATCCACACCGTTTCTGGACCGTCACTGGGTCGGCCCCCAGCCGAGTCGAGGTTTCCGAAGACGACTCGATGCATCTGATGGTCTCGGCGTGGGACCCAGAGACCGGCGTCGTGCTTCCGCGCCAGCCAACGGGCACGCTGCTCGAGGATGGTGAGCCCGTCGAGAGCTATCAGCTCTGGTCGATGCTCGCCCAGCGGATGGGCTTTCACTTCGGCAACAACGTCGCTTTGCCCGGCGAGGGGAGCTACGAGGTCAGGATCTCCTTCGATCCGATCGCCGTCCGCACAGCCGGTACATTCGTGGGCCGATTCCAGGAGCCAGAGAGCACGACGTTCTCGATCGATTTCCAGAGCAGCGACGTCCTCGACCTGAACATCGACGAGATCGCGGAGAACCGGCGCGGCAATCGCGAGGCGATCGAGCCGATGGACGGCATGGGACCCCCGCCGGGGCGCGTCCCCATCACCGAGGATCTTCCGGGAACGTCCCTGGGCAGCGGCACCTCCAGTGACGCCGTCCTCGTCGGTCGACTGCTCGACTCGCCGCCGGCGGGCGTCGAGGGCGAGGGCCAATATCTCGCAGTGTCGATGCGGACGCCGTACAACCGGATCGCGCTCGCCAGCAGTTCGCTCTCTGCCAGTTTCGATGGCGACACGGTGGAGCTCGTGGAAACGATCGACGATCAGCTCGGCCACCACTACGGCGTCGCACTCGAGGACGCTCTCGACTCTGCACCGACGATCGAGATCGGTTCGCCGCCACAGCTTTCCAGACACGACGGGTACGAAACGGCATTCTTCGAGATGCCATCCGTCGAACTGCAGGCACCATGATCGGTCGCAGGTGGGCTGGATCGCACCTCTTCGGTCCGTAAACAGTCCGACCTGCTTTCCTAGTCGTGATCTACTCGGTTAGCAAGCAACCGTGTGGCGACGAAGAGATACGGATCGCTCGTGCAACCCGAATGCCCGCCACCGCCGACCTGAAGGGGATCGTCGTCGAACTAGTGGTCGATGGTAGACTCTGACCTTGTCCTCTACGAACTGGAGGGATGTCCGTACTGTGCGAAAGTGATCAACACGCTCGACGAGTTGGGCCTGGATTACGAGTCCCGGATGGTTCCCCGATCTCACGGCGAGCGAACCGAGGTCGAGGAAGTCAGCGGACAGACCGGCGTCCCTGTACTCGTCGATCCCGAGCACGACGTCGAGGGGATGGCAGAAAGCGACGACATCGTCGCGTATCTCGAGGAAACGTACGGCGGCGCTACCTGACGCGACGAATCGAGAAATCGGCTCGTCAGTACCGAGCGGCGATGCCGGTCGGTTCACTTAGGCCGGCTCCGCGTCAGACCGCTCGCGGATCAGGTCGCGTAATCTATCGGCGTCGTCGATCTCTTCTGCTTCCTCGCGTTCGATGAGGGCGGTGCCGCCGACGGAGTCGCGATTGGTCGAACCGACGAAGTAGACGGACTGCGTCTCGGCGACCTCGCCGACGGAGGCCATGATGCGGGCGCGCTTCTCCGCGGACTGCGTGAACTCGGAGTGTCCAGTGAGCACGATCCCTTCGTCGGTGTCGCCGTCCTCGTTGACCGCCTTGAACGGTGCGCGGATCGTCGGGTGGACGCGGTAGCCTGCGCGGTGCATGACCGCGACCATCGGTTCGTCGTCGGGATCGGCTTCTGGTGCGTCCGGCGTCGGTTCCGTGTCGCGAATCTCCTCGGCCCCACCGAGGACGTTCACGGAGCTGGTCAGCCCGTCGCCGAAGAGCTCCTCGAGCTGGGCCGCGACCTCGATCGAGGCGTCCATTCCGTCCTCGTACTTTGAGACGGTACGTCGCGAGACGCCAAGTTCGTTAGCGAGCTGGCCGAGAGACCAGCCTCGTTCCTCGCGCTCGTCGGCGAGGACGTCGCTGTCGATGCTGACGTAGAGGCCACCCGGAGCCGCGTAAATCAGCGGCGGCACTCCTTCGAGGAACAGGTCCAGTGCCGTGTCCGGGCTCAGAACCGGGACGCCGTGACGGAGGTAGACGACCTCCGGTTTGAGGGGCTCGTCTCGCGTCCGGAGACCGATGACGAGCGACGTTGCGTCGAGATACGCACCGATTCGGCGCATCTCCTCGCCGGTGTTGGCGTCGAAGGCGTCGACGTTTCGTAGCACCTTGAGGAGCAACAGCTCTTCACCGCGGCGGGCCGCGAGATCGAAACTCCGTGGCCGAATTGCACACCGGTCGCTCACCGCGAAGCCCGCGTCTTCGAGCATCGCGATCACGTTCCCGACCAGTGCGGACCGTGACATAGACGGGAATAGGGGGTTCGTACCTTAAGAGTGTTGTGGGGGCCAATCGGAGCCACGTCTGGCGATCACCCAGGTTTCACGGGGCGAATACTTTTATACTGGTTAGATTTGCGCTCGCCACCACCTTTTCCTACCCCTTTCGTACGGGCACGGCCTCGGTCGGCGCATGGCACCGCCTGACTGCCCGCAGTCACCGGAATGGATCCCCGAGCGGAACCTCTTATGTCCGTGGAGGGATAGACCGAACCGATGCCAGTCGTCGGCCTGGACGACACCGATTCCCGCGAGCGCGGGATGTGTACGACGTACGTCGCTGCGCGAATCGGCGAGCGCCTCGACGACGCGGGCTTCGAGGTTCGCCGACAGCTGCTGGTCCGGTGCAATCCTGCTGTCGAGCACAAGACGCGCGGCAATGCGGCGCTCGCTCTCCACGTCGAAGCCGGCGAGACGAACGAGGATCGGGCTGTGGCCGCAGATGCGTGTTTCGAGATCGCTCGGGAGACGATTGCCGACCTCGCTGCGACGACCGGTGGCGACGCAAATCCGGGGCTCGTCGTCGCCGATGCCGATCCGGCGGAGCTGCCCGACGACGTAGCCGCGTTCACGGAAACCGCCGTACGCGGTCACCACGAACTTGGAGACGCGGTCGCTCTAGCTGACGAGCACGGCTTCGAGCACGTTGGCTGGGGGACTGGCCGTGGCCGGATCGGCGCGCTCGCTGCAATCGGCGCCTGGAGCAGCCCGTTCGACGACTGGACCTACGAACAGATTGCGTATCGCGAACGTTCCCGCTGGGGTACCGAGCGAGAGGTCGACGTCGAATCCGTTTTCGACGCAGCGGCCCAGAGCCAGCCTGCAGTCTGGGACACCGTCGATCGATCGACCGGTACTGCGGTCTGCGTTCCGCGGACGCCCTGTCCCGTTCTCTTTGGAATCCGGGGAGACGACCGCGACCAAATCGCGGACGTCGCCGGTGCCATCGAGAGCGAGCCAGTCGATCGCGTCGCTACCTTCATCACGAACCAGGGAACCGACGCACACCTCCGGGACGCCGATCTCCACGAGATCGAGGACGATCACGCGTATTGCATCGACGGAACAGTTGCGACAACACCCGAAACGAGAGAAGGCGGGCACGTCTTTCTGACAATCGAAGCTGGGGATGGAGACGGTGCCGGCACGAGCGATTCCCAGGGAGAGTCAGTTCCCTGCGTTGCATTCGAGCCGACCAAACAGTTCCGCGACCGGGTACGAGCCCTCCGCTCTGGTGACGTCGTAACGGTCTGTGGCGAAGTGAGCGACGGGACGATGAAACTCGAGAAGTTCGCGATCCGCGATCTGGTGCGCACCGAACTGACGACGCCGATCTGTCCTGACTGCGATCGGACGATGGAGAGCGCCGGCGCGGACCAGGGGTATCGGTGCCGGGACTGCAGGACCGATGCACCCGGCAAGATGGAGCGTCCGATCGATCGGTCGCTCGAAGAGGGGTGGTACGAGGTGCCGCCAGTCGCGCGCCGTCACGTCGCGAAGCCACTGGTCCGTGGTGGGTTCGACGGACCAATCCACCCCGAGCTGTGACCCGCGGCCCTGGCCGAGGGGCGTCCTCGATCAGGCCACTCTGGCTGGGAGAACCTCCCAGCGCTACGTACCGATCTTCCTGCTCCGTATCGCTCGCGGAACGCAACCGAGACCGGAAGCAGGATAGTTCCGGAACTGCGACAGTGCGCTATGACTGACGTAGCGACGCGGCTGGACGTCGCCCGCTCCGCAGCCGAGGCCGGCGGGGAGCGAGCGCTCGAGGATTTCCGGCGAGACATTCTGATCGAGACCAAAGATGGACCGACCGACTTCGTCACTGAGGCCGATCGCGCCGCCCAGCGAGCGGTAGTCTCGGAGATCCGTGACTCGTTCCCCGACGATCCGATCGTCGGCGAAGAGGACGAGACGCCGAGCACGGTCCCGGAGACCGGGCCCGCCTGGGTGATCGACCCAATCGACGGCACGGCAAACTACGTTCGCGGCGTGCACAACTGGACGACTGCCGTCGCAGCTGTCGTGGACGGCGAACCGGTCGCGGCCGCCGTCGTTGCGCCTGCACTCGACGACGTCTACGCCGCCGGAGCCGAGGGAACCACCCGAAACGGAGAGCCGATCTACGTCTCGGAGACGACGGATCCAGAGGCTGCAGCCGCGTGCCCGACGCTCTGGTGGTCCCGAGAGCGACGCGACGAGTTCGCTGCGATCGCTGGCGCGGTCGTGAACACGTTCGCGGACTGTCGGCGGATCGGCTCCGCCCAGTACGAACTCGCGCTCGTCGCTGACGGTGCCCTCGACGCCACGCTCGCGAACGTCGACGCGCATCCCTGGGACACGATCGCCGGCACTCACCTCGTGCGACAGGCGGGCGGACGGGTCACCGACGTCGACGGCGAGCGCTGGCGGCACGACGCTCGCGGGATCGTCGCAACGAGCGGCGAACTCCACGAGGAGGCGCTGAACGTGACGCGAGCGGGAGACCGCGTGACAGGGAACTAGCCGATAGCCGGGGCGGACTGCGTTGCAGCGAACGGTCCTCGGGAGACCTCCAGCGTCTACAGCGTCTTCAGACCGCTCCCCGTCAGCGCGACGACCACGTCCTCGTCGGGTCCGACGAGCCCCTCGTCGCGGAACGCACGCAGTGCAGCGGGACCGACGGCGCACGTCGGTTCGACGTAGAACCCCGACCGGTGAAGCCGATCGAGCGCGATTTCGAGCTGGTTTTCGCCAATCTCGATGGCCGCGCCGTCCGTGGCCTCGATGGCTTCGACGATCTGATCTTTTCGCGGGGGATCCCGAATCTGGATCCCATCGGCCAGTTCGTTGTCCGGGAGGGGCGAGTCGTCGTCACCGATCGAGATGCCGAGTCCGCCGCCTGTTCTCGGACCGTCGGATGGCGCCGCGGTCTCTTCGTCGGCATCTGCCTCCTCTGCCGGATCGATCTCGATGCCGTCGAGTGCGTCCACGATCGGGGCGTACCCTCGGGCCTGCGCGACCAGCATCCGTGGCAGCCGATCGATCATTCCAGCGTCGTAGAGCGCTTTGAACCCTCTGTAGGCACCGAGGCTGAGCGTGCCGTTACCCGTCGGGAGCACCACTGAGTCCGGCACCGACCAGTCCCGTTGTGCAGCGACCTCGAACGCGAACGTCATCGTTCCAGCGAGGAAGGCAGGGTTCCAGGCGTGGCTGGCGTACCACGCATCGCCACGTTCGACTGCGTCGATGCAGGCGTCGCTCACGTCCTCTCGCGTGCCCTCGACGCGCACGGGTTTCGCACCAGCGCGTTGAATCGCCATCAACTTCGATTGTGGAAGCTCCGCAGGGACGTAGATCTCGGCGTCGACGTCGGCGCGGGCGGCGTAGGTAGCGATCGACGCGCCCGCATTGCCCGAGGAGTCCTCGACGATCGTGTCGACGCCGATCTCCGCTGCGCGGGAGAGCGTCGTCGTCGCGCCGCGATCTTTGAAACTGCCCGTGGGGAACACGTACTCGAGTTTGAACTGTGCGTCCCACGTCTCGGAGCCGACGAGCGGGGTAAATCCTTCGCCGAGACTTACCTGTTGGCTGATCGGCAGGAACTCGAAGAAGGCCCAGAGCCCACGGCGCGTGTCGAGTCGAGAGAACGGCGGTGGCGAGCCGTCCGGAATCGGATTCTCCGCGTAATCCAGCGGGCCGCCACAGGAGCAGCGCCACGGTTCGTCGGCACCGGCGTCGTACGTCACACCACAGTCGGCGCACTCGAGGTCCGTGGGCGTCGCGTCGTCGACCGGCATCAGTACTGGTCGACCTCCGTGCCGATCGAGCAGACGTACTCGCCGGTCGCTACCTGTGGGAGTCGACGGGTGCGCCAGCAGATTCCCTGTTCGGTCGCCGTCACGGTCTCTTTTTGCTGCCCGAACACGTCGGTCACCGTGAAAATCTCGTCACCTGCAGCCACGCGCTCGCCGAGGTCGACGTGCATCGAGACCAGCCCGCCACACGGCGACCCGTACTGTTCGAAACTGCTGGCGCGGATCTGTGCCTCGATGTCCACGGTTCCATCGAGGAACCCGTAGTGTCTGAGCACGTTGAACACGCCCTCGACACCGGCCTGGATGGACGTCTCGTCCCAGCCGACGCAGCCGCCGAGCTCGGGATCGACAGTGGGAACGCCAGCGTCGGGGCCCTCGCGAGCGAGCTGTCCGTCGGGTCCTTTCTGGTCGAGCACGTGGCCACAGCCGAAGGCTTTCGCGAGTTCGAGACACTGATCGTGGAGCCGGTGGCGGTTGCCACAACGGACACGAACTTCGTCGATCATCCGACTCGTCGACCCCTGGTGGAGATCTACGATCAGATCCGCGGAGGACGCGACGTCGAAGGTCGCCGCGGCGATCCGCTCGCTGGACGTACCCTCCGGATCGCCGGGGTACGTCCGGTTCATTTTCGTATCGTCGATGGGATTCCGGTGTTCTGCAACCTGGAAGGCGTGGTAGTTGACGATGCCGACGATGAGGATCGTCCCTGCGAGCTCGGTTGGATCGAGCTGGGGCACGACTCGCTGGAGCACGCCGACGCCGTTCAGTTCGTCGCCGTCGCTGGCCGCCTGCAGATAAAGTGTGTCGCCGTCCTCGGCGCCGTTGATCACGGCCACGGGGAGGCCAAACTCGCTTCCATCACGTGTCTCGCCGACGACCAGCCGCCCGGTGTCTCGCTCACCCGGTGCGGCCTCCGCCGACCCGAGGGACGTCATTGTCCAAGGTGGATACCCCTACCCCCTTTAGCGGTTCGGTTCCAGGGGTTCTCGCAGGATCCACTGGCAGCCGACGCGACTGACGCGCTCGCCGCTGGGACAACACCTTAGTCACCGGGCTTGGCACGGGGATCTATGGGGACCGACGAGGCCGAGGTCGGGGGACCGATAGACGCCTTCCGGCAGTTTTTCGCGCTCGAGCGGGACGTCCTCGTGCTCTCGCTCGCGATGTTCGCGTTCAGCCTCGGCTTCCAGATGACGAGCCGATTTCTCCCGGAGTATCTCTCCGTGCTGGGCGCGAGTGGATTCGTCGTCGGTCTGTTCGGCACCGTCGGCAACGTGGTCTCGGCGGTCTATCCGTATCCAGGTGGTGCGATCTCCGACCGGATCGGATCGCGGTACGCGCTGACGCTCTTTGGACTGCTCTCGACGCTGGGATTCGTCGTCTGGCTGATCGCCCCCGGGATTGGGCCGATCAGTGTTGTCGGCCTCACGATTCCCTCCTGGATTTGGATCTTCGTCGGTCTGCTGCTGGCACAGGCCTGGAAGTCGTTCGGCCTGGGTGCGACCTTCGCCGTCGTCAAGCAGGCGACCGAGCCATCCCGGCTAGCCGCTGGGTTCGCGAGCACCGAGACGTTCCGCAGAACCGCGTTTCTGATCGGGCCCGTGCTCGCGGCGGTCCTGATCGGTCTCCACCCAGATTTCACGGTCAGTTTCCAGTACGTGCTCGCGGTGGGCATCGTCTTCGGCGTGATCGGTACGCTGGCCCAACACGTGCTCTACGACGCGAGTGAAGACTCGATCGGCGATTCCTTCGAGGGCGTCGCACAGCTCCGAGACGATCTCGCAGCGATGCCGGCGCCGCTCCGGCCGTTGTTGATCGGCGACACGCTGGTCCGGTTCGCGAACGGGATGGTGTACGTCTTCTTCGTGCTCGTCGTTACCGACTTTCTGGCTGTGGGACTCGACTCCATCACGCTCGCGGGAACCACCTTCGACCTGAACGTCTCACCGGCGGCCTTCTTCGGCTACCTGCTGGGCGTCGAGATGCTGGTCGCACTGCTCGTCATGGCGCCTGCAGCGAAGATCGCCGAGCGCGTGGGACTCAAACCCGTCGTCGCGCTCGGATTCGCGGTCTACGCGATCTTCCCGATCGTGCTGATCTACGCGCCCGCCAGCCCGAACGCGCTCCTCGTCGTGTTCGCGTTCTCCGGCCTGCGATTCGCGGGCCTCCCCTCCCATAAGGCCTTGATCGTCGGTCCGGCGGAAGCTGGTGCCGGGGGCCGCGTGACTGGTGCGTACTACTTGCTGCGGAACACGATCGTGATCCCCAGTGCGGCGATCGGTGGCGCGCTCTGGGACTTCGTGAGTCCGGAAGTGGCGTTCGTCGTCGCCGCCGTGATCGGTCTCGTCGGGACTGGCTACTTCCTCGTCTTCGGCGAGGAGTTCGAGGCGTACGCCTGAGCGCGTTCACGCCAGGCAGCGCCGCTCAGAGGTCGGTTCGCATCTCCACCGCCGGCCCTTCGATGTCCTCGCCGTACTGGAACGTGGTCTCGGCGACGATCTCGTAGCCGTGGTGCTCGTAGAACCCCCGTGCATTGAGGGACGCGAGGAGCCCGAGTGAGCCGAGACCGTTTTCGCGTGCCGTGGTTTCGAGGGTCGCGAGTAGCGACGAGCCGACGCCCTCTCCGGCGACGTCTGGGTCGACGTACACGGCGCGCACGCCACCGTCGACTGGCTCCTCGAGGTACTCGGGCGGGTCGAACCGGACGTCGCTGAACCCGACGACACGGCCTTCGACCTCGGCGACGTACCGACGACCGTTCTCGGGCTGAACGTCGTCCTCAGTGGCTTCGCCGTCGGAATCGTCTCCCTGAGAAAGGTCCGTCCAGGCGTCGAGAACCGCCTCGCGGTAGTGCTCTCCAGCGAGTTCGTAGACCGACCGCTCGTGGACGTCGATGATGGCCTCTCGATCTGCCGCTGTCGTAGGTCGGACGTTCACGAACTGGCGATCGTGAGTCAGTGTAAAAAAGCTCCCCACGATGTGTGATTTCGCCACATGGCCGGGCGAAGCTGTCTCGACCCACCGAACTGCCGCAGCCACAGCCATTAGGACCCCGACGATCCTCGCTCTATCCGATGACGACTCCAACTACGGGACTTCCAAGTGGCGACGAGCTGCCGATGGTCGGACAGGGAACCTGGAACATCGAGGGAGAGGATCTCGAGAACGCACTCCGGGCAGGCCTCGAAGCTGGATACACCCACGTCGACACCGCGGAGGGGTACATGAACGAGGCGACGATCGGCGACGTCATCGCCGATGCGGACGTCGATCGCGAGGAGCTGTTCCTGACTTCGAAGGTCCTGCCCAAGAACCTCAACTACGAGTCGGTGATCGAATCGTGCAAGGAGAGCCTCGAAAAGCTCGGGACCGAGTATCTCGACCTCTATTTGATCCACTGGCCCAACCCCGCGATCTCCGTCCGGGAGACGCTCCAGGCGATGGCACATCTCAAAGCGGAGGGCCTCGTGCGAAACGTCGGCGTCTCGAACTTCGACACGTACCAGCTCTCGGCAGCGCTGCACGTCTCACCCGTGGACATCGCGGTGAACCAGATCGAGTTCCACCCATGGCTGCAGCGACCGGAACTCGTCGAACTGTGCCGCGAGAACGACGTGACGATCGAAGCCGCTGCGCCGCTGGGCCGGACGGAGATTTTCCAGGACGAGGTCCTGCAGGAGATCGGAGAGAAATACGATCGGTCGGTGGCGCAGATCGCGCTGAAGTGGGCCGTCGACCGCGGCGTGACGGTGCTCCCGAAGTCGACGAGCCCCGATCACGTCCGGGCGAACCTCGATCTGTTCGGCTGGTCGATCGACGAGGCGGATCTCGCGCGGATCGACGACATCGACCGCGGACAGGCCGTCTACGACGACCGACTGCGCGGTTGGGAGGGCGACGTGTACGGCATTTCACCGTAACGCCTGCCGCTGGGGTAGTCGTCTATTCGAGAATGTGAATTAGCTCCGGTGTCTGCGTCGTCACCGCTTCCTCGCCCTCAGGCAGAGGAACTGGGGTCGCTTCGATAACTGCTCGTACTCCTTCGGCGCCGCTTCCCTGAACGTCTCCGTCGGTTCGGGTTCGGAGACGTGCTCGAGCTGGAAGCCTGCAGCCACGAGTTCGTTGAGGATCGACTGGAGCGGCCGTGTGTAGTGCGGCGTCTCGACGCCCCAATCCTCGATCTGACGCTCGGTCTCGTAGTACGTCCAGTCCTCGTACTCGCTGGCGTTCCGGAGTGGGTGTCGGACCGAGATGACGAGGAAACCGCCTTCCTCCAGAATCCGGGCGAACTCCTGAAATGGTGCCTCCAGCGAGGGCAGGTGGTCGAGAACCTGGGCACAGACGACGCCGTCGAACTCCCCGTCTTCGGCGAAGGGAATGCCCTCAGAGAGGTCGCCCAGGCGAAGCGTCGCTCGGGTCCCGACCAGGTCTCGGGCCTCCTCGAGCATCGCCTCGCTCAGGTCGACGCCGACGACCGTGGCGCCTCGATCGAGCAGCCACTCGGTGTAGACGCCGCTGCCACAGCCGGCATCGAGGACCCTCTCACCGCTCACGGTAGGGATGAGGTCTGTCGTCGCGGGGAACTCGAGCTCGGCTTGATGGGGATTGTCCGACCAGTATCCCTCGGCGTAGGATGCAGCGATTTCGTCGTAGACGTCCTCGACAGCAGCCGTCTCGTCCTCTTCGTCCATGACAACCCTCTGGGTCAATCGGAAGGTAATCGTTCCGGACCACGGTGTTCGAGTCCCGTGATCGTTGGAAAACGTCGTCGGTGAGCCTCGGTCGTATGAACTCTCGCGACCGGCCGGTTACGACCGTCGGCAAATCGCTCGTCCCCTCCCCGATGGACGCGTCGCCCAAGCACGCTCCTGTACGGGTCGGGAGAGTATTCCTACTGGTAGCGAAGCGTGGCTGCCCAGGCATTCGGCGAAGCGTATCGCCGATCCGGTCAGTACGAGAAGAGGTCCGCCCCGCCAGTCACGCCGACGACCTGCCCGGTGATGTAACGGGCGTGTTGGCTGGCGAGGAAACAGACCAGCGGCGCGACGTCTTCCTCCCGCCCCAGTTTCTGCATCGGCGTGGCCTGTCGGATGCGCTCGAACTGCGGGTTGAACTGTTCGAGTTCCTCGGGGCTCAGATCCGCCAGCTCGCCGACGACGATGTTCGGGGTGAGAACGTTCGAGGTGATACCATACTTTGCGCCCTCCAGCGCGAGCGCCTTTCCGAAGCCGATGAGCCCGGATTTCGTGGCTGCATAGGAGACCTGCGCGAAGCTCCCTCGCCAGCCCGCGATCGAGGACATCGTGACGATGCGGCCCCACTCGCGGGATTTCATGTGGGGGTAGACCTCCTTCGTGACGTTGTAGGCACCCGTGAGATTGAGCGCCACGTCGCGGTCCCAGAGGTCGTCGGGGAACTCACCGATCCGCGAGACAGCGTCGACGAACCCAGCGTTGTTCACGAGCACGTCGACGCCGTCAGTCTCCGCCTCGATGGATGCGACAGTGGCTCCCACCTCTTCCCGATCGGTGAGGTCACACTCGACTGCCATTGCCGAACCCGGTTTGTCGGCCTCCACGATCCCATCGACGACTGCCGCTGCACCCTCCTCGTCGACGTCGAGGACGACGACGTGGGCACCCTCTCCAGCGAGGTGTTCACAGAATTCGCTTCCCAGGCGGCCTGCACCGCCCGTGACTAGGGCAGTCTTGTCTTCGAGTCCGAGATCCATGGTCGGTCCATGGAACCAATGGGCATAGTTTTTCGTGAACGATAACGCACGAAACTGCAGTTGTAACTGAACGTGGCTGTAGAGGAGCTGTGAACGGTCGGTAGATCGAAAAAGACGTTCGAGAACGCTGTTGGGATATTCAGGGCGCGCGTGAGATCGGGGTTACAGTCCGGCGACGTCCTCGATAGCGTCGGTGAGATCGCGGATGCTCTCGACGTCGTGTTCACCCATGTGACCGATGCGGAACGTCTTCTCCCCGAGCTGGGAGCCGTAGCCGTTAGAGAAGACGTAATCGTACTCCTCGGAGACGGTCTCGATGGTCTCGGCAACGTCGATGTCCTGGGTGTTCTCGATGCAGGAGACGGTCTGGGAGCGATACCCCTCCTCGGCGAACAGGTCGAAGTGCTCGCTGGCCCAGTCGTGGACGTACTCGGTCATCTCGCGGTGACGCTGGTCGCGACCGTCGTGGCCCTCCTCGAGCATGTACTTCATCTGCTTGCGGTAGGCCAGCATGATGGGGATCGCCGGCGTGGAGTGGGTCTGCCCCTTCCGGTCGTAGTAATCGAGCGTGCGCTGGAACCCGCCGTACCACGACGCAGATCCTTTCTCGAGCTCGCGTTCGTAGGCATCGTCGCTGACGACGCAGACCGCGAGCCCCGGCGGCATCGCGAACGCCTTCTGCGTCGAGGCGAAGATGACGTCGATCTCGTGCTCGTCGATGTCGACGTAGTCACCGCCCAGTGCGGAGACGGCGTCGACGACGAAGTAGGTGTCCGGATACTCCGCGATCACGTCGCCGATCTCTTCGATCGGGTTACGGACGCCGGTCGAGGACTCGTTCATTACGGTCGCGACGACGTCGTAGTGTTTGTCGCTGGCCTCGAGTTCCGCCCGGATGTCCTCGGGCTTGATTGCCTGGCCCCACTCGTACTCCAGCCGGTCGACGTCCTTGCCGAGTCGCTCCGCGACGTTGGCGTGTCGCTCGCTGAAGCTTCCGCATGTCGGGACGAGGATGTTCTCGTCGACGAGATTAAGCGTCGACGCCTCCCAGAACTCCGTGCCGGAGCCGGTGAGGACGATGAGCTCGTTGTCGGTGCCGAGGAACTCCTTCGTGTCCTCGACGATCGTGGTGTAGAGGTCGGTCATCCGATCCATCCGGTGACCGAACATCGGCTGGGCCATCTCCTCGATGACGTCCTCACGAACCTCCGTCGGACCGGGGATGTAGAGGGTCTTGTCGTCGTAATCGTCCGTATACTCCTGTTTCTTCGTCACGTGTTCCACCGTTGGCTAATGACTCACAGCGCGGGAATATCCGATTTTTGGTATCCGTGTCCAGCCCTCGAAAAAGCAGTCGGACGCGCCGGAGCTCCCGAATCCGATCGTTCCACCGCCGACCGAGGCCAGTTGGTGCCGAATCGCGAATGTTTATCCACGATCGCCCGGGAAAGTCACGTCAATGGCCGACGCGGACAATCCGTATCTCGAGGACCCGCCCACCGAGTTCGAACCCGTCGACGACCTCCCGGCGGCGGACGCCCGCGAGCAGGCCGATCTCCTTCGCGAGGCGATCCGGCACCACGACCGCCGGTACTACGTGGAGAACGATCCTCTCGTTGCCGACAGCGCCTACGACGACCTATTCCATCGACTCCAGGATCTCGAGGATGCGTTCGACCTCGACGCCGAAGAGAGCCCGACGAACCGGGTCGGCGGCGAGCCCGTCGACGGGTTCCCGACGGTCGAACACGTCGCACACATGGGATCGATCGCCCAGAGTGGTGAGGAAGCCGACGTCCGGAACTTCGACGACCGGGTCCGCCGAGAAGTGGGTGACGTCGAGTACGTCTGTGAGCCGAAGTTCGACGGCGTCTCACTCGAAGTCGTCTACGAGGACGGCTCGCTCCAGCGCGTCGTCACCCGCGGTGATGGCACCGAAGGTGACGACGTGACGAGCAACGCGCTGACGATTCCGACGATCCCCCAGCGCCTCACCGGCGATCCCCCGTCGGAGCTCGCCGTTCGCGGAGAGCTGTATATGCCCCGCAATGAGTTCCAGGCGTACAATCGCGAACTCGTCGAGCGCGGCGAGGAGCCGTTCGCGAATCCGCGGAACGCCACCGCCGGCACCATCCGCCAGCAGGACCCGTCGATCGTTGCCGAGCGACCCCTCGCCTTCGTCGCCTTCGACGTCCTCCACACGTCGGATCCCTGGCCGTCGCGGTGGGCGGAACACGAGGCGTTCTCCGACCTCGGTCTCCCAGTGAGCGATCGGATGGAGCGGGTCGACTCGATCGATGGCGCCATCCAGTATCGCGACGAGATCGTGGCCGACCGTGACGATCTCGATTTCGAGGTCGACGGCGCGGTGATCAAGGTCGACGGTCGGGAGCCACAGGAAGCGCTGGGATCGACGAGCCGTCATCCTCGCTGGGCGTTCGCCTACAAGTTCCCGCCACGAACGGAGGAGACCACCGTCCGGGACGTCGTTCTGCAAATTGGTCGAACGGGCCGCGCTACGCCCGTCTCGCTCATGGATCCCGTCGACGTCGGCGGCGTCACTGTCTCCCGTGCGAGTCTGCACAATCCCGATCAGATCGCAGAACTGGGCGTCGGCATCGGGGATCGCGTCCGCATCGAGCGTGCTGGCGACGTGATTCCGCAAGTCGTGGCGGTCGTCGAGAGCAACGACGGCGACGGCCACTTCGAGTATCCTGAGGAGTGTCCCGTCTGTGGAACCCTGCTCGAACGTGAGGGGCCGATCGCCAGATGTCCAGCGGGCCTGGACTGTCCAGCACAGCGTCGGCGTGGGATTCAGCATTACGCGAGTCGCGGCGCACTGGACATTGAAGGGCTGGGAGAGGAGACTGTCGATCAGCTGGTCGAGGCAGGGTTACTGGAGACGCTCGCGGATCTGTACGAACTCGAGGTCGATGATCTCGCCGAGCTAGAGGGCTTCGGCGAGCGAGCAGCGACGAAGCTCGTGGACGCGATCGACGACGCACGTGATCCTACGCTCGCTGACTTCCTCACGGGGCTCGGGATACCGGAAGTCGGCGGCACGACGGCTCGAACGCTCGCACGCGAGTTCGGGAGCGTCGAAGCGATCCAGGACGCGAGCCGCGAGGAACTAGAGACCGTCGACGACGTCGGCCCCGTCGTCGCCGAGCGCATCCGCGATTTCTTCGCGGCCGAGGCGAACCAGCGCGTTCTCGATGCGCTACTGGAACACGTCGAACCACAGTCACCGGACGTCGACGACGCTGGGGAGGCGTTCGATGGCGAGACGATCGTGTTCACCGGCTCGTTGCCGTCGTTGACTCGCTCTGCGGCGACCGAGCAGATCGAGCGCCAGGGCGGCAACGTTACCTCGAGCGTCTCCTCGAACACCGATTATCTCGTCGTCGGCGAGAATCCCGGGACGCGAAAGCGCGAGGACGCCGAGGAAAACGACGTGCCGGAGCTCTCCGCCGAGTCATTCGAGGAACGGCTCGAATCTGCGGGCTAATCCATGGGACGGTCGTTCGGCCGCCTCAGCGCTCGGCAGCAGGTGCTGGTAATAGATCCGTCGAGAGGTATCGCTCTCCGCCGTCTGGGAGCACGGCCACGATCGTTGCCCTGGGATGTTCCCGCGCGTGGTCGCCAGCGGCGGCCGCTGCTGCCCGGCCGAGACGCCGACGAGCACCCCTTCGTTCCGCCCGATCTGCTGTGCGGCCTCTTTCGATGGTGAGGCGAGTCCAGCCGATATCCCGGTTACAACAGGTCGTCGGGATCGTGGGACGCGGCGACCCGTTCGGCTTCGGTGGCGTAGCGCTCCCGATCCTCGGACGAGGTGGTTTCCAGCTCTTCCGGCTCGACCGTCGTCGCCGCCGTCACGTCGGTTTTCACGAGCAGGGCCCCGGAGAGCTGCCGTTGATAGTACTGCTCGCCGTCGGGCGTCGCGTACACGAGGGTGACGACGTCCTCGTCCCAGTAATCGCGTTCGACCAGCCAGCACCGGACCTGCGCGTCCTCGCTCATACTGCGGTCCACGACGAGGCCGACCAAGAAGGTGGCGTGACCGCGCGGGCACCGGTGGCGTGCGAGTCAGGCGTCCGCCGATGGTCTCTTTCGTCCTGCCCCGTCTCGTCCGTCCCGTCGGTTGCCGCCCAAAGATGCTATTGGGGCGGCAGGCCAAACCGATCCAGATGGCCGACTGGAGCGAGCGCGTCGACGAGCTGCTCTTCGACGGCGAGTCCGTCGAATCGACCGTCGACGTCGGCGCTGGCACGATCGTCGTGACCAGCCACCGCGTGCTCGTCTTCACGCCGGAGGGCGACGGCCCGCGCTACCGTGCTATCGACCGACCGAACGTGCTCGGCGTGGAGCAACGCGGCGTCTCGCCGTTCGATCTGTTCTCGAAGGCGACGAAACTCGGCGTCGGTGGCGGCCTGCTCGTGCTCGTCGGGCTCGTCGTCGATCCAGAGGCACTGTTCCCGCGGCCGGACCTCTCCGGTGCGCAGGGAATGGGCGTCGTCGATACCGTCGATTCGATGCTCGGGGTGTTCTACGCGCTGGATCTCGCACTGCTAGCTCTCGGTGCAGTGCTCTCGATTGTGGGGGTCGGGCTCCTCACCGTTCAGCTCGCGACGCGGAAGGATCGACTCGCCATCGAGATCGCTGGCGAGGACGACGTGGTGCTATCCTGGGGCGTGGACGACGCGACGGTCGCAGAGATCGACGCTGCGATCGACGTGCCGGAAGCGGAAGCGCAAGCACCACCAGCGGTGTAAACCACTGGCTGCGGTCGTCGGAAAGATGCTCTGTATTGGCTCTCCGTCGTCCCACAGGGAAACCCACATCAACGCCAGACAGCGTAGCCTGCGTCGATGGACACCGCCGCGGTCCGCGAGCTGGCGAACGACCTGCCCAGAGAGTCGGGCGTCTACCAGTTTCGGGCGACCGAGGATCGTGCTGGCGGCGACGCTGCTGGCGGTTATCCCGCGGACGCTGACGCCGGCGGTCACACCGACGCGGGGACGTCGGACGGAGTGGGCGGTGGTGACGGCACGGTTGGCTCCTCGGGCACCGAACGCGTGCTCTACGTCGGCAAAGCCGTCGATCTTCGGGATCGCGTTCGTTCCTACGCCGATCCTCGCGGCACGCGAATCGCGCGGATGGTCGAGAACGCCGACAACGTGGAAGTCGCGGTCACGGACACGGAGACGCAGGCACTCCTGCTGGAAGCGAACCTGATCAAGCGCCACCAGCCACGCTACAACGTCCGCCTTACCGACGATAAATCTTATCCACTGGTCCAGTTTACGGACCACGAGGTTCCACGGATCGAGATCACCCGCGATCCAGACGAGGGAGCGACCGTCTATGGCCCCTTTACCGACCGCGGCGAACTCGAGACGATCGTGAAGGCGATCCGTGAACTGTACGGACTCAGGGGCTGTTCCGATCACAAATACAGCGGTCGGGATCGTCCCTGCCTCGACTACGAGATCGGGCTCTGCACGGCGCCCTGCACTGGTGAGATATCCGCAGAGGCCTACGCGGAGGACGTACTCGCTGCGAAACGATTCTTCGAGGGTGAAACCGGGGCGCTCGCGGATCCGCTCCGCCAACGGATGGGTGCTGCAGCACAGGACCAGGCGTTCGAACGGGCGGCGTCGTTTCGCGACCGGTTGGAGACCGTGGAAGCGTTTCACGGCGAGGGCGAAGACGTCGTCTCGCACGCCGGCAGTCACGATGGCGGCCACGGCGTTCGGACGCACGTCCTCGGCGCCGCCGTCGAGGGACGAGAGCCGACCGTCGCCGTGCTCGAAAGCGAGGGCGGCAAGCTGGTCGACCGTCACCGTCCCCCTCTGGCCGTCCCCGAGTCCGCACGGGAGGACCCAGCGTCGCTGCTCGCGGCCTTCGTCCCACAGTACTACGCTGATCGCCGCCTGCCAGACGTACTCCTGCTCCCGGAGGAGCCAGCGGATGCGGAGGTTCGCGCCTGGCTCGAGGATCGAGACGTCGACGTAAGGGTTCCCGGTGCCGGACGGGAGGCAAGACTCGTCGATCTCGCCCTAAAAAACGCCCGGCGAGCAGGCCCGGGACGGGATCCCTGTCTCGCGCTCGCCGACGCGCTGGGAATCGATTCCGCACAGCGAGTCGAGGGGTTCGACGTGAGTCACGCCGGCGGGAAGGCCACCGTTGGGAGCAACGTGCTCGCCGTCGACGGTGCAGAGCAGACGGACGGCTACCGCCGGAAGAAGCTTCCCGAGGGGAACGACGATCCCGGCAGCATGTACGAACTGCTTCGCTGGCGCGCGGCTCGCGCCGTCGAAGGTCGTGACGACAGGCCCGACCCCGACGTCCTCTTGATCGACGGCGGCAGCGATCAGCTCGACGCCGCACGGCGTGCGATCGACGCAGCGGGCTGGGAGATTCCGCTCGTCGCGATTGCGAAAGGTGAGATCGGCGACCGGGATGCCAGCGGCGATCGGATCCTCGGGAGCGACGGCCGGATCGACGTTCCCGACGAGGCACTCAGGCTGTGTCAGCGCGTCCGCGACGAGGCGCACCGGTTCGCCGTACAGTACCACCAGACGGTCCGTGACGACGTGTCGACGGCACTCGACGAGATCGACGGCGTGGGATCGACGACGCGCGAGGCGCTTCTCGCCCGATTTGGGAGCATCGAGTCAATCCGCTCTGCCTCTAGGGACGAGCTCGAGGACGTGGATGGTGTCGGATCGACCACTGCGAACACGCTGATCGATCGGTTGTAGCGTCGAATCGTGGGCATCGTAGGGAGAATCGACGACTGACGGTTTTTGGCCCACTCGGACTCCGTCACTCCGCGAGCGAACCGCACTTAGCCCCCCGGGACCACGAACTGCCCATGCGAGACATTCTGGATGCGGTCGCTGCTGGCGATCTCTCGCCCGCGGAAGCTGAGGCCGAGCTGGCCGGGTACGCCTCCGTCGATGCCGGCCGGTTCGACGCCGCGCGCGAGCGCCGTCGTGGTGTTCCCGAGGCGATCCTTTCCGACGGCAAGACCACCGAGGAGATCGCCGAACTGGCCGAGACGGCGGTGGCGACGACGGGCCGAGCGATCGTGACCCGTACGGATTCTTCGGACGCGAACGCAGTGGTTGCAACCCTCGAGGAGGCAGTACCAGAGGCGACGGTTCGCTGGGACGAGCGGGCCAGGACCGTCGTCGCCCACGCCTCCGATTTCGAGCCACCGCGTCTCGATGCGACCGTCGGAATCGTTACGGGCGGAACCTCCGACGCAGAGGCAGCCGGTGAAGCCGCCACGATCGCCAGCGAGATGGGTGCCCGCGTCGATCGCGTCGAAGACGTCGGCGTCGCGGGGATCGCGCGAGTCATCGACCGTGTCGAACAGCTCCGGGCAGCGGACGTGCTGATCGTCGCTGCCGGGCGTGAGGGAGCGCTGCCCACAGTGGTCGCCGGCCTCGTCGACGTTCCGGTGATCGGTCTACCCGTATCGAGTGGCTACGGTTTCGGTGGCGAAGGCGAGGCTGCTCTCGCAGGGATGCTCCAGTCCTGTACAGTGCTCTCGACCGTGAACGTCGACGCTGGATTCGTTGCGGGCGCCCAGGCTGGTCTGATAGCGCGATCGATCGCCGCAGCCCGATAAGCAGCGGTTGCTACGCGAGAATACGTCGAGTTCCGCAAGTACGATCGTTTGCGTCCCAAATACGACCGTAGGGAGACAACAATATTGCTTTGCAGGCCCTAGGGGTGTCGCCGCTCCACCGAGCGGTTCCCGACAATGCCCACCTGCGATCATTGCAACGCGCACGTCTCCGACAAGTTCGCCCGCGTTTTCGCCCTCGAAAGCGGCCGCATCGAGGCTTGCCCCAACTGTTCGACCAACGCCGGCATCGCCGAGCAGGCCAGAGTGCGCGACGCGGCCAACTGAGGATCGTGCCGACTGGCGGAATCGATTTCCGCGGGACGTATCGGCGTACCCGCGTGACGGTGCCCCAGAGATTGCACCGAACCGAAAGCTTCCTCGTTTGGGCCTGCACCCTTCCACTGTGGCAGAGCACTACGTCTACGTGCTGCGCTGTGCCGACGACAGCCTCTACACCGGCTACACGACGGATCCGGAGCGGCGAGTCGAGGAGCACGACGACGGAGAGGGTGCGAAGTACACGCGGAGCCGCACGCCAGTCGAACTCGTTCACGTCGAGGAACACTCCTCTCGTGGAGATGCACTCTCTCGCGAGCACGAGATCAAGTCGCTCACGAAGCGGGAGAAAGAACAGCTCGTCGCGGAGTAATGTTGTCCATCGGTCTGTTCCGGTCGGTCTGTTCGGTCGGTGAGTTCGGTTTCGTCGCAGAGCGCTCCGTTCGGAGCGTCTAATCTATCGATCCGATCGATTGGTTCGACCGACTGCCTCGATCGATTGATTCGGCCGATTGGAGCAATCGATACCAGCGGTCAGTAGTTCCGCCTGTTACCAGTGGGGGTCATCCACACGCAAGGTCTGGGGAAGACACTGAAGGGCCCCTCCGTTCAAAGGGGTGTATGGACTTCAGTCTCAGCCAGGAGCAACGCCAGATCCGTGACGCCGTCGCTGAGTTCGTCGACGAGGAGGTCGTCCCCCGCGCTGCCGAAATCGACGAGACCGACGAGTTCCCGGCGGAGCTGGTCGAACAGATCGGCGAGCTTGGGATCATGGGCGCGCCGTTTCCGGAGGAGTACGGCGGCTCCGGCCTGGACTACCACTCCTACGCGATCGCGCTCGAGGAGATCTCGCGGGGCAGTGGTGGCCTCGGAACGATCGTCGCCGCCCACGTCTCGCTGGCCGGCAACATGCTCTACGAGTTCGGCAACGAAACTCAGAAAGAGGAGTACCTGACACCACTGGCGGAAGGCAGCGATATCGGCGCGTTTGCACTCTCCGAGCCCGGTGCCGGGAGCGACGTTCCCGCGATGGAGACGACGGCCGAGTACGATGAAAGCGCTGAAGAGTACGTGCTCGACGGTGGCAAACTCTGGATCTCCAACGGCTCCGTCGCGGACACAGTGACCGTGTTCGCCAAGACGGATCCCGACGCCGGGCGCAAGGGCATTTCGTCGTTCGTCGTTCGTCCCGAGGAAGACGAGGGGTTCAACGTCGAGGGGACCGAAGACAAACTCGGCGACAAAGGCTGTCCCACTGCGGAGCTTCGCTTCGACGACCTCCGCATACCTGCCGATCGACGCCTCGGCGAGGAGGGTGAGGGGTTCGTCCAGGCACTCAAGACGCTCAACGGAGGCAGAATCACGATCGCTGCTCGCGGCGTCGGTATCGCCCGGGCTGCACTCGAGGCAGCAAGCGAGTACGCGACCGAACGCGAGCAGTTCGACCAGCCCATCGGTGAGTTCCAGGCGATCAAACACAAGATCGCGGACATGGACACGAAGGTCCAGTCTGCGAAGCTCCTGATGCACCGCGCGGCGGATCGAAAGATCCGCGGGGAGAGCTACGTGAAAGAGGCCGCGCAGGCGAAGCTCTACGCCTCCGAAATCTCTCGGGAGGTCGCCAACGAAGGGATTCAGATCCACGGCGGCTACGGCTACGTCAAGGACTTCCCCGCAGAACGGTTCTACCGCGACGCGAAGCTCAACGAGATCTACGAGGGGACCAGCGAGGTGCTGCGGAATACGATCGGCGAGCGCGTACTGGAGGAGTAGTTCAAGTAGTATAGGCGGGTGATCGTGGTAGTTCTCGAAGAGACGGTGATTCGCCCGATTTCCTGCCGATTCAGTTCTCGACGTGCTCGCGCATCCACTCGAACTGCGACTCCAGCATCGCACGTCCTGCATCTGTCAGCGCGTAGGCGTCGTGGAGCCCGTCCTCGTGAACGGCCACGTGACCGGTGTCGACGAGTGAGTCGAGTGCGCCGTAGAACGTCGACGGGTCGATGCGCTCGTCGTAGTGTGTAGCGATTCGAGATTTGAGCTGCTGGCCGTGGAGCTCGCCCTCGCCGGCGAGTACGATACATACGTCGCGACGAAGCCCGCTTTGAAGCCACTTGGTCATGCTCGACCCCTGGAGTGGTGCCGACAGGATTCTTGCGGTCTGCGGATGGGCCCGAACGGCATTGTGGGTCATCAGCCCGCTTCGAACCGACAGCTACGAGGGCAGGGCTCGCAGAGTTTGCACAATGACCGAAGCCTCCGTGACGGAGTCCGGCATCACGGCGAGCTACCGAGAGTCAACGACCGAACGTATTCTCGAGTTCGATCGTGAGGGGACTACCGCTGCGATCGCCCAAAACCGCGAGGGCTACGCGATGTTGAAAGTGCGACCGTCTGCAGACGGGGACGAACTCGAACGGTACTACGGGTTCGACATGGCACTCGATCACGCGGCGGAACTGCTCGGCGTCGCGCCACACGACCTCCCCGTTCCCGACCCCGCCGAAAGTATGGGAATGTGACGATCGGTGAGAGTTGCGCCCTATCCCGGAGCAGCCGCGCGTCGATTTCGCATACTGGCGATCCGACTACAGCACCGGTCCCAAGTATTGGGGCTTTCTCGGTGTTCTATTTCCCCGCCGCAACCGTCACCGGTATCGCCGAAGCGCGGGGACTAAATACGCACAGGCGAAGGTTTCGACAACAGCCGTGACCGCCGAGACCGACATCGAGGGTGGAAACTCGTTCACGACGCTGCTCGCCGTGACGGCGATCGGCGCATACCTTCTCGTGATCCTCGGTGCGACGAACGCAGTCTCCGAGGCCGCGTCGACGTGCGGAACCTGGCCAGCGTGCGAAGGTGCTCTCGGTGCGCTCGAGGAGCCACAACTTGCGATCGCGATCGGCCACCGTATCGCCGCACTGCTCGTCGGCGGTCTCGTCCTCGCCACGACGGTGCTCGCCGTTCGTCGAGCAAGCGGCCGTCGTGTTCGCGCCGCACTTCTCTTCGCGCTCGCCCTCTACCCCGTGCAGATAGGACTCGGCGCTATTGCAGCCACGTCCGGCGGCGCCACGGGGATACTCGGGGTATTCCACCTCGGACTCGGGCTCACGATCTTCGCCAGCGTCCTCGCAGCGCTCGCGTGGTCGCTCGACGCCCGGACCGCGAGTGCCGAGGACCGCGAACCCATGGACGATCCCGCCCCGATCGAGGGTGAGGCCGAGCCACGGGACATTCCTGCCGGCGGCGTTGCTCGCCTGAAACTCGTCGTGCTGGCCTACTTCCGAATGACCAAGCCACGCCTGATGTGGCTCCTCTGTCTCGTCGCGGCAGCAGGGATGGCGCTCGCCGCGGGCCCCGCGATTTCGACGCGAACGTTCCTCCTCACGATGCTCGGTGGCGTCCTCGCCATCGGCGCGAGTGGCACGTTCAACAACGTCCTCGAGCGTGACGTCGATCAGCAGATGAACCGGACCGCCGATCGGCCACTCGCTGTCGATCTGATTCCGGTTCGGAACGCGATCGCCTTCGGGCTCGTTTTAGCACTCGCCTCGCTTGGTGCCTTCCTCGCCATCAACCGGCTTGCGGCGGTTCTCGGGCTCGTCGCTATCGCATACTACAGCGTGATCTACACCGTCCTTCTCAAGCCCAACACCGTCCAGAACACAGTCATCGGCGGTGGCGCAGGCGCACTCCCCGCTCTGATCGGCTGGGCCGCGGTCACGAACGAGATCGGCATTCCCGCGCTCGCGCTCGCTGGCGTCATCTTCCTCTGGACGCCGGCACACTTCTACAATCTTGCGCTCGCGTACAAGGAGGACTACGCTCGCGGCGGGTTCCCGATGCTCCCCGTCGTTCGTGGGGAGGCGACCGCTCGACGGCACGTGCTCTGGTACCTCGGTGCGACGCTCGCCGCTGCTGCTATCCTCGGCACCGTATCGTCGCTCGGCCCACTGTTCGCGCTGACGAGCGTCGTCGCTGGCGGAGTCTTCCTCTGGGCCGCGATTCGCCTCCATCAGGAGCAGACGGAGTCCGCTGCACTGCGATCGTTCCACGCCTCGAATGCGTATCTCGGGCTGGTTCTCGTCGCGATCGTCGTCGACGCACTGCTGCTCGACGCCGCCGTACTCGATGCGATCGGGCTCTAACTGAATCCGGCCTGTCACAATGCACGAAGCCGCCTCCACCATCGACGCTCGGATCCCTCGCCCTCGTCGCAGCACTGTGGTCTGGGGCCTCGTCCTGGTCAACGTCGAGGCGCTCTTCGTCCTCACGTATCTCGCGATCACCGGCCGGTCGCCGGATCTCGCCTTTCTCCTGTTCCCGTTCGTCTGGATCAACGTCGGACTCTGGGCGCTGATACGGACCGATCCTCCGGAGGCGAAACCACGACGGAAACGGTTCGCGATCGTGTTGGCAGCCCTGTACTTCGTCGCGCTCGGCTTTCTGAGCAATATGTTCGCGCCGGGAGCGGCCTTCGGTAGCAACACGCCCGCCCTGGGATTCGATTTCGTGATGTACGGTCCGCAGCCGCCGGGGTGGAGCCCCTACGCCCTCTACAACGGCGATCTGATCCACGTATCGCTGATGCCGCCGTACGTGATCGGATTCGCAGCGCTATCCTATCTCGTCTACGCGACGCTCCTCGACGCTGCGAGCCTCGCGACGGTCGGGCTCGTCGGCCTCTTTTCCTGCGTTAGCTGTACGATGCCGCTCGTGGCAGCGGTGATCACCGGGGCCGTCGGGGCGTCAAGCGGCGGGCTCCTGGCCGTCGTCGCACCGATCGCGTACGAGGGTGGGATGGTGCTCTACGTCGTCACTGTCGCACTGCTCTACTGGCGACCAGTGCTTCGCGGTCGATCGGCGTCGAGCGAATAACCTCAGTAACTGGGGTGCATTCGTTCTCATCTCGACGAATTGGGTGCGCTTCCTGCAACGCACGGTAGCAACCCGGAACGCCCTTCCCGGTCCCACGCTCACGGTCACCCATGTGTCCGGTGCTGGTCGCCGACGGCGTTCGAAAGACGTACGGCGATACCGTCGCGCTCGACGACGTTTCGCTGACGATCTCCGAAGGAGAGGTGCTCGCGCTCGTCGGCCCGAACGGCGCTGGAAAGACGACGCTGCTACGCTCGCTTACGGGCACCGTGACGCCAGACGACGGGATGATTCAGGTGCTGGGCGAGGACCCGGCCTCCGTGCGCCGCGACCGATTAGGGGTACTGCCACAGGCGTTCTCGCCGCCGGATCGTCTCACTGCGCGGGAGCTCCTGCACTACTACGCAGGTCTCTACGACGACGCCCGTGATCCTGACGCGCTCCTCGATTCCATCGGCGTGGCGGATTCTGGCTCGACGCGCTACGAACACCTGTCAGGTGGCCAGCAGCGCCGAGTTTGCCTCGGTTCTGCGCTGGTGAACGATCCACGCGTCCTCCTCCTCGACGAACCCACGACCGGAATCGATCCTGCTGGTCGGCGGACCGTCCGTGAGCAGATCGCTTCACTTGCGGATGGTGGTGCGACGATCCTCGTTACGACGCACGACATGGATGAAGCCGAACGGATCGCCGATCGCGTCGCACTGCTGGCAGACGGTCGGATTCGTGCGACTGGGACGCCCTCGTCGTTGATCGACGAACACGGCGGACCCCCTCGCGTAATCGTGGAAGTCGAGGACGAAGTGAGCAGCGACGATCGCGCTCACGTCGACTCCGCGGCAACGGCGATCCGCGAACGAGGGTTCGACTGCACCACCACGGGGGACGGTCGCGTCGTCGTTACGGACGTGCGTCCCGAAGCGATCGAATCTATCGTCGCGGGACTTTCGGCTGTCGACGTCTCCTACGAGGGATTGGAGTGGCGTCGTCCCGAACTCGAGGACGCGTATCTCGAGATCGCTGGCGAACATGTCTCGGCAGATGCAGTGTTGAGTCCTGACTCTGCACGCCCTGCCGACGGACGTGGAGGTGACGGCTCGTGAGCCGCATTGGCCGACTTCGCTCTGAGTTCGGCGTCGCCTGGCGATCCTTCCTCCGTCGGCGCACTGCAGTCTTCTTCACGTTCCTCTTCCCGACGATTCTCGTCGTGATCTTCGGCGCGCTCGTGAGGACCGATCCCGGCAGCGGCGGCCTCTTCGCAGAGTCGCCCGCGTACTACGTCCCGGGCTATCTGGCAGTCGTGGTGCTGTTCACGCCGCTCTCGCGGATGTCGAGCGAGGTTGCACGTCATCGGGAAGGAAATCGCTTCGAGAAGCTCGCTACAACGCCACTCCGACGCTGGGAATGGCTGGCTGCGCACGTAGCGGTCAACGTGGCAATCGTTAGTCTCGCTACTGCACTGATCCTGGGGCTCGTGGTGGCGCTCACCGGCGCGCCCCTCGGCGATCTCTGGACGCTGCCGCTGTTCGTCGTCCCAGGAATCGTCGCGTTCTGTGGCGTCGGAACTATCCTGGGGCGCGTGACGGATTCGAGAGACGGCGCGGTCGCCGCGAGTAACACGATCGGGCTGCCGCTGCTCTTCCTCTCGAACACCTTCGTCACTCCCTCGCAACTCCCGGGGTGGTTCCAGCCGATAGTCAATCTCTCTCCGCTCACGTACTTCGCACGGGGGGCACGGGACGCTATGTACGGTGGCGGTCACCCCTGGATCGATCTGGGAGTGCTCGTGGCCTTCGCTGTGGTGGCGTTCGTGGTGGGCGCAGTCGCTATTCCCGAAACGGATTGAATCGAGAAATGGTCGTCGCTCCGGATGACATCTCTCTTTTTCTTTCTCTCCTTCTCTCAGCGTTGAGGAACTCTCATGCGGATCCAGTGCAGAGCCGCTCTCCACCGATCTGTAGCTACCAGTCGCCCTGGAACATGACGCGGAGGCCGGCAGCGTCAGCGAGTTCTTCGATCCCTTCCCTCGCGATTGCCGGATCGTCGATCGAGTGCACTGCGACCGCCTTGCCCTGCGCGTTCTCGAGGGTCGTCCAGTCCGGCGATTCACCCGACGCTGCGAGGAGGGTCGCTCCACTCGACGTCTGCCAGGGTAGCGTGAGACTAGATTCGAGGTCGTGATTTTCGAGCAGATACCGAACGGTCCCGACGACCGTCCCGGTTGGTGACTGGGTGCCAACAGCGCCGACGGAGCTCGCACCGCCGAAGAAGCGGACTACGTACTCGCCGCGGGGCGACGAGCCGTCGGATCCCGCTCCTGAGCCGTCGGTGGAACTGCCGTTGGTCAGGCGGTCGGTTTTCGTAGTCCCGGCTGTCGAACGACCCGTTGATTTCGCTTGCTCGGGCGTACTCTCGGATTCGGCCGCATCGCTAGCTTCGTCGCGTGGTTCGTCAGGTCCTTCTCCGTCAGCTCTGTCCTCGACGTCGACTCCGCCATCACTGTCTTCGGGGCTGTCTACGCCCTCTTGGAGTTGTTCGGCTTGGACCTCGGCGGAGCCTCGCTCGTTGTCATCGGTCGGGTCCAGCGCCTCCAGAATCGCGTCGATTGTGCGGCTACTCTCCGCGGCCACGACGTCGCGGAACTCACTGCCAGTCTCCGAAACGATCTCTGCAGTCACTGCGTCTTCGACTGCGTCGCGATTCTCGGCTAACCGCTGTGCAGCCGCTCGTCGGTCGGCGTGATCGTGAGTGGCTGCCTCCTCCAGAACTGACCGGTGGAACTGTCCGAGTGCCTCGGCGTGGTCGGGAAGGTCGACAAACGAGATCGTACGGCGGTGAGCGTCCCCGCCCTCGATTAGTAGTAGAGCGATCGAATGGCCGTCGGTCACGATACCACGCGACGGACGCCCATCGACGAGCACCGATTCTAGCTGGGAGGCAGCGTCGTCCAGTGAATCGGTTCCGGGCTCCACCGTTCGGACGGCGACCGATGGCGTTTCCTCGATCTGCAGGAGGTACTCGATCGTCAGCCCGCAGAGGTCCGCTTCCGGAACGACGTCTGGACCGCGGATGTCCCAATCGAGTGTCTCGAGCAGGGGCTCGACGGCTCGAAGCTGGACGGCACGTTCAGAGTCCAGCGACCCGTCGTCGGTTCCACGACCGACGGCGTCCGCGAGTTCGGCGAGCGTCGCGCGTTGGTCCGGCATTCGGTTCACCAGTACGGGAGGGTCCCGGTAAATCCTCTGCCCGTAGACCGTGCGAGCGACGAAACGGCCCAAGTAATCGATCGGCCGAGGCTGAATTCCGACCTTCGGTGGGTGGCAAATTACAAACGAACATATATAGATTGTGGCCAAAACGGTAGTTCGCTCTGGAAATTATCACGCGTCAGGATGTATTATCAAGTATATTCCGGCGATTAATTCGAGTAAATTGATGAACTATCTAGTGTTATGATTGGAGGTATATAATAACTATATGACATACGAGTTCGTTTACTCGCCATATGAATTCCCGAGGCCTGACACCGGTGCTCGGACTCGTCCTACTCCTGGGTATCACCGCCGTCGCCTCCATGGCGCTGTTTCTGGTCGGTATATCGCTCTCGGACGCCACGCAATCGTCCGCCGAGTACGAACAGGCCGAACAGTCGATGGCACAGCTGGCCGCCGCTGGTGATCGGATCGCCGCTGGAGAAAGCAGTCAGGCCGACTTCGAGATCTTGGGGACCGACTCGGGGAAGGTACGCGCAGTTAGCGATACTGGGAGGTTGAACATTACGGTCACCAACCGGACCAACGATAAGCAGCTGCTGACGATGGAGCGGTCCCTGGGTGCGATCGTCTACGAAGCGTCCGACGGCACCGAAATCGCCTATCAGGGCGGTGGCGTCTGGCGCCAGGATCCGACCGGTGGATCTTCACTCGTTCGATCTCCGGAGTTCCACTACCGGGCGAACCCCGATCCGACAATCACGTTCCCGATCGTGACTGTCGACAGCAATTTCTCGGCAACGGGCGATACGTCCGGATCGATGGTTGCATCGGAGTCCACCAACCTCTATCCTGATCAACCGAATCACTACAACCCCCTCACGGACGGAAGCGTGTTGATCCAGATCGAGAGCCAGTACTGTCAAGGGTGGGAGGAGTACTTCCGGAGCAGGACCGACGGATCAGCAGCGGAGGATTGTGACGACGGGGAGGAGGGCGTCCTCGAGATCCAGTTCAGCGTGCCCTTCGAACTCGATGGTCTAGAGAATGGTGTCTTGGTCGGAGGTGAGCACAGTGACAAAGAATTAGAAGATAATTTCGACATCGACCCAGATAAGGTTGCAGATTCGACGGACGCACCCAGTGCAACGCCGATGGTCGAGGCCAAACTCGAAGAAGCAAAAGAATCGGGGAAAGTTCTTCCAGACGACGGTGTCATCGATGAATCCGGTTTATATTACGACGACGGCAATCTTTCGAGCGGAAGTGTCACTTTCGACACATCCGACGGTGATATACAGATAGCTTCGGACCAAACGCCAATCTTCGATAGTCAATCCGACGTCGACATCATTGGCAACAACAATGTAAGCGTGTACGCGACGAGCGAAGCAGTGTCGTCCGGCGGTGGGAGTGGAGAGATCGGTACGTACGGTAAGGCTTCACAGCTCCGTCTATTCTTCCACTCTGACGTGGACCAGATTGGTGACAAGGGACAGAACACCGACTTCCACGGTCTCATCTATGCTCCAAATTCAGAGGTGAATCTCTTCAGAGGGAATAACGACGCCAGCGGGGCACTCGTCGCGGAGGATTACGACTTCGGTAACACAGAGATGGAGATTAGCTCGGAACTTCAGAATATTCAACTATACGAGACCGTCGGCGACGCACCGTTCTACTACCTCCATCTTTCCGAAACGTCGCTGCAGGTAGACGACTGACGCCCTGGGACAAATTTTCCGTAGCCGATATTCCTCGAAAACGATCTCGATTTCTACGCTGGTGACCCGTGACGGTACTATCTTCAAGAGTAGGGGCGACGTGACTGGTGGCCAGAACGTCTACTTCGACGAAGCGCTGCGGGAATCAGATATTAGCAGCGACGACACGGGCCCTGAAAGCGCGAAGAAAACCTACTTCCACATCAGCAGGGTCGACGTACAGGCCCAGAGTACAGTTTCCGTCTCGTTCCTACAGCCGGAATTCTGGCCCATCGTCCGTGTCGTGGACTTCGACACCGATTGCCTGTAGTTCGTCGCGGAGATCGTCCGCACGCCCGTAGTTGCCAGCGTCCCGCTCCTGCTCACGAAGTTCCAGAATGAGCTCCACCAGCTCTGCAGTGAGGTCGACGTGCCCGTCACCGACGTCCCCGAAGGAGAGCCCCAGGACGGATCCCCCCAGATCGTCGTACGTCTCGATCGCCGACCGAAGTCCCTGGTAATCCGCAGCGTCGTGGGCGTCGAGATGTTCGTGTATGGCCGAGGTGAGTTCCAGCAACGCAGAGAGTGCCTCTCGGGTGTTGAGGTCGTCGTCCATCGCTTGCGCGAACTGCTCTTGTGCCTCGTCAACGGCGGCACGTAGCGACTGGTCGACGCTCTTCGAGTGTGCGTCCGGAGAGTCCGCAACGCCGACAGCCCGTTGATAGCCGCGTTCCATGCGGTCGAAGCGCTCTGCAGCTTCGTCGAGCGCTGCCTCGGAGTACGTCTGCTTCTCCGAGTAGGTTGCCGAGAGGAGGTACGTTCTGACGACGTCCGTTCCGAACGTCTCGATCGCCTCGTCGACGGTGTAGAAGTTCCCGAGACTCGAGGACATCTTCTCCTCGCCAGTCTCGAGCAGACCGACGTGCAGCCAGTGGTTGGTGAAAGGCTCGCCGGTCGCCGCCTCCGCCTGAGCGATCTCGTTCTCGTTGTGGGGGAAGACGAGATCCTCGCCGGCGACGTGAACGTCGAACGTATCCGCGAGGTGGGTGGTCGACATCGCCGAGCACTCGATGTGCCAGCCTGGGCGCCCCTCTCCCCAGGGCGAGTCCCAGGTCTGGGCCGTTTCGCAGGCGTCGGCGGGATCTGCCGCGCCGTCGTGCTGATGATCGACGATCTCACCGGGCGTTACGCCGTCGGCCTTCCAGAGCGCGAAATCGGCCGGATGACGCTTCTCGGCGAGCTCGTCCTCCGGTCCCTGCGTCTCGAGTTCGTCGATCTGCTGGCCCGAGAGCTTCCCGTACTCGTCGAAGCTGGTGACGTCGAAGTAGACCGAGCCGGCTGACTCGTAGGCGTAGCCCTTCTCCACGAGCGTCTCGACCATCTCGATCACCTCGTCGACGTGCTCCGTGACGCGGGGGTAGACAGTCGCGCGTTCGAGTCGTAGCGATCGCATGTCGCGGAGGAACTCGGCGACGTAGTGACGACCGACCTCTGCCTCGCTATCGCCGTCCTCGCCCACGCGGGCGAGCACTTTCTCGTTCACGTCGGTGAAGTTCTCGACGTGGCGAACGTCGTAGCCGGAGTACTCGAGCCACCGGTGGAGGACGTCCGTGTGGAGCCAGACTCGCGCGTGGCCGAGATGTGCGGGGTCGGAGGTCGTCAGGCCACAGAGATAGAGCGTGACGGTATCCTCGATCGGCTCGAACTCCGTCGTCTCTCCAGAGAGCGTATCGTGAAGCCGCAACGTCATGGGCAGTCGTTCAGCGGGACGGCGTTTCAACGCTCCGGTCTCGTGGACCGTCCGATGGAGCGGCGCAGGCGTTACCGGGGCCCTTCGAGCGCGTCTTCCGTGACGCGGAGTGCATCCGCACCGGCACGTTGCTCTACCGCCACCACGAGAGACTCGTCCGTCAGGGTTGTCTGGAGGACCCCGATTTCTGCCGTCCGAAGCCGGCCCAGCACAGCTTCGAGCGCACGAGGATCGACGTCACCACTCGCCTCGATCGCCGTTACGTCACCACTCGCCTCGAAATCGATACCGCGAGCCGCGGTTGAATCGAGTGCGACGCCGCGGTGCAGCCGAACGCTCACGCGTCGCTGATCCTCCTGGCGTGTGTCCAGCTCGTCGGCGAACCGTCGGAGAGCGGTCGCGATGGACTCCTCGTCGCCCTCGACGTTCAGGGATCGTGCCGCGGCGCTGTAGTTGACGACACCGTCCCGAAGCGCGTCGTAGAGTGCCGGATCCGCTTTCACCGCTCGTCTGGTCCGCGCAGCAACCGACATACGGCCGAGTTCGATCGCGACGGCTCGAAAACCTTCCGACACCAGCCGCCTCCTTCCTCTTGGTCTGGCCTTCCCGCAGCCTGCGACAGTCACAGGGCATTTATACGGGACCGGTAGCGAAGGAACACCGTGACCGAGGAGTGTGACGAGTCGGAGATCCTCGCTCTCCTCGACGACGAGTACGCACGGGCGATTCTGGGGGAAACGAGTGCCCAACCCATGTCAGCAACCGAACTCAGCGACCGGTGCGACGCGTCCCGGTCGACGATATACAGGCGCATCGATCGACTCACTGACTGTGATCTCCTCGAGGAGCAGATGCAGTACGATCCGGAGGGCCACCACCGGAGCGTCTACGCATCGCGCCTCGAGGAGGTCCGCGTTCGTTTCGAGGACGCGGATCCGGTTCTGGAGGTCGAACGAGCCGAGGCGTCCGCGGAGGACCCTGCAGATCGCTTCACTCGCATGTGGGAGGGTCTCTAATGCTCGGGATGACGACGTTGCAGCTGGTGATTCTCGCGGCGTCGCTCCTCGCGACGCTCCTCGGGCTCGTCGTCGGCTACCAGGCGTACAGAGGGTTTCGTCGCCACCACAGCGCGTCGATGCGTCAGCTCTCTGCAGGTCTGTTGTTGCTCACGGCGGGCTCCTACACCCTCGCGTTCGTCGGCACCCTGCTTCTGCGGGCTGGCTACCTCGATGCGTCCCTGCAGGATCCACTGACACTGGTGGTCAGGCTGCTACAGGTCGCGGGGCTGGCACTCATCACGTACTCCCTCTACAATCGTCCCGAGTGATTTCGGCGTCCGACCGTCGTCCCGCGATCTCCCACTCGTCGTGTGCTGACTCGCCCCGCGGCTTCGTTCGCCCTACCCCTAAGCGAACTCCGTAGCGTCGGCTGCAGGCACTCCAAGGTCTGGCGAGGTGGAGAAGTGGGATACAGGCGTGGGGTCGAGCTTCAGTTGCAGCCCATGGACGCCGCGACGTCGGCTATCGATGGGCCATCTGTTGGACCAACGACCGAGTAGGTGGTGCCAGCGCACGTCCAGACGATTGCGTCGTTGGGACCGACCGAGACGCGGCGGGCGGGCTCGCCCGCGATTTCGATCTGCTCCCCGTTCGTGAGGTTCACATCGCTCTCGGTCCGCTTCGTGACGGTGATCGAGTCCGACGTTCCCGCGTACACGATCGTCAGCGATTGGCCACTCGCCGCGGGGTAGACCTCTGCGCTCTCGAACTCGTAGCCTGTCGGTACGGATGGGTCGGGGACCGTCTCGTCGGTTGCCTCCACGAGCGACGCCCGTTCGTCGAATTGCTGGAAACTCCCGTTCGGTCCGTCGACGACGGTCGTCGTCGGAGGTGCCTGGAATTCGAACGTTCCCGCGTCGATAGCTCCATTGATGGTGACGTTCGTGTAGGTCGACGTCGTGACGGTCGTCTGATTGCCGACCTCGACTGCGACGGTGGATTGCAACGGTAGATGCCACTCCGTGTCTATGTAGTACGTCGCGTTCTGGATCAGACTCTTCTCGTCGGTCGAGTCGAGGTCGACGACGCGCACTTCGCGGCCGTCGACGGTGTCCATGCCAGCGTTCGTGACGGTGACGTTGTCGCCGACTGGAAGTATCATCGAGGGCTGACCCGCGTTCGAGCCAGTGCCCGTCGAGGGGACCGTCGGTGCGGGGGAGATCCCGATCTGGCCATCAGTGTTCGTATCGCCATCGTCGAGACGATTGTAGATGGTGCTCACCGTATCGACGGTGCGATTGATCGCGGTTGCGTTGATCGCCGGTCGGTCGATGTACTGGAGCGTATTCGAACTGGGATCGTAGAACTGCATCGCCGATTCGTTCATCACGACCGTCATCCCTTCGGCTGGCCCATCGATTACAGACGATCGATAGTGCCCAGTATCGAACTCTCGAACGAGGTGCGTGCGCACCGTCGTTTCGTTGCCATCGACCGTGGTCTCCGTGACGACCTCCGCTTCGAGCGTCTCGATAGATGCGAGCTGGTCGCGGACCTGCGGTTCGTCCGGATACGTGGTGTCCTGGGACGTGAAGCTACAGCCAGCGAGCGTGACCCCGCCGAGGACGACGAGCGCGAGAAGGACGTGGCGGGCAGTGAGCAATGTTACTCGTCATTCGTCGCGGGAACAACCATAAATCGTACTATACCGAGTGAAACGATCGCACGAAACGATCCGACATTTTCTCCACCGGACGGATTCAGCCTGGCAGTGTCGATCCATCACCGCTCTTCCCAGAGTCGATACACTCGTCGGTCAGGAGGGCCGACCGGCGCCAGAGGGACTGCATTCGAACAGTCGTCTCCGCCCCACTTCAACCGGACACGACTGTTGCAGACCCTGCAAACCGTCCCTCCGCCTCACTCGTCCCGCTCAGTGCCACTCCTCACTGTCGTTCACTCTGTGCATCCTCGCTGCAATGCCTCGCCGTCCTTTGCCTCTCTTCTCACCCGCCATCCCCTCTGTCCTCGTTCTCTCTATCCGTATTCAACAGAACTCTCTATCTCTCTCCACCGAAAAATCCCCTTTAAGCACGCGAGGCTCCATCGGTGCAAAAGCGTCGCCGGACGAAGGGCTGAAAGCCACCCGTCACCACTGATTGGGTATGCAGGCACTCGTGATCGTCGCCCACGGCTCGCATCTCAACCCTGAATCGAGTGCGCCGACGTTTGCCCACGCGGATACGATCCGCGCGACCAGCGCCTTCGACGAGGTTCGCGAAGCGTTCTGGAAGGAAGAGCCTCACTTCAGGGAAGCGCTCCGGACGGTCGCAGCCGACGAGGTGTTCGTCGTTCCACTGTTCATCAGCGAGGGCTACTTCACAGAAGAGGTGATCCCCAGGGAGCTGCGTCTCGAGGGATGGGACGTCACCGACTGGGAATCCGGCGACGGCGTCAGCGCGAGCCACGCGACCTACACTGCAGACGACGTGGAGAAGCGAGTCCACTACGCCGGGCCAGCCGGCACCCACGACGCGATGTCCGACGTCATCGTCCGCAGGGCCGAATCAGTGAGCGGCGATCCGGACGTCGGCGAAGGGTTCGGACTCGCGGTGGTCGGTCACGGGACCAAGCGCAACGAGCACTCCGCGAGGGCGATCGAGTACCACGCCGATCGCATCCGCGAGCGGGGCCGATTCGACGAGGTCGAGGCGCTGTTCATGGACGAGGAGCCGGAGGTCGACGACGTAACGGAGTACTTCGATAGCGACGACGTAGTCGTCGTTCCACTGTTCGTCGCCGACGGCTACCACACCCAGGAGGACATCCCCGAGGATATGGGGTTGACCGAGGATTATCGCGAGGGCTGGGAGACGCCGGCAACAGTCGACGGCCAACAGATCTGGTATGCTGGCGCCGTCGGTACCGAACCGCTCATGGCGGACGTACTTCTCGAGCGTGCGGCTGATGCTGGCGCTGACGTCGGTGATGCGATCGAGCAAGTACGTGAGGGGACACGAGTCTCCGGCCCCGCTGACGACTGAGTACTGGCCAACCGCCCGGTTTTCTCGACACCAGAGCGGTTGTTCGACCGCCGGAAGCGCCCCACTTTTCTCTCGCCGGTGCGATCGGCCGCATATGGAGGACGCACAGCTGGACGCCTTCGTCGCGGCCGCCGAGGACGGGGTCGATTGCGATGGTCTTGTTGCAGCGAGGCGGTCAGGGGGCGACGGTCAGAACGAGGCCGCCGGCGAGTACGTCTTCGCGGTCGATGGCGACCGCCGTGACAATCTCGACGAATCGACGTTCCGATCACTCGCGTCGGACCACTCCAGCTACGGCGGAAACTGGTATTTCTGGGAGCGAGGCGTCCCACCCGGAGACGACCGGGTGGCGTTCCTGCGGTGGTTGGAAGGCACCGACACCACCCAACTGCCGGAGCGGCTGGACCGACTCGAATCGGGAGTTCACGCGACGTGGGGCCAACTGCACGTCACGGTCTCTCTCGATCCCGACGGTGACGCTGGCGAGTACAGTCGGCAGTACGCCCTGTGTCACGCAGACGACGTGACCAGTGACGGGGCTGATCTCACCGAGTATCACGATCCACTCGACGCTCGCGAGCTCTCCAAACTGGACGAGGACGGTCGCTATCGCCCTCTGAAGACGGCTCCGACGCTCCAGCGCGGGTGGCATTTCCCCGACCTGGGGCCACACGAACTCGTTCGCGCGGTGGAGTGTTTCTACCCCGCGACGATTCCGAACTGGTACCGAGAGGGCGAAGGCGATCTCGATATCGACAACTGGCGGGACACAGCCGAGCGACAGACCGGCATCTACGAGGTCGTCGAGGAGCTTCCACGGGAGGCCGTCGAATGGGTCGCTCAGGCCTGCTGCGTGGACTCACAGTGTCTCAAACGCCGCGAGTGGGAGTACGACGATGACGAGGAGCTCGCCGCGCCAGCGGGCGACGGCGAGTTCCCCTGCCGTGAGCCCTGTTCGCTCGTGGTCGCGGCCGCGCGAAAGTGGACGATTCTGGAGGGCGAATCCGAGCGAACCTACGAGTTCGAACTCACGCCCAGTGAGAAAAACCAGCTCGAGGAGCTGATCGACGCCGTCGCGGACGGTCGCGTCGACGACGTTCGGGAGGCCGACGTCGGCGACGGGGCGAACCGTTACCGGGCCCGATATCTCAGAGCGAAACGCTTCGACGAGGACGGCAATCTCTGTGGCGTCGAGACGACGAACGGAGACGGGGAGTAAATTTTACCCAGAGATCGTCGGTGGCACGTCGCATGAGTGCGTTATCGTCGAATTAGCATGGCAACTGTGCCGACGACGGTAGCCAGGACGACGATCACGGCGAGCCGGACGACTGCCCCGTCGACGAACTGCCACGCACCGATCGCGATGAGTACCGCCAGGAGAGAAAGTCCAGCTAGCAGACCTGTCCCGGCATCCAGACGAGGGGTTAGTGAATCGACCACGGCGCTGGTCGTCTCCTCGACCGTCGTCACCACTCCCCCGACAGCGTGCGTAGACTCTTCGTCGCTGCCCTGTTCAGCGACCTCTGTGGAGCCAGCGGTCGATGCGGCCGGTGCGGGTGAGTTACTGGTCGCTCCCTTGCTTTCCGTATCAGCAGGATCGCGTTCGATCGGGCTCGTCGGAACGGAGGAAGACTCTCGAACGAGCACGCCAATCGTGACGGACTCCCTGCCGTAACCAGTCGAGAGCTCGAGAGTTCCCCGCGCTGGCCGGAGGTCCGTCCGAACGTCGACTGGAATCTCGACGACTTCCTCTGGTTCGAGGAATGGGTTTCCCTCCGCCACCGTCGCAGTGCTCGCCAGGTCACCAGCGATCGAGCAGTGAATGTGACTCCCTTCGCCGTGGTTCTGGACGCGCACCACGAACGGTCCGTCGGTCTCGATGCTGTCGCTCGCGGGCTCGATCGCGTGATGTTCCGAGCGGTTGAGGTGAACCACGAGCGCGTCTGTCACGGGGCATACTGCTCAGGCAGCGGGCAAAAAGGTTCGCCGCGTTCGCGGGCGTCGGTGAGATTCAAAAATCGATCCAGAACCCCAACATCGGAACGGGCCTATCTGCCGATCGCACGTCGACGATCGAAGAACCGAGTCGGACGTTCAGGAGGGAGCTTCTTCCCGCATGTCCGGCGGGAGCAGGTTCGCGATGCCCTCGTCGATCTCGTAGGTCTCGCCACAGTCGGTGCAGGTGAGGGTTCCATCGAGAATCTCCTCGCCGTCCTGCTCCTCGACGTCCAGATCGAGCTCCGCCTTGTCAAGCGGACATCGGAGAATGTCGAGCGTCGATTGCTTCACCGCAGGTCACCCCGTGTCATACAGTGTACTCCACGGGGGACTCAAAAAAGCGTGACGGGTCGATGCCCGCGAACGGACGGGGATCGGGGATGGCCAGCGGGTGAACGATCGGCAGGTATAGAAGACGGCCGACCCAACTCGGCGCATGATGCTGAGCGACGTCATGGAGGACTACCTCAAGGCGATCTACTACCTCCAGGGCGAGGACGAGGAGGAGCGTATCCGAACCTCCGAGATCGCCGAGCATCTCGACGTGACGTCGCCGACGGTCACAAGCATGCTCGAGAAGCTCGAAGAGCGCGGTCTCGTCGACCGCGAAAAGTACGAGGGCGTCCGACTCACCGAAGAAGGCGAGACGGTCGCACTCGAGGTGCTTCGACACCACCGGCTGCTCGAAGCGTATCTCACCGAACACCTCGATTACGATTGGAGCGAAGTCCACGACGAAGCCGACCGCCTCGAACACCACATCTCTGAGAAGTTCGAACGACGTCTCGCGGAGCTCCTCGACGACCCAAAGGTCGACCCCCACGGCGATCCAATTCCGAACGAGCAGCTCGATCCACCGCCCGCCGACGAGGGGGTCCCGCTGACCGAGTTCGAGACAGAGGATCGCGTCGCCGTTGCGCGCATCGAGGACGGCGACCCGGAGATACTCCGGTATCTCGCTGACCGCGGTATCGAGCCAGGAGCAGTGCTCGAGCTTACCGACGTTGCACCGTTCGGCGTCGTAACGGTTCGGGCTGCTGCACAAGCTGAGACCTGTGCACTGCCGCAGGAGGTCGCCCAGGAAGTACTCGTGACGGCAGTTTCAGCGGAACTCGAGCGTGCCTGATCCGACGAATCGCCCGATGCGACGTTCGAGGACGGTACCCACGGTTTTAAGGAAATCTACGAGCAAAGATTGTGCATGTCATCGATCGAGCTAACTCCCAGCCAAAAGACGATTCTGACCGCACTGGTCAACCTCTACGGTGAGGAATCCGAGAATGCGGTCAAGGGGGAGCAGATCGCCGAGGAAGTCGATCGCAACCCCGGGACGATTCGGAACCAGATGCAGAGCCTCAAAGCACTCCAGCTCGTCGAGGGCGTTCCCGGTCCGAAAGGCGGGTACAAACCAACACCGACGGCGTACGAGGCCCTCGACGTCCAGCAGATGGACGACGCAGCGAGCGTCCCTCTCTTCCACGAAGGTGAGCTACTCGAAGGTGCGACCGTCGAAGAGATCGACCTCAACAGCGTCCATCACCCCGAACTCTGCCGCGCAGAGATCCACCTGCAGGGGTCGATCCGCGGAATCGACGAGGGCGATCAGGTAATCGTCGGCCCGACCCCGCTCTCGAAGCTGCAAGTCACAGGCACCGTGGACGGAAAAGACGACAGCGCGAATATCCTCATCTTGCGAATCGACGACATGGTGGCCCCATCCGAAGAGCCGTCCCACTGAATTCAGGCTCGACCTGGCCGTTCGTCGTTCGGGATACGTTGATTCGTTCGCCCACGAAGGAACGATTCACCAACGGCAGGTAGCGATCGCCGATTTCCTCGGACCATCTGGTCTGTCACGAACAGTGATGGACGTGAATTGATGGCACGCAGGCGTGCGATTCGCAGGGTTTGTATCGGGGCATCGCGGAATACCGCACATGTCAGCGACGGTCGCCGTGCTCGGCGCAGGGTATGCGGGTGCCGGCGCGGTGCAACGTCTCGAGTCGGAGCTCGACGATGTGGATCTCGTCTGGATTTCAGATACGGACTACCATCTCGTTCTTCACGAGTCCCATCGCTGTATCCGTGATCCCGAGGTTCAGGATTCCATCGTCATCCCAATCGACGAAGTGAAGTCGCCGTCGACGACGTTCGTCCACAGCGAAGTGACCGGGCTCGACACCGATGCCCAGCTCGTCGAACTCGGCGACGCGGACGACGTCGAGTACGATTACGTACTCGTTGCGATCGGCAGTGCGACCGCATTCTACGGCATTCCCGGTCTCGCCGAGCACTCACACACGCTCAAGAGTCTCGACGACGCCCTCAGCATCCACGATGACGTGGCAGCGGCGGCCGCCGATGCGACCCACGACGATCCAGCAACCGTCGTCGTCGGTGGGGCCGGCCTCTCCGGTATTCAGACCGCGGGTGAGGTCGCAGAGTATCGCGACGAACACGACGCGCCCATCGACATCGTCCTCGTCGAGGCGCTCGACGAGATCTTCCCTGGACAGGATCCATCGATCCAGAGGGCCCTCCGGAAGCGCCTCGAGGCGCGTGGTATCGAAATCCTCACCGGCGACCCGATCACCGAAGCAACCGACGAAGCCGTGATTTTCGAAGAGGGCGACGACCTCCACTTCGACGTGCTGGTGTGGACCGGCGGGATCAGTGGCCGCGATGCGATGGAGGACTCTGGGCTCGACAACGAGCACAACCGACTTACCGCAGACGACACGTTCCAGACCTCTGACGATCGCGTCTTCGCTATCGGTGACTCCGCACTGGTCGCACAGGACGACGACGTGGCGCCACCAACGGCGCAGGCAGCCTGGCAGGCCGCAGAGGTCGCCGGTGTGAATCTGGCCCGGACGATCGAGGGCCGGCCGCTCAAATCCTGGCGGTACGACGACAAGGGGACCGTCGTCTCGATCGGCGAGGACGCTGTCGCCCACGACGTCGACGTCGTGCCCTTCTTCGACACCTTCGGCTCCGTCCCGGCTCGCCTGCTGAAGAAGACGATCGCGGCGCGCTGGATCAAGGACGTCACCTCCTGGCGGCGTGCGAAAGCCGCCTGGCCCGACCTCTGAGGCGGCAGCCTCGGGGCTGGTCGTTACAATAAACTGAAAAACGAATCCGGTCGTTCAGGACCGATCGCGGAGGATTTTGTCGATAATTCGCCCAGTAGAGAGAAGTTCGTCGTCGCCAGATTCAGGGCGAGCGGACGCTCTACGAAGCTCACAATCGATACCGCGTTCTGCGAGTGCGTCTGCAAGTGCGTCCTCGTCGTGGTGCTGGTCGTGGCCCAGCACGATCAGATCCGGATCGATATCTTCGATCGGGACGAAGATGTCGTCGGAATCGCCGAGACGTGCCTCATCGACCACCGAGAGCGCGCCGATCACGTCCCGGCGCTGCTGTTCTGGAACGATCGGCGTCGGCTTGTGGGAGACGTTGGCGTCCCGGGCGACGATGACGTGGAGTTCGTCGCCGAAGCTCGCAGCTTCTTCGAGGTAGTGAACGTGGCCAGTGTGGAGGATGTCGAAGGTTCCCTGTGCGACGACCGTTGTATCTCCACTGGTATCGTCGCCGGGGATCGCGTCGGCGTCGGTCACTGGTGCTCACCTGCGGTTCGGTCGAGGTCAGCCTGATCGAAGTGGAAGAAATCGTCGCCTTCGGGGAGTTCGACGTCGATTACGTCGAGTGGTCGACGCTGCCCCTCCTCGTCGAAGGCTTGCCAGTCGGTGCGTCGGTACGGCGCGCCGATGATGATGTGGACGTCGCCGCGCGTGAACGTCGCGAGGTCCTCTGCGCTTGGCTGGAGAACGCCGTTTGGATGCGAGTGGACGGATCCGACTGCAGACCGGTCATTCGGGATCATGTTGGTCTTCACAGTAGCACTGACCGAGTTGGATTTCGTCCCCGGGATGACGAGCACGTCGGTGATCACGATCCCGTCTCGCTCGAGGCCGAGATCGTGGGCTTCCGTGCCCCGGAGAAACGCCATATACTCGTTCGGATGGGCGTCTTCGCTCGCTTCGAGTGCAAACTCCAGCGTTTCCTCGGCGATACCGAGAAGGTCACTGGAACGAAACAGCCTGCCGAAGAGGCCCATAATCAAAATCGGAGCCTGTGACTGCTAAACGTTCCGGAATCAGCACATTGGCGATCGCACCCTGGCGCGCCCCTCCTGCACCAGGAATCGGCGGGGTTCGCGGGCCTGCGGCCGATCCCAAAGGGGTTAACCGTCGGCCAAGCGAACCAATGTTCAACATGAGCGACTCTGACGTTGCGTCCGTCGTCTACGATCTCGACCCTGCCTGCTCGGTCGATGACGTCCAGTCCGGCCGCCCCTACCTTGCGACCGTCAACGGCGTCGTCAAGTACGGCGTGTTCGTCGACCTCACCGAGTCCGTCTCCGGCCTCGTACACGAATCCGCACTTGCGGACAGCTACGAAGTCGGCGACGACCTCGTGGTCGAGCTCGACGAGCGAAAGGCGAACGGCGATCTCGCCTTCGTCCCCGCCGGAATCGAGCCGATCGGCGCGACGCTCGAACGCGTCACGCCCGACTACGACGTCATCACCACAGGCCAACTCGAGACGTATCTCGAGACGACGATCCAGCTCGAGGCCGAGATCGCCCAGGTCCGACAGACTGGTGGCCCGACGATCTTCCAGCTTCTCGACGGCCATGGGATCGTCCCTGCGGCTGCGTTCGAATCTGCTGGCGTTCGGGCATACCCCGAAGTCGACGTCGGCGACGTCGTTCGAGTGATCGGCTCGGTCGAGCGCCACGAGGAGAGTCTCCAGCTCGAAATCGACGAGCTGACCGTACTCGAAAGCCAGGAGGCAGCTGAGACGCAGGCGACCATCGACGACGCCGTCGCAGAGCGAGCAGCTCCAAACGACGTCGATCCACTGGTCGAGTGGAGCGCACTCGACGAGATGTGGCCGGAGCTCGAGCGTGTTGCAACCTTGCTCCGCAAGTCGATCCTCGAGGGTCGCCCAGTGAGCGTTCGTCACCACGCGGACGGTGACGGAATGTGTGCAAGCGTGCCTCTCCAGCGAGCTCTCGAACGGTTCGTCGCCGACGTGAGCGAGGATCCCGAGGCGCCAGACCACGCGATCCGTCGGCTGCCAAGCAAGGCACCGTTCTACGAACTCGAAGACGCCACGCGCGATCTCACGCAGGCGCTGGAGGATCGCGCTCGCCACGGGCAGAAACTCCCACTCGTCTGCATGCTCGACAACGGATCGACCGAGGAGGACGTTCCGTCCTACGAAACACTCGAGCATTACGACGTCCCGATCGTCGTCGTCGACCACCACCATCCAGATCCCGACGCAGTCGCCCATCTCGTCGAGGAGCACGTCAACCCGTACCTCCACGGTGAGGACTACGCCGTCACCACCGGGATGCTCTGCGTCGAACTGGCACGAATGGTCGATCCCGAACCCCAGGAGACGACCGACGAACTCGCTCACGTCCCAGCTGTCGCTGGCCTCTGTGACCGATCGGACGCCGACGCGATGGCAGATTACATCGACCTCGCCGACGAATCGGGCTACGACGAAGATGATCTCCGGGACGTCGGCGAGGCTCTGGACTACACCGCTCACTGGCTGCGCTACGACGACGGCCGACACCTCGTGGACGACGTGTTGAACGTCGGCTGTGACGATCCCGAGCGTCACGAGGAACTCGTTGACCTCCTCGCCGAGCGCTCGCGCGAAGCGATCGACACACAACTGGACGCTGCACTTCCCCACGTCGAGTCCGAAGATCTCGAGAACGGCGCCTCGCTCTACCGAATCGACGTGGAGAATCACGCGCACCGCTTCACTTACCCGGCCCCCGGCAAGACCACCGGCGCCGTCCACGACCACATGGTCGAGGAACATGGTGAACCCGCGATCTCGATCGGCTTCGGTCCAGACTTTGCCGTTCTCCGGTCCGACGGCGTCCGACTCGACATACCGGAGATGGTGAGCGAACTCACCGACGATATCGTCGGCGGTGGCGTCTCTGGCGGTGGTCACCTCGTCGTCGGGTCGATCAAGTACGTCGAGGGACGCCGCGAAGAAGTGCTCGACTCCCTCGTCGAGAAGATGGCGGCGGCGGAGATCGACGAAGATCTCGGAACGACCACGACGGCGATCGAGTAACGATCGTCGGTCGGTTCGCCTCACTGTTTCTGCTGTGGCTGCGTCTCTACGCCGCCCATCTGATTCGAGCGACAGCGAGTAGCGCGAGCGCGACCCAGAGGACGCAGACTGCAACGACGATCCCCGTCGGCACTGGCCACAGCGGTTCGTCTCTCGCGTCGGCGTCGAACACCGCTGTGTAGTAGGCTGCGATCTCCTCTCCGGTAAGCACCAGTACGACTTCTCGATTTTCTTCGTACGCTGCAGGGTTCCAGTTCAAGCTCCCGAGCACGACGTGGCGTTCGTCGACGATCGCGACCTTCGCGTGGACTTTCGAGAATCGACCGCGTGGATCGACGAGTTTCGCATCGATGGGTAGGGCATCCCGTTCGGCGAGACGGTCGATTGCTGTGACGAGGGCCCGATTCTCAGCAACGGCGTAGTTGGCGCTGCTCAACAGTACCTCGACGTCGGTTCCGTTGCGTGCCGCGTCGATCGCTGCCTGGAGGAGCGGGTCGTCGATTCCCTCGATTCCCATCTGCTGGATCCGAATCGAGTCGTTCGCCGATCTGAGCAACGTCTCGACGTTCGAGCGTGCGTTGTCCGGTGCGACGAGTAGCTCGGCCTGCTGGAGAGGGACGTCTTTGGGCGTGAAATGCGTGGGATACGTTTGGGTGCTCGATCCGCCTGGAACCGGATCGATCGACGATCTGTGGTCTGTCCAGTCGACTGCGCCAGGGCCCGTTCGATCCGCGTGGAACAACGATGCCAGTTCGGTTGCGGTCTCGCCGCCCTCGACGACGACGCCCCAGCCGCGACTCGAGTGGCCACCGGTCCCAGCCGGTTTGAAATTCTCCGTGAGCACGAGTGCGCTATCGTCGACGACGACGTACTTCGCGTGATGAACGCCGAAGGGATCCTTTGGACCAGCGAGGACCGTCACTTGCACGCCGGCGTTCCTCAGCCTGTCGAGTGCGTCCGCTTGCTGTTGACTCACGCCACCGACCGGAGACCCCTCGAGGAGCACGCGAACCGTGACCCCACTGCTCTCTGCGTCTAGCAGCGCCTCGAGGACTCGATCCGACGTGAGCGTATATCCTCCGAGCAGGATTCGCTGCTCAGCAGCCCGGAGTTGGCTCTCGACGACGGCTGGTGCGTCTGGCAAGACGAACGCGGTTGCTCGATCTGGCTCGGTCGTGACGGGATCGAGAGAGGTCGTGCCCGGCACGCGCCACTGCCATCCGTCGTCAGTCAGCGCATAGCGTTCACCCTCAGGAGCATCGTCGTAGCTGGTCGCAGCGACCGCGCTCCCGTCGGTTCGACGTAGCTCGAGGGCGTCGCCACCGTTGGCCAGTTGGAGCTGGCCACCGAGTGGGTGAACTGGGACGGACTCGTTCAGTTCGACCGCTTCAGGCTCCGGTGACAATACGACGCGATCCTCGAGCGTTGCAGCCGGAAGCGATGCCACGGCGCCTGCGTCGTCGACGAGCGTCCAGCCTGTGGTGTTGGTTGGATGGGGAAACTCGACGACGACGTACTCGCCAGCGTCCTCGTCGGCGTACGGATTCGCAACGAAGCCGACGAGTGACGGTTCAGATGCGTCGCTCTGGCCCGAGTCGGGCAATCCCGTGACATTCGCTTTGGGAGGGGGCGATCCGACACCAGTTGCAGCTGTCAGTGCGTCTCCCGACTGTGACGAGAGTTGGCCGCTCTCCGTGGTGGTTGCGACTGCACTGGCCGGTGTTACCGTAGCAGTCAGAAGTAGCACGGTGACGACGAGGGAGGCCCTTCGCACGACGGAGTCTGGTCGCGGCATCGTACCTAAAGTTGTAGTGGAGGATCACCGTCGCACGTATCGCCGGTGCCGATGGGGAGAACAGATTGCGACAATCGACTGATACGTCCGATATGGACTGATCTAGTCGTAGAGCGATCTGTGAGGCCGAAGACGGATGGTGCCGGTACGAAACGGGTTCGACAGACCGACACTATTGGTTCAGAATCGGACTGAATCGGACCTGGATGCCGACTGCAATCGAACTCACCAGCAGTCAACCGACTGCGGTCGTGTCGTTGAGCAGGAGAGGGTCGTGCCGATCAGGCTTCGACGGCCAGACCGGACAGTTCGAGCGCCTCGTCGACGGAGGCGTCGTCGTGAACTACTGCCGCGATGGCACGCGTAATGGCTTCGGGATCATCGTGCTGGAAGATCGATCGGCCCATCGACACGCCCGCGCCACCAGCGTCGACCGTGCCCCGGACCATCTCGATGGTCTCGCGATCGCTTCCCTTGGAGCCGCCAGCGATGACGACCGGCAGGCGCGTCGAGTCGATCACGTGCTGGAAACTCTCCGGATCGCCGCTGTAGGCCGTCTTTACGATGTCTGCGCCCGTTTCCTCGGCGAGCCGTGCGGCGTGACCCAGCGACTCCGCGTCCTGCTCGTCGATGCCCGGCCCACGGGCGTAGGCCATCGCGAGTACCGGAATACCGTACTCCGAGGCCTCTCCGGTGAGTTCTGCGAGTTCGGTGAGCTGTGCCGGTTCGTACTCGCTCCCCACGTTGATGTGAAAGGAGACGGCGTCCGCGCCGGCGCGAATGGCTTCCTTCACCGTGCCAGTCTGGCGTTTGTCCGATTCGTCAGGACCGATCGTCGTCGATCCGTTGAGGTGAACGATGTAGCCGGCGCCGTTCTTGTTCGGATGTACGCGGGGTGCGATTCCCTTCTGGGTCAACACTGCGTCCGCTCCCCCGCTCGTGATCGCGTCGATGGTCGATTCGATCGTTTTCAGTCCCTGTACTGCACCGATCGTGAGCCCGTGGTCCATCGGGACGATCAGGTAGCTGCCGTCGGTGCCGATGCGCGAGAGTCGCGCTGTCGTTCCAGTTGTCATGCTCGAAAGGCGTGTGTGGTCGTGTGTCAATCTGTGGCAATCCCGGGTTATTGCCCTTCCGGTTCGGAACGGTTTTTGCGAGCGCCGGCCGCCGCTCCCTCGGTCAGTTCGCTCGCGAGCGATTCCAGCTGATTGGCCGTTTCGCGGACCGGTCGTCCGGTCTCGACGCCCTCCGCAACGACGTCGATCAACGCGCTTCCGACGATGATGCCGTCGGCGCCGCCAGCGACGATCCGCTCTGCGTGCTCGCCAGAAGAGATCCCGAAACCGACGGCCCGGGGAACCTCCCAGTCGGCGACGCGCTCGAGGATCGTGGCAGTCTGATCCGAGACGTCGCTTCGCGCGCCGGTCGTGCCGAGCCGGGCCTGCACGTAGACGTAGCCCGAGACGAGTTCCCGCATTCGATCGAGCCGATCCCCGTCCGTCGTCGGTGCGACGATGAAGATCAGATCGAGCCCGAACTCGTCGCATGCGGCCCGGAGGTCCTCAGCCTCCTCAGCGGGCAGATCGGGGATGACGAGCCCCTCTATCCCCGCCTCGGCGGCTCGCTCGACGAAGGGCCGTGGCCCACTCTCCGTACCGTACTGGTAGACGAGATTGTAGTAGGTCATGCAGACGAGCGAGGCCTCGACGTCGAGTGATTCCGCGAGTTCGAAATACCGGTCGGGGGTCATTCCCCCTTCGAGGGCTCGCGCGATCGCAGTCTGGATCGTCGGTCCCTCAGCCATCGGCTCGGAGAAAGGTAGCCCGAGTTCGATGACGTCCGCACCACCGCGGTCGAGTGCCTCGAGATAGGCCTTCGACGACTCGAAGTCGGGGTCGCCCGCCACCAGGTACGGGACGAAAGCCGGGCCCTCTGCGAACGCATTGGAGAGCGTGGATCCGTCCAGATCGCCCGAGCCGCTAGTGCCGGACGTCGTGGCGTCTCCCGTCATCGAATCCCCTCACGGAAGACGTCCATGTCAGGCGCTGCGTCGAGATCGCGGTCGGCGGACTCTTCGATGACCGTTTCGAGGTCCTTGTCGCCGCGACCGGAGACCGTGACGAGGATCGAGTCGCCGAGGGCCGCGCCACCCTTCTCGGTCTCCTCCACGACACCGATCCTCTCCTCGAGATAACCGAGTGCGTGCGCACTTTCGAGAGCTGGGATGATACCTTCCGTCGCGGAGAGTCGGTGGAACGCGGCGAGCGCGACGTCGTCGTCGACGTTTGCCGGCGTAACGCGACCCTCGTCGACGAGCTGGGCGAGCTCCGGCCCGACGCCAGCGTAGTCCAGGCCGGCAGAGACGGAGTGAGACTCCATGATCTGCCCGTCAGAGTCCTGAAGGAGCTTCGTCCGTGCGCCGTGAAGGACGCCCTCCTCGCCAGTCGAGAGCGTCGCGGAGTTGGGGGCGACCCCGGCCTCCTCGTCGACTTGCAGGGAGGAGCCGCCGGCTTCGACGGCGTGGAGGTCGACGCGATCGTCGCCGTCGCTGCCATCGTCGTCGATGAACGCCGCGAACGATCCCATCGTGTTCGACCCGCCACCGGCGCAGGCGACGACCGTATCGGGAAGCCCCCCGGTACGGTCGCGGAACTGCGCTCGAGCCTCCTCGGAAATCACTGCCTGAAAATCCCGGACCATGCTCGGGAACGGGTGCGGCCCCACGACAGAGCCGACGACGTAGTGAGTGTCCTCGACGGTCCCGGCCCAGTCGCGGAACGTCTCGGTGATGGCTTCTTTGAGCGTCCCGCGGCCCACGTCGACCGGATTTACCTCTGCGCCGTTGATCCGCATCCGGAAGACGTTGGGACGCTGTCGGTTGATGTCCGTCCGGCCCATGTAGATCTCGCAAGGCATATCGAGGTGTGCGCAGGCCATGGCCGTCGCGGTGCCGTGCTGGCCGGCGCCTGTCTCGGCGATGATCCGATCTTTGCCCATGTACTTCGCGAGCAGCACCTGGCCGAGTGCGTTGTTGAGTTTGTGCGCTCCACCGTGGAGGAGATCCTCCCGCTTGAGGTAGACGTCGCATCCGTACCGCTCGGAGAGCTGATCGGCCCGCTGGATCGGCGTCGGTCGGCCACCGAAATCCTGCAGGCGGGCACGGAACTCGTCCATGAAGCCGTCCTCGTTGTCGAGGACGTAGCGCTCGTAGGCATCCGTCAGCTCGTCGATAGCCGGCATCAGGGCTTCGGGAACGTACTGCCCGCCGTAGTCCCCGAACGTCGCGTCACTGCTCATGGCTGCCCCTCTCGTTCCGCGGTGGTGAACGTCTCGGTGTTCGCTCGCACGGTTGCTGTTCCCGAATCGCTTCCCGCTGCTGCGTGGTCCATGATCGCGCTCCCGATCAGCAACGCGTCGGCGCCCGCTGTTCGCATCCGGCGTGCGTCAGCAGCAGAACTGATGCCACTCTCTGCGATCACTGTCACGTCCTCGGGCACGTCGACGGACTCCAGAACCGCTTCGGTCGTCCCGAGATCAACCTCCAGCGCCGCGAGATCCCGATTGTTGACCCCGATGACGTGCGCACCGGCCTCGAGCGCTGTCTCGAACTCTGTCACGGTGTGTACCTCGACGAGGACCTGGAACCCGCGTTCCCGCGCAGCGACGAGGAGTCCCTCGAGATCGTCTACGAACCGGGCGATGAGGAGTACGACGTCGGCTTCGACGACGTCGAGCTGGCCATCCTTCAGTACGAAATCCTTCCGGAGCACGGGAACGTCGACGGCGTCCCGCACGCGTTCGAGCGTCTCCGGGCTTCCGCCGAAATGCTCCGGCTCCGTAAGCACAGAGAGTGCAGTGGCGCCACCATCGACCATCGCTTCGGCGAGCTCGACGGGATCGTCCTCGCGCGTCCCGTTTGCGGTCGGGCTCGTAGGTTTGACTTCTGCGATCACTGGCGTCCGGCCGTCTGCTGTGGCGTCGGCCACCGCCCCTGGAAGCGATCGCGGATCGACCGACAGGCGCCGATCCGGTGGCTCTCGCGCTCCGGCAGCGTCCAGGATGGAGCGCACGGCGGGCGCGACCTCTTCTCTAGCGTCCATATGTGTACACTAACGAACGGAGCTGGCCATAAGGCTTGCGGGGTCGTCTCGGTGCGGATCCGGCTGGGGCCGAGACGGGCTCACTCGAGGGACTCGTTCGCGAGGACACGCCGGTACCGATGACCGGCGTCGTCGTGGGCCGTGATCACGTCTCGAATCCGATCGGAAAGCCAGCGAGACTGGGACTCCATCTGGATCGGCTCTTCTGCAGTAGTCGGAGCCAGAGACTCGTTATCAGCCGTTTGCAGCTCGGCGGGTACGAAGCGTTCGTAGACAGGCAACCGCTCGAGTAGTGGGACGCCCGCGCCGTCTGCGATGGTCTGGAGGTGATCGAGCGCGGGCCACGCGTAGTCGGGATTGACGTGGTCGTCCGTGACCGGTGAGACGCCACCCAGATCGTCGATGCCACAGTCCACGACCTCACCTGCCGGCGCGAGATTCGGCGGCACCTGGATGGAGACCTCCTCCGGCATCGCAGCGCGGGCCATCGCGGTCGCTCGGCGAAGGGTCTCCAGGCCAGGGGTGTCGCCGTGCCAGCGCTCGTTCTCGCGGACCGGCTGGACGATGATCTCCTGTACGTGATCGTACCGCTCGTGTAGATCGCGAATTGCGAGCAGGCTCTCGGCCCGATCGCGCCAGTTCTCACCGATCCCGAGCAGGATGCCCGTCGTGAACGGGACGCCGAGCTCGCCAGCGGTGCGAATCGTGTGAAGACGCTGCCCGGGCGATTTCGTACGGGGGCCAGCGTGCGCGCCGACGTCGGCCGTCGTCTCCAGCATGACGCCCATGCTCGCGTTGAGATCTGCGACGGTCGCCATCTGTTCGCGCGTCTGATCGCCCGGGTTCGAGTGGGGCAACAACCCGGCGTCGAGCGCGATTTCACAGGCTTCGCGAAGATACTCGTGGATCGAGTCGTGCCCGAACTCGGCGAGCTGGTCGTAGATTTCGTCGTACCGATCGTCCGGATCGTCACCGAAGGTGAACAACGCCTCGGTGCAGCCGGCGTCGGCGCCGCGCTCGCACACGTCACGGATATCAGCCGGCGACATGAGCGTCGCCTCACCCGGTGGATCGAAGTACGTGCAGTAGGTGCAGGTGTACCGGCAGGCAGTGGTGAGCGGGATGAAGACGTTACGCGCGAAGGATAGCTCCTCGGCCGCTTCGACGTCGTCGGGACCCACGTCGAGCAGTCGCTCCACGTCCTCCGTTTCGATGGTCACGTCGACGTCGTATTCGGCGGCCCCGGGAATCACACTCGCGGATCGCCGCTCCGCGGGCAAATGCGTTCGGTTCGGGGCACCCGTCGCCGCACTCGGAGACGCCGCCGGATCCTGCAGACCGACCTGCTTTCAGCTCTCCCGGACGACGGTCGCACGGCCGTCTCTGACCGCGACGGCAAATCCGTGGGCCCGGAGCCAGTCGGGTGCCTCGCCGTCTCCGTGGAGCAGCACTTCGACGAGGTCGGCACGCTCGTCGACGTCGACGCCCAACCGTAACGAGTCGATCTCCGTCCACTCGAGCGCTGCGTCGCTCGCAATCTGTCGATGATCGCGGACGGAGACACCGTGATAATCGGTCGAGAACGTATCGTCGCGAACGACCAGTGCGTTCGTTCCCCCGCCGAGCCCTGGCACTGCGACGACCTCACCCTCAGCATCGAACAGTCGCTCCAGGGCGGCAGGCGTCGCAAGTCCGAGATCCGCCATGACGACGGCGACTGGGGGATCGTCGAGGAGTGAGTTACACAGCGAATCGAGTCCCCGCTCATCGACGACGACCTCCGCGTCAACCTCGGCTGGCCCCGTCGCGTACACTGTCGGCTCGTGACCAGTGGCTCGCACAGCATCAAGAACGTCGACAAGAAGTACCCGTGCGAATGACGTCCGTTCGTCGGCGTCGAACACACCGGAGAGCCGGCTCTTCGGATCGACGGCGTCGAACGGCACTGCAACGTCCATAGCTCCGCGTTGTGAGCGCCCCGAGAAAGGCGTGTCGTCCGCTACCCGAGCGGGTCGCGGTTCGGTCCCTGGCTCTGTTGCTGGTACCAGTAGACGCCACCGAGAATGCCACCGAGAATGAGGAGGCCGAAGACCCCGTAGAGAATCGGCCAGAGCAGACCCCCGTCGTCGGAATCGTCCGAACCGCCGTCGGAGGAAGCGTTTCCGCTGTCGTCACCGTTCTGGCTCGTGTTTCCGCCAGAGTCGGCCCCGTCAGCACTGGTACCGTCAGTGGACCCGTCGCCGGAAGTTCCATCAGAACTCCCATCGGTACTGGATCCGTCGTCGGTGGACGACCCGCCGTCAGATCCACCAGAGCCGGACGACTCGGCCTGGGACTGAGCTTCCTCGGCGAGTGAGACTGCGTTGGTGAACTCGGCGTTGTCGTACGCCGTGACGGCCTCGTCGAACGACGACTCGGCGTCAGAGACGTCCGCTCCGTCGTCGGATGCGGACTGAATCGCCGCGTCGGCGTCGTTCAGTGCCGTCCGGGCTTCTTTGCTGCCCGGGTCAGCGGAGGTGAAGTGATGGACCTGGTGTTCGGAGAGGTAGTTCACCTCCTCACCGTTGCCGATCACCTGTACGATTTCACCCCCTTTGAAAGTCGCTGGCTCCTCATAGGAGTAGGAGGATACCTCCGGCGTCGTCCCACTGATCTTTACGACGACGCGATCGGCGTCGGTCGAACTTTCCTCGAGGGTTACCGGATCCGGTTGATCACCGCTACTCTCGTGGGTGTTCAGTAACGTATCCCCTTGGTAGAGTTCGATCGTCCACTGCGCGTTCTGGAGCTCTGTCTGTCCGTTGAGTTGCCACGCGCTCTCGCTGGTGAACAGCTCTCCTAGCTCTACGGTGATCGTCACCGAATCGCCGACCTCGGCCTCCTCGGGCGCATCCTCTTGCGTAACCGAGACGGCACTCGCCACACCAACCGTGGCGACGAGCACGAGAACGGCGACGGCGACGAGCCCGAGCTTAGAAGAGTGGCTCCAGCTCATCCTCGTCGTCCTCGACAAGATTCTCGAGATTCTGCTCGCTCTCCTGTTTGATCTCGTCGATGTTGTCCTGTGCCTCGATGGCGACCTGCTGGAGCTCCTTGATCCGTGGGACGTTGTTCACGCCGGAGAGCAGGACCACGCTCGCCACTTTCCCGGAGTGGGGAACTGGGTAGTCGCCACCGCGAACCTCCATCGAACCGGTCTGCTCTTCGAGCCACTTCCGGCCGCGTTCGATGCCTTTCCGGTTCAGATGCATCGGCGGACCGCTCAAAACGAGCAGCGCACGTTCTGCCCCCTCGATCTCACAGGGGAGAGTGAGTCGACCAAGTGCAGCCTTGCGTACAAGGCTCGTGATGCGGTTCGTCGTGTGTGCGGTGTCGAGATTGTCCGTGGGCTCGTCGCCAGTGAAGCGGGAGAGGAGACCGCCGTCCCCGCCCTGGGGTTCGACGTCCTCCGCAGCGTAGCCAACGGTGGATACGCCGCCGCCGTCGAGCGTGTTGATGATCTCACTGGAGTCGACGACTGACTCGGCGACCTCGTCGCCGGCTTCGACCTCGCCAGCGCCGAAGAGGATCCCAAAGCGCGTGACGATCTCGTCGTTTATCTCCGCGTAGCCGCCCTCTACGGACTCGCCGGCCTGTCGCCAGGCGTCGTTGTCGAAGACGAGCAGATTGTCGACCTCCCGAACGAACGTCTGGAAGGAACGAGCAGCGTTGAGCGTGTAGATTCCTCCTTCGTCGGAGCCGGGGAGGACGCCCAGGCCGTAGACGGGTTCCGTATAGATCCGTTTCAGATGCTTGGCGAGAACGGGTGCACCACCAGACCCGGTGCCGCCGCCCATTCCGGCGACGATCAGAAAGGCGTCGATTTCGTGAACGGGTACCTGGTCGACGGCCCCCTGGACTTCGTCGATGTCTTCTTCGGCGATCTCGGCGCCGAGTTCGTTGTCGGCACCGACGCCGTGTCCCTTGACCCGGGACTGCCCGATCAGAACGCGATTCTCCTGGGGGACGTTGTCCAGTCCCATTAGGTCGGCTTTGGCCGTGTTTACAGCGATCGCCGAGCGGACGATACCGCTCCCGGTAGCCTGGTCGTAATCCAGGAACTTGTCGACGATCTTCCCGCCGGCCTGGCCGAATCCGATCATCGCCAGTTTCATCTTGAAATTGGCCTCGTAACGGTAGGAAAGCAGGATTAGGGTGATAAGCCTTGTGTTGGTCAGCATGACACGTGCGATGGGGTCGTGCCACCAAACCGCACCACAATGTCGACATCGTTGCTCTGCAGGCGCTCTCTCGAGCTCACAGTATTCCATCCGGGGTTCGCGATTTAAGTCACGGAAACCAGTCTGGCGCAGTTCCGTAGGTCGTGGCGACGTGTGATTACGATTAGGAAAGGATCAGCGTCGGTACTGTCGATGAGTGAAGTGTTACTTTTTGGAAGGAAGATTCTACCGCCAAGTCGGCCACGACTGCTAGTCTAGTGAGTACGCGAAATCACTGCCGAACGCCAACACGACTTGTTGAACTGACGGCACCTGGATCCTCTCCAAACGAGCGGGTCGAGGACTCAGTCGGCGATGCCAAGATACGAACTGAACGTGGTCAGTTCCGATGGCGATCGGCCGAACGCACTCACGTCGTTCTCGGAAACGGTGTTGTCCACTTTCAGGGAGCGGTACTGCTCTGCGGTGAACGGGAACGGCGGAACGACGCCGAGCACCGAGAGTCCCAGGCCGGCGAGGGGCATCGGGATCGGGACCACGCGCATTCGTTTTCCGTCGGCCTCGTACACCCGGCGAGTAATTTCCGCGAGCGTCAGGACCTCTGGCCCACCGAGTTCGTAGGTCTGATTCGCGTGATCGGTTTTGTCTGCGCAGTCGGCGAGCATCGGCGCGAGGTCGCCGATGTAAATGGGCTGGAACGGCGTCTTTCCACCCCCGGGAAGGGGTGACACAGGAACCAGGGGCGCGAACATCTGCTTGGCTCGCTTGGTGAAGGGGACGATCTCCGCGCCGTCGCCGAACACGATCGAGGGTCGGACGATGACGTGATCGAGATCTGCGGTGCGAACGACGGTTTCAGCCTCGCCCTTGGTTCTGAGATACTCCGTCGATGCATCCGGGTCGGCGCCCAGCGCACTCATCTGAACGATGCGGTCGACGTCGTGGGCCTCGGCTGCCTCGACGACGTGTTTCGTCCCATCGAGGTGGACGCCCTCGTGCGTGAGACCACTGGGCGTCTTGAACAGTGGCGAGAGTGCGACCAGATTGACGACGGCGTCCACGCCATCGAACGCCGACTCGATCGAATCGTATGCGCTCACGTCACCGACGACACCCTGGACGCCTTCGGGAAGCTCCTCGGGTTCTGGGTCTCTCGACAGCACGCTCACGTCGTGGTCGCGGTCGGCCAGTTCGGTGGCGAGTGCCGTCCCGATGAACCCCGTTCCGCCGGTGACGAGTATCTCCATACGACTCTATACGAACGGCACACTCAAAAAGGTCTGCGAGCCGGTAGGTCAGGAACTGGTCACGTCGAAACCGAATGATCGGGGTACAGAATTGGTCTGCGTCGGATCCTGCGTGCGACAACTGCGAGCCGGTGTGCTACAGTAGTTCGTCCACGACCGCCGCGATATCGTCCGATACCGCCGACACCGAACGCGTACCGTCTATCACGCGCACGTCGTTCCCTGCGTCACGTTCGGCTGCGATCGCTCGCTCGTAAGCCGCCTCGACGCGTTCGAGCGTCTCTGCGTGTTCGAAGCGATCGGTTCCCCCACCGTCGTCGGCGAGCCGCTCGATACACACCGCGGGTGGAACGTCGAGATAGAACGTCACGTCGGGGGAACGCGCTCGATCGTTGATCGATCGGAGCCAGTCGCCATCGACGCCGTCGGCGTGCTGGTACGCAAACGACGACAGCGAGTATCGATCGACGAGAACGACGTCGCCAGCGGCGAGGCTGGGTTCGATATCTCGGTCGATATGATCGAGTCTGTCGGCAGCGAACAGCAGGGCCAGCGTTTCGGCGTCGAAGTCGATTTCGCCCTCCAGACAGCGCCGAATCTGCGTCCCGACCGGTCCGTCGGTGGGCTCGGCAGAGAGCGCGGACGTTCGGCCAGTTTCGGCGTCGACGTACTCCGCCGTTCGCTCGGCCTGGGTCGTCGTGCCGGCGCCGTCGAGCCCCTCGAACGCCACGAACAGACCGTCGGTCATGGAAACCCCTTCGCCCGGCCGTGGTTTGGCCGTTACGGTCGGTACCGGATGGCGCCGATGTCGGCGTGTAGGTAAATCTCTCTATCCCTCACTCACAAGATCACGTACTCACTACCCCCCAATCTCACTCTTCGGGGTCGGTCTCGTCGCCCAGACTCGGGTGAGTTCGTGGTTCGTCTGGTGGCTCCTCGAGGAGAGCTCTCTGTCGCTCTCGACTCACGGACTCACGCTCGCGGCGCGTTTCGGCGTCGATCTCCTCACAGCCCGGCGGAACGTCCCGACCACGATCGGTGAAATACCCCTCCGGAGTCACCCAGTCGTGATAGAACGGAACGTCTGCGTCGTAGAGAACTGTCATAGCAACTTCGGCAGCGTGGCCGGCGGCGACCACGGTCTGGTGGGGTATGCCAGCGATCCTGCCAGCAGCGTAGACGTCGTCGGCCGAGGTTCGGCCATCCCCGTCGGTCTCCAGGAACGTCTTGGTCCCGCGCTGCTTGGTGGCGACGTCGAGTGGATAGAGATACGAACAGTCCGACCACGAGGCTACGACGAGTCGATTCGCGGCAATCGACAGATCGGCTGTTGTCGCCACCAGCTGGTCACCGTCTTGCGTCACTCCCTCGACGTGAGCGTCCACGACGCGAGCCCCCGCATCTACCGCTTGCCGTTCGGTCCCGCGAAGGAACCGACGCGCGTCGACGCCGCCCGGAAATCCGGGGACGTTTTCGAGATGTGCGTTTCGTTCGAGAATCGACGGGCCGCCGTCGACGACGATCGTATCCAGCCCAGCACGGGCAGTGTAGATCGCTGCTGTGAGTCCGGCTGGCCCGGCGCCAACGATGCAGACTTCCGCCTCGAACCAGCCGTGCTCGTCCCGATCCTCCTCGTCTCCGTTCGCTGTTTTCTCTCCCGCAGGCGCTTCCCCGTCCATGCGCGCATCTCGTCGAAACGGACAATGAACGCACCGGATCTGGACGCCCCGTTACCGGAGCATCACGTTGCTGTACAGTCCGAGGATCCAGCCCGCAAGATTCGTCAGGTGGAGCGAAATAACGAGCATGACAAGTCCGATCACCGATATGCCGAGCGCGTCGAGCAGCGAGTTGGCCATCCAACTCCCGATAGTAATCGGAACCACGAGTTCGATCTCACGAGTGCCCCAGCCGACGACCAGATCCGCCGACAGGTGCATCGTCTCTGGCAGGTGGATGCCGACAGATGCACCGCCGTAGTACAACGGCGTGAGTAGTAACGCCATACTCACTCCCACGGTGCACCAGAGGAGGACGAACGCACCGATCCCGACGAAGAACTTGCTCGGCAGATACACGAACCCGAGGAGCGTGCGGCGAGTCACCACCAGCGAGTGGATCACTTCGTGGGCAGAGTCGAGCTCCGGTTGCATCGACCGGTCGAACTCGACGTCGAGCAAACGTTTCGCAAGAACCCGTTCGAGCGCAAGAAACCCCACGGTCGCACCGATTGCCACAACCAGTATCGGGATCCCGACGAGGACTATCGCGAGCGCGATCCCCAGAGTGTACATCATCAGGAGTACAACAAAATAGACGATTCCCAGCGGGAAGGCGAGGGCGAGAAAGAGGAGCCGTCGGTACGTTCGCCCTTGGATCGCCACTCCGAAGAACCATCTGAGCGTGCTGATCATCCGAGACGTCACAGCGGCCATCGATATTCGATTCGACGAACGATATGAAAAACGTGCCGAGTACAGCCTCGCCTCGTGCGATTTGTTGCGTGCACACGGCGTGTAGAGTTCGGATAGATCACACAGCAAAGGGCGGGAAAGCAGACGCTATCGGGACATCAAACGTTTTGGTCAATCTCACGCACGCGTGAGCGAGTAGTAGACTGACAGGAGTCCGCCAACCTGTGAGAGCGAGGCTGCGAGCAGCGATCCGGCGTCGCTTGCACCGAGTACCGGCCCGATACCGAACGCCGCAATCGTCGGAACTACAGTCAGGAACAAGATCCCCATCGCGAGAAACGCCATCGGTGCACTGTCGTTTCGGCGGTACCCCCTGTAGGCCAGCCACGTCACGTAGCTCCCGACCAGCGGTGTGACACTGTACGCGATCCACACCAGGTGATCTATCGTGATGACTGTTGTAGCGATCACGAGCGGGAGGATCGTCGCTCGCTCTCGTCTGACACGTCGACGCGTCCGTGCCGGCGTTCTGACAGCCACGACGATAGCCAACAACCCGGCGAGTTCCGAGGAGGTCGCAGCGAGGATACGGAGCCGCGTGGCGTCACCGACCATCGTCGGTATGGCGATGCGGATCACCGTCGGTACCGTCGTCACGAGCAGAAGTCCAACGGCGATCGCGAGCATCGATCGGTCGCCCGACCCACGATAGCCAACGTAGAGCCGATAGGCGATCCCGATCGAAAGTACTGCAGCGACGACGAAGGTTACGAGTACGAGCCCCACCAGCAGCGCGGAGCCGCCTTCGGCCTGTGTCGCCTGGAGGGGAATGGCCGCACTTCCTCCAGCCACGGGCGTGACCGAGGACGCGATTTCGTTCCCCATCATCGGAGCCCCTCGTAGAGTTCGGTGAACCGATCGGCTGGATCGCGTTCCCGTTCGACGATCTCGATTACGACGCCGTCGCCGTCGATCTCTACGCTGACGCGCTCGACGCTGGCGAGATAGGTCTTGTAGTGGTGGCCGTCGGGATCGAGCGCCTGCTGAGCCTCGACCAGATCGTGTTCTCCGAGTCGGTCGAGGCGACGGTAGATCGTGGGTTCGGACGCGTCGCAGATGTCCGCGAGCTCGCCGGCGGATTTGGCCTCACCGCTGATCGCCACCAGAATCCGCCTGGCGTACTCATCGTCGAGAAGCGAGAGGACCGCCCGTTCCCACTCCGTCGCCACCGCTGCCATCGAATGCGACCAGTGTCTGGGCCAGACAAAAAGCCCCCGACACGTCCTGGTCGTAGGGGTTGCGTCTTTGCTCGCAGCTCTCGTAGAGCCGTCACCGGTAGCGGATACCTTTTCACGTCCGGCGCCGACCCCGCTGGTATGAACGCGATCGGGATAGAGGGGCTACCGGAGGTCCGCCCCGGAGACGACGTCGCGGCGCTGATCGAGGAGCGTACGACGCTCCGCGACGACGACGTCGTCTGCGTCGCGAGCACGATCGTCTCCAAGGCGGAGGATCGTGCGTTCGACCTCTCCGCCTTTCCCGCGAGCGAGCGGGCGCGATCGATCGCAGACCGGCTCGAAGCGATTTCGGGCGAGGAGAAGGACCCACGCTTCGCACAGGCCGTCATCGAAGAGAGCGACGAACTCGTCCTCGAGGCGCCTTTCATCCTCGCGGCAACGACGTTCGGCCACGTGGCGCCCAACGCCGGTATCGATCGATCGAACGTCCCCGACGACGACCTGCTACTCCTTCCAGAGGCCCCTAGTGCAAGCGCTGCGCGCATCCGCTCGAACCTCGACGCCGACGTGGGCGTCGTGGTGACTGACACCTGTGGTCGCTGTTTCCGACACGGCCAGACCGGCGTCGCGATCGGCTACGATGGCATTTCCGCCACGCGCGACTGGCGCGGCGAGACCGATCGGGATGGACACGAACTCGAAGTAACCAACGAATCGATCGTCGACGAGCTCGCTGGAACGGCGAATCTGATCACCGGGGAGGGCGACGATGGCATTCCGATCGTCGTGGTCCGAGACTTCGAGTTCGGCGCTCACGACGGCAGCGAGAACCTCTTTCGAGACGTGGACGACGACCTCGTTCGGGATGCCTTGCGGGACTGGAGTTTCGAGGGGGGTTCTACGTGACGCACACAACTGCAGGCCCAGCCGGCATCGAACTGACGCCGGAGCATCCGATCGAGCGGGTCGCAGAACTGGCGAGCCACGCCGAGGACGCTGGGTTCGACTCGGTATTCGTCGCGAACCACTACTTCAACCGCGACCCGTTCACTGCGCTGGCCCGGATTGCCACCGCGACCGACACGATCGGCGTGGGAACTGCTGGGGCGAACCCCTACGACACGCATCCCGTCGCGCTCGCATCGCGGATGGCGACGCTACAGGAGTCGAGTGCGGGCCGTGCCATTTTCGGTATCGGACCTGGCGACGCGTCCGCGCTGAACTCGCTGGGGATCGACCGCGAGCGACCACTTCGCCGGGTCCTCGAGACCGTGCAGGTCGCCAGAGACCTCTGGAACGGCGAGCGCGTGAGCGTGAACGGAACGTTCGAGGCCGCCGACGCCGGTCTGGAGTACGACGTCGAGCCGCTCCCGGCCTACGTCGCCGCACAGGGGCCCGACATGCTTCGCATGGGGGCAAAATACGGCGACGGGCTCCTCGTGAACGCCGCACACCCGGAGGATCTGTCGTGGGCTCGTGACCGCGTCGAGGAAGGAAAATCCCAGCGACAGGACGACGTCGATCCCGAGATGCTGGCGTACGCGAGCGTCTCGATCGCTCGGGACGGAACCGCTGCCCGCGAGCTCGCCCGGCGACCGGTCGCGTTCATCGCGGCCGGGGCAGAGCAACCAGTGCTCGATCGCCACGGCCTGGAGACGGATCGGGCGGACCGGATCGGCGCAGCACTCGAACGCGGGGACTTCGAACGCGCGTTCGACGCCGTTTCACCGGCTATGATCGACGCGCTGTCGGTCGCTGGAACGCCCGAAGACGTCGCCGACCGGCTCGAAGCCATCGTCGAGGTAGTCGACGGGGTCGTCGTTGGCTCCCCGCTTGGTCCCGATCTTGAGAACGCGATCGATCTCGCCGCGGACGCCGTCGAACGGGCGATGCAGTAGCTCTTTTGCGGTCGCTTCTCAGTCTGGAAGTGAAACAGCATGAGTAGAACCAGATTCAGTCCAGTGGCGTCGCGATGGACTCCAGCAGGGCACCGATCGTCAGGAACCCAACGACGCCGACGGTGACGGTCAACAGGAGTACTCCGACGAGCAATATCGGTGCGGCAAGCGGATCGGTCACAACGATATCACCGAGCAGTTCGAACGGATCGGTCGTCTGATCGAATCGAAGGGCCATAGTCCAGAGACGACCAGCACACGTTTTGTATGGCATCCGATACCTGAGCTTCGGCCGTCAGCTGGGGTTGCAGCCATAGTTGCTAGATTAAAAGTGGCCCCGCTCCACCGGTCACGTTTTGCTTTCACTCTCATCGTTTGCAACGTTCGTTCCTCTATCTGCGTTTCGAGGACACTGGAGGCCGCGAGCGTCGGCCGCCAATCATGTTCGGCTTCTATCGAACAGTATGGTGGTCAAAAGTTATATTCGTCCGGCCCGACTGCTCAACACATAGAGCATATGCCCGAGCGGTCGTCATCCGAACGCATCGAGGAGTACGTTGCCGTTCTCCGTGGAATTGGGCTGACCGAGTCGGCCATCGCCGACGCCCACGGAGACCGCGAGCGACCGGAACGTTCGCTAGATGCGTATCTGACAGACGTGTTACCGGGCACCGAAAACGCCGAGCTTCACGATCAGCTCGGCGACGCCATCGCCGCGTCGGCACGAGGCATCGACGCACCCGCCGAATACTGGAACCACGCTCCCGAAGTTCACCTCGACGAACTGCTCGCGCCCTACGGCTGTTCGATCACGATTCAGCCCTCGAAGTGGGCCGATACCCTCGCCGAGGGCAAGTTCGTCGTCCGGCTGACCGACGCCCAGGGGACCGAGTTCTGGACCAGATTCGACTACCCCGACAGTGAGCTGGGCTCGGACAACTACCCTGCGCTGCTCCACCACGTCGAAGAGCAGCTACTCGCACCTGCAGGGCTCCGAATCGTTCGTCTCGTCGCTCCACGCGGCCGCTGGCGGTTCGCGATGATGAGCGTCGACCAGCTTGCGGCGCTCGAAAAGCGGTACGGCGACCGGCTGCGGATCTTCGGCGCGCCGATACTCGCGGCCGACCAGCCTCCGGCCTTCGCAAACGAGCAACCACCAGTTCCGTCCTGGTACGATCCGAGCGACGAGTCCGACGAGGCGGACGAGTCCGACATCTCTCTCGACGTGCCGGCGACGGAGTCACTCGACGACCTCGAACCCACCGACGCCGATCTCGGTTTCGACGTCGATGACTCGCCGGAGTCGATTCTCGACTCCGTCGAAGGCGACGATGCTGGCTCTGGCACCACAGCAGCGGCCGCAGGCGAAGACGTCGAAGCGAGCGACGATCAGGTGCAGTCCGTTTTCGGCGACCTCTCCGACGTCTCACTCGAACCAGAAGATCCGGATCCGGAAGCGACTAGCAACGCCGGTGGCGGCACACTCGCGATCGACGGCGGGGCCGCGGCGGCGACTGATGCCGACGATCCGATGGACGATCTGTTCGACGAACTAAAACGTGACATCGCCGATACCGAGCCTGAAACGGGGGAGAATGCCGACGCAGGCCGCGAGGCCAACGTCGCGGATCTCGTCGAAAGCGTCGAGGAGGGATCGCCCCAGGGCGAGGAGCGCGACGACGTTCCGCAGGATGCGGCCGACCTCACGGCCTCGGAACTGTTCTCGAGTCTCGGCGACGAGTGAGCCGACACCTGCGGTTGAGGAACGAGTCCTACTGAAAACTGCTGATACGTGAGGGGCGATAGATCAGTCTTCGTCAGTGGCTTCGTCGCCGTCGCCACCGCGGACCGCCGCTTCCGCCGTCGCTGCACTCGCGCTCTGTGAGTCGGCGCGTCGATCGACGAGTGCGTCAAAATCGTCTGCAGCATCGTACTGGTCTCGGAGCTGTAGAGTGACGCGACCCCGCTCGGTGATCTCGTAGAGCCCTGACCGATCCGCAGGCCCGATCTTGCGGACGAGACCGTAGTCGTCGAGCACGGGAAGGCGATTGTTGACATTTTTCCGACTCTTGCCTGTGATCTCTGCTACGTTCGGAGCGACGTTCCTGCCGTAGGAGTGGAGCGCTTCCAGCACCAGGAAGTCAGTTGGTTGCCTCAGTCGCACAATTGGAGTCTAATACGCGTCGAGTGAGTAAATATCCTTGCCTTCGCCACGGCGACTGCCTCCGGCGTCTCTACTTGCGGTTTTCGCATCCCAAGGTGTGGCACAGCGGACCCCAATATCGTGGATCTGATTGGAGTAACCGGCCCCTACTCCAGAGGAAATTGCCAACGGTAATCTTATTAACCTCCGGGCCAAAGTCGTGATCGGGCCGGCGAACTGGCCGCGCCCACCCCTCTCCCCCACGATGCCGGATCCAACCACAGAAGACGTTGCCGACGCAGGTGACTGCCCCCGGGTCCCACCCAGCCCGGGCAACGTCACGTTTTTCGTACACGATACGGCGCGATCGATTCATCAGTTTACAGCGGGTGACGCTCAGTGAGCGACGCAAGTAGCAACGAACAGGCTACGGTTCGCCCTGGGCCGTCGATCGGAGGTTCGGCAGCGCTGTTCGAGCACGCCCCGCAACCCCTTGCCGCGGTTCGGAGTGCCGAAACACCCAGGATCGAGGTCGTCAACCGGGCGTATCTCGAGCAGTTCGACGGCCGATGCGTCTCAGACACCGAGCAGGGATCTTTCGGTCGCCAGACGCGCCTCTCCGATACCGAGCGCGAGGTCGCAGGGACAGCCATCGGCGGCGTTTCGACCCAGACCGTCACGACCAAACGGACGCCCGCCGGCCACCGCCAGTTTTCGGTTCGTGGCATTCCCGCTCCGGGGGCCGACGTCGCCGCCTATCTTCAGTTTCGAGACGTCACGGCCCGGCGAGTGCGCGATCAGCAGCTTTCCGTCCTACGACGCGTCCTCCGCCACGACCTTCGAAACGATCTAACCGTGTTGCTCGGCTACGCCGAAACCATCGCCGAATCGTCCGACGATCCGCGGTCCCGTGAGCAGGCGGCCATGATCGTCGAGGCTGCATCTGATCTCCGGGGTGTTGCAACGTCTGCAGGACGGATGCAGTCCGTGACCGAGACGGCAACCGCGACGAAACTCGGGAACGCGACGACCCGCGTCAGACGATCAATCTCGGCGTCCCTTTCCGGGGAGTTCCAGATCGCTGGGACCGTTCCGACGGTATCCGTCGATCGCCGTACTGGGGTCGCCGTCGAAGAGCTCTGTCGAACGCTGTCGGACCACGGCGACGCGACGTACATCCGCCTCGATCCACAGGTATCGAACGAGTGCGTGACTGTCACCCTCGAGACCGACGGCCAACTCTGTGAGCAACAGCGGGCGGCTCTGGAAGGACTGGACGAGACGAAACTTCGGCATGCCACAGGGATCTCGCCCTGGATCGCTCGCTGGGCCGTCCGGGCCGCTGGTGGGCAACTCCGGATCGACGACGATGCTGCGAGTCGGATCCACGTTACGGTTCCAATCGTCGAGGGCGGCTCGACGCCTCCGGCAGACGACTGAGGTCTCGTCGCCGGGTTGAAACCGTCCCGTCGCATCGAGCCCAGTATGCGCGTCACGTTTCTGGGAACTGGGAGTGCGATGCCCACGGGCGACCGGTACCAGGCGGGAATCGTCGTCGAGGACGCTGGCAACCGAGTTCTCGTCGACTGTGGGAGCGGCGTCATCCATCGGCTCCAGAGCCACGGCCCAGGCTACGAAGCGATCGACACGGTGTTGTTGACTCACCATCATCTGGATCACATTTCGGATCTCCTCCCACTCTGCAACGCGCGATACCTCGCTGGGGAGGAGCACCTCACCGTCGTCGGTCCGGAGGGTACCGAGTCGCTGCTCGACGACCTCTTCGAGGCTCACGAGCAGATGGACGACGAGATCGAGCTCACCGTCCGGGAGATCGGCCCGGGATCGACGACTGTCGCGGGATTCGACGTCGAGGCGCAGTGGACCCAGCACTCGATGCCCTGTCTGGCGTATCGGTTCGACGACCGATTCGCGTTCAGTGGGGATTCGGAAGCCATCGAGGAGCTCGCAACCTTCCTCGATGGGACGGCGGTCGTCGCTCACGACTGCTCGTTTCCCGATGGCATCGACGTCTCCAACCATCCGACGCCGTCACAGCTCGGAGAGACGCTCGCAACGGCCGACGCCGATATCGGTCGGCTCTATCTCACGCACCGGTATCCCCACGCGGACGGGCACGAAAAGGCGATGCTCGATTCCCTGACCGCTTCATACGACGTCGACGCGCGCATGGCTCAGGACGGACTCTCCGTGACGATCGATCAACGATAGCACGCTGGACGCACTGCAAGGACTCCAAACAGAGAACAGGGCGAGTATGGACGCGCCCGTTAGTCGATCCGATACCGGAGCAGCGCGGCGATGCCTCCGAGGTTGGCGAGCTGCTGGCCTGGATCGAACTCGCCGGAGAAGACGACGACGTCGCCGCCCTGTTGCTCGACACGTTCGACGACGTGATCCGCGTCGATCGACCACTCGCCCTCACCGGCCCGCTCTATGCGCAACCGGTCGTCGAGTACGAGCAGTGTTTCGACGGCGCCGAACTCCGTCGCCTCCGCGACCGAATCGGGTCCGTATGAGACTGGCTCGTCACTCCCGATACGTGCGGTTAGTTCGTCGATGAGCGCTGCCTCCTCCGCGATGCGGGTCTCCTCCCGGAGCTCGTCGACTGCGCCGCGTTTGAGAACCTCGTGAACGCCCCGGTCGCCACCGGCGCTCGTGTCGACCGTTCGGATGCGCTCGGCGAGCTCGGCATCGTTGTTCTCGACGTATTTGAGTGCGTCCTGCTTGGTGAACCCCGGTCCAGCGAGAACGATCGCATCGGCGTCCATCCGTCCGAGCACGGTCGCCAGTTCGTCGAACAACTCGTCGCGATCGCGCGCGAACTCACCCTTTCCCGTGGTCGAGGTGATCGTCGCGCGTTCTTCGGTGCCGTACGCCTCGACGGTGTAGACCGCGGCTTCGCCCTCCTCGACGGTCGCGATGGCGACGTCGGGCTGGTCGGTGGCAGCCTCGGCTTCTTCGATGCGCTCGATCTGATCCGCAGCGAAATGTTTCTCGATCTCGATCTCGTCGTGGACCTCGACGTTGAGCGTGTGGTGGAGTCCGAGCTGGTCCTCCCGGGAGCAGTCCGCGATCTCGCCGCCGATGCGCAGGCGGTTGGCGAACTTGTGGAACTCGACGGTGTCGACGGCGATCTCGACCCAGAGATGCTCGCGCTCGCCACCGGTGTCCCGGAGCTCCTCGTCGTCGCGAGTGATCCGCCGGTGGGTGTCGCCAGCGACCCGGTCGCCCGGCTCGACGACGTACTGGAGGTGCCAGAGGTCGTCCAGGCTGTCCGGAACGAGGGTGATCCGCTCGGCACCGCCCTCGACGTGATACCGGTCCTGGATTCGCATACATCGCGATCTGCCCCGGCCGGGGAAATGTCCTGCGTTCGCCCCGCACGGTCGACCGGTCGTCCGGTAGGACCCCAGTCAGTTCAGTAAAAATCTCGCGTAGCTGTGGGGTAGCACCAGCGTTTTTCGGGAGCGAGCCGTAGTTCAGACGATGACATCCGCTCTGTTCGTCGTCAGCGAGCACGGCTACTGGGGCGAGGAGTGCGTCGAACCCCTGGAAACGCTCACCGACGCCGGCGTCGAGGTGACGGTCGCAACACCGACAGGGGCCGCACCGGAGCCCGACGAACGGTCCGTCGATCCGGAGAACGTCGGCGAGGAGCAGGCCGAACACGTCACAGAGGTCGCCCGATCCGACGAGCGCCTCCAGAATCCCGTCAAGGTCGCGACGGTCGACGCCGACGATTACGACGCAGTCGTCTTCCCCGGCGGCCACGGCACTGAATGGGACGTCAATCAGGACAAACACGCCCGCGAACTGCTCCGAACGGGGGTTGCTGGCTCCGACGGGAAGGCACTCGTCGTCTGTCACGCCGTGGGCCTCCTCGCGTTCACCCGCGAGGCCGACGGCGGCTTCCTCGTCGCCGGGCGCTCCGTCACAGGGTTCCCCAACGAGTGGGAGGAGGGTATCGTGGACGAGCACGACCTGATGCCAGACGGACGGAAGATGCCCTACTGGGTCGAGGACGAAGTAAAAGCCGCTGGCGCCCACTGGGACGCCGAACTCGATCAGGATACCTCGGTCACCGTCGACGGTGATCTGATCACTGCCCGCGGTCCAGGTTCTTCCGCAGCGGCGGCCCAGACGCTGATCGAGGAACTCGGAATCGAGTAGCCGACGTAGGCCAGGACGGGTCCTGCTAGCACGTGACCTGAACGTTTTTCCCATCGCGGCTGAAGCTATTGCTGTGACGTCTTCTGAGGCAGTCTCCTTAGCGGAGCATACCTGGACCGACGTGGAGCGTGCTCTGGAAAACGGTTCGCGGACGGTGATCGTGGGAATCGGCGCGATCGAACAACACGGGCCCCACCTTCCACTGAACATGGACACCATCGACGCCGACGAGATGGCCCGTCGGATCGCAACCGAACTCGGCGACGCCCTCGCCGCGCCGAGCATCCGACCGGGCTGCTCTGAGCACCACATGGAATTTCCCGGAACGATCTCGCTCCGGGAGGAAACGCTTGCCGCGCTCGTCCGGGACTACTGCGAGTCCCTGGATCACCACGGGTTCGAACACGTCGTCCTCGTCCCGACCCACGGCGGGAACTTCGAGCCGGTCGATGCAGCAGTCGAATCGATCGCAGACGATCTCGACGCGACGCTGATCGCGCTGACGGATCTCGATCACCACATGGAGCTCTTGAACGAGGGGCTCGCGGCCGCGAGCGTCGACTACCACGAGCCAGTGATCCACGCCGGAGCGGCAGAGACATCGATGATCCTCGCCACGGATCCCGAACTGGTCAGAGACGATCGCATCGAGGTCGGGGTGGAGGGAGAGATTTCAACGGACCGACTCCTCGAAGAAGGGTTCGCGTCGATCGCTCCGAAGGGCGTGCTCGGTGATCCGCGGAAGGCCAGCGAGGCAGCCGGCGAGGCGATATTCGAGATCGTGACCGAGGCCTACGTCGAGTCGATCGAGGCGGCACGAGGGAACGCGAAATCGGGTTCCTCTACGTAGCGGCTTCTTGTCCGGTTACTGCTCCTCAGCCAGCCGTTCAACGCGCTCCAGCGTGTCCGCGGCGTCCGGATCCAGATCCTCTCGCACCGTGACGAAGCGCGGAAACCGCAGTGCGTAGCCCGAGTCGTACGTCGGCGAGCGCTGGATCTCCTCGTAGCCGACCTCGAAGACGATTGCAGGCTCGATCTCGACGGACTGCCCAGTTTCCGAGAGGACGTGTGGCTGGAGGAGCTCGTGGAGCTCGGCCAGCTCCTCGTCAGTGATCCCAGTCGCGACGTTGCCGACAGTCGCGTAGCCGTCATCGGTCGGCGCGCAGAGTTCGTACGTTCCGAGCAGCGACGCCCGTCGTCCTTCGCCCCATTCGGCACCGGTGACGACGAGATCGAGCGTCTCCACGTCGGGTTTCCGCTTGCGCCAGTCCTTTCCGCGGCGTCCCGGCGTGTACGCGGCCTCGGGATTCTTGAGCATAATCCCCTCGTGACCGGCCGCGAGTGCGTCCTGCTCCAGGGACTCGATTGCCTCGGCGTCGTCGGTGACGATGGCGTCGACGACGCCCGGTTCCATCACCGCTTCGAGGTATGTCCGTCGCGCACTCAGCGGAGCGTCGAGGAGGTCCACACCCGGGCCATCTGAGGATCTCGAGTGTTCGTCCGGCGCTGGATCCGCCGGTTGATCGTCAGCCCAGCTATCTAGCCCAGCCTGATCGTCGTCTCGATCAGTGCCGTCTGAAACCACCGCGTCCGCCGCAGAATCGCCCCCGTCGGAGGCGCCGGTCGGTACGGCGTCGAACCCGAGTTCCTCGTGGACGCGCCGCGGTACGTGCAGACAATCGAAGACGTGCAGTTCGGTGGCGACGTTTTCGCGAGCAGCAGCCACGTCGTGTTTCCGTCGGAACCGCCGTAGGATCTCCTGAAACGGCAGCGGATCGCCTTCTTCGTCGACCGCCACGACCTCGCCATCGAGGATCGCCGGCCCGTCGCAGTGGGCTGCGACGAACTCGACGATCTCGGGGAGTGCATCCGTCACCTCCTCCATATTTCTTGAGAAGAGCCGGACTCGAGGCTCCGGACCGGAATCTGCTCGGTGCGTTCCGTTCTCTTCCGTCGCGTCCCGCTCACTCTGGCCGTCCAGGGTTGCGGTGTTTGGATCGTCGGGGGCAGCCACGTGAATCTGCACGCGTGCGCCGTCGAGTTTCGTCTCCACGAGTGCCTCCTCCCACTCCTCCAGTGCGTCCGTCACGGTGCCTGCCTGGGCAAGCATCGCCTGAACTGGACGGCCGACCTCGAGGCCGAGCTCTGCAAGACCGGATTCACCACCCTCACGAGCACGCTCTGCGACGAGCCCGTAGTCGTTGGTTACCTGTAGCGCGCGAGAAACCGCATCGACCGGGACGTCGAACGCTTCCGCAATCGCGTCGCGGACGGCTCCCTGTCCGACGCCGATACGCATCTCGCCGAGCACGAGTCGAGCGAGGTAGCGCGCCTCTTCTGGCGAACTGTTACTGAATAGAGCGAACAGGCGGTCTTCTTTCGCTTCCTCGCTTCCCGAACCGGACGCGTCCGCGATCGCATCGAACTCGGCGAAGATTTCGGCGACCGTCCTTCCATCGGTGACCTCCGCGGCATCCGCTCCGTCACTGGGTGCTCCACCACCGGCACCATCAACACCAGAACCGTCGCCACCACCACTTGCGAACGCGTCGAGCCCCGTCTGACCACCGAGGTCGAGGCTCGCGGCCACGTCACCGATATCGCCACGCTCTGCGAGCCGATCCTCGATGGTCACGGCGGAGACGCCGGGCGTTGCGGCGCGGGCGAGTGCCGCGTAGCAGCGACTGGGACCGATGTCGTGGGTTCGTGATTGCCAGGCGGGGAACACCCGCCCCTGCACGAACCGGGCGACGACCGCGAGGTCGTCGTCAGCGGCGTCGAAGAGTGCCGCAGTCAACGATATGACGTCGAGGTCGGCGTCCGTAGCCTCGATCTCGCGGGCGCGATCGGCGAACGCCTCGAACTCCATCGATTCGAGGTTTCGGGGGATCGCTGTTAAGCGAATCGGGTCGTCGTAGATCGGCGTGGTACCGTCTGACCGTGTGATGTGGCGGAATCGCAGGCGTGCGTCGACGCCGATCGGCACCAGTGTTCCCCACCTTCAAGGTCGTCGCCGTTGGAACGACGGGCATGGCAGACGTGGATCTCGTGGAAGACGTCGCATCGCTCAGGGACGTCGACCACGCGGAGTTCCGCGCCGAGGTCGAGCACGAGCGCGCCAAGCTCAAGGATGCGATTGGAGACGGTGTCTTCGATAACCCGCAGGGGAGCATCGGTCTCGAGTACGAGTTCTACGCCGTCGCGGAATCCGATACGGCCGAGGGACGCTCCCCAGTGAGCGACGCCGGTCATCTCATGCGGGTGCCACGCAGACTGCTCTCGATGATCGGTTTCGAGAAGGAGCTTGGCCTCCACAACGCGGAGATGAGCACGAGCCCCCAGCCGCTCAACGAGTACGGCCTCAGATCACAGGAAGCGGAAGTCCAGAGCCGACTCGCCGCCGCACTCGACGTCACGCGGACGGAGGGCATGCGCCTCGTCAGCGACGGCATCTGGACGATCCCACCCCACGGTGAGACTGCACGCGAGTATCTGATGGCGTCAGCGACGGATGCGGACGTCACCATCGCGACGAACATGAGCGACGCCGTTCGCTACCACGCGATGGCCAACAGCGACGCTGCGAGAGTCGGGCTGGTCCTCGACGCACCACACGTCTCTCTCGACGCGGACACGGTGATGCCCGAGAGCCTCATCACCTCCATCCAGCCCCACTACCAGGTTCCACAGGCGACGGACCTTCCCAACTACTTTGCCTACGCCTTGCGCGTCGCAGCGCCGCTGCTGGCGCTCTGTGCGAACAGCCCGTTCGTCCCGCCGGACTGCTACGACGACGGAACGACGATCGAGGACGCTATCGAAGACGGCTGGGACGCTCACCGCATCGCCGTCTTCGAGACTGTGCTCAACGCACCGAGTGAAACCGCTGGCAAGGTCCGGTTCCCTCGCGAGATCGAGTCCGCCGAACAGGCCGTCGATCGCGTCGCAGACGACGAACTACTCGTCCCTACCGACGTCGAGTCGAAAGGACGCTACGACGACGCGTTCGCCCACTTCAGACACAAACACGGGAGCTTCTGGCGGTGGGTTCGCCCCGTGTTCGACGGTCCCTCGAAGTCCGCTGCGAACGCCCGAATCGAATTCCGGCCAATTGCCGGCCAGCCAACTGTCCGCGACTCCGTCGCCGTCCTCGCTGCGTTCGCCGGACTGATGGTCGAGCTTCCCCAGAGCGATCATCCCGTGGATCGACTCGAGTGGGAGACGGCCTACGACAACTTCTACGCCGCAATGCGGGACGGGCTGGACGCCGATCTCTGCTGGATCACTGAAGACGGTCACGAGACGCGGCGTATCGAGGGGATCTACGACGATCTGCTCGGCCACGCCGAAGCGGGGTTGCGGGCGAAGGATCTCACGGACGATCAGATCGACGCCTACCTACAGCCGCTCCGCGAGCGCGTCGAGTGCCGTGTAACGCCAGCCACCTGGAAACGTGACAGAGCGCGCGCAGCCGCCGAAGATGGCGCAGATCTCACGGAAGCGATCGAGACTGCCCAGCACGACTACTTCGAACGTCAGCGGGCGACGCTGCTGGAGGGGTCGTTCGTCGATTGGCTGGACGGCTGATCGATCGCTCCATCGGCGCCGATACAGTTGGCTTCCGCAACTGTCGGCTAACCACTTACTTTGAGTCGACAGTCAAAACACGGAGCGTCGCGGTGCGAACGCGGCGTTCTCCCACGCCAAGGACTGCCATCAGTCCGATCCAGAATGGCATCAGGTACAGGAACCCGGCCAGGGGATCTCCCGGACCTGGATCCCCCTCGGACGTAATCCAGGTGTACGTAGCAATGCCAAGGACGAGACCGGGTGTGACGACGTGCCCTCGGATTAGCGCTAACGCCGGGACCATGCCGGCGACGATCAGCACACAGAACGCGAATACTACCACCGGGTTACCGACGTCGAGGATCGGATACCCCATTCTGTTTGCGTACCACGTGACACCGATAGCGTAAGCGATTCCGAGGAGTGTCCCACCAGCCAGGGCTACCGTTCCCGACCTGTCCCATTCGATGGGATCATTCACGACGGAAAATTACAAACCCATTCAAATAAATATACTGAGGGAATCACGGCAATCGTCGAGATCGGGTCTCTGAGGGAATGCATAGGGCCCTCTTTTGCGAACACTGTGTATTCCGCTGGTCCTCAGTACAGGTACTTTCGGTCAATCGACCTGGCTGATTGGATTGCAACGGTGAACATCGTTAAGGGGGCGTGCTCCAATGGGTCAGAGCATGGTAACGTTCCTCTCCGGCGGGACCGGAACGCCGAAGCTGTTGGACGGGGCTGCCGTCGCGTACGACCCCAAGGAGACGACCGTCATCGCGAACACGGGGGACGACATCGAGCTCGGGGGGCTGCTGGTCTGTCCCGACCTCGACACCCTGCTCTACCAGGGTGGAGGGGTCCTGAACCGCGACCGCTGGTGGGGGATCGGCGGCGACACGTCTCGAACCCACGACGGACTCCACGACATCGGGAAGGCGATGGGGCTCGAACCGGGCCCCCGCTATCTCGAAGACGACGCACAGACGGCCGGCCGCTCGATCGCCGATTGGCGCCGCTTCTCCGGCGCCGTCGAGTTCATGGAGATCGGCGACCGCGACCGCTCGGTGCACGTCACTCGAACGAGCCTCATCGACGAGGGCCACACGCTCTCAGAGGTAACGGAGCGGCTCTGTGAGGCCTTCGGCGTCACGCTGGACCTCCTCCCGATGAGCGACGATCCCGTCGCGAGCCTCGTACACACGCCCGAGGAAGTCATGCACTTCCAGGAGTACTGGGTAGCACGTGACGGTGAGCCCGACGTCCAGAACGTCGAGTTCCGCGGCTCCTCGACGGCGGATCCCGCGCCGGGCGTGCTCGAAGCGCTCGAGGACGACGTCGTCATCGGTCCCTCCAACCCCGTCACGAGCATCGGGCCGATGCTCGCTCTGGACGGCATTGGCGACGCGCTCGCGGAGTCGACCGTCGTCGCAGTGTCGCCGTTCCGCGGCGAGGAAGCGTTCTCCGGTCCGGTGGCCGAACTGATGGAGGCAGTCGGTGCCGAACCGTCGACGGCAGGCCTGGCGACGGCGTATCCGTTCGCGGACGCCTTCGTCGTCGACGAGGACGACGACACGAACTTCGATCGGCCCGTCGTCCGGACTGACATAGAGATCGACGACCGAGAGGACGCCGCGCGCGTGGTGCAGGCCGTCGAGCGCGCACTGGACGAGGTCTGACCGGCCACTCACCGACCTATATGAACCATTCTGGCGCGAGTGAAGCGATACAAAACGATCGAAGGGATACACACCCCTCCTTCGAGCCACGCGTCGCCGCTGCGAGCCTGAGCGGTCAGTCCGACGCCAACTGGGCGAAGGGGGCGCTGCCCCACGTCGGCGCCGCCTTTCTCGGTGGCATCGCACTCGACGAGCCGACTCGTGAAGCTGCCCGGGAGCTCGTCGAGCGTGACCGCGACGAGTTCCTCCCTGCGGATCCGTTCGACTGGATCGACGAGCAGCTCGCTTCGCTCGCGGGGGAACCGCTACTCCCGGCAGTGAACGTCCGCGCTGCAACGCCGGACCCGGTTGCCCGCGCGGCCGAGATCTGTGCCGATTACGGCGCCGTTCTCGAGGTGAACGCCCACTGTCGCCAGCCCGAACTCTGTGCCTCGGGGACGGGTGAGACCCTTCTCCGAGATCCGGATCGTCTCGTGACGTACGTCGAGGCGGCGAGTGCCGCGGGTGCAACCGTCTCTGTCAAAGTTCGTGCCGAACTCGACGGAGTCGACCTTCCCCACGTCGCTCGGAGGGCTGATGCCGCAGGCGCCGGCGTCCTCCACGTCGACGCGATGGATACCGAATCGATCGTCGCCAACGTGGTAAACGAGACCGACGCGTTCGTGATCGCCAACAACGAGGTCCGTGACGAAGCCAGCGTCCGCGAGTATCTGGAGTACGGAGCAGACGCCGTGAGTGTGGGGCGACCCAGCACAGAGCCAGCGGTTCTAGAGCGAGTCCGGACGGCAACCGAGCAGTGGTTCGACGCCGAGCACGTCGCACCCTGATCGACAAATTGGGAGCGCGGACGCTCCGGGTACGAGCCCACGGCGACTGCCGCCGGTGGCATCGGCCTTATTGCTTGCCGGTGCCACGAACGCCGTATGACCACGCCGGCGGCAGTGGCAGAGCGTGCCCTCCTCTTCGAGGTCGCAGCGACGCCGACGCCGGGCAACGTGGACCGCGAGCGTGACCTCGCAGACCTTCAGTTCGATCAGTTCCTCGCGGGCGCGACCGGCGCACGTGCTGGACTCGATCAGCTCGCACTCGGGAGTCCACTCGGGGAGGGGCTGGAGTCAGCGGTTGCGGGGATGGCTGGCGCGGCCGGCACCAACACCCAGTTCGGCTCCCTCCTGTTGCTGGCTCCGCTGGTCCGCGCAGCCGCCTCGGATCGGACGCTGACGCCAGCAACGACGAGCGACGTCGTCGAGGAGACCACCGTCGACGATGCGGCATCCTTCTATCGGTGTTTCGATCAAGTCGACGTCCGCGTCGACGATCCGCCTGCCGAAATGGAACTGCTGGACGTCCGTCGCGGCGCCGACGCTGTCCCGGCAGTTCGAGAACGTGGGTTGACACTGGAAGACGTGATGGCGTCGGCCGTTGACCGTGACGGAATCGCAGCCGAGTGGACCCATGAGTTCGAACGAACCTTCACTGCCGCCGAATGGCTCGCAGAACGCGGTGGCCCGTCTCCAGACCGCGCCGCCAGCGTCCACCTGCAGTTGCTCGCCGAGGAGCCGGACACGCTCGTCGCGACGAAGCACGACCAGGCGACGGCAGAATCGGTCAGGGATCGCGCGGCTACGATCGATCCTGATGATAGAGCATCCGTCCGCACCTTTGCCGAGGAGCTGGTCGAACGCGGTATCAACCCTGGGACGACCGCGGACGTCCTCGCCGGCGGGCTGTTCGTTGCCATGATTCGCCAAGAGGTGTCGGCGTGAGCCACGAACCCAGCCCCGGTATCGACCCCGACGGCGAGCTGGTCGACGGCTGGCCGACGCGACTCACTGGCGTCACGGAGACCATCGTCGCGACGAAGGGGCCGAACGGTCTGTGGAATCAGGCGGCACTCGGAATCACACCGGATGCAGCGAATACGGATTCCGTCGAGCCAGGTTCGGACACTCCGATGACTGCCCGGACCTACGGGAAGACTCGTACGCGACGGAATTTCGACGCAATCAGTGGCTCAGACGTCAATACAAGCGGGAAGGAAACCTCTCCGACGAAAATAGACGAAAAACTCCAACCAGGCCCCACCGATGCAGAGGCGTTCGTTCAGTTCACGCGCGACCCGCTGGACTTCGTCGAGGCAGCCCTCGGCGTCTTCGAAACCGACGCCCCGATTCTTGCCTCTGCAGACGCATGGACCCGGATAATCGTCGACGAGGGAGGCCGAACCGACGATCAGGGCACGGAGATCGTCGAGTGGTCACTCAGTCCGGTCGAATCCGGCGTTCGCGATCGGGTGGTTCCGACCGTCAATCGGGGTTGTGCCGCCGTCATTGAAGCGACTGTCCCGGCCTCACGACTCGACGTCGAGGCCTTCGACGATGCCGACGGTCTGGAACGCCTCGCAAAGCTCGGCGACGTCGTCGCTACTGCGGGGGACGAGCGATCGACGGCTGCCTTCGCACGGATCGACGAGCACGTTGGCTGGCGGCAGCAGTTCGAAGAGTAATTTCGACGTCGTGGGACTGTGTACGACGGGTAGGCTGCCTGGTTCAGTGATGGTGAACACAACGAAGGCTGAGGATCAGACGGCGAGCCGTGGCTTTCGGTCTACTCTTCGCCGAGAATACCGGGACGAGTCATCGATTCGGGATCGAGCACCTCGTCGGCCTCCGCTTCGCTCAAGTAGCCCTCCTCGACCACGATCTCGCGGACGGTCTTGTCCTCTGCAAGCGCCTGTTTTGCGGCTTTGCTCGCTTTGTCGTAGCCGATGTGGGGGTTCAGCGCGGTCGCGAGCGCCATCGACTGCTCGACCTGTGACTCGCAGTGTGGCTCGTTGGCCTCGAGTTTCGCGACGAACTTCTCTGCGAAGGTGCCGCTGGCGTTGGCCAGGAGCTGCGTGGATTCGAGGAAGTTGCTAGCGATCACGGGCTTGTAGAGGTTGAGATCGAGTTCGCCACGGGCCGATCCCGCCGAGACTGCGGCGTCGTTGCCGACGACCTGTTTGTGGACCTGATTGACGGACTCGGCAACGACGGGGTTGATCTTGCCAGGCATGATCGAAGAGCCTGGCTGGTTCTCGGGTTGTTCGATTTCGCCCAGCCCGTTGCGTGGTCCGGAGGCGAACAGCCGGAGGTCGTTGGCCATCTTGTTCAGCGAGCCGGCGATCGTTCGCAGTGCGCCGTGGGCGGCGCCCATCGCGTCGTGAGCGGCCTGGGCTTCGAAGTGGTTCTCGGCCTCGCTGAAGGGAAGACCGGTCTCTTCGGAGATGTACTCTGCAGCACGCTCGGCGAACTCCTCGTGGGTGTTGAGTCCCGTTCCGACGGCCGTTCCTCCGAGTGCCAGCTCTTCGAGGTGGTCGCCGGCGGTGTCGAGCCGTTCCAGCCCCCGCTCGACCTGCGTACGGTAGCCGCCGAACTCCTGGCCGAGGCGGACCGGCGTGGCGTCCTGGAGATGCGTCCGGCCGGTTTTGACGACGCCATCGAACTCCTCCTCTTTCTCCGCGAGCGCCTCCTCCAGCGTCACCAGCGCCGGGACGAGATCCTTCTCGACCGCCTCGAGCGCGGCAACGTGCATCGCCGTCGGGATCACGTCGTTGCTGGACTGACCGAAGTTGACGTGATCGTTGGGGTGGACCTCCCGACTGCCGATCTCGCCACCGACGATCTCCGTCGCTCGGTTAGCGATGACCTCGTTGGCGTTCATGTTCGAGGAGGTCCCCGAGCCGGTCTGGAACACGTCGACAGGGAACTGGTCGTCGTGATCGCCGACGATGACTTCGTTCGCTGCGGCAACGATGGCTTCGCCTTTCTCCTCGGGAATCAATCCGAGGTCGAGGTTGGCCTGTGCCGCGGCCTTCTTCACGATGCCGAGTGCGCGAACGAACCGACGACCGAACGTCCGGTCCGAGATCGGGAAGTTCTCGACCGCGCGCTGGGTTTGTGCGCCCCAGTAGGCGTCGGCCGGCACCTGCATCTCGCCGAGGCTATCCCGCTCCGTGCGGTAATCCTCCGTCATGGGTGAGAATTCTCGGGCCGGGAGTAAAACGCACCGGATTGACGAATCCGACGCGAGCGGCGATGACGTATAGGTGTGTGTGTGTGTGTGTGTGTGTGTGTGTGACCGCGGCGACGAACTCAGCTCCAGCGATCGAGTCCGGTCTGCTGGGTCGCTTCTCGAATCCGCTCGAACCCGCGGTCGACTTCGTCCTCGGCGACGCCCCAACCGTCCACGACCAACTCCCGCGCTGCCTCGACGTCCGGCTCGACCGTGAGATCGAGATCGTACTCGTCGGTCACCGGCGGATCGAAGAACAGTTGCCGGATGCGATCGGCGTGCGGGAGGGTCTCGCCGCGATCGTCGAGAACACCGTAGAGATCGTCATGTTCCTTGATCGCAGTGATGGCGGTCTTGGGCCCGATGCCGTGGACGCCCTCGTTGAAGTCCGTCCCACAGAGGATGCCGGCGTCGACGAGCTGCTCGTAGGTGATGTCGTGTCGGTCGAGTGTTGCCTGCAGGTCCATTCGTTCGACGTCCCCACTACTCGTGAGATCGCGGTACGTGATCGGCGATCCGAACAGGAGCGCGTCGTAGTCCTCCGTTCCTGCTGCGTCGACGTCGCCGATACTCGCCATGTGGGCACACTGGGCCTCGCCTTCAGCGGGCGCCTCGATCACGGGAAGGTCCAGTCGCTGTAGTAGCTCACGGGAGGTGGACTGGATCGTCTCAGTTAGGCGCTGGGTCTGGGACTCGAGTCGCGCGACCTCCGTCGCATCGCCAGACTCCCGGGCTTCTTCGAGTTGTTCCTCTCGCTTTTTGCGCTCCTCCCTGCGTTGGGCGACCTCGTCGTCTTTCAGTTCGGTGACTGCGCCGTCGAAGACGAACACCGGCGTAACGTCGTTTTCGAGAAACCGCGGTACGCCCTGGCAGATGCCGATGAGGTTCGCTACCTCTTCGCCGTTCGGCGTCGTGTAGGCGTCATCGCGCGTAAATCGGACGACCGTCGTCAGATACCGATACAGCCAGTTGTGGGCGTCGATAGCGACGACGTCACCGGCGAGCGTGTCGATCGACACGCTCTCGATCGCGGCGAGATCTCGCAGAGCTGCGTTCCCCATTGAGGCCAGCTATGCCATCACTGGGCTTGAATCCCCGTCATAGCGAATCGGCGGAGGGGACGATTACTCCAGGTCGATAGTGGTCGGCACTGTAGTACCGAGGTGTCGCTGGACGACAGCTGTCTGTCTCTCTGGGAGGTCGCGCTCGCCGAAGCGCGCCAGCCCGTCCCGATAGTCCTCCCGTGACCGTTCCCCACCTGCCGGTGCTTCGAGTACGAGCTCGCCCATCCCGCTTTCCTCTCCGGTGAATTCGAACCCCGCTTGATAGCAGGCCTGGTACGCGATCGGGTTGTTGACGCCGATTCTGACGCGGTCGTACCCGCGATCAGCGCCGACGGCGTGATCAACGACGAACGCGAGCAACGTCGGACCAATTCGCTCTCCCCTCCGATCCTCGCGAACGGAGACGTAGCGAATTCGGAGGGCGGCCTGTGCGGCTCGATCCTCGTCGAAGGACGCGGCTGCCAGCACCTCGCCGCTGGCGGGCTCCCAGATACCGTCCTCTGGAAGCGCCACGTCGTCTTCGACGGCGACGGCGATGCCCGTCCGACCGGTAGCGAAGTTCCCGGCGTACGCGAACTGCTCATGGTCGACGGTCAGTCGTGGCGAGTCGTCGGGCCAGCCGAGCACTCCGAGTTCCACGGCTGGGTGAAGGGTCCGCTGTGACGTATGGCCTTCGACAATGAGGGCACGAGGAGAGACGATCGTTCGGTCAGTGCGGCTGAACCGTATCGCTGGAGCTCTAGTTGCGGATCAGACGCGCTGGTAGATCCGCAGGGTACTGTCCACGACTTCGAATGCGGATTGAAGCGCTGGCGGAATCGTCTCCGCCTTCCCGATGACGAGATAGCCGCCCGAGCGCATCGACTCCGCTATCGTCGACAGCACCGGCTGCTTGTACTCGTTGTCGATGTAGATGAACAGGTTCCGGCACATGACGAGGTCGAACTCCGACTTCGACTCGTCGTTGATGAGGTCGTGTTTCTCGAAACGGATCGGAGCGCGGACGTTCTGGCGCATCCGGAACCGATCGCCCGATCGCTCGACGTAACTGTGGTAGTTCGAGAGAAACTGCAGCTGCTCGTCCACGTCGATCGTGCGGGTATTTTCGTAGATTCCGTTCCGCGCGTGATCGAGGGACTCGTCGTTGATGTCCGTCGCACGGATCCGCACTCGCTTTGGGTCGCACCTCGCGTCGTCGTGTGCAAGCATCGACAGCGAGTACGGTTCGCGACCGTCGGCACAGGCGGCACTCCACGCCCGAACGATCGACCGCTCCTCGGTCAGTTCGCGGAGGCGCTCGCGGATCCCTTCCCAGACGTCGGGGTTCCGGAAGAAGCCGGTGACGTTGATCGAGAGCGCGTCGAGAAGCGCCTGTTGCTCCTCGGGATTCCCGACGAGGAGCTCGTGATACTCCTCGAAGTTCTCGGTGTCGGTCCGCCTGATACGAGACGTGAACCGGCGCTTGAGGTAGCTATCGTTGTAATGACTCGTCGCAAACGACATTTCGTCTTCGACGAACGTTGCCAGATCGTCGAAGCCGGCGTCCGAATCGACCTCGCTCACAGTTCGGTCACTCCGGCGCCCTCTCCGTCGTCGACTTCGCCGTCGGCGACGGTGATGGTGAGCACGCCAGTGGTCGCGTTGAACTCGACGGTACGACCCTTCTTGCCGCCGACGTCCTCGGCGACGAGCGGGACGCCCAGCTTCTCGAGTTCTGACTTCGCAGCCTCGACGTTCCGGATCCCGACGCCCTCGCCGAAGCTCTCGAACTCGAACATGTCGCTGCCCCCGGCGATCTTGGCTTCGACGTCCGTGTACGTTGCTCCCTCCTCGACCATGCGTCGGAGGAGCGCGCGGATCGCGGTGTCGGCGAACTTCCCCGGGTTCGTGGGTTCGGAGCCGGCCTCGTCGCCACTCGGAAGCATCACGTGTGCCAGGCCACCGACCTCGGCCTGGTCGTCGTAGAGCGCGACAGCCAGACACGAGCCGAGCCCGTAGGACTTGAGAGTCGTATCGGCGTCCGTGACGACGAACTCCGAGATGCCGACCTGGACTTGCTGGGGCGTCGGCGCCCCCGGTTCACTGCCATACGTTTTCATGAATCAGGCCTCGTCGATCGGGAAGTCCGCTTCGATCGGTTCGTCGTCGATGCGATCGACGTCGAGCTGTGAGAGAGCCCGTTCGAGATCGTCCTCGTCGGGGATCGCGTAGATCTCCACGTCGAACCCGCGTTCGGCTGCCTGGACGTGCGTGTCGAAGACGAACGCGAACTCCTGTGAATCGCCGAACTGGAGGACGATCGGGTCCATCACGGCGGCTCCGAGATCGTGGGAGTACTCCGGGGGCGTGTGGTCGATGTTTGTATCGAGCACGTTCGCCCAACCGTCGAGGAAGCCACTCGCCATGATGTTCGAGAGCTCCTTGATCGCGCTCTGTCCCATCTCGCCGAACGCGTCGTCGGGCGCACTCGGAAGCATACCTTCGACGACGGTCGCCGCGGACTCCTCTTCGAAACAGAAGACCAGATAGCCACTCGGCGTGCCCTCGAACTCGAAGGCGACGGCGATCAGCTGCCGGTTGCCAAGCTCCTGTGGAATCGCGGCCATCGGCACGAAGTTGAGCCGGCGGAGCTCGATCTCCGTATCGAACCCGGTCATCGTCGAGATGTTGTCGGCGACCTCCTCCGCCCCACGCTGGGCCATGCGATCGAATCCGACCAGCTTGTCGTACTCGATGCCCTCGGTCTCGCGGAGCCGATCGAGGAGATCAGCGAAGTCGTCGTGGTCGGGAAAGAGGTAATGAGTGAAACCGATTGCTTCACCCACAGCCTCGATCTGACTGCGGAACATGATCGCCATATCCTCTTCGCCCGGCGTGGTGTCGATTCCGTCGAGGAAGGGCTCCGGATCGGTCCCCTGGACGAACTGTGGGGTGGTCATGTCGATCGCAGTCTCGAGGACGTCCGCCCAGCCGTCCACGAATCCGCTGTTGATGATTTGGCCGACCTCTTCCATCGCTGACTGGCTCAGTTCGTCGAACTCCGCTGGGGCAGCTGCGTCTGCTCCCGCGTCCGTGCCAGTCGCGTCGACGGCAGCGTCCTCGCCATCGGCCACCGCCGGAGCGGTGTCGTCGAACTCCTCACCGAGCAGCGTCTCCAGTACGCGACGTGCACTGTCGGCGTCGAAGACGACCATAGAGTGCCCCTCGATCGCGCCAGAGAGTTCGACGCGAACGGCAACTTTCTCGCCACCGGCGGCCAGCTCCTTTCGGATCTCGTTGCCGCGCACGAAGTTCAGCTTCGTGATACCGACGCGGGCCTCGACTTCGGCGATGCCCGTCAGTCGGCCAGCGGCGATCCCGGCCCCTTCCCGAGCCATCTCGTGGAAGGTTCCAAGTGCCGTAGTGTCGAGCCTCATGCTGTGGCGGTCTCGAGATTGTTGACCATTTCCACGAACTCCTCGAGATCGGGGAAGGCGTAGATCTCCGCCTCGATCTCGTAGCTGGGGACGTTGAGACTCGAATCGAAGAACAGTGCGAGATCGTCGCCGCCAAGTCCGGCGGTTCGCTCGACGATCTCACCCGCGGGGGCATAGACGAGCTGCGGGGTAGCAACGTCGATCGTCGTTCCGAGCACGTCAGCCCAGCCGTCGATGAATCCCGACGCCATCATGTTGCCGAGCTCTTCGACTGCGGAGCGCGCCATCTCTCCGGAGACGGAGGACATGTCGTCGACCATGTCAGAGAGCATGAGCGCGGTGATCTTCTTCGCGCTGGACTCGGGGAAGAGGATCAGGACGTGGCCGTGTGGGGGTTCCATCAGCCGCGTCCGGACGCCCACGCGCTTGCCGGCGTCGAGCTGGGCTTTGATGTCCTCGATCTCGACGAAGTTCGTGGTCGTCACCTCCATCTGGGCGTCCTCTCCCGTGAGGGTGGACATGTTCTCGGCGACGCCGTTCGTCCCTACTTTTGCCATCTCGTTGATGAAGCTCAACTTCCGAATATCGACCATTAGCGTCATTTGTGAACCTCGTATGCGATCATAGCGTTTCAACGTCCAGGATCGTTACCACGTCCCCGTCACCGAGAACGCTCGCACCACTGAGTCCAGGTACGTCGCCGAGTACGCCCTCGAAGGGTTTCACGACGACCTCCTGCTGTTCGCGGACGCGATCGCAGTGGATCGCTGCCTCACGAACGTCGTTCCGGAGGTGAACGAGCATTCCCGAGTTCGGGTCAGACCGTCCCGGAGTGGACAGCGCTTCGTCCAGCCGGATCAGCTCGCGTCGGTCCTCGCCGCCGTCGCTCACCAGGACTTCCTGTCCGTCCTGGGTCTCGACGCCGACCACCGGACCGATCTCGTCGACGGTTTTGATTGGAATACCGTACTCCTCGCCCCCCACGTCGACGAACAGCACCTCTGCAATCGCCAGCGTCACCGGCAACTCCATCGTGATCGTCGTCCCCTCGCCGGGCTCGGTGTCGACGGAGACGGTGCCGTCGAGACGATCGACCGTCTCGGCGACGACGTCCATCCCGACGCCGCGCCCACTGACGTCGGTGACCTCCGCTGCCGTCGAGAAGCCCGAGTGGAAGATCAACTCGAGGACGTCGTCGTCATCCATCGAGTCGACCTCGGATCGGGTGTGGATCCCCTCCTCGACGGCCGCGTCACGCAGGGCATCGACTTCGATGCCGGCCCCGTCGTCCTCGACGGTGATCGTGACGCGGTCGCGTTCGCGGGTGGCCCTGAGCTCGACGGATCCCTCCGCCGGCTTCCCAGCCGCCTCACGAACCTCCGGCGTCTCGATCCCGTGGTCCACCGCGTTGCGGACCAGGTGAACGAGCGGATCGCCGATCTCGTCGAGGATCGACCGATCCAGTTCGACGTCCTCGCCGACCATCTCGAGGTCGACCTGCTTGTCCTCCTCGCGTGCGACGTCGCGTACGATCCGGGGCAGCTTGTTCACTGCCGTCCGGAGCGGGACGAGTCGCACGTCCATGACGGTGTCCTGTAGTTCGCTCGTGACATCCTCGAGGTCGTCGAGTTCGTCGTCAAGCACCTCGCGGGGTTCGTTCTCGATCAGCGCACGCCGTAGTCGGGCACGGCTGGTGACGAGCCCCTCGACCATGTTCAGCATCTCGTCGAGTGCGGCGACGTCGACGCGGATCGACTGGGTCCCCCCAGCGCTGGCCGCCGCATCTTCGTCGCTGTACGGAACGCCGAGGCTCCGGATCCGATCGATACGCTCCTCGTCGACGTCCGGCCCCTCGTCGTCTGCCTCGGTGGCGTCGCTGAACCCGGGATCGTCGAGTGCGCTGGTCGTCGATTCGTCGCTGCCAGATGCAGCATCGGCCATCTGACCAGCGTCACCCTCTGCGGTAGAGCCAGCATCGACGCTGTCGTCGAGTCCGTCGTCTACGTCGTCGAACCCGGCATCCACGTCATCGAACTCTGCATCCACGCCGTCGTCGAAGCCAGCGGCGGCGTCGCCCTCGATGCGCGCGCCCGTGCCGACCTCTTCGGCGTCGATCGGGTCCAGCGAATCCTCCTGGCCCTCCGGCGGCGCCTCGCTGCCAGCGACGGCACTGTCGTCGAGATCGAGGACGCTGTCGTCATCGTCACCGAACCCGTCGACGGGCTCCATCTCGTCGTCCGCAGCGTCTGAATCGGCGGCAGTTCCGGCGTCTGGTTCGAGGTCAGCGGTCGCTGACCCGTCGCCGAAGGAATCGTCTTCGAGCGCCTCGCCGACTGCGAGTCCCTCGTCGACGGAATCAGCGAAGCTGGACTGGTCTCCGTCGTCGGCACCTGCGATCGTTCCGTCCCCGAAGTCGATGTCGCTCTCGCCGAGATCCAGCGGGTCGTCGCCGCCGGCGTCGGACACTATGTCGGCCTCGGCCGCCGCTTCGTCGATAGCCTCGGCTTCCATCTCGCCGAAGGAGTCGTCGAGATCGAGTTCGTCGGCGCCGGCGGGCACTTCCTCCTCAGCATCGGGGGGAGACTCGTCTACGGATTCGTCCGTGAGATCGAGGCCTCCTTCGCCGAAGGACTGGGCGCTCTCGTCGAGAGACTCCGCGTCGAGCATCTCCGCCGCGTCGAACGCCTCGTCGTCGGCAGTGACGTCTTCGACGACCGGTTCGGTATCGTCTGCAGTCGTTGGAGCCTGGGAATCGTGCGCCTCGACTGCAGGCGAAATATCGCTGTCCTCGACGGCCGGGGAAGGCTCGTCGGTAGCTGGCGACGCCGGCTCTTCGTCCAGGGCGTCGCCGGTCTCCTCGACCTCAGCACCCCTCTCGTCTGCGTCCGGAGTTGCTGCCTCTGCCTCGACGGAGCCATCTGCAGTTGGATCGGCCGTCGCGTCTGTCGCTGTATCGTCGCCGCCTGCGCCACCGAAGAGGTCCTCCGCGGTCGCGTCGGGCGACCCTGCGTCCACCGTCGCACCGTCGTCGGCTGCGTCCGTCTCCCCGGGAGAGTCAGCCGCAGCATCAACGTCGTCTCCGTCGTCGACGAGCGCCGCGTCGTCCGCCGCCGCTGCCGTCACGGCAGACTCGGCGAACGAGCCGTCGTCATCGAGTTCGTCGTCCTCGAGCAGCTCGTCGAAGCCGACCTCGTCGTCGCTATCGTACTCGTCGAACTCGAGTTCGGCGAGTTCGTCCTGGAGTTCGTCGAACCCGACGGGCTCGACCTCCTCCTTGAGCTGGGCGAACTCGGCTGCGGCGTCTTCGACCTCCTCGTCGTCTGGTGCGTCGGCGCCCGTGTCCGACTGAGCCGTGTCTACGGCTTCATCCGTCGCAGTGTCATCTGCTGCTTCGGCGTCTGGCGCCGCGTCGTCCACGGGGCCGACGTCGATGTCGTCGCCGGATATTCCGAGGTCGGCGAACGATCCGGCGTCGCCGAGATCCTCGAACTCGGAGGTGTCACCGACGTCTTCGGCCATCTCGTCGAGATCGTCGAACTGGTCGACGTCGTCGTCCTCGAGCAGTTCGTCGACGGAGAGCGTCGAGACGTCGTCCTCGTCGCTGTCCGCTGCCGCAGCAGGCGCTCCCGCTGTAGCGGCGCCAGCAGCGTCTCCGGACGCTGCAGGATCGTCGACGCGGTCGGAGACGTCGGAAATCACCTGATCGACCACGGCGTCGACCGGTTCCAGGGCAGCTTCGACTGCGTTTCGCTGGACGACGCTCGCGAACGCCGCGTCGACCGTTCCATCGTAGTCGCCGGCATCGATCGTCTCCCCAGCGGGATCGGTTCCGAGCAGTTCGAACGCGTCGTCGAGCGCGTCCACGACGGCCCGGCCGTGGACCGCGGGGTCACCGGCCACGTCGAGCCGCACGTGATAGACGCTGTGTTCGTCGTCCGACGGCGTCGAGACGGCGTCGAGCAACTCGTCGATCTCGGGATCGGTCGGAGAGGCGATCCCCTCCGTGTCTGCGTACTCCCTGAGCGTGGCGATCTCCTCGTCGGCCTCGCGTTCGACCGCGCCGGTCTCGACGGCCTCGGAGATCATCGCGTCGAGTTCGTCGACGCCCGCGAAAATCGCGTCCATGAGCTCCGGAGAGACGGCGACGCGGTTCGACCGGATCGCCTCGAGGAGGTCCTCGATCGCGTGCGCGAGGTCCTCCGCCGGCTCGAACCCCATCGCACCGCAGTTGCCTTTCAGCGTGTGGGCAGTGCGGAAGATCTGCTCCATCGCTGCCTCGTTCGTGGGATCGTCCTCGAACTCGAGGAGTGCGTTGTTCAGCTCGGTGATCTGCTCCTCGCTCTCGCGTGCGAACGCATCGAGATAATCAGCCATTGACGTCCACCTCCGGTGGGCCGCTCTCGTCCTGATCGATCGCAATCTCGACCAGCGTATCGACGACATCCTCGTCGGCGACGACGCGATCGACGTCACCCGTCGCGATCGCCTGCTTGGGGATACCGTACACTGGCGCGCTTGCTTCGTCCTGGGCGATCGTCGCACCGCCGACGCCTTTGATCGCGCTGATGCCCTGCGCGCCGTCCCGGCCCATGCCGGTGAGCGCCGCGCCGATCAGCGCTCCGTCGACTTCGCGCGCTGCGGAAAGCATCGTCACGTCGATCGCGGGTCGAACGCCGTGCAGGCGCTCGGACTCGGTGAGCCGGACCTTGCAGTGCTCGGGGCCGGAGTAGGCCACTTCCATGTGGTAGTCGCCCCGGGCAATGAGCGCCTCACCGGGCGTGACGCGCGCACCGTCTGCTGCCTCGCGGACGTCGTACTCGCTGAAGCCGTCGAGTCGGCGAGAGAGTCGGTCCGTAAAGCTCGACGGCATGTGCTGGACGATCAGCACGCGGGCGTTGAGTTCGGCGGGCAGATCGCTGAGTATTCGTTCGAGCACGCGCGGACCGCCCGTCGACGCACCGATCACGATCGTCGGCGATCCGTCGTAGGTCGAGGGAACGGCTCTGTCGTCGGCCGCTTCGATCGACGGCTCGCCGTCGGCCGTGGTTCCTGCCGTCGGCCCGCCGAACGTCGTACTCGACGATTCGCCGCTACTGAGCGCCTGTTCGACCGTGGCGCTCGCTTCGCGGACCACTGCCTCGGCATCGGCGGCGGTCCGCGCCGCTGATGCTGCGCGGGACGCCGCAACTGTGCCGACGTCCGCGCCCTGGACGGCTTCGACGGTTTCGATCAACTCGTCCTCGAGCTGGCCGATGTCGGCGGAAATTTCACCGCTTGGCTTGGGAAGGAAGTCGATCGCGCCGCGAGAGAGCGCGTCGAGCGTCGCATCTGCTCCCTCCTTCGTGTAAGCGCTGAGCATGAGGATGGGCGTCGGACGCTCGTTCATGATCTCCTCGACGGCTTCGATCCCGCCCATTCCGGGCATCTCTACGTCCATCGTGATCACGTCTGGTTCGTGCGTTGCTACTGCGTCGATCGCGGTCTCGCCGTCGCTAGCAGTTACTACGTCGAAATCGTGCTCTTCGAGCACCGTGGTGAGCACTGTACGCATGAACTGCGAGTCGTCGACGACGAGTACCTCGCTCATGCGGGAACGACGTCCTTGAGTGCCTTTCTGACGCTTGGCTCTTCGAACGGCTTCGTCACGTAGCCGTCGGCGCCAGCCTTGACTGCGAGTTTCATCTTCTCGCGCTGGCCAACGCTCGTACACATGATGACGCGCGCGTCGGAATCGAGCTTCTTGATGGCCGCTGTCGCCTTGATTCCGTTACACTTCGGCATCACGATGTCCATCATCACGATGTCCGGCTCGTGTTCTTTGTACAGCTTCACCGCTTCGGCACCGTTTGACGCCTCTCCCACGATGTGGTACTCCTCCTCGAGTATCTGCCTGAGGAGGTTCCGCATAAAATGAGAGTCGTCTACGATGAGGACCCCTGTCGACATTTGGTACACCACGAGCGGATTGGCGAAGGTGGACCATAAATGCTACCGCCACAATATCGAATGTGATAACAATGGGCACAAGCTCGTCCTACCGGCCATTGCTACGCACGCTCCCCAGAATAACTGCCGTAGGAGCCTGCTAACGGGTGTTCTGCAGCTTGGTAGCTGACGACCGGCCTAGCTCAACGGCCCCAGGAGCGATCTCCCCGTTCTGTTGAGTAGGACGACCGTAGTCTTCAGAGTTGGCGGACGCGCAGTACTGAGCGATGTCAGACTCGTCTGCACACGATCTGCTCGTGAGAAGCGCACCCCTTGAGGACAATCCAATTCGATCGACTCAGACGCTGACAGATCGCGCCACGTCGAGCACTGCGTCGACGTCCATCACGGGCACGTAGGCGACGTTCCTGTCGTCACCCTGCTCGCGAATGAGGCCGGCGACGAGCGGGTCCTCGAGCAGTTCGGTGACCAGCTCGACGTCAGCGTCAACGTCCTCGGGCTCTAGGATCACCTGCGACACCGGGGTCGCCTCCACGCCATCCACGGCGTCGACGCGAATGCCGGAGTTACCCTGCTCGGGGCCAGTCGCGAAGACGATGAGCTCCTGCAGGTCCACGTCACGGTCTGACTCGGGGAGGTCGAAGAGTTTCCGTGGATCGATCACCGCGGTAATCTCTCCGCGGAGGTCGGTGATCCCGTCGATCGCTTCGGCCGTCCGAGGCACGCGCGTACGCTCGCCGACGTCCACGAGCCGACGGACGGCGTTCACGTGGAGCGCGTACTCTTCGTCGCCGAACGAGAAGCGGACGAACTGCTCCCGCTCTTCGCGCTCCTCCTGCGTTGGCCGGTCGTCGTCGGTCTCGCCCAGTGCAACGTCGGGCTCCGTTTCCTCGTCGATGTCGAGTTCTTCTTCGATCCCGACGAGTTCCTCCGGCAGCTCCATCGGGTTTCAGCAAGATGGCCGTCCTGTTAAGTCTGACCCCCGAGTGACTATATTGATCCAGATGAACGGTTTCCGGCAGTATCTCGCTCTCTCTATCTCACTCTCTCTTTCGCTCTCTTTCGCTCTGTCTCACTGCCATCAGCAGTTACTGCCAAGCAATTGATCTGGGTACGATGGACCGTTAGACGACCGTCGACGGCTGCGGTCGATCACGCTTCGCGAATATTCATTGACAAAAGGTGTTAATACGATGGTCTTCTGATCGAAAGTGAATGGGCGATCAACGTGGAGATCGCAGGAGTGGAATCGACGTGTTACCGTTGTTCGTTGGCGATGAAACCTACGCAGTCAAGCTCGACAGGGTCGCTACGGTGCTCCGCACCGGGGTGCTGGACGATGCAGAGCCAGGATCGGTGATAGACGTACGGGATCACACCGTCGAAATTGCCGATGCGGCGTCGTTGCTCGGTGCGAACTCTGACTCGACCACCGCAGTCGTGGTGTTTCACGGCTGCGGAACCGACGGCCACGTTCCGGGGTGGCTCGTCTCCGAGGTTGGCGATCCGACGACCGTCGACGAAATTCGTGCGACCGTCGGCTCTATCAGACACGTGCGCGGCAAGGTTCGCATCGGGGGTGATGACGTGGTGTTGATCGATCCACTTCGGATCCATCAGTCCTGAGCGGGAGTGTCGAAACGGCCTGGACTGACCTCTTCCCCAATGCCATGCCCGAGCCGAGGCCGCCCAAAGATACAAACCGCCATCACTGGAACTACGCCGCCATGGCGAGGGAGCCCGTCGACGATCCGAGCGTGGTCGAATCGACGCTGGCGGCCCTCGGTGGCAAGTACGCCGCGCGGATCCTCTCCGCTGCCGATCGTCCGGTCTCGGCGCAGGAACTCAGCGACGAGCTCGCGATACCTATCGCGACCTGCTATCGTCGCATCGAGGAGTTAGAAGCAGCAGGGTTGCTGGTCTGTGAGGGCCAACAGACCTCGAAACGGGGCCGACGAACCAGCGTCTACCGCCGGACGATCGACGGCGCCGATCTGGGCCTCGACGGCGACGGTGCCACCCTGGATCTCGAAGAGAGTGACTCCCCCGCCGGATCGGATGGAACGCGGCCCAACGGAACGTAGTCTCAGCTCACACGCGGGATTCCCGCTGATCCGTACGCTCCGTCGGCGATCGATTTGCCGTCGCCGTTACGTAAATTCCAGCGAGCACCAGTCCCATTGCGGCAATTGTCACGCTGCCCACTACCTCGCCCAGGAGCACGACGCCGAGCACAGTTGCACCCACCGGCTCGACGAGGAGTGCAACGCTCACGACCGTCGAGCGGAGATGTTCGAGCGTCCAGTTCACAACGGTATGGCCCAGGAGTCCGGGTCCGAGCGCCATCGCGACGAACAGACCCCACTCCTCTGCGGGGTAGCCGACGAAGGCGCTAGCGTCGACGATCGCACGCAGATGGTCCCCCGAACTGCTTCCCTCCATAACGTCGACGACTGCGGCGCCGTCGATCGCGACGACGACCAGAAGCGTGGAGACGCAAGCGGCGTAGACGACGGTCACGTAGGGGAGGATCGAAATTCGCTGGCGGAGCGATCGACCGACGAGCACGTAGCCGGCGCCGGAGATCGCGCCGACGACGGCGAGTGAGCCACCGAGCAGCGCCGAACCGCCAGCCGGAACCGACGCCCCACTCTGAGCGACCGTCAGGGCACCGGCACCCAGAACGGCGAGCACGATCCCGCCTACCGTCCGTCGATCGACTGGTTCGCCGAGTACCAGCGCAGCACCGATCGCGACGAACACCGGCTGCGTCTGGACCAGCGTTACCGAGGCGGCGACGCTCGTCCACGCGAGACTCTCGAACCACGTGACGAAATGGACGGCCAACGCGATCCCAGCGACGCTCGCGACCACGACGTCGCGTCCGGCGATGCGACCGAATGCATCCCGGTGGCGGCCGATCGCGAACGGTGCGACTGCCAGGAGTGTGAACAGCACGCGATAGAACGCGACCACGTCGCTGGGTGCGTCACTCCAGCGGACGAGAATGGCGCTCCAGGCCACGCCGAACACTGCGACGGCGAGCGCGAGGTGAGCACCGGACCAGGAGCGACCCGTGACGCGTTCGAACACGTCTGGATCGTGATGGCCGGGGGTCTTGCCCGTTGTGGGGCGCAGCGGTCAGCGCCGTTGGCTGACCACGCGTCGCCACTGTACTACCTGGCGTGTGCTATATACCTGGACTGTCCAGCGTGGTCAGTCCTCGAGAAGGGCTCGCGTCTGTCGATGTCTGTAACGGAACGCGGGGGCGAGTCCGGCGACCATCGCTTTCGCTGTGAGCCTGCCGAGAGGTCCGAATGGAAGCTGGTACTCGACGTGGTCCCGTACTATCGTCCCACCATCGTCAGCGTAGAACGCGTGGGTGTGATCCCACTCGGCGAACGGACCGCCGATCATTGAGTCACGGAACAGACCTGCACCGTCCGTTTGCTCGCGCCGCTCGATGATGGAGGTCACGTGCTGGCCAGGTCCGATACCGAACGGGCGGACCGAAAGTTCGATCGAAGAGCCCTCGAACAGTTCTGGAGGGTCAGGCTCGCCATCGGGACCTCGAACAGACTCCACGGTCAGTCCGAACCACGATGGCGTGAGCGCTTCCAGCCCGTCGGTCGTCCCGTGGAACTGCCATACGTCCTCGAAGGGGGCGTGTACGCGGGTTTCGCGTTCGTAAACGGCCACGGAGAGAGACACGTGCCCGGCGGGCAAAATAGCGTCGCTGTCGAGGCTCCGCGCTCCCAGTTCCGGGTTACGCCGACGCGATGGATCGGCAGCTCTCGGCGCACTCCGGGAGAATCTCTGCGCAAGCCTGGCAGTGGTCTGCGTCGTGTTGTTCGCACTCCTCGGCACAGGCTTCGCAAGCGTCTGCGCAGGCTTCGGCCAGCTGTGAGCTGAACTGGGAGTCCCGTGCCATGAACCGAGCGTGGAGCGAGGCGAGGTCCGTGACGTCCCGACAGAGCCGGGCGCACTCCTCCATGTCTTCATCGCCTAGACAGGCGTCTGCACACCACTCACAGATCTCGACGGCTTCGTTACAGAGTTCGATGCAGTTTCGCTGTTCCTCGGTGAGCGTATCGATCTTGGAGACGGTTTCTGCCAGTGACATCGCGTGAACGGTGGGGGTCGTCCCGTTTCGTTATACTGCCTGTAGCGCGAGGTAACGTGCCGTTCGATGCGTCGAGTAGCCCAGGGAATACCGGTAGGGTGTCGCCGTGCCGAATCGTCACCGCGCGGGAATGTGACGAGTTAGGAAGCGAACTCACTCAGATACCTACGTTCCGAGCGGCTGAATCGAGCTGAAATCGAACCGACAATACCGGATCTCGACCGCCGCTAGTCCTGTACGAACGGCCCCGAGCAATCGTACTCTGAAAACCGTGTGCGCTGGATCTCCACGTCGGGTCCGAACGGCGTCTCCTCTTCGTGGAGGCCGTGGAGCTCCACACTCTCCATCTTCACGTCGTGGCTCCGATTCCACTTGCCACAGAGGTAGTTGGAGAAGTAGGACTGGTGGTTCTCGTTGCCCGCGGTGAACATGTTCGCGAGATACTTGCGCCACCGGGCAGTCCCCGCCCGATCCGCCGCGTTCGGCGGCCGATCGAACGTCACGTTACCACCGGTGAACGCGTCGACCGTCTCGCCGTTTGCCAACGTAGCTTCGGCGACGAACCACCGCGTATCCTTGAGCGGATTCGGTGCAAAGAGCTGCCAGGACTGGTCCGTATCCGTCTTGTCGAGCAACGTCTGTCCCTGCTCGGGTGGCTCGGCCGTATACCCCAGTGCATGCGCGTTGGACATGATGATCAACGCGATGAATACGGCCGGAATGATCATCGAGAGGGTCGGGCGAACGCCCGGGATCTCTGCAGGGTAGGGGATCCGAGGGAGACGGTTCAGGGACGCGGTCGGGAGACGACTGGCAACGGACCCCCCTGCTCCAGACACCGAGCGACGAGCGGTGCCGAGCAGGTCAGGACCCCTCGCAGATCCATCCGCGGTGACGAATCGGCTCGCCACTGCCTCGAACCAGTCCCAGATAGGGGCCTGATAGAAGAGGAGGAGGCCAACGACGACGACCAGCGGGAAGATCGCTATCTGCATCGTCACGAGCATACCCAGATGCATTCCCATGAACCCCGTCGCGACCACCGCCCGTGGCCAGCCAGTCAGGACGAACAGGAACGGCGATAACGCCATGAGGAACAGCCACCCCCACGTGAACAGCTTCAACAGTCCGGTGTACTCTGCGAGATACGGTCCGAGAAACACGCTGAACTGGTCCAGATGGAGGATGTAGGCGACGGCTTTCCCCTGGATCCAATCCTGGCCGTTAGTCTTGTGGACGAAGTTCGAGACGTACATGATCACGATCTGTGCGAGGACAGCGAACGTCGCCATCGTGGCGACACTGGATCGTTCGCGATCGATCCGGCGGGCGTCGATCGACCACCGCTCGCCAAGGGGCAGGAAGATGGCCCAGAAGACGAGGAGCCGGAACAGTATGTCCCCGCCGTTGAGCACCATCGGATTTCTGTTGTGCAGGGAAAACAGTAGGAGGAACGAGATGAGCGTCACCGTCCGCGTCCTGTACCCGACGACGAGCGCGACGCCAACGGCCGCGGCCACCACGAAGAGGAGTGCGACCAGCCACCACTCACCCAGCCACGCGTGGAGCGAGTGAACGTCGGTGTAATCCGAGTACAGTGCCTTCGTGGGAAGGACGCCGTCGTTGGTGTAGAAGGCGGTGAAGTCCCTCGTTCGGAGCAATAGATCCAGTACGATCAACGAGCCGAGCCCGATCCTGAACGCTGCGAGCGCCCGCAAATCGATCTCGACGCGTCGCTCGAAGCCGGCCGCGACCGCGTCCAGACCAGCGGTGATTCTCTGGCGCCAATCTGTGGGTTCCGTCGAAGCCATCGAAGGGGACGTGTCCGGATCGTAGACGCGAACCCATTATACCTTTCCGTAAACTACAATTCCGGTTTTCGTCACGGCGGATCGTCGCACCGCGGCATCGATCACGTCGCTCTCACCAGTCGTCTCACGGGTCCCTTTCAGCAGCACGAACGGAATATCGGCGTCGTCGAGCTGTTCGACCGTCCGTCGGACCCCCTCGGCGGGTTCTTCGCCCGGCGACAGCGAACGGAACAGATTGCCGGTGTTAACGACGGCGTCGACGTCGCGGTCGATCACTCGTTGGACGACGATCGGGATGCCGCCGAGGTCGATCGAGTCGTCCTCCGCGTCGCTGCTGGCGAAGGCCATCGAGTCGCTCACGTGGAGCAGTGTCTCGACCATGTGAACAGTTGGCTCCGTCATCGAGTAAAGACAGTCACACCGTACTTGCCAGTCGCTGGCGTGCGGGGATAGAGGAAGAGGGCGAAGAGAGGAGCCAAAAGAAGGTGAAAATTCTTAGCCGCGGAACCCGAGCAGCCGAAGGCCGTTCAGCGAGACGAGAACCGTCGATCCTTCGTGGCCCACGACAGCAAGAGGCAGTGGGATACCCTGGGTGAGGATCGCAACGACCATCACCGCGATGGCACCGAACGCGATCGCGAAGTTTGCGTAGAGGGTCCGCTGCGTCCTGCGGCCGAGTCCTAGCGCGTAGGGCAGCTTCGAGACGTCGTCGGACATCAACACGACGTCGGCAGTCTCGAGCGCGACGTCGGTGCCAGCGCCGCCCATCGCGACCCCGAGGTCGGCCGTCGCGAGGGCAGGGGCGTCGTTGACGCCGTCGCCGACCATCGCCACGGTCTCGTGCTCGGCGACGAGATCGCTGACGCGTTCGACCTTCTGTTCGGGGAGGAGTTCTGCGCCGACGGTGTCGATCCCAAGCTCCGAGGCGACCCGATCGGCGACCTGCTGATTGTCGCCGGTGAGGAGGACGATCTCCTCGACGCCGAGATCGCGAAGTGACTGGATCATCTCCACAGCACCCTCCCGAATCTCGTCGCTGAACGCGAGCCAGCCGAGCACCGTTCGTTCCCCGTTTTCCTCGGCCGTGACGAGGACGCTGGTCTTCCCGTCTTGCTGGAGACCTTCGAGCGCATCGAGCCCCGTCGCTACCCCCTCCGGGTCCGGGCCCTCGAGGCTCTCGTAGTAGCGTGGGTTACCGATGTGGATCGTCCTGTCGTCGACAGTTGCGCTGACGCCTTTTCCGACGATCGCCTGGAACCCGGTCGCCGCCGGAACGTCGAGGTCGCGCTCTTCGGCGGCGTCGACGGTCGCTTCTGCGAGATGGTGTTCGGAACGAGCCTGGACGGCGGCGCAGGTCGCGAGGAGGCGATCCTCCGTGAGCGGGGAGCCAGAGAGCGTCGCATCCTGAACGACCTCGACGTCGGTCAGGCTGGTGTCGCCTTCGGTGAGCGTCCCGGTCTTGTCGAAGGCGACCGCGTCGACGGTGGCGACGCTTTCGACGTGCTCGCCGCCTTTGAAGAGGACGCCCTGTCGTGCGCCGGCCGTGATCGCCGAAAGCACCGCGGCTGGGGTCGAGATCACCACGGCGCACGGTGAGGCAGCGACCATGAACGTCATCGCGCGATAGATCGTCGGGCCTTGCTCGGCACCGAGAGCGAGCGGGATCACCATCGCGGCAACTGTCATGCCAAGTACTGCCAGCACGTAGGGCTGTTCGAGTCGGTCGATGAGCCGCTGCGTCGGTGCACGCTCGCTGTGGGCCTCCTCGACCATGTGGATGAGCCGTGCAATGGCCGACTCGTGGGCCTGACGCGTGACGCGAATTTCGAGGCTCCCGTTCTCTGTGATCGTCCCGCCGAACACCTCGTCTCCCGGCGCTTTCGGCACTGGTACGGATTCGCCGGTGAGCGACGATTGATCGACAGTGCTCTCACCGGAATCCACCACCCCGTCCAGTGGGATACGATCCCCCGGCCGAACGACGATCGTATCGCCGACGTCAACCTGGTCAATCGGGATCGTCACCTCCTCGCCGTCGCGGAGGACCTGCGCGGTCTCCGGACGCATCTGTAGTAGGGACCTGATTGCCCGTCGCGAGCGGCCGGTGGCGTAGTGCTGGAGGGTGTTCGACAGCGAGAACAGGAAGAGGAGCATGGCGCCCTCGAAGGGGGCGCCGATCGCCAGTGCCCCGAGCGCCGCAAGAATCATCAGCAGGTCGATGTCGACCGCCCGCTGACGCAGCACGTCGATGCTGCCGAGGAGCCCGTACCAACCGCCGAAAAGATAGGCGGCGCCGTAGCCGAGCCAGACGACTGCCGCTGGCCCACCGAACCAATGTCCGAGCAGCCCAGTCATCATCCCGATCAGCGTTATTCCCACGAATGTAGCCTCCCGCCGTAGCTTCGCGTCGTCACCAGTGGCTGCGTCGTCGGAATCGGTCCCCGACTGCGCGTCCGACTCCGTCGTCGAGCTATCGGTTCGATGCAGCCCCCGGCGGCGGACGAGCGTCTCGACGTCGGCGGCGGAGAGTATAGAGTCGTCGTAGGTCACGCGGACGATACCGCTTCGGAACGACGCGATCGCGTCGAAGATGCCGGGCTGCTTCTCGAGATGTCGCTCCAGTGCGAGTGACCCGGATTCGCTGCTCCTGGCGCCACTCGGGTCGAATTCGATCGTGCAGTGGGCGGGCGGTCCGCCGTCGAGATCAGCCAGCCGGTGTGCAGTCCGTTCGACTGACCCGTTGCCGTTCGGATCGAAGACGATTCGGCCGGCGTCGGTGTCGAGAACTTCGCGACCGATCCCGTCCTCCCCGGAGTCAGCAGACATGTCGCTGGGAGGGGAATCAGTCATGGAACAACTGACCTTGTCACGAGATTCGCTTTAAAGTGCCGGCCCGAATCACGTGACGCCACGAATGGATTGGTCCCCAGGACGTGGCATCCGAGACGACGTATCGACCACGACGCTGACGTTCAAGGGAACGGGCGAGGAATCGGGAGTATGGACGTGGGCGTCACCGTTGGCGATTCGATCGAGCGACTGAAAGCCGTTGGCGAACCGTTCGACTTTGCGGAGGTCGGTGTCGGCGAGGCACAGCCGTTACCCACCGATGCGGCCGCGCCGGAGCTACGCGAGGCGCTGGCCACCACGAACTGCGATCTCTGCGTTCACCTTCCGTTTCAACAGGTGGTCGCAACGCCCGTCGAACAGCTCAACGACGCGATCGTCGACTACCTCGACGATCTCCTGGCGTGGGCCGGCTCACTCGACGCCGACAAAGCGGTCCTCCACGCGACCGCGCGGAACCCCTACGACACCGATCTGAGACCCACGATCGGCGAGCAGCTCGGTCGCATCGTCGCGGTTGGTGCCAAGTACGACGTCGAGGTCGTCGTCGAGAACGTCGGGCACCAGAAACAGGGCATTCAGCTGTCTGTGCTCGCAGATCTCGCGCGGGACGCCGACGCTCCGGTTTGTTTCGACGTCGGGCATGGATACATGGAAGGGGGTAACGATGCAATCGACCGCTTCCTCTCACGGAATGCCGATCTCGTCTCACACCTTCACGTGCACGATGCACGGGGCCGCGGTGACACGCATATACCGATCGGTGCGGGGGAGATCGATTTCGACGTCGTCGAGGAGCATCTGGAGGGATTCGACGGAACCGTCGCCGTCGAGGTCTTCTCTGACGATCTCCCGTTGTTGCAGGACAGTGCCGAGCGCATAGCGGCAGTCCTGGGCTCGGACTTTTGAGGGCGAAACGCTCCCTGAGATGGAGCTGACGGCTACTGCGCGACGTAGCCGCCGTCGATCACCAGCGTCTCGCCGGTCACGAAAGAGGCGTCCTCCGAGCAGAGCCACACGGCGGCGTCGCCGATCTCGTCCGGAGCGCCGAGCCTGCCGATCGGGGTTGCTGCCTTCACTTGTTCCATCTGCTCGGGATCGTCTTCCTGTGATCGTTGCACCATCGGCGTCTCGATCACGCCGGGGCTGATCGCGTTGACACGGACGCCCTCACCGCTGTACTCGAGTGCAGCGTTTTTCGTCAGTCCGATGACGCCGTGCTTGCTCGCGACGTACGGGCTCAGGTTCGGGAACCCAACGATGCCGGCGATCGAAGACGTGTTGACGATCGAACCGCCTCCTGACTCGAGCATCGCCGGGAGTTCATAGCGCATGCACAGAAACACGCCCTTGAGATTCACGTCGATCACCCGCTCCCAGTTGTCGAGTGGGTGTTCGCCTGCGGGTTCAGACTCGCCCTCGATCCCGGCGTTGTTGAACGCGTAGTCGAGTCCGCCGTAGGTCTCGACCGCCGTGTCGACCATCGCCTCGACGTCGTTTGGATCACTCACGTCGGTGTCCGTGACCGTCGCCTCGCCGCCGGCCTCACGAACGAGATCTGCAGTCTCTGCTGCGCCGTCGGTGTCGACGTCAGCGACGACGACGTTCGCACCCTCTTCAGCGAAGCGCAACGCTGCTTCCCGACCGATACCTGATCCACCGCCCGTTACGATCGTCGTCGAACCGCTGATTCCATTCATTGGAGATTCTCCGGCGCTATCGCGGGAGCGCCAACCCGTGTGAGGGTATAACGTGGCCCAGTGCGATAAAACGGGATCACCATTCTCGACAGGTGGGAGGGACAATGGCGCGATCGGCCCCGGTTACTGGCCGGATAGCGGTCACCTCACAGATCTGCACGTTCGAACCGAACGTAGCCGACGACGAGTGGGACGACGAGCCAGAACGCGAGCATCACGAGACCGAGTTCCGGGGTTTGATAGAACGGTTCCGGTCCGCTCCCGACGTCTCCTGCCGTGCCACCACCGGTATTCTCACCGAGGGAGTCCGCAATATCCGGCAACAGTGCCAGCAGTCCCGAAGAGTACGCGGTCGACGGGGAGACTTGCGTGACGATGTACACCCACGGCGGAAACTCCGAGGGAATCGAGAACCCCTCGACGACGTAGACGATCGCGAGCGGGACCACGTCCCAGATTAGCTCAAAGAGGAGGAAAAAGCCGATTGCGTACGTGGTCGCTCTGGTCGTCGACCCGGTCGTGGCAGAGATACTCACCATGATCACCGCGTAGACGGCCGTGAACAGCAGGGTGAGGCCGACGAACGCGACCAGCGCGTACAGGTCGATCGACCCGATCAGTACAGCGCCGACGAGCAGTCCAACGACGATGCCGATCGACAGCCCCGTCATCAGCACGGCACCTCGCCCGAGAACCTTCCCGACGAAAACTTGCTTCCGGGTAGTCGGTAGGGAGAGCAGGAGTTTGATACTCCCGAGTTCGCGTTCACCGGCGATGGATTTGTAGCCGACGACGATCGCAACGAGCGGAACGAACAGTGCGGTAAATGCGAGCAAGAAGAACACGAGTCCGCCGAAGGTCGCCTCGGCCTCACCACCGAACAGTTCGGGAGCTTCCGTGTATCCATAGGCCGTGATCACGGAGAAGACGAGGAAAGTCAGGACGAGCGCCCAGAGTGCCCGTGACTGAATTGCGTCCCGGAAATCCTTCCGGGCTACTGTGAGGGAGCTCACATCCGATCTCCCTGGTTGCCGGTGGTATAACGCGCGAACAGGTCCTCAAGTGAGGCCTCGATGACCTCGAAATCCTCGATGGGACCGACCGCATCGTCGATCGATTCGAGCACTCGAAACTTGGATCGACCAGTCACGGAGAGCCGAACGCGCCCGTCTTCGATCGCTGCACCCGATACCCCCTCGATGCTCTGTACGCGTTCGACGGTGGTCTGATCGACGTGCCCGACGCTGACCACGAGTATTTCGCCGGTTTCGGTTGCGTCGCGGAGTCCGTCGATCGAGTTTTCGGCGACGAGATGGCCCTCGTTGATGATCCCGACCCGGTCACAGACCGCTTCGACTTGCTCCATAATGTGACTCGAGAAGAACACAGTCGTCCCCCGGTCGTTCTCGGCCTGGATGATCTCGCGCATCTCGCGAGCGCCGTTGGGATCTAGCCCAGTGGACGGTTCATCGAGAATGAGCAGGTCGGGGTCGCCGACCAGTGCCATCGCGAGGACGAGTCGCTGGCGCATCCCTTTCGAGTAGCCACCAGCCCTTCGGTCGGCAGCCCCGGCGACGCCCGTTCTGTCGAGGAGTGCGACCGGATCGTCGTCGACGCCCTTCATCTCACAGGCGAAGCGAACGTGCTGGCGCCCTGTGAGGCGATCATAGACGTGGTACGCATCGGGGAGGACGCCAGTCCGTTGCCGCACGGTCCGTCCCTCCGTCTGGGCATCGTGGCCCATGACCGAAACTGCTCCCGAACTCGGTCTGACGAAGTCGAGAAGGATGTCGATCGTCGTCGACTTGCCTGCACCGTTGGGTCCGAGAAATCCGAATATCTCTCCGTCTTCGATAGTGAGATCGAGATCGTCGACGGCGAGGACGTCGCCGAACCGTTTGCTAAGGTTCGAACACTCGATGGCTGCCATGCTCGAAATCCGCGTAGCCATGAAAAAAGGTATGAAGCCGTTACTGACGGGTGTGTAGATGCCCAGTTCGTGAGCTGCGGGTTTGGCAACCGGGATCGGGGTCGCTGCAAGACTGATCCGGCGTGGTAGAGCGTCCTCTACGCCAGTGGCTCTGGGGTAATCACAGCAGGTAGAACAGCGGAAAGAGGAACACCCACACGATGTCGACGAAATGCCAGTAGAGTCCGAAATACTCGATCGGGCGCGGATCGTCGAGATATGCGCCGTTCCACGACCGCCAGAGTAGGAACCCAGCGACGAACATCCCCAGAATGACGTGAATCCCGTGGAGCCCGGTCGTTACGAAGTATGTCGACGCCTCGATGGAGCTGTCCCAGTAGACGCCGTGTGCGAACTCCTCGCTCCACTCCCACCCCTTGATTCCGAGGAAGACGAATCCCAGCACGAGCGTCGCTCCCAGCGAGGCGACCACTCCGGCTTGTCGCTCGCGTCTGGCGTACTCGAGTGCGAGCACGACAGCGAAGCTGCTCGTCAGGAGAACGAACGTGTTCACCAGGCCCGGTATCGCGGACGGCGGCACCGTCTCCCAGGCGTTCCAACCGAGATTGGCCCGGGCGAAGACGTAAGAACCAACGATCGCCCCGAAGACCATCACGTCCGAGGCGAGGAACACCCACATGCCCAGTTTGGTTTTCCCGACGCCGTCGAACGGCCACCGCGCAGCGACTGGCGACTCCGGCGCGTGGAACTCTTCGAGACCGAACTGGAGTGCGCCGTACGTGGTCACGAGGAACCCCGCAATGCCGACCACTGCTGCATCGAGCATGCTCCGTTGTGCGAGTGCGATGCCGAGGAACAACAGCCCCGTCCCAACCGCCGCAACCACGGGCCAAGGGCTGCTATGGCTGGGGTGCTCCCGGGCACTCTCGATCGCCGGCTTGTCGGCGGACTGTGCCGCACCGCCGTCTGGAGCGGCTCGGCTCACGAACTCGAGGCTCCCTGAGGTGTACGTCGGCCGACCGGGCCAGTTCTCGAGTGGCGGTGGCGACGCAGTTGCCCACTCCGCGGTCCGCACGTACTGCCAGGGACTGCCCTCGACCTGATCGCCTGATCGAATGCTCTTCGCGAAGTTGTAGAACATGAGCAGGAAGGAGCCGCCAAGCAAGAACGCGCCGATCGTCATGACCTGATGCCACTCGGTCAGGCCTGGAGCGTAGTCGAACACCCGCCGCGGCGTCTCCCAGCCGACGAACTGCGCGCCGAAGGCAAGATTGAACCCCAGGAAATACACCGCGAAGTGCAGCTTCCCGAGGAACTCGTCGTACATCCGCCCGGTCATTTTCGGGAACCAGTAGTAGAGTCCGCCGATGAGTGCGGTGCCACCGCCGCCGAGCATGATGTAGTGGAAATGTGCGACGACCCAGTACGTCCCCCGGAACTCGTAGTCGAGGACGACTGCACCGAGGAACACGCCCGTAATACCCCCGGGAATCAGCAGAATGAGCCCGCCGAGGGCGAACAGGAACGGCGTGTGGAAACGGATCTTTCCCCTGACGAGCGTGTAGATTAGCGAGAAGACAATGAGGTCGAATGGCAGCGATATGCCTATCGACGTCGCCATGAACAGCGTCTTCATCTCGAGGTTGATCGTCGTCAGGAACATGTGATGCATCCAGACGAGGAAGCTCTGGAGCGCGATGAGAATCATCGCGAGGATCACCCATTTTCGCCCGACCACCCGCCGGCCAGAGAACGTCTGGAACATCTCGAACATGAGCCCCAGCGGCGGGAAAAAGACGATATAGACCTCCGGATGGCCGAAAAACCAGAAGAGGTGCCCCCAGAGCAGGGAGCCACCGGGTCCCTCACCCACGAAGAAGAGCGTCCCCAGCACGCGATCTGAGCCGAGGAGAAGCAACGCGGCGAGAAGCGTCGCGAAGGCGAACAGCATCATCCACACGGTGAGGAGCCAGGTCCAGGTGAACAGCGGCACGTTGAGCAGCGAGAGCCCCTCCGCGCGGCAGTAGTGAATGGTGGTGATGAAGTTCACCGACGCGATCGTCGAGGAGAGCATGAGTATCGCGAGCGCGGCCACGGTCACCGTCCCGCCGATCGCTGGCGTGTACATCGGGAGATTCAGCGGCGCGTACATCGTCCAGCCAGTGGCCAAGGTGGTGCCGATCAGGAACGAGCTCAGATAGACCAGCAACGAGACGAAGTACAGCCAGTACGACAGCGCGTTCAGTCTGGGGAATGCGAGATCGTCGGCGCCAATCTGCAATGGGACGAAGTAGTTCGCGAATCCTGCAGCCAGGGGAGTGATGAACCAGAAGATCATCAACAGCCCATGGCCGGAGACGACCTCGTTGTACTGGATACCGGTGAGAAACAGTTCGCCAGCCGTCCAGAGCTGCGTCCGAAAGAGCAGCGCCATCAGGCCGCCGAAGACGAACACGTACAGCGACGTAACGATATAGAGGATGCCGACGTCTTTGTGGTTGGTCGAGGTCAGCCAGCGCCGGGCAGTCGATCGTGGCGGTAGCTCGTCGCTCATGGAGATTCACCTCGTCGTCGCTCGCCGAAGAGAGCCGAACTCGCCCCTGTTCGGAACGGGCGGGGAGGGCGAGAGGGTCTGGGACCCACAACGGCCTGGCAGCACTGTATGGCCAGAGCGATGCCATCGCGACGGCGAACGTTCACGGCGCCTATTCCAACGTCAACGGCCAAATAACGGCGTTGCCAGCTACTGGCCACCTCTTTGGCGTAGCTTGCGGCTCCACTCGGTACGCGCGATCATTCGGTCGGTACGCCGATCTGATCGGTCGCTCGAAGCTATACCGCGGCCCAGTATCACATCCATTGTTGCTGGTAAGCCCTGCGTCCTCGCCACAATACGTTCTCTGCGCTCTGCTACGGTGACCGTATCTATGGACAACGCACGTGCTACTAATTGGCGTGCTCGCCCAATTACGACGGCGTGTACGAAACCATCCTTCTGGCGACAGACGGCAGTGGCTCGGCGACCAGAGCAGTGACGCACGCGCTCGAACTCGCCCAGCAGACCAGTGCGGAGCTCCACGCACTCTACGTCGTCGACACCGAGCGTTTCGCGGAGCCGGCCCTTAGCAGCGCCGAGCTCGCGACCAACGAGATCGAGGCCTGGGGGCAGGAACAGCTCGACGAGGTCGCGCACCGCGCCGAGTCGCTCGGCATCGACGTTCTCACGCGCTGTTCGCACGGGCGGCCGTCGGACGAGATCGTCGAATACGGTGACGCCATCGACGCGGACATGATCGTCGTCGGCTACCAGGGCCACTCACACTCCGACCCCAGCCACCTCGGGCGGGTCACCGACCGAGTCGTCTCGAATGCGGGGCGACCCGTGTTCGTCGTCTGAGATCGCGTGAACGACAAACGAGGGCAGGGCGGCTTCGCAGATCGTCAGGCAGACGGTAGAGCGCTCGGGACGGCGCTCGTGGATCGGGGACACTCGCCAACGTCGTTCTCCGCAGTCGGCCAGTTTTACGAGGACCTCAGGGAGACCTCCGGCGAGGCCGCGATCGCGTTGCTCGATGCCACGTAGCGTCGGTTCGTTCTCCAGACGCTCCCGTACGGGGACCGATTGATACGGGTGGAACCCCTACACAATGTCGGAGCGATCCCCATGCCCCACACCATCGAACTCGACGACGACGTCTGGGAGCGAATCGACGACTACCGCGAGGAGGGCGAATCCCACGCTGAGTTCATCGAGGAGCTCCTCACCGTCTACGAGACCGAGGGTACGTTCCTCCAGGAAGGATACTCGGAGTAACGCAGTAGTACAGCCCTCAGTCGACACGGAGTCCGGTCAGTGAATCGGGGTCGAGTCGGACGAACGCGAAGGTAATCTCCTCTATCGGTGCGTCGAACGCGTCGACGAGTGGAATGTTGACCCGGTCCAACCCCGCCAGGGACTCGTTGGAGACCGACGCTTCGTCCGTGGATACGAGCGTCCCTCGAGCGACGACGCTCCAGTGACCGTCACCGTCGTCTCCGTGAACGACGACACTCGCCGACCGGCCGTCGACCTCTCCTTTCGTGCTCCCTGGTCGAGTGGAGAGCCGGAAGTAGAACACCTCCTCGACTGGGTCGAACCCGTAGGAGACGGGCACGGCATGTGGCGCATCGGATCCATCCGTCGAGAGCGAGAGGACACCCACACCACCGGTACCGAGCACTGCTGACCGGTCCTCGGCCGTCATCTCCGCTGGAGCGTCGGGAACCATACCACGTCCTTCGGCCCGAACTGCAAAAAGTGGGTCGTCGATCCGAAACGACATGTGCGCATGGCCAGACTGTTCTCTGTATGGGGATCACCCGGTCGCCACAAGTGTTCAGTTCCGGGACGGCTCGTCGGCGTTTCTTCTTTCACGCCGTCGTCGCGGCGGTCGTAGTACTTGCGGCCGGATTGCTCGTCGTCGATCGATTCGAGTTCCTGCTCGATCCCGACGACGCCCGGGAGTTCGTCGCCAGTTTCGGCGTGTTCGCACCGCTCGCGTTGATCGTCCTCCAGGCGCTGCAGGTACTCATTGCGCCGATCCCGGGGCAGGTGCTCGCCATTGTCGCTGGCTATCTCTTCGGCGCCTGGTTGGGGACGTTCTACAACATGATCGGTATCGCGATCGGGAGCACTGCGGCGTTCTGGCTCTCCCGTCGGTACGGCCGCTCCTACGTCGAAGAGATCGTCCATCCCGAAATCGTGGAAACCTTCGATGCAATCGGAGAGGATAACGTTCTCGCGACGCTCTTCGTTCTCTTTCTGATTCCGGGGTTGCCCGACGACGTGCTCTGTTTCGTGGGCGGACTCACGAACCTGAAGCTACGGAAGCTCGTCGCAGTTGCGCTCGTGGGTCGGGCGCCAGGATTCTTCCTGATCAACGTCTTCGGCGATCGACTCGGCAGCGGCGATTTCGTCGGTGCAACGATGCTCGCAGTAGTCTTGCTCGGGGCATCAGTACTCGGCTACGTCTACCGCGGCCGGCTGCTGTCGATCCTCCGAACCGACGATTCGGCGTCGTAGATCCACGGGGAGCACGAGGGAATCGATGCGCGTCTCAGATCACGTGTTCCGGATCGTGTTCGTTCGCCATCCGCGTCGCTTCGTCCGCGTACCGCTCTCGCAGTTCTGGATCCTCGACGGGCCCGAGATTGTCGGGCTCCGCGTCCACAGCCGCAGTCGTGTCCCGAACGTCGTTGAACGACGTTAGCGCACGCTCTTTGCGGAAATACTGCTCACCGTCCGGGGTCGCATAGGTGAGTATCACCAGGTTCTGCTCGTCGTCAGAGTAGGTTCGTTCCACCAGCCAGACTCGTACGGCGTCGTCCGCTTCGGTCATCGGGTGGTGGTTCACCTACCATCATCAATAAACTGGGGGCGGATCTACCAAGACACCGATTCGGGACCAGAGAGGTCACCGTCGGATGCCGTCGTCGGTCCGAGCCAGCGGCCCTCAACATCGACGAACGTCCACCGATTCCGATTCGGGACAAACTCTAATCGGTGCGCACTGCATTGTCGACTCGATGGCGCACGTCGAACGGATCGACGCCTACCCGGTGAAAGGGCTCGATCGCTGCCCCCTGGCCCGGGCGAAGATCCTCGAGGGCGGCACACTCGAACACGACCGGGAGTACGCGATATACGACGGTGACGGCGACGTCGTCAACGGAAAGCGAACGCCGCTCGTGCACGACGTCGAGACGGCCTACGATCCCGACGAAGGAGCGCTCACTGTAGGCGGCCCAGCAGTCGATGGGCTCGCCCAGCAGTTCGAGTTACCGGCCGAATCGGAGGGTGCCGCCGAGCTATTCGGATCCATCTTCTCTGTGGACTGCACGCTGGAACGGAACGACACAACCGGATTCGTCGACCGTCCGGAGATGGGGCCCTCGGTGATCAGCACCGCGACCCTCGAAACGGTCGCGTCCTGGTTCGACGGCGTATCTCTGGACGGCGCTCGACGGCGTCTCCGTGCGAACATCGAGATCGGTGGCGTTCCAGCCTTCTGGGAGGATCGTCTCGTCGGCGAGGCCGCACCGGCGGTCCGTATTGGAGACGTTCGCATCGAGGGGGTCACTCCCTGTGGCCGGTGTGTCGTGCCGAGTCGCGATCCTGACGGTGGGGAGGCGATCGAAGGGTTCCAGCAGCGATTCGTCGAGAAACGCCAGGAGACGTTCCCCGACTGGGCCGACTCCGCGGCCTTCGATCACTTCTACACCGTGATGGTGATCGCGTCCGTCGACGACGCGGATCGCGGCGACTCCATCACCGTCGGGGACGACGTGGAACTCATTGCGGCGGATGCGTAGACCGAGTGTCCTCAAACGAACGAAGAAGCGGACGGTACAGCACCACTGCTCAAAAACGAAGACTCGAACTTACCGTCGCAGGAAGCCAAACAGCCGGTAATCCCGGTCGGGCGTGTACCGGCGGAAGAGGAGGCTGTTCGTGAGCACCGACACCGAGGAGATTGCCATCGCTGCAGCAGCGAAGACGGGCTGGAGCAGCCCGAGTGACGCGAGCGGGATCATCGCGGTGTTGTAGCCGAGCGCCCAGACGAGGTTCTGCTTGATCTTCTGAAGGGTCGCCTCCGAGATCCGGATCGCCTTCACGACGTCGAGCGGATCGTCGCGCATTAGCGTGACGTCCGCAGCCTCGATTGCGACGTCCGTTCCGGAGCCAATCGCCGTCCCGACGTGAGCTACTGCGAGTGCGGGAGCATCGTTGACGCCGTCACCGACCATCATCGCCTTCCGGCCCCCGGACTGGATCGACTCGACTGCGTCGGATTTGTCCTCCGGCAGGACCTCCGCCCGAACGTTGTCGGGGTCGATGCCGACCTCGCTCGCGACTGCACGGGCCGTCCGCTCGTTGTCGCCGGTGATGAGCATCACGTCGAGGCCGCGATCCTGGAGTGCGGCGACGGCGTCGCTCGCGGACTCCTTGATCGTGTCCGAGTCGGCGAGCACGCCAGCAAGCCTGCCGTCGATCTCGACGTACATCGCCGTCTTGCCCTCGGACTCGAGGCGATCCATCGTCTCCTCTGCACCACTGACGTCGACGTCGTCGCTCTCCATCAGTCGATGATTGCCTACGCTGACCTCGTGCCCGTCGACTGTGGCAGTCACGCCCTGACCGGCGACGTTCTCGAACGACTCGGGATCGGTGACGTCCAGATCGCGGTCGCGTGCCCCCTCGACGATCGCCTGGCCGAGTGGGTGTTCGCTTCCGCTCTCGGCGCTCGCAGCGAGCCGGAGCAGTTCGTCCTCGTCGACTGACGACCGATCTTCGGCTTCTCCGGCGACCGCACCGCCGTCCGGAGCGGCCCCGTCGTCCGCTCCGTCGGCCATCGACTCCGCCGTGACGACGTCCGTCAGCTGCATCTCGCCCGTGGTCAGCGTCCCGGTTTTGTCGAAGACGACGGTATCGACGTCTTTCGTACGTTCGAGGACGTCCCCGCCCTTGAACAGGACGCCGTTTTTCGCGCCAAGCGTGCTCCCGACCATCGTCGCGGCGGGCGTCGCGAGCCCGAGTGCGCAGGGGCAGGCGATCAGCACCGCGGAAGCGAAGACGACGACTGCGAACTCGAAGGTACCGAGGGACTCGGGACCGCCACCCACGAGATCCCAGACGGGTAGTGCACCGACGAATCCGCCGACGAGATCTGGCAAGAGGAACCAGAGAGCACCCCAGAAGAGAGCGTTTCCGATCACGATCGGAACGAAGTACGCGGAGATGCGGTCCGCGAGATTCTGAATCTCGGGCTGGCGGGACTGCGCGTCCTTGACGGTCTCGACGATCTGCTGGAGCGCCGTGTCCTCGCCCACCTTGGTCGCCTCGACGATCAGCACGCCGTTCTCGTTGATCGTCGAGCCCACGACCTCGTCTCCGTCTGATTTCTCGACGGGAACGGACTCGCCGGTGACCATCGACTCGTCGACGGCCGACGATCCATCGACCACGACGCCGTCGGTGGGAATCTGTTCGCCGGGACGGATTTTCATGCGATCGCCAACCTCGACGTCTTCGAGTGGCACCTCCTCTTCGTTGCCGTCCTCGTCGACGAGGGTCGCCGTGTCGGCCTCCATCTCGAGAAGCTGTCGCAGGGCGTCGCTGGCCTGGCCCTTCGAACGGGCCTCGAGGTAGTTCCCGAGCGTGATGAACACGAGAATGAGCGCGGCAGTGTCGAAGTAGAGGCTCCCCGCGATCAGGCCGAGGAGGACGACGACGCTGTAAACGTACGCCGTCGAGGAGCCCATCGCGATGAGCACGTCCATGTTGGCGCGACGGTTGTTGACGAGCGCGTTGTAGGAGTTCCTGTAGAACGGCCGTCCGAGTACGATCTGGACCGGCGTCGCGAGCGCGAACTCGAGCCAGCCGAACTCGACGCCGAACAGCGTCTCGGGGACGAAACTCCCGCCGAGAACGAACCGATCGAATAGGAAGAGCAGGAACGGTATGGAGAGCGCCGCTCCGAACAGCGTCAGCCGTAGCTGTTTGCGAATCTCTGCGTCTCGAGCGGCGTCGGCGCTGGATCGCCCGTCGTCGGCGGCTCCCCCATCCTCGGCACCGTCGCCGGCCTCACCTAATTCACCACCAGCATGGCTACTGGACTCACGGACCGGCGAGTAACCAGCGCCTTCGATGGCGTCGTAGAGGTCCTCAGGGTCGGCGTCGTTGGGATTGTAGCGGACCGACGCTTCGTCCGTGGCGTAGTTCACGTCGACGTCGACGACACCAGGAACGGAGCCCAGCGCGTCCTCGTTGGTGTCCGCGCAGTTCGCACAGCTCATGCCGGTGATCGCGATCGAGCGGGACTCGTCGACGGCGCCGTAGCCAGCCGCATCGATCGCGTCGTAGATCTCCCCGAGCGCGACGGCGTCGGGATCGTACTCGACGGAGCCCTCGTCGGTGGCGTAGTTGACGTCGGCGCGCTCGACGCCGTCGAGTGACTCGACGCGCTCGGTGATGGTCTGCGAGCAGTTCGCGCAGCTCATCCCGGTAATCGTGAGGTGCGTAGTCCTATTCGTCATTGCTAGCTAATAGGGGTTCCTCCTTTAGGCACGTTGTCCCTCGAAATCCAAACTACTAGTGGACCCGAATCTCGCGTTCGAAGCGATTCAGGCCTCTTCGGCGATCCGATCGTGACGCTCCACGAACTGTGAGCGACAGGAAGAACAACAGAAGTGGTACCGATCACCGTCGATTGTCTCTTGCTCCCCCTCGCTGTCGACGGTGTTGCCACACTCGGCGCACGCAAGCGCGAAGGCGGTACCACCGATCGACGGGGTCCAGTTCACCTCGTCGAGCAGCGTAACGTCGACGGTCACTGTCCCGAGATCGAGTCGGTCGTCGAGCCACTCTCGGACCGATCCCTCTGGAGGACGCGCGATGAACGTGAGGTCGCCAGCAGCGGTCACGAACACGTGCTCGACGGCGTCTGCACTGGAGAGATCCTCCTGCAGCCGCTCCACCGATTCACCACCGTCAGAGACCTGGACGAGCACTGGCGAACCGCCACGGATCTGTGACCGGTCGAGGTCGACGGTGAACCGTTCGATCACGCCGGCCTCGCGGAGTCGATCGACGCGATCGGAGACCCCAGGCCCGGACATCCCAACCTGGTCGGCGATCTCGCTGTACGGTCGACGTGCGTCCTCGCCGAGCAGTTCGAGGATCTCGAGATCAGTATCGTCGAGTTCGTGCACACAGCGAGGTTCGACCTCGTGCCACATAGATCTATGGCAGTCCAGTTTCGAGAGCAAGGAAGATTCCCCTCACCACTTGGAATCAAAATTCGGTATCGTGGCAGTTCGATCGGGCCACAGTCCACTGTCGATCCAGTTCAGTCCGCGCTCTTGCTGACGTCCAGCGGCGGTAGCTGTGCCTCGATCTCCTCGCGGCGGTCCTCGAGCCACTCCGGGAGGACGAGATGCTCCCCCAGTTCATCGAGCGGTTCGTCGACGGTGTAACCGGGCTCTTTCGTTGCAAACTCGAAGAGAACACCGCCAGCGGTCCGGGCGTAGACCGATTCGAACCACTTGCGGTCGATGATCTCTGTCGGGCGAAGACCATGATCCTGCAGGATCTCGCGCCACTCCGCCTGCTCCACGCTAGCTACCTGGAACGCGACGTGGTGAACTGTCCCTGCTCCCTGCGTTCCTGCCGATCGCGACTCGTCCTCGACAACTTCGACGACGTATCCGAGGTCGCCGCCGGCCACGAATCGCTGCCGTTCGTCTTCTGTCTCGCCGGGCTCGAAGCCCATCGTCTCGAGGAGATTTTTCGTTGCTCGGCCGCGAGCAAGCGCTAGCGAGACGCCGTAGAACCCCCGAATTGCGTGCTCATCGGGGACTGGACCGTCCGGGAGATCGCCGGCAATCGCGTCGTCGCGAGCGACCAGTTCGAGGGGAAGTCCATCTGGATCGTCGAAGGCGAGGACGGTGTTACCGAAACGCTCGCTTGGCCCCGTAACCTCGACGTCCGCCTCGTCGAGCCGATCCGTCCAGTAGTCGACGGAATCGCCGGGAATCAGGAACTGCGTGGTCGAGACCTGACCGTTCCCGATCGTCCCGGAGCGGGCGTTGGGATGCGGGAAGAAGGTCATACTGGTCCCCGGAGATCCGCCGTGGTCGCCGTAGAACAGATGGTACGTGCCGGCGTCGTCCTGATTCACACTCCGTTTCACGAGACGGAGGCCCAGCGTTTGCGTGTAGAACTCGAGGTTTCGTCCAGGGTCGCCAGCGATGGCCGTCACGTGGTGAATCCCAGGAATATCGGTTGGCATGAGTTGTATCAGGCGTCGGACGACGTTAACGGTGTGGCCGTTGCCGCTTTCGTCGCGCCAGGGAGCGCGATCCTCGAGAGACTCGGCGTGGATAGGCGACGTGGATACGCCACCCATCCCAGCAATTTCCGACCGAGCACCGCGATTGGCTGATCTCAACGACGGGCTACGATTCGATGCCGAGAATCCCTCGCGCCGAATTTGGGCTGGCAACTGGCCGCCCCAGCGGATCTGCCATATCGACGACGCTTCACTCCTCGCCGAAGGAGCCGAACGTTTGCTCGGCGTCAGCCGGCACGTCGAAGTCGTGGTAGTGCTCGCCCATCTCTTCAGAGAGGACATTGAGGGCAGCCGATGCACCGTCGCCTGCGGAGATGACGGCCTGCCACTCCTCGGCGCGGACCATCGCACCCGTCGCGTACGCGCCCTCGACGCTGGTCTCCATCGTCACGTCGACGTCGACGACGTCCCCGTCGAACTCGCATCCAAGCGACTCCGCGAGATCGCGATTTGCGCCCGTCGCCAGGACGACGTAATCGCCCTCGTGCAGTTCGCCGTCGTCTGTCTCCACGTCGAATCCGTCGCCGGTGTCGGAGACAGAGGCCACCTCGACGCCCTGCTTGCGCTCGACGCCGAAGCTGTCGACCTGCGTCCGGAGCGTCTCCATGAACGCGGAGCCGTCGACCGAGCCGACGCCTGGATAGTTGAACAGATGCGCCTTGTGCATCCACGTCTCGTCGGTGTCGAAGACCGTTGCCTCGAGGCCATTCTTCTCGGCGAACAGTGCAGCGGTGAGCCCGGCTGGGCCGCCTCCGACGACGATTACGTGCGTCATGACTCGAGAATGGGCTGTCAATGCTATAGACGTTTGCCACGGCGAAGACGGTGGGGGCGAGCTCGTTTCCTGGGACGAAACGAAGGGTGTAAGCAGGATCTAGACGACGTCTTCGACCTCGATCCAGGGGACCTCGATCAGCGGTGGAATCGGCGTCTCGATGTGGTGCTCCCAGACGCCCTGTTCGCCGAAGGCCTCGCCGTGATCTGCCGTGACGACGACGTCGCCATCGAGCTCGGGAATCAGCTCCACGACGGAATCGAGTGCGATCTCGAGGTTGCGGTCGTAGTGGTCGAACGCCGCCTCCCGAGTGCCCGAGCGGAGGAGATTCCGCTTGTCGAGTTCGAGCCACATACCCACTTTCTGCGCGAAGGAGTTGCCGTCCAGTGCCGACTCGACCGTGGGACGAACACGGTCACTGATACGCTCGATGACGCCGGGCTCCGCGTCGTCGGCCCGTTCCCCCTGTGCTTCGAAGGCTTCCTTGATCGTCGAAAGCTTGCCACCTGTCCCCCTGTCCAGATATGGTGCGTGGGGCTGCATGTAATGTAACACGACTCGCTCGGCGTCCTCTGCAAGCTCGCGGTGCGTGGCCAGCGACTCGGCGAGTGCGTCCGGTGGCACCGTGCCGAGATCGTCGTCCCAGCCGTCCTGCCAGACGTCGATCACGTCTTCGATGTGGTCCGTCGCCGTCCAGGGGTAGTCACAGCTAGCGCCCCATTTGAGTTCGTTGAGGGGGATTCCGAGCCCGTTGATGAACGGATTGCTCGAGAAGTAGGCGATGTCGTGATCTCCGGTGAAGGTCCGATATGCCCACTCTGGCGTCGAGGAACCGGGGCTGAGGAACTTCTGTAGGTTCCCGACGAAATACTCCTCGTAGTGGGCCTCGAAACGATCGAATCGGCACGCGTCGAGGACGATGCAGTAGTCCCAGTCACGTTCGAGAAATCGCTGTGCTGGGAGGGCATCGTCCAAATCAGCCATGGAAATCGCTTCGAAGAGGGGTCACAAAAGGTATTCGTATCGGTAACTACCCGGGACATCGTGACGATGGTCGTCCCGGCCGACCGCAGAGCTGTCACCACGGCCAGAACGTTTAGACCGCAAAATCGTCAACGTCCCTCTGTGACGCTTGAGTCCTTCGTGGACGAGCTCCCCGAGCAGGATCGAACGCTCGTGGTGCTCAACAGGACCGAGCCCGAGCAGGTAACGTCGCTTCTCGGGGCGACGTTCCCCGAGCGGGACGTTCCCACGATCGAGCGCGAAGCCGCCGATGCGGAGACGGATCTCCTTTTGCTCGTCGAAGACGGGACCGTCGTCGCTCGATCTCCGATGGCAGAGATCGGGGATCATCTGTTGTACGTCAACTCGGATATCTATCGGACTGGGACGCGGGAGCTAGAGGACGTCGTCATTCCGGAGGTGCTCATGGCGATGGACGAACACCCGTTTCGTCTGCGCGGGTACCCGGAATCTGACCGGGAGAAGCTCGTGTTGATCGCTATTTCCAGGCTGATCGAACGCCGTGCCTGGGAAGCAGGAGACGGTACGCTCCGGGCGTCTTTCCAGGAGCTCGGTCGCATTCAGGACGAAATAGGTACTCGCAAGGTGTACGAATCACTCGTCGACACGGATCTCGACGTGCACCTCTATGGCACCGCCGAGGACTTGCCTCCCAAGGACCTCCGCGGGATCGTCCACGCTGGCGAAACAGAGGACTTCCGACGAAGCTGGTTCGTACTGTTCAATCCACCCGACGGGACCGACGGTTCGATCGCTCTCGTCGCGTACGAGATCGAACCGCGGACGTGGAGCGGATTCTGGACGTACGATCCCGTCCGCGTCCAGCGAATCGAGCGATATATCGAACGTACACTGTGAGAGCAACTGAGAGGCTACTCTCACGTCCGATAGCCCAGACGCTGGGATCACTCAACCATACCTTTATTCCGTTCTCGCGCTTACTATCTGGTAATGTCCCCGAGTAGAATCAAGCGGGCGCTGAGTCGAGCACGGTACGCAGCGATGGGCGCGGCGATCGGTGGTGGCCTCGGTGGTCTCTTCAGCCGAAACGCAGCCAGTTCCGGAGCCGCACTCGGTGCAATGGTTGGCGCTGCCTTCGGTGAGACGCGCCTCTCCGCGCGCGAACGCATCGACGACGTGAAAGAACGAAGTTCGAGCCGCGTCAGCGGACTGCGATCCTCGTCCTCCTCGGACTGATCATGTCACCCTGATCGGTTCGTTCGTGCGAATGTTTCATCTTCGAGCAGCCACGCATAGGATCCCAACTGTGCTGCTGCGCTATCAGTCGCGCTTCGTACAGAACGATAGTGAGAGACGTGAACTATCTCAGTCCAGAAACCGCGACTGGAGGTCACCTTCCGGCACCATGCAGCGGTCTTTCTTGCCGAACCACCGATACCGGCGCTCGGCGACCACGTCGTACCACCAGTTCCGGAACCGACGGGGGACGAACCGGAACGGCCACCCCAGGCGGTAGGGGAGGCCGAGATGGTAGCCGATTCGCAGAATTGCGTCCGACTTGACGTAGGCCGTATCGCCCTCGATCAGGACGATTGATTCGAGGGCGTTCGGATCCACGTCGTGATCAGCCAGTAGATCGTCGGCGACGTCGGACTGGAGTGACGCGAACGCGAACGTTCCGTCCGGATCTCGGGGGACGACGAACTGGACGAACCCACTGCAGAGATTGCAGACCCCATCGAAGAGAATGACGTGTTGCTCGGTCGTGGGATCCGCCGTCATCGGCTGAAACGAGGTGACTCGGTCGGTTGAGTGTTGCGATGGCCCGGACGTGATCGATGGCCAGAGGCAGTTCGTACCATTGGAACTGAGTGAAATGAGACTGACAGGGTCGAAATCTTCACTCGGCGATCCGCGCCCACGACGCTGGCCGACCAGGGAGCCGGGACTACGATTCTGGTCCGGAACCAGGGGATGGATCCACTGAGTGACGAGCCTACCACGATGGTAGCAGCTATCGAAACACGAACGCGTCCGTAGCTACCCCTCCGCCGGTTCGGGAGCCCGCGAATCGTTTGAATCGACGACCGCCTGCTTCCAGGTGCCACGAAGGAACCACGGCACTGCTACCAGCGTCCCGAGGATGTGGCCCATCGTCATCCCGACCCAGATGCCGGTGGCACCCCAACCCGCGACGATCGCGAGATAGTACACTGTTGGCACTCTGGCGACCCACAGCGTGACGAACGAAATCCCCAGAGCGGTGCGGGTGTTGCCCGCACCGCGGAACCCGCCGAGGATTACCTGCATCACGCCGATGAACAGGAACTCCACTGAGCGGATCCGGAGATACTCCGTGCCCAGCCGGATCGACTCCGCGGTGTGCTCGGTGTCCGCACCGAGGACGGCCTTCACGATCGGCTCGGGGATGAGCACCGCCACCACTGCGACCAGCGCCATCACCCCGCCGGCGACGCCGACGCCGAGCCAAACGGCTTTGGCCGCGCGATCGGGCTTGTTCGCGCCGAGGTTCTGCCCGACCATCGTGTTCGTCGCGCGCCCGACGCCCATCGCTGGGAGGAAGACCAGCGAGACGAGGCGGTTACCGACGCCGTACGCAGCTGCGACCGGCGGGCCAAACTGCGCAACCATGACGGTCAGCGTGACCATTGCGACGGCGGCCATCGACTGCTCGAGCGCACTCGGGACGCCGATCCGGAGGATCTGGCGGATGACATCCAGATCGAAGGGGAGATCCTTGCGAGTGATCGCCGGGCCGCGATTCGTCCGGAAGAGGACGTAGAGACCCGCGATCGTGGCGAGCCCGCGTGCGCCCATGGAGGCGATCGCGGCGCCAACAATCCCGAGCTCCGGGGCGGGTCCGAGCCCGAAGATGAGGATCGGGTCTGCGACGACGTTCAGCGCAACTGAGCCAACCATGATCCGCATCGGCGTCCGGGTGTCGCCGTAGCCCCGCATGAGCGCCGAGAAGACGAAGAAGCCGAAGATAGCGGGCAGCCCAACGAAGAGGACCTTCAGGTACGCCGCCATCTGCGGGACGACCTCCTCGCCGGTCTCGGCGTCCGTTGGGAGGAACCCCAGCGCCGGATCCACGATGAGAAAGCCCACGATCGCGAGTCCCACCGACAGCGTCCCCACGAACGCCAGCGTCTGGCCGGCCACCCTCCCCGCCGATCGCTCCCCCTCTGCACCTGTGTACTGCGCGACGAGGATCGAGCCGGCAGTGGTGAATCCGCCAGCTACGGAGATGATCAGGAAGAGCAGGGGAAAGGCGAGGCTGATCGCAGCGACCGACGTCGGATCGTACCAGCCCAGATAAATCGTGTCCGCGATGTTGTAGGTGACCTGCAGGAGCTGGATGATGACGATCGGCCACGCCAACCGGAAAAGCGGGCGAGCCAGCCCACCGCCTGTCAGATTCTCGCGGTTCGACTGTCGCGACACACCGTCCAGCTACCGAGGGTTCGGGTATGAAAGTAGTGGGAGGTGTGGGGACCAGACACAGGGCACACGCCCGTCAGAAACCAGTCGGTGACTGCAATCTCAGCAGGGGTTCCTCAGCGGCGTCGATTCGAAGAACGAACTGGCGGCTCTGCGATGCTGGCGACAGCAGAAACGTCGGACGAAGAAAAGCGCAGTTCCGACCGCTCAGGGCGACTCGCTTGTCTCGAGCGAGAAGTCAGCACGCGGGTAGGCGACGCAGGTCAGGACGTATCCATCCTCGAGTTCGGGATCGTCGAGCATCTCCTGATCGTCGTGTTCGACGAAGTCTCGCGCGTCGCCATCGGGGATGTGACCTGCACAGGAGACGCACTGGCCTTCTCGGCAGGCGTAGGGGAGGTCCCAGCCTTCGTCTTCGCCCTGATCGAGCAGCGGTTCGTCGTTCGAGACTTCGATCGTCTCGCCTTCTTTGACGAACTCGACGTCGAAATACTCGACTTCGTCGTCGGGGATGTCTCCGGGGCTGGCCCCATCATCCTCACCACCCTCCTCGAGCTCGGCACCCTCCTCACCCTCGCCGACGGCGACGGCGCCACCGCCGCCCGCGCCGAAGGTCCGGTTCGACGGCTCCGGGAAGTCGGTCTCGGGGACTGACTGCGCGCGCTGTTCGAGCACCGCCTGTGAGATGTCCTCGTTGGCCGACCAGCCGGTCCCGCGGGAGAAGTGCACCAGAACGGTGAGCACCGTGAGACCGAGCCCGACCGCAAGGGGCAGACCGAGTTCCATTTGCATGGGCGTTCGAAACGGTGGTTTATCTACATTGTGATCCGCTGACCGCGTCGCCCCGAAGCTGTTCGGATCAGATCGCACCGAGTCTTTTTGTCGATGCGAAGCAAGGGCCGGTCTATGAGTTCCAGCGACCGGTCGTCCATCGAGATCGTCGTCTTCGAGGGATTCGACGAACTCGACGCACTCGGCCCGTACGAGGTCCTCGAGAACGCGGTGGACGGTGGCGCTACCGCCGCGGTGGATCTCGTCACACTCGACGGAGCGACGAACGTGACCGGGGCGCACGATCTGACGATCGCTGCACAGGGCTCGCTCTCCGATCACGCAGACGTAGTCGTGGTGCCGGGTGGTGGCTGGAACGATGGTGCGGACGCCGGGGCCCGAGCGGAAGTCGAGTCAGGAGATCTACCAGAGGCGGTCCGTCGTGCGCACGAACAGGGCGCGGTCGTGGCTTCGGTCTGTACGGGGGCGATGATCCTCGAAGCGGCGGGCCTGCTCGACGGACGACCGGCGACCACGCATCACGGCGCGATCGACGATCTTCGAGCAGCGGGCGCCGAAGTGGTCGACGCGCGCGTCGTGGACGACGGAGACGTCGTCACTGCCGGCGGCGTCACGTCAGGTCTCGATCTGGGATGCTGGCTCACAGAACGACTCTGGGGAGCGGACCTCGCCGAGGAAGTAGCTGCAGCAATGGAGTTCGATCGCTCCGACGACGTCGTCGAAGCGTAACCCTCGCAGGTCGTCGCCGTCGTCGTCACTCCCGAACGATCTCGTGACGGCCGAAACCGTACCGCAGGCGGTTCGCAAGCTTGCGGGCGAACCGATCCTCGCGGCTATCGAAGCGCTCCGCCAGCGCCTGATAAATGAGCGGGACCGGCACTTCCTGCTCGAGAGCTTCCTGCACGGTCCAGGTACCGGTCGAGCCGCCCTCAACGTGGTCGGCAACGTCGCCCAGATCGGAGCCTTCCTCGCGGAACGCTTCCTCGCAGAGGTCGAGGAGCCAGGAGCGGATCACGGCACCGTTGGTCCAGGTCCGCGCGACGGATTCGAGGTCCAGATCGTAGCGACCCCGGGCGAGCAGTTCGAACCCTTCGCCGTAGGCCTGCATGAGCGCGTACTCGACCCCGTTGTGAACCATCTTGACGTAGTGACCCGATCCGACGGGTCCCATTCGATCGTGGCCGTCGGGCCCGGTCGCGACGGCGTCAAACGCCGGCACCAGTTCGTCGTACGCCCACTGCGGGCCGCCAATCATCAGCGAAAAACCGAGTTCGGCTCCCGCGGGACCGCCGCTGGTCCCACAGTCCAGATACGCGGCGTCCGTGGCATCGGCGCGCCGAACGGACGCTTCGAAGTGTGAGTTGCCGCCGTCGACGATCACATCGTCTCCGTCGACGTGCCCGTCGAGCTCGGACAGCGCAGCGTCGACGGGATCCCCGGCGGGGACCATGAGCCAGATACGCGCGTCCTCGCCTAGCGCGTCGGCGACGTCGGGGATCGACTCCGCTGGCTCGGCCCCGGCGTCGACAGCGTCGGCAACTGCCTCTTCGTCGATGTCGAACGCGACGACGTCGTGACCGGCGTCGAGTAGCCGATCGACGACGATCTGCCCCATCCGACCCAGACCGATGACGCCTACGTACATGTCCCGGGCTGCGGGGTGCCGGCAGGTAGTGGTTCCGGTTCACTGCGTTCGCTGCTCACTCCAGCCGACCCGAGTGCGCGTTCAGAACCCTACCCCGGCCGAGAGCATTCCGCCGACGGTCAGGACGCCGATGCCGAGGACGGCCGCAGCACGAAACCACGGCAACGCTGCTCGCGTCGGCTCGCGGAGTTTCCCTGCGTCGAGACCGTCGAACAGTTTGCTGGCACCGATCTCGACCGTGGCCGTCACGCCGAGCCAGAGGACGACCATCGTGAGAATCAGGTGCCCCCGACCACTGCTGGTCAATGGCTCAGTGCTGACCTCACCACCCAAGGTGACGTGATAGAGGACGTGCGCCCCGGAAGCGAGCATCACCACCGCGGCGAACCTCGAAAGCGTAAGAAGACGATCGACGACGGTTTCCAGCGGCTGCGGATCGACGTCGGCGTCCCGACCCAGCGGAAGCACCGCCAGTGCGACGAACACTACACCACCGATCCAGAGGCCCCCGACGAGCACGTGTACCACCGTTGCGACCGAATCCAGCGTCGACATGGACGCCACTGACCACTGGTGGCGCAAAGCAGTGACGATCACCTGCCGATCGACGGCGAACAGAGCCAACGAGAGAGGGAATAGAGCAGCGGATGAGAAACGCACGGAGCAGTCAATAGGCCAGCAATCAGTCCGTCACTCGGCGCAGGAGGGACAGACCAACGCAACACTGCCTTCGTCTTCGAGAATCGTCGTGTGGAGAACGCTCACCGGATGTGATCGGCCACAGACGGCACAGTCGCTTTTCGGGTCTGCGGTGAGCGAGTCAGGAACGCCGTCGCCCGTGGTATCTGACGGTGCCGTTCCCGATCCATCGGCAGTCGCAGTTGATCCCATCCCGTCGGTCACTCCCGCGCCGACGCCGTGATCGACGCCGTGTTCGAGCTCTTGGAACGCGTCCTGGGTCATCTCCTCGAGGACCTCCGCTGCGAGTTCTCGTACGACGCTGTCGGCGTGCTCGGTATCCAGAATCGACTCGACGGACGGCGATGGGTCCTGTCGCGTCTCTTCGAGCCCGTCGACGTACTCGTCGAAGCTCACCGACTCGCCATCGGGGCTATCGAGGGCAGGCTCGTCGACGACGGCATCGATCGGCTCAGTCGAGGGGGCCCGGTCGATCTCGGTGCCCTCGGAGGAGTGTGAAGACGGCCCGGACTGCTCCGAGTTAGCTCCGATCTCAGTCCCGGCGTCAGTTTCCGTTATACTCTCAGTGTCAGTCTCCACCGCGTTGCCAGCGCCCGGTTCGTTTGTGCGTGACTCAGCAGTGGAGTCCTGCGTTTGAGCGGCGAGGTCGACGGCGACGCTGAGGGCTTCCTGAAAGCTCGCCGGTTCGTAGCCCCGCTCGGCGACGAAGAGTTCGTGAACGCGATCGCGAAGCGGGGCGGGGACGCGAGGCTGAGAGTACTCGTCTCCAGCCCGATCGTCGTCCCGGTTCATGCTCTGGTATCGGGACTCCTCCCTAATAAATTGAAGTGGTAGCTGCGGGAACCGAACAGTGTGCGGGAATCACGTCCGTCGGATCGAGCGGCTGCGTTCGCCCCCTCAAGTGGCATATTGGCAGGCGCTCGATTTCTCAGGACGTGGGAATCGGACCCGATCATACAAGGCTGTGTTCAGTATTATTGACCAGAGATCGCCAGATGACCCACGCAGAACTCACCGTCACGCTCCCGGATGGGACGTGGATCAAGGACGTGTCCACGAAACATCCCAGCGCCACCTTCCGGGTGCTCGCAGCGCTTCCGGGGGGTGACGCCGGATTCGGCCTCGTCGAACTCACTGCGTCGGATCCGCGACCGGTGCTCGCTGACATGGAGGATCACGACGCAATCACGCGACTGGAACTCCTCCAGGCCGGCGAGGACCGCGCGATGGTCCAGTTCGAGACGACCCAGCCGCTCCTCCTCTTCTCCGCGCGCGAGTCGAGAATGCCGATCGAACTCCCCGTCGATATCGTCGACGGTACCACGACGCTGGAGCTGACGGCCTCCCGGGATCGCCTCTCCGAACTGGGTCGTCAGTTCGACGCCTTCGGTCTCGAGTTCGACGTCGAGTACGTGAGCCCACGGGCCGAGTCCGAGCGACTCCTGACGGACAGACAGCGCGAACTCATTACGACCGCGATCGAGATGGGCTACTACGACACGCCACGAGAGTCTTCGATGACGGAGCTGGCCGATGCCCTGGATATCGCGAAATCTACTTGCTCTGAGACGCTTCACCGAGCAGAAGAGAAAGTGATCAAGCGGTTCGCCGACGATCAGCTCCGATCGCCTGAATCTGCGACGGTCGAGACGAACTAACCATGCCACACGCCCCGCTACCAGACGGCCTCCCCGCCGTTGCCACCGAACACGTCAGCAAGAACCGCGTTTCTACTGAACACTCCATCCGGAATTCCTCTTCGCGCCGCCCGTACCGCGACCGAAAGTTCACCAACAGTCGAGCGGCTGATACTCTTGGGAGGGTGATCTGAATGGACGCTCTCACCACCGCCGTCGTCGCTGCGAACACTGTGACGCTCGTCTTCGGGAGTGCGATCGTCTTCCTCGCCTACCGTGCGTACACCCGAACCGGATCGAGAGCCCTTCGAGCGCTGAGCGTGGGTCTCGGGCTCGTGACGCTGGGAACGCTTCTGGGCGGATCGCTTCACCAGCTCACGGCCGCATCGCTACTCCAGAGCATCGCTGTTCAGAGCGCATTCACAGCGCTGGGCTTCGTCGCCCTCGCCTACTCGTTGTTCGTCGAGCGGTCGCCGACCGCGACGATCGTCTCCTCCTCGACGGAGTGAGTTGCCTTCGGCCGGACAGCTTCCTCACAACCTTCTTGCGCCACCGCTGAGAACGTCCAGCCGATGTCAGACGACAATCTCGGCTTCCACACGCGGAGCCTGCACGCCGGACAGGAGGCGGACCCGACGACTGGGGCACGCGCGCCCCCGATCTACCAGACCACGTCCTACGAGTTCGACGACGCCGAGCACGCGGCGTCGCTCTTCGCGCTCGAGGAGCCCGGCAACATCTACAGCCGGATCATGAACCCCACCAACGGCGTTCTCGAACAGCGACTCGCATCGCTGGAGGGCGGCGTCGGTGCGATCGCAACGTCGAGCGGAATGGCAGCGCTCGACCTTGCAACGTTCACGCTCGCGAGCGAGGGCGACAACGTCGTTACGGCATCGGCGCTGTACGGCGGGACCTACACCTACTTCACCCACACTGCACCCCGGCGCGGGATCGAGACGCGCTTCGTCGATACGTTGGACTACGACGCGTACGCGGACGCGATAGACGACGATACCGCCTACGTCCATCTGGAGTCGATCGGCAACCCCGCTCTCGTGACGCCCGACATCGAGCGCATCGCGGAGATTGCCCACGAGAACGGCGCCCCGCTGTTCGTCGACAACACATTTGCGACGCCGTATCTCTGCAACCCGCTCGACCACGGCGCCGACCTCGTCTGGCACTCGACCACGAAGTGGATCCACGGTGCTGGCTCGACGATCGGCGGCGTGTTGATCGACGGCGGCGACTTCGACTGGACCGCGGAGGACTACCCCGAGATCGCCGGCGACAATCCGGCCTACCACGGCGTGAACTTCAAAGAACGGTTCGGCGAACTGGCCTTCAGCATGACGGCACGGGCTCGCGCGCTGCGGGACCTCGGCAATCAGCAGGCGCCCTTCGACGCCTGGGTGACGACCCAGAAACTCGAGACGCTTCCCCTCCGGATGGAGCGCCACTGCGAGAACGCCATGGCCGTCGCCGAACATCTGGACGACCATCCCGAGGTCGAGTGGCTGACCTATCCGGGTCTCGACGATCACGAAACCCACGACGTAGCGTCCGAGTATCTCGACGGCGGCTACGGCGGGATGATCTGCTTCGGTCTCGAGGGGGGCTACGACGCAGCGCGAACGACCGTCGAATCGACGGAGCTCGCGAGCCTCCTCGCGAACGTCGGCGACGCGAAGACGCTAATCATCCACCCCGCATCGACCACCCACCAGCAGCTAACTGACGAAGAACAGCTCGCCAGCGGCGTCACCGACGACCTCGTTCGCCTCTCCGTCGGTCTCGAAGACGTCGAGGACGTGATCGACGACCTCGATCAGGCGATCGACGCCGCGACCGAGTAGGACGGCCCGCCCACAGGCGTCCCGCTGCAACGGACGACGTCAGGAGTCGGCCCGTGGCGCGAGCACGAGGAGCGCCGTACTATCCTCCAGCGCGTGCGGCGAGATGTCCCGATCACCGTCGAATCGTGCGACGTCGCCGGGAGAAAGCTCGTGTTCCTCGTCGTCCAGCACCACCGCGATCGACCCACTGAGGAGGTGGAACACGATCTGGCGATCGGGGTGGCTGTGTGCTGCGATTTCGTCACCGGCCTCGAGCGCGAGCCTGATCGTCTTGGGTTCGTCCTCGAACAGCACGGCGTGTGGTTCTGACTCGAGATCGTCGAGCGAAACCAGCTCGGTCGTCATTCCTTGGGCAGTTCGGCCTCGAACTCGTTCGGGCCAGTCTTCTCGACCTCGTATCCATCGACGTCGAACGCGTCGACCTCGGCCTGGAACTCATAGAAGAGTGGTTTTGGCTCGTGATCGTTGACGATCGTGAGCGTGTCGCCGGAGTCCATCTCGTCGAAGGCCTCGTGGATCAGTGGATGGCGCTTTGGCGGCGAAACGTCGCGCAGGTCCAGTCGTGGCATGCGCTCGTACGTCCGATCGCTGGCCAACTCCGCGTTGTGCCGAACGTATTCGGTAGGAACAAAACGAGCGTCCGATGGCTATTCGTCGGCGAGTGCGCGCAGCGTGCTCCGTGCAGCGACTGGATCGACGCTGTACTTGAATGCAGGCCGATCGTCGAGAAGGACGTAGGGAACTCGCTCACCGTACTCCTCACGGAGTTCTGGATCCTCATCGACGTCGACGATCGACAGCGAGAGGTCGACGTCCTCTTCGCTCGCTACGGAGCGAAGCGTCTCGATTGCGTCGTCGCACAGGTCACAGTTCTCGCGCGTGTAGACAGTCCCGGAGACGGACGCCATACGAACGAGTGAACTGCCAACGAAAAACGCGTTCCGATCCTGAAACCGCCAGACTCCAGCACCCGGTCAGCGATCGTAGGACGACGGCGGATCGCGCTCTGCGACGGCATCGAGCAGCGTCGCGAGCGCCTCCGCAGCGGCCGAAAGCAGTGCCTCGCCACGCTGGGCATCCGCAGCGCTCGGATCGCCGACGACCCCGCTCTCGGCGAACTCGACGCTGTCGAAGGCGAGGTTGACTCCGGCGACCCAATCGCCCCACTCCTCGCTCGCGCCGGCGACTGCCTCCTCGAGTCGGTCCTCGCGGACGAGATCGGGTTCGACGCGCAGGAGCATCGACGTCTCGACGGGGCCCGCGTGTCCCATGTCGGAAGCGTCGGTTGAGTCGAACCAGGTGAACGGCACCGCGTAGGCGTCGCCGTCGCGAGAGAGACTGCCCGCGACCTCTCGGAGTGCGTCGACGTTGCCGCCGTGGCCGTTGACGATGACGATGCGATCGAAACCGTGGTAGGCGAGGCTCGCTGCTGCCTCGCGGACGTACGCACGAAAGGTATCCTCGCTCACCCACATCGTGCCGTCGAACTGGCGGTGCTCCTCGGCGATGCCGACCGGAATCGCCGGAGCGACGACGACGTCACCCTCGTACGCATCCACGCCAGCCTTCGCAACGGCTTCGGCGGCGATGGTGTCCGTCGCGAGTGGTGCGTGGGGGCCGTGTTGCTCCGTGCTACCAACCGGAAGGACGGCGAGATCGGTGTCGACGGCCGCGGCGTCGGGCCAGGCCACCTCCGCGAGATTCATGACCAGACGATCGGACCCGACGCTCTTCAACCCCAGCGATCTGGACGCGGGCAACCCTTCGCACGTCGACAAGCGTCCACGCGTCGCTTCGAGATCGTCGACAGACAACGTCGGAGGCGAACCTGCTCTCTTGCGATCCAGTTCCCCGACACTTATTGCGTCGCTCGTCCCACCGGTCTGTCATGAGCGATTCGCGGCCCGGAATTCGCCTGAGTGGGTTCGGGCTCGCCTTTCTCGCGTTTTTCCTGACTCGATTCCTGGTCGCCGGAGCCACACGGGCCGAAGTCGACACGTTCGTCTTCGCTATTCTGGTCCCTCTCGTAGCGGGACTGGGCCTGACGATCTACGGCGTCGCAATCGGGGTCGGAGCGGTCTCGCACGATTACGCTCACACTGTCTGGCGCTGGTCCGTACTTGGAACGTTCACGATGGTGCTCGTCCTCGCCACAGCCTCGCTGAACACGGTGCTCCAGGGCGAGCCACTCGACCAGCTCTGGGAACAGTCCGGAATCGTGATCGCGAACGTGTTCCTGGGCGGCGCAATTCTCGGAGCGATCGTCGGCCATCGTACTGCCAGAAGCAGACGGAAGAACGAAGAGCTCGTCCAGTACGCCGAGCGAGCGATGCTCGTCAACCGACGGCTTCGCCACGAAATTCTCAACGTCGCAGCGATCGTGAAAGGGTACGCCCACGGGATCGAGGACGACGAGATCGAAGACGCCAGCACCGCAATCAGAGAGTCGACCGAGCAGATCGAGCGAACCGTCGATCACGTCAACGAGTTCGCCGGAACGACGGGGGAGGTCGCCCCAACCGATCTCGGCGACGCAGTCGAGAGAACGCTCGAATTATTCCCAGACGACGTCGAGGTGACGGTCGCCGGATCGATTCCCGACGATACCCTCGTCCGTGCTGACGATCGACTCGAACTGCTCGTGGCGGAGCTCGTCGAGAACGCAATCGAACACGCTGGACCGAACCCAGACGTCGCCATCGAACTGACCCCGAACGGACGGACCGTCGAACTTACCGTTCGTGACGACGGCCCCGGTCTTCCCGAAACAGCGAAAGAAGTGCTCGCAGCACGCTCTCTCCCCGAATACGACGATCCGTCCTTCGGCTACGGTCTGCAGATGGTTCGGCTCCTCGTCGAGCAGTACGACGGCGCGATCGCAGCTACCAGCGACGGGGGCGCGTCGGTGACTGTGACACTCCAGCGGACGCGAGAGCGATCGACGCCAGCTCTCGCTCTGGGCGTGCCGGTCGTTGACCTCCTCAGAGTGTCCGTCGCAGCACTCGTTGCCGGATTTGCTATGGGGCTACTCATGGACCACATCGCGGGCATCATGCCCACCCTCGGCGCGATGTACGGCGTCGAGCACGGGCTCGTCGGGTGGGTCGCCCACCTCTTCCACAGCATCCTTTTCGCGCTGCTGTTCGCTGCTGGCTGCACTGTCGCACCGCTCGACGACGTTGCGTCGACGGTTCGGGGATCGACTGCCCTGGGACTGGGCTGGGGACTGGTGCTGTGGCTCGTCGGTGCGGGCATCGTCATGCCAGTCTGGATGATGGCCGTCAACCTCGATGCAACCATCCCGAACCTCACAGTGATCACCCTGGTCTCTCACGTAGTGTGGGGACTGCTCCTCGGCGCACTCTACCCCATGTTGCCTGACAACGGGGACTTCGTTCCTGACGTCGGTGGGATCCTCCGAAACCTCGTTCCAACACGATAGGGCGGTGTAGAGAATCGATCCGAGGACCGACCGAGCGGCACTGATCGTCTTGCCAGTTGGGCAGCCCGTACAAATCGATCGGCTTGGACAACTGGACAACGCGAATAACTAAGCGGCTCGGGAGACCGAGTGTCACGAGCAACTGAGCGGCTTCGATACCTGCTTCGTTCGAACAACTGATCGGACAGAACAGCCGTAACCGTGAAGCGGTTGATCCAAGCGCCAGGCGAAAGGGAGTCACCTACTGGAGACTGTCACGATCCGCAGGAGGACGTGACGATGCGCTAGGGATAGAAACTCGTCGCGACCGATCAATCGTCGTCGTCAGTCTCCACGTCCGTCTTCGCTCTCCGCTCGGCCGCTCGCTCGACGAAGGAATCGGGGAGCTCGTCTATCTCACCAGCCTGTACAGCCCAGAGATGCGCGTAGAGACCGTCGCGTGCGAGCAGGTCCTCGTGCGAGCCACGCTCGACGATGCCGCCGTCCTCGAAGACGAGGATCTGGTCTGCGTCTTTGATGGTCGAGAGCCGGTGTGCGATCGCGAACGTGGTGCGGTCCTCCGTGAGATCGTCGAGGGATCGCTGGATCAGCATCTCCGTCTCGGTGTCGACGTCGCTGGTCGCCTCGTCGAGGACCAGGATCTTCGGATCCTTGAGGACAGCACGAGCGATCGCGATACGCTGGCGCTGCCCACCGGAGAGTTTGACGCCACGTTCGCCGACCTCCGTGTCGTAGCCCTCGGGGAGGTTGGTGATGAAGTCGTGAGCCTCCGCGGCTTTCGCTGCGTCCACGACGTCCTCGCGAGAGGCGTCGAAACTACCGTAGCGGATGTTGTCCTCGACGCTGCCGTAGAACAGGTAGGTGTCCTGCTGTACGTAGGCAAGCTGTCGGCGGAGGCTCGGAAGTGTCACGTCGCGCACGTCGGTGCCGTCGATCTGGACGGACCCGTCGTCGACGTCGTAGAGGCGAAGGAGGAGCTTTAGGACGGTCGACTTGCCCGCGCCCGTGGGCCCAACGAGTGCGACCGTCTCACCACCGTCAACGTCGAAATCGACCGAGTCGAGAATCAGCTCGACCGATTCGTCGTCATCGAGCGTCGCGGGATCGTCGTAGCTGAAGCTCACGTTCTCGTACTCGACGGAACCCTCGGTCACCTCGAGTTCCTTGGCGTCGAGCGACTCCTCGACCCGTCCGCGTTCGTCCATCAGCCCGAAGACGCGAGCACTGGATGCGCGCGCTCGCTGGTACATATTGATGATCTGCCCGAACTGCGCCATCGGCCAGATGAACCGCTGGGTCAGTAGGATGAACGTGACGAACTCACCGGTCGAGATCGGCTCCGTGAAGAACCACGGACCCTGCCCAGGCTCGGAGACGACCCAGAGACCGCCGACGAGGAAGGTCACGACGAAGCCGAAGCCGGCGAGCACGCGAAGACCCGGGAAGAACTTGATTCGCGTGTCGATCGCATCCCAGTTCGCGTCGAAGTAATCCTGCGAGACGTCGTCGACGCGATCCGATTCGTAGGATTCGGTCGTGGAGGCCTTGATCACGGAGATGCCGCCGAGGTTGTTCTCGAGACGGGAGTTAACGTTGCCGACCGTCGAACGGACCTCTGCGTACTTTGGCTGGATGATCTGGATGAAGACGTAGGTGAAGCCGGCGATGAGCGGAACCGGCAGGAGTGCCACGAGCGCGAGCTGCCAGTTGTAGTAAAAGAGCACGCCGGCGATCCCGAGCACCATCACCGAGAGGCGGAACAGCGAGTTCAGGCCGTCGTTGAGGAACCGCTCGAGGCGATTGACGTCGTTGGAGAGGATCGAGAGGAGTTCGCCGGTCTGCTTGTCGGCGAAGAAGTCCATGTCCAGCCCCTGCATCGCGTCGTAGGTATCCGTCCGTATCGCGTGTTGGATGTTCTGTGAGAACGCGTTGAATCCCCAGTTCCGCGTCCAGTGGAAGATCGCTCCAACAGAGAACGTCGCGGCGATCAGCCCGACGGTGAACCAGACCTGACCCTCCTGGCTCGCCGGAATCCAGCCGTCGGGAACGAGCCAGATCGCAGCGTAGGACTTCTCCTGGCTGAAGATCGCGTCGACGGCGAAACCGAGCAAAATTGGCGGAACGAGGTCGAGCAGTCGAGCGCCGATCGAGGAAACGATACCTGTGATGAGATAGCGGAGATTCGGAACTCCATACACCCGAAAGAGACGCTTCATCGGATTTTCGACCCGTTCTCGTTGCTCCTCGAACGGATCGTCGTCGACGGCTACGTCACCGGCACTCATTTGCACATTCTGGGCAGCCGAGGCGTTTTAGGCCTACGATTCGAAACAGGTCTCTTCCGCCCCGTCTACGGTAGTGCCGCCGTACTCGATTCGAACCGGATCACCAGCGGCGATTCCGTTCTCGGACGCCAGACCGATCGGCACCTCGATGACGTACTGTCCGTAGCCGGGATACTCCTGGTTCGAACCCGTCTCGTTTGGTCCCGGCTCCGGGGCCGGATTGACCGACGTGATGCAACCGTTGGCGTCGACGTAGATGATGTCGATCCCGAAGTCCATCTGCCGCATGACGAAGGTGTGGTTCCCCGGCTCGTCGTAGACGAACAGCATTCCTTCGTCGTCGGCCAGCGAATCGTGGGTGCTCAGCCCCTCCCATCGTTCGTCTTGGTCATCAGCTATCTCGAGATCAACAGTAGCGACGCGCTTGTCTCCATCGTAAATGACGGCGGACCCTTCCGGATCGCTTGGCTCGTAAAGTGCTGCACCAGCTGCTATGAGGAGGACCGCGAGAAGCAGTCCGACGACCAGCGTCAGCACGTACCGTCGCTGCACGGCGACGGGTTCGTGCCCGGGACAGAAAGGGTTATCTGCGCGGCTCGGTGATTTTCCAGCGGCGGGTTCGTGGTCTAGTTGGTTATGACGCGGCCCTTACAAGGCCGAAATCGGTGGTTCAAATCCGCCCGAACCCATTTTCATCTTCAATCTATCTGAAAATCTCAGAGGCCACCATTGGAAACGCTACCAATACAGCGGACCCCAGTAACTGGCCCAGTTACCAGACCGGAGTGCATCAGCCTTTATTACTTCGGAAATCAGAGCAGAAATAGCCGTGACTCCGTCCCACGTTTCAACGGACGGTGCCGCTGCAGCGTACCTGTTAGCAGCGTCTGAAGGTGCGTTTCTGGGCACGACACTGACACTGGTCGCCACCCAAGAGTTCTCGATGTACGTTGGTGCTGGCGCACTTCTGGGTTTGTTTGGTGGGATCCTCTTCGCAAAGCGATACGTCGACGCGAACGAGTAGAGCCCGCTCTAATTCGATTACCGAAACAGAGTAACAGACAGGGACGGTAGCGGGTCACTTGCCCCAGCGTCTACTGCTTCAGATTCGTTGACATCGCCACCGTCTCCGTGGTTACCGTCTTCTGTTCTGTCTTCAGAATCGTCGTCGCCTTCTTCCTGTTCCTCCTCTTCTTCCTGTTCCTCCTCTTCTTCCTCTTCCTCCTCTTCTTCACTCTCCGCGTCTTCGAAAGCGTCGCTATCGTCGTCCTCACCGGGGGTGTCGTCCGCGTCTTCGGATGCCGACCCCCCGTCTTTGGATGGTTCCTCACCATCCGCGGTCGAGTTCGTGTCTAACGAGTTGGTGGATTCGGTCCCCTTCGGAGGCTCGATGCCAGTATCGTCGTCACCCGTCGACTGATTGGTGTCATCCTCGTCGCTGGTAGCAGCGCCTTCCTCGGTAGTATTCTCGTTGTCAGTGGCGTCCTCTCTGCCCGTTGCATTCGCGTCCTTGTCGTCAACGCTCTCGTTCTCGGCTTCCGCAGTTCCGTTTCCGTCCGACTCCGTTCCGTCGTCACCCTCGTTAGTTGCTTCATCCTCGGTGTCGTTCGCATCGTCGCCCGATTCAGAGTCGTTCTCTGTTCCGCTCTGGCCGTCTTCAGCACCCTCCGAATCGGCGTTCGTATTGTCGAAGCGGCTCGGATCTTCGAACGAGTTCTCGGTTCCGTCGAACCCGTCGAAGGGCTCACCGTTCCCGTCGACGGAAAGATCGGTGAACCGGTTGCCGGCAACGCCGATGCCTCCAGAAACGCCGGCTTCCCCGTTGTTTTGCGACATCACACTATCGAAGTCGCTGTCGAACACCCCTTCGAACAGCGCCAGGCCGTCTTCGGCGTTCCCGGAAACGTCCGCACCCGCTACAGAGAGTGCTCTCCCATCGAGGATACCGATCCCGCTACCGTCGTTGTCGGTCGCCGAGACCGACACGAGCTGCGTGCCTGCGCCCGTGATGAAGAACCCGTGATTGCCGTTTCTGGCCGAAGCGACGTTCTCGAAACGCGCCGACGAGGGACCAGCCGGATTGACGGCCCAGGAATCGACGCCGACCTGAATGCCGTTACTCCACCCCTCGACCTGCAGATTGCGAACGGTAACGGCATCGACGCTGGAACCGGCCGGATCGTAGACGTGCACGCCGACGCTCAATGAGGCGCCGACCCCGCTGACGACGTGTCCGTTCCCGTCGACCGTGACGCCAGCGCTCTGAATCCCGATACAGACGGACCGCTCCAGCCCGTTACCGAGCCCCACGGGTATCCCCGAGGCCCCCTGGATGTCCTGCGTGAGTTCGTAGGTGCCCGGTTCGGTGATCAACCGACACTCGCTGATGGACCGTCTGGAGTTCGAGGATTCGTCGGTCTCGTTCGAACCCTCTATCTCCTGCGCATCGCCGGATTCCCCTGAGGAGTCAGAATCTCCTGCGTCCTCTGCGTTTTCGGACTCCCCTGACTCACCGGAATATTCGGATTCGTCGCCAGACTCTGATTGCTCGCTTTCATTGACCCCGTCGGTGGTCTCATCGTGTTCTTGGTCGTTCGAATCCGAGTGCTGTGCGTCGTTGGGCCCCTCCGAGGAATCCCCATCCGTTGCATCATCACCTGATTCGTCGGCGTCGTCGTTCGCGCCACCACTGTCATCGGTGGAATCACCGTCAGCGGAGTCGCCCTGCGTCGCAGAGTTGTCGTCGCTCGTCTCAGGATTCGGCTTCGGGTTCGTTTCAGAGTCCGTCTGTGGGTTCGTATCCGCATCCTGTTCGCTGTCGTCTTCGTTATCGTCGTCCCCACCCGATGTCGTGTCTGCGTCCTGTGAGCTGGTTCCGTCTGCGCCGTCACCGTCTTCGGCGGAACCGCTATCCTGCTCGCCGGCGTCCTGAGCCTGACCGTCATCCTCCGTGTCGTCCGTGTTACTCTGGTCCTGCGCAGTCTCGTTCACCGTCGCGTTGGCAGATTCGTTCGCAGGGTTGGCATCCTCCACACCAGGATCCCCATCGTCCTCTCCAGCCCCTCCGTCATCTTCATCCGTGGCTCCGTCGTTCACCTCGCTGGACATTCCATCACCGACAGGGTTCCCCGAGGAGTCCGGATCGTCACCAGTGACTGTGTCGTTCGTCCCGGATGGCGGCGCCTCGACTCCGGACGGTCCAGCGTCGTCGGCGAGCGGCCCGGTACCGAGGTCTCCACCGATAATCGTGAACGTGGCAATGCCGAAGAATAGGAGCAAGAAACCGACGGCAACGAGCATTCGGGTCTGCTCTAGCAGTTTTGGCTCTTGCTCGGACGGAGTCCCCACCATGTGACAGCGCGACAGGAGATTCCCCCTTCAGTGTAGTTACGTCCTGGAACAGGTAGGAGCAGCTTCGACTAGGGTACGCATCCACCTCGTTACCAGTCTACGACGGCTACATTCGATCTGGTCGTTGAGATCACGTGCATCCACTGGCAGTACTCGCACAATGCAATACGAAGCACGAGCGAACGGAACCGCGCGAATCGACCAAACGAGCGGTTACTCGGATTCGGAACCAGCGGCCTCGAGACCAGTGACGGTGATCTGCTTCGCTTCGACGTCCTCGAAGGTCGCGCTCCAACCGCCGACGGTGTGGCGTTCGGTACCGTCATCGACGACGATCGTCGCCGTCCCGGCGAGTTCGAGCAACTCCGAATCGAGAGCAGCTGCGGCTTCGGAGACGTACTCGGTGTCGACCACGACACCGGAGATCGTCACGTCCTGATCGTTTTCGGTATCGCGGCCCTCGATCTCGACGCTGACGCGTGCGCCTTCGCGAATCGGCTGGATGTACTCCAGCAGAAACTGTCGGACGTCGGCGTACCGCGTGGGGGTTCCGCCCGGCTCATCGGAGAACGTGACCGGCCACGGAAGCCACATGAAGATGAGGAAGTGCCAGAAGAACACGTACGTGAACGACCGGTTCTCGAGAATCATGCCGTAATCCTCGATGGCCGCAGGATTGGACGCGAACGCAGTTCGCTGGAGATCGGAGGTGACGATGAACGGGGAGGGGCGCGGGCGTCGGTGGACTTCCGTACAGACGCCCTGGAAGTCAGGCGCATCGAGTTCCTGATCGTCACCACGGTAGAGGAGCGTGACGTTGACCGTGACCCCACGCCCTTTTGCCTCGGCGAGGTCGTCTCGCAGCTCCTCGAACTGGTCTGGCGTCAGCGTCGCGTGGATCTGCGTATCGGCGTCCGCGACGAACATCCGTGCCGCTTCGAGCACGGTATCGAATCGCTTCACGATACTGACTGTATGGCTGTCGAGCGTCGGCTGCTCGTAGCGATCGGTGATCTCCTCTGCCGCGCTCTCGAAGCGGTTGGCGCGCTGTGTGAGGTTCGAGACGACGGTTTCCGGATCCGTCGCGCGGGCCTGGAACGTGTCCTGTTCGTAGAGCTCGACGTAGCCGAGTTCGTCCAGATCCCGGAGCACGTCGTAGATTCGCGCGTCGGGCACCTCGCTCGACCGCGCAACTTCGGTCGCAGAGGCAGTTCCCAGTTCGAGGAGTGTAACGTACGCGTCAGCCTGGTAGAACGAGAGGTCCGCTGCCTGGAGGACCTCCGACAGTTCCTCGGTATCCATTGACACGAGTTGACCACTCCAGTAGGTAAAAAGTATCGAGTTTGGCGAATATTCGCGTCCGGCAGCGGGGTGGTGAGGGACGAGAGGCAAAGAGAATGGTAGTACGGCGGGTACGAGGAGCGACGACGAAGAAACGCAGCCTGTGGAAAATTTCTGCGTCCGGAAACTAGCGGGTAGAACGAGTCAGTTACTCCATCGAGGGATACGGAACGGGACCATCGAGCAGGGGATCGTCCGAGTTCGTCATCCACTCGAAGAGTTCCTTGCGAAGCCGATCGACTACATCGGCGTACTCTGGATCCGCGTCGCCGGCTTCGTCCGCCGTCTCGAACGGTTTCCGATCGGATGCGAGGTTCTCCAGCTCGTGGGGATCGGCTTCCAGGTCATAGAGCTCCTCGACGGGCCTGTGTTCCACGTAGAACTCCTCCTGAACCGCCCGGCCAGCGGGCGTCGGAGCGACGTCCATCGGAACGAACACGCGAGGGAGTAGTGAGAAGTTTCGGACGTACTTGTAGCGCTCCGTGCGGATCGCACGAATCGGATTGTAGCGATCGTGCCAGGTCATTTCGCCGAAAATGCGATCTCGGGACTCGTAGGTATGTTCGCCAGTCTCGCGAAGCGCTGGTGCGAAGGATTTCCCCGCAACGTCAGTCGGCGGCTCGACGTCGAGGAGGTCCAGCATCGTCGGCGTGAAATCCACGTTGCTGACGAGCTCCTCCCGGGCCGCTCCACCGTCGACGACGCCCGGCTGATAGAGCATCAGAGCAGTTTCCAGACCGGCGTCATAGCACGTACCTTTCGCACGCGGCATCGCGAGCCCGTGGTCGGTGGTGAAGACGAACAGCGTTTCGTCGGCGAGGCCGGCGTCCTCGAGAGCGGAGCGATATTCGCCGACTGCGGGGTCGAGCGTCCCTGAAATCAGCGAGTGAAGATCTGCGACGTCTTCTCGAACGCCCGGAGCGTCCGGGAGGTAGGGAAAATCGGCGGTATCGGTCGCGTCGGGATCGGAGTCCTCGTAGACGTCCTCTGGAAGGTACTCTCGACGGAACGGTCGATGGGGCTCCTCGATACCGATGGAGACGAAAAACGGAGATCCCGCTCCTGCGTGCTCGCCATCCGCAGCACGTGTCGAGAAAAATTCGTCGACGACGTCGACCAGTTCGAGTGCACGTTTCGTGCCGTCGTCGACCTGATCGTATCCCAGCCGTTCCGGTTCGTCCGGCACTTCGTGCTGGAACCCCAGGAGGTGCGTGGAGTACCCAGCCTCGCGGAGATACTTCGGGAGCGTCATCCAGTCGTCGTCGAGCGACCAGCCCATGTGCGCAAGGCCCATGACGCCGTTTTCGTGTGGATACGCGCCGGTCATCATGCTCGAACGGCTGGGCGAGCACTGGGGCGCCGTACAGAAACTGTTCTTCATCCGAACGCCGTCTGTTGCGAGTCGATCGAGATTCGGGGTCTCGACGTCGGCCCCGTAACATCCCAGGTGTTGCCCGAGGTCGTGACAGTGGACGAGGACCAGGTTGGGACGGTTTGGATGCACGTCGGCTGGTACGTCTCCCATGAACGAAGAGATGTCGCCCGGATACTTAATGGCGGATCTCGGGGGCCACCTTCGCCGGCTCCGGGACACTTATCGGTAACTATGTCCGTAATTAATCAATAAATTTGAAGTAATGGGATTGCCATGGTTGTTAATGAGATGCCTGACGATCAGCAACGATCCCACCGAACGCGACGAGACGTACTCAAGACGACGGGGGCGGCATCTGTCGTCGCCACCGCCGGGTTGGCAGGCTGCTTCAACGATTCGGGCGGTAGTGATTCGGACGTCGAGATCATCGGCGTCTGGGCCGACGCCGAGCAGGAGGACTTCTCGGCCGTAATGGACTACGCCGAGGGGGAGACGGACCTCAGTCTCAGTTACTCCTCCCGTACGACCGACGCGCTGCTATCGAACACGCTGGTCGACTACGAGAACGGGACCGCGACGGCGGACATCGTCGTGATGCCGTCACCGGCCCGCGTCATGGCCGACGGGGAGAACGGTCACCTCGCAGACCTGGGTGACACGTGGGATGCGGAGAACTTCGCAGTCGATCCGGACCGCGTTAGCGGGGAGGGGGGCGTCTACGCCGCACCGTTCAAGATGGACCTCAAACCTGGATTCTGGTACCGCAAGTCCTTCTTCGACGAGCACGATCTCTCCGAACCCGAGAGCTGGGACGAGTTCATGACGCTACTCGCCGACATCGCAGAGATCGACGGCGTCGACGCGCCGATCGCCTCCGGTAACGGGACTGGGTGGCCCCTCAGTGACATTACGGAGGGGTTCTTCATGCGGCAGGAGAACGGTGCCGAACTCCAGCAGAACCTCATCAACGGGGAGGCATCGTTCACCGACGATCGCGTCACGACCGCGTTCGAGGAGATCAAAATGCTCCACGACGAGGAGTACTTCAGCGTGACACGCGACTTCGGCGTCCAGTACGAGTACTTCTGGGACGGCTCCTGTCCCCTGTACTTCATGGGTTCCTTCACGCCGGCCCAGGACGCAGTACAGGACCCCTCGGACCTCGGCGTGTTCCGGATGCCCGGTGGCAACGGGATCACGTCCAGCATCAACTGGCTCACTGTCCCGACCTACTCGAGCAACGTTGAGGACGCGAAAGAGGCCGTGAGTTCGATCGTCTCCGCCGGTGGCCAGGAGGTCTGGGCCGAACGCGGCGGCTTCATCGCAACGAACACCCAGGTACCGAGCGACGCCTACCAGATCGAGGTCATGGCACAGCTGCCACAGCTCGCGAACGAGGTCACCGTCGTGCCCGACCTCGACGACGCCCTCGGCGACCCATTCCAGAGCGAGTTCTGGTCCCAGCTGAAGGGCCTCTGGGCCTCGCCGAACACGGACGTTGACGATATCACGTCGTCGCTCGACACTGCCCACGAAGAAACCCTCAGCGAGTAACCGTGTCCACCGGATCGAACTCTAATCGGACGGCAGACGAGAGCTCATCCCGACGGTTCGGGGGGATGTTCGACCCCGAGGAGCTCCGCCGCCGAAATCTCGTGTCGCTCGGGATGGATCTCCTCATTCTCGTGACGACGGGGTTCCTCGCGATTCTCTTCACGAAGGGGTTGATGGCGTCGTTGGTCGCACTGATCCCCGTTGGCACACTCCTCTACTTCGGATGGGCCTCCTCCAGAGCGTTCTTCGTCTCCCAGCTCCTCGCGATAGGGGTCGCTATCGTCGCTACCTACACCTACATGCTGCCGTACTGATCGGCGCTCTGTAGTCGCCGGTCGAACTGTATTCTCGACGAGTCGGCGTGGTGCGTGATCTTCGTACTGGCTGTTCGGTGTACTCGACTACTGAGTGTATCATTTCTAGGTAGTGAATCAGCACAGCAGACAGCCACGGAACCCCCTCTCGCCCGACGCGGCTAACTCGCTGTCGTCCGATACGGCAATGCTCTCTCGTGATCACGAAAGACGCTCCGCGCCTTTCGAACGACGCTCCTCGGCTAGCTTCGCTCACCTGTGATGCTTATTCCGAAAGACGTCGATTCGCTCGTCTTTCGACGTTCGCCTCACTCCCCTCGGCTTACCTTTGGTAGCTGCGACGACCAGTCGGCCCCTTCCGAAGTATCGAAGCATCGGGATCCTTCTTACCTCGCGAGGGCTTTGCTCTCGCTAGCCTCAACCGGAGGCCGTCCCGGGGAGCGAAGTGCGGGGGTTCCTCGGGCGTGCCTTGCACTGGGGATCGACCGCCGGCTACAGTCCGCTGGATGCTCCACCGGGGCGAAGACCCTCCCCAAATCCACCGGGTGGGACTGGAAGGGGCCGTCCGCTCGCGTTCGCTCGCGAAGTCAAGCACCGCAGCCGACCACTGGGAGGCGAGGAGCACAGCGAGCGAGCGGGCGCGAGCGGTAGGGGGCTGTCGCGGCGCAAGCCGCGACGTCGGGAGATCTTTGATCTCCCGGAATCCAAACGGTTCGCTGTCCACGTCACTCCGCGATGAGCAATTGCAATACTCAGTAGTCGAATCGAGCAACATCGAGAACTGTAGGAAGACCGAATATCGGCGGAGTAACGGAAACTCCAAAAACGAAACGCCGCAGTCAGTCCGCAACCGCAGCGACCATCCCTTTCTTGTAGTACCGCTGGAGGACGATGAACAGAAGCACCGGGACGATCATCGTCAGCACCGATCCAGCGGCAACGAGGCCCCAGTCGATCTGGAGTCGACCCTTCATCAGCGGGAGGACCTGCGGTGCGAGCTTGTTCTCCTGGGACCGCATGAACACCAGTGGGAAGAAGAAGGAGTTCCAGACCCAGGTGAACTGAATGACCGCGACCGACACGAGCGCGGGGGCTGAGTAGGGCAGCACGATCGACTTGAAAATCTGGTAGCGCGACGCACCGTCGACGCGTGCGGCTTCCTCCAGCTCCTTCGGAAGTCCGAGCAAGTAGTTACGGAGGAACATGACGACCCACCCCATTCCCCACCCGATGTGGACCAGAATGAGCCCCATGTAGGTGTCGAAGAGGCCGGTATCCTGCAGCGTGTTGTAGTTCCCCATCGCGACGAGCTCCGGCGGCGCTGCCATCACGATGATCAGCAAGAAGAACAGGAACGTCTTGAGCGGGAAGTCGAACCGAGCGAACGGGTAGGCGATCATCGTCCCCAAAAGCGTGACTGCGAGGACGGCCGGAATCGTCACGATCGCCGTGTTGACCAGCGCCTGTCGCATCGGTCCGGATTCGTAGTTCCAGGCCTGCTCGTAGTTCTCGAAGGTGATGGTCAGATTCTCGAACGTCCACCAGCCCTGGATGATCTCGCTGAGTGGCCGAACCGAGGCCATGAAGAGACCGATCAGGGGAACGAGCCAGAGCAGCGCGATTCCGATGGCGATCGCGTAGCGAGCGGCACGCGGAGCCGACGGCAACGAGTCGACGAGCCGGGTGCTGAGATCTCGGTCGTCGGTCGGAGCCGTGTCCGGTACGTCGTACCGCACGCGCGTCCCGCCGTCGGTTCGACTCGATCCGGTCTCCGACTCTGCCGCCCCGTCGGTGTGTGGTGTATCAGTCATTGTGATCTAGTCCATGCGAGCGATGTAGTACGCCATCGGGAGCGCGATGAATAGCTCGACGAGAGCGACGACCATCGCCCTCCCGTACTCGATCGGATGAGAGAACGCCGACTGGTAGACCTCCAGTCCCAGGACCGAGTAGACCCCATTCGGACCACCAGAGGGGCCACCTGCGGCGTAGACGATGGCGAAGATCCGGAGCACCCAGATCATCCCCATGATCACCACGACTGCGGTCACTGGCTTGACGAGCGGCCAGATGATGTCTCTGAACCGTCGGTATCTGCTAGCGCCGTCGACGCGGGCGGACTCCAGCAAGGACGGGTCGATCCCCGCGAGTGCAGAACTGTAGAGGAGCATACTGAAGCCGGTCTGGACCCAGACTCCGCCGAGGATCAGCGCGTACATGGAGAGCTGGGGCTCCTGCAGCCAGTTCCTGACCTGGCCCTCGAGGCCGATGGTCCGGAGGAGTTCGTTGAAGATTCCGGCCTGCGGGTCGTAGACAAACAGGAGGACGAGCCCGATGACGACGGTCGGCGTGGTGAACGCGAGGAACACCATCGACCGGAGAATGCGTCGCCCTCGCAGGTCGGAGAAGAGAAGTGCGAGTCCGAGACCGAGGAACGTACTCAGTGGGACGTGGATGACCATCCAGATCAGATTCTGGGGAAGTGCCCCCATCGGATACTCGAGCTCTTTGATGTTGTCCCAGTTGATCACTGCCTCGTCCTGGAACGTCTCGACCCAGATGTCCAGGCCGACGAAATGCATCGGGTCGAAGGCGTCCCAGACCCAGAAACTTCCCCCAACAGAGTAGACCATCGGGTAGACGGAGAAGATCGCGAACAGCGTCAGCCCCGGAACCATGAAGACGAGGATCGCCTTCAGCTTCTCCCAGTCGACGTCGCGATCGAACCAACCGTCGGGGTCGTTTTCCAGGGACATGGTCAGGCGACGAGCATCCCGTCTCCGTCGTAGAGGTAGGCGTCTTCGGGCTCGAACAACAAGTGGACGTGCTGACCGGGCCTCACGTCCGTCGTCGGCACCTTGACGCTCACGAGCGATCCGGCCACGTCGACGTTGACGAGGACGTACTCTCCCAGAGGCTCGACGGTTTCGACGGTCCCCTGGATGGTCCAGTCACTGTCTGGCGCATCCGGCGAAACGGTGAGGTCCTCCGGCCGAACCCCGAGCGAAACCGATTCGGAGGCGGTCTCCCCTTTCATCGGCAGCGTGTTGTCCTCCCTGAGATCGAGCGTGCCGTTCTGCTGGGTCCCCTCGAAGAGGTTCATCGGCGGGGAGCCGATGAAGTTGGCAATCCAGGTCGTCTGTGGGCGTTTGTACAGCTCCTGGGGTTCTGCGACCTGCCGGATCGTCCCCTCGTTCATGACGGCGATTCGGTCACCCATGCTCATCGCTTCCTCCTGGTTGTGGGTGACGTAGACCGTCGTGATGTCGAGCTCGTTCTGGAGGCGTTTGAGTTCCGAACGCATCTCCAGACGGAGTTTCGCGTCGAGATTTGACAGCGGTTCGTCGAGCAAGAACACGGACGGCTCGCGGACGATCGCTCGTGCGAGTGACGTTCGCTGACGTTGCCCGCCGGAGATCTCCGCGGGATCGCTTCCGAGTTGATCCTCGATGTGGAGCAGTTCGGCCGTTTCGGCGACGCGCTCGTCGCGCTCCTCCGGTGGAACGCCCCTGACCTTGAGCGGGTACTCGATGTTCTCCCGCACGTTCATGTGCGGATAGAGCGCGTAGTTCTGGAACACCATCGCGACGTTCCGGTCAGCGGGCGCCAACCCGTCGACCCGATCGTCGTCGAAGTATATCTCACCCTCGGATGGCGTTTCGAGGCCGGCTATCATCCGGAGTGCAGTCGTCTTCCCACAGCCAGACGGCCCGAGGAAGACGAGGAACTCCCCGTCCTCGACCTCGAGATCGAGCTTGTAGTTGGCGACTGTCTCACCCCCGTCGAAGTACTTGCTGACCGACCGCATGGAGATGCGGGTCATCGGCGTACCCCAACATTATTCGTTTACGGCACTTATAATTAATCATTCCTAAGGGACTTGTAAGACGTAGGTTAGATCGCTTCTCCCCATCGATTTGTCGGGATGACCCAACAATTATTTATGAATACTGGGATAAATTGGAAGCGATGACCTCCCGCGGATTCGACTACAGCAGCTACCCGCAGGTATCCGGGGAACTGTTCCGTGCAGTCCAGCACGCCGAGCTGTTCGACGACCCAAAACAGTTCGTCGACGCGGAGCCTCGCGTGCCGGTCGATCTCCTACTCGAGCGGTATCTCGCCGTTAGTGACGGAGCAACCTTCGATCTCGAATCGTTCGTCGACGAGCATTTCCGGCTCCCGGAGCCGGTGGCAGCGAATCCCCAACTCGACCCCTCCCGGACGATGGACGAACACATCGAGGCACTCTGGGATCCACTGACGCGGTCCTTCGAAATCGACCCGACCGCCGGAACTACTCTGATTCCACTGCCGAATCCTCACGTCGTCCCGGGCGGGCGCTTCCGTGAGATGTACTACTGGGACAGCTACTTTACCGCGGAAGGGCTCGCCGCGTGTGATAGGCTCGAACTCGTCGAGGGGATGATCGACAACGTCGCGTCGCTCCTGGAGCGCTTCGAGTTCGTTCCGCTCGGAAATCGCGTCTACTACGACAGTCGCTCACAGGTGCCCCTGTTCTATCGGATGCTCCGGATCCTCGAGCGCGAACGTGGTCCGGGGGCCGTGGAACCCTACGTCGACGCGCTCCGGACAGAGCACGAGTTCTGGATGGACGGGGCTGACCGGATCGACGCGTCCGGTGCGCAAAGCGACCGAAGCCACCGGCGCGTGGTCGCACTACCAGACGACACCTTCGGCAATCGGTACTGGGACGACAGAGCGCGTCCCCGACCGGAATCCTACTGGCAAGATCGAACGCTCGCTTCAGAGGTTCCGACGGACGATCGACCCGGGCTGTTTCGTGACCTCCGGGCGGCCGCCGAGTCCGGATGGGACTTCAGCACGCGGTGGCTTGCCAACCCCGCGGATCTCGCGTCGATCCGTACGACAGATATGCTCCCAGTCGACCTCAATTCGGTGCTCTTCGGCGTCGAATCGGCCCTCTCGGAGTGGCTTCCCCTGATCGGGGAGGACGACGCCGCCGAGCGCTACGCCGCGGCAGCAACTCGGCGAAGCGAGCTGATCGAGGAGTACTGCTGGGACGACGACGCGTCCTTCTACGTCGACTACTGCTGGACTGACGCCAGAGCAGCCGACCGCGTGACACTCGCTGGCGTGGCGCCGCTGTTTACCGGAGCTGCAGAGCAGCGACGCGCCGACGCAGTCGCGAAGCGGCTGGAAGCGGAGTTCCTCCACCCCGGCGGCCTCGTCACGACGCTCGAAACGTCCGACGAGCAGTGGGATGCCCCTAATGGCTGGGCACCGCTACAGTGGATGGCGGTCACCGGGCTGCGGCGATACGGTCACGACGATCTCGCCGACGAAATCGCGGAGAGATGGGTGACGCTGAACCGGTCGGCGTTCGAGGAGACCGGGCGGATGGCCGAGAAATACGACGTCGAATCGGTGACGACGGCCGACGATAGCGGGGAGTACCGTCTCCAGTATGGTTTTGGATGGACAAATGGTATCGCGGCGGCGCTGGGTACCTCTATCTGAGCGAGCCACACCTTTCGGAATCGACCGTTCTTCCTCCTCCAAGAATCCACTCCTCGAGGGTCAGCCTTGCGTCGTGATGGCGGTCTCGACGACGTCGAGATTACCATCGACCGTCACAAGCAGTTCCTCGCCGTCGATCGATGCCCGGAGCTCGATTCGAACAGGATCCCTGTCGACGAGTTCCGTATATCCCCCTCCGACGCACCAGGGAAGGGTCCAGTACGGCTCTTCGTCGAGGTGGATCCCGTGTTCGCGATGAAAGCTGACGACGGCGGAGTGATCGAGGAGTCGCAACCCCGGCGCAGAGCATAGCTCGTGGCCACACTGCTGGCACTCGTGTTCGACCCGAACCGGAACGCCCAGACAGCAGTCCCCTTCATCCTCGATGCTGTGATCGATCCGCCCGCTACACTCCGGACAGACCCCGTCGGCCGCGAGACAGTGGAGGTGGCGAACGCGCTGGTCGAACGCCTCCGCGATCTCCGCCGGCGTGCGGTCGGTCAGCCCGCCCGGCGGGAAGTCGTAGTTGCCGTGCTGGTGCCCACACTCGACGCACTCGATCGCGAGGCGTTCGCCCTCGTAAACGGCCTGGAGCCCGGCGTCACAGGCGAAGCACTCTCCCTCGACGGGGAACGGCTCGATGTCTGGCTTCTCCGTGATCGATCCGGCGACGACGGCCGTGACGACCTTCTCGCCGGCGTGCTGGAGCTCGTACCCATCGTCGGCCTTGCGGACGAAGTGATCGGTCAGTTCGCCGAGATGATAGTTGAACTGCGCGCTGTCGCGCATACCGACCTCGCGACGGAGTTCGGAGAAGCTCACCGGCGACTCCTCCAGTTGCCAGAGGGTCTCGAGGATCGACAACCGGGTCTCGTTACCGATGACGGAGAAGGCCTCGGCAGGATCGACGCAGTCGACGCACTCGAGGATCGATTCCTCGGATTCGATGGCGTCGTGCTGACTCATACGGCTACGTTGTGGCGACTGTAGCAAAAGGGTTCGCCGAACCGAGTTTTTGTAATATATCCGATCAGTTCGTGTAGATGGCCAGTGCAGTGATCTACTCGTAGATGAATCAGTCGTGCGCGAAATACGTCACCGTCTCCGCGTCGTCCTGGCGGTCGATTCGCGCGAACCCGACCCGTTCGAACTGGACGACCTCGTCGGCGTCGAGCTCGCCCACGCCGGGCTCGGCTCGTCCCTGCTCGTCGCCGTCGGGAGTCCGCATCCGGCACGGGACGGATTCCTTGCCGGGGACCCAGTGAATCACGTCGACTGCACCGGATTTCACGACCTCGATGTCGTCGCCGGTAAACTGGAAGGCGTCGCGGATGTTCTCGACGCAGCCCAGCCCTTTGAGCCAGACGCGCTCGCCGTGGCCGGGTAGATCGTTTGCTTCGACGAGCACCGTTTCGCCGACAGGGATCGATCGGTCGCCGCGGTCCGCGTGATCGGGGTGAAGCGGCGGGTTCGCTTCGTCCGGACCGCCGGTGAGCGGGACTTCCAGGCCGTCGCGAACGAAGAAGTAGCGATCCGAGTCGTCGTCGATGATCTCCCGGTTGTTCGCGTAGATGGTGCTCATCGCGAGGTCGACGTTCGACGTCGAGGTGCCGAGGCCGGCCATCGCCTCGACGATAGCCTCTCCGCGAATTCCGCGGCGCCGCAAGCTTTTGAGCGTCGGCGCGCGCGGGTCGTCCCAGCCGTCGAGTTCGCCGTCGTCGATGAGCTCCTTGATCGAGGACGTGCTCATCGGAACCTCGTACGCGTCGACCTGAACGTGTCCCCAGTGGACGACCTCGGGGTACTCCCAATCGAAGTAGTCGTAGACGAACCCCTGGCGCTTGGCGGAGTCCTGGAGGTCGATGCCGCGGATGACGTGCGTGATCCCCAACTCGTGATCGTCGATGCCGGACTGGAAATCGAGCATCGGCCAGCACCGGTAGTGCGCAGCGGACTCTCGGGGATGGGGCGTGTCCACCATCCGGAAGGCAACGAAATCACGGAGGGCCGGGTTCTTGTGTTCGATGTCGGTTCGCACGCGAAGCACCTTCTCGCCGGACTCGTACTCGCCGTCGACCATCCGCTCGAAATCAGCGAGTGTGTCCTCGGCGTCCTGCTCGCGGTGCGGACAGGCCTCGCCGTCGTTTTTCAGCTCGCTGAACGTCTCGCCCGAACACGAGCAGGTGTAGGCACCGCCGGCTTCGATCAGCTCCCGGGCGTAGCCGTAGTAGGTCTCCATCCGGTCGGAGGCGCGGTAGACGGCGTCGGTTTCGAACCCGAGATATTCGACGTCCTCGAGGATCGCGTCGTACGCGTCGAGATCGGGCCGCTTCGTCTCTGGGTCGGTGTCGTCGAAGCGCACGCAGAACCAGCCGTCGTAGCGTTCGGCGTACTCGCCGATGACCGCCGGCATGCGAGCGTGCCCGATGTGCCAGGGGCCGTTGGGGTTCGGTGCGGCACGCATCCGAATCTGGTCGTACTCTTCGGTGTTCGGCAGGTCTGGAAGCGCGTGCTCCTCGCCCTCGTCTTCGGCCTCGATCTCTGCGAGAGCGTCGGGATCGAGTTCGGCCAGTCGGTCGCGGCGTTCCTCGTGACTCAGCTCGCCGATCTCGGAGACGACCTGCCCGACGACGCCAGGAACCTCGTCGCCGTGCTCCCGAAACTCGGGGTGATCGCCCATCATCGGCCCCATGATCGGGCCGACGGCCGGATCGCTCTCGTGCTTGACCGCGTTGATCAGGGCGTGCGTCTCTGCGGCCGCACGCACCCGATCGCGAAGATCCTCGTCCATTGTGATCGCATTCTCCCGGTGGGTTCAAAACGCCGCCGGTGTCCGGTGGTCACACGCTCCAGCAGTGAGTGGGTGGCAGCGGCGATCGGGACGGCCACACCTTCAAATACCAGCCCGCGGCCAGAGCCGCTATGATCGCGATCGCTGGCGGTAAGGGCGGTTGTGGAAAGACGACGACCACGCTGGCGACGGCCCGGGCGCTCGGTGCCGGCGGAGTCCACGTCCGAGCGGTCGACCTCGACGCCGGAATGCCCAACCTCCACCGTATGGCCGACGTCGATCGTGATCCGTCACTGACCGATCTGATCGAGACGGCCGACGGGGCTTCCGAACAGGCACCCGACGAACCGATCCAGCGGGACGCCACCGGCGTGGAGATCGTGCCCGCCCCACGCGCGCTCGAAGACCTCGACGTCCCCACAGCGCTCGACGCGATCCAGCCGGAGGATGGCATCGCTCTCCTCGACTGTCCCGCAGGCGCAGGGCCAGCAGCGACAGCGCCACTTCGCGAAGCCGACGCCGCGATCGTCGTCACGACCAATCGACGAGAGAGTACGGAGGACGCAGAGAAGACGGTCCGAATGGCCCGGACCCTCGGCGTTCCAGTCCTCGGCGCGATCGTCACACGAACCGACGACCTCCCCACAGCGGTCCGCACGACGTTGGCGATCGATCGAGCGATCGCAGTTCCACACAGTGGGGCTCCACTCGAGGACGACAGAGTGTTGGATCGCTATCGACAGGTCGCAGGAGCGATCCGTTCCTGGCTGGATCGGTGTAGATCTCCAGGGTCGAAGAATTCCAACGAGAAGAGAGCACGACGGTCTGGCGGTGAGGATGGCTGCGAGAGTGCAGCGGACGTGCGAAGTGCGCAATCACGAACAGTGCCCGGAGACCGCCCCGGTGCCAGCGGAACGCAACAAGTAGAACCGAACTGCCCGAACTGCGGCAACGTGCGCCCCGAGCAATCCGGTAAACGACCTACACGTCGACGCGATCGCCGATCTGCACGATCTCGAGATCGCGAGGATGGGAGAAGCTGTTCACGTGATGGTGGAGTGCGGTCGGATCGGCAGTGAGCCCGCGCCACATGTCCCAGTGGCTCGGGAGCAGCCGATCGAACTGGAGGTCGCTGGCTGCGTCCACGATCTCGTTCTCGGTGTTGTACCACTTGGTTCGCTCTGGCTCTCCGGTCTCCTTGTCGTCGATGTTGCCGATTGAGCCGAACGCCAGAATTCCCAGATCGACGTCGTACTCCTCGCCCATGGCAGCGAACTCGTCGGAGGGTTTCGTGTCGCCGCCGTGGAAGAGCGTCCTTCCGTCGTACTCGAAGACGTAGGACACGGGATGGGTCGCGTCAGCGTCGTTGGCGTGTTCGACCGTGATAGAGACCGAACCGACCTCGAATTGATCGCCCTCTGCCACTTCCTGAAACTGCTCGTCATCGATATCGAACTCGGTCTGCCACTGTTCGTCCTCGCGAGCGACCGCGAGACTATCGTCGGGTGCGTAGAACTCCGCGTCGGTACGTTCGAGGATTGGCGCCTGGCTCGGGCCGTGAACGTGGTCTGTGTGTTCGTGGGTCGCCAGGATCGCGTCTGCTTCCTCGACGTCCGCTGGATCGAACGGAATCGGGATCATCCGTACAGTTCGTGGCGGATCCCCCAGGCCGACGTACGGATCGATCCAGATCGTCGTTCCGTCGCCTGCTTTCACGACGAACCCGTTGCAGCCGAGATACCAGGTGGCGAGTCCATTCGGATCCGCCGCTTCGATTTCGCGAACAAGCCAGTCGTCCCAATCGCTCGTGGACATGCAAATGCGTGGTCGTGGCTGTCGCCTAAGCGTTCCGTTCGTGACGATCGTATCGTCCCGGCCGTGATCCCACCATCCACGGAGCACCATGTTCGAAGGCCCAGCGAACGTTCGAGGGAAGCTTCTCGATGTTCGTGAGGATGACTACCCTTCCTACCACAGTACCAGAAACCGTCTGCTACCACGGGTGACGTGAGTCCGAGCATCTTGTCAAGAGTTTTGTACCGGCAATGAGAAGCGAAGAATATGACACGAGAGCAGCTGCAGTCCGCCAGCGATCGTCTGCGCGACGTCACAGCGGAGGCACCCGAGGAACTCGCCGCACGGATCGAAGACCAGGCTGATCGACTCCACGACCTCGCCGAGCGAGACTACTCGGTTGATCACGGAACGCTCGCGCGGGTAGAGACCAAGCTTGGTAATCTGAAAGACGATGGACCCTCCTCGGTCGAGGAGGCCGTCGACGCGGCACTCGAGGACGTTCGGGCGTTTCGGAGTACAGTCGAAGGAGTCTAGGTGTCTGGGGCCGTCTCCGGCACAGTAAAGCCGTGAGCGGTAGCTCCACTCACTCTCCGTGGTCTCTGGTGCTGTCACGACGTTCGAGACCGCTCTCGGCTGACGCCACCACGTCCGAAACTGCACCCATAGATAGCTCCGGTTTCGGATGGATCCCTACGTTCGAGATATGTTCGCATTTGTGGCCGTCGTCTGCCGATTTCGTAACCCGAAACCACCACGATTCAAGAGGCAGGTAGATAAGTAGTCGACTATGATACAGCTGCAACACCGTCTCCGTCACGCCGTGGGTGGCGTTGCGGATTCGATCCTTCCCGGTCGGTGTTACGGCGTCTTCACGCTGAAGCCATCCGAGTTCGTCGGCTCGCTGGACGTGAGCCTCGCCGAGGTTAGATCGATCCTCGAGGCTCGGTCGTACTCCTACAATCCGATCTCTGCGAAGAAACTCCACCCCGAACTTCGAATTCCCGACGACGGTTCGTACCGTCGACTCGATCCACAGGACCGATCCAAGCAGTGGCACGTCCACCTCTGGGAGCGGCCAGACTGTATCGAGGTGTACAGCCACTACGAGTACCGGCCAGAACCGTGGGGCCCGATCGACGTCCGTCGTCCGGTGGACCACTACTGGCCCGAGTGGGGCGAGAGCTGCCTGCTCGGCCAGCACTGTCCGGCGCTCAAATCCCTCCTCGAGACGTACGGTCGCTATGAGGGCGATCGGTCTGCGCTCGGAACCGCGCCGCTCTATCGCCACGGCGGAACGGACGAGCCGACGCCGGCTGCCGACGAAACGCCGTCTCTCGACTAGCTGAACCTTCTCGAGTATCTCACCGACGCTCCACTGCGACGAGTCGATGTCATCTTTTCACACTCACTCGCCCCAGCCATTCGGATTTTCAGTCGGTCGTAGCGCTTCGCTCACCGCCATCCGTTCGCAATTGCAGTCCCGCTTCCTGCTTCTCACCGCTGCGATCCGTGTGGGATGGTACCGCGACTTCCGCGGCACTTTAAACGGTTGCAGGTCTTACTACCGTGCATGAGCGAGGAACAAGAGCGACGGAATCTTCGGATGCCGTCCGACGACGAGGTCTTCGCGGTAGTCACAGAGCACAACGGCGGAAATCACGTTCGCGTGCAGTGCGCCGACGGAGAGGACCGGATGGGTCGAATCCCTGGCCGAATGAAATATCGAACCTGGATCAGCGAGGGCGACGTCGTCCTCGTCGAGCCCTGGGACTGGCAGGACGAGAAGGCGAACATCGAGTGGCGCTACTCCGAGCAGGACGCCGACCAGCTCCGGGACGAAGGCCACATTCAGTAACTGTTCTGCGGCGACGTGCGGATCTGTCTCTCCGGCCTCGTAGCTGCTGATAGGACTGCAGTAGGAACGCCGAGCGCACTGCATCGATAGGCATATTAAATCCAGTCCAGTGGTTAATAACACGATGAACGTCACCCTCTCCCGGGACGAAATTTCGTCGGAGACGTATCTCGGGGTTGCTGCCGTCGTCGCACTGGTTGCGCTCTCTGCAGCCGTGAGTACGATCGCGCCCGCACCGAAACTCCTCGTCATTAGCTGGGTAGCGTTCGGAGCGATGGCCGGCGGTGCGGTACTCGGCATGCGCGCCAGGAACGAACACCCGCGCGGGATGGTGTGGGGGTACGGACTCGCCGCCGGTGCGATGGTGACCAGCGCCGCGCTATTCTTGATCCCGCAGGCGACGAACGCCGATCCCAGATACGGTGGTCTCGGGGTCGCGATCGGCCTGCTCGTCGGGTTCGCTGGGCACACCATCGGCCACAGGCTCACCCACCTCGAACTTCCGATGGACCGAACGGTCGCTGAGCTCACTGCGCACGCGCTGTCTGCTGGCATCATCATCGGCGTCGTCTACGCAGCGATGCCCGATCTCGGCCCACTGCTCGGGCTCGCTATCGTCTCGCACAAGGGGCCTGCCGGCTACGCCGCAGCTCGTCGGCTGGTTCGATCCGACCGATCGGTCGCTCCAATCTTGCTCCCGGCAGCTGGCGTCGGCCTTGCAGCGCTCGCTGTGAGCATGATCGGTGGGCCGACCGACGGAAACGTCCAGGCAGTCGTCTTCGGGTTCGCTGCCGGAACCTTCCTCCACGTCGCGATGGATTTCCTACCACGCTGTGAGACGGGAAGTGAGATTCACGACCACGTCGCCCACCAGCACGATGACGACCACGCCCTGTTGGACCGACTCCGCATCCACGCCGTCGTCAGCACCGGAATCGGTGCCACGTTGGTCTACCTGGCGTGGGTCGCCGTCTAGCGCCTCGAACAATTCACTGCCGCAGGACTTACTCTTCTCAGTAGTCAGACCGATAGGACGTACTCCAGCGTTACGGGCCGATGGCAGGCGATTGGGGTCTCTCCAGTGATACGCTCTCGGTCAGACGTACCCACGCCGATGTCTCCGCTGTACCAGGTCGTCCTTGTCGCTACGACCGGGATACTGGGCTGACGCGCTTCATAACAAAGGGCCGAAGACCCACCAGAAGGACACGCATGTCACGATCCAATACGTCGCGGAGGCGCTTCGGGGCACTCCTCGCGAGTGCGATCACGGTCGGGCTGGCGGGATGCGGTGGCGGTGGCGATGGAAACGAAACGGACGACGAAGGCACCGACACCGGCGATGGGGGAATGACGGACGACGGGACGGACACCGGCACCGACGATGGAACGGACGATGGCACCGGGACGGACGACGGCGCGGATACGGACGACGGAACGGGAACGGACGACGGGACAGGGACGGATGGCGAAACAGACGACGACACCGGTACCGACGACGGTACTGACGGGAACACCACCGACGGTGACGGCGGAAACACGACTGATGGCGAGAACGGGAATACCACGGACGACGGTAATATGACCGACGGTGAGAACACGACCGACGGCGGAAACACCACCGACGGAAATACGACTGACGGTGACAACACCACCGGCACGGACAACACGTCCGACGACACCTGAGGAAATCCCACTGAGGGCGTCCACTCGCTGTCGCGTACGACAATGGGGGTCGATCAGCGCATCTGTCGGATAGTTCAGCCGTTAAAAAGAGCCACTACGGTCGCGCGAGAGTTCCGTGTGCTCGCCCACACGACGACGAACCTTTCCGTACGCGGTGACCATCTTCGGTGTGAAATCTGACGAGGTCCGTCGCCAGTGGGCGGAACGCTCCGGTGAGTACTCGCCGGGCTACTACGCGTACTACGGACCCGACGAAACGAGTGAGTCGGTTCGCAGCATTCTAGATCGCACCCTCGATAGCGACGCGAGTGTGCTCGAACTCGGCTGTAGCTCGGGACGACACCTCGCACACTTGCGAGACGGTGGCTACGAAGACCTCGCGGGCATCGAGGTCAACGCCGACGCTTTTGACGTCATGGAAGAGACGTATCCCGAACTCGCCGAAACTGGAACCTTCTATCACGACGCGATCGAAGCGGTCGTCGAGGAGTTTCCCGACGACCATTTCGACGCAGTGTACTCCGTCGAGACGCTCCAGCACATTCACCCAAGCTCGAGCTGGGTATTTTCCGAACTGATCCGAATCACCGGCGACCTCCTGATTTCGATCGAGAACGAGGGCGACGGCTCGGAGACGACCGTGAACTACGTGGACGACGACGTGCCGCTCTACTACCGGGACTGGAGCGAGGAGTTCGCGGACGAGGACCTCACGGAAATCGAACTCACGGCCGAGGAGCAGTCCGTCGTCCACGAGGGAGACACGGTGCGAGCGTTCCGGACGTCGACGCAGTAAGAACCGACGCGCCGACTCAGTCGTCGTCAGCGGCGATGGGCTGTTTTGTCGTCGGCGATCCGGCTCGTGGGAAGTTGCCGATCGTCGCATCGCGGAAGGCCTCCTCGTCGAACTCGTACTCGCCGTCGAGGAACTCGAGCACCTGATGGGTGTCTCGCATCGCGTTTTTCAGACACGTCGAGGCGCCCGGAGACGGCGTGACGTTGAACACGATGCCGTCGCCCGTGATCTTCGCCTCGCCCATGTCGAGGGAGCGCTCGGAGGTGTCGACGATCTGCGGACGAATGCCACCGAAGCCCTCCGCCCGTTCGATGTCGCCGGACTCGACCGTTGGAACCACCTTCTGGACGTGGGGGAGGAAGGCGCGCTCGCCAACCGCCGGCAGGTCGTAGACGAGGTTTCGAACCACGTAGGGGAACAGGACGCGGTCGGCGAGGATCGAGGTGTAGCTCGCGAACGAATCCACGTTGAGTGCGAACACGTCGAAGAAGTCCCGGATGGTGTCGTAGTCCCCGCGCTCGAGCGTCGGGACGACTTTCGCCGTCGGGCCAAAGCGCGTGAGATCGCCGTCGTGGACTTCGGCGTCGCCGTGAACCGCTGCGAACGGCAGCTTCTTCATCTGCAGCGTGTACACTTTGCCGTTGAGCAGCCCTTCGTTCGCGACGAAGAAGCTCCCGGCGACGGGGAGCAGTGAGAGCTCTTCTCCGTAGCCCATTTTCTGGGCAAACTGGAGACTGTGACAGCCAGCAGCGACGACTGCTGCGTCGCTCTCGAATTTGTCACCGTCGGCAGTCGTTACGAGGAACCCGTCGACCGTCTCGCGGACGTCCTCGACCGCAGTACCGAGATGGACGTCGACACCGGTCTCCTCGGCGACGGCGTCGACGAACGACTGCGCCGTCGCGCCGTAGTCGACGGTATAGCCGTCGGGAGTCTGGAGGGCGAGCATCTCCTCGTCGGGGTCCCGGCCCTCGACGACCTTCGGCTCCAGGTCGGCGATTTCGTCGCGGCCGATCTCGTCGAGTTTGGGGTAGAGGTCGCCGAACCCCTCGTCCTCGTAGCGGGCCTCCAGCTCCTCGACTTCGTCGTCGCCGACCGCGAGTACCATCTTCGAGCGCTTGCTGTGGAGCTCACGTTCTGGATCGACGTCTTCGAGGTAGCCGGCGAGCATCTCCGCGCCCTCCTTCACCTCTTCGGCCTTCTCGAGCGTGTAGTTCGTCTCGATGTCGCCGAAGTGAAGCGTCTGTGAGTTGTTCGTGTGGTGAGAGTTGATCGCAGCGATCTCGGATTCCTTCTCGATCAGTGCGACCGACTCGACGTCCGTGAACGATGCGACGGTGTAGAGCAACGACGCACCGCTGATCCCCCCGCCGACGATGATGAGGTCGTAGGTATCTTTCATACGTAGGTTCCCAGTTACTCGCGATAGACGTGCGTCGGTAGGAATCTGTTTTCGCGCGTACTAAGGTTCTGTCATTGAATCCTGCCGTACGCCCATTTCTTCACGATTATTAAACGAGTTCGTTCCCTTCCACTCGAAGAACGTTGTAGTGTGTTTACTTTGGGGATTGCTACCAATCCGTACATGGCGAGTGGAACGTCGGCAAGCGGTGAGCTCGGTGGGATTGTAGGCTAGTTCAGAGAATTGGGAACAGCAGACTGAGAGAATCCGGGAGAGCCGCCACAGCGAGGCCAGGGCTGGTCCCCAAACCGAAGCAGGTGCTCACCGAGTCGAGTTCGGTCGTCGAAACCGTCCGACGCAACGAACTCTCTCGAGGGAGTAGTACTACGAAAATCGATTCTGTCGTCGGAAACCGACGACGTAGAACCGGTTAGTTACTGCCGAACGACGTTGGTCGCGCGGGGGCCCTTGGGGGCCTGTTCGATGTCGAACTCGAGTTCGGTACCTTCAGTGAGATCCTCGCCGCCAACGTCCTCCATGTGGAAGAAAACGTCGTCGTCCGCGTCGTCGGTCTCGATGAAGCCGTAGCCGCCTGTGTCGTTGAAGAAGTCAACCTTACCGTTTGCCATTGCAATCATATGGATGCCCGAGCGACGGATAAGGGTTCCGTATCTGTACGCTCGAGACACTGTTTCACACGCGATATTTCGAAGAAATCCTATTCAGTTGGATATTCATCCACGAACGTCGGCAACGAGCTGGCAGAACGATTCGCATCGGTCCTTTTCTTGCCAACGATCACCCTTCGGTTTTCCGAGCAGAGAGTGCTCGGCGCCACCGGATCGGTGGTACCCGGCATTCGCAGGCGGCCCGCCTATTCGTCCCGAGCGCCCAATGGAGTGTATGGAGCAGGATCGACCCGCCGAGTCACTGACGGACGAGGACGTGAACCAGTCTCGGACGATCGACGTAACGATCGACGACCCAGCGAGCGGGTCGGACATGACACAGAGGGAGCAGGCTGCGCTCGAACGCGTCGAGGGCGTCGCCCATCTCCTCGACGAGTCGATCCGGATCCCTGGGACGGACGTCCGGTTCGGAATCGATCCACTACTCGGCATCTTGCCAGCGGGTGGTGACACAGTCGCAGCAGCACTATCGTTGTACCCGATCGCGGAGGCATACCGCCTCGACGCGCCGCGGAGCACGATCGCGAAGATGCTCTCGCTCGTCGTGGTGGACGCCATTGTTGGATCGGTTCCGGTGCTCGGTACGCTGTTCGACGCGTTCTGGAAGGCCAACGTCTGGAACGCACGAAGCCTCGAACGACACCTCGAAAACGTGTAGATCAGTTCGAGGACGGATCGATCCCGTCGGACCGAAGTGCCGATCAACGCGCCACGAGAATTTCGGGCGATTTCGTCGGGGAAACCGCACCTCACCAGATCAGCCGTGATGGACTGGTCAGCAGGGACGGGCCAGGAACGGGGCCCGATCGGGAATAACCTCGTAGCCAGCCGGCCCCTACGTCGGAAGTCGATTCTTGGGCCATGAAGCAGTACGAGCAGTCGTGGCGATCATCATTCGCGGAACGGTCCCCGCCGAGGAGTTCGCGCTCAGCCATACCCTTCAGGAACTGCCCGAGGTCGAGTTCGAGTGTGAACGTATCGTCCAGAGCGGCGAGCGCTCGATTCTGCCTCTCCTCTGGGTTCGCTCGAGGGAGAACGATGCCGTGGAAGCGGCCCTGGAAGCGGACCCGACAGTCGATGCGGTGAACTGCCTGTCACTCTTCGAGGCGGAAGCCCTCTACCAGATGCAGTGGGTCGATCACGTTCGCCTGCTGCTCCACATGATCACCAACGGGGAGGCAACGGTGCTCGACGCACACGGTCGAGACGGAACGTGGCAGCTCCGGGCGCTCTACCCGAATCGGGAGTACTTCTCCCAGACTCACGAGTTCGTCGCAGAACACGGCCTCACGTTCGACGTGGAGTCGATCCGGGAGATGGACGGCGATCCGGCTGGTCGCTACGGGCTCACGGACGACCAGTACGCCGCGCTCGTGGAGGCAGCGAAACGGGGATACTACGACGTGCCACGGTCAGTAACACTCGAGGAGCTCTCAGAAGAGCTCTCAGTCTCACATCAGGCGCTCTCCGAACAGCTGCGGCGGGGGACGGGAGCGCTCATGGAAGACACGCTCCTCGTCGGAACGGCTGACGACGCAGAGTAACGGAAGCCGCGCCGAACGACCAACTGCCCGGGGGAAGGCGCCCGGGCAGGTGTCATTGGGCAAGCATCCGCTCGGACCGGAGCGGAATGTTGCAGGCCGTCAGTCGCTCGAGATTTTCTGTCGGTCGAACTGCTCGCTCGACTCTGTGACCTCCTCGAGCGCCTCCTCTTCCTCGCGAAGCGTCTGTTCGAGCAGGTCGGCAGCTTCGTCGTAGCCGAGCTTTTCGGCCATCGACGTGAGGTTGCCGTAGGCAGCGATCTCGTAGTGCTCCGTCTTCTGGCCCGTGGCCATGTTGTACCGATCGAGCACCTCGCCGTCGTTCTCGCTGGAGAACGCCTCGTGTTCCTGAATCAAGGCATCGATAACGGGTTCCTCGCGGGGTTCGGAATCGACGCCCATGTCCTCGAAGATCCGTTCGAGTCGGTGGATCTGGCCCTTGGTCTCTTCGCGATGCTCCGAGAAGGCCTGGCTGGTCTGCTCGTCCTCGGTCTGTTCAGCGAGCGTTTCCAGCGCGTCGAGTAGCTGCTCTTCGGCGTAGTACAGCTCCTGGAGGCCGTCGACGAGGAGCTGTTCGGTGGAGTCTGTCGTCATGTGGGATCGCCACGTCTAGGTCCGGCTGCCGAGGCATTCAGTCGTCGCGCTGTGTGTGCAGGCAGCTACGGGCGGTGACGAGCGTCGGGTGGCTCACGTCTGTCGATCGTGCACAAACCGCACCCGTCCTGTGCCGGCACGGGACGTTTCTGGGTTCCGGGCGAATGCGCTGTATGGCGAACGATCACGAGGACGTCGAGGCTGGATCGAAACGGCGGAAGAACGAACGTGAGTCGTCCATCGAGGATGTCTTCGCGTCGGTACGTGCCGACCTCGGCGAACGCAGCTACCCGACGACCAGCGAGGAGCTCGCCGGTACGTACGCCGACGGCTCGATCGATCTTCCCAACGAAACCGAATCGCTCGATAGCGCATTCGACCGGATGGACGATCAGTTCGAGGACGCCGAGGCCGCCTACAGAGCGTTCCTCTCGGAGTTCGAGGACGGTGCGTATCGCGATCTACGTCCCGACGCAGCCAGCGGTGGTGCCGTCTGGAGCGAAGAGCGCGCGGACGACGAGCAGCCACCGGCCCAAGCCGATAGCGACCTTGATGGTCATCCAGCCCAACAACGGGCGAGCCAGGAACAGGCATCCGACGATCGAGCGTCCGGTTCGGACTCCGACGATGCACAGTGAATCGCCGACCTCAGCAGAATTTTCAGTAGGGTGAGCAACGGCGGCGAAACTGCGGCAGTCCCCAAAGCCGCGGATTACGTCTGGCCGAGCAAGAACGGCTGCGTCCCCGTCTCGCTACCACTCTCGGCGACGAGTCTCGCCCGAACGTACTCGCCGATGCCGTCGACGTCGCGGTAGTGCAGCCGCGGACCTGTCGCGACGATCTCGCCGGCAGACGCCCACTGAATCTCGGTCCAGTAACGGGCCTGGACGTGGAGTTCGCCGCGATCGGGATCGTGCTCGATTGCCTCGATGACGGGAGGTTCGAGCGCAGCCTCGCGAGCGCTGCCGTCTCGACCCGACTGGTCTCCCTCGACGATGTGTTGATAGACGAACCGTCCATCGACCAGCGCCTGGCGGACCGCAGCCGCCGAGAGGTCCTCGAGGAACAGGACGTTGCGGGATCGATCGAAGGAGTAGCCAGCGCCTCGGCCGTGGTAGTCGTCGTTGGCGAACCCCCAGACAGGCCGATCGTTGCCGAGCAGGCCCTGGAGCGCGTCCCACACGTCGCGATCCGTCGGATATCTGTCCGCTGCGTTGACCACCTCGACCCCGAGGAGATGTGGGTGAGTGCGGAAGTGATCGACGTACCACGCCGCGTCCTCGGGATAACGACCGGGATGCGGAAAGACCGCCAGCCCGTCCCGTTCACCGATTGCCGTGAGCGCGTCGGAGACGGTCATTCCGGCGGTATCTGCGAGCTGTGAGAAGTAGCTCAAGAGGTCGCGATCGAGTCCGTCCTCACTGCCCCCGAGCTCGGCCGCCTGAATCGCCATCATCCCGATTTGGTCCGGGGAGCGCTCCCAGTCATTCCATGGCCACGTCGTGCCATCAGTCGCGTACTCGTGACCGGTGAGCGCGAGAACCGAGTAGCCTGCTTCGGCGTAGTCGTCGATGACGGTGGCGGGCGGGTCGGTCCCGCTGTGCCCCTCGGTCAGTGGGTGGGAGGTGTGTGCGTGGAGCTGCGCCTGGTGGGCCTCGACGGCGTCCCAGGCAACTCCCTCGTAGGGGTTCAGCTGGAGGGTTCGCATTCGGTCGAAGACAGGGACTCAGGACGGGTAAGTCGTCGGGCAAGGGATCGTTCGCCCGCGATCGTCGAGTAGGCAGCACAGAAACTACCCCAACAGGATCGGAGCGTTGGGTGGTTCCATCGCCGGTACGACCAGCGTTAACCGAGATCCCGACCTTCACGTAGCCATGAGTATCCTCGATCAGTTCCGGCTCGATGGACGGACGGCAATTGTGACGGGCGGGAACCGTGGCATCGGCAGGGCGATCGCGGACGGGCTTGCAGACGTTGGAGCGAACGTCGTGATTGCCAACCGCGATGCCGCGGCTGGAGACCGTGCTGCCGAAGAGATCGCCGACGAGTTCGGCGTGCAGACCCTTGCAGTCCCGACGGACGTCACAGAGGAATCCGACGTCCAGGCGATGGTCGATCGGACCGTCGACGAGTTCGGCGGCGTGGACATCCTCATCAACAATGCCGGAATCGTCCAGCACAACGCCGTCGAGGAAAAATCGGTCGCGGAGTTCCAGCACACGCTCGACGTAAACCTCACCGGGGCTTATCGGACTGCGAAGTACGTTGGCGAGGTCATGCGCGAGGGCGGCGGTGGGGTACTCATCAACGTCTCGTCGATGTCAGCCTTCGTCGCGAACTACCCGAAACACCAGGTCGACTATCAGGCGTCGAAAGGCGGGTTGGAAGCACTCAAGAACCAACTCGCCTCCGAGTGGGCCGAGGACGACATTCGCGTGAACAACGTCAATCCCGGCTTCGTGGATACCGGGCTCGACGCCGAAGCGGACGAACAACTCGAAACGTGGCGATCGGAGATGCTCGTCGACGAGTTCGCCGAACCGGAGGCGATCGCGCCGCTGGTCGTGTATCTCGCGTCCGACGCGTCGAGCTACGTGACCGGAGAGTCGGTCGTCATCGACGGCGGCTATACGGTTCGCTGACCGCCGTCTGAACTGCCGTGATCGGCACACAGTTCCGATTGGGCTCGGAACGGGCCGTATGGAACTACCGTCACTCGGTCTCGGGACGATGGGGATCGACGACCCGGACGCGATCGGCTCGGCGATCGACCTCGGCTACCGACATCTGGACACCGCGCAAATCTACGACAACGAATCCGTCGTCGGCGATGGGATCACCGCGAGCGGCGTCGATCGCGAGGAGCTGGTCGTCGCGACGAAACTCTGGATCGACCAGCTCGACGACGTTCGGGAAAGCACCGAAGCGAGCCTCGATCGGCTCGGCCTTGATTCGGTCGAACTGCTGTACATCCACCGCCCGAAGGGAGAGTACGAGCCATCGAGCACGCTCCCAGCGATGGAATCACTTCGTGAGGACGGACTCATCGACGCTATCGGCGTCAGCAACTTCGAACTGCCCGACATCGACCGATTCGAGGAAGTGCTGGGACGCCCGCCGGCAGCGAATCAGGTCGAGTACCATCCGCTCTTCCAGCCCGAAGACCGGCTCGAACACGCCCGAGAGCACGGATATCCGCTGGTCTCCTACTCGCCGCTGTCGGGTGGTGAGGTCAGTTCCGTGGACGCCGTCGTCGAGGTCGCGGATCGCCACGGGATCGCGCCCGAGCAGGCGAGCCTCGCGTGGCTGCTCGCGAAAGGAATCCATCCGATCCCGAAGGCATCGAGCCGAACCCACCAGCAGTCGAACTGGGCAGCGCTGGACGTGGAGCTCACGAAAGAGGACGTCGACGCAATCGACGGGGTCGAACGCGAGCACGAACTCTATCCCGAGTGACCAGGCGGGCGGCGTCCCTCTGGCGACCGAACACATATTCTCTCGAAGAACAGTCACTGAGGCTTTCAGAACTGACGAGATCTACTGAACGAACCCGGATCTACTGAGAGACCTCAGCTCCGCCGAATGGCCTGCCGCGGATACGCGCCGATTGGCCGAAACTGAACTCGATCCGCGGCCGGCAGTTACGGGAGGTAGGACTCAAGCGCCGTGGCGTCGACCTGGTAGACCCGAATGAACGAGTCGTCGACGTGCGCGTAGATGAGTCCACGATCGGGGGCGGTCTGGCGAAACTCGCTTGCGAACGTGATCGTGTGAGCGTCGGGATCCTCGATCAACGGCTCCTCCGAGATCCACTCGACGACACCCTGCTCGTAATCGTAGAGCATGAGCCCGATCGTGAACGCGCCGAACCCGAGTGTATCCCCATGCCAGCGCTCCGTCTCGCGACCATTCAGGAAGCCGACGCGTTTCCCGTCGCCGACATCGAGGAACGACTGCGGGAGAAACGGGCCTGGCGAGACGTGGCCGGCACACCACTCTTCTCCTCGACGCGCCGGGTGAAGCACAATATCACCGTACTCCCAGGGGCCGCTGGGATCGCTCGCGATCACCGACCGCAGCACGGAGTACGTCGTTCCATCCTCGGTGTCGGTCGACTCGACGAGATTGTACCGGTGGCCCTCGGCGGACACCGGAGCGATTGCGGGCTCTTTCGCACCGTGATGGACGCCGGACTCCGGACCGAGCACTGGTTCCTGCATCGTGAGTGAATGGAGATCGGGGCCGCTCGCGTGCCCGAGGTAGAGCACTGCACCCTCCTCTTCGGGATCGTAAAACGGAATCGTACAGTAGAGGTGCAGCTGGTCCTCGGCGCCGTCGAACCGGTAGAGAATCGGGTCTTCGTACCCCAGAAACTCCGTTCTCCCGTACTCGTCGAGAACGGACAGGATAGCCTCTGTTCCGTCTATCTGGAGCTGCGGCCCCATCCTTGCAGCGTACTCCGAGTCCATCTCCACGACCCGGAGCACGCTACGGTCGACGAACCCAGGAATGTGGACTCGGCCATCCCTGCTACCGATACAGCGGAGGACGCCAAGAGTCCCGGGCGTTCGCACATCGAGGTGTAGCGCCATGATGTGTGAACAGCTATCACTCGGCCGGAGTAACGGCTCCTCTACCATCGCTACGGCATCGTTCAATCGAATGAGCTGGACGTTCATGATCGGTGGAGGGCGTCGTCGGACGGTTGCGTGCTATCGTCAGGTCTCACGTGCCGGAACAGGGACGATGGGTGTTCCAGATAGCCGGCAGTACGGGTGGTCGGGGATCTGCTGACGACCGACGCTCCAGCCGCCGGTCGAGCACAGTGCGCCGGTCCGTGGAGCTGTGCATCAGTCACCTGCAACGATCTGGAGACGACTGCGTCGGACTGACCGGAGCGACAGTGGCCACTGGCCGTTGGTACGCTGGCGATGGCGCATTACGCGTCACCGTCAGCCTCGTCTTCCGTCTCGTAATCGTCGTCATCGTGGTGTTCGCCGTCCGCGTCGACGTCCCGGTCCGTCGCCGAGCCGTCCTGGAGGTCGCTGCTGGATTGCTCCTCGGCAGCCTCCGCAGCCTCGGTTTCCGTGGGCGTCGCACCCCCCCGATCCGAGTAGTTCGAGGGACCGACGCTCTCGCGTGGCATCTGACTCATGACCATCTGGCGGACGCCGTCGGCCGACTCGAACGTGTCGTCGCCCATGAAGTCGAACAGCTCGGCCAGCGTGATCGGGTCTGCGTTGGTTCGCTCGATCGCGACGTCGCCGTGCTGGTCGATCAGCTCGTCGGCGGTGATCGGGAAGGAGACGTCGTCCAGGACCTCATCGATTGTTGCGAAGTCGACGCCTTCGACTCGATCGCTATCTTCGGAGGGGACCATACGGATCTGTTCGGTCGCCAGCGTCAAATCGTTTGTCCGGATTCCGACCCCACAGCCGCCCGCATTCCCGGTACAAAATCGATCGAAGACGCGCGTGAGGAGCAACTGGCACGGGGCGCCAGCAATCTCGTCCACGCAGTTGTGCCCGCGGCTTCACGTACACGGGATGCTACGAATGGTCTAGATCTGGCGAGTCTGCGCGAACAGCCGGACTGCGAGCAAAAATAGGTTAACCGATCAGACCGACGCACGCCCACGGCACCCGAGCGTTCAGTCCTCGTCCGCCGTCGCCGTTTTGCCCTCGTCGGACTCGTCAGATTCGGCCGAGGCTTCGTTGACTTTCTTCTCGACTTCGTCGTGTACCGTCTCCTCGACCGTCTTGGTTACGTCCTCACTGACGGTCTCGCCGACGGTTTCGGCGACGTTGTCGACCTCCTTGCTCACTGTCTCCTCGACTTCCTTGCTGACAGTGTCCTCTACCTCCCTGCTCACCGTCTCCTCCATCTCTTTGCTGACCGTGTCGCTGACGGTCTCTTCGACCTCCTTGCTCACCGTCTCTTCCATCTCCTTGCTGACAGTGTCCTCGACCTCTTTGCTAACCGTCTCCTCCATCTCCTTGCTCACGGTGTCGCTGACGGTCTCCTCGACCTCCTTGCTCACCGTCTCTTCCATCTCTTTGCTGACAGTGTCCTGCACTTCCTTGCTTACGGTGTCGCTGACGGTCTCTTCGACCTCCTTGCTCACCGTGTCAGTCACGGTTTCTTCGACCTCTTTGCTGACCGTTCCGCTCACGCTCTCCTCGACTTCCTTACTGACAGTGTCCTCGACCTCTTTGCTCACCGTCTCCCCGACGGTCTGTTCGACGCGTTCGGCGACCTGTCGCGTCATCCAGTCGGGATCGAACCGGGCCATCTTCCAGGCGACGTGAATTACGTAGGACGCCAGCACGCCCAGACCGAATGCGATCCCAATACCGGTACCGACCTGGACGAGCAGGATGATTGCGACGAAGATCATCACGCCGTACGCGAGGTCGACCGCGAAGTCGACGCGCGTTGGGTTCATCGATGCGGGCCTCCGTTCGGTGTAGTTCCCAGTTCGAACGTCATTACCGGAACCTGGTACTCCAGACGAAAATACCCACCTACACGGAACGCGATCAGATAGTCACCACTGACAACCTCACGCACACGGGGATCGAGTTGGAAATCCGTATAGGCACCCACGCGAATCCATCTGCAATGAGCTATCGGATCGGTCTCGTCGGCAAGCCCTCCGTGGGCAAGTCGACGTTCTTCAACGCTGCGACGATGAACGACGTGCCCGAAGGGGCGTACCCGTTCACCACGATCGACCCCAGCATCGGCGAAGCGTACGTCCGGACGGACTGCGCCGCACCCGAGTTCGAGAAGACCTGCCAGCCGTCCGTCGGCGCCTGCGAGGACGGTACGCGGTTCGTCCCGGTCAAGCTCGTCGACGTGGCCGGGCTCGTCCCCGGCGCTCACGAGGGGAAGGGGCTCGGGAACCAGTTCTTGACCGACTTGAACGAGACCGACGTCCTCGTCCACGTCGTCGACTTCTCCGGCACGACCGATCTCGAAGGCGAGTCCACGGAAGGGCACGACCCCCGCAAGGACATCGACTTCCTCGAAGACGAACTCGACGCCTGGTACCTCGACATCCTCGAGAAGGGAATCCAGCGCTACGCCGACCGTCACATGGCCGACGACGATCCCGAGGACGTGCTCGCCGAGCAACTCTCCGCGTTTGGAATCATTGCAGCGGAGGTCAAGCAGGTAATTCTCGGTCTCGGCCTCGAGGTTACGCCCATGGAGTGGGAGCCAGAGGAGCGAGAGTCGCTCGCTCGCGAGATCCGCAAACGGACCAAGCCGATGGTCGTCGCCGCCAACAAGATGGACACGCCCGAAGCGCAGGAAAACTGGGAGTCGATCACCGACGACCCCGAGTACGATCACCTCGAGTTCGTTCCCGTCTCCGCGCACGCGGAGAAGGCCCTAAAGAACGCGAACGAGCAGGGAGCGATCGAGTACACGCCAGGCGACGCCGAGTTCGAGATCGTCGGCGACCTCCCCGAGGAGAAAGCAGCGGGGCTCGAGCAGATCCAGTCGTTCGTCGAGCGCTACGACGGCACCGGCGTCCAGCGCGCGCTCGAGGCCGCGGCCTTCGACGTGCTCGATCTCAAAGCCGTGTTTCCCGGCACGGATTCGGGCAACTGGACGAACGGCCCATTCCGCGATTGCTTCCTCCTCCCTGCGGACGCGACTGCCGAGGAGTTCGCCTACCACCTCCACTCCGACATCGGGGACGGGTTTCTCCACGCAATCGATTGCCGTGACAGCCGACAGGTGAGCGCTGACACGGTGCTGGAACATCGCGACGTCGTCGAGATCATCTCGACGAATCAGTAATTGCGGGAGGTGCGTCCCGACGACGCCTGAAAAGGGGGACCAGGTTGTAGCCCCGTATACATTTCCGACGCCGAAGCGTTGTTTCGCGAATGACGAGCCCCGATGGCACACAGACCGGTAGCGCAGAGACCCCGGCCTCGTCCACCGACGCGAACTCGCCTGTCGACGCCTCACGGTATCGACGTCTCCGTCGCTGGAACGCGGTGATGGCAGTCATTCACTTTCTCCAGGGCGCACTGATGGTGGCGCTCGCTTCACCCGTTCGCTGGCCGATCACTCGGACGCGATACGAGTTCGATCCTGCCACGGAGACGATCGCCCCAATCAGCGTCGAGTGGGCCGAGGTCACCCTGCCGCTACTCGTCGCTGGATTCCTCTTCGTCTCGGCGCTGGCCCACGCCACAATCGCGACGCTCCGGTACGACAGCTACGTCGCGTATCTGGAACGGGGGATGAACCCCTACCGCTGGTATGAGTACGCCGTGAGCGCGTCGCTGATGATCGTCGTGGTCGCGATGCTCGCTGGGATCTGGGACGGCGGGACGCTCGTAGCCCTCTTCGGACTCGTGGCCGTGATGAACCTCTCAGGGCTGTTGATGGAGTCCCGAAACGAGTTCGCACGTGAGGACGTCGACTGGTCGCCGTACGTCGTCGGCACGATCGCCGGCCTCGTTCCGTGGATCGTGATCGCTATCGCCATCGCAGGCTCGCTCACCGCAAGCGGTGGGAACGTGCCCGACTTCGTCCTCTACATCTACGTCTCGATCTTCCTGTTCTTCAACTGTTTCGCGCTCACCATGATCTTCCAGTACCGGCGATTCTGGCGCTGGGAGGACTATCTATTCGGCGAGAAAACCTACATTCTGCTCAGTCTGGTCGCGAAGTCCCTGCTTGCCTGGCAGGTCTACTTCGGGACGATCACCTCGCCGGTCTGAGCGATCGCCCGCTGGGGGTTCCCAGTGACCGCTTCGAGGCAGAACTGCGAGAGGTGAATGCAGCCGGGTGCGGCGTCGATCGAGCTGCGTCGTCGAGGTCCTCACGAGGAAACAGTAGAACTCACTGCGGAGGAGGGACGACCAGCCAACGAACGCCAGCTATACTGCCAGCACGAGGAGGAAGCCAACCAGAATCGCTGCCGTGATGAGCACCTGCACTACGGCCGACGCGAGCAATCCGACTGTCGCGTAGATGGACGCCCTGAACCCCTTCCGCAGGTCGCGCTGCAGGTAGAACTCCGTGGCGAACACGGCCACTGCGACGCCGGCCAGAACGCCTACCGGACCAGCAACGAAGAACGCGAGAAATCCGACGATCGCCGCAACGACGGCACTCGTCGTGGACGCACCACCCGCCTTGGTCGAAATCGCCCCGGCGAGCCAATCCACGAGGAATGCCCCGATCCCGACGGCGAGGACGCCGACGACGAAGACGATCCCTGGCTCCCCGAAGCCGGTGCTCCACCAGTAGAGAAGAACGCCGGCAACCGAGAGCAACGGGCCGGGGACGAGCGGCGTGACGGCTCCAACTACGCCGAGAACGAGCAGTAACAATGCAATACTGAGCCAGAGCGTTGGTGGCACGGTTGACCGTACGCCCATTCGGATTGTGAAAGTGACCCTATCGGGCAATCGCGGCTACAGATATCGAACGGCGGATTGCTACACCGGAGACTGACAGTAGCAGAACAGTTGGGGATGCGAGCTTCACCGATCAGAAGTACGAGCAAATCGTCCTCGCCACGCCGGAGCGACGAAGCCTACTAACGAAGTTGGGCCTCGGCACTCATAGGGCTCCTCATGGCCGGTTGCCGAGACCGGCTCGGAGTCGGTGCCGTCGTCATCGGCCGCCCGATGGTAGGAACGGGTCCGGCAAGAACGCTCCGCCAGCAAGTTATCAGGGGACTGCCTTCCCACCGCGACGAACTGCGCCAGTCGATCGGTCACCGACCAGTTCCACATTCACTCCGCACGGTCCAGTGACGGAAACGCCTATGAGGAGTGACAGCGCCTCGTTGTGTAGATGGAAGTCGCCGAGGTTCTGCCGAACTTCGCTGACGCGTTCGCGTTCGAGGAGTTCAACGCGATGCAGCGAGCGGCGATTCCGGGCATCCTCGAGACCGATCACAACCTCGTCGCGAGCGCGCCGACGGCCAGCGGCAAGACCGCGATCGCAGAGCTGGCGATCTGCAAGACGCTCGACGCTGGCGGCACGGCGCTGTTCGTCGCGCCGATGCGGGCGCTCACCAACGAGAAAGAACGTGACTGGGAACGCTTCGAGGAGCTTGGCTACTCGGTCTACGTCGTCACGGGCGAGCGGGATCTGAACCCCCGGCGCGCTCGCCGCGCGGACATCCTCGTCATGACGCCCGAGAAGGTCGACTCCGCGACGCGCAAACACGACACCCGCCGGTACGACTTCGTCACCGACGTCGAAACCGTCGTCGTCGACGAGGTGCACCTGCTCGATTCCGAACGCCGCGGGAGCGCACTCGAAGTCACAGTCTCGCGCCTGCGCCGGCTCTGCGATCCACGGATCGTCGCGCTCTCCGCGACGATGCCGAACGTCGAGGAGGTCGCGGAGTGGCTCGATGCACCCGACGCGACCACCTTTGACTTCGACGAGGATCACCGTCCCGTCGAACTCAATGCCGACGTCAAGACCTACAGCCACGGCGAGAACTCCTTCGCGGACAAATACCGGCGACTCTACCGCGCGCTCGACCTCGCACAGCCACATCTCGAAGAGGACGGACAGTCGCTCGTGTTCGTCGCCTCTCGCCAGGACACCCAGCGGGCGGCCGCCAAGGCACGCGACGAGCTGGCAGAGCGCGACGTCCGGATCGGCGCGCGAGGGGATTACGATTTCCACACCGAAACCGAACGACTCGAGGACGACGAACTCCGGCAGGGCGTCCTCGACGGCGTCGCCTACCACCACGCCGGACTCTCGAAGTCCGACCGGGACCTGATCGAGCAGTGGTTCCGTGAGGGCCAGATCGAGCTACTGTTCTCGACATCGACGCTGGCGTGGGGCGTCAATCTTCCCGCACGCTGCGTTATCATCCGGGACACGAAATACCACGACCCGCTGGAGGGCGAAGTCGAGATGAGCCCGCTCGACGTCCTCCAGATGCTCGGCCGCGCAGGCCGTCCAGGCTACGACGACGTCGGGTACGGCTGGGTCGTCACGGACCGCTCCGACGCCGACCGCTACAGACGATTGCTCCGCGAGGGCACTGAGATCCACTCGAACCTCTCCAACGACCTCCCCGAACACCTGCTCGCAGAGGTCTGCGTCGGAACGATCGAATCCCGAGCGGACGCACTGGAGTGGCTCGACACGACCTTCTACGCCGTCCGAGCCGACGGGGTCGCAGCCGACGACGGGGCGGACGACTCGAGCGAGGCACTCGCCGGAGAGATCGACGATACGCTCGCTTCGCTCGCGGGGGACGGATTCCTCGACCTCGACGGGCCAGGCGGGACCGATGGCGTTGCCCCCACTGCGCTGGGCCGCCTCGCCTCCCAGTTCTACCTACGCCTCGAGACGGCCCGTGGGTTCCACGACCTGGCGACCCGCGATCACGTCGACGAGGCCGGGATTCTCCGGGCGGTCGCAACCGCCGTCGAGTTCGACGACGTCGCCGCACGGAGCGACGAGGCCGACGCCATCGACGCAGTGCTCGGCGAGCGAGGGACGGATCTCCCCGACGGCCAGCGGAAGATTCTCGCGATCCTCCGGGCGGCAGTCTCCGGCGCTACCCCAGCTTCGCTCCGCTCGGACGCGTGGATCATTCGCCAGAACGCACTCCGGATGCTCGCTGCACTCGGTGCCGTCCTCGAGGAGTTCGCTGGCCCCGAAGCGGCAAACGAGTGCTGTCGGCTGGAGGCCCGGATCGAACACGGCGTCGGTCCAGACGCCGCGGCGATGACCGCCATCGACGGCGTCGGAGAGGGGCGCGCCCAGTCGCTGGCCAAGGCCGGCTTCGACTCGCCGGTAGACGTGGCTGGCGCATCGCCAACGACGATCGCCGCCGCGGGCGTCGGTGACGGCGTCGCCGAGCGAATCGTCGAAGCCGCGGCGGCGCTTCCACGAATCGAAATCGAGTGGGGGGAGCTCCCGAGTTCGATCGCTGCGGGCGAGCGGACCTTCTGCGAGGCGACGATCCGCAACCGTGGCGGCGGAGCACAGGCGGGTGTTCGCGTGACCGTCAACGACGTGGAGATGACGGCCGACGAGACCTACCTCAGCGACGCAACGACGGTCCCGGTCGCCTGCTTCGGTGCCGACGCCAACGAGCTCGAACTCCGGATCCAGGTCGTCTTCCCGGAACTCCCCATCGACCCGATCGTCGAAACGCGAACCGTCTCCGTCGAGTGAGGCCCAAGGCGAGTCCCACTCCGTGGCCAGACTGTCGTCCACACCGGTTCAGATCGAGCAGTTTCCTCGGAGTTTGGCGCGCTCGAATCGGGCGCGATACCGTGCCCTGAACCCTCCCCCGCTCGCCGCCACCAGACGCCCTTAGTGTCCAGACGGCGTTCGAAGTATCATGAGCGATCCCCACGGAGAAGCGGACGTCGTGACGGCGGGCGCGGACCTCGAGGACGCGTCTATCGCCGTCGTAGCGGTCCACGGTCGCGGTGCCACGGCACGCAGCGTCGTCCAACTGGTCGAACAGGCGGCCAAGCGCAGTGGCGCCGACGAGCCCGCAGTTCTCGCCCCACAGGCGACCAGAAACACCTGGTACCCGAACTCGTTTCTGGCGCCGATCGACGCCAACGAGCCCCACCTCACGAGCGCCCTGGACCTGCTCGGACGCGTCGTCGATCGTGCAGCCGACGCCGTCGGCCGCGACCACGTGATCCTCCTCGGGTTCTCACAGGGCGCCTGCCTCTCCAGCGAGTTCCTCGCTCGGAACCCCGCCAGCTACGGTGGGCTGGCTGGACTCTCTGGCGGACGAATCGGTCCGGAGGGTATCGAGTGGGACGAAGAAGCGACGCTGGCGGAGGCCAACGCCGATCTCGACGACACGCCGATCTTCCTCGGCTGTAGCGACGTCGATCCGCACATCCCCGAGGATCGCGTCCACGCGACCGCGGAGTCCCTGAACACCCTCGGTGGGGACGTAACCGTCGAGATCTACCTGGGAATGGGCCATACGGTCAACGATGACGAACTCGACCACGTCGGACGACTGCTGAAGGGCGCTGGTGCCGACTGAGGGCACGCATGATCTCGTTACTCTCGACACGGCTGGAGTTACCGCTCACGTCGTGGAGGATCGCAGGCTGCGCGGAGATGGACGATCGGCTCGTTACCGAGGATCCCGTCGTGCGGAGCGACTGGAATGGTGGCGTTGTCCCAGGGTTCGGGACTACTATTTAACGGCGCCGAACCCCCCGATCCAGACGAAACCCGATGTCGACAGCAACCAATCCCATGGCGGCGGCGTTCGAACTGCAACGACGGTCGATCGAGTTCGGGGAACGACTGTTCGAGCAGCTGCTCACGGCACAGCGAGACACCATGCAGACGACGATGCACAATGGATTCGCGATGCAGCGAGAAGCCCAGGAGCAGGGAGCCGAACTCGCTCGGCGACTCTTTCACGCGCAGACGGACGCGGTCCAGGCCACGGTGAACGGCGACGAGTTCCGCGCGATCGTCGACCGCCAGTTCGAAGCCTACGACGACGAGGGCGCTGCAGCGATGGAGGCGTTCGAAAACGCGTTCCTCGACGCGTTCGAGGACCTCACCGCTCAGCAGCGCGATCTTGTCGTCGAATCAGTCGATTCGGCCTTAGACGCCCACGCTACCGTCGAAAAGCAGGCCATCGAAAGCGCCGGTCGGACTCGTGACGTCGCCAAGACAGCCCAGCGGCAGGGCGAGGAGTTTGCATCAGAGACGGTGACAGCAACCGAACAGGGGCTGGAGGCTGCGGACGAGGGGGGCGCCGTCCATGGACAGACCCGCGGTGCGCAGCAGGCCAGAACGACGCATCACGATGACGCACAGAACGACAGCGGTCACGCACGACAGGAAGGAGGGCATACGCAACAAGAGACGATCGAGCAGCTCGAAGTGATCGACGGACTCGGCCCGACGTACGCTGAACGGCTCTACGAGGGCGGCATTCACTCGATGACGGAACTCGCAGACGCAGCTGCGGAGACGATCGCGGACGAAGCTGACGTCGCGACGAGCCGAGCCGAGGAGTGGATCGAGGTGGCCCAGTCCACGTAGTGACTGGCGCAGGCGGCAGCCGTTACTGATCGCCGCCGAACTCGCGGTCGTTTTGAATCTTCGAGGCCTGCGGACCGCTCTGACCCTGGTACTTCGAGCCACGCTCCTTGCCGTAGGGCCGTTCCGCCGCCGAGCTGAGTTTGGTGAAGGTCAGCTGGGAGATTCGCATGTCCGGCGTCAATGCCACGGGTGCAGTGCCGAGATTCGACAGTTCGAGCGTTATCTGGCCCTCGTATCCAGGATCGACGATGCCCGCGGTCGCGTGGACGACGATCGCAAGGCGCCCGAGAGAGGACCGGCCCTCGACGTGTGCGATGAGGTCGTCGGGGATCGCGACCCGCTCCTTCGTCGTCGCGAGCACGAAATCTCCCGGGTGTAAAATGAACTCGTCGTCGATGGTATCGGTCTGCTCGTCGGTCTCGTCGGCGACGTCCTGGAGCGTTTTCTGGCCCGATCCGCTGGAGCCGGGAATCGTCGTTCGCTCGGTGTAGTCCGCGGCCACCGATCCCTGATCCGGTCGGATACAGGGAATGTTCGACTGCCGGAAGGTGAGGAACTCACGGCCCAGGCGCATGTCGACGCTCGCCGGCTGAATCTGCATGTCGGGGTCGTCGAGCGGCTCGATCAGGAGTTCGCCGTCCTGTAGCCGACGACGGATGTCCCGGTCCGAGAGGATCATACCTGTCGTCTGCGCGGCGGTCGGCGTAAATGGTGCGGTCTGGCGCGGTTTTGGCCAACCGTCGGCGGCGGCTGGATCGAGTGGCCTGGCACTATACACTCATCAAGAGTGTGATCACCCAGAAGACGGCGGCGACGACCCCGGCCTTCTGTCTGTCGAGATCGTGCAGCCCGCGCAATCCACCGTACCAGACTGCGGCCTGCCAGGTCGTCCCGACGACCGCCAACACGAGGAGGATCGGCTCGACCGATGCCAGTGCGGCCTCGATCGCCGCTTGCGTCGTTTCTGGATCCTCTAACGTTAGATCCTCGGATCGGAGTGCGTACGCTATCACGGCCACCGTCGGGAGCGTCGCAACCGCAGACGGAACCCCGCTCCAGGCTGCGATCGCGAACGTGTCGCTCATGTCAGCTACGCCATCGGCGACCTTCGCGCCGACGTGCAACAGAATGGCTCCGACGGCCCACGCGAGCATCCAGCCGATGAAGGCGTAGACGGCGACCTCGTTGAATGCCTCCCGAACCATCGGCCCAGGGTCGCGCTCGACCGTCGCAGGTTCGTCACACGGATCGTGGCCCTCCGGTCCACTTGGGAACGATCCGTCGTTTATCTCACAGAACTGATCGCCCGGGTAGGCGGGGTTATCGACCGTGACGGTCTCGGAAAACTGCGAGGCGAACTCCACGCCGAGCGCGTAGACCGCGATCGCCAGCAGGAGAGCCGACCCAACCGCGACGCCGACCGCGACCGCGGGGGAACGGGCCCACCTGGGCGCGTCCGAGAAGAACGTGACCGGACGGTGGAACGGCGTCGGCGGAAGCACGTTTCCAGCAATCACGGCGCGCACCAAGTGTTTGGTGCTTCTCGTTGTCGTCGGAATGAAGTGGGTCAGAGTGGAAAGGATCGGATCCTGGGGGTCGTAGCCACCCGTCTGAATTCGCCCTGTCCCTATCGCCAAGCCGACGATCCGCCACCGGTGACGCTGTCGTTCGCTTTCGTCAGCGACGAAGATGTCGGCGACGACGGGCTACGGGCGGTGGCGATGCGAAGACCCTCCGGAACGCCCAGATTCCGACTGTCGAGTGTGCGCTGAGCACCGACACCGTCCACGCCGTGGACGAGTACACGACAATCGACGCACTCGTCGGCAACGGCACGATCAACGCGAGACTCCCGGTGATCTGGAACGCCGCGGTCGGCATGGTCTATCCCGTTTGCCGCGTCAAGCTGAGTTCGTTCTGACTACCTGGGTGAGGGGGTAGAGTGTGGCCGAAGCTGTACAGTGGGCCTACGGGGTGCAGAATGATGGAGGGGTAGAACGGGTTCGGTGTGTAGATTACCACAATCTTGGAACTGACGCACAATATTAAGAGCCCGGACGTCGTAGCTGCACCTGTGACAATGCCGAGTCCAGACATCGATCCGGCGACGATCGTGGATGCACGGGGAGCAAGCTGCCCGGGACCCCTGATGGACCTGATTGGGGCGATCCGTGGCATCGACTCGGAAGCCGTCGTCAAGCTTCTGAGCGACAACGAGCAGTCGCTGACCGACGTGCCGGAGTGGGCCGAAGAGTCCGGCAACGAGGTGCTCGAGGTCGAGGGGGCCGAGGACCACTACGCGATCTACGTACAGAAAGCATGACCGAGCACGTCGTCATCGTCGGCGCGGGGACCGGGGGGACCGTCCTCGCCAACGACCTCGCCGATCGACTCGAACGGGAGATCGACGCTGGTGACGTCGAGGTCACCCTCTACAACGACGATCCCGACCACGTCTACAAACCGGTCTGGCTGTACGTCCCCTTCGGACTCCGCGAACCCGAGGACGGCCGGCGGGCCCTCTCGGACCTCGTGGACGACCGGATCGACCTCCGGATCGACCGGATCACCGACCTGGACAGCGACGCGAAAGAACTGCGGACTCGCGACGGCGCCGGAACGGTGCGCTACGACCACCTCGTGCTCGCGACCGGCTCGACGCTCGCGCCAGAGACCGTGCCGGGGCTCGCGGAGGCCGGGCACGACTTCTACAGCGAGGACGGGGCCGAGGCGCTCCGCGAGGACCTCCTCGCCTTCGAGGAGGGGCGGGTCGTCCTCAGCGTCGTCGGGTCGCCACACATGTGCCCAGCGGCGCCCCTGGAGTTCGCGTTCATGGTCGACGACTGGTTCCGGAAGCGTGGGCTGCGCGACGACGTCGAGGTCGTCTACACCTACCCGATCCAGCGCGTCCACGGGAACCCGCACATCGCCGAGTGGGCCGAGCCGATCATGAAAGAGCGCGGGATCGAGGTGCACACGTTCGTCAACGCCGAGGAGATCGATCCCGACGCGGAGACCATCGAGACGATGGAGGGGGACTCCATCGACTACGACCTTCTCGTCACGATCCCACCCCATGCAGGCGTGGACCTGATCGCCGAGGCGGGCCTCGGCGACGAGGGTTGGGTCGACGTCGACAGCCACACGCTCGAAGCCACGGCCGCCGAGGACGTCTACGCACTCGGCGACACCGCCGACACTGGCGTCCCGAAAGCGGGCAGCGTTGCCCACTACCAGGCCGGCGTCGTCGCCCAGCGGATCGCCAGCGACGTCAGGGGCCGCCCGGCGACGGCGACCTACGACGGCAAGACGCTGTGCTTCATCGAGACCGGCATGGACGAGGCCAGCTTCGTCGAGTTCGACTACGAGACCCCGCCGTCGCCCGCGCCGCCCTCGACGGCGCTGCACTGGTCGAAGCTGTCGTACAACGAGTCCTACTGGCTCACCGCGCGGGGGCTACTGTAGATCATGACCGAGAACGATCCAGAAATCGCCGACGGCGGCGTCGCGGAAGGCGCCGAGGCAGGCCAAAGCGACGCCCTCGAAGCCGCGATCGCGGAGAACCCCGAGGCGGTCGCCGAGTTCGTCCGCCGGCTCGACGCCGTCAACGAACTGCTCGACGTCGTCGCGCTCGGCGAGAGCGCGATGACCGACGAGATGGTCACCGAACTCGCCGGAACGGGCGCCACGCTCGCGGAGTCCGCCGACGGCCTCGCGACTGAGGAAACCGTCGCACTCGCCGAAACCGTCGGCGACAACGGCGAGGAACTCGGGGACGCGCTGGAGACAATGCTCGAACTCCAGCGGGCGGGCACGCTCGACGACCTCGCGGAGCTGGCGTCGATCGCCTCGCTGGCCACCGCCGCGCTCGACGACGAGATGGTCCGCTCGCTCGCGGCGATGGGCGGATCGCTGGGCGAGGTCGCCGACACGGCTGCGGCGCCGGACACCAGAGACGGCATCGAGACGATGCTCGAGGGGATCGGCGAGGCCCAGCGCGCGGAGCCCGAACCCGTCGGCGCGATCGGGATGGCGAGGGCGATGCGCGACCCCGAAGTGAAGTACGGGCTGGGCTACGTGCTAGCCATGGCACGAGCGATCGGTCGAGCACGCGCAGCGGACGCATCGTCGCAATGACGTCGCGAGATCCACGCGGGACGGGCGAGGCGATGACGCCGCTGGAGTTGCGCGCCGACGTCCCCGCGCTGCAGGATGGCGCGTACTTCAACTTCGGCGCGCACGGCCCGAGCCCGCGGTTCGTCGTCGAGGCAGCCGAAGCTTTCATCGAGAGCCACGAGTACGAGTCGCCGATCGTCGACGACCCCTACGAGACGGCGTTCGACACGTTCGAGATGGTCCGCGAGACGGTCGCCGACTTCGTCGGTGCCGAGGCCGAGGAGATCGCGCTCACGGAGAGTACCACCGCCGGCATCAACGCGATCGCCGGGGCGATCGACTGGGAGCCATGGGACGTGGTGGTCCGCACCGACCTCGAACACCCCGCCGGGATCCTCGCGTGGCAGCGCCTCGAACGCGAGGGCGTCGAGGTCCGGGTCGTGGAGACCACCGACGGCCGCGTCGATCCCGAGGAGTTCGCCGAGGCCGTCGAGGGCGCGGACCTCGCCTGCTTCAGCGCGCTCACCTGGACCCACGGCACCCGCCTGCCGGTCGCGGAGCTGGTCGACATCGCCAACGACGCCGGCGCGTTCACGCTGGTCGACGCGGTGCAGGTCCCCGGCCAGACCGAACTGGACGTTTCGGAGTGGGGCGCCGACGCCGTCGCAGCCGCTGGCCACAAGTGGCTCCTCGGACTCTGGGGCGGCGGCTTCCTCTACGTCGACCGCGAGGTCGCCGAGGAGCTTGAACCCCGGACCGTCGGCTACCGGAGCGTCGAGAAGCCCACCGCCGAGCCGTTCGCGTTCGAACCCGGCGCGAAGCGATTCGAGGTCGGCTCCGCGAACCCGGCGTCACACGTCGCATTGGCGGAAGCGATCGAAGCGATCGAAGAGGTCGGCGTGGATCGAATGGAAGAGCGGACGCTCGACCTGGCGGGTCGACTTGCCGACGGGGTGCCGGAGGAGCAGCTATTGAGTCCTGCCGAGCCGGAGTCAGGGTTGGTGACGATCGACGTTCCCGATCCCGAGGCGACGGTGGAGCGGCTCGCGGACGAGGGGATCGTCGTTCGACCGCTGCCATTTCCGGACGCTATTCGGGCGTCGGTTCACGCAGTGAACACGGCGGAGGAGGTTGATCGGTTGTTGGGCGGGCTGGAGGATGAGTACTAAGCGCTTTCGCGCCGTTTTAGTGGCTCTAATTGGCTTTCAGTCGCTGACGGTCCTACCGGATCGTACTGAATCGCAGGTGCGTATCTAACACGCCATCCGTTTTCATATGAGGTATGTCGGTGAATCCTTTTGGAGGGGAAACGAGGTCAGATCTTCTCATGAGTATTGCTCATTCCTCGCCAACCAGTTTGCTTCAACTGTTTCCTGTTGGGAGGGGGTCGATTGGCTTCAAGGGATCAGATTAATGTATTTCAAAGGGCCAATCATACTGAAATGCTCCCCTTCGACGTTACCTGGGGTCAGATTTCAATAGCTAGCGTAGCGGGAGCTATTCTGATATTTGCTGTGAATAAACGATGGGATCTTTGGTCGCGTAGAAGAGAACGTAAACGTCAACAAACTCTCAAATGGCACCGGGAGGTGCAAGAGCTGTTTGCTGAGGTGATCTCAGTGGGCCGTCGTATGCGAACGTCTCGGACACGCGACGAAGAACTGATTCAAGAACTGATCCCAACAACTATTAAACTCGATTCGAAGGTAAATTCTCTGCCTATTTGGGTGCGATTGAGGGTGAGTAGCGAGGTTCAAAATCGTGTCATCGCAGCAGCCGGGATGGCGTACCATTTGGCCCATCTGCCCCAACCAGACCGAAATGAAGATTCGGTCGCTGGAATGATGTATCATTTATACAGGGTTGCAGACTTGGTGGACGCTGACACGGATGTCGAGGTTGGAGAGCTGATTGAACTGATTGGTGGATTAGATCCTTCCGGTACTCCTGATCTGTCGGAAGAGAAAGCCGATCAGATTTTGCAAGAATTCGAAGACGAATCACAGCGGCGAATGGAAACTTGGGAAGAGATGACTGTTGACGAATTGATGGACCTCCCATGGGAGAAAGTCGACCAAATTCTTTCCGAGCGCGATCGAGTGAAGTTGATTAGACAATGTATTGAAGCCTATTACGAACAGGCACTAATTGAAAAACCACGGGAAGCTCGGAACGCGATACAGGAATCGGAGCAAGCATATGCGTGAACTGAATCGGTGACACTAGTCCTTTCGTATATGGTTTCTCAATGCCCGCCACTCCTCAACGAGATTCCTCGTACGATCAAGTAGAATCTCCGAGGATTTGATCAGAATGGATGAATTGAGGATCAGCACGAATATTCGCCAACTCCAAAGGCAGATGATCAATCAGGTTTGACTGATTCATTTGTTGGACTCGGTTTTTGAAGTTTCAGAGGCCATCAGGGCCGATAATCTAGTAAAATGCCACGGTTTCCCTGGCATTGTTCAGGAAGCGAAGTCTATTTCTTGATCTGAATAGTTGAGAGCTGTGTCAAGAGTCATCGACAAGAATAGTAATGATATTGTAGCGATATTTTCATCGAAGAACGCGACGGGATCGCCATGCATGATCGCATTTCTATGGGCATAAAATGATTCAAGATTATTGATAAAATTTCCAGTGGAAACCCCATACCATTCAACGTGAAGTTCAGCCAGTTTGTTACGTTTGGTGTCCCATTTATAAACTGGGTCTCCAAATCGGTTCATGTAATCAGGTGATACATTTTCCTGCTCACAAAGCCAATGCATTATGCCGTCCTGAACACTGATAAAGCTAAAAACCGGTGTTAAAAACCTTCCATCCCTGAACTCTTCGATTCCCCTTTCTAACCGGTTGTAATAAGGGTCTAATGGATGTTCCTGAATATTAGCCATGCCATTTAGTACTTCGTCAAGATACTGAGTCCCAGCAGCCTGAGCAACAGAATTTAATTGGATAATTTCTGGATCGTAATTAGAAGGTTCTTCAAAGTTAGATATCCCCTCTTCAATGGCCTCCCGGACCTCTCTGGCAAACTCTTGAAGTTGTTGAATAAGCGGTCTAAACTGATCTATCATGTCTTGAAACATCGACGTCAAGTTGGGCGCGACAGGTTGGATTGATTCAGCAACTTGCCTACTAACCTGATTTACGGTTTCATGAATGGCATCGACCGACTGTACAACACCCTCTGGATATTTTACGCCTTCAAATATCGAGACCGATCTCAAATCTATCTCCCGATTTTCTTCTGCCAGTGTCATCCCCACAAATTCACGTATTGACATCCTGACCTCCTCGGCTGAAGATTCTGATTCATCCACAATTTCGTCGAAAGAATTCTGGCCGCCATAGAACTGGACTCCACTAAATATTGCCTCCCAGGTAACTCTAGCTGTTGGATAATTCACTAATTTCACATATTGGATAACAAGCTCCCTTGTGTCAGAACGACTAATATCGAACTCTCTGGCAGCCTCTGATAGAGTCGAATCACGGTAAAACTCTCCAACCTCCTTGATTTGCTCGCATTGGTCGAACGAAATTTCATCGCGGAGCTCCTCCCTCTTCTCAACCTCCTCTTCAACAATCTCACGTAAACGACTCACATCCGACATCGTCCCGAAAACGCACTGTGAAGGTTAAAATCCAATGGGTCCCTGTAGAACTAATTGAGGCCATTGTCATTGCTATTTACTATTCAAATAATAATCATAAAGCTCCTTCTCAGCGAGTATCACAAATCCGTCCAAATGACATCGGTCTTCAACGGCGATCGCAAGACGGCTGCATCTGATCAGCAGGGGCGCCGCTCGCGGGCCAAATCGCCGAGAGAAGTAAACGGTGGGGCTGGTCAGGCAACGTGTACAGCGCGATTCAGACCAGCAACTGCACGTCCGACTCGGCCATGTGCTCGAGCGCGGTCGCCGCGCCGACTCCCACTGTGACGTCGTCGTAGAAATCGTCCTCGTCGTAGTCCATCAGCTCGATCGTCATCTGGCAGGCCTGCATCTCGACGCCCTGCTCGAGGGACACTTCGATGAGTTCCTCGATCGTCGCGGTGTTGTTGTCGTCGATCTTCTTCGCCATCATCTTCGTCGTGACCCGGTCCATGCCCGGGAGCGCGGCGAGCGCGTTCGGGACGGGCATGTTCGGGTTGCCGACGGAGGACAGCTGGAGGTTCGAGGACTTCTCCTCGTGGAGGATGTCCAGGCCCCAGAACGTGTGGAAGACCACGACGTCCCAGCCGAAGGCGGCCGCGGTGCTCGCGAGGATCAGCGGCGGGTACGCCATGTCGAGCGTGCCCTTCGTCGCGATGATCGTCATCTTCATCGGCCCGTCGTCGACCTCGCGCTCGAGCGTCGTGACCGTATCCTCCAGTTCCTCGATGCGGGCCTGTAGCTCCGCCTCGGTCTGTGGGACGTCCGCCCCGTCCGCCGTCGGGGCCTCGTCGCCACTCGCGGCGGCCTTCTCCTCGGGCGTCTCCTCCGTCTCGGCTGCGTCGGTGCTCATCTATGCGGTCTTCTCCACGTAGTGTTTGTAGAGGTCGCCGTCCTCGACCTGGTCGAGGAGCGAGACGCCCTTTGTCCCACTCGCCCACCCGTCGATGTCGCTCATGCTGCCGGAGTCCGTCGAGAGTACCTCGAGGACCTCACCCTCGGCGAGGTCGTCGATCGCGGACTTCGTCTTGACGACCGGCATTGGACACGATGCTCCCTTCACGTCGAGCGTCTCAGTAACGTCGATTGCGTCTGTCATCGGTGAATCACTCCGTTGGTTTGTATTGGAGTTAACGCACAATACCAAGGCCGATCACTAAAGGATATCGGTTCTTGTGCGATCTGCGAACTACTGCCCCGTACGAGATATCTAATAATTCTTGCGTATGGGCGTAGTGGCTCATCTGCAACGATCTCGCCGCGTCTCGCCGATTGCTGTATTGTGCGATTGCCGAACTACTATGCAAACTCTTATGTGCTCGCCTCTGGAACGTGGAGGTACACGACACATGAACGCTGACGACTTCCCCACGCCCGACGTGGCGGTCGAATCGGTCGAACCGGATCAGCTCAAGGCACGCGTCGACGCCGGTGAGGACCTCACCATTCTCGACGCCCGGATGAGCTCGGATTACGCCGAGTGGCGCATCGACGGCGACGGCGTCGAGTCGATCAACGTCCCCTACTTCGAGTTCCTCGAGGACGAGATCGACGAGACCGTCTTCGACCAGCTCCCCGAGGACGAGGAGATCGTCGCCCTGTGTGCGAAGGGCGGCGCCAGCGAGTACGTCGCGGGCCGTCTCATCGAGGCAGGCTACGACGTCGTCCACCTGGAGGACGGGATGAACGGCTGGGCGCGCATCTACGAGCAAGTCGAGGTCAACGACTACGACGGCGCGGGCACGCTCTACCAGTACCAGCGGCCCTCCTCGGGCTGTCTCGGCTACCTCCTCGTCGAGGGCGACGAGGCCGCGGTGATCGATCCCCTGCGGGCGTTCACCGATCGATACCTCGAGGACGCCGAGGCGTTCGGCGCCGACCTCCTGTACGCGATCGACACCCACATTCACGCGGATCACATTTCGGGGGTCCGCGAACTCCACGAGTTCGCGGGCTCGTCAGGAGCGGAGCGAACTGACGGTGTTCGTGATCTGGACGACGAAGGAGTCGAGGGCGTCATCCCCGCCGCAGCGGTCGACCGCGGCGTCGCGTACGCCGACGACCTGACGCAGGCCGCGGACGGCGACGAGTTCGCCGTCGGCGACGCGACGATCGAGACGGTCTCCACGCCCGGCCACACGACCGGGATGACCTCCTACCTCGTCGACGACAGCCTGCTCGCGACCGGCGACGGCCTGTTCATCGAGAGCGTCGCGCGCCCCGACCTCGAAGAGGGCGACGACGGTGCGCCCGACGCTGCCCGGATGCTCTACGAGTCGCTCCAGGAGCGCGTCCTCACGCTGCCCGACGAGACGCTCGTCGGCGGCGCGCACTTCAGCGACGCGGCAGTGCCGGCCGACGACGGGACCTACACCGCTCCGATCGGTGACCTGAAAGAGCGCATGGACGCGCTGTCGATGGACGAGGCGGAGTTCGTGGAGCTGATCCTCTCGGACATGCCGCCCCGTCCCGCGAACTACGAGTCGATCATCGCGACGAACCTCGGCCAGCAAACCGTCGACGACGAGAAAGCGTTCACGCTCGAACTCGGTCCGAACAACTGCGCGGCGAGCCAGGAGTCGCTCGCGGGGGACTAACTCGGTAGCCAATGCTGTCCGACCTCATCACCGTAGCGCTTGCGGCCGACCTGGTTGCCGCCACCAGCGCGGTCGACCTCGCGCCCGCTTCGATCGCATCCGACCCGTTTCCCAACGGGATTAGTCGGTACGCCGTCGGCGGGTTGCTCGTCGGCCTCGGAACCGCGGTCATCTACCTCGGGACCGGCATCAGCGCCGGCGCGAGCACGTTCCTCGAGTCGACGCTGTCCTACGTGTCCGGCGAGTCTCGCTTCCAGCGGTACGTCGCCTCGCGTGACTGGCGGCTCCTGTTCACGGGTAGCATCGTCCTGGGCGCGGCCGTCTACGCCGTGACGATCCAGGGCGGCGCCTGGACGACCGACGTCCACCCGTGGCGGCTCCTGGTCGGCGGCATCTTCGTCGGCGTGGGCACCCGCGTCGGCAAGGGCTGTACCTCCGGACACGGCGTCTGCGGGGTCGGCTCTGCGTCGAAGACGTCGATCGTTGGCGTCGTGACGTTCCTGCTGGTCGCGATCGTGACAGCGCAACTGGTCGCAGCAGCCGGGGTGACGCCGTAATGGCGGGGAGCGCCGCGCAGCGACACCCGCTGTTCGCGCCGCTGGTGATCCTCGGCGGCCTGATATTCGGCTTCGGGCTCGCCTACAGCCACATGGCGCGACCGGAGGTCGTGCTCGACTTCCTCCAGTTCGAGGACTTCGGGCTGGTGTTCGTGATGTTCGGCGGAGCGGCCGTCACCGGCGTCACGTACTTCCTGGCTCCGCGGCTGCTGGGCCGGGCGGTCCTGTCCGGCGACGACTTCGAGCGCAGGCTCAAGCCCTTCGACCGGAACGTGCTCGTCGGCGGCGCTATCTTCGGCGTCGGCTGGGGACTCTCCGGAATCTGTCCGGGCGCCGCCTACGCCAGCGTCGGGATCGGCAACGTCACGATCCTCTGGGCGATCGCCGGGATGTTCATCGGCGCGTACGCCCAGGGCGTGTTCCGGAGCCGATCGCCCAGCGACGAGGCCGCTCCAACCAGTGCCGACTGACGAGTAATCCACCAACGCTGTTTCCCAGTTTCTCCAGCCGGCACCCGCACTTTCACCAGTCATAGATGGATCCCACGATCGTCGCCCTGTTCCTGATCGCGGCCCTCGCCAGCACGTTCATGGCGTGGGTCATCGGCGCGGGCTCAAGCGGCGCCACGCCCTTCGCACCAGCCGTCGGAGCCAACGCCATCTCGACGATGCGCGCCGCGTTCGTCGTCGGCATCTTCGGCTTCGCCGGCGCCGTCACGCAGGGCGCGAACGTCTCCGAGACGCTCGGAAGCGGGCTCGTGGGCGGCGTCTCGCTGCCCGCGACGGGCGTGATCGTCGCGCTGGGAATCGGTGCCGGCCTGATGGCGGTCGGGATCCGGACCGGCTACCCGATCGCGACGGCGTTCACGGTCACCGGCGCCGTCGTCGGCGTCGGCCTCGCGCTCGGCGGCACGCCCGAATGGGCGACCTACCGACAGATCGGGGCCGTCTGGGTGTTCACGCCGTTCGTCGGTGGTGGCATTGCCTTCGCGATCGCGAGCGTCCTGCCCCGAGATGGTGTCCCCGAGCGACTGAGCATCCCGCTGCTCGCCGCCCTCGTCGCAGCGGTTGTGGTCAACCTCCAGTTCGCGTTCGTCGGTCCGGGTACGTCTGCGGGATCGATCGTCGGTGCGATACGGCGGACGGTCGGCGTCGATGGAACTGCGTCTGTGCTGGCAGCCACGCTCACGATCGCGTTGGCCGTCGCTGTGCTCGTCCGCTGGGACGTCAGTCGTGACGAGCAAGGCGGACTACGGCGGGTGCTGCTCTCGCTCGGCTCGCTCGTCGCCTTCTCGGCGGGCGGTAGTCAGGTCGGCCTCGCGGTCGGTCCGTTGCTCCCGCTGCTCGACGAGGTCGGCGCGATCTCGCCGATCGTCGTCCTCGTTGGCGGCGGGTTCGGGATGCTCGTGGGCTCCTGGACCGGCGCGCCGCGGATGATCAAGTCGCTCGCGCAGGACTACTCCTCGCTGGGACCGCGCCGCTCGATCGCCGCGCTGGTTCCCTCCTTTCTGATAGCGCAGCTCGCCGTCCTGCTCGGCGTGCCGGTGTCGTTCAACGAGATCGTCGTCAGTGCGATCATCGGGAGCGGCGCAGCGGTGGGCGGTGGCGACGCCATCGATCCGCGGAAGATCGGCGTGACGCTCGGCGCGTGGGCCGGCTCCTTCGTGCTGGCGTTCGTCGTCGGCTTCGGCGCGATCGCCCTGCTCTCGCTGGTGTGAACCGCCAGTCGATCCGCATCGTCCGATACCGCGTAACGGCGGACATATTCGGCACCGCTTTTAAAAACGACTTCCCCGTTCCCGCTCGGGAGGAACCCGGCTGACGGATTTTGAAACCGGACTTGCCATCTCCGTATATGGAGCCGGAGCAGGTGTTCGGTCGCGGGGAATTGAACGCGAACGTCGATGCCGATCAGCTGACCGACGACATCGGGCTGGATCGCGACGAGATTGCGTGGCGGAAGGAGTTCATCGGGTTCGACGCGGAGGACGAGCGCCGACTCGCGTCGATGGAGCCACTCTTGCGCGAACACCGCGAGGAGATCGCGGAACGCTTCTACGTCAACCTCACGCGGTACGACCAAACGACCGACGTCATCGGCCGATCGGAGAAGTCAGTCGAGCAACTCAAGCTGACACAGCAGGCCTACCTCGTGACGCTCGCGACCGGTGAGTACGACGAAGCGTACTTCCAGAACAGGGCGCGGATCGGAAAGCTCCACGAGCTGCTGGACATGCCGCTCAAGCACTACATCGGCCAGTACGGCGTCTACTACGACCTGCTGTTCGAGCAACTGGACGAGCGAATTCAGGATCAGGTCGTCGACGCGATCGAAGAGTGGGCCGTCGAGCGCGCCGAAGCCGAGCGCTCGGACGGGCTGTTCGGCAGCGTGCTGGGAGCGCTCGGGGACGACGACGCAGAGAACCCGGGAGAGCTGGACGACGCCTTCGAGTCGACCGTCCGGGACGCGATCCACGACGGCGTCGCGGACCTCCTCGCGCTCTTGCGAATCATCAACCTCGACGTGCAGGTGGCGTGTGACACCTACGTCGACTCCTACAGCAACCGGCTCGAAGACGAGATCGAACGTCGGCAGCGGCTCGCCAGCGACGTGGAAACCGACGTGCAGGAGCCACTCGACGATCTCCACGACGCTGCGGGCGACGTGGCCGAGAGCGCAGAGACGATCCACGAGCTGACGACCGACCAGTCAAACGGCGTCCGCACCGCCGCCGAGGAGGCAGAGGACCTGAGCGCCACCGTCGAGGAGATCGCCGGCACCGCCGGCACCGTCCGGACGCTCGGCGAACGCACCGAGGAGATCGCGAGCGCGGGCGTCGAGGAGGCCGAGGAGACCGCAGCTGCGATGGACGATCTCCGCGACGAAACGCAGGCTGCCGTGGCAGCGACAGAACGCCTCGAGCAGCAGGCCGATCGGATCGACGACGTCGTCGAGACGATCGAGGAGGTCACGAACCAGACGAAGATCCTCGCTGCCAACGCCCGCGTCGAAGCGAGCCGGAGCGACGCCTCGAGCGAGGCGCTCGACGTTCTCGGCGAGGAGGTCCGATCCTTCGCCGAGGATACGAGCGACCAGCTCGCGGAGCTTCCCGAAACCGTCGAGGAGCTCCGGACGATCGCCCGGGAGGTCTCGGACGCGATCGACGACACCGCGGCCCAGCTCGAGGACAGTTCCGAGCGGGTGGAATCGCTCGGCGACCGGCTCGACACGGTGCACGAGGCGGCCGACGAAACCGCCGACGGCATGGCGGAGATCGAGCAGGCAACGGATCGGCAGGCGCGAAGCGCCGAAGCGATCGCGGCAGAGATGGACGGTCTCGCCGACGCCGCCGATCGCGTCGCGGCAGAATCGGAGTCGCTCGCTGCCTCGGCAGAAGAGCAGACGGCAGCACTCGGCGACGTCGCCGAGTCGGTCGATCGACTCACTGACGCGTCCGAGTCGCCGTCGACTGCAGAGGATCGACGCCCGGCGCGGTAGGCTCCTCTTTCTTCTTCGTTGTCGTCGCTCCGTCGCTACGATCGGCCGCTACGCAGTCGTTCAGGTCATCTCACGCGAAAGCTCGGGTCGTTTCGCGCGGTAGCTCAGATCGCCTCACGCGGTCCTGGAAACGACGGCCGTCGTCCGAACGGCGAGCGATCAGGCCGTCCGCGGCGGCGGGACGAGGAACACGTTCCCCTTCGCACGTGCGACGACGTCTTCGGAGGTGCTACCCAGCAGCAGCCGTCGCATCCGGCTCCGACCGCGGGACCCAACGAGCGTCGTGGTGGGGACGAACGCCTCCTCGGCGGCGAGGATCTCCTCGGAGGGATCGCCCCGCCGGACGTCGGTCTCGGTCTGGATGTCCCACTGTTCCAGGGTCTCGGCGAGCTCGTCGAGGCGCTCCTCGGGAGTGGGCTCGCCCTCGTCCGGAATCGGGTCCTTCGGGGACTCGACGTGGACGAGCGTGGCCTCCTGGGTCGCGTGTCGGAGGTAGGAGAATGAATCGAACGCGCGTTCGGCGTTCTCGGAGAAGTCCGTCGCAAAGAGCACCCGCTGGAAGAGGTGCTCGCGGAGGACGTCGGGCTGCTCGGCCTCGCGCTCGATCCGGTTGACCACGAGTGGGACGACGGTCGTGCGTGCGAGGTTCCGGGCGGTGGACCCGATCACCCTGTTTTCCAGCGGGCTCTTCCCGCGCGAGCCGACGATCGTGAGGTCAGCGCGGACAGTCTCGGCGATCCCGTTGATCCGTCGATACGGCGTCCCGCGGACGACGTGGGTCTCCACGTCGAAGCCTGCCGCCTCCATCACGCGGCTATAGCGGTCGAGCGCCTGCTCCCTGCGCTCCTCGAAGCGCATTCCCGGCATGCCAGCGTGGACGTTCGACGGGATGACGGTGACGAGGTGGAACGTGTCGACGCCGATCCGCTCGAGACACTCGAGGCAGGTTTCGTTCTCGATCGCCGCCTCGCTCGCCGCCGAGAGGTCGGTCGCGTAAATTGCTCGCATGTACGTGTGTAGCGGGCGAACGCATAATATTGTTTTGTTTGCCCAATATTCGGTGCAGAGTATTTGTCGGCGGTGCTAGGGCGTTGGCCTGACAGAGCGTCGGAGCGCCGGCTCGAACGGTCGGCGCGCGCGAACCCTCGACCCGGGAAAATCCCGCCAAAATCGTCCGGGCGCTGAACCTCCAGTATTCGCATACGTTATGCGTATATCTCGGTGGGATAGCCATACGCACCAGCGCAGTAATCTTGCACTGTACTTCCACAACCGTTATTAGGTCGCTCCGGGTACGTTGATTCGAGTAGAAAAGCATGATTCGCACACAACTGTGCAACGGAGCGGGTGAGTATCGATGATCGGTCTGTCGGGGCTGCCGGCGTGGGCAGAGGCAGCAGCGCTGATCGGCGTAGTCCTCGTGGAGGCGATGATCCTCTACGTCGGCTACGGCGCAGTGGAACAGGCGATCGGCCAGAAACTGATCGATCGACTCACGAGCTAACACGATGGCACTGTTTGGAATGAGCGTGGCGATGCTGGCGCTGTTCGTCGGCTTCGGCCTCCTGATCGGCATCCTGTTTGGCTTCTTCGGGATGGGCGGATCCTTCCTGGTGACGCCGGCGCTGCTGGTCATGGGCTACGAATCCAGCGTCGCCGTCGGGAGCGGGTTGGCGTTCGTCTTCGGGACCTCCGTTATCGCGACGTTGAAACACCGTGACCTCGGGCAGGTCGACTACAAGCTCGGGGTGTTGATGATCGCCGGGACGACTGCCGGGATCGAGGTCGGCAAGGAGATCGTCCTCCACCTTCAGGAACTTGGCCTGGCCGGGAGCATCATCAGCGTGACCTACGTCGTCCTGCTGGGTGGCATCGGTGCGTTCGTCACCTACGAGGCGGTCAAGGGTGACGGCGGCGGTGGCGTCGACCACGACGTCGAGGACGTCGACCCCGACGAGGACCTCTCCGACGACATCCCCGAGATCGCCAAGAAAATTCAGTCGTACCGAGTTCCACCGATGATCGACCTACGGGGCGGCGTCTCCGTCTCGCTGTGGATGATCCTCGGCGTGGCGTTCGCGACCGGCCTGCTGTCGGGCTTTCTCGGCGTCGGCGGCGGATTCATCCGCATGCCCGCGCTGTTCTACCTGATCGGCGTGCCGGTCCCGATCGCCGTCGGGACGGACCTGTTCGAGATCGTCTTCTCGGGCGGGATCGGCAGCTTCCTCTACGCGATGGACGGCGGCGTCAACCTCGGCATCGTCGTCCCGCTGCTCGCGGGGAGCGCACTGGGTGCCCGCGTCGGGTCCGCGGCCACGAGCATCGTCGACGAAGACGAGATCAAGGTGTACTTCGGCGTGATGCTCCTGGGCGGCGCAGTCGCGGTCGCGGTCCGAGAGATCGGCAACGTGACCGGTATCCCGGAGCTCAACGTCGTCAGTATGGTGCTGATCGTCGGCTCCGCGCTCCTGGTCAGCGGTGCAGTCGTCCAGAGTAGCCTGAGTGCGCTCCGGGAGTCCAACGGCTCCGGCTCCTCGATCCCGGACTGAGAAGGAGCCGCCTCCGTCGCGGCTGTCGCTGACGTAGACGTCCACGCTGTCGTGGCGCTCCTCGCTTTCGCTGTGGGATCGGACGGTGTCTCCGAGTGCCGATTCACGACCTGCGAATTCGATGTCCCATAGCGACCAAGTGGCACGAGGCGTGTCTGTATCGGATCGGTTGGAGAGAAGCGTCATCACGGTCTCCGAACGGTGCTCGCAGTTCCAGAATTGTAGGGACCATGCACAAGTCTTTTGCCGCCGCGGTGGCAACGTTCGCTCGATAACTATGCCAGATTCGATGTCCGAACAACTCCAGCAGGACATGGAGTGTGAGGGGCTCCTCGAGTGTTTTCACGGGCTGAAGCAGCTCGACAAAGACTGCTTCCAGGCCCTGGTGTCCGCAGAGGACCCACTGACCGTCGATGAGATCGCTGACGGAGTCGATCGCGAGCGATCGACCGCCTACCGTGCCGTCCAGCGACTCCTGCAGACCGGGTTCATCCAGAAGGAGCAGGTCAACTACGAACAGGGCGGCTACTACCACGTCTACTCGCCGACCGATCCCGGAAAGATCGCCGACGACATGCAGCGAATGCTCAACGACTGGTACGCCAAGATGGGCCAGCTCATTCAGGAGTTCGAGACGAAGTACGACGAGGCCGAGCCGGCTGCGTCCGTCCAGGGTTAACGCCGTTTTCCTGAACCGTAGTCTTCTATCGCCGATTTCCCGGTGCGTATTGATGGGCGCTACTACGTTCCTCCCGAGTCGTCGTTCGACTTGTTCGCCCGTCAGAGAGTTTCAGTACGCACTGGCCGATAGAGTGTTTCATAGTATTGTGTGATCTATCCAAAACCCCTAAGTACCGACCGGCCCGTAGTCGATAGTGATGACGACTGATACCGCTACGAATCAGAGCGCAGAGACGAACGACGCGCCGGTCGCCGTGAACGGTCAGAACGACCTCGAGGAACTCGTCGACCAGGGAGGCGTCGTGCTGGCTGACTTCTACGCCGACTGGTGTGGTCCCTGCCAGATGATCGCGCCCGTCGTCGAGGAGCTCGCAGCCGAGACGGAGGCGACCGTCGCGAAGATCGACGTCGACGCGAACCAGCCACTCGCTGCTGCGTACGGCGTCCGTGGCGTTCCGACGCTCGTGCTCTTCGCCGAGGGCGAGCAGGTCGAGGAGATCGTCGGCGTCCAGTCCAAGGACCAGCTCGCGTCGCTGATCGATCGCTACACGAACTGAGCCGCGATTGTCGGGCGCACGCCGCGATGACTCCTGTTGCGCCCTGAAGCTTCCTGCGGTCTCCGCTACAACTGATTCGATGCCCCGGACTGGGGCATCGTACACGACGGATCGGAGCGATGCGTCTCGGCGCAACCCACGGACGGTCAATTCAGTCCTCGGCGAACGCGAACTCGTCGGTTTCCGCCATCACGCCCGCGTCCCGTCAGTTCCCGCCATCACGCCAGCGTCCCGTCAGTTCCCGCCATCACGCCAGCGTCCCGTCAGTTCCCGCCATCACGCCAGCGTCCCGTCAGTTCCCGCCATCACGCCAGCGTCCCGTCAGTTCCCGCCATCGACTCCCGCGCCCCGCCGATTTTCGCTTCGGTGCCCCCGATTCACGCCAATTCCCCGTGTCTGACGGACGAAAGTCCCTTGAGGCGGATGGCGATAGTATTGCACGTTGATGGACGACGAAGACACGATTACGCGACGTCGGGCGATCCTCGCTGGCGGTGCGACGCTCGGGTTCGGCGCCGGCGTCGCGTACCTCGCGACGCGCTCACCGTCGACGGACTCGACCTACGAGCCCGCGACGATCCACGAGGGCTCCGGTGCCAGCGGACTCGGCATCGAACTGTCAGGGCGTCCCATCGTTGGCGAACCCGATGCGCAGGTCGACCTCTACTACTGGACCGACTACCTCTGTCCGTTCTGTGCGCGCTTCGAGGCCAACACCCTCGCGAAGATCGGGCGGAACTACGTGGACGCCGGCCAGGTGCGCATCCCTTTCCTCCTGTATCCGAACATCGGCGAGTACTCGATGCCCGCTGCGGTCTGGGATCGGTGCGTCTGGGAGCAGGTCCGCGGCGACGATCCGAACGCGTACTGGGACTGGCACGGTGAGGTGTTCGACGTCCAGCGATCTTCCGGCGATGGCTGGGCCGACGACGCGACCTTCGCCGACGTTACGGAACGGGTCGCGGACGTCTCCCTGTCTGACGTCGAATCCTGTCGGGAGACGCGCGGCGATGCGATTCGCGACCAGCTCGATGCGGACGCCTCGGCTGCACAGTCAGCTGGAATCCGTGGCACGCCCGGGTTCGTGGTATACAACCGCGAGACCGACCAGGCGGGCCATCTGGTGGGTGCACATCCCTACGACAACTTCGAGACGGCGATCGATCGGGTGTTGGCGACGTGATCGGCGTCGACCGACGCCGCCTCCGCCGCAGTGCGGCCGATCTCCGTGCCGCGCTCGTCTACCCACTCACCACCGACGTTCGCCTCTTCGGGGCAGGGCTCGTCACGATCGGGACGTACGTTCTTCTCGTGCTGAGCACCTACCCCCAGTTCACCCGCCAGCTTCTCGAACGAGACGTGACGGACGTCACCTACGGGGTTTCCGTACTCACGCGCGAAGTGTACCTGACGAGGGGCTGGCTCGGGCTCGCCCTGGTGGTCGTCTACTCGCTGCTCACCGGCGTCGCAGTGACGAACGCCGTCACACTCCTCAGGCACCGACGCCGATCTGGCGCGACGAGCATCGCGGGGATTCTGCCAGGCGTACTCGCAGCGGGCTGTGCGAGCTGTGGGGCCGGTGTACTCGGGGCGCTCGGGTTCGTCGGCGCGATGGCGGTATTGCCCTACGACGGGACGCTGTTGCGCGTCGGCGGAATCGCACTTCTACTGGTGTTTCTCGCACGGGCCGGCGACCCGCGAACCTGCTCGATCGGCGCAGGTGGCGGGACCGACCGCGGCGCTTCGGCCGAGTGACGCTGGATCGGGGCTGCGCCCGTGACCGTCACTGACCGCTCATCACGACGAGGACGGGAACGTCCACCGTCCGTAGCACCCGGTCGGCCGTACTGCCGAGGACCTGCCCAAGGGCACTGGACCCACCAGTCGAACTCATCACGATAAGATCGATGTCGTGGTCGCGAGCATACTCGCGGATTGCGGCGTGTGGTACGTCTCGAATCACGTCCGTTTCGACGGGCAGACGTGAATCGGTCTCGTGGAGTCGCTCCACCAGCCGATCCATCGCCGCACGTCCGTCCTCCTCGTAGCCGGCAATCGTCCCTTCGTCGACCCCACCCGCGTTGAACGGTCCTGCGACGGTGAGGAGGTCCAGCGCGTAGCAGCTATGAACACTCGCGTCGAGTTGACCGGCGAGCGTCGCCCCGAGCGGCGCTGCCCGCTCGGCAGCCTCGCTGCCGTCAGTCGGGACGAGCAGGTCGGTGCACTCGAACGGTCCCGTCCTATCGGGGACGGTGAGGACTGGCACCGTGGATCGGCGCAAGACCGCGTGGACGACGCTCCCGAGGAGTCGATCGCTGACGCCACCCAGACCTCGACGGCCGAGGACAAGCATGTCAGCGTCGCGATCGGTCGCGAACTCGACGATCGACGCTGCAGCGGGTCCGTCGATTGCGTGGCGCTCCACCGAGACGCTCGCGCCCTCGATCGCGTCGTCGAGGTCCTCGAGCACCGCCTGGGAGTCCCACGACTCGATGCCGCGACCGGTTACCTCGACGTGGACGACGTCCACCTCGGCACCTGCCGCCTCGGCGATGGCGATACCGACAGCTGTCGCCCGTCGCGCGCAGTCCGACCCGTCGACGCCGATACAGATCCGATCGAGCATGTCGGTCAGTGTATGCACGTTGGTCTAATGAGGCGATAAAGGTTGGTTCGAAGCAGGCGCCGTCGCCAGGCCTCCGTTTCGCCCGCGAGTAGCCAGACGTTTAGGCTGCGGGCGCCCACCAGCGAGCATGAAACAGGCCATCGTCGCCCGGACGGACATCAACATGGGCGAGGGCAAGCTCGCCGCGCAGGTCGCCCACGCCTCGTTGTCGGCCTACGAGGACACGGACGGACCGAACCGCCGAGAGTGGAAGGGCAGTGGCCAGAAGAAGGTCGTGCTCCAGGCCGACGGCGAAGATCAGCTCTTCGAACTCGCCGACCGCGCCGAACGGTCGGGACTCCCGCACGCGATCATCCGCGACGCCGGCCACACACAGCTCGAACCCGGCACCGTCACGGCGCTGGCCGTCGGCCCCGGAAGCGATCGAGCCGTCGACGAGATCACCGGCGACCTCTCCCTCTACTGATGGCCGACGACGCCGACGGCTCGGAAGCTGCCCGCTCGCTCCGCGTTGCTCACCCTGCCGAACGAGCCGTCGGCATGGAACACTACGTCAGCGACGTCGACGGAACCGGCGGCCGACTTCGCACCAGTCCCGACGCGTTCCGCGTCCGAGAGATCGAACGGATCGATCCCGAGCCGATCGACGCCGATCCTGGCGCGTACCCACACGTCGTGATTCGGGCGACCCTCCGAAGCTGGGACACCAACGACTTCGCGAGCACGCTCTCCGATCGGATGGGTATCAGCCGAAAACGCGTCCACTGGGCCGGGACGAAGGACAAGCGGGCGGTGACGACGCAACTCTTCTCGATCGACGACGTCGATCCGGCGGCAGTGCCCGGTACGGGATACCGTGGAAGTGGGACTGATCTGGGCGAAGAACCCGACCGTCGCGAAGAAACCGATCGCGGCGACGGGACCGATTACACCGACGAAACCGGTCCCGGCGGAATCGACGAGGCTGAGATCGAGCTACTCGGGCGGCTCGGTCGTTCGATCGAGCTGGGCGATCTCGTCGGAAACGAGTTCGAGATCACGATCACCGATCCCGAACGGCCCGAGAATGTCGACCCAATCACGAACTCGTTGGCTGCATTTGCGGTAGGCGATCTCCCGGGAGACAGTTCCGAAGACGCCACCAAGTCCGTCGCGGTGCCGAACTACTTCGGACAGCAACGGTTCGGAAGTCGACGGCCGATCACTCACGCTGTCGGTCTGGCGATCGTGCGGGGCGAGTGGCGCGAAGCGGTACGGATCTACGTCGGCGACGGCTACGACTCCGAGCCCGATTCCAGCCAGGAGGCACGGGCCGTGGCTGGCAAGTGCATGACCGACGGCGATTGGGCCGGCGCACTCGACGCGATGCCAAACCGCCTCGGGTACGAGCGAACGCTCCTCCACGCACTGGACCGTCAGGAGACCGCCGGCGAGGATACCGAGAACGAGGCCGCGTTCCGTGAAGCACTGGAGGACCTGCCAGAGAATCTCCAGCGCATGTTCGTGCACGCGGCACAGTCCTACGCGTTCAACGCGATCCTCTCCCAGCGCCTCGAGCGCGGGTTACCGTTTCACGAGCCCGTCGCCGGGGACGTCGTTTGCTTCAACGACGCCGACGCACCGGAGGACCTCTCCCTGCCGGACACCGACCGCCTCCAGCGCGTGACCGAAGACCGCGTCGACACGATCTCTCGGCACTGCGAGCGCGGCCGGGCTTTCGTTACTGCGCCGCTCGTCGGGACCGACACCGACCTGGGCGACGGCGAGCCCGGCGAAATCGAACGCAGCGTGCTCGACGATCTGGATCTCACGAACGATGCGTTCGATCTGCCCGACCCCTTCGGATCGACGGGTACGCGACGCGCGATCACCGTCCGCACGGACCTCACCGTTGACGGCGGCGACGATCCCCGCTTCACCTTCGCGCTGCCGAAAGGCTCCTACGCGACCGTGCTCCTGCGCGAGTATCTGAAGGTCGATCCCGTCGTGCTGGGGTGAGTCCCGGAGTTAGCGAGTAGCTGCTCCCCTAGGGAATCGTAGTCATTGCGATTCGTGTGCCGTTGCGGATCGCGGAGAGAGTGCTGATCTGGCAACGAAACGAGGACCGAAGCAAACGAAACCCGAGAAGCGCCACCACCAGGGCTCGAACCTGGGACAACCACGTTAACAGCGTGGTGCTCTACCAACTGAGCTATGGCGGCCCGTTGCAGTTCCAAATAACCCGGAAGCGTTTGATTAGGCTTTCGCTTTCAGGGGATTACGCCACGGGCTGACACGCCGACCGGAACGCTTTCGGCCCAGACACTGGAAGCCACGACCGAATGAGCGACGACCTCGATGCGGTGCTCGAACGGGCACGCACGCTCGTCACGCCCGACGAAGGCGAGCGAGCGGCGCTCCGGGCGGCCACCGAGCGGCTCCGAGCGCGAGCAGTCGCGGCGATCGAAGAGCTGCCCGTCGAAGCCGACGTGGTGCTCGTGGGGTCGACCGCGCGCAGCACCTGGCTTCCGGGTGAGCGCGACGTCGACATCTTTCTGCAGTTCCCCGCGGATCTCGATCGGGACGCGCTCGAAGAGCACGGACTCGCCGTCGGGCACGCCGTCCTCGGGGACGGTCACGAGGAGTACGCAGAGCACCCCTACGTGACTGGGGCCGTCGACGAAGGCGATCTGGAGGACGTGGACGTCGACGTCGTCCCTTGCTACGACCTCGACGCAGCAACGGACATCCGGTCCGCCGTCGATCGGACGCCGTTCCACACCGAGTACGTCCGCAGACAGCTCGACGACGATCTCGCGACGGAGGTCCGTCTCGCGAAAGCCTTCGCGACGGGGATTGGCATCTACGGGAGCGACCTCCGAACGCGCGGACTATCGGGCTATCTTACGGAGCTGCTCGCTCTGGAGTACGGCGGCTTCCGAGAGTTCCTCGAGGCCGCAGCAGACTGGCACCCACCGGTCCAGCTGGATCCCAACGAACACGGCACGGCGACGTTCGAGGACCCTCTCGTGATGATCGATCCGACGGACCCCGAGCGCAACGTCGCAGCCGTCTGTTCGGCGGCGAACGTCGCTCGGCTACAACACCACGCCAGGCTCTTCCTCGAGCGCCCAGACGTCGAAGCCTTCGAGACACAAACGCCCACCACCTCTGAGGAGGCCGCGATCGATTCCGACGCGCTCCGGTCGCAGGTCGAGCGACGAGGCACCACGCCGATCGCGATTCGGTTCACCGCACCGGATCTCGTCGAAGACGACCTCTACCCGCAGCTTCGGGCATCGCTCGGGGGCATCGTCGGGCTCCTCGAACGCTTGGGGTTCGACGTGCTTCGCTCGACTACGGCCGTCGCGGATGGCGATGCAATCCTGCTGGTCGAGCTCGAAGTCGTAGAACGGCCGGCCATCGAGCGCCACGAGGGCCCGCCCGTCCACGTACGCGAGCACGCCGAGGCGTTCTATGAAACCTATGCGACCGACGACTCTGTCTACGGGCCGTTCGTCGATGGAGATAGATACGTCGTCGAACGCCCGCGGGACGTGACGCACGCCGTCGAACTCCTCGATAGCGACGCCATCTTCGACGGGCACCACGGTGCGGGCGTCGAGCGACGTCTCGAAAGCGGCTACGATCTGCTCACGGGACCTGAACTCACGGAACTACTACCGACGTTCGCGGACGAACTCGCAGCGTACTTCGACCCCGAACCCTGAGAAGCGGATCGGATGAGCACGCCGGCCGGATGATTGTCTCCCATTTCGCTCCGGCAGATCAGTCCGGACCGATCGCCTGGTGGCTGGTCGCAATGGCGTCGATACGGGACCTGACCTGATCGCTTGGATCGTCCTCGGGCTCGACGGGTTCGTAGCCCGAACACACTTCGTTGACCTTCGTCACCGCCTCTGCGAGCACGTCCAACCCGTATCCCCCTTCGAGAACGTAGCCCATCCCCGCATCGACGTCCTCCGCGATCGATCGGGCCAGCGACGCGAGCCAGCCGTAACCCTCCGTCGAGACGCGCATCCGGGAGATTGGATCGTGTCGATGTGCGTCGAACCCCGCACTGATCAGGAGGCAGTCGGGATCCATGCCGCTAACTGCCGGGCGGACCAACTCTTCGAGTGCGAGGGCGTAGGCAGCGTCGCCAGCGCCGGGAGGCATCGGAACGTTCAGCGTCGTCCCGGCACCGGCTCCGGTGCCGGTCTCGTCGCTTTCGCCCGTTCCGGGGTAGATGCCGTCCTCGTGGATGGAGACGACGAACACGTCGCCGCGGTCGTAGAAAACGTCCTGCGTTCCGTTGCCGTGGTGAACGTCCCAATCCAGGATCGCGACGCCCTCCGCTCCGTGATCGAGAGCAGTCTGCGCAGCGATCCCGACGTTGTTGACGAAGCAAAATCCCATTGCGTCGTCTTCGACGGCGTGGTGGCCTGGGGGACGGCCGATCGAGAACGGAGTCTCGCGTCCGTTGGCGCCGTCCATCGCCCGCTCTGCTGCCCACCGAGCGAGCCCCGCACTCGTCCGAATTGCTTCCCAGGTGCCCTCTCCAACGACGGTGTCGGGATCCCATTCACCACCGCCGCTCGCACAGAACTCCTGTAGTTCGTCGACGTACTCCGGATCGTGGATCGATCTGACCGTGTCGAGATCGATCGGCTCCGCGTCGACGTACTCGACGCTGTGCTCGCGTTTCAGTCCCTCACGGATCGCCCGGAGGCGGTCCGGTGACTCCGGGTGTCGTCGCCCTGGATCGTGGCCGAGACAGCGGTCGCTGTACCCGAAATGCATGTCACGTGGCGTCGAACAGCGCGAAGTAGGTCTCGACGTCCTCGGCTTTCACCGTCCGACGATCCGCGTGTCGGGCGAGAGTTGCCGCCGCGGCGGCGACGTTGTCGGCGTAATCCTCGAGGATGTCTGCGAGTGCGATACGTGCGTCCATCGAAACCCGATACTGACCGTCGATCTTGAGCCGCGCGATGCGATCGACCGGCGCGACCGGGAGTTCGAGCGACTGTTTGTCGATCGCGGCTTCGACGCCGAAATCCTCCGCCATCAGCGTCTTTCGGCCGTCGGCAGTCGCGCGATCTGCGGCACCGACCGCCAGATCCGCGCCGCGTTCTTCGACCCGTCTCGCGAGCTCCTCGGCGGCCTCCGCGCTCACCCGGAGGTCGCCGGCGTTCCGTCGAATGATCGTATCGACCGGTGCAAAGGGGAGCTCGACGCTCATACACATCATCGGTGGAGCGCTGCCGTTAACGTTTTGCTCTGCGTGCCGCTACGGCGCGCTCGAACCGGCAAACGCCTCGATTCGACCGGAACGAATCGTCACCGCGAGGTCAGAAGACGTTGTTTGCTGCGATCCGGTCGTCCTCGACGCCCTCGCCGCGAACGGTGATCTCGTCGCCGAGGTGCACGTCAGTGTCCGCGTCGACGCGGACGGTCTGCTCGCCGTCGTCGATGATGATCGGATCGCCGGCCTGTACCACGACGCCCGTGAACTCGACGGTTTCGCCGACAGTGACGACGCTGGCTTCGCCTGCCTCGGCCGTGGTAGCGTCCTCGGTCACGTCCGTCGTCGTTTGTGCCGCTCCATCCGTGGCAGTGACGGCTGCCGCTTCCGAGGCCGGTCGATCCTCGGTCGTTTCGTCACCGCCAGTGTCACTGTCACCAGTGCCGTCATCGCCGGCGTCACCATCGCCACCGAAGGCCGACAGATCTGCGTCTCCGTCTGCCGTACCGCCGCCGGCCGAAGGCATTCCGTCGTCGCGCTCGAGGACGGTTACCGCGGCTTGCCAGCCAGCGGACGCTTCGAGGTCGTCCTGCCAGCCATCCTGGATCTCGACGTCGGCGAGCGCGACCTCGTCGCCGGGGGAGACGTCGAGGTCGGCCTTGTCCCCCCAGAGTGCGACGCGAATGTCGCCAGTGTCGTCCTGCACGCGAAGGTTTCTGACCTGTCCCTCCGAGCCGTCGTCGCGATCGAACGTGCGCTTGGGATCCGCGGACCGAACGACGCCCACCAGATCCACCTGTTGATCGATCTCGACATCGCCGATCGGCGTCGAGTCCGGCTCGTACTCGATCGACGTGTCGAGTTCTTCGATCGCACCACGTTCGCCGACGTGCAGTTCGAGATCGCCGTCGCGCTCGCGGACGTAGCCGTCGACGACCTCGACGGAGATCCCCGGATCGATCTCTTCGACCCGGTCGGCCATGCCGTCCCAGAGCGTCACGCGGATCCGTCCAGTCGGATCACCAATTGCGAGATTTGCGACTTTCCCTTCCGAGCCGTCGTCGCGATCGAAGGTCCGAACCGACTCCGTGTCGAGAACGAGCGCCTCGACGTTCACGTCCGAGCGTCCGAGCGTGAGGTCGTCGATCTCCGTGGTGCCGTCGAGATCGACGGCGACCTCGACGCCCGGTGCGGGCTCGGCCTTGTCGACGTTGACTTCGAGTCCACGGTAGCCTTCGGCAGGCCGGCCCGCGATCTTGATCACGTCGCCGCGCTCCATTCGTTCGGCAGCGTCGGCGGCGAGCGCGTCCCAGAATGCGATCCGGAGCTGGCCGGTCTCGTCGGCGACTTCGGCGTTGAGCACACGGCCCTCGTTCGGACGATCCGCGTCCTCGGGCTGCTCCTTTTCCGCTCGCTCTGCAGGATCGGCCTCTGTTTCGGTCGTCTCCTCGCGCTCCGTGCTCTCGTCCTCGAGCGTATCCTGATCGTCGCTCCCGCCGTCGTCGCGCTCGAACGTCTTGAGTTCGCCCAGCGAGACGACCTTGGCGGCGAACTTCACCTCCTCCATTCCCGCGTCGATTTCCGCAACGCCCTCGACCTCGCCGCCGTCCTCGTCGAGCTCGTGTGCGACGAGCATGGCGGCAGTCTCGTCGTCGGCGAGCCCACCCATCCGCTCGACCCGCTCCTCGACCCGCTCGCGAAACTCCTCGAGCTCCACGTCGGCCTCGAGGTCCTCGTGGATCTCCTCGATGACGCCCATTCTATCGCTCAGCATGGCTGGGCGCCGTTTAAGCGTTGTCGTTGGCGCGGAATCGCCGCGCTTGCTGGTGGTTTTCGACTCGCGTCGATCGGCCGTATTCCGTGGGCATCGTGTGTCCCATACCCGCTCCTCGCCGCGGTCTCGGACAAGAAGGTGTGGACGTCGCTCGCGGCGGGTATGGTATCCATATTCGAGGCACCGTGTGTTTCACCCTACGGCGGTTCCGCATCGTAACCCCTTTAGTGCGGTCGGGTCCTATGATAGGATGAGTTCTGGTAGGGTAGTGGACTATCCTCCTGGCCTGCGGAGCCGGGGACCTGAGTTCAAATCTCAGCCAGGACGTTTCTGCCGACCAAAACGATCAGCGAATGCGCTGCACACCGACTGTCGACGCGGACGGGTCCGTCGAAAACTGTCGATTACTGCGACCGATACGACCTACTGCGTCGCCCGATACTCGCCGAACTTGACACCGATCGCGAGACAGATCACACCGAACACTGCCATCGACGGTGCGACCATCATCAGGGTCGTCTGCAGCGCCATGAACCCCATCGCAACCAGGCCGCCGATACCAACTGCGATCACGGCGAGGAACGCGACTAGCGTCGTAACTGGGTCGAACTCGACCATGGCCGTAATAAGCCGCTGCAGCCTGAAAATACCGGGCTTTTCGGCGTTGACTGCCGGAGGTCCAACGAGGCCGCGCCTGTATTCAGGACGACGAGGAGGACGACTGGCCACTTGGCCTGATGACGCCCGCGAGCGAGACCACCAGTCCGAGGAGCCAGCCCAGCGGCACGGAGATTCCCAGCCACATGAGCACGTACGCGAACCCTTCGAGATCGAAGGCGTCGCGAATCGACTCGTTGAGACCCCCGACGAACAGAACGTTGTCGAGGAGCCAGATCGCGAGATCCTCGCTCCGCGGGAAGATCGCATCGCCGACGACGCCGGAGAAGAGCGCGGCAACGACCGGCGGGAGGAAAATGGCCGTCATCGCAGCGGGATAAGCGATCGTGATCGTGAGGCCGCGGCCGCCATAGCGCGTACAGAGCGCGGCGAGTCCGGCCGAAAACGTGGCGACTCCGCCAGCTGCCGCGACGGCGAGGAACCCTTCCCAGGATAGTTGGAAGTGAGCCAGTATCGTCAGCCCGCCCCAGACGACGGCGGCGACGATGACGACGCCGAGAATGCCAATGCCAGCGATCAACGTGTCGATACGACGGGAGTAAAAGCGCGTTACGACGCCGAAGAGGGCGAGCGGGTAGAGGATGCCGACCATCAGGATGCCGACCGCGCTCCACGCGCGGTAAGCGATCTTGCCGGAGGTCGTGTTCGGGGTCCACCGACCGAGGACCGAGTGGGCCTGCCGCTGCCGGGGGAAGACGAGCTCCATCCACGTGTCGTGGAGCCGCCGGAGGTCGATCTTGACCCCGTCGAGGACGCCGCCGCGCGCAGAGCCGGCTGCCATACACGATCTGTGCGCGCCGCCGGGAATTGAATGTTGGGGAACGACGGCGACCTCTAGCCACGGCTCGGGACGACGGACCGATACCACGACAAAGGCCGATGAAACGCCAGAGCAGATGACTGGGACGATTTCCCCATCGTGCGGTCTGAGTGAGAACGGGAGGAGCGGTACGGAGTAAACGTCCAGTGGGCTGTGGGAAAAGCTGTATAGAAAGCAACGTAGTGGTCAAAAGGCACCGTTTCTGCACTACGGGCACGCAGTTACCTGCAAAGACGAGTTCGGATCGCCAACTCGGTCGTCAGTTCCAGGGGCCGAAACTGGGGTCGACGCACCGCTCCTCACGATCGATCGCGTCGATTCGGTCGACGTCGTCCGGGTCGAGTTCGAGGTCGAGACTCCGCCAGTTGTCGTGGACGTGGTCGGTGCTGGTCGCCTTCGGGATGGTCACGACGTCGCGCTGTCGGAGCCACGCGAGCGAGACCTGTGCTTCGCTGACGCCGTGTTTCTCGGCGATCTCGCCGATCGTCGGATCGTCCAGAACGCCACCGCGAGCGAGCGGCGAGTAGCCGACGACCGTCACGTCACGGTCCTGGCAGTGGTCGACGAGCTCTCGCTGTGGGAGGAACGGATGAATCTCGAACTGATGGAACTCGATCGGTACGTCAGAGACGTCGATGGCTTCGTCGACCTGTTCTGGGAGGAAGTTGCTGATACCGACGTGGTCGATCAGGCCACGCTCGCGGAGTTCGGCGAACGCCGAGAACGTCTCCTCGGGTTCGTACGCGCGTGCAGGCCAGTGAACGTAGAGAAGATCGACGGCGTCGACGCCGAGTTTGTCGAGACTCTCTTCCGTCGTCGCGATCACGTCGTCGAAATCGAGATTGTCGATCCAGACCTTCGTCGCGAGGAAGATGTCGTCGCGATCCACGTCCGCAGCGGCGATCCCATCGCCGACGGCAGATTCGTTCCCGTAAATCTGTGCGGTGTCGACGTGACGGTAACCGGCTTCGAGCGCCGTCTTCACGCTTGCCGCGCACTGCTCGGGATCCTCGTTCTGCCAGGTTCCGACGCCGAGTGCCGGTGCACCGCCGATCGACGGACAATCGGCAGCCGCTGAGAGTTGCTCACTCATGGAAAGAAATTGCCGTCGTTCGGTCAAAGGCATTGGGAAGCCGGCGAGGTGCTCGGACTCGACGTCTGTATCTGGCCGGCAGGAACGTGTGGCCGGATCTGGATTCTGACCCACGCCAGACGGCTGAAACCCGACTGCACCGTGCGCACCATTCAGCAATATTCATAACCGTCAGGGCGGACCTTTGCCCATGGACGACCACTACGACGTGGTAATCGCCGGTGCAGGACCGGCAGGCGCGCAGTGTGCGCGGGACGTCGCCGCGCGAGGATACGACGTGGTCGTTCTCGAGACGGAAGGCGAGGACGAGTTCCCTGCCCAATCGAACAAATCGACTGGCGGAACCTTCCCGTCCATGATGGCGACGTTCGGGATTCCCGACGACGTGGTGATGCAGTTCACCGACTCGGTCGTTCTCGAGTCCCCGAACGATCACTACGTACAGGAACAGCCCGGGGCAGTGCTCGAGTTCGCCGAGTTCAAACGATATCTCGTCGAGGACAGCCGAGAGAAGGGCGCCGAGTACATTTTCGACGCCAGAGTCACCAAGCCCCTCGAGGAGGACGGCGAGCTCGTGGGCGTGACGTACAACGGCGACGAGGAGATCTACGGCGACATCGTCATGGACGCGACCGGACCGAGCGCCCCGCTCGCGAAGAAGCTCGGCGTGAGCAATCTCGAGCGACGGAATCAGGCGATCGGAATCGAGTACGAGTTCGAGGGCGTCGACCTCGACGTCGAGGGGTACGCGGATCTCGAGGACGCCATGATGCTGCGGCTCGATCACGACCTCGCACCGGGTGGCTACTCCTGGATCTTCCACACCGGCGGTGACACGGCGAAGGTCGGACTCTGCTACATCCAAAACGAGAGCTACCAGCGTTACTCCTCGGCGGACCGAACGATCGACGGCTACCTGGATCACTGGCTCGAGAACGACCCGCGGTTCGAGAACGCCGAGCGCATCGCCGGCAAACAACACCGTGGGTCGGCACACATCCAGCCGCCGGATTCGCTCTCCGCCGAGTCGTTCATGGCGATCGGCGACACCGTCCCGACGATCGATCCGCTCTGGGGCGAGGGGATCCACAAGTGTATGAAGTCCGCGCGTGCGGCCGCGATCGTCGCCGATCACGCACTCACCGGAGAGGTCAACACCTCCACCGAGAAGATGTCGATCTACGACGATCTCTGGCACGACGAGGTCGCCCCCAACGCCAACAAGCGCCTGCTGCTCACCAAACTCCTGTATCTCGCACCGAACAGCCGGTACGATCAGCTAATGGGCGATCTGCGACGCTCGGAGAAGGACACTCTCGCAGATGCCAACGAAGGCAACAAGCGAGCGATTGCCAAACTACTCCACCTGCGAGACGTGCCGACGCTCGCCCGGCTCGCGCGACTGCACTACGGCGGATAGTCGGGTCTGTCAGTGCGGAAGCTTTCGAGACTCCTCCGCGCACACCCGTGACTGCAGCGTATCACGGATATCGTGACCTCTGTTCGTAGACCCCCGGAAGCCCTTTATCCGATCCCTGCTCAGTACGGGCCATGAAGCGGCAGGGGGTACTCGTCCTCGCTGTGCTCGCGGTGATGATCACTGGTGGCTGCGTCGGCCTGGTCATCGGCGACGGCGTCCAGATGGACGGTGAGCCCGCAGCAGTGAACGAGGAGACGGTCGATGAGACGGAGTTCACGTTCTCCGAGTACCGAACGGTCCACCTGAACGAGACGGTCGACGTACTGGGTCAGGAACGACACATCAACACGACCAATCACGCCGTGATCTACAATCGGACGTCGAACCTCGAGCAGTTCGACCGGGACACCGGCGGATTCGTCGTGATCTCGACGCCGGACGTCTCGATCGGTGGCCAGTCGGTCAATCCTGCTGCGCGGATGTCCAACCGCGAACTGGTCGATCAGTTCCAGGGAGAACTGGAGTCACAGATCGGTCAGATCGGGGAGCTCAGGGAGGTCTCTCAGCGGACTGAGCCCATGCTTGGCTACGCTGCGAACGTCACGGTGTTCGAAACCGAGACCATGATCGGCGATCGTAACGTGACGCTGTACGTTCACGTGACGAAAGTCAAACACGAGGGCGACCTAATCGCAGCCATCGGCGTCCACCCCGAAGCGTTGCAACAGCAGTCCCCCGAGATCAGCCGGATGATCCGCAATGTCGAACATCCGGTGTCGGCCCCAGGTGCCTGAACCGGACGCACTTGGATGGCTCTCAACGTAGATCGACATAAATAGCACTCACCGTCTGGTAGTAAGCGCGTGTAGCAACTCGATCGAGGAGACAACGGCGAGCAGCTATCGGCGACCGAACGGCATATCGAGCGTCTGATTCTGCTCCTCGTCGATGTCTGGCCGCTCCGTCTTGAACGAGCGGTAGTTCCTGTCCAGTCCCCAGGCGAACAGGTACGTCGCCACGATGAACACGCCACACGCTGCGAGCAAGTACTCTGCGGGCGGGACTGGGTAGCCGAAGAACGGACCACGAACCACGTACCACCCCGAGGCGGCAGTGGTTATCATTCCCAGTGTCCCGACGAGCACCCCTCCGATATCAGTCATGATTTGTGGTGGCCGGTGGTGGCCACTTGCCACCGAAAAGAGGCCAGAAGCTATTAAAAGAACCGTAATATTTGTACAGATCTCCCATTCATATTATCAAAATTATCACCGGATATAAAATGAACGAGTGTTTTTGGTCCGAAAACATTCGGATAAGATCCCGTCGAATTTTTTCGTACGGCGATAGCCGTCTTCCTGATGCCAGGACCGAAGAATTGGGCGAGAGCGATCGCCACGTGATAATTCGATCACACCATCGACTACGTATTCAATTCCACGTTCGAGTACCCATCACAGGGTCCTCCGTAGTTGGCTTGGCGGGAAATCAACCGCGAGAACTCGCTGGTTCCCTATGCGTCTTCGCGGAGCGTCCGCGCTCGGTCGACGTTCCACTCGAAGCTCTTGCCGTCCTCCGTGGGGGTTTCGAGCACGAACGGGAGGTCACGGACCTCGGGATGTGTGAGGATCGCGGTCATACCCTCCTCGCCGATTTCGCCCTCACCGACGTGGGCGTGTTCGTCCTTGTTCGTACCGCTGGCGTGTTTGGAGTCGTTGAGGTGGAACGCTTTCAGATGCTCCAGGCCGACGACGTCGTCGAACTCGTCGATGGCCGCCTCGACGCCAGCTTCGGTCGCGAGATCGTACCCCGCGGCGAAACTGTGGGCAGTATCGAGACAGATACCGAGATCCTGCTCGCTTCGGTCGAGGACGCCAGCGAGATGTTCGAACTCGCCGCCGAGCTTCGTTCCCGATCCGGCGTCGGACTCGACGAGGATCTGAACGCCGTCGGGAACGTCGAGTGCGTCGAGCGTCTCCGCGGCGTTGTCGAGTCCCTGCTCGACGCCGGCGCCCGTGTGCGCGCCGAGGTGGACGTTGACGTACTCGACGCCGAGGGTGTCCGCGGCGTCGAGTTCCGCCTGCATGCTATCGATTGACTTCGCTCGGAGATCGTCCTTGGGAGTCGCGAGGTTCACGAGGTACGCGGAGTGGATGAGCCAGGGTCCATCGAGCTGTTCAGCGGTTCTCTCGCGGAACGCTTCGGCTTCGTCCTCGTCGATAGAGGGACCCTTCCAGACCTGGGGCGAAGCGGTGAATATCTGGCCACAGTTTCCGCCGACGTCGAGCTGTCGCTCGACGGCGTTGTGGACGCCGTCGGCGATCGAGACGTGTGCTCCGATCTTCATGCCCGAACGGAGCCAGCCGACCAGCAAAGGGACTTCGATTGCAGCCAATCGAACGGGAACGACGCTACCGCCGGAATCGGGGATGGATGCAGTTCAGGCGTCTGGCGCAGTTCGCTCCCGGAGCCACGATTTACTCGCGTACTTTCTGTCGGCGAGTTCTCGTGCGCGGTCGAGTTCTTCGTCCGACCAGGAGCCGATCTCGGCGTCGGCCCAGTCGACGAGTGCCGATTCGAGGTGATCGACCGCTTCCGCACGCACGATGTCGACATGATCGGTGATCGAGGTGACGCGCTCCCGGAATCGCGACGAATCCACGCCCGGATCGGAAAAGACGCCGAGATGTCGTTCGGGATCGAGCGAGTACGAGAGCGAGCCGTGCTGGATGATGGCCTCGCGCTGTCGGTACTGGGCGTTGCCGCTGAGTTTCTTCGGGGCAGGATCAGCCGAATCGTTGGCTTCGGGATCACCGGCACGTCCGGCCGTTGCAGTCGCCACGACGTCGTGTGCCGGATTGATCGCCCTGAGGTAACATGTCGGCTCGTGGATCGCGGGCTGTTCGGCATCGGCAAACGCCGCGCTGACGCCCATGCGCCGGAACGCGTCGAGAACCGGTTCACAGAGCAACGCATAAGTTTCCATGAGATCGCCCGGTAGCTCCTCCGCTGGTGCGATCACGCTGTAGGAAATGTCGGCGTCGAAATCGTGGTAGATCCCACCACCACCGGTCTGTCTGCGGGTGACGCCAATGCCTTCGGTCTCGCAGTAGTCCCAGTCGACCGTATGGGGCTCCTGTCGGTAGCCCAGCGAGAGCGTGCTCGGTTCCCAACGAAAGGCACGGACAGTCCGTGGACCGCCAGCGACGGCAGTCTCCGCAGCGACCTCCTCCAGCGCCATCTGCATCGGTCCGGAGCGGGACTCTTCGGGGATCAATCGCCACTCCCGATCCGCGAGGGGGCCAGGCGAACTCGTCATGTATGCCATCTACTGCAAGTCGGGTGAAATCGGTTGCGCTCCGGACGATCACGACTGGCAATTCTCAGACGAGACGACACCCGTCAGCGATTGGCCTCGAGGATTCACCGAGTATTGCTCCCGGCCGTTACTGGACGAATTCGTGGACCACCGGCTGTACAGGAGTGAGAGACATTCTATATAGTCCTACCCATGAATGTGTATGTGATGGTCGGAGTATATACGTGAAATAGCACGGTATTAGTGTACCCTGTCGATACGTACTGCTAATGCCAGGCGGCACAGCGTCGGACCGCCGAACCGTCTCGCGTCGTGAAACACTTGCTGCAATCGCGGGAATAGGGGGCGTAGCGCTCTCGGGCTGTGTCGAGTTCCGGAGCAATGCATCGTCTGGATCGGGGCTCTCTGGAACGATCGACGTCAGGGGCAGCTCGACCGTCTTTCCCCTCATGCGAAGCATGGCCGAAGAGTTCACTGCCGATCACGACGACGTCGTTATCAACACCACGTCGACAGGAACGGGGGCGGGCTTCTCGGATTACTTCTGCGCTGGAACTTCGGATTTCAACAACGCGAGCCGAGAGATTCGCCAACCCGAGGTCGAACAGTGTCAGTCCAATGACGTCGAGTTCCTCCAGTTGACGCTGGCGAGGGACGCGATTACCGTCATCGTGAACAAGGACGCCGACTTCGTCGACTGTCTGACGGTCGATGAGCTCTCCTCGATCTGGCGCACCGACGGCGCCGAACGGTGGAGTGAGGTCCGATCGTCGTTCCCCGACAAAGAGATCGCCCGCTTCGGTGCCGCCGACACCTCCGGCACGTTCGACTATTTCAACACCCACGTCGTCGGAGAAGACGTCGAGCACACGACGGACTACCAGGCAACCGAACAGGACAACAACATCCGGTCCGGCGTGGAGGGGAACAAATACGCCATCGGCTATCTCGGCTTCTCCTACTACGACCCAGAGGCAGTCAAAGCACTCGGCGTCGATAGCGGAGACGGCTGCGTCGTTCCCAGTCTCGAGACCGCATCCTCTGGAGCGTACGGCGTCCTCTCGCGTCCGCTGTACACCTACGTCGCGAAATCAGCCCTCAAGAGAGAGGCCGTCAGGGAGTTCGCCCGATACGCTCTCAAGCGAAGCACGAGCGAACCCCTGGTCGCCGACGAAGTCGGCTACGTCCCGAACTCGCCGGAGCTCGCAGGCGAGGAGTTCACCGAACTCAACGACACAATCTGGGAGGTGACAGTATGAGCGCGGAGCCAGACGCTCCGGACCTCACGCGCGACAGTGCATTGTCTGACCTCCGTGAGCGCGGGTACGCCGGTTTCTTCGTCGGCTGTGCGGTTCTCACGCTCGCGACGACCCTCAGCATCGCTGCAATGTTGCTCCTCCGATCCGCCGAGTTCTTCTCCGAGTACGATGCCGGCTCCTTTCTCACCGGCACCACGTTCCGCGCCTCGAACGAAGTCTTCGGGATCCTCCCGCTCGCGCTCGCGACCCTGTTCGTTACGATCACCGCCGCAATCGTCGCCCTTCCGATCGGCACGCTCACCGCGATCTATCTCAGCGAGTACGCATCTGGGCGTGTCAGAGCGATTCTAAAACCGTTGCTCGAGATCCTCGCCGGCGTCCCGACGATCGTGTACGGTATTTTTGCGCTGGTCTACGTCACACCCGTTCTCCAGCTACTCTTCCCCGGACTGCCGACGTTCAACCTGCTCTCGGCGTCGCTGATGATCGGAATCATGACGATTCCGATGGTTTCCTCGATCAGCGAGGACGCGATGAGCGCCGTGCCAGACGACCTCCGACAGGCGGGCTACGGACTCGGCGCGACGAAGTTCGAGGTATCGACCGGCGTCGTCGTGCCAGCGTCGGTGTCCGGGATCGCTTCATCCTACATTCTGGCAGTCTCGCGAGCGATCGGCGAGACCATGATTATCGCAGTCGCCGCGGGGACGCAGGCGAATATGCCGACCGTCCGAGAGGCCGGTGGGGTGATCCCCTACGTTCATCCCGGCGAAGTGTTGCTCGAACCGGGCATGACCATCACGTCGGCGATGGTCCACACCCGCGGCGGTGAACTCACCGGCGGCTCGATAGCGTACGACGCACTATTCGCTCTCGGGCTGACACTGTTCGTCGGAACGCTCGTCCTCAACGTCGCGAGTGACGTGGTCGCCGAACGTTACAGGGAGGAATACTGAGATGGCAACTGAGCATGAACAGGAGTTCGGCGCGGTCAGCAGGGTTCGCGGAAAGGTGTTCGAGGCAGTCTCCTTCGGATCCTCGGTGCTCGGCATTGTCGCCCTGGCAGTACTCTTGGTGTTCGTCGTCGTGGACGCATTTGGGCTTGCGGCTGCAGATACGGGGTGGATCCTCACCTACGTCGCGGCTCTCGTCGTCCCGATGCTCGCGCTGTGGTGCTATCGGCTCGATGACCAGTGGCTGGTTCGACGGGCGGGCGCCGCGCTCCTCGTCGGCGCGCCGGCGGCATTCCTCCTCGAAACCGCTCTGGCCGCCGTCGGCGTCTCTATCCCCACGCTGAACTGGGAGCTACTCTACCTCTTCGCCGTCGTGGTTCCGGTCACGGGGACGGTGCTCGTCACCGGCCGCGATGGACCGGTCGGCGGAGCTGCGAACGGTCTCTTCGGACGAATCCTGGGCGGTGCCGTGTTTGCCGCAGGTCTCGTGGTGGTCTTCGAGATACTCGACCCACAGCTCTGGTTCCTCGTATACTCTCTGGCCGTGCTGCCTGCGGTCGGATGCGTGGCATACGCACGCCAGAACCCCACATCCATCCTTGGTCGCCTTCGGATCCCCGTCGGAGTTCTCGGCCTGTTCGCCGCTGTGGCAATCCACCGTGTGTTCCTCATTACCGTCCCGTACTGGGTCTTCCACGTCTGGGCGCTGGCCGTACCGGTAGCCGTCGCGACGGCCTGGCTCGACGATGAGCCAGAAACCGACGCGGGCTGGATGACCACTGCCGGGGTGACGCTACTGGTCCTCGTCGTCGGTAGCCTCGCAATCGGAACCCAGGGCATCGCCGCCAGCTACGGTCTCCTCCTCCTGATCGGGCTCGTTCCCGCCGGACGATACGCATTCGACACCGCCGGAACGTCACCGGAGCGGATCGGACTGCTCGCACCGCTAGTTCTCGGTATTGGAATCGTTATCGGCACCATAGTGGCAAACGCGCTCGGTATTGCCGGTCCGGACCCGTGGCTAGACTCTGGATTCCTGACGAACCCGCCGTCGGGCACGGCGAGCGAGGCCGGCTTCTATCCGGCGATCGTTGGCTCCGTACTGGTCATCGCCGTCGTGGCGGTGCTCTCCTTCGCTTTCGGCGTGGGAACGGCGATCTTCCTCGAGGAGTACACGGCCGACGAGGGGCTCGTCGGCTCGCTCACACGTCTGATCCAGATCAACATCGCGAACCTCGCTGCGGTCCCCTCCGTCGTCTACGGGCTCCTGGGGCTGGCCCTGTTCGCGAACATGCTCGGATTTGGACTCGGAACGGTCGTGACTGCGGGATTGACGCTCTCCTTGCTCATCCTGCCGATCACGATTATCTCCGCGCAGGAGGCGCTTCGCGCCGTCCCCGACGATCTCCGACGTGGCTCAGACGCCATGGGCGCAACCAGATGGCAGACGACGCGCAACGTCGTCGTCCCCGAAGCACTGCCAGGAATATTTACGGGGACGATCCTCGCCCTCGGCCGCGCCATCGGTGAGACGGCGCCGCTCCTCTTGATCGGAGCCGTAACCGCACGGACCGCAGCTCCGTCGGGCGTCTTTGATCAGGTGTCTGCGATGCCGCTCCAGCTGTTCAATTGGTACGGTCAGCCAGAGCCGTTCCCGCGGGGCGTCGTTCCCGCTGGCGTCGTCACCTTGCTACTCGTCTTGCTCGTGATGAACGGGACCGCCATCCTGCTCCGGAACCGGTACGAGCGCTCGGACGGTTAGCTCCGTTTCGACGTCGAGCAATGCTCTCCTTATCCGACGTGCGATCATTCCAGTTTCAGGAGGCCGATCAAAGAGACTGAGAGAAATCGTAAGGGGACCGCCTCGATCGCCCGATACCATCCCGAGGACATTTTGCGCACCGCTACGGGTGTGGAGCTATGACCGAGTGGATCGGCGAGACGTTCACGAGCGACGCCGGCTGGAATCACCTCGAGACCCTGGTCGACGTCGGCAATCGAATGGCAGGAAGCGAGGGGGAACGCCGTGCTGCGGAGGCAACGCGAGATGCACTGGCCGACGCGGGCGCCCGCGACGCACATTTGGAGACGTTCGAACTACAGGGCTGGACACGTGGCTCCTCAGCCGTGCAGGCCGGTGACACCACCCAGGACTCCATCGCGCTCCCACGAAGCCCAGCCGGAGACGCGACCGGCGAACTCGTCGACGTCGGCTACGGACTTCCCGAGGACTTCGAGCAGGACCTGGAAGGGAAGGTCGTGATGGCTGCGAGCAACGTCCCCGACTGGTACGACCGCTTTCTGCACCGCCGTGAGAAGTACTATCACGCGGTGGAGGCCGGTGCGACGGCGTTCGTCTTCCGGAACCACGTCGAAGGATGTCTGGCCCCCACTGGCAGCGTCGGGACGGCGGCAGATCCGATCGGCGATATTCCCGCTGTCGGCGTCTCGAAGGAGGTCGGGTCCCGGCTCGAGCGCCGCTGGGAGAGCGAGGAGGTGACGGTGACAGTCGACGCCGACGTCCACGCCGCGACGAGTCAGAACGTCCACGCGACGGTCGGACCGGACACCGAGGAGGAGATACTGCTGACGAGCCACGTCGACGCTCACGACATTGCCGAAGGAGCAGGTGACAACGGCGCGGGAACGGCGGTTCTCGTGGAGGTCGCGAACGCTCTCGCCGCCCGCGAAACGGAACTCGATACGCAAGTCCACTTGCTCGCATACGGTGGTGAGGAGGTTGGCCTCCGTGGATCCGAGTACGACGCGGCCCAGCGAAATCGGGATTCGATCCGCGCGATCGTCAACAACGACGGCGTGGTCCGTGGACGCACGCTCACGTGTTTCACGCACGGATTCGATGCCCTCGACGCCGTTGCCCAGAGCGTCGCGGACGAGTTCGATCATCCGATCGAGACGACGCCAAAGCTTGGACCCCACAGCGACCATTGGCCATACGTACAGTGGGGCGTGCCGGGCTACCACCTGATGGCAGAGACTGACTACGAAGGTCGTGGCTGGGGACACACCCGCGCTGACACCCTCGACAAACTCGAACCGAGGAACCTTCGCGAGCAGTCGATTCTCATCGCGGAACTCGTCTTCCGACTCGCAGACGAGGAGACCGACGTCGACCACAGGTCTGCGGAAGCGATCGCCGATCAACTCGAGGACGAGGATCTCGCGACAGGGATGAAGATCATCGGCGACTGGCCGTACGAGTCCGGCACCGACGCTAACTGACCGATAGTGCGCGGATCCGATCGCTGCCAGGGAGAGTATCTGGGCAATTCGTCACTTCGTTACTTCTTCGGCGCTTCGTTCATCCGTCGTCGCTATCTCTCTCTCACTTTTCGACTCCCCCATCCATCAGGACTGCTGAGAGTGTATCGGAGCGTCACCGATCGGGCGGCGCCGCCTTCGTCGTGGTCCGAATTCAGACGTGCTCGTCGAGGAAGGACGCGATTCGCTCGGTCGATTCGATGCGGTTCTCGAGCTTGCTAAAGCCGTGACCCTCGTCGTCGAAGACCAGCAGTTCCACGGGAACGCCCTGCTCGCGAGCGGCGTCGGCGACTTGCTCGGCCTCTCCCAGCGGCACGCGGGGATCGTTCGCGCCGTGAGCGACGAACAGCGGCGCGTCGATGGAGTCGATGGAGTTGATCGGGCTGATCCGCTCGAGGAGGTCGCGGTCGTCCTCGAGACTGCCGTACTCGGCCTCGCGGAGTTCGCGGCGCCAGTCGCCCGTGTTCTCGAGGAACGTGACGAAGTTCGCGATTCCGACGACGTCGACGCCCGCAGCCCAGCGGTCGGGATACGCCGTCATCGCTGCCAGAACCATGAACCCGCCGTAGGAGCCGCCCTTGACGGCGATCCGGTCGTCGTCGATTGCGGGATGCTCTGCGAGCCAGTCGTGGCCCGCGGCGAGGTCTGCGACCGAGTCCATCCGTCGCTCGACGTCGTCGAGGTGAGTGTACTCTCTGCCGTAACCTGTCGATCCCCGTACGTTTGGCTCGAAGAGGGCGTAGCCGCGCGCCAGGAAGTACTGCTGGACCGCGCTGAAAGAGGGCCTTCGCTGGCTCTCCGGGCCGCCGTGAACGTCGACGATCACGGGAAGCGAGCCGTCCTCGGCGGCGGTTCCGTCTGCACCGTCGTCTCCAGGCATCGTGAACAGCGCCGGAATCTCGCGTCCATCGAACGTCTCGTAGCGAACGAGCTCCGGATCGCGGAAGGTCTCCCGTGGAATGCCCGCCGTCGGAGCGTCGGTCCAGCGTTCGACTGAGAGCGGGTCGGTGTCGCTCTGGCTCCCGTCGCGTCCAGCGTCTGCCCGGAAGCCGGTGCCAGCGATCGACGTGACGTCGGCGTCGTCGACGTCGACCACGAAAACGTTCGCGTTCGTGCTCCTGCCCGTCGTCGTGATCGAGAACCGCGTTCCGTCCGGTGCCACGTCGACGCCACCGGCGACGCGCCCTGGGAGCTGTGGCGCGGGAAGCGGATCGATCTCGGCCGATCCGGCAAGCGACCCGACCGCGAGATCGGTGTCGCCGTCGACGTTTCGGGACGCGATGACCAGCCCGCTATCCTCGTCGACGACCACTCCGCCAACCTCCCAGTCGCCGCCGTCCCAGACCGTCTCGATGTCACCAGTAGCGAGCTCGAGGTAGCAGAGTGATCGGGTGTCGGCGTCCTCGTCGGTCGCGAGGTAGATCCCCTCCCCGTCTGGCGCCCACTCCGGACTCGAGTACCGAATATCGCCCTCGTGATCGGTCACCTGCTGGAGGTCACCGCTGGCGACGTCGAGAACGTGGAGTTCGTGGTCGAAGCTCGATCGGGCCTCGTGGACGAGCAGTCTGTCGTCGCTCGGACTCCAGCCGGCAAGCGAGAGCCAGCCGTCGCCGTCGGCGATCAGCTCCGCGTCGTCACCACGATCCTCGCGGTGCTGGACGTACAGGTCGAAGACGGCCTCGTCCCGTCGGTTTGAGGCGAAGGCGAACCGATCGCCCTCGCTGTCCCAACCACCCCATCGATGTTTGGCATCGGGTCGTTGCGTCAGATCGTCTATCTGGCCGTCGTCGAGGTCGAGGCGGTGGAGCTGGGCGCGCTCGTTGCCGCCCTCGTCCATACCGAAGACGAGCTCGTTTCGGGTCGGCGAGTAGTCGACGAAGGTCACGCGCTCCTCGAACGTCGTGTGCTGGACGGGCCACGCGCCGGGAGCGTCCACGGTCCAGACCTGCGGAACGCCGGTCGTATCGAGGAGGAAGGCTATCGAATCGCCATCCGGCGCCCACGAGGCACCGTGAGCGCTTCGAACGTTGAGATACCGTTCGAGATCGTAGGACATGGGTCGAGTTCTGGAGCAGCGGCCAAAAAGCTCGCGGCGAGCGAACCTCCGCCGATGGGAACCTCGTTCGCAGAGGGGATCCTTCGTCCCGGATCTGAATCTTCCATCGCGGATCTGGATTCTTCGTTCACAGATCTCGTACGATGTCCGCTCTTGTCTGTCGATCGATCGGTCGAAGCAGGCCAGTGGGATTTTTATCCGGGCTGTTCATCGATGGCAGTATGCGAATCGCCGTCGTGTCGCCCGAGACGATTCACCACCGTGACGCGGACGACACCCGGCGACTGCAACGGCTCATTCGCGGACTGACCGACCGCGGTCACGAGGTCACCGTCTGCTGTGGCCGCTGGTGGGAAGGCGCTGGCCCCGTTGCCGATGGAGCAGAGCAAATCGCCACAGGGACGAACGAAGCTGCGCCGGACGTTGCCCCAGCGGCTGACCCGGACGACCTTCCGCCCGCCGGGACCCCGGCTGCCGGCGAAGCAAGCGAGCGTGCACCCGACGAGACCGGCGTCGCGGCGGCGGACCAGGATCCCGATTCAGGGGACTCCGATTCCTCCGGCCGGGGTAGGGATGGCCGAGATTCACCCGATCGAGATTCGCCGGACCGGAATACGGCGGATCCGGAGGCCGCACGAGAAGAGGAAATCTCATCTACGGTCACCGTCGACGACGTCACCTACCGGGCAGTCATCGCCGACGCGAACGACCAGCGGGCGTTCAGTACATGGGCGCCACTGGCGATCAGAAAGTCGAAGCCAGATGTCATCCACGCAGTCGCGACTCGGCCGTCGACGGTGGTCGCTTCCCGCGTCGGGGCGACGCTCGCGCGAGCGCCGGTGCTTGCTGAGTGGTACGATCCGTCGCTGGCCTCTGCGAGCGACTGGTCCACTCGACAGGCGCTCTCACGACCTGGACGCATCGTCACGCCGTCACGGCTCACCCGTCGACAGCTGTTGGAACTCGGCGCGACGGACGCGAAACTGCAGGTGATCCCGAATGCGATCGATATGGAACAGATCGAGTCCGTGGACCCAGACGACGACGGAGACGTCGTCTACGCACGGCGTCTCGACGAAGACGCGAACCTCGAGAGCCTCTTTCTCGGCCTCGCGGAACTCCGCGACCGTGGCTGGTCGGCGACGATCGTCGGCGACGGGCCCGCTCGCGAGGAGTACGAACAGCAGGCGAAGGACCTCCGGATCGACGACCGGGTCACCTTCGCTGGGGCCTGCGACCGGGAGGAGCGCGTCGCGATCTACCGGGGCGCCCACGCGTTCGCCCAGACTGCCCGGCGCTGCGTCTTCGCCACCGAGCTACTCTGGGCGCTCGCCTGTGGCTGCGTCGGAATCGTCGAGTACCACGCCGACTCCAGTGCCCACGAGCTCGTGGAGGGGCGCGAGCGTGGATTCCGGACGACAAACCCTCGCGAGACCGCGCAGGCGATCAGGGACGCCGGGAACCTCGAACAGCGCACGCTCGACGAGTCGTTCGCGAGTTTCGACGAAGAAGCGGTCCTCGAGCAGTACGAGAGCTGTTACGAAACGCTCCGCGATGAGTGGGGATTCTTCTGAGAGGACTGGTGCAACTCGCCAGGGCACCGAGTTCTAGGACGCGTCGAAGACGACCAGCATCCCGGGGCCTCCTCAGGGCCCGCGAACGCTGATCTCGCCCTCCGCAGTCACAGATACGGTGAGCGACTCGACGAGCCGGCGGCCGTCGAAAGCCGCGTCGCTGTGATCGGTGATCCTGGATATGAGCTCCGGCGTCGAGGCATCGACTTTGACGTCGGCCTCGTCGCAGGCGGCGTAAATCCGATCGGGTATGTCGTAGAGGTCGGTGTCCGCGGGGATTCGCAGGCTGACGGGCGCTTCGAGCGCCTCGGCCACGGCGACGGTAGCGATCGCCTTCTCGACGTTGCTCCGAGCGCTCGACTCCACGCTGGAGACGTTCGCCCGCGACGTGCCGAGACGGTCGGCGATCTCGGTCTGTGTAAGCCCGCGTTCGCGGAGTGCCAGCACCTCGGCCTGCCGTGGGGTGAGGACGTTCTCCTCGGCGACGTAGCCGGCGCGGTCGAGAATAGCGGCTGCGTCAGGATCGGCAACGCTCCCCGCAGTGCCGTCATCCTCGTCAGTCTCACCAGTCGTCGGTTCGCTTGGTTCAGACTCTGCGAGATCCGCGTCGTCGACCCCGTCTTGTTCCGTCATTGGAACGCACCGGGAGACATCATAAATTTGCTCGGGGCGGACCGATCAGCTTCCCCAGAAGTCTTCGCGGCTGCCGAGGTGGGGACGTCGTTCCTCCTGCTTCTCGTGATCGTCGCTCTCGGCGGATTCGTCGTCGTCCGCGTCTTCCTCTTCCTCGTCGGGGTCCATGGGGAGGCGTTCGAGTTCGTCGGCCTTTGCGTGGTTCGAGTGCACTTTCGTGATCTCGACTTTCGCACGAGCCTCAGGCAGCACGCCGTCGACGAGGACGACGAAGCCGTCGTCAGTGCGACCGACGCCCGCACCGCTCTCGTGAATGTCCTCGACGTCGACGACGACCTCCTCGCCCTGCTTCACCGGCTGGGTCTTCAGATCGTCGATGGGCTGGCTGTAGTGGTTACACCACTCCTTCCCACCCCGGTCCCCGTAATGCGAACAACCCATCCCCTCGATGCGCTCCGAGAAGCTGGGACAGTCGTCCGCCAGCGGACAGTTAGCCATACCGAACGTTCGTAGGGCGGCAGTGTAAACGCTTGCGGCTTCGTCGTGGGTGTTCCGTGCCGAGAATCGATAATCGTCAGCAAATGGAAGGCAGGAGCTGCCCGAACCTCGCCATCGGGCATCGACGACGCTGACGTGAGGTGAGGAGATGGAGGAGAAGAGTACCGAGGTTCCCCGTGGGGCCGATCCACCTCTATCACCTTGCTCTGCTTCGGTGGCTACCTACGCCGTCGTAGGCAGGACGGTTATGTAGGCGGGGATGGTACCACGAACCAATGCTGGAGCTGGAGCACGGGTTCCGGGTCGTCGACGTCCACGCGCGGCTGTCCGTCGACGAGGACGTCGCCGCCCGCGGTCGGATGATCTCCCCGGACCGGCTGGAACGGGAGATGCGCCAGGCTGGCGTGGTCCGGGCGGTCGTCGTTCCCGAGACGAACCCCGAGAGCCGCTATCTGCAGTACAACAACGCAGTCGCGCGCCTGAGCGTCGAGCGGCCGTTCGTCGCGTTCGCCAGGCTCAGCGGCCCTCGTTCGGTGTCGAATTCGGCGACGAACCGTCTTCGAGACGCCGTCTCGCGGCCTGACGACTCCCACACTGATCCCGAGGAGATCGAGCAGTACGCGTACGATGACCGCTTCCATGGATTCGTGCTCGATCCCGCTCGCGACGGGCTGCTCGACGAGGAGACCCTCGACGAACTGGAGGCCGTCGACCTCCCCGTGCTCGTTCCCGGTGGCGAGGCGTTTCCACCGGACCGCATCGCGAAAACACTGCTCGAACGGTCGTTCCCGACGATCCTCGGCCATTTCGGCGGCCACCCGCTCCAGCGTGAGCTGATGGACCGGTCGATCGACCTGCTCGACGAGTACGACGAGACGTATCTCGACACCAGTCTGGTCCGCTACCGGGAGCCCCTGGAGCGAGCACTGCTCGAACATCCCGATCGCGTGCTGTTCGGGAGCGGAGCGCCAGCGAGCCATCCGAACGTGGGCGTAATGGAGCTACTCACGCTGGACGTCTCCGAAGACAAGCTCCGCCGGGCGTTCGATCGGAACCCAGCCCGCGTCATCGAAGCGCTCGCGCCACAGGAAGAGAACACGCCCGTCGGGTGAGGTGACAGAGCGGAGCTACGCGGAATCCGCTCGGCTGCGTGCACGTTTGGCACGCCGGAGCAACCGATTTACCGTCGCTGAACTGAGATGCGGTCGTGCCCGAGACCGTCGACCTGACGGCGAACGACGCTCCGGAACTGACGGAGCTCTACGAAGCGTACGAGTGGTGGGCAGATCGTGACGTCGATGGCGTCTACAGCTGCCTGGAAGAGACAGACGTCGCCGTCGGCGTTCGCACGGGCGATCGACTCGTCGCTGCTGCACGAGTGATCACTGATTATCGGTACTACGCCATGGTGTACGACGTCGTCGTTGCGAGTGATCGGCGGGGTGAGGGAATCGGTGCGACGCTCATGGAGGGCGTCGTCGACCATCCCGGTCTGACCGAGCTGCCGAGGCTGGCTTTGCTCTGTCGTCGTGGGCTCGTACCGTACTACGAATCAGTCGGATTCGAGCTGTTCGATCCAGAGATCGAGGTTCCCGAGGGTGATACCGAGGAGCTCGTGCGGATGACTTGCGAGTTCGGGGACGAGGCACCGATCGACGAGTGAGGAGACGAGGCACCGATCGACGAGTGAGCAAACGCGAATCAGATCGAAAAATGAGGAGACCCGAAACGGAGTCTATCGCCAGTCGTAGCGCTGCACTACGCGGTCGGCCCGCGCCGAGATACCGTTGGGATTTCGACGACGACTCCGATCGCGCCGACGTGCTCCCAATCCGTCCTTGGCCCCGACGGCGAGGCCAGCCATCGCCGCTCGGCCGTGTCCGAACCAGCTCGTGAACTGGCCCTCTCCATCGAGCACCGCTCGTGCAGCGCCGACGGCGTCCGTCGCCGCGTCGCGAAGCGACCGTACGACCACGGACGGTCGAAGACCGTAGTTCTTGACGAGCTGATAGGCTAGCGAGCGGTAGCGTGCCCGACGGTCGGTATCGAGTTCGCCACCGTCGGCTCCGTACTGGCTGTGGACGCTCATCTCCGGCACCCACTCCACGTCGAAATCCATCCCGGCGAGTCGGTGAGAGGCGTCCCGAGAGCCACCTACTTCCAGATACTCGTCGAATCCGTCGAGCGCCTCGACGGCATTTCGAGAGAAGACGACGTTCTCACCGTTGCAGAATGTGACCGATCGGCCAGCGATCGAGCGCGCCGGTTCCTGAATGCCCTCGAGCGTCGTCCTGGTCGGTCCCGTGACGACGTCGGCGCCGCCGGCGAGCCCTCCCTGCACCGCGTCGAGCCAGCCGTCGTCTACAACGCGATCGAACCGCAACAGCGCGATCGTGTCGGAGGCCGCTGCCTCGAGGCCCGCGTTCCGGGCCGCGTTGACGTTCCGATCCGCGATCTCGACGAGCGTATCCACGTCACCGCGCTCGGAGACCATTCCGGTAGTCCCGTCAGCGGATGGGCCGTTGACGACGACGACCTCCGCCCCCGGGACGTGCTCGGTGAGTGCGTCGAGACAGCCACCGAGCTGGTCCCGTCCGTTGAGAGTGGGGACCACTACCGAGAGCTCCATATATCGTTCCAATCCGGCTCGCTGGGGCTTAAGGCCTTGGGATTGCCACGAACGTACAGTACTGAGTTCTGTTCAGTTCAAAGAACTCGGAAGGTATGCGACCGTATGGAGTAGTATTCCCGCACGCGACTGGCTGGTATCTCCGGAGTGCCGGACGTCTGATGCTGCTCTCTGGCAGCCGACCACACCAACGATCGACACGATATCTGTACAAAACGGAGTTGGCAGTTCCGTCGGCCGTGTGCCTCCCCGGGACCTTTGTCCTCCCGCGTCGAACGCATCGCCATGATCACAAGCGACCGGATGGCGGCCGTCGACGCCAACGCCGCGGCGCTCGGTGTCCCGCAAAAGCAGCTCATGGAGTCCAGCGGCAACGCCGTTGCCAGCGCGGTTCGCGAGCGAACCGATCCCGGCGATCGGGTAGCGATCGTCGCCGGTCGCGGAAACAACGGCGGGGACGCGTTCGTCGCGGCACGATTTCTCGAAGACCGTGACGTGACGACGCTCCTGCTCGGCCGTGCGGAGGCGATCTCGACGGAGATCGCTCGCGACAACTGGGTGGCGTTGCAGTCGGCCGAACTCGACGCTCGAGAAATTCGGGACGCGACCGCACTCCATACGGAGACCAGTGACGCATCGGTAGGAGCGCTCTTCGACGACGCCGATCTCGTCGTCGACGCGATCGTCGGGACCGGTGTCACTGGCGCCCTCAGAGAACCGGCCGCCACCGCCGCGGAGCGGATCAACGCCGCCGACGCTTCCGTCCTCGCCGTCGACGTCCCCTCCGGAATCGACGCGGACGCAGGGACGGCAGCGGGTACCGCCGTCGACGCCGACCACGTCGTCACGTTTCACGACGAGAAGCCCGGTCTGTCGGAACTCGACGCCACCGTCGAAATCGCCGACATCGGGATCCCGGACGCCGCGGACCTGTTCGTCGAGCGGGGAGACCTCCTCGCACTCGATCGAGCCGCAGACAGCCACAAGGGAGATCACGGGCACGTCCTCGTGATCGGTGGCGGTCCCTACACTGGCGCACCCGCACTCACCGCACAGGCTGCGCTCCGCGCCGGTGCCGATCTCGTGACCGTCGCCTGCCCGGAGTCCGTCGCCGACGAGGTCCAGGGGTACGACGAAAGTATCATCACGCATCCGCTCCCCGGCGACCTGGTGCAGCCGGGACACGTGGACGCCCTCCTCGATCTCGAGGCCGAGCGAACGACGACGGTGATCGGACCTGGACTGGGTCGGTCGGAGGGGACACTCGACGCTGCCAGGGAGTTCCTCGCGTCCGCGGGCGGGACAGTCGTCGTCGACGCCGATCCGCTGCGGGTCGTTCCAGATCTCGAGCCAGGTGAGATGGACGCGACGCTGCTCTGTACGCCACACCGTGGTGAACTAGCTGCAATGGGCGGCCCCGAAGCCGACGACTGGCGATCGCGGGCGGACGCCGTCGAGGCATTCGCCGCGGAGCTCGACGCGACGCTGCTGGTGAAGGCACCCTACGACGTGATCAGCGACGGCGAGGACACCCGCGTCAATCGGACGGGGAATCCGGGGATGACAGCGGGTGGAACCGGCGACGTGCTCGCCGGGATCTGCGGGGCGCTCGCCTCGACGCAACCGCTCCTCGAGGCCGGCGCCATCGCCGCGTTCGTCAACGGCAGGTCGGGCGATTCGGTGGTCGACGACCGCGGCTACGGCCTGCTCGCGACCGATCTCCTCGAGGAGATTCCACTCACGATGTGGGGTGAGCAGCGTGAGTGAGGGCGGCACCGACGAGCGTGCCGACCGCGAGGATCGCGCCGTCGGCGAACTGGAACGCACCGGAGAACTCACCCACACCGACGCCGACGGGTCGGTCGACATGGTGGACGTCGCCGAGAAACCCGACACCGCGCGGCGAGCGGTCGCACGCGGTCGAATTCACCTGCAGGGATCGACGATCGAGGCGATCGACGCCAACGAGATCGGGAAAGGCGACGTGCTCGCGACGGCACGAATCGGCGCGATTCAGGCAGTCAAACACACCTGGGAGACGATCCCACTCTGTCACCAGATCCCGATCACGAACGTCGACGTCGAGTTCGAACTCGTCGACGAGGCGCTCGTCGCAGTCGTGGCCGTGGAGACGACCGGGAAGACCGGCTGCGAGATGGAGGCACTCGAGGGCGTGACCACCAGTCTCAACGTCGTCTGGGATATGGTGAAATCAGCGGAGAAAAATCAGGACGGTGCGTATCCGTCGACTCGAATCGGGGACGTCGAGGTCATCGAGAAGACGAAGCGCGAGCTCGAGTGATCGCTGTGCTGCTCGGTCTACCCGGGAGAGAGCCGCAGAAATGCCGCAGTCGACCCCAGCCAGCAGACCACGCCCAGCAAGAAGGCCATCGACGGCGAGAGTATCTCCGAGAGGACGTACATGCTACCGATTCCGACCGCTAGCCCCGCGGCCAGCGACAGCACGAACGCAGCCGCCTTGCGGGCGAATCCGTCCGGCAAGAGGTTCGTGTGATCCACGGGGTCACTCCGCGATCGGTACTCCGCCGGAAGGTCAGACCGAGTGGCTGTCTCCTCCGAGTGGGACGACTCGACCACGTCGAAGTCGAGGGGCGATTCGCTCGCATCCGGCGAGACGGTATCGGTCCGTGGCTTCGCAGTAGCGTCGTCGGAGTCCGAGGGATGACGATCAACGAGATCGGCGCCGCAGTGCATGCAAACGGCCGACGTGGTCCCGATCGGGCCATCGCACTCGGGACACACTGGGTTCTCGGTCGCCACGGATACTGTCCGGACCCACGGAGATCGGCCACTTTACAGTTTGGTGAGTGCTGGCGGTGACCGAGTACCGTCTGGCAAACTGACGCTCTCAGGATCGGATAGTCAGCCGAGCCAGTGTCTGATTTCAACGCGCCGTACACGGAACCGACCGGGTTGTTTACCTCACCACCGGACCCTCGTTTGGCCGATGCACTCCGCCGGTACCACGACCGAATACGAGACGAATAGGTTCGCCGACGACGTGACGACGGACGAAGCGTTCGGCGTGGCGACCGATCAGGTGCTCGAAGGGCTACCGTACGAACGCGTTCCTCGTCCGATCGCTCCGATCGACGAACCGAGGTGGTCGGCGTGAACGCCGCTATCTGGGCGCATCCGTGGGACCTGATCGACGAAGGCCCAGAATCGGCGGCGGATCGCCTCGAAACCCTCGGGATCTCGACGGTGAACCTGGCGACGACGATGCACTCCGTCCAGACGCTGAATCCGCACAATCCAGAGCGCAAGACGTTTTTCGCGGACGCCAGCGCCTACTTCCAGCCCGAGGATGAGCGATACGGCGAGATAACGCCGGACGTCAACGAAACGATGGGCGATGCGAATTGGGCGGCGGAGATCGCGAACGCGTTCGACGGGTCACCGATCTCGCTGCGATCGTGGACCGTCCCGTTTCACAGCTCGCAGCAGGGTCGCAACCACCCCGACGCGACGATCCGCTCGCCGTTCGGGGACTCGCTCGTCTGGGGACTCTGCCCCTCGAACCCCGCCGTCCAGGAGTACGGCCGCGCGCTCGTCGGCGACGTCGCCAACAACCACGGGTTCGACGCCATCGAGATGGAGCTGGCCGACTACCAGTACGGCACGGGCTATGGCTGGCACCACCAGGAGTTCTTCACGGAGCTCGGCCCGCTCGGCGAGTTCCTCTTCGGACTCTGCTTCTGTGATCACTGCCAGGAGAACGCTCGCGACGCAGGCGTCGACGTGGAGACTGCTCGCGAGAACGCTCGAGCCGGACTCGAGGCGCGGTTCGACGGTGGCCTCGCTTCGACCACCGACGTCGGAGGGGGGCTGGCAGAGCACCGTGCTGTCGCGGCGTACGCAGACGTTCGGCGGGACACGCTCACCGACCTCTTCGAGTCGTTCGCCGACGAAATCGCGCCCGCCGACTTCACCTACTACCTGAAGATGGGCGGACTGGGCGACGATCGAATGGGCGTCGAACACTCCTGGAAGCACGGGCTCGATCTGACTGCTCTCTCGGAGGTCGCTGACGACGTGACCGTCCTCGCCTACCACGAGGACCCGGCGGTCGTCCGCGACGACGTGCGCGCGACGAAGGAACTCCTCGACGTCCCCGTGACCGCAGGCATCCTCGCCGGACATCCGATCCTCGACACCAAAGATCGACTCGCTGACCAGGTCGACGCTGCACTCGAAGCGGGCGCCGACCGCCTCTCATTCTATGGATACGGAGTGCTTCCCGAGCGCAATCTCGAGTGGATTGGCGACGTGCTCGAGTCGGTGCAGTAAGACCGGGCGGCGTCTACTCCTCTGCGATGCGGCTCGTTCCCGGCGGCAGGAAATGCTGTATCAGGTCCGGGCTGGCGACCTTCCGAACGAACCCAGTGTCGGCGAAGCGCTCGCGGAACTCCCGGTAGATCCGCTTGCCGACGTCGCCCTGGGCGAACTTCCCCGGCTCGACGGAGATCGTCGTCACGGCGCGCTCCTCGATCGACTCGGGCGGGCCACCGATGACCCGCGTTTCGGGTTCGCACTGGATCCCGACGGAGCAGGCGACCTCCACGTCGTCGTAGTAGGTCCGATCGCCGCGGATCGCGAACCCGCCCTTCTCGAGGAACTCTCCGCTCTCGGGCGTCTTCGAGACCTGATCGTGGTCGACGGCGTAGACGTCGCCGGCGAACTTGCCCTCCTTCCAGATCGAACTGTGCGTGACTGCAAAGCGGGCAGCCTCCCGCTCGGCGGCCTCCGGAACGTCGACGTCGGCACCGGACTCGCTGGGATCGGCAGCCTTCAGGATCGTGACCGGGCCACCGTGGGCCTGTGCGTGGAGGAAGCGGTCGCCGGGTTCGAGGTACTTCTGGAAGAGCTCCTCGTTCTGGTCGGCGTCGCGCCCACCGATTACGAGGAAGCCCTGGGAGGTCCGGACCCAACGGAACCGGTCGTACCACCAGTCGCGGCTTCGGACCGGGATCGAGGGCATGTCGAGCCACTCCTGGTCCGAGCGGCCGTCGTCCTCGTCGTCGTCCTCGGTCTCGGACTCCCGCTCCTGGTCGTCCTCGTCCCGCGCCTCCCACTCCTCGCGCTGGGTCTTGATGTCGGCGAGACGCTCGCGCGTATCTTCGATCGCAGACTCGGCGCCTGCCTTTTTCTCTTCGACTGCTTTTGCCTCGGTGTAGAGCCGGTCGGCGTTGTGCTCGACGCCTTCCTCTGCGTCGATCCAGGCGTCGTGCTCCGTGCTCTCGTCTCCCTCATCTCCCTCGGTTTCCAGCTCGACGCGGATCCGGGCGTTCTGTGGATCGACGTCATCGACGATCTCCGCCGCTTCGATACCTCGGTCGGCTCCCTCCGCAAGACGGTCCTCGACGGCGTCCCAGTCGTGGCCCTCCTCGCGGGCGGCCCGAACGGTCTGGAGCAACTCGTCGACGAGATCGTACTGAGCGTAAAGCGCCTCGGCGGCGGCGCGTAGCGACTGGGCCTCCTGCTCGAACCCGACGATTGCCTCCTCCTGCTGTGCGATGATCCGCTCCTGCGTCTCGATGTCGCCCTCGAAATCCGGTCGGTCGGGCTCGCCGGTGGACTCACCGGCGTCGGACTCGTAGGCCCGTAGCTCGCGGAAGTAGCCGTCCACCGCGGCGTTGAACGTGTCGTGAGGCTCGCTCGCAAGCGCTTCGTGATCCGCGAGGGGTAGCGGCGTGACGTCGACGGGCTGACCGCGATCGGCGGCCTCCTCGTCTGCCACGTCCTCTGGTGGATCGTCGTAGTAGACGCGAGGGTCGAGATCCGCCATCTCGAGTGCGTCGGCGAGCCACTGAATCGCGTCGTAGAGCGGCTCGTAGGCCTCGTCGTCGGCCGCCTCGATCGACAGCTCCTTCTCGACGCCCGCACGGGCGCAGAGTTCTTCTGCGTACTCGCCGCCCAGGTCGAGCTGCGTCGCGAGCGTCCGAACGACGTCGGTGTCCGAGTCGTTCATGTGCTGGACGAACCCGTCGTAGGTCAGCGAGAGCGGATCGACGCGGGCATCGGGGTACTCGTACTGCGATCCTGGCGCAACGGTTCGGGAGTGGAGTCGGACCGTGTCCAGGCTGTCGACGACGCTCCCGTTGTCGTCGAGCACCGCGATGTTCCCGTCACCGAACAGCTCGGCGACGATCGAGGTGTCCGAGTCCGTGCGCTCGAAATCGAACTTGACGATGCGGTCGAACCCGTGCTGTTCGATTCCTTCGAACGTCGCGCCGGACATCCGGTTCCGGATCATCTTCGCGAAGTTCGGCGGCCGCTCCGGCGCGTCGGGAATCAGATCCGGATCGGACATGTGGATCCGTTTCTGCTCGCCGACCTGAATCAACAGCTCGAGCCGACCGCGGTCGTGATCGCGTAGCCGCAAGCGGAGCAGCCCGTCGTCGTAGAGGTACGCCTTGTCGACGATCGCGCCCTCGTAGCTCCCGAGTTCGCCGATGAGCGCGCGGAGGTCGACGCTGGCGAGTTCCCGCTTGGGCTCCATGGACGAGGAGTTGCCGTCGCTCGGGAAAGGCGTGTCGTTCCGGACGGCCAGAGCGAGCGGTCGGTTCGGCCGTTGCGGTCTCGTCTGGCCGTTTTCGGTCCGGTGCGACCGGCTTTAGGGGCCGGTTGGCGCGTTGAGGTCCGCCCAATACGTGGCACCCTGCCACCGGACGACGTATCCGGTGATTCCGTAGCGTTCAGCGCTGGTCGACCCTCGCGACTGTATCGTCTCGACGATCGAGTCGAAGGCTTCGCCGTCCGTCCCGCTGCGTTTGCACCTGCCGTCGATCGCGTCGCGAACGACCTCGCGCTCGGCCTCGGAGAGGTTCTGTAGCTCGATCGCCCTCTCTTGGGCGATCCAGTTGCCGGCTTCGCTCGGGTCGTCCCACCGGTCGACCGCCTCGTACTCGGATCGGAGTGAGGCGTGCGTTCGCTTCCGGGCGTGGATTCGGTAGCGGTCGCCGTCTCGTAGGAGGATCCGGTTTTCCGAGGGTCCGAAAACACCGGCAGTGTCTTCGACGGCAGCTTCGACGCGCGTCCCCCACGCGGCGATCGATTCGGCCCCGGGGAACGACATCGTCTCGCCGTACCCCTTCGGCTCCTCGAACGCGTCGTAGAGCACCGACCGATCGATCGGCGGGAGCTCTTCGGCGCTGAGTGTTTCGCCCTCGACAGTGCTCGAGATCGGTTCGAAGCCGACGGCAAGTTCCTGCCAGGACTCGACCGCGTTCGTGACCTCGAGCAGCAGGTAGGGACCCGACGGGGTCGTGACGACGTCCTCGCTCGCGAAGGGCGGCGACGGTTCAGTGCCGACGACGGTTCCGTGAGCTTCGATCGCGGCAACGAGCTCGTCGCGATCGTGATCGGTAATCGAGGCCCGATCCGCGAGCTCCGCGACTGTGACCTCCTGGAAGTCGATGGCCCGGGTGTGTTCCCCCCAACAGCCCGCGAGGGCAGCGGCGCTGGCGCCGCCCGCTGCACCGAGCAAACGCCGTCGGTTCGTGGAGTCCAGCAGTCTCTCGTCGGTTTCCCGATCGGCGGCACCGGCGTCTGGTTGCTCCGTTCCGTCGTCCGTCATGCTCGCTCTCCTCGGTAGTGCTCCAGCCCCCAGACGAACAGCTCGTAGGTGGCGTCGTCGTACCTGACGAGCGAGCCCCGACCGCCTTGGGACAATCGTCCCCGTGACTGCAGTCGATCGATCACCGAACCGAAGGTCTCGTCGTCCGCGCCGGTTTCGTACTCGTCGCGGATCGCAGCCTCGACGACCTCTCGTTCCGCCGCCGACAGCCCCGAGAGCTCGATCGCCCGTTCCGAACGAACCAGTTCGCCGTACTCCTCGGCGTCCTCCGCGACGTGTTCTGCCGAGACGGTCGCGATGCTCGGAAGCGTTCGGACGCACTCGACATGGACGGCGTACGACGATCCCTCGTGTTCGAGCGCATCCGTCGGGCCGTCGACGATCGCCGACCGGACGATCTCCGCCACGTCGTAGACGTGGTTCGCGAACAGTTCGACGGTTGGGCCGTCCTCGAAAGAGTGGTCCGCCCCGCCGTCGGCCTCGCTGTCGAATGCATCTGCGATGACGGCCTGATCGACCGGCGGAAGCTCCGCGATTGACGTCGGTACCGACCCATCGGAAGCGTCGATCACGTCATCCGCGGGCGCGAGACCGACGGTGTACTCGCTCCAGCGCGGGGCCGACTCCGAGACGCTCAACCGATAGTACCCGCCCCCGGTTCTCCGGCCAACACTCTCGTCCGGTATCGATTCGGGCGCGGTGGTGATCGCGCGATCGGCGGTAATCGCGTCGTCGACGACCGGCCTGGAAACGTCGTACCGGTCGATCGTCCGATCGGCTAGCTGTCGATCCGTGATTCGTTCCAGTCGGAGTGTTGCGTCCGAAGTGTCAGAGCTGTCGCTGTCGACCGAGATACAGCCGGCGAGGACGCCGCCGAACGCGGCTCCCGTGGCAAGTACCGTCCGTCTGGAGGGCATGCGATCGGCTCCGCAACGGCCCAGAATAAGTTTTTTGTTGGCACGATCGGGCGAATGGATCGAGCGGAGTTTCGACGCGACCACTCACCGACGTTCCGGGCCGCGTGGCCGGTCACAGGGTTACTCGTAGGCAGCGATCCCAGTCAGATCCTCACCCAGAATCAGCGTGTGAATGTCGTCGGTGCCCTCGTACGTGTAGACCGTCTCCATGTTGGCCGCGTGGCGCATCGGCGGGTAGTCGATCGTGATCCCGTTGGCGCCGAGCATCTCGCGTGCCACCCGCGCCTGATCCCTCGCGACGCGAACGTTGTTCCGTTTCGCCATCGAGACCTGCTGGGGCCGGAGGTCGCCCTGCTCTTTCAGTTCTGCGAGTCGCTCAACGAGCAGTCGAGCAGTCGTGCACTGGCTGGCCATCTCCGCGAGCTTGGACTGCTGGAGCTGGAACTGTGCGATCGGACCACCGAACTGCTCGCGGTCGGTGGCGTAGTCGCGAGCGGTCTCGAAGCAGTCCCGGGTCGCGCCGACGGCGCCCCAGGCGATGCCGTATCGGGCCTGCGTGAGGCAGGAGAGCGGCCCTTTCATCCCCGACACGCCTGGCAGAATCGCGTCCGCGGGAACGTGCACGTCAGAGAGCGACAGCTCGCCGGTGACAGAGGCCCGCATCGAGAGCTTTCCGTCCTGTTCGCTGGCGGAGAAGCCGTCACGATCGGCCTCGACGAGGAAGCCCCGAACCGTTCCGGCATCGCCGTGCTCGGTGTCCTCTGTCAGCTTGGCCCAGACCAGCGCGACGTCTGCGATCGGGGCGTTCGTGATCCAGGTCTTGGTCCCCGAGAGAGTGTACCCGTCGCCGTCCGGCTTTGCACGCGTCTCCATCGCGGAGGGGTTCGAGCCGTGATCGGGCTCGGTCAGTCCGAAACAGCCGACGGCGTCGCCGCTGGCGAGATCGGGGAGCCACTGGTCACGGTGGGTCTCGCTGCCGTACTCTGCGATCGGATACATCACCAGGGCACCCTGGACGCTCGCCATCGACCGGATGCCGGAGTCCCCGGCTTCGAGCTCCTGCATCAGGAGACCGTAGGACCGCTCGCCGACGCCGGGCAGATCGCCGTAGGTTAGGTTCGGCGCGAAGAAGTCGAGGTCGCCCATCTCCTCGATCAGGTGGTCGGGGAACTCACCGGCCTCGTACCAGTCACCGATCTCCGGTCGGACGCGGTCGGCGACGAACTCCCGGGCGGTGTCTCTGATGAGGCGTTCCTCGCTTGTCAGCTCCGCCTCGAGGTCGAGATAGTCCAGCATGGGCACTGAGAGTGGCCGTGGTGGCAAAAAGCAACCGCCGCCACAGCTGGCAGGTAGCTGCCGAAATCGATCGTCGATGGATCGTCGAAACCATCATACGACTGGCGGGCAACCCCCAATCAATGGACGCCGAACTCCACGGGGAGCTGGACGCCGAGGAGTACGACGAGCTGGTCGGAGCGCTCGCCACCGAGGCGGCCGATGAGCTGCCGATGCAGAACCGCTCCGACGCGGTCTGGGACACCGTGGGTGCGCTCGTTCCCCAGATGACGGACGCGGTCTGTGAGCGCGTCCTCGAGCTGGCGGACAGCGATCCGCAGGACGCCCTCGTCGAGCAAGTGACCGACGAGCGAGACTCCGACGACGCGGAGACGGTCCGTGCGGAGGCCCTGACGGCGCTCGTCGGCGACGTGGAGGCGAGACTGGCAGAGACGGGCGCTGAGAGCTAGCTACAGATCTCGGCGGGTCGTCTCCGCGCTTCTCGTTGCCGACTCGAATTCTTCGTCACTCACTGCATTCTAGATCTCCGTTTCGCTGCCGAGGGCCGTGACGTGTCACAAAACCCTTGTATAGATCCGGTGTAGCGCTCGCCACATGCAGCTACCAGGGTCGAATCGGCCGCTCGTCGCCCGGTTCTACCCGATCCCCTGGCTCCTCCTGCTCGTCCCGGTCGTCTTCGGGATGCACGAACTCCAGTCCTACTTCGGCGCCACCCTGCAACCGCTCGGCGTCGATCCCGCCCGTCAGGTCGGCGTGAACTACGACGTCTACTACTACGCCGTCGACGCCCTGCTGGACGGTGGGAGCATCTACGACGTCTCGCCGCCTGGGGAGAGCGAGTTCTATCAGTATCTCTACCCGCCGATCACCATTCTCTTTTTTCTCCCCACGCAGCTTGTCTCGCCCACGACCGGCTACTGGCTGTTCCTGGGCGTGAACGCACTCGTCGCAGCGGCGCTCACCGTGTTCGCAGTCAGGTACGTCGAAGACCTCGGACGGCCGCTGGGCTGGATCGACGTGGTGGTGATCTTCGCCTTCTGCTATCTGAGCTCCCAGATGGTGGTGAACTACTTCTTCGGGAACGTCAACCTCCTGCTCGGCGCGGGCGTCGCCGCTGGGATCTACCTCCTCGAGGTCGGCGAGCAATCGCCGCGTCGGGAGGCCGTCGCGGGCGGGCTCTTCGCGCTCGTCGCGTTGATCAAGGTGTTCCCGGCGCTGCTCGGACTCTACTTGCTCCGAATCCGCGCGTGGTGGGCCACCGCGTCGGCGATCGCTGTCGGCGTCGGTGGACTGCTCGCAGGCGAGTTGCTGTTCGCAATCGGACCGTTCGGATGGGACACCGGCGATCGCGCGCTCGGATTCGGGATGACCGAACGGTGGCTCACCGAGGCCGTGTTCCCGCGGAGCGACACGGACCTGTTCGTCGGCGGGATCGCCCCGGACTCGACGTTCTACGTGACGATCCAGCGGCCGCTCTCAAACCTGATCTGGGGCGTCGTTCCCGGGTCGCCGGAGTGGCTCGCGCCAGTGCTGGTCGGTGGCTCCCTCGCGATCGGCCTCCTCGTGGCGGGCCTGGCGCTCCGTCGGCTCCGGCACCGGCTGGACCGCCTGATCGGGGCGTTCGCGGCGACGGCTGTCGCAGTCACCGTCATGCCGTCGCTCCAATATTACGTGGCGCTGACCTTCCTCCCGGTGATCGTTCTTGCCTACGTCCTGGACCGGCACCCTGCCCAGATCGTCTTTCTCATCGGCGGACTGTTGCTTGCCTACGCCGTCTGGCCATCGGGCGTACTCGAGGATCTCTCGGTGTTGCCGAGCATCGTCCAGAGCCTCCTCGACCCGATCGCGCGCACTGCCACGACGCAGCTTCTGGGGCTCGCGGTCATGCTGCTCGCCTGCGGGATCGTCAAACTCGAACTGTTCGACGGGGGCCGCCTGCCCGAGCAGGCCACCGAACGGCGTCCCGCCGGGCCACCGCTTCGGCCCTGGCTCGCGGCGCGAGGGGTGACACTCCCTGGAACGTGGGACCCGACAGAGCGCTGGACCACGGGTGCCAGCGAGTCCATCGAGGACGGACCCTCGGCTCGATCCGACGCTGGTGGACGGAAAGACAGTTGACCCCCGCCCCTTTACTGACGACCATGCGAATCGCCGTGCCGAACAAGGGGCGCCTTCACGAGCCGACGATCGAACTGCTCGAACGCGCGGGGCTCCACCTCCGCGACGGCGCCGATCGGAAGCTCTACGCCGACACCGTCGACCCCGACGTCTCCGTCCTGTTCGCCCGGGCAGCGGACATACCGGAGTACGTCGCCGACGGCGCTGCGGAGGTCGGGATCACCGGCCGCGACCAGATCGCAGAAGCAGCTCCGGACAACGTCACCGAGCTGCTCGATCTTGGCTTCGGCGAGTGCCGACTGGTGCTCGCCGCGCCCGAGGAAGGCGGTATCGAGACGCCCGAGGACGTCGCCGGCGGCAAGGTCGCGACGGAGTTCCCGACGATCACGCGGAACTACCTCGAGGAGGCCGGCATCGACGCCAAAGTCGTCGAGGTCACCGGCGCGACCGAGCTGACGCCACACGCGGGCATGGCCGACGCGATCGTCGACATCACGTCTACCGGCACGACGCTTCAGGTCAACCGACTCGCGATCATCGACGAGGTGCTCCAGAGCTCCGTGCAGCTGTTCGCACGCGAGGACGCCGCGACCGACGAGAAGGTCGAGCAGGTCACCACAGCCATGGAGTCCGTCCTCGACGCCGAGGGGAAGCGGTATCTCATGATGAACGTTCCGCGCGATCAGCTCGAGGACGTTCGCGAACAGATCCCCGGACTCGGCGGCCCGACGGTCATGGACGTCGCCGATCGAGAGGGTCCAGCCAGCGGAGATACCGGGGGCGTCGACGCCGATACCGAGGAAGACATGCTCGCCGTCCACGTCGTCGTCGACGAACGGGACGTATTCGAGACGATCACGAACCTGAAGACTGCAGGCGCGAGCGGAATCCTCGTTACGGAGATCGAGCGGCTCGTCGAGTAATAGCGAGAGTGTGGGTGCGTGTGTGCGGCCGGTACTGTTCGATCGCTTCGCGATTCTTACGCCGCGAACAGTCCGATCAGGCTCGCAGCCAAGAGCACGCTCACGACGAAGTGACCGAGCGTGACGAGTGCGGCCAGCCGCCGATCGATCTCGTAGCTCCACCCGATGACGAGGAAGTCCGCAGGGATCGCCACGAGCGGGACGGCGATGGGCGCGAGGATCGGCATCGTCGACTCCGCAGCGAACCCGACGCCGACGCTGATCGCGGCGGTGACCGGACCGACGAGGAGCGCTTCGAAGATCGACGCCTCTTCGAGAACGTACGTCGCCGAGAGGTGGACCGTCAGGGAGTAGAACACCGTCGCGACGATAAACGTCCCGAGCACCTGCACCGCCACCTCGGCGAGTGTCATAGCTGGGAGTGGCGCCACCACGCTCTTGGCACTGACGATCGGCGGTCGCGTCCGTGACGCACAGGCGAGGCGCTACCCCTCGTCGCGACAGAAAATGGAAACCGCGTCGACGCGTCCAGAGCGAACGGTCGATAGTTCCAACGTGGTGCAGCGGGTGACCGGTGGGAACGTCGCGTCGTTACTCCAGCAGGCCGAGATCCTCGAGCCGATTGACGATCTCGTCGACAGCGTGCTCTGCGTCTTCGGGCTGTTTCCCGCCGGTGATGACGAGCTTACCGGAGCCAAAGAGGAGCGCGACGACTTCGGGCTCGTCCAGGCGGTAGACGAGACCGGGGAACTGTTCGGGCTCGTACTCGATGTTCTCCAGACCGAGACCGATCGCGATCGCGTTGAGGTTGAGGTTGCGACCGAGGTCGGCGCTCGTGACGATGTTCTGGACGACGATCTCGGGGTCGTCGTTGACGTTGATCTCGAGATCGCGGAGTTTGTCGAAGACGATCCGCAGGCTCTCGTGGACGTCGTCCGTGCTCTTCGCGCCGGTGCAGACGATCTTCCCGGATCGGAAGATCAGTGCGGCGGATTTGGGCTCCTGGGTCCGGTAGACGAGGCCCGGGAACTGCTCGGGATCGTAATCGGCGCCCTCGAGGTCCATTGCGACGCTCTGGAGGTCGAGCTCCTGGCCGATCCCCGTGGAGGCGACGACGTTCTCGATATTGATAGTATCCTTCGGGTCGGTCATAGCCACACTTTAAGAACCGTATTTAAGGCTTATAAAGGTTGGTGCCACGGAGCCATCTGCCACTGAAACGGGCCGCAAAAATGGGGACCAGATCGGCCAAAACCGACGCAGATTCGGTGGAGAACGCACAGTTCGAGGCCCAGTCCGCCTCAGTCAGCGCTCGGCTCGCCCGACGCGCGCGGTCGAGGGAGCCCTGGCCAGCCGTCCGATCGCCAGCGAACGAACGCCAGTCCAGCGAGCACGAACTCTGCGTAGAACCACGGATCGTCGAGTGAGTTCTCGAACATCGCGACGATCGACGGCGGCGAGTTGTACCCCTCGACCTCCAGCACCGGCCAGAGGAGATACCGCCACGCCGAGCGCCCCCAGAGTGCGGGCAGCACGTCGAGTGCGAGATGCGAACACAGCGCCAGCGCGACCGCGAGGCCCAGGCCAGCGCGTCCCAGCCGCCGCGCGACGACGATAACGAGCACGCACAGCGGCGCAATCAGGAACAACGAGTGGCCAAACGACCGGCCCGCCGGCAAAACCGGAATGAACCACGCGAACGGCTTGTCGATCAGATCCGGGAGCTGCGATGCAAGGAGGACGAACGCGACGGACGTGGCGTCGGGATCCGGGAGCCACTCCCGCTCGGCGCCGACGCTCGTGAGGAGATAGGCACCCGCAGCGTGTCCGAGCGGCCACATACCCGACACGTCGGCAGAGGACAGGAAGTAGGTGACGGTCGGAGGGTTCGCTACCGCAAATCGATACGCTCCGACCGGCTCGCTGGCTTCGAAGCCAACACCGCCACCCTCAAATTCGGCCCGGGCCACTCTCGCCCGTGTACTGGCTGGAGTTCGCGGGCGAGGACGATCCTTTCGCGGCGTTGGAGGCGACCGCGGCTGCCAGCGACGTGTCCATCCTCGCGCCGGGGATCGGAACCGCGCGAGCACTCTCGCCCGAGCGCGCTGCTGGACTCGCGATGACGCGTGCCGCAGGATCGGTCGTCGGCCACACCGACGCAAGCATCGCGAGCGCGCGGGCCCTGCTCGAGACGGCAGCGATCGACCACGAGGGAACGGTCGCCGTCCGAGCGCGGGACCTCCGATCGAGCGCAGGCGTCGACACCCAGAGCGCGGAGCGGGAGCTGGGTACCGTCCTCACCGATCGCGGGTTCGAGGTCGATCTCGACGACCCGGATCACACGCTCCGAGCGCTGTTTGCGAGCGGACCGATCGCACGAGATCATGCGAGTGAGAACGCTGCAGAAGATCCACTCGGCATCGAATCGGCGGACCTGATCGACGTCGAAGCGAACGCCGACGAGCCAGACGTTTGCCTCCTCGGCTGGGTCGACGTCGAGCGCGACGCGGCGTTTGGCAAACGCGCGCCGACGGATCGGCCGTTCTTCCAGCCCGGCAGTATGGATCCGGCGCTTGCCCGTGCCCTCGGGAACCTCGCCGGCGCGCGTCCCGGCGCGACGATCGTCGATCCGATGTGCGGCACCGGTGGCCTCCTGCTGGAGGGCACGCTGCTCGGTGCGCGGATGGTGGGGGTCGACGCACAGTCGAAGATGACCCAGGGATCGCGTGAGAATATGGAATCGATTGCGGCTGCGGACGCAGATTGGGAGATCGTTCGCGGTGACGCACGACGTCTTCCGCTCGCGGACGATGCGGCCGACGGACTCGTCGTGGACGTTCCCTACGAGCGACAGTCCGCCGTAGCTGCTGACGATCTGGACGACCTCGTCGAGGGCGCGCTCTCGGCGGCGATCGACGTCGCCCCTCGCGCGGTCGTAGTCGCGGATCGATCCTGGATCGACGCAGCGCGCTCTGCCGGGTGGTTCGTGAAGTGCGTGCACCGACGGCGGGTGCATAGATCGCTGAACCGGTCGATTCACGTTCTGGAGCGACCGGATGACTCGCTGGATCGGTGACTGCAACCGCAAACGTCTCCGAAGCGCCCTCCAATCCCGCCCTCCTGACTGATCGCCGTCCCAACGGACGGCAGTCTATTCACGTTCTCATTCACTTCCGTTCCGACTCGCATAGACTTTTCACGACCGGCAAGTAGAGATCGCGCATGCAGCAGTATCTCGATCTCGTCGCGGACGTCCTCGGGGAGGGCACCTACAAGCCCAACCGTACGGGGGTCGACACCATCGCCGGCTTCTCCCAGCATTACGAGGTCGACCTTCAGGAGGGCTACCCCCTGCTGACGACGAAGCAGATGGACGGCTTCCGCTGGAACTCGATGCTCCACGAGGTGCTCTGGTACCTCTCCGGCCAGGAGCACATTCGCGAGCTTCGCGAAGAGACCGGCATCTGGAACGACTGGGCCGACGAGGACGGCCATCTCGACACCGCCTACGGTCGATTCTGGCGACGCTATCCGATCCCTGAGGAAACGGAACAGTTGGCGGGCGAGTCCTGGCCCGACGACGCGCACCGGTGGGTCTGCGTGGAGGAATCCGATAACGGCGAGAGTCGTCGCGTCTTCGACCAGATTCAGTACGTGCTCGACTCGCTGGAGGAAAAGCCCAACACCCGCAGGCTCGTCGTCAACGCCTGGCATCCCGCCAACGCCGCCGTCTCGACGCTCCCGCCGTGTCACTACACCTTCGTATTCAACGTGCAGGGCGACCAACTCAACTGCCACCTCACGCAGCGCTCGGGCGACGTTGCGCTCGGAATCCCGTTCAACGTCGCGGCGTACGCCCTGCTCACCGAGGCCATCGCCCAGCGCACCGGCTTCGAGCCCGGCACCTTCTCCCACACGATCGTCGACGCGCACGTCTACTGTGGTAGTGGCGAGCGCGGCGCGTGGTACGAGGAGAACCTCGAAGAACTGCAAGAGCGCATCGCCGAGGTCGAGCAGCGTGACGATCCCGACGCCGCTCGCGGCGAGGATCGACAGGTCAGCGAAGGGTACCGCGAGATCCGGGAGTGGATCGTGCGGAACGCGCCGTCGGAGGCAGAGGACGACGCCGGCGCCGATCACGTCCCCGAACTCCTCACGCAGCTGACGCGCGAACCGCGCGAGCGCCCCGAAATCGGGATTGCAGACAAACCACTCGACGAACTCGAGTTCGATGACATCCAGCTCGAGGGGTACAGCGCCCATCCGGGCCTGAGCTTCGCCGTCGCCGAGTGAGATGGCGGGAACTGACCAGGATCTCGACGTCGTTCTCATCGCCGCCGTCGCAGCCAACGGCGTGATCGGCAGTGATGGCGAGCTTCCCTGGGACATCCCCGAGGACATGGCCCACTTCAAGGAGACGACGATGGGCCACCCCGTCATTGTCGGACGGACGACCTTCGAGAACGTCGTCGCGGGCCTCGGCGGGCCGCTCCCGGGACGGACCAACGTCGTCCTAAGCCGCTCCGATCCCGACCTTCCTGACGACGAGTCGATCGTCGTCACGGAGTCGATCGACGCGGCGATCGAAGCGGCCAGAGCGACTGGCGCAGGGAAAGCCTACGTCATGGGCGGCGCCTCGGTGTACGACGCCTTCCTCGATCGAGCGGACCGGCTGGTCCTGACGGAGATAGAGGAGTCCTACGACGGCGAAACCACGTTCCCCGGCTGGCCGCCGTCAGAGGTGGCATGGACCGAGATAGAGCGCGACGAGCGCGACGGCTTCGCGTTCGTGACCTACGAGCGAGTCGAATAAGGGACGGTCCACCAGGCTCCAGCCCTGGGCCGATAGTATCAGTCCGCGGTCGGCACCGTGTCCTCCGGCCGTCCAAGTTCCGCGAGGAAGTGGCCGAGCTGAATCCGCTCGTTCGATCCCTCCGTCAGATCGAGATCCACGTCCCCGGCGAGTCGGTGGAGTTCGGCGAGCCGGTCGCCGTCGTAGCGGCTCCGGCCGACCTCCAGCACCTCTTCGAGTACCTCACGTCCGGAAAGTCCCTCGTCGACGAGTAGATCGTCGAGCTCGCTGCGTGCGTCGGTAAACTCCCCGGCCTCTGCGGCGTCGAGCATCGTCTCGATCCGGTCCTCCAGACCGACGTCCTCCAGCGCTTCGAACACTGCGTTCATCGTGATCTCGCCCTCGGACTCGGCGGTGGTCTGGGCGATCAGGATCGCTTCCCGGAGGTCGCCGTCGGCGGTGCCGGCGACGAACTCGAGACCGTCGCGTTCGTACTCGGCGGATTCTGCGGTGGCGATCGATTCCAGGATGTCCGCGATCTCGTCCGTCGGCGGCGCAGGCATCGGAACGGCGAAACAGCGCGAGCGAAGTGGCGGGATGAGCTTCGTCGGCTGGCGCGTCGCGATCACGAACTGCGTGTTGCGGTGGTACTGCTCCATCACGCGCCGGAGCGCCTGCTGGAAGTCCTCGCGAATGCCCTCCGCGTTGTCCAGCAGGACGGTTTTGTACTCGCCAGCGACCGGCGCGTAGCTCGCGGACTCCTTGAGGACGTGGTTGATCATGTCCCGCTTGGAGAAGTCAGATTTGCCCTGAAGGAAGGCGGCGAACCGATCGTCGTTTTTGATCTCGGTCTTCGTACGGGCGAAGAAGTCCGCGACGTTGATCTCTATCAGATCCGAGTCCGGTTGCTCGTGGGCTTCTTCGGCCATCGCGCGGACCGCTGCCGTCTTACCGACGCCCGGCGGACCGTGAACGAGCAGGTTGACGGGGTCCTCGACCGCGCGCTCGAACTGATCGCGAGCGAGCTCCTGTCGCAGATCCGCGATTTCGGGGGCGTGGCGCTCCGTCCACAGCGGCGATTCCATCGACCACAGGTTGACGACGGGTACCCAAGTATCGGTCGGTCCCGAGCGGTTGGCCCTGCGATGGAGTGCAGCGGATCGGAGGAAGATTGTGGAGAGGATGAAGCGCGGAACGGGAGTCAATCGAGGGGATTAGTGCGGTTGGCGCGCGCCAAAACCGACGGGGGATTTAGGAGCCTCGCAGCGATACGACCGAGCAGGATGACGACCCTCCCGACGTGGATCGACACCCGCCTCGATCCGAATCTCGATCACAAGCTGAGCCAGCGACACGTCGTCGAGACGATGGTCGACGCCGACCGGCCCTTCTTCTCGATCACGCAGCTCAAGGCGCGAGTGAAGCCGGACGTCAGCGCCGAAACGGTCCGGAACAGACTCGACGAGCTCCGCGAGATCGACGTCGTCACGGTGGAGACCTACCCCGATTCGATCTCTCTGTACTACGTCAACCATCCGGAGTCGAACTGGCCGCTCTCGCCAGAAGGCCACGACGCCCTAACGCAGGCGAACCCACTCGATCGGATGAGTCTGGGTGCGTTCCTCCGGCTGCAGGATCCAGCGGGCATCCGGACGCTCGTACTGGCTGGCCTCCAGCTCAGTCTCCTCACGTTCTCTATCGGCGTCGTGCTCTCGGCGGTCGGCGTTCACGATCTCGTCTCCAGTTCGCAATCGTTCTGGACCGCATCGGTCTCGGTACTCCTCGTCTCCCTGGCGCTACTCGGCGCCGAACGGGCAGCCCGGTGGGTCCGCGCCCGCGGGGGCCGGGGCCAGCTCACCAAGCAAGTGAATAGCTGAAACACGAGTGGACCGCTACCGGAAACCCGTTCTGCGAGCACCGACGGTGCGCCCGGACGAGCCCGTCACTCCCGACGGACGTCCGTGACGATCGTCTGGTCGTGATCGGGGAAGACGTCGGCCACTGCCGTCTGGCCCTCTCGTTCCGCGAGCAAGGCTCTGAGTTCGCCCTCGTAGTCGGCCCGGTGGATCTCCTCGCTCGGCCCGACGGTGACCTCCAGGTTCGCGTCGACGAGTCTGTCGACCGCGCCGCGACCGAACCCCGAGAGTGGCGCAACGTAGTCGACAGCGTGTCTGTCCTCGAGGCTCTGTGCGAACGCCCTGGATACCGTAGGCACGCGGTCGTCGCGACGGGTGCCGTCCGCGATCGCATCGAAGGAGAGGTCGGCCACGGATTCGAGCGCGTGCTCGTGGACCATCTGGATGGCGTTCCGGGGGAATCCGTCCTCGAGGAGCTGCTCGACGGCGTCGTCGGCAACGCCGCGATCGAGTTCGACCCGCTCGAAGGGGTGATCGATCCGCTTGGCGGCGTCTGCGGCGTGCTCCCAATCGTCCGTCACCCCGAAGTGAGCGGTCACGAGCGTCACGTCGTAGAACTCTTCGAGCAAGAGCGCTGCCAGCGTCGAGTCCTTCCCGCCGCTGTAGAGGAGCGCAAGCGACCCTGCCGTCATTGTCCAACCCCCATCCTCCGGTGCGTCTATCGGCGTTTGACGTCGAAGCTCTTGGAGTCCGGCTTGAGCTCCGACAGTAGCTCCTTCATCTGGTCCTCGTCGATACGGCCCTGGACGCGACCACTGCGGGCGAGTGCGAGCACCTGCTGCTCGACCTGCTCGCCGAACTCGGGCTTGGACATCTTCACCGTGTTGAGGCGTTTGCGCGCGCCGTCGGTGAGGTGCTGGCGGAGCATTGCCTTCTTTTGCGCTTCGGCGGACTCCTGGCGGGCCTGCTGGGCCTCGGCCTGATCGCCGTCGTCGGCACGGTCCTGCAGCTCCTGGAGTTTCTGCTCGCGAAGATCCTCGATGTCCTCCTCGTTGCTCATACACGCCTTACCCGCGGCGAGCGGAAAATCATTACGGGACGAACGTCCGTCGCGGTGGCACCGTCGCTCGGATCTGGACCGTCGAGTGAATCCAACCGGTAAAGCCACGATTCGAATCGCCAGCTCAGACCTCGACGTCTACGCGGACCCGTTCGCCAACAGACAGCGACAGCTCCGGACAGATCAGTTTCGCGCCCAGATCGTCCCGAACCGCTGCGAATGACAGCCCCTCGATCGGCGTTCCGTTCACGGAAACAGTCGGCTGACTCCACTCGATCGACCGGCTCGTCGTCGTTCCGATCTGCTCGCTCAGGATCGACACTGAAGCGCCCGTTGGACGGTCACACTCTGGCAGGATGCCGCCGTGATCGTAGTGGGCGAGACCGCCGTCGAGCGCGACGGACTCCTCCGTCCCATCATCGAGTTCGAGCGTCGCACCAATTCCAGCGAAACACTCGCCGGGGTCCGGATGGCGTGGCTGGTCCAATACTGCGTAGGTGTCGCCTGTCTCGACGACGGTACCGGTACCGTCCCAGGCCACCGGCTCGACGTCGACTCCGGGTCGAAGGGGGCGCGATCCGGCGGCCCGTAAAATATCATCATCCGTATGGCGAAACCCGACGTGGAGGTGGTGTCCGACCCACGGTGCGAAGAACCCGGCCCGAATCGGGTCTCCGAGGTCGTCACCCGCCGCGACGCGATCGCCGACAGACACGGTAGGATCGACGTGAAGGATCCGGGCGATCGGCGCGGAGCCGTCCTCCGTTCGGAAATCTGGCCCAACAACGACGCCACCAGTGTCGATGGCGATCAGATAATCGTGTGGCGGAGCGTACGGTTTCGAGGGTGCGCGAACCTGCTCGATCGCGACGACCGTCCCCGCGACCGGCGACGGAGCGTGCGTGGCTGTCGAGGAGCGATCGGGGCCGGGATAACAATCGATAGCACTGCCATCGTCGTGGGCGCTATACGGCGAGTTGTACAGCGAGAACGCCCGGAATCGCTCGAGCACGGATTCCGGGACGGTGAGCATCGGATGCCACTACCGCGCGGCCTGACAAAGACGCGGCGGTCCGGACCGACGGATTGCCAGATGCCTCGGCAGTTGCGTCGGTATCGGTCAGGCATCCACCCGGAACGGATGCGGAGCCTATCGGCGTGCCAGTTCACCACACGCTTATGCTCCGGGCGTTGCAACTATCACAGTCCATGCGCGTCGTCCGCGGGAGAGGGACCACAATCGAAGCGGATCGAGCGCTCACCGCGGAGCTTCGGGAACACGCCGCCGAACACGACGAGCCAGCGGTGCGGGTCTGGCGACCGCAGCCACAGGTCGCCTTCGGCCGACGAGATTCGGGCGCACCCGGCTACGACCGCGCCCGGCGGATCGCGCGTCAGCACGGCTACGCGCCGGTCGGGCGCTCGGTCGGCGGCCGCGCTGTCGCCTACCAGGGCACGACGGTTGCGTTCGCCCGCGCTGAGCCCGTCGACGATCCCCGAACCGGGCTCCAGGATCGCTACGAGGCAGCGACTGAGGCCCTCGAAGACGCACTCGAGACGGTCGGGGTCGAGGAAATTTCAGCCGGCGAACCCGACGACTCCTTCTGTCCCGGGTCTCACTCGCTCTCCGTCGGCGGTGGCAAAGTCGTCGGCATCGCACAGCGTGTGACGACCGAGGCAGCGCTCGTCGCAGGCGTGGCGATCCCACGAGATCGGTGGCCGATTGCCGAGGTACTGGAAGACGTGTACGACGCGCTCGACGTGGCGTTCGATCCCTGCACCGTCGGCAGCATCGAAGCCGCCGGTGGCGACGGTGACCCCGACGCGCTCGTAACTGCCATCGAGGAGCGGCTCGTCGGACAGCACGATCCCGTCGTCGAGCGGATCGAGCAGTCGTAGCCTCACAGATTGACTGATCCCGACCGAGCCATACCGAGGTGCCGGTCTGCGACGCTGAGTCGGGACGTTTAGGACGCCCGCCCGTCCAGTGTCTGTCATGATTATCGTCGATGCGACGCTGCCCGACGGCCGCGAGTGCGACGTTCGGATCGAGGGGGAGCAGATCGCTGCCGTCGTGGAGCGGGACCAGGGCGGAATCGATCTGGACGAGGTCGGTGCCGACGAGCAGGTCATCGACGCCGAGGGCAACTACCTCTTCCCTGGCGCGATCGACGTCCACGTCCACTTTCGCGAACCAGGAGGGAGCCACAAGGAGACGTGGACGACGGGATCCCAGAGCGCGGCAGCGGGTGGCGTCACGACCGTCGTCGACCAGCCCAACACCGAGCCGCCGACCGTGACGGGAGAGGCCTTGGAAGAGAAGCGTACCATCGCCGACGAGCAGTCGATCGTCGACTTCGGGATCAACGGCGGCGTCACCGCCGACTGGGAGCCCGAGTCGCTGTTCGCAGCCGATCCGTTCGCGCTCGGCGAGGTGTTCCTCGCGGACTCGACCGGCGAGATGGGTATCGAGGGCGACCTGTTCGCAGACGCGGTCGAACGCGCTGCCGCAGCAGACTGCACGGTCACCGTCCACGCGGAGGACGCGACGCTGTTCGAGGATGCTGCCCTCGAGAACGCCGGGGAGGGCGTCGGTCGGGACGCAGACGCCGACGCGTGGTCGGCGTTCCGCACTGCTGCGGCGGAGGCGGCGGCCGTCGAACGCGCACTCGAGGTCACTGGCGATTTCAACGCAGCCGTCCACATCGCTCACACGTCGACGCCGGAAGGGATCGACCTCGCCGCAGAAACCGGGGCGACGTGCGAGGTGACGCCCCACCACGCGTTTCTCTCGCGGGAGAATCTCGACGATCTCGGCACGTTCGGGCGTATGAACCCGCCGCTGCGTTCGGAGGATCGCCGCGAGGCCGTCTTCGAGCGGATTGCCGACGGGACGGTGGACGTGGTCGCGACTGATCACGCGCCACATACGCGCGAGGAGAAGGACGCTTCCATCACCGAGGCACCCAGTGGGGTACCCGGCGTCGAGACGATGCTCCCACTCCTACTTGCGAACGCGGGGACACACGGACCACTCTCCCTCGAGCGCGTTCGGGATCTGACGGCCGCGAACCCCGCGAGGATCTTCGAACTCCCGCAGAAAGGAAGAGTCGAAGCCGGTCGAGACGCGGATCTGGTGCTCGTCGATCCGGACGACGTCGAACCGATCAGCGCCGAGACCCTCCACACCAGCTGCGGCTGGACGCCGTTCGAGGGGATGGACGGCGTGTTCCCGTTCCTGACCATGCGCCGAGGAGACGTCGTCTACGCGGATCCGGACGCTACCCAAGCGGATTCCGTCAGATCCGTAGCACCCGCCGACGAGTTCGCCGAGGGGTCTGGTGGCCAGGACGTTCGGCGGCAGTGAACGAAGTGGCGGGTGCAGGTGTATTAGACGCCTCTGGCTCGGCTGTTTCTGCCTCAGATCACGCTTTCGAGCGGTGACTCGCACCTGGATACGACGAGACAATTGGCGGCACGCACACGATCGGCAATCAGATTTTTTGGTAGTGGTTACCAAGGTGAGGCAACATGTCGGGGAACATTCGGGGGGTAGAGCGGTTCTCGCGGTGGATCAGTCGACTGGGCATCGCCCTCTTCATCGTGGGCACGATCGCCGTCGGGGTGGGTGCACTCAAAGCCGCTGCCGAGGCTGGTATCAGTCCCGTGTCGGCACCGATCAATCTCGACCAGATGTACGTCGTACTCCTGGGCGGCGGTGCTCTGGTACTCGGGGGTGCGCTGTTGAACGTGCTCACCGGGATTCTGGCCAACGTCCTCGCGACGACACAGGAAGACAGGACGTACGACAACCCAGACGACGGCGAACTGGTGGCTGATCGAGCTCCGGTCAGCGAGCGCCACCGTCGGCGACTCGCCCGACATTACTTCTACATTGGAGCTTTCATCCTGCTGGTCGTCTCCATTGCGGCGCGAGGGGACGCAATATCGGGAGAGGCAGCCAGAATCGCCACGGACGTCGCACAAATTGCAGTGACGGTGCTCTTCGGTTACACTACCGCCGCGCTCCTCTCGGCATTCGTCCTCCTCGGGCTCTGGATCGGTATCAAACGACGCTCCGCCGAGGCGCTCCTCGTCGGCGTCGGCATTGCGGTGCTGTTCCTACTGATGGCTCTCCAGTTCCTCGTCGTCGGCTGGATTCTCGCGGGACTGTGGTTCCTTTACTATTCGTTCATGGCGCGCAAGGCGGTCTCTTTCCGACTCGTCGAGGCATCGTCCGTCCCCGAGCAGATCCGTCGTTACGTCGGCCAGGGTGACGAAGTCGGTGGTAGCAACTAAGCCGGCAGCGGGACGTAAGTAGCCGGGACTGACCGTCGAGGTGAAGTGCGATCCGCGCTCCGGGGGTCGAAAGGTCAACAGCAAAACATGAGTCCGTTTGCTCCGGGATGCTCGAACACGCTTAAGCCACGAGAACTCTCAGGGTCTATCATGTTCGACGAAGAGGACCTCGCCACGATTCGCGAGGGGACGGACGCCTGGGAGGCCGAACACGTCGAGCCGACGGTGGAGCGCTTCGGCGAGCGCGAGGAGCAGTTCCGCACGGACACCGGCGGCCAGCCCGTCGACCGACTCTACACGCCCGCCGACGTAGCGGAGTTGGACTACCAGGAGGACCTGGGCTTCCCCGGTGCGGAGCCCTATACCCGCGGGGTTTACTCGACGGGCTACCGTGGGCGGCTCTGGACGATGCGACAGTACGCGGGGATGGGAACCGCCGAAGAGACGAACGAGCGGTTTCACTACCTGCTCGACGAGGGGCAGACCGGGCTATCGCTCGCGTTCGACCTCCCGACGCAGATGGGCTACGACTCCGACGACGCGATGGCGGCGGGGGAGGTCGGGAGATCCGGGGTCGCGATCGACACAATTCGAGATTTCGAGACGGTGTTCGACGACATTCCACTCTCGGAGGTCTCGACCTCGATGACGATCAACGCGCCGGCGTCGGTGCTGCTGGCGATGTACGTCGCGCTCGGAGACCAGCAGGGCGTCGACCGCGAGGAACTACGTGGAACGATCCAGAACGACGTTCTCAAGGAGTATATCGCACGGAACACGTACATCCACCCGCCGGAGCCCTCGATGCGGATCGTCACCGACGTCTTCGAGTTCGCGGCGGAGGAGATTCCGAACTTCAACACGATCTCGATCTCGGGCTACCACATCCGCGAGGCAGGATCGACCGCAGCCCAGGAGATTGCATTCACACTGGCCAACGGCATCGAGTACGTCGAGGCCGCCATCGACGCCGGGCTCGACGTCGACGAGTTCGCACCACAGCTGTCCTTCTTCTTCGCGTCGTACAACAACGTCTTAGAGGAGGTCGCGAAGTTCCGGGCCGCACGACGGCTCTGGCACTCGATCATGGAGGACCGGTTCGACGCGGAGAAACCGGCCTCCAAGCAGCTCAAGTTCCACACGCAAACCGCTGGATCGACGCTCACGGCACAGCAGGTCGAGAACAACGTCGTTCGCGTCGCCTACCAGGCGCTGGCAGCAGTGCTCGGTGGGACGCAGAGCCTCCACACGAACGGGAAAGACGAGGCACTGGCCCTGCCCACCGAGGAGTCCGTCCGCACCGCGTTGCGCACCCAGCAGATCCTCGCTCACGAGTCCGGTGCCGCGGACACGATCGACCCACTTGGGGGGAGCTACTACGTCGAGTCCCTGACCGACGAGGTCGAGGCCGAGGCCCGGTCGATCATCGACGAGGTCGACGAGCGCGATGGAATGCTCCAGGCGATCGACGACGGCTACGTGCAGCGGCAGATCCAGGACGTCGCGTACGACCGGCAACAGGCCGTCGAGTCCGGCGAGCGGATCGTCGTCGGCGTCAACGAGTTCACCGTCGATGAGGGCGGCCAGGAGATGGATCTGGAGGAAGTAACCGAGGAGGACGAGCAGCGCCAGATCGAGTCACTCGAAGCCGTCCGCGAGGAGCGCGACGACGAGGCCGTCGATGCCGCGCTGGCGACGGTCGGAGAGGCTGCTCGAAGCGATGCGAACCTGATGCCCCCGCTGATCGATGCAGTGAAAGCGGAGGCCACGGTCGGCGAGATCTGCGGCGTGCTCCGCGAGGAGTTCGGGGAGTACGCCGGCGGTGGCGTCTGAACGTCCGCTGTTCGATCCCTTGTACTTCACCGGTGAGTTGACGAAGAGCGACTGGGATCGCTCACCGTCAGAACTAAGTTTGAATGTAAAGCACCCTTTACTGTAAAACGAACTTTCCATGATCCGCACCGACACGCGACTCCAACGCGCGCTGCTCGCCGTCGCGACCGCCGCAGGGACGCTGCTCCTATTGACGGTCGGCAATGGCGAACCGTTGCTCTCCAGCGAACTCGTCCCGATCGCGGCCGCAGTCGGCGTCGCGGTCTACGCCGACGGCTGCTCGAACTGCTCGGGGTGCTGTGGGTGATCGACCGATGACCGACTGGAGACCCCTCGGCTGGGCACTCCTGATGCTGGGCATCGCGTCGATCGTCGCGGGAGCGTACCTTACGGGAACGACTGGCGACGTGAGCGTCCTCCTGATCACCGGCATGGGCGCGACGACGGCGTGGCTCGCGCTCCACGAGGAACTACAGGACGCGTCGACTACCGGCGCCGAGTCTGAACCGGGTGAATCGGCGTGAACGTAGACGCCTATCGGATCGACTGGATGACGAAGCGCCGGTACCTGGCGTACGTGCTGGTGACCTCGCTCGTCGGCGGCGGCATCGTCGGCTACCTGCTCGCTGACCAGCACACCGCCGCGGCGCTGGCGACGGTCGGGATCGTCGGGATCGCGATCGTCGTCCCGAAGGTGCTGGCTCGGCGCACACTCTTCGACGAGCGCGACCGGCGGATGGACGAACGAGCGGCCCGCTACACGATGATGGTCGTCATGGCGATTTCGCTACCGGCGCTCGTGGGACCGATCGTGCTCGAGCAGTTCGGCATCGTCCCACTCCAGGGATGGGCGCTCGGGGTCGGCGTCGTCTGCATCGGGATTGTGTACCTCTACCTCGCAATCCAGGGACTGCTGAACTACCGAGCATGACTGGACAACGCCAGCAACCCGAATGGGAGCAGGCATCAGGAGCGGACGACGGAGGTGTTCCTCGTGATTGACCGTCCCGAAACTCAGGTCGGTCGCCGCCGCCAGCGCTGGAAGCAGGCGATCTACGGCAGCTTCACCGTCGGAATAGCCGCCCTGCTGGTCGGCGTCGGCATCGGGTTCGAGCTCGTCGGCACGATCGGCTACTTCGTCGGGGTGACTGCGGGGGCAGCCCTGTGTCTGTACGCGTGCTTCGTCGGATCGGTCACGATCTCCGACGAGCGCTTCTCGGCCATCGAGCGCCGTGCGAGTCACTACACCCTAATGGGACTCGCATACGCGGGGATCGCTACCTTCCCGGCTCTGTTCGTCCTCGAAGCAGCCGGTCACTTCGAGTTCAGCCAGACCCAGGACACGCTCTTGCTCGCCCTCTCTGCCCTGTACCTCGTTTGGAGCGCAGTATACACGGCGCTCAGAATCCGAGCATGAAGGAGGCGATCGAACCGTGAAGAACGACCTCCGCTCCCGCAGGGACGCCGAGAGCATCAGCCAGGAGGAGCTCGCGGTCGCCGTCGACGTCACGCGCCAGACCATCAACGCCATCGAACGCGAGCGGTACGACCCGTCGCTGGAGCTTGCCTTCGCGCTCGCCGACCACTTCGGGTGTTCGATCGAGGACATCTTCGAACCGGAGGACTCGTAGCGGACTACAGGATCCTGACACGAACGGAGCCAGCGAGCAGTCACGAGCGATCACACAGCACTCCGCGCACACAAAACGGGAACCTTTACACCTGCTCCACCCCCCGAATTCGACATGAGCGAAACCGTTCTTCTGGTGGGCGGCGGTGGTCGAGAGCACGCGATCGCCCGCTCCGTCGCCGACAGCGAGCAAGACGTCGAGCTGTACGCTGCGGCGAGCAACAAGAACCCGGGCATCGCCGAGCTGGCGGCCGGCTTCGTCACGGTCGACGAGACGGACGCGGAGTCGATCGTCGACTTCGCCGAGTCCGTGGGCGCGACGCTCGCGGTCATCGGACCGGAGAGCGCGCTGGCGGCCGGCGTCGTGGACGCCCTCGACGACGCGGGAATCTACGCGTTCGGCCCGCGCGAGGCCGAGGCACGCATCGAGACGGACAAGGCCTACCAGCGGGAGTTCATGCGAGAGAAGGAGATCCCTGGAACGCCGGATTTCCAGGTGTTCGACGACCCGGAGGAAGCCGCCGAAACCCTCCGCCGGTACGAGGGTGACATGGCGATCAAGCCACGGGGTCTGACCGGTGGGAAGGGCGTTCGGGTCACCGGCGATCAGGTCACCAAGGAGGAGGGCATCGAGTACATCCTCGAGAGCGATTACGAAGAGTTCGTCCTCGAAGAGCGTCTCGTCGGCGAGGAGCTGACCGTCCAGGCCTTTGTCGCGAACGGGTCGGTGCTCATCACCCCTGCAGTCCAGGACCACAAGCGCGCTTACGAGGGCGATGAGGGGCCGAACACCGGCGGCATGGGCTCGTACACGGATTCGACGTTCCAGCTACCGTTCATGAGCGAGCTCGACTCCGCGGAAGCGCTCACGATCCTCAAGGCCGTCGTCGACGAGCTACCGGCCTACAGGGGCATCCTCTACGGCCAGTTCATGCTCACCGAGGATGGGCTGAAGGTCGTCGAGTTCAACGCACGCTTCGGTGATCCCGAGGCGATGAACACGCTCCCAGCGCTCGAGACCGACTTCGTCGAGATCATGCAGGCCGCGCGTGATCGCCAGCCGATGCCGGATATCTCCTTCGCGGAACAGGCGACCGTCGTCAAGTACGCCGTTCCGGAGGGGTATCCGACCGATCCAGAGGACGGCGCCTCTGTTACGATCGACGACGAGGTCATCGCAGACGTCAGCGCCGACTACGACGGTGAGGCGCTCCTCTTCTACGCGAGCGTGGACGATCGCGAGGACGGCATCTACACGACGACCTCCCGATCCTACGCCGTCGTCGGCGTCGCAGACACAATCGCCGAGGCAGAAGAGATCGCCGAGGCCGCACTCGAGGAGGCTGGAACCGAGGGACTCCGCGTACGTCACGACGTGGGTACCGAGAAGCTCGTCCAGTCCAGGATCGATCACGTCGAGGAGCTTCGCGGCGACTGATTCACCGAGTTCCTGTCACTTCGCGACCGCGGCGTCGACCCGGTTCGTTTTTCCCCACACCAGCCGGAGAACATCCATGCTAACCTTCGTCGGTCTCGGACTCTACGACGAGGACTCGATCACGCGCGAAGGCGCGGCCGCAATTGCCGACGCGGACGCCGTCTTCGCCGAGGAGTACACCAGCACGCTGATCGGGGCCACGGTCGAGGATCTGGAGGACTCCCACGACGTGTCGATCGAACGCCGCGATCGCGCCGGCGTCGAACAGGAGCCCGAGCCAATCCTCGCGGCCGCCGAGGACGGCGATGCGGTCTTTTGCACTGCCGGGGACACGATGATCGCGACGACGCACGTCGATCTCCGACTTCGAGCAGCCGAGCGCGGGATCGAGACGCGCGTCGTCCACGGCGTGACCGCGCAGGCCGCTGCGAGCTCGCTGACCGGGCTCCAGAACTACCGGTTCGGTCCGTCGACGACACTCCCGTTTCCGGAGTTCCACGGCGCCGACGGGCTTCCGGCGAGCGTCACGAACACGATCGAGGAGAACCGCGAGCGCGGGCTCCACACGCTGGTCTTCCTCGACATCAAAGCGGCGGAAGACCGGTACATGACGGCTGATCGTGCGGCGTCGTTGCTCGCCGACTCGGACGGTGATACGGACGATTACGGCGATCAGCTGGGCGTCGTCGTCGCTCGTGCAGGCAGCCCGGAGCCGGTCGTCGCCGCCGATACGATCGCGGCGCTGGCCGACCGATCTTTCGGCGATCCGTTGCACCTGCTCGTGATCCCGGGCGATCCTCACGCGCTCGAAGCCGACGCGCTCGAAACGTTCGCTGGTGCGCCACCCGAACTGTTGCCGGATCGATAACGCGCTCCAGTGTCCACCGTCGTCCCACGGTGGACGACCCTGTCGGGATAGCACTTTACCAGATGCGGCGCCACAATCGAACGATGACGAGTCACCGGGAGCCAGTTGATTCCGTACTCGACACCGTCGGCGAGACGCCGCTCGTCTCCGTCCACGCGGCGCCGGCCGACGTCCCGATCTACGCGAAACTCGAGTCGTTCAACCCCGGCGCGAGCGTGAAGGATCGGATCGGCCAGTACATGCTGGAGGCGATGCTCGACCGCGGCGACGTCGAGCCTGGCGGAACCGTCGTGGAGCCTACCGCCGGGAACACCGGAATCGGCTTCGCAATCGCAGCAGGTCGGCTCGGTCTCGATGCGGTGTTCGTCGTTCCCGAGCGGTTCAGCCTCGAGAAACAACAGCTCATGGACGCGCTGGGCGCGACGGTAATCAACACGCCGACCGACGATGGGATGGACGGCGCGATCCAGCGCGCGCACGAACTCGCAGAGGAGTTCGACAACGCCGTCGTCCCCCAGCAGTTCTCGAATCCGCTCAACGTCGAGGCACACCGGAAGACGACCGGTCCGGAGATCCTCGACGCCCTCGACGGAGAGGTCGGTGCGATCGTCGCCGGCTGCGGGACTGCCGGAACGCTGATGGGCATCACGAAAGCTGTTCGCGATCGGGTTCCCGACGTCCACGTCGTCGCGGTGGAGCCGGAGGGATCGACGTTCGGGACGCTGTTCGGACGAAACAGCGAGGAAGGGGAGTACAAGACCGAGGGGATCGGCACCCACGACGCCGACACGAACGAGCTGTTCGATCCGACGCTCGTCGACGAGCTGGTCGCTATCGACGACCGTGAGATACACGCGGAAATGCGACGGCTCGCAACCGAGGAGGGCCACCTCGTCGCCTCCAGCGCTGCCGCAAACAGTCTGGCCGCCCAGCAGGTTGCAGGAGAAATCGAGAGGGGCAGTGTCGACGCGCCACACGATACGGTCGTCACCGTGTTTCCCGATTCGAGCGAACGGTACCTCTCCAAGGGCGTCTACCGCTCGTTCGAAGCGTGGGACGGATAGGTGCTATCGGCGCTTCTGTGGAAGGTCGTAGTCAGGCAACTAATCGCTACTCCGTGCTGCTGAGTGCCTGGTGCTCGACCTTCATGCACCGGTCCTGAACGACGACGATTCCGGCATCGCGGGCCCGCTCTGCAGCGTCGTCGTCACGGATATCCAGTTGCGTCCAGATCACGTCGACGTCACCCCGTTCGAGTGCCTGATCGACGATCCCGGCGACCTCGTCGCTCGGGCGGAAGACGTCGACGATCTCGACGTCGCCGGGAACGTCGGTGAGCGAGTCATAGGCCTCGCGACCGAAGATCTCGTCGGCGAAAGGGTTCACCGGAACCACGTCGTACCCCTGTTCGATCAGATACTTCGGAATGTCGTGGGCTGCCTTCCCGGGCGACGTCGAGCAGCCGACGACGGCGATTCGGGAGAGCGAGAGCACTTCACGAAGCTGTGCATCGGTCGGAGATGCCATAGATCCAATATGGACCGGGGAGACAATAAATGGACGCCGCTGTCGGGTACAGCAATCGAGTAGAGCTACCGACGAATGTGGCGTAGGTGGAGACGTCGAGACGTTCGCAGCTCGGCCGGTTCAAACGGACTGGATGCCAGCCGTCGTGATCGACTGCTCGCCGGCCTCGTCCTCGTCGACCTCGATGACGCCGTCGAAGAGCTGCTTGAGCGTGTTCATCGTCTGGTCGTCGTGGGCCGTCGAGTCGATGACGTAGAGTCCCAGCGCGTCGGCACTCTGGACCCGGCCCGTGAACACGTGGAGGAACCGGAACACGGTCTGGAGGTTCGAGTACATCAGCAGCGTCGAGATCGAGTGCAGGAGAATGCGGTTGCGCTTGACGCCTCGGCCGTCGTAGAACTCCTCAAGGAACTCGGAGAGTTTGATCCCGATTCCGGTCATGTCGACCGGAGAGGAAGCGTACTTGACGCGTGCAGAATCTTCGACGTCGCCGGCGCCCTGCTGTTTCGTGACGCAGTCGACGATGCCGACCGGAGCGTCCTCGATGTCGGGTGCGAAGGAGCCGTACTCGTCGAAGACCTTCTCCGCTCCGTCCTTCGTCGACACGACGATGACGCCCTCTCCATTCTCGGTACCACGTGCGAGGATCTGGAAGGCGACGCGTCGCTTTCCAGTCATTGGCGGTCCCGAAATGAGGAGGTTCGTTCCGGGGCCGATCTCGGCGTCCGGTAGAACGTCGTCCAGATCGTACATGCTGTGGTGGAGTCTCGCTGCTCCGCGGCGACGAGTGTTACCGGAAAATGAGCAGATACCCATATAGTACTTGTGATCGAAACGATCGCTTTCGGGCGTTCGTGCGAAGATCAGAACCCGTCAGGATCCCAGCTACAAGCCCAGGACTGGTCCGTTCGACCTCCCGGCAGAGATCCATAGGATCACCTACATTTAGGCGGCTGGGACCGCTCTGCCGGCCACGAACGCGATCGTCGCGACGAACATACCGTACTTGAGGATCGACTGGCCGCCAGTCGGATCCGCATAACTCCGATAGCCCGCGAACAGCAGCAACGCGAGTGCGGGCACCACGACGAGCAGGTAGGTCACACCAAACGTTCCCAGGAGATACGGCGCAGGACTGACGAAGACCGCGACCAGCAACAGTCCATTCGCAAGGTGGAGCGATCGGCGCTCACCGATGGCGATCGGGAGCGTCCGAAGCCCCTCCGACCGGTCGCCCTCGACGTCTTCGACGTCTTTGACGATCTCGCGGGAGAGCGTCGAGAGCGCGGCGAGTGAGAACAGAACCAGTGCTGCTGGGCCAGGCGTCGACACCGCCGCAGCACCGAAGAGGAACGTACTCCCTCCGAGATACGCGACAACGGCGTTGCCAGCTCCGGGGAGCCCCTTGAACAGTTTCGTGTACGCGACGAGGGCAGCGAGGTTCACTACGGCGATCCCGATGGCAAGCGGTGGCAAGGTAAGTGCGAGTCCCACGGCCCCGGCAAAGAGGAGTGCACTGAACAGCAGGGCCCCGCGGGGAGAGACTGCACCGCGGGGGAGCGGGCGGTCGGGAGCGTTGATCTCGTCGATGTCTCGATCGAAGTAGTCGTTGATCGCGTTCCCAGCGGCGACGCCGAACATCGTCGCAACGACCGCAGCACCGGCTGCCAGGGGCGCGTCGAACGCACCGCCGGTGACGTACGCGCCGACGAACGTGAGGACGCCAGATGCGACGGCGTTCCCGGCCCTCGTCAGATCGAAATACCCCTTGAGCGTCGCGGCCGCGTCCATGCTCGGTCACTGCGATGGCCGAGAGATAAAAGACCCGAATCAGCCAAGAGCGGATGGAGGAGCGTCAGGAGGGGTCTATTGCGTCCTCGATCACGAATCGTGCACCGCAATCTGATGGTTCGACGCGAATCTGCCAGCCATGTGCCTCGACGATCTCTCGGACGATCGACAGCCCGAACCCCGTGCCGTCCTCGTTCGTCGTGAACCCGTGATCGAATATCTCGTCGCGCTGATCGTCGGGGACACCCGGCCCGTCGTCCTCGATCACGAGCGTGTCGTCCTGGTGTGTCACGCTGACAGTGACGTCTTCGCCCCCGTGTTGGAGCGCATTGTGAAAGAGATTCTCGAAGAGGGCGCGGAGTCGCTTCTCGTCACCGGAGACGGTGGGAAGCGCCTCACACTCGAGTGACCCTCCCCCGCCGACGGTTTCCCAGGCAGCGAACACTGGATCGGACAATGACACTGGCTTGGGATCGTCGACCACGGCACCCTGGCGTGCGAGCTCGAGGACCTCCGTGATTAACTCGTCCATCCGTTCGAGCGCCCAGGTGACGTCGTCTTTCGCACCCGAGTCACCGTCGAGTTCCCGTACCCGACCTTTCGCGATCCCCAGAGGGTTCCGGAGGTCGTGGCTCAGAACGCTCGCGAACCGTTCCAGCCGGTCGTTCTGTCGGGAGAGCGCACGGCGATTGCGCTCGCGCTCGGTTACGTCGATGGTAACGCCGACGATCCCCCGGAGTCGGCCCGTCGAATCGTACCAGGGTGCTTTCGTGGTCGAGACGTAGTAGTCCTGCTCGTCGTCTGCGACCTCCGCGGGTTCGATCTGGTTGATTACCGGCTCGCCGGTCTCCATGATCTCCTGTTCGTCTTCGATCGTCTGGAGCGCCAGTTCCGAGCCGTAGATGTCGAAATCAGTCATTCCGATGACGTCCTCCGGCGTGTGGAGAATCTTGCCATCCGGCGTCTCCATATACGGCGTACCGATCAAGCCCGGGAAATGGTCGGAGACGTGAACGTGGCGGCCCTCACGATCCTTGAAGTAGATCGACAGCGAAATCGGGACCATCCCGGTCAAGGACCGAAGCATTCCCTCGGCATCCCGGAGTGGCTCGGAACCCGCCTGGCAAGCAGTCCCAATGGCGTCCACGACCGCCTCCTGGCCCGCCGACCGGGGGACGTACGCTTCCACGTCAAACTCCAGTACCGTCGCGGCCAGCGCTTCGGATCCGTCGTTCGGGCAGCAGACGATCGGCAGGAGACTGTCGAGATCGGTCACCGCCTCGAGAACGTCGATCGTGTCGAGCTCCGGCCCGCCACAGAGCGCGACGCAATCGATGACGTGCTCGGTGACGAGCTTCCGAGTATCCTCGAGATTGGTCGCACACCGAACGGTATGCCCCTCCGCGGCCAGCACAGATTCGAGCGTCTTAGCGCGATTTGCGTCCGCAGCAATGAGGCCAACGGTCCCGGGACGGACGGCCATGCGACGATACACTCACCCCACCCGTTTAACAGTATTTGCTGCGCAGAATCGTCGGACTTAAACGCAGTCCAGCGATACGGTTGGACAGGGCGCTTAGCTCAGTCTGGATAGAGTGCTTGGCTTCGGACCAAGCTGTCGCGGGTTCAAATCCTGCAGCGCCCACTTCTCTGCGACGAACGGACGTGAGGAGCGAGAAGTGTAGCGCCAAGGATTTGAACGAGGCAAGTCGCAGCGCCGAGCGCAGCGAGGCGACCGTCTTGCCGTAGTTCACAATCCTGCAGCGCCCACTTCTCTGCGACTCCGTCGAGAGATGTTCGAGCGACTGCTCGAAGCTACAAGTCCGCTTCGGGGAATGGACGTGAGGGATCGATTCAGAGACCGGCTCGTCACTTCACGTCCGAACTCGATGCACGAGAGAGCAGATAGACAGCGACACCGCCCAGTACGATATCGAGTCCGAGGAGGACGGCAATGCCTGGGAGGACGCCGTCCAGCGTGCCACCGAACCACGACACCTCGATGACCGTCATCACGTCCCGATCGAGCATCAGCGACCGGGCGGCATCGACGCCGTAGGTAACGGGGTTTAGACGGGCGAACGTCTGAATCCAGCCCGGAAGTGCGTCCAGTGGGAGGAACGCGCTCGACAGGAACAGCAGTGGAAACTGCAGCAGGTTCGCACCGATAATCGTCGATTCCTGGTCCCTCGTGAGAATCGCGAGAGCGTTCGAAAACGCCACGAACCAGAGCGAGAAGAGGACGCCGATCGCGATAATGCCGATGGCGCCAGCGAATCCACTGACGATCTCCGCGCCAAGGAGGACGCCGAGCACGAGGATAATGCCGATCTGGATGGCGATTCGGAACACCTCGGCGGCAGTCTTGCCCAGGAAGACGGCCGTGCGGTTCATCGGCGTCACGAGGACCTTTTCGAACATTCCGTTCTCGATGTCGTTGACCAGGCCGATGCCCGACGTGATTGCCGCAGCGAGTGCGACCTGGATGGCGATCGCCGGGACGAGAAAGGTCTCGTAGTTTATGCCGGGGATTCCCTGATTGACAGCGCCCCCGGCGACGTTGCCGAACACCTCGGTGAAGAGGACGAGAAAGATGATCGGCTGCACGAGCGAGACGACCAGCACGAACGGATTGCGAACGGCCTTGAGATTCCACCGTTTGAAATTGACCCAGAAGTCCCCGAGGAACGTATTGCCGGACCGTTGGAGATCGTCACGCATCGCCGCAGTGCCAGCAACCCCCTCGGAATCGGGACTGCTCATCAGTTCCGCACCCCCTCCTGGGCATCCACCTGATCGGCGTCGAGTTCGTCCCCAGTTATCGCCAGGAAGACGTCGTCGAGGGTCGGGGCTCGAACGTTGAATCCGGTCACGGTCAGCCCCGCGTCCCGAAACGCGACCAGCAGATCCGTCCCGTGCTGGCGGGCCGTCTCTGCCGTCACGCTGATGCCAGTCTCGGTTTCGGCGATGGCTGCGTCCTCGAACACGTCGATTTCCTCTGCGATTTCCATTCCGCGTGCTCGCTCTCACCACCCTCCAGTTCCACGTCGAGCACCTCCCCGCCGACGCGCCGTTTCAGTTCGGCAGGCGTTCCGTCGGCGACGATCGTCCCATCCAGAATGACCGCCAGCCGGTCGCAGAGCTGGTCGGCCTCTTCGAGATACTGCGTCGTGAGAAGGATCGTCGTGCCGCGGTCGTTGATCCGCCGAAAATACTCCCAGAGGCGGTTGCGGGCTTTCGGGTCGAGCCCAGTCGTCGGCTCGTCGAGAAAGACGAGCGGCGGTCGGTGTACGAGCGCGGTCGCAGCGTCCAGTCGTTTCTTCATGCCGCCGGAGAACTCCTCGGCCCGTTTGTCCGCGACGTCGCCGAGGTCGACGAGGTCGAGCAGTTCGGCAACGCGGTCGGATCGCTCGCCACGCGGGACGCCGTAGGCTTCGCACGCGAATCGAATGTTCTCTTCGGCGGTGAGCTCCGGATCGATGCTCGTCTCCTGGGCCATGTAGCCGATCGTTTCCCGGATCTTCCGGGGCTCCGATCGAACGTCGAACCCGTTGACCACCACCTCGCCGCTCGTCGGGGAGAGCAACGTGGCAAACACCTTGATGGTGGTCGTCTTACCGGCGCCGTTCGGTCCGAGAAAGCCGAAAAATTCGCCCTCGGGAATACGCATCGTGACTCCGTCGACCGCGGCAGTGCCATCGGCGTACACGAGTTCGAGATCGTCGACGTCGATAGCAGTCCGCTCTGTGGCGGCGGAACTTGCACGCTGTTCACTCGCCCCGTAATCGTCCGGAGACTCTCGGGGACCGTCGTCCGATGTTGGCGAGGACATATTCGTACAGTAGACTGTGCAGCGATGCACTTCAACCTTCGAAGCGGGTTCGGAGATGACGATGGAGGTCAGCATTCGTATTCAAATACTCGAAGGCGGGGGTAGCAGAACACCGGAAAACGAGCAAATGACGTCACTACCGACTGCGCACCTTTGCGGGGCGTCCATTCCTCGACGGCGTCAGTATCGAGCAGTCCCGTCTCTGCGAGTTCTCGAATCGTCTGGAGCGGTCGCTCGGCACGACGCCAACGATGCCCGCCCGATCACTACTGGAACATCACGGGCGCGGACTCGGCGGGTGCGCCAATACACCGGCAAACGGACACGTGCTCAGAACGCCTTTCCCCGTCGGCAGCGTACAGATGGTAATGGAGAACCCAGAGCAGACGACCTCAGAGCCTCGGATCTACACCGCGCCACGGACGGAGATATCCCAGAACCAGGGGAAATTCAGGATCCACTTCAACTTCCCCGGAAGCCAAGTTCCCGACCACGACGACCACGGCTACGGTCCGCTCGCGACCGTCGTCGAGTCGTTCATGGATCCGGGAACGCTCATCTCGATGCACCAGCACCGGAACGAGGAGATCATCTCGTGGGTGCCTGACGGAGTAATGCGCCACGACGACCGCCTGGGCAACGAACTCGTCACGGACCCGGAGAGCATGCTCGTTATGAACGCCGGAAGCGGGTTCTGGCACGCCGAGGAAACGTACGAGGACGACCCGCCGCTGCGGATGCTCCAGATTTTCGTCCGTCCGCACAGTCTGGATCTCGAGCCGGACATCCAGCACGAGCCCATCCCCGACGCAGCTCAGAACGAGTGGCGTCACCTCTTTGGATCAGTTGACGGAGACCCGCCGCTGTCGGTCCGGAACGAGGTCGATTGCTACGACTGTCGGCTGGCCGAGGGGACGACGATTTCACTGCCCACCCACCCGGACCGGGACACCTACCTCTACGTGTTCGACGGCGCCGTGACGATCGGCGAGAGCGAGACTGCGATCGACTACACCGAGAGCGCCCTCGTAATCGGCGAGGACGACGTGCCCGTGACGGCTACAGAAAACTCGACTCTCGTCGCATTCACCATCGATCCCGACGCGCCGATCACACGACAGGGGACGATCGGTCGCTGATCGGCGTCGACGCAGTTGGATGGTGAGAGTATGGACGGGCAATGTATGATATCGACCGCGACGACGGAGATTTCACTCACGTGGAGTGGAAACGAGCCGCAAAGCGGCTCGCCGCTTCCTGAATGATCCTGAGGAAGCATTTCGAGACGGTCGCCCGGCGGGGATAAACCTACGGATCGGTTCTGGCGATTGGCCACAGCGTATCCGGGCAATGGGCAGCACGGAGCGTCTCCCTACCCCAATAACCGCTCCATTACAAATTGGGGACGGTTCAAATGGTCGGTCACGATGAAAATCGCGCTCATCGGATTCGGAAACGCCGGGGGAAAGATCGCCGATGAGCTGTTCGAGTATCAGCTAGACTCCGATCGAGAGCTCTGCCGGGCAGTGCTCGCGGTCAACACCGCTCAGACGGATCTCGCGAAGCTCGACAGGATTCCAGAGGAAGATCGGATCCTGATCGGACAGACGGATGGCAGAGCGAAGGGCCACGGCGTCGGTGCGGATCCCGATCTCGGCGCAGCGGTCACGCGCCAGGACCTCCACGAGATCGAGAACGCTCTCGCAGAGGTGCCGATCTACGACGTGGACGCCTTCCTCGTCGTCGCAGGCTTAGGTGGCGGGACAGGCAGCGGCGGTGCGCCGGTGCTCTGTGAGAAGCTGCAAGACACCTACGAGGAGCCGGTCTACGGCCTGGGCGTGCTTCCCAGTAGTGACGAAGGTGGGCGTGCGACCTACAACGCCGCCCGCGCCTTCCCATCCTTCGTCGAGGCGACGGAGAACCTGATCGTCTTCGACAACGACGCGTGGCGAGGCCACGCCGACTCCGTCGGCGGCGGCTACGACCGGACGAACCGCGAGATCGCCAAGCGCATCGAGACGCTGCTCTCTGCGGGCAACGTCGGCGAGGAAATCTCCGAAAACGCGATGGACGCCAGCGACGTCCGCAGAACGCTCGGAACGGGTGGCGTCAGCTCTATCGCCTACGCCGAAACGGGCATCGACCGCTCGACCTACGAGTCCAGAGGGTTTCTGAACAGGTTCCGGAGCAACGGCGTCGAGGAGGACTCGGACTCGGCGAAGAAGATCAGCGGCCTCGTGCGCCAGGCCGTCCAGTCCCGGCTGACGCTCCCCGCGAGCGTCGACTCCGCGGAGCGGTCACTGATCGTCGTCTCCGGACCGGCAGAGGAGTTCTCACGGAAGGGTCTCGAGAGCGCTCGCCGGTGGGTCGAAGAGCGGACGGACAGTATCGAGGTCCTCGCTGGCGACAGCCCGACGCCCTCTGCGGACGTGCTCTCCGTGGCAGTGATCGTCTCGAACGTGACCGAGGTCGAGCGCATCGATCGCCTGCAGTCACAGGCCCTCGACGCCCAGGCGAACGTCGAGAAACAACGCGAGGCCCGCGAACAGGAGATAGAGGACCTGATAACCGACGATAACGACGAAATTAGTCCGGTCTGAGAGCGGACGGTTCCCCCTGCCATCGTCCGGTCCCTCGAACCACAGAGCGACCGTTAGGAAAACGACGGCAGCACTGCGTCCTTATAGCGCTCGATGAGTGCCGATTGATCGTCGCCAATCTGATGGACGTACACGTGATCGTAGCCGGCATCCAGAGCGGTCTGGATCGCCTCGACGTGCTGATCGACGTCCCAGCCGAGCAGTATCGAACTCTCCCGAACGTCGTCCTCGTCTACCATCTCACAGGCCTGCTCGAAGTGCGCCGGCGTCGGCAACTGAGCACTCAGTTCGCCCGTCAGTGCCGAGTTCGGCCACTCGTTGTACGCGATGTCGAGCGCTTCGGCTTCCGTTTCGGCGACACAGGCCTGTAGCTGGCAGAATCGTGGCCCCTCACCGCCGTGGTCTTCCCAGGTTTCGACGGCTTCCTGCGGCCCGACGGACCAGAATCCGTCGCCGAACGTCGCCGCCGCTTTCGCTGCACGCTCGCCGTAGGCGGAGACGCAGATCGGCGGCCGCTCCTCGGGGAGCGTGTAGAGCCGTGCGTTCTCGACAGTGTAATGCTCTCCGTGATGGCTGACTGTCTCTCCTGACCAGAGTCGGTCGATCACCCCGACGGCCTCCTCGAGCATCTCCAGGCGGACCTCGTGCTCGGGCCAACGATCGCCGAGCACGTGCTCGTTGAGATTCTCTCCGGTACCGACGCCGGCGAAGAAGGTCCGCCCGTCGAACATCGATGCGACCGTCGCACTCGCCTGTGCGTAGATCGCCGGATGGAATCGGATGATCGGCGCCGACACGCCGACGCCGACGTCGATATCGTCAGTCGCTGTCGCGACGCCGCCGAGAGTCGCCCACGCGAACGGTGAGTCGCCCTGGTCGCCGATCCAGGGATGGTAGTGGTCCGAGATCGAGAGGAAGTCGAAGCCCGCGGACTCCGCGCTGACCGCGTGTTCGACGAGGTCGGTGGGACTGTGCTCCTCGCTCGATAACGTGTAGCCGATGTCGGTCATGGTGGGACTGTGATAGTCCCCGCTTCCCGTCTCGTTTCTCCGGTCGTCACGCGGTTAAGTCCGAGGCCGGCCAGCGTCATGGAGGAGTGAAACTCGGAACCCAGACCTCCCGAACGGTTAATTCGATCCCACGCGAACCGCCGAGTGTGCCGATCGACCAGCCAGACGATCCAGCGGAGGTCTACCTGACGGAGGCCGACGTCGCCATCCTGACGGGGATCGTCGGCCACCCATACGAGATGCCGACGCTGCCGGAGCTCTGCTGGGCGGCTGGCGGTCACGGTCGCGAGCTGATCAAGCGTCGAGTACGCCGACTCGTCGAGCGGGGGCTCATCGAGGAAATCAGGTTCGAGGAGGGCGCGCCGTCACCGAAGCTCCCGGACCGGTTCCTCGGAACGACGGACTTCGGCGACGAGATCCTCGATCGCCGGCTCACCGACGACCGACAGCGCGCGCTCCACGAGACCTACGCAAGCCTCGAGAAGCCCGACAGAATTCTCCGCTACGAGCGAGCGCCGCGCCCACCGCGGTGACCGTCGCGGACAGTACGTAGAGTGTCTCATCCAGCCAGCGGCAGCGTCGGTTCTAGCGGCCGCGTTGGTGCTACCCTCAGCGTTGCTGCCACTGAGCGTCCTCAGCGCTACTGCCACTGATCGTCGTTCTCAGTCTCAGAAGTGCCGTCAGCGGCGGATCGTATCGGATCTTACGCCAGCGCGCTTCCCGCCCGAACGATCGTCTCCTCGCCGAACGCTGGGCCGACGAGCTGCAGGCCGACGGGCAGCCCGTCTGTCTCGCCGGCAGGGACGGAGATCGCTGGGAGGTCCGCGAGGTTCACCGGCGTCGTGTTCGCGTCCGCGAGATACATCGTCATCGGGTCGTCGAGTGACTCGCCGAGTTCGAACGGCGGGATCGGCATCGTCGGCGAGGCGAGAACGTCGGCATCGTCGAGGGCCTCGTCGAAGTCCTGCTTTACCCACGCTCGCGCGGCCTGGGCCTGGTCGTAGTACTTCTCGTGGTAGCCAGCCGAGAGCGCGTACGTGCCGAGGAGGATCCGACGGACGACCTCGTCACCGAACCCATCTCGTCGCGCCCGGGCGAAGGTCTCGTTCCAGTTGCCGTCGAACCCGCCGCCCTGGCCGTACCGGACGCCGTCGAAGCGCGCGAGGTTCGAGGAAGCTTCCGACATGGCGATCACGTAGTACGCTTCGACTGCGTGCTCGAGGGACGGCAGCGAGACGTCGTGAGTCGATGCGCCCTGTGCTTCGAGCTCGTCCATGGCGTCCCAGAACGTCTCGACGACGCCCTCGTGAGCGCCGTCGAGTAGCTCGGTCGGGATGCCGATCTCGAGGCCGTCGACGTCGCCGTCGGCTGCGGCGGCGTACTCGCTGTCGGCGCCCTCGTCTCTGGTCGTCGCGTCGTTGGGATCCGGGCCGGCGATGACGTCGAGGAGCTCTGCCGCTTCCTCCACTGTCGGTGCTATCGGACCGATCTGTTCGAGGCTGTTGGCGTAGGAGACGAGACCGTAACGCGAGACGAGGCCGTAAGTCGGTTTGATGCCGACGACGCCACAGAACGCTGCGGGACAACGGACCGATCCGCCAGTGTCCGAGCCCAGCGCGAGATCTGCCTCGCCGTCGGCGACGGCCGCGGCAGAGCCACCCGAAGAGCCCCCCGGAACGTGACCCGGTGCGGCGGGGTTCTCCGTCGGCCCGAACGCCGACGTCTCCGTCGTCGTCCCCATGCCGAACTCGTCCATGTTCGTCTTGCCGACGATCGTCGCGCCGGCATCGAGCAGATGCTCCACGACGGTCGCGTCGTACGGCGGTACGTACTCCTCGAGCATGGCTGAGCCACAGGTCGTCGGCACGCCCTGCGTCGAGATGTTGTCCTTGACGGCGACGGTCGCGTCGGCGAGTGGTCCCGACTCGTTCCCGGCGATCTCCGCCTCGGTGATGAATGCGTCTCTGGCCATGTCAGGAGACGTTTGGGCCCTTGAAGTAGCCGTCCTCGCTGTCGGGGGCGTTCGCGAGAGCGTCGTCCTGTGAGAGCGACGCGCGCTCCTCGTCGGGGCGCATGACGTTGGTCAGTTCCACGTCCCGGTCGACGTCGGGGACGTCCTCCAGCGCGTCGAAGGCCTCGAGGATGTCGGCAAACTGATCGACGAACCGCTCGGCGTCGCCCTCGTCGAGGTCCACCCGCGCCAGGCCCGCGACGTGTTCGACGTCGTCCGTCTCGACGCGTTGCTCGCTCATGTCGAGATCCACTTTCGGCCCGGGAGTAAGCGTTTCGAATAGCGGATCGGCCCGATAGCCTCTACCATCGGCGGACGCTCCGAACGCGGACCCAGGGTTCTTACGGGGACCCATCTGACACCATATCCTGACCGAACGTCCAGTTTTGACCGGTCGCGCTGAGTCCCCTCGATTTGCGATCGCAAATGCTGTTTTTCGGCTGGAGAGCCGGTCTCTACACCATCCCCTCCTGCGGACAGAGAAACGGCAGCGAGACGCCACGAACTGCCACTTGGCGGCGAAATTGGGGGAAAATTGGGCAAAGACCTTAAGTCCCGTCCTGCGCAACAAATAAGGGAGCGGTTCTTCCGAGGGGGCCACCACACACAATGTCAGATGGACGACGAACCCGGGAACGGGAGCGAACCGAGACCGAGTCCGAGCAGCAGACGGAGGAGGTCGACGAGACGGTCCAGTGTCCGGAATGCAGCGGACACCTCGTGAACGACGAGGAACACGGCGAGACCGTCTGTCAGGACTGCGGACTGGTCGTCGAGACCGACGAAATCGATCGCGGTCCCGAGTGGCGAGCCTTCGACTCTCGCGAGAAGGACGAGAAATCCCGCGTCGGTGCCCCGACGACGAAGATGATGCACGACGAAGGGCTCTCGACGAACATCGGCTGGCAGGACAAGGACGCGTATGGTCGCCAGCTATCCTCGCGCCAGCGCGAAAAGATGCAGCGCCTGCGCACCTGGAACGAGCGGTTCCGCACGCGTGACTCCAAGGAGCGGAACCTCAAGCAGGCACTCGGCGAGATCGACCGTATGGCGAGCGCGCTCGGGCTCCCCGAGAACGTTCGCGAGACGGCAAGCGTCATCTATCGGCGCGCTCTCGCAGAGGATCTCCTCCCCGGTCGATCCATCGAGGGCGTGTCGACGGCGTCGCTGTACGCCGCCGCACGACAGGCAGGCACTCCGCGCAGTCTCGACGAGATTACCGCGGTATCACGCGTCGAGAAGGACGAGATCGCACGAACGTACCGGTACGTCGTCCGCGAACTCGGCCTCGAGATCAAACCCGCCGATCCCGAGCAGTACGTGCCACGGTTCGTCTCGGAGCTCGAACTCTCCGAGGAGGTCGAGCGACGTGCTCGAAAGCTCCTCAAGACGGCGAAGGACGAGGGGATTCACAGCGGGAAATCGCCCGTCGGCCTCGCTGCCGCGGCAGTGTACGCCGCCTCCCTCCTCACCAACGAGAAGGTCACACAGAACGAGGTCAGCCGAGTAGCGAACATCTCGGAAGTGACCATCCGAAACCGGTACCACGAGCTCCTCGAAGCCGAGGGCGCGATCGCGTAAGCGGCGCAAAAAACGATTTTCGACGCGTCGATCCGATCGTAAGCGGAGCGTGAGTCTGTTTCGCTGTCCTCAATCCACACTCTCCGTCTCTTTGCGCACTCACTCCCTCAGTCCGACTCTGCACCGTCGGTACGCACTGTATCGCCCACTGGCGCCGAGACGTCCGCATCCGCGACGTTCGCCGTCACCGAGTCTGGCTGGTCGTAGAGGTGACAGGCGACCGGGTGCGTTCGATCGTCCTGCAGCGCCGGTGAGACGACCTCACAGACGCTCTCGTACTCCTCTGCCAGGATCGAAGCGGCACCCTCCCAGTCCTCGTAACACAGTTCGTGAAGTGCCGAGCGGACAGTCTGAGCGTGGGACCCCGATAGCTCGACGTCGAGCATTCGCTCCTCGAGTCGATCCACGAACGCCTCGGCGTGGCGCTCGCGAAACGGGTCCTCGCGAACGTCGTCCCCGAGCAGCGACCGAAGCGACGATCCGCCGGAGCTGGGCTGCTCGTCCGCGACGTACTCCCAGGCGGAGTCGAGGTCCACCTCGCGCGATTCGATGCGCTCTCGCACGTCCATGATCTGCCTGTACTCGCGCTGGTCGATCGTGACGTCCTCGGGTGGGATGACCGAGGGACAGCGCGTCCGGAATCGACACCCACTCGGCGGATTCCGCGGCGAGGGGACGTCCCCCGAGAGCGTCTCGATCTCGCGATCCCGTTCGTCGGTGGACGCTCGTGGAACGCTCTCGAGGAGCGCCTGCGTGTAGGGGTGTTTCGGCGACTCGAAGATGTCGGCGACTGGCCCGACCTCGACGAGTTCGCCGAGATACATCACGGCAACCCGATCGGAGATGTGCCGGATGACCGAGAGGTCGTGGGAGATCAACAGGTAGGTAAGGTCGAACTCGTCCTGCAGATCGGAGAGGAGATTGAGAATCTGCGCCTGGACCGAGACGTCGAGAGCGCTCGTCGGCTCGTCGAGCACGATGAAATCCGGTTCCAGTGCCAGTGCTCGCGCGATGCCGATGCGCTGGCGCTGACCGCCGGAGAACTCGTGGGGATAGCGATCGTACTGATCTGAGCTCAGTCCGACGCGCTCCAGCAGTTCGCAAACGCGCTCGGTGCGTTCGGCTTTCGTGCCTACGCTGTGGACGTCGAGTGGCTGGCGTACCGTCGCCCCGACCGTCATTCGGGGATCGAGGCTGGAGAACGGATCCTGAAAGACCACCTGTGCGTTCCGGCGGAAGGAACGCAGGTCGTCGCCGGAGAGATCGAGGACGTCCTCGCCGTCGAAGCGGACCGTGCCACCTGTCGGATCCTGAAGGCGCAGCAGCGTCTCGCCACAGGTCGACTTCCCGCAACCGGACTCGCCGACGAGGCCGAGCGTTTCTCCCTCCCGTACGTCGAAACTGACGCCGTCGACGGCCTGGATCGACACGGGCTCCCCGCCGAGCGCTCTGTCGACGAGGGTGTCCCGCTCGTAGAAGTGTTTCTCGAGATCGCGCACCTCGAGGAGTGACTCAGTCATCGGCGCTCACCCCCTCACCGCTGGCGTCGTCCTTTCCATCGTCCCGACCAACTGTCGTGTCACTGGATTCGTCATCGAAGTAGTCCTCGGGCAACGCCTGCTCCGGCTCGTAGGGATGATCTGCGAGATAACATTTCGCGGCGTGGTCCGGACTGCCCGGACCGGGGAACTCCGGGGGCTTCTCGAGACACTCCTCCATCGCATTCGGACAGCGATCGGCGAAGTAACAGCGGTCCTCCATCTCCTGATCGAGGAGACTCGGAACGTTGCCCTCGATGGGCTGTAGCCGCCCTCCGGCGGATTCGAGATCGGGGATAGACCCGAGCAGCCCTTGCGTGTAGGGATGGACGGGATTGTCGAAAACGTCTTCGAGCGACCCTCGCTCGACGATCTCGCCGGCGTACATCACGCCGACGCGGTCACACATCCTGGCGATGACTCCGAGATTGTGCGTGATGAGGAGGATCGTCATGCCAGTTTCCTCCTGAATGTCGCCGAGGATGTCGAGAATCTGCGCTTGGATCGTAACGTCGAGCGCCGTCGTCGGCTCGTCGGCGATCAGCAGCTCCGGTTCGCCCGCGAGCGCCTGCGCAATCATCGCACGCTGGAGCATCCCACCGGAGTACTCGTGGGGCAGCGCTTCGGCGCGCTCAGCAGGATCGGGAATGCCGACGAGTTCGAGCAGTTCGATCGCCCTGGCCTTGCTCTCCTCCGTGAGATACCCCTGCCCTGGGAGCGCGGTCCCAAGCAGGAACTTGCCCAGTCCGTACGACTGGGTCCGGGAGCGCGTGGACCGGGGGTTCGCGCTGGCTCGACGCTGTACCTCGACAGCTTCGGCGATCTGCTCGCCGACCGGGAGCGACGGGTTCAGGCTGCTCGCTGGATCCTGGAAGATCGTCGCGAAGTCCGGTCCGCGAAGCGCTCGCCGATGGCGTTCGGGGAGTTTCCGGACGTCGACGAAATCACCGTCGACGGCGTCCGGAGCGTTCTCGCTGGCCGACTCCGCCAGCTCCGAGTTCCGGTAGTTAATTTCGCCGGTGACGATCCGCCCGGGGTCCTCGACCAGATCGACGAGGGAGAGCGCAGTGACGCTCTTCCCCGATCCGGACTCGCCGACGATACCGAGCACCTCGCCTTCCTCCACGTCGAAGGAAACCTTCTCGACGGCGTTGACCTGGCCCTCCTGGGTGAAGAATCGGGTCGTCAGATCGCGAACGCTGAGGAGATCACGGGGCATCAGACCCCTCCCTCCCCCTGATCGATGCCAGGGTCGAGCGCGTCGCGAAGCCAGTCGCCGACGAGATTGATACCCACGACGGCGATCACGATGGCGGCGCCGGGCACCGTCGCGATCCACCACGACGAGGACAGGTAGTCCCGCCCCTGTGCGATGTCCAGTCCCCAGGAGAGGTTCGCCCCGGAGAACCCGAGGAAGGACAGCGAACTTTCGAGCAGGATGATCGCTGCGACCTGGATCGTTCCGAGCACGAGAATCGGCGTCAGGCTGTTGGGGAGGACGTGCCGCCAGAGGATCTCGAGGTCCGAAGCGCCGACGCTCCGTGCAGCCTTGACGTACTCCTCGTTGCGGACGCTCAGGGCCTCGCCCCTGGCGACGCGCGCGAACCACACCCAGTTCACGAGCGCGACGACGGCGATGATAGTGCTGGGTATCACGATCTCGGCTGGCATATCGGGTGCCAGCCCGAGTTCGTGAAACGGGTCAGGGATAGATTCGGACTGCTGGCCCCAGAGTCCGGTCAGGGCAATCGCGAGCACGAGCGACGGGAACGCCAACATGATGTCCGCGATGCGCATGAGCGCGTCGTCGATCCGACCGCCGTAGAAACCGGAGACGAGACCCACGATGACGCCGAACATCGCGGCGAGTGCGGTGCCGCCGATGCCGACGATGAGCGACGTGCGCGCTCCGAACAGCGCCCGCGAGAGCACGTCACGCCCGACGTGATCGGTGCCGAGTGGATGCTCCATCTGTGCGTTCACCTGTACCTGCTCCTCGACGATCGTGATCTCACCGTCCTCCATGACCGTCGTCGACTCCGTCCGCGTCTCGCTGAAACCGAGCGGAGGAAGGTTCGCCTCCCCCGGGTTGGTCTGCTTGGGGTCGTGTGGCGCCAGTAGTGGCGCGAAGGTCGCCGCGAGGAGGATGAACAGAATCAACACCACGCCCAGCTTCGCGAGGTGGCTGCGTTTGAGCTCGACTGTCAGATTGCGCCAGGTTCGATCTGAGACCATTATTCGTACCCCACCTGCGGGTTCAGGTAGCCATAGACGACGTCGACGGCGACGTTGATGACCACGAAGCTCACGCCGATGACGATCAGCGCGGCCTGGATGATCGGCCAGTCACGGCTGTTGATGGCGTCGATCAGCAGCGATCCCAGACCCGGCCACGCGAAGACCGCTTCGGTGATGACCGCGCCGCCGATGAGCGTCCCGAGCTGGAGCCCGAGAACGGTCAGAATTGGGATGAGCGTGTTCCGAAGCGCGTGCCGGTAGCGCACGAGCGTCTCGGGGAGTCCCTTCGCCCTCGCTGCAGTGACGTACTCTTTCCCGAGCTCGTCGAGCATTCCGCTCCGGGTCAGCCGCGTGATGAGAGCCGTGAAGTACGTTCCGAGGGTAACCGCCGGCAGCGTAATGTGCCAGAGCCAGGTCCCCATATCGTCGGCGAACGCACCGGCGTCGAGCGGCACCGAGAGCGACGGTCCGGCCAATTTGAACCGGATCAGATGCGTCCACGCCTCGAGGAAGCCGACAGGACGCTGGCTCGTCGGGAACAGGTCCAGCTGCACGGACAGGAACAGGACGAGCATGATGCCCAGCCAGAAGTTCGGCGTCGAGATACCGACCAGCGAGAACAGGGTCGCGCCGTAGTCTGCCGGGCTGTGTCGACGCGTCGCCGCGACCACGCCCAGTGGGATCGAGAGGACGATCGCCACGATGCTGGATGCAACTGCGAGCTCGACGGTCGCCGGCACCCGTGACAGAACGATGTCGTTGGCGGGCAATCCTCGCTGATAGGAGTAACCCATGTCGCCCTGGAGCAGGCCGGCGAGGTAGTCGGCGTACTGGACGTGCATTGGCTTGTTCAATCCGAGATCAGCGGCGATCCGCTGGCGAAGCTCGGGGCTCGCGTCGAGTGGCGCGACGAACGTCACCGGGTCGCCCGGCGAGAGAAACCGGAGCACGAAGACCACGGTGATGACGCCCCAGACGACGAGCAGGCCCTGTAGGGTTCGTCTGACGAGGAATCGTCCCAGCGACATCGCTCGCTGGCGAGTTACTGGCTACCGGGCAGGCCCTGGGCCTCGTTCACCAGCTGGTCGAACTCGTCGTTCTTCCAGGAGGTCAGTGCGCCGTCACTGGTGAGAAGCGGAATGAGGGTCTGCGACGCGTCGAACACTGCGTTCCCCCACCCGATGAGATACCAGTCGGGGCTCGTCTCGATGTCTCCGTCCGTCAGCTTGCCGGCCAGCTCACCGAACTCGACCTGGTTCACTTCGGCACTGACGTTGTCGAGATCGTCGATGTATCCGGCGGTCGCCTGTGCGATTTCGAGGTCGTTGAGATACCGCCCAACGGGCGTGTGAAGCACGAGATCTGCCTCGTCGTACTGAGACTTCTCGATGAGTTGATTGGCACGCTCAGGGTCGTAGGGGTACGGGTCGAGATCCTCGTTGTAGCCGACGAACCCTTCGAGCGTGGGCTGTGCAGTCTGGTCGGCGAAGCTCTGGAGCGTATCCTGTACGATCGTCTCCAGATCGATCGCGTAGTTCATCGCCCGGCGGAAGAGCGGATCGTCGAACGGCTCGACGTCGTATCGCATGCCGTTGTAGATGATGCGCGTACTGGGCACCGGCGCCATCTCGGCACCGCTGGCGTCCTGTACGGACGACACCTGCTGTGGCGGCACGTTGACGATGATGTCCGTCTCGCCCTGGACGAGCTGGTTGACCCGCGTGCTGTCCTCGCCGGCTGCGCGGAATACGAGGCTATCGAAGTCGGGGGCTCCGCGCCAGTGATCCTCGTAGGCCTCGAAGGAGACCTCGACGCTCGCCTCGTAGTTGGAGAGCTGGAACGCGCCAGTCCCGTTCATGTTACGGTTGATCTCCTCGCTGTTCCGCGATTCGATCCAGTCCTGCTGGACGATGTTACAGTACGATGCAAACAGGGAGAAGATGACGGGGTTGATGCCATCGGAGAACACGTCGACCGCGTTCCCCTCGTCGGCGACCTCTGCGCCGGTGACGCCGGCGAGCTGGTCGTTCTGGGGGCTCTCCAGACTGACTTCCGGATCGACGACGCGGTTGATGCTGAACGCGACGTCAGAGGGCTGGAGCTCGTCGCCGTTGTGGAAGGTCACGCCCTCTCGGATGTGGAATCGGACGTGTCCCGGCTCGATGCGCTCCCAGTCCTCGGCGAGTGCCGCCTCGATCGATCCGTCACTGGTTCGCATCAACAGCCGGTCGTAGGCCTGGGTGACGATGTTGTCGGTCGGCGTCTCCCGATGGTTGTGGGGGTCGAGCCCGGTGTCCATCTTGCCCTGCGTGACAGTGACGGAGCTCCCCTCCGGCGCCATCGTGTACGCCCAGATGAGTTCGTCGCTGCGTGGCTCCCAGTCGAGACTCGTCCGCTTGCCGTAGTTGCTGTACTGTCGGTTCAGGAAGATCCACGGCGCTTCCTGGTGAGCAGCGAGATTCGCGCGCTGGAGGTAGCCAGCCCGGTTGCTAGGTTCGTCGAGATCCTGCCAGTTCTCCTCCTCATCGACACCGTTGCCGACACCGCCGCCATTCTCGCCGTCGGTGTTGTTGCCGTCGTCGCCGTCACCGCCGTCGCCCGAACAGCCTGCGAGTGCGACAGTGGCCACTGAGGCGCCAGCGGCACCGCCGTGCTTGAGAAACGACCGCCGATCGAACCAATGATCGTCCGACATAGCAAGACCGATGCGCGAAGTGGCCTAATAGTTCATGGTTAATATAGAGACATATAGGATAGTATTTTCAAAGTACTATACCAAAACTACATCCTCGTACCAATATGGGCAGTAGCTGAAATAATATTAGCATAAAGCAGCATCTTGCAACGGAGATATACAGCGTACGTACCGGTAAGCCCCGTATTCGTCGGAGGGCTTCGGAGTGGTCCAGCGTGGCCTGCCTACTGCGATCGGTCGGTCGATCGCCGCCCCGGCTCCCACTCGCCGCCGAAGTCCTCGTGGAGGAAGGGTTTCGCGTCCGCGCCCGCGTACGTGCCGACGATCTGCCCGTCACCCTCGAGGTAGTACTGGTAGGTCGTCAGCCCGTCGAGACCGACCGGTCCGCGCGCGTGGATCTTTCCCGTGCTGATGCCAACCTCCGCACCGAGCCCGTAGCGGTATCCGTCGGCGAAGCGCGTCGACGCGTTGTGAAACACGCTCGCGGAGTCGAGACTCCGCATGAACAGTCGGGCGTGCTCGGAACTGTCCGTGACGATCGAATCGGTGTGTTTCGAGCCGTACGTCGTGACGTGGTCGACGGCAGTTTCGATCGAGTCGACGACGCGGATCGAGACGATCAGGTCGCCGTACTCCGTCTGCCAATCCTCCTCGGTCGCCGGGGCCACGTTGGCCGTGGCGGCGTCGGCCTCGGAGGCTTCGCTCTCGAGAATCGAGCGCGTGGTCTCGTCACCGCGAACCTCGACGTCTGCGTCCGCGTACCGTTCGACCATCCCAGGAAGGAAGGACTCGGCCACGTCCTCGTGGACGAGCACCGTCTCGACGGCGTTGCACACCGCCGGATACTGGACCTTCGCGTCGTACGCGATCTCCGTCGCCATGGAGAGGTCCGCCTCGTCGTCGACGTAGACGTGGCAGACACCCTCGGTGTGACCGAGAACGGGAATCTGCGTGTTCTGCTGGATGTACTCGACGAACTCGGAGCTACCACGCGGCATCACGAGGTCGATCGAGTCGTCCATCTCGAGGACCGTATCGACGTCTGCCCTGGCCTCGATGAGCTGCGCCCATCCGTCCGGGACCGCGTCCGCCGAATCGGAGGTGGCAGCGTGTTCCGCGGTCGCGTCCTCGATCAGATCGAAGAGGACCCGGTTCGAGTGGCTGGCCTCGCTGCCGCCTTTGAGGATCACCGCGTTTCCGGATTTCAAGGAGAGTGCGGCGATCTGGACGAGAGCATCGGGCCGAGACTCGAAGATCGTCCCGACGACCCCGATCGGGACGGAGCACCGGTAGAGTTCCAGCCCCTCGTCGAGTTTGCGGGCAGTCTGCGTCTCACCGAGGGGATCGTCCTGCTCGGCGACGCTTCGGACCATGGATTCGATGCTCTCGAGCTTCGAGGCAGAGAGTTCGAGTCGATCGACGAGAACCTGGGAGTACTCTCCGGCCGCGAGCAGTTCCTCGGCTTTCTCGACGTCACGCTCGTTCGCTGCGAGGATTTCCTCGTGGTTCGCCGCGATCGCATCGGCGATCGCGTGGATCGCAGCGGATCGCTCCTCGTCCGAGCATTTCGCGAGAGAGAGCGCCGCTCGCTCGGCCTCGGCGACCTTCGTCTCCGTGGATTTCTCCGTCGTCTCACTCATTGGACTCACCGTTCGTGGGGACAAAGATGGTTCCCACGGGCTTGCCGTCACCGATCTTCGCGAGGACCGACTCCTCGGTCGACTTGCCGATGATCGCCGGGATCTCGTGTTCGCTAGCCGCGCGTGCGCCGTGGACCTTCGTCTGGATACCACCGAAGGTCACCTCCGAACTGGCTTCGACGGTCTCCTGCACCGCCGCGTAGTTGCTACCGACAGCTTCGACCAGCTCCGCCGAGGCGTCGTGTTTGGGGTTCGCGGTGTAGACGCCGCCAACGTCGGTCAGCGTGACGAGCAGGTCGGCGCCGACGCCGATCGCCACCGAGGAAGAAAGCATGTCGTTGTCACCGATACGGATCTCCTCCGTGGCGACGGCGTCGTTCTCGTTGATGATCGGCACGACGTCCCAATCCAGGAGCGTCTCGACGGTGTTCGTGACGTTCGTGAACCGTTCGCTGTCGTCGAGATCGGTCTCGGTCAGGAGTAACTGGGCAACCTTGCGATCGTACCGGCCGAAGCTGTCGGCGTAGGTCGCCATCAGATGGGACTGGCCGACCGTAGAGAGTGCTTGCGCCTCCTCGACGGTGTCGCTGGGGTAGTCGACGCGACCGCTCCCTGCGCCGACGGCACCCGAGGAGACGAGCAGGACCTCGCGACCGTCGGCGAGGAGATCGGCGATGTCGTCGACGAGTTTGTCGACCTTCTCGCGATCGAGGTTCGAATCGTCGTCGGTCAGGGTGTTCGTTCCAGCCTTGACGACGACTCTCTGGGCGTTCGCTGCCTGCTCTCTGGCGGCCTCCACCGTGTCGGCGTCGACAGATTCGAACGTCGTCGCAGCGTCGCCTGTCGTGTCGCTCATCGAATCACTCCCCCGCGGATTCGCTCGCGAGTTCCCTGGATCGCCGCTCGGCTGCGCCAACCGCCGCGGCGAGCTGTTCGTCGGCGTCGCCATCCCAGAGGACGTCCATCCCTTCGATAGTGGTGCCCTGTGGCGAACAGACGGCGTCGATGAGCTCATCGAGGGAATCGTCAGAGCGAAGCACAGTCTCAGCCGCGCCCTTGAACGTCTGTGCGGCGAGCACGCGTGCGTCCGACTCACTCAACCCCGCCTCGACGCCGGCCTGTTTCATCGCGTCGATCAGGTAGAAGACGAACGCGGGGCCACTCCCATTGACCGCGGTGGCCACGTCCATCTGTTCCTCGTCGACTTCGACGAAGACACCGGCTTCCTCCAGTAGCGCCTCGATCTCGGGAGTGAGGGCCTCGCCCGTGACTGCCGCAGCCATGTTACCGCTCGCAGCAGCGAGATTCGGCATGACGCGGACGATGGCGGCGTCCGTCATCGGTTCGAGAACGTCCGTCGAGACGCCAGCAGCGAAGGAAACCAACGTTTGATCGTCCGAGAGATCCAGATCCTCAACGAGACCGACGGCGATGTCCGGCTTGACGACGAGAAACACGACGTCGGATTGCGTCGCTATCTCGAGATCCGTCGTCGTCTCCGTGCAGTACTCCGCGACCGACGCGAGTGCCTCCTCGTCCACGTCGTAGGCGATCACGTTGTGATCGCCCGAGCGGGCGAGGCCGCGCACGAGGGCGCTCCCCATGTTGCCACACCCGATAACGCTAGCTCGTGCCATTCTATGTTCACTCTCGACGGGTGAGGAACATAGCGCCTGTGATTTTCCACTCTGGAGGACGGCCGGCGAGAGCCCTCCGCATACACGGTTTTCGCAGGGTGACTCCCCGCTTCTCACGTGAAATATTCCGAGCAAAACCCTCACCGCACTCTGTATAGCGACATACAGTATATCAGTCGCGTATCAGCCTCCACCAGTTCGAATTGGTAAATATTCAGTACAGTATGTAATAGCGATAGGATCCCACCGGGGCTACGTTTCCGGCAGACGAACCAACTGAGCGCGCCCGTTACTCCGGCCCGGCCGTCAGAGAGTACATATTTGACTCGTACACGTCACGGACGCGACCGCCCCAGTTGTGGGTGTAGGTGTCGATGATGTCCTCCGCGACGTCGCCGCGAAGATACTTGACGATGCCTCGATCGCCCGTACGATCCCGAAGATGTGTCGTGAAGAAGTGACGGAAGTAATGCGGCGTCACGTTCTCTCCGGCGCCTGCACCGGCCTCGTACCAGCCCTCTGCCTCGGCGTAGTTGCGGACGATTCTACGTACTGCATGGGGTTCGAGCCGCGCACCCCAGTCGCCGTCGGTCGATCGAAACAGCGGCGCTAGCTCGGATCTGGAATCCGGACGAATCGCAAGCCAACAGGTCAACTCCCGGGCCAGCTCGTCGTCGATCGGGACGATCGTCGACCGCTGTCGTTTGTTCGCTGCAGGTCGATCATCGGAGAGCTCCGTGCCTGCAGCGACGTAGAGCGCGTTCGGGCGGTTGTCGAGTGCTGCCCGCGGTCGAACCGACGCGTCAGCCCGGAGATCACTCTCCAGCGAGCAGTCCCGGAGGTCAAGATTACAGAGCTCACCGACCCTGATGCCGGTTTTGAGCAAGGTTACGATCACCGCCCTGTGGAGAGGATGGTCGATCGACGAAACGAACGAACGGACGTCAGACACGCTGAGATCGCGTCGCGTCGGGTTCTTCTCGATCCGTTCGTCCATCTCCTCGCGCACGAGCGCCATCGGATTGGCGTCGAACTCCTCCACGCGCACCATGTAGCCGTAGAACCGGTGCACGTAGGCGGCGTAGGAGGCGATCGTGCTGCGGGCGTACTCGCCGCGGAGTTCGTGAATCCACGCCATGCACTCCCTGCGCGTCGCCTCCGCTGGAACGGTCGTCTCTCCGGGCACACGGTCCGGATCGGCTAGAAACGTCTCGAACCGTCTGAGAACGCGTTCGTACGCGTCGAGCGTTCGCTGGCTCTTGCCGTGATAGCGCTGTTCCTCCAGGAAGTGCGCGATCGGATCACCGGTGGCTGCTTCGGACGTAACGGTCCTAGCCATCGTCGGTCACCCGATAGCCACCGTCGAGTCGATCGTGCTCGACGAGGCCTCGCTCCTCGAGTTGATTCAGCGCAGCGTCGACGTCACGGCGGACGTCCTCGGCCACCGCGTCGACAAGCTCGTCGAATTCGAGGGGCCCGTTTTGGAGAGCCTGGAGGACGGTGTCTTCGAGGCCGTCACCCCCAGGGGTAGCGTCGCCAGAACCGGGTTCCTCTTTGGACGGTTTAGCGGCGGATTCGTCGACGCCCTCGAAACCACGTTTTCCGGCCTGTACCATCGTCCGAACGTACTCGCTGAGGCTCATTTCGAGCTCCTCGGCGTGTTCGGCCCACTCGTCCTTCTGGTAGGCAGGCACGTACGTTCGAACGGAGGTGCGTTCGGTGTCCTGATCAGCCATGGATCGAGGCTCTCGGGCCACCCACATCAATCTATCCCCAAATATGTGGATAAGGACTCTTATCGTCATATATGAACCCATGGTTCGGCGCCATTTCGCCCGTAACCAGAATCTGTTGTCAATCAAGATACCATTATTGCAGACATAGTGTTATATCCCACGATCGTGTGTATATCTGAAGGCAGTGGGAAGCGTGTACTGCTCGCATTTGACCGCGGGTGATCTGGCCTCGAAGACCGACTCTGCAGTTGACCCATCGAGGACCCGCTGGAGGACCTGCATGCGGGAACCGGAGACTGTGCGCATCCGTGAACTTCGAAAGAAGAGAGAAGACGGGCAAGGGTGAGTACTGGGAAAATGGGCACCGGGAAAGTCAGCGAAAGCCAGCGGGACCGAGCAACGAAAGAAGCAGACCGGTCACAAAGGAGGGCCCGTATAATCTGCATAAGTTATTCATCAATCACAGCTACAGCATTGAAGAGTGACGGATGGAATTCAACTCGCATATCGGGGTAACACTTATACCATATCCCGTGCTATTCCGAAACATAGTATGACTGAATACTACGATTTCGTCCTCGCCCTCATTCCCACCGCACTGCTCGGGATCGGCGGCATTCTTCTGGTCGCCGGCGTCCCACACCCCCTCGCCGTCTCCCTGGCAGGGGCCGCAGCGGTCGGGATGATCGGGCACGCGATATTCGTCAACGGCCCCGTCGCAGCTACCGATACGACCGCTACCGAGAGCACGTCTGCGTCTGCTGGTACCGCCGGTGCGTCCGTGCAGGCCGACTGAACAGGACTATCCTTCCGCGGTTCTATATGCCTCCTATGCAGCCAGTGTTCCTCTCCAGCGACGAGCTCGAAGGACTCGCCGAGCCCGGAGAGTTCGTCGACGCAGTTCGAGACGGGTACCGGCAGCGTGGAATGGGCGGTCCAGCCAAGCCACGGACGACGCTCGGATCGTCCGATCCGCCAGGGATGCTTACGGGATACACAGCGATCCTCCCCGACACCGGTGTCATGGGCGGCTACACCTACTCGGCAGGGTTCGAAGCAGCGGACGCCTGGTTCGTCACACCGCTGTTCGACGCAGAGAGTGGTGCGCCGCTCGCAATACTCGATGGTGCGTGGATGAACCCGTACAAAACCGGAGCGACGGGAGCCGTCGGAGTGGACGAACTCGCCCGGGAGGACGCCGACACCGTCGGCATCATCGGCTCTGGAGCGCAGGCACGGGGACAGCTCCGCGCCATCGCCACAGTACGTGATCTGGCCGAAATTCGCGTCTTCTCGCCGACGGAAGCCAACAGAACGTCCTTCGCCGAGGAGTTCGACGAACAGCTCGAGGCCGACGTCAGCGCCGTTTCCGACAGCGCCAGTGCCGTCGAAAACGCCGACGTCGTCGTAACGGCCACGAACGCCAGCGAGCCGGTGTTCGACGGTGAAAACCTCGAACCGGGGACGCACGTTACGGCCATGGGCCAGTACCACCCGGAAAAGCGGGAACTCGACCACGAAACTGTCGCACGATCCCGGTACGTGCCCGACCTTCGGGATCGCATCTCACAGGACGCTGGATCCTTCCGTAGCGCCCAGGAGGCGGGCCTGATCGACGAGGCCCACGTCCACGCAGAACTCGGAGAGATCGTCGCAGACCGTGCCTCTGGACGGACTGACGAGGAACAGATAACCGTCTTCGATAGCGGTGGGACCGGCATCGAGACAGTTGCAGGTGCCCATCTCCTCTACGAACGTGCTCGGGACCGAGATCTGGGCACGGAAATCCAGCTTTCACCGGCCAGCGAAGCGCTCACCGGGCGTTGAACACAAACGAGGTAGCCGCTTACAGCGGGAGGCCGAGCGCCTCGACGAGCCCGATGCCACTGGCGACCGCACCGATCAGATAACCACCAATTGCACCACCATTGAGCATCGGGAGTCCAGCGTGTGCTCTCCCTTTGAGCACCATCCGCAGGAGAAAGCTGAGACCGATCAGGGTACCCACGAGCGCCGTCAGTGCCGGGAGATTGATCGCGAGCAGTGGGACGTCGAACAGCGGCGCGGAATCCCGAAGGAAGTACGCGGCGCTGACGACGAGAATCGTCGGCATGACGGCGTCGCCGAGGCCGATGTAGATCGCATCGCGGCCCCCGGCTGCTTCCGTCTGTTCTGCTTCCTGCTCGTCGTCTTCGCTTTCGGAGTTCCCCACCATTTCCTCTTGCTCATGCCCCTTCTCCTGCTCTGATTCCAGGATCGAATCCCCCTGCTCGTCGGATGTCTCCCCGTCGTCGAGTGTAGCAGGTCCGTCGTCGGAGAGCAACGAGAACGATGTCGTCGTCGGCACGACCAGGAGCACGGGGACGTTGAGGTCCGTAACACCCTCCGCGAGGGCCAGCATGTGTTCGGTGCCGTAGACGCTGATGGCGTCGTAGGCGGCCAGGATCAACAGGAACAGAACCGTCAGCTCAGGGGTAAACGCCAATCCGAACAGACCAGCAGCACCGGCGCCGAGCAACACGCCTGCCGCGTCGATGACGTACCACTCTGGGTAGACGAACAGCGCGATAACGAGGCCGCCAGCCACAGCGAACGGAATCACGATTGCCAGGTTCTCGAGCGCCGTAGCGGTAGTTCCAGACGCCAGGTCACCTGGCTCGAGCGACGTCAGGATGGTGTCGAGGACAATCCAGCAGATCCAGCCACACGAGAGCAACACGAACCCGCGGATGAGTCGCTCGAGGCCGAACTTGATCGCTGCCAACATCCCGGCCGTCGCCACCAGAATGACGCCGAAGAAGTACGCAACGTTCCCGGCGTTCGAGGGGTCATCGACTGGCTGGGCACCGGTAGCAACGTACGGATCCAGCAACGCGAGTGCACCCAGTTGAATGCAAAGAAAGAGGCCGATCGTCCCTGCGACCGCGGTAAACGATCGCGTCCGGTCGTCCATACGGGAGGATCGGTCGGTCGCCCCTTCCCGGTTACGCTTCTGACGTGGCTGTTGGTTCTCGCCAGTCCAACACCGTCCTCAGCGAACGTACAGCGGTTCGCCAAGTAGGGAAGGCAAACGGCGCGATTCCACCGGAGAGACGGTTGCAAACGGCGCTGTGACCGGTCCAAAGACGTCGACCACCGTGCCGACTGGCTCGAGCTGATCGTCGACGACTTCGGTACCGATGTCCGGAAGGTCGTCGACGCGGACCACAGCGAGCCCCTGCGCGATCCGGTTCGTCGTTCCAAGTCGTTCCATTGGCATCTCGTGAGTACAGCGGTAAGCCGGTCAGTTTCGAAGTGCCGTGACGTACGCCCCGACAGCCTGTATCAGATCAGCTTTCCCCGTGTCAGTCGCGTCGTGAACGATAACGCGGCCCCGAGCCGTATAGTGTTCTCGAGGGTAGGCTACGTCACGTTCTACCGTTGCGTCGTATCCGACCTGCCCCACGGCTTCGGCGATCTCTTCGACGGTGGGTTCGTCGACGGCCATATCGCCGGGGACGCGCCGGCCGTTAGAGCGCGAGAGGGCGGCGTCGAAGTACGCCGGCCAGAGAACGTTCTCGACCATATGATTGCTGCGGGAGGACTGGGTTTAACCCCTGTGCTCGGCGCGCGATACGGGATTCGCTGTGCCAGAAACCGCTGGGGACCAGTGCACGTCACGCGAGCTGCCGGCTCGAAACTCCGAAACTAGACGATTTGTACCACACACCCATCATATCAGTCAACAATAACGCCGACAGATTCCAGACTGGTAAATCGTATGCCGCTATATCAAATCCGTTGTTGGCTGATGTGGGCACGTTGGGGACGGAAGTACCGGTTCTGGGCCGCAAACCCGGGTCCAGCCAGTCGTGGTCGAGGACTGACCAGCACGCAAATCATTTTGAACGCCGCATCCGATCGGTCGATCATGGCCGGAGAATCAGTCGATCGACTCGAGACCGGTGACGTGGCACCAGACTTCGAACTGCGGGGGACGGACGGAGGAACGTACTCACTCGCGGATTTCGACGACGCAAGCGCGCTACTCGTCGTGTTCACCTGTAACCACTGCCCTTACGCAAAAGCGAAACACCCGCTCCTCAACGAAATCGCAGCGGAGTACGACGACGTCGCCGTCGTCGGTATCAACGCCAACGATCCGGAGGAGTACCAGGAGGACTCCTTCGACGAAATGATCCAGAGGGTCGAAGACGGCGAGATCGCGTACGACGCCTATCTCTTCGACGAGTCCCAAACAGCCGCTGCAGCGTACGGCGCCGTCTGCACACCGGACCCATTCCTCTTCACCAACAACGACGAGTTCGAACTGGCCTACCACGACCAGCTCGACGACGCACTGAACCCCGACGATGTAGCCTCGCGAGTGCACATTCGCGAGGCAATCGAAGCAGTACTGGATGGTGAGACAGTCGACATCGATTCCCAACCGTCGCGAGGGTGTACGATCAAGTGGCGCGACGGCAACGTGCCAGAGTACTGGGACGAGATCTGATCGTACATCGTACCCGGTGGCGATAGCCTGCGATCAGAATTAGTCTGCCCGTTCGACGTTCGTGAACTCGAAGCGGGCACCGCCTTCGGATCCGACAGTCGCAGTCGGCGTCCAGCCGTGGGCGTCCGCAACTTCGCTGACTACCCACAGTCCGATGCCGTGGCCGTCAGAAGACGTCGTGAAGTTTGACTCGAATACACTGTCCCGAACGTCCGGCGGTATCCCACTCCCGTCGTCTTCGACGTAGAAACCGACCATGCTGGGATCGGGCTGTTCGAGCTCCCCAACCCTAACGGAGAGGGGATTCATGGACTGATCGTCGGAACTGGCTTCAGGATCGTCCGCACGTGCGATGGCACTCGCAGCGTCACCACCGTGCTCGATTGCGTTCCGGAACAGGTTCTCGAGCATCCTGAGGAGCCGAGACTCGTCGGCATTGATCAGCACGTCAGCCTCGATCGACAGGTGTGCCTGCCCCGTGTCGACATTCGACCAGGCTGCGTCTACGACGGCAGCTAGCTGAACGGGAGCGGCATCCGTCGCGGACTGACCACCACGTGCGAGCGCGAGCACGTCGTCGATCATCTCGTTCATCCTGGCGAGTGCTTCGTCGACCCGTTCGACCGACTCCTGATCGTCCGCAGACTCCTCGACGAGTTCGAGATACCCCTGTGCAACGCTGAGGGGATTCCGGAGATCGTGGGAGACGATGGACGCGAATGCGTCGAGCCGTTCGTTCTGACGTTGCAGTTCGCGTTCGCGTTGCTTCCGCTCGGTGATATCTCGAAGGACTCCCACCGTTCCTCGGGAGCGACCAGCTTCGTCGCTCGGGAGGAGGCCGACCTTGTTCTCACAGGGAAAGGGGTCCCCCCTCTTGGGCTGCACCGTAAGCTCCAGTGACTGGGAGGTGCTCTCGACGTCCTGGAGCGATTCCACAGCCGCGTGCCAGAACGTGCTGCTATCGGAGGTAAGAATCATCTCGATGTGCTCGCCCAACAGCCCTTCTCTGGCGTAGCCGGTCATCGAGCAGAGCGCGTCGTTGACGGTCATGAAGTGACCGTCCGCGTCGAGCGCGTACATACCGTCACCGACAGTCTCGACGAGTCGCTCGTGTCTGCGAAGGATGCGTTCCTGTTGATCGATGCGTCCCCGGATTGCCATACCTTCCAGAACTCGAGCGGTGGTCTCGGCGACGTCCAATAGCGCCGAGCGTTCGCCAGCGTCGAACCCGCCAGAGTGAGTCGAGTAGACCGCGAACACGCCGAACAGTTCGTCCTCGGTCTGGAGCGGAACGAAGGCTATAGACCGACAGCCCCGCGCGATAGCCTCCTCCCGCCAGGGCACGAACGAGTCGTATCCCTCGACGTCCTCGAGAAATATCGGCGTGCGTTCGGCAAGGACCTGAGCGAGCACGCCCTCTGCCCCATTCCCCGCAGGGAAGGTGCGAGAACGCGGCCACTCGTCTCCAGAGGTCGCAGTCCCCCACGGAACGACCTGACCTTCCCCTCGATCGAACTCGCCGATCCACGCGAACTCGTAGGAATCGGTGAGAACGATCTGATCGCAAACTGCAGTCTCGACCTCGCCCGGACGCGTGGCGTCGACGAGTTGGCGTTTGATCGCTGCAATCGTCTCCTCGATCCGGTTCGTCCCTCCGGTGAGTGGAGGACCGTCGTCAGCAGCGGACGGTCCTGAAGAAACGTCGTCGACGACCGAGTTCGCGACCCAGTCTGCGAGCGCCGGATCGTCGGCCGCTCGGCTGGCGTCGAGGAAGTCCACGACCTCGGCGACGGCGGTAAGCCGATCGGAGTCGACGGACTGCATCGAAAGGACGAGCAGAGATAGCTCGGGCCGCCGATCGCGGACCGCTGCCAGCAAGCGTGGTGCACTCGCGATCGTGCGGGCGTCGGTGACGACCGCGTCGACGTGCTCGTTCTCGATGACCTCGACGCCATCGGCGACGTCGGTCACAGAGAGAACACTCACTCCTGGATAGGAGTACTCGAGTGGCGCGCTGACGCGAGATGCGAACGATTCGTCGTCGCTCACACAGAGAACGCGGCTCGTCACCGTTCCCCCACCCCGAACCAACTGCCGTTTCCCACGAGTACGGACACTTGATCAACCATACACAGCACTGGACTTTAATGCTTCCTGCCACCGCGAAACCGACTGCCGCAAGGGATCCAGCTATCGCGGCGGCAAGTCAGCGAGGGACGACGTCAGTCTCCGGACTGACGGTAGACGAGATTCCGCTGGATCTCGTTTGCGCCCTCGTAGATGACCGGGATCCGCACGTCTCGGTAGACGCGAGCGATCCGACGATCGGTTAGAATCGAACGGCCCCCGTGGAACTGCATCCCCTGCTCGGCGCAATCGACGGCTGCCTCAGTCGAGACGGTCTTCGCCATCGCCGCCCAGAAGCCGGGTTCCTCGCCAGCCTCCACCTTCTTCGCTGCACGCCAGGTCAGCGCGCGGGCGCTCTCGAAGTCCATTCGCATGTCGGCCAGACCGTGCTGGACTGCCTGAAAGTCGCTGATGGTTCGATCGAACTCCTCGCGATCGTGGGTGAACGACCAGGCCTCCTCGAAGGCCGCGGCGGCGAGACCGAGACCGTGTCCTGCCACCACGATACGGCCGTGATTGAAGAACTCCGCGAGCATCCAGAAACCAGCACCCTCCGTTCCCACCACGTTCTCGGCGGGAATCCGGCAGTCGTCGAAGACGACGTGTGCCTGTTTCGACGCCCGCATCCCCATCTTCTCGGGGATGTGCTCGGCGTGGTAGCCGTCGGCGTCAGTGGGCACGATGAAACAGCTGTGATTGCCGTACTGGTTCGCCTCGTCGTCATCAGTCCGGGCGTAGACGGTGAGCCAGTCGGCCTCGACGCCGTTGCCGATCCAGTACTTCTCGCCGTTGAGGACGTACTCGTCCTCGCCGTCGGGTCCAGTTCCCTCTTCGAGGTCCGCTCGCGTGGTCATCCCCGCGAGGTCGCTGCCCGTCTCTGGCTCGGAGACGGCGAGCCCCGTCAGCTGCTCGCCCTCGGCGACTGGCCGAAGATACTCCTCCTTTTGGGCCTCCGATCCGTACTCCGTGACCAGTTCGGCGCCGAAGCTCGCGAGCTGGAGCGTGAGCGCGATGCCTGCATCTGCGCGGAAAAACTCCTCTGCGATCGCGAGCACTTCGGTCAGCGAGAGCCCGCGGCCTCCGTACTCTTCTGGGATGTCCTGTGCGATCAGATCGGCGTCACGAGCGGCTTCGAGGATCTCCCAGGGATACTCGCCCTCACGAAAACACTCCTCGGCGTTCGGCTCGATGTGCTCGGCGGCAAACTCACGAGCATCCTGCTTGACCGGACGAGCGTGCTCCGGAACGACGGACTCCTCGAGCAGTTCCATGGTCGTACAACGCACCGAAGGCGCAAATATCCGGCGTGAATTCGTGACGCCGCAGAAGTCGTTGTACCGCTGTTCGGGACGTCAAAGGGGCCCGTCTAGCTGTCGGTAGAAGCGTTGCAGAGTGGATCGGCCGACCCGTCAATCGGTCAGTCCCACGCCCCGCTTCACCAACCAGATGTCAAGAGCGAGAACGGCGACCGTGGCTCCCAGCAGGACGCCGACGGACACCGTCGGCGTCAGATCGGAGTAGCCGAGCAGGCCGTAGCGGATCGTATCGACCATGTAGACCATCGGGTTCAAGAGCGAGACCGTCCGCCAGGTCGAGGGGAGGACGTCGAGAGAGTAGAAGACGGCCCCGAAGAAGACGAGCGGCCTGAGGATGAACTGGTTCATCACCGTCAGGTCGTCGAAATCTCGAGCGTAGAGACCGCCGATGAGTCCCAGTCCCGCGAAGAGCACGCAAACGATGACCATCGTCACGGCCAGGACGGCCGCGTGTTTGATGCCGATCGGCGTGAAGATCCGACCGACTGCACCGATAATGACGCCGACGAGCAGACCTCTGAGCGCGCTCGCACCCACGTACGCGGCGACGATTTCGGTGTAGGACAGCGGTGAAGTCAGCGGCTCGTCGATGTACTCGTTCCAACGCCCGTGGAAGATCGAGAACGCAGCGTTCTCGAAGGCGTTCGAGACTGCGCCGAGAACGATCAGGCCCGGCAGGATGAAGAGGACGTAGGGAAAGCCCGCGATCTCGTCGATGCGACCGCCGAGGACGATGCCGAACACGGCGAAGTAGAGGACGTTCGTGATCGCCGGCGGCATGAACGTGTTCTTGGGCCGGCGAACGAACCGCTGGACTTCTCGCTTGAACAGCGCGCGACCGCCGATCGACCACATCAGGAGATCCCCCCGGAGCGCTCCGTGAGGTCCACGAAGATGTCTTCGAGCGACGTTCGCGCGATTTCGAGATCGACTACTTCGTGCCCGCCGTCGCTCAGATCGCGGAGCAAGCGCGGTGCGACGGCGCCACCGTCGTCGACCTGCACCGCGAGGCGACCTGCGTCGATCCACGCGTCGATCGCGTAGCCGTCGAGGGCTGGCGGAGCGTCGAGATCGGCCTCGAGCGTGACGTAGATCGTGTCCGTGCCACGGTCCATGAGATCCTCCGGCGACTCCACGGTCACGACCTCGCCGTGGTCCAGGATCGCGACGCGATCACAGAGCCGTTCGGCCTCCTCGATGTAGTGCGTCGTGAGGAGGACGGTCGTCCCGTTCGCGTTCAGATCGCTCACGATCTCCCAGAGATCGTGACGAAGTTCGACGTCGACGCCCGCAGTCGGCTCGTCGAGGATGAGGAGATCGGGATCCGTCACGAGCGCACGCGCGAGGAGGAGTCGGCGTTTCATCCCGCCGGAGAGCCAGTCGAACCGCTGCTCGCGCTTCTCGTAGATGCCGACCGTCTTCAGCACCTCGTGGGCTCGTTCTTTCGCCTCGTCGTGGGTAATCCCGTGGTAGCCGGCCTTGTGCATCAGCACCTCCTCGATCGGGAAGAACCGGTCGACGTTGAACTCCTGTGGCGCGATGCCGATCGCGTCCCGTGCCTCGCGGTAGTCGTCGACGACGTCGTGGCCGAAGACCCGCGCAGATCCGCCGCTCAGGCGGACGAGGCCGACGAGAATGCTGATGAATGTGGTCTTCCCCGCGCCGTTGGGACCGAGCAAGCCGAAGAACTCGCCGTCCTCCACCCGTAGAGAGACTTCGTCGAGCGCCCGGAGGTCCCCGTACTCCTTCACCAGACGCTCTGTTTCGATGGCCGGCGGCATGGTACCCCGTCGATCACTGGGCGAGAAAAGGCTGTTCGTCGCGGTCAGCGACACCGCATCGGCGTGGCGCGTGAGGCGACGACCGCGAGCATTGAAGGCCCCGATCGGTAGCCTCAGGACTCGCGATGGCTCACGGCCAGCCCCGACCCGATCGGCAGGATCGTCGTCTCGAATGCCGGATCGTCGCGAACGGTGTGGAGATACTCGTCGATGCTCTGGGTCATCTCGTCGTCGCTCGCGAGCGGTTCGTCGTCGTGCCAGGAGCGCAACAGTTGCTCGAACTCGATCGTGCCACCGGTCATGACGTTGTCCGCGACGACGATGCCCCCCGGTGCGACCTTATCGCGGAACGCCGAGAACGCGTCAACGTACCGGGTTTTCTGGTGATCGATTAGCGTGACGTCGAACGGGCCATCGTAGGAGTCGGCAATCTCCATTGCGTCGCCGTGTTCGTACGTGACGACGTCGTCGAAGCCACCACGCTCCAGATACGTCTCGCCCATCTCGATCTCGTCGGCGTCGATCTCGGTACAAATTATCTCGCCGTCGGCCGGCAGCGCCCGGGCGAACCAGTACGCCGAGTAACCGTAGCCGGAGCCGAACTCGAAGACGCGCTCGGCATCGACCATTCGCGCGAGCAGCTGGAGCCAGCCGCCAAGCGCCGGACCGACGTGGGGGAAACCGTGTTCCTCTGCGTACGCGTCCATCTCCTCGAGTACGTCGTCGGGCTCCGGGCCGACCGCACTGACGTAGTTGGCGAGGTCGTCTGACAGGAGAGCCATATGAAGGATTGTGGCCGTCGGTCACCTAAGCGTTCCTCCCATTCAGCAACGACGGCAGTGGACCACCAGCGACGGAACCGGAACTGAAGGAATCGTGAGCGATGAAATCACCGGCAATAGACTCCCCAGCGATGGCATCGACAGCGTTGGGGAACGACGGAAACGTATACGTCTCCTTGTGTTTGCGATTCGACACGTGCCAAACGCCCAGTGGTCGAACTACGTACCACTACCGACATCTACAAAGTGAGATCCATTCTCGTGTGGCCCCCACATACCGACACACTGTATTAGATAACCATACATATAAAATTTCAGAAAGTTATAGAAGGATGATTGTTGTGGGCGTACTCGATGGGCTCACTCATACGAGCGCTGTTGCCGAGGCGACTTCTCGACAGTTACGGACGAAAGTTCCTCGTCGCTCTCGTTCTGGTGACTGTGATTACCGGGGCGCTCGGGGCGTACGTGTACGTCAACGCCGGCGAGGAACTTCGTGGGGAGACAGAAGAGGAGCTGTCGACCTCGGCAGAGCTACAGGCCTCACAGCTCGACGACTGGACGGGGTCCACGAGTACGAATACCCGGTCGCTCGGGACGACGATATCGACGATCAGCGGACGCGACGACTCCTATGGCCGCATACAGTCGTTGCTGACGGGGACCGTCGAACGGAACGAGCACGTCGTCGGTGCGTACTACGTCCACGAAGAGACGGGCGAGATACGTCTTCAAGCAGGTGATCGCTCGGTCATCGAGGGGACGAGCCGGCTCAAACCAGGCGTGACCGAGCGGATCGCAGAGCTGACCAGCAACCAGACTGGCGTCGTACGGACGTCGGACACCTTCCGCGCCAGCGGTTCGGGGAGGGCGCTGGAGATGTTCGTAACCGAAACGCGAGATTCCCACACGGGGGCCGTTGTCGTGCTCGCGAGCCTCCAGTCGCTCTCGACCGACGTGCTCCGTAGCTCGGAAGGCGGTCGGGCTGTCGTGACGGACGGTGACGGGACCGTCGTCATGTCGAGTGACGACCGGACCGTACTGACAGACGATTCGCTCTCGCTGAACGGATCAGACGGGTTCGTCTCCAGTACGGACTCCCCGAATGGGTCGGTCGCGGTCGGCTACGCACCGGTCGAGTCCAACGGGTGGACGGTGTCCACACGCGTCCCGACGAGCCAGGCCTACGCACTGCAGGAGTCGATCTCGAACCAGATGCTCGTGATGGTCGGGCTGGTGGTCGTGAGCCTCGCAGTGCTCGGAGTGACCCTCGGCCGGAACACGGTCCGCTCCGTCGGGAAACTCTCGAACGCAGCCGAGGAACTCGAGGCGGGGAACCTCGATGCGGACGTGCCGACCGACCGTGCCGACGAGATCGGCGACCTCGGACGTGCATTCGACCGAATGCGCGCGTCGTTGAAGGTGCGTATCGACGAGGTCGAGTCCGCTCGCGAGGAGGCAGAGTCGGCCCGGACGGAGGTAGAGTCGCTCTCGAATCATCTCGAAGACAAGGCCGATCAGTACGAGGCAACGATGGCGACAGTCGCCGACGGCGATCTCACCCGGCGGCTCGACCCCGAGAGCCACAACGAGGCGATGGCGGCCGTCGCCCAGTCCTGCAACGAGATGCTCGACGAAATCGAGATGACCGTCGCGGAGACGAAGTCCTTCGCCGCGGCGGTCGACGAGGCGAGCGAGGCGGCCGCCGAATCCGCGACGGAGATCAAGAACGCGAGCGAACAGGTGACCGAGTCGACACAGGAGATCTCGGTCGGTGCCGACAGACAGTTCGAGACCCTCAAGTCGGTAAGCCAGGAGATGGAGAGCCTCTCGACCACCACCGAGGAGATCGCAGCGACGACGAACCAGGTCGCAGACGTGGCCGAGGAGACTGCCAGCGCGGGCCGCTCGGGTCGCGCAGCAGCAAAGGATGCCGTCGAAGGGATGGAGCAGATCGAAGCCGAGTCTGCGTCCGCCGTCGAGGCCATCGAGGACCTCGAAGCGGAGATGGCCGAGATCGACGAACTGATCGAGTTTATATCCGAGGTTGCTGAGCAGACGAACATGATCGCGCTGAACGCGAACATCGAGGCGTCTCGTGGCGCCGGTGGCGACGGCGACGGCGAGGGTTTCGCCGTCGTGGCACAGGAGGTCAAGGAGCTGGCCTCGGAGACGAAAGAAGCCGCCCAGGACGTCGAGAACCGCATCCAACGCATCCGTACGGAGACCGACCGGACCGCCACTGAGGTACGGGAGACGAAAGAGCGGGTCGCCACGAACGCCAAGAGCGTTCGGGAGGCTGCCGACGTGCTGGACGAGATCGCCGAGTTCGCACGAGAGACCAACACTGGCGTTCAGGAGATTTCCGCAGCCACCGAGGAGCAGGCCGAGTCCACCGAGGAGGTCGTCGCCAGCGTCGAAGAGGCGACGAGCATCTCCGAACAGACCTCGGTCGAGGCCGAGACGGTCGCGGCTGCAACCGAGGAACAGACCGCGAACCTCACCGACATGACCGGGACGATCGAAGGGCTCGCGAACCAGGCGCGCCATCTCTCCAGCAATCTCGCGACGTTCGAAGTCGACGGGCCGGCGGCTGAACCACGGATGCCCAGTAGCGAGTTCGCTGACGACGACTGAGACGCGCCTCTGGTCGCTGGCTTTCTCACCAGTTATCTGCCCCGGAGATCACAGCCCACCTTCAGGTAAAGGATCGTCGCGCGGTCACGCCGAGACCGCACACGAGGGCGGCCGTCCGTCGTCGATCGGGAGAGCACCGCCTCTCCGAAGACCCGCCGTAAACCGCAATCTGTGGCCGAAGGAGCCCGCAGGAACACGTTGTGAGAGAAATGCCACAGATTTCCGAGCCAGATGTTCGTCTCGAGCGACGTCAGTCAGTTCGCGGAGCTGCCGCTTCTGCGTCTGCCTCTTCGTAAATGTCCTCGATCAGGCGGTCGTACCGGCTCTCGATCTTCGCACGGCGCTTTTTGAGGGTTGGCGTCATGAGCCCGTTGTCCTCGGTGAACTCCGAGGGAACGAGCCGGAAATCGCCGATCTGTTCGTGTGGCTCGAACCGCTCGTTGATCCGGTCGACCTCGGTCTGGATCCGGTTGCGAACGGCGTCGTTCTGACAGACCGCCTCGGGATCCGCTGGGAGGTCCACGCCACTGCGGTCGGCCCATCGCCGGATCGCGTCGAAATTCGGCACGAGGAGTGCGCCAACGTACTTTCGGTCGTCACCGACCACCATCGACTGTTCGACGACGTCGCTGTCGACGAACGCGTCCTCGATCGGTGCCGGTGCGACGTTCTTCCCGGTTCGGAGCACGAGCATCTGCTTGCTGCGCTCGTGGAAGGAGAGGTAGCCATCCGGACGTTTCGTCACGATGTCGCCGGTCCGGAAGTAGCCGTCCTCGGTGAACGCCGTCTCGGTCTCTTTGGGCATGTTCCAGTAGCCGTCTGTCACGTTGGGCCCGTCGATCAGCAACTCGCCGGTCTCGCCGAACACGTTAGTCACCTCGTCGTCGAGCACGACCGACGTGTCGATCTCGACGTCCACGTCGACGAGCGGCGGGCCGATCGTCCCGGTCTTCACCGACTCGGCGGGGTTCGCGGTGACGACCGGCGACGCCTCCGTCAGACCGTACCCCTCACAGATCGGCAGCCCCATACCGTGATAGATCGTGCAGAGTTCTTCGGAGAGCGTGCCGCCGCCGCTGACGAGCAACTCGACGTTGCCCCCGAGCGCATCGCGCACGTCCGAGAACACGAGTCTGTCTGCGAGCCAGTACCGGCCGCGAGTACCGAGTCCGGGGCGTTCTGCCTGGTGGTACTCGCGGGCGACGTCCGTCGCCCACTCGAAGATCCGCTCCTTGATCGAGGACTCGGCGGCCTCCTCGCGAATGGCGTCGTACATCTTCTCGTAGACGCGGGGGACGCTCGTGGCACTGGTGGGCTCGAACAGCGCGAAGTCATCCTTTAGCGTGTCCGGGCTTTCGGCGTAGCAGACTGTCCCACCGACGGCGAATATGACGAAGTGGCCGGCGAGACGCTCGAAGACGTGGGCGAGTGGGAGATACGAGACAGTTCGCGTCGTCCGGTCGATGACCGGGGTCGAGTAGTGTTTGTCGGATCGCTTCCCGTGACGTCTGCGGACCTGGCTGACGTTCGAACGGAAGTTCCGGTGAGTCAGTCGGACGCCTTTGGGCTGGCCGGTCGTTCCAGACGTGTAGACGAGACTCGCGAGATCGTCGGGGTCGCGCTCGTCGAGCCACGCCTCGTAGCTGGCCTCGTCGAAACACTCCTGTCCCCGCTCGTAGATGTCGCCAAGTTCGTAGACGTGATCGCGCTCTGCGTGGTCACCGTCGAGTGGCTCCATCGAGACGATCCACTCGAGGGCCAGCCCGTCGGCGATCTCGAGTACGCGTTCGAGGAGCGTCTCGTTTTCCACCACGACGCCTGTCGCGCCCGGATCCTCGAGCAAGTACTCCACCTGATCGGGCGAGGAGCTCTTGTAGACGGTCGTGACCACGCCACCGGCCGCCATGATCGCGAAATCGGAGTGTGCCCACTCCAGGCGAGTGTCGGCGAAGATCCCAACCCGGTCGCCGGGATCGATACCCAGATCGCGAAACCCAGCGGCGAGATTGCTCACGACGTCTCGCATCTGGTCGTAGGTCAGCGTCTCGTACTCCCCCGCCGCAGGCTCCGGGATCGCCGTGGAAGCGAGTGATCTGTCGTAGATTCCGCCCTGGTACCCCTGTGCCTGCCGGTCGGGATACTCCGCCGCCGTTTCCTCCAGCATCACCGGGAGCGTCGTCATCCTGGTCACCCGATCCGACACCGATCGTTCCGCTTCCACCCCATCCATACTGCGACCACAGAAACCCCAATGATAAAAAATGATGGTACAACGAGTGTCGATATCGGGCGGTAGGAAACCTGATGGAACGATATAGCAGTTTCACCCAGTCGATCAGAATAGGAGGAGCGAGTGGGGATCGGCCGTACTCACCGGTTCCGGCTAACGGGGAACGCCACCCGATCCGGCGCGTCGTTGCACCGCTCGAGGATCCGCTCGTAGAGTTCGTTTCTGACCGACTGGCTCTTCTTGGGGTGGACGAGGTAACGCAAGCGAAGCTCCACCCAGCTCTCCTGTTGAACGACGTTGACCGAGGGGCGCTCGCGGACCTCGAGTTCGACGGGCGTCTCAGCCAGCACCGCTCGGTACTGGTCGACGCGACGAGCCATCTCGTCGCCGAGGAACTCGTCGGCCTCCTCGACCATCACCGAGCGAGCGAACTCGAGATCGGTCTCGTAGGCGACCTGAACCGTCAACTCGTTCCAGACGTACGGGAAGTCGTCCCAGGAGAAGTTGTAGACCTGCGTCGACAACACAGTGCTGTTGGGTACTGTAACAAGCCGGCCCGAGGGCTGATTACCCGAGATTAGTTCGCCACCGACCTCCCAGAGCGTAGTGACGAGTAAGTCCACGTCGATCACGTCGCCTTTCGCGTCATCGATACGAACCCGATCGCCGACGCGATAGGGCTGTTTGACCGTGATGTACGCCCACCCGATCAGCGAGGCGAGGGGCTGTTGGAGTGCGAAGGTGATCGCGAAGCCGACGACGCTCAGGGAGACCATGAGACCGAGCCATCGCTGAGTGAGCAACCCGAGCAACGCGAGGACGGCGGCGAGGAAGATGCCGAGCCGAACGATCGTGAGCAGGCGATGCGCACGCGACTTGGAGGGTGTAGTTGCGACGATTGCGCGCGAGGCGAGCAGATAAAGCCCGTAGGCTCCGGCGACGATTCCAGCACCGACGACCACCTTCCAGCCGAGCGAGTCCAGGAGTCTGGTCGAACCTGGCGCCGAGAGCATCGAGAGTAACGCACCGGAAATTGCGAGGAGGCCCGCCAGAATCAGGAGCCCCATGCCAACCGTGCGCTTCACGGAGTTTCCGAGGGACGGTCGTCACAAAGCTGTTGTCCACCGAAACGAAGACGATTGCGCTGAGACACTCTAGAAGCCGATGCTGCTCGTCGATCCCGGCATTCCGCCGTCCCCGTCGTCACCATCGTCGATGCCGCCTTCGTGCAGGAAGGTGTAGTTCTCGTCGACGAGCACGACGTCACCGTCCTCGCACGCCACCTCCACGTGGGGGAGCGTGGTGTCCTTCGCGTCGCCGTTGTCGCAAAAGCCAGAGCAGGTGTCGAACGTCGAGCCGTGTTTGGCACAGACGATCTCGCCCTCGCGGTAGATCACACCGAAGCCCCGATCGAGGCGGAAATCCTCGTGGGTGCATCGGTTGTGCCACGCTTCGACGCCGTCCTCACAGGGGACGAGGATGACCTCCTCTTTCACGCCGTAGTCGTCGGCGACGGTGAACAGGAAGGAACCCTCCTCGTCGACGTGCTCGACCGTCGTGAGCATCGCCTGGGCTGCCATTGTCGGCGAGTCGGACCGAATCGTACTAACCCTGACGACCGCCAGTCTGGACGGGCACCGTGGCGCCACTCGGTAGCGGGCGGATCCGGACGATACAGGGAAACCACAGGCGGTGGATCCGATCCGTCGGCAAACCCCGAGGGGACCGACACGCAGTCCAGTTACTCCGGCACGGTATCTGCACGCGGGAGTCGGAGCCGGATCGAGTTCCCCACGGGATCACGACTGGCGAAGGTAACGTCGCCGTCGGAGAGATCGACGATCCAGTATACCAGCCACAGCCCGAGGCCGGACGTGTGATAGACGTCGTCCATCGCCCAGTCGCCAGTGAGCACGCGGTGCTCGACCTCGGGAATCGGCGGACACTCATCGCGAACCGTGATCTCGGCGGAGTCGTCGCTCGCAATCGCGGAGATGGAGACTGTTGTATCGTCGTCCACAGCGTTCTCGATGGCGTTCTCGACCAGCTCGACGATAGCGAGCTCGAGCTCCCTCAGGGAGCTCACGGCCAGGGACGCTGGGATGTCCGTCTCGACAGTCGTCGACGGATGCCGTTCTCGGATCTTCGAGACTGCAGCGTCGACCGTCTCGGTGACGTCGAGGGGGATCGGCACCGCTGGCGACGTGAGAAGTTCGATGATCTCTCGTTGCTTGTCGGCACTATCGATGAGATCCGCCGCTTGCGTACGGATTATCTCGGCACGGCCGACGGCGGGCTCGGATCCGTCTTCGACGATCATCTCGGCGTTGCCGGCGATGACCGACATGTCGTTGCGGAGATTGTGGCGGAGGAGGTTGTCCATCACGACGAGCTGGCGCTCTCGTCGGCGTCGGTCCGTGACGTCGCGAGCGAACCCGACGATCCGGACGACCTCGCCGTCCTCGACGATCGGCTCGCCCTGGACCCACACCCAGCGGCCGTAGTTTCGGTCGTGGTTCACCCGATACTCGACGTCGACGGACTCGCCGTCAGAGATCCGCGCCATCGCCTCGCGAACGCGGTCGCGATCTTCGGGATGGATCGCGTCGATGAACGTCGACGGATCGTCCTCGAGCGTCTCGACGGACTCGCCGAACACGTCCTCGTAAGCAGGGTTTACGAAATGTAGCTCCGTCCAGCTTTCGTCGAACATCCAGAGCACGTCACCCACGGTGCCGGCGATCTCAGACAGTCGTTCCTCCGCAATTTCTCGTTCTCGCTCGGCTTCGACCTGCTCGGTGACGTCCCGCGAGCTGATGACGTAGCCGCCCAGCGCCTCGTCGGTGACGTTCGAGAAGCGACTCTCCATCCAGACGTACGAGCCGTCGGCGGCCTGGAACCGGTACCTGTGCGTCTCGGTTCGTGGTTCCGACGCGTCGATGACCGACTCGAAACAGTTGCGAGCAGCCTCGAGATCGTCCGGATGCACGAGATCGAACACGTTCACGCCCTCGACCGCGTCCGGATCGTACCCCAGAATCCGTTGGGTCGCAGCGTTAGCGTAGATGAGGCTCCCCGCCTCGTCGACGACGATCACTTTGTCCTGAGAGTATTCGAGCAGGACCGACTCGAGAGTCGTTGCCATCTGACGTCCACGACTATGTGTGGAATCGTTATAAATCCGATCGCCGCGCGAGGCCGGGATTTACAATCTGTGCCCCTCTGGCACAGTCCGATGTCACTTACAGACGTGCTCGGCGATCTGGTACAGACGGTGATTACCTTCGCCGTCCTGATCGGCCTCGCAATCGTGGCGTTCTACGTAACCGTCTTCGTCGTCTCGACGGGAGCGGGACTGGCCGGCTACGATCCCAGCGGTGACTTCGTGGTTTTGTCGGCATCGATTCTCGTGGTCGCTGCGCTGCTCGGTGGAATTCCGTTCGGCGGTGCGGGGCAGACCGCGTCCGATACGAGTGACGACGATCAGCCAGCCGCTGGGTTCGAGTAAGGCCGCGGAAGCGTCGAAGTCTGCGAGGGCAGGCTGCGGGACCACGGGGAAGAAGCGACACCAGACCGGTGGACGGTGGGCGCAACGACGGTACCTGTGACCAGGGCCAGATTTGCCTACAGATCCGACCGTGCGAACTCCCGATACCCCAGCACCATCGGAACGACGATCCAACCCAGCATCACGGCCAGTGCCATCGGCGGCGCGGTAAACCACTCTGAGCCGAACTGCGCAACGGGAGAGATGACCCCGGAGCCGAGACCGTCGCCCAGCAGATACACGTACGCTGTACTCGGATCGAGAAGTTTCGCGAACACGGCCCAGTCGGGCGGATCCTCGAGTGGCGTTCCCTGGAACCGGAAGAGCACCAGCACGAGGAGATTGACGAGCGTGAGCCAGAACATCACGAGGACGACGTAGGCACCGAACGCCCCTGCAGTCACCCGGCGAGAAGCCGTCGTCGCCATCGAGAGCCCGATCGCGATGCCGACGAAGACAAGTCCGTAGAGTATCGTGAGCAGCGAGAACCCCAGATATTGGAGCGGCGCAAACGATCCGTAGCGGATCGCCACCAGTGGCGCTGCGACGGCGAGGCCGATGGCGGTCGGGACGGCGAGCACGATCGAACGCCCGACGAACTTGCCGATCGCGACGTCCCGACGGCTGTGGGGCAGAGATAGGAGCAACGAGATGCTCCCGGACTCGCGCTCCGTGATCACCGCCTTGTACCCGAGTACGATGCCGACGAGCGGGAGGAAGAGTCCGAGGACCTCACCGCTGAGTGCCAGGAACGTATCGAACTCAGCGTCACCGAGCCGTGGAACGAAATAGGTCAGTCCGAGGAAAAAGACCAGAAAGACCCCGGAGAGGAGCCAGACGCTCTTGGCCCGCGCGGCGTCCCGTACGTCCTTGCGGGCGATCGCCTGCCAGCTCACGAGGAGTCACCCCCTCTTGCCGATCGAGTATCAGGGTCCGTAATTGTGGAATGCTCCACACCAATGAAACACATCGTTCCAGTGAAACGCTCGCTCAGTCGACCACCGCGCCGATCGTCGATCCATGACGTGTGACGTGATCCGTTCATAGGTCGGTGGACTGGAACCGCAGGTAGCCGAGCGTGATCGGGACGATCGCCCATGCGATGAGCAGGGCCAGGGCGACCCACTCGCCGAGGTACCACGCGGCGTCGGGTCCGAGATACGGTCCGTCCGAGGCGCCGCCGTAGAATCCCTCGACGACCCGTTCGTAGAGCAGTCCCGGCGTTGCGCCGTGGACGAACAGCGCCCACTCCGGCAGCCCGCCGCTCGCGAGGCCGACCCGCTCCAGAGCGACGCTGAACAGCGGCTGGAGCTGTGGCCAGACCACGACCAGCACGAAGAACGTGCCGAAGGCGCCGGCCGTCGCGAGGTGTTCCGACGTCGTCAGCGTGGATATCGCCAGCGCGATTCCCACGAATGCGAGTCCGAAGCAAACCGTGACGAGGAGATAGGACGCCAGCACAAGGGGCTCCAGCGTGCCGAAGGGATAGTACACGAGCAACGCGCCGAGGACGATTCCCACCGAGACCGCGACTGCGAGCAGCCCGCCACGGCCGACCAGCTTCCCGACCACCACGTCGCGGCGGCTGTGTGGTAGGGAGAGCAGCAGATTCAGGCGTCCCGACGTGCGCTCGCCCACGATCGCCTTGTAGCCCAGCATGATACCGAGCAGGGGCAGGAGAAGCGTCACGGCATCCACCATCGAGCTCGGCAGGTCGCTGGTCGTCGGCGCCTCGACACTCAGCGGCAGCATGTACCCGCCGAACACGAACGCGATCGCCACGATACCGAGAAACCACCGGAACGTTCGGGAGTCCAGCACCGCCCGTGCGTCCTTCTTGGCGATCGTCCGCCACGTCATCACTCGCCCCCTCCGGTGTACTCGACGAAGAGGTCCTCGAGGGAGGGCTCCTCGGTCTCGAAGTTCAGCACGTCCACGCCGACATCGTCGAGGCCCACGAGCACGTCCATCTTCGCGTCGTTCGAGCAGGTGACGACGATCTGACTCGGCTCGGACTCGATCCACGCGGACTCGACGCCCGCGATCGCCTCGATCCGTCCGACCTCGACGCGTTCGATATCGTCGACGGTGATCAGGAGTTTCGTTCCGCCGCCGACGGACTGACGGAGGCCGTCGATCGTGTCGATCGCTGCCAATTCGCCGTCGTGGAGGATCCCGACCCGATCACACACGGCCTCGACCTGCTCGAGAATGTGGCTCGAGAAGAAGATCGTCGTGCCGCGTTCGTTCTCCTCGCGGATGATCTCGCGCATCGCACGCGCACCGCGGGGGTCCAGCCCCGTCGTCGGCTCGTCGAGGATCAGCAGATCCGGCTCACCCACGAGCGCCATCCCGAGGACGAGCCGCTGGGCCATCCCCTTCGAGTAGCCACCGGCCTTCCGATCCGCGGCATCCTCGATACCGACGCGTTCCAAGATTTCCATCGGCTCACCGCCAGCGTCCTTGCTCTCCATCGCGAAGAGCACGTGCTGTCGTCCGGTGAGCCGGTCGTACAACTCGTAGCCCTCAGGGAGCACGCCCATGCGCTCTCGCGCAGCGACACTCGCGCGCTGGCAGTCGTGCCCGAAGATCTCGACCTGCCCGGTGTTCGGTCGGACGAAGTCGAGAAAGACGTTGATCATCGTCGACTTGCCCGCGCCGTTCGGACCGAGGAAGCCGAAAATCTCGCCCTCCTCGACCGTGAGGTCGACGCGATCGAGCGCTGTGAGAGTGCCGTAGCGCTTGGAAACCTCGCGTGCCTGAATGGCGGCCATGTACCTAGGCTTCCTTGATTTGTTATAGGCTTTAAGCAGTGTTTCTGTCCGTGCATTCACGGAGTACATCCATCGAGATGTACCGTCTCGGGTAGGTTGTCCCACTTTCCTAAGACACCATTACGTTGCAAATTCAGATGGAGTGAGCAGTTGACGTAAAATTCAGCTGAAGGACCTGAATGCATGGGAAGTCGACGTTCTACCAACTATAAATGGCTAGCAAGAGGAAGATCAGCATCGACTACCCGACCGTAGACCCCGGACTGTGTCTTTTGGGTTGGTAGTGGATGTGCTCCTCAGCTGCGTTCCTTTGGCGAGCAGCGCAAGAACATCAGTCGTCGAGTGAGGACGATCAGCCGTCGGCTGGGTTCGAGTAACGAAGATCAGGAGGACAGTACTGCTTGCTGAGGCGAACGGTCTACTACAGTCCGATCGACCTCAGTCGTAGACGGTATCTCGAGTGTCGACATCGAGTACGCGGAGTTCGTCGGCCGACCGATCCCAGTCGACGATCGCCCGTCGCTTCCCGATACGGACGGAGTATTCGTCCCGGCCTTTCAACGGCTTACACATGCGCTCGGGATCGGTTCCTGCAGCCCGAAGCTTCGATCGGATCCGGTCCTCGACGTCGTTCGGGAGGGACTGCAACCGCTTCTCGACGTCAGGATGTAACAGCACCTGCGGCATCGATTGGGACGATTACAGCGTCTCCCACTCTTTGGAGCCCTCGCGGCGATCGATCCGATCCGCAACCGCAGGGTCGAGTTCGGGGGCGACGGTAGCCCACCAGCCGACGGCTCGCGCTCCGAACTCCTTGCGTGAGACGGACCCCTCGTCTTCTAATTCGTGGAGCCGGCGGCGAACTGCCTCCGAAGAGAGCTGGACCCCGAACCGCTGGAGTCCATCGGCCACCTCCGTGGTCGTAAGGACCGGGTCGTCCTCGTAGTCGAAGACCTTGAGGAGTTGCTGATCGGTCGCAGTTTCGGTGAACTGCCCGGAATCGTCGCGACCCTGGCTCATAGTCCATAGCTAGCGACGGCGGTACTAAACCGTTTTGTACGTGCAAAGCGGATGGTCGACATCGGTAGGATGCAGTTGCCGCGTCGTTCTATTTGAACCTCAGGAGCGCCAATAACTGCTCTTCTCCGCGACCGCAGTCCATTGCGTACCGTGATTGGAATCCAGCCGCGCGTTCCGGCCCTCACTATCGTTCGCTCTGAACGAACGGAATGGAGTTCCCGTACTGAACGAAGCTGCCGTACATTCCGTGAATCCGCATGGTCTCTATGCGTAGAGGCGCTGTCGAGAATCTTCTAAGAAGCTTCGTTCAGAGATCCGAGGAAGCGAACTCCCGATAGCCGAGTAGCAGGGGAATGACGATCCAGCCGAGGAGCACCAAACCCGCCATCGGCGGCTCCGTAAACCAGAGGGCGCCGAAGTGCCCACTGGGAGCAACAAGGTCGGAGCCGATGGCATCTCCCAGCAGATTGACGTACGCAGAGCTCGGATCGAGGAGCTTCGCGAAGACGGCCCAATCCGAGGGTAGCCAGCGGATTGTCCTGGAACCGGAAGAGGATCAACACGACGAAGTCTAGAAAGACGTTGATCATCGTCGACTTTACCGCGCCGTTCGGACCGAGGAAGCCGAAGATCTCTCCCTCCTCGACCGTGAGATCGACGCGATTGAGCGCCATGAGGGTGCCGTAGCATTTGGATATCTCTTGCGCTTGGATGACGGCCATGTATCTGGAACGTGGTGGGTTCGTTATAGGCATTGAGGAGATTGCTGGATCGAGTGTAGTTTTACTGGAGAAATACGTTCGATAGGCAGCCGCAAAAACTGCCAACCCGCGGACTTAAATGACGATGGCTCTGGCCGACCCCCGACGAAGTAAGCGCTGCAGGCCGCGAAGCGGCCGAAGCGTGCAACGAGTTGCGGGAGGCCAGCGGCCGAGGCTTTCTACCGCTGTGCTGACCAGATGTATCCCAGTTAGAATACTATCTAAACTTGACCGGTTGCTGGGTGTGAAAAGAGACTGAGTTAAGGTTAGCTCAGCATCCTGAAGCCCTTGTACAATTTGAGAGCACCGAGAACATTACGCGAGAAAGAGAAGATGTACCAGTTTAGATGCTAGCTGCACCGCTGGTCCACTCGTTACTCGAGGGATCTTCTCCTACAGTATGAGTATAGAGCGTCGATGAACTGCCTTCCTCCGACCAAATTAGCTCGATCTCATCACCGGAGGTTGCACCGTCCGCCCCAGTACTGTCGAATGTAACCGTGATTGTCGTACCGGCGCCAATCTGTGTTCCAGTGGAAATATCACCAGCGTCAACCCCTGGTCCTGACACCTTCAGCGTCCCGGAATCAAATTCCTCGCTAACACTATTCGCTTCGAAAGTAACCACCAAATTGCTGCTTGAGTCAACTTCCTCAGTCGACCCCCAGCTCGCTGTGGGCGCGGACGGGCCGCCGCCACCGAAGCCGAGCACGAAGGCGCCGATTACCGCTGCCAGGATGACCGTAATCGCGACCATCAGGATGACACCGATGACCGGCGATACCGCGTCGTCGTCTGTGACAATCTGTTCCATCATCATTGTTTAGGATTCGAGCTCCGCGATGGTTGAAGAGGTATCCCCGTCATCCCATACTAAGGAATCAGCTGAACCGCAAGTCACTGTATCGCCTGCGGACATTTCAGTTCCTGAAATGGATTTATCGGTAACGTCAGTGCTACTGGGAGTACCTGAACTGTAATCGCTAATGGGGTTATCGGCGCCCGAACAATACAGATTTGATGGATCAATCTCATTCCCGCTATCGAATGTAAATTGTGTGTTGCCACTAGTCTCTTGGACGTCGAAGCTCGCCGAAGGAGCACTTGATTGGCTCCCACCGAAGCCGAGTACGAAAGCACCGATTACCGCTGCCAGGATGACCGTGATCGCGACCATCAGTATAACCCCGATGACCGGTGATACCGCGTCGTCGTCTGTGAATAGTTGTCGGATACGCATTCCAGACTAGTCATCTAACTATTCGATAATAAAACCATCGGCCATGGTAGCCACCCCATAGTGGTAAACCGGCTCCACACTGGTCACACGCATACGTAGGGGGCCTTTCCAGCCAGATACAGCGGATTTACGAACCTATGATCCAGGTCAGTATCCCATCGAAGAAACATGGATGGATATATTTTCTGAAAGATAAGACACGGCGGGTGATTGTCTGAGGTTGAGGAGAGCTAGGGGGGTGAATTCAGAACGAGAAAAGACCCATTCTGGAAATTATCGGCGAGTAGAATTACCGCCCCTGTGGCCGTAGTACCAGCAAATTCGAAGGGTACCTCGATCGGCTGCAGATTGGCCACCAGGGAGATTATTCGGTGCCCCGGTAAAGGACAGTATCTAAATGATCGATAGAAATCCGTGGAAACCGGGTCGATTCTCCGCAAAATGATCTGGCGCGCGCTCGATTGGACTACGAGCGATCCGGGCCGAGCGCGGGATCACGAGCGAGGTGTGACCTAAAGATTGAAGACCCAGTGAACGCCGCCCGTTGGTGCGTGCCATCCAGTACGAGACGAGCTTCGTTCACTCTTACCGCAGGGCAGACCCATCCGTCGCGATTAGTTTCCGGTGAGAACCTGACCAGTCGGAGGGATGTTGAACCACGAGTAGACGGTCCTGCTTGGCCCTTCGGGCCTGCGCGGGCTGCGACTACTCAGGTTCAAATCCTCCTCTGTCTATTTCTGTCTCCTCACGTCCGTTCGTCGCCAGAAAATGGGGTCGGAGGGCGCGGTTCTACGCGCTCTCGCTGCTCCCATGGGCCTGCTCGCCGTCGATTACGGACGTTACGAAAGGTCATCGGTATCTTGGATGTCAAGTTTCAGCGTTGTGTCTGCTCGCAGCTTCTCGAACTCCTCGTGGAGATCGGCTCGGTAGTAGTGCCGCCGAATCGTATCCGGGCGAGCGTTCACCCGATCGGCGACCGTCTCGATGTCGAGCCCCTGGAGAAGCTGCCAGGTGATGCTTCCAGTTCGGACTGCGTGGAGCGCCCGACTGCTCGGGCACTTGCTCGCGAAGTTCCGGCGGGTGAAGTCGCAGGACTCCCGCCGGTTCCCGTGCGGGCAGTTGACGACGACGCAGGGCTGTGTCGCCGTGTAGCTCCAGGCGCGGAGCGTCGAGTCGGACGGGCGGCCCTGCCGGGCGCAGAACAGCGGCTCCCGGCCCTTCTCGTCGCGCTTGTCGATCCGCTCCCTCGCGATGTACCGCTCCAGCGCGTCGACGACGAACTCGGAGATCCCGACCACGCGCTCGCCCTCTTCCTTGTTCTTCAGCCGGGTCCAAGGCGGCCGGTGTCGGAACTCCAGCGTCTGCGCGTCGGGGTCGAAGTCCCGGAGATCGAGCGCACGGATCCCGCTCATTCGGCACCCGACGTGCCACGCGAGCTCGAGGACTGCGTGCTGGGGTCGGCCCCTCCAGGCGCGGGACTCGCGGAAGAAGCCGAGCAGTTCCTCGGCGTCGTCGTGGGCGAGCTTCTGGTCGCTCGACTCCTCGTCTTTCGAGAGCGTCGGGATCTGGACCTTCTCGCCGAGATCGTCGGCCACGACGTCGAGGTCATCGAGGTAGTCGAGGAGCTGCTTCAGCGCCATGAGTTGCCCGCGGAGCGTCGCGGCCGAGACGCCGGACTGCTCGCGAGCGGCACGGTACTCGTCGAGATCCCAGCCGGACAGCTCCGACATGGACTCGATCTGCTGCTCCTCGCACCACTCGACGAACCGGGTCAGCCGGTTCTGATAGGAGCGGACGGTCGTCTCGGTGTTCTCGCCCTTGCGCCGGGCGATGAACCGGTCCCGCGCCTCGCGCGGCGTCAGGTCGTGATCGCTCCGGCTCACTGTCCACGCACCTCCTCGATCGAGACCGTACTCACGCCGTCGGGCAGCTCGTCGACCGCGTCAGCGAACGGCTTGCTCACGAGCGCCACGTCGGCGGGATCGCAGCCGACCGATGCGGCGACCTCTTCGCGCATCTGCTGACGGATTGCATCGGTGGTCTTCGCGGCCTTGCCAGTGCCCAGGTGAGTCACGCCCTCCTGAAAGACGAAAGAGGGGTCCCACGGGTTGGCGTCGAGGCCCTCGCGCTGGATCGTGTTCCAGAGGCGAGGCTCTGGGTCGGCGCCGTCGAGACCGGCGCCGCACCACGGGCAGTAGGACGCGGCGGCCGTGAACGCCGGGCCGTCGCAGTGCCAGCAGTCGGCTTGATACGATCCGGTCACGCTTTGCCACCGTGACAGTCGCTCCAGCCGCAGCTCGGGCAGACCGGGCAGCCGCCGTCGCGACGGACGCGACCGCCGCCGCAGTCGGGGCAGGTCACTGTCCGGCCACCCAGTTGACCCAGCCGCAGCCTGGACACTTTCGCTCGGGCTGGTTGCCGGGCGTCGCGGCGCCGGTCTTCTCCGTCGCCGTCCCGCACTCGGGGCAGTCAGGCATGCGGAGCCTCCGGGTCACAGCCCAGCCGATGCCCGCCGCGGTTCTCGACGCCGGCGAGCGGATCCTCGTCGGGGTCGGCACTGGCGACGCTCGCCAGGAACTCCGCTGTCGCCGCCCGCTCGTCGCGATCGCAGGGCTCGGGAAGACCCCCCGCATCCGGGTCGGGATCGTCGCCGGCGTTGCCCGGAGTCTCCGGCGGGTCGTCGGAGAGCCGCCAGTGCATGGGCTCACGCATCGATCTCACCCGCGTTCTCGTGGTCCCAGCAGAGCACTCGGCACTCGGTCTCGCGCCGGATCTCGCGATCGTAGTGCTCCTCGAGTGTTTCGAGCAGGGAGCTCACCCGGTCGTGGGCGTGCTCGGCCTCGAACACCCGCATGACGTGGGGCGCGATCTCGACGCTGGCGACCGCGAACGAGCTGATCCGGGCAGTCCAGAAGACCTCGCCGCTGGGGGTCTCGAACTGAAGGTGATCGCCCTTCTCGATCTCCTCGCACTCGTCGATCCGGACGGTCGCGGTCTTCGCGCCGGCCTGGATCGGCTCGACGTAGCGCTCGGCGAACTCGATCGACTTCACGCGTCGGATCCCTCCGTTTGCTGCTCGCGCTGGTAGTCGATCCAGTCGCTCGTGACGGTCTCGGCGTCGGGCGTGTACCACAGCGCACCGTAGAGCGCCACCGCGGCGACTCCGATATATCCGAGCCAGCCGAAGTGCTCGGCCCCGATCCCGGCCCCCAGGCCGCCGAAGTTCGCCATCGCGATGGCGACCATGGTCCGCCCGTGGATCTCGCCGTCGAGTCCCGGGATCATCACCGATCACCGTCCAGGCGGGCCGCCTCGATCGCGTCGCGGACCTCGGCGTCGGTCGCGCCGCCGTCGCGGAGCGGATCGCCGACGATCGTCTCGCCGCGGGGCTCGTCGCGAGCGGCGGGCTTCGGCTCGTCGCGCAGCTCGCGTTCGGCCTCGTGCGGGCACTCGACGCTCATGCTTCCCTCCGCGCCGTCCCGGCGCTCCAGCGGAATGGAGTGAGAGAGCTGGTTGCGGTGTGCCGGACGGGATTGACTCGCCACTGATCCGAGCCCATCGCCTCGTGTCGGTTCCCTATCGCGCAGAGAGCCGCGGCGCCAGCCCGAGTCTCGACGACAGCGAGCGTGCCGGCTTCGAACTCCACCGCGTAGCCCCAGCCGCTCATGCCGATCCCTCCGCGGGCTCGGCGGGCTTGGGCGCCTCGTCAGCTTCCGCAACGCGCCGGAAATAGTCCTCTGCGGCGCGGGCGGCGGAGTGTCCGACGCCCTCGATCTCGGTGCCGTGCTCGGTCGCGCGCCAGCCCTCGTCGGCTTCCTCGACGACGACCTGCGCGAGCCGGCGTTTCGCCGCCGGCCCATTCGTGGATGCGCGTGTGCTTGTGGGATACATCCGGCAACCACTCGGGACGCGCCCGAGGAGTAGGCCGGCCTGAAGCCCGGTGAAAGTGAACGTGTTGCTGCGCGCCATGTCGAGGCGCGGCGTCGATGCGACCAGACGTGCAGGGGATTCAAGCCCCCGCAGGGTGCGAGTTTGCATGCTTCCGTGCTTGTTCACGGAGGCCACGCGGGCCGGCGCTACTACGCCGGGTCCGCAGCTTACTGAGAACCCGACCGACCAGCGGCGGGTCCCGTGTGGCTCCGTTGCTCGCCACCGAGTAAGTACATGCTATTAAATCTAATGCTAAACGCTATCAGCTACAATAGCAAACAATATTATCCTAATCGGTGCCACCTACCGTTATGATCGCTGTTTGTGTGTCAATCGGCAATGCGCCCGCTGGTGTCGTGGATGACTAAGTCGGACCCCGCGATTCTGGAACTGCTGGAGGAAGCTGGAATCGCCCTGCCGCCCGCTGTGATCGCCTACAACATCGAAGGAGTCTCACATCCGACGGTATCACGTCGGCTACCTATACTCAAAGAGCAGGATCTCGTGAAGAAGGTCGAGGAGAGCAAGGGATACTATGCGATCACCGACCGCGGCCGCGCCTACCTCGATGGCGAGCTTGACGCTGACGAACTGGAGCGCGACGGCTGAGGACACTGGGACGCTCGCCGAAAAATGGATTCGGGGAATCCCGAAAAGGTGATTAGCTCTATACGCCGCCAGCCGACAGCTCGTGAGTTGCAAGCGTAGATGAGCTGCCGTCCTTCGACCACACGATCGTCACCGAGTCGCCCTCACTTGCGCCGGAGGGGATGTCAACTTCAATCGTGTCACCGGCACTCAGTTCATCGGGGAGGCCGGTGGGCAACGTAGCGGTAGTGTCACCACCAACGGAGAGCGCGTCTGACTCAATCTCATCGCCAGTGTTGGTCAGTTCGAATGTGACATTATCTACGTTGTCACTCGCATCCAGGCCCTCAGTCGTGTCCCAGCTCGCGGTCGGCGCGGACGGACCGCCGCCACCAAAGCCGAGCACGAACGCACCGATTACCGCTGCCAGGATGACGGTTATGGCGACCATGAGAATGACGCCAATAACCGGCGACACCGCGTCGTCGTCGTTCAGTAGTTCTCGGAATTGCATTGCGAACTGCTCTCCTCACTATTCCATAATAAAACCATTGGCCATTGAAACGTGCCCCAGAGGGGGCACGCCGAGAACTTTAGACAGACGCTAACGCGGCCGCCATATGGGAGTATCGCCCCGACATCGTAAATCTACGGGCCGACGAATCCGAATGGTCCTGAAACGGCCACCACTCTATGTTCTGAAATATAATCCAGACTGGGGTTTCCTCTGAGGCTGAGAGCGCCGTGCGGGGCTTGTTCACAACGAGAAAAGACCCGATTTCCCGATTATCGCGCTGGGGAATCGCACGACGAAACCGCTCCGCGGCCGGAACGTGTTTGGGGCCGGACCGAGTGGCTCGAACCGATGGATCCCGTCCCCCGCGCTCGGTCACTGGCCGATCCGATGCCAACGGCCCCGGCGTTCGCCCGGACGTATCGCGGCCGAGACGGCTGGGACCGAGTCCTCGAGTACCACCGCGTCGCGGACTATTGCGCGGACCACCCGGACGCGGGCTCGTCGGCGGTCGGGAACGCGCTCGATCTCCCCCGCGGCCGCATCAGCGCGTGGGTCGACGACGGCGGCGCACCTGATCCCGTGCACGGCCTCCGGACCGCGCTCGATCGCGAGTGGCTGGTAGCGAAGGGGAACGTCCGACGACGCCGAGCGCTCGCCGTTTGCGTCGCCTGGATCTTCGCTGGCGGCTCGATCGCGACGGAGCACTTCCGCCCGCGCTTCGCCGCCCACACCGACGCCGAGCAGAAGCGGATCACCGAGGCCGCCGTCGATCTCGGCATCCAACTCTCGTGGATCGACCGCGACGACGACGGCCAGGGCATCGAGGCCCGACCAAACGCGGACGCGAGCGTCTTCGGCCGCGTGCTCGTCGCCGCCGGCGCGCCGACAGGCCCGACGCACGTCCTGCCCCAGTGGATCCGTGACGGCCCGGACGACCTCCAGCGCGCCGTCGCGGCCTGCTACGTCGAGTGCCGAGGGCAACGCGCAGGTGACGCAAGACTGCTCCAGATTCGCGAGGAGGCGAGATCCGACGCACACCTCGACGCTCTCGGCGAGCTGCTCGTCGGCGTCGCTGGCGAAGGGTCCTACTCGGTCGGCAACAAGATGCTCCGCCTCGATCGCGAGGCGACCGACGCGCTGCTCGGCGAGATCGACATCGAAGTGTGAGCACCGTCCGGTAACTGGCTGACAAAACGGACCTCAATCGAGGTCGCCGTACTCGCTATGTGCCTGATCTATCGGCAGGATATCCAGCACTTCCACGACGTCTTCGGATTCGTTGATATCGTAGAACGCCGTCCATGTCCTCCCGATGTGCAGTCGGTAGACCTCCTCACCACGCCATGTGATTTTCTCTTTGTCCCCGAGCCCACGACCGGGATAGGGATCTGAGAGCTTTTCGAGGTTCTCACGGACGATCCGCTCAGTCTTCTCCTCGACTTCTTCGAGGAACTCCTGAACTTCCTGAGAGACGAGCAATTGGTACTCGTCACTCATTCAGACTTACACCTCGTCGAGTGGTTCGAACTCGCTCTCCTCGCGAATCTGGTTCATATCCCGGAACAGCCGCTCCTTCTTGCGCTCTTCGACGAGTTCCTCGATCAGCTCGTCGAAGGTCTGTCCCGGACCTTTCAGGTCGTGTAGTTCTTTCCATCGTTCTTCCGTAACTGGAATTCTTTTTTCTGCGTTTGACATTGAGCTTGTCCCACAAACCCGTCGAATCCGATTTCACAGGAGGTTACAGTACAAATCCCAGGAGTCACCTCAGCGTGCCTCGTTCCAGAAATCTCCCCGCTTGATGGTACACTCCTGCTTATACGAACCGGGCCGGCACCCGTGGCTGGCGATTCACTGCGACGATCGCCTTCTTCGGGTGCCATTGAATATCCTTACAACCTGTGCAGTACATAACGCTTGTGCCATCCTGACCACTTCGTCCGGAAACTGGCTGAGTCTCGGACAAATTCGGCGCCGATCGAGCCGCCAACCCCACCGAAAACCCCTTTTACCCCCGCACTGCCGTCCGGGCTGCGAGTGATCCGGACGCCATGAATCTACGAGAACACGAGAACCGCGACGACATGAAGGTCTGGCTGAGCCAGACTGACGTATCGAAACTGCTCGATCGAGCCGACGGCACCCAGCAGCGGCTCGCCTTCGCGCTCGGGGCGCGCTGCGGGCTGCGGTCCCACGAGATCCTCGACGTAGCGCCCGAGCACGTCGCCGAGACCGACGCCGGAACGATCCTCCGCGTCTGGCACGGGAAGGGCGACAAGTACCGCGAGACGCCCGTGCCGCGCGATCTCGCGACGACGATCCGGACTGTCGCCGACGTTCGCGACGAGCCAGCGAGCAGCTCGCTCCTCGACGTGACGAGCACGCGGTCGCTCCGGCGGTGGATCCGCTCGGCAGCCGACGGTCTCGCCGAGGAGAGTGGCGAAGACGGCTGGCGGCACCTCGCGTTTCACGATCTCCGGCGGACCTGGGCGACATCCCTGCGCTCCGCCGACGTGGATGCGATGCTGGTCTGTGACTGGGGCGGCTGGAACGATCTGGAGACGTTCCTCGATCACTACCGCGGGACGCACTCGCCGGAGGCACAACAGCGGGAACGCGAAAAGGTCGACTGGCTATAGCTGGCCTGCGCGAAGAAGGTTGTCGACGTCCGGGACGCTGCCGTCCTCGACGGCGCGGACGAGGTAGACCCGCCGTCCGAGACGCTGGACGTGCATCCGCTGCCCGTCGGGGATCTCCCCGTCGCTGGTCACCAGTCCATCCAGTTCGAGATCGCCTTTATCGAGCGATACGCTGGGCGTGCCCTTCCGGCCACTGAGCTTTCTGAGTCCTCCCATGTTCGCGAAGGAGGGCAGTTTGCCCGGTCAAAAAGGTAGGGGTTAGTGGGGGACGCTACGGGGGTCGCTCTCCCCGGAGATCGGAGCTTGAAGTAGGGGCAGGCTGCCCGCCTTCCCGGTCATGGCAGACGACCTACTCGACAACGACACGGTACAGATGATCGCCGGGATCGGCGCCGCGGCCGGGGCAATCGCCTTCGGCGCGGTCGGTCTCGTAGACACCAACGTCCTCGTCGACACGGCGGGGCTCTCTGGACAGGTCCTCACCGGAGCCTACGGCGCGTTCGTCGCCGCTGGCGCCGCGAAGGGCTGGAACGCCATCGGAGAGATCACCGAGGACTGAGATGGCGAAGAACAAACTCGATCCTCGCGAGCTGCTGCTCGGCGCTCCGGTCTTCATCCTGGGGTCGCTGACGAGCCTCGGGATCGTCGGGCCGGAGGTCTTCATGCTGGACTTCAGCAACGTGCTGCTGGAGGCGGGCAACCTCCGGCTGACGCTGGGCTCGATCGCCTCGATCGTCGCGCTGGGATACATCTACTTCAACCGAGATGTGTCCTTCTTCGAGTTCAACGGCGAGGAGATGTGGCTGGTCTTCGCGACGGCCACGCTCGTCCTCGCGCCCCCGGTCTTCCCGGGGCTCGCGGACTCGCTGGCGACGATGCCGATCGCACTGATCGCCTTCTTCCTGCAGACGGGAGGCTTCACCATCATTTCGATCAAAAACTAACATGAACTGGAACATCCTCAACTCGATCGACCGGGAGAATCGCGTTCCGAACACTGTGGCCTTCCTCGCGCTCGTCGCGATCGCGGGCATCGTCGGCGTCGCCGCGATCAGTGGCGGCGCCGTGGCCGCCGAACCGCTGAACGAGACCGTCGAGGTCGGCAACGACACCGGCACGGTCTACACGGAGGTCACGTTCGCGAGCGGCATCAACGACTCCAACGCGACGGCCGACGTGGTCGTGACCGACGCGAACGGCACGACCGTCGCGAACACGACGATCTCCGGCAACGCGAGCGAGACCGTCGTCGAGGAGTGGGCTGTCAACGACTCCGATCCGATCGGCAACTGGTCGGTCGTGCTGACCGCTGACTCCGGAGTCGTCGACTCCGCCGAGGCCGGGACGTTCGTCGAGGGCGGCAGCGGCGGAGGCGGCGCCGGATCGAGTGACGACGGTTGGGGCTCCATGTGGGGCATCCCGATCTTCGCGCTCGTCATCGGCGCCGTGGCCGCGCTCCTGTTCGTCGGCAACCGACGAGACTGGTTCGAGGACCTGTACTAACGATGAGTCAGGCACAGAACGGCGGCGTCAGCCGTCGCCGGTTCCTCCAGGGAGTCGGCGGCGCTGCTGGCGCCGCGGCGATCGCGACGAGCGGTATCGGCACGGCCGGAGCGATCGACCTCTCGTGGGAGGAGGCATCGGCTGGCGCGACTGTGACCGGGGGCGGGACCTACGGCGTCTATCTCGCGCAAGAGGCTGTCGAGGCGATCGACGGGCAGTCGTTCCCATCTGGGTCGAGCACGCCCGAAGCCATGGCCGAGAGCTGGTATCGCACCGGCAAATACGCCCAAAGTGCGGACGAGACGATGCTCTCGACGCTCTGGAATCGCCTGGAGGACGCGACGACGATCGCGGCGGTCCTCTATAAGGCTAAGGCCATCGAGGCTATCAAGGCGGGGAAGTCAGAGTCTGAGGTACTCACGGCTGCACAGAACGCGGTTTCGAAGTACTACGCGGAGACTGTTCAGACGAATTTCATCAACCACTGGAACGTTCAGGCGTCGAAGCTCGAAGCAGCGTACAAGGAGTTCGACCAGCACGATGGCGTGTCGGATCCAACTGACTTCGCCCGAATCAAGCACGACATTATTGCCTACGACGAGGACAATTCCAACTCCCCCCTTACGGGGAGGTGGAATGGTTCGGTCGCGCTGGAGCCGGTTGATGTAACGCTGCTCAACGGGTCGACGGTCTCCGTGAGCCAGATCCAGGCCAATAGTAGTTCATCTGTCCATTGGGCCGGTGTGAATATGGACTTCAACACGTCCACAACCATCGATCTGAGGGGTCCCAATCCGTCCGTCAGCGGTAGTTCTCAGTTCGACAGCATCGAATATGAGGAGATCTGGGCGAACTGGAACATCCCTGCAAACAAGCTCGACGGGGTAGAGGCTGGAAAGAACGTGAACTGGTGGGTCTATTACCCGGGGGAAGGCCCCGAGACCTACGCCGAGGCCGAAACGGCGATCGAGGAGAACGGTGAGGAATGGGGGAATTTCCGAACCCTGAACCAGTACATGATCCTCTGGGATGGCATCGTCCAGCAACATCAGATGATGCTGGACAACGCCGAGAAGTGGGTCTCGAACGCCTACGGTGCCGTCCAGGCTGGCGAGATCGACGTACAGGATCTCATCGAGAACAATCCGACCGTGATGGCCGCGCAGTGGTCGAGTGAGTACCAGTCGACGGGCCATCTCGCCTACGCCGCGGCCGATCTCGCTGCGCTCGGACTCAGCTTCGACTCCGAGAATCGAATGCGGTTCCAACTCGACGACGGAACGACGTTCGAGGGCACGCTCTACTGCTCGAACTCGGACTTCGAGATCGAGGTTGGAACGGTCATCAGCCCGTCCGAACGGGCTGGCGACTACTACGCAGCCGCCGACACGGAGTCGATGGAACGGCAGCTCCCCTCGGAGGACTACCGCGACAGCATCGACGGCGGGCAGATCAAGCTCAACGTCGGCGTAATCACGGATCTGGAGTACGTCGTCGAGACCAACAGGGGTGAGACGGTGACGATCGCCTGGGACGACTGGTCGATCGCCGAGCCGTCGGACGCGACGATCATCGAGGACGCAACGGCGGTGACCTACGACGCGAGCGGCGACCTCGAGGAGTCCGTCGCGGAAGTGGCGTCAGTGACGCTCCGCTACCAGGGCGACGAGTCGGCGACCGTCATGCAGTTGACGGCGCCGTTCACCATCCTCGAAGCCTACGACGTCGAGAGCGGCGAGGAGGTCGAGACCGTCGCCGGAGAGGGCTACAACCCGACCAGCAGCACGGTCGATCTCTCGTGGATCGAGAACTACCTCGAACGCCGCGAGGACATCGACAACTACGCCACGTCTGGCGGCGGTGGCGGCGGGGGCGGGATCAGTTGGAACGGCTTCGACTGGTCCTGGCTGCCTGGGATGGGCCGCGACGGCTGGCTCACGGGCTCTACGATGGGAGTCCCGAACTGGCTGATCCTCGCAACCGGCGGGATCGCCCTGGTCGTCGCACTGAGGTAACCCCGCCATGCCATCCTCTACTCTCTCCCGATCGGCAGCCGTCGCGCTCGTGCTCGTGATCGCCCTCACGGCCTTCGGTGGCGTGGGGGCGGCGGCCGCGCAGGACGGCGAGGCCGCGAACGGGACCGCGGAGAACTACGAGATCGCGATCGACTCCGAGACGCGCGTGGTCAGCTCGGAGTGGAGCGGCGACACGGTGACGATCGTCGTCGAGAGCGACGTAACCCGGCAGGTCACCGTGACGGACGCGAGCCAGCGCCTCCAGGGCGCCGTGGATATTCGGCGCCAGCGCGTGACGGTGCCCGGCGGCGAGCGCGTCGAGGTCGAGTTCACGGTTCGGAACGAGGACCGGCCCGCGGTGACGGTCGGCACACAGTACGGGCTCGTGGGGCTCGGCAGCGAGAGCAGCAGCGGCGGCCTGCCCGGGATCTCCGGTGACTCGACGTGGCGGTACGTTCAGGTCGCGGCGCTCTTCGCTGCGCTCGGCGGCGGGATCGCGATCGGCGTCGTCGGGTGGTCGAAGGTCGCTGACCAGCACGACTCCCACGAGGTGGTTCGCCCGTGATCCGAACGCTCTTCGGCGTCGACTGGCGGACGACCGGGCCGCGGGAACTGGCTGGTCGGGGCTGGCGTCGCTTCGGCGGCCTGCCGTGGTGGGGCCAGACGGCCCTCATCGGCGTCGGGCTCTACGGGCTCTACCGCCTCTGGATCGCGCTCCCAGTGTGGGGAGCCGTCGCGCTGTTCTCGACGGTCGCCGGGCTCGCGGTCGCGTTCCTCCCGACGAAGCGGATCAGCGACGAACTCGCGAGCGACGAGGCGGAGATCCTCGAAGAGCTCCAGCCCGCCGACGGTGACCGCGCCACTCGAAAGCTCTCGCAGGACCGCTTCGAGGACATGACCGTCGTCGACTACCACGGCGACGAGCACGACGCGTCGTCGTATCTCGTCGAGGTCTCGCGCATGGTCGGCGAGGACGACGACGGGAACAAAATATACCGGAAGGGCTACGAAGTCGATCGGTACTACCCCGACCGGAACCTCGCCGTCGCGTCCTACATGGCGGGCGCGAGCAACGCGGACCTCCGGCGCTACCGGCAGGCGATCTACGAGGTCAAGAGCGAACTGTCGAAAGAGGCCGATCGCTCGCTCGAAGAGATCGTCCAGGCGCCGGAGGCTCGGCGCCGGGCTGCAAGCAGCGCCGTGCAATCGGTCATCGAGGCCGCCGAAAACATCGAATCGCCGGACGGCCCGTCCATGATCGACGAACTCGACAAGCTCCGACGCGAGGGCGAGGAGAGCGTCGACAAGCTGCTCGCGGATCGCGGGATCGACGACATGGGCGAGCGGATCGAGGAGTCCAACGACGAGGACGGCGACGACGGTGCGAAGTCGCCCGATTCCGTCGAGATCTCGATCGGCGACCCGGAATCCGCCGCGGAGAACGGAGGCGAGCCCGCCGATGACTAAACCGGAGTCCGTCGACGGCGAGGGCGGACACGGCCCGATGCGGGAGCTTCGCGAGATCGTCCTGGGGAAGATGGACGTCGAGACGGAGATCTCGCAGATCGCCGGGCTCGTCGAGGACGACCAGATTCGGGAGTTCCTCGTCTTCGCGCAGCAGGAGTACGACCCGACGCGGCACGAGGATCTCCCCTCGTCGTTCTGGGAGACCAAGCTCGCCAAGCGCGCCGTCGAGCAGTACGCGACCGAAACCGCGTCGCAGGCGATCAAGGACGGCGACAACGCGACGGCGGCGTACCTCGCGGGGATCCCGAACTACTCCCGCGACATGAGCGGCGTCGACGCCGAGGACGAGCTGGAGGACTGGCTGTGCCACGACGATCCGTGCAAGGTCGTGTACCTCGCCGCGCTCATGGGCCGCGGCAAAACGTCGTTCGCGGTCCGGTGCATGCAGGCCGTCCATCGGCACTACTCGCGGGCTCGGAAGATCGCCGAGGAGACCGACGGCCTCGATCCCGACGACGTGCCGACGCCGGAGTTCGCGACGAACTTCCGCGTCGACGTGCCGGAGGGCGTCGACTGGAAGCTCATCGACAACTACGACGACCTCGTCGAGTGGACCGAAGAGGGCTCCAGCGATGACGTTCGCTGGTTCTGGTTCGACGAGGCGAGTTCGGAGCTGACCGCGCAGGACGGCGGGAACGCCCAGCGCGTCGTGCGGCTCATGGGCGGCCTCGTCAAGAAGATGCGCAAGAACGGCGTCAACCTCGGAACGATCGGCCACGACAAGGGCGACGTACACGTTCTGTTCCGCTCGATGGCTGACTTCGTCCACAAGCCCGAACTGAAGCGCGTCGTCGTCTACGAGGGCATCAAGGACCGCGAGCCGGTGAACCCGCAGTTCTCCCTTCGCGGCGTCCCGGATGCGACGTGGGAGTTCGATACCGACGACATGGCCGAATGGAGCTGGTCGAGCGACGAGGAGGAGATCGACGTGCCCGCTGGCTACGTTCCCGAGGAGGACATGCGGGATCTGAAGTACCGGCTGCTCGCCCGGATGTACTACACGACCGGCCTCTCCTACTCGAAGATCGCCGAGAAGGCCGAGGTCGGGAAGGGAACCGTCTCGAACGCCACTGACCGCTATGATCCGGCGTCTCTGGGGCTGGAACCGGAGAACTCGCCGGATCGGAGCGGCGGCGGACCGACTGCGGAGGGGCCAGCCGATGACTGATGACCGCCGCCGCCCCCGAATCTGGCAGAGGGCGACGGGACAGCCGGCCGGTCAGCGGACACAGGGGGCCCGCCTACGTGCGTGGCGGGCGAGCGCGCATTATGCGCGTACGCGCGAGCGCTCGCGAGGCGGTTTGAACGATCCCACTGCCGAGGAAACCCCATGATTCGGCCGCTACTCAAGCTGTTCCTGCTTGCTCTCGCGGCCTACGGAGCGTGGGTCGTCGCCGGGGATGCCGGACTGGTCACCGCATCCCCGCCTTCCACCGAGGAGATCGTCGAGCGGCTCATCGGCATGCTGCTCGACGGCGCTTTCTGACCGTACGTAGCTGACCCCACCCCCCGATTTTTCGCGCGCACCCCAAGGGGTGCGTTTCAACTGCACGCCCAGCCGCCGCTGCGGAGTATTTTGGATCTGTGGCCTTAGCCACACTCCCTAAGGGGTCCCTTCCCAGGTTGCGGTGATGATCCAACCGCCGCGGCGCTTCGAGCGTGAGATGCCGCTATCCGGAAAACAAGTGAGCTTGTGGATAACTGCGTTTACTCGAAAAGAGTGCAAGCAGGCTTGTAGAAAAGAACCCTCAGAACGGCGTTGCCACTACTCGGTGCTCACGCGATGGTCTGACCGCCAACACGAAGCAAGCCGCTGAAGCGACCGGCGGCCAGCCGGTGCTTCCGATCCCCGCCCTCGTCGCGCCAGTACACCACGGCGTTCGCGAAGCGCTCGAGGAGATCGCGGCTGGTGTCACGGGCGGCGAGTCCGCCCTCCCGTAGAATGCGCTTGATCTCTGTCTCGCTCCACTGCCCGAGATTCACGTCGAGTTCGATCCAGTCCTCGTCGGGGACGCCTTCGACCGGGGCGTCCATCCCGTCGAGGTCGGAGAGCTTCACGCCGTAGGTCTGCATCCAGCGGGCGAACGGCGAGTCCTGGGGAATATCGGATGCGTCGCTGGCGAGATCGCGCAGCTCGCGCCCAGCCCACTCCGCGGCTCGATCGATCACTTGGAACAGCCCACTCAACCGCTCGCGCATCACCTCGTCCTCGACGGCGATCTCGCCCTGCTCGTTCCGGATCACCGGGCCAGCCTTCTGGAGCGCCCGATAGACGGTGCTCGTGCCAACGTTCGCAGAGTCAGCCAGTTCCTCGTAGTGGAGCTTCCCACCGTCGGCGACGCGCCGCCAGACCTCTTCTTCGGAGTCCGTGAGGTCGGCGGCGTGGAAGCGCTGGGCCGCGAGGTCGGCCTCGACGTCCTCGACGACGTCTATGGGATCGTCGACGATCCGCAGCTTTCGGGGCTCGGCTTCGGCGGCGAAGTACTCGTCCTCGACGTAGGCGGGATCGTCGGCGCTCAGGTTGATCCCGGCCCAGTGCAGGCAGTTGACGAGCGTCTCGTCGATCTCGCCGATGAGGTCGTGCCGATCGTACCCGTCGGGGTCTTCCCACGGGATGTACTCGCGCTCGTCGGGGCTGAACTCGTTGCTGAACTGGAGTTCCAGCTTCGGGTGTGAGGTCGACCCGTCGGGGTTCTTCTCGGGGTTCTTCATGTGGTAGGACTTCAGCAGCGCACCAATCTCGCGGTCGCCGATGAGCTTGCTCCAGATCTTCGGAGTATCGGCAAAGGCGTTGTTGTGGCCCATGATCTCTTCGTTGTCCCACTTCAGCATCCCTCGGCCGCGATTCTGCCAGCCGAAGCGCCCGAGACGCTCCAGCAGCGCGCCCTCTGAAACGATCAACTGCTCGGAGATCGAGCGCATGATCCGGACGTAGGCAGCAGCATTGAACACACGGCTCCAGGGCCGGTATACCTTCTCCGAGTCGAAGTAGCTCGGTCGGATGTCCATTTTTCTGGCGACCGCTCGGAGGATCGGGATGTAGTCCTCCGGATCGACGTAAGATGAGTCGAAACGGACGCGGATGCCCTCGGGGAGATCGTCGGGAAGCGACCGGATGGGATCGCCGTCGGTGCCCTTCGCGTTCGGGAGAGAGGCCTTAAAATCGATCGAGAGCTTCCGGAGGCCCTTTGGGTCGCTCAAATCGGTCAGCTTGATCTTGTACTCGTTGAAAACATCGAAATCCTCGCCCTCAGCGGCGATCCCACTCTCCCAGTAGTTCGCCTTCTGGACCTTCCAGTCACTCCCGGCGACGTCCTCGATGAAGGCCTCGTCGGAGTCCTGATAGGCCAGCGCCTCGTCGAACTGGCTGACCACGGCCCAGTACGGACTCATGCCGTGGCGCCCGCCGTCGAACGTGACGTGCGCGCCGAACTCGTGGATCTCGGGAGCAACCACGCCGTCGCGCAGTTCGGTGTCGGCCTCGGCCGCCTCGTTGGCTTGCTTCTGCGGACAATCGTGAGCCCGCTTGGCGACGAGCGTATCGAACCCCTCGCCGCAGTGCTCGCATCCGTAGTTCGTGGCGTCGGGGTCAGACCGTCCCGGATCGCTGTAATCGCCTTCGGCGAGGGCTCTCTGTGCGTCCGTGAGGTTGTCGGTCACCGATCGGTCACCCCGCGCCGGGAGATGTCGATCTCGCTCCGGTCCGGCAGCGAGCCGCTGCTCGGTTGGTACTGACGGCTGGCCGGCCGCGCCGACAGGCAACTCCGGCAGAGCACGAGCGCCTTCGAGCCGTCAGGAGCGACGTACACGCGAGCGGAGCGCCACCGGGCCCGTCCGCCACAGAGAGCGCACCGAGTCACGAGAGCGGGCCCTCCGCGGCGTCTCGCTGGTCCTGGCGACACTCGGGACAGAGGCAGCGGCAGCCGACCCAGCGGACGCCCTCAGTGGCGCCGCAGCGGCCGCACTCGTCGGCCTCGGGAGCGATCCGGCTGCTCACTTCGATCCGCCTCCATCGCGGCGTTCGAGGATCTTCTCGACTACGTCAACGGTGTGGTCGCCGCAGAGCAGGCGAGCCTGTCCCTGGATCCATATCGGCTCCGGATCTCCGTCGCACCCATCGATTTCGCAGGTCTCTGGCTCTCGAGTCTCGTGGACCCAGATCGCCGCCTGTCCGACGGCGATCACGGTCCCGAGAATGACGGACCCAGCGGCTACCGCGAACATAATCGGAGCATCCTCGGCGGTGAGGCGGAGCCCCCCGACGACGAGATCCCACCAGAGCCAGGGAACCATCGAGCGGATGGCGAACGCTCCAGACACGGCCAGGATGAGACCGAGGAGGGCGTCGTAGAGCCGGGAGCCGCTCATCGCTCACCTCCGTCGCGATCACTTACCGTGTCTACAGAACGGTTGGAATCACCGTCTGTAGCGAGAGATGAACTCGTGCGGCGGTCGATCGTCGCGATCACGTCGCGGTGGATCGGCCCCCGCTGGAACAGGTAGGTATCCTCGCGCTCGAAGGCGCCGAAGGACCGCATGCCCCACGAGTTCCAGCCGAAGCAGATCACCGCGCCGCCCGGCCGGACGAGCTTCTCGAAGCCCTCCAAGGCGCCGTAGACGTCGCTGGCGTGGAGGCCGTCGTACTTCTCCTCCGCCTGCTTCTGATCGAACGGCGGATCGAAGACGATCGTGTCGAAGCTCCGCGGCTCGAAGTGCTCGGGCAGCTCGACGACGTCGAGATAGTGATCGGCGTCGCGCTCCGGGTTGAGGTCGTTCCGGACGATCTCTCCGTCGTGGTTCAGCTTCGTCTTTCCGGCGCAGGCGTTCAGAACGCGGCCCTCCAGCCGCCTCTCGACGAACTGGCGGGCTGGCGTGTACTGGAACGTCCACCGCGAGAGCATCCGCGGCGAGCCGTCGCGATCGCGTCCACCATTCGAAACGGTCTGGTCGACCGCTACAGGGCCGTTCATCGTACCACCTCGGGGAGTTCGGCCTGATCGTCCGCGACCTTCCGCGGCGCCGGGGTGTTGTTGTCCTGGGGGACCGTCCCGTCGCGTTCGTTCGCGGCCTCGAGCCAGCTTCGGACGATCGTCTGAACGTAGACCGCTGGAAGCGCGTTCTTCGCGAGGTGGCCCTTCGGGTAGTCTCCGGTGTAGCCCTTCACGGCGGCCCACCAGTCCCGCGAGCGGTCGCTGTAGAAGTACGGGCTCACCGTCTTCTCGCCGAGGGACTGCTCGCGAGCTGGCGCTCGGATCGGGAATGACGACTCGAACGCTCGCTCGTAGGCGATCGGGAGCCCGAACATCCGGCCGGTCAGCACCGTCGGATCGCGGAGGTCGTCGCGGGGCTTGTTCTCGATCACGTAGTCCTCGGCGACCTCCTGGGCCAGCTCGCGAGCCCGCGGGATCTGGTTGGCGTGGTCCTTCGGATCGCCGCTGATGCTCGTCATGTCGCTGGCGTCCGTGCATCGCGGGTGTAGCACGGCGAGATCCAGGTCCAGGTCCGGCGTCTCCGCCATGAGGTCCATCTGGATCGTCTCGTCGACGACCGGGTTCGGCTCCGGCTCGATCGTCACGCGGACGACCTCCCCGACGCTCGCGAGGACCTCGGACTCGGCACCGTGGTCCGCGAACAGGTGACCGATCCGCCAGCGGTCAGTAGCGGACGTAGATGGATCGATCACGCCGACCACCCCACGACGAGGACGGCAGCGAGATTGTTCGCGACGACGATCGCGCTGAGGGAGATCCCGGCGAGCAGCACGGGCCGACGGCCGTGATCCTCGACGACGCGGACGATCGCGGCGGCGCCGCCGACGTAAACGACCTGCGAGAGCGGGATAGCGAGCAGTCCCACGGCGCCGACGAGTGCTGCGAGCAGCGGATTCGCTTCAGGTAGGCCCATCTCCAGGGCGACCAGCGTGGTCGCGGCGTCGCCAGCGGCGAGCGCCACGAGTGCCGCCCAGAGCGAACGCTCGCGGTTCACTGCGACCACCTCGCCCGATCGACGCCGCGATCGGGGAGCACCTGCGACCAGCGGACCTTCTGATACGGCGATCCGCTGCCATCCGTCCAGCGCCCGATCTCCTCGGGCGTGACGATCGCCGACTCGAGGACGATCACGCGCTCGTCGCCCCCGTGCTCGACCGTCGTATACAGGACCACGGCGTAGTAGCCGCCCTCCTCGACCAGCGTCTCGTGACTGTCGAGGTGGACGTTCAGACGACCTTCGCCGTCGTGGTGGCGCAGGCGGACGCCCTTCGTCTCGACGGGCACCTCGGCGTCGAGGCCGGGCGTCTCATCGGTCGCGTAGCCGTCGCAGGCGTTCCGATTGCAACGATCCAGCGAGTACCGGAGCGCCGCGTAGCGCTCGCAGACGACGCTCTCCAGCGCATGGACGCGTTCGGAGGCGACCGTCGCGAGTTCCTCGTCGAGATCCGTCGCGAAGGCGCTACTCGACATCGGGCACCTCCTCGACGGGAACGGGGACCTCGCGGGTCCGCTGGTCGGCGATCACCAGCTCGACCGACTCCCAGCCGTCGGGCATCTCCGACGGGTGGCGCGGCATCACGATCGGCGTGGGGTGCGCCACGCAGAGCCAGCCGTGGGTGAGCAGCTCGTCGGCCTCGCCGTCGCCCGCGATCTCCGGGTGGGCGATCGTCTGCGTACCGAGCGTGCCGCCGATGGGGCGTCCGTCCTCGGGGCAGATCTGCTTCTCCTCGCCGTTCGTCGTCGGCTCACGGAGGATCGTCTTCGGACGGATCCCGTGGGCGGCGAGTCCGGTCGGTTCGGAGGACTCGCTCATCGGAGATCCACCTCGAAAACCGATGCAGTGAGTGCCAACGCGAACGCGGAATAGTGGTAGGGGGTTGGGTCGGAGAACGGCAGAAGACGTACTGTTTCGACCGACCCGGCGACGATGAAGCAGGCGAGGAGGACGACGAGCGCAATCTCGATAAACGGCGCTGCTCGATCGAGAGAACGGAGCCAGAGAGGGAGCTGGTCGCTCACGCTGACTCACCCCGGAACCGCTCGGGATCGGGATACGGCACGGTCTTTCCGGCGGCAGTTCCGGAGAGCACGCGCCGTCGGCTGTCGCAGCCGAAGCAGCGATGCACGTCGCCGTTCGCGTCGCCGAAGACGCGGCAGAACCGCCCCGTGAGATGCTCGCCACAGTGGCGGCACTCCGATTCGGCCGACGGAGCGGCCCGAGACGCCGGAGTAGGAATGGCGCCGCTCACGCCGACCACCCGGAAATCCGGAAGTTCTGTAAAACAGAGGTACAGCCGCTGTACCTTTTTATTTCAGATGGGGTCGGAGGGATTTGAACCCCCGATCGACTGATATCTCCGATCCGCCTCGGAACTCCAGAGCGTCGTCGTCACGTCCGGTGATCAACCCGGCCGTTCCGTATATCAGGTAGTTCGTCAGAGGCGGGCTCTCTGGAGTCAGTCGCCCTGCCGGACTGGGCCACGACCCCGCGGCCCCGACTTCTGCTGGTCGCACTTTAGGGGTTTCGATTCCCCCGACGTAGCCCGGATGATCCGGACCAGCAATTTGCTACTGCTCCTCCATCGCGCCACACTCCGAGCACGACGACACCGGACCGCCGTTCGGACCGAGCACTGCGTAGAGACTCTCGCCCCCACAGTTCGAACAGGTCGCGGCCTCCTGAGCGCCACACGCCGGGCACTGCAAAACAGGACCGGACTCAGTCACGGACGGCCGTCGAAACTCGTGTCCACAGTCCGGGCAGGGAAGCGGGATCCGAACGTCCTCGGACTCCGGCGGAGCACCAATGGCGAGCAGCTCCACTGGTTCAGCGTGTTCATTACGAACCGACTGGTACTCGCCAGGTGGAAATCGAAGGACTTCCGAGGATTCCAGTTGCACCACGCCGTCGAGCGTTTCGATCGTAGCTGTGCCATCCAGCACGACGAAGATCTCCTCCTGATCACCGTGCGCGTGGAGACCGCTGACACGCTCGTCCGATGCTATGGAGTAGTGGTTTATCGCCACGGTGTCCGCATCCAGCGCATCGGAGAGGTGGCGGGCTGTCGCAGCACCGGTGCACGGTCCTGGTTCGACGGCGTCGAACGCGACGCGCTCCATGGCGGGAGTTCGGACCGCGAAGCAAAAGGACACCGCCAGCAGCGCCCCATCGGGGAACAGCCGGCGGAATTAGCTGGAAACGGCTGCCTCGAGAGCTGCACTCGTCAGGGATTTCGCACGGTCGAGATGTTCGTCCGCTGCCTGGTCGCCGGTCGTACCGACCTCCGAAAGGAGCGACTCGACGTGTCCCAGACGCTCCGAGACGACGGACCGTGAGAGGTCGGCTTCAGCGAGGTCGCGTGCGACCGCTTCGGCCTCGCCAATCCACCGCGCGGCCGACCGCTCGACCGGGAGCTCCTGCGTGGCAGCGAGCTCGGCATGGATCGCGTCGAGCAGTTCGTCGAGGTCGGACGGGTCGGGCTCCGAAGAAGACGCGCCAGTCACGTGACTCGTCTCACTCCCTGTCCGTCTCGGCCCAGTCACAGTCCTGGCACTTGTAGCCGGTCACGAACTCCGTGACTGTCGGCATGTAGCCGACGGCGAGGACGGCGCCGTCACACTCTGGACACTCCCGGTCGGCGTCCTCGATAGCTTCGGCGTCGATCACACCATCGCCTTCGACGATCTCCGCCAGCGATGCAGGGGTCACCATGCGGCCCTGGACGACCCGGTTTTCGCTCATATGACTCCGTCGTTGCTCCCGCTTCGTAAGGGTTGCTAGGATCGCTCGAAGCAGGGTTCGATCGAAACCAAACCACAGAGCGCGAAGCGGACGACCGTCGGTTCAATCGGCTACAACCAGGGTGGGCGATCGTCGTTCGAATCGTCGTCCGGCGCGTCCGGCGGTTGCCCAGTGTTCTCGCCGCCGTCAGCAGCAGTGGACGACGGGGTGGAGGAGGCTGCCGCCCCAGTGGTCGATCCGGTGCTCGCCGCGGACGAGGCCTCCGACTCATTGGCACCCGTGTGGACGGATTCCGGAGCGCCGGGACGGCCGGATGCGTCGTCACTCCAGCCGCCGATCTCCCGGTCGGGGTCGAAGGCGAACAGCGCGGAGAGGCCAAGAACGACCAGCGGCGCGAGATCGGTGAGGAGGCCGACCTCCTGGGCGCCCGGGAGAAGCCCGACGCCGAGCAGGCCCAGCGCCACAGCGCTACCGAACCTGAATCGATCGAGATCGACGACGCTCCGGAGGGTCGGGCTCGTGATCGCGAGCAGGAATGCGAATCCAACGCCGACCAGCGCAGCGGCGACGCCGCGTACGATCAGCTCTGGTTCGGCGGTCGCAGCCAGCGTCGCGTTCGAAGGTTCGATGCTCGCCAACAGGCCCAGGACGATCACGACTGCCGGACGGGGAACGTAGGCAGCGATCCGTGCACTGGCGGTCGATGCCGCGACGGCCAGGACGACCAGCGCGGCGAAGCGGTGGAAGACGACCATGTTGAGAGCGCCCGCGATCGCAGGAGCGAATGCTGCCTCGAGGGCAGCAAGCGCAACGAGGGGCACCGCAACCAATGCGACGATTCGTGCGCCCTCGCGTCCGCTCCCGTCGAAGTCAGCGAGGATCACAGCGACCATCGCACTGCCACCGAAGATCAGGAGCCCGACCTGGACGATTCCTGCCGGGGAGTCGAGCGCCCCAGCGACGATCAGGGCGGGGAAGATACCGTCCACGAGCGGGAGGCACATGACGGTCGCGAGCAGTGCGGCTCGTTGCCCTACGAGTGACTCGATCCGGAGCGCAATCGGGTGCCGAGAGACGCTCATCGACTACCTGGACGCGCCCTCACCCAGGGCCATCGGGTCGTCGTGCCCGCGTGGGCAAACTGGACGGTCTCCGATGACTGCAAAGAATTTTGTCGCCATAGTCTGCCACTCGAACGGGGCGGCCGAACGGAGGCTACCCTGCGGCTCCACAGCGATGCCGGCTCGGAGTGGACTGGCGACGTCCATATATCATAATCGTTCAGGTGCAACAATAAGGGTTGCGTGAGGCACGGCCACACGTTTCACGAGAACGCCCGGACGGACGTACAGAACCAGTGACGAGTCTGCCCGGAAACCAAACAGTTGGAGAGGTAGATCTCGAACGTAGATCACCGGTACGGACGGTCCGGGACCTCGGGAGAATCGTACGATGCGGTAGTAATTTATGCTGCGCCTCCGTACGCGAATCTATGTCCAAGGCCCTCAAAGTGCTCGCGCTGATCGCTGTCGTCCTAATCGCCTACAAGCTCTTCGCGTCCGACTCCGCTGTTGAAGTCGAGTACGAAGCGGAGTAGTCGCTCGCCGGACCCGATAGTTCTCCAGCAGTAATAGATCACCAGTGAGTCACTACTGGCGATCTGGTTGATTCTGCCCTGACCAGCGGTCCCACGACGAATCACGTCGCGAGCGGCGGCCTTAACAGTCCCCTGCCACGTACGACGTGTATGTACGGCGTCGTCACGCGCAACGAGCCCGAGACCACCTGGGAGGAGTTCGACCGCGCGTTCTACGAGGTCAAAGACGTCACTGGCCGTGGCGCCGAACCGATCGAGTCTGCGACCAACATGGTATCTTGCTTCGGCGACACTGCAGCTGTCGAGGCCGATCCGTCACTCGCCGCCGTGGACGCAGACGGAACACTGGCCACGCGTGAGCAGCCCTACTTCGACTGGTCCTACGTCTGTCCTTCGCGCGAAGAGTACCGATCTGGGGTCCTCGCGACCATCGAGGACTGTGCGGCCGTCGCACCCGACGTTCGTCTCGACGACGTCGGGTTCCCTCGCGCGGGCTACTGTCGCTGTGACACGTGCCGGGAGCAGTTCACAGAGAGCGACCACGAGAATTGGCAGGAGTGGCGCGCGGCCCTGATCACGGAGTTCGTCGCCGAAGCAGCGTCCCGGATTCCCGGTCGAACCAGCCTCACACTCTACCCCGACCCCTATCCCGGCCACATCTTCGAACGGTCCGGACTGGACATCGAGGCGATTACGCCCCACGTCGACGAGTTCGTGGTTCCGCTCTACGACACGGCCTATGGGACCACCTACTGGCTCGAAGCGCTGGCGAGTGGGTTCGCCGACAGAATCGAGGCCGATTTCGCAATCGAACTGTACGCGGTGGACGTTGATCTCGATGCGCTAATCCATGCGGCAGAGGTCGCCGAAGCAACTGCGGACGCCATCTACTTCGGGTACGATGCATCGAACGCACGCGCTGCACTGCGACGAATGAACGCGGACGCCCAGGACGGCGTGACCCACGGCGACGGAACCGGCTCGTAATCTCTCGCTCCCTCAGCGTCTTTTCGTTCGGATCCCCAGTCCGCATTTCGAGGCTCGACAAGATCGACCTTTCATCGAATAGACAATCTGTCAGACGCCTGTACGACGGGGGTCGAAACGAACCCAGAAATAAGGGCAAACGACGGCAAAAATCCTGACCAGTATCGGCAGAAGTGGCCCGCATATATCGCATAATTACAAACTCTTCCAGCATATTCCACCCTTGTGGCAATAGTTCCGGCCGCATAGAATAAAACAAAAATAAATCGCCGGATGTCGAAAATGGTATATGCGAACCGTCGGTACTCCGGTACATGCCCCAGCTCGACGATACGGATCTCGAGATCCTCCGGCTCCTGGTCGCCAACGCCCGCAGGCCATACAGCGAAATCGCCGACAAAGTCGGGGTCTCGCCCCCGACAGTCTCCGACCGGATCGACCGACTGCAGGAACTCGGCGTCATCCGCCGGTTCACCCTCGACGTCGATCGGTCGACGCTCGACGCCGGCATCCAGGTCCTTATCGACGTATCTACCGCCCCAGGAACAACCGAAGACGTTGCAGAGAGCCTCGCTTCCCAGAACGTCGTCGAGCACGTCTACGCGACCGCAGACGGCTCGGTCGTCGCCCACGCCACAGTCCCCGAGGACGCCGTCCACGAAGTGCTCGAAGAGAGCGTCGCCACGGAGAACGTCGAATCCTTCGACGTTCGGTTGCTCACTGACGAGCAGTGGACCCCCGAAGTCTCAGGGACGGCGTTCGCTCTCGAGTGTGCCGTCTGTGGCGACGAAGTGACGAGTCAGGGCGAAACCGCGCGGATCGACGGTGAGTTCGTCGCCTTCTGTTCGTCCAGCTGCCGCGAAGCGGCTGCCGAAGAGGGACAACTCGCAGCCGACTCGATCTAACCTCGAACGCACAGCGCCATTTTCCGTCCATTCCAGTCGACGAGCCGCTGCTGGGTGCGGGTGAAATCCACGACGCGACACTTCGGAGTGTAAGTGGTCCTGAGGAGGCCCGGGTGCGTGCAGTCTGTCGGTCTGCAGTGGAAATCCGCAGCCGACGCTGAACCGAATTGCAGTTGGTCAGTCCAACAGAAGAAGGGCCGGCGAGGTCACCCGGAATCAGTACGCAGCAGGCTCCTTGTCGAGACCCGCCTCGCGGATGTCCTCGCCGTCGACGGACGTCCTGAGCGAGTCCATGCCGTCGTCGGAGTCGATGTCGAAATTGTCGGCGTAGAGCTCTTGCACGCGCTCGTACTCGGCGTCGGAGAGTGGCGGCACCCCCGAGGCAGCGGCCCACGCCGTCACGTCGGCCTCCGAACGGAACGTCGGCGTCACGCTGGCGACGGCGTCGTGATAGAGGAGCCACTGGATGGCCGCCTGAGCGAGGGTCCGCTCGCCGTCACGTTCGAGGAACCGGATCTGTTCGACTTTCTCCCAGCCGGCCTCGTACCACTCCTCTGGCCGGTGTGACCGGTGGTCGCCCTCACCGAGTTCGGTGTCGGGCGTCACCTGTTCGTTGAGCAGCCCGGATGAATGGGGCACTCGCGGAAGCAGACTCGTCGATGCGTCGTGTGCGTCGATTTTGTCGAGGAAATGTTGGCCCGGCTCCTGTTCGAAGAGGTTGAACACGGTCTGGAGCGCGTCGACGTCCGCTTCAGCGGCGGCCTCGCCCTCTGCGAGCCAGCCGATCGAGGGACCAAGTGCCCAGCCGACGGAATCGACGCGGCCGGACTCCTCGAGACGGTCGAGTGTCTCCAGCACGTCAGCGTCGATCTCGTCGACGTTCGCGTTGTGGACCATCAGCAGGTCGACGTAGTCGAAGTCGAGCCGCTCGAGCGATCGATCGAGTGCCGTCTCGATCCAGTCGGGCTCCATCCGCTTGGGCAGCTCGCCGTGTCCCGCCTGCGGATTGTTGTAGAAGTCGTAGCCGACTTTCGTAGAGACGACGACGTCGTCCCGGTGGTCGGCGAGCGCTTCCCCGACGATCTCCTCGCTGTCGCCGTGACCGTAGACGTCGCCGGTGTCGAAGAAGTTGATGCCGGCATCGAGTGCGGTGTCGATCATGTCGAGATCGTCTTGGTGCGTTCGGTTGCCCCACCAGTCCGTTCCCACTACCCAGGCGCCGAAAGCGACCTCGCTGACCTCGAGGCCTGTCTCGCCGAGTTCCCGATATCGCATACGTGTACCTTCGGGTCCGCGTACTTAGGAGACGCGGAAGGCGTGGATCGGTCACCCGTGGAATCGGGGGCCACAACGACTGCGATCCACGGAGCACGAAATACTCGAAGGCGCCAGCGATTCGGGCATCAGACGCCGACGGAGCCGCGTTCCGCGACGGAAACCCATATCAACAGCCGCGATCAACGACCAGCTATGACGAAACGTCACGTCAGCCTCCCCACCGACGCGGAGGCGGGCGTCAGGGCGTTCATCGACGAGGTCGACGAGCGACTCGCGTCCGAGGAAGACACGTGTCGCGTCGTCGAAGACGTCCTCGTCGACCTCTTTGGGGACCGCGATGCCTACGACCGCTGGCAGAACGGTGAGAGCGTCTCCGCTGCGGAGCGCGTGCGACTGCAGAGCTACGATCCCTGTAACACGACGCTGGAAAGCGAATACTACGCCGAAAAAGACGAGGAGCAGTTCCGCGAATCGAAGCACCTCCAGTGGCTCTGGCGGCAGTTCGACGCGACGCCGCTGGCCGACAATGTCGAGTTCGCACTCCGGTTCCGTCGAATGCTCGCCACACACCTGTTCGAGGACTGTGGCGAGGGGTGCCGATTCTTCAAGAATATTAGCTTCACCTACGGGCACAATATTGAGGTCGGCGACAACGTCGTGATCCACGACGACGTCCACCTCGACGATCGCGGGAAGCTGACGATCGGCGATCGCGTCTCGATTTCCGACGACGCGCACATCTACAGCCACGACCACGACGTCGTGGACCAGACGGAGATCACGAACTACCACACGATCATCGAGGACGACGTTCGGCTGACGTACGACACCATGCTCCGTGCGGGCTGCAAGATCGGCGAGAACGCGCTGATCGGTGCGAAGTCCTCCGTCACGACAGATATTCCCGCCCACCACATCGCAGTGGGGTCGCCCGCAAAAAGCGTCAAGGTCAAACCGGGCTGGGAGCCCGTCGCAGCGCCACTCGACGATTCGAGCGATACCGATCGCAACGAACGCGTCATCGAACGAGGGATCCCGGACGACCTCCGGACGTTCGACGAGTTCCAGCGCGATCTGATACCTCCGGGAGATTCCTGATCGCAATCGGCTGCCGTCATAGCGGCCATTCGACGCTTCAGAACCGCGATTACAGCTCGCGACGAAGACGGTAGAACGCGGATCACCTCATTCGGATCTTCCTGAAGTTTTTTTGATAGCAGATTGAAGGACCGGTCGTGCGCCGAAGAACCTTCGTGAGCGGTCTCGTCCCCGCGATAGCAGTTATGGCAGGCTGCAGCAGCTCCTCCTCCTCCTCCTCCCCATCGGTCAGTGAGCAGCCGATCGCCGAGTACGACTGCCCGCCCGATGGCGTCGACGAATCCGGACTGAGTTGTTCACAGACGGACGATTCGGAAGGATCTGCGGTAGTTCTTGAACCGTCCCTAGAATCGACGACCGATCCGGACGCGATCACCCTGACGCTCCGGAACGAATCCAGCGAGCAGCTGGAGTTCAACCCCGCGAGCTGGCAGCTGTGGGTCGAGCAGAACGGTGACTGGGATCGCATCGAACAGACCACGACTGGTGATGCGTACGAGGAACTGGCCGTCGGCGATTCCAGAACGTGGAACGCGACCGAAATTCCCGATCTGATTCGGCAGTCCGAGTTCAGCTTCGATCCGGGAACCTACCTCGCGGCGATCTCGATCAGGTCGCGAACTCCAGCCTGTTTCTTCCGTATCGTCGACGAATAGCCCCTCAGTGTGTGCAGACAGTGAGCCCAAGGACTGCCAGTCGGTGCTGGATCGATTCCCGGCACCGTATCCGTGCTCACCCACCGATGGATTTAGATCGATCGGACGCGCGATCGTCGCAACAACCCGCCAGAGCTAACTATCGGCTGGTGCCACGTCCGTCAATGGCATCCAGCGTCTCCGTCGTTCTCGCAGCGCTCGTCGCCAACGCTGCCATCGCCTGTCTGAAGTTCGGCGGCTTTCTGATCACCGGGAGCCCCTCCATGCTCGCGGAAACGTACCACTCGATCTCCGACACTGGCAACCAGGTGTTTCTTCTCGTTGGCATCTTCTACGGTCGCCGTGAGGCAGACGAACACCATCCATTCGGCTACGGAAAGGCGGAATTCTTCTTCTCCTTCCTCGTCTCCGTCATGCTGTTCGGAATCGCCGGGTGGGAGAGCGCACGGCACGGCATCGAAGCGATTAGACACGGGGAGACCAGCTTCAGCGAGGAAGCCCAGCAGCTCCCCATCGTCGACGTCGCGGTCCAGGGCGTCTACGTCAACTACGCAATCCTGCTCGGTGCGATCGTCTTCGAGGCCTATGCGCTCTACAAGGCCCGCGCTGGCATGCAAAAGGAGATGGAAAAGCACGGCTACGACGGGTACGTCGAGGCGTTCCGGAAGACCAGCCAGACGACGATCCTCACCGCACTCACCGAGGACACGATCGCCCTCTCCGGGCTGGGAATCGCCCTGACGGGTATCTTCCTCACTCGGACGACCGGCGACCCGATCTACGACGCAGTCAGCGCGCTGCTCATCGGGATCATGCTGATGGGATTCGCGATCGCGCTCGCCTGGGAAAACAAACGACTCCTCATCGGTGAGAGTCTCCGCAAAGACGACGAGGACGAACTCAAGCGGATTATCCGCGAGACCGACGGCGTCGGCTCGATCGTCGACTTCCGATCGGTCTTCTTCGGCCCCGGTGACGTGGTGGTCACGGCCGACGTCGCCTTCGATCGAGGGCTGGACACCCGCACGATCGACGAGCGAATCACGTCGATCGAAGACGCGATCAAGGCGGCCGCACCCGAAGTGACGAAAATCTACGTCGAGCCCGAGCGACCGGTGGATGCAGGCAGTTCGGACGAGTCCGAGCAGTAATCGGCCATCTCAGGTGCGGAAGAACTCCTCGTCCTCGAAGGGTTCGTCCTTGCCCTCGACGGCAAGTACGTCTAGCGCCGTCACGACGACCTCGGCGCCGAGCAGCCCCGCCAGACTGGGTTCGGTGCGGCCCTCGTCACCGCTGACGAGCTCTTTGACGTAGAGCCCGCCTTCACCGTGGATCTCGACGGTCCCCGTTCGAACGATCTCGTCGAGGTCGATCTCCGCTGCGTAGCGATCCGCGATCTCGGCATCCCCGGGGAGATCGTCGGGGCTCACGGTTTCCACGTCGTGGAGTTCGCCTCCGATAGCGTAGACGGTTCGAGTCCTGGTCGTGCTCGCTCGACGGTGGTCCACGCGCTCGGGCGTGAACTGCTCGACGGTGGTGCCATCGAGTTCCCCGAGAGCCGTCTCGAACGCCTCGTCGTCGATCGGTTCGAACAGCGCGATCGAGGCGCGGTAGCGCTTGCTCGCGTCGAGTTCCTTGACGCGCTCGACCATCTCGTAGGTCGCGAGCTCGATCCCCTCTACCTCGACCTGGCCGGCCGCTGCCTCGTTGATCTCGGCTTCGAGCGTGTCGACGTCGGGCGCTCGAACACGGGGACGCTTGACCTCGACCACGAACGGTCGTCCGGTACCCAGCATCAGTGCGTCGACGTCCTCGCGGCCAGCGCCGTGAAACAGCGCCTCCTCACCATCCATCGCGGCGAGGACGTGGGGAGAGACCGACTGCTCGACGCTCGTAGGGTACATGTAGCCCGAGCCGTCGCAGTGTTCGCAGTCCTCCTCGCCGTCGTCGCCGAGCTGCTTCCCAGAGCCGCCACACTCGCGACACGGCCACTCCGTCTGGGGGACGTCGCGCTGTACCTTGCGGTACCGGCCGTACACGAACGCGGGGTTGACCTGTACGTCGACGTCGCCACGCTCAACGTTCAGTAGGGCGAGCACGTCGGGACGGTCGAAGTCCACCCCCGTCCCAGTCAGCTGACCGAATCGCTTTCCGACTTCGCGGTTGAACGCAGACTTGAACGACTCGCCAGCGTCGGCGTCGAGACCGGCTTCCTCGCGCAGTAGTCTGTCGTTTTCCTCGAGGAGTGGCGGAGTACGGGTTCCGACCTGATAGCTCTCGAACTCGTAGTTCTCCAGGGCTTCGACGATGCGCTCGGCCCACTCCTCGTGCGTCGAGCAGTGGCCTTCACACACCCAGCAGTCGTCGGTGGCGCCAGACTCGAATGGCTCGTCCTCGGTCAGCGCGACGGCAGTTCGAAGCGACCCGCCACGCTCGGCGTTGGTGAGCCCGAAACTCCGGTCGGCGAACGGCCGGCCGAGACAGGGATCGCAGATCGGCCCGCTCGCCAGCAGGTCGCGGGCCACGTCAACGACGTTCATGTCCGTTGCAGCGCCGCGGTCGCGGTAGTACCTTGCGGATCCGCCGCGCGACTGAGTTCGACCACAGATTCCGTCGGTCTCGATGCGACGACGCTATTGGTGGCCCGACGCTTTGCATCGCCATGCGCCAGTTCATCGTCGTCGGCCACGAGGTCACGCCCGACGTCGAAATCTCGCTCGACGACCTTCCGGGAGCGGGCCGATTCGACGTCCTCTGCCGATCGGTCACTGCTGGACTGTTGACGTCGCATGGCATCCGCACCGACGCGCTCGTCCATCTCGTCATCGACGACGCCGTCACGATCACCGTCGACGGCGCCAGCGTCCGCCGGCTGAACCCCGACGAGCGCTCGACGGCGGCGTTGCTCCGGGGCGCCCTCGAGGAGCGCGAGGAAGCGATCGGCCACCAACCCGTCGAAAGCTCCCCCGGCGTCGAGCTCCGCCGCCGCGGGTTGGAAGCAACGCTCGACGCCGTCGCCGCCAGCGGAGATCTGATCGTCCTCGACGAAGATGGCGATCCAGCCCCCTCGGTGCAGCCACCCGAAGATCCAGTATTCGTGCTCTCCGACCACCACGACTTCACCGAGGACGAACGAACCGTACTCGCCCAACACGACGCGACGCCGATCTCACTGGGACCGCAAGCACTCCACGGTGACCAGGCAATCACCGTCGCTCACAACTGGCTGGATACGGGCGGCTTCGAGAGATACTGACCGCCGTAGATCGGCCGTGCGCTGCCCCACTCCGGAATCGTTAAAGGCAGACGGGCGCTTGCTTCACCTGCGGGCCGGTGGGGTAGCTTGGTATCCTTCGGCCTTCGGGTGGCCGTAACCGCGATTCGAATTCGCGCCGGCCCACTTTTCCCGCACTCAATTCGAGGAGCGACAGCGACGAGGCTGCGATGCGTGGAGATTGCAGCCAAGCGAATTCGAGCAGGGAAGTCACAGCCCGCGGAGCGAAGCGAGCAGGAATGTCTTCCCGTGTTCGATATTCGCCCCGGCCCACGGGACGTTCCAAGTTTCGCTATCTCACCCATTGGGCGACACACAGTTGCTGGTCATACCGCAATCTACTGAGCGGTAGCAACGATTGCTCGCCAACAAACCGAGAAAACAAAAATCCGCATCTCGCCGCCCTACAAAGCCGCTAGTCGAGGTCGTAGCGGTCGTGCTGCATGACTTTCGTCCAGACCTCGACGAAGTCCTCGACGAACTCCTCCTCGCCGTCGTCGCTGCCGTAGACCTCCGAGATCGCTCGAAGTCGGGCGTTCGAACCGAAGATGAGGTCGACGCGAGACGCCGTCCACTCGACCTCGCCAGTCTCGCGGTCTCGCAGTTCGAACGTCTGCTCGTCCTCGGAGACGGCCTCCCACTCGTTGCTCACGTCGAGGAGGGTCTCGAAGAAGTCGTTGGTCAGCGTTCCGGGCTCGTCGGTGAACACGCCGAGATCCGAGTTCTGATAGTTCGCGTCGAGGGCGCGCATACCGCCGACCAGCGCCGTCATCTCGGGGGGCGTCAGGTCGAGCAGATCGGCCTTGTCGACGAGTAGTTCTTCGGCGGGCAGGTCGTGTTCGCCGCCGAAGTAGTTCCGGAACCCGTCGACTCGCGGCTTGAGCGCCTCGAAGGAGTCGACGTCGGTCTGCTCTTGCGTCGCGTCCGTTCGTCCGGGCTCGAAGGGAACGTCCACGTCGTGGCCGGCGTCGGCCGCTGCCTGCTCGATGGCGACGTTTCCGCCCAGAACGATGAGATCGGCGAGCGAGACGCGCACCTCGGTGGAGCGTGAGTCGTTGAACGACGTCTGGATCTCCTCGAGCGTGTCGAGGACGGCGTCGAGTTCGGCTGGCTCGTTGACCTCCCAGCTACGCTGGGGTTCGAGTCGGATGCGTGCGCCGTTCGCACCGCCACGCTTGTCGCTGTCGCGATACGTCGAGGCCGACGCCCAGGCAGTCTTGACCAACTGGGATCGGGAGAGCTCCGAGTCGAGAATCGCCGATTCGAGCTCTTCGATCTCCGCCTCGCCGATCAGGTCGTAGGTAGCGTCGGGAATCGGATCCTGCCAGATCATCGTCTCCTCGGGAACCTCCGGACCGAGGAACCGGGACGGCGGACCCATGTCGCGGTGGATGAGCTTGTACCACGCCTTCGCGAAGGCCTGCTGGAACGCCTGGGGGTCCTCCTGGAAGCGCTCAAGGACGGCCCGGTAGTCCGGGTCGTGCTTGAGCGCGATGTCCGTCGTCAGCATCATGGGGGTGACGGAGTCGGGGGCTCCCTCGACGTCGGGAACGGACATTTCGAGTTCGTCGCCGACTGGCTCCCACTGCCACGCGCCGCCGGGGCCCTTGACCGACGTCCAGTCGTGGTCCAGCAGGTTGTCGACGTAGCCCATGTCCCACTGAACCGGTGCCTGGGTCCACGGACCCTCGATGCCGCTGGTGATCGTATCGGGGCCCTTCCCCTCTCCGAACTCGTTCTCCCAACCAAGCCCTTGCTGGTCGATGGGAGCTGCGTCGGGCTCGGGACCGAGGTTGTCACCGCTGTCTGCGCCGTGGACTTTCCCGAACGTGTGTCCGCCCGCGATGAGCGCGGCAGTCTCTTCGTCGTTCATCGCCATCCGGCTGAACGCCTGCCGAATGTTCTTCGCTGACCCCTCGACGTCGGGTTCGCCGTCCGGACCCTCTGGATTGACGTAGATGAGGCCCATCACGGTGTTGCCGAGTGGCTCCTTGAGGTCGCCGTCCTCGTCGAAGCGGTCCTCGGACATGGACTCGAACTCGCCCTCGGGGCCCCAGTCGACGGCGTCGTCGGGCTCGAAGGCGTCCTCACGGCCGCCAGCAAAGCCGAACGTCTCGAAGCCCATGGACTCCAGGGCGACGTTGCCGGCCAGCACGATCAGGTCGGCCCAGGAGAGTTGCTTGCCGTACTTCTGCTTGACCGGCCAGAGCAGCCGGCGTGCCTTGTCGAGATTGACGTTGTCCGGCCAGCTATTCAGCGGCGGCAGCCGCTGTCGACCGCCGGTCGCACCGCCCCGGCCGTCGATGGTTCGGTAGGTACCGGCGCTGTGCCAGGCCATCCGGATGAACAGCGGCCCGTAGTGGCCGTAGTCGGCCGGCCACCAGTCCTGCGAACTCGTCATCAGCTCCTCGAGGTCCGCTTTGACCGCCTCGAGATCGAGCTCCTCGAACTCGTCGGCGTAGTCGAACTCCTCGTCGAGGGGACTGACGTGGCTAGCGTTCTGATCCAGAATGTCGAGCTTCAGCTGGTTGGGCCACCAGTCGGTGTCACCGTGTCTCATTGCGGAGCCACCTCAGAAGGTGCAGCCGTGGTGGTCGAGTCAGCAGTCTGCGAGGTCGCGATACCGGACCGAGGACCGCTCGTGGCAGGCAGTGTGCAGGTAACGGACATTGATCTCGTGTCTATTAAAGATATTTTGTGAGAAGGCCAAAAACGTTCTGGTCGGCAACGACAACAACTTGCATACAACCCACTCTATGGCCCTCAGTCGCGTGTGAGCCGCCGAGTCGACTGCATCAGTTGGCAGCCGATTTGGGGAAGGCTACCGACTCGCGTCAGGGTCTGAACTAGTCGACGGGCCGTCAGTCCCGAGCGCCCCTCGCCTGTGCCGCATGAGTAAACGTCACCAGTCCGAGACCACCGACGAGGTTCCCCGCCGTCACGACGATCGTCAACCACAGCACCGTTCCGAGGCCGACGTCAGCACCGTAGAGTACGCCGACGAACAGGTGGAGTACGGTCACCACGACGTGGTCGAACGGGCCGAGCGCGAGAAGGACGCCGACCACGTACGCGAGCGCGATCCGACTGGGGTCTCCGTCGACGGCGACGAGGAGGAAGGAGAGCAGACTGAGGAGTGCGCCGCCAGCGATGCCACGCGCGAACCACGTTCTGGCACCACGCTCTGCCGTCGCAGTCGCGTAATGGGCCAGCGACTCGCCCGCTCCGGGGGGCAATGCACCGTCGACGGCAAAGACGAACGCGAACAGGCAGCCCCCTGCGAGATTGAAGGCGAACGTGAGCGACCAGAGTCGGAGAAGGGGTCCGAGCAACCACGAATCGGATCGCTCGATGGCTGCCGCTGCCGGATCGGAGAAGTTCTCATTAAACAGCTCCGTCCGACCAACGACCAGAAATACGAGGCCGACGCCGAATGCAAGCGCGCCGGCGAGTTTGGCAACGCCACCGAACTGTGGCTCGACGATCGATTCGACGATCCCGAGCGCCACGACGCCGAAAACGATGGTCAGGCCCGCCAGGAAACTCGTTCCGACGAGCTCCAGAAACGACTGTTCGAGGCGACGGTTCCCCTCCTCGATTGCACGGTCGTAGATCGCTACGGGCGTCGGGGGAGAGCCCACGCGTACCTAATGGGCAGTATCGGTGAAAAATCGATCCCCCAGCCAGTCACTCGGCCGTGCGACGATCGAATTCGGATTCGCCACAGCTATCGCAAGTCACGGGCTCTTCGAGATAGGTCCGATCGCAGTTCGTGCAGTGAAACAGCGGGCCATCGAGCGTGAGAATGCCGCCGTCGGGTGCGGGTTCACCTCGCCGATTGCTGGGTGATTTCGGCTCAGCATCGTCCGACGACGAGTTGGACTCACCATCGTTTCGAACAGCCGCGAGAAGTCGACGGCGTTCCGCCCCGCGGTCTGTCCCTGTCACGCCGATCCCTCCGAACACGTGTCGGCCCCGCTCCGAGTCACTGCTGTATCCGCGCCGATACGGTGATCCACCAACCACCGTCGGTCTCCGCGCCGGTGCATGGCCACCACGTACCACACCTACCTCATAATAATTCCGCTTCTCATTAGCGTGATGTATCTTACGAGGGCAGTAGTAAACGGTGATGTCCTGGTCCAGTATCTGACTGGGGATACCAACCCCGTATATCCATGCGTCGGTCATTCTCCGGAATACTACCTGGATTGCGTGCGAACCGGCCAGCCAATCTGCCGTAAGTGCTAACGGGAGCCGCTTCGAACGGACGCTATGGTTCGGGTCCCCTTCGGCGTCTCGCGGCTCGATGCGATGATCGGCGGCGGCGCTCCCGCCGGCAGCACAGTGTTGCTGGGTAGCGAGGTGGGCGCCGGGGGACGCGAGTTCCTCTATACGACCGCCGCGATGAACGCGCTGGCACACGCAGACGAGGAACAGTTCGAACTCTACTACGGCGATCTGGAGACGGGTGCCGAACTCCCGACCTCGGTCCAGTATCTCTCCTTCACCGACGACCGGAACGCGCTGATCGAGGAGATGGAGTACACGATGGACGAAGGGCTCGTCGATGCTGCCGCCGACGCCATCACCTTCGAGGACTTCTCTGAGGAGTATTTCCAGCTCAGTCAGGTCCCCAGCGACTGGTACGCCGGGAAGACGCCGGACATCAACTCGCTCGGGGACCGACACGACCGACGAGACGTACTCGAAGCCGTCGGCGAGTATCTAAGCCGCAAGGGAGAGGGTAGCCTCGTGGTCATCGACTCCGTCACCGACTTGATCAGCGTTGCCAGCGGCGAAATGGACTGGACCGACATCACGCTGCTCATCAAAGGGCTCACCAAGGCCGCAAAACAGTGGGGCGGCATGGTCGTCCTGCTCGTAACGTTGGAGACCCTCCAGGCAACGGAGCTCGGGCGTCTCATGGAGGCCACGGACGGAACATTCCTCTTCGAGTGGGAGACTGGCGGGAGCGAGCGTGCGCGAACGATGGTCGTCAAGCAGTTCCGCGGCGTGCTCTCCCGACTCGAAGAAGAGGAGATCATCCGCTTCGAGACCGAGATTCACGACGGCGGCTTCGATATCAGCGACGTCCGCAAGATCCGCTAATCTCTGCCTGACCGCCACTTCCTGGCCCGACTGGCCACGGGATACTTATGCTGTGACGCCGGTGTTACTGTCAGATGGCGAGCGAAGACACCGGCAACGCAACGGATATTTCGGTGTCCGAGGACGTCCGGCGCTGGCTCCAGCGCCGGGCAGACGAGCACAGCGTAGACGCGAACCGATTCCTGCAGGAACTGCTCGCCGCTCATCAGACGCTCGACGACCCAGAGACTGATCTCGAAACCACGATCACAAGCGCCGACGACAGCGACAGTGACCGCGTCGATCAGGACGATCTCGACGACCTCGAGGCCGAGTTTCGGTCGCTGATCGAGGACGTTCGGTCGAGAGTGATTCAGGTCAAACGCGAAGCCGACGGGAAAGCCCCGGCCGAGCACGACCACGAGACCATCGTATCGACGCTCGACGACCTCGAAGCAGAGATTGCGGCGCTGGACGAACAGCTCTCGGCTCACCAGGACCATCTCGAAACCGTCGAGGGGAGCCTCGAGGACGGGTTCGACAACTTCGAAGACGTTCTGGAGTATCTCCTCGACACGACGGACGACCTCTCGAGCCGCACCGACAGGCTCGCCAGAGCCACGATCGCCAGTCGGGAGCAGCTTCGTGAAATCGCTGGTTCGATCGAGGAGCGGGAGGCCGCCGACCGGCTCAAACGGGACGCCGCGTTGGAGGGCATCTCGAGCGCCGACTGCGGTGACTGCGACCGATCGGTCCGTGCGGCGCTGCTCACGGCTCCGGAGTGCCCCTACTGCGCGGCGACCTTCGTCGACGTCGAACCAAAACAGGGGTTCCTCGGCTCTCCGACGTTTCTAACGGGTAGTCACCCTGCACTCACCGGCTCCGTCGATGATTCACTCGCCGACGAACTGCAGGCCGACGTGGATCGGGAACGGCCCGATCCGGCCGACGTCGACTGGGACACGGCAGGTGACGACGATTCATGAGCAACGACGATCGGTCCGACGGCGACAGCGATCAAGATCGGGACGATGCGAAGACCGTAGAGGATTCAGCGAGTACCGAAACCGGGTTCGACGAGGATCCGATTCGAAGCGACCAGGAGCGCACCGATCCGTTCGGACTCGAGACGAATTCCAGTGCCACCCCAGACGACCACGAGGCCCAGTCCACCGGAGACTCGCCCACTGACGCGTCGGAGGAAAGCGGTGCGAGCGCAGACGCGCCACTGGGATCGCTCGCTGCCACCGTCGACGAGCGACGAAGCCGCGAGGCCGATCGACCCGACGATGGCCTGTTCGACGAGGAATCCGTCCCAGAGATCGACACCGACGTGGTGTGGGAGCAACTCGACGATGCCGACGAACCGACCGATCTCCCAGACGAAGACGAACAGGACGTCCGCGTGATCGAGAAACGAAGCTACTGCGAACAGTGCCCATTCTTCTCGGACCCACCAGAAGTGAACTGTTCGCACGAGGGGACCGAGATCCTCGAACTCGTCAACATGGAGCAGTTCAGGGTCGTCGACTGCCCGAAAGTCCGCGAAGACGAGCGACTCGAACGGCTCTAGGCCCAGCTTTCTATAGAGTCACCACGGACGTACCCTCTGGACAGGGGACCGCTAGCCCCACCGATTATCAGCCTGGCAGCCCCTGCCAGCGGCATGGACGAACTCTGCGAACTCACCAGCGATCTCGTGGCCATCCCGAGCCACGACGATCCGACAGCCGCTGGCGATCTGATCGAATCGTGGCTTCGAGAAGAGACGAACGCGACCGTGCGACGAGATGCGGTCGGAAACGTACTCGCGCGACGATCGGCAGCCGATGAATCCAGCTCCACGGACGGCATCCTCACCGCTGGGGAGTCACTCGCGCTCGTGGGGCACCACGACGTCGTTCCGCCGGACGAGGAACAGGTCGGCGCCGACGGCGAGTACGTCGTCGAGCGGCGAGACGGCCGACTCTACGGCCGTGGCGCTGCGGACATGAAGGGGGCTGTCGCAGCTGCCATGCTCGCATTTCGCGATGCGACGGTACCCGACCGCAATGACGCCTCGGCGCCCGCCGTCGTCTTCGCCAGCTTCGTCGGCGAAGAAGTCGGCGGGGAGGGAGCCCGGCACGCCATCGAAAACGGGTTCGCTCCCGACGCGGCCATCGTAGGAGAGGGGTCGACGGGGTACTCGGCATCCGGCGTCACCGACGTCGCCGTTGCGCACAAGGGCCGTCGAGCAAGCACGATCGTCGCAAACGGAACGAGCGCCCATGCCAGCGTTCCGGACGAAGGCGTGAACGCGATCTATCGGGCGACTGACGCCGTCGAGTCGCTCCAGTCGCTGGCCGTGCCGTCAGTCGAGGTCGCCGGAGAGTCGATCTCTGGCAGCCTGGTCGTCACGGAAATCGAGGGCGGGACGGCCTGGAACGTCGTCCCCGATCGGTGTGAAATCACGGTCGACGAGCGAACCGTTCCTGGGGAACGCGCCTCCATCGACCGCGTGGCAGCTACGGAGGGTATCGAGTGGATCGTCGACCAGGATCTTCCGCCGATGCGTTGCGGTGACGATGCGTTCGCTGCGGACGTGCTCGCGGCGGCCCGATCGAGCCACGATCGATCCGAGGGCCACGATCCCCAGAACGTGGTCAAACCCCACGCAACTGACGCCGGATGGCTGGCCGAATCCGGCACCGACTGCGTGATCTGCGGGCCCGCTGAGCCAGGAGAGGCACACACCGCCACGGAGAGCGTCTCCCTCGACTTCCTCAGGCGCTGTCGATCGATCTACCGTGATGCGATCGAGTCGTACGTCACCGGATGACTGGAGAGAAGGTGGATTCGATCGAACCAGAGTGCACGAAGAGTCGTCCACGATAAAGCCCTTCGAACGGTCCGAAAGACGTAGAGTACCGAGACCCACGCATTCTTGACCCACCCTCTGCAACGATCGTTCATGTCGGATAGCGCTACGACGACGAACACTGACGAAACCTACGAGGAGTTCCTCCAGCGCGTCGAACGACGCCACAACGTCGGGGCTGCAGCCGGCGTATTGCGCTGGGACCAGGAAGTGATGATGCCGGAAGGTGGCACCACCGCTCGCTCCGGACAGCTTTCTGCACTCTCCGCGATCGGACACGAGCTGTTAACCGACGAAGAGATGGCTGAGTGGGTCGAGACGCTCCGCGATGCCGATCTCGACGACGAACGAACGGCCGTCCTGCGTGAGGTCGGAAGAGAGTACGACCGGGCTACGAGCGTCCCCACCGATCTGGTCGAAGAAATGTCCGCTGCAACCAGCGAAGCGCACCCACAGTGGACCGAAGCGAAAGAAGAGTCCGAGTTCGAGACGTTCGCGCCGGCACTCGAACGGCTCGTCGAACTCAACCGCGAGTACGCGGAACACATCGACCCGAATCGCCCGGCCTACGAGGTACTCTTCGAGGAGTACGAGCCATACCTCGGACTCGAGACCGCCGATCGCGTGCTGACCGAGCTCCGCGAGGGGCTCGTCCCGCTCATCGAAGACGTACGTGAGAGCGACGTCGAACTTGCGTCGCCGTTCGACGGAGAGTACCCCGCCAATGACCAGGAGGAGCTCGCCCGTACCGTCCTCGACGAACTCGACTACGACTGGGAGCACGGCCGGCTCGATACGGCCCCGCATCCGTTCTCAACGGGCACCCAATTCGACGCCCGCGTGACCACGCGCTTCGACGAATCCGAGCCGATCGGCGCGCTCTCGAGCACTGTCCACGAGTTCGGACACGCCCGATACACGCAGGGGCTCCCGAAAGAGAAGTACGGCACGCCACTGGGGCAGTCCCGAGACCTGACCGTCCACGAGTCCCAGTCGCGATTCTGGGAGAACCACGTCGGTCGGTCGCGGAACTTCTGTGAGCGCCTCGTTCCACTGATCCAGGACCACCTGCCGGGTACCGAGGACCTCTCGACAGAGGCACTGTACGAGGCAGCCAACGAGGTGTACGAGGATAACCTCATCCGCGTGGAAGCGGACGAACTGACCTACCACCTCCACATCGTCGCTCGCTACGAGATCGAGCGAGAGATGATCGGTGGCGATCTCGACGTCCAGGAGGTGCCTGCAGCGTGGAACGATACCTACGAGGAGTATCTCGGAATCCGACCCGAGAACGACGCCGAGGGCTGTCTCCAGGACATCCACTGGAGCCACGGCTCCTTCGGCTACTTCCCGACCTACAGTTTGGGAAGCGTCCTCGCCGCACAGATCGACGCGGCCATGCGAGACGACCTCGACGTCGACGGACTGGTCGCCGACGGCGAGTTCGGCCCGATTCGCGAGTGGCTCCGGGAGGAGATCCACCAGCACGGTGCCCGGTACACCACCGGCGAGCTGATCGAGCGAGCGACGGGAGAACCGCTCACGGCGGAGTACTTCCTCGACTACGTCGAGTCGAAGTACAGCGACCTCTACGACCTGTAGAGACGGGCGGCTGCTGGTGAAGATTGGCGAGCAGGCGGCGCATCTGCGACAGTCCGACGGCGCGCCGCGCACCCGCCTCGACCGTCGGAGTCGATCCGTCAGTCCACGATCGATCCTCGGGAGCGGTTCGCCGCGGCCTCCTATTTGAAACTGTAGCGTACTGCCACCGATCGAGTGGCGGCTCGCTTGCAGTGAACGACACGCTGACGTTTATGCACGAGCGGTCGATACGACGATCATGGACGTCGTCACGCTGTTGCCGTCTGCGACGGAGATCGTCGCTGGACTCGGTGTTCAGCCGGTTGGCACCTCCCACGAGTGTGACTACCCGCCAGACGTCGCCGACCTCCCCGACGTGAACACGACGCGAATCGACGCGTCGGCCTCCAGTGAAGCGATCAACGAGCAGGTCGCACGCGCAGAATCGGGCGATGGCGTCTACGAGATCGACGTGGCGTTACTGGAACGACTCGATCCCGATCTGATCGTCACCCAGGGAATTTGCGACGTCTGCGCGGTCGACACGGTGCTCGTCGAGGAGGTCGTCGCGGACTGCGGCATCGACGCCGAAATCCTGACGACCGACCCACACCACCTCTCGGATCTCTATGCGGACGTCGAACGAATCGGCGCGGCTCTCGGCCGAGAAGAGCGCGCCAGCGAGTGGGTCGCGGAGCTACGAGAACGCGTCGACGCCGTCGAAGCGGCCGTATCTGCTGCCGTCGTAGAGGACGGTGATGCCGATCGTCCGTCCGTCGCGATCCTGGACTGGCTCGACCCCGTCATGGTCGCGGGCCACTGGATCCCGGAGATCGTCGAATCCGCCGGCGGCACCTACTCCATGGCGGACCCAGGAGACCGATCGACGCCGCGAGAGTGGGAGACGGTGCGGGACGCCGATCCGGACGTCCTCGTCGCCGCTCCGTGTGGGTTCGATCTCGAACAGACGCGAGCGAACCTCGGCGATCTCACCCAACGCGAGGGATGGCGCGGCCTCCGATCGGTTCGTGCCGGGCGAGCGTACGTCATGGACGGCCACCACTACGTCAATCGCCCAGGGCCGCGGCTCGTGGACACGCTCGAGCTGCTCGCGGCGACGCTGCATCCTGGGCAGTTCGACGTGCCACCGGCTGACGTGGTCCGTCCGCTATCGGAGGTAACGGCGCCGACCAACCTGTAGACGACTCACCGACGCCGAGACCCGCACGCTTTTCGGCAGGGCGCGCGTCCCCATCGAGTATGGGAGACACGACCGCAATCCTGCACACGAATCGCGGCGACATCGAGGTCGAACTGTACGAGGAGAAGGTTCCGAACACTGTCGAGAACTTCGTCGGCCTTGCGACGGGCCAGAAGGAGTGGGAGGATCCCGAGACCGGCGAGACGATCGACGGTGAGCCCTACTACGAGGACGTGGAGATCCACCGGGTCATCGAGGACTTCATGATCCAGACCGGAGACCGCACCGGAACGGGCCGCGGCGGCCCCGGCTACACCTTCGACGACGAGTTCCACGACGACCTGACCCACGACGGACCGGGCGTGCTCTCGATGGCGAACAGCGGCCCGAACACCAACGGCTCGCAGTTCTTCATCACGCTAGACGCAACGCCCCACCTCGACGGAAAGCACGCAGTCTTCGGCAAGGTCATCGACGGCATGGACGTCGTCGAGGAGATCGGCGGCCTCCCGACAGATCGCGGCGACGAGCCTCAGAAGGAGGCAGTGCTCGAGTCCGTCACCGTCTACCGATAGTTTCAGGCCTGCCCAATCGGGGCGTTTGCCTCGATGCTGCGAACTGGCGACCGAACACCGTCTTTTAGGCGTGGCCCGTCGAAAGCAGAGCCATGACTACCGAGCGAGTCGTGATCGCTGGTGCTGGACCGGCCGGACTCGTCGCCGCACGCCATCTCGCCGACGCCGGCGTCGGGGTGACCGTGTACGAGGCCGAGGAGACCGTCGGCGGTCGCGTCGCGACTCGCACTGTCGACGGATACACGCTCGACCGCGGATTTCAGGTGCTCTTTACGGGCTACCCAGCGGTCCAGCGGGAGCTCGACCTCGATGCACTGGATCTCCGAGCGTTCAAACCCGGCGCCGTCATCTGCCGACCGAACAGCCGCTCGGTCGTCGGCGATCCGCTGCGCGATCCCGGCTCGATTTCGAAGACGCTGTTCAACCGCGAGATCACGACCGGCGACGCCTACCGGCTCTGGAAACTCCGTCGCGAGCTTCGATCGGAGACCCAGGGGGCGATCTTCTCGGGTGCCGACCGGACGATCCGCGAGGAACTGGAGCGCCGGGAGTTCTCGGAGGGGTTCATCGAGGCATTCGCCGCCCCGTTCCTGGGCGGCATCACGCTCGACCGATCGCTCGGCACGAGCAAACGCGTGTTCGAGTACGTCATGAAAGTACTGAACGACGGGAAGACGGTCGTCCCCGCGGACGGGATGGGCGCGATCACCGATCAGCTCGCCGACCGGGCGCGGGAGGCGGGCGCGACGATCGAGACCGGACGCCGAGTCGACAGCGTCAAGGCCGACGACACCGGCGGCGACTTCGACCTCGGAAGCGAAACCGTGGACGGCCACGCCGCGATCGTTGCGACGGACGCGCCGACCGCGCGAGATCTCACCGGCGTCGACGCGATCCCGACGACCGGCAACGCCGTCGCGACCCAGTACTACACACTCCCAGCACACGCAGCGCCACCGGGCAAGCGCCTCCACCTGAACGCCGAGAGCGAGCAACCGAACACGCTGGTCACGCTCTCGAACGTCGCACCGGAGTACGCTGCCGACGCCGACCGAGCACTACTCTCCGCGACCTTCCTCGGCGATCCCGACGCGACAAACGCGAAACTCGACGACAAGACGCGGCGGGCACTGACGAAGTGGTACCCAGAACGGCAGTTCGGCGACCTCCAGCTGCTTGACACCCATCGGATCGAGTTCGCGCAGTTCGTCCAGCCGCCGCGCTGTCACGACGACCTCCCCGGCGTCGCGGCGCCCGATGGCCGCTGCTACCTCGCCGGGGAGTACACGCAGTGGTCGTCGATCCAGGGTGCAATGCAGAGCGGGCGAGACGCCGCCCAGCGAGTGCTCGCCGATCTGTCCTGAGCTGACCGTTCGGCTCGACTCGGCTCGTCTGTCGCTGCTACTGCGTGAAGAGATGCCCCTCGCTGGGAACGTCGAGGACGCCGACCCGAGCGCCTGCGTCGAGCCAGCCGTGGCCGTATGAGAAGGCCGCGAGCGCGTCCGGGAGATTGTCGGTCTCGCGGAAGTGCCGACCGTCCCGGAGGTAGGACTCGGCCATCTCCAGACACTGCTCGGCAGCGTCGGCTTGCTGGTCGGGGAGGTCGGCCGCGACCGTCGCGACCTCGAGGGCCTCCGCCAGCAACGCTTCGTACTGATCGGTCTTGTCCCGGAACGCGACCTCGAGGTCGTCGGCTGTATCGGTCATCCTGGATCTTCCGGCGTGTCGGTCATCGTGGGGCGTATGCTGTGTCAATCATCGTACTTCAGTCAGTCCGCGCCCGATGGCGTGCCACAGGTGACGAAGGAACTGAGGTCGGCGTCGACGCCAAGATCACCGACGGTGTCGTATGGGCGGTTCACCACTATATCGCCAGCGCGCTGTTTGCCGATGCCAGGGAGAGCGGCCAGTTCGTCCATCGACGCCGCGTTGAGATCGAGCGGGTAGGGCACGCCGGTGACGGATCGGTAGCCGTGGTCGACGATCGAGACGTCGATGGACGTGCCAAGCTCGCGCTCGCCGGGGATGCCGACGAGCAACGGATAGGTGCCAAGCTGTCTGCCGAAGGTCCGGCCCCCCTCGTGGTACTCGAGGTGGACGTCCGGCAGGACGGTGCCCGGCGGGGCGACGCGCTGGAGCATCGGATTGTCGATCTGCTCCCTGACGCGGCTCTTGTACTGCTTGAACAGCTGCTTGTGATCGTTGGCGATCTGGGCGCCCGTCTCGTCCATGTCGGTACCGGGGAAGGCCATCACCTGCCGGATGTTGACCCGTCGAAGGACGAGCCCTTCATCGTAGACGCGCTGGAGGAACTGTTCGTTGTGCTCGAACGTCTCCTCACGTTCGCCCTTGAGGCCGTGGAGGAGGTTGATTCCCGGAAGGAGCTTCGGGAGGCGTCCGGGCGCGTCCTCGCCGAAGGTTGGCGGGGTGAGATCGACGCCGTCGGCAGTTTCGCGTTCGGCGGGCGGCAGTCCCGGTGCGCCCGGATCGAACGGCGGTTCGTCGTTCTCGGATCGCCAGCCAGCGACCTCGTTGACGATCTTCACGGCCTGGAAACACTCCTCGGCGGAGACGTTGAGATTGTTCTCCTCCTGCACCACGGGATCGGCGGATTCGAGTCCAAAGGCGGCGGTGTCACCGGGCGTGTTGTGCTCGGCGATCACCGCGAGCCCCTCGCGGGAGAGGTCGGGCCACTTCACGATCGTGATCGGATTGACGTTGTCGAGGTGGAGCGTCTCGAGATCGGGGACGACCTCCCGGATGCCGCTATAGAGCTCTCGGAGGGCGTCGGGGTTGGGCTTCTCGCCGTCGCCGCCGTAGGCCAGGATGTCGGCCTGCCTGCCCAGCCGGAAGTTGCGGACGCCGTGATCGGAGAGGGCGTCGACCTCACCGACGACGGTCTCCGGCGGGCGGAAGGTCGCGTCGCCGTAGAGTGGCTCCGTACAGAACGAACAGCGGTAGGGACAGCCACGACCGGTTTCGAGCTCGCAGATGAGATACTCGGGATGGTTGGGGTGCTCTTCCACGATGAAAGCGCCCTGTCGGGCCCAGCGCGTCACCTCCTCGAGGTCGCGATAGCGGCCGTCGAACCCCTCCAGTCCGCTCTCGACGATGTCGTGGGCTGCGGCTTCGACGTCACCCATCGCCAGGAAGTCGAAGTCGAGGTCGTCACGTTTTGTCTCGATGCCGCCGGCGTTCTCCTCGCCGACGCCGAACTTCGCGGGGCCACCCATCACGCTGACGCCGTCGGCAGTCCAGGCCAGTTCTCGGACTTCGTCGGGTTCGGCAGGGGTCCCGCCGACGTACTTGCCGGGAACGGTCATGCCGCCGATGTAGAGCAGGAGATCCGCGTCGGCAACGTCCGCCCAGCGATTCCGGTCGTCCCGGAGTTCGTCGATGGTGTGGTAGGTGATTCGCTCGCGTGGGACGCCGGCGTCGACCATCGCCCCGGCTGCGTAGCGGGGGTAGGTCGAGATGTACGGTGGGACCCCGAAGTGCGCAGGCTCGTCGACGTAGCCGTCGACGATCGTGACGTCGATCGACTGGGGGTCCGCTCGCATGGTACCAGCGTAAACCGTCGAGGTGTATAACGCGTGTGGATCGGCCGGCAGGCCCCGACCAACGACGGCCGTTTGCCTCGCCGGTCTGCGAACGGCACCCATCGGACCAACCGACTGTGCTAGTTGGGGCCGGTGTGCACACGTCCGTGGCCGGAGGGACGGCGATCCCCGTCAGCGGACACAATTCATCGGATTACATATAGGTTCGCGCAGGGCGAACCCCGGGGCATGTACGAATCACGGATGGTGGATCGCGCAACGGTTCCCGATCAGTCCGAGCGCGAACGCATCCTCGCCGAGGCCGGCTACAACGTCTTCAACGTGCCAGCAGATGCCGTCGCAGTCGACCTCCTGACGGACTCCGGCACCGGAACGATGAGCACCGAGCAGTGGGCCGCCCTGCTCCGGGGCGACGAAGCGTACGCAGGAAGCAGAAGTTTCGGCGAACTCGAAGACGCCGTCTCCGACGTGATGGGGTTCGATCGGATCGTGCCCGCCCATCAGGGGCGAGGGGCCGAGCACGTCCTCTACGGTGCGATCGTCGAGGACGGCGATGTCGTCCCGAACAACACGCATTTCGACACGACCCGAGCGCACGTTACGGAGGCTGGCGGCACACCGATCGACTGTCCGGTTCCCGGAGCGATGGACCCCGACGCGAGCGGCGAGTTCCTCGGCAATCTCGACGTCGAGGCAGCGCGGGACGTAGCTGCTGAGCACGGCCCGGAACGCATTCCCGCGATCGTCGTTACCGTGACGAACAACGCCGCGGCTGGCCAGCCCGTCTCGATCGAAAACGTCCGGGCCGCACGCCAGCTCGCGGACGACCTCGACGCGCGGCTCGTGATCGACGCGTGCCGGTTCGCCGAGAACGCCTATTTCGTCTCCGAACGCGACCCGGAGTGCCAAGACGCGTCGATCGAAGAGATCACACGAGAGCTGCTCGGCTACGCCGACGCGTTCGTGATGAGCGGCAAGAAAGACGGGCTCGCGAACGTCGGCGGCTTCGTCGCGGTCGCAGACGGCGAGAACGACCTCTTCGCGAAACTGAAACAGCGCGCGATCCTCTATGAAGGGTTTCCGACCTACGGCGGGATGGCCGGGAGAGACATGGCGGCGATGGCGGTCGGGCTCCGGGAAGCCGTCGAGCGGAGCTACCTCGAACACCGCATCGGGCAAGTGAGGGAGCTCGGACAGCTCCTCGAAGCCGCCGGGGTCCCGATCTACCGACCGATCGGCGGCCACGCGGTCTACGTCGACGCGGCTGCGGCGTTACCGTCGGTCCCGGCCGAGAAATTCCCCGGCCAGACGCTGGTCTGTGCCGCCTACAGAGAGGGTGCCATCCGAACGGTAGAGCTCGGCAGTTTCGCGTTTCCGGATACGGACCGTCCCGAGCTCGTGCGGCTCGCTGTTCCGCGACGCACGTACCATCAGGAGCACTTCGAACGGGTCGCCGACGCGTTCGGGAGCGTGCTGGACAGGGCGGACCAGCTCGGTGGATTGGAAGTCGTCACGGAGCCCGAGCGCGCGTCACTTCGTCACTTCTCCGCGCGGCTGGAACCAGTCGACGCGGCGTTCGGGCGAGCGGACTAATCGAAGATTCGGCGGTCGCCGTCGACGTTTTCGGCTCGCAGGGGGCTGACACCGAGAATTCACGGTCGTAGCCGCCTGTCAGCTATCGGCGCGCTCAGCCGTCGAGAATTGTGCGAACGAACGGCGTGGGTGAAGCGGCGGAGACGACTACACCCACTCTGCGAGCGGTCCCACGGCGTCGGACTGAATCCAGGCTTCCTCGATCTCCCGGTCGTAGATAATTGTCTCCTCGTGGTCGACGGCCACTGCCGAGTAGCGGTCACCGTCGTCCGCGTCGTGATCGACCGGGTCGTTGCCCATCGTCTCGTCCATCTCGTCTGCTGGCATGGGTGTATAGAGTATCGGGCCGGCGTGGCCCGTCGCAGGCAGTCGTCGTGCGATTCAATCACCGGTACGCGCCCAGCCTTGTTAACTGTTATCGTTCTTCAAACCCTTGCCGGCTCGGGGCTCACCCAAGCGGCTCGAACCACACTGCCCCGACGAGCACTGCGAGGAAGACGTAGGCGCCTCGAACGAGCAACATCGTCGCGAGTTCGGGATCGGCCCGCCTCGTCGCGACGACGACCGCGGCGAACGCCGCGACTGCGAGGACTGTCGTCGGTGGGAATACCGCGACGGCAGCGAGCGCGATCACGACCAGAAATCCAAGCATCATCAGACCGTAGGCGAGTCGGCGCGCTCGTGGCGGGCCGACCGTCACGGCGACGGTCCGCTTGTCGATCGACCGGTCGTACTCGTAATCCTGGGCGTCGTCGATGACCTTGACCCCAGAGAGCACGAGCAGGAAGACGAACGCGAACGCGATCGGCACGGGACCGATCGCAGCCTGCTGGACGTAACACCCGCCGACGATCGCGAGCGCGATGCCAGCCGGGTAGCCCGTCGTCGCGGTGAGGGGGTTTGTGTCGAGCTGGGGTGCGTGGTGGTAGCCGATCACCCACGTCGGGAGCGTGAGGAGGGCAGCGATCGGTCCGACCGCGACCCAGAGGGCGAGGACCGTCCCGAAAAAGAGCGCCGTCGCGCCAGCGAGCGCGATGCGACAGCCGGTCCTCGTCAGCGGATGGTCGTCGTCCTCCCCGCGGACGTGGAAATCTACGTAGCCGTCCTTGACGTGGGCCGTGTAGACCGCTGCGAAGATTGCGACGGAGTGGACGCCAGCCAGTCCGGCCGACTCCAGCCCACCGAGGACCGCACCGAACCAGGCCGCGGCGATCGGCGGCAACATGAACACCGGGTGGATCTGAGAGGCCAGAGCCCTCACTGCGGCGACGGGACCGGACCCGTGACGAGAGATCCGCATACCTCATTCAACGAGGACGGCCGCAAAAAACAACGGGGCGATGCGAGGAGGTAGGCGGTTGCTACGCGGTCTTCAGGCGAGGCCACGACTACGCGTACGGATCGGCGGTGGGGTAGACGTTGTTCTGGAGCGTCGCACTCGAGAGCGACACGGCCTCCGGGTGGGACCTCTTGATACGCTGCAGCTCCTCCGCGATCGGTGAGCGGACGTCGCGATACTCGTCCTCTCGATCCAGGCGTGCTCGGAGGACGTCGCTCGCGGTCGGCGCCAACTCCGAGTGCGCAACGGCGACCGTTCCGAGCGCCTTCGCTGCCGAGACGCGAACCGAGGGCTGGACGTCACTGATCCCGTCACGAAGATCGTCGATGATCCGTTCTGCGACGTCGATATCCTCCGTTCCGATCGACCCGAGCGCGAGGAGTGCCGCCGCCCGGACGTCGCGGTCCTCGTCCGCCACCAGTGGCTGAACGTCCACGACGACGCTCGGAGCGACGTCCGTATTCGCCGTTCCGATTGCTCCCAGCGCCTCTGCAGCCGCTTCTCGGCCCTGTTTGGCTTCGTCGTCGAGGAGGCGCTGTAGGTCGTCCCGGAGGCGCGTGGCAAGCTCGGGGTCGGCGGCGCCGATCTTTCCGAGTGCCACCGCAGCGGAGTTCCGGTTCAGGTGACTGTCGGCGGCGAGCAGCGCCCGGAGGTCCGCGAGCGCTGGCCGGACGGCGTCCGGTCGAGCGGCACCGATATCGCCGAGCGCTTCGGCCGCGGCCCAGGAGAGATCCTCGTCGGAGAGGGACTCGTAGAGATCGTCCACGACGGGCGCGACGGCCTTCGGATTCTCCGCCCCGATCTGACCGAGTGCTTCGATGACCGTCCGACGCATCGTGCCGGCGAAGTCGACGCCGGGCCTGTTCACCACGCCCGCCCGGTCGAGCCACTCGTGGAGCGACTCGACGACCCGCGGCGCGACCGCTGTGTCCGTCGCAGCGAGCGACCCGAGTGCCCGCACGATCGCGAACTGCACGGACTCCTCCTCGTCTTCGAGCATCGCTAGCAGGTCTTCGAGATACGGTCGGACGGCAGCGGGCCGTTCAGTGGCGATCTCGTCGAATACGTCGACGACGGCCTCGCGGATCAGTTCGTTCTCGTGGTCGAGCTTGGCCGCGAGGTAGTCCAGTTTGGGAACGATGGCGTCGGGATGGTTACTCCCGATCCGTCCGAGAGCGCTGATCGCCGTGGTACGAGCAAAGCCGGGATACTGATCCTCGGGGCCGTCCTCGGCGAGGCCACACAGGTCATCGACGATCGCTGGCCGGTCGTCGGGATAGGTGATCGCGATTTCGGTGAGCGAGTCCGCGGCGACGATCCGAAGGCGGTGATCCTCGTCGCTGAGCTTCGGCCGCAGCGCTTCGATCACGGGATCGACGATGTCGGGGCGGACCAGCGCGATCCGAGCGAGTGGCTCTGGCAGCGCGCTGAGGTCTGTCTCCTCGTCTCTCGTCAGGTCGAACAGCTCCTCGCTAGCCGAAGCGATTGCGTCCGGGTAGACATCCGATATCCGCGTGAGAAACCCGATGGCGTGGCGCTGCAACCCGACGTCGTCGTGGTCGAGGTAGCCGAGGATCACGTCCACGTGCGGGTGGACCACCACAGGCATGGAATCGGTCATCTCGCCGAGGACCGTCCAGGCGATTTCCCGCCGGTGATCGTCGTTGGCGTCGAGGGAATCCACCAGGAAGGCGACGCTACCCTCGATCGCGTCCGGATCGGTCCGTGCCAGCCAGATGAGGACGTTCGCCGCGGATTCCCACGCACGTTTCTCGTCGTGAAAGACGTATGGCCGGAGCCCGTCCGCGACGTTCCTGACGCCATCCGGATGGGCTGTGGCGATTTCACGGAGTGCGTCGGCGGCGTCAGTACGCCCATCTCGCTCGGCAAGCAGTTCACACCACGCGTCGATATCGTCGTCGGACGCCGTGGCGGGATCGACCGCCTCGTGGAGGTAGTCGACTCGTTGCGCCGGATCGTCGGGTGCGTCTGTGTGATCGGTCATCTGGGTTATATCGTCGAATTCACGGGGCGCTCATCCGGATCGAACGATCGCCGATCGGCCATTTCGGAGGACCGGAATCGGCCGTTCCATCAGTCGTCCTCGCGTCCCGAGGGGGAACGTTCGGAAACGTCGCCCGGACCCGTGGCTGGTTCGTCGCCGATGTCCGTGGATTGTTCGTCGCCGATGTCCGTGGATTGTTCGTCGCCGATGCCTGTGGATTGTCCGTCGCCGATGTTCGCGGCCGGCTCGTCACCGTGGACGCCGGGAGTATCGTCACGATCGACGTCGAACAGATCGTTTGCGATGTCTTCGTAGCCCGTCGTTCGCAGTCCGTGGTCAAGACGGATGGCGTAGTCGCCGGCGTCTGTGGCGGTGGCCGACGTGAGCGTGTCGGCGGCTTTCGAAACCGTCCGTTCGAACGTGTCAGTACCCGAGAGCAGGTCCGCCTGACCCGCATCCTCGATCGAGGCGTTCACGGAGCGGATACACGCTTCGATCCGCATTCGTGGACCGTGTTGTTTGGCGCCCTCAACGAGAACGCCGGCGTAGAGGCGCTCCAGAAAGGCCGCCGAATCGTCGACGTCCGGGTCGGCCGCGTACGCGCGGACCGTCGCATCGAGCCGTCGGCCCCACTCCTGGGCATCGGTCATGGCTGCGTGAGCGAGCGGTTGGCTGTATACGCCGGCGACGAACTCGCTCGGCCGCTCAGGAGCCTCCTCCGTCGCGGTCGCAGTGATCGCCGCGCTACTGACATCGAACCACTCTGTGGCCTCCGAGACGTCGGAGTGCGTTCGAACAGCCCCCGTGAGTGCCTCACCATAGATCAGCTCGTAGATGGCTGCTTGCTCACAGTCGATCCACTCGAGCGATACCACGCCGTCGAGAACGTCTCGAACCTCTGTCACGCCGAACCGAACCTCCTCTGTCGGTCCGTCGGCGACAGCTGCGAGTGCGCCGCCGCCGACCGAAGCTACGTAGCCCTCCGGCGGCAGGGGGTTGTCTGAGGCCCTGGCAGCCGCCGTGATCGTGGACAGGACCGCTTCGATGAGTCGATCGTACGTCCGTTCACCGACGTCGGCCCGCCTCACTACGGCGGACAGGATCTGCGCGTCAGTCGACGCGAACGCGTCGAACCACTCCGATTTCTGCTGGTCGGCGATAGACTCGCGACTGGTCCGCAACGTCTGCTGGAGCGCTTCGATCCACTCCTGCGTTCGTGTCGGTTCCCCATCGGCTGCCCAGGAAATGGCTGCACCACCGTAAACGTCCGTGAGAAACTGAACCTGATCGGTGACCGCCGCAGATGACGTCGCTCGCGTTTCGATCAGTCCGGTGATTCCGTCGTACCAGGTGTGCTCCTCGCGGGGAGTCACGCCGTCGGTGGAATCTGCCCACCGATCGGACGCGGGATCGAAGCCCAGGAGGCGTGAAGACAGCGCGTCGGAGTAGAGCTCCGTGAGATACTGGGTCGACTCGTCGGGGGAGAGATCGGAATCGATTCCTCTGGACACCGACCCTTCGTACAGTTCCATCCAGTTTTCGAAGCCGAGGGAGTCCTCGAACCCGATCGTGTCGCGGCCGTAGGGATAGCTGCTAACGGCGTCCGGGGCAGTGACCTCGACGTTGCCGAAGGCAGCTAGCCCAGTCGAGTGGAGCGCTGCCCGGGCATCCAGGGTGCTCTCGAAGACGTCCGCCCCCGCGAGCCCATCGACGAGCCGGTGACAGTCGTCGAAGAATCGTTCTGCCTGGTCGAGGTCACCCGAGTGGACGACGGTTTGGACTGTGTGGCCGTACACGTCGCGGACGAACGCCTCGGGCTCTTCGAGCCCCACTGCGCTCGCCGTCTCGCCCACGCGGCTGCCGACAGCCTCGAAGAACGGACCGAGCTCCTCGTCCGGACAGTCGTGTTTGAAGACCATCTGGCCGAGCGCCGTAACGTAGAATTCCGTCAGCAGTAACCGCTGATTGTCCGGGGAAGAGACGTCCTGAACCGCGTCTCTGGCTCGAGAGTCGAGATCGTCGATCCAGACCGAGGGCTCATCGTCCGGCCCCTCGACCCCCGCAACTGCCCCCAGCATCGACGCGAAACTCTTGCCGAGGACTGTCGCCATGTCGTGCTCGTTGGGACCCATTGCGTGCTGCCGAACGCGAGAGACGACCGTCGAGATGCCGCCGTTGGCCGCCATGGGATCCGCAGCTCGATCGACGATTCGAGCGACCGCATTTCCATACACCAAATAGCGCGGGAACTCCCAACCGTCTTCGATCGAGGTGTGGAGGGCCTCGTCGACACACCCGACAGCGCCGTGGCTCACTCGCGACCCGTCCGGCGGCTGGGCGAGCCTCGCCAGTGCGCCACTGAATGCGGTGACAAACGGCTCCAGATCGCCACCCACGGGCTCACGCCCGGGATGGGCGATGGACTGATTCGTACCCTCCAGTACGTCGGTAGCGACCGCGCGAATCCACTCGTCAGTTCTCGGATTCGCCAGCGCCACGGCTGCCATCGCAGCGCCGATGACGTCGCCATGATAGAGGACCGCCGCGTCGGTGTCAGCAGTTCGGTACTTTCCGACACCGACGACGAGGTCGTCGAGGTACGAGAGCCACGTTTTGGCTGCCGCCGGACCGTGGGTCGTCGAGATATCGTCGACGGCCTCGGCGACGACCGTCCCGAGGAACTCGGCGTCCATGGCGTGATCCGGAATCCCTGCAATCGCTGCCATCGTGCTCTGGTCGGTGACCGATTCGACCTCGACAGCCCTGCCAAGCGGCGACTCGACCTCCTCCCAGCCGATCGCCTCTAAGAGTTCGCGAGCGATAACTGCGGGATCCCGGTCAGTGCCGCCAGTCGGCGGGCCCGGAGAGACCTCGACGTGGTCTGCCCAGGCAGTGAGTTCCCCGCAATCCGCGCGTTCGGCTACGTCCTCGAGGCGCTCTCGGTCGGTGTCGTCGCACAGCAACACCGCGCCCGCACACGTCCCATCGTCGACCCACTCCGAGAGTGCACGAACGCCGTCAGGACCGGAAATCTTCGTCGTTCCCCCGCCAAATCTCGCGACGACGACGGTGTTCGGCGACGCTTCGATTGCCGCGCGAATACGATCGGGGTCGCTGAAGGTGGGGAGTTTGACGGTCGTCCCCCAGTCAGTGAGTTCCTCCGCGAGAGAGGCAGCGGCCTGGTACTTCCCGTTCGATTTCGGCCCGGAGACGACCACCAGCCCACCGTCGAGCGCCTGGAGCAGATCCACGTCGTCGAGGAGATCGCGCCACCCCGGATCCGTCTCGTCGTCTGACCCGTCCGGCATCTGTACCCAGTCTGGCAACTCGCGCTCGTCTGCCGCCTCGCGCAGTGCGTGAGAGCCGTCCCAGTGCCAGCCACCGACGAGCGGTGTCGAGCCGTATTCGTCCGGTTCGATCGTACGTGCTTCGAGCGATCCTGCTGCCACGTCGAGCGCGTCTACTGCCTGCCCGACGCCGTCACGAGCCACGTCGAGAACCGAATCAACGTCAGCCGACGACGAGAGACGATCCTTGATCTGGGACCGTGCGGGGTCTGCGGCAAAGACCCGAAGCGGGACGGTCGTCCCGGGCGGGAGATCCAGAGCGGTTTCCAGCGCATCGGCAGTTGTGGGGACGACCTGATACCGAGCGAGGCTGTCGAGCCAGTCGGCGTCCTCGTCCAGCCCGATAGCGACCATCGCGGCGGCAACGAGGACCGCTGGGGAGGTCTCGCTTGGGAACTGCCCGAAGAAGCTCCCGCTCGGGACCAGGTCGGAGACCCGATCCTCGAACGCTCCGGAGACCGGTCCTATCGAGGTCTCAGTGTCGCCGAAGATCTCTCTGACGGCACTGGGAAACAGGACCGCCTCGTCGTCGAACTTCGAGAGGGAGAGAAATGCCCTCGGCGTGACGGTTGTCGGGTACCACCCCAGCTGTCGTTGGAGGTCTGGATTCTGGAAGTGGTAGGCAGGATATCTGGCCTGGTTCAGGGCAGTCGATAGGTCGTCGTCCCGAAGCGCCGGCGATCCTCGCGAGTTGATGCGATCCCGGACTGCGTCGATTGCAGCCGTCGCGGCCGTCGGAGAGTTCCGGACGAGCACCACGGAATCGACTGTTTCGACGAATCCGCCGGAAATGCCGATCTCGCTCCCACAGAGCCAATCGAAACTCCGTGGATGGGCGAGGAGCACTGCACCACCCGCCCTGGAAAACAACGATCGCTCGCCGCGTTCGTCACAGTAGTCCGAAGGGTGTTCGTCCTCGAGATCCATGACCGCCGAGACGAAGTCGGCCACGATCACATGCGTCTCGTCGTCGACCTCGACTGTCTCGGACAGTTGGTCGATAGGCTGCCCGAGAGGCTCCAGGCGTTGTGCAGTTCCAATGGCAGGTGCACCGAGCACGAGTGTAACCTCGCCCGGTTCGACAGCCGCTGCCAGTTCGTCGGGTGAGAGTTCCTGTATGGTCACGTCCATCGTTCACTGTAACCGCTCCGTCGACGCTTCTCCGGTAGGAGCTGACAACGGCGGTCGGTTACTGAGGGCTTTGATAACGAAAAATAAAATAGTTCCTACACCGCCTCGGGACGAGGGCATCGACCTGCTGGGACGGTCTATCGGCCACTCTGGCCGTTCTCGATCGTCCGGCATGACTGGCGTACTGTGCGATTCGGTGCTCCAATCACGCGCGGCCGACTGTCGTGGCCCGTGGCCGCACCAACTCGCGGCTCAGATGGCCCGGGTCGCCTCGCGCATGACGTCCAGCGCGTCTTCGAGCTCCTCCATCCCGGTCGCGTAGCTGATCCTGGCGTAGCCCGCACCGCGCTCGCCGAAGGCGTCGCCGGGTACGACGACGACGCCACGATCGATCACCTCGTCGACCCAGCCATCGGGAACCTTCGGCATCGCGTAGAAGGCGCCTTCTGGCGTCGGGACCTCCAGGCCCATGTCGGTCAGCTCGTCGAGGACGAGATCCCTGCGCTCCTCGAAGGCAGACACCATCTTGTCGACGGGCTCGCGCGGGCCAGTGAGCGCCGCTTCGGCCGCGTACTGGGACGGCGCGCTCGCACACGCCTGTCCGTACTGGTGGACCCGAAGCATGCGCTCGATCCGACGGTTGCTGCCGGTGACCCAGCCGAGACGCCAGCCAGTCATCGAGTAGGTTTTCGAGCACGCGGAAATCGCGACGACGTTGTCGGTCTCGGCGTACTTCAGCGGGGAGTGATGTTCGCCGTCGAAGACGATGTGCTCGTAGACTTCGTCGGAGATACAGAGCACGTCGTGCTCGTCGGCGATCCGAGCGAACTCGCGCATGTCTGCCTCTGACTGAACCGCACCGGTGGGGTTCGCTGGGCTGTTGACGACGAACGCGGCGGTATCCTCGGTGATGGCCTCCTCGACGGTCGCCGGATCGAGCGTCAGATCGTCCCGGAGGGCCAGCGGCGTGGGCGTTCCGCCGGCGATCCGCGTCAGCGCGTCGTAGGAGACGAAACCTGGATCGGGAAACAGGACGGTCTCGCCGGGATCGACGTGGGCCTCGAGCGCGATGTGGAGCGCTTCGGAGCCGCCGGCGGTTGCGATGACGTGCTCGGGATCGACGTCGATGCCCCAGTCCACGTCGTAGCGGTGCGCGATAGCTTCACGGAGTGACAGCGTTCCCTTGTTCGAGGTGTAGGCGTCCGCGACGCCCTCATTGATGGCTTCACAGGCCGCGTCACGGGCGTGGCTCGGCGTCGGAAAGTCCGGCTGACCCAGCCCGAGATTGATGGCGTCGTCCCCTGCCGCCTCGAAGACCTCCCGAATCCCGCTGATCGACACCTGTTCGACCCGCTCGGAGAACTCCGTCATATCCAGAGGGGCGTCCGGAACCCGCATACCTCTTACGGAGGGGTACGTCGCGACGTCGGACTCAGTCGGCGGGTGTGCTGGCATCGACGGCGCCGTCGCCAGTCCGCTCGGCAGATGTCAGGTAACACTGCGGGTCCGGCGCGAACGGATCGTCGTTCGCCGCGAGAGCGCGGAGCCTGGAGCCACCCCGACAGATCGTCTGGTAGCGACAGCTCGCACAGCGGCCGGTGAGATGCTGCTCGCGCTCGCGTAGCGCCGCGACGAGCGGGTTCGTCTCGTCGCTCCAGATATCCCCGAAGGAGCGATCACGAACGTTGCCGAGGCTGTAGGACTGCCAGAACTGCGTGGGATGGACGTTCCCTTGATAATCGACGTCGGCGACGCGTTCGGCGGTCGGATCGCCACCGTTGCGCTCGAGATACTGGTAGATCCGGTCGGCCGCAGCGTCGCTCAGTTCGGCTCTGGCGTATTCGACGAGGTACGCTGCGTCTGCGTAGTTCCCGACCAGTAGCGTCTCGATCTCGTCACCGCGGTCGTGATACTCGCGAGTGAGATCACAGAGCGTACGAACCGCCTCCCGTTTTTTCGGTGGCGTGAGATCCACGTCGGCGATCTCCGCCCCGCGACCGCCGTAGTCCAGATGGTAGAAACAGAACCGATCGACGCCCTCCTCGTGGAGCAGATCGACGACGGCCTCGAGATCCTCGGCGTTCTCGCTCGTGATCGTGTACCGAAGGCCGGTCTTGAGACCGGCGTCGAGGCAGGTCCGGATCCCACGGAGTGCGTCCTCGAAGGCGCCCTCTTTTCCGCGCATCTCGTCGTTGTGGGCCGGCATCCCGTCGACGGAGACCCCGGCGTAGGCGAGACCAGCGTCGCGGAGCGCGGTGACGCGCTCCTCCGTGAGGAGTGTGCCATTGGTGGAGAGCACCGGCCTGATCCCGAGGTCGGCAGCATAGGCGACCAGCTCCTCCAGATCGTCGCGGACGAGCGGTTCGCCGCCGGAGAAGAGCACGACCGGAACGTCGAACGCTGCGAGATCCTCGAGGAGTCCCTTCCCCTCTGCAGTGGACAGTTCGCCGGGCGCAGCGGCCTCCTCGGCACCGGCGTAGCAGTGCGAGCAGTGGAGATTACACTGTTTCGTCAGGTTCCAGACGACGACGGGGCGGTCCTGTTTGTCCTCGCGAATCTGGGGCTTGCTCGACTCTCCCGCGGCGTCGTAGCGGAGACCGTCTCCCTCTGCATCGCCGCCACAGAGCAGTTTACTGATCGAGATCATGGAGTGTGGATCGGGGAAGGTTCAGAGTTCGGTGACGCGTGGTTCCTCGTCAGTCTCGCAGGTTGCGGTGTCGTCCTCGTCGACGACTGGCTGGTCCGTCGCCGATTCGGGATTTCGATCCTCCCGATCACCGTTCCCAGCGGGATCGCTGTGCCCCGTTGGATGGGTCTCGTTCGTAGACTCGTCGTCCTCCGACAGATCGTGGGTCGAAAATCGGCGGACTTCGTCGGCCGGACAGACCCAGAGGTCGTCGGCGTACCACGCGAACAGACGACTTGCCTGCTCGCGTGCAGTTGCTGCATCCGGTGCGCTGACGCTCCCGACGTGACGGAGCGGATCGTCGGCGTCGTCGCGAACGAACAGCTCCCATTCGCGGGTCGGATCGCCGCGTGGTTCCTCGCCGACGGCGCTTCGATCGGCAGTCTCGACCATGACCGATCTTTCCGTCCGACCGCCAAAACCGACCCTCGCGTTCCCACTGGCTGAGAACAGCCGTCCGGCTCTTTTTCGATAGCTCCGAAGCAGGCAATGCGCGGCGATTCCGCCGCGCCCTCTGCCATGCGCCCCACAGCCGTCGACACTGACCGGCGACCGTTCGTGTTGATCTGGGAGCTCACGCAAGCCTGCGAGCTGGCCTGCGATCACTGTCGTGCGGAGGCCCAGCCCGAGCGCCACCCAGACGAGCTGACCACCGCCGAGGGCAAACGGCTCCTCGACCAGGCGCGGAGCTTCGGCGAGAACCAGCTCGTCGTCCTCTCCGGGGGTGACCCGGCTGCACGGCCCGACCTCGTCGAGTTCGTCGAGTACGGGACCGACATCGGTCTCTCGATGACGGTGACGCCGAGCGGCACGGCGTCGCTCACACGTGACGTCGTCGACGATCTCGCCGACGCCGGCGTCCGTCGCATCGCTCTGAGCATCGACGGCGGATTCGCACTGGAACACGATGCGTTCCGTGGCGAGGAGGGCAGCTTCGCTGCGACGCTGGAAGCAGCAGCCCATGCTCGCGACGCGGGCGTGCCGCTTCAGGTCAACACCACCGTCAGCGCGCGGACCGTCGACCAGCTCCCCGCAGTTCGTGAACTGGTCGCCGATCTCGGTGCGGCACTCTGGAGCGTCTTCTTCCTCGTTCCAGTCGGCCGCGGGGCGATGCTTGATCCCGTCTCACCCGAGCGAGCGGAGTCGGTCATGGAGTGGCTCCACGACGTTGCAAGCGAGGAACGGTTCGGCGTCAAAACGACCGAAGCGCCGCACTATCGACGCGTCGCGATGCAGCAGAATCGAGCAACAGCGGATGATTCTGGAAATAGGGCAGCGAGCACCGGTGGCGGTCCAGAGGGGCGAGGGAATTCCGAGCAGCGAAGCGGCCCCGACCGCCGAGGCGGTATCGTCGCCGGTGACGGCTTCGCCTTCGTCTCTCACACCGGTGAGGTCTATCCCTCCGGGTTCCTCCCCGAATCCGCGGGCACCGTCCCCGAGGAGTCCATCGTCGACGTCTACCGGGACGCCGACCTCTTCGAGCGACTGCGGGATCGCTCGGAGCTCACGGGAAAATGCGGTGCCTGCGAGTTCAAACACGTCTGTGGCGGCAGCCGCTCGCGGGCGTTCGCGACGACAGGCGATCCGTTCGCCGCCGATCCGCTCTGTTCCTACGTTCCGGAGGGCTACGACGGCCCCATGCCCGACGGAACGGCAGCAGATTAGCGCTAGATTGCAGGGGTTCTCCGGGATCTAGTCAACTACTAGGGAATGAGGATTGGAGCGTGGGAAGCACCTGAACAACAGGCAGCCACGGAAGCCCACTCCCGCTCGCTGGTGTACGCTCGCTGGACGATCCACCGGGGCGAAGACCATTCCCAGATCCACCGGGTGGGACTGGAAGGGGCCGACCGCTCGATCCTGCCCCGGCGACGCAAGCACCGCAAGGAGCGGAGCGACTGAGGAGCACAGCGAGCCGTGGTAGGTCGAGCGGGAGGGGGCTGTCGCGGCGTAAGCCGCGACGTCGGGAGATCTTTGATCTCCCGGAATTCAGCCGGTTCGCTGTATAGCTCACTCCGCGGTCAGCGGTCACAATACTCAGGAGTCAGATCAATCACCGTTAGCGGAGATCACAGCACGACGTTGGCGCCGATCATTTATATCGAGTGGCGCGGTACCACATTACATGGATTCCCGTAGCTACGCGTTCGAGGGATCGCGGCCAACGATCGACGACGATGCCCACGTCAGCAAAGAGGCGACGCTGGTCGGCGACGTCACGATTGCTGCGAACGCGAGCGTCTGGCCGTGTGCGGTCCTCCGTGGTGACGTCGGACCGGTCGAGATCGGAGAGAGCGCACACGTCGGGGACGGCGCAGTGCTCCACGCGTCGTCCGCAGCAGCGGAAGCGATGATCGGCCACGGCGCGGTATTGAACGACGCGACGGTCGGCGAAGGCGCACTGGTCGGGTTCAACGCGACGCTCAACTCCGACGTGGAGCTTGGCGCCGGGAGCGTCGTCGCGTCCGGTTCTGTCGTCCCAGCAGGCTGGGAGATACCCGAAGACTCCTTCGTGCGCGGGGTTCCGGCGCAGGTCACGCCGATCGAAGAGACGAGTCTCAACGTGGATGGGATTTCGGAGCGGTACGCGTCTGGCACCTACTCTGATCTGGCCGGGCGCCACGAGGAGCTATTCGAGGCCTGATCGAGGCTGCGAGCTGCACCGGCTGAGCCCCGATCAGGGGCGGAGCTGCTGGAGGACTGGAATCTCGTCGATACGATCCGCCGACAGGAGAGGCCAGTCGATTCCACGGGGACGCTTCGGAGACGCCGACGGACGGATCGTTCGCTCCGGCGTGACGACGAGATCCAGCGGAACGTCGTGAGAATCCGGATCGGGCAGCTCCTCTCGAACCTGCCGCTCGTGGACTGTCGTGGCAACTGTCGTCGAATCGTCGACGGCGCCCAGTTCAGACAACACTGCGAACTCGAGATCGCTGTACCCCTCGCCCTTGCCGATTCGCGTGCCCGACTCGGAGACGGCGACGCTACCAGAGACGATCAAATCGACGGGTGGAAGCTCGTCCGGACCGACCGGCTCGCCATACTCGTCGATGCCGGAGATCGTCGTGGCCTCGTCGATCGAGCCGTCCTCGCCCGCCGTTATGCGCTCCGGGTCCAGCGCTCGAAACGCCTGTTCGTCGGTGAGTCGCGGGACGGCGACGTAGACCGTCTTCCCAGCGCGGAGTGCCCGCCGGCGCACTGGAAGCTGGGGCGCATCGGGGTTGCTCTTGACCGTCTCCGCGCTGGTCCACTCCTCGGTATCGGCCAGCCGCTCGGCGGCTTCCGTTGCGCCGGCGAAGTTGGGAATGCGGTCGTGGGGCGGAAACGGGAATCGAGCGATGCCCTCGGCTTCCAGTTCGTCCCAGACCGACTCCCGAATCGACTGCTTGCCCATACACTCTCACGATCCAGCACCGTCTTGAGGGCAGCGGAGCAGCGGGGAGACGGTCGTAGACTCGATCGAGGAAGGTCGTCTATCCAATTCGCGGTGATCAGGAACCGCGATAGCACCCGTTCCACCTATATCGAGGATCGAAACACCGCGAACGAATCCGCTACTGTCAGAAACCTCGGAATACTTTTCTCTCCCCCTCGGGACTGTCCGATCATGCAGGACAAGCGCGTTCTCGTCACCGGCGGGGCGGGTTTCATCGGATCGAATCTCGCGAACCATCTCGCCACAGACAACGAGGTCATCGCCCTCGACGACTGTTATCTCGGGACGCCCGACAACCTCAGCGACGACGTAGAGTTCGTCGAGCGCAGCGTGGTCGAGGACGACCTTCCGACGGACGTCGACGTCGTGTTCCACATCGCGGCGCTCTCTTCCTACAAGATGCACGAAGAGAACCCGACGCATGGCGCTCGCGTCAACGTCGAGGGGTTCGTCAACACGGTCGAACAGGCCCGCGACGACGGCTGTGACACCGTCGTCTACGCGTCGACCTCCTCGATCTACGGCGATCGGACAGAACCATCACCGGAGGACATGCCGGTCGAAGTCAACACCGGCTACGAAGCCTCGAAGCTCGCCCGCGAGCGCTACGCGGAGTACTTCTCGAATCACTACGGGCTCTCGATGGCCGGGATGCGATTTTTCTCGGTCTACCAGGGGATGGCCGAGGGCGCGGAGGGCCACAAGGGCGAGTACGCGAACCTGATTGCACAGTTCGCCGACGACGTCGCGAACGGCCGTCGCCCCGAAATCTGGGGCGATGGCACGCAGACGAGAGATTTCACGCACGTCGACGACGTCGTCGCGGGGCTCGTGCTCGCCGCCGAGCACGAACTCGATGGCGTCTACAACCTCGGCACCGGCGAGCAGTACAGCTTCGACGAGCTCGTCGAGATTCTCAACGAGGAGCTCGGCACCGACGTCGAGCCGGTGTACGAAGAGAATCCGATTCCCGACGGCGTCTACGTACACGACACGATGGCGGACAACGAGAAGATGCGAGCCGCCACCGGCTGGGAGCCCACGATCAGTTTCGAGGAGGGCGTGCGACGCGTCTGCTCCCAGTACCGGTAGTCCAGGTCACTGCGTAGGCGCCGCCTGTGATCCTCGGACGGAGTCCGAAGCAGCCGGATGGAGCGACTACTTTTCCAGAGCGACCTCCTCCCTGCCGACGTGCCACCCCACTCTCGACACCGACGGATCGTGGACGGTCCGATTCCGGAACCGCTCGAATCAGAACCGAAACCGTCGATTCGAGCGACACCCCGAGCGGGACACGGGCAGCTACCAGAAAGTACATGCCGAACCCGGGAGCTACTGTGCCCATGACCAGGGTGGCCGTCTTTGGCGTCGGAAGCACGAACTTCCGCTACGCCGTCGCCACCGCTTCGGGCGAATTCTGTACGGAGCCGACGATCGAGACGACGAAACCACATCGACTCGACGACCAGATCGCGTCGGCCGTCGGGGAGTTACGAGGCGCGATCGCCGAGGATCTCGACGCCGTCGCCGTGTCGGCCCCAGGGTTAGTCGACCGTGACGCCGGCACGATCCGCAAGCTCGACGCTCCGAGCGGCCGGACTGTACCGGAGCTAGAAGTCCGCGCCGCCGTGCACGATCGCCACGGACTCCCGGTGTGCGTCGAGAACGACTGTAACGCCTCCGTATTGGCCGAGTGGCAGTTCGGATCGAACCCAACCGTCGATTCGGTCGTTCACCTGACGATCGGGACCGGGATCGGCGGTGGCGTCGTCGAGGACGGGCAGCTCATCGCGGGCGAAGACGCCCAGGCCGGCGAGTTCGGGCTCTTTTCGGTTGCTCCCGATGGCGGCCTGCAGAGTACCGGCGTCACGGGTGCCTGGGAAGCGTACTGCTCGGGTCGCGGTATCCCGAAGTACGTCTCACACCTCCTCGACACCGGCGAAATAGACTCCGACCCCGATCACTCCGATCTCGCCGAATCGATCGCCGAGGGCAACCCAATCACGAGCCAGACCGTATTCACCAGCGCGTCCGAGGGCGATCCCTTCGCTGAGGCGTGTCTCGAGCGGATCCATCGCTACAACGCTGTGGGGATCGCCAGCATCTGTAACGCGTTCAACCCGGGGCTGCTGACGCTGGGTGGCGGCGTCGCCCTGAACAACGGTGAGGAGACGATCGGGGGTATCGAGCGGTATCTCGACGAGTACCTGTTCGTCGACAGGCCGGAGATCAGGCTGACGGCGCTGGGCGACGACATCGGTCTCTACGGCTCGCTCGCTGCGTATCTCACCCGAGCCGACGATCCTTCGCTCACCGTCGAGCGACAGCCGGTCCAGTCCACGACTGACTGAGAGCAAGCCAAAATCAGCAGGAGTGAAAGCGGACGTATCGGGACAGGCGTAGTTGGACGAGCTAGCGGACCACGTGTACGGGATACGCGTGCCAGAGCTCTGGGGCAGTTTTTAGCTCCCGTCCTCGGGCGCGTAGTAGTACTCGGCGTCGCGTTTTTGCTGCCGGTCGAGCTGCGAGCCGGGCTTGTTGATCCGCGGCCGTCCGATGCGTTCGTCGCGGCGGAACGTGATCTCGAGATTCGAGAGGAACTCGTTCATCCCCTCGCGCATCCCCTGTGGCCGTCCCGCCTTCCCGTGGACCGCCGGCTCGCCGTCGAAGACCTGCAGCCGGTCGGCGAGCAGGTCGATCATGTAGATGTCGTGGTCGATGACGAGAACCGTCGCGTCCTGCTGTTCGGCGTACCGACGAATTGCGCTCGTCGCCTGGACGCGCTGTTCGACGTCGAGGTGCGCGGATGGCTCGTCAAGCAGGTAGAGATCCGCCGGTTCGGAGAGGCAGGCCGCGATCGCGACGCGCTGGCGTTCACCGCCTGAGAGGTCGGTGAGCTGCTGTTCCATGATCCGGTCGAGCTGGAGGGGCTGGGCGATCTCCGTGTTCCAGTAGGAGGAGCCGAACTTGTCCGTGATCGACCGAAGGAAGGTGTCGACGCGCTGGGGACGGTCGATCTCGATGTACTGGGGTTTGTAGGAGATGTCGAGGTCGACGTCCAGTTCGCCGGCGTCGGGCTCGAGCTGGCCGGCGATGAGCTGCGCGTAGGTGGACTTCCCGATCCCGTTGGGGCCGACGATGCCGAGGACCTCGTTCTCGCGGATCGCACCGCCCGCGACGTCGAGTGAGAACGCGTCCTCGCCGTAGCTCACGGAGAGATCCGGATACTCGACGAGCGTATCAGAGCGGGAGGTGGTCCGCGGTGCGTGCTCTTCGAACTCGATCGCCTCCGGTCGAATCCGCATGTTCTCGTTGTCGAGATAGCCAGCGAGATACTCGTTGATGCCGTTGCGGACGGATTTTGGATCCGTGATCACGCCGTAGGCGCCGGGCTGACCGTAGGCGACGTGGAGCGTGTCCGCGAGCAGGTCGAGGATCGCGAGGTCGTGCTCGACGACGAGCATCGAGCGATCCGGCTCGTTCTCGAGAGTCTCACGGAGCAGTCGGGCAGCGGCCATTCGCTGGCCGATGTCGAGGTACGGTGTAATTTCGTCGAGGAAGTAGAAGTCCGCATCCCGTGCCAGACAGGCTGCGATCGCGACGCGCTGGAGTTCGCCCCCGGAGAGGTCCTCGATCGCCTGGTCCATGACGGGCCCGATCGAGAGCGCATCGACGAGGCTGTCGAGTTCGTCGCGCTCGTCGACACTCTCGAGGAGCTGTCGCGTGTTGCCGTCGAACTGGTCGGGGATGCGATCGACGTACTGGGGTTTCCGCGAGACGGCGACGTCCTCGTCGCGGATCGCCGAGAGGTACTCCTGGAGCTCTGTGCCCCGGTACGCGTCGAGCACCTCGTCCCAGCTGGGCTCCTCGGCGGGGGCGTAGTTGCCGAGGTTGGGCACCATCTCGCCGGCGAGCATCTTGATCGCCGTCGTCTTCCCGATGCCGTTGGGGCCGAGAATCCCGACGACGTTGCCGTCCTCGGGTGCGGGGAGACCGTACAGGCGGAACGCGTTCTCACCGTACCGGTGGGCGGGATCGTCTTCCAGCTCGCTCGGCAAGTTGACGATCTCGATCGCGTCGAAGGGACACTTCTCCACGCAGATACCGCAGGTCTCGCCGAGACAGATCTCCTCGCTGATGCGGACCTGATCGGGATCGCCCTCCTCTGCGTCCTCTCCACGCAGCGTGATGCACTCCTTGCCGGTCCGATTTGGAGGGCAGTAGTTCTTGCACTCGTAGTTGCAGCGGTCGGGCTGGCACCGGTCCAGATCCACGACCGCGATGGAATCGTCGCTCATTGGCTGGTAGCAGCGTTATACGATGTTCGCACCGGACGTGAGGATGACACCCCACGTCACGAACCACAGGATGAAGGTCATAAACGCGACGTAGAGGACGTCCTTGGCCCCGCCCCATTCGTCGAAGATGACGTGGTAGATGGGCAACTGGACGACGACCGCCACGAGGACCACGAGCTGGGCGGTACTGGATCCGGCCGCGTTCTCAGGCGACATACCAGACGTCACCATCTCGGAGCCGATCGCAGCGGCCACGCCCGCCAGGGCCGTCGTAGACGTGATCGAGATCGCACGCAAATGCGCCCGACGCTCGTCAACCTCCTCGCTCATGGCAGACAGTCTGCGAGGCCGGGCAAAAAGGGGTTCGCTTTGGCCGTTGCCCGCGAGATCGGGCACCCCGGTCGTTCGTTCGGACGACCGTCATAGTCGTCGCGAACTGGTGAGTAACTGCGGAACACCGGCCATGCCACCCGCGGCACAAATCTTTATGGCGTCTGGACGTTTCGATTCGTAACGATGGCAGGTACTGACGACGACGGCCTGGAGGACCTTCCGCCGAGCGCCAAACTCGTGTTCAAGGTGCTCGAGTACGACGGGCCACTGACACAGAAGCAGATCGTCGAGGAATCGATGCTGTCTGCTCGAACGGTCCGCTACGCCCTCGAGCGCCTCGAGAACATCGGGATCGTCGAGGAGGACATCTACTTCGCCGACGCCCGACAGAACCTCTACTCGATCACGGCGGAAGCGCCGTCCGACGCCGAGCAGGGCGTCGACGCCAGCGCGACGGCGGAGTAACCCGCCGTTACTCGCCGTTTTTCTTCTATCGAACCGAGCGACTGCTCGATTCCGCCGAGTAGCCAGTATCGGCACGTTTTTGCGCCCTGGCTTGCCTTTGCTGGTCGATGGAACGATCCAGGGTGGTCGCCGCGTCGATCGGCCTGCTGGCACTCCTGCTCGGTTGGCTGTTTCTCCAGATGATGACGCCCCGGACCAGCCCGGACAGCCAGCCCTTCGTCGAAACCGTGAGCTTCGCACTCTCGACCCCCGCCGGTCTCGTCTTCCTCACCTACCTCACCGGCGTCTTCGAGTTCGATCGGTATTTCGGCGATCGGAGCGGGGCCGGACTGTTCGGCGACTTCTTCCTCTCACTGCTCGCGGCCGCTGCGATCGGAATTCTGGCGACGGCGCTGATCATCGAGGTGACCACGACTCGACAGGTGGTGTTCGTTGGCGCGTCGTTCGCGACGTTCATCGGCGGCTTCGGGCAGTTCGTCATCCGAACCCGGGAGTTCTTCGACTGGGAACAAGCCGCTGCTGAGGGCACCGAGTCGTAACGACGAAGCGTCCCGTCTCAGGAGGGAACGACGGTGATCTGCTCGCGGCGGTCGATCGCGTCCTCCAGCTCCTCGGCGATTGCACTTCCACGGGAGACCTGCACCTCACCGCCACGGCTGACCGTCGCGGTGAAGAGATACTCGCCACCAGCCTGCACCTCGACGGTTTCCCCAGCGTGGCCGTCGACGGGTAACACGACGTGTCGTGATGTGATGTCGGCCTCGACGATCTGACCCTGTCTGTCACCGGCCCCGGAACCGCTACCGGCCCCTGCGCCACCGCCCGATCCACCCGCGGCGCCGGAGTTCCCGCCGGCGCCCGATCGGTTTGCCGGATTCTCGTCGTGGGTGCGGACGTCGATACTGATGCCCAGACGGTTCTCGACCTCGGTGATCCGGCCACCGCCCTTGCCGATCACGGTCGAGATGTCGTCGTCCTCGACGTAGACGATAGCGTCGTTGGATCCCTTGAGCTGGACCTCGACGTGTCCGCGAGCGATCGAACGGATCTCCCGCTCGATCTCCTGTTTCGCGATCCGCTCCACGCCCTGTTCGGTCTGACCAGCACCGGGCCCTCCCTCGTCGTCGGCCAGCGGAACGGTGACGACCTGGCGGTTGAACGTGTAGATCTCGTAGGCGGGCTCGCCGGTCTCGAAGTCCGAGACGACGATCACCGGGCGCGCGAGGTCCTCCTCGGTGAGACCGTGGGGAACCTTCACGTCGGTCTGCACGTCGTAGACGGTCTCAACCTCGCCGGCCTCGATGTAGACGACGGTGTCGACGACCTGCGGGATCATCCCGAGCTCGACACGGCCGACGAGCCGCTGGAGCGCGTCGATCGGGCGGGTGGCGTGAACCACGCCGATCATGCCGACCCCCGCGAGGCGCATGTCCGCGAAGACTTCGAAGTCGTCGGTCTTCCGGACCTCGTCGTAGACGGTGTAGTCCGGACGGACCATGAGCAACGAGTCGGCCGTCTTCGACATCTCGCCGCCGAGTTCGGTGTACTGAGTGATCTCCGGGCCGACCTGGAGATCTCGCGGTTTCTCCATCGTCTTGACGACGACGTCGTGCTCGGCGAGGAAGCCGGCGGCCGCCTGCGCGAACGTCGACTTCCCCGCTCCCGGCGCACCGGAGATAAGGATACCTCGCTGGCGCTCGAGGAGTCGCTCTTTGAGCTCCTCGTCGTGGTCGTAATCCTCGAGCGTCGTTTGTGCGATCGGTCTGACCGCGGTGATCTCGACGTCGTCGGCAAACGGCGGCTCGGCGAGTGCGATCCGGTAATCCCCGTACTGAACGATCGTCATCCCGGGCTCGGAGAGCTCGATGAACCCCTCGTCGGATTGCCTGGCCGCGTTCTCGATCTGCTGGGCCATATCCCGAACCGTCTCGGTGTCGAGGATCGCGTCGTCGATCGCCTCGTAACTGAGTTCACCGACCGTGCCGCGTTTGGCCATCGGCTTCGTGTCAGCGCGGAGGTGGACAGACATCGTCTCGTCGTCGAAGTACGCCTCGATCGCGAGATCCTCCATCGTCTCCGTGCGCGGGGAGACGTACTCCACGTCGACGCCTTTCGCCGCTGCGACCTCGGACTGAACGACGTCGCTGGTGAAGAAGGTAGCACCGAGATCCGCCGCGAGCGCACGGATCAGGGCGTCGATCTCGCCCTCACTGGCGTGGCCACGTTCCACGGCGTCGGGACGGTCGCCGACGTACTCGAGATCGATCTCGCCGTCGTCGGCGAGGTCGGCCAGACGCTGCAGCTCGGAGAGGCCGTCCCACCCGCTCTCCGTTCCCTCGTTCGCCTGAGATTCGAGTTCGGCGACGACGGCTTCGGGGACAGAGATCGTGGCGCCAGCGAACGCTCCGTCGGCGATCCGCTCGGAGACGCGACCGTCGACGACCACGCTCGTGTCCGGAACGACGTGCATACGTCTCGGTGGGGCGCGGTCGTTCAAAAGGGTGTCCAAGGACGCGGGGCGGATTGCGTGCGGCCGAGCGGCGTGCGACCGTCCGCCGACAATCGATGGTCAGGACTAGCAACGTACGGTCGTCGCGAGGAACAGGGGACGATCGCACCGATTCGTAGAGGACAATCCTTTTGCGGTCGGTGAACCCACCCAGAGACATGGACTGGCCCCACGACCCGGACGGCGAGGAGGGTAGCGAGGGAGGACGAAAGTACGGGATGGCGATCCTCGCGAAGAAACTCGACGAGGACGAGGGATTCCCGCTCGACGTCGACGAGTTCGTCGCCGAACACGGGGACGAGCCGCTTCGACTCAACTACCAGCGCGTCGTCTCCGTCGCCGACGTGTTCGAGTACGTCGACGCCGATTCCTTCGACGACATCGTCTCCTTCCACAAGGGCGTTGGCGCGGCGATGCGCGAAGGAGGATTCTGGGAGTACCATCCGAAAGGTGAGAACCCGCAACGAAAGCGAGCCTGACGACGCAAAACGCATCCACGTCTGCTTCTCACGTGCCACCAGTGAACGATCAGGCGACTACGGCAAGACGGGGGATAAACTTGCCGGGAGTACCTTTTAGACCGACGATCTGGTATCAGTTGACATGGAGGGAGTGACCGCCCGGGACGTGATGTCGCGAACGTTCGCTGGCGTCACGGAAGGCGACGACGTCGACGACGTCCGACGACTGATGGTGGACGAACGGACGGACGACGTCCTCGTACTGCGAGGCAACGAGCCGGTCGGACAGGTCGCCGCCCACGACCTGCTGGACACCGGCACGGACGAGATCGCTGGCGATGCGACTGTCGAATCCGTGATGCGGCCCGCGCCAGATCCGATCGACGCCGACAGCGATCTCGCCGACGTGCTGACCCAACTCTCCGTCGAGGACGGTGGGCGACTTCCCGTCGCGAACGGCGACGCGGAGCTCGTCGGCGTCGTCACTGAAGCGGACGTAATCGCCGCCGCGAGCACGGTCGTCACCCAGCCCGGAGCGACCGAAGTGGGCGGACCGGAGGGACTCGGCGGGACCGAGCGAATCGGCAGCCAGGACACCCGATCGACGCAAACCGGTGCAGTCGCCGGAACTGCACAGGCGACGGCGGATCCCGACGACGAACAGCCGGTCGATCCCTCCGAACAGTACTCGAATCAGAGCGTCTGCGAGTCGTGTGGAACGCTGAGTGCCGACCTACAGGTGGTCAACGGACAGTCGATCTGTCCGGAGTGTCGCGACGTGTGACTGGAGCGGACGAGAGCGCGGGAGCGACCGACGAGGCGCTCGTCGACGATCGAATTGTCGAAGCCACGGCGGCAGATCTCGACGTACTCGTCGATCAGTGGGCTGCTCTCATCGAGCACGGCAGGAAGCACGGACTCCACATCGAGGCGACGAGCAACCGCGCGATCGCACAGCAAACCCTCGCGGCAGCGATCGGCGATGGCCTCGCTTTCGTCGCGAAGGAGGGCGGCCGGATCGTGGGCTTTTGCTCACTCACGCTGGAATCCGGCGGGTTCGAACGCGACGTCGTTCGTGGCGTCGTCGAAAACGTCTACGTCGAGTCCACTGCACGCGGAGCGGGACTCGGCTCAGCACTGCTCGCTGCTGGCGAGCAACGGCTGGTCGATCGCGGCGCGGACACGATCGCGGTCGAGACGATGGTCGCCGACGATGACGTCCTCGAGTTCTACCGGGACCGTGGCTACCGCCCGCAGCGACTCACCCTGGAGAAGCGAGTCGAAACCAATAGGTGAGGGAAGCGCGGAGTCGATACCGCGCCAGGGGAGCGTGGGCGGTTCACGCACTCGACTTGTAATCGAGACTCCATGGGTTCAAATCCCATCCCTGGCTTCTCGCTCCGAACGAACGTGAAGAGCAGAAGCCTCGGTGGGGATTTGAATCAGGAAGAGCGCAGTCTCGCGAATGAAGTGAGCGAGGAAGCGATCGACGGTGGTTCAAATCCCATCCCTGGCTATCGTATTCGCCAACGGACGTGAGAGAACCGTGAGCGGACTGGATGGATTTGAGACCTGGACGACGAACGACTGAACGCTCTGCCGCCAACGCCCCAGCTTTATTCTCGGCTGGTCGCCTCTACACACTATGACCAGTATCACTCGCGCGTGGTTGGATGGCTGAGATCGTCACGTTCGGCGAGACGATGCTCCGACTCTCACCGCCGTCTGGCGAGCGCCTCGAGACGGCAAACCAACTGGAGTACCGGACCGCGGGCGCGGAAAGCAACGTCGCCGTCGCAGCGTCGCGGCTCGGGACCGAGGCCGCGTGGCTATCGAAGCTCCCCGATTCGCCGCTGGGTCGACGCGTCCGCAACGACGTTCGGCGCCACGGCGTCGGCACGCAGATCTGCTGGAGCGAAGCGGGTCGACAGGGAACCTACTATCTCGAACAGGGCGGCGAACCGCGCGGAACGGACGTGATCTACGACCGTGGGAACGCGGCCGTCACGACTGCGACGCCAGACGATCTCGCGACCGACGCGATCGCCGACGCGGACGTATTCTTTACGACCGGCATCACAGCGGCGCTGTCTGCAACCTGCTTCGACACGACCGAACGGCTCCTCGAACTGGCCGGTCGGACCGCCTTCGACCTCAACTACCGGAACAAACTCTGGTCAGTCGATGAGGCACGGGCAGCGTTCGACGATCTTCTACCGCTAGTGGACGTGCTTTTCGCCCCCGAACGGGACGCAAAGTCGATCCTCGATACCAGCGGCGAGCCCGCAGAGATGGCCGCTGACCTCCGCGACCGGTACGGTTGTGAGACGGTCGTACTGACACGTGGAGAGAAGGGGGCACTCGCTCGAACGCCGGAGGGCACGTTCGAACAGCCGGCGTTCGAGTCCGAAACGAGCGACGCGATCGGCACGGGCGACGCATTCGTCGGGGGGTACCTCTCGCGGATGGTTCGAGGAGCAGGCGTAGAACGAGCACTCGCCTACGGCGCGGCGACAGCGGCGCTCAAGCGGACGATCGACGGCGACATCGCCGTCGTAACCGAGTCGGAGGTCGAGGCCGTCCTCGACGATCGAACTGATGGCATCGCGCGATGATGGATCAGTTCGGCCCATCCTTACAAGCACCGCGCACGGAGACGTGGTCATGACCGACCGGGAGCTGACGTCAGTCGTCGGGACGCCACCCCACGAGAGGAGACGTGAGGCCTGCCTACCATGATCGAGGAGGCGCTTCGCTATCCCGTGCTCGCAGACGAAGGGCGAGATCGCTACCTCGCGCTGACTGGACTCCTACTCGCGACGGCGATTGCGCTCCGGGTTGCACGAACGCTCTTTCCGAACGCGCTGGTGTTCGTCCCGCTGGTCATCGTCGCGTTCACCGCAGTGCTCGCGATCGGAATCTGCGTCAGCGCCTTCCTGACGCCAGCCGACCGGCTCCCGGGTGTGCGCTCGCTGACCAGGCTCGGAACGCTCGCAGGAACCGTAGCAGGACTGACACTGCTCGTTCCGTTCGCATTCCTCTTCTGGACGGCAGTGACCTACGTCGATGGGGGTGCAGCCGTCGACTCCGGAGGGGCGATCTTCTTCCTTCTGGGCTCGACGATTGCTCTGTTCGGGTTTCTCGCGGCGACGTACGTGCTCCCGGCCGTCGTGGCCCAGGCGGTCGAGTCGAGTCGTCTCCGAGCGGCTACTGACCGCCGAGCGATCGTCGGGTCCATCTCAGAAATTCCGTATCTGCAAGGATGGTCCGTGGCGTTCGCACTGTGGATGATCGGCTGGTGGGCGTCGATCGCCAGTCTCGAGGCTGGGAGCGTCAACGGTCTCCTTGCTACCGCCGTCGCTGGCTACTGCCTGCTCGCGAGCGTCAGAGCCATGGGAATCGGGTACGCCGGCGGTTCCACGGCGGACCTGGGTGAGGCGTCACCGGGACGTTAGATCCCCGGCACCGCATCGGCGTCCTGAAGCGTGCGATTGTGGAGCGCCTCCGTCGAGTCCGCGTCGAAGACGTGGATGGCATCCGGCGGAATTCGAATCGAGATGTCCTGCCCGTCGTCGAAATGTTGCATACCGCCAATGGTGGCGATGATCGTCGATCGACTCTCGCCAGCGATGCCCCCTTTTGCGTCGTCGCTGCCCTCGACCGCGGCATCGTTCACGTCGGTGCCCTCTGCGGCGTCCTGTTCAGCCAGATCGGGTCGTGCAACGGTTGCACCGTCGGCCAACCGCAGGTAAACGACGTTCTCGTCGCCCATCGGCTCGACGACGTCGATCGTGGCGCTGATCGTGTGGTCGTCCGCTCTCGACTGATCTGGTTCGAGTTCGATATCCTCCGGGCGAACGCCGAGTACGAGTGAATCGGTCCCCTCGACGGCCGAGGCGACCTGTGGTGGGAGCGGATACTCGAAGGAGTGATCGATGAGCGTACCGTCCTCGTTGGTCACCTGGAGGAAGTTCATCGGGGGATCGCCGATGAAGCCCGCGACGAAGAGATTTTTCGGACGGTGGTAACATTCCAGGGGCGTGCCGACCTGCTGGAGTTCTCCGTCGTCGAGGATTGCGATCCGGTCTCCCATCGTCATCGCCTCGGTCTGATCGTGCGTGACGTAGATCGTCGTCACGTCGAGTTCGTTCTGGAGGCGCTGGAGTTCGGTCCGCATCTGGGCGCGGAGTTTGGCGTCGAGATTCGACAGCGGCTCGTCCATGAGGAAGACCGCCGGATCGCGGACGATGGCCCGGCCCAGCGCGACCCGCTGTTGTTGACCGCCCGAGAGGTCCGACGGTTTCCGATCGAGCAGATCTCCGATGCCCATCATCCCGGCGGACTCCTCGACGCGCTTTGCGATCTCGTCGTCGCCGAGGTTCGTCGACTCCTCGAGCCCGAAGCTCATGTTTCCGCGAACCGACATGTGGGGATAGAGCGCGTAGGACTGGAACACCATCGCGATGTCGCGATCCTTCGCGGGAACGTCGTTGATGACGGTGCCGTCGAGTCGAATTTCCCCGTCCGTGATCGTCTCGAGCCCTGCGACCATCCGGAGCGTGGTGGACTTCCCACACCCGGACGGTCCGACGAGAACGAGGAACTCGCCGTCGTCGATATCGAGAGTGACGTCGTCGACGGCGACGACTTCCGAGCCGTCGTCTTCGGTGAAGATCTTGGTGACCTCGTCGAGTTTCGCCCTAGCCATCGTACTGTCCTCCGTGTCGGTGCGATCGTCCGATCGCGAGCGTGATTCCTGTCATACGCGAACCCCCTCTGCGAACTTGTCGGTGAAGAGAATGTAGACCACGATGGTCGGTGCCGCCGCGACGAAGGCGCCGGCCATCCGAAGCGGGAAGTCGGTCCCCTCGATTGCCTGACCCAGCTGGCCGAGGATCAGGGTCACAGAGGCTGCCTCGTCAACGGAGCTGCGGATCAGCGTGACCGAGAAGAGGAACTCGTTCCAGATCTGGGTGAACTGGAAGATGAAGACGACCGAGAACATCGGGATCGACAAGGGGAGCACGATACGGCGGTAGATCCGCCAGAGCCCCGCACCGTCGAGTCGCGCCGCCTCGATCATCTCCCACGACATCGTCTGGTACTGGGCGCGAAAGAGCACCGTACAGATCGGGATGCCGTACGCCGTGTGCGTGATGATCAACTCGAGGATCGTGGGGTGTCGTTCCTCCGAGAGGAAGGGCAAGGCCCAGATCGCCCCGAGTCGATACTGCAGGTCGATGAAGCCGTAGAGTTCAGTCAGGGGAATGATGACCGCCTGGTAGGGGATGAAGATCCCGGCGATGAACAGGGCGAGCACGAACACCTGTCCACGCCACTTGACCAACGTGAGTCCGTAGGCGGCCATGCTCCCGAAGATCGCACAGAGAATCGTCGAAGGAATAGTGAACAGCATGCTGTTGACCATCCCTCGCGAGAGCGTGTCGTACGCATCCCGCCACTTTTCGTCGGTCGTCTGCTCGAGCATCGTATCGACGTCGAACTCCACGAACGGGATCTGGAAGGAGAGGTCCGTTCCTGGGAGGAGGAAGGGGAGACTCTCCCTGACTCCGACGGCCGTCTTTATCGACGTCATGAACCCCGTCTCCATCGGCAGCAGGTAGAACACCACCAGCCCCAGCAAGAGTAGGTAGTATCCTGCCGTCCGAAGCGGGAGTGCCCGAATCCCGTCGGAGCTCGTCGAGTCAGTCTCCTGTGGTGGTGCGGTTGTCATAGGTTCCCCTGCCTGTGTTGTTGATAGAGATACGGTGCGATCACGGCTAGTGATAGCAAGAAGAGGACGATCGCGATCGCTGAGGAGTAGGCCCACTGCGATCTGGCGAACGCCTCACGGACCATCATCGTCGAGAGGATGTCCGCGCCCTTCCGTGGCTGATAACCGTCGAAGAGAGCGAAGAGGAAGTCGAACGCCTTCAGCGAGAACAACAGGAGGACGACTGACGCGCTAACCATGGCCGGCTTGAGCTGCGGGATGATCACCCGCCAGTACAGCTTCAGCGTCGACGCGCCGTCCACTCTCGCTGCCTCGTACTGATCCTGCGGAATTGCGCGCAACGCCGCAAGATACACGATCATCGTGTATCCGCTGAACTGCCAGACGAGCGCGAATATCACGGAGAACAACACGAGGTCGGGGTTCGACAGCCAACCGTAGGGTCCCAGACCGAAGAGACCGAAGAACTCGTTGATGATCCCGAACTGGGAGTTGTACATCCACTTCCAGAACTGTGCGGTGACGATGAAGGAGAGGCTCATCGGGAGCAGGTAGATCGTCCGGAACCCCCGACCGAACCGGACCTCACGATCGAGCAAGATCGCCAGTAGGAGTCCGGCGACGAGACACGCCACGGTAAACACGATCAACAGAATGAGCGTGTTCTGTGTCGCCTCCCAGAACGTGGGGTCGTCGAGCATCCGCCGGTACATCCCGAAGTCCAGATTCGAGTAGTCCGGGCCCTGGAATCGCTCGTAGTCGGTCAGGGAAAGGAGAAAGTTCCAGCCGATCGCTGCGTAGACGAAAAAGCCCATCAGCAAGAACGGCGGGCCCCAGAACGGTGCCGATCGGACGAAGTCGCTCTGGCGCAGCCGCTCCCAGCGGGAGCGACCGGATCGCTCGTCCTCGTCGTCTCCCGTGTCGCCCGTCGTGCCGTCACTCCGCACAGCTGCGATGAGCTCTAGCATACACCAGACTCGTTAGACGATGCTCACGAACTCGCTCGCCACTGCGCTCGGGTTGTAGGGGTCAGCGAAGTTGTTCGATATCGCCTCTTCGAGCTGTGACTGGGTCGACTGCGGGACCGCGAGGCCGTGCGCGATCGTGGGAGGACGCTGCTCGGCGCTCGAGAAGTCCTCGATGGTTTGCGTGAGGTACTCGTTGAACCGGTCCGTCGGAACCTCTCGCGTCGGAATCGACCCCTTGAGTCGGTTGAACTCGACGTGGGCAGTCTCCGAACCGGCGAACCGCAGGAACGTGTGGGTATTGTCCGGCGACGGGTTGTTCGCTGGGTAGAGGAACGAGTCGAAGTGAAGGCCGTACATGTCCTCCGTGCCGGGGAACTGAATGTTGCCCCAGTCCTCACCGTAGACGAAGTCCTCACCGTACGCGCCCGCGGCCCAGTTGCCCTGGTGGATGAACCCGGCGTCGCCGGCCATAATTCGCTGGTTGGCCTCGGTGAATCCGATTTCGGCTGCGTCCACGTTGAGATAGTCCGAAAGCACGATCTCGACGTTCTCGAAGGCAGCGCGAACCTGTGCCTCGTCTCCATCGCCCTCGATGAAGTTCATGTAGGCATCGTACCCCTGCGTACCGAGCATCGTGACCGCCCAGAACTGGAGGACGATCCACGGTGCGAGACCGTTGACGTATGGCTGTGCGCTTGTGTTCGATTCGATCGCGTCGAGTGCGTCGACAAACGCATCGAAGGAGTCGATACTGTCGGGATCGACGCCAGCGTCATCCAGCACCTGAACGTTGTAGAACAGGTCGTTCATCCGGTGAGAACCGATCGGGACAGCACTGTACCCGTCCGGCCCCTGGCAGATCTCGACGACCTCCGGGGCGTGTGCCTCCTTCAGGCCCGCTTCCTCCCAGACCTCTTCCTCGACGTCACCGAGGACGCCCTCGTACTGGAGCATGTTCGGACCGGGCCACCCCGCGAAGGAACTCGGCGGCTCGTCGGACTGCAGTCGCTGTGCGACGACCTGGTCGAGTGCCTGGTTGCCTTCGCCCCCAATCGGACGGACGTTCGTCGGGACGTCCGAGTGCTCCTCCTCGAACGCCGAGAACAGCGCACTGGCGGCGTCCGCACCGTCCCCACCAGTCCAGCCGTGCAGGACTTCGACTTCGTTCCCATCGCCTCCGTCGCCTCCACCAGTGAGACACCCTGCCAGAAGTGCCGTTGCGGACACGCCCGCGGCAGCGGTGCCGCGCATGTACTCTCGTCGTCCGAGTCCCGCCTTCGTAGTTTTCCTCATTGTCAATGACTCACGTGGAGGCAGACCCAGGCAACAGGCATTAGTATTCATTCGATATAGAAATAAATAGTAACGTTAACAGTTGTCAATACAGTTGGCATGCATAGGTAGTGGCTATCAAACCTGACCCGATCCCCTGCGAGATAGCGACGTGAGAAACGGACGCGTCCGTCTGTCAATCAACCACAAAAAGTAGGCGTTGCGTACGACGGCAACGACGACTCACTGGGAGCCACAGTCCACGTGACGTCGAGGAATTGCTGATAAGAGGCCTGACGATCCGCCTATTGCGCTCCGATCGAGCGCACCGATCGAGCGTACCGATCCAATCAGCTATATTGATCCTGCACAGATTCACATTCGGCTAGACCGAGTGACCAGTGGTCACTTGACACATACAGCACGGTTACCGTGCAGGAGGTTCCAGAGAACGATACTCCATCATGACCCGAACCATCACCGGCTACGAACTCTACGAGGTCCCGCCACGCTGGCTATTCCTGAAACTCGAAACGAGCGACGGGCTCGTCGGGTGGGGGGAACCGATCGTCGAGGGGCGAGCGAAGACGGTCAAAGCGGCCGTCGAGGAGCTGCTCGAGGGCTACCTCATCGGCGAGGCGCCCGGTCGGATCGAACACCACTGGCAGCGGCTCTATCGCGGCGGATTCTACCGCGGCGGGCCAGTCCTGATGAGCGCCATCGCCGGCATCGACCAGGCGCTCTGGGATCTGAAGGGCAAGGCCTTCGACGCGCCAGTGTACGATCTCCTCGGCGGCCCTGTGCGGGATCGAATTCGAGTCTACCAGTGGATCGGTGGCGACCGGCCCGCCGAGGTCGGCGACGCTGCCGCCGAGCAGGTCGACGCCGGGTTCACGGCACTCAAGATGAATGCGACGGCCGAACTCCGGCGGGTCGACAACCCCGCTGCGGTCGACGCAGCGGCCGAACGGCTCGCAGAGGTTCGCGATCGCGTCGGCCCAGAGGTCGACATTGGCGTGGACTTCCACGGGCGAGTCTCCAAACCGATGGCGAAACGACTCGTCGAGGCACTCGAACCCCACGAGCCCTTCTTCGTCGAGGAGCCTGTCCTGCCCGAACACCTCGATGACCTTGCAGAGATCAGCCAGCACACCACGATCCCGATCGCGACCGGCGAACGCATGTTCTCGCGCTGGGATTTCAAGGAGATTCTCGAGGACGGCCACGTCGACGTGCTCCAGCCGGACCTCTCCCACGCCGGCGGCATCACGGAGGTCAAAAAGATCGCGGACATGGCCGAGGCCTACGACGTCGCGATGGCACCCCACTGCCCGCTCGGGCCGATCGCGCTGGCCTCCTGCGTGCAGCTCGACGCCGTCTCGCCCAACGCGCTCATTCAGGAACAGAGCCTCGACATCCACTACAACGAGACGAGCGACGTGCTCGACTATCTTGCCGACCCAGAGGTGTTCGAGTACGAGGACGGCTACGTCGATCTCCCTGACGGTCCTGGGCTCGGTATCGAGATCGACGAAGAGCACGTTCAGGAGATGGCCGAAGAGGACGTCGACTGGCACAACCCCGTCTGGATCCACGACGACGGTAGCGTCGCCGAGTGGTGACTGATTGAACCGTTGCCAGAGTCGACGGTGCCCGTGATGGAGTAGCGGCGAGAACACTGCAGGACTTTCGAAGCAGTTGTGGCTGCTGTGCTACTGGCATTCGAGCAATAGGCGACCCAATGCGAAAAACAGATTTCCCGATTCAGACGCCGCGGCCTTGCAGCTTCTCCTCTTCGGGTAGATCGGCGTTCGAGTCGCCCTTCATGCCCGCACCGATGTCCGATGCGATCTCGGCGAGCGTCTCGGGATCGTCCCAGTTGTTGACCGCGTCGACGATCGCGGTGCCCATCGCCTCGGGATCCTCTGCGCCGAAGATGCCGGAGCCGACGAAAATGCCGTCGCACTCGTGGTGCATCATCAGCGCAGCGTCGGCGGGCGTCGCGATGCCGCCAGCGGCGAAGTTCACGACGGGGAGCCGGCCCAGTTCCGCAGTCTCGTGGACGAGTTCCGCGGGTGCTTCGTTCTCACGTGCCCAGCGCTCGCGCTCCTGATAAGACGCGCCCTGGAGCTCCCGGATGGCGCCCTTGATCTGGCGCTGGTGGTGGACGGCCTGGTTCACATCACCGGTGCCAGCCTCGCCTTTGGTTCGAATCATCGCAGCGCCTTCGTCGATGCGGCGGAGCGCCTCGCCGAGGTTCCGCGCGCCACAGACGAACGGCGCGGCGAAGTCTCGCTTGTCGATGTGGTAGGCGTCGTCGGCCGGCGTGAGGACCTCGGACTCGTCGATCATGTCGACGCCGACGGCCTCGAGAATCTGGGCTTCCTTCGTGTGGCCGATTCGGGATTTGCCCATGACCGGAATCGACACCTCGTCGATGATCTCCTCGACGTCGGCGGGATCGGCCATCCGCGCGACGCCGCCGCGCTTCCGGATGTCCGCGGGGACGGCCTCGAGCGACATGACGGCGACTGCGCCGACGTCCTCGGCGATGCGAGCCTGCTCGCGGTTCACGACGTCCATGATGACGCCGCCTTTCTGCATGCGGGCGAAGCCGCGCTTCACGAGCTCCGTCCCACGCTTGAGTTCCTCCAGATCGGTCTCGGTCGGCATAAGAGCGACTACGCATCGGAGGCACTTACTGGTGTCCTTTGTGTGTGAACCCGTGGATGGCTGTGAATCCGAGTGGAACGGGGTGCTACCCACTACAACCGACGTGAGGTAGACCGCTACCGTTTAGGGTGGGCCCTCGCATTGAGCGACGTAATGGGGAGTTCCGGCGCGGACGCACGAACGAGACTCCGAGAGCTAACGAGCAGCGACGGGCTCCCAGCGCGCGACTCACTTCCGCGCTATCTTGCGCCTGTACCCGAGCGACTCGAGAATCTCGGCCTCAGGCTCGCGTGGGCGGTCGTGGCGGTGAACCTCCTCGGGACCGCCTTCGGCTTCTGGTACTACCGGTTGCAGTTCGGCGAGACGCCCACGGTCATGTGGCCGTTCGTCCCCGACAGTCCGCTGGCGACGCTGCTGTTCGCACTCGCAGTGGCGAGCTGGAAACTGGGTTCCACACGGCAGTGGCTCCTGGTGCTGGCCTTCGTCGGGAACATCGTCCTCGGGCTGTGGACGCCGTTCACCCTCCTCGTCTTTCGCGCCGAGTTCCCGACGTCGCCGCCGATGTGGCAGTTCCTGTTCTGGAGCCATCTCGCGATGGTGGTCCAGGCGTTCGTAATCCACCGAATCGGCGACTTTTCGGTGCGAGGAATCGCGATTGCGGCCCTCTGGTATGGAGGGAACCTCGTCGTCGACTACTTCGTCCCGGTGGTGGGAGACCATCCACACCACACGACGCTCCCCGTCGAACCGAACGACGCCGTCGCTCTCGGCGCAACGGCCCACGACGTTGCAGCGGCTGCCGCCGTCGTCTTCGTGATCTCGGCGCTCACGATGGCGGCAGCGACCAGTGTGGCGAAGCGCACGGGTAGTTGACGGAGAGCCAGCGGTCGCTCAGTCTCGGTCGTCATCGCTACCACCATCAGCACCATTCCTACAGTAGATCAGCGGGCAGATCGGGAACCACCAGAGCGAACACATCGCGAATGACGCGCTGGCGACCGGAGTCAACAGTCGCAAAAAACAGGCACCGCGTCGGACGTCCCATCGCCTCAGTCGGCGAGGGGACTGTCCGCGAGCTCGTCCATGAGCAGCCGTCGGCAGAGCACGACGGCACCGTTGGACGCGCCTTCCGCGACGATCGCCCGCTCGGAGCCGTCGCCGTTGAAGCCATCGCGCGTCGTCAACAGGAGACTGTTCCGGTCGACGAGCAGGAGCCGGTCGATCTGACCGTCCTCCCCGTGGGATTCGAGCCACGGTAACTCCGACTGGAACGTCTCGACGCCATCGTACTCCCCGAAGTCTATCGTCACCGAGGGGAGCGTCACGACGTGGACGTCAACGCCTCGATCGACTGCGGTCTCGATGGCAGCAGCGAGCTCCGGCGTCCAGCCATCCGTCGATCCCAGGACGAGAACGACCTCGCTGTCTGCGGCGACGATGCTCTCTGAGATCCGGCTATCGAGGCTGCCGTCCGAGGAGACCGTCCACACCTCGGGGAGGTCCGCCTCCCGCTCGCTAGCGTCCAGCTCTAGCTCCGCGAGCGTTTCGTGGAGCTTCTCGATGCGAAGTTCGTACTGCTCGCGCAGGTTCCGCACGGCCTCCGAGAGCGGTATCGCTCGAAACCGCTGTGGGTTCGTGTGCTGGACTTCCACGAACCCCTGCTCTGCGAGCGCCTCAGTCGCGTCGTAGACGCGCGTTCGTGGCACGTCTGCGACCTCACTGATCTCTCTTGCCGTCCCGTTGGGGATGGTGTTCAGGGCGGCGAAACACTCCGCCTGATACGTCTTCATCCCGAGTTCCTTCAACAGTTCTACCGCACGATCGTGATCAGCAGTACCCATCGGATCCAACCACCTAACGGACAACTGTCGTTTGTGACTCCTCCGACATATACGTTCTTGCTTCCAGGGTTCTGACGGCGAGGAAAATTCCAGCCGTTACTGTCGCTTGGATTGCGTCCAGAGGCGCTCTCCGACTCGTTTTATCCAATTGTCGTCGAATATAGCCATCGTCACCGGCCGTAGGCAATTATAAAGGGAAAGTGGTATCGGCAGCAGTGCCTGTTGGACATTGCAGCGAGAAGTAGCGGTTCGTATCCGTCGAGGTTGCCAACAACCATCGTTGGCCCCTGAGGAGAGCAGCGTGCGAGTCAGGCAGGTCGTGAGTCGCCGTCTCCGTCGACCTCCGACCGAAGCGTCGCGACGTCGACGACCCGCTCGGCGTGGGCGTTGTGCTGGTGGATCGACTCGTCGTTGGACTGGGACATCGTGACGATGGCATCGTCGGGAAGGTCGGGGAAGGACTCGGCGACTCCCTCGGCCATCGATCGGACGCAGTCCTCGACGAACTTCGCGTCGCTGTGTGCCTCGAAGGTCATGTGATCCTCGTCGGGCCGTTTCGCGAGGTTGTAGATGCGTGCACTCATCGAATCGCGCGCGACCTCGATGAGATCGACGAGATCGACCTCCGGAACGCCCTCGCTCTCGACCGTCAGCGTCGCGTGGCCTCGCTGGGAGTGTCCGGGCTGGGGAACTTCCTCGAGGAAACGCTCGACGGTCTCATCCTCGACTTCGAGATCCTGCAGCGTCTCGCGGGCTCTCGCCGCCGACATCCCCTGCGAACACGGACAGACCGTCATTCCCGTGACCTCCGCACCGATCTCGGTGCGAACGCCGTCTTCGGTCGCCGTCGCACAGGCGAGCACGTCGCTTGTGAACTGTGTCTCGCGGTCGCTCGCGGGCGTGTCCTCACGCTGGACGAACTCGGCCTCCATGGAAACCTCCGCCTTGGTCGTGTACTCGTGTTTCTCGAGGAGGCGGCGCGCGGCCTCGGTACAGACGTTCTCGATGCCGTAAACCTCGTCCCGCGTGGCGGCCTCGAGAGTCTCGTCGACGACCTCCATGTTTCGGCTCATGTCCGCACCTTTCCGCCAGGAGGGGAGATCCACGAAGACCTCGAACTCCGCCATCAGCACGATCGGGCGGTCGTCGGCCCGAGCGATCTTGACCAGTTTCTCCACGCCGGTGACGCCAACCCGGTTCAGCCCGACCTGAACGTCCGGGCTGTCGGCCTGCACGTCCGGCAGTTGCTGACTCATTAGGAGTATACCGGGGCCTCGCCCGATTAGGCCTTACGAAAGGAGGGGTACAGGACGGAGAGCGTACGACAGTCACCCAAACCGGCAGGAGTTACTCGAGTTTGTCCAGCGCCTCGAAGTAGTCGACGTCGGGGCCGGCGATGTGGAGTGGCTGCGCGCTCGCCTCGACGGAAACCTCGAACGGTGCGTCGAGTTCGCGAGCCTGTCGGCCATCCGTGACGACGTGGCCGGCGTCGGCGTTCTCGACGCGGAGTTCGATCGTCGAATCGCCGTCGACGACGAGTGGCCGCGTCCCGTCACGAGCAAACATCGGCGTGACGACCATCGCGTCGACGCGCGGATGGATCAGCGGCCCGCCTTCGCTGAGATTGTACGCAGTGCTTCCCGTCGGCGTTGCCACCAGAACGCCGTCGGCGACGCCGCTAGCGTAGGTGGAGCCGTCGACCACGACGTGCAGGTCCGCATCGGCACCGGCACCGCGACGCGGCCCCTGGACGAGCACCTCGTTGATCGCGGGCTCCAGCGACCAATCGTCCCCACCCGCTCGGAGCCGTGGGACGTCACGTACCGCGAGCGTGCCAGCTTCGAGGTCGTCGACCGCGGCGCTGACGGCCTCGATCGCACGGTCTGGCGAAACGGCGTTCAAAAATCCGACTTCGCCGAGGTTGACGCCGACGAGGGGCGTTGCGCCAGCGGCACGAGCCGCGTAGAGAAAGGTCCCGTCTCCACCGATGCTCACCGCGAGGTCGCAGTCGGCGAGGCGTTCTGGCGGCGAGCCCTCGACCCCGAGCGCTGCGGCCGTCGACTCGTCGAGTACGACGTCGACGCCCCGGTCGCGAAGCCGGCCTCGGATCTCGTCGGTGACCGCCACTGCACGGTCTCGTCCACGTTGGCCGACGATCCCGACCTGCATGAGCGCAGCTTCTCGTCCAGGCGTCAAAAGCACCCCGTAACGGAGCCGGCACACGGTCACGACCCGCCGTCTCGGTCGAGCAGACGGACTCCAAACGACTCTGCCGTCCCCACCTTCGACCAGAGACGAACTGTGCGTCGCCGAGTGGAGTCAAAATCGGTGAGGATCAGTAGTCACCCGAAAACTCACAAAACTTTTATCTGGGGGACCCCCTCTCTCGGCTGGGGTGCGCCACGGTCTCCAACCACCTACCACGCACCCCTTCTCTACGACGTAGCTCCCGCAGTTGTAGCGTTATCGTAGAGCAGTCGATGAACCGCGAGCACGGCGCAGCGAGTGGCGCGCCTCCAGAGCAGGAACGGACACGCTCGAAGGGGACCGCGCAGCGAAAATGCAGAGAGCTGTGAGAGGAGACAGGCCTAAGCAGAACCCGAGAGAGAGAACCCGACGAGCGACGGCAACGAGAGCAACCGACGGAAGGGGACGACGTGGGCAACCGTTAGGAGACGGCGACAAGAGGAACCAGAGAGGGACAGCGACGGAGGGAACGCTACGCCGGGTTCTACGCTTCGACGATGACCGTCGCACCGTCGGCTTCGAGCAGCTCGCCCTCGCCGTCGTAGGTTTGCTCGCGAACCAGTTCGTAGTGATCCGGATCTAGCGTCTCACCAGCGATCGCGAGCCCGTCGTCGGTCTCCTCGTACTCGCCGGCGTCGATCGCCGCGTCGAACTCGCCGATCTGTTCGCCGAACTCGGGGCCGAGCGTGGCGTAGTCGAGGTTCACGCCGACGATCTCGGTCGTGGTCGGCGCCTCCCCGTCCTTCGACGTGACCGAACCGACGTGCATGACGTCACCGATGGCGCCCTCGAAGCCCGCGACGTCGCCGTAGATGGTGGCCGCCGAGAGGTCGGCGTTGAGGGGCAGTCCGGAGTCCGTCTTGTATCCGCGCAGCGCGGAGATGACCGAGAGCGCAGTTTCGCCAGCGTCGAGGTCGGCGGTCTGGCCCGTCGGCGACGGCCAGTCGGTCGTGTGGAGACTGTCCGTCGCGGTGGTCTGCCCGTAGCTCGCCTGCCAGATCTCCTCGGTCACGTGTGGGAGGATCGGCGCGAAGAGGAGGCAGAAGTTCCGGTGGGCCGTTCGGAGCGCGTACGCCGCCGAGCTCGCAGCCGGGTTCGCGGTGCCGTCGGACAGCGCGCCACGTTCGACGTCGTCGAGGCGCTGTTTCGCGATCTCGAGGTAGTCGTCACAGAACGTCTCCCAGAAGAAGGTGCGCAGCTCCGTGCGCGCCTTCGCGTACTCGTGATCCGCGAACTTCTCGGTGACCGATTCGAGCACGGCGTCCTGCCGGGCGAGGAGCCACTCGTCGATCGGTTCGAGGTCGGGCTGCTCGGCCGCGGACCCCGAATCGGTGCCGTCACTGCCCGGTGGCGCGGAATCGATCGGCGCCAGCTGGTCGACGAGTTTCGAGGCGTTCCAGAGCTTCCGGAGCAGCCGTTCGCCGGCCTCGAGGTCGCCCTCCTTGAACGGGAAATCGTCGCCGACGGCGGTTCCGGCCGCCCAGAAGCGCGCGGCGTCGACTGGGAACTCGTCCATGACCTCCTCGGGCGTGACGACGTTGCCTTTGGACTTGGACATCTTCTCGCGGTTCTCGTCGAGAACGTGGCCGTTGATGAGGACGCTCTCGAAGGGAACCTCTCCGGTGTGTTCGTAGCATTTGACCACGGTGTGGAACAGCCAGAAAGAGATGATGTCGTGGCCCTGCGGGCGGACGTCGAAGGGGTAGAGTTCGGGGTTGTCGAGGGTGAACGCGCCCTGGTCGAGCGTCGCCGGGCCGATGCCAGTCTCGGGGTCGGCCGCGGCGTCCCAGTCCCAGCCGGCGTTGATCAGCGGCGTGAGCGAGGAGGTCGCCCAGGTGTCGAAGACGTCCTCTTCGGCCTCGAAGTCCTCGTGGCCACAGGCCGGACAGGCGTCGACGGGCGGCTCGTCCTCGATGGGTTCGACGGGGAGATCCTCCCGATCGGCGACGATCGGCTCGTCGCAGTCCGCACAGTACCAGACCGGGAACGGGATGCCCGAATCGCGCTGGCGAGAGATCAGCCAGTCCCACTCCAGGCCCTCGATCCAGTGCTCGTACCGGGTGAACATCTTCTCGGGATACCAGTCCATCTCGCGTCCGGCAGCGAGATACTCCTCTTTCCGGTCGAGAATTTCGACGTACCACTGCTTGGAGACCCGATACTCGACGGGAACCTCACAGCGCTCGTGGACCTGCACGGCGTGCGTGATCGGATCGTGATCGAGCAGGATGCCGGCGTCGTCGAGGGCCTCGATGATCTGCTCGCGAGCCGCTTCCGTCGACTGCCCCTCGTACTCTCCTGCGATGTCGGTCATCGTACCGGAGGCGTCGATGGCGACCCGGAGATCGAGGTCGTGGGCCTGGTACCACTCGATGTCGGTCTGGTCCCCGAACGTACAGCACATGACCAGCCCGGTTCCAGTATCGAGGTCGACCCGGTCGTCCTCGTAGATCGGGACCTCGTGATCGAACAACGGGACCTTCGCAGTACCGCCGACGAGGTGGGCGTTGGCGTCGTCGTCAGGGTGGACGAACATCGCGACGCAGGCCGGCAGGAGTTCGGGCCGCGTCGTCGAGATGACGAGGTCGTCGCCGGGCTCGGTCGGCGGCGCGTAGGGGCGCTCCTCGGTTGCCGAAGCGACCGCCTCGGCGTCTGGCTCGCTGCCCGCCTCCACCAGTTCGAAAGCGACGTCGTTGAACGCGGAGTCGCGATCGGCGTCCTCCATCTCGACCTGGGAGATCGCGGTCTCGCAGTCCGGACACCAGATCGCCGGCGCCTTCTTGCGGTACTCCCGCCCCTGCTCGTAGAGATCGAGGAAGGAGAGCTGGGAGATCCGCTGGACGCGCGGCTCGATCGTCTTGTAGGTCCGATCCCAGTCGATCGACATCCCGAGGCCCTGCATCTTCTCGGTGAACTCCGCTTCGTACTCCTGGCAGACCTCGCGGCACTTCTCCTGGAACTCGCGGCGGGAGTAGTCCTGGTGGCGAATGTCGAGCTCGCGTTCGGTCAGGCGCTCGGAGGCGATCCCGTTGTCGTCGTAGCCAAAGGGGAAGAACGTGTCCTCGCGGGACATCCGATGGAATCGGGCGGCGAAGTCCTGGAGCGTGCTGCCGTAGAGGTGGCCCATGTGGAGGCTTCCGGAGACGGTCGGCGGCGGCGTGTCGATCGAGTAGGCCGTGTCGGGATTCTCGATCTCGTCGTCGTAGCTGTAGACGCCCGCCTCGAGCCAGTACTCCTGCCACCGCTGCTCGGCCTCGCGCGGATCGTACTCGCCCTCGAGCGTCGGCTGGGGCGCTGTCGGTTCGGCGTCGTCGCCGGTCGGTTCGGCTGGGTCGTCTGTGTCCGTCTGCGTGGCGTCTGGCATTGCTGAGATGGGGTCTGTGGTCGTGCCGGGAGATTCGAGCCGTCGTCGCGAGCGTGGCGGACGACGGCTCCGTCCGCGGGTCGCGGGCTGTGGCGGTCGATGCGAGAACTGGAGATGGTGAGTGTGGGGCTAGAAGGCCCCTACTACGACCGCCGGTACCGCACACCCGAATTGCATCAGTTACGACTGCCCGCGTCCGGCACTTACCTCTTTCGTCGTTGGCGCGCTGCGTTCCCGTCACATCAGTCACTTTGAGCTGTACGCTGTCACTGAGGAACGTCCTCGACCGCAGCTACTCGGCGTCTCCCGCTGTTCGGCCTGTCGTACGTCCCTCGCGACGACCGTCGACGAACGCACGAACACACCGATACGCTACGTAGACGAACGTGAGCGCAACTCCACCGAACCCGACGGCTCCCGCGGGGCTGGCACTCCCGCCGACCTCGGCGGCGATCTCACTGAAGACAGTGACGCCTGCGTACCAGAGAAATGCGACGGCAGGAACGAGCAGGACGGTGTGGCGGCCGATCGTGCGTGCGATCGAGCCACGATGCAGCGATGCGAATCCGTGGAGCCGAACGCGCGTGAGTTCCGTCGCGACGGTCAGTCCGACGGCGATCGACAAGACGCCCACTGCGAGCAGCAGTACCGGTGGCCGAGGGACCGACGCTCGCGAGAGAACAGCGTTGGCCGACCTGCCGACGACGGCCATCGTCGGGACTCCGACGAGGACGAGCGAGCCGACCCACACCGCAGCGGTCGTGGCGTACTGCTCGCGATCAGTCATATTTTTGCTTCTACCTGTTACTGCATCAATCTTTCCTGCTGGGTACTGCGTCGAGCACTCCGTGCAGACTGCTCGGTTGGTGACGTCAGTGCATCGGGCAATCTGCGTCAGAAGCTATACTGCGCTGTACCCACAACGTAGCCGTATGATTGTGATCACGTCGCAGGTAGCGAACGTTCAGGTAGAGGCACCAGCGTACCAGTCAGGAGGTCACTGATCCGTGGGCCGCGACCTCGCCGATCGGTACGCCGACGCACTCGTCGATCACAGCAGGGTCGCCATTGCCGTCCTGTTGCTCCTGACCGCGATCGTCGGCGCCGGAGCGGTCGTCGGTGAATCAGAGGAGGGCGGCATCGGTGAGTTCCAGACGGACTCGCCCGAGCGCGCCGCACTCGACGAGATCGAGGCGACGTATCCCACTGACGACACCGTCGTCGCCCAGGTCGTCGTCCGTGATCGGGACGGGACCGTGCTGACCAGAGCGTCGCTACTTGAGGGGCTCCGCCTCCAGCAGGAGCTCCGATCCGACGAGAGCGTCGCGAGCACACTCAGAGACGGTAACGCCATTACCGGTCTCGAAAACGTCGTGGGGACGGCGGCGTACTACGAGGACAATCCTGACGCGCGTGGAAATGGCGACGGGACTGGAGTGAGCCTGAGCGAGCAGATTGCTACGCTGGAATCTCGCTCCGATGCCGAGGTGCAGGAGCTGCTCCAGCGCGTCCTCGACCCCGATCGCGAGGTGGGCCCCGATCCCTACCAGTTCCTGCCCGCGAGCTACGAACCAGGAACCTCTGAGGCCGAGAGCCGGATCACGTTCGTCTTCCAGGCCGACGAGACCGGTTCCGACGCCGAACCGACCGCTGCCTACGAGGCCCAGGTGACGATCGACGAGTACGTCCAGACGCGCTTCGACGACGCGTTCGTCTTCGGACAGGGGATCACCGACGACGCCTCCAGCCGCGCCGTCGGTGACAGCTTTCTCATCATCACGCCGGTCGCACTGATCCTCGTTCTCGGCGTGCTCGGCGTCGCCTACCGCGACGTGCTCGACGTCCTCTTCGGCATCTTCGGGATCGCGCTCGTGATGGTGTGGCTCACCGGCGTACAGGGCTGGCTCGAGATCCCCTCGAGTCAGCTGCTGATCGCCGTCCCCTTCCTCCTCATCGGGCTCAGCATCGACTACTCACTCCACGTCGTGATGAGATACCGAGAGGCCCGCGAAGGCGATCTCGACGCGGACGACGACGCAGATAGCGGCAGACGAGATCCCGATACAGCGATGCGGATCGGCCTCGCCGGCGTGGCCGTCGCACTGGCCGCGGCGACGTTCTCGACCGGCATCGGGTTCTTCTCGAACTACGTGAGTCCACTCGTCGCGATCCAGGAGTTCGCGATCCTGAGCGCAGCAGGCATCGTGGCGACCTTCGTCGTGTTCACCGCGCTCGTCCCGGCAGTCAAACTGGAGGTCGAGCAGTTCCTCGATCGACGCGGGTACGAGCGGCACAATCCGGCCGTTGGCGTGAACGCCGGCCCGATCAACGGAGCGCTCTCGGCTGCCGGCACGCTCGCGAGACGCGCGCCGATCGCCGTCGTGATCGTTGCAGTACTGCTGGCGAGCGCTGGCGCATACGGGGCGACGGAAATCGACACCGAGTTCGACCGCACCGACTTCCTGCCGGAGGACGCTCCAGAGTGGTCGAAATCGCTCCCGGAACCACTCGCTCCCGGCGACTACGACATCCGGGAGAACGTTGCGTATCTCGGGGAGAACTTCCGCCAGCGTGGCGAAGGAACGGAATCACAGGTGCTGATACGCGAGGGCGTAACCGATCCCGCGACACTCACTGCCATCGACGCAGCCACGCAGGACGCCGACGGCTCAGACGCGATCGTCGACCGCGCTGACGGGACGGTCGCAGCGGAGACGCCCGTGACGGTGCTCCGGTCCGTCGCTGCGGAAAACGAGACGCTCGCCGCCGCGATCGCGGATCGCGATACCGACGGCGACGGACTGCCGAACAGCGAGGTCGCGGCAGTCTACGACGTGCTCTTCGACGTGGCACCGGAGCGGGCGGCGGCAGTACTCTACCAGACCGACGACGGAGCCTACGGATCCGCCAGGCTGACGGTCGGTATCCGCTCTGACGTGTCCGCACAGACGGTGGCGAGCGATCTCGAGACGTTCTCCGGCGAGATCGAGTCAAACGCGCCAGTGACGGCAGTCGCAACCGGCGGCCCCGTCATCACCGCGGTGTTGCAGGACGCGCTGCTGGAGACGCTGATTCAGGCGCTCGCGATCACGATCCTCGTGATCGGCGTGTTCCTGCTCGGGCTGCAGTGGTACCGCTACGGCGCGCCGGATCTGGCCGTCGTGATTCTCGCGCCGGTCGTGATCGCACTCGCGTGGCTGCTCGGCACGATGGCTGCCCTCGGATTGCCGTTCAACAGCGAGACTGCGGTCGTGACGAGTCTCGCGATCGGACTCGGCGTCGACTACAGCATCCACTTCACGGAGCGGTTCGTCGACGAACGCCAGCGCCTCGACGATGCGCGGGCGGCGCTGACGGCGACGGTCACTGGCACCGGTGGCGCACTGCTGGGCAGCGCCGCGACCACGGCGAGCGGGTTCGGCGTCCTCGCGCTCGCGCTCTCACCGCCGCTCCAGCGGTTCGGGATCGTGACAGGACTGAGCATCTTCTTCGCCTTCCTGGCGTGTCTCACCGTCCTCCCGAGCCTGCTGGTGCTTCGCGAACGCGTCATCGCCTGGCGTGCGGATCGAACGGCCGTCGATCCCAGCAGCGCCTGACCGTTCCGGCCCCGCCTGCGTCTCACTTCCAGAGAGAAATAGAGATAGAGCGAAAGAGAGAGAAAGAAAGAGAAAGAGAGCGACGAACCGGCTCGAGTCCGGTTACTCCTTTTCGACCTCGGCCGGCGGCGAGTCGGAGTGTGCGCGGACCCACAGCTCGCCGATCCGGGAGAGCCGCGTCCGGTGGGATTTCCCGTGGTGTTCCTGCTCGATGTACCCCTTGCCGCCGGGGCCGAGACGATCGACGTTGTAGATGACCTTCGAGCGGAAGCTGTCGGTGTACTCCTCGTCGAGCTCGTCGGCGAGCGCTTTCGCGAGCTCCGAGACCGAGTCGAACTCGCCGGCCTCGCCGAGCTTGTAGAGGATGACCTCCTCGAAGGGTTTGACGTTGGAGAAGGAGGCGACCGGCAGCTCGACGATGTGGCTGCCGTCGATTTCCTTGGCGCCGATGGTCGTCCCACGCTCGTCGAACTCCGCGAGGAGATCGGTGGTGGATTCGAGATGCTCGGTGATCCGTTCTTCCGCGACCGAAGCGTCGGCAGCGTCGGATTCGGCCGCGTCGTCGATGGACTCTCGCAGGTCCTCCAGCAGGGTTCGCTGCTCGCGGAGCTCCTCGGCCAGCTCGGTCTCGAGGTACTTCTCGGGCGCCGTGTAGTAGGTGTGAATCTTCTCGCGGTCGGCCTCCCGCTCGACCATGATCGAGTGGGCGGCGGTCGCGAAGGCGAAGGAGACCGGGCGGGGCATCGCGGAGACGTTGACCCAGACCTCGTTGCCGCGATCGAGCTCGTCGTTGATCAGCTCGTAGGCCTGCTCGAACGCCGCATCGTAATCGTACACGTCCGCGAGGACCACCCGTTCGGTGGTCGCACCAAGCAGATTCCGGAAGTCCTGTTCGAGTTTCGTCGAGAGCCGCTGGGAGTACTCGACGTTCGCCTCGCTTCCCACCGCGCCCTCCAGCAGGATCGCTCGGTCCACGTCGAGCTGGTCGCGGACGAGCGGCGCGATCAGCCGGTCGTAGTCGAAGCCGACCGGAACGACGTGCGTCTGCATTTCTCGTCTCGACGGACGAGCAGGCCCCCTATCAGAGCATCGGTCGCCGGGAGGCTGGCGTCGGGGCGGTAGTGGAGATTGGGGGAGATAGGGAGATGGGGACGATAGAATGGAAGCTCCAGACCGATTCACAGTTCGACGGTTCGGCTGCCGCAATCACTTTCCGATTCGACCATCAATGAACGCGTCATGCTCGAACCGGGCGCGCCCGCACCGACGTTCTCTCACCCAGGCGCACACGGCGGAGCAATCGACGAGTTCGGAATGTCCGAGGACCTCGATCGGGTCCACGTCCTCGTGTTCTATCCGATGGATTTCAGCCCGGCTTGCACGACCGAAATGTGCTCGTTGCGGGACGTCGAGCTATTCGGACTCGAAGCCGACGTCGAGCTGCTCGGAATCTCCGTCGACAGCGCCTATAGCCACCGCGCGTTCGCCGAAGAGAACGGGCTGGGCTTCCCCCTCCTATCGGATCGACTCGGCGAGACCGCCGAGGCCTACGGTGTCCTCGCCGACGAGATCGAGGGACATCCGGACGTGGCCCAGCGCTCAATCTTCGTCGTCGACCTCCACCGGACGATCCAGTACGCGTGGGTGGCGGACACGCCCGACGACCAGCCCGACCTGGAGGAGGTCACCGCAGCGATCGAGGCGATTCAGGACGATCGATCCGCGATGGACCGTTACAGCAAGGCGCACGAGCAGTTCCAGTACGGCCGTTCAGAGCTCGACGCCGCCCGGAACGCCTACGACGAGAAACACTGGGGGCTGGCGCGCGAGACGTTCCAGGAGGCACGATACTATCTCGACGACGCAGCCGACGGGTTCGCGTCGGCGCGACGGTTCGCCGAATCGGAGGGGATCGAAGCCGCGGCGGCGACGGCCGCGGAGAAGGCCCGACGGCTCCGCCAGGCGACGGAGTGGTTCGCGACTGCAGCCAAGGAGTACGGCGACGGCGACAGCGACGTGGCCGACGAGTACGAACAGGACGCAATCGCTGCGATCGAGGACGTCGGCGAGCTGCCGTCGCTGAAGGAGGCGGACCGAGACGAACGACTCGCCGACGCGGAGTGAGGCCAGCGCGTCGGGAGCTGGCTGGAGGTGAACGCAAGAGTCGATTGCTGGGGCGTGATTGGTTCGGTTCGAGTACAGACGTTCGACGACTGGGGTTCGGTATCCGAAACGCGGTGTCAGGACCACCAGTCCAGGACCGCGATGTCAGGACCGCGACCGTTAACAGCAGGAAGGACCGACACGAAGGAACATGGATCCCGCTACGCTCGCTCGGACGTACTACGAAGCGATCGACGAGGACGAGTACGATCGGCTGCGCGAACTGCTGACGGCAGGGTTCACGCAGGAGCGATCCGACCGCACGTTCGAGAGTCGCGAGGCGTTCGTCTCCTTCATGCAACACGATCGGCCCGATCGGGACACGACGCACGAAATCGAACACGTGACTGCAACGCCCGATCGCGTCGTCGTGGAGGGAACGCTCCGCCGCTCGAACGGCGACGTCTGGTTCCGGTTCGCCGACGCGTTCGAGATCGAAGACGGCCAGCTCGCGTCGTTGCGGACGTACTCGATCTGAGCTGCAAGCAGCGCCGGCCGAGTGCGATCTACTCCTTCTCGCCGGCACCGACGGCCGCCTCGCCGACGGGTTCGTGCCCCTCGATGAGCTCCTGACCGTTCATGTACGGTCGGAGGGGCTCGGGCACGGTGACCGTGCCGTCCTCGTTCTGATAGTACTCGAGGAGGGCAACCATCACGCGACCGACGGCCGTACCGGATGCGTTGAGCGTGTGGCAGTACTCGGCGGATTCGTGGCGCTCGGGTCGGTAGCGGAGGCCGGCGCGGCGAGCCTGGAACGCTTCGAAGTTCGAGGCACTGGAGACCTCGAGCCAGCGACCGCCCTCCTCGGGACCGTCGGGCATGTCGTCGCCGGGCGCCCAGACCTCAAGGTCGTAGGTCTTCGCGGAGGCGAACGTCAGGTCGGCGGTACAGAGGTCGAGAACGCGGTAGGGGAGTCCGAGACGGTCGAGAACGGACGCTGCCTCGTCGAGGAGTGTCTCGAGGCGGTCGTAGCTCTCCTCTGGCTCGACGAAGTTGACGAGTTCGACCTTGTTGAACTGATGGACGCGGACGATGCCCCGGGTCTCCGTGCCGTGCTCGCCGGCCTCTCTGCGGAAGTTCGGCGTGTACGCCTGGTGTTTGAGCGGGAGGTCGTCGCTGAGGAGGATATCGTCGGCGTACATGTTGGTGACCGGTACCTCTGCCGTCGGGCAGAGCCAGAGGTCGTCGTCCTCGTATTCGACGGTCTCCGCGCCGCCAAGGCGGTAGGCGTCGTCGGCGAATTTGGGCAGCTGGCCGGTCCCCTCCATCGACGAGCTCTTGACCGGGATCGGCGGGAACACGTCGACGTACTCCTGCTCCCGATGCACGTCGAGCATGAACTGAATGAGAGCGTGTTCGAGTCGTGCGCCGTCTCCCTTGAGGAAGTAGAAGCCGGCGCCGGTGGTCTTGGCGCCGCGGCCCTCGTCGATGACGTCGAGCTCCTCGCCGAGTTCGTAGTGCGGAACGATCTCTCCCGGGAGATCGTTTCGCAAGTCATCGAACCCCTCGCGGCGGATCTCCACGTTGTCGGCTTCCGCCTCGCCCTCGGGGACGGACTCGTGGGGGAGCTGGGGGATCTCGAGGAGACGCTCTTCGAGTTCGGCCTCAAGCTCGTCTGCGCGGGCTTCGACTTCCTCGAGTTCGGCCTTCAGCTCGCTGGAGCGTTCGATGGCTTCCTGGGCTTCTTCCTCCTCGCCCTCGCGTTTGAGTTCGCCGATCGATCGGCTCACCTCGTTGCGTTCGTGGCGAAGCTCGTCGCCGCGGGCTTTCAGCTCGCGCCACTCCTCGTCGACCGCGAGGATCGCGTCGAGATCGAGATCGCTCCCGCGGGCGTCGAGCGCCTCACGGACCCGTTCGGGCTCCTCCCGGAGGGTCGTCCTGTCGAGCATTCTTGCTCCGACGTTTCCCGGGACGCCGCAAAACCGTGTCGATGGTGCGGCAGTGGCTACCGCCGCCAGGATACCGATGGTCTCGGACGCGGCCAAACAGTTCGATCGAGCGGCGGGTTTTATTTCATCGAAACCGAAGTTACTCCTAGCCGCTATGGAGCCCTCCACCTCACACGAAAGGGGCGGCCTCTCCGAGGCCGTCGAACCGCCAGCCGTACTCCTCGTCGAGACGCCGCGCTTCGACGAGCGCGACACGACAGCCTGCATCGATCTTCTCACCGCGAACGAGCCCGAAGCCGAAAAACTCCTGATCGTCAGCGTGACCGAGACGATCGGGAAGACCCACCGACGCTGGGACGATCACGTCGGCGAGCATCCATCTGAGTTCGCCGTCGTCAGTGCCAGTTTCGCCGAGAACGTCCCGGGCGACGGCGCGCCCGATTCCGGAGCAACAGGGTCGGGAGCACCCGACGCCGTCGCCGCGGGGTCACCGACGAAGACCGCCGAGCCCGGGACCGCCGGCGAGTCTGCTGCGAGCTGGCTCACGGCGCACGAGGTAGGTGACCCAGGCGACCTCACCGGGCTCGGCGTCACGATAAGCAGCCAGCTTTCGGAGTGGACCGACGCCGAGGAACAGGCCGTCGTCTGCTTTCGCTCGCTGACGACGACGCTCCAGTACGTCGAGACGGAGGAGCTCGTCCGATTCCTCTCCGAACTCAGGACGCACGTCGAGGCTGCCGGCGCGATCGCCCACTTCCACCTCGACCCGGCGGCGATCGACTCCCAGACGCAGGCCACGATCCGAAGCGTGGCGGACGCCGCTGTCGTCGGCGACGACGAATCGGGCGGCGTCGAGTTGCTTCAGTAAAAACGACGCACCTACTGCTGCAGGGGACGCTCCCCGGTAACGATTTGCGTACCCAGTGCCAAGCGCGAGCATGTCCCAAGCGATCACGCACTTCGCGGTCGGTGCGACGATCGCGATCCTGGGTGTCACGTTACTGATCCCGAACGTGCGCTATCCACGCACCTGGACGATCGTCGCGGGCGGCTGGGCGATGGTCCCCGACGCGAGCAAACTCGTGGAGTCATCGGGGACGCTCGCGTTTCACGATTCGGTCTGGGCCGACCTGTTCTGGGCCCACCGCACCCTCGACCGAGCGGACCCGACCGACAGCACGATCTGGGCCAGCGTCGCCATTGCGGCATTTCTCGGTGCAACGCTGCTCGCGGAGCACCGTTCCTATCGGGCGCTCGACGCCGTCAAAACGGGCCTCGAAGAGCGAACCCTGGCCGACGGGGAGTGAGCTACCGGTAGCTCGGGTGCGCACAAATGCGATCAGTCGGCAATAGCACACTCGGCCGCTCGGTTCATCGGCCCCCGCTTCATCAGTCCCAGACCGGAGCACCTCGCATTCGTGACGGTCGAGATCGAGAGTGAAGCGAGAACAGTTACTGCGGCTGATCGCCCTCGACCGCGCCGACGAGCAGCTGTCCGCCGATCGCCGCTGGGTCGACGACGACGTCGGCGCCGGCGCGCGCGAGTTTCGCCGTGTTCTCAGCGTTCGTCGCTGCAGCGACGATCCGGAGGTCAGGTTCGAGCTGTCTGGCGGTGAGCACGGAGAAGGCGTCCGCCGAGTCGGTATCGGTCGCGGCGATGGCGACCGCCGCGTCCGCGATACGCACCCGTTCGAGGATCGCCTCGTCGCTGGGGCTTGCCTGGATGGCGAGAATCCCGCGATCGGAGAGTTCGGTGACGTGGTGTTGGTCCTCCGTGATGACCGCGAACTGCTGGTCTCGTTCCGTGAGCGCGTCGACGATGGGCTCGGTCAGGTCGCCGTAGCCGAGCACCAGCACGTGGTCCTCGAGGAGACCAAGCTCGCGGTTGCGGACCCGGCCGAGTGCCGCGGCGAAGCGGGACTCGAGGACGGGGGCCAGCAACGTCCCGAGTGCGATCGCAAAGGTCGCCGTTCCAAAGAGGAGGACGCTCATTCCGAACAGTCGCGCGACCTGCGTGGTCGGCGTCACGTCACCGTAGCCAACCGTCGATGCAGTCACGAGCGTATAATAGAACGCATCGAGCACGGTCGAGACGTTCGTGAACTCGTCCCGGAGTGCGTAGGTCCCAACCGTGCCGTAGAGCTGGACGCTGAGGAGCGCGATTGCAGCTGCGATCTGAGCCGTTGAGAGGGAGACCCGGCTCCGGAAGTGGTGGCGGCTGAGGACGAGCATCGGAATCGAGAGAACCGAAAAGAGGACCAGCGGTACGGAGAGTGGGTTCGACTGGACCAGCCCCTGTGCAGCAGTGATGGGAAGCAAGACGATCGTGAGCGCCCAGGCAGCACGATAGCCCCGGCGGAGCCCGACCGCGCCGAGCAACATCAGGAACCCCGTAATCGCCCCGGTGAATCCCGCAGCGAGCCGGACCGCAGCCGGTACGTAAGGCTGCAGCGGACCTACGACCGCGACGTCACCGATCGCGATGTTGGCGATCCCGGTGAGGACCGACAGAACGCCCACCACCGTGGTGAGCAGGACGCTAAATCGCTTGCCGGTCCAGAATGCCACCATGACCGAACCTGTGGCTGGATAGCTTAAGAAGGTCTCGGCACGCGGACACTCAGGACCCGCTACCGACCAGCTCTCCGACGACGTCAGAAACGTCTCGCTCGGAGAGGGCGACTTCGACGAGCAGCTCCCCGACGGCCTGACCGATGCTTACGACGCTGTCGGCACCCGCGGCCCGAAGCTTCGGCACGTCCTGTCCCTCGCCAGCGAAGGTCACGACTCGCATGGACTCGTCCACGTTCATCACCGTCAGCACGGCGAGGACGTTGAGCTGGTCGTCGAGTGTGGCGACGAGGACGGCGTCGGCGCGATTGAGCTCCGCAGCACGAAAACACGCTTCGTCGACGTCGTCCGTGAGGACGACCGAGAGCCCGCGCTCCTCGAGACGGTCCGCAGTTCCGTCGTCGGTCGTGACCACCGTGAAGGAGACGCCGTGTTCGGCGAGTTGGACGAGCACCGGCTCGGTCCAGGCGTCATAGCCCACCACGATCACGTACTCGAGCGAATTGACGGGGAGCTCGAGCGACCGGGAAGCGGATGCCCGATCGGCTTCGGATACGGTATCGTCGTCCAGGATTCGTGGCTCCGATTCGGAGCCAACGGACCCATCGCCTCCCTCCATCGAATCGCTCGAACCGCCGGAGCCGTGGCGCTCTGCCATGTTACCTGACCCGGCGAGAGCAGGAACCACAGAGGTGGGGTTCCTTGACGTCGACTTCGCGAACCGTCGGCGAGAAGTTCATCACGCAGCGCTTGTTGTCGCAGTGTTCGAGCCCGAGCGTGTGACCGATCTCGTGGACGATCTCCTTGCGAACGCGGTCGCCGAAGATTTCGTCGGAGCCGCGTTCGGAGAACCCTCCGTCGGAGGAGGTCTGGAGTCGGTACGTCGAAACGACCGAGCCGTTTCCGTCGAGGTAGGCGAGTCCGAAGACGTAGTTTCGGCGGCGGTAGAAAAGGTCCTCGGGTGTCAGCGCGATGTTCTTCTCGCCACGGCCGACGCGGCTCGCGAGTTCGATGAACTCCTCGGCCCGGTACTGAGAGCGCCCTTCGTCGTAGGCGCCGGATGGGATCTCCCGTGGCTCGTGCACGGAGACGTCGCAGTCGTAGACCGACTGGAGGGCATCGGAGGCCTGGCGCTTGACTGGCGCCGGAACCTCTCCGACCGGCACGATGTCGACGAGCATGGAGAGTCGTTATGCCTTCCCGGGCATAAACGTCCCGGCGTGTCAGACGCTGATCGCACGACTGCGCTGGCCGACGCGATCCTCGACGGCCTTCCGGTGGATCCCCGTTCAGAGACCACCCACCTCCTCGAAGTTGGAATCGGCGAGCGGACGGACGTCGCAGCGGCAATCGCGGCGACGGACGTTGCTGTCACCGCCGTCGACGTCGTCGAGCGGTCGGTCCCGGCGGGCATCGCCTTCGAACAGGCCGACCTTCACGCACTGCGCGAGGCAGCAGCCGAGGGCTCCCTTCCGGAGAGTATCGTCGATCGGCCGACGCCACTCGACGGCGTTTACGCCCTCCGACTGCCGCCCGAACTCCACGAGTCGTTCGCCGATCTCGTCTCGCAGATCGGCGTTCCGGGCGCGTTTACCACACTCGGCGGAGATCCGCCGACCGTGAGCGTGACGCCGACGCAGATCCGTGGTGGCGAGACGATCTACTGGATCGAGAAGTAGACGATCGGGCCGTCGTCGGAGAGCTGGGTGGAGCTTGCACGCCTCGCGTTGATCGAGCGAAGCGAATAGGTACGCCCAAATGCGCCCGGCCTGCAGTCGGGAGTATGCAGGCCGACGCTGTCGTGCTGGACGTCGACGGCGTGCTCGTCGACGTGGCCGACTCCTACCGGCGTGCGATCGTCGAGTCCGTCGAGATCGTCACAGGCACGTCCTTCGACCGCTCGGTCGTCCAGCCGTTCAAAGAAGCTGGCGGGTTCAACAACGACTGGGAACTCACTGACGCACTCGCGCTGTACGCGCTGACGAACGCCTCGGACGCTCCTACGCAGGAATCAGCGTTCGAGAACGTCGAGTCGTTCACCGACGCTATCGCGGCAGCCGGTGGAGGACTCGAGGGGGCCCGAACAGTGCTCCGATCGTCGCTCGCCGCGTCGGCTGCCGACGCCATCGAGGACGACTGGGATCCGGAGCGTCTCCGGTCCGTGTTCCAGCAGCTGTATCTCGGGAGCGAACTGTTCGGCGAACTGGAAGGGGGTGATCCGGATCTCGAACGCGAGGGGTACATCCACGACGAGCCGGTGTTGATCGACGACGCGACCATCGAGTGGCTCGAATCGACCGTCGACGTCGGCGTTCTGACGGGGCGACCGGCCGCGGAAGCCGACATCGCACTCCAGCGGGCAGGCCTCGACGTACCAGACGACCACCGGTTCACGATGGACGACTGGGATGCGGGAAAACCCGATCCGGACGCGCTGCTCACGCTCGCCGAGCGATTCGAGGCGGAAACCGTCGCGTTCGTCGGCGACACCCTCGACGACGTGCGAACTGCGACCAACGCGGCCTCGGCGGACCCGGCGAGAACGTATCACGGAATCGGCGTGCTCACCGGAGGGTTGTCGGGCAATCGCGGCAGGAGGATGTTCGAGGAAGCAGGCGCAGCCGCCGTGCTCGAAGAGATCGACGATTTGCCGTCGCTGGTCGGCCCTAAGGGGTGACCGCCAGGCCCGGCGGCGGCCACGCTGGACAGCCCAGTGTGACTACCGCTCGATCGACCGTCACCAGCCGGCAATCTGCCAGACCGTCACACCCTTGAAGCGCCCACCGGAGTATTCTGCATGGACACCGACAGGCTCGCCGAGTTCGTGTCGACTATCGTGATCGTCGGCATGATTGCGGTGCTGGCAGTCGATCGGATCGGAACGTCAGGTCTCCAGGAGACGCTGCTCACTGCGGGCGGGATCGCGATCGCGTTCGGCGTGCCGTTCGCAGCCCTGCTCGTCTACGTGTTCGACGTCGGGGAGAGCCACATCGGGCCGTGGGGTCCCGGAGACGTCGTGTTCGTTGCTGCTGTCGCCCCACCGATCCTCGGCACCGTGTGGGTGGCCGATACCTACGAACTCGGGGGCGTGCTCTATGGCGTCACGATGCTCGTCGGCATCCTTGGATCAATACTGTTCGCCGTGGTCGTCAGGGACGCTACCGTCGGCGAGTGGCCGCCCGGGTCCGGGGTCCGATCCGAACGCGAGCGGGGACCGCCAGGCCGGTGATCGATCGTATCACTTCGAGGATGCCGCCGTCAGAAGTCGACGACGATTGTCGCGTGCCGTACTGCTTTTCTCCCAGCGGCACGAGGCTCGGCCGTGAGCTGGGCCACGCTGTTCGAACGGGCAGCAGAGTTCGAGGTGGAGACGGACGGCGTTCGATCGACCCTCGGGCAGCTGCGAGGTGACGATGACGACACCGCCTGATCCGGCGTGCGTGGCCGCGGACGCCGACGTACTCGCCGCCGACCTCCTGGTGGGAGGCGCTGCGCGGGATGCTCTCGACGTCATCCGGTCACACTCCTGGATCGATCTGGTCGCCAGCGATCCGCTGCTCGACGACGCCGAGGCTGTGATCGCGAGGTTGGCCGACGACGACCTCGCCGAAGACTGGCGAGACCGAATCGAGGCCGACTCGCGGTCGGTTGCCCACCCGGCAGGCGATCACCCGGGACTGGCGAGCGCGCTTCACGGTGACGCCGCACATCTGCTAAGCTTCGACGACAACCTCACGAGCGCGGCTGCTGGCGTAGAGCTACAGGGTCGCGTCTCCGTAAGCGTCCGGACGCCAGAAGCCTTCCTCGCAGTCTTCGATGCGGAATCGCTCTACGAGTCGCTCGACGAAGTGGCCTATGATGGTCCCGATCGCGATCCGCGCGAGTGAGAGGCCCGAACTGCTGAGAGTGCGATCGATTACGCCTGTGCAGCGAGCCAGTCCGCGAGCTTCGCCAACGCTCGTCCGCGGTGGGAGATCGCATTCTTCTCCGCGGTCGATCGCTCGGCCATCGTTCGTCCGTCGTGTTCGAAAATGGGATCGTACCCGAAGCCGCCGTCGCCACGCGGCGGGACGATCTCGCCCCGCACGGCGCCCTCGAAGGTCGCAACCGCCACGCCGTCCTCGACGGTGACGCCGTCGTGCCAGTCTGTCGAAGTGTCCGTATCTGATCGGCCGGACGGAGCCGCCTCGTCCACCGAATCGGCGTCGGTGGCGTAGGCGACGATGCTCCGGAATGCGGCGCGATGGTCGTCTTCTGGCTCCACGAGTCGATGGAGGCGCTCGATGCCGAGCGAGTGCTCGACGTACGCAGAGTAGGGGCCGGGGAAGCCGGCGAGTGCGTCGACGAAGAGGCCAGAGTCCTCGACGGCGACCGGCTGATCGCCGCCGAGCTCGTGGAACGATTCACGAGCACCGCGCGCCGCGATCGCCGCGAGATCGTCGGACTGAACCTCCACGTAGTCGTAGTCGACCTGCTCGACGTCCATCGGCAGGTACTCCCGTGCCTCCCGGACCTTGCCCTCGTTTCCGGTGACGAACCGCAGCATTCAGTCGTCGACGAGAACCTCGACTGGCTCGTCGGATTCAGCGTCCTCGGCGTCGGCGCTCGAGTCGCTCGACCCGGAGCGCTCCTGATAGAGCAAGGCACCGGCGACGCCGATGACCAGCCAGGAGCGCCAGTTCGCGAGATTCAGCGTGTATCCGACGCCGAACGGTTTCTTGACGAGCATCCCGTCGCCGGGCTGCCAGTAGGAGGAGAGCAGCCGCCGCATGCTCGGCTTCTCGAAGTTGTACGGGATCCCGAACAGTTCGCCGGAGTTCGGCTTGTCGGCCATGGCTGTTTGTACGGCGCCCCATGGCATAAAACTGTGAGGTACCGAGCAGCGCGTTACTGGTACCGACCCCGCCCCTCGATATCCCGTAGACGGTCGAGGACTGCGTCGTCGCCGATCGAAGCGTACCCGCTCTCGAATGCCCCCTGGAGTCCCTCCGGCTGTTCGGCGGTACCAGCGAGGGACTGCTCGAGCACGTGAAGATCCATCGCGTGGTCCTCGACGTGATCGCTGTCGTAGCCGAGACCGAAATCGATCAGCGCGACGTGACGGTCCGCAGGCGAGCCAGCCCCATCGGTGCCGAGGCCATCGATCACGCGGACGTTCCGGGTAGTGAGGTCGCCGTGGACGACGCCATCGGCGTGCAGGCGTGCGAGATGCTCGCCGACTGCCTCGAGGAGGTCGGGGTCGAGTGACGCCTGGAGATCACGGTCGCCGACGGCGGTGAGTTCGATCGTCGCGTCCCGCGAATCGACGTCGAGCACGACCGGCGCCGGGACGCCCAGCCGACGCGCTCGGGCAGTCAGTCTGGCCTCGCCCCGCGTGCGTTCCTCGCGAAGCCGGTCGTCGAGCGCCGGATGTCGGTACTCCTTGGGAACCCTGCGCTTCGTGACGCGGTCGTCGCCAACGTCGACGATCGCTTCGGCCCCCCGGCGAGTGGCCGAGGCCGATGGATCAATCACGCTCGACGGCTGGTCCGTTCGCCAGGTGACGGGGACGTCGTCGGGACGATAGTTCGGCCGCACGGCTGAGTCCTCGATCGGAGTGGTATCATCCGCCGCGAGCTGTTTCGCACCGGTCAGCGCGATCATCGCGGCGTTGTCGCCCAGGAATCGCGGTTCCGGTGCGTAGAACGATGCCCCGCGAGCGTTGCACATCTCCTGGAGCATCTCGCGGAGTCGCTCGTTGTTGCCCACGCCACCGCCGAGGACGAGTTCCTCGCTGCCCGTCAGCGCGAGCGCTCGCTCTGAGACCTCCGTGAGCATCCCGAAGATGGTTTCCTGGAGCGAGCAGGCGACGTCCTCGATCGGCGCGCCGTCGTCCAGTGCGTCCTGGGCAGCTGTCACGATTCCAGCGAAGGAGAAATCCATCCCTTTGACGACGTAGGGGAAATCGAGCAGTTCGCCGTCGGCAGCGAGCTCCTCGAGTTTGGGGCCGCCAGGATGTGAGAGCCCAGCGTGGCGGGCGACCTTGTCGAGCGAATTCCCGACGCCGGTGTCCATCGTCTCGCCCAGGACCCGATACCGACCACCGCCGGCCTCGCTCTCCCCGGCCGAGGAGGACGATTTCGCTCCTGTCGATCGGCCGGCGTGATAGCCCAGAACGTGGGCGTTCGCGCCGCTGGCGTTCAGACAGACCGGTGCGTCGAATCCCGATCGATGGCGGCCGATCTCGAGGTGGGCGAGCATGTGGTTGACGCCGATCAGCGGGACGTCGAGCGTGTCCGCGAGCGCGCGGGCCGCTGTGCCGGCGATTCGCAGACACGGGCCGAGACCGGGCCCCTGTGAGAACGCGACGGCGTCGATGGGCGGCTCGTCATCGGCGTGACCCGCAGTCGATCCGCTTCCCTCAGTAGCCGACTCTGACGCTGTGTCAGAATCTGACGCAGGAGCTGCCCGGTTGCGGGCCTCGGAGAGCATCTCCGCCACGACAGCTGGCACCGCGTCGGCCATGTGATCGGCGGACTCGCCCGGGTCGATGCCGCCGCTCTCTGGAACGTACGCGTCGGTGGTCAGGGAAAAGGAGTCGTCCTCGGTGTCGTACAGGGCAGCGCTAGCTGCCCACGCAGTCCCTTCGATACCGAGAACGCGCATCCCCTACTTCCACTCGGTGTAGCCGCACTTGCCGCAGTGGAGGCGGTCCTCGTGGTCGCCGAGGAACGTATCCTCACAGCGCGGGCACTGTTCGTTCTCGGTCGTGCCGTCGTCGGCGTAAATCTCGTGTCGGCTCATGCTTCCTCGGCCTCCTCGTCAGCGTCGGCCTCGACGCCGATCTTGTTGCGGTCGAGCATGTGATCCTGCTCGATGTCGGTCGCGTAGTCGGCGTCCTCGTAGACCTTCGCCGTGCCGATCGTCTCGCGCATGCCGAACTTCGTGTCGAGTTTGCGAACGACGACCTCCTCGGCGTCCTTGTTCAACATTGCAGCGAGGCTGTCGCGCACGGAGAGGCGCTCGGGCGTGTTCTCGTCGTGGCGAACGCGAAAGCGCACGTCGGTCCGATGCAACATGGGATTCTCGTCTTCTTCGATGATATCGACGTCCATGGCTCAGTTACGTGTATCTGGCCGCGAAACGCGTAAAAGGATTTCGAAGGGCCGTTTTTACCAGCGGGGGTCGGCTGGGCGTCCGTCGCCGACCCCGCACGACCGCTCCCGTGGTGGATTCTCCACTGAAGATGGGACCCGCCAACGGTCGCCGGCCAGCGTCACCCAACGCGGACGTTCGCGGAACCAGCCTACGTACCGAACTAACAGGGTCGTTCACCCAGCACATTTGTATCGCCGCTACGCACCGACTCGCACATGGACCGAACCGAGGTGTCAAGCGGCACGGAGTGGGAGGACGAGGTCGGGTACTCGCGAGCGGTTCGGGTCGGCGATCGAATCGAGGTCGCAGGAACGACCGCGACCGACGAACACGGTGACCCGGTCGCGCCGGGTCAGCCGTACGAACAGGCGAGCCACGCCTTCGATCTCGTGGAGGACGCGATCCGTGAGGCGGGCGGGGAGCCCGAGGACGTCGTACGCACGCGGCTGTTCGTCACCGACGCCGACGACTGGGAGCACGTTGGCCGAGCCCACGGCGAACACTTCGGCGACGCGAAGCCGGCGTCGACGCTCATCGAGGTGCAAGCGTTGATCGACCCGACGCTGGTCGTCGAGGTCGAAGCGACGGCGGTCGTCGAGTAATCGAAATCCCGCGTTTTTTGGACCGCTAGGCCTCCAACAGCGACAGCGCTCGGTCGAGGTCGCCATCGAAGACGGAGAGGAGATCCCGGAAGCGCTCGCGATGCTCCTCGGTGACGTCGACCGCGACCATTCCTTCGTCGGGCTGGCCGTAGACGACGGTCGCACCGAGTGGCGCGGCGAGGACGACCGGGACTGTCGCGAGGTCCTCTTCGCCATCGACGACGAGCGTCGTCGGTCCGTCGCGGTCGAGCGCAGCCGCGATCGTAGTCAGGAGATCCGCTGTGATGACGCCCGGAGGATTCGTAACAGCGACCTGGTTCGGGAAGGCATCCAGGCGGTCACGGACGGAGTCAGGAGCGGTTTCGCGCTTGGTTCGGCCGTCCACGAGCGCGAGCGCGGGCTGGTGGCCGGCCTCCTCGAAGTGGTAGGTCACGATGTCGCCGACGGTAACGAACGGGCCGTCGTGCTCGGCGCGGAGTGCAGAAACGTCGGTAAAAACGGGTCCGAACGGGTCTTTGAACTCGCCACGTGCGGCTTCGGGTAGCTCGAGGACGACGTCCGGCTCGTCCGTACCGTCGTCGGCCCCCGCCATGGGGCGTTATCGAACCTTCAGGGCGTACGCGCCCGGTTCGGTGACGCCCATCGCCTCTGCGATCTCGCTTTCCTCGGGATGGGCGACGATCACGTAGCCGGCCCAGTCCTCGGTGAGCGACGAGGAGCCACACGTCGGGCAGGCGTCCACGTCAGGGTCCACGACGCTGTGGCACTCCCGGCAGACGAGGCGATCGTCGGCCATTACTGCTCACCCGCCGCGACGTCGGCGTCGTCGGTCTGGCGCTCGGCCTCGAGCCAGCCGTGCTTGCCGAGGCCGGGCTGCTTGGCGGTCAAGCCGATCTTCGAGTCACGCGGATTCCGCTCGTCGATGGACTTCGTGACGATCCGTGCGCGGACGGCGTCGCCCTCGGCGAGCACGCGATTGGACTCGTTGGAGGCGAGCTGTCGGTTCTCGCCGTCGAAGGCGAGGTACTCATCGGAGATTTGAGAGACGTGGAGCAGCCCGTCGACGGGGCCGATGCCGACGAAGGCACCGAACTCGACGACCTCCACGACGTTGCCGTCGACGACCTCCTGCATCTGCGGATCGAACGTGACAGCGTCGAACTCCGCGGTGTAGTAGACGCCGGGGCGGTTCGGGAGTACGCGGCCCTCGCCGACGTCGTGGACTTCCGTGACGGAGACGACGGAGCCCAGATCCTCGTCGACGAGTCCCTCGAGCTTGTCCTGAAGCAGTCGCTTGACGAGCTCGGGCGTGACGTTCGCGAGCTCCTCGGGCGGTACCTCGACCGTGTCGGTGACTCTGACCCGTTTGTACATTGGTAGATGAGTGGCAGCTACGGTTCGGTTATAGCCAATTTATCGGTCCCCCGTAAACTAAGTACCGAAACGCCCGCGTCGAGGACCCGGTCGCGGAGCGGTAGATCGTTCGTCACGACGAAGTCGGCGGTTCCCTCGCGAGCGAGTTCCACGATCGCGTCGTCGGCGCCGGTCACTTCGGTGTCGACCGGCATACAGCGCTCCGTTGCGAGGTCGTGCCCGACGCTCGCCGCGATGGCTTCTTCGCCGCTACCTGCCTCGGAGAGGCGACGAAGTTCTTCGAGGACGGCCTGCGGGACGAGTGGCTCGAACCCGGCTTGCCCGCCGTCAGCACTCGCGCCACCGAGGACGCGGTCGAGTTCCTCGAACAGCCGTACGTCGAGTTCGACGGGCATCATGAGCGCGTTCGTGTCGATCGCGACGGTCCTGGTCATGCTCAGAAATCGATGCAGTCGGTCTGGATGCGGGGATTAGTCCGTGAGCGTGCCGATCCCGATGAGTCGCCAGCGGGAGCCGACCCGACGGTTGATCGCGATCGTCGCTCCCGGCTCGGCGCACACTGGGCGCTGCAGGGCGACCTCAGCCTCGTCGCCGCGGGCGCTGGTCACCGAACCGACGGTCGTCGCCGTGCCGACGGTCATCATCAGCGGCTCGCCAGTGGTGATCTCGTCGACCTCCTCGTCGTCCATATCGCCGACGACGCGGTCGAGCAGATCGACGGACATCGTGAACTGCTCCCAGGTCGGGGGCAGTTCGCCCTCGTGGCCAGCGACCTGTCCCGCGAGCGCGTCGCCCTTGGTCAGGCTGGGATCGAGCCCGGTGCCGACGCCGAGCAGCCCGCCCGGCGTCGCCTCGTCGACGGGGGTGCCGCCGGCCTGGATCGAGCGCACGGTGGTCGTGATCGGCTCGTAGCGCGTCTCGCCACCCTCCTCGACCTCGCGGCCGGGGCGGACTTCGATCTCGTCGTCGACGGTGAGCGTCCCCTCGACGAGACTCCCGCCTAGAACGCCACCGAGGAGGTCCTCCCAGGTGGTACCCGGCCGGTTGATGTCGAAGCTCCGCGCGATCTGCATCCGCGGGTTGGCGTCGGAGTCGCGTTCAGGCGTCGGGATCTCCTCCTCGATCGCCTCGATGAGGAGGTCCATGTTCACGCCCTGTTGGGCGGAGACGGGGACGATCGGTGCGCCCTCCGCGACGGTGCCAGCGACGAACTCCTCGATCGCCTCGTGATTTGCGACCGCCTGCTCGCGGTCGACGAGGTCGATCTTGTTCTGGGCGATCACGAGGTTGTCCAGCCCCATGATATCCAGCGCCATGAGGTGCTCCTCGGTCTGGGGCTGGGGGACATCCTCCGTTGCGGAGACGACCAGCACAGCGCCGTCCATGATCGCCGCACCGGAGAGCATCGTCGCCATCAGGGTCTCGTGGCCGGGCGCGTCGACGAACGAAACCGTCCGAAGTACGTCGGTTTCGACGTCGTGTTCGCCACAGTCTTCGGCGACCGTGTACGACGCCGTGCCCTCGCAGTCGGGGCACTGACGGAACGTCGTATCGGCGTAGCCGAGACGGATCGAGATCCCTCGCTTCATCTCCTCGGAGTGCTGGTCGGTCCACTCTCCAGAGAGGGCCTGGACCAGGGTGGTCTTCCCGTGATCCACGTGTCCGACCAGCCCGATGTTCACCTCCGGACGTCGGTTGCTACCTGCCATATGAGCGAGTAATCGTGTGCAATCTTCGATCCGTCCGATTCATAAAGGTGCTGTTCTGGCCACGGGCCTGCGTGCGGATAGCGCGGTCGCCGATGCGAGCCGATGTGAGTTCGTCGTGTTCCTCGACAGTGAGTCCGTCGTGTTCCTCGACAACGACGAGTACTACCGCTGCACACAACGTGCTTATCTTCCACCGAACCCGAACCGCGGCCGTGCGCGAGTTTGGGTTCGAACTGTCGCTGTGTGCCGTCCTCGAAGCGGCGGGCGAACCGATGGCCAGGGGGCACAGCGAGGTCGAAGCTACCCCCAACGGCCGTAGCGAGGCCGACGCAACCCCCAGCGACGGGAGCGAGACGACCCCAATCGTCGCGAGACAGCTCGGTGGCGGCGTTGCCCGTCCAGGCGGACGCGTCCTCGATACAGTGCTCGTCGAACCAGGTCCCACGTTCGACGAACGGGCCACAATTACGTCCGATCGGATTCCTCAGGTCGTCATCGACGCAGATCTCGGTCCGGGTCGCGCCAGGCGAGTGACCGACGCACTGGACTGTCGCCCGGATCGGGCTCGGTCGATCGCGGAACACGCCGCCGAGATCGGCGTGCTGGAGCTCGAACGACGGTCGGGCCACCTCCACGCCAGACAGACGGCGCGGTACCCCGCCGACTGGTTCGGCGAGATCGTCGGTATCGAGAACAAACCCGATCTCGGGACGCCCGGCGCGCTGGAGACCCAGCTCCGAACGGACGCGAGCCTCGGGCTCGTAGACCGGATCGTCCTGGCTACGGAGAGCTACGTGACCGGTGCCCACCGGAACCGGATCCCCGACGAGGTCGGTATCTGGCGGTTCGATCCCGACGATGGCGAGCTGACGGTCATACGAGACGCCGAGCATCTGGCGGTGGCAGACTCCGGCGTGGAGATTCTCGATCGCCAGCCGGGGAGAGCCGACGTCGCGATCGCCTCTCCCGCAGACAAACGACGGGCTCGACGCCGCATCGCAGAGCGAGCCTACGGCAAGGGCTGGCGAACGTTCTCGTTCCCTAACTGCGGGGAAATCGAACCGCGCAGCGAGCACGACGACGTGCAACTCCCCTGGTGTGCCTGGAAGAACCGACTCGTCGACCCCGCCAGCGAGTGTGGCCCGGACTGTCCGGGGTTCGACCCTGGCGATCCACCGGCAGTCGATCCAGCGGCCGACCGTGCTGCTGCGTCACCCTGGGTCGCCGATCCCGACGGCCACAAGCGCGACCAGGTGGGACTCGATCGCTACTGACCGCAGGACGAGCCTCGAATAAGATTCGTTTCCCGTCGGTGCCGTTCAGTTCGTCTCCTCCTCGCCCTCTCGTTCGTAATCTTCGCGAAACCGATAGGCGATGAGGACGACGGCAAGCATTCCGAGTGCGAGCGCCCCGACCGCGATCACCTGGTCGTCGAAGTTCTGCCCCTGAGAGATCAGAAGATAGCTCACGCCAGCGAAACTGAGGAGGACGACGAATCGGCTCAGATCGTTGAGGGCACCCATCGAGAGAAGCTACGGGCCCGAGCTACTTCGAGTTGCTGAGTGTCGAGGCTATCCTCACGTGATCTAAAAGGCTACCAATAGCAGCAGATCGAGGGTCAGAGTTCCCGGATCGCAGCAATGGCGTCGTCGATCGACGGTGCGTCGAAGCGATCCTCTCCGACGTACGCGTTCGTCCCCGCTGCGTACATGTTCCGGGCAGTTTGGAGGACCTCGGGATCGAGTGGCGCGGGTCGTTCCTCGCACAGTCCCTTCCAGTCGGCGACGCCCTCCGTCTTGGCCTGGGTCTTCGCGTCGTCGACCGCCGCGACCCACTCCGGCTGGGTGCGCTTGTGATACTGGCGGAGTACCTCCTTCGAGAGCTGCTGGCCGTCGTAGGCGAATCGGTTCTCGTCGAACGTGCCGACGACGTCGGCGACGAGGAGATCGCCCTGGTGGTAGACGACCTCGATCTTCCCGTCTTCGTGGGTGAATCCCTGCTCCGCGGCGTGGTCGGTGACGATCCGGTTCACGTCGCGGGCGAGCGTCTCGAGTGCCGAGATGGACGCGGAGCCCGAGATCTCATCAGCCTCCTCGCGATCGAGATACCGATCTGACTCCTCGTACTTCGTCGAGAACTCGACGATCGGCTCCGCGAGGTCGATCGGTTCGTCCGGCCAGCCCGTTCCAGCGAGATTCTCGAGACCGTGGTCGGCGGGATCGGTGCGAGAGCGGAGGCTCGACCCGATCGGCACCGAGTTCCGGAAGACGATCTCGAGGGGGACGACGTAGTTCTCGGCGGCTGCGTCGTGGTAGGCGTCGTAGTCGTAGATCCGGCCGTCCCGTGGGAGGTCCGGGATCTGCGAGAGCGCGATCGCCATCTCGCGGGGAGCACCCTCGATTTCGGAGAGCCGAGCGGGTTCGTTCGAAGCCGTGTCCTCACCGGCCTTGTTCTCCGGAACGACGCCGCGGTAGTGGGTGCCGACGCCCTCGTCTTCCAGCAGTTCGAAGTTGAAGGCGCCCATCGTGCACAGCGATGCGCCCTTGTCCGGAATCGGGTCGGGCATCTTCCCCCAGTCGAACACGGAGTAGTCGTCGGTGAAGTAGAAGGCTCCCCGGCCGAGTGCCTTCGCAGTAGCGTCCTCCTCGATGCGGAACTCCTTGACGCTCGTCATGGTCGAACGGTTCCCGCCCGCTACAATAAGGGTTGCACTCGGCGGTGGAGAGCTCGGCTGGCTACCCTGGTCGGTGAGAAGTGGTCGATTGCGAAATCCGACGAATCGAATTTCCGCGGTGATCGCAGGACAGCGGTCGGGTGAAGCGTCGCACGCCGCCTGTAGCAATTTTTCGATTTCAGCAGAATATGTTCAGAAGAGGCAATACCATCGTCAGCCAGCTACGCTGGCGCCAATCCCGGCAGAATGAGCCGCAATGCCGGTTCTCCCGCGTCCGTGCAGCCGGCGCGCACTGCCGGAACCACCCTTGTTTTACCCCTCGGGATTTGTGATGGTAGCATAATGGGCGACGGATTCACCTGCGGCGTCGACGTCCCCGAGGAGGGCGTATCCGTCGACTTCGATCACCTCCCCTGCACGGACCAGTCCTTCGAGAACGCCCTCGAGCGAGCCCGAAACGGCGATCGGCTCTCCGTCGACGACGGCGTGGAACTCATCACCACCGGGACCGACGAGCCCGGAATCGACCCCGAGCGCAAGGAGCGCGTGCTGGAGATCGCGGACCGCCGCCGCGCCGAAGAAGTCGGCGAGGAGGTCACGTTCGTGGCGAACGTCAACAACAACGTCACGACGGCCTGCAACACCGGCTGCCTGTTCTGTAACTTCAAAGACCGCTCACAGAAGTTCCGAACCGAGTACCAGGGCGACCACGGCGGGTTCACGAAGACGCCCGCGGAGTCCCGGGCTGTCGTCGAGGACGCCCTCGATCTCGGCATCTACGAAGTCACCTCAGTCTCCGGACTCCACCCCGCGTTCGCCCTCGACGACGAACACCGGGAGGTCCTCGAGGCGAAAGACGACCCGACGATGGTCAACTACCGACCGCCGTCGGAGTACGACACCTCCCCCGGCACCTACGTCGATCAGATTTCCGCGATGAGCGTCGACGACGTCCACGTTCACTCGATGACGCCCGAGGAGGCCTACCACGCCCAGCGCGGTGCCGACTGGGACTACGAGGAGGTCTACGGCCGCCTCAAGGACGCCGGCCTCGATTCCGTGCCCGGTACCGCCGCCGAGATCCTCGTCGACGAGGTGCGCAACGTCATCTGCCCCGGAAAAATCGACACCGAGGAGTGGATGGAGGCGATGCACGCTGCAGCATCCGTCGGCCTCGACACCACCGCGACGATCATGTACGGCCACGTCGAGAACGCGAAGCACCGCGTGCTCCACCTCAAACGAATTCGCGACCTCCAGGAGTGCACCGGCGCAATCACGGAGTTCGTTCCCCTCTCCTTCGTCCACGAGGAGACGCCGCTGTTCGAACGGGGCTACCTCGACGGGGGCGCCAGCACCGACCAGGACGAGCTGATGATCGCGGTCTCGCGACTGTTCCTCGACAACGTCGAACACATCCAGTCTTCCTGGGTGAAGTACGGCGACAGCCAGGGGTTGAAGATGCTCAACTGCGGCGCCGACGACTTCATGGGGACCATCCTATCCGAGGAGATCACCAAACGCGCCGGTGGAGATTTCGGCGAGTTCCGGTCCTTCCAGGAGTACGTCGACATGGTCACTGCGATCGGCCGGACGCCGGTGGAACGCTCGACGGACTACCGCCAGCGTCGCCGGATCGATCCCGACGCTGACGTGATCGGCCCGACGCTCGGTCCGCGGGCCGACGGCACGCCGATGGTCGATCGCTCCAGTGCGAGCGGCCAGTCGAGTGGCGAATCGGCGGAATCGACTGCTGCACCCGCCGCCGATCGCACCAGCACCGACTGATCGATCGACACGCCGACCGCTGACGTATTGCGTTCCTTCTCTGCCAACTCTATCGCCGCCACTCGGCGGCTGCCCGATCGGGTGCCGTCTCCACCGACACCACCACCGACGCTCACCGCCGACGTTCCCTGCGCCCGCGTGCATGACGCGCGTCTGACGGGTGCTTTTGGTGACCCGTACCGTACCCGCAGTGTATGACCGGTCTCGCTGACGCCTACACCGACGACGTCGGGGCGCTCCAGAGCGACACCCGGCTCAAGGCCGGTGTCGCCCTCCTCGGGGCGGGAATCGTGCTGAGCCTGCTCGCGCTCGTCGTCGCGATGGCCAATCCGACCGAGTGGGGTGCCCGCCGGCTCGCTGGCGTGCTCGGTGGGCTCGCGGCGCCCGCACTCGCCGGCGGTGTCGTGGTCATCCTGCCGGCGAGCCCACGGCTCCGGGCTGCCGCAGCGATCGGCGCGAGTCTCACCGTGCTCGGCGTCGCGAGTTTCTGGCGAGCCTACCCGGACCACTGGCTCGGCCACGGCAATCAGCTGACCCCCTACGTCACCGGGATCTACTTCGTCGGCATGCTGACGATCGCCCTCTGTCTGTTCGCCGGGATCGCGACGTTCAAACGCCGTAACGATCCGGGCGGCACGGTCTCGCTGCGCGTCGGCGAAGGCAAGACGAAGTACGTCGAGGTCGAGAAAGACGACGGTGGCTCGCTCGGCGGTGGGGTCGGCCTCCTCGGCAACACCCCAGATGGCTCCGTCGAGACCCAGACCAACCGACCCTCGGAGCAGAACGGATCCGATCAGTCCGGAACGGCTGGCCGCTCGGCGACGAGTTCCTCTCCCTCGACGCCAGCGGCCGGCTTCGGAACCGCGAGCGACGGCGGCGCCGCCGCGGAAACGCTCCAATCGCCCACGCCGACGGACACCGGTGGACAGCGCACCGACACGGACCTCACCGACAAATACTGCGGCAATTGCGAGCACTTCGAGTACGTCCGAACCGACCAGGGGATGACGCCCTACTGCGGTCACCGTTCGGAGTACATGGACGACGTCGAAGCGTGTGAGGACTGGTCGCCGAACGCCGGTCGGTAACCATCCGCTGCCACCACCTCACCCTCTTCATCTCGTTTCTCAGTCCCACTACCGGACGGTCTCGATGCGCACTGGAACCGGACTGAGCGCCTCGAATTGCGAGAGTTGAGAGAGTTGACTCGGAAGGGACAGGCAGACAGTCGACGGCCCGACCAGCAGCTTACTCCAGGAACGCCCGAACGTCTTCGAGGTCCCACGCGTTGAGTACGTCGTCGGCCTCGGCCCACCCACGTCGAGCAGTGTGGACGCCGTACCGGATGTGACCGAACTCAGGGGTAGCGTGGGCGTCGGTGTCGATCGCGATCGTCGCGCCCGCGTCGATAGCGACCTGGACTGCTTCGCCCCAGAGATCGAGCCGGGCAGGATTGGCGTTGATTTCGAGAGCGACGTCGTTCTCGGCCGCTGCTTCGCCGATCCTCTTCGCATCGAACTCCATCCCCGAGCGTTCGTTCAGCAGCCGGCCGCTGGGGTGACCCAGAATGTCGACGTATGGATGCTCGATCGCACTCACGAGCCGATCGGTCGCCTCGCCATCGAGGCCGCTATGAGGCGATGCGACCACCACGTCGAGGTCGGCGAGGACGTCGTCGGGCGTCGAGAGATCGCCGTCGACGTCTATGTTGGCTTCGACGCCGTGGAACACCTCGATCTCCGCCTCGTCTGCGACGGCGGCGACTGCGTCGGCCTGCTCGCGGAGCGACTCGTCGTCCAGCCCCATTCCAGCGACGACGCCCGGCCCCTCGGCGTGGTCGGTGATCGCGACGTACTCGTGGCCGAACTCGGCCGCGCCCGCGACGATGGACTCGATCGTCTCCCGGCCGTCGGACCACTCGGAGTGAACGTGGAGATCGCCGCGAACGTCGCCCTCCTCGATGAGATCGGGGAGCGTGCCCGACGCGGCGGCCTCGATCTCGCCGCGGCCCTCGCGGAGCTCGGGCGGCATCCAGGGCAGGTCGAGCGCTTCGTACATCGACGCCTCGGTATCGCCGGCGATCCGCTCGCCAGCGTCCGCGCCGTCGCCGGGCTCGACGTCCGGATCGGAAACGTCGAAGGCACCGTACTCGTTGAGCGAGACGTCGCGGTCGAGCGCGTAGTTCCGGAGCTGGACGTTGTGTTCCTTGCTGCCCGTGAAATACTGGAGCGCGGCGCCGAACTGGTCGGGGCGGACGACACGGAGGTCGGCCTGCTGGCCATCGATCCTGACGCTCGCCTTCGTGGTGCCGGCCTGCAGCTCCTCGTCCGCGAGGTCGAGAAATGCGTCGACGGCCTGCTCTGCGTCGTCGAGATCCGTCGCCACGAGCACATCCACGTCGCCGATCGTGGGGAGCCAGCGACGGATCGACCCCGCGACCTCGGCGTGCTGGACGACGGACACCTCGCGCATCTGCGCGAGGAGGTCGTCGGCCACGGGCCGTGCGTCGCCGAGCCGTTCGCGACCACGCGCTTCCTTCGCGAAGGCGATATTGTCGAGGATGTTCTGCTCGGTCTTCGCACCGAATCCGGAGACCTCCTGAATCTCGCCGGCCTCCGCCGCGGCTTCGAGATCGGCGAGCGTCCGCACGCCCAGTTCGCGATAGAGCGTGCCGACGGTCTTTGGACCCACGCCCTCGACGGCGGTCAGATCCGCCATGTCGACCGGCAGTTCTTCGCGGAGCTCCTCGAGTTCCTGGATACGGCCGTCGGTGACGTAGGAGACGATCTTGCTCGCGATCGCGTCACCGACCCGATCGATGTCTTCGACTGCGTCGGGATCGTTCGCGGCGAGCGCGGCAACCGATCCGGGGTAGTCACGCACGTTCTCGGCCGCGCGTCGGTACGCGCTCGGTTTGTACGCGACGTCCTGCGCCTCGAGGCGATCGGCGAACTCCTCGAAGCGATCCGCGATCTCGTCGTTCGTGATCCCGGTTGGATCGACGTCCGGTGCAGCGTCGTCGCCGGTGTTGTGGTCGCCGGTGTCGCCGCCGTCGGTGTCCTTGGCCGTGTCGTCGGTAGCATCGCCGTTCTCGCCGGCGTCTTCTGCAGTATCTTCGCTCATGGGTCGTGGATAGGTGTGATCGACTCTCGGTGTCCGGTCTGCCAGTTCACGGTCCGGCTCGCCCCCGCGCCTCGTCCTCGTCGCGACCGAGCGCCTGTTTCAGGAAGGAAACCCAGCGCTTCTGATCGGCCGCTTCCTTGCGTTCGCGCTCGCCCTCGAGATCCGTTGGCCCGAGCGATTCGAGTGCGTTCAGCGCCCGGTCGATCCCGACGATGGCGTTCGCGAGGTCTTCGCCCTCGGCCTTCGAGATGTCGCCGTCCTCCAGTCGGTCGAGGCGCTCGGTGCGCTCCCGGCGAAGGTTGCGCTTGGCTCGGTCGACCCGCTCGCGCTCGCCCGCTGGGACCGTGTCGCGACGCGAGATCTCCATGACGAACTCGCGGAGGTCTACGGGCTCCCCCTGGACGTCGACCGTCTCGGGGATCGAGACGCCGATAGTCGCGCCGTCGCGCTCGACGCTGGCGAGGAGCTGCTTGCGCTCGTACGGCTTCACGGGCGTCACTGGGACAGCCAGCGGCAAAAGTCCGCGGGGATTGGTGGTCTGCGAGATGCACGCTTCGTTAGTTTGAACAACGTGTCGGCGGAACAATCCGTTCAATGGCGGAAACGCTCGGCGGACCCCGCACGACGATCCGGGATGCGCGCCGCGAGGTCGGGTTCGGGACGGCCGTGATCGTCGGTACGATCGTCGTCGGTCTGATCGCTCTCTTCCAGAGCGACCTGACCGGCGCGACGAGAAGCTACGAGTTCGGATCAGCGACGATCCTCGGCGGCGCTATCTCCGGTACCATCTACGGAGGTCCGCGGCAAACCGCCGCAAAAGCCGGTGCGCTGGCCGGCGGGCTTCCCGTGCTCGTATCGACTACGGCGTTCTACGCTCGCGGTATCGTGCCCGGAACCGTCGGTGGCTCCCCGGGCCTGTATCTGGTCGTGTTGCCGTTCTTCGTCTTCATTTTCACACTCCTGAACGCGGTTGCCGCCGCGTTTGGCGGTTTCGCGGCCTACGTCGCCCACTGGCTCGTCGAGGCGGTACTCGAATCGAACCGCTCCGAGGCCCGTCCGACGGTCAAATCGCCCTGACGCTATCCTCCCGCAACCACGAGCCGGCCGTCGGTTTGCTCTCCTTCGGTCGAAGAAAAACGATTCGCCATCGTACGGTAGTTTCAAGCCGAGGGACGTGGAAGATTGAGAGACAATGTCCAGCGACGTGGCAGAGTTCCGAAACGCGCTCGCATCCTCGCTCACCGATGGCACCTTCACTGCCGCGGTCCTTTGGGGCGCGCTCGTAGGAAGTATCCTGACGATCGTCGAGTATAATCTGATCGTGGGGTCGGGCGGTCCGATCCAGATCAGATACTCGATGTTCGGCAGCGGAGCCGTTGCTGGAGCGCTCTACGCTGGACCACGAACGTCAGCCGCGAAAGCCGGCGCCCTGGCAGGGAGTATTCCCGTCGTCGTCCTCGGACCGATCGCGTTCGTCCTGCTCTTCGTGATCGACGGCCTGCCGACGCTCAACTGGCACCTGGACGGTCTGATACCCCTGTTCGTACTCACCGCCTCGTTTTTCGCAGTCACGGGGATGGTGTCCGGTGCGGTCGCCGCCTACGCGGTCAGCTGGGTACGCGAGCAGTTCGCCGATCCACAAACGACCGACAGCAAATCCGCCAGCTGAACCGGACAGTGTACTGTACGAGCAGTTGTAGCACAGTTCCGGTGCGGTAGCAGCGCATCACGCCGAACAGCGGGAAAATTGATTCGTTGCTTCGAACGAAAGGCGGCTACTATGCGGACTCAGCCGGTGGACTCAGCCCCGCCGCCTTCGACCGCGACTGCTCGACGACTGCCGGTCGCGCGGCGAACTCCACCAGCACGTCGTCGTCCCCGTAGGTCACGTCCTCGACGCGGGCGTTATCGTGGAGCCAGGAGACGACGGACATCGTGTCGTCGGTCATCGGCATCACGAGCCGCTCTTCCTCCAGTGGCGGCAGCGCCGCACGGATCCGCTCGCGAAGCGCCTCGACTCGCTGGCCCTCCTTCGCGCTGACGACGACTGGATGGGGTGCGAGCGCCGAGAGCGCCTCTCGCTTGCGAGCCAGTTCCTCCTCGTCGACGTCGTCGATCTTGTTGAGGACCGTGACGATCGGCGCCTCGTTGCGCTCGTGCAGGACGTCGTGGGACGTCACGAGCTTCTCGCGGATCGACTCGACGGACTCGGTCACGTCGACGACGAGGAGGACGAGATCCGCACGGTAGGCAGCGTCGAGCGTGGACTTGAACGACTCGACGAGCCAGTGTGGCAGATTGGAGATGAACCCGACGGTGTCGGTGATCAGCGCCTCGCGATCGCCGAGATCCGCCCGGCGGGTCGTCGTGCCGAGCGTGGTGAACAGCTGGTCCTCGGATTTCGCCGTCGCGTCGAGATCGTCGTGGAGCGCCTCGTTCTCGTCGACGTCCAGCTCCGTCGCGAGCCGGCGCAAAAGGGTGGATTTGCCAGCGTTCGTGTAGCCGGCGAGTGCAACGAGATCGAACCCGGACTCGCGGCGCTGCTCGCGGCGGTGTTGCTCGGTCTGCTCGATCTGGTCGAGCTCGTCTCGGATCCGGGAGATTCGGGACTTGATGTCCTGTTCGCGGGACTCGTCGTACTCGCCCAGCCCCATGAACCCGGGATGCTCCTCGCGTTTGGCGAGGCTGGTCTTGGCCTCGGCGCGGGGAAGTTCGTAGCGTAGTTCGGCGAGCTCGACCTGGAGCTGTGCGGTGCGGGTCTCCGCACGCTGGCCGAAGATCTCCAGAATGAGGGTGAACCGATCGTGCACCTCGACGCCCTCGGGAAGCAGCTGGCCGAGGTTGTAGGTCTGGTAGGGACCGAGTTCGTTGTCGAAGAGGACGGTATCCGCGTCCTCACGCTCGACGACGCGGGCGAGCTCCTCCGCCTTTCCTTCCCCGAACTCGAGGGCGGAGTCCTCCGGGCGGGTCTGGGTGAGGACTGTCGCGACCTCGTAGCCCGCGGATCGGGCGAGGTGTTCGATCTCCTCGGTATCGGGCTCGCCAGCGTCGGCGCGTTTCGCGACGACGGCTCGGTCTGTGGCTGACACTCGGGTGGTCTCCTCCGTACGCGCAAGTAGGCCCTCCTTCACCATAAACTCGGGGACGGACCGGGTGCCGGTCGCGATAGGCATCGAATCGTCGCGACGGACGGCCCCGTGACGGTCGGCCCCGCGACACGCCACATCTAACCCGATGGCCGACGTGTGGTAGCCATGCGCGTCCTCGTCCTCGGTGGCGGCTACGCCGGCGTCACGCTCGCCCGGAAGCTCGAGCGCCGGCTCGAAGCGGACCACGATCTGCTCGTGATCGACGACGACGGCCAGCACGTCCTCCAGCACGAACTGCATCGCGTCGTCCGTCGGCCCGATCTCGCCGAGGAAATCGGGATGGAGCTCGATGCGCTGCTAGATCGCGCCACCGTCAGAGAAGCCCGCGTCGACGCAATCTCACCAGACCGTAGGACCGTGACGCTGGATAGCGGCGAAGCGATCGAGTACGACGCCTGCGCCGTTGCGATCGGCGCGGCGCCGTCGATGGCCGTCGAGGGGGTAGCAGAGCACGGAATCCCGCTCAAGCGACTCGCAGACGCCCGACGCATCCACGACCGCGCGACCGAACTGGCCCGCGGCCAGGTTTCGGACGCTGCCGATGCTGAGGCCCGCGGCGACGGCAGTGCGAACGTCGTGATCGGTGGCGCCGGACTCTCCGGCGTGCAGGTGGCGGGCGAACTCGCTGCGCTCAACGATCAGTTCGAAAACGGGAGGGAAGCGAACGAGGAGACGGAGACGGACGAGTACGGGGAGGAGAGTAAGGAGGAGGGAGTGAGTGAGGTGGATGGGGACGAGAACGCGTCCACACTCTCTGTAACGCTGCTCGAACAGCAATCGAGCGTCGCGCCCGGGTTCGAACCCCCGTTCAGGGGAGCGATCCGCGCCGCGCTCGACGATCGCGGGATTGACGTCAGGACCAGCGCGACGGTCGAGCGTGCGACCGCCGACGCCGTGGAACTCGAGACCGGCGAGTCGATTCCCCACGATCTGCTCGTCTGGACCGGCGGGATTACCGGACAAGGAGCGGTCGACGGCGACCGACCAGTGGTCGACGCGACGCTCGAACTGGGCGATCGCACGTTCGGACTCGGCGACGCCGTCCGTGCGATCGATCGCGACGGCGAGGCGGTCCCGGCGACCGCCCAGGCAGCGGTTCGCGCAGCAGAGACCGTCGCGACGAACGTGGAACGCGTGCTCGACGGAAGCGACGACGCGTTCGAGCCCCGTCTCGAGCGGTTCGCCTTCGACCCACCTGGCTGGGTCGTCAGCGTGGGGAACGGTGCGGTCGCGCAGGTCGGGCCGACGGTCGTCACGGGAGCAGCGGCAGTCGCGCTCAAGACGAGCGTCGGCGTCGGCTATCTCAGCTCCGTCGGCGCGCGTCGAGAAGCCGTCGAACTCGTGAACCAGGAGCTGGGGCTCGGGATCGGGCGAGAGTAAGTGGCATGAGTGTGGGTGTGAGTGAGCAGCGCGACGGAGGTCCGATCCGATCAGGCTCCGGGAATACCGTAGGCACCGATTCCGCCGACGCCCAGGAAATCGAGCAGTGCGAGTGTGACGACTGCCCCGAGCCACGCGAAGCATCCGATGACGGCAGCGCGGAGCCAACCCGTATCGTACCGCCAGCCGACGACGCCGACCCAGACGACGAGGGCGACGAGGGAGCTCAGGTTTCCGGCGATCGACAGCTCGGTGAACAGGAAGTTCACGGCGGCCCACGCGAGCGCCCCCAACACCGCCGTTACGATCGCGTGAGAGTAGTTACGCGAGGTGAGCGCGAACGTCGCACCGACGTGAATCGCTAAACCACCGACCAGAATGCTGACAACCAGGACGAGAATCGACGACTCCGCGCCAGTCGTAGCCATATCCATTACGTGCAACTGCTAGCCTAATAGTATCGGCGGCGAGGTCGTTTCCCTCGAGCGAACTGAAGCTTTCAACGGCCGATCGCGTCGCGAAGCCGTTCCCTCACGCTGGCGATCGTCCCCGATTCGTCGGTGCCGTCGGGATCCTGAAGGCCCCAGCCGGCGCGCTCCGCCGCGTCCTCGACGTGCTGAAACTCCCAGTTCCGGCTGGACGCGAGATCCTCTTGGCCGTCGACGCCGACCAGCACGTGGCGCTCGGTCCGGTAGTTGCCTTTCACGGCGTAGAGCGTCTCGGAGGGCGGGCGGGTCCCAGAGAAGAAGTCGAGGCGGATCCGCCGCTCGCGCGTGAATGACAGCGCACCGTTGGGGGTCGCTGCAAGCGCGCCGACGTACTCGCTCCACTCTCGGGCGTCGTCGATAGAGGAGCCCGGATCCTCGAGGCGGTGGAGCGCCTCCAGAGAGAACGCGAGCGTCATGTCGCTGCTGCGCTCGGCCATCGATCGGCAGGAATCGCCCGGTGGGGAAAAACCTCGCGTCATAGGACGTCCTCACGCGAAGAGGCGGGGAAGAGTGGTGGCGGTCGAGGAGAATCCACCGAGGGGAAACAGAAATCACTGGGCGGAAGAGTCGATCGACACTCCCGGAGAACTCAGACCCGGTAGCGGTAGGGCCGATCGCGAATCACGTCGACGTCGCCGCTGTCCGCTCGTCGGCCGAGCACCGTCGCAACGCGGTGTGCGCTGTCGATTTCGTGATCCTCGAGATCTTCGAGGATCTCGCTCGCCGTGAGCGGCTCGTCGGCCTCTTCGAGGATGTGGCGAATCTCCTCGAACTCGCTGTGGCGGGCAGCCATTGGAAGAATAACACGGGACGCAACAGCATAAAATGGCGTCAGACATGCGTCTGACGGAGCGCAGTATGGCGATTTTGATCAGAAGGATTCCGGAGGCTGTAGCGTTCGAGGAGGTTCGGCCGGAGGGCCAGTCCGTAACTCAGATCGCGGCGTCGTGTTCGGACTCGAACTCGCGTTCCTCGCGGTACTGCTCGACGAACGTTTCGACGTCGAAATCCTCGAGATGCTGTTCGAACACTGCGGCGTGGTCCTGATCCTCTGCGTGGCTAATGGCGTGGTCCATCAGCTCGATCAGCAGTTCGACGACGATCTCGTGGAGCCGGCGGTCGTCGAAGGAGGTGATCCAGACCAGCGTGTAGCCGACTTCACCGTCACTGCTGGCGTCGTGGGTCGCGACCTTCTCGGGGAACTCCTCGATCACCGCGCCCATGACGTGGGGCGTACCGAACGTCTCGAACTCGTCCTCGACGTCGACGACGGTCTCGAGGATCTCGACCAGGAACTCCGGGACGAACCGCGCTGGCGGGTGGAGGTCCATCACGACGGCGTGGTCCTCGCCGCATGCGCAGTGGAACTCCCGCATGCCCAGATCCAGTTCCTGCGGCGAGATCGTCTCTCCGCAGGGGAGCTCGATCGCCCCGCCCCGGTTGCCGGGGACGCGCGGCTCTGTCATGGCCACGCTTGGTGACTGGGCTGGATAAAGGACGCGTCTCGGGGTGAGCAATAGAAATCTGCCGGGGTCGTGCCCGCGCCAGAGCGGCGTCGCCTCCGGAGCGAGCGGTAATCTGCGGCGCTAGTTCCAGGACTCGGCGTCACCGAACTCCTCTGTGGTCCCCTCGACACTCTCCGCTGCGTCCTGGGCGCCGACGTAGGCTGCGGTCAACATCGCGAGGACTAGCATGGTTCCGATGGCGTTGATGACTGTCGAGACGACCGCGCCGGCAGCACCCGAAAGTGCGAACGTCAGGACCCAGGAGATCGCACCCACGACGGCGCTCACCACGATCACGAGAAGTACGAGGACGAACGTCGAGAGAAAGTTGTCCGTGACCATCTCGACCGAGCTACCGAACGCCGAGAAACAGTTCTCCTCTTCGACGACGATAGCGATCGGGAAGAAGAGAAAGAGAAAGAACACGACGAGCCCGGGGATAAAGAAGAATCCGAACCCAATCAGCAGCATGATGAAGAACGCGATCCCACCGACGGCGATATTGATCGTGTTCCAGAGGAGCCGCGACGCGTCGATGTCGCCCACGCTCGACGCACCGCGTGCGAACGCGCCGATCGCGAGCGCGATGACGACTGTGCCGGCGATCATCGCTGCGAAGATCAGGAGGAGCGCCGGGACGAGATCGAGCCCGAGCGCGAGCGGGAGGTCGTTCAGTATTGGATCGGTCGCTTCGACGAAATCCTGGTACTCTTCGGCAGTACTCTCCTCGCGGACGATCTCGCGAAGCTCGTCGATCAGTACTCTGACGACGTCCTGGAGTGCGGCGGTCTGAACGATGCTCGCGGCCGCGTAGAGCCCGATGACGAGCAGTGCGACCTGTGTCGTGATGCGATCGATCGCCGTCGAGAGGGCGTCACCTGCGTCGAATCCCATTGTATTCGAGCTGTCGCCGAGTACGTACTAAAAGGGGGTCGCTGCGTTGCCGAGACTGAAACTGTCGATATGAACTGCCGACGTGATGTGTCGAGAATCGACGATCAGACGCAGCCGTTCGATATCGGTGATGCTGGTTCTGCTCAGGGCCAGTCGTCGCGCTCTGGCTGATCGACGGGTGCGGCGTCGGCTTCGGGCGCGTCCTCGGCGAGCGTCCAATCGGCAGCCCCCGCGGCGTCCTCGACGGAGAGATACTCCCAATCTTCGGATTCTGCCAGCGCTCGATCGTCGTCGGTCGTGCCGACGAAGACGTGGCGTTCGGTGTCGAACTGCTCGCGAACGCTCTCCAGACTCTCGGCCTTGCCGCGAGGACCGGAGAAGAAATCCTGCCGAATGCGGTGTTTCCGGGTGTAGTTCGTCACGACGTACGTCGGCTCCTCGGAGACGACGCCGACGTACTCGCTCCACTGCCGGGCGTTCCCGAACGCCGCGTCGGGCTCGGCGAGTTCCTGGAGCGCCGAGAGTTCGAACGCGAGCGTCATGTCCGTGCTGCCGTCCATGCATCACAGGTGCCCGGACGAGCGGAAAACCATGTCGGTCGGCGTACGGTCGGTCCGACTCGAGCAGGAGATGCTAGGTATGAATACCCAACGAACGTCGGGAACCGCGTCTGCACATGTGCCAGAGCCACTCGGAGGCCAGAGCTTCTCAAAAGCCAGAGCCACTCAGAAGCTAGGACTTCTGAAAACACCGCCGCCAGCTACCGGAACTCAACTCCTCTCTACTGCTCCTGCTTCGGTGCGATCTCGTCTGGATCGACGCTCTCGGCGAGGAGCGCATCCTCGTGTCCACGGACGTCGCGCTCGTCGCGGGCAAGCTGCTTGTAGGCGCTCTGCGGCGCGAGATCGCCGATCAGGACGCCACCGACGATCTGCCCGTCGCGGATCGCGAGCCGCCGCCACTCGCCCTCGTCGTAGGACTGCTCGAGATACTCCTCGCCACGGGTCGGGTGGCCAAAGGAGAGGAAGGGGAAATCGAAGTGAGTGATGGAGTAGGACGACACCCAGCGGAACTCTTCGGCCTCGTCGTCCGCGGCCATGTTCTTCCCGGCCGTCTGACCCTGCTCTTTCGCCGATCCCCAGGAGCCGTTTTGCTCGTAGGAGTTCGTAATCGTGTCGTAGAACCGGGTGAGGTCTCCTGCGGCGTAGACGTCCTCGAGGTTCGTCTGCATGTACTCGTCGACGACGACGCCATCGTCGCGTTCGAGACCGGTGCCGTGCATGAACTCCAGATTGAAATCGAGGCCGATCGCGACCCCCGCGAAATCCGCGTCGTAGCGGTCGCCGTTGGGGTCGACGGCAGCCTCGACGTGGCCGTCGTCGTCGACCTCGAAGTGATCGACGCCAGAGTCGAACACCGGGGTAACGCCGAGTTCGCGAAGGCCGTCGTGGATGATCTCCGCACCCTCTTCGCTGAGCGCGTAGCGCCACCAGCATTCGCCGCGCATGAGGTAGTTCGCGTCGACGTCCTGGGCGCCACAGACCGCGGCGAAGTCGATGCCGAGCAGCCCGGCACCGACGACGACGCCCGTGTCAGCGGCCTCGGCGGCGTCTCGGATATTCCGCGCGTCTTTGAACGTCCAGAAGTGGTGGATGCCGTCGGCGCCAGCATTGTCGACGGGTAGCTGGTTGGGCGTCCCACCAGTGGCGACGAGGAGCTTGTCGTACTCGAGTACGTCGCCCTCGTGCGTGTGGACCTCGTGTGCGTCGGGATCCACTTCCGTCACGTGGGTGTTGAGCGACAGCTCGATCTCGCGCTCCTCGTACCATCCCGGCTCGTGGATTGAGATCGGCGCCTCGGGGAGCTTCCCCTTGGCGTGTTCCTTGATCAGAATACGGTTGTAAAGTGCCTCCCCCTCATCGGTGACGACGGTGATGTCCGCGTCGGGATCTTCCTCGCGGAGTGTTTCCGCGGCGGAACTTCCCGCGATCCCGTCACCGATGATCACGTACGAAGCAGCCATGTCGGTGGCGTTAGTCGTCGGCCTTGAAGTGAATTGCTATCCGCGCGAATACGGCGGGCCCTCGGGGCGCCCCACTTCTGTACGTGCGTCCAGATTGCCCAGCTACTGGACGGGAGATCGTGACGTGCGTCCGCGAATATCCACGGCGTGTGAGTCCACGGCACACGACCGGGGTAGCGACCTTGCACGTATACTGGGGCTGTTGAAGGCATGTGAGGGTAACCCCCTTCGCGACCTTGAAGGCCGTCGACTCCCTTCCAGAGGCATGAAGCTACGCCAGAACGCACGCCACTGGGCGTTCAAAGCTGCGCTCACCGCGCCCGTCGTCGGCGGATTCACGCGACGCAAGCTCGTCGACATGCACACCGGAATCTTCCTCGACAAGGCCGAGGAGGCACGCAGGGAGGAACGACGCGAGCACCTCGATGCACTGTTCGACGCGACTACCGACACCTACGTCGCAGCACTCCGCGCCGGTTATCCGGAAGCTGAGGCCCGCGAAATCACGCACGTCCAGGCCAACTTCGACTTCTACAACCACGGCTGGACGGAGATGATGGAGATCCCGATCGGCGAGCTCGAACCTCACTACGACCGGTACGCCGAGTTCTTCGACACCCACGGGATTACGATCGACGACCCACTCGGCGAGTTCGAACCGGACGGCGGGCTGCCGAGCGCGCCGTCGACGCCGGCAAAGCTCGACGATCCCGAGCACCCACACGCCGAGGGCGGCTTCGCCGACGACGCGTACGTAGAGACCGAGGACGGCGACCTCGTCGTCGGTGGCCAGGACGAGCCGGCAGATGTCTCCGCGGGCGACGCACCCGGCGTCGAGTCCGGAAACTGAGCAGGGAATCTGGCCTGGAACGGAGCGACGAGGCCCCGAATGAGTGCCGGCGTGGGGGAGCGTACCAACGGCTTTTTGAAGGCGTCGGGCTATCGCCTGCGTATGATTACCGTGCGGGCGCCAGCGACGAGTGCGAACCTCGGAAGCGGGTTCGACGTCTTCGGCGTCGCGCTCGGTCGGCCGGCGGACGTGATCCAGGTCGAGAAGGCAGAGGAAACCTCGATCGAGGTGACCGGTGTCGGGAGCCGATTCATCCCCGAGGATCCGGAGGGGAACACCGTCGGCGCAGTCGCGAAGGCCCTCGACGCACCGGCCCACATCCGGATCGACAAGGGCGTTCGGCCGGCGTCCGGGCTCGGCTCCTCGGCGGCGAGCGCGGCCGGCGCCGCCCTCGCACTGAACGAACTCTACGACCGCGGCTACTCCCGGAGCGAGCTCGTTCCGATCGCAGCGGAGGGTGAGGAACTCGTCTCTGGGGAAGCCCACGAAGACAACGTCGCGCCCGCGCTACTCGGAGGATTCACGATCGCAGCCGGGGGCGACGTCGGCGTAACGTCCGTCGACGCCAGGATCCCGCTGGTGGTCTGCCTCCCCGAGTCGGTCGTCTCCACGCGCGACGCGCGGGACGTGATTCCCGACACCGCCTCGCTCGACGAACTCGTGAACACCGTCGGGATGGCAGCCACGCTCGCCGTCGGCATGTGTCGCGACGATCCCGACCTCGTCGGACGAGGCATGCACGACGAGGTCGTGAGCCCAGCCCGCGCTGCGCTCATCGACGGGTACGAAGCGGTCCGCGACGCCGCGATCGACGCGGGCGCGACAGGTGTCACCGTCAGCGGCGCCGGTCCGGGCGTCATCGCCGCCTGCTACCCTGGTCGCCGTCGGGCGATCGCCAGCGCGATGGTCGAGGAGTTCGACGAGCGTGGCGTCGAATGTCGCGCCTATCAGACTGCCGTCGGTCCCGGGGCGACGGTTCACAGCTCGGAGTCCGATTGATTCGGTGGCGGCAGGGCCGCCACTCCGCAGCTATTCACAACGCCTTTGAGCACGCCCGGCGCAATTTACCTATGTTCATAACCGTCTCCGGACCACCCGGAAGCGGCAAGAGTACCACCGCCGCGGCGCTGGCCGAGCAGTTCGGGCTCGAGCACACTAGCGGTGGTGACATCTTCCGCGGACTCGCCGACGAGAAGGACATCTCGCTGGCGGAGCTCAACAGCCGAGCCGAGAGCGATCCCGCGATCGACCGTGACCTCGATCGCCGGCTCCACGAGATCGCGACCGACGCCGACGACCTCGTGCTGGAATCCCGGCTCGCCGGCTGGCTCTCCGGCGATCACGCGGATTTCCGCGTCTGGCTCGACGCGCCCGTCGCCGTCCGAGCCGAGCGCATCGCGGAGCGAGAGGACAAGGCTGTCGACGTCGCTCGCGAGGAGACCATCGAGCGCGAGGCCAGCGAGGCCCAGCGCTACCTCGACTACTACGACATCGACATCGAGGACCTCTCCATCTACGACGTCGTCCTGAACACCGCACGCTGGGGCGAAGCGGACGTCCCCGAACTGCTCGCCGCCGCCGTCGAGCACCACGACCCTGAAGCGGACGAGGGAAAGGTGCCGGTCGGCTTCGATCTCTAATGCGGGGACCTCCGGAGGACCGTACGCCGGCGCAGTTGCTCTCCTTCGGGGTCATCAACCTCGACAAACAGCCCGGCCCCTCCGCTCACGAGGTCGCCGGCTGGGTCAGAGACGCCGTCAACGACGCGCTCGGGAGCGGCGAGCTCGCTGGCAGCCGACCGTCGGATGCGAATCCGATCACCGAAATCGAAGGCGCTGCCCACGGCGGTACGCTCGATCCGAAAGTCACCGGCTGTCTGCCGATGCTGCTCGGCGACGCCACGCGACTCGCACAGGTCCTCCACCGCGGCGCGAAGGAGTACGTCTCCGTGCTCGAACTCCACGGCGATCCACCCGCGGATCTCGAACAGATCGTCGCCGAGTTCGAGGGGCCGATCTATCAGAAACCGCCCCGGAAGAGCGCGGTCAAACGGCGCGTTCGCGTCCGGGAAATCTACGATCTCGACGTACTGGAGGTGCAGGACCGACAAGCACTCCTCCGAATCCGCTGTGAGGGCGGCACCTACGTCCGAAAGCTCTGCCACGATCTCGGGCTCGCGCTCGGGACGGGCGCGCACATGGGACACCTCCGTCGGACCGGCACGACGCCGTTCGACGATTCGGATCTCGTGACGATGGAAGATCTCGTGGACGCGCTCGCGTACGCTCGCGAGGCGGCGTCCACCTCAGCTACCGAGGGGTCGGGAGAATCCACTGACGAGGAATCGGAAGCGGAGGAGGAGAAGGACGAGGCGCCCATCGAACTCCGCGACGTGATCGCTCCTGCCGAACGCGCGCTGGCAAATCTCCCGGGTATCACGATCGCGCCCAGCGCTGCCGAGGAAGTCGCCCACGGTGCACCGGTGTACGCACCGGGGGTCCTATCTGGCCCGGAGAGCGGTGATTTCGACGCCAAACTCGAGGTCGACGACGACGGCGAGGCGGGCGATTCGCCACTCGTCGTCTGTTACACGCCCGACGGCGCAGCGGTCTGCCTCGGTCGGCTGGTCGGCGATCCGGACGCGAACGAGGGCGTCGTCGTGGAACTCGAACGCGTGCTCGTCTGAAAACTGTCCGTGCGCGGCTGGTAAGCCGCAAATGTTTGTGATAGTTACTCCGCCAGCACTTGCACCCGCGACACGTGGCCGCCACAGCCACAGCGCTCGACGTACTCGATCTCGATCGTCTCCCCGAACTCGGCCTCGATGTGCTCGAAGAGGTACTCCGAGGGATGGCCGTGCTCGCCGTGGGTGACGAGGTTCACGTGATTCCCCGGAACGGTGTACTCGACGGCCTGGACTGCACCATCGAGTACCAGATCGAGGTCCTCGCCGTGCTCGGGTTTCTCGAGGTTCGCCGACCACGAGTTGTCGTGTCGCTCGTCGGTGACCGAAATGGGGTCCTGTGAGGTGCTCGCCATTGTAGTTCGGGATTGGGCTCTGCGGCGGGAGAGGTCGTTCCCGAACTAGTTCGGGTGGTGTCACTTCCCGCGAGAACTGGTCCGTTCTCTGGGTCGACTGGTCTTGGAATTAATGAGCAACTGGACTACTGGGTTTGCAGTTGTAGGTGGGTTGGACGGCAAACAGCCGCGGAATCACCCTCTCGTTCGACGATCCTGCCTCGCTGTGCTCCTCGGCTCGCATACCCTCGCCTGCGGTGACCGGAGGTCTCCTCAGGCACTTGACGAGCTCCGCTCGTCATCGGTTGCTTCGTCGGGGCGGACCGAGCGCTTGGAGGCTTGTGGACATCACAGAACCGGAACATCCCTTCCACCTTCAACTGCATTCACAGGTAGTCAATTCCCGCAAAAACACGCGCCAATCCATAACCGATACGCTCCAGTAATCGAAGTCAAGCAGACCATGTTTTATGATTATGGGTAATTATTTGAGTGTTTGAGGCGTACCTGTACTCGATGGCAGCAAAAGAGCGGTCCCCCGACGCGCCCGGGATGGCCCACCCGACGGTCGTGCCAACGAACGCCGAGCACGGCGAGGAGTGCCCCGAGTGTGGCACACCGGTGGGCGACGCGGAGTAATCCGGACAGTTACCGCAAGATGATTCTCGAACCGCGGCTCTGAGAGTGGACGATATCTGCGTAGCGACGGCGTCGGCAGTGATCTCACAGACGATCGACCTGGCTCCGGCAAAGTCGGCCGGAGTCGGTGACGGCTGGCAGTCGCGGCGCGAAACCAAGCGTTTTGTACCAGCTACCTGTAGGCCGCCAACATGGGGCTGTTCGACCGGCTCGGCGGCGACGACGCACCGCGAGTCGCATTTATCGGTATCGACGGCGTTCCCTGGAGCTTGATCGCCGACAACCCCGGCGATTTCCCGAATCTCACCGCCCTCGCCGAGGAAGGTGCCGGCGGCGCGATGGAGAGCATCGTGCCCCCGGAGTCCAGCGCGTGCTGGCCCTCCCTCACGACCGGCGTGAACCCCGGTGAGACCGGGGTCTATGGGTTCCAGGACCGCGAAATCGACTCCTACGACACCTACGTCCCGATGGGCAACGACGTCCAGGCGACGCGTGTCTGGGACCGAGTCACCGAGGACGACCGCAAGGCGACCGTGCTCAACGTCCCCGTGACCTTCCCGCCACAGCGCAACGTCCAGCGGATGGTGTCTGGATTCCTCTCCCCTGGCGTGGACAAGGCCGCGTTCCCGGACGAGCTCCGGGAGTATCTCGAGTCGATCGGCTACAAGATCGACGTCAACGCCAAGCTTGGTCACCAGGACGACCGAACGGAGTTCGTCGAGGACGCACACGAGACGCTCGACAAACGGTTCGAGGCGTTCCAGCACTACCTCGACGCAGACGACTGGGACCTCTTCTTCGGCGTCTTCATGACGACCGATCGGGTCAACCACTTCCTGTTCAAGGACTACGTCGAGGACGGCGAGTTCGCCGACGAGTTCATCGAGTTCTATCGGACGCTCGACGACTACCTCGGACAGCTTCGCAACCAGCTTCCCGACGACGTCACGCTCGTCATCGCCAGCGACCACGGCTTTACCGAACTGAACTGGGAGGTCAACTGCAACCAGTGGCTTCAGGAGGAAGGCTGGCTCTCCTTCGACGGTGACGACCACGAGAACCTCGCCGACATCGACGACGAGACGCGCGCTTACTCGCTAATTCCTGGTCGCTTCTACCTCAATCTCGAGGGGCGCGAGCCGAGAGGGACCGTCCCCGAGGAGGAGTACGACGCGGTCCGGAACGAGCTCAAGGCCGAGCTCGAGGCGCTCGAAGGACCGGACGGCACTCCGGTCGCCGAGCGCGTCGTCGAAGGCGAGGATGCGTTCGAGGGCGCCCACGACGAGATCGCACCCGACCTCGTCGTCATCCCGAACACCGGCTTCGACCTCAAATCCGGTTTCAAGGGCGGCAAGGACGTGTTCACGACGGGCCCACGCAACGGCATGCACAACTTCCACGACGCGACGCTGTTCGTCGACGATCCCGAAGCCACGATCGCGGACGCGAACCTCTTCGACGTCGCACCGACCATCCTCGATCTGATGGAAGTCGACTACGAGCAAAGCGAGTTCGACGGCGCGTCGCTGATCTGAGGCACCACCGATTTTTTACTGGGCGATCCGACAACCGCTCAGCGCTCGGTGAACCGTTCCACCGGGGTTTCGCGAGGGGAAAATCCGTCGGGTGGGAATGGAAGGGGCCGACCGCTCGAGCTGCCTCACGACGAAAGCACTGGACCGAGCGAAGCGAGGGAAGCGCGCAGCAAGTGAGGTCGCGCGAGCGGGAGGGGGCTTCCGGGCTGTTTGCGGTCACGTACGGTTAGCCGCCACTGACACCCGAATTCGATCGCCACACTTCTCTCCCCGCCGCACACAGTCTACTCCAAGATGGTACCCCCGCTCGCGCTGGACATCGACGGGACGCTCACCGACCCCGACCGCGACAGGATCGACCCGCGGATCTTCGACGCTCTCTACGACTGGCCGGCGCCGATCGTGATCGCGACGGGGAAGGCGTTTCCCTACCCGGTCGCACTCTGTCACTTCCTCGGAATTCCGCTCCGCGTCGTCGCGGAGAACGGCGGCGTCGCGTTCACGGAGGACCATCTCGAAATTCTGGGCGACGACGCCGCGTCGCGAGCAGTCGCCGACGCCTATCTGGATGCCGGCTACGATCTCGGCTGGGGCGACAGCGATCCGTTGAATCGCTGGCGGGAGACGGAGGTCGCCGTCCAGATCGACCAGCCCGAAGCACCGCTGCGGGAGCTCGCCGGCGAGCACGGACTCGAGGTCGTCGACTCCGGCTACGCGTTCCACGTCAAATCGCCCGAAGTGGACAAGGGGAAAGGGCTCGCAATCGTGGCTGCTTCGATCGGCGTCGATCCGGAAGCCTTCGTCGCGATCGGCGATTCGGAGAACGACGTCGAGACGTTCGAGCGGGTCGGCCGAAGCTACGCCGTCGCGAACGCCGACGATGCCGCGCAGGCCGCAGCCGACGAGGTCGTCCAGGGTGCCCACGCGGACGGCACGCTCTCGATTCTCGACCGACTGCGGGAAGCAGAGTAGAGAGAAAGCGACAGAAGGACAGAGAGACAGGTGGCCGGAACACCGCGATCGAAACGCTCGCTCAGGGAATCGTCACTCCGTTGCGCGCGAGGAAGTCGCTGGCCTTCTTGATCTCGACTGGACTCCCCACGATCCGACAGGGGCCGTCGTCGACGATCGTGACGGTGAACTTCGACTCGATCTCCGCACAGAAGCCCTCCAGCGTCTCGACTGGGAGTACGATTTGCGTGCTGTCTCGAAAGGTGGAGGGGGCAGACATGACTACCGGTAGCTACCGTCGGCATCGCCTATAGGATGTCGGATTTCGCTCCTTGGCGTCGCGTGTTGACAATGCTCGCACAGCAGCATCACCACTCTACCGACCCCGCCACCGAGAGGACGCCGACCGCCTGTGATGGGAAGCGTTTTCGGGGCGGTCGCGTAAGCACCTCCGAAGATGGGGCTCGAGGAGGAGATCGAGGAGCTCCGCGAGGAGATCAGCGAGACGCCGTACAACAAGTCGACGGAGGCCCACATCGGCCGGTTGAAGTCGAAGCTCGCTGAGAAGAAAGAGGAGTACGCGAAGCGACAGCAATCCTCTGGCGGTGGCGGTGGCTACCACGTCGAACAGCAGGGCGATGCTACCGTCGCGCTCGTGGGCTTTCCCAGCGTCGGCAAGTCGACGCTGCTCAACGCGCTGACGAACGCCGAGAGCGAGGTCGGTTCCTACGAGTTCACGACGCTCGACGTCAACCCCGGTATGCTGGACTACCGCGGCGCCTCGATCCAGCTACTGGACGTTCCGGGGCTCATCGAGGGCGCAGCTGGCGGCCGCGGTGGCGGGCAGGAAGTCCTCTCCGTCGTCCGCTCCGCCGATCTCATCGTCTACGTCCTCTCGCCGTTCGAACTCCAGCAGTACGATCTCCTCGCCGACGAGCTCTACAACAACAAGATCCGCGTCGACCAGGAGCCCCCACGGGTGTCGGTCACCGGGAAGGGTAAGGGAAGCATCGACATCACCGCAAGTGTCGATCTCGATCTCGACGAGGAGACGGTCGTCGACGTCGTTCGAGAACACGGCTACGTCAACGCGGACGTCGTCATCAACGAACAGGTCGGGATCGACCGGCTGATCGACGGCGTGATGGAGAACCGGGAGTACGTCGACTCGCTCACCGTCGTCAACAAGGCGGATCTGATCGATCCGAGCTACGTCGACACGGTCAAAGAGGGGCTTCGCGAACGCGACATCGATCCAGAGGCGGCGATCTTCATCAGCGCGGAGGAGGACAAGGGGCTCGACTCGTTCAAGGAGCGTCTCTGGGAGGAGCTCGGACTCATCCGCGTCTACATGGACAAACCCGGACGGGGCGTCGACTACGACGAGCCGCTGGTCCTCCGGGAAGGCCAGACCGTCGAGGACGCCGTCGAAAAGCTGGGCTTCGACGACCGCTACCGGATGAGTCGCGTGACTGGACCCAGCGCGCAACACGACGAGCAACAGGTCGGCCTGACCCACGAACTCCAGGACGAGGACGTGCTGCGGCTCGTGTTGCGGAAGTAGCGGGAGAAAGTATATCAACGGAACGGCAGACCGTTGACGCCATGCGGAGCGCGCAGGTAACGTTCGATCTGGCGGATCGTGCAGCCGAAGAAACGTTCCTTCAGTCGTACATGGTCGACGCGTGGGATCGCTATCAGTCTCACGACGCCTTCGACCGCGCCTGGTTCTGGCGATTCGGGAACACCAGCGACCACGGACCGCTCGAACTGGAAGGTGGAAACACGCTCGAGGGCGGCGGCGTGGTGCTCGTCCTCAACGGCGAACCAGCGATTGAGCAGCTCCTCGAGGATGAACAGGATCGCTGGGACGCCCTCGACCTCAGTGGCTTCCTCGATTACGACGTGACCTGGTTCCATCCGGAGTACGAGAACGCCCGACAGAAGGCGATCGAGAACTTCGGCAAGCGAGGCGGGGATCGCGCCTATCGACTCCGCCCGCTGGCGTCGCGCATGACGCTCAACGTGCTGGAAGAGTTCGACGGCCGCCTTCCTGCCGTCGGCGAAACCTCCGAGGAAGATCCACTCCCCGTTGGCTACTGGACCACGATCCACTTCTTGATGAAGCAGTCCGGATTCGACTGGTTCGACGAAATCGACGCATGTACGCGGGCGATCAAAAATCGGCTCGACTCGCTTGCGGGATTCCACGGTAAGGCAGCAGCGCGCGACGCGCAGATGGACGCGCTCGACGACCTCCGGGGCTACAACGTGAACGTGTAACTGCGTACGACCCGGAACCGCTCCATCGCGTTTCGAACGTACTCACGAACCCCGCACGCGCCGCCGCTGGCGACACCGTTTCCTGCCGCGAGGGCGGAGTGACCCCATGGTCGGAGTACTCGATCACGTTATGTGCCGCGTCGAGGACCTCGAGGAATCGATGGCGTTCTATCAGGATCACTTCGGCTACGAGGAAGTGGGCCGCTGGGACGCCGAGACGTTCACCAACGTTCACCTCGCCCCGGAGGGCGCAAGCGACGACGACGCAACACTGGAACTCACGTACAACCACGACGGCCGGAGCTACACGATGGGCGACGCCTGGGGACATATCGCCGTCCGCGTCGACGACGTGTACGAGGCCTACGACGAGCTGATGGAGGCCGGCGTCGACGACTACCGCGATCCCGAAAGTTGCGGTGGCCAGTACGCCTTCGTGAAAGATCCGGACGGCCACGAGATCGAAATCGTCGAGCGCGACTACGGTGCGCGCTGGTCGCTCGATCACACGATGATTCGAGTCGAGAACGCCGAGGAAGCGATCGGCTGGTACCAGCGAGCGCTCGACTACGAGCTCGTCCGTCGCTCCGAGCACGACTCGTTCGCGCTGTACTTCATGGCACCGAGCGACGCTCCCGAGGAGGCGATGACCGTCGAGCTGACGTACAACTACGACGGCGATGGATACGAGATGGGCGATTCGTGGGGCCACCTCGCCGCGCGGGTCGACGACCTCGAAGCGGACTGGGAGACGCTCATGCGTCGGGACGCGGACGACTACCGCGATCCGGAGTCCTGTGACTACAACTACGCGTTCACGAAAGACTGCGACGGCCACGAGATCGAACTGGTCGAGCGATAGTACACGTTCCCCCAGTTTTGATCGTGCGCTGACGGCGTAAACACAGATTTGAGAGGGTCGGGATAACAGCAGAGAAAAGCGAGGAACCAGCAAAAAGAGAGAGAGGAGAGTGGCCCAGACGAGAAGGAGATGGGGCGAAACGACAGCAGAGGCAGGACGCCGGCAAGACACCCCGGGGACGCCCCAGGTGTGCAGAAGGATTTTCACGAAGCGGACCTCCGACTCGAACGAATGCAACGCTCACTCGGGGTCGTCTTACCTGCCTACGATCCCGACGTCGAGCAGCTGGCCGCATACGTGGACTCGCTCGCGTCGCTCGATCCCGCCACGATCCGGATCGAGCTCGACGATCCGAGCGGAACGGTCCGCGACGAAGTCAGTGCGCTTCCCGCGACCGTCTCAGTGTCGGATCACCGACGAGGGAAGGGAGCAGCCATCACGGCAGGGTTCGAAGCGCTCGGTACGGACGACTACTGCTTTCTGGACGCCGACGGCAGTACGGACGTCGAGAGCGTCGGGCGCGTCGTCGAAGCGCTTCGGTCCGGGGGCGCAGATCTCGCGGTCGGATCCAGACGCCATCCGGAGGCAACCGTCTCGAACACGCAGTCGAGACTCCGCGGGACTCTGGGGGACGGATTCGCCTGGCTCGGCCGGCGACTGCTATCTGTCCCGCTTTTCGACTACCAGTGTGGAGCGAAGGCCATCGACGCGGAGAGCTGGGCGCTCGTCCGTGGCGACCTCTACGAGCCCGGGTTCGGCTGGGACGTCAATCTGATAGCTGCAGCGGGACAGCACAATCTCCGGGTGGTGGAGGTGCCGGTGTCGTGGGCGGATCGGCCCGGATCCACGGTCGGCCCGATTTCGACGACAGCGGCCCTGGGCGCGGCGCTCCTTCGTGCGCAGCGACGGACGATGCTCGGTAGTACAGGAAAACGACCGCTCCTCGATCGACTGGCAGACGGGAAGTGAGATAGCATGGTAGAACTCTCCAGCGCACTCCGGGAGACACTAAAGTTCAACCGGCTCTGGCAGTTCATGGCTGTCGGTGCCGTCGGCACCGCCTGTGACTTCGCCGTGTTGATCGGGCTCGTCGAGCTGTTTTCCACCTCACCGGTCGTCGCCAAGATCGTCAGCGCGGAGACCGCGATCGTGGTGATGTTCGTCATCAACGAGCGGTGGACGTTCGCTTCGTGGGGCGCGAACGATCTCGTCGCGGTCTTTCGGCGACTCCTCACCTCGAACGTCGTTCGCCTCGGTGGGCTGGCCGTCGCGACCGTGGTTCTCGCCGTGTTGACAGTCCAGTACGACGTCTCCTACGTCCTCGCGAACGGTGCCGGTATCGCGACTGGGTTCATTGTCAACTATACGATGGAAAACCTGTTCACGTGGCGAACACACCGATAGCGATTCGCACGCCGTCTGGGAATCACAACCCTTAATGGGCAAACAGCGATACTGATCGGTAGCGGGATGGGATAGCCAGGAGATTCCGCCGGGCTCATAACCCGGAGATCGGTAGTTCAAATCTACCTCCCGCTATTTTCAGCGAACAACGCGAACGACGAGCGTAGCGAGGAGCGAGCCGTTCGCTGAAAATAGATCCCGTAGATTTGATCCCTGGCAGTCGCAGCCGGCGAGCGACCGACGGGAGTGAGTCGGATCGTCTGCCTCAGGTTCAAATCTACCTCCCGCTATTTCTCGGCGATCACAGCGAACGAGAAGCGAAGCGAGGAGTGAGCCGATCGCCGAGAAATAGTTCGGATTTGATTTGAGCCAGACGAGTCGCAGCGCCGAGCATAGCGAGGCGACCGTCTCGGCGAGGTTCAAATCTACCTCCCGCTATTTTTCGACGATCGCTCGGAACGAGATGCAAAGCTGCGTGTGGGCCGAACGGCGAGAAATAGCGATCTAACGCCCGCTCTCACTTCGATTGCGGTCAGATCCGAGCGGTCACTCTGGCAACGGCACTGCATCCGCCCAGCACGCCTGAAACTGCGCTTCGAGCTCCTCGACGATCTCGGCCTCGTTCACGCCGACGACGCCGAGCCGATCGGCGGGTGATCGTGGATGGAGCACGTCGATGGTCGCGGACGCTCGATCGACGACGTCGAAGGACAGTGGAATCTCCGGACGCACTCTGACGTCGACGCTCGCCGACTGCGCCGCCAGGAGATCCGGAAACGACTCCGGAACGAGGTCGAGCACTCGATCCGTGACGATCAGCGAGATCTCGACGTCGGTAGCCACGCCATCGAAGAAGGAATCGAACTCCTTCTGGAGGGTCTCCCACGACGCGTACTCGTAAGGAGGCCCCACGAGGGCGTGGATAGAGTCCGTCGCGGTCCGCGTGTGTTCCTCCAGCGCACTGCTCATCGCGTCACTGCCGAGGGATCCCAGCCAGACGCTGCCGTCCGCCGGTGGCTCCGGGAGGAGGTTCGAGCGAGCAGCGTCGGCCACCTCCCGGTACCGATCCCGCTCCCGATCGAGTTCGCGAACGCGCTCGTCGAGCAGCCTGTCGACGGCGGTATCCGGCTCGACGGCGAGATAGCGCGTCGGCTCGCTGGCCTGCGATCGAACGAGCTGTCGAGATTCGAGACCGTTCAGGACGTCGTAGATGCGACCGCGAGGGACCTCGCTTGCCGCCGAGAGATCCGACGCCGTCGTCGCTCCCGTCACCAGCAACGTACGATACACCTTCTCTTCGTAGCTCGAGAGACCGAGCTCGGAGAGCGCCGTCATATCTCGTCGTTTCCGGCCAGTTGCCTAAAGTTCGTGCCGCTTTCGCGAGTCCTGCGACTGTGCGGACTGCAACGGATCGGAAGTTGGGGCCGATTGCAGAAACGTCAGTATCACCGGCAGTGCATCAGGTAGTATGCATCCCTATGCGCTGCTCGCCGGTGCAATCTGCTCGGAGCTGGTTGGAACGACCGCCCTCAAACTCTCGGATGGGTTCTCGAACCCGCTTCCCAGTCTGGCGGTCGTCCTCGGCTACGGTCTGGCATTCTATCTCCTCTCGCTGACGCTCGAAGAACTCCCCGTGGGCGCGGTGTACGCGACGTGGGCCGCGCTGGGCATCGTCGGTATCGCCGCGATCGGGGTCGTCGTCTTCGACGAGACGATCGATCCCGCGGGCGTGCTCGGTATCGGACTGATCCTCGGCGGCGTTTACGTCCTCAACGTCGTCTCCGAGGTTTCCGCACACTGAGATCGTCCACTCTCATAGAGCATCCCGAGGCTGACTTCTCAGTGGTGGACTCGGCGGGACTGAGCAAACGCGAAGCGTTTGCGAGGTACGCCGAGTCTACGAGTGACTGAGCGAACGGAGTGAGCGAAGGAAACGAGTGGACTCGGCGGGATTTGAACCCGCGGCCTCCCCCGTGCCAGGGGGGTGATCTACCACTGATCTACGAGCCCGCATTCGAATTATACCGCCGGAGTCGTTGATAAACCCCTCGAAAACGATCCCGAGTGTCGGCCGTTGTCGTGGACCGTGACCGGCCGGATCGGACCGACGAAGGGCAGTCTGCCCGCTACGGCCGAGTAGAAACCCTTTAGGACGGTCCAGAGGTACTGACTACTGGGAACAGCACGGCCGCAAATCCGACTCGCCGCCGCGTGTCTTCGCGGAGCGTCTTTCCGCCACGCACGGCTTGGGATTGCGGAAGTGCACCCGGACAGCGTTTCGAGACCCACGAGTTCTGTGGGACTTGGTTTCGCCGTCGGGGCTTTCGTGCGGTTGTGCCGTTCCTATCAATCTATGGCACGAATGCACTCACGACGCCGCGGATCGTCCGGTTCAGACCGGCCCGCGGACGACGACCCGCCCGAGTGGAGTGACGTGGACGCCGACGACGTCGAGGATCGCGTCGTGGAGCTGGCCGAGCAGGGGCACGACCCCTCCCAGATCGGTCTGAAGCTCCGCGACGAGGGCGTGAAGGGCACGCCGATCCCAGACGTGAAGGCGGCAACTGGCTCCAAGGTCACCGAGATCATGGAGAACAACCACGTCGAGAACGACATTCCGGAGGACCTCCGAAACCTCCTCGCACAGGCAGTTCGCCTGAACGAGCACATGGAGGAGAACGGCCAGGACCACCAGAACCGCCGAGCACTCCAGAATACGGAGTCGAAGGTCCGCCGGCTCGTCGACTACTACCGCGGTGACAAGATCGACGAGGAGTTCACCTACACCTACGAGAACGCTGCGGAACTCCTCGAGTAACGATGCCTGCCGCCAGCCACACCGTAGGGACCGCCCCCGCCGCGAGCGACGCAGCCGCGTCGCTCCGGGAGGCGCCCCTGGTGCGGCTGGTGATCCGACGCGACGGGGACGCCGTCGCTGCGGCAGGCGTCCTCGCGCGAGCGCTCCGATCGATCGACGTCCCGATCCAGGTCTCGCCCACGGCGACGGCCGACCGGCGAACGGAACGGGTCGACGCGGGCGATCCCGACGCAGTGACGGTTGCGATCGGCCCAGTTCCTGGCGCGGCACTTACGCTCGACAGTGCAGAGCGACCCGCAGCGGTCGCTGCCGTCGAAATCGCGACCGAGCTCGGCGTCGATCCAGATCCGACACTCGGCCTCGCCGGCGTCGTCGCGGCTGGGGAACTCCCAGCCGACGCCGCGCCGGCACTGCTCGAACGCGCCGAGTCCGATGGACTCGAGCGCAAGGACGGCGTGGGGTTGGCCACCGACGACCTCGTCGACGGGCTCACCCACTCGACGTCGATGCACGCCGAGTTCTCTGGCGACATGGCTGCAACTGCGGACGTACTCGCGGAGGTCGGCCTCGACGCCGACGACCGCGAGCGTGCGAGCGATCTCACCGACGAGCAGCGTCGAGCGGTCGCGTCCCTCGTCGCCGTCACGGCCACCGAGGGGCCAGTACCGCAGATCACCGCCGAAGCCGTCGAGCGCGTGCTCCGGCCCCACCACGTGGCGGATCCGGTACCGACGCTCGAGGGGTACGCGGATCTGCTCTCGGCCACCGCGGTCGTCTCGCCCGGTATCGCCGCCGCACACGCCGTCGGCGACGTCGGAATCGACGCGGTGCGATCCGCGTGGCGCGAGGCGAGCACGGCGACCCACGCAGCGCTTGCCGATGCCGATCCCACGCGTTACGACGGCGTCGCAGTCTACGAGGCAGGCGACGCACCACCGGAGATCGTGGCAGCACTCGCGCGCGACGCGCGATCGCCCGAACCGGTCGCGCTCGCGATCGGCGACGACGCGATCGCCGTTGGGACCCGGGACGACGACGCGACGGCTGCGATCGAGGCCGTTGCAGCGACCGCTGGCGGCGACGTCGACGTCACTGCCCGCTACGCAGTCGTTCGCGACCCGACAGAACTCGAGACCACGACCGAGACGGCCATCGTCGAGGCCGTCAGGGAGGAACGATGACCGACCGTAATCGTGTTTCGGCGACCGACGCCGACACCTCGTCGCTGCTCAACGCGCGCCGAGCGACGATCACCAGCGAGGTCGATTCGCCGGAGACCGTCGCCGCGGCGATCGCGCCTGACGACACCGACGAAATCGACACGCGCGTCGAAGACGGGCGCGTCGTCACCACGATCGAGCGGGAGACGACCGGCGGTCTCGAGGCGACCATCGACGATTACGTCGTCGCACTCGACGTGGCGACCACGACGGTCGACAACGCGAGCAGAGACGACTCGACGCCACCGAGCACACCGGAGCGACCGAACGGACAGGCATCCGTCACCGACGAACAGCACGCCAACCGAACGAACACAGATACACAATGAGCGAGCGATCAGTCTCACGACAACGACAGGAAAAGCGGTGGTACACCGTGCACGCCCCGGAGCAGTTCGACCGGGCGGAGCTCGGCGAAACCCCCGCTGACGAATCGGACCAGGTCCTCGGACGGACCGTGGAAACCACGCTCGGCGATCTGCAGGACGACGCCGGCGAGAACAACACCAAGCTGACGTTCAAGATCAACGACGTCGGCAGCGACGCGGCCTACACGGAGTTCATCAGCCACGAGCTCACGCGGGACTACCTGCGCAGCCTCGTGCGCCGCGGTGCCTCGAAGGTCGAGGCGTACGTCACCGTCCTTACGACGGACGACTACCGCGTGCAGATCCAGCCCGTCGCGTTCACGACGAAAAAGGCGGACGCAAGCCAGGAGAAGGCGATCCGACGCGTCATGATCGACATGATCGAGGAGGCCGGCGAGGAGCGAACCTTCGAAGCGCTCATCGACTCCGTCGTGGAGGGCCGCCTCTCCAGTGCGATCTACGGCGAGGCGAAGACGATCTACCCGCTCCGGCGGGTCGAGATTCAGAAGGCCACGCTCGAGGCACGACCCGAAGAGGTCGCAGCAGAGGAAGAGGCCGCCGTCGACGTCGAGGACGAAGACGTCGAAATCTGACGGGCCCGACTTCTTTCTTCATTCGTACGCACGAGGCAGAGAGATGTCTCTAGCTCATCCACTGTCTGCACCTTCCTCACCCCTCGCCCACCCCATTCACTGTCAGCTCGGTGTCCACAGCTTCAAGTCAGATACCGAGGCGACCCATCGGTGCATGTCCACAGGGAGACGCAGTTCGCGGAACCGAACCGAAACACCACAGAAGACCAAACTCGTCGGCGGCCTCTTCGCGGTCGGTGGCGTGCTCTCCGTACTGAGTGGCCTGTCGCTATTCGTGGCGTCCTCACAGCTCGGCGACATTGGTATGGGCGGGCTGGCCGGACTCGGCGCGATACTCGGTACCGTCTTCCTCGCGATCGCAGGTGCTTCGATCGCGATCGCCTACGGACTCTGGAACGTGAAGAGCTGGGGCTGGTACGGCGCAGTCGGACTCCTCGGATTCGAAGCAGTCACCGGCATCTGGGCGCTTCTCTCCGGCGTCGGCGTTCTCTCCATCACGCTCGTGGTCGCGGTCGTTGCGCTCTGGGCACTGTGGGACGAGCAATCTGCGTTCGGTCTCGACCACGAACTGCCGATCTGATTCGAACGGCCGGCCCGGGAGGAAAGACCCCGGGGTGTGAGTGCGAATCGTGGCGCGAGCAGTGACCGCTACTCCTCCACGACGACCGAGCCGAACATCTTCTCGGACTCGTGTGGAATACAGAAGTACTCGTACCGGCCGGGGATCTCGAAGGTGTACGAAAACGTCTGGCCGGGGCCGATGATGCCGTCCTCGCCGAGCGTGTTCCAGGCGTCCCGTGCAGCGGCCTGGGACTCGAAACCGCCCGTCGCGAAATAGGCCGCATCCGCTGGGATGGCATTCTCGTAGGCCGTCACCGTGTGGCCACGCGAACTCGTGTTCTTCCAGACGACCTCGGTACCGGCCTCGACGGTGAGCGTCTGGGGCTCGAAATCCGTCGGCGACATTCCGACGTCGTAGTCACCCTCGAAGAGACCGAAACACCCACTCGTCGCCGCTATGGCGCCACCGACGCTCGCGAGATACGCCCGACGGTGCATTGAGAGAGGGTTCGAAGTGGACGACCAAATGGGGCCCGATCCGAGATTGCGGCGGGCCGCAGTATCACGGGACGGCGACGATGGCCCGTGCAACACCGATCGACTCGCGTGGACAGGCCGCTGTCGACGGCAGGACAAGTCCCGCTCGTCAAACGGAAAGGGGTAAGGCGACCCCATGATACCGATTCGATATGCTCCCGCGGTTCGTTGGCAGGACGGGACTCGCCGATGCGGTTACCGTCGCCAACGCATTGCTGGGATTTCTGGCGATCCTCGTCGCGACGACGGACGCCTGGGCAGCCGCGAGGCTACTGCTGCTCGCGGCGATTCTCGACGGGCTCGACGGCGTCGTCGCGCGCTGGCGCGGGGGAACAAAAGTTGGCCCGTATCTCGATTCACTGGCTGACGTCGTGTCCTTCGCAATCGCACCAGCAGTACTGGTGTACGCTGTCGCCGCCCGCGAGTGGGGGATCGTTCCGCTGGAGTCCACCGAGCCTCGAGCGATCGTCGCGTTCGTCCTCCCCGCACTGTTCGTCGGCGCCGCAATCACACGACTCGCGCTCTACACGGCCTACGACACCGAGGACGACTACACCGAGGGCGTCCAGACTACTCTCGCAGCGACGCTCATCGGCGCCGCAATCCTGACGGGGATCACCCGACCCGACATCCTGCTCGTCATCACCGCAGCGTTCGTCTACTTGATGCTCTCCCCGCTACGGTACCCCGATCTCCTCGCACGCGACGCGCTCGTGATGGGCGTCGTACACGCAATGGCCGTAATTGCCCCACTGCTTGCCAAGCGAACGTTCCCCTGGGCACTCCTGTTTCTCGGATTGGCCTATCTCGTATTCGGCCCGTGGCTCTACTGGCGCGAGCAGTTCCCGATCCCCCATCTCGTCGAGTAGCACCAACGCCACGAACGCCTCGCCACCGGAGGCAGTGGAAACCCTCCGAACGAAACGCTTAGAAGGAATCCGGCGAGATGTGTATCCAATGAGCGACGAGGAGCCAACCGTGGAGTCGTTGCGCGAGCGACTCGAAGCCATCGAGGAGCAACTCGAGGCCGCCGAAACCGAGGCCGATCTCGACGACGTCGCCGATGAGATCGACGCTCTCGAGGCCGACGTCGAAGCAGCTGACCTCCCCGAGCCCGACGACGAAGACGAGACGCCGGCGGCGGAGGAGCTGGCCGACGAGATCGAATCGGTGACAGGGGACCTCGAAGACGCCCGTGGACCCTACGCCGAAGACATCGTCACCTCGATCGAGGACGCAGTCGACGCGATCGAATCCGGTGAGTGGACCGACACTGGTGAGGAGCAGGTCCACGAAGCCGTGGAGTCGTACCTCGACGCCGGTGACGAGTACGTCGACGCACCGTCCTCGAGCGGCGACGATCTGGACTCCGCCGCCGAGGCTCTGGACGACGTCGCCGCTGGCGTGGAGAAGGCCGATCTCGATCCCGACGAGGACGCCGACGCGATCGCGGCCCTCGTCGAAGCGACGGACGCCCTCGATGAGGATCTCGATGCCGCCGAGGAGTGGGACGACCTCAGCGTCCGCCAGCAGCTCGACTCGCAGGGCTACTACGACGTCCTCGAACACCGCAAGGATTTCCCGCCGGAGTGGGGCGCTCTCAAGGTCTACGAAAAGCGCGGCGAGGCCGAGCCAATTCTGCTGGCCCTGGATACGTTCGATTCGGACTTCATGGAAGAGCACGCGATGGACGCTCTCGAACGAATGGGGCCCGAGGAGGCCCTCGACGAGATGCTCGCCCGCGCCGAGAAGCGCGACAAGCACGCGATCCGCGTTCTTGGGACGATCGGCAGCGAGGAACCGGTCGATACGCTGCTCGAGTACGTCGACGCCGACGTCGGCCTACAGAAGGTTACGTTCCAGGCGCTCGGGAAGATCGGGAGCGAGGACGCGGTCCAGCCCCTCGCCGACCAGCTCGTCGCCGACGACGCCGAGGTACGCTCCGCTGCGGCCCGCGCACTCGGACTGATCGGCGACACGAGGGCGATCGACCCACTCGCCAAAGTGCTGGACGACGACGAATCCGGTTCCGTTCGCGCGTCCGCTGCCTGGGCGCTCGTACAGATCGGGACGGACGACGCGCTCGCGGAAGCGAGCGAGTACGCCGACGACCGCGAGTATCTCGTGCAGGCCGAAGCGGAGAAGGCACGGGACGAGACGACGGCCTGAGGACGGACGACTACTCCTGCGGTTTCGTTCGTAGCGCTATATCTGATTTCCGAAACCGCTGAAAAGAGGTGCCAGCGCTCTAGACGCCAGCGAACTCGAGGTCGATCGGAACGTGACGGACGGACACGTCGTTGACCGTACAGGTCGCCTTTTCGTCAGTTACAGTATCCCATCCCTGATCGTCGAAGTACCGCTGCCAGGCGTCATCGTACGGGGTGCCATCGTACTCGACGCTGACCTTTGACGCACTGTCCGTCGCAGTGAGCAGTGTTTCATCACCAGGAAGTGGCCCGTCGGCGCGGATCTCGATGGACCCGTCACTCGACACTGCACCAGAGGGGCCATCGATCGACACGATCGACACCACTGCGTGGCCGTCCCTGCACGTGAACTCCGGCCCACGAATCACGGTCTGGGAGTCCGGTCCGTCGCTGCGGATCACCGCTCCAGACTGATAGACGATCTTCGTGTCCGCCCCCAGACCGTAGACGATACCGCCTGTAGCGGACGCCTCGTACGAACCGTCGACGTAGACGGAGAGATTCAAGGATTCGTTGACCGCCATGGTCCGCCCGGAGAGTTCGACGTCGAACGCCCGGTGTTCACCCTGTCCGCGCTGGATATCCTGCAGCGCGACCGCAGACGCGCTAAACGCCCGCTGTGCACTCCGATCGGTTTCGTCCTCCTGTATCTGATCGATGCTACCGAACCCGGCCGTGTAGAGCAGCCCCACGGACGTAATCACGATCGAGAAGATGAGAACGAACGCGATCACCTCGCTGACGGCGCGATCGTTCATGTGCCGTCACCTCGGATCGTCACCGTATAATCGGAGTGGTTGTACACCGAGACGATGCGGCCACCTTGCGCGGATCCACCTTCGACAGAGACGCCATCGGGGAGGCTCACCGGTACCTCGACGTCGATATTCTCTGCGAAGGCGTTCAGTTCGAGGCAACCGTCGTAGCCCGATCCCTGGTAGCAATCGGTGCTGTCAGTGAGTGTGACGCGATAGCTGCCACCGACGGACGAACCAGGCTGACTCGATCGAACCAGGACCGTGGCGCTCGTTCGGTTACCACGGTCCGCGGCGGTCACCAGCTCCGTGGCAACCCGGTCGCCGATCGTCCGAAGCTCCTGATCGCCGGTGTTCCGCCGCTGGTCCTCGAGCATGTTGCCGGCGCCGAGCAGGAGACCGGCGATCAGAATCGTCGTGATCCCGATGGTCATCACGTGCGTGACCGTAATCGAGACGCCACGTTCGTCAGTCATAGACGTCGATCACCCTACCCTCGCTCTCGACAGTGGCGTCCTGCGAGTCGTACGTGAACGCGTACTCGAAAGACCAGATCGCATCCGAAACGGATGGATCGCTGCCATCGTCGTATCGAGAATCCTCTGGCACTGTGGAATTGGTGACGATCGAATACGTCCCTTCGACGTCAGTTAGATCCCCCGAATACTCGACTGAATAGGGACTGTCACCGCCAAGTGCGTCGAACCGGCACGAGTTATCTTCGTAAACGGTCCCATGACGGACGTCGATTCGAACGGTGTTTCCTGTCGCCTGAATATCGGTACACTGGGTGCTCCCGTCGTCGATCGTTACCTCGTCGGTGCCCGCATCGACAGTTACGTCGAGATTGCTGCTTCCGGCAATATCGATCTCTAGAGTACCGCTACTGCTGCTATCCGTATCGATTGTCACGAGGAATTTCCCGATATCACCCGACTTGGACGAACGGATGAGATCCCAGGAACCGGAACCATTGTTGTTCGTGAAATTGCCCGTCGTATCCTGCTCAATTATCGAGCCGTTTTCGACCGAGTCGATATACTCCAGCGAAACGAAGGCACCGCTTCCCTCGAGGGTCCGATTTGCCAAAGCGCGGTTCAGTTCGTCGAATTCACTGTCTGCCATCGATGAGGTCGGATTCTCCTCGGCGATAACTGCCCCCATCGCGTTACCGACTTCCTGCCCGGTTACGCCACCTTCCTTCGCCGACTCTACCGTCCCCTCCGAGCCGACGACCTGCGTGAACAGTGCGGTGTTGACTATCAGCACGAGTCCAAGAACCACCAGTGCGATCGCGATGGCACCCACCAGGATGAGCTGGCCGCGATCGTCGCTCACCATAGCACCACCCTGATCTCGACGACATTGTAGACCTCGCCGTGCTCGTCCGGGATCGGTGGGGAATCGCTATCTGCACAATCACCGATCGTTTCGCTACCCGAATTCGGACCGGTCACCAGCTGGCCATCGGTCAGCGCTATCGTATGTGATGCTGTGACGACGTCGGATCCTGGCGTCCCCTGGTAGACGATTCGAGACACGTTCTGCTCGTCCCCGCTGGCGTACACGAGCTCTACGTTGTATCGCGTCCCCGCGTCGAACGTCTGATTTATCGCCGATCCGAAATCGTCGATCGGAACCTCATCAGATGGATATCCATCCCGTGGGACCCAGGTGTCAGTTCTGCCGGCATCAGCGAATCCACCGTCGGAGCAGTCCCAGTATCGAGCGAGTCGCGAGAGCTCACCGTCGTTCGCGGCAGTGGTGAGCAGGTCACTGGCCACCTGATGGCGCTGGGACTGCACGTCACGGTCCTGCGCTCCCGCACTCGTGGGCGTAATGACGACCGCCTGGAGAGCGAACAGCACCGCTGTCACCAACAGTAGTGCAGCGACCAGGGATTCGAGGGTGTACGCCTGACCCCGATCGGATGAGCCCGTCATCTCACCACACCCGTACGACCAGCTCACAGGCTGGCTCGCACGTACTGGGATCGTTAGTTCGAACGATACGCGTCGCAGTGGCTGCCTCCCGACCCTCTCTGTGGAGGGCCCCGCCGGACCAGACGGGATCGTCCGTCGTCACGTTGGTGACGGTCACGTTGATCCGCGAGGAGAAGGGAAGCCCCGTTCGGTTCTGGAGCGTGGAAACGTCCAGAGCCGCGAAGTACCCCGACGTCGATGCGTTGCTGATCTCGTTAGGCCGCTCCTCGACCGAGAGATTGCCGACGATGAGAGTTGCTGCGCGGTCCGCCTGGGCCGATTCGCTCGGACCCACCCCGACGTCGTAGGGGGCGACGACCTGTGGAACGAATGCGAAGACGAAGGCGACAGCTAGCAGGAACAGGCCGATTCCGACGGCGAAGTCCTGCGCGGTCTGGCCACGGTTGCGATCGCCGCGAGAGTGATTGTCCGAGTTCATGCTATCCGACGAACATCCATACAGACAGCGCGATGGTCAGGAGAACGACCACGTATTTGACGCCACTCAGGATGTCCGCGTCGCGCATGTAGCCGCTGATGAACCCCGAGAGGATCGCCTGCATCGTGACCGCGTGGAAGAACAACAGCGAGAGCTCGGATGGGTCGATCGCTCCGAGATTGAAACTTCCACCTGCCTGTTCGAGCGAGTCCTGGTCGGTCCCCGAAGTCAGTTCGGCCATCGTTTCGAGGAACTGCGTCTGTAGAATGGCCATGACCGCCAGCAGCGTGAGGAACGTCATCATGATGATGACGACCTGCATACGCGTCCTGGATTTCCGCTCACGGTTGATGTCGTCTTGATTCTCACTGGCAGTCGCTGCGGTACGGAGAACGTCGGTAATCTGGCTGGACGCCTCCTGGGCCTTGCTGATGAGTTTGACTGTGCGTGCGAGACGCGGAATATGGTACTTGTTGTTGAACTCGACGAGTGCCTCGCGGAGGCTCATTCCGTAGTTGACCTTCGCGTGCATCGTCTGGAACTCAGTTGCGAGCTTCCCGGAGGTGGTGTCCGCGACGGTGTAGAACGACTCCAAGAGCGTCAGCCCGGTGTCGTTCGCACTAGAGAGCTTCCGAAGGTTGTCGGAGAGATTGTTGGTGACCCCGTACCGCGAGCGAACGTTCCACTCGTAGAAGACCGTCAGTGGGACGAGCACCATGTAGGCGGGAAGGTAGACGAAGAGGAAGGTCCCCCAGACTGGCGCGTCGATCATTCCCTGCCAGGTCGTCGGCGCGGACCCGGTTCCGATCGCAGTCCCGACGACTACCAGCGCGAGAGGGACCGTAATCGCCAGCGTGTAGAGCGGACTCTCCCGGAAGAACAGATGCGGCTTCTTGATGATCTGCGTGGCCTCGTAGCTTCCTTCGCGATTCTTGATCCGATCGAAGACGCTGTACTCACCCGTGAACGTCTCGACGAGGCCGAGATTGAGCAGCCCGCTCCGCTGTTGCTGACGGAGGCGTTCGCTACCGCTCCCCGGCATCAGGAAGCCGTCACCAACCTCGTCCTGTTTGACCGTCGAAACTAGAACCAGAAAGCCGAGCCCGGTCAGTGGCACGAGCGCGTAGACCGTTGCGTAGATCATCATCGACTGGGCCTCGCCGATCATCATCATGATGACGAGAATGATGATGAGGAGAAGCGGGAACAGGGAGAGCGTCATGTACATCTCCCCGAACAGCTCCAGGGTCTCTAGGGTCATCTCCTGTTGCTGCTTGGCGGTGCGCATGTGCTTGTCCTTCTTGTCGTCGAGGAACGCCTGCATGTTCCCACCGCTGGAGACGATCGAAAGCATGTCCGTCAGGAACTGCGCAAGTTCGTCACTGGGAGTCGACAGCGCCTGATTTCGGATCGCTGTCCGATAGTCCGTGTCGAAGTACTGCGTTTCCTGAACGATGGATTTGAACTCGCGGGACACCTCACCGTATGTGTCGTCGGCCTCCGCCATCGCCTGGAGGATTTCGAGTTGATTCAGTCCGCCGACCGACAGGGCGTACATGAACGCAACTGCGTCGGGCAGGAGCATGTTGATCTCCCGCTTGCGGGTCGAGGCCCGCGAGTAGGGAACGGCGATGAGCACGCCGAACCCCATCACGAATCCTAAAGATCCGAACACCAGTCCCGTCACCAGAACGAGCAACGGCACCCGGAGCAGTTTCAGTACGTCGGCGACGCCGGAAGAGACGTTCTGAACGATGACTGCGGAGCCGAGATCGATCATACCGGTCGCGAACAGCAGGTAGCCGAGCAGCGTACCGACGATCCACAGCGAGACACCGGTGATCGTTCCGATCGCCAGCGCTCGCGATATGTACAGTTCGACGGTGTCGGCCATTCGGGCCTGTGCGAGCTTCGTCTCCAGATCGCCGACGAACTCGCTGTCCTCTGAAAACAGACGTTCGTAGAGTGGGTAGAAGGCGTCTCCCAGCGAATCGGCTCCCGATACGGTGGTCCCCTGTCCAGACTCGCCGAGGGTATCCAGGCTCATTCGTCCTCGTCTCCGTCGGCGTCGTCGGTCTCACTACCCCCGAACGGACCGTCGTTGCTGAACGGATCGTCGTCGAACGGATCCGACGGCGAATCGGAGTTTGACGTGGTCTCGCTCTCCTCGTCGTCTGGTTGATCGGCGAAGGGGCCGCCACCGGTGCCGCCGAAGGGATCCTCGTCGGTGTCCTCGAAAGGTGAATCGGCGTCGGAATCCGAGCCGAACGGACCGGACGCTTCGGAATCCGAACCTGCCTCGTCCGTCGATTCCGCCGAGAGATCGTCGTCAACGTTGTCCGATCCGGACTCTTCGAGCACGCGGTCGAACGGATCCTCGTCAGGATCGGTGTCCACAGCGTCCTGGGACGCATCGGTATCATCCTGAACAACTGATTCGGCCTGACCAGCGGACTCGTCCTGGGCCACGTATTCGTTTTCGTCAGCGGGTGCGTCGACACCCTCCGCGGGGTCGGCGGTGTCCGTCGCAGCAGCGGCGGCGTCACCATCGTCCGTTTCTGTCGATGGTTCGTCGGCAGAGTCTGGGGGCCCGTCCTGGACGTCCGACGGTTGCTCCTCCGCTGCGTCTGTGGAGCCGGCATCTGTTGACTGGCCGTCCGCCCGATCACTCCCTGTCGTCGATTCGTCACCCGTTCCCGGATCCGCGACAGGTGCATCCGCGTCCTCGACCTCGTCGGTGGAGTCGTCAGCATCGTCGATCGCACTCGCTTCGGCTTCGGCGTCTGGCTGAGTGTCGTCGCCCTCGTCGAGTTCTGGTGGGGACGGGTCCTCGTCGTCCGTCGCTTCGGTCGAGGATTGGTCATCGGGGAGCGCAGATGGCGAGGGTGACTCATCGCTCTCCAGTTCGGCGCCTTCAGACGCTGCGGCGTCGAGCGATGGATCTTCGTCGGCAGCCTCATCCCCACTCTCGAGTTCGGCCTCCGCAGTCGGTCTATCGGTGGTACCGTCCGCCGTTTCATCTGTCGATTCGGTGGCGTCAGGCGCCTCGCTTTCGTCGGGCTCGGCACCTCCTTCGAGTGCTTCCCGCGCGTCCGCCCAGATGTCCTCGGTCTCGTCGTCACCGCCTAACCAGTCGGGACCACCGGAGAAGGGATCGTCCTCGTCGTCCGCCGAGGCGGCCGCCTCCGGTTCGGCCGAATCGGCACCGGCTTCGGCGACGTCGTCTCCGCCGAACGGTGCAGAATCGTCGCCGAAGGTGAACTCGCTCTCGAAGCCGTCGGCAACCTCGCCTTCGAAGCTGATCTCCTCCTCTTCGGGCTCGGGAATCGCATCCTCGCCTGCTGAAACGCCGTCGAGGGCGGTCTCGAGGCCTTCGACCGATTTCCCACGGTACTCGTCGAAGAGCGACTCTTCGGCGTCCTCGATGATACTCATCGCGAGGTTGTACCCCTCGTCGTCGGGGTCGGGTCGTGGAACGAGTTCCTCCTTCGCTGGATCGACGTCGATCAGGACGCTCTCCATCTCGCGGAGGTCCTCGAGGCTGTCTTCGAGCTGACCGTTGGCGATCAACGTGAGAATCGTGTCGGGATCGTTGATGAAGGCCTGGACCGTCGCCGCAACCTCTCGGTACTCGTTCAGGCCGTTTTTGATCAGATACGCGAGGATGATCTCCCGCTTGAACAGCTCCTCCTGAAGGCGCTGATCGTTCCACCCGCGATCGAACTTGATCTCTTCGAGCGTGTTCGAATCTCCCAGCTTGAGGAACTCGTCAGTCTCTGCCTGCCACTGGTAGACGTCCTGAACGTTGATCTCGTCGTTTTCGGCGTCGTAGTGGTTGACTTCAGTTAGCGTCTTGTTCCGGCGAACCTTGTGTCCGTGGACCCTGGTCTGAGTCTGAATCGAGACGAGGTCCAGCGCGGTGAACATCGTCTTCGAGACGTTGATCGGCTCGGTGGTGAACCGCTTGAGGACCTCGCCGACGGAGTCCGCGTGGAACGTCGTATAGGTCGTGTGCCCGGTCGACATGACCTGGAACAGCGTCCGGCCCTCCTCACCACGGATCTCGCCCATCACGATGTAATCCGGTCGCTGGCGCAGTGCGGCCTCCAGCAGATCGAACTCGTCGACGTCACCCTGGGCATCGTCGGAGAACGACGGCCGGGTGACGCTCGCGATCCAGTTTCGCTGTGGCAGTTCGACCTCCCGCGTGTCCTCGATGGAGACGATTTTCGTGTTCGACGGGATGAACAGCGAAACGGCGTTCAGGCTCGTCGTCTTCCCCGACGCAGTACCGCCGGCGAAGATCAGGCTCTTGTGATTCTCGATGCAGAGCCAGAGGAATGCCATCTCCTCGAGTGAGAACGTGTTCCAGTTGATCAGGTCGATCGGCGTGAACGGGACGTCTTTGAACTGCCGGATGGTGTAGTTCGTCCCGTGGTCGGAAACCTCGCGTCCGAGCGTGAGCTGGGCACGCGAGCCGTCGGGCAGGGTCGCGTCGACCTGCGGCCGTCGCTTCGAGATACCTTTTCCGGACCGCTGGGCGAGTTTCACGACGAAGTCGTCCAGTTCGGCCCTGCCGTGGTAGATGTTCGAAATGATCTGCTCGTAGTCGGTGTGATAGACGAAGACGGGGGAGTTGTACCCGTCACAGGAGATGTCCTCGACGTTGATGTCGTGTTTGATCGGGTCGATCCGCTCGTATCCGATGAAGTCCCGTTTCAGCAAGTAGAGTAGCTTCTCAATCTGGTACTCTGAGAGCGTCTCGGCGTCGTCCTCGAGCACTGCGGGCTCCGGCCGGACGCTGATGCCTGCGAGCTGATCGGGTGCCGAGTCCTCCTCGTTTTCGTCGACCTCTCCCCCGTCGTTGAACATCGCCATCAGGCCGGAGAGGATCCCCTCATCACCGCTCGCACCGCCGCCGGTGACGTCCTCGACCGAGCCATCGAATAGATCGTACCGGTCGAGCAGTCGCTTCGTCTCACGCTCGATCACTGCACGCCGTTCCGCTTCAGTGCTGTCCGCACCGGCGGCAACCTCCTCGTCGGCGTACTTGATCGCAGTGCGGAGTTTGCCGATCAGGAACTCGCGGAGGTCGTCTTCGATCTCGTTGAGGTACGGCTCGATGGCGTAGTACTTCTTCTCGTTTTCCTTCCGGGAGTGGAACAAAACGACGAACGCGTACGGTTTGTTTACCCAGTAGCGGTCCTCCTCGACGAAATGTTCCTTCTTCTCCATCGGCACGGCCTTCTCGAGGTCGTACCGGTTCGTGACGGTCGAGTTTCCGTGCTCGTCCGAGAAAAACTCGTCCTCGTCGACTTCTGGTTCGACGTCGACCGTCCGCTTCTCGACGAGTTCGTCGAGTTCTCTGGCGATCGAGCCGGCTCGAGCGAGTTCCTCCTCAGTATCGTCTGCGTCGAAAGACAGGTAGTCAGTGGAGTCGAACTGATCGACCGATCCGTCGGAGTCGCGAGGGCGGGAGCCGTCGTCCTCGTAGTAGTACTCTCGTTTGAAATGCTCCCACATCCACTCGTCCTTGACGACGGGCGTCGTCGTCGGATCGGCGAACTCCTCGAATTCGGAGCTGAGCCACTTGCCGTTCGGACCTGCGGTTTCGACGATCCGCTCTCTGAGGTCGTCCGGGTGAAAGCCGAGATACTCCGCCGGATCGAACGACACGCGGTTCCAGTCCGTGCCAGTGGGGACCTGGCGTTCGACGTCGTCACCGCTGCTCAGACCGACGTCGGCAGCCGCCTGTGACTGGGGCCGCCCGTGCGGGTACAGATCACTTACCTCGTCGTCGAGACCGTGATCCTCCATGAAATCTGCCCACGAGTACCGCCCGACTGCGACGGGATCCGGTCCGGAATTACCCGGAGCCGAGTCGCCCGTGGACTCCGAATCGTCGGACTCCCCAAGCTGTCCGGATTCGGCATTATCAGCCTCGTCAATAGCCATTGCTCACACCGTTCTGCTGGTCAAGCAAAAAACCTTTTGTTAATAAATGTTAGTTGATAATATCGCAGTAGCTCACAGCAGAGACGAGTAAGGCCGGGCTTACCCGGTCACCGTCGGCGATTTACTGACACGAGACGCGAACAGTTTGTGGGTTTATTGTAATTTCAAACCCATAAATATAACTGCCAGGGTGGAAGGAGAGTATCGGGTTTATGTCCCCGGCACCGCTGCGGCGTGTGTTCCACTCACACTCAAGCAATGGAGATACTTCCGTGCTTCGGCCACGGAACTATCCGAGAATCCGTAGGATCGGCACGTGTGGTTCTCGACGTGTGTCGAAGAGACTGGATTATCCACTCCACGTCGCCGAGGAACAGGTCCCGCGTGTCGGTTCGCTCCTTTTGGCGCTGTCGTCCGAAAATCGGAGATTTTCGTGATGACGAACGGGCGCGTCGGCGTCCGTTCGAACCACCCGAGTGCGGCGGGACTGAGCAAATCCAGCGAATATGCGAAGGTCGCCGCGCCCGTCGACGACCGAGTAAAGAGACGGGCGCGGCGGGATTCGAACCCGCGATCCAGGAGTTAGGAACCCCTTGCCCTGTCCACTAGGCCACGCGCCCCGAGAAAAGAAATACCGCGTTACTCGCTGGAGCTGCGGTCGTCGGCTCCGGAGCTGGACGTCTCCGTCGTCTCGGAGGTCTCAGCGTCGCCGTCGACCTGCGTCACGTCGGAGTCCCCACTACGGATGTCCTCGAGTTCCTTCTCCGCCTGCGTCTTTCCTTTCTCGAACTCACCGATCGCCTGACCGGTCGAGCGGGCAAGCTTGGGAATCTTGTTCGCACCGAACAGCAGGATTGCGATGAGCAGGATGACGATGACCTCCGGACCCATCGGAATCCCGAACAGGGGTGTAGCTACCATGTCTACCTCAGCGTAACCGAGGATCGATTATAGGCCTTTTGCTCGGTCAGGGGCCGAACAGCCCCACAAAGCGGTAGCTAATGGGTTAGTACCAACACGCTGTCCTCGGTCCTGGCGAGACAGATCGGGCCGTTTGGGGCACTCGAGAACGTCACCGTCGAATCGTCCGTCACGAACAGACGGTCGAACGGCCGACCGCAGGCGGGACAACCGAGATCGTCGCGGTTCGCGAGTGTCATCGAATCGTCGTCCTGTCGCAACAGCTTCAGCGAAGAGCGATACTCGTGGACGTCGAAATCGTCCTCGACGTCGAGCGTTGCCATAGGAACAGTTCGTCCCGTGGCACCCTATGGGTACTGGTCGCACCTCCTCGGAACAAATCCGAGGAGCGGACCACCTGAGCGCATGTCTCGATAGCTCACCAGAGTGTTCGTTCGCAGGGCCTAGATCGGGAACCCGATCGTCAACAGCACGCCAGCGACCAACCCAACGCTCGCCACGAAGGCCCCTGCAAAGACGGCAGGGTGCCACTCGTAGACCGTCCGCCCGTCGAGAGGCCCGAACGGCAGCAGGTTGAACGCCGCCAAAAACGCGTTGACGAAGACGCCGAACGCACCGATGCGCCAGACGATACCCTCGAAGACCAAGAGGGGAAGGAACACGGCCACGAGCGCGAGATTCGCCACCGGGCCGGCGAGAGCGATCAATCCATTTTCGCGGTTCGTGATTCGCCCAACGTGGTGGACGGCCCCCGGCGCAGCGAAGATGAATCCGGCGAGTGACCCGAGGACGGCGAGCCCGAGCATGTTGTAGTCCGCCCGGAACTCGGCGAGCTGGCCGAAGTGGACGGCGGTCACCTTGTGTGCAAGCTCGTGGAGCATGAAGGCGACGCCGACCGAGAGCAGGCACACTAACAGCAGTTGGACCGCCCAACCAGGGTGATTCGCGAGCGGGGCCGGACGCCCGACGAAGATCGTGAATGCGATGGAAAGGACGATCCACGCGGCGCCGAGGTCGCGGATCTCACGGCGCGAGAAGGCGAGTGACCTGTCCTCCCGACGGTTCTGAACACTCATCTGCGGACACCCACCGATCGGGGACACGCCATCGTAGGGGCAGAGGAGTCCGTAGGCATCGTCAGGTCACCAGCTCGATCAACAGCTCAGCACCGTTTTTCACGCCCTCGAGCATGAGGTCACCGACCTCTCCGATACCCCCCACGCCTTCGAAGAAGAAGGGGAGGACGACGAACGGGAAGAGAATTGAGGCGACGAAGCTGCCGACGTTCGTCATTGCGACCACAGCGATCAGCCGGAACAGCGGCACGTCCAGCATGTCACCGAGGACGTCGCCGATCGGCCGTTCCTGGTCGTCCAGCAGCTCGTTGAGCGTACCGATGTCGGCGACGTTGACCGGCCGATGCCGAAGCTCGACGTAACCAGCGAACCAGCCCGGCGCGAGCAGCGGATTGATGCTCGTCAGCCAGGCGACGCCGCCGCCCACGGCTGCCGAGTCGAGCCGCGCACCGGCGAGCCGAGCGGCGGTGAACGCAAATGCGCCATTGAACAGGAACCAGGCCGCGAAGAGCTTCAGGAGGAAAACGTTCTGTGCGCCACCCAGGGCGAGCAGCCCGAAGAAGGCGATAAAGCCCACCAGCATCAGGTAACCGAATGCCTTCCCCCAGGAGAACCGTCCGGTGGACTCCGTCCCGGTGATCGACTCCATCGACGGCAACGTCTCCGGTGCCGCGAGATACGACTCGATGCCCTCGCGGTGGCCAGCACCGACGATCGCGACGACGTCGTAGCCATCCTCTCGGAGAGCGACCAGTTTGTGGCCGATGTAGGCGTCGCGCTCGTCGATCAAGGCTTCGGCTCCACCGGGAGAGAACTGCCGGAACTCCTCCATCATAGCAGTGACGACGTCGGCGTCGGTGAGCGACTCGATATCGAACTCGTCGAGTTCCTCACCGGCGTCCCCACTCGGCCCGAAGGCCGTCCCCAGCGCCACACCGACTGCGCCGCCGATAGCGCTCCCAGTGAGCGCACCCACGAGCCCCCGCAGCACGGTTCCTCCCATGGCGGTGAAGTCGGGCGGTCCGACCAGTGGGATGGCCGCCCCCGTTGCTGCCAGTGCGCCGCCGGCGACGACCCCACCGAGCAGCCCGAGAGCGGACCGTTCGATTGCGCCGAGATACCCGAGGCCAGGGACGGAGATCGGGGGTACGATCCCCACGCCGACGACCAGCCCGAGAAGGGCACCGACGACGACGCCACCGACAATTCCGGCGGCAATCGTCCCACCGAGCCCGAGGGCGAACACGCCGCCGAGGCCCATCATCGGGGCGATAGCGAGGCCGCCGACGATGCCGAACAGGAGCCCGAGCGCGGCACCCATCGACAGGCCGATCATCGGTCCGTCCGCTGCTCCAACGGCGAGACCGCCGACGAGACCGAGTTTCTCCCGTATCGTCAGCCGTGCCCAGAACCGCTGGACGGTCTGCTGGATGTCGCGATCCACGAGCGCGAGCCCGCGGCCCTGCTCTTCTGCGGTTTCGACGCCCGCGCGCATGTCCGCACCTGGCTCGATGTCGAAGCGATCGCCCAGCCGGTTCTGGACGTAGGAGAGCATCCAGTACGCGAGGAACTGAAAGACGGTGTTGCCCGAGAGCAGATCCGCAGGCTCGAGGTCGTCCGGAGCCTCGTCCTCCACCATCTGGCGGTAACGCGCTTCGTCGAGCTCGACAGCGACGACGTCGGGATCGTGCTCCGTGATCTCCGACCGGACACGGTCCGCACTCTCCTCGGAGACGTGCGCGGTACCGACGACCGTGACTTCACCGGGTCCGCTGGCAGCGTCTTCGCCCGCGGCCTCCTTCATTGCGCCGGGCTATTCGGGCACGGCTCTTACCACTGTCGACACGGTGATTCGGTCCCCATCACCGGATCACGTCTCGGGATCGAACGTCACCGCCGGAGGTTCCCCACGGTTCGCCGCGAACTCCTCGGCGGAGATCGTGTACCGGTGGGCGTCGACGGCACCGCCGGTTTCGAGGTCAGCGGGCTCGAAGTTCCGAAGGAGCCCCTCGTGGCGACCGCCGAACCGGTCGACGTACGCCTCGATCGCACGACGGGATTTTTCGTTGCCGATCATGTGAGTCACCGCGACCACTTCCAGATCGAGGTGGTCGAACGCGACGGCCAGGAGTGCGCCGGCGCGCTCACCGGAGTAGCCACGGCCCCAGAACCCCTTCCGGAGCCAGAGGCCGATCGTACCGAGTCGCTTGTCCCAGTCGACGTGGAGAGCTGTCGAGCCGGCGATCTCGCCGCCACCGTCCTCGCCATCGGCGGGCCGCACGACGTAGCCGGCTGAATCGCCGTCCTCCCACTGGTCGGCCTGACGCTTCAGAAACTCCGCGGTCTCCTTCGGCGTGTCGTGGGGGTCCCAGGGCATGTACTCCGTGACCACCTCGATCCCCTCGTCCGCTGCACAGACCTCGTACAGCACGTTTACGTCGACCTCGTACATCGGTTCGAAGACGAGCCGCTCCGTCTCGATTCGTTCGGGGAAGAGATCATTCACCCCACACGGTGAAGCCCAGCAGTGCCTAATGGTTCGGTTGGTGTGCGAATCAGTGACGGGAACGGAATTGGGACTCGCTCAGAGAAACAGCCATCGGCGAAACACGGAGACGGCTACGCCAACTCGACGTCGTCGAGACCGAAATGGCGCCGGGCCATCGTCCGCGCCGCCTCGACGTTCCGGCCATCTTCTCCGATCGCGACGCCGACGTCGGCGTCGGCGACCTCGGCGTAGGCGACGGTGTCGTCGTTCTCGCTGATCGTGACATTTAGCACTGCAGCGGGCGCGAGTGCGTTCGCCACGAAATCTGTCGGCGTGTCGGCATCCTCGACGAGTTTGACCGTCCGTCCGAGTTCCTCCTCTGCAGCTCGGACGTTTTCGCCACCCGGCCCGATCGCCTGGGCCATGTCGGTGGGCGAGACCAAGACGATCGCACGGTCGAACTCGTCGTCGATCACGCAGTCGATTCCGGCGACGTCGGTCAGCTCCTCGAACAGTGCAAGCGTCCGTCGAGCCTCGTCTGTGAGTGTACGCGAGGTCATTCGCTACGCGAGCCTCCCCGTCGACGTGACTTCGATCGTCGCGCGCATGAAATGAGAATCAGATACCGTCCCGCTCAGTCCGCAGAGCCGTCGGCGACGAACGACCCCATCCGGAGGTCGACGTCACCGGTGCCCAGCTTGATCGGCTTGCCGACGATGACGTTCTCGGTGACGCCGTCGAGTTCGTCGATCTCGCCGTGGATCGCCGAGGAGAGCAGGTGGTTGACCGTGACCTCGAACGCCGCACGGGCGAGCACCGAGTCCTTCGAGCCGGAGATGCCGTGCCGGCCGATGGACTCGATCTCGCCGTTGTTGCACATGATGTCCGAGACGAGCATGAGGTGGCGAACGTTCACGTCGTCGAGACCCTGCTCCTCCAGCGTCTCCATCGTCTCGTTGATGATGGATTCGCGGGCGGCCTCGACGCCGAGGTTGCGGTAGACCTCGTGAATGTCGTTCGTCGAACACCGGGAGGCGTCGACGCCGTCGATGTCCAGCGCCGTACCGAAGTCCGATCCCTCGGTGTAGAGGACGAACTCCTCGCCGGCCTCCGTCTCCTCCTTGCGAACGACGACCCGGCTGATACCCTCGATCCCCTTGAAGGTAATCTCGCGGAGCTCCTCCACGAGCTGGAGGAGATCGCGGTAGGACGGCTCGTCGGGCCCGAACTGGATGGTGGTATCCTGCTGGATCGCTTCGACGCCGAGCGCGGACTCGATCGTGCTCGCGATCTCGGTGGCGACCTCCGTCGCGTCGTCCTCGGTCGGCCAGCGCTCGAGGAGCGTCTCCTCGTTGAGGTCGACGATGACGTTCATGTCCGCGACGTTCGTCGAGACGTCACCGAGCGCGAGGATTTTCGTCGCCTCGATCTGCCAGACGACCTCGTGAGCCTTCTCCCGGCTGTCGGCGTACTCCTCCTCGAGGAACACCGTCATCATCGGCGTGTCGGGTTCCTTCCTGGCGTCCACGAGCTCGATGAGACGCGGAAGTCCCTGGGTAACGTCGATCTCCGCGACGCCCGCGTAGTGGAACGTGTTCATCGTCATCTGCGTTCCCGGCTCCCCGATGGACTGGGCGCTCACGGTGCCGACGGGATCGAGCGGATCGACGCGGGAGTCCATGTACTCCGCCTCGACTGCGTGCGTGATCTCCTCGACCTGCTCGACCGAGTCGACGTCACGGTCCTCGATCGCGCGGTACACTCGCTCTTTGAGGCGAAGCGGGAGCTCGGAGCCCTCCACGACCGCCTCGTGTTGGCTTGTTACGTCAGTCATCGGATTCCACCCGCCAGGACTCGCCGTGTTCGGAGAGGTTCGTCTCCGGGGCCTCCGTGCCGATGAAGGCCTCTTTCTCCTGTTCGCTCTCGAACTCCTCGTCGAGAATCGCGTCGGCGATCCCCTCGACGTCGACGTCGTGGTCCTCCGAAGAGGACACCTCGACGGGCGAGGTGCCGTCCTCGCCGAACTCGAACTGAACGATCGTGTCGGAGGTGTCGCGGACGGTGCCGTCGTACTGGGTCTCCAGCTCGGAGAGCGCGTTGATCAGCCGACGCTGGAGATAGCCGGACTTCGACGTCCGGACTGCCGTGTCGACGAGCCCCTCGCGACCACCCATCGCGTGGAAGAAGAACTCCCGCGGTTCGAGACCGTCGGTGTAGGAGTGCTCCACGAAGCCGTGGGCGTCGGCGGAGAGATCGTCTGCGCTGTAGTGACTCAGCGTACGCCCCTCGTACCCGCGGTTGATTCGTTCGCCACGAACTGCCTGCTGACCGACGCAGCCGGCCATCTGCGTGAGGTTCAGCATCGACCCACGCGCACCGGACTCGGCCATGACGACCGCCGGGTTCTCCTCGTCGAAGTTCTCCTCCGCGATGTCACCGGCGTTGTCACGCGCTTTGCCGAGCGTCTGCATGATCCGCATCTCGAGCGTCTCGTCGACCGTTCGGCCGGGCAGGGATTCGAGTTCGCCCGCACGGTAGGTCTCGATCAGCTCGTTGACGCGGTCGTAGGCGTCCTCGATCGTCTCGTCGATGCGCTCCTGGGCTGCCCCGGAGATCGTCTCGTCGTCGATCCCGATCGAGAACCCGAAGTGCATGATCGTCCGCATCGCGAGCGCGGCGACCTCGTTGACGAACTCGCGTGCTCGCGTCTTCGAGTACTCCTTCGCGATCGTGTCGACGACCTCGCCGCCGAAGGCACCGGCGGCGTCCTCGTCGATGGTCCCCTCGATCAGGTCGCCGTCCTCGATGACGACGGTGTCGCCGGCAGAGGACGTGAACTCGAGATCGAGACCAGCAGGTAGCAGCTCCGAGAAAAGGGTGTGGCCGGACCAGAACGGTTCACCCTGCTCGTCCTGGCCGTCCGCCTCGGGCAGCTCGTCGATGCTGGTCTGTCGAAGCAGGTCGAGTGCCTGCGTCTCGTTGAAGCCGGGGTTCTGGTTCGTCAGTAGATAGAGCCCGGAGATGTGGTCCTGGATGGCGCCGATGATGTTCTCGCCGAAGCGGGGCGAGAGGATCTGCTCCTGGACCCGCATGAGCACGCGGGCCTCTGCACGCGCCTCCTCGTTCTGGAGTGCGTGCATGTTCATCTCGTCGCCGTCGAAGTCCGCGTTGTACGGCGGACAGACCGTCGTGTTCAGCCGGAACGTCTTGTACGGCATCACGACGACCTCGTGGGCCATGATGGACATCCGGTGCAGCGACGGCTGCCGGTTGAAGATCACGATGTCACCGTCGACCAGGTGTCGGTTGACCTCCCAACCGGGTTCGACCTTCTCCGCGAGCTCCTCACAGTTCTTCTCGGTCACCTTTAGTCGGCGACCGTCGGGTCGGCGAACGTAGTTCGCGCCCGGGTGGGCCTCGGGCCCGTTGGAGACGTAGCCACGGGCCTTCGGGAGGTTCCGCTCGTTGACGTTCATCGTCTGTGTCATCTCCGTCGCGACGCGGTCGGGGACACCGACCTCGTTGAGCGAGAGCGTCGGGTCCGGAGAAATGACGGTCCGTGAGGAGAAGTTCACGCGCTTCCCGGAGAGGGATCCGCGGAACCGACCCTCCTTCCCCTTGAGCCGCTGGGAGAGGGTCTTCAGGGGCCGGCCGGAGCGGTGTCGTGCCGGCGGTGTTCCCGAAATCTCGTTGTCCATGAACGTCGTAACGTGGTACTGGAGCAGCTCCCAGAGGTCCTCGATGATCAGCTGGGGTGCGCCGGCCTCACGGTTCTCCATGAACCGCTGGTTGATCCGGATGATGTCGACCAGCTTGTGGGTGAGGTCGTCCTCGGAGCGCTGCCCGTTGTCCAGCGTGATCGACGGTCGCGTGGTGACCGGCGGGACAGGGAGGACGGTGAGGATCATCCACTCGGGCCGGGATTTCTCCGCGGAGATCCCGATCGTCTCGATGTCCTCGTCCGGAATGGCCTCGAACCAGTCCCGGATGTCGCTGGGCATCAGCTTGTTCGTGTCCTCCTCGGTCAGGTCTTCGTCGAGCGCCTTCTCGAGGGCCTTGCGGTCCTCCTCTCGCGGGCGGTGCTCGCCCGACATGATCGACTGGATCCGATCGAGGGGGATCTCGGTCTCCTCTGCGAGCTCCGGGGGCGCGATGCCCTCGGAAATCTCCTCGCCGTCTTCGTCCTCCTCGGGCTGCATCGCGGCGGCGATGCGCTCGGAGTAGTCGGCGGCCAGCACGTCCTGTACCTCGTAGTACGTGGTCGGCTTCTCGTGCTGGATGTCGTACTGAACCTCGCCACAGTGGGGACAGCGATCCTTCTTGCGGGCCTGCCGGATCGCGGCCTTCGTGACGTCGTCGACGTCTTCGGAGAGCTCGCGGGTCCGGTCGAGGTTGCCACGGAACTCCTCCTTCTCCTCCTCGGTGAGACAGAGCCGGGAGCACTCCCGACAGGTCCCACGCAGCAGGCGGCGGATGAGTTTCGTGAAACCGACGTGAATGACGGGCGCGGCGAGTTCGATGTGGCCGAAGTGGCCGTTACAGGAGCCGGATCGCTTGCCGCACGTCTTGCACTCCAGCCCGGGGTCGATCACGCCCAGTCGCGGGTCCATGAGCCCCATGTCGATGGGGAACCCGTCGTCGTCGTACGTGTCGGCCGTGATGACCTTCGTCGCGCTCATCTCGCGGTACTCCTCGGGGTTCATCAGGCCGAAGCTGAGCGACCCGATCGTCTTGGGTGTCGTTTCTCGGACCATGTTAGACTGCGTCCTCCAGTTCGAGGCGCGGAGCGATGCCGAGCGCCTTCATCTCGTCGAGCAGGAGCTTGAACGCGTAGCTCATCTCGATGTCGTGGATATCTGTCTCCTCGTCGCAGTTCGGACAGTAAACGCGACGTTGCTCGACGTTCTCCACGGCAGCCATTCCACACTGTGCACAGATCGGGATGAACTCGCGGTCGGACTCGTCGAGCAGGCGCTCTTTCAGCGTCATGGCAGCGCCGTGCCCGATGAAGACGTCCCGTTCCATCTCCCCGATACGCAGGCCACCTTCCCGCGCTCGACCCTCGGTGGGCTGGCGGGTAAGAACCTGCACCGGCCCGCGCGAGCGGGCGTGGATCTTGTTGGAGACCATGTGGTAGAGCTTCTGGTAGAAAATACAGCCGACGAAGATCTCCGCGTCGATCTTCTCGCCGGTGACGCCGGAGTACATGACCTCCTTGCCGGAGGATTTGAAGCCGTGATCCTCCAGCGAACCGCGCAGCTCATCTTCGTCCTCACCGAGGAACGGCGTTCCGTCGACGCGCCGGCCTTCCAGCGCACCGACCTTCCCGCCGATCATCTCGAGAATGTGGCCGACCGTCATCCGCGAAGGGAGCGCGTGCGGGTTGACGATCAGGTCGGGGACGACGCCGTCCTCCGTGAACGGCATGTCCTCCTGCGGTGCGATGTGGCCGACGACCCCCTTCTGGCCGTGGCGGGACGCGAACTTGTCGCCCATCTCCGGAATCCGCTCGTCACGGACGGAGACCTTCGACAGCTTCGAGCCGTCCTCGCCCTCCATCAGCGTGACCGTGTCGACGACCCCGGACTCTCCGGAGCGCATCGTCACGGAGGTTTCACGCCGCTTCTGGGGTGAGAGACCGCCCATGTCGTCGGGCTCCTCGAGGAATCGCGGCGGCGAGGTCTTCCCGAGCAGCACGTCGTTCTCGCCGACCTGAGTCTCGGGATTGACGAGGCCGTCGTCGTCGAGGTGGGTGTACGCCTCCTCCCCGCGTGCGCCGCGAACGTCCTGATCGGGGATCTCGAAGTGGTCTTCCTGTCCACCGGGGTAGCGGCGTTCCTCGCCCTCGTAGGTACGGAAGAAATGGGAGCGAGCGAGCGCGCGGTCGACCGAGCCCTGGTTGAGGATGAGCGCGTCCTCGATGTTGAACCCCTCGTAGGACATGACCGCGACCGTGAAGTTCTGGGCCGCGGGGCGGTCGTCGTACCCGATCTGTTCGGTGGTCTGCGTTTTGACCATCGAGAGCTGCGGGTAGTGGAGGAGATGCTGGCGCGTGTCCGGTCGGATCCGGTAGTTCGCCGCCGGCAGTCCGAGCGACTGCTTGATCATCCCTGCGCCCATGGTAATGCGGGGACTCGCGTTGTGCTCGGGGTAAGGGATCATCCCCGCGCCGATACCGAACATCAGCTGCGGGTCGATCTCGAGGTGCGTGTGGTCCTCCGTCAACTCCTCCTCGTCGACGGCGACGAAGATGTCCTCCTCTTCCTCGGCGTCGATGAACTCGACGTAACCAGCCTCGACGAGATCCTCGAAGCTGATGTCACCGTCTTCGAGCGCGTCGAGCTCGTCGTCGTCGAGCAGCGGCTCGCCCTCGTCAACGACGATCAGCGGACGGCGGGCTCGGCCCGCGTCCGCGTTGATGATGACCTCCTGTGTCCGGTCCTTGACCGAGACGTTGACCATCTCCGAAACCTCGCCACGGCGGCGGGCCTCGCGTACCTGTGCTGCGAGCCGTTCGGGGTCGGGATGCGTCCCGACCAGGCTCCCGTTGACGTATACTTTCGCCTCGCGCTGTTGGCTTGCCATGTCAGTCTCCCTCCGCTCGTCGCTCGACGCCCTCGATGCCGGGGATACCCTCGACACCCATCGACGCGAGCTCCCGTTTCAGTTCCCGGTCGTCCTCGATGTCCTGTGACAGCTCCATCGCCTGGGCGAAGTTCTTCACCAGCCCACAGTTCGGTCCCTCCGGCGTCTCGGAGGGGCAGACGCGGCCCCACTGCGTGGCGTGCAGGTCGCGTGCTTCGAAGTGTGGCTGCGATCGGCTCAGCGGAGAGCGCAGACGGCGAAGGTGTGAGAGAACGCCCATGTGGTCGGTGCGGTCGACGAGCTGTGAGACGCCGGAGCGACCCCCGACCCAGTTCCCGGTGGCCAGTGGGTGCTCGAGGCGCTCGGTGAGCACGTCGGAACGAACGACGGTCGATACCGAGAGATTCCGGTTACGCATGTTGGCGCGCTCGAGCTGGTACTTCACGTCGCGTGCCAGCTTGTTGAGTGCCGTCCGGAACAGGTCGGTCATCAGGTCGCCGCTGACCTTCAGCCGCTTGTTCGCGTAGTGGTCCTTGTCGTCGGATTCGCGGCGTTCGAGTGCGAGCTCGAAACAGGCCTCGGCCATCCGGCACAGGTAGAACGACTTGTTGATGCGGACCTCCTCCTCGTCGACGCCCTCCTCGTGGAGGTGCGGCAGGAGGTAGCGGTCGATGACGTAGTTGGCGCGTTTGAGCTGGTAGTTCTTGCCCTGCCCGCTGGCAACGCGCTCGCCGAGAGTCTCGATGGCCTCCTCCTCGGTCTGAACGTCCGCGGCCTCCAGATTCTCCAGCATGAACTTCACGATGTCCGGGTCGTCGGAGACGCGGTGAACGATCTCCTCGTCGGACTCGAGACCGAGCGCGCGGACGAGCGTGACGAAGTCGATGCTTCCCGAGACCGACGGGAAGGAGACCTCGAGCAGCCCCTCGCGGTTGCGCTCGACGAGCACCAGCGCGCGGTAGCCACGGCGCTGGCTGAACGTCTTGGCGACCTGAATCTCGTCGCCGTACTTGGTGTCGTACTCCGCGAGGATCTTGTTCGGTGCGAGGTCCTCGCTGGTCATCAGCACGCGCTCGGAGCCGTTGACACAGAAGTAGCCGCCGGGGTCGGCGGGGTCCTCTCCGATCTCGATGAGCTCGTCGTCGGAGAAGCCGTTGATGTTACACTTGTTCGACCCGACCATGATCGGCATCCGGCCGATCTTGGTCTCGGTCCGGTCAACGACCCGATCCTCGCCCTGCTCCTCGTCGCCCTTCACGATCGCCATCTCCATGAAGACGGGCGCGGAGTAGGTGATGTTCCGGAGGCGCGCTTCCTGCGGGTAGAGCAGCTCCTCGCTGCCGTCTGCCTCCCGTACGCGGGGGGTGACGACCCGCACTTCGCCGAGCTCGACGTGGACGGGTTCTTCGCCCTCCTTGTCGCCGATGTCGGTGTCGATGGTCTCCTTCTCGTCCACGACCTGCTGCATGCCCCGGTCGAGGAAGTCGTTGAACGATCGGAAATGATGCTCCGCCAGTCGTTCCTGGGAGAAGTACTCCCGGGAGATCGCGCGTCGATCCTGTCGATCCATTAGTCTACCACCAGTCGGTACGTTTTGGCGCGGTCGGTCGTTCGGGAATCCCTGATGATCTCGATCACGTCGCCGACGGTCGCCTCGTCGGGGAGCGCCGGATCGGACCGTTTGATCTTGGGCAGGTCTGTGCGTTTGATGTCGTACTCGTCGAGCACCTCATCGAGGGTGGCGTCCTCGACGACCTCGTGCTCTGGAACGAGTTCGTGCTGGCTGACGTCTACCATGTGTTGACTAGGGGAGAAGCGGCTGTCACGAGATACTACAGATAGCTACGCAGCGGCAACCCCTTAACGCTTGTTACATCCGCTGGCAGAGGCTACGGCCGACCCCGCCGATCGCCGCGTTCGAGACGACGTGTAACGATGTGTACCTACGGCTTCGCCACTCGTCCTAATAGTCGTTTGGGAGATTCCAGCATACCGTAGAAGGCGCCAGCGTCGACCGGAGCGGAACGAGCCTGCGCTCGACCGACCGAGTAGTTTCTCGAGCCCGCAGGTGGGCAAGAGTGTTTATCCACCCCCCACTGCAACGATACCCCGTGTCAGCGTGCATCGCGTACGTCTCTGGAGACGGCGACCTCTCGCACGATCTTCGGACGCTCGATGCTGACGAGGAGTTCGACGTCGCGCATGTCTCGGCAAGCGGCGGTGGGCTCGAGCGACCGCTTCCAGACGATGCTGCCTGCGTTCTCGTCGATCACGACCCACCGACAGTGGACGGACTCGCAGTCGCAAGCTGGGTCAACGATCGGTATCCGTCGGTTCCGATCGTGCTCTACCCGTCCCAGCCCTCGGAGGTACTGGCGGCGGCCGCTGTCAACGTCGAAATCGACGCGTACGTGCCCGTCCGCGATGGCGGCAGCGTCGATCTACTTCGCTCGCAGCTTCGGCGGCTAACTACCCGTCCCACGCAGGCGCCGGGAAACGAAGACGAGGAGCAAGGCCGCCCGTCGACAGCGTCCACGGTGCCGGCCGAATCGATGCCGATGTTCGAGGCACTGCTGACGAGTCTGCCGCGCTGGGCGTCGATCTACGTCAAAGACCGTCTCGGTCGACACCTCGCGGTCAGTGGCTCTGCGATCGCCTTCGACGAGGAGAGTGTCATTACGACGGCGGACGGGAAGCGCCTACACAGCCGAGAGGACCTGCTCGGGAAGACGGATTTCGACCTCTACTCCCCAGAGCTGGCCGAGGAAACCCACCTGCAGGAACGGCGGATCATGCAAACCGAGGAGCCGATGGTCAATTTCACCGAATCCGCCGAGGATCCACTCGGCGATACCTTCCACAACTCCACGACCAAAGCACCCTGGTACGACGCAGACGGCACCGTCGCCGGGATCGTCGGCATCACGGTCGAAATCACCGATCGAATCGAGCGCGAGCGTGCGCTCGAACGCCAGAACGAGCGGCTCGACCGATTTGCCGGCGTGCTCTCACACGACATTCGGAACCCACTCGCCGTCGCCACCGGACAGGTCGATCTGCTCGGCGAGTACGACCTTCCGCCGGGAGCCAGGGATCGCCTCGAGGACCTCGAGTGGTCGCTCGATCGGATCGAGGCGCTGATCGAAGACACGCTCGCCCTCGCACGCGAGGGCGCGGCCGTCGAGGATCCAGTGTCGGTCGATCTGGAAGACGTCGTCCACAGCGGATGGCGAGTCGCGGGCGACGATCGTGGTCAGCTAGCGATCGACGGTCCACTCCCGAACGTCTCCGGCGATCCCGATAGGATTCAGCGATGCTTCGAGAACCTCTTGGTGAACGCGCTCGATCACGGTAGGGCCGAAAACACGCCTGATACCTTGACCATCACCGTCGGGGCATTCGACGACGGGTTCTACGTCGCCGACGACGGCTGTGGCATCCCGGAGAACCGCCGGGAGGACGTCCTCGAACACGGTTATTCGACGCAGGACGACGGGACGGGCTTCGGCCTCGCGATCGTCGCCGAGATCGCCGCAGCCCACGAGTGGACACTCGAAGTGGTGGCGCCGGAGGACGGCGGCGCTCGTTTCGAGTTCCACGACGTCGCACTCGTGACGGATGAGTGAGCCGAGCGAGCGGACGTGCCCCCTTCACATACCGGGATTCTTTGCAAAGTCTTAAGTTGTATTCCCGGTCTACAGTTGAGTGTAGTCAGCCCGGATGGTGTAGTGGCCCATCATACAACCCTGTCACGGTTGTGACGCGGGTTCAAATCCCGCTCCGGGCGTATTCTGTCGCGAACCTACGAACGAAGAGCGAAGCCGGTGAGTGAGTCCGTTACGTCTACCGATACGAAGTCGTGAGGTCTCGCAGAAAATACGTATCGGAACCGTGCTTCCCCAGCAGACAGTAAATCCCATCGGTGGACTGGCCGATACATAGAAAACCGCCTAGAGCCTCAGTACGTCAAGAATGGAGGCGGCCGATTATCGTCGCGAAATACACGACACGTTCTCCGGAGGCACGGGTGACCTCGACGCGAACGTCCATCGAGCCCTGGAGATCGGTAGTGCGTATCTCGACCTGCCGATCGGCTTTCTCACGAAGATCGACGAGGGGACACAGACAATCGTCGAGGCTGTTGGCGAACACGAACTCATCCAGTCCGGGAAAAACTGTCCACTCGAAGAGGCGTACTGTCAGCGCACCGTCGAGATGGACAACGCACTTGCGATCCAGCATATCGGAAGGTCGTCGGAGATCCCCCAGACTGCCTACGACATCTTCGGGCTGGGGGCGTACATCGGCGTACGGATCGAGGTGAACGACGACGTCTACGGAACGGTCTGTTTCGCGGACGGGGCCGAGCGCGACGAGCCCTTTTCGGACGCCGAACAGTCGTTCGTGGAGCTGCTCGCGACGCTCATCGGGCAGGCGCTCGAACACCGCGAATACAGACGGGATCTGGAGGAACGCAACGAGCGTCTCGAAGCCGAACGCGACCGAATCGAAGCCATCGCTACGAACAGCTTCGACGTGCTGTACCGCCTCGATACCGAGGGCACCTTCACCTACGTCTCTCCGTCCGTGGAACGCATGGTGGGGTACGATGCAGACGAGCTGGAAGGAACCTCGTTCACGGAGTACCTCACCGAGGAATCGACACGGGATGCACTCGACGCCCACGAGGCGATCCTCGACGGGGAGACGGTCCAACAGCTGGAGGTGTCGTTCGTCGACAGCGAGGGCGAGAGGGTCATCCTCGAACTCAACTCCTCGCCGATCGAAACCGACGGATCGATCGTCGGTGCCCAGGGCGTCGGCCGGGACGTCACCGAGCGGCGCGAGCGGGAGGCCGAACTCCGCATCAAAAATCGGGCGATCGACGACGCAGACGTCGGCATCTCCATCGCCGACGCCCAGAGCCCCAGGACGCCGCTGGTCTACATCAACGAAGGGTTCGAACGGATCACCGGCTATGCAAGCACCGACGTCGTCGGGAAGAACTGTCGGTTTCTCCAAGGGCCGGCGACCGACGAAGCATCTATCGAGGCGCTCCGCTCGGCGGTCGAGACGGACACTGCGACCACGGTCGAACTGGTCAACTACCGTGCGGACGGGTCGCCGTTCTGGAATCAGGTACGGTTGAGCCCGATCGAGACCGACGGGGCCGTGACACAGTTTCTCGGCTTTCAGGACGACATCACCGAGCGAAAGCGTACCGAGCAGCTCGTCCGGTTGCTCAACCGCGTCCTCCGACACAATCTCCGCAACGACATGAACGCCATCCTCGGCTACGCCGATCTTATCGAGACTGGCGACGGGAGCAATATCGCGGAGTATAGCGGCCAGATCCAGCGTACGGCCCAGAATCTCTCGGCGCTGAGCGACGCAGCCAACGATCTGGAACGGGTGGCCTACGAGCAACGCGATCCCAAGCGAATCGATGCCGAAGATCTGCTCGAATCGGTCGCCAGCGTCCAGCGAGATCGGTGTCCAGCGGCGACCATCGACGTCACGATCAACTGTGTCAGGGATATCTGCAGCGGCGGCGAACTGGAGGACGCGCTCACGGAGCTCGTGATCAACGGCATCGAACACAGTGAATCCCCGGAGCCGTGGGTCGCACTCCGCGCCGACGGCGGAGAGGACTGGGTCGAAATTACTGTCGAGGACGACGGACCGGGAATCAGCGAGATGGAGACTGCAATCGTCGACGAGGGCCGGGAGACCCCACTCGATCACGGCTCCGGCCTCGGCCTCTGGCGCGTCAACTGGATCGTGACGCGCTACGGTGGCTCCTTCAAGATCGAAGCGGTCGAGGACGGCCACGGCTCGATCGCGACGATCAGGCTGCCGAGCATCGGCGAGGACGACACTGTCGAGGAGACCGCACGCCGACCGACGGTGTTGTTCCGATAACGCTGCGGACGAGCAGCGTCCACGACGCAACGGGGCCAAAGCGTGGTCTCCGGTGGCCCCGGACGATGGCAGTCTGACTCGCCGGCGGGCGGAACGTCCAAGTCGAACGCGATCAACCTCGCGAGTATGGCCGATCTCACGACGCCGGCGACGACGGCGATCGAAGATTGTCTCGCTGTAACGAGCGGCGAATCCGTCGCCGTCGTCACTGACGACAAGCGACTGCCGATCGGTGAGGCGCTCTACGAGGTCGCAAGCGACGTCACTCCGGACGCGACGCTCGTACGATACCAGCCCGGCGACCAGCACGGAGCGGAACCACCGGAGCCGGTGGCTGGAGCGATGGCACACAGCGACGTCTTCGTCGCACCGACGACGAAGAGCCTGAGCCACACGCGCGCCCGGACGAAAGCCTGTGACAGCGGCGCTCGCGGCGCCACCTTGCCAGGTATCACGGAAGAGGTGTTCACGACCGGGCTGGACGCTGACTACGAGTCCATCGCGCGCGAGTGCGAGGAGATGCTCGAACTCGTCAGCACCGCCGAGGAGATCCGGATTACGACGGAGCTCGGAACGGATTTCCTAGTCCGCCCGGGCGAGCGAACCTGGAACGCCGACACTGGACTCGTCCACGAGTCCGGCGACTTCTCGAATCTCCCCGCAGGAGAGGTGTTCGTCAGTCCCGAAGACGCCGAAGGGACCTACGTCGTCGACGGGACGATGATGCCCCACGGACTGCTCGACGACGACCAGACGCTCCGCTTCGAGGTGAAAGACGGCTACGTCACCGAAATCTCCGATCCGGAGATTCGCGAGCAGGTCGAAGCGGCAGCGACCGAGGTCGGCGACGCAGCGTACAACCTCGCCGAGCTGGGTATCGGGACGAATCTCGCGGTCGAGTCGCTGGTCGGATCGGTGCTGCTCGACGAGAAGGCCGCCGGCACGGTCCACATTGCGATCGGGGACGACGCCGGGATCGGTGGCGACACGGAAGCACCGCTGCACCTCGATGGCATCATCAGGGATCCGACGGTCGTCGTCGACGGCGACGAGATCGAGCTGCCGTCGCCCTGAGAGCTGTCGCTACGGTTGAAGAGAGCCAAAAAAGATGAGCCGCGGTCGTACGTCGTTCAGGCCAGCAGCGACTGCGCTGCGCTGGCGAGTTCGCCGTTGTCGGCGCCCTGCAGTCGCTCGTCGCCGAGCTTGAGCCGGAGTCGCGGGCGGCCGACGTCGATCGGGACCTTCTCGGTGTCGAGCAGGCCTTTGTCCTCGAGTTTGGTCTTCGTCCGGGAGAACGTCGCCTTGCTGGCGATCCCGATGTCCTCGCCCCACTTGCTGATGTCGTAGAGCAGCGCCTCGTTCTTCGCAGCGACGAGGAGACTGATCGTCACTTCGTCGAGACCGTCGCCGTCGCCACGGGCGGTTTCGAGCGATGCCAGAATGTTGGTGAAGTCCGCCTCTGCGTCGGCGCCGATGTCCTCCGAGAGCGTCTCGCGGACGCGCTCGATCGACGGTGTCCGGAGAGAGTACTCCTCGGCGGCGGCCCAGTCGCTCTCGTATCGCTCGTTGGCGGCCGAGACGAACTCCGCCTCGTCGCTGACGAGGCCGGCGACCTGCGTCCCGGCGTCGACGATCGCGACGACACGATCCTCGGTCACGAGGAGCGCGTTCTCGGGACCGTCCTCGACGGTACGGAACTCGAGGATGCCATCCTCGATGAGAACGGCGGCGTTACTGGCGACGATGAAGTCGTCCATCACGTCTTTGAGCGTCCGCTCTTCGACGAGTACGCGCACTGCCGGCAGGTCGTCAGTGGCTGCAGCGACGTCGATCAACGATTCGAGCCCATCCCTCGTCGGATTGACGACGACGAGTTCTCCCCCCGCGTCGGAGAACACCGAGCGAAGAATATCGTCAAGCCGATCGCCGAGTAAATTCGATTCCATAGACGTGTGGGTATAAAAGAGACGTTGATACTTAATTTTATTGGCCCATCATTGGCCACATCATTCAAGACCGTGGACGAAACCCCGATGGGAATTGCCAATCGATATTTTGTACCCGTACCTCGATTTTGGACCAAAGACTGAAGTGGATGCCAGAACGCCTCACGAACCATGTTTGGAATCGTTCTGGCGCTGGCGAAGGCAGCTGGCGGTAGCGGCTACACGGGCCCCTGAAGCTGGACCCTCGTCTCACCGCACATCGCACTCCACCGTTCGAGACCGCGGGAAGCACAGAGAGGCGTTGCTGAGCAAGCGATAACTCCAGACCCTCAATCCATCTCCATACTCTCTTGCACGCAGCACGATTAGTTGCGGGTAGAGCCACTAACGGACCGATAGCCAGGCAGACGGTCAATCGCCGGCGCGGATCCGATCAGCGAGCGAGGCCGACCAGTAGACGTCGCCGTCGTAAATCACCGGCAGCGCCGCTCGGTCCAGGAAGGTCGCCAACTCGGAGCGATCGAGCAGATACTCGGAGACGTTGCCACAGAGATACGCGTAGCGATCGTCACCGATGTACGGCCGGTAGAAGCTCCCCGCGTGTCGCGAACAGAACTGATCGTAGGACACGAGGAACCCCTCATCGAACTGCTCGAGTTCGACCGTCGCCGGCAGTCGGTTTTCGCTCTGGGCCAGCGCGTGGGTGCCGTCGCCGACGACGGCGTAGTCCTTACCCATCATGATCCGGCGTCTGGCGAGTTGGAGTGCGCGTTCGAAACCGAACCCGTGGACCAGCAGCTGGGCGAACGTCGAGCCGACCGCGATCGCGTGGTCGTTGAGCACCTGCGAGAAGGTAATCGCGCCGGCGACGGCACCCTTCCGAACGAGCTCCACGCCTTCGTGGTAGGAGCCACAGGCGTTGAGGAAGAACGTCTGGGCACCACACCGCGAGAGCGAAGACGCGGACAGGTGGCCATCGGGGCACCGGAGGCCGTCCGTCTCACAGTGGCCGATGAAGTGAACGAAGCCGTTGTCGGCTTCGAACAGCGATCCGAGCTCCGCGACGGTGAGGCGTTCGCGGACGGAGACGTCGACCGAAACGTCTCCACCACGTGTCCGATAGATGTCCGCAACGTCGGCGTGTTCGGCGTCCATCTCGGCGTCGTTGCGAACGACGGTGATGTCGATCCCGTCGCTCTCGCGATCGAGCGCATCGATACGGTTCTCGTAGGCCTCTGGGAGACAGCGAAACACGTCGATCGGCGTCCCCTCTGCGAGCCAGCCGTGGATGCGACCGCCCCGCAGTTCGGGTTTGACGACGTCGACGGATGCGACCTCGCCTGCGCTCCTGACCCCTGAGGACGTCGTGCCGCCATCAGACACGAGTGAATCGATGTCGTCGGACAGCCGAGAGGAAGTAGCTGTTCCCTCTGCAGTTCGATCGTCCGTCGAAGCGTCGAGCCGGCGCGAGTAGTCCGGCGCTCGCCCGCGATAGAAGTCGTCGAGAGATCGCTCGACCAGCTCGCTGCCCTCCAGCTCGGAGGTCCGTGGCATGTAGATCAGACTCATGCGGTCGAGCAGGAACGGGATCGCTTCGATACCGTCCTCGTCGGGCTCGACGTAGGTCGAGCAGTGCCAGTCTGGGAGTCGCTGCTCGATGGCACCGTAAGGAACGTCGAGATAGGCGGCGAGGCGCTCCGGGGGCGAGGCCGCATAGAGGGCCTCGTCGTCGACGCCGAGCGCGTCGAGCAGGCTCGCCTCCGCGAGGTCGGTGTTGTAGGGGCCGGCGTTGCGAACGAGACAGTCGAGGAAAAACACCTTCCGCAGAAGCCGGGTGGCCTCGCGCTCGAGCCCGGGCATCGCCGGGAGTTCGAGGTCGACGTCTGCCGCGGGGGCGCGGACGATCGGTGACGCGACGTTGCCCACCTCGACGTCGGCTCCGAGATAGTAGGCGAGCGGCGCCAGGACGAGGAGCGGTTCGAGCGCGTTCGGCGCGAGCAGTTCGATGCCGGTGTCGGATCTGGCCGCGCGAATCGCCTCCGGAACTGCCGCCTGGTCGACGCCGTCGTCGACGTCGAGCAACGGCGGGTGGCCCCGGAGCGTGGGAAAGGACCGATCCACACCCGTCGTCTTGTGCGCGACCGACGCGTGGGTCAGCGCCGTCGCGATCCCCTCCGTCGTCGGCGGGATCGTCATCGCCGTCGTCGGTTTTCTGGTTCGGCCACGGAAGCCGAGCGTCAGTCGACGCCGGCCCGGCAACGAGAGCACCACGCCGTCGTAGTCGGCGGTCCGGCAGAGGGTGAACGGCCCGTTCAGGCGAATGTAGCTCTTGACTTCAGCGTCGACGTCGATCAGGTACTCGCCTTCGGGCTTCGCCATCGGCTCGGTGTCCGGGCCGAGCTCTTCGGTCTCACCGGAAGACAACGAGATCGCGTAGACCACAGCTCCAGGCAAAGTGAGCTGGTCGGTCAGGCAGTCGAGCGTGATGTCGACCGGTCTGGGTATGTCGCGGTCGGCGTCGGTGAACTCGAGCCCGGAGCCGCTGACCGAACACTCCGCGCCCGCCGAATCGTGGACGCGAAAGCTGGTCTCGGTTCCGTCCCACTCGAGCATCGTGGAGAAACCTATCGTTCGGCATCACTCAAAGAACTTTCCGTGTGGTTGCCAGTGGCAAGGGCGACCGGCGGCGGTTGCTGATAGGTAGCGACGCCAGTGTGCACGCGTCGACGGTCGCTGGCGCGTAGCGATGCGTTCTACGATGCCGGCGCCAGGCGACGACGCGGCTGCTTCCACGCGTAGATCGGACGATTGCCCCTGATTCGATTCCAATCGAACGCTCCAGCAGCCGACACGGAGCCAGCGCGAGCCAAATCGTTCCGATGGATATAGGGCGTCACCGGCGAAGAGATTCGTATGCGACACGACAGCGTTCGGGAGGCCGATCCGGCCGTCGCCGACGCACTCGAGGGAGAGATCGAGCGGCAGCGATCGACCCTCCAGCTCATCGCAGCGGAGAACCACGTCAGCGAAGCGGTGCTCGACGCCCAGAGCAGCGTCCTGACGAACAAGTACGCCGAGGGATACCCCGGCGCCCGGTACTACGGCGGCTGTGAGCACGCCGACGAGGTCGAGCAGCTCGCGATCGATCGCGCGAAGGAGCTCTACGGTGCCGAGCACGTCAACGTCCAGCCTCACTCCGGCACCCAGGCAAACCAGGCCGTCTACTACGCGATGTTGGAGCCCGGCGACAAGATTCTCTCGCTGGATCTCGAGCACGGTGGCCACCTCTCCCATGGGCACCCGGCGAACTTCGCCGGACAGCTCTACGAGGTCGAGCAGTACGAGGTCGACCCCGAGACCGGCTACCTCGACTACGAGGGCCTCCACGCCCACGCCGAGGAGTACCAGCCCGACGTGATCGTCGCGGGCTACTCCGCGTACCCGCGCGAGGTCGAATGGGAGCGGATTCGGGCAGCCGCCGACGCCGCGGACGCACTGATGGTCGCGGACATGGCCCACATCACTGGCCTCGTCGCCGGCGGTGCGCATCCGTCGCCGGTCGGCATCGCCGACTTCGTCACCGGCTCGACGCACAAGACGATCCGCGCCGGTCGTGGCGGGATGGTCATGTGCGACGAGGAGTACGCCGACGATCTCGATACGGCCGTCTTCCCCGGTGGTCAAGGCGGGCCCCTGATGCACAATATTGCGGGGAAAGCGGTCGGGTTCCACGAGGCACTGCAGCCCGAGTTCGAGGAGTACGCCGAACAGACCGTCGCGAACGCGAAGGCGATGGGCGAGCACCTCCAGGAGCACGGCTTCGAACTCGTCTCCGGCGGCACCGACAATCACCTCGTGCTCGTCGACCTCCGGCCGTCACATCCCGACACGTCCGGTGGCGACGCCGAGGAGGCTCTCGAAGAGGCTGGGCTGGTGCTCAACGGCAACACGGTCCCCGGCGAGACGCGCTCGCCGTTCGACCCGAGCGGGATCCGCGTCGGCACCCCTGCGATCACGACGCGCGGCTTCGGCGAGGACGAATCCCGAACGGTCGCACACCTGATCGCCCGCGTCGTCGACGCGGTCGCCGAGGGAACCGAGGACGAGGTCGTCCCCGACGTTCGCGAGACCGTCGAGAACCTCTGTGCCGAACACCCGATCTACGAATAGTCCTCCGTAGCACTCGTTCGTGCTGCGTCGTCGACCCATCGACTGAGGAACCGCCGACGGCGGCGATGAATCGCGGCCATTTTTGCGGACGCGGCGAACCCACACGACATGTCGATTGGCCTGGAGAGCATCGGCGCAGCCCTCTCCGTCGGTGTTGCGATGACCGTCGCCGGCGCCCTGCCACTCTACCAGGGGTGGCGACGTCGGGACCGATACCACCTCGTTCGTGATACCCCCACCGAGACCCCAGCGACGGCGACGGCAAGTGAGACGGTGCTCCTGAGGGGAACGGCAACGGCGCGTGAGCGTCCGATCGATGCGCCAATGACAGGCGACGACGCGCTGCTCGCAGCCTGGTCGATCCGCGAATGGCAAGACGAGAACATGAACATGAAACACTGGACGCCCGAGGCGAGGGGACTGCAGATGGCGGCAGTGCGGATCGAAGCCGATGGCAGCGCGATAACGGTCCCCGATCGATCACACGAAGCATCGACGGATGTGCTGACGAGTCTCGTCGGCTACGACGCGATAACGGGCTTCGAGATCGACGACGCGCTCGTCGAGTTCGACGAGTTCGACACCGCTGAGGAGGTGCCACAGGGTATCGACCCACCCGAGCGGTTCCGAGATCTGGAGCGGCGGGTCGGCCTCGATGCGTCCCAACCAGGCGCGACGCTCATCGATCTCGGACGGACTCACGGAACGCGAGAGTACCGTGAAGCAGTCGTCGGGAGTGGGGACACGCTGACCGTTCGCGGAACCGTACGGCAGGCCAAGGAACCTGGTGTGGGGAGAGTGCTCGAGACACCTGAGGACGGTCCAGCTATCCTCTCCGATCTCGACGCAGACGCGCTGGAGCAGCGCTATCGGCGGTCGTACCGGATCCTGTTCTACGGCATGATCTGCGTGATTCTCCTGATGATGCTAATCGCGGGCCTCGTCGTCGCCGTCTGAGGAGCGAGTCGGTAGTCACCGAAAAGAATGGATCTGGATCGATTCGTTCGGACGTCGCCCCACGCGGCGGTGTTCAGGCCTCGAGCTCTTGCAGCTTCTCGCGACCGGGTGCGATCAGTTCGTCGAGTGCGGTCGCGAGCGTGGACTTCGCGTCGGCGGGATGGAGCTCGCCGGAATCGAGCGCGTCGGCGAGTGCCTCGTAATCGTCGTACGTCACGTCACCGCCGTACTCGTCGGGGCGCTCGACGGTGACGGAGTCGAAGCGGGGGAACACGTGGAATTGGAAGAGCTGAAGGACGGGATGCTCGCGCTCCTCACCGTCTTCGGCGGGCTCGGGATCGCGCGTCGGCGGGCAGTAGGCTGCGTTGACTTTCTCCTCGAGGTCCTCCGGAGAGTCCTCCATCGTGATGTCGACGCCCTCGCTGGCGGACATCTTGCCGACGCCTGTCTCGAGGTCGGCGATGATCGGCGTGTGAAGGGCGGGCCGGACGTCGTAGCCAACCTCGTCCATTCCCTCGCGGTGAAGCATGTGGACCTTCCGCTGGTCGATGCCGCCGACGGCGAGGTCGAGATCGAGATACTCGATGTCCAGCGCCTGCATGATCGGGTAGACGACGTGGGCGACGCTGGCTGTGTCGCCGCTTTGAATCTCCGCCATCGCGCGCTGGGCGCGATTGAGGGAGGTCGAGACAGAGAGTTCGTGGACGTCGAGGACGTACTCCTCGTCTAGCTGGAACTCCGAGCCGTAGACGAACTCCGTCTGATCCGGGTCGAGTCCGTAGGCCAGGAACTGCGCCTTCATCGTCTCCGCAGTGGCTTCGAGTTCGTCGAAGGTGCCCTTGCCGTTCAGGTACGCGTGAACGTCGGCGAGCAGGACGACGACCTCCATCCCCAGCTCCTGGAGGTCGATCAGCTTGTTCGCGGTGAGCAGATGGCCCAGGTGAAGCGCTCCGGAGGGCTCGTACCCGACGTAGGCGCGCTTTCCCTCGGGATCGGCAGCGAGTTCGCGGGCCTCCTCGTCGGTCACGACCTCCACGGCATTCCGGGAGAGCAGTTCGTAGGCCTCCATATTCTGGGGGAGGAGAGGTGTCTTCAAAGGCGTTGTGTCACGGGATAGAATCCGACGACACACGTTGCAGTCAAAACGAGAGTAAAATCGGCGACAATGCTACTCCTTCGGGCAGCACCTAGGCGGATTTAGCCACTGATCGCAGTAGGTGCCTTGTTCTCTGTGAGCCACACGACGATAGCAGAGGAAATCGCAGCCGCAACGCCACTTCCGAGGCCGCTCACGATCACATTCACGAAATTGAGGGAGACGTTGTCGTACGGAATGACCACCGTGAAGCCAGCAACGAGGTAGAGAATAGGCATCGCGACGAGTGAGACCACTGCGGCAACTTTGAACGCCGTATTCTCCGTGTTATCGACGTTCCGTGCGACGATAGCTCCGAAGAACGCCAGGGCGATGATACCCACCATGGTCACGACCAAATAGGATACCGCTGGTGTCCCGGTCGCCCCTTGGGATACGTCGAACAGATTGTGATCCCACTGGTCCTGAATATTCGAATTGAGACCGATGGCGAGGCCGAGAACAGCGAACAGACCCCCCACGTAGATCAGCCAATCTTGGATAACCGCCTGCTCCTCTTGGCTGACGAAATCGTCGAGCGACGTCCCGCCTCCAGTCTGTTGTTGCTGCTGGGCGTTGTGATTTGGCGCCTCCTGTGATGCCCCTCCTGTCTCCTCCGTCGTGGAACCGTCCGCGTCTGAATCTGACTCCGACATACAGGGCGAGACTTATCACCTTCTCCCTTAACTATTTCCCTTACTGAATAAAAGAAGTAGTCAAAAATTGCCTGCGGAAACCAAGAGTAAGACCGGACATTACCCCACGATTTCCCGATATGGCAGCAGTGACAGATCACCGATGGTAACGGGAAACTACGCATCGTTCGCCGGGGCCTGGCGCTGCTGAAATCAGGACTGCCGCCGCAGAAGAAAGTGCGTCCGTGGGTGACCACGCTCAAGTCCCCGCCGGTCGTCCAGTCGGTATGACCGATACGCGCGGATCCATCCTTGACGCGCTGGCCGAGGCGCCACGATCCGGCGAAGCGCTGGCAGCGAATCTCGACGTCTCGCGGGCCGCCGTCTGGAAACACGTCGAGGCGCTCCGGGAGCAGGGCTTCACGATCGAGAGCGGTCCGGACGGCTACGCGCTCCGCTCCGTTCCCGAGTACGGTGGCGATGCGATCCAGTTCGGTCTCGATGCACCGTTCGAGATCGCGTTTCACGACTCGGTCGGAAGCACGAACGACGTCGCCCGGGACCTCGCCGCCGATGGCGCCGAGGACGTGGTCGTGGTCGCCGCCGAACAGACCGGCGGTCGCGGACGGCTCGATCGCGAGTGGGCGTCGCCGAGGGGTGGAATCTGGCAGAGCATCGTACTCCAACCGGATCGGCCGCCGGCGACGATTCCGCAGTTCACGCTCGCCGCCGCGGTGGCGATCACCACGGCTGCCCGAGAGGCCGGCGTCGACGCGGGGATCAAATGGCCGAACGACGTCCTGGTGAGCGAGTCCGACGGTGGTGTCGGTGCGGATTCGGACGCCAAACTCTCCGGTGTGCTGACCGAGATGGAGGGCGAAGCCGACCGGGTCGAGTGGCTCATCGTCGGCATGGGGATCAACGCGAACCTCGACGCCGACGAGCTGCCAGAGGGTGCGACGAGTCTCCGCGAGGTACTCGGCGAGGACGTGAACCGACGACTGTTCGTCCAGCGCGTGCTGGAGACCTTCGACGACCTCCGGGCAGATCCGGACCGGATTCTCGACGCCTGGCGTGAGCGCGCACTGACGCTCGGCCGAGAGGTCCGCGTCGAAACCGCAACCGGTGACACCGTCGTCGGCACAGCTACCGACGTCGAACTGCCAGGGACGCTACTCGTCGAAACTGACGACGGCACCAAGCGCATCCACGCTGGTGACTGTGAACATCTTCGCCCAGCCTGACCGATCGCAGCGGCTACCGGGCGATCAGGTGGACGGCTGATTCGTACAGAAAAACGGAGGACGCTTCGTTGGATAACCAGCTCAGGAGGCGTCCTCGGCTGAATCCGGCGCTTCATCAGCTGATACGGCCGCCTCGCCCGTGGTCCGTTCCTCGGCGTCCGGGGGCTCTCCGACCCGAACTGTCAACACCGGAATCTCGGAACTGCGCACCACCCGCTCGGCGACGCTGCCGAGTAGAAGCCGGTCCAGACCTCCGCGCCCATGCGTGCCCATCACGATAAGATCGCAATCTGCCTGCTCAGCGTAGTCCACGATCTGCCGACTCGGCGAGCCGTCGACGACGGCAGTCTCGACGTCCACGTCCGCCTCGGCAGCCAGTTCGATCACCCGTTCGAGCGCTGCTTGGCCCTCCTCGGAAAGCACGTCCCGGATGCCATCCCAGGAGGTCTCCATCGGAATGCCGCCGTAGCTCGCCGTGTTGACGACGTAAACGGCGTGAATCGTGGCACCGTGGGCTGCCGCGAGATCGATCGCGTGGTCGACTGCCCGTTCGACGCCAGCTGAGCCGTCCGTCGGGACGAGGATCCGCTCGTACATGCTCCTTGGTACCTGCTAGCAGGGAGCCGGCAAAACTGTTCGGGAACGTAACGGTGAGTTGGGCAACATGACTACTGATGAGCTCATTCGCTGACAGCGGATTGCGCTGGACAGCAAACAACTTGGAAGCCCCCTCCCGCTCGTGTCCGCTCGCTCGTTGCGCGCGGCCTCGCTAACGCTCGGCCGTGCTTTCGTCGCGAGCGAACACGAGCGGTCGGCCCCTTCCAGTCCCACCCAGCGGATATCGAGTCAAGCTACGCTCAGGTGGATCGCCCAGCGGAGCGAACGCCTTCGGGCGATCACCTCGTGATCAGCGCGCCCGAATCTCCGCCGCGCTTCGCTCTAGCAACCACACTCTGGGTGGGACTCCGGAAGGGGCCGACCGGTCGACGACGGACGGCAATGTAAGCACTGGAACGAGGCCGCAGGCCGAGTGAAGTCGTTCGAGAGAGCAAAGCTCTCTCGTGATGACGAAAGACCCTTTGCGTCTTTCGAACCACGCGCAGCGAGCCGCCCGAGTCGAGCGGGAGGAGGCTTCCGTGTCGGTCTGCTGTCCTGGTTCATCCAACTAGAGTTCCCTAGTAGACCAATCGAGCAACACTGGTTCGACGAAAGCCAATGTACAGAGCGTCGAATCCACTCCCTTGTCCGCATCGACACGTTCTTTCTCCGCGACCGGCAAGGCAGAGCCAGTATGCGGGTACGGGACTGGGACGATCTGGTGGCGGACGTCGTCGAGAGCGACGTCGATCCGGAGGGCTGGCGAGCCGTCAGCGGTGATCGGTCGTCGGGAGTCGGCGAGGACATGTATCTCGGCCACCGGAATGCGGGCGTCTACCAACTCAAGACGTTCGCGAAGAACCCCTTCGAGGTCCGGGGCGTGGGCGCTCACGTCGCCCGGCGGGTCGACGAGGATCTCGATCCCCTCTTCCCCGGGGAAGCTGGCCTGGAGGGAAGCGGCCACTTCGCGGTCAACGACGGCCCGGCGGACGAGGACGAAGCCGAGACAATGGCCAGTCGAGTGGAGGAAGTCGTTCGCACGCACGCGGACGCGCCGACGACCCCCGATGCGCTGTTCGAGGACGTGATGGACGCGATGGACGCGCCAGCCTACGGCCCGATCGAGCACGATCAGTACGGCCGTCCGGACGCACTCGACGATCTGTCGAGCGAGTTCGAGGAGGCCGAAGAAGTCCTCGAGGCCGAGTTCGAGGACGTCGTCGACACGAGCGCGGTCGGCAGGGGGTTCGAGTGATCGAGACGCTGGCGGAGGTTGCGCTCCGACCGAACCGCTTCCAGCTCGCGATCATCTTGATCGTCGGCGGGAGCGGCGGGCTGGTGTCGGTATCCTTCGGCGCGGGCCTCCCAGCGATCGTCGTAGCGACGGTGATCGGTCTGCTGGCTGGCATCGTGCTGACGGCCTACCTCACGCACATCGCGCCGGAGTCCGGCGCATCGAACAGGCCCGGTCGAGGACGCGGACCGCGGTAGGATAGGCGAACCGCGGTGCATGGGTGGACCGGACGAAGAGCTGCAAGCTGGATTCGGAGATTCTCAGGGATCGATCCGCTGGAGCCACAGCGCCGGATCGTCGAGTTCCGCCTCCGTCGGGAGGTGGTCGGGCGACTCCCAGACGGCGCCCGCAGCGCCGAGCCCGCGTGCCTGGGCCACGTCGTCGAAGAACGCCTTGCCGCGCTCGTACTGCTCGCGCTTGAGACCGATGCCGAGCGCACGCCGAAGGAGACGGCCGAGCGGGCCGGCTTCCTGACGGCGGGCGTCGAGCTTCTCGCGGAGATCGTCGGACTCGTCGTCGAACGCCTCGTCCATGAGGAGTTCAGCGTACCCCTCGACGGCCGTCATCGCCGTCTGTAGTTCGGTGAACGTCTCGCGGTCGAGGGTGCCATCGGCGACGCCATCGATTCCCTCTTCCATCCGCTCGGCGAGGTGATCGGTGAGCCATGGCGCTGCACCGAACTCCGCTGCGTGGGTCACCTCGTGGAAAGCGATCCAGCGCCGGAACCGCGGGAAATCGACGTCGAGCGAGTCGGCGACGGCGACGATGTTCGGGTGGACGAAGTAGAGCCCGTGGTCGTCCTGTGGAGCGTCGGCCAGAAGCAGCGGGTCGTACTGCCCGAGGACGTTCCGCGCGAGGTAGCCCAGCATGACGGACATGGTTCCGGTATTGGTCTTGCGTGCGAGCCCGGGAACCATCGAGTCGTCGGCCAACCCCTCGAGTGGCTCCATAACCCGCCGGAACGTGGCGACGTTCGCGTCGATCCAGTGGTGCCGGTGCTGGATCTCCAGGGTCTCCGGTACGACGAACTCGTGAGCCGTGACCTCGCGAACGCGCTCTCTGGCGTCCCTGACGTCCGCAGCGTAGCCCTCTCGCTGAGCTGCTGTGAGCTCGAGCGATCCGGGATCGGTCGAAGCACAGGCGGCCTCCGTGACCGCGTTCCAGTCCACGAGCCCGCTGCCGGAGGCACCCGCGACCGCCCGAACACTGTGATAGATCGTCATGGACTTCGTTGCCGCTCGGCGGTCAAAACCCTTCTCCCCGCCGCAGTCGTGCGGATGGTACACACGTACTGGCCACTACCCCCCAGTAATCCAGAAAACAGAACGGAGACTCGGGCCCCAAGTGCGTCGAGCGAGCGGAAAAGGGATCGGCGGGAACCGGTTTGTGAAACTATGTCGAGATTCGACGTGGGGACGGCAGAGACGGTCAGTTCAGGCCGCGGGGACCGCCGGGGCGTCACCACCAGGAGCGCCGCCTCAGAGGTCGTCGGACTCGGCGAGGTCGACGGAGTCGTCGCTGCCAGTCAGTTTCTTGACGACCATCGCGATGCCCGCGAGGACGACGAGTGCGATCAGGAGCGCACCGAGGCCGCCACCCCCGGATTCCTCGTCCGCTACGGGGACCTTCTCGTCCTCGTTCGTCTCGTCGGATCCCTTCCCGAACCAGGATTTGCCCGTGGAGGCATCGTCCGAGGAGGACTCGGCGTCATCCGAACCGACGCCGGGGACGGAGGAGGGACCAAACTGCGTGTCGCCGTGCGTGTGAATCGCGAAGAGCGTGAGATTTCTATCTCCCATAGCGGCCGTGGATACGTCCGCGAGCTTCTTAGTCGTTGGCGCTGGAGCGCCGACCGATCGACGACCGGTAGCTCGACGATCGCCCGTGACCGGCTAGCGAATCCGGATCTCTGACCCGCCATCCGAGGATTCAACTCGGCCCCCGAACGAACGTCAGTATGGACGACCGCAGGCGAGAGTTCCTCGACGAGTTGCTCACGACGCCGACGCCCTCTGGCTACGAGGTCGAGGGACAGCGCCGCTGGATCGAGTACGTCGAACCACACGCCGACGAGATTCGGACGGACGACTACGGCAACGCCATCGCCGTCCTCGAGGGGGAGCCGGACGCACCGTCCGTCGCCGTCGCGGGACACGGTGACGAGATCGGGTACATCGTCCGAAAGATCGACGACGAAGGGTTCGTCCACCTCGGACGCATCGGCGGCTCCGACCGCACGGTTTCGAAGGGCCAGCACGTCGAAATTCACGGAGATGACGGTCCGGTCAACGGCGTCGTCGGACAGAACGCCATCCACCTCCGGGACGTCGGCGACGAGACGTACGACGACATCGACGAGCAGCGCGTGGACATCGGTGCGGCGGACGGCGACGCCGCCCGTGAGCTCATCGAGGTCGGCGACCCGATCACGATCGCCTCCACGGTCCGCGATCTGCAGGGAAGCAGAATCGCCGGTCGCGGCCTCGATAACCGCGTCGGGACCTGGGTGGCAGCAGAGACGCTCCGGCGCGCAGCCGACGCCGACGTCGACGCGACCCTCTACGCAGTCTCGACCGTACAGGAGGAGGTCGGACTCCAGGGCGCGAAGATGATCGGTGACGATCTCGCTCCGGACGCGGTCGTCGCCGTCGACGTCTTCCACGCGACGGACTATCCGGACGTCCCTGGCGACGAGACCAGCGAGGTAGCGCTCGGCGATGGGCCGGTCGTCGGCAGGGGCGCTGCGAACCACCCCGTGCTGGCTGACGCAGTGCGCGCCGCCGGCGAGGACGCGGACGTCGACGTCCAGATCGCCGCCGACGGCATCCGAACCGGCACCGACGCCGACGCGTTCTTCACGCAGGCCGGCGGCACGCCGTCGCTGAATCTCGGACTCCCGAACCGCTACATGCACACGCCGGTCGAAGTCGTCGACACCGACGATCTCGAGGCTGCCGCGGATCTGCTGGTCGCGGCGGCAGAACGTGCGCCAGATAGCGCGCCCTTCTCCGTCGACCTCTGAGTTGGGAGCAGTCGGCAGTCTCGGCGATATCGCTCACCGACCTGCGAGCAGCCGGAGCGTGACCAGCGTCACGGCGCCGGCGACGCCGACCACGAGAACGATCGTCAGAATCAGATTGTTTGGCGCCACCGTCGTGCCGACGATCCCACCGGCGATTCCGGCGATAAGCCCGAGTATCCCGCTACGGAGCGGCCGCCGAGATCGCGCGGCGCCCTCGGCTGTGGTATCTTGGGCACTGCTCGTCTTTGGTCCAGAATGTGACTCCCGGGCGCCCTCTCCAGCAGTTTCGGCAACGCTGCTCTCTGGGACGTCCTCGGACCTACTCGCGGCAGTGTCCTCGCTCGTCACGGCTCACAGTCCGTGCTTGCCTGATGAATAGTCTGTGATCGTAACCACGGGTCTGGCTGGCGAGGAGCCACCTTCCACCGAGTACGCATCTTGCATCGAGTACGTGTCCTGCATCGAGTACGAACCGCGTACTGCGATCAGGGGAGGGCTTCCAGCCGGTACGTTTATGCGGCCGTCGGGAGGCATCCTGAACATGAGCGGTCGACCCCTGGACGAGCTAGAAGCCGCCGTCGGCGACGACGTGGAAGTCCACCTCAAAAGCGACGACACCATCAGTGGCACCCTCGCTGGCTACGATCAACACATGAATCTCGTCCTGGACGAGGTCGGGACGACACCGGCGTCCGCAGACGCCGACGATCCTGCCGGGAATGGGCAAGACACAACGATTATACGCGGCGACAACGTCGTTTCGATCACGCTATGACAACGGGAACCTCTGCGGAAGGGAAGAAGAACAAAACGACGCACGTGACGTGTCGTCGGTGCGGTGAGGCCTCCTACCACACGGGGAAGGAGCGGTGTTCCTCCTGTGGATTCGGAACGTCCAGCAAGCGCCGAGACTACGAGTGGCAGTCGAAATCCGGCGAATAAGGCTATATGCACGAGAAGTGCGGCGTCGTCGGCGTCTCCCTCGCTGACCGTGCCGCCGCCCGTCCACTCTACTACTCACTCTACGCGCTCCAGCACCGCGGTCAGGAGTCCGCGGGGATCGTCACCCACGACGGATTCCAGCAACACAGCCAGGTCGAGATGGGGCTCGTCGGCGACGTCTTCGACGAGGACGATCTCGCGAACCTGAACGGCGAGAACGGCGTGGGCCACGTCCGCTATCCGACGGCGGGTAGCGTCGACTCCTGCTGCGCCCAGCCATTCTCGGTATCCTTCAAATCCGGTTCGCTCGCGCTCGCTCACAACGGTAACCTCGTCAACGCCGACGAGATCGGAGACGAGCTCGCGGATCTCGGCCACGCCTTCACGAGCGACGGTGACACCGAGGTCATCGCGCACGACCTCGCCCGAAACCTCCTCGAGGAGGACCTCGTCCGGGCCGTCAAGCGAACGATGGACCGGATCCACGGCTCGTACTCGCTGACGATCATGCACGACGAGACCGTGCTGGGCGTTCGCGATCCCGAAGGCAACCGACCGCTCGTGATCGGGGAGCTCGACGACGGCTACGTGCTCGCCTCCGAATCCGCGGCGATCGATACGCTCGACGGCGAGCTCGTTCGGGACGTGAAACCCGGCGAACTCGTCGTCCTCCATCAGGACGGGTCCGGCTACGACTCCTACCAGCTCTTCGACCGCGACCGCACCGCCCACTGCTTCTTCGAGCACGTCTACTTCGCGCGACCGGACTCCGTCATCGACGACGAACTGGTCTACGAAGTCCGGCGGAATCTCGGCCGGAAGCTCTGGGAGGAACAGGGCGTCGAAACCGACGTCGTCATGCCAGTGCCCGACTCCGGGCGCGCCTTCGCCTCCGGCTACGCGGAGGCCGCTCAGGAGGACGGCGCAGACGTCGAGTTCGCGGAGGGACTGATGAAAAACCGGTACGTCGGCCGGACGTTCATCATGCCAACCCAGGACGAGCGCGAGCGCGCCGTCCGCCTCAAACTCAACCCGATCAAGAGCACCATCGAAGGCAAGACCGTCACGATCATCGACGACTCGATCGTCCGCGGCACGACCTCGACGCAGCTCGTCGACCTCATCCGGGACGCCGGCGCCGAGGGCGTCCACGTTCGTATCGGCGCGCCCGCGATCGTCGCGCCCTGCTACATGGGGATCGACATGGCGACGCGCGAGGAGCTCATCGCGAGCGACAAATCGCCCACCGAGATCCGGGACGAGATCGGGGCGGACTCGCTGTCCTACATCTCCATCGACGCCGTCGCAGAGGCGATCGGCCGCTCGAGGGCCGATCTCTGCCTGGGCTGCGTGACGGGGGAGTACCCTTACGACATCGACGGCGAGGCGACCGACCGAGACGTGACGCGGCCGTCGATCGGCAACGCGAGGGCGGAAGCCAACGACTGACCGAGGCGTCGTCCCAATCGCTTTTTCCGGAATCCCGCTCGTCGTCAGCATCGACTGAGCGACAGCAGTGCGACCGGAGAAACGCAGTTTGCGTGGTGCGTGGCCCGTAGTTGAGTGACGATGGACCTGTACTGCTGGTGTCTTCGGCCCGTTCGTTACCTCGGCCCGCCCGTTCACTCGGTCTGCACGTGAAATCGGTTCGTTCGTTCAGCTACGTCGAGTCCTCGTCCGCGTTGGCATCATCGCCGTCGGAGTCGGTGCCACGCTCGTCGCTGGAGCCGCCGTTGGATTGGGGCGGTCGTTCTGCGAGCCGATCGAACCGCTCGCCCAGCTCCGATCGCCGTCGTTCGGTTTCGGCTGGTTCGAACACGAGATGGCGAAGCCCATCCTGCTCGAAGGTGGCCGTCAGCACGGCGCCGTCCTCGACGCCCGGCGGAAGCGCCTCGGCGTCGACGTGCCGTTCGTCGATGACCTCGTCGCCGCGATCGTTCTCGACCAGGAGGACGCCGGTGTCCTCCTCGATCCGATCGAGCACCGCGCGATACCGTCCGTCGAGGCTCACGGATCGACACCTCCTGTCGCGGGGACCATCGACGATCCGGTCGATACCGGAAGGACGATCTCGGCTGACGCCGGCATGACCGCTCCAGCCGACGGAGCGCCCACCTCGTAGGTCCCTCTGACCGTGATCTCCGCGCTCGCTGAAACGTCAGCGGGCGGAGCGTCCCGCAGCTCGGTCGGATCGGTCGTCGCGTTCGCGACGGTCCGGATCGTCACAGCATCGCCGTCGGTGCCGGCGACGATCGTCCCGTGGCTCCCGGTCCAGTAGGTGTCGATGCCGCGGTCGGCGAAGCGCTGCAGTGGCTCATCGTGGGGATGGCCGTACTGGGAGTCGTAGGCCGAAGAGACGATCGCGATCTGTGGATTCACTGCGTCGAGGAACTCTCCAGATGAGCTGGTGGAACTGCCGTGATGGCCTGCCTGGTAGACGGTCGACTGGAGCTCCTCGCCCCACCGATCGACCAGTTCCGGCTCGGTCTCGCTCGTCATGTCGCCGGTGAAGAGGAAGCCGGCGTCGCCGTAGCCGATCCTGACCGCGATCGTGTTTGCGTCGAGGTCGTCGGTTTCGTGGTTCGCGGGCGGATTGAGCACGGTCGTGGTCGTCCCGTTGAGTGGGATCTCGTCGCCGGCCCGCGTCTCGTAGAGCGTCACGTCGTATTGCTCGATTGCGTCGAGGTAGTTCTCGTAGGTGGCGGAGGTCGTCGGGACGCCGGAATCGTAGACGGCACCGATCCCCTCGCCCTCCGTCTCGAAGTGGCGGATGACCGCAGCGGAGCCGCCGATGTGATCGGCGTGGGCGTGCGTGGAGACGAGGTAGTCGATGCGATCGACGTTTCGTGCTTCGAGATACTCGATAACGGTCTCGCCGTCGTCCTGCCAGTGGCCGGTGTCGATCAGCATGGTCTCGTTGCCGGGGCCGCGCACGAACGTTGCGTCGGCCTGGCCAACGTCGATGTAATGCACGGAGAGGTCGGCGTCGACCGGTTCGAGATCGGTCGAGGGGCCGAACTCACCGTTGGAGCCGGTGGGCCCCTCCTGGGCCTCGGTTTCTACCTCGACGCCGATCGCGCCGAGACAGCCTGCGCTGAGGACGAGGAGACAGAGTACGCTCGCAAGTACGAGGCGTCGCATACCCACGTTCCGCCACGACGGCGGGTAAGCCCTCCGGTGATTCGACCGCCGTTCCCGTGGCTGAGAGCACGACGTGCCTGGGGAGCAGTCGTCACCGCTGTCCAGCGATCGAGGCCGGAGCGTTGATACCGATCGGGTGCGCCAACGACGAACGTGTATCGCGTCGTCCTCACCGACTCTGCGACGGAGAACGAGATCGCCGCCGCGCGCGGCGGCCCCGGCGCCCTTCTCGAGTACGAAGACCGCGAAGCGGCCGCCGCTGCCGCGAAACGGTACTCCGACGACGGCGAGATGGCCGTTCGGCTCCAGGCACCCTCGCCACAGGACCCACGAGACGTCGACGCGTACCTCGTGTCGAACCCCGAACGACGCGTCCGCCAGCCGACGGGGACGCTCGACGACGGACTCTCCTTCGAGACCAGCGCCACGCAGTACGGCGCCCTCGGCGAAGCGCTGTTGACGAGTCACGCCCAGGATCCGCCGGTGCTCCTCGCCTACGCCCGGCGGACGATGGAGGGCGACGGCGAACCGGCGGTTCAGCTGGATGCGGACCCGGCACCGATCAGCTACCGGTCTCACGAGACCGACGAGACCGTCTCCTGGGTGCCCGACTGTGCCGCGACGGTGACCGTCGACGGCGCGATCGAGCGGCGGTTGCTCTGTGAGGTCAAGACCGGGAACGGCTCGACCGAACGCGATCAGCGACGAGTGATGGAGTGGGCGGCGACGGAGCGAGAGGTCCTGCTCGTCAGGCTCGACGTCGACGATCTCCCGGACGATTACACCGCACGAATCCAGACGATCGACGCGGAGGAGCCGGGCGAGGAGTGGATCCGCGGCGATCCGGACCGAACGCTCGGTGAGTTCCAGTGAGGGCGAATCGGTTCGCGGGCGCTTCGATCTGCGTGATCGAACGTCGCCGCGACCAGTTCGACAGCCGGCGGAGCGTCAGACGCTCGTCCGACAAACGTTCATGTAGCGCGTCGGCCAACCAGTTGTAGATGGAGGACGCCCTGGACGCCATCAAGCGGCAGATCGACGGGATGGAGACCAGGCCGGCCGTCTTCGACCGGGAGCTACGCCAGCGGTTCGATCGCTGGCGGCTCGTCGATCCGGTGCCGGTCGAAGAGATTATCGAGCGGTTCGCCCGGCACGGCGGTTTCGACGGCGACGGCGCGACGGTCAGGATTCCGCTCCACGAGGTCGACTCCGCGGAGTTGACCGGCGAGTATCTGCTCTACCACCCCGAGCACGTCGTCGAGTGCGTGGGCTTTCACGAGTACGCACGGGGCGATCTTACCCACATTCGTCTCGACGAGTTCGCCGAGACCTACCCGGCGTGGCGGCTGCGCTTCTGGCACCCCGACTACGACCCGATCGCACAGCCGAGCTATCTCAAGGGATCGACCGACCTCGCCGACGACAGCGCCGCACCCGGCAGCTCCGTCGCGGGTCTCCAGAGCGTCGACGGCGACGACCTCTTCGACCAGCTCACCGCGTTCGTCGAGCGCGAGAAGGAGGCCGAACGCGAGGGGACGCGCCGACATTTCGAGGACCTCTCCGCCGACCAGTTCTGCGGGGAGTTCGGCGGCGTCACCGGCGTCGTCCCCGTCGGACGCGAGGTCGGTGAGTACGGCGAGCAGATCGTGAAACTGCGCGTGCCGGCCGCCGACGAGGACGGAGACGGCAATCGAACGACGGCAGACGAAGCCGGCGCTGGAGACGACGCTGGTGGCGCGGACGCTGCGACAGCCGACGCCTCGATGGCCGGAGCGCGCTACGACAACTGGGAGGAACTCGCCGACGCTGCGGGGATGGATCCAGACGACGCCAGTGGGTCCGGCAACGAGTCAGAGGCAACGTCGAACGGCGAGCAGGACGACGATTCGACGTCGGAGAGCGTCGAGGCGTTCGACTTCCGTGAAGCGGGCCTCTACCCCGGTAGCGAAGTGATCATCGGCCACGAGCACGGTGGCCGCGGGTTCCCCGTCGAAGCCGAGCTCTACGAGGTCGAGGGGCGAACGATGCGCCTCGGCGTCTACTGGCGCAAGACCGAAGACAAGGCCGCCGCGGAAGCGGCGTTCAAGGCAGACAGCGACGCCAGCTTCGTCGTCGGCGAGCTGCTCAACGTCGTCCCGTTCGACCGCCAGTGGGACGCCATCGAGACGATCCAGGCCGACGACCGGAAGGCAGACGTGCTGACGGGGCGGCGCGACGTGGGGTTCCGCGACGCGACCGAGGTCGACGTCCGGACGGGCGACCTCAACGAGTACCAGTCTCGCGCCGCCACCTCCGCGCTCCGCGCCGAAGACGTCTTCTGCATCCACGGGCCGCCCGGCACCGGCAAGACCCGGACGCTGACGAAGCTGATCCGGGAAGCCGCTCGCGACCATTTGCGCGTGCTCGCGGTCGCCCACTCAAATCAGGCCGTAGACAATCTGCTCGTCGGGTCGAGCACGACCGAGCAGGCCGATCCCCGCTCGCTGCACGCGCTGGCCCAGGACGACGAACTCTCGATCGCCCGCGTCGGATCGAACTGCGATCACCCCGTCGTCGAGGAGGAGTACGTCGGCGAGGATCACTGGCAGGCCGACGTCGTCGGCGCCACGATGAGCGCGGCTCACCAGTTCCCCGACGACCTCTTCGACCTCGTCGTCGTCGACGAGGCGACGCAGGCGACGATACCGGCGACCCTGATCCCCTTCTCGAAGGGCGAGCGCGCAGTGCTCGCCGGCGACCACAAACAGCTCCCGCCGTACCACTCAGGCGAGTACGCCGACCGCGAGGAGATGGAGAAATCCCTCTTCGAGCACGTCCTCGAGGTCTACGGCGACGGCATCGTGACGACGCTGGGGACGCAGTACCGGATGCACGAATCGATCGCGGCGTTCCCGAACGAGGCGTTCTACGACGGGCTGCTCACGCATGCCAGCCGAAACCGAGACTGGACGATCGGAACGCTGGATCCCCTCGTCGGCGTCGACGTGTCCGGCTCGGAGGAGCGGACGCCCCGCGAGTCGCTCTACAATCCTGCAGAGGTCGAGGCAGTCGTCGCGGAGATCGACCGCCTGCTCCGCTACGGCGTCGATCCGGCCGATATCGGCGTTATCACGCCCTACACCGGACAGGTCGCCAAGATTCGCTCCGCGCTGGCGAGCCACGATCAGTCGGGACTCCACCACGACGTGACGGTGAACACGATCGACTCCTTCCAGGGCAGCGAGTCAAAGGCGATCGTCGTCTCCTTCGTCCGGAGCAACGACGCCGGCCAGATCGGCTTCCTGGACTTCCCGAACGAGGGACCACGGCGGCTGAACGTCGCGCTCACGCGAGCGAAGAAGCGGCTCGTGCTCGTCGGCGACTGGGACTGCCTCACGACGCTGCCGGGCCGAACCGACCCAGCCGACTCGGCGACGCCGATCTATCAGCAGCTTCACGAACACCTCCAGAACGAAGCGAACATCGAGGACGTCTCTGCGATCGAGGAAGACGCAGTCGGGCGGCCGGAGTAATCTCCTCAGGCGTGACGGGTTGTTTTACAGCGAACTCGTCTGCTCGGACTGGCCGGTGAACTCCCGCCAGTGCTTGATTCCCCAGTAGCCGATGCCGGTGCCGAACATCCCTGCCGCGAGGAAGTAGAGCACGAGTCGGTCCACGAAGACGTCCTCGGGATGCGTGCGGGCGTAGTTGACACCCTCGACGGCGAGAACGATCATGATGAAGCCAAGCACCGTCACGACGCCGGTGATCGCGATGATCTCGATACCGTCGGCGCCGTGTTCTTCGAGCAAGAAGATCGTCGAGAGGAAGATCAGCGAGGTCGCGACGAGATACCAGGGAATCCGCGAGTCGAGCGTCGAGAACTCGCCCTCCAGCAGCGCGAGGACGCCGATGAAACTCGCCGTAATGACGATCGTCGATGCGGCGGCGAGCGCCGCGGTTCGAGCGAAATATCGGGTCCGTTCGTCTGCATTCATCGTGCGCCGATTGCGCGGAATCCGGGATAACCCTTGGGGTCGCGTTCGAATCTGTTCAGCTCGTGCTCTGCTGTCGCAACCGTGAACCGCCTGGAAGCCCCCTTCCGCTCGACCATCCGCGACTCGCCGGGGACGGGTCGAGCGCTCGGCCTCTTCCAGTCCCACCCTGTGATTGGTCCGGATACCTATGCCCGGTGGGGTCAGTCCTCTTTTGCGAAAGTTATCCCACTGATCGTGGTTTCGTGGAACGGTACACCTTTTGTGCGGCCACGCTACCCATGGTGCATGAGCAGACTCGCCCTCGTGGTGGCGCAGTTCAACCGGTCGGTCACCGAGCCGATGGAAGAAGAGGCACGCGAGGTGGCGGAGGAAGCAGGTGCCACGGTCGTCGAGAGCGTCGCGGTACCTGGCGTGTACGACGCTCCGCTGGCTGCCGATCGGCTGGCGCGACGGGACGACGTCGACGGTGTAGCCGTGATCGGTGCCGTCGTCACGGGCGACACCGACCACGATCAGGTGATCGCGCAGTCGACCGCCGACGCGCTCACGGAGATCAGTCTCGACAGGGACACGCCGGTGACTCTGGGCGTCACGGGGCCGGGAATGAGCGGTGCCGAGGCCCGGGAGCGAACGGACGTCGGCGCTCGTGCCGTCGAGAGCGCGCTCACCTTGCTCGAGGAACTACCGCAACCGTCCGACACCGAGTAACGACACCCGACACTCACTGACGAGACTGACCGGGTAGGTCGACCGACGCGATCGCTTCTAGCTCAGATACCAGGCGACGATCACGGCGACCAGCGGGACGGCGACGAACCCGCCGGCGAGCGCGGTCTGGTCGGCCAGATACGCGAGGGCAGCACCAAGCCCACCGACGGATGCCAGACCAAGGCCGAGCGCCAGGATCGCACTCCGACCGGCACCGCTCGCGGCGTCGACCTCCGCTTCGGCGATCCGGTTCTCGACGGAATCCATGCGGCTCTCCACGCTCGTGATCGCGTTCTGGTGTTGCGTCTCGTCGACGGCGTCGTCGGGAACTGCCTCGACGTCCGATCGAAGCGTCTCGATCTCGGCCTCTAGATCACTCACGGCGTCGAACTCCGCTCGGAGATCGTCGATAGCGCCCTCGAGCTCGACCCGCTCGGCCTCCGCGTCCTCGACGGCACCCTCGAGTGCCGCGACGTCGCTTTCCAGCCCGGCAAGCTCCTCCGCGTCGGCCGCGTCGGATTCGAGTTCGTCGATCTCGTCGTGGATGTCCTCGAAGCGCTCCGCGAGACCGGACTCCAGTTCTTCGACCCGCCCACGTAGCGCCTCCAGGTCGACCGATAGCGCGTCGACGAGATCGGGATCCGGGACCTCGCCTTCGAGATCACTGACGCGGCTCTCGACGTCGTCGAGGTACGTTTCGGCGTCGCCGAGCGCGTCTTCTACGGTCTCGAGAGCAGCAGCCGTCGCCACGTCGTCGAACTCCGCCTCGACGTCTTCGGCAGTCGTCTCGACCACCTCGATGCGCTCGCGCAGCGCGTCGATCGTGGCTTCGTCGGCGCCAGCGTCCACGGCCGCTTCGACGTCGGATTCGAGCGCATCGATCTCCGTTTCGAGCTCCACGACGGTGGTTTCGACGTCACCGAGTCCCTCGTCGATTTCCTCGACTGTCGCGTCCAGTTCACCGACGTCGGTAGCCAGCTCGCCGACGTCCGCGTCGAGGTCGTCAACGTCCGAATCGAGATCGCCGACATTCGCATCGAGATCGTCGACGTTTGCCTCCAGATCCTCGACGGTCGAGTCGATGACCTCGACCTCGGACTCGACGGCATCCATCTCGTCGTCGAGAGCCGCAAGATCGGAGCAGAGGCCAGCGACCTCCTCGGCCCGTTCGTCGAGTGAATCCACGATCGCGTCGAGATCGTCTGGATCGATCTCGTCCACGCGATCGACGAGGTCGGCGAGATCCGCGACCGGTGGCAGCGCCTCCAGACGGGATTCGATCGCGTCGATGCGATCGTCCAGCGACGTAGACAGCTCGTCGACCGACTGCTGGAGCGACTCCACTTCCTCGGCCGTAGCTGCGTCCTCGGGAACACCGCTGTCTCTTGCCGCGGCGGCATCGTCGACTGCGGTTTCGAGTGCCTCGACGTCCTCGCGGAGCGCGAGGAGCGTCGTCACCTCCTCGGCGAGGTCGGCCACGTCCTCGTCGAGTGGCTGCTCGTCGTCCAGACCGAGCCGGTCCTCGAGATACGCCAGACGATCGCGGAGACCGTCGAGATCTGCGCTCTCGACACCGCTCTCGGACGCTATATCGACACCGCCAACGTCCGTGGCAGCAGTTGCGGCCGTCGCGGGTTCGGGTGTGTCGGCACCGCCTGCCTGCACGCCGTCTGCAGCGTCGACACCACCCGATGCTGCAGCATCTGAGCCCGCGGCGAGCGCCGCCAAAGCGGCTGCTTCGTCCGCGAATCCAGTGGCGAAGCCAGCAGCAGCCGGATCGGCGTCCTCGGCGTCCGTCGCGACGGCGCTGGCGTCCTGAGCGGCGAGGAGTGCCCCGCGGGCGGCAGCGGATTCGGCGTCGGCGGCGCGGTGGACGTCCCCGACCTCGAACGGCAGATCGACGTCGTCGAGTGCGGTCGCCAGGCGACTGTCGATGCCGTCCGGTGCCGCGGCGCCGGCCACGACGATCGGAATCGTCCCCTCGACCGCGGGAGACTCGTCGGCGATCGCGAGCGCGAGATTCGAGAGCAGCGTGTCGTAGCGCAGGGCCAGTGCGCCGGACGTCGGATCGTCCAGCGAGGCGTTCGCACGCAGCTCGGCGACGGCCTCCGGATCGTTTCCGGTCGCGCTGGCGAGCTCCTGATCGATCCAGTCACCGCCGCGGGAGAGTTCCGAGCGCGACACCGGGACGCCTTCGACGACGAGCGTCGCGAGCGTGCGCGTGCCATCCACGACGACGCCGAGCCCGGTCGCTGGCGAGTCGAACGCGTCGTAACAGACGGCGACGCCAGGATCGAGCGACGCAGGATCGTAGCCGAGTTCGCTGGCGGCGTCCTCGATCGGTCCCGTGTCGATTCCCGACGGCGGGACGAAACAGAGTGATCCATCGCCCTCGCCGACGAGAGCGCGAAGCAGCGCCTCGACGGCGGCGGGGACGTCGTCGGCCGGGAGCGTCGAATCGGCGCCGAGCAGTCGTGTCGGCGTGTCGTTGACGATCGTCGCCACCTCAGGGGCGGCGTCGCCGAGCGCGACGATGGCGTCGTCGGTCGTGACCGAGGGCGTGTCCGCGCCCTCGAGGAAATCTTCGACGTACTCGCTTCGTTCGACAGCGAGTGCTGCGTTTCGCGTACCGTCGGTTCCCCCCTCGGTTGCCGCGACGATCCTGGCGGCCCCGACGTCGAGTCCAGCGGGCATGATGCGGTCGGTACGGAGCCCACGACTTAATGCGTTCGGAGGATTTCGGACAGATTCCGAAACTCGTCGCATACGAGGTGGACGATGGGACCGTCAGCGGAGGTGCCACTCGATCCCACGCTCCGCGCCGTCCCGAAGCAATCGACCGATCGGGCGAGCACGGCAGCTATCAATTACCAGATCTCTGTCCGAAATAAACAAGCCCCTGGAGCACGTGAGCTACTGGCATGAGCGAGAACGAGGAGCGAGCGTGGGGGCAGTACGCCGAGACGGTCCCCGACGATCGCGCCCTCTCCGTCTTCTCCGGCGTCGAACCCTACACGACGCGGGAAGTCGCGGAGGCGATGAACGTCACGGAACACACCGCTCGCACCGCCCTGGAGGCCCTCTTCGCCCGCGACGAGGTGGGTCGGAAGGAGGTCCGCGGTGACCCCGCGACGCTCACCGTCTGGTACCGATCACGCACCGGAATCGGTGAGGTACCGACCGAGGACGTCTCAGTCGACGTGGAGGCCCGCGTAGACGAACTGCTGGAAGATGTCGACGTGCCTGGAACCAGCGAGATGATGCGGGACTGGCGAATCGACGCGATCCGGGCCGCGTTCGATCACCTCCGCGAGCAGGAGGCCGTATCGGTCGGCGAGTTCCTCGAGGTTGTCTTTCCCGCCCACCAGGCGGGGTTCGACGAGCCCGACCCCTGGTGGGAGATGGTGCGACCCCGACTCCGGCGGCTGCCCGGCGTCGTCAACCCTGCCTGGGGCGAAGACACGTGGCGCTACGAGGGGCAGTAACATCGCCGACCGGTGCACCAGTGACGCTGCCGGCCGCCGCTACTCCTCGCCCACGCAAGCAGCTTCGAAGATTTCGGTGTGGAGCTCCTGTGAAACCTGCTCCATCAGCGGCTCCATGTTCACCGTGTCCTCCTGGTTGTAGTCGATGAGCGTCTGCAACGAGCCGTCCTGTCCACGCTCGTACTCGTGCCAGAGCCGCACTGCGTCGCGCCCGGAGATGTCCGGCCGATCGCGCTCGATGCCGAAGATTCCCTCGACCGCGGAGAGGCCGCCGGAGTAGCCCAGTTGGTTGCACATCGACATAAGATCAGCGTGGGGGAGATCGACCGAGAGATCGTAGGACGCCTCGAGGAAGGGGACGTCGAAGCGACGGCCGTTGAACGTGACGAGGAGCGAGGAAGCCTCGAGCTCGGCTCGAAGGGCGTCAGCGCTGAGATCCTGCCCCTGGACGAGCGTTCGCGTGTCGCCGTCGCGGTGGATCGAGACGGTCGTCACGCGGTCCGCGTAATGATCGAGTCCCGTGGTCTCGATGTCGAGGAACGTCGTCTCCTCGCGGACGTTCTCGAAGAGCCGCCAGTGTTCGGCGTCGGGAACTCGGTCGGCGAAGAAGGCCGCGTCGCCGCGATCGAGCCGGCGGGTCGCCTCGTCGACGAACGATTCGATGCGATCGGCCCGGGTGGGGCCGACGACCTGACCGCCGAACTCGGACCACTCGGTGACGCCTGCCTGCCAGAGCTTGCGCTCGGTCACCTCGCCGACGCCGTCGACCGGAACGAAACTGTTCTCGATCCGCACGCACGTCGGTAGGCGCGGCCTCGGATATAAGCTGTCGGATGCGGCGGTCGCGGCGGTCGAACCACGACGGTCGCCGGTCCGATGCCAACGGCCCGACGGGAGCGGCCATCGGGCAAGGGACATAACGATTCTGGCAGAACCGTTTTGGCCGCCGGATCGGTATTGCCTCGAAGCGCGTGCCCGCGGGCGAGCCGGAGTGACCCGATGGGCGCCACATCCACCTATGCGAACCGATCGTCGAACGACCGTCGCTGGCCTGGTCGCGATCGGAATCGCAGCGGTGCTCCTGTTCGATCTCTTCGGCGTTCGGTCGGCCGTGGGGTCGTGGGTTCGGGTTGCCGATCCAGCGAGTGGGCCGCCGGCCGCGATGGCCGCAGCGGTCTCCGATCGGGCAGGTACCGTCGAATCACTCGAAACAGCGCTCGCAACGGATCCGACGCTCTCCCTCGCACTGCTGGCCGTCGGGCTCGGTGTCGGGGTGATCGCCGGGAGCACGGCCGCATTCCTCCAGCAGCGACGCCGGCTCCAGCGTGGTGAGCGCGATGGCTAATCCGACGCCGCGGTCACTGGATTCCCTGTCCGGAAGGGTAGCTCTCCTCGCGATCGTTCTCGCGATCGGGCTCGTCGCCGTCGCACCGGGCGTTCTCGGCGCATCCACGGCCGCTGCGGATCCCTGTACGACGGTCGAGGCCGAACCGGCCGTCGTCGTGACGCCGCCCGCCGACGAGCCGACCGGCCCGGGGGAAACGGTCGCGGTGTACAACGGGTCCGAGCTGGTCGTTCACCTCTGCCAGCAGGCAGGCGGAGCACGGACGCTCGACGAGACCGGAGTTGACTGGGCGACCGTCATCGATTCCAGCGGCGAGGACCGGCTACGGATCCGCGTCGTTGCCCCGACCAACGATTCGCTGGGTTCACTCGCCTCGCCAGAACCAGTTCCGGGCCCGGCGCTATCGATCGTCGATCACAGCGTGGAGTCGGCTCTGATCGACGGGGCGATTCCGGTCGCCTCGGCCGAACAGGCGACCGAGCTTCGGGATGCTCTGGACACGTACCGCTCAGAGGAAGCGGCCCTCGACGCTCAGCTCGCGAACCTCTCCGCCGCAACCGCGACCGTGGAGAACGGATCCACGCCCGAGGAGCGGGTGATCGATGCGACGATGTCGACGCGAGAGTCGTATCTCGCTGCCGCCGAGGGGCTTCGCACGGAGCTCTACGACGTCGCCGACTCCGCCGTTGGCGGGCCCCAGAGCGCCGCAGCGATCCAGGCACTCGGCAACCGATCGGAGACGCTGGAGCGTCGAACGGAAGACGGCCTCGCGGCCCACGACGCCGCGCTCCGCGACCGCCAGCAGTCGTTGACCTGGTCGCTCAGGCTGCGGATCGTCGGACTCGCCGTGCTGGGGAGTCTCCTCGGAGCGGCGGCTGGAGCCGTGCTCCCACTCCGACGCGGACGAGCGGCCCGGCGTCGGCTCGCGGAGGGCGAGTGGACGACGTACTCGCGTCGGGCCCTCCTTGTGCCGGTTGCGCTCGGGGTCTGTCTGATCGTTCTCGGAGTCGGCTGGCTGGCGCTGACGGTCGGTGACTCACTTCTTCAGGTGATGACGCCGTGATCGCTGGTCACCGCACCGCTGCCAGCGGGCGCGGGATTCGGACGATCCTCGTCATCGCCGGAATCGTCGGGATGCTCGCGGTCGGTTCGGTCGGCATGACGGTCGCCTCGCCCGGCGGATCCGTACCAGCGGACACCACCGGGGGAGACGCAGTAGTAGCCGACGACGCACTCCTCTCGGCACAGGAGGCCGGCGAGCAGCAGGGCAACGTCACGCGGGACGGCGGCAACGTCGTCCTCGCCGTTACCGTAGAGCGCATCGGCGAGGCCGGGCCGGGGACGAACGTCTCCGTTGAGGTCCCCGCCGTCGATGGATCGACAACGGCCAGCGCAGTCCGGGAGGGCGACCGATACGTCGCTCGCGTCCCGATCACCGACGTCGTCCCGCCCGGGGCCACCGCCAACCTCTCGTCGACGACCGTCACCGCGAGTCACGACGGCGAGACCGTGATCACGGGCGCGGCAGATCTCCGCTACGTCGCTCAAACGGCGCCTGCGACGTTCCAAAATGCCACCCTCGCGGTCCCGGTCGACGTGCGCGGTCTCGGTGGCGCGGCCCCTGTGCTCCTCGCCGCCAACAGCGGCGAGCGGTTCCAGACGACGGTCGAGGGGAGCGGATCGAACGCGACGCTCCTCGTGACGCCCACCGAGCTCTCTGGAGTCCCCGCGCAGTACTCGATGAGCGCGTCGGTCGTGATGAACAACGCCACCGTCTCGGCCGGACCGGTCGCGTTCTCGATCGCCGACGCTGCGGAGCGCACCACCGCCCTCGAGTACCGGAACGGCGGCCTCGTCGTCGTGCAACCACTCGCCCACCCGGAACTGGGACCGAACCAGATCGAGGTGGCCCTCGAGACGAACGGCCCGACCGCCGTCTACAGCGTTCGAGATAGCGGGCCGGAGCCGTTCGTGGCGGTTCCCGAACACGTGGTGGGCGCCGGAAGCGTCCAGGTTCGCGTCTACAACGTCTCCGCCCCCGGTGGAGATGGGAGCAGCGGGGAGGGCGGCACCGCTGCGGAGACGACAGCGCTCGTGGACGTCGCCGTCACTGGGCCAGGACGTGCGACTGTGCCGCTCCGGATCGCCAAGGGATCGCTCTACGCACCCGAACCGGCTGCACTCACCGGATACGACGCGTTGCTGATCCGTGACGATTCGACGACGTACCTCCCGATCGACCCGGCCCTACTGACCGGATCGGCACAGTCGCTACCGTCCGCGATCGCGCAGCCGAGCCAGGATGCCACGGCGATCCTTATCGGCGGGGAGGGCCGCCCGGCACGCGTCGACCTGACAGTCGTCCCACCGCCACCCGAGCCGGAGCCAGAGCCCGAGCCGGCCGACCAAGAGGGTGACGAGTTCGTCGGGCTCTGGATGGACATCGGGTCGATCGTGAGCCTGCTTTTCGTCGCGATGATCGGGAGCGTCCTGTCGGTCGGGAGCGTCTACGGCCTCAGACTGCTCTCGCCCGCCCGGTCGGCTATCGCGGGGCCGCGCGCAGTCGTCGGCCACTTCTGCTTCGGCGGGATCGGGGGGATCGTCTGTATCGCAGTCGTCCAGTGGCTGTACTGGGGGCCAGTGCTCGGAACGGCCACGGTCGGTGGCACGGAGATCGGGCTGGGCGCACTCCTCGTCGGCACGTTCCACGGCGGACTGACCGCGACCGGCCTCCGACTCGGACTCGGCACGGTCGGCGCGTGGCCCACGCGGCGCGTTATCGACGAGACTTCGGTGCCGGTCAGGATCCGGTTCACCGACGACGAGGGCGAGGAAGTCCCCGGCGAGCAGATCGTCGCGATCAGGCGTGCCGAGGACGGCTCGCTGGTCGAGACGACTACGCTCGCGGGAACGACCACCGAGGTCGCGCTGACGCCGGGTGAGTATTCGATCAAGGGCGAGGCCGCAGAGCGAACGACCGACGACGTCGAGCTCGCGATCGACGATCCATCGCCGCGGCCGGAGACGCGATCGGTCCACTTGACCGTCGGCCGGCCGGGGCTGCAGGTCGAGGTCACGGATGCGCAGACAGAGGACGCGATCCCTTCCGGACAGGTCACCGTCACGACCGATCAGGAAGAGACGAAATCCGCCGCGATCGACGACGGCTCCGTGACGACGAGCCTCCCCGTCACGACCGGTACGGTGACGGCCGTCGTCAGCGCGCCGGGCTACGACGACGAGACCGTCGAGATCCGGATCGACGAGGCGCTCACGACCGTCGGCGTTGCGCTCGCACCGTCCTCTGGGACGCTCGTGGTCTCCGCGCTGGTCGCCGCAGATCCGATCGCCGACGCGACGGTCGAGATCGAGCCCGCCGAGTCGCCCAGCGATTCCTCCAGCGGATCCACGGTTGACTCGGAGGCGACGGAAGCGGCACCTGCCGGACCGGCAGCTGTCGGCGGCGATAGCGACGAGGCAACGACCCATCCGCCCGAAATCGGCGTCCGGACTGCATCAGGGGTCACTGACGAGGCCGGACGACTGATCCTCGAACTTCCCGCAGGCAGCTACCGGGCCACACTGGTGCTCGATGGCCCGAACGCCGACATGTTCGCGATCAAAGACGGGACCGCGACCATCTCCCCGGACGAGGAATCGGCCGTCGAGGTGTACGCCCGCTTCGACTGGGAGCCCGACGAGCGCGTTCGGCGTCGCGCAAATGGGCTCCGGTCGACTATCAGATCGGTCGCGGAGGAAGCGACGGCGGATCCGACGATCCCCCTGTACTTCGCGGGCGTGACGGAGGCGCTGCTGGACTGCGTCGCAGCGCTACCTGACGCCGGGCACCACTTCGCGACGAGCGCGCACGATCCCGACGAGGTCGCGACGGCGGCCGTCGCTGCTGCGGAGGCGGCACTCGAGGCAGTCGGGCAAGCGATGCAGGCCGAGGGCGTGCGGAGCGTGCTCGTTTCGGGGCCGACGGAGCCGGTGCGAGTGTCCCCCACTCTCGACGCGACGCCGGCGGATCTGCTGGCCTACCTCGAACAGGATCTGACGATCGCGAGCGTGGACGCGCGGGCCCACGAGATCGACACGACGCTCGACGAGCAGGCCGAGCGCCTGAGATCGGTTGCGCCCGCACGTGCAGTCCTCGAAAAAGCAGTCGGCCTCGTCCCCGAGAGCGATCAGTCGACGCACGCGGCAGCCCGCGAGTTCGCCGCACTGCTGTTGCTCGACGCCGTCGAGCAGTGTCTCGCGGACGAAGACATTCGGTCACGACTGGACGGCTCTGCGTGAACGGCCAGATGATGATCGGCCTCGGCAGGGTGCGCGGCGATTACTCCCGCGTTTCACAGAATCAGCAGTTCGGCGATGCTCTCGATTCAGCGAAGACCGAAGCAGGAGTTGCTCGCAAATTATTGGGGTGCCTGCGAATCAATCTTTGCGCTTGACGACGTCGCCGAGCGTGTACTCGCCGGCGTCACCGCCACCCTCCCACTCGGCGTCCTCGTCCGCTCCGGCGCCCCCGGACAGCGAGATGTCCAGATGGCGCTCGAGTTTGGTCTGGACCTCGTCGCTGGGGAGCGTTTCGCCCCGTTCGAGCTTCCGGATCAGGCTCGCCTTCTCGTTGAGTTCGTTGGCGAGATCGGCCTGCGAGAGGCCGGTGTCCTCCCGCGCAGTCCGGATCCGCTCGTCGTAGTCCGTCACGACTTCGTCCATGTCGTCGAACATGTCCGAGCGACGGCGCTGACTCGAACCACCGGAGGAGCCGCCACTGGCGCTCGAGGAGCTGCTCCCGCTGCCGGAGCTGCCGCCCGAGCTCCCGCCACTGCTCGTGGAGTATTTGGTAGACGTAGAGCTACTGGAGCTCTGGTCGCGAACTTCAGTCCCGAAGTCTGCGCAGTCCCCGCAGACCTGGAGTTCGGCGCCCTCGACCTTCACCGTCTTCGGCGACGACGTACTATCGCCGCACATCTCACACCGAACCATGTCCCGACTTTGCACAGGGCCGTGCATAAATGATGCGACCGGGGCGATTGTCGGCGACGGCGAGGGGATCGGCTACTGAACCGAAACCGCTAGCGATCACGAACGACTGCGAGCGACTGCGAGGAGCACAACGACAGAACTGGCCGAGGCTGTCTCAGACCGCAGCGAAGAGCAGCGCCGCGTTCGTCGTCGCCACGACTGCCCAGGGGAGCGCGATTCCGAGCGGGATCGCCACGCGGAACTGGGGGAGTGCAACTCGGACGCCGTACGCCAGGACGAGCGCACCGGCCTTGATCGTCAGGAAGCCAGCGACGCCGAACGCCGCCTGCGCGCTGGCGACGACGGGGTTGCCCTCGGCGAGCCCCACCCGAAATCCCAGCAGCGTGGTCACCACGTCCGCGAACAGCGCGACTGTGGCACCGATCCAGAGCAGGCGCTCCCGACGAGCGAGCCAGCTTACCCCCTCGTCGAGCAGCATCTCACCGGAGACCGTCGAGCGGGAGTCGGACGAAGAAATGGCGTCGGCCGGTGGCATGATGAGAATAGGCGTTGCTGCCTTGGATTCTGAACTATGGTTTCATAACTCTTTGGCATTGAACCATCTTCGCCACATACAGCATAATAATTATCAATCGTTGGAACCCTGGACTGGCCGTCCAAGCTCACGATCGAGAAGAGCATCGTGAAAGTAGCGGAACCTGACGAATACGGACCTCTACCGAACGGCCACGGTTCGGCAGAGGAGTAGAGTTCTATCCGGCAACTCGCCGGGACGTTCTCAGCCGAGACAATCAGAGCACGGTGCCGTGTTTCTTGTCGGGCAGCTCCGTCTCGACGTCCTCGTAGAACGCAAAGCGCGCTGCGAGTTCGCTCCGGAGCTCGCTGGGTGGGATGACCTCGTCGATCACGACCTCGCTGGCCATCCGCATCGCGTCGATGTCGCGGCGGTACTCCTCGCGGAGCTCGTCGGCTCGCTGCTCGCGTTCGTCCTCGTCCTCGATTTCCGCGAGCTTCCGAGCGTAGACAGCGTTGATCGCCGCCTCAGGACCCATGATTCCGATCTCGCCGGAGGGGAGTGCCAGCACGCTCTCGGGATCGTATGCCGGTCCACCCATCGCGTAGATGCCCGCGCCGTACGCCTTCCTGACGACGACGGTCTGCTGGGGGACCGTCGCCGAGGAGGTGGCGTAGATGAACTTCTTGCCCTTCTCGAGGATCCCCTCCGTCTCGACTTGCGACCCCGCCATGAACCCGGGCGTATCACAGAGATAGAGCACGGGCACGTCGTAGGCGTCGGCGGTCCAGATGAACTGTGCTGCCTTCTCTGCGGCGTCGGGGAAGATCGCGCCAGCCCGTTTGGCAGGCTGGTTCGCGACGATCGCGACCGGGCGGCCGTCGATTCTGGCGAAGCCCGTCAGGATCTCCCCGCCGTACTCCGGACGGAGTTCGAGCCAGGAGTCGGCGTCGACGACGCGTTCGATCACGTTCTGCATGTCGTACCCCTTGTCGGGGTGTTGGGGGATCACCGAGTCGATTCCGTCGGGTGATAGCTCGGGCTGGGAACCCGTCTGTTCTGGCGGCGAGTCGTCGGAGCTATCTGGGAGATATGACAGCAGCTGCGCGACGAGTTCGCGAGCGTGCTCCTCGTCCCTGGCGATCAGATCTGCGGAGCCTGACTCGCGGGTGTGGACCTCGGGGCCCCCGAGCTCCTCCGCGGAGATCTCCTCGCCGGTGACCATCTCGACCATCCGTGGCGAGGCGATGGCCATCGAGGACATCCCCTCGACCATGATCGTGAAGTCGGCGAAGACGGGTGTGTACGCCGCACCGGCGAAGCAGGGACCGTAGAGCACGCAGATCTGCGGGACGCGGCCGGAGAGCATCGAGTGGTTGTAGTAGTACTTCCCGATGCCCTCTCTATTTGCGAAGAATCCGGTTTGCTGATCGATGCGGCCACCGGAGGAGTCCATCAGGTAGAGCACCGGCTTGCCGGATTTCAGAGCCCGCTGTTGCATCCTGAGGAACTTCTCGACGCCGTGTGCGGCCATCGAGCCGGCCTTGACGGTGAAGTCGTTGGCCATGAAGTGGACGTCCCGGCCCTCGAACTCGGCGGCGCCCGTCAGCAGGCCGGCGGCGGGGAGGCGCGAACCGGGATCTGGCGACTCGACGTCGGGGCTGGAGCCGTGCCAGGCGTCGAAGTTCGCGAACTTGCCGTCCTCGAAGGTGAGATCGGCTGATCCGTCGTCCTCACCGAACCACAGCTTCAGACGGTCGCGCACGAACAGTTTCCCCTGCTCGTCCAGCCGGTCGCGGTACTTCTGGGGACCGCCTTCCTCCATATCGGCGATCAGATCCCGGAGTGCGTCCTCGCGCTCCGTCGGGCCGAGGTCGTCTGCTGGGTCTGCATCTGGTGAGGACTCCGCCCGATCCCGGGCGTCGTCCGATCCGGACTCGCTACCCTGTGGCGGTTCGGCGCTCGCGATCGGCGCCTCGTCGTCACCGGTCACCACCTCGACCGGCTCGCCGAGATGCTCTGCGAGCGCGGCGGCGATCGCCGATGCTTCCTCCTCGCTGGCGCCAGACTCGATCCGAAACTCCATACTGAACGTCGGACGGCCATTTCACATCAACGTTTGCCCGGAATTGGCTCACAGAACCGGGATCGTGTATGGTTATTGGTATCGATGTTCAGTCGGTCGGATGAGTCGAGACTCCACCCCACCGAAGCGTCCTCCACCGATTCCCAGGAGCGCAGACGCGTCTCCAGTGGCAGAATATGGCAAGATATACACGGTTTCGCTGATGGGACATTACCGATGGCCGCCATAGACATTAAAGCTCTCCAGAAGCGGTACGGCGACGTTCGCGCCGTCGACGATCTCGACCTCACGGTCGAGGACGGCGAGATCTACGGCTTCCTCGGCCCGAACGGGGCGGGAAAATCGACGACGATCGACTGCCTCCTCGGCTACGCCACGCCCACGAGCGGCACGATCGAGGTGCTCGATTACGACGCAATCGAGGAGTCGGTCGCCCTTCGGCAACACGTCGGCGTGCTTCCGGAAGACCTCTCGATGTACGACCGTCTGACCGCCCGAAAACACGTCCAGTTCGCGATCGACGTGAAAGACGTAGACGACGACCCGGAGGCGCTGCTCGAGCGCGTCGGGCTGCAGGACGCCATCGACCGGAAGGCCGGAGGATTCTCGACGGGGATGTCCCAGCGTCTCGCACTCGCGATGGCGCTCGTCGGCGAGCCCGAGCTGCTCGTCCTCGACGAGCCGACCTCGGGGCTCGACCCCAACGGCGCGCGAGAACTCCGAGAGATCATTCGCGAGGAGAACGAGCGCGGCGCGACGGTCTTCTTCTCCAGTCACATCATGGAGCAGGTCGAGGCCGTCTGTGATCGCGTCGGGATCATGAAATCCGGGACGATGGTCGCAGAGGACGACGTCGCGGGACTCCGCGCCGCTGCGGGTGGCGGATCGACGCTGATCGTCACGCTACAGCAGCCTGCTGACGGCCTCACCGCGACGATCCACGGCCGCGACGACGTGACGTCCGTACAGGCCGACGGCACCTCACTCTCGATCTCGCTCGAGAAGAACGCGCGAAAGACCGCGATCATCGGCGCGATCGAGGACGAAGGGTACTCCATCGAGGACTTCCGAACGCAGGAAGCGAGTCTCGAAGACATCTTCGCCTCGTACACGGAGGGCGCAGCATGAGCGGACAGCCAGGGTGGCTCCACGTCGCGAAGAAGGACCTGCAGGACTCCGCTCGATCGAAGCTCCTGCTCGGCGTGATCGGCGTCTTGCTCGTGCTCAGCGTCGTGTTGAGCGCAGTCCCGTATCTCGTCGGCGACACCGGCAGCGACGGCGCGGAGTTCGCGGCGGCCCTGTTCCAGACGCCGATCGGGATCTTCCTGCCCGTGCTCGCAGCGATGATCGGCTATATGGCGATCGTCCAGGAGCGAGAATCCGGTAGCATTCGCGTGCTGCTCGGCCTCCCGCTACGTCGCTCGGACGTCGTCGTCGGCAAGGTGATCGGTCGATCGATCGTCATCGTCGGCGCGCTACTCGTGACCGGACTCATCGGAACGGTGCTCATGTTCGCGCTCTATGGCTCCGTGGAGTGGCAGCAGATGGCCGCTTTCGGCATCCTCGGCGGCGTGCTCTCGGTGGTGTACGTTGCAGTCGCGATCGCCGTCTCCGCCTCGGTCAGCTCGCGGGGGAAGGCGATGGGGCTGATCGTCGCCATCCTCCTGGTGCTCGTCTACGCCTACCAGTACCTCGTGCTCGGCCTCGTGCGTATCGTGGAGGGGTCGTGGACGCTGGAGAACGTCCCTGACTACGCACTGTTGCTGCTCAGCCTCGATCCAAACGTGGCGGGTAGTCGTGCGGCTGGATATCTGTTCAGCGCCGACATCGGCGACCCGCTCGAGGGCGTCGCTGGCGAGTCCGCGCAGCTTCCGTTCTACGCCGAACAGTGGACCGCGTTCCCCGTCATCGTGCTGTGGATCGTCGTCCCCCTCGCGATCGGCTACTACCGGTTCGGCAAGGCCGATCTCTGAGGCCGTCGCGTCGAGTTCCTTCTCGCTGGTACAATCGGCGACCGACGTTAGGCCGCGTCCGCAAACGCAGAGTCGACGCGATCGATCAGTGATCGGTTTCCTACGTAGATCGGCGACCGGTCGTGGAGCTCCGTCGCTGGCCGATCGAGGAGCGAACCGGTGCCGTCGGTCGATGCCCCGCCTGCCTCCTCGACGACCAGCGCGACCGGCGCGACCTCGAACTGATACCGGAGCTTGCCCGCCGGGCGTGACTGGAGCTGTGGATACGCGAACAGACCGCCCTTCGTCAGCATCTGGGAAACGTCGGCGACGAGCGCACCGCCGTAGCGGAGTTTGAGCTCGTCGCGGAGCGATTCGACGATCCCCGCGACGACCGGTGGCCAGTCGTCGTCCCCACCGCCGACGCCGTAGACGGTCGGCTCCGACGGGATCTCGACAGCAGCATCGCTCACTCGCGGCGCTGGGTTCGTACCGCCGTCCCCAGACGGCGGAATTTCGTACTCGGTGACGCCCTCGCCGTCGATTGCCACGTAGGCCGTCGTCACTGGCCCATAGCAGATCAGGACTGCGGCGACGAACTCGCTGCCAGGCGCGGGGAGTGGAGCGTCAGCCACGCCGACGATCGTCCCCGTCGGCGCGTTCGCCGAGAGATTCGAGGAGCCATCGAGTGGATCGACCGTGACGGAGAGTCCATCGCCGGCGTCCACGACGTCGGCACGCTCCTCGCTGGCGACGGTACCGACGGCCTCGATCGCGGCGAGTCGATCGACGAGCAGCTCGTCGGCGGCGTCGTCGGCGGCGATTATATCGTCTCCTGTGGGGTTCGATCGGTCAAGGGTCCCGCCGCGATTGTCCGTCTGGAGCCCGCGAATCTCGGGTGCCGCGTCGAGGACCACGTCGACGATCTCGTCGATCCCCGCCGCTCGATCGGCGTCGTTCATCGGCCCACCACCGAGGGCCGAGGCCGGGTCGCGCACCGCAATCGGCTGCCTGACGACGATCCAGTGGCCAGATCTCCCGAGTGCATTCTATTTCGTAACTCAGTGAGAACGCTCAAAGGCGTTTCTCTCCGGAGCCACTGCTCGCCAGTCCGACCGCTTGCGAGACCGGTCTGGCACCAGTGGCATTCTTCAGGGTCCGCGTCCACGATCGAGTATGGTCAGAGCACTCGCGGACGTGGATCGGGTCGGTGTCGTGGGCGCGGGAACGATGGGCGCCGGAATCGCACAGGTCCTCGCGATGGAGGGGTACGAAGTCGCACTACGGGACGTCGATCGCGAGCTGGTCGAGGAGGGTTTCGACGCCATCGAGTCCAGCCTCGATCGGCTGGCCGACCGCGGTGAGATTTCCGACGGCGACGTCGATCGGATCGTCGGGCGGGTCGACGGCACGACGGAGCTTGACGACCTCGGCCCCTGCGACCTCGTGATCGAAGCGATCGTCGAGGATCTCGATATCAAGCAGGACGTCTTCGAGAATCTCGACCGCGTCACCGACCAGGACGTGGCGCTGGCGACGAACACGAGTACGCTCTCGATCACGTCGATCGCCGCCGCGACCGAGCGCCCCGAGCACGTCGTCGGACTCCACTTTATGAACCCCGTGCCGATTATGGACGGCGTCGAGGTCGTCACCGGCGAGCGGACGGCCGCCGAAACCGTCGATCTCGCTCACGCACTCTCGGCCGATCTCGACAAGGAGACCTGGGAGTCCGACGACAAGCCCGGCTTCGTCACGAACCGCATTCTTATGCCCTGGATCAACGAGGGGATCCGAGCCTTCGACGAGGGCGTCGCGAGCAAGGAGGACATCGACCGCGGGATGACGCTCGGAACGAACGTCCCGATGGGGCCACTCGAGCTCGCCGACCACGTCGGACTCGACGTCTGCCTCCACGCGACCGAGACGCTCCACGAGGAGCTCGGCGATCGGTACACCCCGGCCTACCTGCTCAAACGGAAAGTCGAGGCGGGACATCTCGGGAAGAAGACCGGCGAAGGATTCTACGAGTACGACTGAGCGTCTGTTCACGTAGGGCAAGCAAACGTCGAGTTCCAGGCGGCCCGGATAGGTACGCACTTGTAGGGCCGGTTTGAGAAATGCAACTATCCCATGGTGCTGAGCGGATTCATCCCGGCGATCACGCCGATTCACCTCGTCGTGATCGCGCTCGCGACCGTCGCAATCTGGTTCGGGAGCGCGTGGCTCGAAGGGTCGGCCGAAGAGCTCTCGGCGTACTACGGGCTCCCGCCCGTCGTGCAGGGGTCGGTCGTGGTCGCCGTCGGCTCCAGCTTTCCGGAGTTCGCGAGCGTCGTGATCGCTGCGAGCGCGGGAGCGTTCGACCTCGGCGTGGGGGCGATCGTCGGCTCCGCGCTGTTCAACGTGCTCGTGATTCCGGCGCTCTCCGGGCTCGCCTCGAAGGGCGAGGCGCTCGATGCCAACCGAGCGATCGTCTACAAGGAAGCGCAGTTCTACATGATCGCCGTCTCAGCATTGATCATCACGTTCGCACTCGCCGTGATCTACGAACCCGTCGGCACCGCGAAATCGCTCAGCGGGGACATCACGCGACCGCTGGCTGCTATCCCACTCCTGCTGTACTGTCTCTACCTCTTCATCCAGTGGCAGGACGTCGGGGATCACACGCCCGGCGACGAGGGCGAGGGCGTCGATGTGCTCCCCGCATGGGCGAAGCTGGCCGCAGGGCTGCTCCTCATCCTCGTCGCCGTGGAGTTCCTCGTGGGGAGCGTCGAGTTCCTCGGCCAGGAGCTCGGGATCCCAGAGTTCCTTGCGGGCGTGACGATCCTCGCTGCGGCGACCAGCCTCCCGGACACGCTCGTGAGCGTCCGCACGGCATCTGACGGGAACGGGACGACGAGCCTGGGGAACGTCCTCGGCTCCAATACGTTCGACCTGCTCGTCGCGATTCCGGTCGGCGTCCTGCTCGTTGGCACCCTCACGGTGAACTTCGCCGTTGCACTCCCGCTGTTCGGCGTGCTCACGCTCGCGACCGTCCTGCTGTTCACGCTGCTCCGGACCGACCTCACGCTCGAGCGCTGGGAGTCCTACGTTCTCCTGGTGGCCTACGGCGCCTTCGTCGTCTGGATGGTGACGGAGTCCATCGGCGCGACCGATCTGCTGAAGGCTGCCTGACCGGATTCGGGCACCGCGACGGTCCGGCCGTCGGGGGAAGCGAACCACTCATCTCGGGAGCGTCCGGAGTCGCTGGCATGACCGACAACCTCGCGTGGGAGACCGTCGATTCCAGCATCGCTTACGAGTGTCCCGGCTTCACGATCGTCCACGACGAGGTCCGGTTGCCCGATGGTACCGAGTCCGACTACGACTATCTGAGCGAGCCGCCGGCAGTGGTAATCCTGCCACTCGTGGCTACGGATGCGGAATCGAACGCGATCGACGCTGACGACCGCGAGGCCGTCGTCATCGAGGAGTGGCGCCAGGCCGTCGACCGCGTCAATCGGGGGATCCCCGTCGGGAGCGTCGAACCCGACGACGACGATCTCGGGGTCGCTGCACGGCGGGAGCTCCGCGAGGAAACGGGCTACGAAGCCGAGACGGTGGACCACATGCTGACGACCGAGCCGGTCAACGGCATCGCGAACTCCGTACTCCACTATTTCGTCGCGGAGGGCTGTACGCCGACGGCCGAACAGGACCTCGACGCGAACGAGTACATCCGGGTCGACACCGCGCCGCTGGAGGCACTCCGCTCGGCGGCGCTGTCGGACGGCCTTCGCGACGGGCGAACGGTGACGGCACTCCAGCAGCACGCCCTGCGAGAGCGCGTGGCCTGACGACTGGAGAAGCGATGCACACGTCCATCACAATCCTTATATCTGATTCGCGGGTAGACTCGTGCACGATGGTAGGTGGCTACTTTACAGGCCGGCTTCCGGCCCCCTAATCTCTCCACCTATCGATTCTGTCACAGCCACGTTTCCCAGCCACAGCCATGTCCCAACAGGAATCAGATCAGATAGTTGTCGTACTGCCCGACGGCTCCGAGCTCGAGGTCGAGCGCGGATCCAGCATCGAAGATATCGCCTACGAAATCGGCCCCGGCCTCGGTGACGCGACCGCCGGCGGTCGCATCGACGGCGACCTCGTCGGCAAGGAGCTCGCGGTGACGACCGACGGCGCCGAAATCGAGATCGTCACCGAGGACTCTGAGGAGTATCTGGGCGTGATGCGCCACACGGCCGCCCACACCCTCGCCCAGGCAGTCCAGCGGCTCTACGACGACGTCGACCTCGCGATCGGCCCGGCGACCGACGACGGGTTCTACTACGACTTCGACGAGCTCGACGTCGACGAGGACGACCTCCCCGCGATCGTCGAGGAGATGGAGTCGATCATCGAGGAGGATCTCGAGGTTACCTACGAGCGCGTCTCCATCGAGGAGGCCCGCGACCGGCTCGCGGACCAGCCCTACAAGCTCGAACTGCTCGAGGAGTTCGCCGAAGAGGACGACACCGTCCACTTCTACGGCCAGGGCGACTGGGCGGATCTCTGCAAGGGGCCCCACGTCGAATCGACGGGCGAAATCGGGGCTATCGACCTCCTCGAAATCGCCGGCGCGTACTGGCGCGGCGACGAAGAGAACGAGATGCAGACGCGGATCTACGGTACCGCCTTCCGCGACGACTCGGACCTCGAGGAGTTCCTGGAGCGGCGCCGCGAGGCCGAGGAGCGCGACCACCGCAAGATTGGGAACGAAATGGACCTCTTCTCGATTCAGGACCGCACCGGTCCGGGCCTCCCACTCTATCACCCCAACGGGAAGACGATCCTCCGCGAGCTCGAGGGGTTCGTCGAGGATCTGAACCTCGATGCCGACTACGAGTACGTCGAGACCCCCCACGTGTTCAAGACGGACCTCTGGAAGGAGAGCGGCCACTACGACAACTACGCCGACGATATGTTCCTCTTCGAGGTCGGCGACGACGAGTTCGGGCTCAAGCCGATGAACTGCCCGGGCCACGCAGCGATCTTCGACGACTCGGCGTGGTCCTATCGCGACCTGCCGATCCGCTACGCCGAGAACGGCAAAGTGTACCGGAAGGAACAGCGCGGCGAACTCTCCGGACTTTCCCGTGTCTGGGCGTTCACGATCGACGACGGCCACCTGTTCGTCAAGCCCGACCAGATCCAGGCGGAGGTCGAGCGCATCATGGACATGATCCAGGAAGTGCTCGAAACGTTCGGTCTCGATTACGAGGTCGCGCTCGCCACCCGCCCCGAGAAGAGCGTCGGCTCCGACGAGATCTGGGAGAAGGCCGAGTCCGCACTCGAGTCCGTGCTCGACGACCGCAAACTGGAGTATACGGTCGAGGACGGCGACGGCGCCTTCTACGGCCCGAAGATCGACTACGAGTTCGAGGACGCGATCGGCCGCTCCTGGGACGGGCCGACGGTCCAGCTCGACTTCACGATGCCCGAGCAGTTCGACCTCTCCTACGTCGGCGAGGACAACGAGGAGCACCGCCCGGTCATGATCCACCGCGCGCTCTACGGCAGCTACGAGCGGTTCTTCATGATGCTCATCGAGCATTTCGAGGGGAAGTTCCCGCTCTGGCTCGCGCCCGAGCAGGTCCGCGTGCTCCCGATCACGGACGACAACGCCGACTACGCCGAGTCCGTCGCCGAGGAGCTCGATGCGGACGGCGTCCGCGTCGAGGTCGACCAGTCGGACAACCGCCTCCAGCGCAAGATCCGAGCCGCCCACGACGACCGCGTCCCCTACCAGATCATCGTCGGCGACGACGAGATGGAAGACGGCACGCTCTCGGTGCGAGACCGGAAGGAGCGCCAGGAGCACGGCGTCGATCCCGAGGAGTTCTACGCGCACCTCGAGTCAGAACGAGCGGAGAAGCGGACGGAGCCGGACTTCCTCGATTAGAGCGGGCGTCGGAGTCGTTTTTGCGATCTCTCTTCAGCGGTGATACGAGCGGCCAGCGGCCGCTGGGCGAGATTCGACGATCCACCGGGGATCCATGGGCGTAGACAAACCACTCCTGGGTGGGACTGGAAGGGGCCGACTGCTCCGGGAAGCACGACGAAGCAAGGACCGCAGCCGAACGAGCGCGAGCGAGTGAGGCGAGGACCGCAGCGAGTTGCGCGACCGGAGCGGGAGGGGGCTTCCAAGCGGTTTGCTGTCGCTGGTCGATCGCAAGCGTCCCCCGAGAAAATCAGCATCGGCAACAACGATTCCTAGACCAGGTCCCAGGGAGCGCCGTCGAAGTCCACTACACGGTACTCCTCCTCGATCCCAGAAATCCCCTCCATCGCGTCCTCGCTCAGCGTTACCTCCAACGACCCGAAGTTGTCCTCGACGTGCTCGCGACTGGTCGCTTTTGGGATCGGGACGGCGCCGCGCTGGCGGAGCCACGACAGCGAAATCTGCGCGGGGCTGGCGTCGTACTCCTCGGCCAGGTCCTCGATCACCGGATCGTCGAAAACCTCGGTCTGCGCGAGCGGCGAGTAGGCGACGAGGTGGTAATCGTGTTCCTCCGCCAGCGCGAGGTGTTCGTCCTGCTGGCAGTACGGATGGCACTCGATCTGGTGTGCGAAGATCGGCGCGTCCAGAATCTCCCTTGCCTCCGCGAGCTGGTCGGGCGTGAAATTGGAGAGGCCGACGTGCCGGATATCGCCGCGATCGACCAGTTCGTCGAACGCCGAGAGCGTGCCCTCGGGGTCGTAGGCGTCGAGCGGCCAGTGAACGTACAGCAGGTCGATCGTGTCGACGCCGAGCTTGTCGAGGCTCTCCTCGGTCGTTCGCAGCACGTCGTCGTGGCCCAGATCACCGGTATCGACCTTCGTCGCGAGGAAGATATCGTCGCGATCCACGTCCGCGGCGGCGATCCCATCGCCGACCGCGTCCTCGTTGTCGTACCCCTGTGCCGTGTCGATATGTCGGTATCCGACCTCGAGCGCGTTCGTGACGCTCTCGGCGCACTGGTCGGTATCCTCGTTCTGCCAGGTGCCGAAACCGATCGGCGTCGGATCGCGAGACATGACCATCTCTCGCCGTGGGGCACGGAAAAAGACGCTTGCCGCGGCAAGCGGCGTCGAGGAACTCTGCGGAGTCCCGGGACGTGTTCAGTCGATCTCGTCGACGTCTTGCTCGGGCGGTGAACCGCGCTCCCCGGCTGTCTGGTCGTCGCCCTCCTCGGCCGCTGGATCTGCGTCCCCCGGAGCCTGCTCCTGGGTAGTCCCCCCGGAGATTGCGTCCTGGATTCGATCGACCTGCGCGACGTTTCGCACGTCGTCTAGGGATAGCTGATCGCCGTCTGCGGCACCCTTTCCGGTCGCGACGCCGCTCGTGAGGATGCTCTTGACACCGTCCTCGATGGTCATGTCGACGTCGTAGACGCGATCCGTCGGCACGTAGGTGAGGAAGCCGCCGGTGACGGGGTTGGGTGCCATCGGGACGAACAGCGTCATCATGTCGTCGTGACCGGTGCTCTCCTCGACGTCCTCGGGCGCAGCGCTGGTCTGGAACCCGATCACGTACATATCTTCGTCGAGGCACTGCACCAGCTTGATATCCTGAAAGTTCTCGTCCTCGGTCGTCAGCATGACGTCGCCCATCCGGCGGAAGCTCTTGTAGACGGTGCCAACGCCCGGAATCGAGGCGACGGCCATGTCGATGAACTCGATGAGTCGCTCACCGTAGCGGTTGTGTCCGACGGAGCCGACGAGGAGGATGATCGCCAGCAGGATGCCGAGGGCGATCAGCTCCGCGAGGAAGTCGACGACGTACTCGTAGACGTTCACCCGGATGAGAAACTGAATCAGCTCGGTGCTCCGGAACTGGCCGATGAGTCCGAAATACTCGAGCAGACGGATGAACGGGTCGAGTGCTCTGCTGACGTAGGAGAGGGCGATACTGATGAGAAAGAGGGTGACGATGACGGGGACGATGATGGCGACGCCACGCAGGAAGACGCTCCAGAAGTGATTGTGGATCGCACTGAGCGTCTGCAACGGCGATGTTGGAGGGGCATCAGGCTTCGTAGCCTTGCTCATTGTACTACCACGTCGGCACCGCGTGAAAGTCGCTTCGACTCCCCCACTGTCGGGGGCTGATCCGAACCTCAGTCGTCGTCAGCAGCCGGCGCAGGGGCCTCTTCGCGGTCGGCTCGCGGACCCTCCAACTCCACGTCTGGCAGAAGATCTCGGAGGTAGCGCCCAGTGTGGCTCTCTTCAGTCCGCGCGACGTCCTCGGGCGTGCCCGCAGCGACGACGTCGCCACCCGCTTCGCCACCCTCGGGACCGAGGTCGATGACGTGGTCGGCGTTTTTCACCAGGTCGAGCTCGTGCTCGACGACGATCACGGTGTTTCCGCGGTCGGCGAGTCGATGAAGCACCTCGATGAGCTTGCGCTCGTCCTCTGAGTGGAGCCCGGTCGTCGGCTCGTCGAGGAGATAGCACGCGTCGCCCTTGTCCTTCTTCCCGAGCTCCTCGGCGAGCTTGATGCGCTGGGCCTCGCCGCCCGAGAGCGTCGTCGAGGGCTGGCCGAGCTTCATGTAGGTAAGGCCGACGTCCTTCAGGAGCTTCAGCCGGCGCTCGATGCGGGAGTCGTGCTCGAAGAACTCGTAGGCCTCCTCGACGGTCATGTCGAGGACGTCGGCGATCGTCTTGCCCTTGTACTCGACGTCGAGCGTCTCGGCGTTGTACCGGGCGCCGCCACACTCCTCGCAGGGGACGTGCACGTCCGAGAGGAAGTTCATCTCGATGCGAACGGTGCCCTGCCCGCCACACTCCTCACAGCGACCGCCCTTGACGTTGAACGAGAAGCGGCCGACCTCGTACCCGCGGCGTTTCGCGAGCTCGGTCTCGGCGAACAGATCCCGGATGTGATCGAAGACGTTGGTGTAGGTCGCCGGGTTCGAGCGCGGAGTCCGCCCGATCGGGCTCTGGTCGATGAGCCGCACGGTTTCGATTTCCTCTGGCACCTCGACGGCGTCGTGTTCGCCGGGCTCGACGTCCGTGTTGCCGTGCATCTCCCGAGCGAGGGACTTGTAGAGGACGTCGTGCATCAGCGTCGACTTCCCCGACCCCGAGACGCCGGTGATCGAGACGATGGAGCCAAGCGGAAACTCGACGTCGAGATCCCGGAGGTTGTGCTGGCGAGCGCCCGCAACGACGAGTTCGTCCTCGGATTCGCGGCGTTCGTCGGGTACCGGAATCTGTTTGCGCCCGGAGAGGTAGTCGCCGGTGACTGACTCCTCGCAGGCCTCGACCTCCGCCGTGTCGCCGTGGACGACGACCTCGCCGCCGCGCTTGCCGGGGCCGGGGCCGAGGTCGATCACGGAGTCGGCGCGGCGCATCGTCGCGGTGTCGTGTTCGACGACGAGCAGCGTGTTGCCGAGATCGCGGAGCTCTTCGAGCGTGTTGAGCAGCCGATCGTTGTCCCGCTGGTGGAGCCCGATCGATGGCTCGTCGAGCACGTAGAGCACGCCGACGAGACCGGAGCCGATCTGGGTCGCGAGCCGAATGCGCTGGCTCTCACCCCCGGAGAGCGTCGAGGCCTCGCGGTCGAGCGTGAGGTAGTCGAGACCGACCTCGCACATGAACCCCAGCCGCGCCCGGATCTCCTTGAGGATCTCCTCGGCGATCGTGCGGTCGCGCTCGCTCATCGTCTCTTCCATCCCCTCGAAGTGGTCGAGGGTGTCGCCGATCGACATCCGATTGACCTCGGTGATCGCCGTTCCGTCGACGAGGACGCCCCGCGAGGCTGGCTTCAGTCGCGTTCCCTCGCACTCCGGACACGTCGTTACCGACATGAACTCCTCGATGTGCTCGCGCGTATTGTCCGAGTCCGTCTCGATGTATCGTCGTTCGAGGTTCGGAACGACGCCCTCGAAGGGCTGTTCCTTGTGCCGGGTGCCGTTGGAGGTCGTCCACTCGAAGACGACGTCCTCGTAGGTCCCATAGAGGAAGGCGTCCTGCACCTCCTCGGGGAGATCCTCGAACGCCATCGTCAGCGGCACGTCGAAGTGATCGGCGACGGACTGGAGGCGCCGTCGGTAGTACGTCCGGTTGAAGCTCCAGGGCTCGAAGACGTGCTTGATCGGTTTGGAAGGATCCTCGATCACGAGATCCTCGCTGACCTCCTTCGTCTCGCCGATCCCCTCACACTCCGGGCAGGCGCCGTGTGGGCTGTTGAAGGAGAAGGATCGGGTCTCGATCTCGGGGAGGTCGATGCCGCAGTCGGTGCAGGCCAGCTCCTCGGAGAGTTCGACGACGAGGCGGTCGTCGGTCGTGGAGCCGTCCGCGTCGGCTCCGTCCTCCTCCTCCTCCTCCTCCGCCACTTCCTCGATCTCCGTGTGATCGTGGTCGGCGCCACCGGCAAGGTCGCCGGTCGAGCGAGCGCGAGAGCCCAGCGAGTCGGCGGCGCCCTCCGGTGCGTCGGGGAGGATCACTTTGAGCACGCCGTCGGCCTCATCGAGAGCGAGTTCGACGGAGTCGGCGATCCGCGATCGGTCTTCGGGGTCGAGCGTCACGCGGTCCACGATCACGTCGATCGTGTGATCGTAGTTCTCGTCGAGATCGGGGATCTCCAGCGTGAGATCGTGCTCCTCGCCGTCGACCTCGACGCGGCCGTAGCCGTCGGCTTTCAGCTCCTCGAAGAGGTCCTCGAACGCGCCCTTCTGATCCCGGACGACCGGTGCCGCGACCTTCGCTTTCGTTCCCTCGGGGAGTTCGAGCAGGCGAGTAACCATCGTGCTCGCGGACTGCTCGCCGACAGGCTGGCCACACTCGGGGCAGTGCGGGGTTCCGGTTCGGGCGTAGAGCAGACGGAGGTAGTCGTGTAGCTCGGTGACGGTCCCGACGGTCGATCGCGGGTTGTTCGCGGCGTTCTTCTGGTCGATCGAGATCGCAGGGGAGAGTCCCTCGACCTTCTCGACCTGTGGCTTGTCCATCTGCCCGAGGAAGTTTCGGGCGTAGGCCGACAGCGACTCGATGTAGCGGCGTTGCCCTTCGGCGTAGACGGTGTCGAAGGCGAGGGAGGACTTCCCGGACCCGGAGAGGCCGGTGACGACGGTGAACTCCTCGCGGGGGATGTCCACGTCGAGGTCCGCGAGGTTGTTCTCCGCCGCGCCCCGCACCTCGATGTGCTCGGTCATTCGGACAGCGGTAAGCGCGGGCGCCACGTGTACCCATCGGTTTCGGAAGCCAGCCCCTTGCTATCGACTCACGACCAGCGTCCGCGGGCGACCCCGGCAGTAGCAGGCGGTCCACAAACACATACGGCGGAATCGGAAGAGGTACGCAACGTCTGGCACCAGCACAACGCCTAACCGGCAGCGCTCGGGACACCGCAGTATGACCGACGCCGAGCAGACGACTCGCGAGCGGATCGCCGAGCGGCTCCGCGAGGGCCCAGCCACGGCGAGTGACCTCGCCGATCACTTCACGATCCCGACCGACGTCGCGATCGACCACGTTCGCCACGTCGCGTCGACGCTCGACGGCACCGGCGAGCAGGTCGTCGTCGCACCGCCGGAATGCCGGGAGTGTGGGTTCGACGGATTCGACGATCCCGCGAACCGACCGTCGCGTTGTCCCGACTGCAAGAGCGAATCGCTGGCCGAGCCGACGTTCGCGATCGAGAGCGCCTAAGGATTGTTGGAGCGTCGATCGCTTGTTCAGGATCGTTTTCCACATCGTTGGAAGCCCCCTCCCGCTCGACGCAGCTACCTCGTTTCGCTCCTCGGCTCGCTTCGCTCGCCTGCGGTGCTTATTCCGAAAGACGTCGCCTTGCTCGTCTTTCGACGTTCGCCTCGCACCGAGAGACTCACTTCGTTCGTCTCTCGAGCCCTGCTTCGCTTCGCTCAGCAGGACTCCGCTCGGCTCACCGTCGGTACGCCGGACGAGCTGTCGGCCCCTTCCAGTCCCGCCCGGGGCCGATCCCTGGAGCACTATAGCCGCGGGCTGTCGATAGCTATGGCAGCGATGGATCGACGGCAAGCAATAGCCCCCAAGTCCACCGGAGCGAAGGCTCGCCTGAACGTCGCCGGGTGGGACTGGAAGGGGCCGAGCGTTGCGGGAAGCACGGGGAAGCAAGCACTGGAGCGAGCGCTAGCGAGTGAAGCGCACAGCGAGCCGCGCGACCGCAACGCTCGGGGGCTTCCGAGCAGTTCGCTATCGTGGCGGTCGGTAAGCAGCCAAAATCGGCGTATCAGTAGTGTCGCTCCTCGACCAACTCGTCGAAGAGCCGCGATAGCAACTCCGTCACCGCCCCACCGCCCACTGAAATCCCATCGACCTCGTCAACGGGCCGGAGTTCCCACGTCGTGTTCGTGAGGAAGGCCTCCCGTGCCTCGCGAACGTCGGAGGGCTCGTAGGTCCCGGTGCGGACCGGCACCCCGGCGTCTTCCGCGAGATCGATCACTACCCGGCGAGTGATTCCGGGCAGGAGGTCCCGCGTCGCGCTCGGCGTGTGCAGCGCGTCGTCGTGGACGAAGAAGACGTTGCTCGCTGCACCCTCGACGACGGCACCCTCCGTATCGCGGAGCAGCGCCTCGTCTGCCGTATCGATCAGCTCCGCACGGGCGAGGATACCGTTGAGGTAGTTGTGCGTCTTCGCGGAGGCTGGGATGGCCGAATCGGGCATCCGCCGGGTTTTGACTGTCTGCAGGGTCGCCGGGTCGTCCCAGACCGATTCGCCGTCGACGCCGCCCCGTGGAAGCCCCTTTGCGTACACGACGACGGTCGGATCGACGTCGGGATCGGGCGTGAGTTTCCCGGGCTGGACGCCGCGCGTGATCGAGCATTTGACGTAGGCGTCGTCGAACTCGTTGGCGGCAATCGTCTCGTCGATGCGCTCGCGCAGCTCGGCACGATCGATACCGTGGTCGATCGAGAGCGCCTCGCAGGTCCGGTCGAGCCGGTCAGCGTGGGCCTCCCACTCGAATATATCGCCGCCGTAGGCCCGGAGCGTCTCGAAGGCGCCGTCGCCGTACTGGAAGCCGCGGTCTTCGACGCTCACGGTCGCTTCCTCGGCCGGGACGATCTCGCCGTCGAGGTTGAACTGTGGACTCACGATCGATCACCTTCGACAGCTCCAGATCGCTGGTGTTCTGCAGCGAGCCGACAGAAGCCGGCGACGAGGCGTTTGCCCACCGCGAGCGAGACGCCGTCGGAGTGGCCCTCGCTGGGCTCGCCACAGGGGGCAGTCACTCCGTCCGCAGTCGTTTCGTTGGCCGTCGCCCCATCGACCGCGGTCGCTCCGTCGCCGTCGGCCTCGACCTCGCCGGTGAGAATGCTCTCGGGATGGAACTGGACGCCGACGTGGGGGCGCTCGCGATGCCTGACGCCCATCAATACCGAGCGTTCGTCGTCGGTCGTCCAGGCGGTTTCGAGGAGGTCGGCCGGGAGTTCGGAGCGATCGACGGTGAGCGAGTGGTAGCGACCGACCCGAAACCGATCCGGAAGGCCGCGGTAAAGTCCGCGTCCGTCGTGTTCGATCGTCGACGGCTTGCCGTGGACGACCTCGGGCGCGAGCTCAACGGTCGCTCCGTTGGCCGCACAGAGCGCCTGATGACCGAGGCAGACGCCGAGGGCGGGGAGATCGGACTCGGCGAAGAGCGGTACCGAAACGCCGGCGTCCTCGGGACGTCCGGGGCCCGGCGAGACGATTACTCCGTCGGGTGCGATCTCGCGAAGGGCCGCGAGGTCGATCGCGTCGTTCCGGCGGACGACGACCTCGCCGGCCAGTTCGCCGACGTACTGGACGAGATTGTACGCGAATGAGTCGTAGTTGTCGACGACGAGCACGCGCACGTCGGGTACGTCCTCGGGGGAGGGTTCGGCGAGGCCGCGAGGACTCGAACCGTTGGTATGGGGGAGGTCGTCGGTACTCACGCGCTCTCACCTCCATCTTCGACGGTGAATGAGGCGCGCTCGCCCAGCGCCCGATCGACGGCGTTGACGAGCGCACGGCCCTTGTCCAGCGTCTCCTCGTACTCGCGCTCGGGCACCGAATCGTGGACGATCCCGGCGCCGACCCGCAGATCGTACCGATCGTCGTGGCGAACGAGCGTCCTGATGACGATGTTGAGCGTGGCCGACCCGTCGAAGCCGAAGATCCCGATCGAACCGGTGTATGGGCCGCGACGGGTCCTCTCGAGCTCGTCGATGATCTCCATCGTCCGGGGTTTCGGCGCGCCGGTGATGGTCCCGCCCGGAAACACCGCGGCGATCGCATCTGCGAGCGATGCGCCCTCGCGCAGACGGCCCTCGACGAGCGAGACGAGATGCATCACCTCGGAGTAGCGATCGACCCGACGGTACTCGGTGACGTCGACGCTGCCGTATGCCGCAACCTTACCAAGATCGTTGCGCTCGAGATCGACCAACATCGCATGCTCGGCACGCTCCTTCTCGTCGCCAGTGAGTTCGGCTTCGAAATCGGCGTCCTCGGATGGCTCCTCGCTCCGCGGCCGGGTGCCGGCGATCGGCTCCGTGGCGATGCGATCGCCGTCGCGGTCCAGAAGCAGTTCCGGACTCGCGCTCACGAGATCGGCGGCTGGGAACTCCAGCAGGGCGGAGTACGGCGCAGGATTCACGGAGCGGAGGGCGTCGTAGGCCGCGACCGGATGCACCGCGGCCGGCGCGGAGAGGCGCTGGGAGACGTTCGCCTGGAAGGTATCGCCCGCTCGGACGTACTCCTTGACCGCTCGAACGCGGTCGGCGTAGGCGTCTGGCGGACAGTCGCTCTCGAAGGTGGCGGCCTCCGGCGTCGATTCGCTGGTCGGTGGCTGGGCGTCGATAGCTGGATCGCCACCCTCGATTCGCTCGACGAGCGCCTGCGCTCGCTGCGTTCCTCGTTCGAACGCCCGCTCTCGTCCCTCGCTGGTTTCGGCCTCGATCCGTGGACAGGCGGTGATTCGAAGCGTCGTCAGGCCGTCATCGTCCACCGGGCACTCCCACGCTGCGAGCCGGTCGAAGAGGGCCACCTGGAGCTGCGGAAGCCCGCGATCGTCGACCGCCTCCGCCGGCAACGTCTCCAGTTCGCGTGCGACGTCGTAGGAGAGCCAGCCGATCGCGCCACAGGGGTACGGAACGTCGCAGTCGCCTCGTTGGAGGGTCTCGGCAGCGAGCCGACCCTCGAGGGCGGCAAGCGTCGGTGAATCCGCTCCGCTGGGAGCGCGTCCGGGGTGATAATCCGTGGCGTTCGGATCCATCCCCTCTCTACCATTGCCCAGCGAGACCGCGTCGGGCCCGACGGTAAGCCGCTCGATGGGTTCGACGCCGAAGTAGCCCCAGCCGGGCTGCCCGCCGCTGGTTTCGAGGAACGCGCCGCCGAGGACACTGTCCGAAGCGTCACCGCGCTCACCGCTCCGAGCCCGCCGGTACGCGTCGAAGGGGTCGTCGACCGCAAACTGAACCTCGACAGGCACCCGCGCGCCGATCGGTGCGTCGGCGGCCGTCGCCAGGAATGCGTCCCGGTCGGTGACGACGGTCGCCCCGCTCATACCCGAGGCAAGCGCGGCTGTCCGTATTGTCCTTGCGGTCGCTGGAGAGGAACTGACACGCCGCGTGCTCGGAGTGGACGCGTGGCGATAGGCTCGCAAAAACGAGTCGGCGCCAGTCAGTACTCGGCGGCCTGGTCGATCCAGCCCTGAATGCGGCCTTCGGCGATCTCGGTGGCCTCGGCGAGCTCGCCTGCGTCCGCGGCTGCGAGGTCGGCGACGGAGTCGACGTCAGCGTTGCCGAGTCGCTCGGCGTAAGCGGGCCCGATCCCGTTGAGTGAATCGACCGGCTCGCCGCCGGTCGCATCTTCGTCCTCGTCGGCGTCAGCGTCGGGGGCCTCCTCAGAATCGTCCGTCGCAGTGTCGTCCGCCTCGTCGGCGGGCTCCTCGGCGTCGGGGATCTCGACTGGCTCAGTCGTCGCCTCTTCGTCTTCCGCATCTTCAGCTGCGGTCTCGTCATCGGGTAGGTCGTCCTCCGCCGACTCGTTCTCGGCAGGCTCGACGTCCCCAGATTCGGCGTCACCCGTTGCCCCGGAGGTGTCGTCTTCGGTCGACTCCTCGGCAGCAGCGTCGTCACTCACCGTGTCGTCGCTCGCTGTGTCGTCACTCGTCGCGGTCTCGCTGAATCCACCGACTGCTGCACTGTCGCCGTCGTGGGACCCGTCGTCGACCTCGGCCCCCTTCACGGCTGCCTCGTTCTCGGGATCGTGCTCGACGGTGACGGTGACGTCACGGTCCTGATCGGCCCCGGAGTCGCCGAGACCGAGGAGAGACTTCAGTTTGCGGAGTATGGGCATACCCAACTGTAGGTCCGGCCCCGGTGTTAATGCCACCGACTCAGCGGGCGAGCGGACGGAATCGCGGAGTGGCGGCTACCAGCACTACGCCAGATGGTCACGCAGCGCGGCGTTCATCGCGTCGACCGGAGCGTCCCGGCCCGTCCAGCGTTCGAAGGCCGCGACGCCCTGGTAGAGCAGCATCCAGCCGCCGTCGATCGTCCGGGCTCCGGCGGCGGCAGCGTCGCGGAGCAGCCTGGTCTCCAGCGGGCTGTAGACGGCGTCGAAGACGACGAGGTCGTCGTGGAGTGGCTCTGGGGCGATCGGCGATTCGTCCTCCTCCATGCCGACGCTGGTCGCGTTCGCGAGCACGTCCGCGTCGGCGAGAAGCTCGGGAACGGCGTCGAGTTCGTGACCGGTCGCGCCGGGCACGTCGGCGGCGAGATCGTGGGCGTTCGAGGCCGTCCGATTCGCGACGTGGACCGTCGCGCCGGCGTCCGCGAGCGCGAACGCGATCGCGCGGCCGGCACCACCCGCACCGACCTGAACGGCAGTCGCGCCCTCGAGATCGAAGTCGTGGTGGGCGAAGCTCCGGCGGACTCCCGCGACGTCGGTGTTGTGGCCGGTCGGATGATCGCCCGAGAAGTCGACGGTGTTGACCGCGCCCACGCGCTCTGCGGTCGCGTCAGGATCGACGACGTCGAGGACGTCCTGTTTGAACGGAATCGTGACGTTCAGGCCCGCGACGTCGAGGTCTGCGGCGGCCCGGATCGCCGCGGCTGCGTCCTCCGGTTCGAAGGTGACGTAGCGCGCGTCGATCCCGAGTTCGTCGTACCCAGCCTCGTGCATCGGCGGCGAGAGAGAGTGACCGACGGGATTTCCGATGAGTCCGTAGACGTCCATGTTCGCTCGGTCGTGGCCCCGGGCTTTGTCGCTTGCGCGTTCGACCGTCGGTAACGCCTCCGCAAGCGGGTCCACGTGCGATCCCCTCTGCCAGGAGCACCGGCGCTTTTGCCAGCGGCAATCGAACCATCAGGCATGCACGTCGGCGTCATCTCCGACACCCACGACAACGTCGAAGCGGTCGAACGGGCTGTAGCAGCATTCGAATCACGCGAGGTCGAGACCGTGGTTCACTGCGGCGACGTGATCGCCCCGCCCGTCGTCGCCTACTTCGACGGGCTGGACGTCCACGCAGTGCTCGGGAACAACGACGGGGAGCTAGACGGACTCGAATCGGCATTTAGAAATCTCAGCACCGATTCGGCGCTGCACGGTCGGTTCGCGGCCCTCAGCTTCGACGGGTTCGAGATCGCGGCCCTGCACGGCGAGGATCTCGAGGCGGTCGAGGAGTTGGCCGCCAGCGGCGAGTACGATCTCGTCTGTCACGGCCATCACCACGAGGCCGTCGAGCGGACGGTCGGCGAGGCAACCGTCCTCAACCCCGGCGCGCTGTTCCAGGCGGTACCGGCCTCCGAGCACAGCGTCGCGATCGTCGACACCGACGACGGCTCTATCGAGTTCGTGAACGTCGCGGAGTGAGCAACCGGTCGGAGACGTGGAGCGAGCGGGGTGGTCGGGACCAACGGCGGGAAGCGTTACTCAGGAATCGTCACGTCGTGCTCCAGCCGGCCGACGCCCTCGACCTCAACCGCAATCTCGTCGCCATCAGCGAGCGGGCCGACGCCTTCCGGCGTCCCCGTCAGAACGACGTCGCCGGGTTCGAGGGTCAGGTAGCTGGTGATCTCGGCGATCAACTCGGGGATCGGGAAGACGAGCTGGTCCAGCGTGGCATCCTGACGAAGCTCGCCGTTCTGCCAGAGCCGAATCCGCGCGTCGCCAGGGAGCTCATCGGGCGTCGCGAGGACGGGGCCGAGCGGCGCGGCGCCGTCGAAGGCCTTCCCACGTACCCAGTTCTGCTCGCGAGACTGGTCGTCGCGGTTCGAGAGGTCGACGCCGCAGGTGTAGCCAGCGATGACGGACTCGGCGTCCGCCTCGCTGACGTCGCGGCACTGTTCCCCGATCACGACGCCGAGTTCGGCCTCGTACTCGAGCGTCTCCTTGCCAGCGGGGAGTTCTACGGTGTCGCCGTGGCTCGCGACCGTGTTCGGCGGTTTGAGGAAGAGCAGCGGGCGATCCGGTACGTCCTCGTCGCGCTCGTCGGCGTGGGCGACGTAGTTCCGGCCGATGCAGACGATCTTCGAAGGCTCACACGGTGCGAGCACGTCGACCTCCTCGAGATCGTACTCGCGGCCAGCGAATGCTACGCCGTCGTCGGTCCAGGTCCCTTTGCGGACGGCGCCCGCGGGGTCGCGGAATCGGACGTGGTGCATACCTGTATAGAAAATTGGGGGACCTGGAATGCGTTTTGATCCCGAATGCCGACGGGCAAGGGACGCTGAGAGCAGATCAATCTCGATCAGGCATCTGAGCCCAAATTCGCATCTTACGTCGTAACCGTTGCCGAGGCCATGCCGTACCTGGACCCTTTCGATATGGAGACATCCAGCTCCCCACGACCCACACCCAACTCCAACTCGACAGTCCTGTGAACAACGTCTGGATCCCACTTCGTCTCGAACGCGTCGACGGTCGATCCTCCCAAGAGCGCGCGAGCAGTCTTCGTCTCACCGTTGATTTCTCGTCCCACGAGCTCGATCTGTTTGGGTTCCCCGGCACCCGCCTGGCTCAAGTGGATCCACAAGAAGTGATTGGATCCGAACGCGTCGAGGGGTTTGGTCAACCAGTTTTCGTAACTCGACCGCGCCTCGATGTCTTCGATTTCGTTCTTGAGTAGGGCTCGCGCAATTGGCCCCTTGTCCTCGCCCGTCACCGCAGTGGCGTATCTGGCATCGGCCTGTATCATCTCCCCGTCCCGAACGGCGACCGCAGATTCCCCAGGTATCAGCGAGCAGTCGAACCCCTGGTGCTCGAACTGCGTCGGCGATGCATCGGTCGGCGGATTGTACGCACTCGGATCAACGTTCCCACCGACGTATCCCGACGTAGACTCGACGTAGCGATCGTCGGACCACTTTGCGTCCGCCTTGCTGAATACTGCAACGTCCACTTCGTCGATCGCAGCGACGCCGCCCTCGGGGACGGATCCAGCGAGTGCATCGGGTTCAAAATATCTGTCGGCGACGTTGGACTCGGACTCTCGCAACCCTTCGACGTCACGCAACTTCGTTCGAAGGTTCCAATTCTCGGACGGCTCACTCGTGCTCTCGACGGATTGGTAGAGTTCAGGATGGCCGATGAATGCATCACGGACCGATTCGCCGTCGCCACCACTCGATGATAGTAAGCCTGCACAACCAGCCAGAGCCACGGAGAGGCTGGTGCCCGCGGCCTTGAGCAATGATCGTCTCGTAACCATACTATGCATTGTAGAATTATCTGCAATAAAGTTGCGTTCCGGGCCGATTTCAGCACGACCCCCACTCGATGGCATCGACGCCCATCGATTGTAGCCCCAAGTGTGAGACAGTCCGGAAATTGCTCTCACTGGGGCTACGGACTCAGTCCCAGTACATCGAGAGAATCCTACCATTTCGTCACGTGTGCGCGATGTCAAGCACAAACACCGATGTGGATGCTGGAGACGGAGACAGTTTGGCAGTCCCGTGATCCAGTCGTCCCGCCTGCCAGCGTCAATCGAAGGCATTTATTGTATCCGCTGCATTCGGCCAAGTGAAGGCACCGTTGGTGTAGTCCGGCCAATCATTTTGGCCTTTCGAGCCGAAGACCTGGGTTCAAATCCCAGACGGTGCATTTTGCGACGAACGAACGTGAGGAGCAAATGCTCCTCGTGAGATTTGAACCCTAGAAGTCACGCCCGGGAGCGCAGCGAACGAAGTGAGCGAGCACCACGGACTGTCTTCCCTCGATTCAAATCCCAGGCTGTGCAGCGGGTCCAAATGAGACAGAATCCGTTCCTCGATGGGGGCTCGGCAATCGCCGTGATGGGGAAACCACTGTGGTGGTGGCCACCGTTGGTCTGGCTATGAACGACGACCCTCAGAGCAGTACCGGCACTTCTCGGCGTGGATGTGGACCCCGTGAGCGGAGACTGGCCACCGGACCCAGCAGTTCCTAATGGACTGGCACTCCCGCTCGACGGACGCCGTCACCGACGAGATCGATACGTCACGCGAGGGGCTCTCCAGCGAGACCGCCGCCGAGCGACTCGAGCGGGTCGGACCGAACGAGCTCACGTCGGGTGAGGTCCGCGGCCCGCTCGGAATCTTTCTCGCGCAGTTCGCGAGCGGGTTGATCTGGGTACTGATCGGGGCGGCGATCCTCTCCGTCGCGATCGGCCACGTCGTCGACGCCGTCCTGATTGCGATCATTCTCCTCGCGAACGGCGTCTTCGGGTTCGTCCAGGAGTATCGCGCGGAGCAGAGCCTCGAAGCGCTGCAGGATCTGGCGACGCCGACGGTCACGGTTCGCCGGGGAGGTGAGGAACAGTCGATCGACGCGACCGGCCTCGTTCCCGGCGACGTCGTCGTCTTCGAGCAAGGAGACGTGGTGCCGGCCGACTGCCGTCTCCTCGAGGAAACCTCGCTGGAGATCGACGAGGCGCCACTCACCGGGGAGAGCGTCCCAGTCGAGAAGGCCGCGCAGTCGGTCGCGGCCGAGACCCCACTCGCCGAACGGACGTCGATGTGTTACAAGGGGACCAGCATCACTCGCGGCTCGGCGGTCGCAGTCGTCGTCGCCACCGGAATGGACACCGAGGTCGGCGCGATCGCCACCTCGCTGCAGGCCGCGGAGGATCGCCAGACCCCGCTCCAACAGGACCTGGACCGGCTCGGCAAGCGGCTCGGGCTGGGAGTGGTGGCACTCTCCGCGGTCGTCGTCCCACTGCTCGTTCTCGTCGGCGGCCGATCGCTCGTCGAGTCAACGCTCACGGCCGTCTCGCTGGCTGTAGCTGCCGTTCCCGAAGGGTTGCCGGCAGTGGTGACGTTGACGCTCGCACTCGGCGTGCGACGGATGGCCAGCGAGGACGCGCTGGTGCGGGCCCTCCCGGCCGTCGAGGCGCTCGGTGCGATCGACGTCGTGTGTACCGACAAGACCGGGACGCTGACGGAGGGCGAGATGCGCGTCCGGGCGGCCTGGGTGTACGACGAGACCTACGAGACGGGCGACGTCGACGGCGGATTCATCGTCACCGACGGCGGCGGTGATGGAAAGGACGGTAGTAATGGAAAGGACGGGGGCGACGCCGCATCGAGCAGCGCCGAGACCGACGGCTCGCCGGCGGCTGCTGGCGAGAAGCGGCTCGATCGGCTCCTCGAAATCGGCGCAGTCTGTAATGACGCGACAATCGAGGACGGCGATCCGACCGAGCAAGCACTCATCGGGGCAGCCGAGCGTCGCTTCGACGTCGAGCAGCTCCGTGCCGACCGACCGCGCCGCGACGAGGTACCATTCTCCTCGGAACGCAAGCTGATGACGACGGTCCACGACGATGCGGTGTTCGTCAAGGGTGCACCAGCGGTCGTGCTCGACGCGTCGACTCGCGTGCTCGGTCCCGACGGTCCGGAACCGCTCGACGAGGCGGACCGCGACCGGATTCGCGAGCAGATCGACACGTTTGCCGGGGACGCACTCCGGGTGCTCGGCTTCGCCTATCGTGACCGATCCGCCACCGCGGAGAGCGATCCATCTGACGCAGATACCGTCGGTTCGGGTGCGGGCAATGCGGATGCCGTCGGTGCGGGTGCCGTCGATGCCGATGCCGTCGATGCCGATGCTGTCGATCCCGAGTCCAACCTCGTCTTCGTCGGCCTCCAGGGGTTGCTCGATCCGCCCAGGCCGGAGGTCGCCGACGCGATTGCCGACACCCAGCGGGCGGGCATCGACGTCACGATGATCACTGGCGACAATCCGACGACGGCGAAGGCCGTTGCGGCCGACGTGGGGATCGACTCGACGGTACTGACGGGGAGCGAGATCGAGGCAATGGACGACGCGACACTTCGCGAGCACGTCGAGGACGTCCACGTGTTCGCGCGGGCCGATCCCACTCACAAGGTGCGAATCCTGCAGGCGCTCCAGGCGAACGGCCACCGGGTCGCGATGACGGGCGACGGCGTCAACGACGCGCCGGCACTCAAGAACGCCGACGTCGGGATCGCGATGGGCATCCGCGGGACCGAGGTCGCGAAGCAGGCCAGCGACGTCGTCCTGCTCGACGACGACTACGCGACGATCCGCAACGCGATCCGGCGCGGGCGAACGATCTTCGACAACGTCTGGAAGTTCGTCGCCTACCTGCTCAGCGCGAACGTCGCCGAGGTCGCCGTCGTGTTGATCGCGTCGCTGTTCGGGTATCTGGTACTCCCCGCCGTGCAGTTGCTCTGGATCAATCTCCTGACCGACGGACTGCCGGCGCTCGCCCTCGGTGCGGACCCCGGCGGTGACGTCATGGAGCGCGATCCCAGAGGTCGAATCGGAGGGATCGTCGACCGACCGATGGTCGGGCTCATCGGTGGCGTGGGGGCCGTTGCGACGACGCTCATGCTGGGGTTGCTGTTCGTGACCCTCGACGGCGCCAGCTCGATGACCGCCTACGCGATGACGATGGTGTTCACGGGCTTCGTGGTCCTCGAGTTCGCGAAGCTCTACGTCGTCAGGTGGGCGCGAGACACGCCGGTGCTCACGAACCGCTGGCTCGCGCTGGCAGTGCTCAGCTCACTCACCCTGCAGCTCGCGATCCTCTATACGCCGCTCCGGGAGTACTTCGGAACGGTGCCGCTCGGCTTCGCCGACTGGGCTGTGTTGGCCGTCGTTCTCGCGATCGGTACGCCGGCGATGCTACTCGTCGGATGGCAAAGTGCACGCCAGACGTAGAGGAAACCGGCGGCTTCACCCCGGCAAGAGAACGTTGATCGCCGCGACGACGAGTCCAGCCAGCCCCATCCGTGCGGCCGAGACGTACCATCGCTGGCCGGAGATCGAGCCCATGTAGGCGCCGAAGACGCTGAGGACTCCGACGCCGAGTGCGACGCTGACCGCTCCCGCCTGGGTCATCGTGAGGTAGCTTCCCTCGACCAGAAACGGGGAGAGAGGCACGAGAACCCCGATCGTCGGCCCGAGTCCGCTCGCGAGCGCGTGGACGACGCGAGCGCCGCGCTGTGACCGCTCGATCCGGGTGTCGTCGAGATCCGTCAACATGGCCTGCTCGAGTCGGAGGATCTCGGCTTTCGTCTCGGCGCGCTCGATCTCCCAGACGCTCCAGAGCGCCGAAGTGCCGAGTCCGACGGCGGCGCCGAGCCCGACGGTTATCACCGTCGAGCCGTCGGAGACGCCGGAGAGCACCGCGCCAACGACGACGCCGACGCAGGTCAGCGTGCCGTCGAACCCGTTGGAGACGAAGTAGCGGCGAGCGATCGAGCGGACGTCCTCGTCGCGGAGGAGATCGACCAGGATTCGACGGCGACTCTGTGGCACGGATTATCGATCCTGTGGCGTTCGGCGGCGTTCGACGACGTGGTCCCCGCTCGCGACCTGATCGACGGAGTGGACGGTGCCGCCGAGATCCTCGATCGCCGCTTCGACCGCCTGGAAATCGAGGTTCTCGCCCTCGACGGTCACCGAGACGTTCTGAACGTCTTCGTCGAGTTCGACGAGCGTCCCCGTCGCTCCCGTCACTGATTCGGCCTCAGCGATGCCGTCGGTGAAACGAAGCAGCGGCGGATCGTGTGGTTTCAGCACGTCGAGCACGACGCGTCGAGTGTCTGCCATCACTCGGAGGATTGGCGCGGAGCGTCTTAATCCCGGGTGCTGGATCACGGCGGTCGCAAGGGTTTCGAGGAGATCGCTCGACCACACTCCAGGGAACCGGTGAGACGGATCAGAAGAAGAAAAGCCGCTCCTTGCGCTCGTCGGTCAACGGCGCGCCGTATTCGGAGATCTCGACGGCTTCGGCGTGTTCGACGGCCGCTCCATCGGACTCGCCGTACCGATCTCGCAGCTCGTCGCGGAATCGGTCCGCGACGTTCATCTCCGTGTTCTCGGTCAGATGTCCGAGGCCGTCCTCGGCGAGCCACTCGCGGCGGTCGTCCTCGTCGTCGGGGACCGAGTCCAGCTCGCCGAAGGTGTAGGGCAGCCACTCGTACATCTGGGACTCGTGGCAGTGGAGTGCATCGACTTTTTCCTCGACGACGTCGCTCACGTCGAGGACGACGGTCGGCTCGAAGGGCGCAGGCTTCTGGAAGTGGTCGGCGACGTAGCCGAAGACGGGGTTCGCCGCGAGGGCGTCGGTGTCGGGACAGACGTTCGGGACGATCAGCGAGTAGGCCGCGTCCTGGAGCAGCTGGGCGGTGTAGCGGTGGTCGGGATGGTAGTCGTTTGGTCGTGGGCCGAGCACGAGATCGGGATCGACCTCGCGAACGTACCGGATGAGCTTCCGGCGGTTGTCGAGAGTCGGCTCGAGTTCGCCGTCGGGGAGATCGAACACGTCGTAGTCGATCCCGAGCGTCTCCGCGACCGCTTGCGTCTCGCGGCGGCGGCGATCCGCGAGCTTCGTGCGACCCATCTCCTGGTGACCAGCGCTGCCGTCGGTCACCGAGAGGAAGGTGACGTCGTGGTCAGCCGCGACGTATTTCGCGGCGATGCCGCCGGCCTTGATCGAACAGTCGTCGGGATGTGCGCCCACGACGAGCAGGGAGAGACTCTCGCTCATGCTACCACCTGAACCGTCGGCGGTGAAACGGTTTGGGTCGGTGGCAATTCCCGTCCCTTCGCGGGAATTCGTACTTCACTCGCGAGTACCGATCTCTCTCTCTCATCTTTCACCACCGCGACGAATCCGATCCCACTCCGAACGCTTTTGCGGCCTCCGCTGGCATCGACTCGTATGCACGTCGACATCGCCGGTGCGCTCGCCGAACGGGCCGCCCCCGGCGTCGACCGATCCTCGCTCGAACGGCTCGACGATCGCGTCGCCGACGCTCACGAGCGAATCGAAGCAGGACGAGCGGACGGCGAGTTCGGCTACGCCGCCCTGAACCTCCCGGAAACGACGGACCTCGATGCGATCCGATCGGCCACGGATCGGATCAAGGAAGCGACCAAACACCCGATCGAAACCGTACTCGTGGCCGGGATCGGTGGATCAGCGCTCGGTGCCGCGACGCTGGCGAGAGCGGTCGAGACCGACGCGGACGTCGAGACGCTGGACAACGTCGATCCCGCGGCGACCCGAGAGCTGCTCGACGCCACCGAGCTGAACCGCGCTGCGCTGGTCTGCGTCTCGCGCTCCGGGACGACCGTCGAGACGCTCGCCAACGCCCAGATCGTCCGTGGCGCATTCGACGACGCCGGAGTCGACTGGACCGACCGAACGCTCGTCGTGACTGGCGAGTCCGGGCCGCTCCACCGGCTCGCCGACGCAGAGGGGCTCCCCGCACTCGGCGTCCCGGAGGGCGTTCCCGGTCGGTTCGGTGCCCTCTCTCCGGTCGGACTGGCACCTGTGGCCCTCGCGGGTGGCGACGTCGAGGCAATCCTGGCCGGCGGCGAGTCCGGCGCAGCGTCCCTCTCCGGGAGCCTCTTCGAGTGTCCCGCCTACGCGTACGGAGCACTGTCCTACGCCCTCGCCCAACGTGGCGCCACCGTTTCGGCGATGATGCCCTACGCCGAGGCCCTGGAACCCTTCGGCGAGTGGTTCGCCCAGCTCTGGGCGGAGAGCCTCGGGAAGGACGGCGTCGGGCAGGTCCCCCAGCGAGCGCTCGGCGCGACCGACCAGCACTCCCAGCTCCAGTGTTATCGTGACGGACCAGAATCGACGATGGTGACGACGGTCAGGCCGAAGCACCGACCGACACTCTCGGTCCCGTCGCCCGATGACGACGACCTCGACCATCTCCGCGGCTCGGAGCTCGGCGAGCTGCTCGACCTCGAGTGTGCGGCGACGACGGCGAGTCTGACCGCTGCCGAGCGGCCGGTTCTCAGAGTCGAGATCGACGCCGTCGACGCCCGCGGCATCGGCGAACTGTGTTACGAGTTCGAAGCCGCCTGCGTGCTCGCGGGTGAGCTGTTCGGCGTGAACGCGTTCGATCAGCCCGCGGTCGAGTGGGGCAAAGACGCGACGCGAGCGCAGCTCCGTGGCGAACAGACCGATGAAACGCGGACGATTGACGAGCGAGACGCGCGCTGGATCGACTGAACGCAGACGAGACCTGCACCGGGACCCTCGGCCGGCCGCGACGACGTCTCCGCCCGTTGCGGTGTGCCTATGTGGCCACGCCCGATAGCGTGGGTATGGCAGCGGAGGTCGGTACGAGCGACGACGGTCACAATGGTGACAACCGCCTGCAGGAGGCGATCTACGCAGTCATTCTCGGTCTCGCCGGATTCCTCGCGATCCAGGTCGGCGCGCTCGCCGTCGTCCTCGCGATTTCGCCGGTCGTGGGAAACCTGAGCGATCTGGGTATCAACGTGGTCGCCGGTGTCGGCACGGGGCTCGGCGCGGTGGCGTTCACCTGGCTCTATCTCGACAACTCACGGCACGACGTGTCCTTTCTCGATCTCGACGCACCGAGGCTCAGCGACGCGGGCTACGTCGTCGGGGGAATCGTACTGCTTACCGGCGTCTGGATCGGAATTTCGGTTCTCGCGACGACGCTCGGCGTCAGCTTCTCCGAGCACTCGCTGGCCGAGCAGGCTCGTCAGGGGGACGCCTCGTTGCTCCTGTTGATGGTGCCGATCTCGATTCTCTTCATCGGCCCAGGTGAGGAGCTCGTCTTCCGGAACGTCGTCCAGAAACGTCTCACCGAGACGTTCCAGACCTGGACTGCGATCGGCATCACGAGCCTCGTCTTCGGCGCGATCCACTTCAGCGCGTACGCGACGGATCCGCTCCCGCAGATCGTTCCGTCGCTGGCGATCGTCTTTGCACTCTCCATAATCCTCGGATGGCTCTACGCACGAACGGAGCGCCTGATCGTCCCCGCGGTCGCGCACGGCTGCTACAACGCGTTGCAGTTCCTGCTCCTCTACGTCGACATCGCCAGCGTGTGAGGTCGCCAGTGGATCGCGGCTGCGGCCGATCGCCTCGAATGACCGCCGATAACGCGCCGGCGCACGCCCTCGGTCGGACGGTCGTCTGACAGGGATTTATTGGGTCACCTGTGGTAGTACGTGTCAGCTATGCCCAGGCGGTACTCCGTCGTCTGTGACGACGATCTCGGCGATCGCGTCGAGGCGCTAGCTCGCGAGTACGGCCTGACCGAGCAAGAGGTGCTCCGTCAGCTCGTTCGCCGCGGGCTCGAGTCGACCGACGCCGGCGGGAGCGAGGGGCACTCAGAAGTGCTCGGCCACTGAGCGACGCTCCACGGGAGCGCTCGCTCGCCGTCGCGTCACGACGACCGACGGTGTCGGAGTCACGAGGGGCTTCCGTACTCGAAGGGACGACGGCTGACGTCATCCAGAGGACGGCGACTGTCGTGATCGACGAGACGGCGACCTACGTGATCGAGAGGACGACGACTTACGCTATCGACGAGAGGGCGACTTACGCGTTCGAGGGGTTCTTCCGCGAGAGGTCGCTGCCACAGATCGGACAGCGGTCCTTGTCATCGTCGAACTCTCGACCGCAGCCCTGGCACTGAAACAGCCACTCGCGTTGCTCTTCGATGCCCTCGCGAGCGATCACGTCGACGTCGACGCCGAGACGGTCCGCGACGTTCTGCATCGCGTAGTCGTCGGTGGCGAGGGTACCGTCGAGTTCGAACGTCGCAGCGACGAGGCGAACGTCCGTCCGGGAGAGCTCCTCGAAGTCGCCGAGATCGCGGGCGGCCCGCTCGACCTTCTCGACGGTCTCCTCGCTGGGGATGTGGACGTGCATCCCGGAGCCCTCCATCGCGTCGAAGCGGTAGGCGCTCTCGTCCTGCAGTTCTTCGCGAACGAGCGGGATCGTAGCCGTCGGCTCGTCGGTGTGGTACTCGTTGATGAACGCCGAAGAGTCGAGAACGTACATTCCAAAAAGAGCGCGTCAGCGTTCGACGACGATGTAGTCCCGCACGGACTGCACCCTGCTGACGGGGACGAGATAATGGCCGTCCTCGTCGAAGCTAAACTCGAAGTCCGGACCCTCCTCGAGTGGAACGACGACGAGATTTCGGAGCTGGCCCGACTCCAGATCCACTGTAATGTTGTAGAGCGATCCGATCTCCGCTCCATCTGTCCCCATCACTGCCTTCTCAGAGAGGCTCTCAGCGAGCACGTCTGGCATACCCAGTCGTTCCCCCCAGGGGACCGTGAATCTTACTCCCGCGACCAGGGCGCGCAAAAGCCTCGAAAACCGGTGTCGACGACACCGAGGTGGCCGGTCAACGAATGGTGGTGACGGAAGAAACGCGTCTGCGGACGAGCGACGAAAGTCTACTCCGCGCCGCCGCCGACCTCGACGACGTCGACGCCGCCGGTGAGCGTCCTGTGCGGGTAGGGAATGTCGATGCCCTCCTCGTCGAAGCGCTCCTTCACGTCCTGTACGTACTCCCCGCGGACACCGACGAAGTCGGCGCGGGAGGGGTTCTCGATCCAGATCCGCGACTGAAGACCGACGTAGGAATCGCCCAGCTCGGTGAGGCGCACGGAGGGTGCCGGATCGTCGAGGATACCCTCGTGAGCCTCGGCCTCCTCGATGACGATGTCGGTCGCGGCGTCGATGTCGTCGTCGTAGCCGATGCCGAAGGTGAACTTCAGACGGAGCGAATCCTTCGCGACCGGGTTCTTGAGCACGCCGTTGGTGAGTTCCGAGTTCGCGACGGTCAGGAGCTCGTTGTCGAAGGTCCGTACGCGGGTCACCCGGAGGCTAATGTCCTCGACGACGCCGGAGTGGTCGTCCCACTCGATCCAATCGCCGATGCGAAACGGCCGCTCGGTGAAGATGAAGATTCCAGAGGCGAAGTTCTTGATGACGTCCTGGAGCGCGAATCCGACGGCGAGTGTCGCCGCCGCGGCGATGACCGCCAGCGAAGAGAGAAAGCTGCCATAGCCCGCGGCGCCGAAGGCGATCGCCATCGCCACGAAGAGCAGGACGAACCAGACGAGTTTCAGAAGCGGCTTGCGCGCGTGCTCGTCGAGTCCACGGCTCCTGAACACGCGTCCAGCCAGCGGTAGCAGTACGGACCGGCCGAGCAGGTAGAGGACGAGAAAGGCCCCGACGAAAATCAGGAGGCTCGAGATCGTATCGACCGTCCCGACGGCGAGATCAGTGTTCTCCTCGATGAGGTTTCCGATCGGGCCCAGGCCACCCTGCAGCGGAATCATCGATGAAACACCGCCGTGTTACCGCGAGTTTCGACGACCTCCGCGTTGGTCGCCTCGGCGAGTTCGTCGGCCAGCTCATCGACGGTCGTTCCGCCGCGGGCTGCCCGGAGAAACTTCGCCTTCACCAACTTGCTGTTTGCGAGCTGGTCGGAACACTCCTCGATCACCGGCTCGACGCCGCCCTTCCCGACCCAGACCGTCACGTCGAGGTCGTGTGCTTCGGCCCGAAGATCAGGATTTACCATGGCGGAAAACACGATCTACCGCGGTTTGACTGTTGTGGGTTCGGCCGCACCGTCGCGTCCCGAGGGCGTCAACCGGTCGAGAGGATTCCGGTCCACCAGACCACACGATCGAGCGTACCCGCTCCACAACCATCACCGCACGCGTGGCGCGAGCTCACTTGTAGGGGTAGCGTGCGATCTCGCCACAGTCGCAAGTCACGACCACGCGGCCGCTCTGGAGCCGAACGCGTGCGTTGGTGCCCGGCAAGAGATACGCGTCGCACCGATCGCAGATTCTGTGCCGGAACTGTTCGGGAAGAGAGAGCCGCTGGCGTTGTGCAATCGCCCGGGCCGTCCGCACGTACTCCCTCGCTCGCTCCACCTGGGAGTCAGCAGTCGCCGCCTCGGCCTCTGCCGCCAGTCGATCGATCCGCTCGGCCGCGATCGTCCGGCTCATCGCCGAAACGGGGGGAGTGGGGGGATAGCGGGGTCGAACAGGCCAATCAAACAGTCGTCCTGTGTCGCCCCATTCACGGCTACCGGGCCATGCCCACTAAAATATTTCTCTCTATTCGACTCGAAACAAGATACCATCCCTAGTCCTCGAGGGCGTCCGCGATCCGCTGGAGCTGACGGGTGGCGTCCCGGACCTCGTCGCGGAGCTGCCGAACTTCACGAACGAGCTCCTCGTTGCCAGCGGACTCGCCACCCTGACCGCCAGGACCGGCGGGGCCGCCCGGGCCGCCGGGACCGCCGCCCATGCCGCCAGGGCCGCCACCGCCCATCATGCCGCCCATCATCTGTGCGAAGGGGTTGCCGCCGCCACCGCCCATACCGCCCGGCCCGCCACCACCGCCGCCCATCATCTCTTCCATACGCTCGCGGCGCTCGTCGTCACCCTCCTCGGATCGCTGTTCGCGGATTTCCTCGACGCGCTCGCGGAAGGACTTCTCCTCGCCCTCTCCAGCGGCCTCCTCGCCGCTCTCGGTATCGACGCCCTCCTCGCTCGTATCCTCGGAGTCGTCTGCCATGCCTCGCGCTTCCGCACGCGCAGGAAAAAGGGTTTCCGTCCCACAACGGCCAGCGCGAGTCGGCTCGGTTCGCGATGCGGTCCAACTCCTGTATCCAAAGAGTCCCTCGCAGGGCCCACCACGGCCCTTTTGCCGCTGCCCGACCTCCCGCCTGCATGGACTCACTCGAGGCCGAACTCGAACGGGCCAGGGCGCTCGACGTCGAGTCCCTCGCCGACGCCATCGAGTCGATCGGCTTCGAGTGCACGCGCTGTGGCGGCTGCTGCACCGGCGAGGCCGACGAGCCACACACGGCGACCGTCTTCCCGGACGAAGTGCGAGAGGTACAGGACGCAGCAGCCAGCGACGACGCGGACTCCGACTACGACTGGCGCGACGTCGCCCGGCCGATGCCCTACGGACTCTCGGAGGGGGCCGACGGGCTCGAAGGCGAGACGTTCGAGTGGGCGCTCCAGACCGACGCCTGCGGGGACTGCACGTTCTACGAAGAGGAGGAAAACCCGGACCAGCCCGGCGACGGGTACTGCAGCGTCCACGAGAGCAGACCACTGATCTGCCAGACCTACCCGTTCAGCGTGGCGCTGGCCGGCACGTCGCAGCCGATGGGCGAGGCAGTCGACGAGTCGGGGATCGTCCGCGCGCACGAGTGTGAGGGACTGGGCCGGGACATCGACCGAGAGGACGCCGAAGCGCTCGCTGCGACGCTCCGCGAACGGGCAATCCGGGAGTTAGAGGAGGCAATCGCCGTACGGGACGAGTACGAGCCGGTAGCCACGGAGGCTGGCGAGGTAGTGATCCACGATTCGGAAGGTGCGAAAACACTGGACGGGTCCACGCTGGAGTAACGGCAGCGGCAGGACGAGCGGCGACAGGATTTTAATCGATGCTGCCAACGGCGTGAATGGAGATCTACTGTGCAAATCTCTGAAAAACTATTGTGTCTGTTCAGTGCGGAGATCGAATCGGATGGCGACCGCTACGTCGTCGAAGTACCAAAGCGTGAACTCGAGACCGGTTCCATCGACGACGGCGAGACGTACCGCGTCGCGCTCATCGCCGGTGACGAGGAGGAGGCCACGACGAGCAGCGAACCGAGTGCGTCGGCAGCCGACGTCGCTTCGGACCAGCCCCAGCCCCCGGTCGAAGTGGGGGAGACTCGGTACGTCGAGATCGAGGACATCGGCAAACAGGGCGACGGCATCGCTCGCGTCGAGCGAGGCTACGTGATTATCGTTCCCGGCGCCGAGGTCGGCGAGCGCGTGAAGGTCGAGGTCAGCGAGGTCAAATCGAACTTCGCCGTCGGCGAGATCATCGAAGCGTAGATCGTCACCGAACGTTTCGCTGACCGGGGCTCTACGTGGATCAGGAGGTGCAGAGGGTAGCCCGCATCGGAGAGAGCTCGGCGACTGCGGGAGTCAGTGCTATTCGCGTACCGGTCTACTTCAATCGCTCCTGCAAGAAGGACGGATGGGCGGCGGTCACGCCCTCGATCGAGAGAATTTCGTCGCTGATCACGGCGCCCAGTTCGTCGCCGTCGCCGCCACGAACTTCTGCCATCAGCATGTGGTCACCGCTGGAGGTGTAGAGCGCCTCGACGTGATCGAGCGCCTGGAGCGCTCTGGTCGCTTCCACGTAGCGCTCGCTGGCGACGTCGATGCCGACGAGCGCGATGGACTGGCCGGAGAGTTTCTTCGGGTCGACCTCGGCGGAGTAGCCGACGATGACACCCTCCGACTCCAGTTGCTCGATATACTTGCGCACCGTCGGTTTCGAGACCTCGGCTCGCTCCGCGATCTCCCCGTAGGAGGCTTTGGCGTCCTCCTCGAGGACTGAGAGGATCCGGTCCCTGGTCGACTCGCTACTCATCACAACTGTATTTCGCGCTGACGGAAAAATATCTTTTGAATATGAAAACAGGGTGCTGACGGACGTGAAACCGGAGAAATCAGGAGATAGAGGGGTCGAGCGGGCTACTTGTGCCGGTCGAGCAGGTCGTAGCTACGCTTCCACTCGGCGTCGTCGTCGAAGTACTGCTCGACGACGGGCTCCTCGGGCATCTCGCCGATTGCCTGCTTCTCTTCGCTGTAGGACGGTCGGTCCTCGTCGACGTAGAAGCGGCCAGTGAGGACTTCGCCGTCGTAGAGCGCCGACTCGGTCTCGTACATCATCTCGGCGGCCTCGCGCCGGTCGGTGACGTCGAAGTCGTAGTCCTCGGATTCCTGAACGTCCACGTAGGGGACGTACTGCTTCGCGTCCTTGTTCCAGGTCGGACACTGGGTCAGGAAGTCGACGTGGGCGAAGCCGTCGTGCTCGATGGCCTCCACGAGGATCTCCTTGGCCTGGTTGGGGTTGACCGCAGCCGTCCGTGCGACGTACGACGAACCAGACGTCAGCGAGAGGCTGAGCGGTCGGAGCGGCGATTTCGCGGACCCGTGGGGCTGCGTCTTCGACTTGTGGCCCTTGGGGCTCGTCGGGGAGGTCTGGCCCTTTGTGAGGCCGAAGACCTCGTTGTTGAACACGATGTACGTCATATCGTGGTTCTCCCGAGCGGAGTGGATGAAGTGGTTCGCGCCGATGCCGTAGCCGTCGCCGTCACCACCGGCCGCGATCACTTCGAGGCCGGAGTTGGCGAGCTTCGCGGCCCGTGCAACGGGCAGCGAGCGGCCGTGGATCGTGTGGAACCCGTAGCTATCGAGGTAGCTGTTGAGCTTCCCCGAACAGCCGATACCGGTACACAGCAGCGTCTCCTCGGGCGTCCGGCCGACCTCTGGCAGCGCCTGTTTCAGCGCCTTGAGGACCGAGAAGTCACCGCAGCCAGGACACCACGTCGGCTGTGGCTCGATCCCCGGCGTGAACTCGTCGCTGTCGATCTCCCGTTCTTCGCCGATGGCGTTGAATGCACTCATAGCTTAGTCACCCGCTGCGGGCTGGATGGTGGTGTTCGTTCCCGGCGTGTCCTCCTCGCCCTGTTGTTGGGCCTCGTAGCCCTCGACGACCTCTGCCGGCTCGAAGGGGTTGCCGTTGTACTTGAGCAGGCTGGTGAGCTTCGGACCGAACCGGCCGAGCTCCTTCTGGATCAGTCCGCGGAACTGCGCGGTCGCGTTCATCTCGACGACCATCGCCTCGTCGACGCTCTCGATGAACGCCTCGAGTTCGGCCTCGGGGAACGGCATCATGTCGCTGACGCCGATCGCCTTGACGTCCTTCCCGTCGTCGTTGAGTCGACGGGTCGCCTCGAGGACGGTGCCCTGGGAGCTGCCCCAGGTGATGATGCCGAAGTCCGCGTCGTCCGGACCAACGGTGGTCTGGTTGCTGTCCTCGGCGGAGTCGAGATCGTCGCGGATGTGGTCGAGCTTGCGCATGCGGCGGTCCATCTGCGCGACCCGGTTCTCCGGGTCCTCGCTGATGTGACCGGCCTTGTTGTGCTCGTTCCCCGTCGCGAGGTAGTGGCCGCCCTTCTGCCCGGGCAGCGATCGCGGGCTCACGCCCTTGTCGGTGTCGTGCAGGAAGCGGTTGAACTTCCCGGATGGGTCGTGGGCCGCCTCTGCGATCTCGTCTTCGGTCAGCACCGTTCCCGGATCGGGATCGGGCTGGCGGTCGAAGAAGGACTCGTCGACGTTACGGTTCTCGCCGGAGAGCTTCTGGTCGATCACGACCATGACCGGGATCTGGTAGTCGTACGCGAGCTCGAACGCCGTCCGCGTCTGCTCGTAGCACTCGCGGATGTTGCCCGGCGCGAACACGACGCGACAGGAGTCGCCCTGACTGGTGTAGAGGATGTGCTCGAGGTCGCCCTGCTCGGGCTTGGTCGGCATCCCCGTCGAGGGGCCTGCACGCATCGCTTCGATGAGCACCAGCGGCGTCTCGGTCATCTCTGCAAGTCCGAGGGGCTCGCTCATGAGGGCGAACCCACCGCCGGACGATCCAGACATCGACTTGACGCCAGCGTGTGACGCACCGACGGCGAGCGCGGCCGCCGCAATCTCGTCCTCGACCTGTTCGGCGATACCGCCGAAATCAGGCAGGTTCTGGGTCATGATCGTGAACACGTCTGTCCACGGCGTCATCGGGTAGCCAGCGATGAAGCGACAGCCAGCGTCCAGAGCGCCGTAGGCGACGCCGTTGGACCCCGAGAGCAGAACCTGCTCCTCCTCGTTCGTGCCAGTGGGCACCTGCAGGTCGTGGGTGTGCTCGAACTCCTCGTTGACCTGGTCGTGTGCCTGCTGGAGGATCTGGAGGTTTTGTTCGAGGATGTCCCCACCCATCGCGTCCTCCATCAGACTCTCGACCTCGTCGAGATCCATGTCGAGCAGTGCGGCGGTCGCACCCACGCCCGCCGTGTTTCGCATGACCTCGCGGCCGACTTCGCGGGCCATCCCGCGCAGGTCGACCGGGTAGACGTGCCAGCCCTCTTCCTCGGCACGCTCGTTGAGATCCTCGACGTCGTCCTCGTCGAGCAGACCTTCGTCGTAGACGATGATGCCGCCCTCTCGGAGGTCGTCGAGGTTCTCGGTCAGCGGTTTGGTCTCCTCGTTGCCGTAGTACGCGTCCTCGCTGGGGTTTCGCGCGAAGGAGTCACCCAGTGCGAGCAGGAAGTTGTAACCGTCCCCTCGCGAGGGTACCTCTCCGTCCGCCGCCCGAATTTCGACGTACGTGTGGCCGCCCCGGATCCGCGACGGATAGTGCCGGTGCGTAAACACGTTCAGCCCCGAGCGCATCAGCGCTTTAGCGAAGTTCTGACTCGTCGAGTCGATTCCGTCTCCGGAACCCCCCGCGACGCGCCAGATGAGTTCGTCGTCAGTCATAGGTTTGTGTCACGGCCTCGAATGGCCCGTGCTAAGCGGAAGGTTCGTCCCTTCCCAGTAAAGGCTTTGCCATACATTGGCAGGGAACGATGGTGACAGTCTCCGATTCCCGGTAGCTGTCCCGGCTCGATTTGCCGGATGTTTCCGAAATCGCCCTCATCTCCGTCCCGGCTACCAAGCGACGAACTCAGCGGTAGTTCGGGACGCGGGCGGACCGATCGCTACCGTCGTGGAAGGGTAACGTCGCGAGCGACGCTGGAACTGACTCGTCGTCGATCCGGACGGAGAGCTCGCCGTCGGTCGCGGTGGCGTCAGTTCCAGCAACGTCGTCCGTACCGCCGCCAGCATCGGCAACGACCGCAGCGTCGACCACGGCCATCGCGATCGGTTCGTCGAGCGTCGGCGAGTCGACGCCACGCGTCACCGTGCCGACGGCCTCGTCGCCGTCCATGACGGCAGCACCGGCCGCCGGCACGGCTTCGGTTGTGAGTCCGACGAGGCGCTCGGGCTCGCTCCCGCGGTTCTCGATCCGCGAAACGACCTCCTGGCCGACGTAACAGCCCTTCTCGAAGTCCAGCGCGTTCCGGACCCCCACGACGTTCGGCAGCCGGCCGTCGAGTTCGCTCCCGAACAGCGGCGTTCCCGCTTCTAACGTGAGCGTCTCCCAGGTCCGCCACCCGAAGGGCACCGCGTTCAGTCCCTGGTTCACCAGCACGTCAAACGTCTTCTCGGCCTGCTCGGCTGCACAGACCACGTCGTATCCTTCCTCTCCCGCGGGCGCGTCCGTTCGAATCACCGTCACGCCGACGTCGTCGAACTGGCCCCGATCGAAGGTCAGCCGCTCGTCCGGCGGGGTTCCGTTCGTGAACACGCTCGCGATCTTCTCCGTCGACTTGGGGCCGTGCACGCCGAAGACGCCGAACTCCGCCGTCGACACCTCGAAGGAGACGTCCTCGATGAACGTCTTGTCGGTCCACTCCGCCGCCAGCCACTCCGCCTCACCTGGCGGCACGAAACAGAGGAGTCGCTCTCCCGCGTGAAAGACATAGAGATCGGTCCGAATTCGTCCGTCGGGGTCGAGCAAGAACGCGTAGCAGCCGTTTCCCTCCTCGCTCGGGACCGCGTTCGTCAGCGCGTTGTCGACGTAGCTCACGCGGTCATCCCCGGTCACGGAGACGATTCCGTACGCGGCTTCCGTGACGCCGGAGACGTTCCGCACCGCCTGCACAGTCCGCTCTGGTCTGCCGTAGTCCAGCACGACAGAGCGGCCACCACGCTCGGTGAACCGGGCGCCGTGATCCTCGTGGACAGACCTGAGCACCGTCATGGAGGATGTTCCGACGGCGGTCCCCAAAACACCCGCGATCCACGAAGTCGGCGGACATCGGAGACCGTCGAGTACGACGGGGCAATGCGGTCTGGCTGTGGCCAGGTCGGAGGTAGCGCGGCCGGGATCGATTCGGTCCGGCGGGTGGGCGAGAGCTTGCTCCCGCTCAGAAGGGAAGACGGTCGCGGAGCCACTCTGTGAAGGACTCGTCGTCACTCTCCTGGCCGCTCGGGACGACGCGCGTTGCCGGCTTGATCGTCGTGCTCCCCGGCTGGCCGGAGCCGTACTCCACGACGATCAGGTCGTCCTCTTTGAGCGACGCGAGCGCGGACTCGATGGCGTCGATGTCGGTCTCGACGTGAGAGCGCAGCTCGAAGATCGTCATCCCCTCCTCGTGTCGATCGACGAGCGCCTCCAGTATCGCGACCTCGACGTCGCCTCTGTCACGGTAGCCCTGCGCGACTCGCATCAACAGACGGTTCGGCGGCGAGGGAATTGACTGTTTGGGAGCGTGGGCAAGTTCGGCTTCGACGACGGAGAAGGGAACGGGAGCTACAGCGTCGATCGGCAGAACGAGTTGCGGTTGGTCACTCGGCGTCGGCGAGCAGCTCCTCGGCAGTGACGAGCGCCTCCAGTTCGACGTCGTGCTCAGCAAGCAGCTCCTCGGCGCCCTCCTGTCGATCGACGACGACCAGCACGCGATTCACGGTCGCGCCAGCCTCGCGCAGCCCCTCGACTGCGTCCGCAGCGCTCTGGCCGGTGGTAGCGATATCTTCGAGAACGACGACTTCCTCGCCGTCGTCGAGTTCGCCTTCGACGAGATTCGCCGTTCCGTACTCCTTGCGCTGTTTCCGGACGATGACGTACGGCGTCCCCGTCTCGACGCTGGTGACGGCGACCAGCGGAACAGCTCCCAGTGCAACGCCGGCGAGTTTCGTATCGTCCTCACCGATCGCTGCGAGTCGCTCGGCAAAGGACGCGGCAATCTGCTCGAGACAGTCGGGCTCGGTCTCGAAGCGGTACTTGTCGACGTAGTAGTCGCTGGTCCCGCCGTGTGAGAGTTCGAACTCCCCGAACTGCACGGCGTCAGCGGCACGCAGCGCGTCTATAAGCGTCCGGTCGGTCATGGTTCATCCTCTGCAGTGCCGGTGCATAAACGGCGTGGAACCGTACCGACCGGACGGCGTCTGGCCACCAGCGTGCAGGCATTCTGTTGCCTGAGCTAACACTTAACATCGCCACTACCCTAGTGCGGGTGGTCCCCATGGAATTCCACAGTCACGACTGGCAAGCACTCGCTACGACGATGGTCGGCGGCGGGCTCATCGCCGGGCTCGTGATGGGCGTGATCCTCCAGGCCGGCAACGGGATCATCGCGACGATCGGGTCGGTCTCTGGCAGCTCGTCGATGTTAATAGGCTGGATCGTCCACCTCCTGCTCTCCGTCGTCTTCGCTGCCGGATTCCTCGTCGTCCTCGCCTCGAAACCCATCGAAGTAGCCTTCGACACCCCGACCGATACCCTCTTGCTCGGCCTCATCTACGGGGCGCTGCTGGGGTCGGTCACCTGGGGGTTCGTCATCCCGGTCTCCGTCGGGTTCGAGAGCGCGTTCCCACTGGATTTCAGCCCGAAGGCGACCTCCGTCGCTCGCTTCAGCATCGTGCTCGGGTTGGGACACCTGACCTACGGCCTCGTCCTCAGCGCGATCGTCATCTACCGTCACCGACCGATGCCGCTGTTCGCGGACGAGGAGGACGGGATCGAGGGGTAGCCAGAGGAGGGAGCGATCGAGGGGTAGCCAGAAACGAGCTACTGGACCTCGACCCAGGCACCACGCTCGTCGCTCGCCTGGATCGCGTCGAGCACCCGCTGGACGGCGAGCCCGTCCTGCACCGTCGCGACGTTGCTGGCCGCGAGCGCGTCCGTCGTTCCAGTCGCTGCCGCCGACAGGAACTCGTAGTTCTCGTGGACGAACGTGTGCTCCCAGCCGAGCACGTGTCCCGGTGGCCACCAGGCGTCGACGTAGGGGTCGGACTCGTCGGTGACGAGGACCGTTTCGAAGCCACGGTGGTTCGCGCGCATGACCTCGAGCTCGTTGAGTCGCTCGAGCGAGAAGGAGAGCGCGCCGTCGCTCCCCTCGATCTCGATCGTATGGTCGTTCTTGTGGCCCGTCGCCATCCGCGTGGCCTCGATCGTCCCCATGACGCCGTCGGCGAACTCCAGCTGGGCACTGAACGCGTCGTCGACGGTGACGGGGCGGGTCTCCTCGCCGTCCGCAGTCGGCCGTTCCTCGACGAACGTCTCGCAGTGCCCGCTCAGACGTTCGATCGGCCCGGCCTGCTCGCCGACGAGGAACTGAAGGAGGTCGATCGTGTGCGCGCCCAGGTCGCCCAGCGCACCGCTGCCGGCCAGCTCCTCGTCGTTTCGCCACGACCACGCGGCCTCCGGATCGACGAGCCAGTCCTGGAGGTATCGCCCGCGGACGTGCCGGATCTCACCGATCTCACCGTTCTCGATCAGTCGCTTCGCGTACTGAATTGCCGGAATGAAGCGGTAGTTGAACGCGGTGCCGGCGGGCACGCCCGCGTCGTCTGCTGCGGCGGCGATCTCCTCGGCTTCGGGCAGCGTCCTGGCGAGTGGCTTCTCACAGAGGACCGGCGTCCCGGCCTCCAGGGCCGCGATCGTCGGCTCGGCGTGGACGTGGTTCGGCCCGAGGTTGTAGAACACGTCGACCTCGTCGACGACGGCAGACCAGTCAGTCGCGGTGCGGTCGAACCCGAGCCGATCGGCAGCCTCTGCGAGCGCCTCCTCGTTTCGGCCCACCAGCACGTCACGGTTCGTCGCCGGCGCGTCCGGGAAGAACATCGGAAGCCGATCGAGCGCGTTCGAGTGGGCCTTGCCCATGAAGCGGTATCCGAGGATACCGACGTCGAGTGTCATGGATTCGAGTTCGTCGTCCCGCGTCTTAGTGGTTCCCGAGGTGGCAAGCTGGCGGCCGTCGGTTCCACCCTCGCGTGGCCACTCAATCAGCGAGCCTTGAACGCCGTCGCGAGACGTATCCGACGCAGAGCAATAGCCCGACTGCGGCGACACCGGTCGCGATGCCGAACCCGGGGAGTGAATCGTCCCCCTGGCTGTCGCTACCGTCATCTGCGACGCTCCGGTTAGTCTCCGCTGCAGTGGTGACGTCGACCGATCCGTCACCGGCAGTGCCCGGTTCGTACGCGGGGTCGATCTGCTCCCCACCCCCCGAAATCGCGATCGTCGTCTCGTCCCCGAAGCTCTGCATCCGATAGTCGTTACCGTAGAGATTCGCGCTGGTTTCGGCCACGACGACGCCCGCGTCTGCGGCCGGCGCGTCGTCTCGAATCTCGATCGTCACGGTCGCCACCACGCCAGTGCCGGTGACGCCGTTCTCGGCGTCCGTTCGCTCGTGCTGGACCCGAATCGCGCCGTCGCCGACGCGCTCGACCGTCTGGCCGACGGCACCACCGTCCCGAGCGAGCCAGGGCCCGACTTCGACGTCGGTCGTTGGCTCGCCGACCGCCGGCGGGACTGCGATGACGAACTCGTAGGCGTCGATTCCCTCGTCTGCGTAGCCGCCGTCGCTGCTGAGGTGGACGTCGACGGTCACGGTATCGCCAGGTTCGGCTGCGTGCTCGTCGTCGCCGAACTCGAACTGAGCGACCGCGTCACCGGCGAGTGCGGGCCCGGCAATCAGGCCGACGCCGACGATACCGACCAGCCCAACGACGGCCAGTGCGAGCCGCCGGCCGAGTATAGCCCGGGCACTGGTCGGGTCGATCACAGTCACCACTCTCCGAGCGTGACGTCGACCGAGGCCATCTCGAGGAACGCCGTCTCGTATCCCTGGTGGCGAGCGACGCCCGGTGGCGCCGGCATCTCGATCGTGAGATCGTCGCCCGGCTGGAGCGCGGCGATGGAGGCGCCGTAGTGAAAGCCTGCCCCGTCGTCGATCGCCGTCTGGAGGGCACGATCCTCGGCAACCACGGTACCATCCCGTGAGATCGTCACCGCGGGGGCCATCCCCGGAAGTGGGAAGCGGTTGTACGGCGTCCGCGGCGAGACCAGAAGGTACGGCTCCCCGTCCCCGAGGTAGTCATCGGCCACTGCGATCGCGACGTTGGCGTCGTCGCTCCGTGGAGGATCGTACGTTCCTGTCCCCGTCTGATCGCCCTGGAGCGTCCCCGGGAGATCGGCCGGCAGCGGAACCCTCCCCGCGGACCCCATCGGCTCGATCGCGCCGGGGACGCCGCGATCGGATTCGTCGACGTAGCTGATCCGGTCAGTGAGCGCGTCGCGCAACGACTGGTCGTAGGTGAACGAAAACGTCGCGGAACCGCTGTTGTCGAAGCGACCCGCAAACGACCCGGTCTGGCGGTGCGCCGGCGGCGGCATCGTGACTGTCACCTCGTACTCCCCGTCGCCGTCCAGCCCGACGTTGTCGCCAGCGTGGAGTCCCATCTGCTGGGAGAGCATCTGCCATGGGTTGCGATCGTCGACGACGGATCCAGCCGATTCGATCGTGGTCCGGAGCGCCCCGCCGGCGGGGATCGTCTGCCCAGTCTCGGCGTCTCGAACGGCGACCATCAGGTGGACGTCCGCGTCGTCGCCGATCTCGACCGACTCGAGGGTCTGTCCGGTAACGAGCCAGAACGGATGCGCGTAGGACACCATCGCCGAAAACTCGTAGGGGCCATCGGTCACGGTGCCCAGCGGTTCGACGCCCTCGCGGTGGCTGGGGACGTATACCACGTCCGGCGGATTCTCGACCGTCGGCAGCGAGTCGGTGGCGTCGCCGCCGTCACCGCCCATTCCGCGAATGTCGGTGCAGCCCGCCAGCGCCGCGAGCCCCGCCGCTCCTGCACCAGCGAGCCCACCGAGAATCGCGCGCCTGGACGGCGACGAATCGGCTTCCAGGGTCGTACTGTCCGACTGCTCGTCGAGTGGCTGGGAATCGTCCATCATGGGTTCGGCGTGGGTAGTGATCGGTGGGCACGCGGGGGGACGAGGTAGTTCCCGCGACGAAGCACCGAGAGGTACTGTAAAATTCCGTTGTTCTGTCGAACGCTCACCGCGCCGTTCTCGGCGAGCTCCTCCCCTGCCATCGCGCGTCGGACCCGCTCGAACGTCGAAATCTCGTCCTGCAGCGCGAGGAAGTGGACGCCCGGGAGGTTGCCAGCGACGGTCGTGTTGAAATCGCGACGGAGCAGCGGTGGGACCCCGTCCTCGCGTTCGCGAGCCGCCTTCTGGGCGTGTCCCACGACGCCGGGGTCCCGTGCGTCGGTGGCAGTGTCGTCGACGGCGTCCATGATGCCGGTGGACGTCCCGAGCTTCTCGCCAAACTCACCGACCCGATCCTCGTCGGCATGGACGTGACTGAACAGCTTGCTCACGCGCTCGTGGTGGCTGTCCTGATCGAACCAGGTGTTGATCTGGACCCTGAGCGTCTCGACGTGCTGGGTCGTCCCACCGGCGAAGGCACCGCCCTCGATTTCGACGTACTCCTCGGTCGCCTGGCTCTCCTGAAAGCCCGATCGGTAGCCCATCCAAAAGGGCGCTCCCTCGGCGATATCGTGATCTGGCATCCCCTCGACCTCGCCCTCGTCCTGTTTCTGTGCGGGGAGCCCAGGGCCGACGAATCCCGTCCGGCGGTCGTCCGGCTCCCCCGCACGCTCCAGAACGCCGTCGAACGACGTAGCCATCTCGTGACCGTTCAGCGTCTCGCGGTTGCCGAGGAGGGCCTCCTCCGCAGCGAGTACGACCGCCGGATCGTCGCTCGCGAGATGAACGGTCAGGTCGTGCGTGTCGAACGCGATCGTCTCCGAATTCTCGAGATACGTCACCGGGCCGGGATCGGGCAAGTCGACGTCGTCGGGCAGTTTCTCGTCGAAACGATCGAAGTAGGCAGGCGTGTAGCCGACCGTGAACAGGAGACCGTCTGGCTGGAGCGCGATCGCTCGTTCGAGCTCCCGCAACGCCTCCTCGACGGTCTCGCGATCCGAATCGCCGGGGGTACCATCGGCCACGAGCGAGAAATCAGCGAGCACGTGGTGGGCCGGCGGACGCACGTTCCCGTCCTGATCGCGCTCGAGCACGTCGTTCCAGGCGTGCTGGCGAGCGGGTCGGTCGTCGAGGGAGCCACCCGCCGGCGCATCGATCCGTTCGGTACCGCCACCATCCGACTCGCCGAGACAGGCCGAGAGGCCGGCCGCCCCGCCGACCGCCACCGCGGCCTGGAGGAACTTGCGGCGGGACACGTCGTCCCGATCCGGGAGGGTCATCGGCGGCGACTAGCCCTGCAAGGGCCAATACGACTTCGGTCTCGAACCCACAGGCACCCCGCTTATCATGGGTCCGTCCGTCGTAGCGTACATGCACCGTCGTCGGTTCGTCCAACTCGGACTCGGCGCGTTTCTCCTCGCCGCCGCTGGGTTCGTCGTCAGCGGCCTCTCCAGACTCGTCGTCTCGCGGGAGACCGCAATGTTGCTCGGGGCGCCGCTGCTGCTGGGGGGCGCGCTGCTCGCGGTCGCCGCGTTCGTCCTGGCCGTGCTCGCAAAAACTGGCGTTCTGAAACTCGACGGCGCCACGTGATCGCGTCGGCGCCTGCTCGATTTTGCACCACCGGGAGTCACAACGCCTTAGCGTGTGCCCATCGTACCGTATCGAGCGTACCGTAGTCCCCGCCCGAGACGCCACACGGCCGCGATGACTGGCGGAGAACCCCGGTACGCGACACCGACGGGGCGCGACGGATCGCCCCCGCCCGGCACGAGGGTTAGCCGGCTGACCGTGGCACGCCGCCTGGGATGAGGCTGGTCGTTAGTGTTCCGGGCGTACATTTTGAACATGCGACGACTTCAGTAACGAGCGGAGCAAACACCCCATGGACTGGACGCTTCATCTCGCGAAATCGCAGGGGTAGGATTGTTCAATGCGGCCACTGTAGTGACCGCCGAGATTTTGTGAGACTCGACTTTCCACCGCGCTTCGTTCCTCTCCAGATCGCCACGGGTGGGGCTCCGGAAGGGGCCGACCGGTCGGCGATCGTAACGACGCAAGCACCGCAGGGAGGGAGCGAAGCGACCGACTGAGGAGCGCAGCGAGTTAGGATCGCCGAGCGTGAGGGGGCTTCCGTAGGCGGTTGCGGTCGGACCGCCGTCCGTTTCGTCCATGCTCTTCGGAATCACCCGCTCACGCCACCATCAACTTTCACCACTGCTATCTACAGGCGGGCATCGATCGCTCAGTCGTGGAACCAGTCGTACCACTCGTCGAGATCGACGAACTCGTTCTCGATCGCCGTCGCTCCGTACTGAGTGAACACTTCGTCCACCGTCCTAGCGAGCCCTTCGGGGTCGGCGTCCGGGAGCTTCTGATCGTAGTAGACTAGTATTCCGGCGTGTTCGTGAGATTCGTCGAGGGGCTCGAAATCCTTCGCGTTATTCGTAACGAGGACGACGCTCTCCTCGCCACACCACCGGAGTAATTTGGCATCGTCCGTGTGTTCTCCGAACTCGTCTTTGGCCTGTACGACCTCGTATCCCCGTTCGCGGAGCAGCCGCTCCAGGATCCGGCCGACGTGTTCGTCCAGAAGCAGCCGCGTCTCCGTCACTGAACGGTCTCTTTGGGCTTCAGGGAAGACTCCCCAATTCGCTCGGACGCCGCTTCGTTCGCCTGCTCGATCTCGCGCATCTCTTCGATGTGATCGTAATAGTAGGCGAGCGACTCGTAAACGGATGCGAGCGGAACGTCGAGCTGATCAGCAGCGTACGCGGGTGATTGGCCAGCATCGACTACCCGTGCGGCGACGTGTCGGACCCCGATTCTGGTCCCGTCGATTCGGGGTTCCCCTCCAAGCACGTTCTCGTCACGGGTGATCGTCATGGACGTACGTAGGGCCGGCTTCGGTTATACGTCTTTGGCGTCAATCTCAATTTGAAAGCGGCATTGAACCTGCTCGAAGATTCCCCACCTTCGGCGAGCTCGCGGGATCATTCAGTCAGATCCACCTCCACCGACCTACTAGTAGATTCTCGCTCGGTAGTGTTCAGGAACACATTTCTGACGCGGAATCGGCAACCGTCCAGCCCGCCGTAAATGCCACCGTTCGTGGCGCTCCAGCGACCAACGGCCTGGACTCTGGAGTATTACGAAACCAGATTGTGGTATTAACGAAACTTTGTTACATTCTACATGCTGACATCTGTCAGTTGCCGTGGCACCTCTATACCCGTCCCAGCGGCCTGTACGAGGGCCGATTCTCAAATATTATCTCTACAAGGCCACCAAAGCCGTCGAGTTCTACCGGCCGATCATGTACCTCTTCTTCCTGGCACAGGGACTCACCTTCACACAGATTGCGATACTCGAAGCGATCTACAATCTCACGACGCTGTTCGGCGAGATTCCGACCGGCTACGTCGGGGATCGCGTCGGTCGGCGAAACAGTTTGCTCATCGGTACCGCAATCATCTCCGTCACACTGCTCGGGATCGGCCTCGCCGAGTCGTTTCTGACGCTGGCGATCCTCTACGTCTGCTGGTCCGCCGGGTACAATTTTCGATCCGGAAGTGAGGACGCGTGGCTCTACGACACGCTCACGGACGACCTCTCCGAAGACGAGTTCGCTCACGTACGGGGCCGTGGCGAATCTGCGTCGCTCGCGGTCGGCGTCGGCGCGGCGATCGTCGGCGGCTACCTTGGGAGCATCGATCTCTCGTACCCGTGGTTCGTCGCAGCCGCCGTCACCGGGCTCGGTGCAGTGGTCCTACTCACGCTCGGGGAATCGGAGACCTACGAGAACTCCGAGGCGGACCAACTGAGCTTCCGTGAAACAGTACGCATCGCCACAGAGGCACTGTCGAAACGGAATCTCCGCGCGTTCATCCTCTACTACTACGTCCTCTACGCGGCGGTGACGTATCTCGTGTTCGTGTTCCTCCAGCCGATCTTCGAGACGGTCGTCGTCGATCTCGGAGCGGCTCCGGGGCAGGTCGAATCGCTGCTGGGCTGGTTCTACGGAGCCTACAGCCTGGTTGGAGCGGTTCTGACCTACTACACCGGTGCGATCAAAGAGTACGTCGGCGTCAGGACCTGGTTTCTCGTTCTCCCGTTCGTCGTCGGCGCGGCGTTGATCGGGATGTACGTCGTTCCACTCCTCGCGCTGCCGACGTTTCTCGTCGCTCGGGGGCTCTCCGACGTTACGCGGTCGTTCGCAGGGCAGTACGTCAACAATCAGATCGAGACGCTGGGCCGAGCAACTGTGCTGAGCTCGATGGCGATGGTCAGCGGGCTGGCAGTGGTTCCGTTTCAGCTCGGGAGCGGCGTGGTATCGGATTTTGCCTCACCGTTGTTCGCACTCGCAGTCGGTGGTGTCGTCCTCATCGTCGGTTCAGGCGGAATTCTCGTCTGGGAGTCGCCAATCGCCGAGTAATCCCTTCTAATTTCGAGGGGCAAATCATCCATCAGTCTCGCCGTTGCGTCACTGGTTTCTGTGTGGAGTGGACTGTCGATACCCCTCACGCGCTTCAGCAACCACAATTAGCGCTATCGAGATTCCCACGGTGCCCCAGATGACGGTCGCCTCTGTCCCACTGACTTCCTCGGTAAATACAGTCGCAAGCACGATCGAGACGAGCGTGACAACACCCATTCGAGAGGATCTGGATACTGATCGATCGATTGAGAGCAGATATAGTTGTGGGGCGATGGCACCAAAGGATAGTATCAGCATGAATGCAACGACAGTTGCCCACTGGCCTGGCAACCCTACCGCTGCCTCAACTATACCAAGGACAGCGAGGCTGCCCACTCCCGCCAGCAGAGCGGCGACGATGATCGTATTCTCAGATGCGTTCATACTGACAGGACTCGCCCTGAATTGATAAATATCGGGGAGGAACTACTGTCACTACTGCCGCCTCTTTCTGTATCCGCCAGAACGTGCTGCCACGGTGAGCGCATAGTACAGTTCAGATATAGACCGGGTGAACGGTCTCAGCCACTCACGAAGCCAGCCGTATCACTCGTCGAGTTCGGCCGTTCACCTCCGAACGATACGTCTGCGCTCGGCTATCCAGCAGAATGTTTCACACGACCTATTCCCGGTGAGGCGTATTCAAATATTGTCGAATTCGAACACGGGGCGATTCGTCTCCTCGTCGTGATAGATTCGAATAAATATCTCGTAGTGGCCCCGGTCTTCTGAAGGAATATAGTGGAAATGACGCCATCGATCGGGTCCCGTTCCCGGGAGTGTAGCATACACGGTATACGTGTCGAGAGTGGCAACGTCTTCGAAACGACGAACTGTGTAACCGTCTTCGTCACCGTCCTGTTCGGGCGCGATCTCGACGACGTGCTGGGCTGCATTCGTGGTGCTATAGACCACCGCTTCAGACGCCTCGTCCTTGCTGGGGTCAACGAGCTTGACTTCGATTTTCTGCGGAGTCGGGGTGTAGTTGGTAATCGTGAGATTCAGCGGAAGATCGTTCGAGCTGGACGATTCCTGACAACCCGCAAGCGCGGTGGCTATCCCGCTGCCACCGAGGAGGAGGGCTTCACGACGGGTTTGTTTCATACTGAAACCAGATCAGTTCTATCGACAAAGGTGTTTTCAGGGTTGAGAGAACGCAGCTGTTGAATACAGCGTGTCCATCGTTCCACTCCACCGTGGGTAGTAGTTCCCGACCAGTAGTGGTCCGGGCAATTATCCGTATCAGTGCAGCAATTCACTACACGCACCGACGACCTCGTCGACGATGACCTCGGTACTCCGCCCTGCAGCGACGTGGTATCCACGGATCATACGAAAGATACACCCGAGACCCACAGGCGGTTCGCACTCACACATCACGCGTCGGAGTCCTGCCACCAGCCGAAACCGTACTCCAGGCCACCCAGCACGAACCCCATCGTGAGCGCAGACACCACCGGAAGCTCGCCACTCAACGCAACGCCGACGACGAAAACGCCGGTTGCTGCGGCTACGGCGAGCAGTGCTGCGTAGCGTCCACGGGAGAGGCCCCTCGCCCACTCGTCGCTACGCGCGTAGAGACGTTTCACAGCACCCATTGGGAGAACCCACAGGCGGCCACGAGAAATTCGTTGGGAATCTCACCGGAGTGGGATCGGGCGACGCAGGTGAGACCAACGAGTGGGGAGTTCGAGATCGTCGTTCGAGGTTTGGCGGCCGAGGTTCGGAGTTCGGTACGCTGAATAGGCCCCACGCGGATTGCCGGACCATGGATATCACTGCGATTCTCCTCGTTGGAATCGCGGCTTCGCTGTTCGTCGGGTTCAACATCGGCGGATCGTCCACCGGAATCGCGTGGGGGCCCGCGGTCGGTGCTGGCGTGCTCTCGAAGACGGCTGCAGCGGGGCTGATGACGTTCTTCGTCTTCCTCGGCGGCTGGACCGTCGGGCGAAACGTGATGGATACGCTCTCGGGCGATATCGTCGCCACGTCGATTTCGCTGGAGGCCGGTGCTGCGGTGCTCTTCTTCATCGGGCTCGGGATCCTCGTCGCGAACGTCTTCGGCGTCCCGGTGCCGACGTCGATGACGACGGTGGGATCGATCGCCGGGCTCGGACTGGCGAATGGAACGCTCAACTTCGACACGATCGGCTACATCGTCGCCTGGTGGATCGTGACGCCAGTCATCGGATTCTGGGTCGGTGCGGTCATCGGTCGGTACGTCTATCCAGGATTGAACCGCCGGTTCGAGATCAAAACCACCGACGGGCAGTTGCTCGAACTCGATCGGAGCGGTCTCGTTCCGACGCCCACGTACGGCCCGAACACGACCGGACGGGAACTGATCACGACGGCGGTCGTCCTCGTCATCGGCTGCTATATGGCGTTCAGTGCGGGCGCGAGCAACGTTCCGAACGCGGTCGCACCGCTGGTCAGCAGCGGTGCCCTCGGCGAGAACTCTGGAATCCTGATCGCCACTGTCGCGATCAGCGCGGGCGGCTTCACGATCGCCCGCCGAACGATGGAGTCCGTCGGAACGGAACTGAGCGACATTCCCCTGCTCGCAGCGCTGGTGGTCATGTCGACCGCCGCGACGATCACGACCGCGCTTTCCTATATCGGCATCCCGATCAGCCTCGTCATGGCGATGGTCATGACGATCGTCGGGCTCGGCTGGGGACGCGCCACCCGCCCGATCGCTGCGAGGGACGTCGTCCGCGGCCACGTGGACACTGAGATCTCGACGGGCGCCATCACCGCAGACGCCGATGCGCCAGTCGGGAGCATCGGAAGCGCGGAGTCGCCCGAAGTGCTGCAGGCCGGGAACCTGTTCAACCCCCGTGCAATTCTGAAGTACATCTCGATGTGGATCATCGGCCCCTCGATGGCGCTGGCGCTCTCCTACTCCTTCTTCGTCGGCGCGGACCTCGTCGTGTAACCAGCCAGCAGTGGGCTTATTCCGCCCGTTAACGTACCCATTAGTATGGTTTCACGAGTGTTGGTGCCGATGGACGATTCGGAGATGGCAGCGCACGCGCTGGAGTACGCGATCGAGACGCACCCCGACGCGGCGATCACGGTGTTGCACGTCGTGGGTGAACCGTCGTCGATGATGGGCCGCGCGACCGCCCTCGCACTCTCCGACGATCCCGAGGAGACGGGTCGGGAGTTCGCCGAAAACGTGCTACAGACCGCCCGAGAGATCGCCGAGGAGCACGGGATCTCGATCGACACCAAAGTGACGATGGGCCACCCAATACGGGCAGTCCTGAACGCCGCGGATGAGTACGACGCGATCGTCGTCGGGAGCCACAGCGGCTCGCTGGCCGATCGGTTGATCGTCGGGAACGTCGCCGAGACGATCGTTCGGCAGTCGCCGGTGCCAGTGACCGTCGTCAGGTGAGCCGGTTCGGGAGAGAGAAGAGAAAGGTTCTAGGAACAGGAGGTTCGGAGAACGGTTGAACGAAAGACGCTGGCAGTGTCAGTTCGTTCCCTTAGCCAGCCGGTCAGTCTTCCCGGGCCTCGGCGATGGCCTCCCGTGGCGCACCGCAGTTGGGGCAGTTCTCCGGCAGTCCGTCCTCGATTTCGCCCATCTCGCCACACTCCGTGCACTCCCACATCAGGTACCCCTCGCCGAAACCCTGGCCGGGGACTTCCTCGGAAGCTGGGTCGGAGCTATCACCCGACGGCGTCTCGACCTCGAACCCATCGTCCGTGTATCCGCTGACCCGCCCCAGTAGCTCGCCGTCGTCGTCGAACACTCGTTGCCCTGGCTCGATCGAGTCCGCAGCGGAACTGTCTGGGCGTTCCATCGCCGTGTCTTTCGGCGGTCGAACACTTCAACGTCGGTGCCGCGTCGTTGCCAGTCCCTCACCAGAACGGATGAATTGGACCGTCGAACTACTCACGTCGCCTCGACGGGTGCTGGCGTTCCAGCCAGACGGTAATCACAGTGACGGCGACGAAACTCGAAACGACGATCGCAGTGAGTACCGTTCCGGCGAAAACTGGATCGCGTTCCACGATTGGCACGAACAGCCGCAGGTCGAGCGCGATCACGAGCAGTGCGCCGAGCGCGTCGAATACGAGATCGAGAGCCGTGTCGCGGAGTCCGTAGTACTCCAGCACGGGGTCTATGTCGCGTTGCTCACCGATCTCGCGCGCCACGAGTTCGGCGAACTCCCAGACGATCCCGAGAGCGAGCGTACAGAGCACCGTTCCAGCAACGGACACGATCGCACCGTCACCGAGCACGGCGAGCCGTGGCTCCGTGACGAGTAAAATTGCGTAGACGAGGGCTGCCAGCAGCGTCGCAGACAGCGTGTGCGTGAGGTGATCCCACCACCAGACGGTGTCGTAGGGGCCGAACATGCCGATCGTGTGGAGGAAGGCCGCGCCGGCAATCCAGACCGACAGCTGCGGTGCTGCGGTCACCGTCGGAGCGCTCGACCCATCGAGCAGGGGCACGAGGACGCTCGGCGCGATCGCGAGTAGCGTGGCGACGACGGCGTTGGTGAGCGCCGGAAGATTTCCAAGCCAGAGCGCAGCGATCACCGTGCCGAGAAGGCAGGCGATGAGGCCAACGTAGACCAGTGCGAGCGGCGGTACCATCGTCGTGAGGTCAGTCTACTCCACGGAGCGGGAACGGTTAATGATGGGTGTCGGTCGCCGAGGGTCCCTCGGCGGATTGTGGACAGGTCTGCCGCGGATCGCAGACGAATAGAGGTCCTCAAAAGACCGAGTCCGCGGTTGCAGCGCCGACGACGCTGAAGATCGCCCCAACGCCGACGGCTTTCACCGTGACGACCGCCTGGTCTGCGGTCGAGTGTCCGGCGAGGAACGTTCCCGGAGCGTCGAAGACGAGCGCGAGCAGGGCCACCGCGCCGTAGGAGACGATCATGAGCGAGACGAATCGGATCGGGACGCCCGCGACGTCGGGATCGTCGTCGCTGTCCCTGTCGGTGGCTTCATAGAGCGCGGCGTAACCGATCGAGAACACGATCGCGACGGTCGCGAGCGCCTGAAAGACGTTCATACTCTCCGCGAGCGTCCAGACCTCCTCGGTCACGACGAACGGTCCAGCGAGGAGAAAACCGCCGACTACCTGCTGGGCAGAGTCGGCGATCCGAAAGCGGCGTCGTGGTCGAAACCGCGCCATGCGTCGAATCGGTGCCCCAGCGTACAAAATGCCACCGTCCTGGGTCCACGGATACGAGCTGGCACAGAGCCATCCGGTGGCCAGAGCTGTATGGAGCTGCTTCTCCGTGACTTGAAAAACGAAACCGCCAGAAGACCGCGATCGCCGCGTCCGCTACTCCTCGTCGTCCTCGCCCATCTCCGAGAGACGATCGACGAGTTCGCTCGTCGATCGACCGTTCTCGAAGGAGAGCTCTCCATCGTGGTCGTGTTCGTGAACGGAGACGCCCTTGTCGTCGTCGGTGTCGTGATCCCGATCCGACTGCTCCGACTCGTCGTAGCTACCAAAACCCATACCGTCAATTGATAGCGCTATCGGAAAGGTCGTCCGGTTCCACGTTCGGGAGAGCAACACCATCGGAGCCCAAAGATGGATCACCGCAGGCGCCTCCCGGTTCGAATCCACCGGCTGCGTCAACGTTATCCCACCCGACGCGCAATATGGGGGTATGAGCACGGACGCCGCAACCGGGGGTCGCGTCGACGTCACCGACGACGCGGTCGACCAGGCCCTCTCTCTGCTGGAATCCGAGGAGATGGACGCGACGGAGTCGGGACTCCGCCTGTTCGTCCAGCAAGGGGGTTGCGCCGGCCTCTCCTACGGCATGCGATTCGAACAGGAACCGGACGAGGACGACGAGATCACCGAACACGACGGACTTCGCGTGTTCGTCGACCCGGCGTCGCTGGACTACCTCGAAGGAAGCGTGCTGGATTTCGAGGAGGGCCTGCAGGCAGAAGGGTTCCACGTCGAGAATCCGAACGTCGTCAGCGAGTGTGGCTGCGGCGAGAGTTTCCGGACGTAGATAGCCTTCAGACCGCACACCCGCACACGTTTCGCCGACTGCTGCACCGACGCTGTTTCTGATGAGAAACACTGTGACCCGATAGTGGTAGCGACGCTATTCTACTGCGGCAGCCAGAAACGACGACAGTTCCGTGACGGCGACGCCCTCAGATCACCAGGAACGCGAGGTAGGCGACGGACATGAGGATCGCGGCGTGTTTCGCGCCGTCGCGAATGTCACCGGAGCTCATCTGCCCGGCAACGATTCCGGACAACAGCGCCTGCAAGAGCGCAGTGTGGAAGAAGAGGACGGTGTACGCTTCGGTGTCGATGGTCCCCAGACCCTCGAGTGCGCCCAGCTGCGGTGCGGGCGACGGCTGGCCCGGGTTCTCGGCACCGGGCGTGATCGCCGCGTCGGGCAGGTTCGGGATCAACACTGCGTCCAGCGCGCCGATGATCACGAGGAACACGAAGAAGGAGATGTACACGACGACCACGTAGGAGAGCATCTCCTGCTTGCGCTGGCGCTTGAGTCGGCGGTCGGCCTTCGCCTGTGCGGCGGCGATCCGGAGCACGCGCGAAACGTCGCCGCTCGCGCTCATCGCGTTGGTGATCAGCGCGACGACGCGGGAGACCGTTCGCGTGCGCACCCGTCGTTCGAACCGTTTGAGCGCCGTTTCGATGTCCGATCCCCACTGGATGTCCGACCAGAGACGGTCGACCTCCGGGCCGAGTGCGCCGAGATCGCTCGCTCGCACGCGGTCGATCGAGTCCACCATCGAGAGCCCGGCCTCGTTGACGCTCGCGATGCGGTCGAGGAAGTCCGGGACGGCAGCTTCGATCGTCTCGATCCGGCGCCGATGGATCTCGAACACCATCGCGAAGGTCGCCACGACGAACAGCGTCGCCTGGACGAACATGTCGTCGACGACGTCGACGGTGAGCTCGCCGGCGTTTGTGAGCCGGAAGAGAGTCCCGAACACCGCGAGCGGAACGGTGACGTACAGCAGGGCGATGGGTCGCCGGACGACCGTGCGAACCGGGGCGCCGACGCGGTTGCGGAGCCACTCGATGCGCCGGTGAATCGCCAGCCGTTCGAGATTGGCACGGCCGCGGTCGCCATCGTTGGCGTAGCCGCCGTCCGTTCGGGGCTCGTCGGTCACTGCACCGACTGACGCTTCCGAGTCGCCGGTTGCTCTGCGGATATCGTGGAGGCCGGTCGCGACGGGAGGCAGCGATTCCATGCGCTCGCCGCGCCCGAACCGAGCCGTGACCGTGTCGAGATAGAGGATGAAGCCGAGGTTTCCGATCGGCAGCAGGAAGTAGACGAACACCCGCAGCGGCGTGATCGTGTCCGCACCGGCGATGCCGATGATGACGAGAATCGTGATGAGAAAGAGCGGCCCGGCGACGAACACCGTCACGTAGGCCTCGGCGAGCGTCGAGATGAGGTTCAGGAGCTGCTCTTGTTGTGCCTCGGCCTCCTCCTGAAAGTCGGCGTACTGATCCTCGAGAAAGCCAGCGAGGTTCCGGCCACTCTGCAGGACGGAAGCGAGGTTCTCGGAGAACTCCCGGAACTGTTCGCTGGGAGTCCGACGTCCCATTCGCTGGATCGACGTGATCATGTCCCGACCGAAAAGATCCATCTGCCGTACCGCGACGTCGACCTCCGCGGCCGTCGCCCCGTAGATGCGGCGGTGGGCCGCCATGATCGAGAGCACCTTCTTGAACGACATTCCCGATCGGGAGAGCGCGTACATGAACGCGATCGCGTGAGGCATCGTCGCCTCGATCGATCGCATCCGGACCGCCGCGACGTGGCCGGGCCACCACCAGCGGAGCCAGTAGGTCAGGAGGCCGGCGAGGAGCCCGAACGTCAGGCCGCTCGCCAGCATCACGGTTAGCAGCTCTGTCGGGGTCAGCGTGCCGAGCCCGGCGAAATTCGAGAGCGCTTCCAGCGCAGTGGGGAGGATTTCGCGTGCACGCTCCTGGTCGATCGCGAGCACCTTCAGCACGCCCCAGACGACGTACAGCCCGAGAATTCCACCCACAAGTGCGCCGACCATCGAGTAGAGGATCGTCGTCGCGGCGTAGGTTCGGTACGTCGTCGGGAACTGCGCGGCCCGGAGCCGGTGCCGGCGACTGTTTTTCTTGCGCTCACTTCGGTCCACGTACCCGCCGAACGTGACGACGGAGAGCCGGCGGAGCACGCGGTCGATGCTATCGACGCCGATGGCGAGCACGATCGGAAGCAAAAGGAGCGCCGCGAGCGCGAGTGGGACGAACGGTCGGAGTGCGATCAGGGGTGCGAACGAAGCGGCCGTTGCAGCCATGTTACTCGCCAATTGCGGAGCCAGAGTCGGCTCCTGCAATCCGATCCATGACGGCGTCCTTGTCGGCGTAGTACTCGTTGACGAGCGCGGTGAACTGGCGGTAGTCCGTCACGTCGTTGTCCCGGAGATACTCGAGGAACCGCTGTCGGTCGCGGCGTTCGGTGAGAAACTCGCTCTGGGTCCAGCCGCGGTCCTCCCGGATTTCCCCCATCACGGCGCTCCCACTGCCGCCGAAGCTGTCGTCGTCGGCGTCCCAGCGATAGGCGGTCGAGTAGTCGAGTTCGCCGGTGCGTTGGTCGATGCCTTCGATCTCCGCGATCGTCTTGTTGCGGCGGACGCGTTCGTCCTCGAACCTCGTGAGGGTCTGCACGCAGAGCACGTCGAGGGACTGCACCATCGAGCGTGGCACGTTGATCGGCTCGTTCTCGAGCCGGTTGATCACCGTCTGCACGCTGTCGGCGTGCATCGTCGAGTACGTCGTGTGGCCGGTGTTCATCGCCTGGAAGAGCGTGATCGCCTCCTCGCCGCGGACCTCGCCGACGATGATGTACTCGGGCCGGTGGCGGAGCGCGGAGCGGAGGAGGTCGTACATCTCGATGTCGGTGCCCTCGTGAAGGCGCTCGCGCGTGACGTTCGAGAGCCAGTTGTCGTGATAGAGGGTGAGCTCCCGGGTGTCCTCGATCGTGAGCACCTTCGATCGGGGCGGGATGAACATCGAGATTGCGTTCATCGAGGTCGTCTTCCCCGAAGCAGTGCCGCCCGCGAAAATCAGGGACTTGTTGTGCTCGATGACGAGCCAGAGATAGGCCATCTGCTCGACGCTGAACGTGCCGTAGTTCAACAGGTCGATCGGCGTGAAGGGGTCCTCTGCGTACTTCCGGATCGTGAACGCGGATCCCCGCGGGGTCACCTCCTCGCCCAGCGCCATCTCGACGCGGGAGCCATCCGGCAGCGTGGTCTGGACCATCGGATCGCCGATGGAGATGTGTCGGCCGGACTGTTGGGCCAGTCGGACCACGAAGTTGTCGAGTTCCTCCTTCGCGAAGCTCACGCTGGTCTCGACGTCGGTGTACTCGTCGTGGTAGACGAAGATCGGGAGGTCGTAGCCGTCACAGGAGATGTCCTCGATGTGGGGATCGTGCAGGATCGGGTCGATCTTGCCGTACCCCCTGAACGCCCGGTAGACGTAGTAGAGGAGCTTGTGAAACGCGCCGACGTCGAGATCCGCGCCGTACTGCTCGAGTTGCTCCCGGAGTTCGTCCCGGAGAACCGTCTCGGCATCGTTGTCGACGTCGACGGTCGTCCGGTAGATCAGCGGGTCGCGCACGTCTTCGATGGCCTTCTCGAGGAGTGCGAACTCGTCGTCAGTCAGCTCCGGCTCCACGACCTCGTAGCGGTACTCGTTCGCTCGATCGTCGTAGTTGATCGAGATAAACGCGAAGGGCGCGTTCACCCAGTAGCGTTCGATCTCTTCGTAGCCGTCTAGCCCCTCGAATGAAACCAGCGGGCCGTCCTCGGTCGGATTGTACTCGTCGGTCGGAATCGTCGATCCCTGCAGTAGCTGGCCGGCTCGGACGAACTGCCGGCGAACGTAGGCGAACTTCGATTGGAAGTCACCTGATGCGCCCGGATCGTCCCCGTCGCCGTTCCTCGCGTCCCCGTGCGTAGTAACGTCGCCACGGTGCGCGACGTCGTCCCGATCGGTCGGGATCGGGCCGTCACCGTCAGACCGGCTGCCGGGTTCGGAGCTGGCGCCATGCTCGCCGCTATCGGCAGCGCCGGTGCTGTCGGCGGGATCGGCACCGGCGTCCTCGCCGTTCGTATCCTCGGACGTGGGCTCTGGGTCGGGTGTTCCGGCCATGCGAGATATCGACGGGAACCGTCGTCTGCCTGAGTATGTCAGTGATCGGCCTTAAGTTGGGTGGCCGCACCGCTCCGACAGACTGCGATTCTGGTCGTTGGTCTCTGCACGTAGGTCCGCGGACGCGTTCGCGCCAGAGTAGTGTGAACCAGTGTCGCGGGACTGCTGAGAGTCACAACAGTTTGTGACGCTCGGCGGCCGACGCGGCCGGAAACGCGCCCTATTCAGGCGAGAAAACTGCCTCCGGGCGTTACGTTCAAGCCACGTGGCCCACTATCGTAGAGTAGGGAATGCGACGCGACTACTTCAGCCTGGACGTCGAGAACGTCGATTGGGTCGAGGGCGACGGCGATCCCGCGAAGCCCGGCGTCGCAATCGACTTCGAGGGGCCTGCTTCCTCTCTCGAGGAGCGGTTCTCAGACGGCGACGGCAAACTGCTGGACGCCCAGCAGACGGACGTCGCTTTTCGGCTGCAGGACGACCTCGACGCCGAGGACGCGACCGGCGTCGTTAGCGTCACGAACCGGATCACTGGCGACTTCGTGCTCGAACTCAACCAGGACGCAGACGACGTCCTCCAGTTTATCCGCGCAGCACGTCGGTACGGCGAGCAGATCGCCGACGACGACGGCGGCTACGACGTCCGCGTGCTCATCGACGGTGAGCCGTTCCTCGAGTACGAAAAGCGGACCTTCCTCGTCTACAACGACGCCGGGAATCTCCTGCGCAAACACAGTCTGATCCCCTCCGGGGTCGAGCTGTAAAGGCGGTCCAACGTCCCCCACGCCGAAGAGAGTAGGGAGAAATTGAGAGAGAGTAGGGAGAAATTTATTCCGGCCGGGTGGCCAGTACTCTGAAACCGCCCTCCCGTTGCGATACCGCTCCGTCTCAGCGAAGCCGACAGTGCCCACTCCACCTATGCAACCGTGACCGTCTCGTCGAAGAGCTGCGAGATCGTCCGCCGCGTCTCCTCGTCGTGGGCCGACCGGTCGAACGTCGCGATCAGGGCGCCGTCGGAGGCCTTCACTCGCCCGCCGAGGACGTGCAGGAAGCGGAAGGTGGCGGGCAGCGTCGTCGCAGCGAGCAGCGGCGTCGTCGAATCCAGCCCGACGACCACGTGATCGTACCGGTGTGAGAGTCGTTCCACGAGATCCGAGGTGGCGACGCCGACCGCAGAGAGCGACTCCGGCCCCACGACCGAGTCCGTCTCGGCGACGCCGGACGGCGCCGAGTCCGTTGGCGAGGCGTCCACGACCCCGATCGCCTCCGGAGCGACGCCGCGCCGACGGAGGCCGGTAACGAGCTCGTCGGCGTCACTTGTCGCGACGAGCAAGACCGCGGTCTCGAGATCGACGTGACCGAGCGCGTCGAGCAATCGTCGGCGGCAGTCGGAGTTGCCGGTGGCGGAGAGGAGGGCGCTGGCTCCCTCGGCGAGAGAGGAGACGTCCGGAGAACGGTCGTCCATGTTAACTGTATAACAGATTGTGTGGCTGCTCCCCCGATAAGGCTGCGGGACATATCGCGTTCTTGCCGGGGTTTCAACGGTCGTCGAAGCCTGGTTCGCGGTCTGGGCGATGTGCGTTGATCGGTCGAGTGGGCACGACGCCTCGTCCGATCGCCCCAAGCTAAGTGGTCGTGCCCGAAAGAATCGGACATGACGCTGTTCGGCACCGCGGGAATCCGCGGTGACGTGCGAGACGCCGTGGATCCGGAACTAGCGATGGCCGTCGGTCGCGCCGCTGCCCGCCACGCCGCAGAGCAATCCGGCGACGATCCGTCGGGCAACGGCCAGTTCGGCGAGGAGCTGTCCGCCGACGGCAGGACGTCGCCGTCGTTCGCGCTCGGAATCGACGGCCGAACCACGGGTGATGGCCTCGCTGCCGCGGCAGCAGCCGGGCTGGCGAGCGGCGGCGCGGACGTCGATCGAGTGGGTCGCCTGCCGACGCCAGCGCTGGCCCACGCGAGCCGTGGCCGACGCGGCATGATGATCACCGCGAGCCACAACCCGCCGACGGACAACGGGATCAAGCTATTCGACGACGGCGTCGAGTACGACAGCGAGGCGGAGAGCGACGTGGAGCGAATCGTCGCCGCGGAGACCTCCCCTGCCGACTGGGACGAGTGGGGCGGCATCCGTGAGGGAGAGACGCTCGAAGCGTACCGCGAGGCAGTCTGTGCGTACCTCGAGGAGACGTTCCCCGAAGCCGTCGGCGCACTCGCCGGGCAGCGCGTCGCGGTCGACTGCGGAAACGGCGTCGCGGGGCTCGCCACCCCGCAGATTCTTCGGTCACTGGGCGCGGAGCCGGTCGCTCTCAACGCGAACGTCGACGGATCCTTCCCCGCCCGCGAGAGCAAACCGACCCCCGAGTCCCTCACGGCGCTGCGCCGATTCGTCGAGGGCGACGACGAGCTACGGATCGGGATCGGCCACGACGGCGACGGCGACCGCCTCGCTGTCGTCGGTCCCGACGGAGAGATCGTCCACGAGGACACCGTCCTCGCCGTGATCGCGGAGCGCTACGTCCGGAAGGCCGACGCCGTGGATCCGGTCGTCGTCACGACGCCGAACGCCTCGGGCCGGATCGACGAGCGCGTCGCTGCCGCGGGCGGTCGGACCGAGCGGGTCGCGCTCGGCGTCCTCCACGAGGGCATCGCTCGCGAGCGCGCGGCCGGCAGCGTGGACACCGAGGTCGTCTTCGCAGCCGAGCCCTGGAAGCACGTCCATCCGGCCTTCGGCGGGTGGATCGACGCGATCGTCTCCGCTGGACTGATCGCCGCGCTGTCCGCCGAGGCCGGCGGAATCGAACGGCTGACGGCCGACGTCGTGGAGCGGCCATACCGAAAGGAGAGCGTCGCCTGCCCGGACGACGCGAAGACCGCTGTGATGGCGGAGATCGAAACCGAGCTTCCAGCCCAGTTCTCCGCAACGGACGTCGACACGGAGTACGGCGTTCGCGTCGAGCTCGAGGGCGGCGGTTGGGTGCTCGTGCGGCCCAGTGGAACCGAGCCCTACATCCGAATCTACGCGGAGCACGCGGACGTGGATGCGGTGGTCGACACGGCGTGGTCGGTCGTGGAGGATGCGGTCGAGGCGGAGTAAACGACGCGTCGGTCGTAGAGATTACTCCTCGACCGCGGCCCGATAGGTCACCGCGCCGGAGAGAAGCGAGATCACGATGCCCGCACCGGCGCCGATCGTCAGCCCGGTCGCGATATCACCGTTCATTGCCGTCGCCATCACTACTCCCCACCCGGCACCGACGCCGACGCCAATTCCGATGCCGGCACCGATCGCTCGCGAGCGTCGTTGGTCCTCGGATTTGGCCATATCTGTGCGTCCGCGTCCGCTGAAAAAGGTCTGGCGACGGTGCCCGGTCCCGCGCTGGGGTGGCGATCCGCGCTTACAGGCAGCCAGCGTCGTCGAGTCGCTCGACTGCCTCCTCCAGTCGGTCGAGGCTCGCCGCGTACGAGATTCGCGCGTAGCCGGGCGTGCCGAAGGCGCTCCCGGGAACCATCGCGACGTGGGCCTCCTCGATTGCCTCCTCACACCAGGCCTGATCGTCTTCGTCGACGGGCAGCATCATGTAGAAGGCGCCGTCGGGTTCGGGGACCTCGACGCCGCGCTCGGCGAAGGCCTCGATCAGGAAGTCCCGCCGCTCCTCGAAGGCGTCGGCCATCTCCTGAATCTCGTCCTCGACCTCCTCCAATGCGGTGACGCCGGCGTGCTGGACGAAGTTCGTTGCGCAGGTCACCGAGTGGCTGTGGAGCTTGCCGGACTGTTCGACCAGATCCTCGGAGGCTGCGTAGTAGCCCAGCCGCCAGCCCGTCATCGAGTAGGCTTTCGAGAAGCCGTTGACGGTGATGGTTCGGTCGGCCATGCCATCGAGCGTACCGAGCGAGGTCGCCTCCGTGCCGTAGGTGATCTCCTTGTAAATCTCGTCGGAGACGACGGTGACGTCGTGTTCGACGGCGAGATCGCGGACGGCCTCCAGCGCGGCGTCGGAGAAGACGGCGCCGGTGGGGTTCGACGGGGAGTTGACGACGAGGAGTTCCGTGTCGTCGTCGACGGCCGCGCCGAGGTCGTCGAGCCCGGGCTCGAGCTGGAAGTCGTACTGCGCGAGGTCGACGCGGGTCGGCTCCGCGCCGGCGAGCTTCGCCATCGCCTCGTAGGAGACCCACGCCGGATCCAACAGGACGACCTCGTCGCCGTCGTCGAGCAGCGTCTGGAAGATCTCGTAGAGCGACTGCTTCCCTCCGGGGGTGACCACGATCTCCTCGGGAGCGTAGTCCAGACCGTCGTCGGAGAGCTTGTCGGCGATCGCCTCCCGGAGTGCCGGGATACCGTTCGAGGGCGTGTAGCCGGTGTGGCCGGCGTCCATCGCATCCTTTCCGGCCTCGACGATCGGCGCCGGCGTCGGGAAGTCCGGCTCGCCAACGCTCAGGTCGACGACGTCGACGCCGTCGGCCTCGAGCTGTGAAGCGAGGTTCGAGACAGCCACCGTCGCACTCGGTTCAACGCGCTCGACGCGTGCCGCGAAGTCCATATAGCGCGGTCCGGACGGGACGGTCTTACCGGTTGCGATGCGCAGGAGCAGTGTGGTGATCGTCCGTGGCAGTCTCCGCGAAAACGGTCTGCCGACGAACCGTCGACGTCGTCAGGGCCAGAGCCCGCGGTGTCGGTGAGCCTCGGCGACCCGCGAGAGCGCGACGACGTAGGCGCCTGTGCGCCAGCTGACGTCGCGTTCCTCGACCTCCGACCGAACGTGATCCCACGCGCCGAGCATCTCAGTCTCGAGCTCGTCGTTGACGCGTTCGTGCGACCAGCTCCGCCGGTTGATGTCCTGGAGCCACTCGAAGTAGCTGACCGTGACGCCACCCGCATTCGCGAGAATGTCGGGAATAACGGGGATCTCCCGTTCCCGGAAGATGCCGTCGGCGACGCTCGTGGTTGGCCCGTTCGCTCCTTCGACGATCAGGTCGGCCTGGACCTCGCCAGCGTTACGTTCGGTGAGGACGTTCCCAATCGCCGCAGGGATGACCACGTCGACGTCGAGTTCGAGGAGTTCCTCGTTCGAGAGTTCGGATACGGTTGGGCCGTCGAACCCTGCTACTGCTTCGGGCTCGTCCTCGTGGAGTGGGATCTCGTGGACGGGGAGCCCCGACGGATCGAAGACGGCCCCGTTGACGTCACTGATCGCGACGATCGACGCGCCCCACTCGTCGAGAAGTCGGGCTGCGTGGCCGCCGACGCTCCCGAACCCCTGGATCGCGATGCTGGCGGAGTCAAGGGACTGGTCGTAGTGATCGAGCGCCTCCCGCGTGATGATCGCAACGCTGCGACCGGGTGCTGCCGCACGTCCAGGACTACCGCCGATGACCTCGGGTTTCCCGGTGACGACGCCGGGTTCCGTTTCGCCGTTCTCCATGCTGTAAGCGTCCATGATCCAGGCCATCGTCTGCGAGTCCGTCCCCATGTCGGGGGCGGGGATGTCCTGCATCGGGCCGATGACGTTACGCAGTTCGTGTGCGAAACGGCGCGTCAATCGCTCGTTCTCGTCGGTGCTGAGCTCTTTTGGATTGACGCGAACACCACCCTTCGCGCCGCCGAAGGGGAGGTCCATGAGCGCGCACTTCCAGGTCATCCACATAGACAGGCCGACGCACTCCTCCTTCGTGACGTGTGGACTGTACCGCAACCCGCCTTTGTACGGACCACGGACGCTGTCGTGTTGGGCGCGATAGCCGGTGAACACGTCGACTGAACCGTCGTCTCGTTCGACGGGGACATTCACCTCCTGAATTTTGGCGGGGTGCCGGAGCCGTTCGACGGCGTTCCGGTCGAGATCGAGTTCAGTAGCGGCTCGCTCGAGTTGTTTGCGAGCGGTCGCACGCGCCGATTCTGCTTGACTGGCGGCGTCGTCGGACGCGGAGCCCGACGAGACCGACGACTGATCAGAGGACATAGATAGATTCAGAGACTCCGTCGCTATTCGAGGGCCATCGCACGATTGTGTAGATCCCCACCGCACTCCTCGCATTTTCCGGGGTTCTCGTCGCTGGTGATGACGGCGCCACATTGGAGACACTCGTACGTGGATTCGGACGTACTCTCGTCGGGAGCATCGTGGATCATACGCGGTCAGGTGTATGTCCCGAATATTAATAAGTACAAGGTGTTGAAGGTATATTATTACATATAAGGTCTCGCTGTGCGATGCGTCTCGATCGAATCCAGGCATCTCTAGACCGCAGGACAGCTGGCAGCCAGTGGGCGGTCCGTGGCATCCCGAGAGAGAGTGAGTCAACGAACGAGGTAGAGCCACTCGTTGGGTCGGTACGTTGAAGACCGTAGCATGCAAATCTCCAGACGTGAGCACTATGGACGTTTCTACGATCGCGACCGAGGAGTACGTCGCAATCGACGTCGACACCCGCCTCGGGAAGGCTCGCGCACGCTTTCAGGAGGACAACTCCAAGGGCATCATCGTCATGCGCGACGGTGAGTACGCGGGCGTGTTGGGCGAGCGGGAACTCCTGCAGTCCCACGTCGAGGACGACGCCAAGGTCGGCGCGCTGATCAAGCCGAGCCGGAACGATCCCGCGCCGAAGATCGACCGGTACGAGGATCTGCGAGACACCGCCCGCCAGCTCGTCGAAGGCGGAACGAAGGTCGCACCCGTCTTCGAGGACGGTCAGCTCTGGGGGATCGTCACCGCCGACGCGATCCTCGAATCCGTGCTCGACCACCTCGACGCGCTCGACGTGGCTGACATCTACACCGACGAGATCGTCTCGATCAACGAGGACGACGGGATCGGTACGGCGATCAACCGCCTCCGGGAGAACGGGATCTCCCGGCTTCCCGTCGTCAACGACAACGGCTACCTCACCGGAATCGTCACGACCCACGACATCGGCGAGATCGCAGTGCGGAACATGGACGTGATGGGCGAGGGCGACCGCGCCGGTGACGCGGATCGCATCCTCGACATTCCGGTCTACGACGTCATGAGCAGCCCCGTGGACACGACGACCGCCGACACCTCCGCGAAGGCTGCCGTCGAGCAGATGCTCGAGGCCGGCATCGGCGGGCTCGTCATCACCCCGGCCGAGGACGATCGGCTCGTCCAGGGGATCCTCACGAAGACCGACGTGCTTCGTGCGCTCTCCTACACCGAGGAGACCCACCTCGACGTCCAGATCACCAACATCCGTCTGCAGGACACCATCTCCCGGCAGGACGTCCGCGAGGCGATCGAGGAGGTCGCGGACAAGTACCAGAAGATGCAGGTCCAGCATGCGCACGTGCGGTACCACAAACACAAGGAGAAGCTGCGTGGCACCCCGCTGATCCAGTGCCAGATCCGCCTCCGGACCAACAAGGGGCAGATCGCTGGCAGCGGCGAAGGGTACGGCGCGCGGAACGCATTCCACGTCGCACTGGACAAGCTCGAGCGGAACGTACTCGAGCTGAAGGGCATCCAGAGCGACGAGGAACAGCGCGGGCAGCTTCTTCGGAAGCTCGGCGACCTCTGATTCCGGCCGGCACCACTCCGGTCTACCCACATGTTCTGCCCTTCGCCGCACCGATTGAGAGCGATAGGTGTCGGAGAGTGGGAGAAAGAGAAAAGAGAGGGAGAGTGCACGCAGAATCGCGTGCCTGTTCAGGCAGCGGAGTAGATGGCAGGGGAGCGAGTCGTCGCCACCCCTGCCGATCTCGGTTCCCGTTCCATCGACCGGAACCGAAGCACCCACTATCCGGCCCCGACGAGTCCAGTCCGATGACCCTCTCGGATGAGGCCCGCAGTCGGCTCGCCGACGTGGTGGAGCTCCAGCCCACGAAGAACAGTGAGCTGCAGGATCGCTGGGCGATGGACTCCGGTAGCGACGTTCACTCCTATCTCACAGGCGAGCTATCGGACTACACCTTTCGGGACGACAACAGCCTGATCCGGGCGACCGCGGAAGCGGCCGACCTCGTCGACGTCGAGCCCGGCGTTGAACCCGGAGAGGACGGCGACGGCGTCGGAACGGTTCGCGTCACGGAGCTCCAGGCGGCCGTCATCGAGGTGCTGCCCGGGCCCGACGGGCGATCGATGAGCGTGGTGGCGGTCCTGCAAGCTCTTCGTGAGGAGACCGACCGCGATCCCGACGTGGAGGAGGTCCGTTCGGCGCTCCAGCGGCTACGCCGACAGGAGGCCGTCGAGGTCGAGTACCGAGCGGTGCCGACCTTCCGACTCGCTATGGCGCGCGAGGACCTCACCGTCGAAATCAAGGATTGACCGGACGGACAGTTCAGGACAACCCGGGAGAGCCCGGGACAGCACCCCCAAACGCTTCATTTCGGCCGTTTTCGCTCTCTTCGCGCCTCCAGCACCGACCGGAGCCCCTTCCCAGGGCCGCCCTCGATCGGCCACCCCATCGAGCGCCACGCCGGCGGTTCGGGCTCGAACTCACTGCAGCGCCCCCCACACTCCCAGGTCGACGGACACCGGTCCTTCGCGGCGCACTGTGGCTGAAGCGAGGCTGTCGCGTCCTCGCCCACGGTCTCCAGGCCGAAATGCCGGCAATCCGGCCGCATCGAGTCGATATAGGAGCGCCAGCCCCGTTCGTAGAGCCGCTCGCCGATGGCCAGCCGCGCGAGCGCCTTCCAGTCGGCGTCGACGTACTCGAACTCCGCGGCGGAGTGGTCGTACTCGCTGTCACTCGGCCGATCGAGGATTCGCGTCCCAGGGTCCTCGACGGCGAGCGTTCGCGGGTGCCAGAGGACGGTGGACTGATCGCTCGACGAATCCCCGCCCGCCGGATCGACGGCGAGGACGCCGGCCTCGACGGGCATGTCTGCCAGGAGGCCGGGCTCGGCGGCGTCGCCTGTCTGTAGCGTCGCGACCCACGCCTCGTCGGCGAGGCCGAAGGCGACGTCTCGCTCCATCTGGTCGGCGAGCGCGTCCGCAGCGCTTCGGTCGAGATCGGGCTTGTTCTCGATGGCGATCAGCGCGTCGAGCCAGTCGGGGTACTCCCAGCGCCGTCGAAGCTCGATGCGGTTGTTCCGCCGACGGGTTTCGATCAGATCACGGTCTGCGGCGTCCTTGACCGCCTCCCGAACGTAGCGCCAGTCGGTCGTCCACAGCGTGAGCGCGTCGCGGTACCACTCGAACTCGAAGGGCGCGTTTCGAACGACCCGTAGGAGATTTCGATCGAGCGCCTGCTCCCCGAACACAGCACGCTGTCGGAGCGCTTCCGTGTCACAGACTGCGACGACAGTGTCCCATCGACGGTCCCGCGTCCCGAGCTGCCGGCCCACGAGAACCTGCTTCCCAGGATCGAGTGACTCACCCGGTGGCCACTCGCGCTCGGCCCACTGACAGACGCGAAGTTCGAACGGAAACTCCCGCGTCCAGTCGGTCACGAATTGGAGATGATCGCCGGACGACGTAAGCGTTCGGTCGAGACCGCTGGAGTTCGGAAACCGAGCCGAAGCGGGGAGCGGACAGTGCCGGGACAGCCGTCGTCGTTCCCGACCTGCTGTTGGTCACGAAATCCTCCGCGAGCGGCCGAGCGACGCGGTTGGGAGCGAGGCCGGCTCGCGGTATTTTTTGGTCCAGATTTTTTCGAGGAGGGTTCCCACAGCGAGCGGAGCGAGCGAGGAAACCCTCCTCGAAAAAAGGTGGGCTTAGAACAGCGCCTGCTCCTCGTCTTCGAGAATGCGCGCGGGGCCACCGACCTCCCAGACGGCGGTCTGGACGCCGCAGTCCGCGACGGCCTCCTCGACCTCGTCGACGTGCTCCTCGGTCGTGTTGACGTAGACGCTCGCACCGGTGTCCGTCGAGAAGTAGGCGGGGACGTCTTCTTCCTCGCGCAGCTCGCGGACGGCCGCGAAGATCTGGAGGGTCTTCGGCGACCAGTACACCCAGCCCTCGGGGCCTGTCATCGTGGTTGCAGCCAGTGACAGCGAGTCGTGTTCGGCCAGCTCGAACGTTCGATCGAAGTCATCCGACCGGAGCGCGTCCCGGCACTCGGCGATCTGCTCGTGGATGTGGGCCATCCGCGCCTGGAACATGTGGCTGTCCTCGGCCTCCTCGTGCGCGTCGTCGGTCTCCTTGTAGGCGGGGACGAGCCCGACGACGACTTTGAGATCGTCCGCGATCTCGCTGTCGATGCGGTGGGAGCGACAGTCCTGGTCGTTGAGCCCTGCGCGAAGGTGCGAGAAGCCGCCGGTGACAGAGCGCGCCGCGGAGGCAGAGCCGTAGCGGGCGATCGCGGAGAGTTCACCCAGCGTGGCGTCGAGGTCGGCGGCTTCGGCGAGCGCCGTGGCGGCCGCGGCGAAGCCCGACGACGAGGATCCGAGGCCGACGTTCGTCGGGAAGCTGTTCTCGCTTTCCATCCGGACGCCGTAGACGGCGTGGGGCGCGTCGGATCGCTCGCGGACGGCGTCGACGATGCGGTCGAGGCGGTCGCGGCCGCTGCCCTCGACCTCTTCGCCGTCGATGACGTAGGTGTTGTCCTCGTTGTCCATCGAGAACTCCACCGTCGTCTTCGAGTGGCTCGGCGCCGTGCAGACGCTGATCGAGTCGTGGTAGGGGAGCCGCTGCTGGGAGTCGCGCATCCCGTGGTACTTCACGATGCCCTGGATCGGATGGGCGATCGCCGTAGCTTTCATGCTTTCAAGGGCGTCGGAGTTGTGCTTAAAGCTGGTGGCTGGGGCATGACGCGCGATCACCACGAAGAGTCGCCTGCCAGCAGTCGATACTGCTTTTTCGGTCCGTCGAGGATCACGGACATGGACGTTCTGGTCGATCAGCTGGGATTCGAGCCGACCGCATCCAAGCGCGCAGTTCTGCAAGGATCGTCGGCGTGCGATCCGGCGTCAGCGGTGGTCGAAGACGCCCGAACGGGCGAGGTCGTCGCACAGGCAGCCATCGAACACGCAGGACACGTCGACGACTGGAAGGACTGGGAGTACTGGACGGCCGACTTCTCGGAGCTCGATCGTGCGGGCGAATACGTCGTCTCCGTCGAATACCGCGACGGGAGCGACGAAGCGGGCGACGATACCGGCGAGAATAGCGATGCCGACCAACCACAGCAGGCACGGTCACGGGAGTTCGAGATCGCAGAGGATCCGTTCGTCGACACCGTCCTCTCCGACGTCGTCCGCTACTTCCGAGCCGAGCGCTGCACCGGCATCTACGACCGGTACGACCGGAATGCCCCGATCCTCGGTGCCGAAGGCGAGACCATAGACGTCAGCGGCGGCTGGTACGACGCCTCCGGCGACGTGAGCAAGTACCTCTCCCACCTCAGCTACGCGAACTACATGAACCCCCAGCAGATTCCGCTGGTCGTCTGGAGTCTACTGGACGCGCGGGAGCGGCTCTCGACACGGACGGACACCGGGCGACTCGGCGGCGACGTGACGACCCGGGACGCGATCGGGTTCGACGCGCTCGAAGAGGCCCGCTTCGGCGCCGACTTCCTCGTTCGGGCCCAGCACGACGACGGCTACTTCTACATGACCGTCTTCGACACGTGGACTTCCGACCCCGAGGAGCGAGACGTCTGTACCTACGAGGGGTTCGACGGCACGAAGACGGAGGAGTACGAGGCCGGCTTCCGCCAGGGCGGCGGCGTCGCAATCGCAGCTCTCGCCCGAGCTGGCCGGCTCGATCACGGCGGCGAGTTCGACGCTGAGACCTACTACGAGGCAGCGGTTCGGGGCTTCGATCACCTTCAGACGCACAACGAGTCCTACCTCGACGACGGCGTCGAGAACGTGATCGACGACTACTGTGCGCTGCTGGCCGCCACCGAGCTTTCGGGAGCCGCAGACGAGCGCGGCGACGCCGACGCTGCCGAGCGGTTCGCAGCGGCAGCCGCCGAGCGAGCGCGCTCGCTCCTCGATCGCCAGACGGAGGAGGGCTGGTTCGTCGCGAACGACGGCGACCGACCGTTCTTCCACGCGTCCGACGAAGGACTCCCGATCGTCGCGCTCTGCCGGTATCTCGACGTCGTCGACGCCGGTGATCACGCAACTGCCGACGGACAGCTCGCCGACGAGATTCAGCAGTCCCTCGCGGCATACTGGGACTGGGAACTCGCACTCACCGACGAGGTCGTGAACCCCTTCGGCTACGCCCGCGAGTTCGCCCAGGCCACGGACGAGGACGAGCCCGCCGCTCGTTTCTTCGTCCCCCACGAGAACGAGACTGGCTACTGGTGGCAGGGCGAAAACGCCCGGCTCGCGTCGCTGGCTGCCGCCGCCCAGCACAGCGCGGCGGTGCTCGAAGGCGTGGACTCGGACCTGGAAGTGGACGCGGACGTGGACCTGGCATCGTCGCTTCCCGAGTTCGCACGGGACCAGCTCGCCTGGATCCTCGGGCGGAACCCCTACGACACGTGTATGCTGGAAGGCGTCGGCAACGACCCGGTCCCCTTCGTCCCCGGCGCTCCGAACACGCCCGGTGGCATCGTCAACGGGATCACTGCCGGCGTCGAGGACGAGTCCGACATCGCGTTCCGGCCGCCGGAGTACGCAGACGACCCGGAGAACAACTGGCGCTGGACGGAGCAGTGGATACCCCACGCGGCGTGGTTCGTCGTCGCCGGGAGCTGGGAAGCGGCGAACTGAATCGAAAGTCGGGGCATCCCGAACTCAGTCGCCGGGAAGCGGCCGACCGAGACACGATCGGCAGAGCCGATACGTAGAGAGTTCGACGGCCCTACCACACTCCCGACAGTACGGACCGGAATCGGCGGCGCCGGCAGAGACGTCGGCGAACGGGTTCTCGCGGTCGCCGGTCTCGTCCTCGAAGAGGTGATCGCGAGGCGGTTCCGGTCTGTGGCCGAGGAGGGTGGCACAGACTGTGAGTCCGAGCGCGAGGAAAGGAGGAACAGTACACCCACCCACATCTGCCCGAGCATTGTCGCGGTTCGACTGATACGCGTTCGTAGGGATTTCTCTAGAGGAACCAAATCATAGTAGGAGGATCCTATACCGCACAGCAGCGTAGTTCGGTCAATGCAACGGGAGCGTGATGGGCGACCCCGGCTCAGGACTCCATCTGGGACCCCCGGTACCACGACCGCCCGACCTTGTAGGCCTGCCAGGCCACCGGCAGCGTCCCCTTCTCCCATCTAACGAGCGGTACCGGTCGGCCGCCGTACTGCTCCTTGAACCGGAAGACAGAGTCTGAGAGATCCGGCGCCGTTGGCCCGAAGCTGTAGCGGTCGTACCCCTCCTCAAGGCCCCACTGAATCGCCCGACGATGGAGCAGCTCTGAGGGGTACGCGTCGAAGTCGTCGCTGTCAGGGATCGCGGAGAGCCAGTGGTGGAGCACGTCCTGTTCGTCGTCGAGCATGAAGACGTATCGACCGACCTCGCGGCCGTCGACGGTCGCTCGTCCCACGAGAACGCGATCGGGCAGGTGGTCGGCGACCGCCTCGAAGAACGAGCGTGGCCGGGTGGTCGCGCCGACGCGCCCCATGTTCGCCGCGTACATCTCGTACGTGGCAGGAAGGTCGTCCGCGATACTCTCGATTGTCACCTCTGCGTCCTGCTCTGCACTCCGGCGCATCGCCTTCCGGCGGCCCGAGTCCATTCGGTCGAGCAGCGTCTCCCAGTCGCTATCGAGGGGCAGGACGAACGCACACTGATCGATCCGGGGTTCGTACCCGCGAGTTTCCAGCGGACGACCGTACCGGATCGATCCCACGTCGTAGCTCTGGATTCGGTGGAAGATGGCGTTCGATCCGTCGATTGAGGAGACGCCATCGAGGAGTTCTCCGACGATCGCTTCTTCGTCGCCGGTGGCGACGGGACCGCCGTACCCCGGTGGCGGCGGAACCAGTGACTCGATGTCGGCCGCCTCGGCGACGCGCTCGGCGGCGTCGTGGGGCAGTGAGAGACGCCGGCCGAAGGTCGGCAGAAAGCCGACCGGGTTCTCGCCCTTCCGAACGACCACGTGCCGGGGCTGCCACGGCAGCCCATCCTCGACGGCACGCAGCCAGTCGTACCGATGGAAGAAGCTGCCGCCGGTACCCTGCTCGACGAGATTCCGAAGTGGCCCCTCACCGATCTCCTCGACGCTCCGTACGACGGAAACGGATCGGTCACTCATCGGCGTCCTCACTCACCGCGGGCTGGACGTGCTCTGACAGAGACAGTTCGTTTTGGGACCGGTGGAAGCGAGAGAGGCAGCGGAGGGGACTGGGACGAATACGGACAGTTTGGAGCCGCTGAAGGGAGTTCATCGTACGCATGCGACCACAGGAAGCCCCAAAACATCGGTATACCGTTCACGAAGTAACGCAGCGTTGTGTTGGGGGTTTGTCTAGTACGCCACCGCTGCTTTCGACGGCCGTTCCGAGACCGAGATGCGACAGAGATACGATCGAGGCGCCAACGAAACGCACTCGCCACACGCAGGTTCGAAGCACGAACGAACCACGACCGAAACGCGAATAAAACAGAGGCGATCGGCGAGTAGGATTGCTCCGAACGCGATTGCACTGAGACGGGGGAGCCGGTCGATCAGGTCCGGATTTCGAACCTGGCCCCGCCGTCGTTTGCCGCTGTCAGTGCGATCGACCAGCCGTGGGCGTCGACGATCTCCGAGACGATCGCGAGGCCAAACCCGGTGCCGTCCGGGTTCGTTGTCATCCCAGCCTCGAAGACCTCTTCACGGTCCTCCTCGGGTATTCCGGGCCCGTCGTCCTCGACGAAGAAGCCGTCGACGGACGCGAGCGCTCCGACTGTGATAGTCACGTCGTCGCCCCCGTGTTCGATCGCGTTTCGAAAGAGGTTCTCGAGGAGCTGGCGGACTCGGTCGGGATCGGCGTCGACAGTGGGATTGCTCTGGACGGTGAGTGACGCGTCCTGGCTCTCGACGGTGGTCCAGCAGTCAGTGGCGAGATCACCGATCGCGACCGTTTCGACCTCGTCGATGTCCTGTCCCTGTCGGGCGAGCGTGAGGAGATCGTCGATGAGCGCCTCCATCCGTTCGAGCGCCTCCGCGGCCGCCTCGAGGTGCTCAGCAAGAGACCCATCAGCAGCCCCCGCAGGTTCGTCAGACACCTCGGCACTCGATCGTCCGGCGTCGATGCGATCCTGGGCGAGTTCGAGGTGGCCTTCTGCGACGTTCAACGGGTTCCGGAGGTCGTGGGCGACGACGCTTGCGAACCGGTCGAGCCGTTCAGTCTGCCGCTCAAGCGCGCGGCGAGACTCCTCGGCCGCGGTCACGTCCTCCAGTGAGAGCACGGAGCCGAGTGGCACGTCGCCAGCGCTGATCGGCGTCTCGGTGACGTGGTAGTGGACGGGACCGTCGTCGCGTTCGACAGTCAGCAGCATTTCACCGAGCATGGCGTGAGAAAGCGCAGGGACGGCGTTCGCAGGGTCGTCGCCGATCGCGCCTGCGAGGGTGGGAAAGAGTGTTCGAGCCGCCCGGTTGTACTCCCGGATCGTTCCGTCGGGATCGAGGACGAGCACTGGTTCGTCCTGGCCCCCCGCAAGCTGCACGGCTTGGAACTCCTCGAGGTAGAGATATAGTACGCCAACTGCGAACGCCGCGACCCCGACCGGTTCGTAGGTCATGTCGATCAGTCGGGGGGAGAGTAGCCCAGCGAGATCCGCGAGCAGTGGGAGTCCGGTGAGTCCGACGAGCGCAATGAGTGGGCGAGTATCCTGCCCGACGGTGAGGAACCGCTCGAGGAGCATGAAGTACCCCACGCTCGCGAGTGCGTAGGCCAGTCCCATCGCAAGCCAGTGGAGGGTCCCGTGCTGGACCGCCAGATGTGCGAACGGTTCTGTCGCAGGGCTTGCCGAGAAGTATAGCCCGTGTATCGGATTGGAAACTTTGAGCGCGACCACCGCGAGGAAGAGCGCAAGTGCGCCAAGCCGGAACCCCGATCGTCGGTGGTAAGTCCTGCCTGTGTAGGCCGAGCAGAAGTATATCCAGGCACCGATTGCGGCGAATCCCGAGACGAGCCCCAGGACGTAGAAGGCGACCTGCAGTTCCCGGAACGGAGCCAAGAGGAACCCGACGTGGGCGGCGGCCCATCCACCACAGAGGAGGAGGAGCCAGATTAACCCACGGCGCGAGTCGGCGTCGACGACCGACCGCGCCTTCGGAACGATCGCGAAACACACCACTGCGGAGAGACCGAATGCCAGCACGTAGACGGAATGGAGCACCAGTGACGTGTCCATCCCTGTAACGACCATGCCCTGAAAAGGGAGTAAATGGTCTTCAATCTGCTGCCCGATACGTTCTCCCGGCGAAGTAGCGCGTTCACCCGATTCAGATAGAATACAATTTCTGTCAGCTAATGTGATCCATCGTCATCGATGGCGAACCGACCCGCCGTGACGGCAGTTGACGGCTGTCGCGCCCGCGATCAGTCGTCGGCATCCAGCCACTCCATCGCCCACTCCTCGATCGACGCAAACATCGGCGCCAGGGACTCGCCCTTGTCGGTCAACGAGTAGTACGTCGCTACGGGCGCGTCTTCTTCCAGGCGCCGCGTGACAAAGCCCATCTCCTCGAGATCGTCGAGCACCCGCGAGAGGGTCCGCGAGCTGGCGCCCGTCGATCGCTTCAGTACGTTGAATCGTTTTTCGCCTTCGAGGAGATCGTTGAGCACGACGAGTCGCCATTTCGATCCGATCTGCTCGAACGGTTCCACGAGAGAACACGGGCCCGGCTCCGTCGTTGTGCCCGATGTCGTTTCGTTCGCGGCGTCGGATTGCTTCCCTACTGTCATCGATGTTACCCGGTGGCAGCTATGTCGCCGAGCGCATATATAGGTTCGCGACCGAACCTGGTAGTGTGATGCAACTACCTACTGTTACGGACGACGTACGCCCCAAGCGAACCGATCGAGATACAGCAACAGATCACGGCCAGTCGACCAAGGTGGTCGCCTGATGGTCTTCGAGTCCGGTCTCGAGGGCGCGTTCCTGCTCGGCGCACGAGTGCTCTTTGGCGCCTTCATCGCGTACCAGGGACTGAACCACTTCCTCGATCACGAGGGTCTGACTGGCTACGCCGGCATGAAAGGCGTGCCCGTCCCGGGCGTCGCGGTGGCGGCCAGCGGCGTCATGCTCGTCGGCGGCGGGCTGGGGATCCTGCTTGGAATCTTCCCCGCCATTGCCGCGGGCGCGCTTGCCGTCTTCCTCCTCGTCACCACGCCGCTCATGCACGACTTCTGGGCCGTCGAAGAGGACCAGAAACAGGACCAGATGATCCACTTCATCAAGAACGTCGAGCTGCTCGGCGCCTCGCTACTCTTCCTCGCGGTCAGCGGGACGGAGTGGGCCTACGCCGTGAACGTCGGGCTCTAGACGCCTCACTTTCTGACAGGCGTCGAGAGCGCCACGATCTCGTGGCGGAATCCATTTGAGCGACGCGCCGGGATCTCCCGGTAGCTCCATGACCCTCCTCGACGAGCTCTCCGGCTTCGAGTTCGAGGCGGTCATGGTCGAGGTGTTCCGCCACCAGGGCTACCGCGACGTCGAACGCGCCGAGCGGATCGCGGACGAGGGGCGCGACGTGACGATGCTCGACGACGGTACCGTGGGGGACGACAGCGTCTCCGACGGCCCGCCGACAGCGGTCGTCGTCGAGTGCAAACACACCGACGTCGTGAGCCGTCCCGTCGTTCAGAAGACCCACTCCGCGGCACACACCTACCAGTACGACGGCCCAGTGCGGGCCGCAATCGCGACGACCGGCCGCTTCACCGAACCGGCACGCGAGTACGCGGAACGGGTCCACGAGGATCCCCAGGACGTCGAGTTCGAACTGATCGACGGCGAGGACCTCATCGAGACTGGCGAGTCCATCGGCCTCGATCTCTACAACGGCACCGTCGAGATCGTCTGCGAGGAGTCCATCGCCCCACCGACCGATCGCGAAACGCTCGAGGGGTACCTCGAGAGCGCCGCCACCGACGTCGCAAATCTCGACGAGTGGACCGTCGGTGCCACCCTGACAGCGGTGCGATTCGAGCCGGTGCTCGCCGCCGAGACGGCCGTCGACGCGAAATTTGAGACCGACGTCGGCGTGATTCACGAGGTGACGGATCGCGAACGGTCGGTCCTCGACGGCCACGGCGAGATCGCACGGTCGAGCGACGACGTCGCGCAGCTCGTCGACGCGACGCGAGAGGATCGGCTCTCGATCGACCACCAGTCGCTCGAGGGCGCGTACGATCGCACCGACGTCGAACGGTTCGCGGGCGACCTCGGAGCCTACCGGGAGTGGCTCGTCGGGGACCGCCAGGACCGCCACGAGACGACGGTCCGCTACACTGGCGACAACGGCGTCGAGTACGAGCAAACGTGCCGCCCCGGCCCGACCGACGTCAGCGTCGAATCGCTCGATCCCGTCTACCTCCCGCACGTCGCCGTGGCGACCTCGCTTGGCGAGTACGAGTACGAACTCGAGCTGTACGCCGCAGGCGGTCGAACGCTCATCCAGGACGCGGAGTTTCGCCACTGCGTACACTGCGAGGACGATCGCATGCACGTCGGATCGCATCCTGCCGACGCGAGCGAGGACAACGACGCCGACAGGGAGCACGCCCCGACCCTGACCTACTGTGCGAACTGCGGCGCGATCGCCTGTCCCGAACACACCGAGACCGAACGGCTCGTCGGCGAGCCGGTCTGCACTGGCTGTGCAGTCACTGGCCGGTTCGCGGGCGCGACAAAACACTTCTACGACGAGACGAACCGGGAGACGTTCGCAGCCGCCTACGCCGAGATGCCGATCCACCGGAAGATTCGCGAGAACGACGGGCTGGTGGCGCTACTCGTGCTCGTCGTCTTCATCGCCGGCGTAACGGCAATCGGCGTGCTCTGATCGCGGGCCGGAGTCGACAGGCGCCAGTACCAGTAGCACCAAAAAAGTTCGTCTGGGGTGTGTTCGGCGGGACGATGCGACCCGACAGCCGCCAGTCGATCAGTACTCGTGCGTCCGTCGTTCGGAGACGTACTGACCGCCGCTGCCGTCGTTGTAGACGAATCGGAAGTCGATCGAACTGCCGTCGTCGCTGGTATCCCGAGTGTAGGTGTGGCTCGTGCCACTGCCGTCCATCCGGTAGCCGACCCACCCGTCAGTCCCTGGATCGGCGAACTGGACGTCGGCCCAGCCAGCGGCGTTGTTCGGCTCGAACGTCCACTCGTCCTGATCGCTACCGACTGACTCGACGCTGGCACTCCAGCCATCGCCGCTCGAGCCTGAGTAGTCCCCGCCGCTGCCGCCTCCGCCGCCACCGCCGCCGGTGTCGACCGAGACGCTCTCGAAGGTAGCCTCACAGAGCGTCCCCGAGGCGTGGCTCGTCACTGGAAGCCCGACGTAGACCGAGTCGCTCATCGCGATCGTCGCACTGTCGATCTCCGTCCAGCTGCTGCCGTCGCCGGATTCGTAGGCCGTGATGGTGTCGCCGGAGCGCTCGATCCGCACCCAGTACGCGCCGGAGCTGTCCGCGCCAGCGGTGGTGGCCGAGGAGCCACCCGTCGACGTGCGGCGCTGGAAGGCCGTTCCGTTGCTCGGCGTCACGCTGGCCATGCCGTGTACGGAGCCGGCGTCGAGGGTCTCACGGACCATCACGCCGGCTTTCGCCCAGCCGTGGGTGTTCTCGATACTGGTGACGTTCGCAGTCACCGTCACGTCGCCGCTGACCTCCTGGTAGACGTAGTGGAACGCGTCGGCGCTGCCCCAGATGTCCGAGCCCGCGCCCTGGACAGTCCGGGTGCCGCCGCTCGTGCTCGTCGAGCCGGCCGTGGAGACCGAGCCCACGTCCTGGTTCGACCAGGCGCCGCCGTCGCCGCCGTCGGAGTCCGTCGAGACCGTGATCGCGTTGCTATCCGGCGACTGGTTCCCGTTGCCGTCGTCGGCTGTGACGTGGAACGAGTAGGACGTCCCCGCCGAGAGGCCGGTGATCGTCGCGGCCGTGCTCGAGGATGTCGTCTCGAATGAGCCGTCACGGTAGACGTTGTAGTAGGCCGTGTTGGAGCCGTCGTGGTCCCAGTCGAGGTCCACCGAACTCTCGGTCTGGCCCGGGGAAGAGAGATTCGTCGGCGCACTGGGCGCCGTGCCGCCACCGCCACCAGAGCCGGTGGTGGTCGCCATCGAGTTGGCGGGCACCGTGAGCGTCGTGCCGTCGGAGAAGGTCACGGTCGTACTCCCGCTGCTGGCGTTGTAGGCACAGTAGGTGCGAGTGCCGCCATCGGAGAACACCTGATAGAGCGGCGTGTCGGCGGTGACACTCGGATCCGGCGACCCCATCGCGTCGAGGTTGCCAAGCCAGTAGAGCGTGTGCGCCTTGGGCTGTGCTGCTTCTGGCGAGTAGCTGTCGACACGGCCGTTGAAGCGTGACAGCGCGTCCGAGGGATCCGAGAACGCCTCGTACATCCAGAGAATGTCGGGCCAGTAGCTGAAGGAACCGCCTTTCAGATCCGAGATCTGCTGGAACGTTCTGGACGCGAGGGAATCGTCCCAGCCAAGATGCATCGAGAAGCCCGACAGCGGCAGCATGTTGATGCCGTAGACGGCCTCGCTGTCCGACGTCCACCACGTCGAGTGCGCCGCCATGTTGCCCCAGACGATGCCGGCGAAGTCGGCTTCCCAGCTGTCCGGGAAGTTCGTCTGGTCTTTGTCGTACCAGTACTCCTGAATCGCGCGAGCCTGCATCGAGTACAGGGCGATGCCGAAGTCGCGAATCTCGTCGTTGCCCGTGTACTCGCCCCACTCAATCATCGCCGCGTAGGACATCATCGCCTCCGAGGAGGATTCCTGGTTGTTCCCGTCCGCGAAGTTGCCGGAGCCGTGTGCCCAGGAGTGGCCCGCATAGACGCTGAAGTTTCGGTTGAACGGGTAGTCGGCGTCGTTCCGGGAGGGGTTGGCGTAGTCGTCGATCAGCTCCTCGACCATGCCGCCCCAGTTGCTGGAGTCCGCCCAGGTGGGATCGTGGCGAGCGATCCGTGCGGCGCCCCAGACGTAGTGTCCGAAGTGGAAGTGGTGGTCGGAGACGTCGGTCACCGACCCGTGACTCCCCTGGATACCTTGGAGCACGCCGAGCGAGTCGTCGTAGTAGAACGTCGCCGAGGAGCTCTGCGTGAACCACTGCTCGAGTCCCTGTTGGACCGAGTCCAGCAGCGCGTCCCGCTTGCCAGTCATTCCGAGCTGATCGGCCATGGCGGCGACCTTGGCAAGCCGGCTCGCGGTGTCCTTGCCGAACCGATAGGTGTCCTGATCGACGCCGCCCTGTACGGACTCGTCGACGTTCGACACCAGGCCCTCGAGGCGGGCCGTATCGTAGCTCCCCTCGTCGGGGAGGAAGGGGACGAACCCGTGCCAGTCGTAGTTCACCGAGAACGACGAGCCCGAGACGGCCTGCATCTCGCCGCGTGCGGAGGGGTAGGTGACCCCCATCGTCGGCTCGCTGCTGTGCTTCCACTGGTGTGGATAGAGCGCGGTGATCGTTCCCGAGGCCGCGCTGTCGGGACGGTCGTTCGTGGTGAACGAGAACGTCGTCGAGACGGTCGCGTTCGCCTCGTCGTAGTTCCAGTCGAAGACCGTGTCGGTGATCTGGTTGTACGCGTACTGCTCGAAAGTCCCGAGCGACGCCTGATCAGGCAACACCGCGATCGAGACGAACGACGCCCCCGTCGTCACGGTCTGGGTGCCGACGCCGGACCAGGTGCTGCCACTCGGTGCGAACAGGCCGTAGTCCCTGCCGTCGACGGAGACGCCGACGACGTTGCCGTCGTCCTGGAACACCGTCGGGCTACTCGCGAAGGTGATCTCGCCGCCGCCACCGGCGAACTCGAAGAATGCGAAGGGCGACCCCTGGGCGATCGTGAAGCGCGTCGAGGTGCCCGTTCCCTCGCCGAAGACGCCAGTCGCGGACCAGTCGCCGTGGTCGTCCAGCCGAACATCGCTGTACGTGCCAGCGCCGGAGTGGCTCACGGTGAACTGCGAGGCGCTGGACTTCATGGCGTTCCCGACCTGGTTGCCGGCGTCCCAGCTCGTCGTCCACTCCTGGGGGTGACCGACGGCGAGGCCCTCGCCGAGCGTGTCGAACACCAGCGGATGTCCAGCCAGCAGCGTGTCGTCACCGGTGATCCCCTCGAGTGGGATCGTGGTGTACCAGTCGTTGGTCGGGACGGGACCGCTACCGAAGTTGGCGGTCGTGTGCCGGCCGTAGGCGTGCGTCGCGGCGCCCGCCGGCGGCGTGTCGTGATACCCGCCGCTACCGACCGACGCCGCCGAGGCATTCCCGAGGAGTCCGGTACCGGCGATTCCGGCGGCACCGACGCCCTTCAGGACCGTCCGCCGCGAGCAGTCCAGTCCACTGTCAGATCTCTCTGGTGCCGATACGTTCGGTTCGGCGTTCGATCCACCATCCGTTCGCGCGTCCGCCGACGGAGTCTGCTCCCCGGCGGACGAGTCGTTATCTACCATGGGTGTGGCTGGGTCAGGACACGATTGTGACTGCCTGTCGTGGCCCTCCCGTAGCCTCTCACTAGCGAGAATGGCGGATAGTATTTGCCAACGGAAATGAAAGGTAGCCCCGAATTTCACGTCGGGTAGTATTGCACAAATATGTACACATATCCGAGTGAATCGTTTCTCTTCCTTTGGTTTCACCGACTTTCACGTGGACGATGACAACAGTGTCATTCGGCCAATCTGTCCGTGTGAGTGGAGATCGAGCGACGATGCCACCGACTCCATTCAGGCGTTACCGTTCGCAGTTGTGTTCGGTCACACCCAGTGCAGGCAGCCGGGCGAAATGATTTGCCTATTGACATAGTGCTCGGAAGCTGGTAACTCGTCGGGAGCACCGACACCCATTTGCGCGTGGTGACCGTCATCGCAACCCATGAGCGTCGGTCACGCGAAGCAGCCGCTTACCGTCGTCCACCTCGACGACCACGCAGCCCACACGGAACTGCCAGCCGCCGACCTCGAGGCAGCCGACGATCGACTGCGCGTGCTCGTCGCCGACACGCTCGAGGCGACGTTGTCGCTCCTCGAAAGCGAAGCCATCGACTGCCTCGTGGCCAGTCTCGGGGGCGAGGGATACGACCGGCCAGAGGACATCACTGCGCGAGCGCGGGAGGTGGTTCCGGACCTGCCGATCGTCTTCTTCGACGCCTGCGAGCCCGACGCTGTCGTCGACGCGCTCGACACCGAGACGTCGTTCGTCCCGCGAATCGGCACACCTGAATCCGACGGCGGAACGGCGACTGTCGCCGGGTCGGGCGCCGCCGGAGCGACTGCAACGGACGGCAATCCCGGCTCGCCCAGCGGAGCATACGCCCTGCTGGCCAACCGAATCGAATCGCTCGTCCCACGGCGACGGGACCCGTCGGTGTTCGATCCAGTGGCCGACGAGCTGGCGACGCTCCTGAACGCGAGCACCGTTCCAGCGTGCGTATTCCGAGGAGAAGCGGTAACCTATCACAACAAGGCCTTCGCCGACGCGTTCGGCGTCGGATCGCCACCGATCCGCGAGGACAGGGTGTTCGACGCCGTCGTCGAAGGAGAGGGCGATCTCCGGTCGCTCTGTACCCCTCCAAGCAGCGGCTCCGCATCCGGCGCAATCGAGCGTCCCGACGGGGAACAACGACGCGTCAAGGTGACGGCCGCCAGCGACGGCGGCGCGGTACTTGCCCTCTGGGTCAATCCCACCGGCGGCGATCCGGACCGGCCGTCGCGCGAAGAGTCGATGCTACGCTCCCTGCTCGATGATATCCCCGTCTCGGTCTACTTCAAGGACCAGCAGAGTCGGCACGTGAAGGTCAGCGACGCGCAGATCGGGATGTCCGCCGAGGAGTATCTGGTCAACGACGAAGGCAAGCGCCATCCCACGAGCGAGGACGTCGTCGGCAAGACGGATTTCGACCTCTACCACGGCGACCACGCCAGCCTGACCGTCGAGGACGATCGGCAAGTGATGGAGACCGAACGGCCGATCGACCTGAAGGAGGAGTACACGCACTCGGACACCGGCGAGGACATCTGGGTCCTAACATGCAAGGCACCCTGGTATGGACCCGACGGCGAGGTCGCCGGCGTCGCCGGAATCACCGTCGACGTCACCGAGCAGAAGCACAATTTGCGCGAGGAGTCCCCACTCGACGGCCGCCTGGAGCAGTTCGAACGCGTCCTCACAACGACGTTGCGCGAAGAGCTACAGCGCGCGATCGAGACCGTCGAGCGGGCACGGGACGCCGACGTTAGTAACGGCCCATCGAACGTCCAGACGGCAGGAAACGCATCCACGGACGCCTCCGAGGAGCCACTCGACGCCGTCGCCGATCACCTCGACGTGCTGGACGGGCTCCTCGCCGACGTGATGACGCTCGCGCGCTACACGAGAACACCCTCCGAACGCAGCTCGATCGAGCTCCGCGACATGCTCCAGACGGTCTGGGACGATCTCGATGCAGAGCACGGCGAGCTGGCGATCGAAGCCGATCCGATCCTCTTCGCCGACGAGGAGCAACTCCACTGTCTCCTCCGAAATCTCCTCCAGGTCGCAGTCGGGCACGGCGGCACAGGCGTACGAATCGAGGTCGGGCAGCTGGAGGAGGGGTTCTACGTCGAGCGCAGCGGCGCCCCGCTGACGCCACAGGAGCGCGACGCGCTGATGGAGGGCCGCGTCGACGACGCGTCGGCGTCACTCGGTCTCGCGATGACGATCGTCGTCAGCATCGCGGACGCCAACGGCTGGAACGCGACGGTGAGCAGCGGCGGTCGCCGCTTCGAGTTCACCGACGTCGACATCCGCTGAATGGCCGGCGCCGACGGGACCCAGTCGGCAGTTCCAGTCGACCGTTCCAGCGTACCGTCCCCGACGACCGTTCACTTCGAGTGTTCCCGGCGATCGGCCCCGGTTTCAGTACAAAGATCCTTATACAGCTTCGTATGATACACAGCCGCATGGCTGGACTGGACCGGCAGCCGAGTTGCTCCCCGTTCGTCGACGAGGGGACACTGACGGCGACCGGCGTCGCCGACGGGATGCCCGAGCGCAGTGACGATCTCGAGGCACTGGAGTCGATACTGCGACCGAGCCGCGACGGGGAGGCACCGGTCGGGGTCGCGCTCTACGGTCCCTCCGGCTGCGGGAAGACGGAGCTCGTGCACCAGTGCGCTGCGGGGTTCGAGCGCGCGACCGGAACCGCCGTCCACCTCGAGTGCGCGGCAGACGACACGGTGTTCGCCTGCTGCCAGCGGCTCGCGAACGAGCTCGGTGCCGACCTTCCGGACACCGGACTCGCCCTCGACACCGCTCGAAAACGGGTGATCGATCGACTCTCGACGGCGCCGTCCCCGCGGTGTGTCGTCCTCGACGACCTGGATCGTCTCGACGACGACGTACGGCGGGAACTTCTCGTGGACGTGATCGGGGCTGTCAGCGACGACGCAGCGGTCGCGACGATCGTCACGAGTCAGCGGCTCGCACTGCGAAACGACCTCGATGCCGTCGAACTCGCGACCATCAGCGACAGCGAGCGGGCGCTCGCACCCTACGATCGTTCGGACCTCAAGTCGATCTTCGACAGGCGGCTCCAACGGGCCGTCCGCGAAGGGAGCGTCGGGGACGATTTGGTCGAGGGCGCCGTCGAGGCCGCGCTGGATCGCGGAGGCGACGTCGGCTTCGGCCTCGAACTCGTCGCAGCAGCCTGTGAGATCGCCGAATCGGACTGCGATCTCCCCGTAAACAGATCGCATCTCGTTCGCGCTCGGGAGCGCGTTGCTGTCGACGACGTCGTCCAGCTTCTCGACGCGCTCCGGACACACCACGTGCTGGCGCTCCGTGGACTGTGTGACCTCGCAGCCAGCGACGAGCTGCCCGCGCGGATTGGGCCGGCATTCGACGCTTACGCCCGAGCCTGCGACGCTGCAGACGAGGCACCAAACACCGAACGGTCGCTCCAGAACTACCTCCGCAGACTCGTCGAAATCGATCTCGTCGACTCGGAGGAGGTCCGGACGGAGAGCGGCGGGAAGTTCAACCGATACGAGCTCGCGCGAGCGCCGGAGCTGATCACGGCGGCCTTCGACGAGCGATCCTGAGCCACGTTGGAACGGTTCTCCGAATCGACGACCGTCACCTCGACGGCGTCGGCATCGGTGTAATTGGCAGTCGGTTGGCTGCGGGGGAGCAGCCGAGCCCGACACATAGGGTTCAGAAGTGTAATCGCTATTAAGGGAACAATTCTGCCAAATGGGACCCCATACCCACACCAATTAAACTAATCGTCGAGTTGATTTCCGTTTCTGCCAATACGCTTTAATAGAATGACTTCATTGATCGACCATGATGGACTGGGGAGAGCCGCGATTCACGGGCGCAACGCAGCGAACGCGGGGTGCAATGAGTGTGCTGTCACGGCCAGATTTCGCACGGGGTGATCGGCGATGAGCCTCTTCACGAAGCTCGGCGAAACGATCAGCGGATCCAGCGACGACGCGGAGTCCTCGAACGACGAGGATGTCGAAGACTCAGCGGAATCTATCGAGCAAACGGGGCCGAACTTCATGCCGTCGAAGCAGAAGGAGCTCTACCTCAAGGCGTTCGCGAACGCGTCGGATCTGAGCGCCACCGGGGTCTGCAGCGAGTGTGGCACCACGCTCTCGCCGTTCAAGGCCGAACGGCTATTCGCGTCCTGCAAGAACGAGAACTGTGAGAACTACCTCCGCGAGAAAGAGGTGATCGCGGTGAAACGGTACGAGGACCGCCACGGCGTCCCCGACGAAGTCGACGTCGATGAGGATCCGATGGCGGCGAAGGGAAACGACCAGGAATCCGGCAGCGCGCTCGATGGCCTATCGGATGCGATGGACGACGATTCCTGATTTCGTTTGACGGTACCTCGCTCCGATGCGGACTGCATCGTAGCTGCGAGCGGGAGGAAGTCGAACACCAGCGTCGCAAACTCGACGTCACTGGCCGTCAGTTCGGTATATTCGGCGAGGTGGTACTCGATCGTGAGGAACCCCGAACGGAGCATTGAGCGACGACGGGCTATTCGAAATGTCGCGCAGCCGCCTCAGGAACCGTCGCCGGAGACGATCGTGTACACGTGGATCGGCGCGATCACCATGCCAAGCAGGAGATAGTTGAGCGTCAGCAGGTTGATGATCGCCCACTTCGTCCGCCCGACGTAGTAGTACGCGATCGGAGCGAACACCAGAGCGAGGAGAACGGCCGTCGCCGTGGATTTCTGTTGGGGAGACTGTTCGTCTGGCGTACCGCTATCGGTAGAGGTGTGTTCGATCGACATCGATGGGGGGCTATCGTTGTGTGGTTGCAGCAGCTACTCGGGTTGGAGGTGGTCGTGGAGACGTCGCGTCGACGCCGTCCGCTGCCTCCATTTCAGACTGAAAGGACTGTGGGGAAGGTGGATTCGCAGCGTTTCTCGCCCAGAAAAGGACCGAAAAGTGCAGTTGAATCGACCGTCGAAACGAATCTGCGTCAGTGGCTCAACCGTCCGCGAACTCGTACTCGACGCCGGTCAGCTCCTCGGAGACCTCCCACAGCCGCGTCGCCAGCGACTCGTCGTAGGACAGGTCGCTGGACGCCTGGATTTCGGGCGCGCCCCGCATCCCGGCGAGGCCGCCGGGGCCGACGTACTCGCCGCCAGCGATCGCCGGGTCGGTTGCCGCGTACAGCGTCGGGAGCGCCCCTCGTTTCGCGGACTGCGCAACGAGCGCGTTGGCCACTTTCATCGCCCAGATCCGAACCGTCGATCCCTGCATCTCGGGCCCGCGTCGCTGCAGATTCGTGTTCGCGTAGCCGGGATGGCAGGCGACGCTGGTCACGGTCGAGCCAGCCGCGTCCAGTCGCCGGTCGAGCTCGTAGGCGAAGAGCACGTTTGCGAGCTTGCTCTGCGCGTAGGCACCCCACGCGTCGTAGGAGTCCTCCCACTGCAGATCGTCGAAGTGAATCTCGCCGTTCGTGTGGAGGCCGCTGCTCTGCGTGACGATTCTGGCGTCACCGTCTGTGGATTCGAGGACGTTGAGGAGCCCTGCAGTGAGCGCGAAGTGACCGAGGTGGTTCACGCCGAATTGGTACTCGAAGCCCTCGGCAGTCTCCTGCCGCGGAATCGCCATGATACCGGCATTGTTGACGAGCACGTCCAGCGCGTCGTGATCTGACTCGAACGCCTCGACGAACGAATCGACAGAGGAGAGATCCGAGAGATCGATCCGTTCGACCGTCAGGCGATCCGCGGGAACGTCCGCCTGCATGTCGGCTTTCGACTGCTCGCCGCGCTCGACGCTCCGACATGCCATGACGACGTCGGCGCCCTTCGACGCGAAGGCTCTGGTCGCGTGCAATCCCAGCCCGCTGTTCGCGCCGGTAATCACGACAGTGCGGCCGGATTGGTCCGGCACATCGTCGAGGGACCACCCGTCATCGCCGAGAAACGGCACAGCCATGGCTTCCCTTCGAGTGCTCGACCCTTCAGTGTTCGAGTAGCGGGGACGGCGAGATCTGTGATCTTGCGCGAGGCGAACTGCAGCAACTATCCAGTGTAGTTCCGTCAAGCATGCTCCGGCAGGGATTCGAACTCGATCGACTGCTGGAGGTGCCAGATCGCGCTACAGATCCGCGCCAGAGATGAACGACGTTGACGAAGAAGAAGGAGAGCGTGAACGTGCGGAACTCGAAGGCGAGATTCGTGAAGATTCCAGTGGTCGATAGTCCTTCGGCGAGTGCTATCGACTTGAACCAGAACCACCCACCCACAATTTTCCGCGGGCTGTTCCGTCCATGCACGTCTGCTCGACGAGTGACACGATGGAGTAGGCCCTCGTCAGTTGCTGCTCCTGCTCGTTGCTCTCGGCGTGATCGTCGTGGGTGCGGGACTGCTGTTCAGCCACTGATCGAGCCACCCTGAGAGGCCGACTTCACAGATTAGAAGGCAAAGTACCGCAGTACGTAGTGCCACAGACACGGGCACGCCAGTTCTCAGGAGCTATCGAAATTACTCCCGAACCGTGACTGAGCCGTCGCCGAGATCCAGATCGCCCCTGAGATCCTCGATGAGGGTCTGCCCCTGTTCGTGTAATTGCTTCGCCCGCTCGAGGGAAACTTCACCGTCCTCGAGTTGTTCAGTGATCGTCTCGATACGATCGCGCTTCTCAGCGATCGTCTCCGGTTGTGCAGCTGTCGTGGGGTCTGCAGTGTCAGTCATGGTATTAGGTTAGGACGATGTACGCGAGCAACATGGCGATTAACGCGACGAGGGCAAGGATAATCGCTTGTCGGCGCCGTTGCTTTTGTTCGTAGGACTCAGTGACTGCTGCCTTCTCCTGTTCGAACGCCGCCTGTTGTTCGACGGTATCGTACGCGTGATCGAGATTTGCTTCTAATTCGAGGAGCCGCTCCTTGCTGGTGCTTTTGAAGGCGTTCTCCAGTTCGTTTTCGTGGGTGTCGAGTCGCGAGGTGACGTGATCACTATAGGCGGTCGTCAGCGCCTGATCGTGTTCACGAAGGCTTAGAGTCGCCGTCCGTCGATACGCTCCATCGAAGCGTTCGGCCTGCGTCTGGAGATCCTCCTCCAGTTCCGCCTTCTCAGGTACAATTTCGCCGACGTGGGTCGGCGTCATAACCCGACGATCGGCGACTTCGTCGACGAGCGACCGGTCGTTCTCGTGCCCGACGGCCGCCGTGATCGGCGTCTGCGTGTTCGCGGCGACCCGGCACAGCGGGGTCTCGTTGAACACGCGGAGGTGCTTGTCGGCACCGCCGCCGCGAGTCAGGACAATGACGTCGATGCGTGCGTCGTCGTCGAGCGCGCTGATCGCTGCCATCATCGACTCCATCGCGGTCGTTCCTTGCATCGCGGCGTTGTGAACCACGATGTCGACGTCGGGGTACCGACCGTGGATGCTCGTGACGGCGTCTTCGCGGGCGTCGCTTTCGGCGCTCGTCACGATCCCGATCCGCTCGGGAAACGCCGGGAGCTCCCGTTTAACATCGTCGTCGAGGAGCCCATCTTCCGCGAGGGCTTCGCGGTTCTGCTGGTAGGTCCGCTCGTAGAGTCCCTCACCAAGGGTGAGGACGTCTTCGCCGAGGATGGAAACCTGACCCTCGTCCTCGTGGTAGGAGAGGTCACCCCTGACGGCGATCTGGAGACCGTCCTCGAGGTCAGCTTCGAGGCCATCAAGTCGGAACGCGAATACTACGCAGTGGATCGACGATCCCTCGTGGACGACGTCGAAGTGAAGGTGGCCGCCTGAAGAAACGAAGACGTCCGATGCGTCGCCAACGACGTAATCGACGCGGAGATCCGGCGCGTTCTCGATGATGCCTTCGATCTGGTCGTTGAGAGCGTCGACGAGGACGACGTCATCGCTGCCGAGGCGCTCCTCGAGTTCCTCGAGACTGCGGTCGCCGGCTAGTTCCTCGTCGGCTCCAACGCCCATAGCAATCCCCTGGGTGGTGGGAGGCAAAAAGGCCGGTGGGCGATTTCCGGAACTTCCGAAAAGTCAGTTCAGGGTAGTTGCAGTGCGATACAGTTCACCGGAAGAGGTGCTCGACGTGATCAGCACAGCAGCAAGTAAAACCAGTACGGAAGCTGGATGATTCTTTGATCAAGTTGCTCGATGGGTTGGCCGCCGAGCGTGTCCCCAGCGAGTAAGAACCCAACAGGAGCATCGTACATGTCGATGAATTCGTGCAGCGCGGTGAGTGCCTTCCCGGTCGCCCGATCGGTACGCCAACCCGATGGGGACCGGTGTGTCGTCGATTTCGAAGACGTAGTCGACTTCGCCGTTGCTCGCCTTCCAGTACTGGACTGTCGGTGGTTCGTCGCGTCCCTGGATGGCGTTGAGGTTGTAGGCGAACCGCATCGTGTGATCGAATGCCGCCACTCGCGCGACGTCCGCTTCCCTGTCGTAGTCGCTGAGCACGCTGTCGGCGTTGCCGCCGGTCAATGCGGTCAGTAGTCCTGTGTCTCGGAGATAGAGGCGTGTGGCGCGGGGGCGACTGTTGTCGTATTCGGTGACGCTGGTCAGGAGGTACAGGGTTTCGAGGGCGGGCAGGTAGCTGTCGACGATGGTGCGGCGGTCGACATCGAACAGGTCGACGAGGTGTTTGTACTCGAGCGGGGTTCGCCCAGCGTTCTGGGCGGCGAGAGCGCAGAGTCGCTCCAAGTCGCTGATCGTCTGGATGGATTCGAATCCTGGGACATCCTGGTAGAGCGCGTCGCGGACATCCCCTCTGAGACGAGCATAAACCTCGGAACGGAGGTCGGTAGCCGAATCGATGGCGCCGCCCATCGCGTAGCTCAGGATGCCGCCGGCGGCGAGGTAATCGATAACATGTGATTGGATTCGACGGTCCTCATTTTCGATCTGGTCGTATTTGCTGCGAAGATCCTCGAGTAGTCCCTCGATCGGTTCGCAACGGACGACTGCAGGCAGACTATTCGACCCCTTTCGTAATGTTGTCGGGCTTATGCGCGTGTCACCTGATTCGAGATCGGGGTAGAGTGAGAAGTTGTAGTCGCGGAATTTCTCTGGGAGAATCGGTTGGAGGCGGTACGCGTCCGTATCGATGCCTGCCCGGTCGAGTTCTCGTTCGATCTGGATGCCGGCGCTTGCCGTCACGGCAACGTGCCTGTTCGGCACGGCGTCGATGAGTTCGGCAGTCGGGGTCCCCCATCCTTCGATCGAGGTTTTGTCCGGGTGTTCGATCTTGTGGACGTCATCGAGCAGGAGAAAATGCGGGCTGTCGGTGTCGGCAAGCACTCGGTTCTCGTAGTATCGGACTGCTCGGGAGAGCTGGTCGTCAGACTGGAGTTGGTAGAGGGGATCGGCGTCGAAGGGGAGGTACAGGAACTGTTCGGGGTCAGTACCGGTCTCGATGCGGTGGTGGATGAACTGGTGGAGGAGCGTTGTTTTCCCGGCGCCACGACGACCTGCTCGCAGACGAGGGGATCGTGGAGGACGCGAGCGTCGTGGATCCGCCGGCGCTCTACGAGCGCTGGCGGCAGACGCGTATCGAACCGAATACTGTGCAGGTGTCGCTGCAGCAACCGCTCGATCGAATCCGAGAATCCGGACTCGACTACGCCCTCACGACCGACGAGGCCGAACAGGTCCACCAGGGATTTCTCTTCCCCTCGACGACCGCACTGTACGTCCGGGAAGCCGACATCCAGGAATGGCTGGACCTGGTCGCGGAGGAGGGATTCGTCGGCGGCGGCAACACCGAACTGCGATCGACCGACGAACACGTCTTCTACAACGCCCAAACGGTCGATGACGTTACCACGGTATCCACTCCGCAACTCATCGTGGACCTTCTCGACGAGGACGGGCCTGCTGTCGAGGCGGGCAACCGGCTAATGGACCAGTATCACGGGCTGGACGATGAGTAGCGCAGACCGCAGCCAGTACGCTGAAGCAGTCGCCAGTCTCTCCGAGGGGGAGGTACTTTTGCCAAATATTGGCTACTTCAGTCTCAAGAGCAACGAGACCAACGATCGACCCCACATATACAAGCCAATAAAATATATGTGTTCTAAGGACATAGCATAGTGTATGACCGGCGAGCCACCATCTCCTGACGGCCCCGACGAGTTCCCCACCGACGAGGAACTACCGGACGAAACGGTAACCGTGGACGATATTACCCCGTTCACTGTCGATGACGATGGCTTCGAGGACATCGATGACTTCGCAGCTGCAGAGTGGAAAAACGAGACCACTGCGGACGAGCGAATTCGCACGGTGATCAACAAAACGACAGTTTTGAAATCGGCGGGCGACATCGCAGATGCAGCTCTCGTCTCGGAAACAAAAGCCAGAGCCACGCTCAACAAGCTTGCCGAAGAAGGCATTGTAAGAAGCCATCAGACAGATTCTGGAAAACTGTACGCCCGAGACCCAGAGTGGCATCTCCTCAAACAGATCAGGCAACTCGCCGGTAGCGAAACGCTCGTCGATCAAATCCAGCGAGTAAAACAGGAAATCGCAGCGTACAACGCCAAATACGACGCAACCGATCCAGCGGAACTCCTGGTTTCAGACAAGGACCTCGACCAGGATGAGCTCGATGATGTCTCTCACTGGCGGACAGCAGAACGGGAACTCGGCTACCTCAGAGCAGCATACCGCTTCAAAGAGGCAAAAGATACGGTAGCCAGCGAAACTGAACCGCGAGACAAACAGACGGGGAATCAGACAACGTCCCCGGGCGGCAATCACCCCCCGCTCCAGTAATGGGGATGGGGAATGGCTCTCCAATCGATTCGGAAGCGATCGATGAGAGCGTGGAGCAGATGCGCCAGCAACTCGGCAGAGGGGTCGTTGAAGTCCGATTCCGGTATCGGAAAGGGCACCCGTTCACAACGCGGAACGGAGAAGATGTCAGAGCGGCACGGGTCACTGTCACCCCAGGGATTCACGAGCGTGGTGGATATTTCGATATACAGTGGTGGGAAAATGGAGACTACAAATACCACTACCGGGAGGATGGACTGGAATTCAGGTTCGGCCGCGAGGCGGCGAATGAACCCACCGATAAGCCGGAACGGCATTTTCACCCACCGGATACTCTCGAAGCACATCAGCAATCCTGTATCGGAGTTGACCAACCTCCGAAACTTGTCACAATTGCTGTACTAAAGACGTGGTGGACAGCGGTCGAGAACGGTGATGGGAACTTGGTGAACGCGCAGAATGGCTTGCCGTAGTCCGGCTTGGAATTCGAAACACGATTGGAATGCACCATCAGGGAACCCACATTCCAAACTCATACCAAGTCAAATCTATTCGCGAATCGCCACGTTGTGTTGGATTACCAGAAGGAAGCATCGTCGGGAACGGCACGTGCTCGGGGCGCTCGACAGTTAGAGCGAGGGTTGCTGGTAGTTCGAGCAGTGACTCCAGTGATGGCCTCGCACAGCGGATCGACAGCCACTAGATGGGTGTGCTGATGCTCCAAGACGGTTACGCGCCCGAGCGCGTGACAATTCGAGTCCATGCAGACACACGTTTATGACCGATACCGCGGCGAATCATCGCCATGTCGACCACCACCGAGATACTCGGCGACGGCGGGAGCAGCGTCTGCGTCCTCGCAAGAGACTGCACCGTCGTCTACGGCACCGACCAACAGGAGGAGTACCGTGACAGAGTCACGCTCGTCGTCAAGCCCGACTGCAGTTCTACGGGATGAGCGCTCGTTCGAGAAGTGTCACGCGCCGGGCGGCGGTCCGCCAAGCAGACAGGCGTTCCCAGACTTCGTCAATCGACTGGTCTGTCTTCTCAGCGTGCTGAGCGACCGAAACGCGATCTGGTGAGGACACAGTGAACTCACTCGCAAGGTCCGTTTCTCGGTCAGATGCTTCACTGAGCATATCGAGGAGTTCTTCACTGTCATACTCTTCGCGGAGATTCTGAACCCGCCGCCAGTCAAGGTACTCTTGGTTCCGCTCATAGGAGGCCGGCGACTCGGTTACCTGTGTCACGATTCCCAATTGGTCGAACCACTCCAGGTATTCCCGAGCAGCATCGACGCCGTGCCCGGCACGGTCCGCGACTTCGGTTGCCGTTGCTGGACTGTCAAGACCAAGCACTGCGTCGAAGAAGTCATCGCGTGTCCGATCGCCGTGAACGATATCTTCGGCTGGCGCTAATTCATCGAAGTCCGGGGCGTTCGACCGCTCATTGAGGTCAGCTTTGAGTTCCGCGCGAGGCTCGTCCATACCCGCCCAACGCACCCAAAGGAAATATGCCCTTTCCCGACGGAATAATACTTCTCAGTGTGTTACTCGGGGAGACCCGGTCTGCCGTCCCACTGGTTGAAGATCGGTTCCCGGTAATCCGTGCCGAACGCCCGCTCGCTCACCGCAATGATCGGCGCAGTTTGCGCGCGCTTGAACGTCCAACGCGTCACCAACCGGTACGTCTCGTGAACGCGCCGTAGGGTCATGAGGAGTGAACGCAGGGAGCGCTGTCTCCCCAGGCGTGGCTTCGAACAGTCCCTACCCTAACTTATTGAGACCACTTCACACAGTTAGTAGATGACGGGCTCGATGACGATGTGGTCGTGATTCAGGATGGGTCGTTTCGCCTCACCGTCTCCCTCCCCTTCGTACGCGATAATGTCGAGCTCGGCGAGTCGGCGCAGATCCTTGCTGACTGCGCCTTTGTCCCGGTCGAGTCGGCGAGCGAGGTCGCTAACCGATTCGACTTTCTCACCGTGCTGATCAAGATGCTGCGTGATGGCGAGGCGACTGTCGGTGAGGATGTCGCGCCCGTTCTCTCGGCGCAGGACAAGAACATCCGTGTACCCGCGGGAATTCAGGTCAGTTGCGAACTCGTCCTGTTTGCGAGGTCGCTCAGCGATGCGACCGTCAGGTGGGCCGCCACCGTCGGGATCGGGCTGAGACATACCGTGTCCTATGACATCAACGGTGATGGTCCTACCGGTAGCACCACACACCGATCCGTGATAGTGACGAGATAAGGCACAACGACTGTTTTGAATAACAGTCCTCGGTACTCTAGTCGAAATTCGCAACTTCGTAGCAGGGTGGATCGACGGGTACCGAAGTACACGTAGCGCGTTGCACCAACATCATTCCCGCCCAATATACCAAAATATAGATATTCCCCTCCTCTCGACTCTACCAGTTCCTCGGCTGCTGCTACTCGCCGACGTTGTTGAGCGCGCTGTTCAGTTCGAAGAGTTCGCGGACGACGTTGCTGTCCGCGACCCGGTACCGACGCGGAGAGGTGTCCGGAACCTCCTCGATGAGTTCGACCTCAAGCAGGAGGTCAGTGTAGTTGCCGACGGTTTGGCGCGTGACGCCAGCGTGCTCTGCAAGTTCGGTTTTGTTGAACTCGCGGTTCGGCGGAAGATCGAGCAACGCGTCGACGAGTATCGGGATCGCGTCGTGCTGCGTGAGGTAGAGCCACCCGCTGGGGTGCTCCTTCCGGAGGTCCTTCTTCGCCCCGCGGTCATCCGCGTGCTCCATACTGTTCATACGGAGAAACACCGCCGCGTGTGCATAAGTGCTTCCACTAGCGTTAACCGCCATTAACAGCTTTTATATGAAAGTGACTTCACCCCTTGATATGAAGAAGCCGTCGGTTAAATGCGCCCTCTTGGCGACGATGATAGCGAAACACAAGTGGGGCACACCGATCACGGAGGAAATTCTCCTCAACCTCTCAGCAATCGACGGAGACTACCCGACCGCACGTGATGTCTACGCCGACCTTCGCAGCGAACCCTACATAACCTACCGCGGAAACCGCGGTATCGAACTCAACAAGAGCAACTTCGACATACTCGCCGATATCCTCTACCACGAATGTGGCTGGGAGTCTTGGGTAATCGACAGTCGCCTGAAACATTATGAGGGCATCAAGGACCACGACTGGGCATGATTACGAATTTCGACTAGAGTACCGATGGCTGATAAAGAAACCGTGCTACTATCTACTGCTAAACAAGACCGATGTTATCGTCGTGAGTTGGAGGGAGCCACGATCCACTCTTTGAGTCCAGTGATCGATATTGCGACTACTGCATCTGTGTCGACAAAAATCCGGTGCCGGTTCTCGTCCCTCCTCCACTACTATTCTTGGAGCATCTCGCTTGTGTCCAACTCCATCGCTTCCTGAAACGCCGCTTTCTCTCGCTGAATCTCTTCTAACCCGTCTCCGATCAGCACTTCTGCGACCTCCGGTGTTATCTCCTCGTTCTTGTACTGTTGGTGGATTTGGATCTTCTCTTCGTCCGACAGTGTTTCACGGAGTTTCTTCTGGAGGCCTTGTCGAGCGAGTTCGCTGATATTGATTCCTCCGAGTCGAAGCTGATCAACGACTTGTGAGGCTTCCTTTTCTGCCTCCCCTCGGAACTGGATTTTGTCGTTGTTCCCAGCCATCTTACCCCTTCTTCTACCCTCGCCGTATTAGGTGTCGTGACGCGCGATTCGTTTCGGGACAACTTCTCAGGCTCCAGTCCGGCTGCGGTCGTCTAACTTGTCCTACGCGGATTTGGAAGAGGTCGCTCGTTCATTGCGGTGGATTTGTTCAGTTGTGCCCGTCGATTCGAGAGACCGATATCGGACCAGATTCTCCATTTTTCTCAATCAGGAGGCGGACGCCTTCCACTGTTAATCTGATCTTGATCGGATCGTCGGTTGAGGCGATAAGTCGTTCCAGCGCCTCGAAATCCACGCTGTCGTGCAGTCGGTACTCGTCCGGGTTAATCCCGCTTTCTTCTAAGGTCTCGACGAACTGTTCAACATGCACGGTCATCTCATCCGGTCCCGTCCCCCCATCATGAGAACACCTCAGTCGTTCGTCTTCTACCGCTGTAAAGGTTTGGAGTCGTCTAAAGCATCGATAAGACGAGTTAGTTATCGTAGCGCTGTGGCGATAGCATTGGAGCAGGCACGGTTGTCCATGCGATTGGACGCGGACTGGATGTCCCGGGCCGATGATCGGATTCTGGAGCACTTGAGCGAGGAAGGCCCAGATTCGCCGAAGGCGATGGCAGAGAGTGGGCGAGTTCGATTCTCGCGTCAGCACATCAATCAGCGATGCAAGACTCTCGTGGAGTATCGATTACTGGTCCATCTTGGCAACGGCGTCTACGATATCACCCGGGAGGGAGAGCAGTACTTGGCCGGTGAGCTCGACGCCGCGGAGCTCTCCGAACAATAGGTGGATTCGACTGATGTAATCTGAACGTTGAAGATTCGGTTGAGAAGGCATACTACGGCAGGTAATCGAGGATCCTTCCTCTGCCGTGGTTACTCGCGTGCAGTACCATGTGGGATATTGCAACAGGAGTGCGCTATATGCCACATGATCATCGCGCGGTACGCTGAAGTGATCGCGTCACGTTCATTGATCAATGATCGGTGAGTTCCGCGATGCGATCGGGCCACGCCAAGCGTTGATCCTGCTGCTGGGGCTCGCAATGATTGCGGTCGGTGCGTTCGGGCTCTTCGGTGTCGTCTGACTGGCGTTGGGGAGTTGCGAATTATTATCTGCGCGGAGGGGTGACGTTGCTTGGGTCGTCTCACGGTGGGCGTTCGTGGCCCGGAGCACCGTTCCTGCCAGCGCGGTGAGCCGCGGTCCGAACGGGGCTTTCCCCGAACAAGACTCGTGTTGTAATGGGGAGGGATCTGGGAATTACACCGCTTACTCCTCTTCGGTGACTAATCGAATTGGCATCCACAACCATTAGTTCATAGTTCGCGTACTATGGACTATGGCGAACGCATCACCCTCCGTCCAGCCTTCGGGCGCAGGACACACCGCCCATCGGTTTTTCGTCGTGCAGGAGCTGCTGGGCACGCCTGACCTCGCGCGCTTCTACACCGATCTCTTGATCAACTCCCCGACGACGGTCACGGCCGCACGTGAACGCCAGGGATTCTCCAAGAGCACTGGCTACAAGTACGCGAACACGCTCGCCGAACTGGGTATCGCCGAGAAACTGGACGAGTACGATGACGGCGCGTCACTCTGGCGTGCCGACCCCGTGAGCGGTGACTGGACGGACGAAACAACCCTCGAACTTGGCCCTGGCATCATCGCGGTGTATGGCGCGACGAGCGTGGACGAGGATCTCGAACTGTTCGTTGACCGCCATGGGAAGGCCGCGCTCGCACCAGCGGTCATGGCCACGCTCGCGTACCTGCAGGATGAGACGACGCGTCGCGGCGTCGCGGACGAACTCGGTATCCCTGCGGTGGAGGCCATCGCGGTCACCCAGGCAATCGAGCGGATCATCGCCGTGGTGAAGGACCACGACCCGACGCTCAGCGACAGCACGTTCGAGGTGGAGGTGCACGACCGCGCAATCGAGCAGGGACCATACCAGCGAGCCGATGCGTGAGGAGCTTCCATCGCCGTACCCGACAGCTTCGTTGTCAATACGAGGGATGATTACCCGCGTGCAGCACACGCCATTCTGGTTACAGAGACGAACGAATACCTCAGACGGTACCGTGAAGGTTCAGAGCAGCTGCCAGCCCACCGCAACGGGATCAACTGGCGAACGGACCGGTCGGCCGGTCTCCATTCGCCGCGGTTTCACGCCAACGGGGAAATGATCGAGAGATCCCGCTCGATCAGCGACTCGATCTTCGGACTCCGACAATCCACCCTGAGCTGTTCGTGCTGCCAGGCCCTGCCTCCCTTCCCTTGCCAGACGCCGTAGAGCGTCACTTTCGGCAGTTCCAACACGCCGAACAGCACCGTGAGCACGTACAGCGTGTTCTGGATCGCTTCCCAGGAGGCCTCGGTCTTCCGCGGGATCGATTGTGGGATCTCGACGCGTTGGGCAAGCACGCGGTGGGACCGGGCGCGCTCGATGAAATCCCGATCGTTGCTGAACAGCAGAACGTCCTTCCGGTTGTCATCCTGGTACGCATCATACCCTTGAACGATCTCCTCGTCACCACGCTCTGTGACGACCTCGTCGGCGTACCGGTGATCACGGATTAATCGATAGTAGTTCTCCCCGAGGCGGCCTTCACGGCGTGACCCGGCTGGTTGGTTCCACAGCGCGCTGAACTCGCTGCCAAACGCGGACTCGATCCGGCCGGTGTCTGAGCGCTTGTGATCCCACTTGAGTTCGTCCCGAACACCGGTCGCTAACGCGAACCCGTTGACCGTCGCTTCCGGGCCTGGCTCGAGGCCGAGCACGTCTGCGATCCGCCACGGCAGCAAGTTCGTGTCAAACCCGGCAACTACAGGTGGGTGCCCGGCCGTCAAGTCCGGTGTCCCATTCTGCTCAAGGAACGCCTCGATATCGTTTGCATTCGCCGGAGGAAGCAACCCACCAGCAAGCAGGCCGCTACAGTACGACCGCGGATCCGGCAGTTCGTCCACGACGCCAGACCCGTACTCGCGTTCCACAGCCCGACACGCGTTCACGTACGCATCACGATCCATGGAGAACCGGACCGTCGACGCATCAGGCTCATCGAGATCAACCCGGAGGAGGTCGCCGACTTCGTCGCTCGGATGACGGACAATGAAGCGGGCGTCGCCGCTGTCGTACAACGCGTTCAACAGAACCGTGAGTTGCGGGCGTGGGAGCTCCATCAGTACCCCTCCGTGAAATCGTACAGGTGCAGCCCTGTCCGTGGAATCTCAGGGTAGAACTGCCCGAAGTAGTCCGTCGAAGAGATGTATAAGTAGTACACGTGATCGGCGCCGTACCGCATCCCGGTCGCGAACGCGATCGCCGACATGAATTTCCGGCCCGGCGTGATGTCGACAGCAACCTCATTCCCCTCACTGTCAGCGGCTTCAATCGCGGACTGCACGTGGTCACGGATCTGCCCGAACTCAGTTTCAACGTCAACACTCGTCCGGTGAATCTCCGGTTCCGGCCCGCCGTACGCCTGGACGACTCGGTCGGCGTACTCCATTGCCTCGTCGACTTCAGCCTCAACGCTCGGAAGGGAGAGCACGTGAATTTCCTCGGGAACGAACCCTTGGTCACACGCAGCGGTGAGACTGTTGACCATCGCCTCCACGTTCGTACTGGCGGTGGTCACCCAGGATTGAGCCATGCCTGTACCTGTGGAGCAGCACGCATTAATCGTGGTGGAGGAGTTTCCAATGGAAAGCGAGTCTCTGAGGCGACGCCGTGATACGGCCGTGCTCGATACCCGAGTTTGCCGTGGCGTCTCATCAGGCAGGAGCAGCAGTCAACCGAAGTGGACACCAGGCTTTTGGCTGGCATCACTGTGTAACCCTCCATGGGCAAGGGTGGGGAGCCGACTGAATCCTACGACGGTAGTATCACGGTCCGTATTCTGGACGATGAGACTGGGAAGCGTCTCGAGCGCTGCTCGTCGTTTGTGGAAGCGATCGAGATTGTGAAGGAGAATCAGTACACCCACGTGGAAACGAAGATCGTTGACCGTGACGGCGATGTCGTGTTCTCTTCGGTCGACCATGACATCGACACGTGGGAGTCCATCTGGAAACAGGAGAAGCTACGGCAAGGCGTTGACGTCGAAGAGTACGACTGCCCGTACGACAACATTTCCTGCTTCGCTGACGACCTCTGCGTCCAGTGCAAGATGGACAAAGTCCAAGACGATATCCGTCAAGTCGAGTGAGGAGTGTTGGTTCGTTCAGCTATCGTATGATTCCCGGATTTGAGGCAAGTGGCCCTATGCACAGGAACCGACACCTAGGGCCGTTGCTGCGAACCGATTAGCTTGAGAGACGGAATCCGACAGGCTGCTTAGGATTCGACTTCGTTCCGCGCGGTTTCGAGGCCGTCTCCAAGGTCGACCAAGTCGTCGTCCTCACCGAGCGTGCAGTAGAGAACGGTTCGGCCCTGATCGCTTGGCCAGTCGGGATCCTCGTCGAAGAGGAACCTATATTCCTCGTCGTCGATCGTGATCGCGTCAGTGTTTCTGACGACGTCCGGCACGTCGTGCTGGATGTCTGCGTGCCCGATGAGGGAGAGGGTGTTGCTGTCCGTCGTCGTTTGGATCGTGACTTTGTGGACGTTGTCTTCGCCTCGTTCCTCGAGATACGCTCGAAGGAACTCCTCGAGGGATCGGTGCGTTTCGGACTCGTCGAGCAGGCGGTTCACGACATCGTTTAGCGACCCGTCCGGTTCCTCTCCGGCATCCTGGAGTCGACGGATTGTAGCACTGTCGAGCCAGACGACCAGTGGATTATCCAGACTCTGTTCGCGCTCGGGGAACGACTCGAGTCCCAGGAATTCTTCAGCCTCGTCGTGCTTGCGTTCTGCACGCTCGTACACTTCTCGAATCTCATTTGGAGTTGGTGAGGAAGCCACGCGGGAGTCCGCGTCTGGCTGGTGGGTGCCGAATGGACTTGCGTTCACGGCGAGGGTGAAAGCGATGGCGTCATCGGTCAGCCATGTGTGATCGACAGCGGTGTTCTGGAGGACCCACGTTACTGCTTCGAGGTCTGTAAGTGCGGTCTCCTCTGCGTAGGATTCGATCCTGTCGTTGAGCGAATCGTGCACGCGGTCGAGATACTCCTCAACGTCAGGCCACGTGGTGTCCGCAGGGAGCGACTCCTCGGCATACCAGTGGTCAGCAGTGTGTTGCAATTGTTCCGCGCTATTCTTTCGTGATTTTGGTACTTTTTGCATTGTTTTCACTTTTCGTTGAAAGGACGGAACAGAGCCTCACCAAGCCGATTTGGGCGGCGTTGGGACTCGCGTGTCGGTGCAATCCAGATTGATTCACACCGACACTCTATTTCACTGTCACGTCCACGGCAACACACGGTAACCTAGGGTTGGTTATATACTTGTGGGTGGTTTCGTGGTTTTAGCGACAATTCAATATATTTAATCTCGACATCTGAAATATATCGAGTTTCATGGCCGTATCGCCTTTTTGCTATTCCTCATACATTATGAACAGATCCAATCGAAGACGAGTCTGTCCGATTACTGACCAATATCAGGAGAATCTCCGCACCCGCAATCGATCAGAGAGATCCATTGACGGTGGATCCCAAGAATAGAAGACCTCCCTCGCCCCACGGTTGCTCCCGCCACAATCTCCAAGTACCTCCCCGGAGACTTCATGTCCACCCGATGGTCGAGGGATCCATTTGCTATAGTCCGTCTTTCACCACGCTGCGAAACCACGCCTTCGACTGGCTCGACACGAACACTTCGAAAACACCAGAAAGCGCGTACTTTCTCGAGTCGAACGCGCATCAACGCGACGCGATCGCCGACGCGTGGCGCGGCGAGCACGACGCCCTTCGCCTCACCGTCACCGGAATCGCCGACTTCGCCGTCGACATCCACGAGCAACTCCACGGACCGTACCCTGGCCTCGAAACGCTCGAACGACGACGCACGATCGAACAGGCACTCCGTCGACTCAACGACACCGGCGCTCTCACCGACGCCCAGCAGTACACGCCGTCGATCTCGGAACTATTCCGCGAGCTCGAAGCAGACGGCGTTCATGACGTTTCAGAACTCACAGCACGGCTTGAGGATACCGACTGCACCGACCACCAGCGCACCGTCCTGACCGAAGCATTCGACGGGTACGTCGAACTCCGAGAACGAATCGCGCACCCCGAGGTCACGACACGGAACGAAAAGCTAGAAACCGTCGCACACACCGATCGCTCCCTTCGAGACGCACTCCCGCATCTCGATGCGATCGTCATCTCCAACCTCGAGAACCCCTCGATGACCGAACTTGCCGTTCTCGAACGGGTAGCCGAGGAGTTCCCAGTCCTCGTCCTCGTCCCAACGCCCACGCCCGAAACCCCGACCAACGGGGTTAGCACGGCGCTGGAGGATTGCATCACCGAGCTTCGAGCCCTCGGCTTCGACGAAACCTGCATCCCACCAGCCGGGGACCTGCCGCTTCGAGACGTGGCGACGAGCCTCTACCAGCCCGTCGACACGCCGGACACCCCGACATCGGAACTGTCCTGGCACAAAGCCCCCACTCCAGACCGGGAAATTCGGCACGTCGCCCGTCGCCTCCGGACACGCCTCGCCGACGACGAGTGCGACCCGGACGATCTGCTCGTGCTCGCCCCGGGGCTGCTGTCCTACCGTGATGGAATCGCGGACGTGTTCGACGCGTACGGCGTCGACCACGCGTACAACGTCAGTATCCTGTTGGAACGCACGTACGCAGGGCGCGCCGTGCTCGACATAGTCGAGTGCTGTGAGCACCCGCGAGCCGACAGGATCGCCGGACTCGTCAGCAATCCGCTCGTCGACATTCCCGGGACCGACCCGGTCGAACTCGCCGACGTGCAACGCCGCCTGTACACGACCAGCATCGATGCGTACATCGAGGAACTGGACGCGTCAACGAGCGGGATCGAGCAGTTCCTCGATCAGATCATGGCCGTCAGGCAAGCCGATGCGAACACGGTCGTCCCGGCCGTCCTGGACTTACTCCAGTACATCGGCCTCTCTGACGCCGTTGACACGCTGGACGCTTCAGGCGACATCAACGCCGGGTACGAAGCCCGCGCATACTCCAGAGTCGACGCGATTCTCGACTCCGTCCAGACCGTGTGCGAGGAATTCGACCCGGAGGAACCACTCGCGGAAGTCGGCACCGCGCTCGAAGGCGTCCGTATCGCGTCGCCAACGCAAGTGACAGATGGGCGCGTCGAAATCATCGGGCTCCAAGACGCCCCGATGGCCGACTTCGACGAACTGTACGTGCTGGGCGCGACTGCCGAGCATCTTTCGGGATCCGAAACGCGGCCGCGGTACTTCCAGGAACTCGGGGAGGCACTCGACGTGTTCGAACGCCACGCGAAGCGGGACATCGACCGGTACCGGTTCGGGACGCTGCTGGCCAACGCCCAACGCGTCCACATCACGACGCCGGAAGCGACGATCGATGATGACCCGTTGCTCATCTCACCGTTCGTTAACGAGCTTGCTCGCGTCACCGGCCTCGAACCAACCGGGACGATTCAGGATGAGCCTCGCGGCGCCAGGGAAGACCTGCAACGCGCCATGGCCGGCGCCGACCCCAGCACCCTCGAGACATCGCTCGCCACAGCCCGCGAGAACGGGCACGTCACTGAGGGCCACGTTCGAGCGGCAACGCGCGGCGCCGGGTGCGGTGCGAATCGCGGCGTGTCCGACCTGACCGAGCACGACGGGCAACTCGAAACGGAGACCCTCGAATCGCTGGGAGACAAGCTGACGAGTGCGCCGTACAGTTACAGTCGCCTCACGAAGTACGCCAAATGCGGGTTCAAATACTTGCTCAGCACCGGGTGGGGCCTCGACGAAGAGGACGACATCGAACCCGGCATGGACCCGTTGACCCTGGGATCGATCGTTCACGACACCGTCGAAGCGTTCTACCGCGACCTGCAATCCGAACCAGGTGACCCGATCAACCTCACCGAGCACGACCGCGACGAGCTTGAACGACGCCTCCTCACCGCGGCACGAACCGCCGTCAACGACGAGGACGTTGCGCTGCACGACGTGTTCGGCGAGAAAACCATGCACGCACTGTTCGCCGGACTCGCCTCCCCGGCCGAAAACGAGTACTACGGCCCGCCGGGCGGCGCCGAGTACGGCGACCCGGACGGCACGTTCGCCACATTCCTCGACGAAGAGTACGACCTCGCCGGCGACGGCCACCGACCCCTGTACTTCGAAGCAGACATCGGCGACGGAGACGGCGTCGACCTCCCGGACGGCCGCACACTCCCAGCTGCCGGGCGCATCGACCGCGTCGACGCCACACCGGACGGCCTCACCGTGTTCGACTACAAAGCCTCCAGCGTACACGGCGCACGGCGCCGCGAGAACCAGGCGCGCGATGGCGTCGACTTCCAACTCCCCATCTACTCACTCGGTGCCCGCGCACTCACCGACGACGACCTCGACCCGACCGACGTCGCCGCACGGTACTACATCATCAACGACAACCCGCAAGTCAAGCCACGACGAAGCCTCGCCGACCGATTCGACGACATCGACTACGACGCGTTCCTCACCGACGTGATCCCCGACCGACTCAACACCGCAGTCAACGCAATCGAGAACGGCGCATTCCACCCAGCCGTCGTCGGCGACGACACCGCGCAATGCTCCTACTGCGAGTTCAGCGACATCTGCGACGTCCGACACCACCGACGATACGACGTGATCGACCACATCGGCGACGCCGGACACCACGCGTACGTCCCGGCCGGTGCCAGCGGCGACGACCTCGAAGACCTCATCGGAGGGAGCGCCGATGAGTAACGACCCCAACGACGCGGATGACGTCTCGCTCACCGGCGAGCAACGCGACGCCCTAGCCCTTGACCGGAACATCGCCATCACGGCCGGCGCCGGCACCGGGAAAACCACGACACTCAAAGAACGCTACCGCGCAATCCTCGAATCCGACCCGACCGTCGGCCCGCAGAACATCCCGACACTCACCTTCACCACCGACGCGACGAGCGAGCTACGCGATGAGATCCGTGAGGTGATCGATGAGGAGCTCGCCGATGCCACCGGTGAGGAGTACGACCGGTGGCGCCAAGCCAAGGACGATCTCGAGGACGCGTACATTCACACGATTCACGCGTTCTGCAGCCGCATCCTTACAGAATTCGCCGTCGAAGCCGACGTCCACCCCGAGTTCGAAACCCTTGACGAAGGCGACGCCGACGACCTGCTGGACGAGGCCGTCACGGCAGTCCTCGACCAGTACGGCGTCGACAACGGCCCGCCACGCCCGGCCGGCCGCCTCAACCCCCTCGACCGCAACAGTTTCGACGCCGACCGCGAGTGGTCCTGGGACACGCACGAAGAACTCGCCACACTCACCCAACTCTACTCCCGATCCTCGCTCCAGTCCGCCCTTACGAGCCTGTTCAGCGAACGACCCGACACCGTCGAATGGGCCGACCAGTGGGCCGACAGCACCCCCGAGGCCTACCAGGACCACTGCGCGGAATTCATCGACGTCTCCATCCCGAAACCCGACGCCGACCAACTCCTCGACACGGACGACGCGCAGGCCGCCATCAAGGAGTTACTGCGCCTCGCCGACACCGACCTCGACGTTCCCGACGACGACAACGGCAAGGCACTCCTCAACGACCTCACCGGATTCCTCCGCAACACCGGCGCCCACACCGAGGACGGCGCCCCGGCAGACCGGCAGCGATTCTGCCTCACACTCGCCAACGCCGTCACCACCAGCGACGGCGACCGTTACTCCCGGTCGCACTACTACGCCGGGACCAAAGGCAACTGGAGCAGCCACACCGACGAGCAACAAGCCCTCCAAGACGCGCTCGACACGCTCACCGCGCTCATCGAACCCGAGGACAGGAACCTCGATCACGACCCTGTCGTCGAGCGCAACGCCGCGCGGCAAGCCATCGCCCTCGCCCGCGTCTTCCAAGTCACACGCGCCGAGTACCAGGCCCGGAAACAACGCCGCACCGCGCTGGACTACTCCGATCTGATCGGCGGCGCGATCGAATTCCTCGAAACCCACGACGACGCCCGCCAAACCCTCCGCGACCAGTTCGCGTACATCATGGTCGACGAAGTCCAGGACACCGACCCGCGGCAATGGCACCTCATCAAACTCCTCTCCGGCGACGACCCCGACCGGTTCGACGGGCAGAACGTGTTCCTCGTCGGCGACGAAAAACAGAGCATCTACCGGTTCCGCGACGCCGACGTCACACAGTTCCGCGACGCCCGCACCACACTCATCACCGACAACCCGCCCGGCATCGACGGCGACCTCGAACTCACCGGCAACTTCCGCACCCTCGACACCACACTCACCATCATCAACGAACTCTTCGAGGAGATCCTCCAACCAGCCAACCGAGACACAAACACCCCCGCGCACGAACCCTACGAAGCCCAACCACAACCCCTCACCGCCAACCGCGACGAGGGAACCAACGTCGAAGGCACCGTCGAGTACCTGCTCGTCCCGAACGACGAAGACGCAGACGCCGCGCTCGGCCTCGAGGACACGTGGTACACGGACGACGAGTACCTCTCCCGCGCCGAACGCGAAGCCACCGCCATCACCGCCCACCTCACGAATCTGTTCGCGGGCGACACTGAGGTGTACGACCCCGACGCGGGCGACTACGTGACCGCCCAGCCCGAGCACGTCGCGCTCCTCTTCCGCTCCTCGCGTCGCCTCGACGCGTTCGAACGCGAACTCGACGCCAACCACATTCCCTACACGAACCTTGCAGGCAGCGGGTTCTACGAAACCCCGGAAGTCCGCCCGCTCATCAACCTGCTCCGCGTGTTCGAAGACCCGCACGCCGACATCCCGCTGTACGGCGTGCTCCGCTCCCCACTATTCGGATTCACCGACAACGACCTCGCCGCCGCCTACCAATCCGACACGCCGCTGTGGGACGCCCTCGAAACCGCGACGCCCGACCTCCAATCCGCCCGTCACCAACTTCAAGCGTGGCGCGACGCCGCCGGCGCCGGCACCGACCCGACCGTAGGGCAATGGAGCACGCTGCTCTCCCGCATCATCGACGACACCGCCTACCTCATCAGCATCGGCGCCGACGACCGCCCCCAGCAAGCCGTCGCCAACGTCGAAAAATTCCGCCAACAACTCCGCAACTGGGAAGAAGGCAACGCCACGCCCATCACCGCACTCCTCAACCGGATCAAACGCGCCCGCGACGGCACCGACGACCCCAGCAAAGCCACCATCCCCGGCGACATCGACGGCGTCCAACTCCGCACCATCCACTCCGCCAAAGGCCTCGAATTCCCCATCACCATCGTCCCCGAACTCACCCGCCGCTTCAACCACCAGTCACGCATCACCAAAGCCCACCTCGAACGCATCAACGACGACCCAGTCCTCGCCCTCAAAGCCCCCAGCCGCGACACCGTCTTCGACGACACCAAAACCGCCACGTACCGGCACATCCGCGACCACTACCAGCGCCGCGAACGCGCCGAGCAACGCCGCCTCCTCTACGTCGCCGCCACACGCGCCCGCGACCACCTCATCCTCACCGGCACCCACAGCACCGACCCAGACACCGACACCGGGCTCGAATCCGCCGGCGACTGGGACGACGCCAGCTCCTGGAACGACTGGACCCAACCCACGCTCCTCAACATCCCCGACCTCACCGCCCAACTCGCCGCCAACGACGCCATCAACGTCAACATCGGTACCGAGCAATACACGATCCGCCGACCCCCCGAACCACGCGACTGGACCCCTTCAGGCGCCGACGACACCATCCCCTCCGACATCGAACTTCCGGAACCCGCCAGGGCACTGCAGAAACTCCGCCTATCTGCCTCCCAGTTCCGCGACCGACTCACCGACACTCCGACCCGACCCGACATCCTCCGCGAACCCGACACCGACCAGACCAACACAGGGCACATCAACGCCGACCCCGCCATCGAGAGTGACACGCTCGGCACCATCGTCCACAAACTCTGCGAACTCACCCCGCCCCGCGACGGCTGGGACCCCATCATCCGCCGCACCGTCGACGACCCGGACGCACTCACCGACACCGACATCCAAACCATCAAACGCCACACCGACGCCGGCCTCACCGCACTCCAAGACCTCGAAGCCACCCACGACATCCGGTCCCGACACGACGAACTCACCGTCACCCTCAACCTCGACACCGCCACGATCGTCGGCGACATCGACCACCTCTCCGTCACCGACACCGGGTACCTCGTCGCAGACTACAAGACCAGCAGTCTGTCTGGGGAATCGATCGCCAGCTACACCGAACACTACCTCCCACAGCTCCTCGCGTACGCCGGCGCCCTCTTCGAAAACGACCACGATGCCCAACAGGTCACGATCGCACTCATTTATACCGACACCGGCGACGTTCGTCACCGCACGTTAACCCGGCCAGACGTGGAACACCTCCTCAAGTGGGCGGAAGGAGAACTCTCCAGCGAACGGCTCCAATAAGAAACTGCGTATACCGTATCTGCTGAGGGTGGAATCCGTGTCTTACGTCTCAATCAGGTGGCCGAACTCCTCAATGAGCAAGCCGCCATCGATTCCTTTCTCTTCGCACCAATCGAGGGCTTCGTCCTCGGAGAATGGTTTGATCACTATCCCGCCAGCGTACCTGCTGTTGACCTTCCTCGCGTAGATCGTGTTTGCGCCGCCTTCTCCGCGAAGGAAGTACTCCCCATCGTCCGTTCAATACAACGTTTCGATGAAGTAGTTGAAATCCGACGTAGTTGATCGTGAACTCGGAGACCAGTCCGCGATCGCCGACCTCATCGACTGCACGGTGATGCAGAAACCCAGGCAGCGTGTCGCACGCGTATCGGCCTCATTGGTGTGAACGAACAGCGACTCCGTGGGTACAACGCCAAGTTCAATCCGGTGGTGTGGACCCACTACTGCTTGACGTCCAGTTCGACACCCACCGACGAGGTCACAGCAGTGTACAAATGCGCTCAGTGAGCCGACCGATCATGGTCTCCAGCCTGGTGCTCGAACGGGACGGCGCGTTCGGTCGAATCCCAACCAGCGCAAGCACCAGTGCTGCCGGTCAAACGGTCCCTACTGTGACGTGCACGTACGACCCTCGTGGATCCCGCCAGCATACAATCGCACGCCGGCTGCTCCACGAACGACCATCACATGGGTCGCAGTCCCGTCCCGGAACGCTACGAATACTTGCCACCTGGTCCACCCGCGTTAGCGATCTATAACAAAGGGGGAATCCTGCTGTGCATCCGGTAGCTGCAGCGGACCGCGAATCCCGCGGACGTTCGCACGCTGCTCTACCATGACACCGACTTCGTACCATCGCTCGAACTGCGCACGAACACCCCCGTACCGGAGAATCACCGATGACTGACAGCGAACGACAATCGAAGACGATAGCGACAGTCGTCACGCTCGCGATTCTTGCCGTCGCGCTGCTCGCGTTGACACCGACAGCGATCGCTGCCCCCGACTCGTACACGGTCGAACAGGGCGACCAGTGTATCGACGTCGATCCCATCGGCGACGGGAGTCAATCCGTCGAGGAGTTCTACGACTACCGGTCCAACCAGACAGACCCTGAAGGGGTCTTCAGCTCCTACGGAACTGGAGAGTACCAGCGGGACAACACGAGCACGATGTTGCTCTACAACGGCTCCGAAGGGACGAGCCTCGTGTTCATTCACGAGAAGCTCCACAACCCCGAGGAGAACGGGACCAACGGGAGCTCGATTACGTTCAACGTCACCGGTATCGAGCCTGGTGACGGCTGGGCCGTCGAGGATGACGATTACGTCAATCTAGACGACACGTTCGAACACGGAGAAACGTACAGCAGGATGAACTGGGTATGGGCACAGGGACGGACCGACGGCGGCGCGTATCGCGGCCTCGGCAACGACACCGACATCCGGATCGATCCGGCGTTCAACGAGGCCGCCGACGAACGGTACAATGGCTACAAGTACACCGGCTGGGTCCACGACTGGGAAGTCGCAGAGGGAGCGAGCGACGACGAACGGACAACGCTCGGGAGCCTGGAGGAGTCAGTAACCGTCCAGGCCGGGTACTGCGCAGACGCCCCCACCGCCGACTTCGAAGTGAACGACACGACACCGCCGACGGCCGTCGGTGAAACCGTGACGCTGGATGCCGGCAGCTCTGACGCGGACGCCGAGATCGATCGCTACGAGTGGGACTTCACTAGTAACGGCACGGTCGACGAAACGACGAACGAATCCGAGATCAACCACGCGTTCGAGACGGCTGGCAAACACGACGTCACCGTCACCGTCGTCGACATTCACGGACAGACAGACTCGGCAACTCGATCCGTCGAGGTCCTCAACGAGACGCCGCCGAACGCAAGCCTTGACGCTCCTGACGCCGGCGTCATTGGCGACGACCTCACCTTCGACGGCTCCGGAAGTACTGACGACATCGGTATCGAAACCTACGAATGGAACTTCGGCGACGGCACGACGATCGCCAACGGGAACGACACGGAGACCCACGCCTACGACGAGCCCGGAACCTATACAGTCGAACTCACAACGGTAGACAGCTCGGGCAACGCCAACACCAGTACCGCGACCGTCGTCGTCGATCCGATTCCGCCGACCGCAACCCTCGACGCACCCGAATCATCAACGGTCGGCGAGACGGTGACGCTTGACGCGAGCAACTCGGACGCCGATCCTGACGCCAGCTACGAGTGGCTGATCGACGGAGAGTCCGTGACGACGACCGACAGCCCGACCTACGATCACACGTTCACCGCAAACGGGAGCTACCCTGTCCAGGTGAACGTGTCAGACGAGTACGGGACCGACACCGCCAACACCACGATCACGGTGACGGAACCTGCCACTCCGTCCGAACCGACCGCAGCACTGGACGAGATCGAGAATACAACCGTCGGCAGCACGGTGCACTTCAACGCGAGCGCTTCGGACGGTGACATCGTCACCTACGAATGGGACTTCGGCGATGGACACACAACCGAAACCGAGACGAACTCAAACACCCACGTCTACGACGCGCCAGGCACCTACACCGTCGAACTCACAGTCGTCAACGACGACGGCCACACGGACACCACGTCGACGACCGTCAAAATCGTCGAGTCCCCAGAACCGCCAGTCGCACGGCTGGACACACCCGAGTCAGCAACGGTCGGCGAGACGGTGACGCTTGACGCAAGCAACTCAGACGCCGGTCCTGACGCCAGCTACGAGTGGCTGATCGACGGAGAGTCCGTGACGACGACCGACAGCCCGACCTACGATCACACGTTCACCGCAAACGGGAGCTACCCTGTCCAGGTGAACGTAACAGACGAGTACGGGACCGACACTGCCAACACCACGATCACGGTCACGGAAGCTACTCCGTCCGAGCCGACCGCAGCACTGGAGGAAGTCGAGGAAGTGACCGCCGGCAGTAAAGTCCACTTCGACGCGAGCGCTTCAGACGGCGACGTCGTCACCTACAAATGGGACTTCGGCGACGGACACACAACCGAAACCAACACTCACTCAACCTCCCACGTCTACGACACGCCGGGCACCTACACAGTCGAGCTTACGGTCATCAACGACGACGGCCACACGGACACCACGTCCACGACCGTCAAAATCGTCAAGTCCCCGGATCCACCAGTCGCACGGCTGGACGCACCCGACACCGTCGTTCCTGGGAAGATCGTGACACTGAACGCCAGCGCATCGGACGTCGGCCCCGGTGCAACCTACGAATGGATCGTCGAGGGCGAATCGAAGAAGACGACCGACGGTCGCTCAACGTTCCGCCTCTCCTTCACCGCGGGCGAGTATGACCTCCGCGTGAAGGCCTCCGACGAGGGAGGCACCGACACAGCCAACCGCACCATCACCGTCGAGGAGGAGACGGACGACTCCGACGACGAAAGTGACAACACCAGTGGTTCCGACGACGAGACCGACAACTCCGGCGTTTCCGGCGGATACGCGCCGCCATCACCACCAAGCGAGCCAGTCGAGACGAGCGCCGAGATGGTGAACGGGACGCTGATCGTCACTGCCGAGGGAGGGATCGAGGCCGGCGAGCCGTTCGACGTCAACCTCTCGACAGCGGACTCGATAGCCCCTGACGCGATCGACTACAGATCACTCGAAGTAACCCCCGCGGAGGATGCGGAGACGATGACAATCGAGTTCAAACCGGCAGCAAGCGACGTCCCCGGCCGATTCTCCCAATCGCCGGCGATCGCCGCGAACACCTCACACGATGTCGATAGCATCGCGTACGAATTCGCGATCAGCACCAACATCCTGGACGCGGCTGGCGTGTCGCCGAGCAATCTCACCGCGTACACGAGCGCGGACGGCGACGAGTGGACGGCGATCGAAACCGACGCCGAGAACGACGGTGATGACGTCCTCGTCTCGGGCAGGGTAGACGGAGACGACGCGCTCGGCATCGGAGCAACTGGATCGGCGCTGTTCCTGAGCGACGTCACGACGAACGGACTCCTCACGGACGGAACGATCGATCTCGTGGCCACGGTACGGAACACGGGGACCGAGCAGGGCGAAGCGACCATTCCGATCAAGGTCGGTGACGACAATGCAGTCAGTGAATCAATTACACTCGACGCCGACGAAGAAGGAGTCATCGAAACGACCGTTCCACTGGCATCGGCGACGAACGACGCCGTTCACGTCGGCGGCGTACGCACCGAACTGGCAGTCGTCACCGTCGCTGATCTCACGGTCCCGTCGACTCCAGCGCCCAACAAGTCGGCGACAGTGGAGGCGACGCTGGTGAACCACGGTACCACGACCGCCGAGTTCGATGCCGAACTCGTCGTCGACGACGCGGTTGCGACCACCGAACCGGTCGTCATCGAACCAGGCGAACAGACGACTGTCGCATTCGATCACCAGTTCGGACCCGCCGACACCTACGAAATCGCCGTCGGAAACGCCACTGAGTCGGTTCACGTCGAAGAGCGCGACAGCTTCGACGGCAACGACGACAACGACGATGATGAGGGATCGAGCGATCCCACCAGCGGCTTCGGCATGCTAGCCGCACTCTGTGCGGTGATCGGTGCACTAGGCGTGCTCGGTCGCAAACGGCTCCGTCAGTAACGACGGAGCAACCACGCCATCACGCGGCGCGAATCGATCGACCCGGCAAAGCGCCGATACAGCGCCCGTGAAGTCTCCACAACTGCAATCAACCCCAGAAAGACCGGTCCGTACCACGTCACGGTATCAGTCGTCGATATTCAGTTCTGCCTGGCGGGCCGCTTCTCGAATTGCTCCTAACTGATCCCTATCCGTCTTTGTACTGTACCGTTACGATATTTGGAGGACTGCGCTCGAAATCAGAATTGTTGATATCTACCTCGCTGAGAAGATTACTTCGGACGTAATCTTCCCACCACTCGTAGGCCATCTCGACACTCTCCGAGATTTCTTCTCCACTCGGATCATCCATATGCTCATTCGCCTGGGCGTGATATTCATTTCGAGTACGAGGTTCGGCTTGGTCCCGGTCTTCAACAAAGACGACTGGATCAATGTGAAACGGGTACGGTTTCCGATCATAACGTGTCCCTCGCTCCCTATAGAATAGAGATGCTTCCGACGTTTGCTCAAACTGCGGCTTTACCCGAAGAACAGCGTCCCGACGGTTCTTATACCCTTCTGGCCGGCGATTAAATCGCAACGCTTCAACGATCTCATCGACACTCACAATAAGTGTCTCAATCTGATTTTGCGGCGGCGCATCGGTATTAACGTGATTTGTGTTCTGCATAGGGTTATCACCCGAACAGGGTAAACCTCCACTCTGACTTAAAAGATTGTCCTGGTATAGATACATACATCGAATCTTAAGCCCAATAACCACACAAACACGGACTGTGGGTGCGGTGGACGGACTCACAGCACGACCATATCGCCCATTGATTTTCAGATCGGCCACTGTGAGAGCGCGATGTAGAATGATATCTGTGAAACCGCAAGAAGGCCATGCGATCATTCCTACTTATGGGGCGCCATGGAATCTAGGGAGACCCGACACGGCCCCCAGCAGAGAGAAGCCAACACGTGTTCCCATCGTGAATGGATCCAGTGTCGACATACATCCAGTCGTATTCCCCTCCTGCGATTACATAGATTCCATTGAGGAACTCGCCCGCGAGCCTTGAGCATAGCTGGCTCTGCGGCCATGGATCCGGATAATCCGTTGATCGGGGAGCAGATTCTAGTAATCCATTGCGATCTGCCGAACCTGGCCAACAATATTCCCCGATATATAGATTGGAAATTGTAAAGGAGCCCTCAGTAGAGAACATCAGATATTAACGACGCGGATTATTGCTCTCAGGGCAAGGTCTTTTTAACAAATAGTTTCTTCAGGGTTGTGCAGATGGTAGCTAATCCAGATGACAAATCGCGGTCCGAGCAAGAACCGAACTCCCGACACTACGGGAATGAGCAAAGCACAGACGACGTGTTCGAGAACCCTCACAATCCGAAGTCAGGAGAACTGGCCGAAGCACTCGCAGCTACGGCCCACCTCACAGAAGCTGAAGCACGCGGCTTCGCATGGGGCGTCCACGACAACTTTCCCCCTGTCCCCCACGATTCGGACGAAGCGGACGACGTGATCCAGACGATTGGATTCGACGACATGGCTGAGTTCGAGGACGCAGCGCAGCGGGGGAAGGAGAAGGTTGGTGACGCCATCTGGATCTCCGAACTGATCGACGCGTACCGATTCCACGATCTCCCCGAATGCCGCGAATGTGGCACCGAAATCGACGGCCCGGCCATTAGCCCGGAAGACGAGTCAGGGATCATCTGTGCAAACTGCACAGACAAAGACCTGACCGTTGAGGACCCGGGACAGCAACACTAAGCGCCGTCCTCGACGACCTTATCCAGATTCCATTCACCCTCACCAGCAACTGGAATATCCAGAATACGCGATTTATAGAGGACGACGCCGACTGGTCATTGGTGTTTCCGAGCGTCGACGGCTAGCTTTACTATCAGTCTGCGGCGCGGATTTATTCGTGTTACGCGAGTGAAGTTTGTATGGATGAGCTGACGGCGAATATCTCGTTCGACCGGTTTGCGGACATGCCGGAGTTCTACGGCTCAGGTGCAGCCGGGTATCGCTTGGCGATGGTGAAAGAACGGGACGATTTCCTCGACCTGTTCGAAGGTGCCCGCCATGTGGATGCGGTGACGTACGCGGAGACACCTGAGCTGATGGTGCAAATGTTGACAGAGTATGAGATCGATTCGCTGGACGTACTCATCGGGAACGCTGAAGAGTACGCGGACCAGGTGAATGAAGTCTCGACGGCCAGGTCACTCGTCCGGCTTCGGGAAGATGACCGTCTCACTGTTCGGCTGAAGAATCGGAAGACCGTCCACTCGAAGATCTACCGGATCGTGATGCCCGACGATACAGTGAAGCTCGTGCAAGGCTCCGCGAACCTCTCCCGGAATTCATGGGAGTACCACACGAATCAGATCTCCGTTTTCACGACCGAAGTCGGAACGCAACTGGACGATGAATTCCTGGCATTCATCGACGAGTACCGCGAGGGATACAGCGACCAAACGCTTCTTGATGGACTGATCGACGCGCTCGAGGACGCTGATTCACCCGAAGAACGGGAGAACCGAATTGAGTACTGGGTCGGCGCCGGCGATCTCGACGTGAGCGACACAGCAGCGTTGAACCAGGATGCCGTCGAGGATATGAAAGACATCGCCGACCACGTCACCGCAGTGGTGGACGATCCGGCGGAGTCCGACGAGACTGTCGCGTTCGTCGAAGAACCAGAGAATGCTGACCGGAACGTCGTCGATCCCGACGATTCTCCAGACAGGGAGGACTCCGAAGATACGGGTGAGAGCGAGGATCCGCCGGACGTCGGACTCGTCGAATCAGACCATGAAACGGACTTGACGGATACGCTCGACAGGCCCCGAGTTCGTGCGCCCGACGAAAAAATCCGAATGGGGACCAGCAAGGTCGACAAGGACACTGCCGACCAGTTCGGGACCGGGCTTCGTGACCGTGGTGCGACGATCGAGGATCACAGCATCACCGCGCCGCTGAGCGCGTACAATAACCAGGTCAAGGAATCGACGGCTATTCCGACGATGTCAGTCCTGCCTGAGGCTGAGCAGGTCGTGATCGGGGAGGATGACGAGATGATTCTCGTCGCCACCGACGAACCGACGCCCGAAGTCCTGAATCACTGTCTCGAAACCATCGAGAACTACATCCAGACCGTCGACGATCACGGCCACACCCAATCCGAGACTGCGGTGATGGCGCAGATGTACGAAGCGTTCCTCTATGGGTTCTGGGCGCCGTTCGCCAACCAGTACGCCGACGCGATGTCCTCACCCTCGCGGACGCTCGATAACGTCCTGCAACACCTCTACATCGAAGGGAAGAGCGACGCCGGAAAGGACAAGCTCACCGAGTACATCCTTCGGCTCGTCTCCGACAACACGGTTATCTCCGGCGTAGACGCTGACGACGTCGGCGTCAAGGAGGTTCGCGGAGTCCGCGAGTGGGATACATGCTTCCCGTACGCCATCATCGACGCGGAGAAAGAGAAGATACAGCGGTGGAGCCCGATCCGGAACTACTGGGGAGACTGGACGCCGACCAACGTCGACCAGCCGTGCCTGATATTCACCACGAACGACGCGCTCCCGAAATCCGAGTTCAGGAACCGAATGAAGATCCTGAGTATGGACGTCTCCTTCCCTTCGAACCCCGAAGACCCGGGCTTCCGCGAAGCCCAAGAGGATCTGGCAGCCGTACTGGAGCGCCAGAACCCGATCTTCAGTTACGTCGCTCGCCGGATGCTCACCGAACAACCGTGGACGGACGGGAACGGCACAATTGAAGACGTCCGTCGGATCGTCCGCGAGTTCTACAACGAAGCGGGTCGGGAGCAACCGGAGTACTTCCCCGCCGAAGAGCCAGCTGAAAAGACGTACGACACGGGCCGACTGAAATGGCAACGCGATATCGAAGGTGGCCGCGTCACGTTCGAGTCCGAACCTGACGCGATCACGGCAGACTTCGAACGCGAAGAATACGAAGTGTACGACTACGAGAAGCGCCTCCCCAAACGGTTCATGTCCGAAAAATCCTCCACCAGCGTCTACATTGGCGCACCAGAAGACTTCGCCGAATGGATTGGGTACTCCGTCGACGAGCTTCTGAATGACACTACCGAAACTGATGGAGACACCGTGCAGTCGACTGAGACACAAGACATGGTTGAGGAGAACAACTCTGGCGGTTTCTTCTCCCGACTGTTCGGTGATTAGTGGCCACAGCATCCATCGCACGACCACCGCTCATTTCCAGCGAAGGACTGCGTGACCTGCCGTCGAAGCGCTCAGTCGACATCCAGGAATTCTGCGAGTTTATCTGCACTGGTGTGGCCCTCGAACCGTCCCTGATCAAGCGGCCAGTACTGTGCCGACGTTCCGTTTCGCGCCGCTGAACGAACGAAATCAGGGTGGCAGGTGAGGAAGAAGACCTGATTGTGGGAGAGGAGTTCGTTGACGACCTGAAAGACACGGGAGACGTGGCCAGGATCAAAATTGGTCGCAGCGTCGTCGATAATGACAGGAAGTGCGACGTCGGTCTGGCGAATGCGAGCGAGTCGGATTGCAAGGAACAACTGCTCGGCTGTTGCCCGACTTAACTCGCCAACTCTGTGATCGGGGGCGGAGTCTCGTAACGCTCGGAATTCGAGTTCTTGCACGTCATCGCCCAGCTCAATACCATCGTACTCCTGCGTGATATTCTGGAAAATCGTACTCGCGTCATCCACGAGCGAATGGACGACATCCTCCATGAGTCGCTCGTGTAACTGCTTCACCATCGATTCAGCAATCCGGTTAACGGCGTACGCCTCTCCGAGACGCTCAAATTCGACGCGAGCCTCGTCGATCGTTGCCTGGGCCTCCTGGAGATCCGTCTCGGATGCAAGCTCATCTACCCGCTGTTCTAACTCGATACAGGCTTCCTGAAGTTCCTCTCGCCGGTCTTCTAAACGATCGATCTCACCCTGAAGCTCGCGGATGTCATCACCGATCGCGTCCGTGTCCGCGTACTCCTCGGCAGCGCTACGAACGACGTCGATCCATGGTTCGTCTGCCTCTCGAAACGGTTCGAACGCCTCCCGAGCAGACGGGCCGTCAAATCGACTTTTAATCTGGGTCGTGAAGCTATCACGGTCGGACTCGGCCGCCTCCACCTCACTGACCCGTTCAGCCTCCGCTTTGAACGCCTCGACGTGCCGGTACACCTCGTCGTCGCTCGTCGACTCACCGATGCTCCGCTCGGCATCCCACTCAGAGAGAACCGAATCGATGTTTTCGATTTCTTCTGCTCGTTCCTGTTCAGCGGTGTAAACCTCTCGAGCCAATTCGAGATCAGCAGACGCATCATCGAGTGCTGAGAGAAGCGCTGGAGCGTCTTCGAGAACCGTCTCTTCCGACCACGAAATATCAGCAATCTCTTCGAACAAACCAGAGAGCTCCTCCAGGTCATCTATCAGTTCGTCACGATTTTCTTCCCACTGCGTTCGTTCACGTCTATAGGCATCGATTCGGTCGTCGATTTCACCGACTTGATCGTAGAACTGGGCGACGTGCGTTGGGGAAAGGTCATCGGGAAGACCGATCGTTTCTGCAAGGGATTGGATTGCTTGTTGCTCCTCTTCGAGAGCCTCTTCGACCGTCCTGAGCCGATCCTTGGCACTGCTAATATCCCCTTCAAGCGTCGTGATTTGACCGCTGGTTTCGCGATAGGCGTCCGTATCGACAGTTGACTCCACGTTGACGGTCGTGTCGATCGTATAGATGCCGGCTCCGAGGATAATGAAGCCGATCACACCACCAACGATTGGGTTGATGAAAAATCCTGCACCGGTACCGACCAGGAGGGCCACTCCAGCGATGATAGCGGGTTTCCGGATCGGAACGCTAACCTCTTCTGTGCTATCGCGATCATCATCCATCTCCTCTAATTGTGACTGAAGCTCGTCACGCTTCGAGCGTTTTCTGTCGAGTTCTGCCTCGAGGTTACCTTGCTCTTCTTGAAGGGCTTCGACGGACGAGGCCTGGTCAGCAATGCGAGCGGAATCGATCGTGCTCGTATCGATTGCATCGATGTGAGCGAACGAACCGTCCCACTCAGGATGGAGTGATTCGATATCATCTTCCAACGTTCGACGAGTGGCCTCGAGTTCGGTCTCGGTCTGGGAGAGGTCCTCGACCGTCTGAGACCACAGGTTCCGATTATCTGCCAATTCGTCGATTTCGGATTCGTTGTCATGCAGCCACTCGCGGTATTCCTCAGATGTATCGAGCCGAGCAGTCTGCTCGAACTCCGATTTGGCATCGCGAAGGTCCGAGGTCGCGGTGTTGAACTGTGCTTCAAAGTGTTCGAGCCGGTCAGTCAAGTGACTCGGGAACTCCTCGATGCTGTCGGTCTCTTCGTCGGCAAGACGGGTGTCGAGACTGTCGATTTCCTGAATCGGGTCGAACAGTTCGGTCAAGATATTGAGACGGTCCCGACGGCGTTGCTTCAAACTGAGCTCCGTATCAATGTCGGATTGCTCGCCGCGCATATCATGCAGTTCCTCCGTCACCGAGCGGTACTCCTCGACTTGCTTGCTCGCTTCCTCTCGCTGTTGCAGCCCGTCCCGAATTTGCTGATAGGGGTCGTGAAGATCGGTCGTCTTAGCGGTGGGTGACCCACGTTTCAACCCGATATCGTGCGCTTGATCCTGAAACTCACCTCGGAGGTCAGGGATTTCCGCAATGTCGCCGTACGCGCCGCCGAGAAGCACCCGCGCGAGGTCCTCGGTATCGTCGATTCCGGGCGGGAGCTGCCGTAGCTCGTCGAGACTGATCGTATGAATATTGCGATACTGACGGTCCGTTACAGGCCCGAAAATATCGGAACTCTCCAACTCCGGGCCATCACCAATCGCGGAAACCGACGGAGACGAATGCCCGTTCAGGACGTATCGGTAGGAGTGACCGTCGTGGGAGATCTCGGCATCGATGCGATACTCATCGGTTGCAGGGGGCAGGTCGCTTTGTTTCCCAACCCCGGTAGGGAACTGCCTGAACGCTTCCATGAACGTAGATTTCCCGGCTCGCTGTGGACCGCCGATAACGACGAGACCGTCATCGACATTCTCGATCCGCGCGTTCTGAAAGCAGCCAAAGTCATCAATGCGGAGTTCGGTTACGTACATTACGTCGCCCTCCGTCGAGCGAGTTCCTCGAGCACACGTTCACGAGCTCTCTCGATGAGAGCATCCAGTCATTCCTCTGTAAGCGGTAACTCGTCAGCACGGATCTCCTCGTGGTCGTCGACAGGTTCCCAAGCTTCCCCGACGGTTTCCCGGAAGACGGCTCGAGACGCCTCGCCGTCAAATTCCTCCGAGACGCTGAGGAACTCCTCGATCACGCGATCGCTATCACGTAACTCGTCGATCGGTGGTACTGGGGGGCCGGTTTCGTCACGGATCGCCTCAGTCCAGACGAAGGGCTGCCGCGAGGAGAACTGCTCGCGTGCCCTGCGCGTGAGCTCTTGAATCGCTTCGTCATCCTGTGATAACGTTTCATGCGCAGGACCGTTTCCGGTCAGCGTCCATCGGCAGACGAATCCGTCGACGCCCCACTCGGGATCGCGGATACTCACGCTCGTTCCGTCGAACCTGTCCATCGGGGTCGAAAGGTCGTCGATGACATGCTCGAGACGCCGTTTGAGATCGGGGATCGATGAGACTCCTTCATCACCAACATCCACGGTAACAGTTTGCCACACAACAGGCGATGTCGGGATGAACTCGATGTCAGGCGACCCTCCATCATCGAGCTCGACGAGATACCCGCCGCCAAGACCGAGTTCCCCGATATCCCGGCCTTGCGGGACACCAGGATACGCAACTGGTTGTTCTGATTCGAAAATACGGGCATCGTGTACGTGTCCGAGAGCCCAATACTGAATTGCGTCTTTGCTCTCTAGTTTGCTTCGCGCCACCGGCACGTACAGTCGCCCCTCCGGATCCAGACTGGTGTGCAACACACCAATGTTTGGAATCCGATCATCCGCTGGCGTGAACTGGCGGTACATCGATCGGCTCTCGGACCGATCGCGGTACGACTGTCCCCAGATTCTGGCCTCGGGGCTCCCTGCGTCAGGATACAGGAATTCCTCCGGATCCTCGTGATCGAACTCGTTGACGTTGTCCGGCAGGTCTACGTACGTTGTGGCGCTCCCCACCGGGTCGTGATTTCCGTACGCCACGTAGGCGGGGATGCCTTCCTCAGCCAGCCGTTCGAACTGCTCTTGGAGAAAGAGATTCGCAGTGACGCTTCTGGAATCTTGATCGTACAGGTCACCTGCAACGATCATGAAGTCAACTGCTTCAGAGATAGCGACGTCGAATAATCGCTCGACGGACGTGTACAACGCCGACTCGAGAGGGTCCTCGACAGTACTGCCTCGATCAGCGATCGTTGAAAGTTGACTTCCTAAATGGAAATCTGCTGCTTGGAGAAATCGAACGCTCATCTTACACTAGCCGCGACCAACAAGGGGATAAACGGTTTGGCACTAGGTTGTCAAAAGACGGGCTTCTAAACGATAGTCACAACAGTGAACCTCGATTTCGTCGACGGCGAAAAACACCAGTCGTTCACAACGACGACCGTCTACACCTACTCTCATCCAGCGACGTTCGGATACCTGTGAAGCGCACAGATCACTTCCTTTCATCGGCTTCTCAGACCAACTGTCAAAACTTGTCGGCTAATAAGACAATCTGCATTGAAACCCGAACATGAGCGGAATAATCCAGCCATTCCGGGTACTACTCATCGATGACGAGCCGGATTTCCTGGAGGTTGCTGCGTGCCGAGTTCGATCGCGAGGAGGGCGCTGCTCAACGTCTGGGTAGGCGCGTTCATTTGGACTCCACAGGTTCGTCGTTGTCGGTGGGGCGATACAGCTGTCTCGGATTTTCGATCTCGATGTCCTGGAGGTCGCGTACAAGGCGTTCTTCGTGCTGCTTCAACTGCTCGTTGGTCAAGCAAGTGAGTCGGGCAAACTCTACATCAATCGGCGGGCACAGGAGCGACGCGTTACTGGTAACGCGATTGGAGAGGTTGCGGTGGACGAGTTCCTCACGGACGGCACGGAGTTCGGCTTGGAGGTTGGCTTTGTCGTTCATATTCCGAATGCCCCTATTGCGAGCTCCAGAGTGGTGTTTGCTAAGTTGCAAGGCATCAACTGTCACTACGATGCGTATCGACATAAACACCTATCAATATACTTAGATATTATCGAGTTCTCGATTGTATCAAGAATTGTATGTTATTCCTTGTGTTCCGGAGACGTAGAGGTATCTTCGCTGAATTCTTCGATTCAGACGCGCCATGTCGGCTCTTGGAGTGACTCGGCGAGCGCGTCTTTGAGTCAAAGCAGTGTGAAGTCTACCATCAGTTGAAATAGGGTGTTGAGTGGGTTGACCGGGCGGGAGGCCCTTTAGCATGGTCATTAAGAAGATCGGCTACTATGTACCCTCATCTTAATTACAAGTAAGATGGCCGGGTGATCAAGCTGGAAGCCTGAGAATAGAGGTGATACTTCAGTACTTCAGAGCGGCGGAGTCTTAGAACTCCGATAATTCGGTGATTGAGTGGGGTTAGGACAGGAAATCGTGCGGGAGGGGAGTGCGATGCCGTGACCAGGATTTGTCCATCTTTATACGGCTTTGATTCGAACGTCTGAGTAACGTCCGAGGATATCGTTGCGTGCGGACCTCGTCCGACTGCTGGTCACGATACGATGAACTCAGGAACCCACAACGTACGACCGTACGCCGACACGCCAATCGGTCGGCCTCTCGCCAAATTGAGTCGGCGATGGAAGTCGGCAGTCGAGCGGGTCACGACCACTTGGGTATTCAACGTATTCATGCCGTTTGGTCAGGCGTCGATTCGGGGCTTTGCGCAGTACGCGTTCTCGCTGGCTATGGCGATACCCGTTATTGCGCTCGCCCTTGGGCTGTCCGCGCTGTCGGTCGGCTACGCCGAGTTCGTCGAGTCGATGACCGCGTCGGCGACCACATTGCAGTCGTGGGGGACAATCGCCCTGGCGACGCCGGAGTACGTTGCGGTCGCACTCTCGGTGGTGTACGCCCTCGGTGCAATAACCTATACGCCACGAACGCGAGACAGGTCGGATTTGTATCGAGTAGATAAGAAGACCGCAACCGCGCCGTATCAGTGGGAGCGTCTGCTGGGCATCCTGAGCGTTGCGATATTCCCAGCAGTGATGTTCGCAGTCCTCTACACGGGATGGGACCCTAGTTTCATACAGATTACGGAGACAACTGCTTTCGCTCTTGGCTTCGCTGCTCATCTTGTGTTGGCAGTGCCTGCTCTAAAGTTTTACAAAATCCGATACATCACGGGGAATCACAACCACGTTGCTGTTAAATACGGGTTGTACGAACTCTCCGTGCTAACGACGGTAGTCCTGGCGGCGTTCCCGTTTGGATACGCGAACTATCTTCCGATATCTGGTGGAGCGATGGAGGTTTCGTTTCTCGTGTTTGTCCTGTTTATGCTACTAGCAGCGCGGAGATTTCGCTATATGCTGTACAAAGACGATGCTGGATTCAAGCGTTTGTCACCGAACATTCCCGTATGGATTTCGCTATCACGAGTGCCGTTGCTCATTCCGGTGTATATGCTCGTGGTAGGTGCAGGTGCATCCAACATTGCTATCGTGGGAGCGTTCACGACGTTCGTCGCTGGCGTTGGATACATCATATGGCGTGGGTCACAGGGCGCGGGTGCGTTCGAACATCCCAAGGGAGGGCTAGGTCGTGGTTCGGATTATTATGAGAAAACGGTTCGCAAGCCAAACCGAGAGGCTGCCAAGAACGGCGATGGGCCGTGGGGGCTCTCAGAAGCAGTCCGAGAGTTCAACTCATTCGCAAGAACCAATGGATTCGAAACGATTCCCAGTACGAAATCCGCCAAGTTCAGCGAGAATGCTGTCAAGGCAACGTTCGACCGTATTGAGTCGAACACGACTGATGCTGATTCGGTTGAAGAACACTTGGATGAACTTGTCGAGGAAGGCGTTGATGCAGGACGGATTCCTGCGGATGTATTCAAGGCGTACGTTCGCCATCGCGACGTGGTGTTAGAGAAATTTGATTGAGGCGATTACATTCCAGGTCCATCAGGTGATTGCGCTTCCTCTTCACAGACCATATCGAGAGGGTCATCGACAGGTGCCAACCGTCGCACGATATTCACGCCAGACTCCGCCACTCGTGGGAAGACCTGGAGAAGGCTTGTGAGCGGAAGAAGAAACTAGACCGGGGCCGTGGCGGGTATAAAATCGGCAAGTCCCGACTCGATCGCTAATGGGTAAGTGAACCGGGATTGAGGTTGCCGTTGGCCGTCATATTTGTAATCATATCGGTCAACTCCGAATGCTGGTTCAACTCGTCAGAGTCAGGGTATCGGGCATTCGGTCCGTCGAATTCGATGGTTTCCGTCGTGTCACCGAAGCCCAAGTCGACTCCTAGGGAGTATTGGATTTCTTGATGGAGTCTCAAACCTTACTCTCAGCCATAGCCTCGGCAGTGATGGGGTTGGCGTCGGCCGCGTCGGCGTGCACCTCGACGATAGCTCTCCCTGGGCGAGGAGGTAGTCCTTGCACTCGTTCGAGCTGAGGGCGAAGAGGTCAGTTGAAAGACGTTGACCGACTCAACCGATACGCAAACTTCTACGAGGATGCGTGCGCGATGCTGGTCGCTCCCAGTGCCAGCGACAGCATCGTGGACGCACTCACAGACAAGGAGTTGGAGTACGTCGAGATGCAACCGCGCGCCAGCGACTGAAGGCTCCGAGAAGTCCAAATTTGCTGGCAATTCTACTTCGAATAGGTCTGTTTTCGTCCAAATCGGAGGATCAGCACGCCTTATCAGGGTTAGTAGAATGTCAAATCAGCATAATTGTAAGGGTTTTATATAGGTCTGCGGGTAACCCCACGTCGAGATATGTAACAGACATATCAGGGATTCTTCGAAGTCAGCGATACAGAACAAAATCGGCTTCACAACACGAACCATGACCCGGACTGACTCCACAAACGACGGCGACGAGTTGTTCCCCGAGCAGCGCCCCATCTACAAGCAGTATGCAATGGGGGCTGCCTTCGTCACCGCAACAGTCGGCCTCGCCGGGTACGCGGTAGCTCGCCTCCCCGAAGTCTCACTCGGTACCGATAGCCCGCACCTGCTCGCCCTGAGCGTCCTGGCGTTCGGCGTCGGTACGGGAGCTTTCACGCTGGTGCTCAACAGCCTGTATGTTCTGTCATTCGATTCCATCAGGGGTGCGAAAGTCGCCTCTGTTTACGCCACCGTCCTGGTGCTCTTGGTTCCCCTCGTCGATGCCGGAGCACTCCACCCACGGATGGCAATAGTCTTCCTCTGTTTGCTCTCTACGGGCGGTGTCATTCACGCCCTACTTTTCAAGTGGGCATAAACGGCCCCGCCGACTCGAAGGGCAATCGAGACGAGGCTTTTTGTTCTAACTTGTTTTACATACGGTTGATGAATAGCCGTTCGCTGCTGATGGCTCTCGAAGCAGTACCAAATCCTCACTGAGAGGGTTCAGTACTTTGCCTAGACGATTCGAGCGAGGACTCGGCATTTTCTTAGACGATACAGCTACGTCGGCAAGCCTCGCCAAAGCTCTACAGTGGATTACCTCCTCCAAGGATATCGGTCCGAGACCTCCGTCCGCGGCGAACTCGCGACATGCGGATTGTCCCGGCCGAACGATCAAGGATCGGTTTTCGAGCCGGGGGATCGTGCAATTCGACAGTAATTAGAAGATAAGGACGGCTTGATTATAATAATGTGGTCGAATGGACATACAATGGTAAATGAGTACTATGGTCGCGTCGGTTTCTGAATATCTTGGTTTCCCATACAAGTGTGAAAAGGCCTTGTTTAGACGTCTGAGATAACTTGTTTGAGGCGCTCAGCGACAGTTTGAGGATTCTGACGACTCACTTGAGAATGAGTTCCCGGAACTGGCCAAACCAGATTAGACATTTAGTGGGAGCTATTAAAAGGAGGATATTAGTTGGTGAATTGCTGAGCTGTCTGGTTTCAATCGTCTAAACAAGGCCAACAACTATATACTCCAATAAGGGTAGGTTTAGGTATGGCATCGATTCAGTGTCCGTATTGCGGGCACGTTGCAGGCGAAAGGGATGTGTGGAAAATCAAGAACTCAAAGAATTCTACCCTGTACGATAATAGGGTAGATTGTTCTGGGTGTGGAAAGAAATTCAGCTATTTCATCAGAGATAGCTAAAAATTGGTGTATTGGCGCTCTCGCGCCCGTTTCCCCAAATTTTCACGTGGTTTGGACCTTGTTTAGACTGTCGAAACCGAGGAGTACAGCGGCTCTCGATCTAGTATGTATTCCTAGTAGTTCACGCTAAATGTCTAACCTACTAGGAAGTGAAGCGGGACGGATCGTTTGTGTCCAGCAAACTAGCCCGCTTCACTAGCCGCGTTGTTTCGCTCGCTCAAAAAGCCGTCGTCGGGACCCCAAATCCTGCTTTTCGACCCGGTGAGAACGGCTTCTCCGACTGGGTGATCGTGTCGATTCACGGCCTCAAGACGTATCTCGATCTTCCGTATCGGCGGCTGCTGGACGTGCTTCACGAAATGCCGCGGATTGCCCGAATCCTTGACCTAGAGGTATCTCAGCTACCCGATTTTACCACCGTCTGTGCGCGCATGCAGGGACTGAAAATGCCGATCTTGCCGCTGCTGCTGCAGCTGTCGGCGGAGCTGCACGACACCGGCGAGATCCAGGTGATCGACGCAACCGGCATGGATCGGATCGCCGCGAGCCAACACTACGCGAATCGGACGAATTACACGTTCAGAGCCGTCAAAACGACCGCGTTGATCGACTGCAAAACTGGCGCGATCCTAGACTTACATTGTTCGATGAAACAACCGCACGATACGCAGATCGCGTGGCAACTGCTCACGCGAAACCTCGACAGACTGAGTGTACTGACTGCAGACAAAGGCTACGACTGGGAACTTCTTCGTCGAAGACTCAGTTCTGAGGGCATAAAACCGGTGATCAAGCACCGCGGATTCGGCTGGCACGGCGTCGCCAACAATGTATTGATCGATGATACGACCAACCACCAGCGGTCGAACATCGAAGCGACATTTTTCCCGCTCCGGCGAAAGTACGGCGAAATCGTGCGACCGAGAACGTGATTCGGACAATTCCGCGAACTCGTGCTGAAGTGCGCTGTCAGAAACGTCGAACTCGCGCTTATCGCCTCAAACGCATGAATTCAGGCGTCTAAAAAAGACTCAAGCCACTCACAAAGAGGTACACCAACTTACTAGGAGAGCCTGCTCAGTCCAGCACCACCCACGGCTTCGCCGCAGCATCGTACTCGCTGATCTTCCCACTGTGACTCCGCGTCTCCGCAGCCAACACCCCGACGTGTTTGAGCTGCTGCACGAAATTGAACAACACGTTCGTCCGAATCACATCCTTCCAGACTGCTTCCTCCTCGTACAACCGCGACGTGCGTCCAGCCTCGATCAACTCCCTGGCACGCGTCCGCCCTGCCTGCGTGCAGAACGTGCTGAGAAACACGTTCGGATACTCATGCACCAGTCGACGGAGCAAATCCGGGAACAAGAACGACGGGCCCTCCTTCCGCAACGCATCCAACAACAACCGGAACCCCGGGTGCCGCTCGAAACAGTTCCGCAGCAAAATCGCAAGCGACTCACGTTCCTCCACAACCGTCGATCGCCCCACTGCTTGCTTCACCGCATCCAACTCCGCCAATGTCGACACACCCGATCCACGCAGCACCGTCGCCGCGAGATCACCCTGATCCGTCAACGAATGCCGATCACCACGCTCCAACAACCCCAACGTCAATGCACCCAGCCGAGCACCATCACCCGCCCCGAACCCGTACTCCTCAGCCAACACATCCACCAGCTCATCACCAGCCAATGGACCGTAACGGTCTACGGCAACCACAGGTGCAAGATAATTCAACGGTTGCGCAAGCGACAGCCGCATAATATCCCCACTAATATCGCCCCGACGCAACCGCACCGACAACTGCCCCTCAATATCCACTACTTGCTCGTGCGACTCAGATCTCGGAGGACTCGACCACCGCGCCACTCCCGTCTCACTCGCCCCGATCACTCCAACCCCCTTAGACCGAAGCAAATCCGAATGCTGCCCAACCGTCTCCTCATCCGCAGCAAGATACGACACGTGCGCCCCTTGCTGATACGTCAACGCCTGCCCAATCCCGCGAAGCAACCCACTCGACCCCTTCACCTCAACCGCAAACACACGATCCGCATTCGTGAACCCAAGCACATCCGGATACCGCCCACCAATTGTGATCCGATGCGACTCGCACCGATCTAAAACATCCTCATACGTCGCCTCATGCGACCCTGGAACGTGGACCAGCGGCTCATAGCCTCGAGCATCCAACTCATCAACCACATGCCCGAACACAGCCGACTCATCCATCCTAAAAAATCAGTCACTCCGAACCCGTTTAGAACTAACCCAGACGCGTGTTCGTAACTGAGACTAGTGGAATGAGAAATGTTGTGCAGAACCTGATAAATTATTACCGCTGGGTGAGTTCAGATGCTGTCTCTCGAAGCGCAGAATACTGATTTCTTGCCCACAAAGAAGCAGCATCAGTGCCGTTAACGATCACCCCTTTCACACCCCAATCTTCGTAAAGCGTGATTCCAGCAGAATCGGAATCTCTCTGTTCTATCACCCAAGGAGCGTAAGGAATTCGTTCTTGAGTGATATAAGCACGTACAGTGTCAAACTCCATGAGCGCTGCGAGCATACCGCTGGTTCAGTCGAGCAACGCACAATGAGAGAGATGATCTACCGCTACAGTGTTGCCGATATTACTCCATTTTTGCAACTCTGAGCTGCAATCGGAGCCTGGCGATGCTGATTTCCACGGTCGGTTCGACCGGCGGCAGGTACTGTTGCCACGGGCAGTGTTCACCCCCGAAGTACGTCCTTCAGCAGTGCCGTGGCAAGGGCCTCCGCGACGAGCGGTGGCACAGCGTTGCCGATCTGTTCGTATCCGCTTGACCGTGGAACAGGAAATCGGAAGCTATCTTCGAATGATTGGAGCCTCGCGGCCTCCCGGACCGTGAGCGAGCGGGCCTCCGTGGGATGAATCGACATATGACCGTCCTTGGCAAGATGGGCGGTGATTGTCGAAGCCGGCTCCCGTGAAGCCTGTTTCGTGTACTGGTCCTCGAAGACGTCCGCACGATACGGATGAAGTTCATCATCGAGATTCGCCGAACTCCAGCCGGCCGATGCACCGAGAAGCTTGTAGAGGGTCAGATCGTACATGTTGTGACCCCTGCATGCGTGATCCGTGAGTTCCATGTCCGTTGGATCGGCATCGGGTAGTGCGTCTCGAACCCACTGCTGGTACTCTGAAACCGGTGGAATTGTGTACTCTTCAGCTTCGGTTGGCGGTTTCTCGCCGCTGGGTGATACAGGGGGGAGGTCGAGAATCGCATCGCCGACCGTCACCCACGGTTCCCGGTGATTGCTCTCGCCGCAGAACGAGCCGATCGAACGTGTGATATCGGCCCCGAAATCATCGAGCGTGCTCTGGTTGTCGTCTTTTCTCGCAGGAGTGAGTTCTCGCTCGTCGTCGTTTCGTGGCTTGCGGTGGGTGGCCCAGTGCTCGAGGATCGGATTGTCGATACCGCTCCGGTTGCCGATGAAAAAGAGTCGCTTCCGGCGCTGCGGGACACCGAAATCCGCAGCCTCAACTTCTCGCACGGTGACCCGGTAGCCGGCATCTCGGAGTTCCCGCTTGATCCGCCTGACGACGTTCTCACCTGATTCCGTAGTCGCACTCCGCATGCCGGGAACATTCTCCATGAGCAACGTCTGAGGGCGGTAATGCTCGACGAAGCGGATGTACTCCTCGAATAGATAATGCCGGTCGTCGGTCAGTACGTGCTGTTCCAAGGAATTCATCTTGCTGCGCCCGACGACAGAAAATGTCGGACAGGGTGGTCCGCCGGCAAGCAAATCCAGGTCTTCAACCGGAAGTTCCGGGGGTTCGATTTCCCGTATATCGGCGACCTCGAACTCCACTTCGGGATGGTTCTGTCGGAACGTTGTGGCACATTCTTCCTTGCTATCGATGGCCCATAGAACGTCAAAGCCAGCCCGGGTGAGCCCTTCGGTAAAACCACCAGCCCCGCTGAAGAGATCGATCGCTGTTGGCTCACCGGTCATGTGAGTTCTTTCGGTCGGGAACGATAATAGCGTGACGTATCCCCGAAAGCCATGTGACATGGTTGGTCTCTAACTCTTTAGATGTCAGCCGAGACCAACGTGCCTGCTCATGACCGGCTAGCCAGATCTCCCGAACAGGAGTATGTATCCCGGAGAATCACCACTAATAGCATCCCAAGTGGCCGAATTGCTGTTGCTAAATACTGGCAAAATGTTTGTCATGCCCGACGACAATATGTTCCATCTCGAGAATCGGATTTCGTTGTTCGGCGGAGCGGGACTCATTCTTACAACCGGGATCATCTCCAACACATTGCCAGGACGGTCGGTGGTAGGATTGACGGCGTGTCCCAACATATCGATTGTTCCGACGAGGTCCTGAATTTGCCCCACGAAGCGCCGGTGTTGGAAATATCAAGTACATCACCTCTTCCAGAAATCGCATGATGGCGATGTCCTGATTGACAGTATATGTGTATGGGGCTCTAAGCACCCCTGTGTTGCCGAACGTGAAATACCGACGTCCACTCGGGCAACAGGAGGTGAAGACCGTATACAGAATGAGACAAAATATCACGCGGCTGGATTTCCTCCCGCCACGCGGTGAGGCCGAGATCGTGGCAATTGGTGATCACGCCGACGAGGTCGCAAGACTCGGTGTGTTCCTCGTCCTTGTATCGGTGACCCTGATTGCTGCCCACCGTTCGGAGGGTACTCTTGGCCTCATGGACCACCGGCATCACGAGACCAAGTAGTCCCTCGGGTTCACAGGGGGTGTCGGGTGGAATTCCCCGTAGATCGTCCCGCGGGCTGTTGCCCTGAGCAGTGCGAATATAGTCGTCTCGCTGCCCCGTTGCTGCTATTCAGGCGCTCCACGAACCCAGCTTCTGCAATCACTTCCGGGTCGCAGTCACCAACACAGTTGCTGGTGCTTTTTCGATCCGGATCGACCCATAACGTGCTACATCGGACAATGCGACGGCCGTCTCATAGCGGGCTAGGCGCCTATCACGACCGCGACATTGACCAGCTCGGGTTCGTCAGGAACGACCTGCTCGTCGATCTCCAGCTGCTGGAGCTCCGCATCCCGTTCCTGCTCCAGATCACCTATCTGGCTTCTAATCCGGTTGATCTCGGGGGTCATGTCCGTATCCTCCTCGCGGTCGCGCTCCTTTCTTGCTTCGAGGCGTTCCTGAAGCTCGGCGATCTTGCTCTCGAAGTATTGCTCGGTGTGCTCGCGTTTGATCGCGACCTCCCGTGATCGTTCCGCTGCTGCCTCATCGGCCACGTCGGTGACGAGCTCCCAGGCGCGATCTTCTGCCCGAGTCATGAGCGACTCGGCATTCTCGGAAACTGGATCGATCCCGCTGAAGGAGCCAGCGTTCTCGGGTGGGATCCCCCCGACAAGCTCGATTTCGTCTGTCTGCACGGTCCCTTCGGGCGTAACGTAGATCTGCTGCAAACGCTCCGTGACGGTTTCACCGCTACCGGAGAGATAGCGGAGGCGGAAGTTGCAGAGAAGGCCCGGGGTGTTCATCGCGTCGGCGCTGACCTTGATGGCGGTCTCACCGTCGATCTCTCCGGAACCCACTGTAAACTCCACGATTCGCTCGATAAGGGGATGATCCGGGGCAATGAACTCGATATCGTCCTTTTCAACGGCGATCTCCCGGGTGAACGTGGCTCGCTCGTAACGATCGTCTACCTGACCGCCACTGATGGCCACCGGGACATCCAGCCGGAACACGTCCCCACCCTCACGCACCGGGCCCGGGTGGGCGCCCCGGAGTTCGCCGCCAAACTCCTCAAAGAACGAGCGAACGAGCGTCCTGACGTCATCCTCGCTGATTGATTCTTCGCGGCTGCGTTCAAGCACATCCAGGATCTCACCGTCCTCCGCGCTCAGATCGAAGCGATCCCGGATCAGGAAATCGTCCTCTATCCTGCGGATGGCGTCCTTCTGCTGCTCGATCTGCCGGTCAATGTCTGCGGCGACCTCACTGGCCGAATTATCGCTTTCGACGGCAGACATAATCTGGGACTCCAGATCGAAATCGTCGAGGACGAGTCCCAGTACGTCGGAGTTCATCCCGAGGGTCATCTCGATTTCGTCGATCTTCTCGAGCAGAAGCTCGAGAATTTCGCTCTCGCGGGTATTCTCGACGAACAGGTTTCTGATCTGGACGGTCTGGTCCTGCCCGTACCGGTGCAACCGGCCAATTCGTTGATCGATCCTGGTTGGGTTCCACGGGAGGTCATAGTTGACCATGATATGGGCGAACTGCAGATTGATCCCCTCCCGGGCCGCGTCCGTCGCCAGCATTACATTTGCCTCCTCCCGGAATTTCTCCATCTGCTCGCGACGCTGCGTCGTTCCGAGGTCCCCGTAGATTTCCGCAACGTCCATGTCGGCGAAGATCCGGTCACGGAGGTACTCCAAGGTGTCCGTGTACTCCGTGAAGACCAGGATTTTCTCTTCTGGATCCTGCTTCAGGACGCCGTCGATGTACTTCTGGAGCTCCTCGGCCTTACGGTCGGTTTCGATTGACTTTGCCTGCTGGTGGAGCTCACTAACGATCTCGTACTCCTGTTGGAGCTGTTCCTCGTTCCGGGCCACGGAAACCGTGCCGAGCTCTTCCTCGAGGCGCTCCCGCTGGACATCGGTTAGCAGTTCCGGATCCTCGCGGTACTGGGGGAGCAGGCTTCGGACTGCCTGTGAGAGATCATCGGGATCTTTCCCGCCGGCCTGGATGGCCTGCTTTCGTTTTTCGAGCGACTTCTGGATGGCGTAGATACTGGAGACCAGTCGTTTCTGGTAGATTGCCATTGCAAATCCAACGGCAGTACTGTCCTCCCGCCCTGCGAGATCGTAGTTTTCAGTGATGTAGTCGGTGACGGCCTCGTAGAGCTTGCGTTCCTCTTGAGAGAACTGAACCGGCAGCGTCTCGATGTTCTTCTCCGGGAACATCGGCGTCCCGTCGGTCTCGTACATATCCTCCTTAAGCCGGCGTATCATCAGATCCTCGAGTCCGTCCGGAGTGATATCGTGTTCATCGCGGAAGCGATACCGGTCAAGCAGCTGAAGCATGAAGAAGAACTGGTCGGGTTTTCCCTTGTGGGGTGTCCCGGTCAGGAAGATCAGCCCGTCCGAATTCTCCGAGACGGCTTCCCCGACGCGATAGCGCTCGGTCCGGTCCATGTTGCCCTCACTGTCGCGCCTGGCAGTGAGATGATGTGCCTCGTCAAAAACAGCAATATCCCACTCCGCGTCGAGATTTTTCAGCGCGGCCAGCATGTCGTCCTGCTTTGCAAAGTCGATCGAGGTGATGATCCGGTCGTCTTCCTCCCAGATATTGGCCGATGGTGTGGCCTTGCGTTTCGCCTCGACATACTCCCGCTCATAGACCATGTACTCACGATCGAACTTCTCGCGCATCTCGGCTTGCCACTGCTCGGTCAAGGGTGCTGGCGTGACGATGAGAACCCGGCTGGCCCGGTCTCTGGCGATCAGTTCCTCGATCACGATTGCAGCCTCAATGGTTTTTCCAAGGCCGACCTCGTCGCCGATCAGGTAACGGTGATCGTAAGACGTGAGGATCTCGTAAGCGGCCTGGACCTGGTATGGCTCGATGTCGATCCGGCTGCCAGAGAGGGCAACGAACCGGTCTTCGGGTCGGGTAAGATCGAGCTCTGCAGCCTGCTGCAGGAGATCGAAATGGCTGGGCTTGCCGAACTCACTCTTGGCTATCAGTTCGGAACCTGTGTCGATTCTCTGGATTGGCAAGGCGGTCGGCCGCGTCTTCGGGCCCTCCTCGGTATGGATATGGAGCAAACAGGGATTGCCGTCGCGGTGGTCGACTTTGGATATCTCACCATCTCCCCCAGGAAAGCTAACTCTGTCACCGACGTCGAAACCGCATTCGCACGAACTCACTGTCTGGCACAGACATGGCAAGCTGTATTAACACCTTTGCCCGGGCGGGTTGTGGATGATTTCCGCACAGTCGATACCCCGGCGGTAAGAACGCACAAATGGGATGATGCAACAGGTTGTGTCGTTGAACCTACAGGACCGGCTGGATGAACTCATCGGAGAGAGATTCCCAAGTCGTAGACGGTTGCTCGAAGCAAGATCGGGGCAGTTTATCTGCCAGAGGAAAAACGATCTGGAGCGCAAGCACGGCGACATCTAGGCGGCGACGGGAACGCTGGGGATGTCCACAATAAGGCTGCCGAAGATGCCGTTGAGGTCGATCACGAAGAGATCTAGGATGGCAAGCGAACGATCCTCATTGAACTCCCGATGGCCGCCGATCTCGAGGACTTCATTGCCATCGGCATCCTAGAGATCTTACTCTTCAATGAAGCACAGCCCCAGCTGATTCTTGACCGGAAGATCGTATCGACCGGAGCAGCTGTACAAGAACAAGCGGATCCAGATCCGGCTCTATGGCCGCAACCTCGAGAATCTCGGGTTCGGAAAGGAGAATCTCCTGCTGACGATCCTGACCCACGGCCTGGAACCGGAGGGGGACGTCGCCAAACAACTTCAGATGTTTCTGTTCAGGCGAGAAGCGACATCAGCTCCAGCAAGATTCTGCTGTGTATGTTCACTACATCTGCTATAACCGGTCGGCCTACGAGGATGATCTTGACTGGGCGCTCGGCTACTGGCGAGGTGCTCGAGATCCAGTCCACACGAGAAAAATCGCCCAAGTGTCGGGTCTGATAATTATCGAATAGATATCGGAATTTGCGGTTGTAGCCAGGACCGACCCGGTTCAATTCCGTTACTGTTGGCCGGGCCACATGATTTTTCAGTGTCTCCAGAGACCTGGGAATTATGAAGTCGGTTGCAATCAACGTTGGAGCAAATTCGAAGCACCCTGGTGGCAGAGGCCCGATCTATGCCGATGGTTCCTTCGAGTATATCCCGATCCCGGAGAGTCACTCGACGGTCCGGAAGCCAACCTACGACAGCCTTGGAATCGATGGCACTCGCCCAAATCACGCTGCTGAGAGGGCTGTACATTTCGATCCGGAATTCCCGGAGTACAGCCTCGGTCGTGAGTATACTTACGGCGATCGACACTCCCCCAAGACCGACCGGCTTGCAGAACTGGAGACGGGAGATGTCCTGTTCTTCTACGCTACACTGGACCACGCAAGCGATGATAGCCCTCGCCGGGACTGGATCAACGAGGATTGGGGCGCTTACATCATCGGTCACTTCACGCTCGAGCGGGATCCGATCTCGCGAGAGGAGTACGAGAATGCCCCGCCCGAACTTCGCGAACGCCTCCAAGGGAACGCACACGCCCGCAGACCAGAGTTCGATGCAGAGTACATCGTGCTGGGCGACAGGGAGAAATCGGCCCTGTACCGGACACCAGTGCCGCTCAGCGGCAAGGAGGGAACGGAGCCAAACGAGTTCGTCACCGAACATTCCGGTGACCCCGGTGGCGGTCCGTGGTATCGCCGACCGCTCACGTTCGATGAAAGCAGCACCGAGCGCCTTCTCGAGGCACGCGAAGAATATCACCGAGCCGATCCAGCAGGACCGGCAGTCCATTCCCGTGAATCAGTCGAAGCTGTGGAGCTTGGCGAAGGAGGGCAGCTACAGTTTTTCTTTCACTCGGCCCAGTCCGAACTGCCGGTCCGTGCGGCGGCGGAGCTGGGTAAGACGGAACCCCACATCGAGAAACGAGCGGAGAACTACTGCAACGAGTGCTACCAGCCGAATATTCGGTCGTTCCTTAACGACAACAGCCGTCGGTACCTCCTCCTGTTCACACGGTGTCGGAATAGTGATCTTGGGGAACACGACGATCGGCGGTACGTTGTCGGATACATTGATAAGGAAGAGAAGCTGGATATGGGAGATCACCTTGCGGTGCGTGGCGACACCAGGCTCGTATCGTTCGACGATGCCGTCCCACTGGCCGATCTCGTGGATTCCCATCGCTCGGTGCGGGTGGAGATCCTCGATTCGGACACAACACGGCAGGCAGTGGAGCAACTCGATAACGGGGAAAATCGCCTGGATGACTGTCTGGATGAGCTTGATCGACTGGAGAGCTTCAACACGGATGATGTCCCACCACCATCCGGCACCGGGTGCTGATCTGGACTGACACGATACCGTCTTCACGATTGTCCTCGGCCGCGACTTAGACAGGCATTTGCAATTTTCCAGCTACGTTCTTCCCGCCACAGGGTATTTCGGTTAGCCATCCGGTGACATCTCGCATGAACCTGCGAGACCGGGAATATCCGGCGAGTATGATAGCAGTGGACGCACGCACAGAGAGCCTCGATACATTCGAAAATCATCTCAAGGAGTTTCGGGAGCTGAATTACACGTACATTCCACTGCCTCAGGAGGACAAGTACTACAACGTCAAGGAGGGCCTGACAAAGTCACTTTCCGACGACCAGTGGATCAGTCCCGAGATGCATTTACTGGATGTCCTTGAATTGCTCACGGAACAGCCATTTTTACTGTATGCTGAACCGGATAGTAGCTACAAGATCATCAACGTCGCCGATCTCAATTCCCGGGGGATACGGGAGATGCTCTACCCTCCGGTGGCTCAGCTTGCCTCGGTCATCGCCTCACGAATTCGGGATAAACACCCCGACTCGGAGCAGCTGATCCGGGACATGCCTGACGGCTGTATCAACGCGGCGACCGTCGGTGGGTGGTATCAGGACTGCCTGAATGACGTGGAGGTGCACATTGCAGAGCACATGAACCTGACCGAAATACGGGGGGTGCTGGAGCACAGCCGGCCGGTCCTTTCGAGGATCTGTGGCTTCTCGGACGAGCACGGGCTAGATGAGTTCCGGGCAACCCGGGATTTGCGAAACGGCGTTATGCACGCCAACAGCTCCCTTGTGCGTGACCGCGAGGACATCCGTGAACTCTTGGACGTCATCGATGATATCCAGAGTCTGCTCGACGAGGCGGCCCACGACGGATAGGGTCGCCAAATGTCTGCTGAACCCGTATAACAGGGAACACGTCTTCCCGGAGAAGCGCCTCGAGGCAGACGTACTAATCGAAGATTATGGCATGAACCCTGAAAGAGCCGAAGTCATCGAGAACATCCGCGAGAAGGTTGCGAATCTACAGCTGCTGACCTCCGGAACCACGCTAGAAAAGCAGTTCCCTGATCTCACCGCCCTGTCTAAGCACACCGGCATCGATCTGCTTGTTAAGATCGTGAATCGACATATCCTGCTGTTCGCTCAGTAGCATATATTCGCGGATGATGTCCGCATAGAGTTCGCGTGCCCTCTGGGCAAATGTCCCCGCCAGGAAATTCATATCATCGACGCTGATCCACTCATCGTCGGCAGGTTCGGCGGGCAGTGATGCATCATCGTGGACGACCTTGTTTCGGTAATCGTACAGTGTCCTCAGAAATCTCGAAACCAGTAATGGAGACCAGTCTCTGGAATTGTCGTCTCCAATCAGGACTGCAGCCCGGACGCCGAGCCGGTACCTGTTCCCGCCTGGAGAGCCGCCCTTCAGCAGGGTCGTCTCACAGCCGATCGCACAATCGACGATCTGATCCTCCAGTGATTCTCGACTGAACATCCTCTCAAACCTCGATAGTGGACTGCGGAATGAGGTGCCACCGTCGCAGAGCCGGTTTCGATGGGCATCCCAGAGCTGTGTGATCTTACTCCGCCGATCCGCGTCCAGATATGTGCTGGCTGACGCTACCGGACAGTCGAAATCAAGTGTGAAATTCACCGGAGTGGAGATCCCGCGGTACGTTTCCCAGCCGGGTGTGAGGTGATACCCCCGTTCGTACCCGGGAGTCCCTTCTGGATCCAGAAGTCTGAGGCATCGGCGAATGCCAGTAGCCAGAAATCGGACCAGTTCTGTAAGCTCCTCCCAGGGATGTACGTCGGCAGGAGTGGCATCAAAATGTGGTCGGCCCGGTCGGAAGATGTGAGACAGGTCAGTCCCGCCAACGATCTCGCTGTAGGGGCGACGTCTGTGCAGGACGATCTCCAAGACAGGATTCGTCAGACCGTAGTCGAGAGAATCAATCGTTTCAACTACAGGAGTGCCCGGCGCTTCTCGTGACGCAATCCCCGTTTCCTCGAGATCGTCAGCCGGTCTGATCTGGAGTGTCTCAATAGCGTACGGACCAAGATACTCCGGTTCACCGTGGATATCCGTCGCAAGATCGATTGAGAGAGCCGGTTCGATGCTGGTATTCTTCAGACATAGGATGAACTTGGTCGTTTCTCGATCAGTGAGACGGGGTTCGAATTGCTCCTCGAATGCTAGACGGAAGGCCACTTCGTCAAATTCCCATCTTCCAGTGTAATTCAGAACAACACCCACGAATTCGAACAGTCCGCGTTCTATCGATTCGATAGCGTTCTCATCGGACCCAGGCTCATCGGCACTCGATTGAGGAAGGTGCTCGTAGATCTGGCGGGCTGGCTCCTCGAATTCACCTGCATACAGGGCATCAAAGACATCAGCATCTCCAAATACATTCCCAGGAGCAGGTACAGAGAGCTCCTTCGTGTTGTCCAGAAATCCCCGGGAGCTTAGCAGATGGAACGTCCGCTCGGGCGGATCCCCTTCCACATCGGCGTGGCGTTCGATTACAGCCTGGACTCCATCCCTCATGTCAGAACGGACGTCAGCAATCCAGTCCGGAGGCATCTTGCTCAGAGAAATCTGCAGCCGTACTTAGTTCCCCGTTGTTGATTGATCTGGGGCCAACTCTACCGTAGATTAGATAGTCTATGGTAACGAATGAAGTGCCTCGAGGATGGAGGAGAAGTTTCGCTATATCATAACGATCAGTCGGCAATTTCCAGTATGTACACATCCGTATCGGAGCGTCGCTCTCGTTCTGTTCGCACACCGCGATCACGCAGGAACTCTTCAATCCGGTCAGTCAACTGCGTCGCATCCTCCTGTTCAGGTGAATGATCAGTGTCGGATGATCCGGATCAATATCTTCGACCAACAGTGAGACTTTCTTGAACCCGTTCGAGTGTCGATACACCTCGAATTCTTCAGCAACCTGTTCAGCTAGCTCGTCCAGAACGTCGGTATTGTCTTCTGTCATGGGTGTTGCAATTCAACACTCGAGAACGATCCAGGCAGCAATCTGTGGCCTCACCCAATCTACTGAATCACCGCTTGCTCCGATTCAATGTGCAGAGGTTCAGAAGCGTCATTTGTTGCTCAAATCAGAGCTACCTCCCAGAAACAGCCTCCATTTCATGGTCGGAATGACTCTGGACGACGTCAACAATATCTTCGTCGGACGATACCGCCACTAACTCGTCGCCGATGAGGTAGCGGTGATCGTAGGAATTGATGAGCCCCTAGCGGCCTGACCTAATACGGTTTGATTTCGATTCGGCTGCTGGTCAGTGAGAGAAAGCGGTCGTACTTGGATGCGAGATCAAGCCTGATCGCACGTTCTCGAAGGTCGTAGTGAAGCGGTGCGTCAGACTGTCCCGCCGCGATGCGGTCGACGAGCGAATCGAGTCTCTCGATGTGAGGGGGGCCACTGGGGAGTTTGCAGAGCTGTCGCTCAGAGGTGTAGACGAGGAAGAGGTGGCCACCGTTTGGCCGTTACTCGATTTTCGTGACTTCTCCACGCCCGCCAGCGCACTTGACATAGCCGCCGACCTCGAAGTTAGTCATCCTTCACTGCCGATTCGACAATCTCGATTTGCTCGTCGGTCAGTCCGTAGAGATCGTAGACGATTTCATCAATGAGGTGGTCCGTCTTCTCGATCTTTTCATCGAATTCGTCGGCACGGCCCCGTACTTCGGTGTACTTCTCCAGCCCTGTTTGCACCTCGTCGATATCGGGGACTGTCAGCGCCCCCAGCCGATCTAACAATGAGATAGTCTTGCTCGCCCCCTGTCGGAAACCTGCGAAGCCCTCAGCCTCCTCAAGGGCGACAGGGACGAACTCGCGTAGTAGCGTTTTCTGGGCTTCCGATAGTTCGACGAAGGCCATCGCGTCGTAGGTTTCGAACTCTGACTCTGCGAGCCGGCCCCAGCGGTCGGTCTCGCGTGGGTCGTCCTCGTCGATTTTGTAACTGATATCGGCCGATAACACTAACCGCCCACCGGCGTCTGCAAATGATATTTCCTCGATTCGCAGGTCTTCAAAGACTTCCGTAGTCTCGGTCAGCGGCGTGTCTGCGACCCCCGCGACCGGCATCTGCAAGTCTTCAAGCGTCTCGCCCGCGATCGAATTCGGCAATTCGTCACTTGGAATTCCGAGGTAATCGAAAAGGGAGATGTTGAAGTTGTTGCGTTTTTCAATGTGGGATTTTTGTTCCTCGGCAACCTTCACGAGCAGATCGTGGACAATTCCCATGTTGTTGTCAGTATGCTCGAAGATAGCTGACAGGAGCTCTTTTTGACCGGCCCCCCCATCTAGTAGCAACTTATACTTTGAGAATAATTCCTCAACGATACTTTCCCGCCTAGATTCGGGTAGATCAAATTGAATATTTCGAATTGGGAGTTTTTCGAAGTGTGCTACCCGTAGTTTCGGGAACAATTCGTCATTCTCGCTGTACTTTTCTCGGAACCAGAACACGGAAGTTTTGGATCCGAGTATTGAGAGCGTGTAGAGCAGATCGATTTTTTGCTCACCTTGTAGAGCGATGTAGATTCCGCGGTCGACAACGAACTTCTCACTAATCACGTCTACTTCGAATCGCTTACCGAGAATTTCCCGGAGCAGTAGACGTTTCCCCTCAAAGAATCTCTTCTCCCGGGGTTCAGCGAGCCAAGGACCATAGCTGATCCATGTATCTCCTTCCCACTGTATACTATACCGCGAGAGGTGTTTTCCTTTCAGTTCTGGAACATATGTATCGTCTTCTTTATGATCTGAGTGATAGGCTCTCTCGTCTATAATCTCCTGATCCTGCTGACTATGGTGGTACGGACCTACTCCTCGAACAGTTTCGTATAGGGAACCAAGGTTTTGGGACCGATTCTCGATCTGGGTTAATATCGGAGCGACTTTGCTATGAGTATAGACCACATATCCGTCTTCTTCCCTCAGAAGGGAGCTGGAAAATTCGTCGTTAATCTCCACTTGAGCATCGTCTCCCATCTCACCACGGTGGAAAGGATCTTCAAACCCATCTGACCGCTCACCGACATAGATTAGATGTTCTGCACCGACCTCTGGGAACGCAGATTGGGGGGAATGGATGATTTTCCGAGGTTGGTTTTGGATGAGCAAAAACTCCCTGATTTTTGGTGTTCGGTAATTCGCCAACCAAGGATCGGGCACAATAAACCCAATTGGAGAACCTTTTGAGAGCAGATTAATCCCCCTTTCGAGAAATAAGGTGTAAAGATCTACCTGATACTCGGCAGTTTTAAACTGTTCGTTGTAATAGTCCGCTTCTGCAGGCTTTCCCTTCATCCGGCCAACGTTCACCCATGGTGGATTCCCAATCACCGCGTCGAACCCATCATCTTCCTTCCGACCCCCATCATGCTCGTAGAACGCAATGGGGAACTCTAGTTCCCAGTGGAAGAATCGTTCACCTTCTGCCAACGTCTGTGACGACTGATACCAGTCTTGCTCTTCGATAGATTCCCAAGAGTCGTATCGCAGGGCTTCGGCCATGCGCTTGTAAGCGTCGCCCGGCACGTCCAGTCCGAACTGCTCCGCGGTGTGGACGTTTGCCATAGAGATGAGGTGCTGATACAGCGGATCGTCACGTGCCTCCTCATAGACGGCCTCCATCTCCTTGATATCGTTAAGTGTCTGGTTGTCGATAGCAAGGAGGTCCTCAAACTGGTCAGTGACGTGCTCTAAGGCCTGCCGGCGCGTGCGGTCGAAGGATTCCTGCAGTGTTAGCTGACCCTCCTGGGTCCCGTTGTCAGGGTCACCGTTGTCCAAAACCGTCTCAATGTCACTCCCAACCAGCGAGTTTCCGGTCTTCAGATGGTGGTCTAAGAACGCGAGCGGCTGTTCGGCTGCGAGCGTACGAAGCCACAAGGACACCTTCGCCAGTTCCACAGCCAGCGGATTCAGGTCGACCCCGTAGATACAACGCTGGGCCACCTGCCGGCGGGCCCAGTTAATGTCGTGTTTCTCGTCGACGGTCTCGATACCTTCTTGCGCTGCCTGCTGCTCTTGGGCGTCGATAATCTCCCGGGCGAGATAATCGATCGCGCTGGTCAGGAAGTGGCCGCTCCCCATCGCAGGGTCGAGAATTTTGAGGTCGAATATCTCCTCGGCGAACTCCTCGGCAAAACCGCCCTCGTCGAACGCACTCTGTCCCACGAGGTCGCTCCGTATGTCTTCGACGAGAGGACCGAGCGTCTCCTCGACGATGTACTCGACCACGTACTCCGGCGTGTAGTACGAGCCGGTGGCCTTCCGCTCACCCGATCCGGTCGTGAGGTGGACTTCACCCTTCTCGACGATCACCTCGTCGCCCTCCTCGGCGGAGACGTACTCTCCGTCTTCTAGGGCGAGCGGCTCGTCAGCGACATCGAGTTGATACTCGAGCAGCCCCTCGTAAATGCTTCCCAGATGCCTGACGTCCAGCGACGAGTAGTCGACGAAGATCTTCCCGCCGCCGTTCTGACTCCGCGTCAGTAGCTCGATGACTTCCGCGAGGTAGGAGTCACCGACCTGATGATTCGCAAGGAACTGTGCTTCTGACGAATCATCTTCGTCTGGATCGGTCCGGAACAGGCCTCCGTTGTACGCCGGGATATATAGGTCCTCTTCGGGAATACCACGAGACTTGCTCCCCTGATCGATGAGCTTGAACAGCTCGTCGAGCCGGTCCCAGAGATTGCCCTGCCAGGCCTGATATTTCGGACTTGGGCTGTCCAGCTCTTCGGCGACATCCTGCTTGAGAGAGTTCAGGCTGTAGGACTCCTCGTAGATGTCGTTGTTCGTGTCCAGCAGATCACGTCCCTCACTCTCGGCGTAAAGCACGAATATGAGCCGATAGAGATAGATGAGCGAGCTGTCGTGAATCAGGTCGAGGTCCTCTTCGGAGAGGTCGTTGTCCGGATACTGCATGAACCCTTCCGAGAGAACCTTGATCGCATCGTAGATGTTGTCCTGGAGATCCTCCCCCAACTCTTGAGCGAAAACGTTCGACTCGTCGTAGACCTCGTCCAGGAAGCAGTCGCCACCGGAATCCTCGAGAAAGGCGCCGTGGCTGAAGAAGAGGTAGAAGTATTTGAAGTCTTCAAGATCGCCTTTCTCTAGGACCGTCGGCAGATCGATCTCGTAGTAGGAGTCAAGCCGGTGGCTCGTCGGGCCGTAGTAGAGCCGCCACTTCTTCCCGTCGGTGAGCACGGCCCACCGGGCGTCGTCCACCTCCTGGAGGTAGACGTGAATCTGGTAGCTCGGGTTTTCGAAGTCGCGCTCGTGTTCGCCACTCCCACGGGTGTCGAGAGGTCGCCCCCAGCGTTTCGCGTCCGCGACGGCGACGGCGTCCCTGTAGAAATCACCACCCCCCTCGCGTCGCTCGAATGCACCACGCGCAGCGTCCTCGGACTCGAAGAAGCCGTAATCCGGCCGACGATTCGTTCGGCTGGTGCTCTCCTCCACCTCGAAAGGGATGCCCAGCTTACGGAACACCGGGCGGATGAACTTCTCCTCGAGCTGGGACTCGTTTCGCTTCGGGGCAGTGTCTTTCTCGCGTTCCCAGAGCTCCATGATATCCGCTTTCGCTTCGCGGAGTTCATCGTCGCCGAGTTCGTCCCAGACTTCGGTTTCCGGCAGGTGCTCCTCGAGATAGTAGTTGGAAAACAGGTCCCGATTCGTGCGATAGGTAAGCGTTGCTTGCATTGATGACTAACTCCGTGCGTGCGACCCCCCGTTTCGGCACGCGGACGGTGATGGAGGACACCACTCCCGTCCGGTACATAATCCTTGTCGCTGAATCTGACGGTGGCCGGCCTTTCGCCCACGTGTGCGTACGCCCTCGAATGGGCGGCCGTGCGCAGCGCGCGCCCATGTGCGTCCAGATGTTCAGACAAAGGGCCGATTTCAGAGAAATCTTTAAGGCCCTTTGTTCTGAAGGTGGTTAGCACGGTGTCAGAACCGGCCGGGGGCGTGAGCTCCCATTCGGCGGGCCACGCCCCGCCGTCGGATGATGAAAGAATCGCACGCCACCTCAGAAAGCGCGTGCTCGAGAAAGTCAGCGGGGATGTCGACGAGCAGGTCGTCCGGGATTTTCCCAGTGATCGGTTCTTCGCGGGTGCGCTCGCACCCGAGAGTCAGAACCAGCTGGACGATCCCGACGACGATCTCCAGTCGAAGATGGAACCAAGCGCACTGGGCGTGAACGTCCGCGTTCAGAACGGCTCTCCCGGTGATGAGCTAGTCCTCTCGATCTCTGGGAGCGTCTGGGTTCGCGTGAACCCAACCTACGATCAGATGCGGGATCGAGAATCCTTCGTCGCACTCGGTGACCGAGAGGAGGATGACGATGAGACGGATGAACTGTTGCCCGTCTTCGAGCGGCTAGAACTCGACATCCCTCCGATCCGGATCCCCTACGAGACAATCGCGGACACTCCCTCGGATACGCCAGATGTGGTTAGAGAGCGGGCCCGCGAACAGATCGGAACGGCGATCGGCCGGATTCGAGAACAGGCAATCGAGAGTGAGGACATCGATCTCTACCTGGACCCCGGAGACGATGACGACGAAGGGGTCCCTGCTGCGGCCCTTGAGAGCGAATCCGCCTTCGAGGGCTATCTCGACACGAGAGAGGGAACCCCAGCTGTCCCCGAGTGGCGAGCCGGCCTGTCGTTCTCGGCTATGCCCGACCGAGAGGCCGACGACGGCAGTCTCCTGCTCGATATCGAGTTCAAGAACACAGCGATCCAGAACCGCGAAGATGCGATCTACACGGTCCGGGATCCGACGCTCTTCGAGGTCCAGATCGAGCTCGAGACCGAGGGGGACCTGGAGTTCATTCCCTTCACATTCGACCCGCTCCCCGAAGATTTCCGGTACAATCGAGATCTCTGGGGACACGGACGGAACTGCACGATCGTCGCCCCGGACGAGGACGCCGTCACCAATCCCGACCGGACTCCGGGCAGGAGCGCACCACCGGCCGATCCGTCCGCGGGTCGCCTCGTCACGGAGTTCATCCCCCAGTACCGGCAACGCGCCTACGAATCTGCGGATCGGAGTGTTAACGCTACCTTCGAAGCGCTGAGCGACCTGGAGAACGGAGGCTTCGAGGTTCTGGATGATGTCGCAGATGCGATGCGGACCTACCTCGAAGACGCTTACCCCGACGCAAGGGAGGGCTACGCTGACCGCGGCTGGTCCGATCAGGACGAGGCCGACTTCGAATCCGACAAGATGGCCTTCGACCGTGAACTCCAGCGTCTTCGGCGGGGTATCAGGTGTCTCCGCCAGCATCCCGAAACTGTCGGCCGCGCATTCGAGCTGATGAATGAGACGATGGACCGGATGCATGAGTTCGACAGCTGGCGGCTGTTCCAGCTGGTGTTCATCGTCATCGAGATCCCGGACATCGCAAGCAGAGAGCACGACGGCTGGGACGATGTCGAGTGGCGCGATGGCGAGACCGATGATCGCGTCGAACAGGCCGACTCGGCCATCGAAGTTGTCGACGTGCTCTGGTTCCCCACCGGTGGGGGGAAGACGGAGGCCTTCCTCGGTGTCTCGGTCTGGAACATGTTCTTCGACCGCATCCGCGGGAAGGATTTCGGCGTGACCGCCTGGACTCGGTTCCCACTGCGACTGCTTTCGCTTCAGCAGCTCCAGCGGATGTCCGAGACGATCGTCCACGCCGACATCGTCCGCAGGGAGCAACCCGACATCGGCAGCCAACCGAGTCGCTCCTTCAGTGTGGGCTACCTGGTCGGTAAGGCCAACACCCCGAACGCGCTCACCGGCTACAACAACGACAACTTCAGTCGCTACCAGGAGAACGAGGAGCTACGCGAAGACGCGAAGGTCGTCCCGACATGTCCAGCCTGCGGATCCGAGGTCCGGATCAGAATCACGAATGATCACCGGCTTGCTCACGTCTGCCAGGGCAACTCCTTCGAATGTGACTGGCAGGCACGCGAGACGGATCCGTCGGAGCCGTATGAAGAGGATGAGCTGCCGATCCATGTCGTCGACAACGAGCTCTACCGCTACGCACCAACCATTCTGGCAGGGACCATCGACAAGATCACCGCTATCGGCTACCAGCGGAAGATGGCCCACATCCTCACCGGGCAGATGGATCACGAGTGTCCGATCCACGGGTTTGCAAGCCTCGGAGAATGCACCGAGAAGTACGGGTGCGAGCTCGACGGTGAAGAGTTTGAAGGCGAGAATGGCATGGCTAACACGGTGGATCCGTACGATCCTGCACCATCGGTGATGGTCCCCGACGAACTCCACCTCCTCGAGGAAAGCGTCGGCAGCTTCGACGGCCACTACGAAACCGGCGTCGACGCGCTCCAGGACCTAGCGGACGCCGGGCGGACGAAGATCATCGCTCCAACTGCCACGATCACGGAGTACGAAGACCAGGTGCATCATCTGTTCATGCGGGGTGCCGAACGATTCCCGGCTCCCGGCCCGTACCTCCGTGAGAACTTCTATGCTCAGGAGCAGCCCGACACCCAGCGGTACTACATCGGGCTCATCCCGCACGGCAAGACTCATATCAACGCCATCATCGATCTCCTGTTCTACTACCACCGGGAGATTCAGGAGCTTGTCCAGACAGCGATCGAATCACCGGATGACCTGCTGACGGGCGCGGCTCTCGAGGGGACCGACACGACGGAGCCTCTCGAGGCTGACAGCATCGACGAGGTCCTGCAGACCCTCACTCTCTACAGTACGAGCCTCACATACCTGCTCTCGAAAAAGGACGGGGACCGGCTCGACCAGTCCATCGTCAGTCAGCTGGATGCCTACATGCGCGAGGAGGGCCGACCACCACTGGCCTCAGAGCGGATGACCGGCGGCACTCCCTTCGAGGAGGTCCAGGATCTGCTTGACCGGCTCGAGGATCCTTGGGAGGCAGAGTCCAGCGAGGAGATCTACCAGCGGCTCGTGGACCGGTCCCTCGTCTCGGCCGACACGGGGGACACCGTCTTAGAGCTGCGGGATGAGCTCGAGGTCAGCCTCGATCCGGACGACGATGCGGTGACCAGCGACGACTTCCGCCGGTCGCTACGCGAGGCAAATTCCGCGGCCCGGGAGGGCCTTGGATGGCTACTGACGAGCTGGCTCAATGCCATCACTGCGACGAGCATGATCAGCCACGGTGTGGACGTCGACCGGTTCAATATGATGGTATTCTTCGGAATGCCCCGGAAGACTGCCGAGTACATCCAGTCGAGTTCCCGCGCTGGGCGAAGCCATCCCGGGCTGGTGTTCAACGTGTGTCATCCGATTCGCGAGCGCGACCTGAGCCACTACCACTTCTTCGAGAAGTACCACGAATTCTTGGACCGGCTCGTCGAGCCCGTCCCCGTCAATCGGTGGGCGAAGAACAGCGTCGACCGCACCCATCCGGGGCTGTTCATGGGGCTGCTGTTGAATCACTACATGTACCAAGAGGGCGTTGATCCACTCTACTTCGGGGACACCGCAGAGGAGTTCATCGACCAAGTCGACGAAGATGAGCTTGCTAATCACATTATCGAGATGTACGGCAACGGCGAGGGACACGAGGAGTTCATGCAAGACGCCGAGGCGTTGACCCAGTCATCGATCGATGAGATCCGGCTGGACGATAACCAGTGGACGAGCGAGCGGCTGCCGCGGTCGGCTATGCAGAGTCTCAGGGACATCGATGAGCAGCTGGATATCGAGGCAGGGTACAGCTACAAAGACATCTTCGAGCGGATGGATTCGAGGTGACACCAATGTCAATGCAACGCAGCCGACAGCAGGTCCTGTTCCAGTTCCTGCCCGGCAACACGTTCGACTACAGCAACCAGCGCGGTATCTGGCAGGTGAGCTATCTCCGGACGAAAGACAAGAGCGGGGCGATCGACACGCAGTACGTGCTCGACCGCGTAGTCGCGAGAGCCCAGAACTGGGATGGCGGGCATCAGGGATTCAACTCCCGCAACAGCGAGCACTACCACTTCGGCGAGCCCGAAGGTGTGCTCGCCCGCCCCTTCCCGACGACGTTCTTCTGTCAGAATTGTCAGAAGGCGCATGGCTACTATTCACCGGATGACGTCTCAGACGAGAACCCAGAGCTGCTTTGCTCCCGGTGCGGCGGTGATCTGAAGCAGTATCAGTTCGTCAGCGTCCACAGCTGTGGCGAGCTTCGGCGGCTCTATCCCCAGACATGTCCAACGCACGGCGACCAGTACATCGTGCTGGACACCCGTGACAGCCAGCGTGCCCAGAACTTCCACTGGCGCTGCAACGTCGATGGCTGCGGCTGGGAGACCCGCGTCGTCAACTATCAGAACTGCGGGTGCGACTACGACCCACCCGAGGACGATGGCGACGACAAGATGTACACGACGGTCCATCGGGCAGGTAGCACCTACTACCCGCACTACCTGACCACGGTCAACCTGCACTCCGCAGGTATCGGGCACCTACGAAACAACGAGGATGGCGCGCAGAAGGCGTTCGCCCGACTGTTCGGCCTCTCGAACTCCCCATCTGTCCAGGCTGTTTCGCTCGACGAGCAGGTCGGCGAGGGAGATCTCAACGACGACCGTGTTGTCGAGGTCTTCCAGACTGAGGACGGAATATCGAGTCTCGACGAGGCGCGCGAGTGGCTCCGCCGACAGGGCGAGGCAACGAGCCAGTCGGTGGGCCGCCGGCTGGACGAGCTGATCGACCTCGTCAACACCACAGACGAACAAGAGCTAACGGCTGCGGGGGATGAAGTGCTGCAGTACGTCCTGAGCCTTGACGACCTGACGACACGCACGCTGGCCGATCTCGAGCGGCGTGCACGGGATCGGGGGTTCTCACAGAAAGCTGACAGGATCGACACCTACCATGACGTGATAGATGAACTCGGAATCGATGCCGTCCGGGTCGTCGAGGACTTCCCGGTTCAGACATTCGTGTATGGCTATACGCGGGGGGGCAGAGAGGAGGGGCAGGCCCGTATCAATGCCTTCTCCCGGAACGCCAGCGACGGCGACGGTACGCCGATCTTCGTCGACACCTCGGAGACGGAGGCCGTCCAGTTCGATCTCAACATCTCGGAGGTATTGCTCTGGCTGGCAGTGAACGTCCCGGCAGCAAGCGACGAGAACGCAACCCGGGGCCCGGTGTCGCTTCCGGAGGTACACGATCCCAACCCCGACACGCTGGACCGCGCCCGCCGGGAAATCGACGATCTGACCGAGCCCGAGCAGTGGGCTTTCCTGATCAACCATCTCGATCCCGTCGACGACTACGGCCGGTTCATCACGGACATGGACGATGACGATCTGGAGTGCCAGGTCACCGAGCACGTGTTCAAGCTGCTCCACACGTTCTCCCACGTCGTCCTCAAGCAGGCGAGCACGATCAGCGGATTCGACCGGACGAACCTCAGCGAGTTTCTCTTCCCGCGTGCGCTGTCGGTGGTGATCTACGCGAACAACCGTGAGGAGTTCAATATCGGCGGGATGAACACTATGGTCGAACAGCAACTCGACAACCTGCTGGGCCAGGCCGAGACGCACGGTAACGAATGTGTCTACGATCCGGTCTGCTCGCAGCGGGACGGGGCGTGCCTATCCTGTCTCCACGTCAGCGAGATCAGCTGTTCGTACTTCAACCAAGTACTCTCCCGTGACTATCTCTACGGCAGTCGCCCGAACACCGACAGGGAGATCAATGGGTACTGGGAGCTGCTGAATCTTAACTAACTGTAGCGCCACTGACAACGTGGTTCGAGGATCACTATCAAACCATGACGGATGATCGAATGTCGGCAGCAATCTCGCTCGCGGGAATCCTCGAGTACGATCTCGACCGAGCCGATCAGATCGAAGGGGTGTTACTGGCCGCGGGCGGTCGCGATGAAACTGTTTCTCCGGTCGCCCTTGCCCATCAGACGGACCTGTTCAGGGAATCAGCCGGCAACCTGTTCCGCCAGCTTCTCTCGGCCGACGCTGTGAAACGGACCACGTTCGACGGGCAGATCATCGAGAGCGAGTTCCGGATCACTACGGATAAGGTCCGGTCGCTGTTCCAGACGACTAGGGAGGCGATCCGGAGTATCGACGCGTACCGTGAACGCCAGCCTCCGGACACGGTCGCGGAGCCGCTGATTACATTTCCGAATGATCCCGCATTTGCCGGCCATACGCCGGCAGACACGGGAATGAACCACCTCGTATCCGCGCTGGCCAGCGAGATCAAGGACGCGTCCGAGTCGGTCGTAATCGTGGCCCCGTTCTTCGAGGGCACCGGCCTCGATCGGCTCGGCGACGTCCTCGAAAACGCCGTTGAGCGCGGCGTCGATCTCACGATCATCACTCGTTATCTCACAGATCCGAAGTCCCACAACCGTGCTGTTATCGGCGACCTCGTGGATAGTCTCCGGAAGCAAACTCGGTCTGGCGGCCAGGTCCGGACTATCGATTACACCGTATGGGCAGATGATGTCCCGGCCGATCAGCGACGTCAGGACGGTGCGAAACCAGTGTTTACGCTGCATGCGAAGCTGATGGTCTTTGATGGATCCGCGGCTTACATCGGGAGCGCAAACATGACCGACTATGGCTTCGATCGCTATCTCGAGCTTGGCGTCCTACTTCGCGGCCCGCCCGTAGACAGCTACCAAGATCTGTGCGAGTTCCTCCTCAAATCGGATGCTGCAAACCGGGTCCGCCTCTAGTCGTCAACTGTGGAAACCGGTCGCACTCGGTCTACCGGTGAAGTGGCTCGGATATCGGGTCCAAGGAATAGATCCTGTAGCGTGGCCCCTAATTCCCGGGCAACCACCGGCGGGACAGCGTTGCCGATCTGTCGGAACTGTCTGGTGAACGGTCCCAGGAAGATGAAGTCGTCAGGGAAGGACTGCAGTCGGGCGGCCTCCCGAGGTGTGACACCACGGTTGCGCAGAGGATCTTCCCGCTCCGGATCTGGCCTGACATACTCGTAGTAGTCCGGCAGGACGTAGTTGTTCGTGTCTTTTGCGAAGTGGGCAACGACCGTCGGTGCCGGCTCGTCCCAGTGGATCATCCGGTACTTGTCAGTGAACGCCGGATTCTCCTCGGTGCCCACGTTGTATTCGATTAGGTGGCTCCACCGGCCATCGTCCTTCCTGTACTTGATGAACCAGCCCGTGTCGCCCGGATCCATCACGTCGAACAGCTTCCTGTCCTTCTCCATGGGATGTTCCCGGGCACGATGATTGAAGGAGAGTCTGGTGCCGTCGGCAAGCCCGTTTTCGCGGACGTACCTGCTTCGGGTGCCCCGTATCCCGCCGATCACGATGTTCGCGCCCTCGTCACATCGTATCCTTGGCAGCCCCGAAAGGCCCTGGCGGAGCGTGTAGCGCTCATCGTCCCGTGCTCGTCTCTCAAAGGCGTCGAAGACATCCTCCGGTCTGATATCCTCTTGGAGGAGATCCTCTCGGATGCCGGCGATGATAATCCGGTTGCGCTTCTGAGGGATTCCGAACCGGGAGCAGTCGACGTTCGTGAAGTCGGCCCGATAGCCTTGGCCGCCGGTATCGTCGAGGCTCTCGAGATCCGCGATCACCTGATCGACGACTCTGTCGTCGGTATCCCCGATCTCATTGGCCATGCCCTCGACGTTCTCAACGATCAATGCCCGGGGTTGCAGGGCCGCAACGGCCCGCAGATAGTTGGTGTACAGATCTGTCCTGGGATCGTCTCTGATACTGTAGCTGCTATCGTCGGCACGGCGTGCCCTGTATCCGGCCTGGGACAACGACTGACAGGGCGGACCGCCGACCATGATTTCCGGTGTTCCGTCCACGATCTCCGGCCACTCCTCACGATCAAGCAGTTCCTCGATATCACTGCAGATGACCCGCCTATGGGGGATTTGGGGATGGTTCAACCGGTAAGTGTCGGTGGCGCTGCGATCGTTATCGACAGCGAGCCCGATATCGTATCCGGCCTCGAGGATCCCGTGGGAGAGACCACCGGCGCCCGCGAACAGGTCGACGGCGACCGGACGGGATTCATTTCTGTGTTCGACCTGCCGGCGAAACCGGTAGGTAAGGGAGAACTTTCGAAGTGCCGATTCCCTCGAACCGAGATGTTTCAGACCCCGGGCGGCATAGCCGCCGATCGCACGGTAGAGCGCCGGGATCTGGCGATCGGTCAGATCCGATTCGAGCTGTGTATGGCGGTGACTGTATCCGGTGCCATCTGGGGACAGGAGGGCGAGATCAGTCAGCAACCGGTCGATTTGGGGGTTTGCGGGCCAGACTGGTTTGTCAAAGGCCGTTGGCAACAGCCACCATGCAGCCTCATTTGTGATGCCCGGGAGCGATGAGAGCATGTCGACGAGCGAACTGTAGGGCCGGGGCGGAAGATCCGCAAGGCTCACTCCGTCGACTCGATCGTCGTCCCTGATCTCCCCGAGGACCGCATGGAGCCGGGCAACACGAAAACGAGCCACGCGGCGCCCGCCTGCCGACTCAATCGCCGACTCGAGTTCGGATACGGTCAGGCGGGCGATCTCCTTCCAAGTGCCCTCACGATCCCGGAGCGCACTGACGAGCCCCCGCCAGCTGTGTGTCAGGAAGTACTCGCTCGGTGAACCCCGTTCGCCCGCGAGAACCACTGAAGCGACGGTATCGAGCGGGTCATCGCTTCCGGCGAGCGGATCGCCACACCCACAGGAGGTCTCTGTTCCAGATCTGACACCGGTCCCCTCATACCTGAAAACCCGGGAGTGGATACACGGGTATACTCCAGACGATTTCCGCGTGCGAGCGATGGTCTCCGGTGTGGCGTGAGGACAGCCCGCAGCGGAATTCCATCCCTCGAGCTCCTGATCGGCTGCCAGCAGCTCCGCGAGAAAATCCACGTGTCGCAGCACAAGACTCCGGTGCTGTGTTCGCTCCGTCGTCGCGGTTTCCCGGATCTCGGGTGACATTGATCCGGCAGCAGTCGACGGATTATCCGGCATGTACCTGTCGTCTCTCTCCGAGTACTTAAGCCTCCTGGAGCCGCTCAGCTATCGCCGGTTTGTCGCCTATCCCGCTGGCTGCAACTCTTCATCAGCGGACACCGGGGTTCGTGAGTCACTTCGGCACAGATCGCATCATGGAGATCGAGTAACGCGAGGTTGAACAGTCGCGCAGCATCCGGCTCTGCGGGCACAATTGAATCTAGGAATGTGTAGAGTTCATCGTCCTTGTGAGTACGTGCGGAGGAGCTGTAGGAGAAGCTCGACCGGAAGGGGTGTGACTACGCAGGTCCGTACACTCCGCCGCCCACTGGGTGGGCAAAGGTTCAGAGATTTCTCCACCACATCGACGATCCGGACGAAACGCCAGCCGGCAGCGACCAAGACTTCGGGGAGTGCCTCTTCTCGGTCGTCACCAGTGAAGAGAACGTCGCGGCGCTCGTAGAGGCAGTAGAGAACCAGCGAGCGGTTTTCTTTCGACGTTTCGATGTATGCAGGCAGGAGTCAGTTTCAGCAAATTTGAACTTCGAACTCCCCGCTATCGTTTACGCTGCGGCCGAACTCTCCCGACGCGAGCACGAATCGGGTCGCGGGCACGGTCCCTACACGTGGAATCCGAACGTCGACCATATCCCGTGACACCCGATCGACTGATCGGGCTCTTCGCCCCTGGCCCGGTTGCTAGACCGCGAGCTGGTCCCTGGTGATGTCATCGCTTTCTATCGTGTGAAATCGCCACTTGATTAGAGAAGGAAGCATCCCAGTCATGAACAACACGTTCAAATAGTTGACAAAGATCACTTCCTTGAGTTCCTCGTATGAATAAGTGACACGTGTCGTTGGTATTCGGATTTCTTGTTCCACGCTGTCGTTGATCGTATCCCCGTGGGCGATCCCGTTGCGGAGGGTGGTATCGAACTGTTCGACGATCAGGTCGAAGAATACGTTGTTCATCTCGTCGTCAGCGGTCAACTCGTGCCGGACTGCTGACGAACTGACTCTCTGGAGAATTTCGTTCTCCGGCGAATCCCCGTCGAGGATGCGCTTTAGCGCGAGCAAGATCGGGAAGCCTCTCTCGTAAAATGCAGCTATGTCCGCATATGTGTCAAACAACTCCGGTACTCCTTTCGAGACAGGGCTCACCTCCTGCAAACTTGACATATGGTTGATCACTTCATTTTGGTACTGTGCCAGAGCATTTCCGTGATCGCTGGTTTCGAAGTCCATCACGAAGCCATACGCGTCTTCCAACTGGCCAGCGTTCAGTTCGAAAATACACTCAACGCAGGCCTCGTAACGGTAGTAGACCGCTTCGTCACGGAGTATCTCTACACCACTGTCAATCAACTTTTTCATATGGCCTAAGTGAAGTAAGGGTGCGGCCGCTGCAGGATCATCCAACTTCCGCGTCTGCAGGACCTGTCTCGCGATCTTTTCTTCCGGTGAGAGATCGCTATGATCACTCTCTTCGGCCCACCCTCGTATCCAATCGGGATCGGTGACTAGCTCTTCGATCGTCTCAATGTCGGCCCCCTCGCGATAGGTGACGGCCATCCCCTCTACAATGTCGCGCTCCGTCTCCGTCAGCTCTCCGTCGAACTCTTCGTTGGGCATCCGTATCAATGACACCTCCTCAGTTGCTAAATGGTTGTTTGCCATGAGGACCGACCGTCAGTACCCAGTATGGTATTCTCGTTTTAGCGGAATTGCTCTCGAGAACTGTGGCTCAAATATACCCCACATGGCAATTAAGAAATACTGATATTATTTCTAATCATTACAGACGACGTCCACTAATTCCTCAAATAATTCAGGATGGTGTTTCTCAAGTACTTCAACATCCCGAGGTAATTCATCCTCAATTCTATTCCTGACGCGTGAAATTGCCTGATACCGTTTACTTTCTTCAACAGATCCGCGATTTTTTATTCTTTCTCTCTCGGTATCAGTCATAAGAGCCCGAGTCCGAGCCATGTGCATCACTACTCCACGACCTTGCAAATATACCCACCATTAGCAAATGTACAAGGTTCGCGAATAGGAATACGTTCGCAAATATGCTAACTATTAAGTCAGTGGGGGCTCAATTTGTGGGTGAGAACCCGTCATGATAGAAAGTCCCCGGCGGTTAGGGCCGCCGGGACGGGTTCTCAACGAAAGGTCTGAGGAACCCATGATTGGATCAACACCAGAACTGCAAGAATGTATTGGCAATAAATCGGTTGAAGACATATCACAAATATTACTAATTGCGCTCGGGGAAGGGGTCGCGACATGTCAAGTGTGCGGTTCTCCTTTCGCTGAAGGCGAGGACGTTATTGCGTATGCCTTCTGTCCGGCAGGCGATACGACAGCCGAGATTGGGCAGTTGCGATGCGGTGGTAGTCAACATCGTCACCCGTATTTGTGCACGCTAGGCGTGTGGGAGTTGGTTGTGGCTGGGCATGTTGGGCGGGATGTGGATGATGCGATGGATTCGTCGTGCCGTGTGCTAGTCGCTCAGGAGGTACTCAGAGTGAGTGGACCCAGCGAGGGTGAAACGAGGAATGCCAGTGAGGGTTCGGTTGGGGATGGTGCCGCCTGTGATGATGGAGGTGTGGTGGGCCAATGACGGAGAAAAAGTCGGTGTTTGAGGGGGCAGAGTTGGATGTCGAGGATGACGTGCCGTGTTCGGCGGAGGATCTCCTGTTCCCGGACCTGTTCGTGGGGCTGGAGATCGATCTGTTGTCGCCGGGTGATGGGATTGTGACGGATCGGCATCATGCGTCGGCGGATCGGTATGAGGCGGATGATGCGATGAATCAGATTGAGGGGCAGATTTCGCCATTCACGTTGAGTGGGTGGCTGCGGCATGGATGTGAGCAGGTGGTGCAGGTTGCCGGTGCGTCGGCGTGCCACCCAGGAGAGTCGAATGCGGACTACATGCGCAAGGACGTGTACGAGCGTGACCTAGAGTCAGGGTATCACGAGAAGGGGAGTTGTCTGGAGGATCATGATGATGGGTGCGTGGTGTATGATTTGTTTGGTGGGTTTGGTGATCGGCCGGGGTCGTTGTTGCGTCGCCCAGTGTCGTTTTCGCCGATCCGGCGGAACGTTGACGTTCTTGACGGTGAGGCGGAGGCGCATTATCGGCAGGTGTCCTCGCAGGTCCGGTCGCGGAATGCGGAGGATGGTGGGCAGCCGTTGCGGCATGCGGAGCGTGATGTGCTTGGGAATGTGGAGGGGACGTGGAAGTTGACGTTGCGGGATGCGAAGCCGGAGTTTGTGGGGTTGGTGTTGGAGGCGGTGTCGTACCTGGATGCGCATAGTGATGAGTTTGCGTTCCAGTTGGGTGGTGCTCGGAATTTCGGCGGTGGGATTGCGGATGCGTGGGTGATCAATCCGCTGTATTCGGAGTCGGAGGTGCGGCGTGTGTTTGACAGGGCGAAGAAGGTGACGTCGGTGATGGAGGAGAAGGATGAGACGTGGCGGTCGGAGTGTCGGCCGGCGTTTGTGCGGGCGTTGCAGGCGAGGGTTGCGGCGAGGGATGGTGATGTGCCGGTGCCTGATGGGGGTGGATCGGCGTGACGGGATCGCATGAGTCGTCGGATGCTGGTGAGGAGGGGTTGGATGAGTTGCAGCCTGTGGAGTCGGCGTTGGATCCGGCGCAATCTAGTGATGGCGAGGCGGATGAGAAGGAGAGTACTGTGGATGAAGAGGATGTGGGGGCGTCGGAGCGGGAGGGGTTGGATGAGTTGCAGCCGGTGGAGTCGGCGTTGGATCCAGCGCAGGAGCAGGGTGAGGAGGGTGGTGGGGATGCGTGATGTGTCGGCGTCGAGTGGCGGGCCGGGCGGGGTGTCGGGGTTGGTGGCGGTGTTTCGGCATGATGTGCATAAGTTGCGTGGGCGGCGGCATGAGGATGCGGTGGAGTCGTGTGTAGGGGTGCGGGTGAATGAGGCGGTGCCGTGTGGTGCGGATCGGGATGCGGCGTTGGTGAGTCGGCCATCGGGGTCGCCGGAGCAGTCGGTGGCGAATCACGCGTCGCCGGCGCGATTGTCGCTGGTGAGTGGTGACCGGGTGGCAGGGGCCGGGGATGTTCCGGCGTCGCGAGCGGAGATCCGAGAGCTGGTGGGATCGTCGGATCCAGAGCAACTGCATGCGGCGTGGTTGGATAGCGAGGTGGCGGCGCGGTTCAACGAGTCGGTGTTTTACCCGTACACGTCGTTGAAGTTCCACACGTTGCTGGCGGCGGCATTGCTGGATAATTACCGGGCTGGGTTCGGGTTTGAGGACCTGTTCCTGGAGGCGTCGTGGCCTGGTGGGGAGGGCGGGTCGGGGGTGCGGACGGTGTTGTCGACGCCGGTGGTGTCGTTGCGTGTGACGGGTGACCCGTGTGGTGGCGGGGTGGCGCGGTTGGGTGGTGGGCCGGCGCGGTCGTTTGCGGATGTGTGGTCGCGGTTGGGTGAGCAGCCGTTGGATGTGGGTGGGGCGCGTCGGTGGCGGGTGTTGGATGCGGAGTTGCGACGAATCAGATCCTGGTCGACGGCGTTGCAGTTTATCGAGGACTTCGTGTCGACGTTCGGGCCGGGCGAGGTTCCGGGTGGTGGTCGGGATGCGTAGCGTGTGGGACAGTGGAAACGGGGTGTGGGGTGGAGGGGCTCCTCGATGGGGGTCGTCTGCTGGACAGCTGCGTGGGTTCGGGCGTGTGGGGCGGTGTGCGTGTCGTGGCACTGGAAACGGGGTGTGGGGGTGGCGGTGGTTGGGCGGGCGGTGTGATGACACTGGAAACGGGGTGTGTCCTCGTGCAGAGCACGCAGTGTTGTCGCGCTGGGATGCGCCGGGTGACTGGGGTGGTTTGGCGTGACGGTGGTGCAGCAGGTGTTGTTCGCGGTGGAAGCAACGTATCTCGGGAACCCGTACTACGTGTCTGGGAACGCGTTGTTCAACGCGGTCGCGCGGCGTGTTGATGAATCTGCGCGGCGGTCGCTGTGCGTGAGTCACGGGGTGTTCGTGCCGGGCGAATGGGGTGATGTTCCGGAAACGCATTCCCGGTCAAGCGTGTCGGGGAAGCTCGGAACGTCGCTGCCACCGGTCGAGGCGTATGAGGACCTGTTCGTGTTCCGTGATGCCGCGCAACGGTGGCTGAAAGAGGAGCGGCCGCGCGATGCGCATAACACGCTGGACGTGCAGCGGCACGGCGGCCGGCTGGCGTTCGCCTCCGAGTGTCATTTCGGGCGGCCACCGGAGGTGCGAAATTCCAAGCGGACCGTCCAGTGGTTCCTCCAGTGTTATGTGCATGCTGAGGAGCCAGGCGTGGTACCGCTCGCAGAGGACGTGCTGGACGGGATTCGCGTTGGAGGGGCGCGGAACTACGGGTTCGGTGAATTAGCAGTGCAGGACACGCAGGTGGTGGACTTGGACGAGCTGGATTACTCCGGGCTGACGGGGAGCGCGGCGGACGAGTTCGTGGTGGAGTTGGTGACGCCGTACGTGCTATCCAGTGAGTACCCGGGAGCGGATGACCAGTCGATCCCATGGTGGTGGGACGCAGACGGGGTGCGTCGACGCGAGGAGCGGCTGGTGGAAGGGGCGGACGTGTACGAGTTGGCGACGGTCGATCACGGGCAAGTCGTCGGGTATGCCGGGTCGGATCCGGTGGCGACGGCGCGCAACGGCGTGACGCGCGTCGGGACGCACTCCCGGTTCGGGTTCGGGGAGCTGCGCGTCAGGCCGGCTGGACAGGATCGGGTCGCGGAGCGTGCGGTGAACGCGTCGCGGCGTGATGACGGCGAGGTGAGTGACGCGTGACGGGCGTTGGGGGAGGTGTTTGGTGGCGTGTTGCAGGTGGCTGTGCTGGACTGGAGGTGAGTGTCGAGTCTGGTGAGTGAGGACCGGTCATGACGTGTGCAGAGCGGCGCCGGGGCGCGGTTTTGAAGCGATACTCCAGTCGAAGCTCGGCGGCACGCAGCCTATCAGTGAGACACATGACACTCGATGCTACGCGGTACAACGGCGAGGAATCGATGCGAGAAACACAGGCAGCAGTGCACGCCTCACGATTGGCTTTCGCAGGTGCCGTGGAGGTGGAGAGCGATGCCTGAGGGGGCCGAGCAGATCCCGGCAGCGCAGCGCCGTGCCCGGTTACGAAAGGACGGGTACAGTTGCGCGGTGTGCCCGGCTGACGCGCCGAAAGCCGGCGGCGTTGCGAACCTGGAAGTGCACCACAAGAACCCGGACCTCGAAGGGGAACTGCTGCATCACGTCGACAACCTGATCACGCTGTGTGAAGGGTGTCACTCCTGGATTCACAAGCGCCCAACGAGCGACGAAGTCCCTGTCGAGATCACGGACGCGGACAGAGAGGCGCTGCTGCCGCACGATTACCGGATTCTGAAGATCTTGCATGAGTCCGGGCCGTTGTCGACGGGCGAGGTGCAGGATCGGTTGTCGTTTGACCTGTCGACGACCGCGGTTCGCGAGCGACTCTGGTTGCTCATGGGGTTAGATCAGGAAGTCGAATCTCGGGAGGAGCCGTTGGTGGATCAGGACGCGGCGACCGGCGCGTGGGGGCTGCCGGGGCAGATCGGGACGTCTGAGCGCGGCCGCATCCCGTCGGACCTGCAGTCGCTGATTCGCCGCGTGCAGGATGAACGGGTCCGTGAAGCCCTGGCGCGCGGTGTGGATCGGTCGACGGTGATCGACGTGATGGGTATCGCGGAGCGCACGTCGTGGTACAAGCAGCGGCGAGCGCAGGCGTACGCGTTCCCGTTGAACGCGTTAGAGCAAGGCGATGCGATCGGTGCGGATGAAGGGGTCCCGGCGACCTCGGGTGAGCGGTCGACGGGAGCTGCGGACGGGGAGGATCAGCGGCAGTTGGGTGCCGTGCAGTCTGGTGAAGCGTCGCGTGAGAGCGGTGAAGACGCCGTTGAGGGGCTTGGTGAGCCGGATGCGGTGTGGCCGCCTGAGGATGACGGGAACGGCGAGGACAGGGGTGGGGGTCCGTTTACGACGGTACAGGAAGGCGGAGGTGACGCTACGTAAGCAGGCTGGCAATGCTCTCGAGTATCCGACTGTTCCAAGGCCAATAGACGAATCCTTGTCCCTGGAAAGGTCGCGGGTTGAAGCAAGTCTTGAGTAAGTCGTGGACGGTGTACCTTGCTACTCAGAGGAACAATTTTCGCCACGAGGTTTTCTGGACAGTTCGTCACAATCGATACTGTGCCAGAGTTCTGTTCGGCATGGATGAGCCGGTAGGTTTTCATAAATCGAATACATAGATTTGCTTCACTGTCGCCAGAGTTGAGCACCCATTCGGAGTTTTTTATGAGGAATAAGGTAACATATTTTGGTTTCATACTCCTGATAATCGGGGGCGCCATGGTTGCAGTTCCTTCCTTTGGGTACTCGTCGATTGCTGCCGATCGGGGTGTCCAAATCGGGACGGCCAACACCTCGGACGCGTTGATCGCGATCGAGCAATACGATGTCACGGTTTCCGATCAAAACCAGGCCGAGGAGATCCTTGTTCTCACGAACAACCTCGATGAGGATGTCACGCTCGGTGTAGAGGTTTCCATAAACGAAGCTGGACTCCAAGAAGCGGATGGTTTCGATGGAGCGCTGATGGCAGGTGCGAGCACGAATTATGCGGTGACATGTGAATCTGGATCCGGAGGCGGCGAGACAGAAGTTGAAGTGACAGTCCATTCTGCAGTTAGTGATTCTACGACCATTTCCGGAATCACCGAAACGTACCAAATCCCACGAGACTGTCCCGGCCCAGGTGGACCACCATCCGGTTCACCACCTGCAGAGGATGTGTACGAGATCACCCAGCAGGACTGGATAGGTGAGCGGGGCTATGAGTTCGAGGTCACCAACCAGAACGTCGGAAATCCCCGCTGGGACTTCGGCGATGGACGAACTGAGTCAGAGTGGTACGTCCAGCACGAGTACGCAGCTGACGGGACATACCCAGTCGAGCTAACGGTAGAAATCGATGGAGAGGACCAGACCTACACCGAATATCTCGAGGTCAATACGAGTTCCCCACCGCCTGGAGAAAAACCGCCAGCAGAGGAAGTCTATACGATTACTCAGCCGAATTGGATGGGCGACCGTGGCTACGAGTTCGAGATAACTGCTGAGAACCATAATGTGGCGAATCCGCAATGGGACTTCGGAGATGGCCGGACTGAGTCCGGATGGTACTTCCAGCACACGTACAACACCGACGGCACATATGAGGTCAAGGTAACCGTTGATATCGACGGCGACCAGTACGTCTATACTGAAACGTTGGACGTGAACTCCTGACGGCTCTGCAAACTGGTCGACCGACTTTACCCCGCTGTCAGCCAATAGTTAAGTCGGGATGCCAACATCCCCGTGTATGGATGCTGAAGAGGCAGCAAACACGTACGTCCTGATTTTCGAGTATGTTGATATCCCGATGGAGGAGGCCTCTACCCTCGAGTTCCCCGCTCAAGATAGAGAGGCGTCCTGGACGTTTGCAATGAATGCACATATCAAAGAGGAGAGAACCGTTTCTGACCTGCCCGGCCGGAACTCCGAGACAACGATCCATCCGAATCAAATCCTGGTCTTCCTCGGAGAAACGCATGCGGGAACGCTCGGGATGGGTCACGGGGAGTTCTATGAGGAGAAATTCGAGGAGTCAGAGGACGATCTGTTGGAGGAAATGATGAGCGATTTCCTTGCGGAGTTCAAGAATTAGCCGGGCCCCACCTTCACTTTCACCGAGCTTCAGGGCTCGGTATAACCCTCGCTGGACTGACGGAGTGGGATGTACATGGAACCTCAATTGATCCCGGAACTGCCGGATCTTGAACCCGGTATCCAACTCCTCGATGCGGACGCCAGCGGCGCGTTGCCGGCGCTCGTCGTCGATCAGGTACTCAGGGACGGCCAGCGCGCGCTCTGGATCGACGCGGGCCGGGAGGCGCGCACACGACGCCTCGCCGATGTCGCGCCCAGCCAGCGCGTTCTCGAGCGCATCGACGTCGGGCGGGGGTTCACCGCGTTCCAGCATTACGCGCTGGTCGACGTGATCACGTCGCAGGCCCGGCGACTTGCTGCCGAGGACGAGCTCGGGGTGATCGTGGCACCGGCCCTGGACGCACGGTATCGCGAGGACAACCTTCGCGGCGATGAGGGCGAGCGGATGCTCGTCCGCGCCGTGGCTCGCCTGGCGGGCGTTGCCCGTGAGGTGGACGTCCCGGTGCTCGTGACGCGAGCCCGTGACGATGCGCTGTCGGCGCCGATTGCGAACGCCGCGGCGGACACCTTGCGGTGTGAGCAGACGGCGATGGGGCCGCGGTTCGTCACGGATGAGTTCGAGACGCTGGTCTACCCCGTCGAGGATGGGTTGGTCCAGACGACGTTGGCGTACTGGCGGCGCATCCTCGAGGCCCGTGCCCCTGAGGGCGCGCTGGAACCGGTCGACGGGGCGATCTCCTCGGAGGCATAGATGGGTCGGACGAACGCTACGTATCGCGATACGTTGCGGGGCATCGAGTCGGAGTGGTCGGAGTTCCAGCGGGCGCTTCGTCGGGAGGATCAGCAGCACTTCGATCGGCTGTTCGAGCATGCGCGGCGCTACGCTGATGCTGCGGGCCATCAGAACCCGACGGATCCGATGCCGGCCGTCCTGCTCTCGATGGTGCTTGCTCAGGAACGGGAGCGCGAACGGCTGGCCGAGCGTGTCGCGGAGCTCGAGGAGCGCATCGAATAGATGCCCTTCACGTTCGATTTCGAGGATGACCACGTGCTGGAGTGGACGGCCACACGCAGCGACGCGACTGTCCAGCGGATTGATCGCTGGTCGCCGACGTTCTACGTCCAGGCCCACGGCGACGACGCGGATCTGCATGAGATCGCGACGTTGCTTGATCCCGATCCGCGCGTCGAGGCGCTGCGTGCCGAGATGTGGCGGCCGGGCTTCCGGCACGATCTGCAGGAGCTGATGGCCGTCGATGTCGATCGTGTTGATGCCGTGACCGATGTGGCTCACCGTGTTCGCGCGGAGGGCCGGCCTGGTGCGTATCGGTGTTTCAACGTGGATCTCTCGCCGCAGTTCCGGTACTGTCTGGAGCGCGGCATCGATCCCGAGCCCGACGCCGAACTCTCGACGCTCGAACTCGCGGTGCCCGAACGCGAACTCGTCGACGGCCCGATCACGACGGTCGCGCTTGAAGGTGAGCGGCCGGACGGGACTGAGACGAGTGCGGAACTGGAGGGGTCGCCGCGGGATGTCGTCGAGGGAATCGGCGGGGCGTTACGCCGGATCGACCCGGACGTGCTCGTGCTCTCGACGGCCGAGCTCGTGCCGCGTCTCGACGAGACTGCCGACGCCGTCGGGCTGGACCTTCACTTGGGGCGGCGCCCCGGATGGACGCAGCTCGCTGGGGAGTCGACGTACGAGAGCTACGGGCGCGTGGGTCATTCGCCGGCGCGGTACTCCGTTCCGGGCCGGGCGATCGTCGATCGATCGAACAGCTTCTTCCATACGGAGTCCGGGATGGCGGGGATCTCCGACCTCGTTGGGCGGTCCTGGAAGCCCGTCCAGGAGCTCGCGTGGGCGTCGATGGGGAACGTCCTGACCGCGATGCAGATCCGCGAGGCAATGTCTCGGGATGTGCTCGTGCCCTGGAACTCCTGGCGGCACGAGTTCGTGAAGCGAATGGATCAGCTGCATGAGGCGGATCGCGGCGGGCACACGTTCGCGCCGGACGTCGGCGTGCACGAGGAGGTGCACGAGCTTGACTTCGCGTCGCTGTATCCGAACATTATCTGCCAGTACAACGTCTCGCCGGACGTGATTCGGTGTGACTGTCACGACAGCGACGACGTGCCGGGCCTGGGTTACTCGATTTGTGATGAGCAGGGGTATCTCGAAAGCGTGCTGCAGCCGTTGATCGATGATCGCGCCGAGATCAAACAGCGGATCCGGGAGTGTGATGATCCCGAACGCCGCGCCGCCCTCGAGGGGCAGTCTTCTGCGATCAAGTGGATTCTCGTCTCCTGTTTCGGCTACCAGGGGTTCTCGAACGCGAAGTTCGGCCGCATCGAGTGCCACGAGGCAATCAACGCGTTCGCTCGCGAGATCCTTCTCGACGCGAAGGCACGGCTGGAGGCCGGCGGGTGGCGACTCGTCCACGGCATCGTCGACAGCCTCTGGGTGACGGCACGCGAAGGCGAGGAGCAGGAAGATTTGCACGAGCTGGCCACGAAGATTTCTGAGGCGGCGCGCATCGAGTTGGAGTATGAGTCTGAGTTCGAGTGGATTGCGTTCGTGCCGATGCGGACCAGCGACGCCGGCGCGCTGACAAAGTACTTCGGGAAACGCGCTGATCCGCCCGATCACGAGGACGAGTACAAGTTCCGCGGCGTAGAGGTCCGGCAGCGTTCAACGCCGGAGTTCGTTTCTCGCGCTCAGGAGGCGATGATCGAGGCCTACGACGCGGAGCGAACACCCAAGGCCGTGTGTGCGATGCTGTCGGCCAGGATTGAACGGTTGGAGCGTGGTGACGTCGAGGATGAGGCGCTGCTCGTCAAGAATCGGACCTCCAAACCAGCCAGCGAGTACGATCAGTACACCAGGACCGTCGCCGCGCTGGAGCGGGCTTCGGATGCAGGCCTCGATACGGCGCCGGGCCAGGACGTCGAGTACGTGGTCGTCGACGAGGATGCTGAGTCACGCGACCGCGTCCGGCTGCAACACGAAGAGGGGGAAGGGTACGACGTCGGGTTCTACCGGGAACTATTGCTTCGGGCTGCGGAGAGCGTGGTGTCACCTGTCGGGTGGCGTCGAGACGAAATAGAGGGGTATCTGGACAGCAGGACCGACGGGAGTCTGGCGGCGTATGGTGACTGAAATTCCTAAAATGGGGAAGTGATCTAAACTTCAAGTACAATTTGTTCGTCAATGACAGAGGATGGTAGTCAGAACGAAGCAGAGGAGATTCCATCTACTGAGGATCTAATGGAACAGATCAAAATGGAGAGACAGGAGAGAGTTGAAAACGCTTCCTTCGATGATTGCGAGCGAATCCGTAGTACAGGTAAGCACGTTCGATCAGCGGGGAGCTGGCAGGACGCCGTTGAGCGAGTCTCCAAAAGAATGGAGGTTTCTGGGGAACAGGCTGAGTGGCTTGTTGGACTCTATATCAAGATATTTACATACCCCTCGAAACGAGTTTCTTCGAACGGACTCAATATTGGTGAACTCTATTTCAGTTCGGAGGATAGCCTCGAGAATCTTCTTACCGAATCTGACATTGACTCCGTGGAGGAAGCAGAAGAGTACCTCCGAGGATTTGTAGGAGCTCATGTTGATGAAGTAGACGTTGACGAAGTATCGTTCAATGACGAATTGCCAGAGGCTCCCCCATATCCTACCTTTGACGTACAATTTCCTACTTCACAAATTACCGGTCTCACGGAGACGATCAACGCGATTACGACCTCTTACCAGCAGCAGCTCACCAATACATTTGACTTTGGCAGTATTCTAAACTCATTGATAACTGACTCATTAGAACCACTGGCAGAACTCTCCCGCGAATATAGAGAAATAGAGGAATCTGACTTCGAGTTTAAATGGCTTTCAGACGTACGCCACTCGGCTTTCATCAAACTCTACAGGGAATACCAAAATGAAGGGAACGAAGCAGCGGCTGAACTCCTTGCTGCTCAGCTTCGGGACAACGAAGACATCGAGGGCTTCAAAGATTTCTTCAGCTCATTCAAGGATTACAAGGAACGAGAAGCCATTCTCAACGAAGCACTTGACGCTCATGCTGAGGCAAGGTATGCACTTAGCATTCCTACTCTCCTCACCCAGCTAGACGGCATCTTCATTGACCTCGCTCTCGAAATCGGCCTTTGGCGTCCCGGCCATGAAGTGAATGGCGTCAAGGTCGTGGGGAAGGGAGAAGGTAGCCCTAGGCACATTTCCGATATCGACGAGGAGTTCCGCGAATACTACAGCAGCCAAGTTTGGCCAAATCGTATCGATATTCTCCATGGAAAGCGAACAGATTATGCCGAGAACGAGCAGCTCTCTGCCAAACTGATCTGGCTCCTCTTCCAGACGCTTCACACTGCTGAGAATATCCGTTCAGTAGAGGACTTCGGAGACTACTATATATTGAATGCAGTAGCGGAGGGCGAGGCTCAATCAATCTCGGCAATTGCCGACCGACTAAACTACCAAGAGGACTATGTCAACCGTCGGTGTACGGCTCTCGAAGATCAGAATGTGATATCCGTATCTGAAGCCGGTGATGTATCCCTTCTCGACATCGGTCATGATTACCTGGAAGGCGAACGGGACCTTACTAGCTGAGCCCAACTCCTGAGACAGTATTTCGCGGTTCTCTCCCCGGTTTGGGGCGAAAACTCTCAAACAATTATATTGCCGGGGCTGACTTTCTGAACATGATCGCTTGGCCGAAATTATAACCGAAACTGGGGGATGGAGGGCTCTCTGAGGACTGAAAGTCTCGTCACCTAACGCAGCGCATGAATTTTCCGCTTTGAATCGCCAACCAAGCCGAAAAACGCCCTCAAATCAAACGATTTCGCTAACGCAGTCGCTCACCAGAATGAGAACGGGCACGGAACTGCATCCAGCTTAGCCGCCTGGGTCGAACAGACAGAACCCAATCGGTTCGACGATTTTCCCCACTTAAGCGGCGTGTCCTCGCCGAGGCCCACATACACTCCTCACGTAACACGAAGTTCGCAAGCCGCCATACGTAGTACAGAATCACCCCAATCACGAAGTACAGGAACCGAATCCGAGAATCCTTGGTCGCAGTCTGCAGCAGGAAGTTCGCCTTGATGGTCTTGTACTCGTTCTCAATCGTCCAGCGCTGTCGATACTGCTTCGTCAGCGCATTCGCTTTGTCCGAGTCAACCCACCCGTTCACCGTGAACAGCGAGTACTCTTCGCCGGGCAGATAGATGATGCTCACCTTGTGTTCTCGACCGTCATACAGCACCTGCACGTGCTCTATGCGCGAATCGCACACGTTGCCCCTCCTTCCGAGCGACTTGCTGAACACCTTCTGGACGTTGTACTCGGGATGTTCTGCAAGCTGCTCCCCAATTGGGTGTTGAGTGTCCCTTCCTGCGGCCAGACGACCGTTGTCTCATATCCACACTGTCAGCAATCCGCCTCTCAGCGATGTACCTCGACGTCGGCCATATATCGGGATTGAGTGTCCGTTGCAAATGCTTTCAGCAGAGTACGCCAGCAGTCCCGTGCTGAAACATCACCCAGAAGAATGGCATCGTCAATGCGGAGCGTACGGGCAAAAACGGAGAAAGCTTGATTTTATTCAGCCCAGTGTACCAATATATGCCAAACTCTGGGAGAAGGGGATTCGTCGACCCAAGAAGGGGTGACGAGGGGGAATTCGCTGATGAACTCCGCCAGTCCCTCCGGAAAGCGAACCGCCTCCGACACCTCTACGATATCTTTCGCGGTGAGACTAAGGAGCCAGCGACCTACTACGAGAATGGGGGAAGCGCATTCGACGACCCCCACAAGTGGGCCTCATATCTGGCCGCCTCCTACCCCGACCAATCAGCAGAGTTCATGAATCGGGCCGATGTGGAGTTTACCCACCACAACCTCAAACAGAACTCCGTGATCGATTTTCTCGCGGAAGAAGGGATTTCTCGCCGAGTCTCTGAGGAGTTGGTCGGGTCGTGGACAGAACGGCTGCTGCTGACATATCACGCCCTGTACGATTCCGAAACTGGCGACACGCCGGGTTACGACCTCCTGTTGGCGAAAGCTCGCCTGTTCAAATCGCAGAGCAAGCTGACGTACGAGTACGACGAGTTGGACCTTGATGGATTGGAGGGGCGGGTCACCTCATTCGTCCGTTCGCACAACAAGGGCGATTCCCGACCCCTTTCGATTGACTGCCACGATGTAGGCGAAGAGGAATACGTGCTGGACTTCTACCAAGAGAGCGCCCGCATCGCCCAGCCCGTGTTTGATATCAGGCGTGACGGGGAGGAGGGTAACCCGCTCGAACCCAACATCGAATACGACTCCACGTACGCCGTCAAGACACTCTCGGCCAACATCGCCCACGACGGCGACACCTACGAAGTGACCTACTCGAAAGCGCTCAACAACTGGAACGGACTGCTAGAGAGGTTCTCAGGGGATGTGCTCGGATGGAAGGACCCTTTCGACGACGGTCGGCGGAAACGAACCGACACAGTCGAAGACGTTCTGGAGTCCGCCCTCGATGCCCTCGACGACGAAGAAGCGACGGATGACGACGTGATTGACGCCGTCGACAAGCGTGTCGAGGAGGTTTCCGACCGAGCAATGGAAACTGACGCTACGGAGGAAGTGGACGAGTCCATCGACGAGCTGGAGGACATCTACGAGTCGATTGAACTTGTCGGCATCAGCGTCCAAGGCGTCGAGGAGGCACTCACGGACTCATTCCAGGTTCGCTCGACAGCTACCCTCCGCGATTGGACTGACCGGAACGTGAGCAACAGCGACAGCCTCAAGCGCGTCGTCGAGGACGCCGACCCCGCATCGATTGGCCTGGTCTTCCGAGCCCACCTTCGCGGAGCGGACGACCCTCCGGAGGAGTTCATTCTACAGGACGGCATTTGGAAATCGCGTGCTGGTGGCCTCTCCGACGCCGCGAAGAACCGCCTCAAATTGCTCTTCCGGTCCCACGATGAATGAATCTAAACTAGACGCACTGTCTAAGTACCTGAGCGACGGGACGAGTTTCGCGACCGAACGGGACGACAAACTCGACGCTGCGGGTTACCTTGAATCGTTTTCGGACAAGCAGACGTGCGAGGAGTGCGGGGCCGATATCGCAGGGGAAGCTGAATCGGACACCGACGGGATGCGCCTGCTGGTCTGCAAGGAAGGGCACGAATTCGAAGCGCCGGAAGGGGCGAACGTCAGGTACAGGCTGCGCGGCGACCGCGTGGTGGAGGACGCCTGCGAGGTGCTGGACCTTACGCCGACGACAGTCTCGACTCACTATCCCGAGTACGTCATCGCGGAGACCGAACGTGGCGTCCGCGTCGTGCTCGTCTGCAACGGAACTGACTACGAGCGCACCCTCGACGCGCTGTTCGTCGACGCCATCAAAAATCACCGCGTCAACGCATTGCTGATTCCAGACGCGTTTGAGGGCATCGCGTACGAAACGGCGACGAAGTACCCTTTGGGGCCCCTCGCGCCGACGTTCCCGCTCGAAATGCTCGCGAGCCCAGAGGCCGTGGCCGAGACAGTCGAAGCCTCTCGGCTCTCACGTGAACGGTCTGAGGTCGCACTCAGCGAGGGCGGCTGGGAGGAGGGAGACCTCCACCAGAATCTGGACCAGAACCCTCGACTCATCGAGTCCGACCTGTATTACAGCCGCGTGTTCCGGGAGACGGCGTACTCGGGGCAACTCGGGGACAGACTGGAGGAGGTTTGCAAGGCCGCCTTCTCGACCATGGACTTCACCCTCGACCCCGCATTCGGCGGCACGGCAGACCGCTTCGAGAACGTGACGGATATCGCGTTTCTCATACCACCGTCCTCCCGCTTGAAGGAGGACGGCGGACGCATTCTCGGTCTCACGGACACGAAGTCCGGTTCGGAGACTAACCTCAGCACGGAGAAAATCGCTCGAAAACACGCCAATTACCTTCGACAGGCCAGTCACCCGAGCTTCGACGACACTCACATCGCCCACGTGTTCGTGGTCTTCTCTATGAGCGGACGGGAGGCCAACGAGATTGATTGGTACGATGCGATTGAGAAGGAGTATCGCGGTGGAACGGACGCAACGATGGTGGTCCTGTACGCAGACGCGCTAGCACAGATGGTCAACGCGCACCTCTCGATGGCCCAGCGGAACGAACTTAACCTGGCCAACGGAGGTGGAATCGTCGACGCATTCAGGCCATTTTTCAACTATCGGCTGTTCAAGCGCCGTCTGATCGACGACATCCGATTCACGACGCGGCTCGACGACGAATCTCCCACAAAAGGCGAGAAGAGCTATCAGGGCGAATACTTCAACCGGGAACGGCTGCTCGTTGTCACGAAGGAAATGGTCCATAGCCGGTGCAACGAGTTGATGGGCGACAGCGAGATTGAGGACGTTCTTTCGAATTATCCCTCGGACAGGTGGTGAAGCCTATGGGTCACACCCTGGCCACTTCACTACGACGCAAGATGTGGGCCCTCCAACGAGCGTCCGTCAAGTGCTGCGTTCGACGGCCCGAATGACGCCGATAGTGGGGGCCGTTAATCCTCAACTGGCGGAGTTAGTATGGCGTGCTCCTCCTGGCTCTCCGTCGTCCATCCACGCCTGTATGCATCGGTAAACGGACTCAACGCATTGCATCGCCATCTCGTTAATCAGACGTCCGAAATCCTCTGGTGCTTCGTCGTCACGCGGTTGCGGCTCTTTCGTGAGGACACCATCCACATCAAGGACGAAGAGGGACGCAGTCCCGAATAGATCGAGCGGATGGCGACGTCGCTCATGATGGTGTTTGAACCGGATGAGCAAATCGGGCTTCCACCATCGAAGACAGCATCATTCGTGGAGGCGAAGACGACGTTAGACGACTACGAATCTGGTTTCCGACCACGCCAGTACCGCGCAGTGGGGCACGCGCTTCGAACGTCCCGTGATGAAATTCAAAGCGCCGTACGTGAGTTAGGTGGTGAGCAGCCGGTGTCGATGCTAGATGTCCATAATGTGATCTGGATGTACGAAGACACAGGGGAAACAACGACTGACGAGCCCCCACCGTCATACCGCAGTTGAAAGATTCACTCAAATAGTACGGGGAGGCCTTCGTCGACGACAATCCTTGGGCAGGGAGTCTACCTTCGCATTGATGTACCATTCTCAATAGGGGCAAAGGGTTATTATCTAGTCAACTAGCGGTTGCTATTGTGCACATAGAGGAGGGACCTGCGATCGAGGCGGTTGGTGAGCGTGAAATTGACTTCACGGTAGCTCAGCTGCTGTCTACATCGCCGCAGTTCAGACGCTGGTTCGTTGAGCAAGTCGTTCCCGACGCCCATTTTGGGGAATTTATCGGCGTAATTACGCATGCGCATTACGCTGGTGAGGGAGAGTCGGACATCGAATTCGGGTTCCTGACACAGGCGGGAGATCGGCACGTCGTTTTGATCGAGAATAAAATCAACGCTGCGAAACAGCCTGATCAGATCGAACGCTACTACAATCGAGGCGAGATCCGGGTTGAACGTCACGAGTGGGATTCGTTCTCAGTCTGTCTTTTGGCGCCGGAGGGATACGTCTCGAAGGCTGATGAGACGGGCGTTGACTCGGTTATTCACTATGAGGCGGTTCAGGCTCAGCTCGTGGAGCTCTCACACGATGGGGCGCCGTTCTTTCAAGACATATTCGAGACGGCGATGCGGAAATCGAGTACTGTTGATGCTTCGGCGACGATTGCTTCGATCGAGAATCGAGTTCATGCACAGACAGGGCTCCCACTGACCACCGCATTTACTGGACGGAAACGAGTGTCATTTCAGTCAAGCCACCCGGACCATCCCGACGCCGTCTGGTACGATGCATTCATCGGGAAAACGGGTGAGTCCGGCAGGACAACCGTCAGGCTGCATATCGAGAGTATTGAGGAATTGACGGAGGAACGACGAAACGCCCTCAAGTCGACCATATCCCGACACACCGAAGCGATTCCTGGATACGAATGCCATTTTCACAGGAAAGTGAACATAGTGTCTACGACAATCTGGCACGAAGATGCGCTTCAGGATCCAGGTTTCGAGGACCACATTGAAGCGATAGTAGATGAGCTGATTCACCTGTCTACTACAATTCACCCGATTCTCGTCGAGGAAGACATCGCTTGACCCGAAGACATCAGCACCTGACTGTCGCCACCAAGTCGATTGGCCCGAGATGTAATTCGAACGTCATTCGTGCTGTGCTTGCTATTTTCGGCTGTTTCATGTTTGTGAAGTCAATCCTGCCGGCACATGTGTTCGACAGTCACCGACGCTGCTAGTCCTTCCGTGCCTCGGTGTGTCCCAGTAGAGGCGCTGCGTTTTCTCTTGGGAAATTGAGAACGGATCTTGGAGCAACGGGCTAAACTGGAATCTCGTCTAATCCATCCGCAATGTCGTGAAATAGCCGGTCTAGTAAGATCATCCTCTCAACGGTTTTCTCGATGATTGTGGTAGCGTCTTGATCGGTGTCGATTTCCCATCCGAAGTAGAGGCGCTTCCAGTAGTCGGAACCGTGCTTGTTCCGGAGGATGTCTTTCACTTCGTCGGGGTCGGTGTACTCCTGGATGTCTCGTTCGGGGTGATTGAATCTGTTTCAGGACGTGCGGAGCGTCATGCCATTCTCCGTGACGAGTTCAGCGAGTCGGTCTTGGTTTGCTTCTACGAAGGCACCGGCGTCGTCGCTGACTGCGTGGACGTGGTGGGCGACGAAGAGTTCGTTGCGGATCGCTGGGATCAGGAGTACTGGGTGGTATTTGGCGTCGACGTGTTCCGGGTGGTCCTGCGGGTGGAAGGGGATGATGTGGACGGATTGGTTCAGTGAGATCGATCGGTTCCGCTCCGCAACGGAGAGACTGGTCGTTGTGGCGTGGTGCGGGACGGTATTGTCGTACCGTGTGTACAGGTCGATCCCGGAGAGTTGTCGGTGAAGCTCGAACGCCAATTCGACGACGTGTTCATCGTGCCGGGCGAACCACTCGCGTGTCTGTTCGAACGGCTCGAAGCCACTGAAAGTCTCGTAGTTTTCGTTCTCGAACATTCGTTGAAGCATCCGGATGGAGTCGGTGTCAGGGTCGAATGCCTGGACGCGTTCGGCGACGTCGTACCAACTGAGCCATTCGACGTCGGTCCGACTGAGCGGGTTCGTCGGATGGTCTGTGAAGACGTACAAGTGAGTGGTTCGCCCGCCACTGTTGCGTTCGAGTTTCCGAAGTTCCCCGTCGAGTTGGGCGTCGCTGGGGACGGCGTTCCCCGTCTTTGATTCGTATCCGACGAGTTCGTCCGTGTCTTCGACGACCCAGTCGAGGATCCAGTCCGTGTCGTCGTCCCGGGGGGTACGTGGCAGTCGGTCACGCTGGGTTGCAACGACAGTTGCCTCCTCGGAGAACTCGAGAGTGTCATGAATCGAATTCAGTACCGCTGGGCCGTGTTCCAGAGAGAGAGAGGGACAGCAGGGAAGCGAAGAAGTCGTTCTGTGACTCCTCCCCACGAATATGCCGGAAGAACGTGTCCTCAGCCATCGATGCAGGAATTCACCGGATCGAGGTTTACTCTTCGGGCATATGAGAATGCACGAAGCAGCTACAACTTTCCGTTTGAGGGGTTTATCAGTCCTGTAGAAACCAGGGAGGGTCACCGCCCCGCTCTTCGATGAAATCCTTGGCGTCTTCCAATGATGTGAGCCTTACTACATCGCGGCCGCCGTACATTTCGACTGGAGCTTCTGGATCTCGAGCGAGATTTTCCAGAACGTTTCCGACTTTCCCTTTATTGTGGCTCGCAAATCCCCATCCTTGCACAGTTGATATCTGCTTCTTGTGCTGCCCTGTAACCTTGTTTGAGGCGAGTTTTCTCACAACTTTGACCTCAAGATTAGAATCGCAGTCAGACATCGTGGATATATTTGATCCTGTCCCACATAAGTGTTGTTCAATATCTACATAGAGTCGGTTTGAATCTCTTCCATGTTTCTGATAAAGCCTGCGAGTGTATATGAAAACCACTACCTTTAATTCTATGGGGGTCAATTTCTCGTGTATGCCACGACGGCTCCAACCAGCTGGGACAGCGCCGACGAATGATTCAATCGCTAATAGCAATGGAGACATCACACCGTAGGAGGTGCCCTGACTAGAAGGGGTATTGAGACTGATAGATAGCGCCGGGTATATGCTGACCCCCGCCTGTTGGTGATGAAGATTGGCGGGAACGCAACATGGAAGCCAAAAAGAAAGAACCGACCGGATCGTACGCAGAAGGAACGGTCCTCACCGAACTATTCGGTGAAACACCCAAGGTCAAGATAATCGCAGCATTGCTGTCCGAGAGTGACGTCGATCTGAACGTGACACAGATCGCCGAATTAGCGGGACTCCACCGGACAACCGTTCATGGCCACATCGATGACCTGCGAAACCTCGAGGTCATCGAAGAAACAAGAAAGGTAGGCGGTAGCCCCATGTACCGAATCAATCGAGAGAGTGACGTCGCCGAGGACGTCGCAGAATTGGAGTGGGACCTGCTCGACGTGGTAGCAGAAGAGTAGCTTCCATCCACTTTCGGCATTTCATTCCATAGCAGTAGTCAACTCGGAGGAGTAGCTCCAGCCCATAGAGAGGTGATTGCAATGTTCGGGCAGGGACATTCTGAGCGCGTGCTGATGCACTGGGTTGTGAGGTTGATTTGGTTTTGGTCCAGTCTGGTTTGATCGATTGAGAGACGCAGACTAGAACCCCCGTTGCATCTATTGCGTATCGTGACGCACTGTGTTGGAACGGTGAAGACGGTCACGACACGAATCCCCCGATGACGACGAAGCGGCACTTGCTGAGCTGGAAGAGGAGATGAGTGCTGATCGGTCAGAGGTGCTTCGGCGGCCCATCCGGCAGGGCCTCGGTGATTGGCGCAAGGAGCGAGTACTCGATCAACCCATCGACCACCGCATCACGCTGCGGAAGGCGTCGGAACTCGCAGATATCTCGTACGTCGAACTTCTGACGCTCGCCGCTGAGGAAGGAATCTACGTTGGATACACGACGGAGGATCTCGAGCGGGACCTCGACTGCATCAAATGGTTGTCGTCGACGCGTCCGCGTTGATTCCGTTAGCGCGGGTCGGGCGGCTCGATCTCATCGAGACCGCTTTCAATGAGGGGCGGACAACCGAAGCGGTTCGGGAGTAAGTCCTTACAGAGGGGAATCTTGGGACCGCTGCGCTCAAGGGATTTCTGGCGGACGTGACGGCTCACGACACGCCTGCTAGGGCCGAGGAAGTAGCGTCGATGGAGGGAACCGCGGTGGACGACGCGGCAGTGATCCTGCTTGCTGAGACAGGTGGGGAACTTCTCCTCGCCAACGACAAGGGCTACTCGAGGTTGCACGGAGCCACGGCGTTGAGTGCTGGTGGGTGACGACACTGTTGCTCAGTTGCACCAAAAATGGAGAGACGACAGGCGACGAGGCAGCGGACCTCCTGTATGACCTCGTAGACGAAGGGATGAACCTGCACCCGAAGGTCGAATCGCAAGTGCTGAACAAACTTCGCGAACGAGGCGGTTGAATCAGCGTTATTGCGTGCCAGTCTCTGCAACGGGAATCCCGTACTTGGCTGGGTGACCGGCATGGGCCAGTTCCTGACGCGGGTTCGAAGCCGTCCCATTCGATCTGCTCGCCGATGAGATCGGGTAGATACTCGTTGCCGGGTGCAGAACGAGGTTCGATGAACCCGCCGTTCCAGTAGTGATATGGGTCGTCTGCGCACACGCCGATGAAAGGCGGAGTGAGCCGGATGCGATGTGACCCTCGAAGGCGAAGGGGTCGGCGAGCAGGGCGGTGGGGATCAGATATTGGATATGCCGGCGCGCGGAGTGACGCGGCGTAGGCGAGGGCGGTGACTAGTACTCAGCATCAACTCGGCAAAGACTAATATGAGAGAGGTACGGGAATTGACTCAATGAATGAACCGCCGTTGAACGTCGACTTTTGGGCGTCACGGTACCGGGTGTACGAGCGTGATAATGAGGAGTACGAGGCGGCGCTCGGTGAATCAAGTCTCGTTGACAAAGCGGAGCGTCTCTGGGAGTGGAAGGGATTGAATCGCAGCGTTGAATTTGAGGATATCCGGCCGGCAATCGATGATCTTGACATTGACCGGTACGTCGACTTGGAGCCGGACGCCGCGGTGCGGGAAGTGTTGGACCAGCTTCGGGAGAACGGCCCGATAGATGGGGACGGGCTTGTGACGCCGGCCTTCCTACTGCATCTTGGAGCGAGTTCACCTGGTGATTCGTCTGTGACGTTCCCGATTTACGATCGGCGCGTGTGGAATGCGTACGTGTATCTCTGGGGGCTGCGCGGTGCAGACGAGCGACTGGCCTGGGCGGCAAGCAAGAGCACGGATGAGTACGGGAGGTTTTCGCAGCGTTTTCAGGAGAGTCGTGCGGGCGTTGCTCCGCGTCGGTATGAGCAGGCGTTGTTCATGTTTGGTGGCTTCATCATGAGCCTGGCAAGCGGTGATCAGCCGACGTCGATTCAGACGGTCGACGAGGTGCTCGGTGAGCAGGAGGACGCGTTACGCCGGACGCAAGAGACTGCGGGGTACGGTGTGGTGAATCTGGAGACGGTTCGCGGAGAACAACGGTAGCACGAGGGGTTTTGTACGTGGCTGGTGAGGATGCGGGCATGGATCGGTGTGGTGTTTGCGGGCGGTTCCGGGAGGGTGGCGGTGATCCGCACCCGGAGGAAGAGTCGTGCCCGCATGACGATCTGGGGTTGTACGAGTCATCTCCTGACGAGTCGTTATTGGAGGTGGTGCGGTGCACGGTTCCTGTGAACTCGGTGGCGGTGCGCGGCTGGTCACCCTCGTACCCGTTGTTCCGTCAGGTGCGTGAAACCAGGATGTGGACACCCACTGAATACGAGGTTGTTGAAGCCGGGGGTGTGGATTGTTCGCGGTGGAAGAAGGTTATTGAGACGGTCCCTGAGGAGGGGACGTTTTACCGTATCGAGTATGATCCAGGATCGCGATCGTTGATTGACTGGTACAAAGTGACTGGTGGATCAAGTGAGCTCGTGACTGCGGAGTTCCGCTCGTTTCTCCATATGGATGCTGGTGACGTGTCGTTTTTCGGGGCGACTGGGGAGTTGTAGCGAACGGTCGGGAGTTGGGTATGTTCGAGCGTGCGAAGGCGACGCTGTTCGTGTGTGGACCGTGACCCTGCTTCGGTTTGGTCCGTGGTGCCACATCCTGGCGAGGATTGGGAGGAGAGTCGCGGAATTGCTTGCTGAGATAATAATCGAGGGGCAGTGACCGGTGACCAAGGTCCTGTGGAGCCTGTCAGTGTGTCTGTGGGGAGCTTGGCAGTGGTGATTCGAGCGATCGTGTGAGTGCGACTCACTGTGAAGCGCTGTTGTGGCTAGCTGAATCGGTTTGCTAGTGAGGAAACTTCGATTCAACCGCGTACAGCCCAAAGTATTTTAAATAAATGCCGGCTAAATTAGCACATGGGACATAAAGATAGCCACGAAGAGCTTGAAAATCTGCTGATGGAACGTGCGGATGAGTCTGAAATTCTAGAGGGGGAGATTGAAGTTGCTGACGAGTACTTCCTGATCGGTGCGCATGATGACAGGGAGGCTGTGGATCACGCTGTGGAAGGGTTGAACGAGACGTTGCTAACCGATTTCGACTATGTAGCTGAGCCGTTCCTCCACCCCGACACGGGGGAACAAACTGTGAGGGTTGTAGTAGAATCGGTCAAAGAATCTGAGAAAGAGGTAGCGACGAACATCAAGAACCACTTATCCGAAATTGAGGATTGAGGAGAGTTACTCGTCAGCGTGATCCAGGTCGTGTTGGACCGACAAGGGTGTCGACGCTTCGCTTCTGGTTCACCGCTTGAGGGACTGGTCCGTCGCTTGAGTCACGAAGCGTTCGACGACCCAAACGCCGCCCTAGTGCAGTTAGCGGATAATTTTGGGGCGTCTCGCCGGTCGGCGGCAGTTCCGTGGGTGCAACGACGTCATCGTAGGACGTTGCGTCGACCAACGGCTCGAGTTCGAGCCAGAGATCACGAATTCGTTGGAGCGCCGGGAGATAAATCGGGCCGAACTCGCCGGCTCGATCGTCGTCGCTCATACCGCGAGCTGGTGGCTGGCCTCGTCGTAGGCAAGTGCCGCTTGGGCGACGGCGAGATTCTGCCGCGTCGTTCGCCACGCGGTGAGGTCGTCCCAGCCGTCCGTCTCCTCGGCGTCGAGTTGCTGGGCGAGTTCCTCCGGTGATACTACGTCGTGACGGTCTTCATAACGCCGAACCTCGGTCTTCATCTCCTTGATGCTGTCCAGCAACTCCGGCCGGGTGACTTCCTCACGAAGTTCGTGGATCCGGGACATCAATACTCGGTCGCTGTTTCGCTTGTACAGCGTTGTTTGGCCGTCCGGTTCCGTCTCGGCGAAGCCAGTGTTCACGAGCGACTTGCAGTGCCGACGTGCCGTGGGTCGCTTACAAGCGCGCGGGCGGCGATCTCGGCTGCTGACTGCCCGGCGTGGGTTTGTTCGACGATTTCGTACACCCGTTCGAACGGTGTCGTGTCGTCTTTCCAGTCTGCTTTGACCTGCTCGTTGACGTCATCCCGCGACTCGGTCATACTGGGGTTACACGCCCCAGGAACAAATAATTTCCTGGGAAAAATATTCCGTTCGATGATGCTTGTGCAGGAGCATTGTCAGGCTACTTGCCCCTCTACCGCCTCGTGATACGTACGGACACTCGTTGGCGTGACGACCCCGGAGTCGACGACGGCACTATGCGTCCCCCCTACCCCTGCTTTGTAGAGGCAGGCCGCTGCGAACCCGGCTGGATGGACGGCCGTCGTGACGCCGCGTTCCTCGGCCTGCTCCGCGAGCGTTCGGGCCCCGCTGTCGGGTCTCGTCTGGACACTCGAGGTCCGAGGCGAGGCGCGGCACGAACATGCTGGGGGAGACGGGCTCAGCGGGATTGCCCAGCTCTTCGTTCAGCGTTTTGTACGCGTTCGTGACGCGTGACTCCGCGACGCGGGCCATCTCGCTGACGTCGTCCACTAACCGTGAGAGACCGTTGCACCGGCAGGCGCCGTAGACGCTGGCCGCGGCGATGGCCTCGATGGATCTGCCTCGAAGCGATCCTCGTCTTGGGCGCTCCGGAAGAGCTGACACGCCTGGTCGCGGACCGAATCGGAGAGTTCGAGGGCACTTGTCAACCGGCGGACTTCGCCCAGCCCGTGCGCGAGATTCCGTTCCGCTTTCGACTGCCAGCGGCCACGGGACTGCTCACGGCGCATTCGAGCCAGCCGCTGCCGCTTCTGCCCAGAGATGTGGTTCCCCTTCGCGTCGGTTCCACGACCGATTTCCGTCGACAGCCCTCGATCGTGGCGAGCGGCAGTGAGCGGTGCGCCCGTACGTTCGCACTCGTCGTCGTACGCCCGCCATTCCGGCCCGTGATCGATACGCTGCTCGTCGATGACCAGCCCACAGTCCTCGCAGACCGTTTCGACCGCGTTCGTGTGACCCGGCCGTCGCACTCGGGGCATTGGTTTGCACTCGATTCCGTTCGGACGTCTTCGTCGAATCCGTTCTCGTAGATGTCTCTGGTTGCCATCGTTGTCACCGTGTTCAGGGAACCCGCCAGTATGGCACGCCCCTCACCCATCAAGGGGTAAATAAACTCCAATTGCTCCCAAAGCTCCATCATCTACTCTGCTGAAACACAAGAAAGAGTAACTCAGAATGCCCAGCGATACTGACCCACTTTCTCAGACAATCCACGATCAGCTTCTGGAGCTTCTTCAGGAAGGAGAAATCGATGAGGAAACCACCGAAGACGAGATCGCGGAAGCTACTAGCGAGGTCATTGAGGCTGTCGGGGATAGTATGTACCAGCAGGTCCGCGAGGATGACGAGGGATTGCGACGGCTCTATGAAACCAAGGCAGAATTTCAGCGCGGGATCGAAGATCGCTGGGGGGAACCTTTGGAACTGCTTGAACGGTTTATTATCTGGTCGCAGGAAACCGGTGATGCAATTAACTCGGAATATCGGCTCCAGGCAGCTCAGGAACAGGACTTCGTCTTTGACGCTCTGACTCGACTTCACGCGCGGGCAGTACAGATCGGGATGGAGATCCACCACCTGCTCAAAGGTGGATTTGCTGATGGAGCCTTTGCCCGCTGGCGGTCCCTTCACGAACTCTCGATCACTACTACCTTCATTAAGCAATCAGGCTCCGACACAGCCGAGCGTTTTCTGCACTACCGATATCTCTGGGAATACTACTTCGCTCAGACGTATCAAGAACACGCAGACGACCTCGATGAGGAACCGATCGCTGGTGAGACGATGGCGTCACTCGAAGAGGGGAAAGTGGAGCTGGTAGAGCGGTTTGGATCCGATTTCGACGATAACGGGTACGGAACCGGGTGGGCGGCAGACGCCTACGAAGGTGGTGGCGGGCCGTCGATTAGAGGCCTCCAGGAAGCTGGTGATCTGGATCACTACCAGCCATATTACCGGTTAGCCAGCGAATCGGTTCATGGAGGTTCGAAGGGGACGCTTGACCGGCTCGGTATCATCGACATTCCCGATGTTGAACAGCCCGACCTCCTACTGGCTGGCCCGTCGAACGCAGGGTTGGCCCGTCCAGGCCAGTTAACGGCGGTTTCCTTGGCACAAATCACGTTTGCGTTCATCGAGTGGCAGTCGTCTGCGACTCATATAGCGGAAATGAAGGGTATGGAAAAACTCGTGAGCGACATCCAAGATGCGTTCGCAGCGGCTGCCGAAGAACTAGAGGAGGACGAACGAGACCGATTGGAGGAGTGGGCCGATCAAGATATCACCGATATTGCTCTAAACTACGTCGGCGCAACAGTGCTGTTCACCGACGAATTCGTACGTGAACAGACCGAGTTTGAGTCACAATCGGAGTTTGAGAACGCGCTCCCGATCTACCTTGATGAGATGACGGATGTAGACGATCTTCCAGAATCTGTTGACACAACGATTCGAACTAATTCCGGTTACAACTCCCTCGAAGAACTGGTTGATGCTGCTTTTGAAGAATGGGTTTACCGAGAGGCCGATCTCTCCGAGTTCGATGTCGATTCGTGATCGAGGTTGTGGCTGCGCGCGCAGCGAAGCGAGCACGGAGCGGAGGGTGGGGCGGTGGGGTCAGGGTCGGTCCGGCACACAGGAAAAAAGAACGGCGCCGCGCTCGCCTACTCTTCCCACCACCGACCGCGCTCTGGGAATTCGATTGACTCCGCCGCCGAAGAAGCCGCCACCACTACGTGTTTCGTTGAATCGTGATGAGTACTGCGGCAATCGCTGCAATCGCGCCGATAACGAGCGGAACCGGCTGGTTGGGAAACGCACCCCATTCCCAGTCGAAGAGAACGGAGCCACCGACGGCGATGACGACTACGATGAGGCCGATTATGGTGCCGATCGTCGAGCTATCGCGTTTGGGGAGCATACGAAACGACTACCAGCCCATAGTATAAACAGGAATGTCACGGCTCCAAGACGTGGAACTGTGGGATCCGGTTTATCTTGATAGCTGGGGAAGACTGCATGGAACACGTGGATGAGGACGTCCGTGAGATCGGTGCGCTACTGGCCGACGAGACAACCCAGCAGATACTCATCGAAACAACCACTGAACCGATGTCTGCGGACGAACTGAGCGACGCCTGTGACGTCTCGCCACAGACCGTCTACCGGCGATTGGAGGACCTGATCGAATACGGCATGGTTACCGAAGACCTCGAACTAGACGACGACGGCCATCACTACAACGTGTACACTGCGACGCTCGACCGCGTCATCATCGAACTGACGTCGGATGGATTCACGCTCGAACTCTCACTCCGCGAGCGGATGGCCGCTCGCTTCACGCAGTTCGTCGACGAGGTGCGTGACCGATGATCCCGCTCCAGGTGAGTCCGAGTCTCCAGTCCCAGATCGCGTTCGTCCTCACGATCACGTCGACGCTTCTCGGACTTGCGGTGGGGTATCTCGCGCTGCGTGGGTACTGGCAGAGCCGACGACGACCGATGCTGTTCATCGCTGTTGGGTTTTTCCTCGTCTTCTGGACGCCGGTGCTCCTCGTCGCCGGTCCGTATCTCGTCCCACTCGTCGGTCCATTCGTGTATGGAATGCTGGGGGAGATCAGCCAGATTGCCGGTCTCCTATGTATTCTGTACGGCTTGCGGATGCCCTATCTCCAACGCAACTCGTAACGGGGTACTAGGTGGTCATGTCGATACAAACGCACGATGAATCTTTCGCGTAGGTTGAAAGCGAAAGGGAACAGGGGTAAGTAGTGCGAGAGTGTCAGAGGCCAGTTCGAAGGCCACCTGCGACTATCCACCGATCGATAGGCTCACAAAAATCGCTTAGCGATACAATCTAGTGAACACGGAAGTACACGTGAATGGTCGTGGCTGCGCGCGCAGCGACCATCGGGAGCGAGCACGGAGCGGAGGGTGGGGTGGTGGGGTCTGGGTCGGCCCGGCACACAATAAAAAGAAGTGTGCGTCAGCTGGCTATGCTTCCCACCAGCGGCCACGCTCTGGGAAGTGGATGTCCGACCACCCGGTCAGCGCGATTGAGCACCGTCCTTCATACCAGTTCTTCTTCACGGCCCGGAACCGGACCGTCTCACCCTCGCTCACCACCGTCTTCCGGGATGCCTCCCAGATGGTGAGCTTGATTTTCCCGCTATCGTCCTCGATCAGCCCGACCTGAGAAATCGAGGTGTCGCTCGGATCCCAGAGTTGCGTGATTTCACCCTGGATCGTCACCTCACCGACCGGGACGTCCGGCACATCCGCGATGGGCACGATTGCCCGCGGCGCGGCCTTCACCTCCTATAGCGTCTCGAGCACCGCCTTCGTGACGTCCCGGCCGCGCGCCACCTTCTCGGCCAGCTGCTTCGCGACGACCGCTCTCGACCAGCCGCCCTGCACTTCGTCGGTGATCCGCATCGTCTGCTTGTTCACCGCCGCGAGTTCGTTTTGCGTCAGCTCCTCTCAGGGATCGTGCGCTCCGTCGACGCCGGCTCGTCACGGCCACATAGCTCGCTGATGACCTCACGCGTGCGCTGCTCGCGATCGTCCTGCGTACCGAGTTCGGCCTGGGCACTGATGCGCTCCAGTTCGGCTTCCCGCGCTTGAATGCGCTCCTCCAGTTCGGCCTCCGCCTCTTCGATCCGTTGAGTTCAACCAACATCGATCATCGTCCCTCCAGCTGACTATACACCTGTCGCTGACGGTGATGGCACATTTCGAATCACCTCGTCAAGTACAGGCATGACCGACTGCGCCTGCACCCTTTGCTGGCGCCTATAAACAACGCAGAGTATCCGGACCAATTCATTTCCCCAAGGATGGTCACACGAGGTTTCATTAGCGACGCACGTTCTCAACGGTGTATGGTTCGAACCGTGGCTGATGTCCCGAGCTACGAACTTGCCTCGGTTGATTCTCAGGACAACCTGATTTCTGCGATTGAGATAATGTTCGAAAAGGACTATTCTCAATTGGGCGTCGAACGTGGCGGGGAACTGATCGGGATGGTGTCCTATCGATCAATCTCACGAGTGCTGTCCATACTACGTAAGTTGGGGGCTGATAAGAATCTCCCCGGGCGAACGGTACAGATCGCTACCGAAGATGTCGAACCCGTGGTGAAGCCCACGGCAGATCTCGTCCTCCTCTTTGACTTGTTGGCCGAAGATCCGTATGTGCTGGTTGATGATCCCGACCAAGAGTCGTTGCAGATTCTCACGAACTACGATCTTCTTCATTATCTCCGGGACTCGATCGAACCCTTTCTGATGATTGAGGACATCGAAATCGCGATTAGAACGCTCCTCCAAGAAGCGTTTACCGATGATCTCGATACTGAACTGCAAAACTTCTACCAAGATAAGGATATCCGGACGCCCGTGGGGCTGACCGACTGTAGTTTCGGCCATTACCCACAGTTCATGTGTCAGAATTGGCCCCAGTTTGAGTCGTACTTTGAAGAGAACGGCGACTTCGTTCGTCGACTAATCAATGAGGTCGGGGATGTCCGCAATCAGATCTTCCATTTCCGATCCGAAGGTCATAATCCGGATGTTGATGAGGCGCTCTTGAATTTTGCTCATAGCTATTTTGCAGACCGAATATCTCGAACCCCATCGTCATAACCTCTCTTTGCTGAGAATCGATGGTCGGTCGCGAGCGACGTGGAGGGCGGCAGCGGGGAGCGGGGCGGCCCGGTACGTACACACCTGTCCAACTGGTTCCACCGCTCGGCGCAGCCATTCGCGTTCTGGTGGACTCAGAAAGGGCGAGGCCGTCTCGGTCGTCCCCCGACCCCACAAGCACCGCAGGGACGAGGCGCGTAGCGGCGGTCGCGAGACGTCGAGCGGCCGAGGGCTTTCGAGGTGTCGTGGACGGTCGATCGAAGCTCAGTACCCGTTAGTGACCGGTGGAACGCAGCTCCTCGATGAACCGGAAGCCGTTCACGAACGTCACCGAGTCACCGTACCCCTCGCTGGCGAGCACGGTTTCAGCGCCTTCGCCGGCCGCGATATCGGTCGTGTAGATGTACACCTCGGTGGCCGTCCCCGCGCTGAGCTCTTGGGCAGCCAGTGCGGCGAGCGCAGCGTCCGCCCGTTCAACCTCGTCGGCAGGACGGTCGTCAGCGTTCGCGATGTACCGCTGGACGCCGTCCATCACCCGAGACACGATGGGCTCGGAGAACTCGAGCGGCGCCGCCACCGTCGCCCAGCCCTCGTCGATCGCGGCGTCGACCGGGACCTCCTCGACGTCGGGGTCGTCGACGGTCAACTCCTCGACGTCGGGGTCGTCGACGGTCAACTCCTCGTACACTCGCTCGGGGAGGACGAAGGTGACGTCGTTCCGGCGAGCGAATCGGCGCACTGCTTGGTAGCGACTGTTCCTCGGCTGTCCCATCGCGACGAACAGCCCGGTATCGGCGATGTGGAGCCGGCTCACGCGTCGTCAGCCGCGTCGCCGTCGTCGATATCCAACTCGTCGAGTCCCGCCCCCGCTTCCTCGATGTCATAGTGCTCGTGGACGACGGGCCGGAGCGCCTGGAGGATCATCTCCGCGGCCAGCGGGGAGATATCGAGGTCGTCGGCCATCAGCCGGTGGGTCACCTCACCGCGTTCGCGAGCGACCGCGTAGGTGAGCGCGGTCGCGAGGCCGGCGACGCCGTGGCGGTCGATGTAGGTGTCGATGTCGGCGTTCGTCTCCCGGCGGCCGACGGCGTCGATGAGCGCCGGCGTGATCGTGTACTCGCGGTCGCCGGCGGCCGTCGTCACGGTCAGGTCGATATCTCGGGCGGCGTACCGACGGGGCTGTTCGTCGTCGGTGACGTCGACGACGCCGGCGTCGACGAGCCGATTGACGTAGCTGTAGGCCGTTCCCTGTGCGAGCTCGAGGTTGTCCATCACGTCCTGGACGGTCGCCTCACCCTCACGAGCGAGGTAGGCGTACAGCTGAGCGAGCTGTGGCTCCTCCAGCAGGTCCGCGACCGAGAGGAAGTCCCGGACGATGTCGCCGTCGGCGCGATCTGAAGTGCGTGACACGGGCCGTTCTTGATTACAGTTTACAGCGAAACAGTAAAGAGTGTTTGGGTCACTCCGCCGGCGTTCTGACGAGGTGCTCCTCGAGGTCGCGCGTCCAGTACGTCGCCAGGCCACCTGGGCTACAGCGCTCGCACAGCTGCACCGGGCCTTCGAGATGACCGAGTTCGACGCGGAAGCGCGTCAGCGCCGCGAGCGCGTCGACGACGAGCCCACAGCTGTCGCAGGCGAGTGATCGCGCTCGTTGGGATCCGGTTCCGTTTGGATCGCGCAGTCGACGCAGATCGGGTGGGTGACCCGCTCGTCTTCGCCCCAGGTATGCGCCTCGCCCACCTTGGTGCCAGGTGGCGCGTCACAGAACGCACACCCGGTGAGCGTCTGCTGCATCACTCGCTCTCCGCGTCGGCCTCGCGGCCGGCCGTCCAGCCACGATGGAAGACGGCCAGCTGCGTCGCCGAGTCGAAGGTAGTGCCACTCGGCTCGTGAACCAGAACTTGGTCCTCAGGAACCGGAGTGACGACGTCCGCGTCGATGAGGTCGTCAACCAGGCTCCGGGCCGTCGCGTCGTCGACGTCCGCGGTCGCGACGCTCGCGGCGTCGCGGTCCTGTGCGAGGAGTTCGGTCTCGAGTTGTTCGTGGTCGGCACTCGTGTCGTCGTGCGGATCGGGACCAGGCATGATGAACCACGCTGCGCACGCTGTCGCGCGCTGCACGCCTCCCGGCGCCGCCAAACAGACCAGTCGGAGGGCGTCAGTCAGGTCGAGGATCGCGATAGCCGATGACGGCGACGTCGTCGATGAACAGGACGCCTTTCATGAAGTCGAGCTTGGTCAGGCTGTGCTGATAGAGGTTGTGCCGCCCCAGATAGTTCACCGGGACGATGAGGCAGCCGAACTCGATTTTCGGCCGGCTATCCTTCTGTGTCCGGTACCCTTTCTGGAATTTGAGCAGGTCGTCGCTGACGTTCTTCCGCTCGCTCTTTTCTACCTCGATGGCGATGCGGTCAGTGGCGTCGTAGAGGTCAACGCTGTAGTTGAATCCCTGATGCGACCAGAGCTTGCAGTTGGGGTTGTAGCCACCGGCGGCGTCCCCTTCATACTCGTACTGCGGGAGGTTATCGGCAATCGCGGCGTCGAACGCACCGATTTCGTTGTGCTTCGACGTGTCCTCGAAGACAGTTACCGGAACGGCTTCGACAGCTGAATGAATCGCTTCCAGGGCGGGTTCGGGAAATGTCTCTGAAGAGGTCTGGGTGCGGCGCTCGCTCAATCGGGTGACGTGCTCAACGACCACCATACTGTCGCTCGACGGACAGAGCCCCGATAAACCCCGTCGCAATGGACGCTCGGACCGACTGCTCGCCAGACTATACACCCTCGAGGAACGGCGCGGAGAGAGGGTAATGGAGAGGGATTCTAGTGACGTCGTGACCCAACACCGCACCGAGAGTCGCCAACGTGTTGGGTGAGGTTGTGAGCTATTGAGTGTGGAGTTCTCGAACCAGTTTCACGGTGAACGTATCCGGCTCGTTGGCTGTCGCCTCTCACCTGCGCCCACTAGCGAGACTACCGGCCGAATGTGCTGAGTGATGAGTTCCTCGCCGACGGGGCTCCCGGCAACCGCCAGCGGTCGTTCTCGCCGTGGACGATGTAGATAGCAAAGCACACGCCGAAGAGCACGGGACCAAGGGTCAGGAGATCAACGTCGATCGACGGTACTGGCTCGCTCGACATGATGAGCATTGTCGCGGCCGCGACGCCGGCAGCTGTGCCGGCATAGCGTGTCGCTGCACGCCGATTGCCGCCGGTCGACGCGATGCTCTGGAGGGCGTAGCCAAGCTCCAGGACGGCCCAGCGAGCAACACCCATCGCCTCCGATGTCGCGACCAGTCCGCTTCGAAGGCTTCGACGTTGCTCGGGGAACCTTCGGTAGGGGAAGCAACAACTAAGCACAACTGGCTACAATCGGCTACACAATGCCGGTTCGCCTCGACGAGCACGAACCCGACGTCGAGCTCACGCCGGGCACCACGGAATCTGACTTCGTGGCGTTCCTCTACAGCAACCCCGAGTACGGATACCGGCCAGCCGAGATCAGAGACGCACTCGATACCCCGCGAGGAACCGCGACAACGACGCTGAAACGCCTTCACGAGCAGGGGTACATCGGGAAAACGAGCGACAGTCACTACCACGCACTCGACCAGCGCGACGATCTCAGGCGGTACGTCACCTCACTCGAGCAACTCCACCGAATGTTCGCTGAACGAGGCGAACCGGAAGACGCCGGTGTGGTACCAGACCAGGTCGATGAAGACGAACTCGAGGCCGAGCTTGAAGCGTTAGAAGCGTCACTCGACCGCGAGCAGTAGCCCAATCAGGCCGCCACTTTGAGAAGTTTTGACAGCAACAATACTTCTCCCACAGGGTCACGGTGCGTATCGAGCCGACAGCAGGTGAGTACTTTCGGGTCGGTCCACCAGACCCGTGACAAAGTGAGTAGGCCGGGGAGGGGCTCTCCGGGTGATCTGCGATACGAAACTACGAATGCCAGACAGTGTGATTTCTACTCCCGGTCAGGTAGATACCCTGGGAACTCGCCTGCAGGCCCTTCCCGGAACACCTCCCGATATGTCTCTTCGAATACGTCGTTGATCGTGTACAGGAGGTCATTCTCACTACTGCAGAATTCATTAACGGCCGTATCGAGCTGTTGGAAGTACGATTCGGCCAGATTGTGTGGGTCCAGTTGGTATTTTTTCGTTACGAGTGCAGAGGCGCTTCCCAGTCGATGTTCATCTGCGCCGATGGAATTGATCGCGGCGCTTAGCCGCTCAGCATAGTCGTCGGTGCATTTCTCAGTGAACACAGAGTTAAACGACCTGCCAGCATGATGCTCTTCGTTGTGTACATTCCGTGCTGGTGGTAGCCGAAGCCGGACGGAGAGGGTTCGATTCCGGAGAGAATCGGTCGTCGGTGCATGCCGGAAGTACAGTTTGATGGTACTCGACTGGTTGAGCGGGTCTTGCTGCCAGTACTCGGGGAGGATGCCTTGCCACTTGGCGTTACTGGACGGTGAGGTCGTCCATCCAGAGGTCTGGAAATCGTACTTCTGGGTAAGTTTCCCCTCCCAGCTATTCGTCAGATAAGTGCTCAGTTCTTCGAAATCACTCTCGAACTGACTGTTTGCCTTTTCGACCTGCTGGATGAGGTTTCTGTGCTCGAAGTACAGGGTGAGTCGCTCGTTCAGTTCGTCTTCGTCGATAGATGAGTCCATGTTCTCGGTTTGTTTCAGCGACTGAATGAAATCTGTGAACTGAATAACGCTCCGGTTGGGGTAGTCGAAGATGGCGTCGTCGATCTCTGCTTCAAAGCTCTCGACGATATCAGCCCAGGCGACCGGTTCGAACGTCTTATCTGAAGGTGGTGGAGCGGTGTCGCGTTTCACGTAGAGGTACTCGGTGTCATCTAATCGGTCGACGATCAGTTCGTCCGAATCAAACCAGCTGAACCTCCACTTGTCCGTCTTAGCGTATTTCCTCGTTTGTCCATGGCCTTCTTCGGCGCCGACTTTCAACTCCAGAAACACCGCCCACCGAGGGTGGTCGCTCAAGGAGCTGCCGCCGGCGATAACGAGATCGATTCGTCCGCCCGATTCGTCGTCGACGATACCGACTTCCTCCTCAATTTCGATGTGCTGGCCGGTGAGATTGAATTCGTGGAATTCGATGCTTTCAAAGAACGTTTTGAGAAGTGTGTATCGAAACCCGTGTGGTTTCTGCGGGTCCAGAAAGTACTGCAGCGTGTATTGGTAGCTCGCCTCTCTTGACCCGGGGAGTATTGAGAAGAGGCTCACGGGGCGTTCTACAGTTCGGTCAAGTTCCATGTACGCCTCGATGAAGTCTTCCAATTCCTCGGCTTCTAACTCAGGGGCGTACTCAGTCATATCAAGTCCATTCCTGAATCGCCGTTCAATCTACCTTCCACCCAACGTAAAGAAACCGGCCAGAGTAACAGTTATACAGGTCATAATGAAACTGTATCGCAGACTTCGCTTCGAGGTGCTTCGTGCCCGGAGAGGGTGCCACGGCAGTGTGTTACTCTAATACCCTGGCCGGGTGCCTGCTACTGGCGAGTTCGGACTTATTTGGAGCGGCAGTCTTTCTGTGGCTCTGAAGCCGATTCTTAGCGGAGCACCGACGATCTCTGAGCGAATCGAACTCGACTGGCCAGCCGAGCGCGTCGCCACACGCCAGACCGAGCAGCACCCCTTTGGCGCGCTGTGTTGTCATGCAGGAGTTGATGGCGCGGGCCCGGATAGGTACTACCTTGGAGCCAACCACCATACGGCCGAGACAAGCGTCCGCTAAGCTTCGTGGTTGTAGCAGTCGTCACTGGGCCCTAGCTAATTGATAGATGCGGTCGCGACTGGTTCCCTCGGCGTCGATCAGGTTGTACTGCTCCATTTTGGAGAGGTAGTTTCGAACGGTCCGGTCGGTTTTTGCGTCATCAACGCGGTCACGGTACGCGTCGTACAAGTCGGGCGGCTCGATGGTGCCGGCTTCCTCGATAATGTCGTAGATTGCTCGCTGGTGCGGAGTGAGCGTCTCCAAACTTTTCTGCCGGACTGCTTCGCGGGCTTGCGGGATGGCGTTCATGATCCGTTCATCGGTGATCGCGTCGGCACCGTCGCGGTCGGCGGCTTGAGCGGCGCTACGAAGAATCGAGAGTGCGAAGCGGGCGTCGCCGGCCGCTTCGTCGGCGATCGTTTCCAGAAAAGAAGGGTCGATGGTATCCGGTGCAAGGCCTTTGTCTACGCGTTGGGCCATGATCGCGACGAGGGCATCGAGACCGTACCGGTCGAAGTGGACACGCTCGCTGCCTCGCAAGCGGCTCGTCAACCGGGCGTCCGTGTCGGCGAACAACTCGTTTTCGCTGTTCGCGATCAACACCATGGAGAACTGCGAGAATTCATGCAAGTCGTACAAGATGCGTTTGCCTTGGAGTTGATCGACTTCGTCGAGCACGAGGACGCAGTGTTCCCCAGTGTAGTTTCGGAGTCGTTCGATGAGTTCGTCGCGCGGCGTGGACTGCCTGTGGATGTCGAGGTTTCCCCCGAGGCCTTCGAGGATCCGGTAGAGCGTGCGGTATGCGGAGTAGTTCTGCCAGCAGTTGACGTACAGCGTTTCAATGTCGAGGCGTTCCTCACGGAGCCGGTCGGTGGTGAATTTCGCGATGCAGGTCTTCCCGACACCGGACGGACCGGTCAGCAGCGCTGTTTCGGCTGGTTCACCGCGCGTAACGGGATCGAGAACGCCGGACAGGTGTTCGACCTCGGGATCGCGATGTACGACCTCGTGAGGAACGAAGCCTTCGCGCAGGAATCGGGCGTCTTCGATCATTATAGCGTGTTAGTGCCCGGATTCCCATAAATGGAATCGGGTGATTTCCAGAAATTCCAGACCCAGGCTGGGAAGCGCGATCAGAATCGAGAGCCGCTTCGGTAGGGCCCGAACGCGTCCACCTAGACCTATCAGCTACTCAACGCGGGCCTTCGTCGTGTTTTTCCGTGTCCTCAGTACTGGCGTTCCGGAGATTCTCCCGATACTGCGCCCATGCTTCATACATCTCGACACGCTCTTCCTCGCTCATCGTGTCGTGCTTGTCCTCGTCGAAGAAGGGGAGCTCCTCTTTCTCCGGAACCGTCATGAGTTGACCGAGCGGGTAGATCTTCTCGTAGTAGTGTTCCAGCACCTATTCTTCGCCGTGGTCTTCGACGGCTTGCTGGATGTACTCCGTTGCTTCTGGGTAGTCCTCCGCGAGCTCTTCCATCGTTGGGCCGGGGTTTCGAGGCTGCGTATGTACAGGCTGGGTAGAAAAGCAGTTTTCCATGATATAGCACGTTCTTTGAATCTGCCGGTAAAGAGCGTCTGTCGCCCGATATTAGGAACTGCAGTGGTTGATCACTCCAGGTTTGATAGTGAGGCAGGTAGAGTTGATGAGCGAAGCCCCGAGAAGCGGAGCTTCGGCAGGTGAATAGCCGTACGCGAATTTACACCTATATAATCGTTAGGAGAATATGTCTTGAGAAGTGGTAAAGATATGTGGAATTCTTTGAATAATATTGACTTTCGGGGCGAGGTCTTATTAGTAAGCAAAGGACCAATTCACCTATGGGAACAGGAAAGAAAGCAGGACACCCCGTATCACACACCGACTCGTTCACAAGCACCCTCACGGGCAGCGACGGAAACTACACAGGGCATGCACAGTACGAGGACGGCGTCGACGAGACGTACGGCCGTGATGTCACCATCGAATCCCCACCCGACGACATAGCTACCTATCAGCACCGACGCCCCCTCGAAGCAATACTCCACGAAACGAATCGACAGGAAATCCAGTACAGCGGCGACCGAACCACAGTATTCGACAAGGCGATACTCGATCTCGCCAACCCAGCGCTCACAGTTGTAGACGCGCCACTATCGAAACTTCCAGTCGATCCGCAGTACGTCAAAGCCCTACTACTTCACGACGCGTGGTGCATGAACTCCCGGCCAGGATTAACGCGGCATCTTGAGAACAATCCCGAAATCTCCGATCGCATCGGATTCGAGTCTACCCCGGACCAATCCACGTTCGCGTTGAAAGCAGGCGAGATGGCCGACACCGGGTACCGGCAGGCTGTGCAGGAAGCAGCGATTCACGCCGTGTTCGCCGCGTACCGCAACGGAGTTGAGCCGCCTGCTGAGGTCAAAACCGCGTACGAACTGGAAGCTCACGAGACGATCACCGACCCCGCATTGGAAGCGACGTACCATCACGAGTTGATGGAGTGGATCGAGTTCGTCTTCGATGCGATCCTGGATCCACTGTCGTTCGGTCGCCGCCCGAATCGCTCAAAAACAGTCAAGCAAGTGCTCGGCTCAATCGCGTTAGGCGCGTTAAGCAATAGCCCGACAGCAGGGTACGACACCGGGAAGTGGCGGTTCGATTCAGACGAGATACCGACACCTGCGCACGTTAGTGAGCTAGTCAGGGAGTTGGAGTTCGATGAGATTACAGACATGTTCACGCAAGTCAATCGGTTGTTCATTCGGTGCGCGTCGGATCTGGGATTCTTTGACCAAGAGTACGATTACGCGGTTGACACGACGTGGATCGACTGGGGCCGGGATGCGGAGGACTGGATGGAACTAATCAACAATCCGAAAGAATGCGCGTCGGGGAAGGGCTGGTGCTTCGCAGCCGTGACGGTATGCGACACAGATGCGCGATTCGCGCTTGGTCTGGACCTAGTGCGTGAGAAAGGAGCGACGATCCAGCATTTCAGGCGGCTGTTACGGATGGCTGCCCAAGAAGGTGAGATCGGGCGAATCCATGCCGATCGAGAATTCTTCGCTGGTGACGCGGTATCAGCATTCCGAGTGCTTGCGGGGAATCACTGGGTTATCCGAGCGAAGCGACAAGAGAACGGCGATGTCGCGGACGCGATCAACAATATCTCGGGGGAAGCTCCGATCGCTGACACCAGTCTCGAATTCGCGAACCTCCGAAAAAACGTTGACTTCTACGCGCATCCCCGCCCAGAGAAACACCGGAGTAACTCCGACAAGACGCACATGCCGTTCATCACAGATTTGCCAAAAGAGGATACAGACCTGCGGAGCATATACTACCAGTATGCGTACAGGTGGAGTGCGGAGACGTACTTCAGACAGCTGAAACATAGGTTCGCACCTACCACAGAGAGTCCCTCACCCAAACTCCGGCTGTTCTACCTGAACGTCGCGACAATCTTCTACAACATCCACACGCTGATCAACCGCGCCACCTCCGGGCTCGGCTATCCCCTCAACGCCGAATTCTACCAAGTCCTCAACGCCATCGTCGAAACCACATTCACACGAAAGCACCCGACCGATCCATGCTGACAGCAGTGCTTCCCGCAGAGCGACTCGCAACCGCCGTGGACGCCGCGGCGACATTTGATGAAGAGTGCCACCTCACCATCACCGATGATGGGATCACGTTCCGCGGAACAAACGAAACCCGCGAAGGCTGGGTCAGAGTCGAGGTCAGCAAGGCAGCGTTCGAGGACTTCGATCTCGACGGAGACAGAATCGACGCCACGATCAACCTCGAAAACTTCCAGCGCTTCCAACGACTCGCTGCCGGGACCGACACCGTCCAATTCGACTTCGACGATGATGCTGGCCGCGCAGCGCTCCGAGCGAATAACGTGTCGTACTCGTTCCCACCTATCGTCTCAAAGTACGTCCCGGGAATCCCGGCGCGACACCCGCCGCAACGGCCAGTGGCGATCCGGTTCCCTGGCGACGCGCTGCACGTCCCAGTCAGATTAGCCGAGCCCCTCACAGCACGAATCGCAATCGAAGATCGCCAAGACGGGAACATACTATCGATCACAGCTCACGGTGACGACGATTCGCTGGAGTATACAATCCACCAAGAGACAACCGAAGGAGGACAGATCCCAAGCGTCGAGGCAGTCCTCGCGCTGGACAACGTCACCTCGATTTACGACACCATCCCGAACGAAGCGAGGGTTCGAATGGCGCTCGGGGAGAAAGGCCCGATCGTCGCGCAGTTCTCCTTCGCCGACGGAGAGGGGTTGGCACGGTATCGGCTTGAGCAGGTCGCGTGACCATTGGCGTGTTCGGCAGAATCGCACCCATCTCAATCGAAGTTGCCGCTGAGGCAATTACCTGGGTGATTTTTAAGTATCGAGCAACTTGATCTGTGTAGACGGCCGATTCCGGGTGGTTCAGGGCCTGGACGTGATCCGGCGACCGGTCAGAACCCGTGAGGCGGAGGTTGCCCTCTCACGGCAATTATGTCTCGACATCTTCATCGGATTACTATCCGTCCTACCGCGCCCACCGACGGCGTTGAGCGATTGCTCGAAATCCAGAGGGGAGGGAGAATACGGAGACCAGCTGCGGCCAAGTCTTTATAAGTAAATAATAAATAAGAATGTCACTTCGCTCATGACAGCCCCTGAACACCCCCCAGAGATCACCGCAGCACTCACCGATGCCGTCGACAACCATGACACCGTCCAACGCCACTACAGCGAATTCTACGAGTGGATGCTGACCGCAGGCGCAGATCCAAATCGACGCGAACCCCTCCGAGCACCCACAGCGGAAAACTACGTTCAGCGTCTAGACCGGATCCACAGGCAAATTCTCAACTACATTCATCCAGAAGACGACTCGTACATCCGCGACGACCACGCTGACGTCTACCTGTACTTGGTCGACAGTGGCAACATCACGAAGCAAAACGGCGACGAGTACGGCGAATCATCGAAACGAAAACTCGCGGACACCCTCCAGAAATACTTCCTGTGGCGATACAACAAAGGAGACCTGGACTACCAGTGGAAGCCTGAGATCGCGTTCTCAGACGAGAAACAGACTACGACGTACAAATTCAACTACGTGGAGCTCGGGCGGCTCCTTGAGACTGCTGAGACGTACAGCTCAATGCCATCATACCACTCCGCTTCAGAAGAGGAGCGCGGTCGGATCAGCGCGCTCGTCGCCCAGCGCCTCGGCATCAAGAAAGACGCTGTCACCCAGAACGACTGGCTGCACGCTGACGACAGCGCGAAAACCCACGCACTCGTCGCCGTTAGCTACGACGCTGGGCTCGCTCCAATTGAGATCGAGAACGCCGAACCGAGCTGGTATGACTCTAGCCGTCAAACCCTGCGGATCCCGACGGAGCACGCGTGCAAACAGCGGGGGAAAGAAATCGTCGCCCTCTCAGACCGATCAGCCGAAGCGTTGAGTCGATGGCTGCGCGAACGCCGGCTTCTCGAGAAGTACGACGACACGAGCAAGCTCTGGCTCAACCGCGACGGGAACACCTACGACTCTGCGAATCTGTGCTACCTGATCAAGCAACTCTGTGAGGAAGCCGGAATCGAAGCCGATTCCCGGAAAATCCGGTGGTATAGCCTCCGAAAATCCATGGGTCGCAACCTCACACAGGAAGGAGACCTCTCTGAAGCGAACGATCAACTTCGGCACGAACTCCTCGAGTCCACAAAGGAGTACGATGAAACCCCCGTCGCGAAGCTGCGGAATCGGATCAATGAGTCACACGACAAAGCCGCACGTGCGGCGGCCGACCCGACCTACGACCCGTACGCCGACGAGAATGACGCGGCGACCGGGGAAACGAGCCCGGACGACGCTATCACGCGCAACGATAACGGGACTATCCATGTCGACGCCATGATCCAGGACAACACTGACGCGAAAGTCGACGTCACACAACAACTCCTGGATGACGACTGACAATCGCAGTCGAAACCGACCGCAGATATCGCGGCTCTCAGTACCGCTACGACGCCGTTACCCCATCCGGTCCAGGGCGTCCTGACGGCTCTCCGGTGGGGCCTGTGAGTATTTCATCGTGGTCTCAGGCGATCGGTGGCGAAGCTGAGCTTGGGCTGCTGACAGGTCTTCTTCGGTCACCATGTACGTCCCTGTGGAGTGACGGATGCTGTACCAGCTCATCTTCCGGTTCTCCGTGTCGATGTCCGCGGCGTCGCACAGCCGATGGAGCAACCGTCGGAGCGACTGCGACTGATACGTATTGCCAAATCGAGTCAGCCAGAGCTTGTCCGTGTCCTCGTACTTCTCGATAGTCGCACGCTCAGTGAGCCACTTTTCGAGCATCTCAACGGTCTTGGATTGGAGGCTGACGATCCAGTCCGTCGAACTTTTCGCGGCATCCTCCCGCGGGATCCTCAACACCTCGTTATCGAGATCGACCCAAGACGTTCGCGCCCGCTCGACTTCGATCGGGCGAAGGCCGCCGTCGAGACTCGTCCAGACCAGGGTCGAGATTTTCCAGCTATTCGCCCGTTCCCAATCCTCACGCGTCAACTCCGATTTGGGCGTCCCAAACCGCTGCGCGAGATACGCCTTCCACCGATCGCGACGCTCACCGTACGCGTTGTCGAAGGACGGAACCGTACCGTCTTCAAGCGCGGCATTCCGAACCTTCCCGCGTTCGGCATTGGTCAGGTAGTCCCTGGGAATTGAGCTCTGGTTAGGCTGCGAGAACGTGATCTCCGGTTCCCACGCGTTGGCGCCGCGCTGGTGATGGCGCCACGAATAGAGCATCATCAGCGACTTCCTGCAGGCGTTCTTGTGGGCGTTTGACTTGTCCAAGTGCGCCAGGTGCCGCAGGTACGCGTCGGCGTGCGTCGTCGTGACATCCGTCGTGTAGCTGTGTTCATTCCACACCCAACGGTAGAATTTGTCCATCCGGTAGGCCCGGGTCTCGACCGTACCTTGGGCGTAGCCATCAGCGCGGTTCGGATCCTTTCCGAAGGCGAGCAGCCATTTGAGACAGTGCTCTCGCTCGGTTCGATAGTCGACTAGCTGGTGCTCGTTGAGTCGTTCGTGGGTTGGTTCAGGAACGAGCGTAATCCCGTCCAACAGGCCATCATCGCCACCATTTGTCCCCGTCATTCGGCGTCACCTCCCCACCCTCGTCGTTGCCTGTCGATTTTGCCCGATCGCAAGACGGCGTCGGGAAAACCCAAGCTAATGTGTTTGCCGTTAATTCCAACCGAATCGCCAGTGGGCGTCGGGGTCGATCCTGTCGCGTACGTGGTAAGTCGTGCGGTCATGGTCGATCACGACGACCGAAACCGCGTGAAGGCGCAAGGACGAGAATGCTCCGGCAGGGATTCGAACCCTGGTCATTGCCGTGAGAGGGCAATATGATTGGCCGGACTACACCACCGGAGCGCGTTTTTCGGTAGCCGAGACCACAGTAAAACAGTTGCGTTTCCACCCGCCCGCGACAGGGAGTGACGCACGCGCTCCCAGCTACTCGGTATCGTCGAACGGCGAGGTCGCTGCCTCGGGTTCGTGACCCTCCAGCGCTATAATGTTCTCGCGGCCGATCTGGATTTTCCGAATCTCGCCGTCGGCTTCCATCTCGGAGAGCAGCATGCTAACCTTGGATTTGGACCACTCCGTCTCCTCGACGATGGCGGTCTGTTTCATCCGACCGCCGCCGTCCTCGAGGAGCTGCAGGACGCGTCGATCGTCGGAAAGCGGCTCCTGGGGTGGCACCGGTTCGGTCTCGGTGGTGTCGGTCTCGGCACCGTCCTGTGCGTCGGTCGTCGACACCGAGGCCGCCGCAGCTGCAGCGCCGCCCTCGCTCGAGGTCGTGCTTGGGATGCCGCGATACCGGGCGACGACGATCACCGAGACCAGCAGGAGGCCGATCAGTCCCCCGCCGAGGAGCCAGAGCATGCTCACGCCGGAATCGCTGCCACCGCTCCCCCGAATCTGGAACACGGCTCGTGGATGACGGTCCGCGAACGACTGCTCGCCAGTCCAGGTCACGGAGTGGCTCTCGGAGAGCGTATCGCCGGAGGGCGATCCCTCTGGATCGATCGAATCGAAGCGTAGACCATCACCAGCGACGACGATCAGTGACTGCGTCTCGCCGAGATAGAGCCCGCCTTCGAACACGTCGCCGACGGTCACGGTTCCACCGTCGAGTTGGCCGAAGTTCGTCCACTCGAAGGAGAGTTCGACGTACCCCACCTCCTGAGTGGGCGTCTGTTCGATTCCCGCGTCGCGCGTGACATTGGTTGCAGCCATCGACCTGCCGATCTCTGCGCTTGCGGCGGCCGTCAGTTCGCTTGACCGATTCTGGAAGTTGCGATAGAGATCGGTCTCTTCAGTGCGAACCCGCTCGGCGTACGTCTCGAACGCCGACCGTTCGTCGTCGGAGTCGATCGGTCGTTCGTAGCGGAACGTCCAGCGCGCGTCGGCATCTGCGTCGACGCGGACGCGGACGGTCGATCGCTCGAACTCCCCTTGCTGGGGCGTGAAGAACCGATCGGACGCGCTGGCCCCGGCCGATGCGGTAGCGATCGTGGACGCCGGCGCTCCCGATCCGCCGTCGCCGGTAGCGAACGTCTCCGCACCGGTTGTCAGCCCGTCTGCAGCTGGGGAGCCGGTCTGCAAAGCCCCGGCGCCAGCGACGCCGAACCCGAGCAGTCCGAACGAGAGGAGCACGGCTACCAGGATCCACTCGGGCCGACCCATACTGACTAGAGTGTCATGTGGCCTGTTCATAGACCTTGCGACGACGCCCGTATCGGGGACGTCGCTTCGGTATCCCGAGGCGACCAACTCAGCATCGGCCTCGCTGGCACCTGCGCTGATACGCCAGCCGATCCCAGCAGGTCGTCGTGAGGAACTGTACAAATACCGGCAAACACAAGCGGAGGAGGGTCGAAAGGGATCTGTGATCGTCAACGTCGCCGCTGAGATCGAGGCGTTTACGAGCAACGTCTTTCTCGTCGAGGGCGAGCGGCGGGTGCTCGTCGACGCCGGTGCCGGCTTCGACGTCGTCTCCCGGCTCGAGGACCGCGGCGGCGACCTCGACGCGATCGTGCTCACGCACGCGCATCCCGACCACGTCGGCAACGTCGAGTCGTTGCGATCGGCCTACGACGCCCCAATGTACGGATTCGACGCCGACCACGAGGCGATCGATCACGAACTCGCCGATGGCGACGTCGTCCAGCTGGGCGACCACGAGTACGAGGTGCTGTTCACGCCCGGGCACGCGCCCGATCACTGCTGTCTGTACGCGGATACCACCGGCGTGCTGTTCGCTGGCGATCTCGTCTTCCAGAACGGCGGCTACGGACGGACCGATCTCCCGGGCGCGGATCGCGAAACGCTGCTCGCGTCGATCCAGCGAGTGCTTGACGTGATCGACGAGGATCTGCGGGAGCTCCACACCGGACACGGCCCGAGCGTCACCGAAGACGCCTTCCACCACGTCGAGCTCGCCGCTCGGTCGGCTCGCGCGCGATAAAAAAAACAGCTGCTGTAGCACTGTAGCGGAGTACGTACTGTATCGGACTGCAGTAGCTACGCTACGACGGAAGGGAGAGAGACGGACTGTCAGTCCTCAGTGGATCGCTGCAACAGAATGTCGGAGACCGCTACACTGAATTTGGAAGCAGCGCCGCTCACTCGCTTCCATCCGGGAGATCCTCGGGCCGCCGGAGCCCGTAGTACCCCGGCTCGTCGTCGCTACGGGGATCCGCGACGACGAGCGCTTCCGCGTTGGTCATGATCCACGGGATCGCCCAGTCCAGGAGGACCGCTTCGGTTTCGGGCTCGATCGAAGCGTCGGGATCGAGATCCTGGAGCAGCCGCGCGATTTCGTAGACGGTGTAACACTGCTCGGCGTCGAGGAGCTCCTCGGGCTCGTAGAAATCGCAGGGGTAGAGCCCGTCGAACTCCGCCTTGGGTTCCGGCATAGCAGCATCTACGCAGGGGGTCCCGGTAAAGCGACCGATCGATCGGTACCCTCGCCGAGTTCGATGTCATCAACCTGGGCTCGTGAAGCAAACGTATCTGTGGGAGTAGAAGAAGGTAGGCGGCGCTCTCGCTCCGTTGCGACGATCACGAAGTGAAATACGAGTGTGGGATCGAGCACCGACCCACGACGTTCCTCCCGCGTGGGACGGATCGTCTACTCGAAGAGCGAGACGGCGTCGTCGTACTGGCTCGCGACGTTGTCCCAGTCGACGACCTCGAAGAAGTTGTCGACGAAGTCGCCGCGGGCGGGGCCGTAGTCGTGGTAGTAGGAGTGCTCCCAGACGTCCAGTGCGAGAATGGGATGCGCGCCCCAGAGCGCGCCCTGGTCGTGCTTGTCGACGACGAGGTTGCGCAGCTGCTTCGCAACGGGGTCGTAGACGAGGAGCGCCCAGCCGCCTGCGCCAGAGGCTGCGGCCTCGAACTCGCCCTTCCAGGCGTCGACGGAGCCGAAGTCCTCCTCGATGCGCTCGCGGAGATCGCCCTCGGGCTCGCCGCCGCCGTTGGGGTCCATGTTCTCCCAGAACAGCGTGTGGAGATAGTGGCCACAGCCGTTGTGGGTGACGTTGCGGATCGCGCTCGCGGAGCTGCCGAAGTCACCGTTGGAGCGGTTCTCGGCGAGTGTCTCCTCCGCGCTGTCGAGACCGTTCACGTAGCCCTGATGGTGGGTGTCGTGATGCCACGTGACGACCTGTTCGGAGATGTGCGGCTCGAGCGCGTCGTAGTCGTAGGGGAGCGGCGGCAGTTCGGGATTCGATTGTTCGGGCATGGAAATGTTCCTCCAAATCCAACGTCTTTCGGAGTGGTGTTAAAGGTTTAGATGCCCCCGACGGAGCGCCGCCGTCGAAGGATCTGCCTATCACAGTAGGGTCGGCGATCCGGGAGTCGATCTCGGCGTCTATCGTCCTCCGCGACGGGAGCTACAAGTCGGTGACACGCGACGGGGTTACCATGACAGTCGTAGCATTCCTCTCGGTCGCACCGGTGCGTGAAGGGAGCATGGCCGAAGACGTCGCCGACGCCGTCGACGCGCTCGAGGAGTTCGACGTCGAGTACGAGACCACGCCGATGGGCACCGTCATCGAAACCGAGGACGTCGGGGAGCTGTTCGACGCCGTGGAGGCGGCGCACCGCGCGGTCGATGCGGATCGGGTCAGTACCTTCCTGAAAATCGACGACAAGCGGACGAGTTCGAAATCCGCTGCGGAGAAAGTTGAGCACGTCGAGGAGCACCTGGGACGGGACGCTCGAAGCGGGAGCGAATAGCGACTGCAAGTACGGTTCGGAGTCAGTGATTTGCTACACACGACTACTTGGTATTGCAAATTGGATGTGGTGGAATTTAAGGATCGGAGGCATCCGAAAGCCCCCGGACGCTCGATGACCCGGGGCTCGTTGCGCTCCTCGCCCTTCGGGCTGCGGTGCTTACGTCACCCTGGGACAGCCGAGAGCCCGGCCCCTTTCGATGCCCATCCATAGCTACCGCAACCTCGTCCTCCCCAACCTCCTCCCTCGCGTAGGCTCGGTCGTCCCTCGCACGCTGCGCGGCTGCTGGCGCACCCGCGAAACGCGCGCCACAGCACCCACCGAGCGTAGCACGGTTGAGCAAGTAATCGGGTAGGAATTCGGAAGGGGCCGACCGCTCGATCCGGCCCCGGCGACGTAAGCACTGCAGCGAACGTAGTGAGCGAAGCGCGCAGCGAGTCGCGGACGGTCGAGCGAGAGGGGGCTTCCGTGGCTGTCTGCTGTACCATTCGCCCCGCCTAGAAATGATACACCTAGTAGTCTAATCAAACACGTAGGATCACCGCAGCAACAACACTCACGTCGCTGGGCGGACCAGACCCGAACATGGACTTTGGGTACCACAACGCGTCGTTCGAGTACGTCGACGACCCAGACGACCGCGCACTCGTCGATTCACTCGTCGATCGCGCACAGCTCGTGGAGGAGGCAGGGTTCGAGTGGTTCTCGCTGATGGACCACTTCTGGCAGCTCCAGTGGCACGGGGATTACGACGAGGACTTCCTCGAATGCTATGCGGGACTGTCCGCCCTCGCGACCGCGACCGACGAGATCGATCTGAGCGCGCTCGTCACCTGCATCCACTACCGCAACCCAGCCTACCTCGCGAAGGTCGTCGCCTCGCTCGATCAGCTCTCGGAGGGCCGCGCGATCCTCGGGATCGGCGCTGGCTGGTACGAGGACGAGTACGACGCTATCGACGTGCCGTTCGAGGAGCCGGCCAAGCGGATTCGCGAGCTCCGCGACGTCATCGAGCTCTGCCAGACTGCGTGGGACCAGGAATCACCGGTGAACTACGATGGGCAGTACCACGACCTCGACGATCTGATTCTCGAGCCCAAACCCGACGACGTGCCGATTCTCGTCGGTGGCGGTGGCGAGCAGCTGACCCTACGCGTGACCGCGGAGTACGCCGACATGTGGAACATTCCCGGCGCCGATCCCGAAACCTACGAGCACAAACTAGGCGTGCTCCGCGATCACTGCGACAACGCCGGCCGCGACTACGACGAGATCACGAAAACGGCGACGATCACGACCGTCATCCGCGACTCCACGGACGCAGCCCACGAGGCCTACGAGGAGCTGCAGGCTGACACCGAGGCCGGCCCCGCCGATCGTGACGAGTTCCGCGGGCTCGTCGGGACGCCGGCGGAGGTCGCCGAGGGCATCGACACCTACCGCGATCTGGGGATCGAGAACTTCCAGATTCAGGTGCCGAAAAACGAGCGCCAGACGACGGTTCGGTTTATCGACGAGGTCGCGCCCCAGTTCTGAGAGTTGTTCGGTCAGGGCGCAGTGCGGGCAGAAGTCATCGATTCGGTACAGTTCGGCGGCCCGTACGACGATGGAGAAGTCCACGAGGCGGAACTCCCTGGCGCGTGCTGGCGACGTGGATCGAGACCTGCAGGGAATGGCTTCGGAACCCTTTATCTGGTCACCGACCCAGCCCCCGGTATGGAGAGTCTCAATCGGACGGCCCTCGAGCTCGTCGACGAGGCCCTCGAGTTCGCGGAGGAACTCGACGTCGGGGCACGCGAGCTCGCCAACGGCGCGACGGTACTGGATTTCGGCGTGGAGTTCACGGGCGGACTGGAGGCGGGAATGTTGCTCGCGGAGATCCAGTCCGCCGGGCTCGCGACCGTACAGTCTCGCATCGAGGAACTCGACGGCACGCCGATCAGCCACGTCGAGTTGACGACCGATCAGCCCGGACTCGCGCTCCTTGGCGCACAGAAGACCGGTTGGGAAGTCTCCGTCGACGAGTACGAGGCGCTGGGCAGCGGCCCGGCCCGCGCGCTCGTCGCCGAGGAGACGATCTTCGACCGGCTGGGCTACACCGACGTGTCCGAGTTCGCCGTCCTCGCGCTGGAGAGCGAGGCGCTGCCGACCGCGGACGTCGCCGAGCACGTGGCTGAGCGCTCCAACGTGGAAGCGGGTTCGGTGTTCCTGCCGACCTACCCGACAGCGAGTCTCGCCGGGAGCGTGACCGTCGCCGCCCGTGCACCCGAGCTCGCCGCGTTCCGCCTCGCCGAGCTTGGCTACGATCCGACGAAGATCGTCTCCGCCAGCGGCGTTGCGCCTGTCGCGCCCGTGGCTGGCGACGAGGAGACCGCGCTCGCGCGGACCAACGACGCACTCGCCTACGGCGGCCAGGTCCACCTCGTCGTCGAGGACGACTTCGACCGATTCGACGAGATTCCGTCGAGCGCGGGCGAGGAGTACGGCGAGCCGTTCTACGACATCTTCGACGCTGCCGACTGGGACTTCTACGACCTCCCCGAGGACGTGTTCGCGCCCGCACAGGTAACGATCGACGTGCTGGAGGGCCCGACCTACGCACTCGGAGAGCGCGACGAGGAGCTCGTCGCGGAGAGCTTCGGGCTCTGAAATCGACCGAACCCAGATTCGACGCGCATGCGCTACAAGACGGTCCCACCCGCACCGCCGGACGATCTCGGTCTCGACGCTCTCGCGAGCGTTCGCGACGCGCTGCCGCTGGTGCCACGCACGGAAGACGACTGCTGCGCGCGGCTGGTCGAGCGCATTGACTGGATCGATTCCCGCGACGACGCGAACGGGTGGATCGCTTTCCTCCACGCGCTCGGGCTCGCCGAGCAAACGGACAGCGGATACGCTCGCGTTCGTGGTGACCTCGATCCCGAGTCCCTGCAGAGTCGCTTTCGAGAGCGGATCCTCGGTGCTGCCGAGGTCTGTGAGGCTCTCGAGAGCGGCGACCCAGAGTCCGTAACGATCGAGGACGCCTTCGAGGCCATCGAGCCGGTCGTGCCCGAGTGGGAACGCCGACGGAGCGACGCCTGGCGAGCAGTGTGGCGCGACCGTGCCGAACGCCGTCTGGTTTGGGCGACGATCCTGGGACTCGCCGAGCACCGCGAGGACAGCTACGTCCACGCCTGATTCTCGCAGGAACAGTACGTCCGCGCACCTGATCCACGAGGACGGCTCCTCCTTTCACGCACGCCCACATCGCACCGCCGGCCCGCCTCAACAGCTATCCGCATCCACTGCCTCCCCGCATCCACGCCATTCCGTGGCAACCCTTTTGCTACCAGCCCGAGACCGTCGAACTATGCCGACTGAGGGCGAGGACCCACGCTCGGTTCGCGTCGAGTACGAGCCGGTGAGCGTCAAGGACGTCCTCGTCGAGATGAAAGACACCTCGGAGCTGTTGATCGATCTGGCGTACTCCGCGGTGCTCCATCGAAGCGACGCGATCGCCGAGGAGGTGCTCCGCCTCGAGGAGCGAATGGACGTCCTCGAACTGCGGGCGCGCATGAGCGTCATGATGGCGGCGCGGAACCCCGACGACACGGAGATGCTCGCGCCGGTGCTCGGAGTCGTGGGCGGTGCGGAGAAGATCAGCGACGCGGCCGGCGACGTGGCCAAGGTCGTGCTCGAAGACATGGGACTTCCCGAGGCGATGCGTGCGGCACTCCCCGAAGCGTTCGAGCCGCTGGAGCGGGCGACGATCGCCAGCAACGCCGACGTCGTCGGGCAGACGCTCGGCGAGCTCGATCTCGAATCCGAGACCGGCGTCAGAGTGATCGGCATTCGGCGTGGCGAGGAGTGGCTCCTCAACCCCGGCCCGGAGAACGAACTCGTAGCCGGCGACGTCACGCTGATTCGCGGGCCCGAGCACGCGATCGGCGACGTCTACGAACGGCTCTCCGGCGAGGCGTACCAGCCCATTCTCGACCCGGAGCCGGCGATCGACGACCTGGACCGGGCGGTCGACTCGATCGTTCACATGAAGAACCTCTCGGAGCTGGCCGTGGACCTCGCGTACGGCTCGGTGCTGTTCGACGACACCGCACTCGCCGAGGAGGTTCGGAATCTCGAGGTCGAGGTGGACGCACTCCAGTCTCGGTTCGAAGCCTGGACGCTCGGTGCGGCCGCCGACGCCGACGATCCGGTCGCGCTCCGCGGTCTCATCAGGCTGGGTATCGCGACGGAGACGATCAGCGACGCCGCATTGGAGATCAGCGAGGGCGTGCTCCGCGACATCGACGTTCATCCCGTCGTGGAGCTCGCGGTCCGAGAGAGCGACGAGGTTCTCAGCAGAATCCAGGTCACGCCGGGCAGCGATCTCGTTGGCGTCGATCTCCAGGAGGGCGTCCCCACGGACGGGCCGGGGACCACCGTCATCGCGATCCGCCGCCCGGAGGTGGGCTGGGTGCTCCTCGGCCACGCCGACGAAACGATCGCTGCCGAGGACGTTCTCATCGCGAAAGGCACGCGGACCGCGACCGACAGCGTTCGGTCGCTCGCGGCTGCGGAATGAGCGGTTGATAATATACGGGGAACTACTTACCACGAGCGGCGCGTCGCAACGAACTCGATCTCACAGCACCACGAGCACCACCGCCGAAAAGATCACGACGCCAAGAATGTCACAGGCGTTCGTGACGACGGGAATCGTCACGTCGTCGGGATCGTAGCCGCGGCGATAGGAGACGTACGTTACGAGGACGCCGAGGACGATCGCGACCACTGCGAGGGAGAGACCCGACACGAGTGAGATCGTCATGAGCGTTGCGAGTGCCATCGGGGACCCCATCGCGTGCCCGATCGCGTAGACGACGACCCCGAGGACGGAGAACACCGTCACAGCGAGCCCGAGGACCGCGAGGATGCTGGCTCGCAGTGCCGGCGTCCGGGGATCGAAGGATAGCGTCCCGAGGTGGAGCTGAGTCGAGAGCCGCGCGGCGACGATCGCACCGAGGTTGCCACCCATGCCGATCATCACCGGGACGAGCACGAGCAGCGTCGGGTTCGCCAGATACGTCTCCTCGAACGACTCGAGGACGATGCCTGAGCCCATCTCCAGCAGGCTGAGCACCAGCAGGAGTGGCGCCATCGTGCGGACGATGGATTCGATCGACCAGGCATCCACGCGCGTCGCGGGCGCGTCGCTCACGCGATCACCCCTACGAGCGCGACGGCGATCGCGAGAAACACGACGCCGAACACGTCACCGAGCGTCGTCACGACCGGGCCGATCAGATTGTCCGGGTCGGCCCCGCGACGATAGCCCGCGAACACGACCGAAAGGAGCCCAACGACCATCACGCAAGCAGTGAGGACGCTCGCGAGCAGCAAGATGCCCAGAAGAGCGAACAGGGACGCGGGCGATCGGCCGGGCTGGACGGCGAGAATGCTCCAGGAGGCGACTGCCACGAACGCCGATATGCCGACGCCGTTGAGGACGGCCGCGACGACGGCGTTCACGAGCCGTCGATCCCACGCAATGTGTGGGTCGAGTAGGCCCTGGTGGAGTCCGCTCGCGATACGGGCCCCGAGCGCGCCATAGACGTTACCGCGGGTGGCGAGAAACGCCGGGAGTGCGAGCAGGAGACCCGGATAGGTTTCCAGTCCGTTCCGCATCGCAGGTGTGCCGAGCACGACCCCTGCAAAGATCCCGCCGCAGAGACTCACGAGGAGGATTGGAAGCGACTCGCGGTAGATCGTACGAGCGGACCCGCGAGCGTCCATACAGGGCCCACGCGAGGGCCCACAGTAAAACCAGGTGTACCGCCACCGACTGGCCGAGCAATGGAAGACCGGAGGTGGCCGCTCGTCACCGCTCGGCATCCCGGATCTCGCCGAAGCGGGCGCAGTTGGACGACTGTAAGATGCCGTGGCGTGGCTACGTCGAATCGGCGGTTTTCACGCGCTAGATGGAGTTCGAACACCCGTTTCGGTTTCATACCCATATGATATCTTATACGTAGTACGGAGACGGGTGAGAAGTATTATCGACAGTAGTAACTCTCTACTACCGTCGAACGGCAAGTACGCTCCACCAGAACGTGTGTCCCGTAGTACACAATAAGCTACAACATTATACAACGTACGTCGCGTTTGGGACCTCAAACAATGGTAATCATCCGCACAGTAGACCTATATTTCACTGGACATAAACCAATGAATAACCATTGCATTTATGCACCGTTTGACCAACACTCGGGTATGGCGCAGAATGCCAATCGCGTGAGCCAACTCACTAACCGACGACGTATCCTCCAGGGGCTCGGTGCTCTGGGAGCCGCCAGCATTGCGGGCTGTTTCGGTGGCGGCGACGGCGGAAGTGGTGATAATGGAATCGACCCGGTCCAGAACAGAGTAACTGTCGATCCCGAAGACATCGTCGAGGGTGGCACGTTCCGCACTGCGATCGCGGAGCCCGTCGACTCCTTCGACGTTCCGTACAGTAGCTCGGCAGCGGCGTCGAACGTACACAATCTCATCTACGAGGGGATGATAACCACGAACGCCTCCGGTGAGATCAACTCCTGGCTCGCGTCCTCCTACGAACAGGTCGACGTACAGGAGGTCGAGGCCGCCGACTACGAGGACTACATGATCACTGCGGAGTACCAGGACGGTGTTCCCCAGGTCGACGATCAGATCGTCCTCCGCCACCCCGACAACGATCCGACGTCCTCCGAGGGGCAGTTCCTCACTGTCAACGAGGCGCCCGACGCCGTCGACGACGGTACCTACGGGATGCACTATCGGTTCGACCTCCACGAGGGGGTCGAGTTCCACGACGGCGAAGAGATGACCGCGGACAACGTCGTCGCTTCCTACGAACGCCTCCAGGGGTCGCTCAACTCGGGGCAGCTCTACGACTCGCTGCTCGACATCCAGGCCGACGGCGACTACACGGTCCACCTGTACGCGCAGCTTCCCGACGCACAGGCCATCCGTAACCTCGGTGGCTGGGAAGTGTACCCGACCGCTGTCACCGATCTTCCCCCCGAACAGAACGACCCCCGTCAGGGCAACACGCCGCTCGGTACTGGCCCGTTCACCTTCGAGGACTATGAGGACGCCCAGTACGTCACGCTCTCCAAGAACGAGAACTACTGGTTCGATACCAGCAAGAAGGACTGGTACGATGGGCCGAGCGAGTTCCCCAACGGACCAGTCGTCGACGAAGTCGACATCAGCATCATCCCCGATCCTGCAACGCGGTCTGCCGCACTGCAGAACGACGAGCTCGACATGGCGTACGGGCTCACCGCCTCGACGCTCAACGATTACCAGAGCTCCGAGGACTACCGAACGGCAGCAACGAGCGGTGCAGGGTTCAACTTCCTGCAGTTCCCCGTCAACGTCGAGCCGTTCACGGATGCCCGCGTCCGCCGAGCGATCAACCACCTCATCCCACGGGAGCAGATCGCGAACCAGATCTTCTCCGGCTGGGAGGATCCTGCGTGGGTGCCGATGCCGCCGATCGCGTCCCAGTCTGGGACGTCCGATTACGATCAGCTCGTCGACGACCTGAAGAGTTACAACACGTACGCACGCGACGAGTCCGACTCGCTCGTGCAGGAAGCGATCGACGAGAACGGCTGGGAGACGCCGATCGACGTCACGATCGAGACGAACTCCAACAGCGACGACCGCGTCCGTCTGGTCGAGCTGATCGTCGAGTCGCTCAACCAGAGCGATTACTTCTCTGCCAACATGGAGACGTACCCGGACATCCCGACGTGGGCGCAGGAGTTCTACTCCGCGGATTACGCAGAGGAGGGCGTCCTGTCGTTCATCGGGCTCTCCAGTGGATTCGGCCCCCACGGCTACGCCAAGGCCATCCACCATCCCGACAACTACCGACAGTGCTGTAACTTCATGAACATCAACGACGAGGACCTGAACGCCGCCCTGCAGGAAGCTCGATACGGAGTCGAGGCGGTGGAGGACAGACAGACTCGTCAGGAGCGCTACGACGAGATCTGGAAAATGATCCTCGAGCTCAACGCCAACTCCTACGGCACGCACAGCACGACGGTGGGCGTCGTCCGCCAGGGAGAGGTGTTCGGATACAACACGTATCCCAGCTCCCAGTCCGTCGTCCCCTACGCGATGTACTCCCCCGCCGACGAGCAGATCGTCTACGTCGACAGGTAAGCGCGTCGGTCGCCATTCGTTTCAACGGATGACTATGTCAGGAAATCTCGTCCCATGAGCGGCCTTCGACGGTTCGTACTGAAGCGACTACTGCTGACGATCCCCATCCTCTGGGGCGTCTCGGTCATCACGTTCGGGCTCGTCTACCTCACGCCGGGTGATCCGATCGACATCATGGTTGGGTTGGATCCCGACATGTCGCCGACCCGGGAAGCCACGCTGCGCGCGAAACACGGGTTCGACGAACCAGTCTGGAAACAGTACTGGCTCTGGATCTCCGACGCAGCGACTGGCGACTTCGGTGAGGTCATCCAGACCGGACGGCCGGTGTCAGATCTGATCATCGATCGGCTGCCGCCGACGATCGCGCTCGGTCTGTTCGGCTGGGTGTTCGGACTCGTCATCGCAATTCCGACCGGAATCTACGCGGCGGTGAAAAAGGACCAGCTCGGCGACACCGTCAGCCGGTTTATCGCCCTGTTTGGCATCTCCGTCCCGAACTTCTGGCTCGGCCTCATGCTGATCCTGGTCGGTGCCCTACAGCTCGGCTGGTGGCCGGTGCTACCGCCACGAGTTCCACTGACAGATCCGGAGATGTTGTGGTATCTCGTCCTTCCCGGTCTGACCATCGGGAGCGCGTCCGCAGCGACGCTGATGCGGATCATGCGGTCGTCGATGGCCGAGGAGATGAACAAGGACTACGTTACGGCGGCCCGGGCGAAAGGGCTCCCCGAACGAACGGTGATCCTCAAACACGTTCTACGGAACTCGCTGATCTCGGTCACGACTGTAGCGGCGTTCCTCACCGCGAACATTCTCGCGGGATCCGTCGTCGTCGAAACGGTGTTCAGCTGGCCGGGACTCGGTCGCGAGTTCATCCAGGCCGCGACGGCGCGTGAAGTGAACGTGATCATGGCGATCACGCTGTTCATCGGGGCTGCGATCATCATCATGAACCTGGTCGCCGACATCGTCTACGCGGTGCTCGATCCGCGAATCAGATACGACTAAACTATGGCAACAGAACGAGGCCGAATCCAGATTTCGGGGTTCGATCCCGATCGCGTGACCGAGCGGGAGTCCCTCTCGGACTGGAGTGACGACAGTAGCACAGAGACGATGAGTCGCTGGAAGCGAGCGGGCGTGCGGTTCGTCCACAACTACTCGGCGATGTTCGGGGTGCTGATCGTCGTCCTGATGTCGCTGGCGGCGATCTTTGCCCGACCGATTTCGATCGAGGGGTTCACCGTCCAGCCGTTCTCGCTGGCGCCGTACGACCCCGAGACGATCCTCTATCTCGATCCGTCGTCGGACGTTGGAATCTACAGCGCACCCACGCCCGACCACCCGATGGGAACCGACCAGAACGGCCGTGACCTGTTCTCTCGCGTCCTCATCGGTGGCCGATACAGCATTTCGATCGGCTTCATCGTCGTCGGACTCACGGCGAGTTTCGGAATGGTCTACGGTGCAATCGCAGGCTACTACGGTGGCTGGGTCGACGAGATTCTCATGCGGATCGTCGACACCATCTTCGCGTTCCCTGGCCTGGTGCTCGCGCTGGTCATCGTCACGATGCTCGGCAAAGGGTACTGGGAGCTGATCCTCGCCTTCTCGCTGTTCGGTTGGGCGGGCTATGCGCGTATCATCCGGGGAGAGATCCTGCAGGTCAAACAACAGGAGTACGTCACTGCCGCGAAAGCACTCGGGGCCGGTGACTTCTCGGTGATCTTCAGACACATCGTTCCGAACGCGATGGCGCCGCTGATCGTTCAGGCGTCGCTCTCGATCGGGACTGTCGTCATTGGCGTGGCCGCACTCGGATTCCTGGGGCTCGGGATGCCGCCGGGCACCGCCGAGTGGGGTACCATGCTCGACTCGACGCGCCAGACGCTCATTCAGGGCCCCGGCGGATCGATTCCCTGGTGGGCTACCGTCTACCCCGGTGGAGCCATCTTCCTGTTCGTGATGTCCATGAACATGATCGGCGACGGGGTCAACGACGCACTCGACGCACAGGAGGTCGGCAACGTCCGACAGGGTGGTGGGTAAATGTCCCTGATCGAAGTCGAAGGACTCTCCGTCGAGTTCTACACCCAGGGAGGAACCGTCACTGCGGTCGACGACCTCTCCTACCACATCGAACCGGGCGAGAAGTTCGGCGTCGTCGGCGAGAGCGGAGCGGGGAAGAGCGTCACCGCGCTCTCCCTGATGCGACTGATCGACGACCCCGGACGGATCGTCAGCGGATCGATCCGGTTCTCCGACGCAGAGACGACGAGGCGGCTCGAAGATCAGTATCCGAACAAGACCGTCGACGTCCAGACGCTCCGCGCCGAGCACGACCTCGACGAGATCGCACGCCGACTCGAACAGCAGGGCTGCGACGGATCCGATCTGACCGGAAACGACCGCCACTTCGACGTCGCACCGACCGAGCTGCCGGCAGGTGCCTTCGACATGCAAGACGTCGTAAACCGCGGGCACGCCGCCGATCTCGGCATCATCGAGGATGACGACTTCATCGTTCACGACGGGAGCGAGCAGTATCTGGAACTACTGCGTGCACCCGAGGCAGCGGTGCGGTCGCTGCGTGGGAACGACATCGCGATGATCTTCCAGGACGCACAGACTGCGCTGAACCCCGTCTACACGGTCGGCGAACAGATCGCCGAGCCGATGCGCCACCACCTCGATTACTCCGACGAGGAGGCCAAGGAGCGGACGATCCAGCTCCTCGACGAGGTCGGCATTCCGGAGGCGGAGACGCGATACTCCGACTACCCACACGAGTTCTCCGGCGGGATGCAACAACGGGCCGTGATCGCCATGGCGTTGTCCTGCGATCCCGACTTGTTGATCGCCGACGAACCGACGACTGCCCTGGACGTGACGATCGAGGCGCAGATCCTCGAACAGCTCGAGGAGCTCGCCGACGAGTTCGACGTCGCGATCCAGCTCGTTACCCACGACCTCGGCGTCATCGCGGAGGTCTGTGATCGAGTGATGGTGATGTACGCCGGCAAACCCGTGGAGAAAGCACCCGTCGAGGAGCTCTACTACGACCCGAAACACCCCTACACCGTCGGGCTGATGAGTTCGATCCCGCGCGTCGGCGACGACCGCGACCGACTCATGACGATTCCGGGCACGATGCCCGATCTCGTCGAACTACCGCCGGGCTGTAGCTTCCATCCACGCTGTCCGTACGCGGAAGAGAGCTGCGCCGAGAAAGAGCCCGCACTCGTCGATCCGGAGACGGGTGAAGTCGCGACGGAATCGTCCAGACGGGGTGCTGCCTGTCTGGAGTACACCGGCGATCTCGAGGAGGGCCTCGACTACGAGGTCCAGGTCGCCGGTGAGCCCGGCGACGGGCCAGATCCGTCGAGTGTGCAACCAAATGGAGGTGACGTCGATGGCTGATCGGAGCGGTGAGCCGATCCTCAGTGCGAACGGCCTCACCAAATACTTCGACACGAGCGAGGGGTTCATCGACGACATCCTCGGGCGGACGAACATGGTCAAAGCCGTCGACGGCATCGACCTCGATCTGTACGAGGGCGAAACGCTCGGCGTGGTCGGCGAGAGTGGCTGTGGGAAGACGACGCTCGGCCGGACGCTGCTCCGACTGCTCGAACCAACCGAGGGATCGGTCTACTACCGGCAGCGCTCCCCCGACGGAGCCGGCCGCGAGGAGATCGACCTGACGGACGTCTCGAGCAGACGGCTCCGCGAGCTCCGGACGGACCTCCAGTACATCTTCCAGGATCCGTTCTCGAGCCTGAACCCACGGCTCACCGTCGGCGACATCATCGGCGAGCCACTGGACATTCACGGCATCGCGTCCGGGCAGAACCGGACGGAGCGGATCGGCGAACTGCTCGACACTGTCGGGCTGAACCCAGGCCACGCGCACCGCTATCCCCACGAGTTCTCCGGTGGGCAGCGCCAGCGCATCGGCATCGCCCGTGCGCTCGCCGTCGACCCGGAGATCATCGTCTGTGACGAGCCCGTCAGCGCACTGGACGTGAGCGTGCAGGCACAGATCCTCAACCTGCTCGAGGATCTCCAGGAGGAGTACGGACTCTCCTACATCTTCATCGCTCACGACCTCAGCGTCGTCGAGCACATCGCCGATCGAATCGCGGTGATGTATCTCGGCGAGTTCGCGGAGGTCGGAACGACCAGGGAAGTGTTCGAACCGCCGTATCACCCCTACGCCGAAGCGTTGCTCTCGGCGATCCCGGAGCCCGATCCCAACTGGGAGGGCGATCGGATCCTGCTTCCCGGGACCGTTCCATCCCCGATCAACCCGCCGTCTGGCTGCCGGTTCCACACGCGCTGTCCGCGTGTGATTCAGCCCGAGGAGATGGACCTCGATCAGAACGTCTGGCGGTCGCTCATGGACTTCAAGCTCCGGCTCCGTGGCGCCGACTCCCTCGAGTCGGTGACGGCAGTCGAGCAAGCGGAGTCCAACGACGGGGAGGCGGCGGTGCTCGAACCCGAGAACGTCTCACAATCGAAGCTCGACGAACTCGTCCGCGAGGAGTTCGATCTCCCCCGGACGATTTCGGACAGTCGGGCGGAGTCGACCTTCGGGGACGCGGTCGGGCGGCTCCACGAGACCGACTTCGAGGGTGCCACCGACGCGCTCTCCGAGCCGTTCGAATCGCCCTGCGAGACGACGGATCCCCAGCAGATCGCAGTCGGTGGCACGCACCAGGTCGCGTGTCTCAGGTACGACGACACTGTCGACGCCGAGCAGCCGTCCTGGGACAGTAGCGACGCGAGCGCCGCTGCCGACGACTAGAACGCCAATCGAGCGGACGCTGGTGGCGTTCGTCCGTTTTCCGTTCCTCCGTTTCACGTTCAGTTTCGGGCCGAACCCTTTAGCCCGCCCATCGTCAATGGCTTCGCATGCGTCGAATCTACGAATCGTCGGCGATACAGCGGGACGACGACGATTCGTTCGTGCCGAACGAGCGCGACGTCGACGTGGAGCCACAGGCGATGCGATCGATCGACGGCGATCTGTTGAGCCGACATCTCATCCCCTACTGGCTCCGCTATCGAGCGATCGCCGTCGACGTCAGCACACAGCGCGAAGAGTACTCCCAGGGCGACCCGGTCACGTTCGCGATCACGTTGCGGAACCGGTTCCCGTTCCCGGTAACCATCCCCACAGCGTCACGAATCGCCTGGACGTGGTCGATCGACGGCCTGAACGAGGCCTCGGAGGTTGCGACCAACCACGCCCCCGAGCAAAAACACGGGTTCCGGTTCGGGCGTGGCGAGCGCAAACGGTTCACTCGAACCTGGGAGCAGTCCTTTCGCGTCGGGCCACGCGACTGGGAACGCGCCGAGCCGGGCGAGTACACGATCCGTGCGGGACTCAACGTCGAGGATGCGACCGACAGCGTCGCCGACGAGACCGTCGTGACGATCACTGAGTAACCGGCCAGAAGTCGTCCCAGTGAGGGAACAGTTCGTCCAGCACGCTAGACGCGTGCAGCGCCTCCGAGTCAGGCTCGCTCGGCGTCCGCCAGCAGGTCGCCCTGGGCTGCGTCGGATGGAAGTTCGACGAGGCGAGTGCCGCAGTCCTCACACGCGAACGTGACGACCTCGTAGCTCCGGCAACAGGAGTCGACGACGGCCTCGTCGAAGGATACGACGCCATCGCAGACTGGACAGCGCTCGTGGAACGATCGGAGGGCTGCGAGGATATCCAGACGTTGCTCGAGGGGGACGTCGTACCAGCCGTCCGTCCGCTCGGCCAGCACGTCGTTGGCGGCCACGTCCACATGGAGCGCCGCATCGGACGGCCACGGTCGGACGCGCGAATCGATCTGGACTGCAGGGTAGTCACGATCCTTGAACGTGATCGAGTCGGGGCCAGTCTCGAACATCTCGGTGAGATCGGCCGCCGTGACGCCGTCCGCTGCGAGCTGGTCTGCGCGATCGAGGAGGGCGGATTCGAACTCGTCGGTTGTCCTCAGATCAGCAGCTGTATCGTCCACGTCCGTTTCTGCACGGATCGCACCGGCGTCGCGCAGGAACGTCTCGGGATCGACGGCGTGTTCCCGCTCGTACTCGAGTTTCTCCAGCGTCTCCCACTCCTCGTTCGCCGCGGGATCGGCGGCTTGCACCCGCTCGTCGCCGTGATCGAAATATGCGAGCAGCCGGTCCGGCAGGTAGCGTTTCGTGAGTTCCGGCGTGCCAGGAACGAGGTAGCCACGGTAGTAGATCGACAGCAACGAGACGCCGAAGACGACCGGGGCGAGCGGAAGAACGACGACGGCGACGAGCAAACTTACCACGATCGCGATCAGGACGTTGACTGCCGTACACGGAAGACAGCGGTTCGCTCCCGTGTACTCCGGGCGTCTGATCCCCTGGAGCAGCGACGACTCGGTGGACATACCGGTAGCTGGGGATCCAGCACCAAAAAATGCCCGCGGGTTCCGGTTTTCGCAGCCCCTGGGTACCTCTGAGCAGCGCTCGCGCCGATGGGGAGGGAATACAGCGCGTTACTCCGAATCGGGGGCTACGTCCGTAACGGTGCCCACGCCCTTGCTCCGTCCTTCGCGGAACACGAATCGCTGGCCCTCCTGAAGGAGGTAGGGCTGGAACTTGAATCGTAGGCGAGCCCGACCGGTGTCCCCGGGCAGCAGCGGGCCGTCCTCGGGATAGATCGCCGCCGCCTCGCTGACGGTCTCGAGATGGACGACGGGCTCGTAGCCGGCGTCGATCCTGGTCGGATGGTTGAGCACCATCACCTCCGCTTCGAACTCGCGAGTCGGGATCGGCGCTGCGTCGCGGGGGAGGAGCGCCATCCCGCGATCGATCTCCCGCTCCTCGACGCCTTTCAGCGCGATGCCGACGATCCGTCCGGCCCGTGCGCGATCGACGCGATGGTAGTGCATCTCGATCGAACGAGCCTCGACCTCCCGGAAGGAGCCGTCCGGCATCGGTCCGAGCAACAGCTCGTCGCCACTCTCGACGGTGCCGGAGGTGATCGTCCCGGAGGCGACGGCTCCGACGCCGGTCACGGCGTAGGTCCGGTCGACGTACATCCGGAAGGGATCCTCCGGCGTCTCGCCGCCAGTCTTGGGGAGATGCTCGAACAGCTCGTCGAGGACGGTGACGCCCTCCATCGTGACCGCGCTGGTGCCGACGATCGGGACGACGGTCTCGTCGATCTCCTCGATAGCTGCCTCGACGCCGTGCCTGCTGACGAGCAGTGGCGTTCGGTCGGCGTCCCGGAGCAGGCGCTCGATCTCGCGCTCGACCTCGGCGAGTTGCTCGTCGTCGACGAGGTCGGTCTTGGTGATCGCGACGATCGTCGGGAGATCGGTCGCCAGCAGGACGCCGAGATGCTCACGCGTGGTCCTTGTCGGGCCGTCGTCGGCAGCGACGGTCAGCAGCCCGTAGTCGAGTTTCTGGCCGACGAGTCCACGGATCGTCGTCCGGAGCCAGGGCTCGTGACCGACGGTGTCCACGAAGGAGACGAGTCGGTCCGCCTCCTCGACGATCCGGGCGCGATCGGTCTTCCTGTCGGGGTTGTCCATCCGCACCGGACCGTCGTCGTCGAAGCCGTAGACGCCATAGGAGAGGTCCGCGGAGAGACCACGTTCGACCTCGTGGGGCTGGACGTCGAGATAGGAGCGGGTGCCGCCCTCGCCGTCGTCAGCCTGTCCGGTCAGGATCGTTCCGACGAGCGTGGACTTGCCGTGATCGACGTGGCCGGCCGTCCCGACGACGATGTGCTCGTCGTCGGTCTCCAGAATCGCGCCCTCGCGGACCGTCGCGAGACCGACGAGTCCGCGGTCCTCGTCCGCGGCGTCGCCAGTGCCGACGTGACCGCGACGGGGATCCGGGACCTCCGCTGCGTCCATCGATCCGTCGACGTCGGGCGACGCTTCCTCCGCCGGCACGCCCCACGTCTGTACTTCGTCGATGTGGCACTCTGCCTCATCGGCGAGCAGGCTGAGGACGTCCATCGTCTCGGAGAAGACGTCGGGAGCGACGCCAGCGATGCCGCCGTCGTCGGTGACGCCGAGGACGTAGGTCGCCTCGCCGTCGCCGGAGAGCACGCGATGACGGAGCTGGGCCGCCAGGCTCTCTCTGCGTCCCTCGGAGAGATGGGTGTCTTTCGAGAGACGCTCCTTGAACTCCACGCTGCCCCCTTCGCGCTCGCCACGATCGAGCGCCTGCTCGAGCGCGGCCCGCTGCGGGCTCATGTAACTCTTCGTTGGGATCGTGACGACAAAACTCCCCCGGTCAGTGTGTGACACTATATCACCCCACCGCCGACATCGAACGTCAGGCCGCGCCGGTAAGCGTCTCGTACGCCTCGTTGACCCGTTTGAACGACTCCGTCGAGCCGCCGCGATCCGGATGCGTCTCCTTGACCTTCTCCCGATAGGCGTCCCGAACGGCGTCGGCGTCCGCATCCGAACGGACCCCCAGAACGCCGCGTGCCCGATCCGGTGACATACCGGCCTGCGCGGAGGACGCCTGCCCGTAATACCCCGCTGAACCACCTGCTTCCGTGCCGAACCCTCGTCTCCGAGTTCTACGTCCGCGAGCGCCGCGGCGCCCGGCCTCCGTGCGGCGCTGCGCTCGGCGGCGTTTGTCGCGCCAGTCGGTGCCACGCTCGCGCCATCGGCCGTCGTTCTGGGGGCCAAAGCCCGTCGCCGACGCACGTCGACGGCGCTGCCCGGCCGTTTCGCCACCAGCCCCGTGTCGGGCCTGCTGGCGTAGTCGCTCGGTCAGCCGACCGGTGGCGTGATACCAGAAGAGGTAGGCGACGCCCGCGAGCGGCACTGCCAGCAGCAGTACCGGCCACCCAACGACGACGGCGGCGAGCGTGAGCAGCGCTGCCATCACTGCGAAGAGCGCCGCCAGCCAGCCGAGCAGCACCGAGTACACACATCTGATTGGTGGCCGATCGCGTTAAGCCCCTCGCCGATCGCGGCCAGGGGGCCGGCTCGAGAAAGAACGGGAGAGAGGGTGTGAGTGAGCGACGTGCGCCGGTGCAGTCCGCTGCTGGTCGGGCCGGCCGTGGATTCAAACGTCTGTACGGCGTATTTCGATACATGAGCGTCTCCGGCCTCTGTGAAGTCTGCCAGAGCGCACAGGCTGTGCACAGATGCGATCGGTGTGGCACCGTCGTCTGTCGCGAGCACTTCGCAGAGGCGCTCGGCTACTGTACGAGCTGTGCCGCCGAGGGTCGCGGAGGCGAGGGCAGCGAGGACGTCGATCCGTCAGGAGATACGTTTCAGTTCTAGAATCAGAATCCAACAGCGAGCGACATCAGGTCGGTAGCCGGGTAGCTCACACCGGCCGTCGGACGCTACCGGTACTCGTTGAGGCGGCGCTTGAGGGTCGCAGCTGCGCTGCCAGCCGCCTTGGCGAACTCGTCTTCGGGAACGTGTGCGTCCTCCCAGGAGAAGATGATCCCACGGGTGGAGTTGACGAGACCGACGCCCTCGTACGGGCCAGATGCGGCAACGCCGTGTTCGACAGCCGCCTCGACGTCGCCGCCCTGGGCGCCGACGCCTGGAACGAGGAAGGGGAGTTCGGGGACGCGTTCGCGAACTTCCTCGAGCTCGTCGGGTGCCGTGGCACCGACGACGAGGCCAACGTTGCCGTCGTCCCATTCGGATGCGAGGTCGGCGACGCGTTCGTAGACCTGCCCGCCGTCCTCCAGTTCGAGCGACTGGAGGTCGGCGCCGCCGGGGTTCGAGGTCCGACAGAGGACGAAGGTTGCCGCCGACTCGTGGGAGAGGAACGGCTGGAGGGAGTCCTCACCCATGTAGGGGTTCGCGGTGATCGCGTCCACCCGGTCGAGCAGTTTCGCGTACTGCCGGGCAGTGTTCCCGATGTCGGCACGCTTCGCGTCGAGGATGACGGGGACGCCTGTCCCTTCGGCGTAGGCGAGGGTCTCCTCGAGTGCGCGCCACCCGTCGGGATCTTCGTAGAATGCGGCGTTGGGCTTGAACGCTGCAGCGTGTTCGGCGGTGGCATCGATGATCCGGCGGTTGAACGCCCACCGTGGAAGATCGTGGTCGGCGACGGCCGCGGGAAGCCGATCTGGATCGGGGTCGAGCCCGACGCAGAGCAGGCTGTCGGCGGAGGCGACCCGGTCGGCGAGCCGATCGAAGCAGTCCATGCCAGCGACTGTGACCGCCCGGGCTTTACCCGTTACCATCGCTCTCCTCGACCGCAGCCTCGAGCACGTCGAGCGCCCGTTTGGACTGCGCGCCGTACGCGAGGCGAACGGCGATCCCATCGGTGTCCCACTGGGAATCGGCGTCGAGGTCTGCCGCGTCGGCTGCCGCTCGCGCCGCGTCGATTGCAGACGAGGAACCGGACTGAGAGGATCGGGAGGACGGTGGTTCGAGAACGAGCGTCGCGCCGGTCTCGTGGACGAACACGCGGGCGAACAGCGCACCGACGTCCTGCTCGGTCGGTTCGCGGCGCGGGTCTCGGCTCGAATCGCCCGCATCCTCGACCAAACGTACGTCGTAGGCGCGTTCGCCTGCGGGCGTTCCCTCGACGGTTCGGTCGGCGTTGGCGACCACGAGATCCCCCAGCGCGCCACGACGCCTGCCGTCGATTTCCGAAGCGAGCAGCTCGCCGATGCGATAGCCGTCGCTGAGCCGCTCCTCGACCATACGGGGTACTCTCCGTGCCGCATACTTGTGCGCCGCGGTCACCGACGCTCACCGGCTGGTGGTCGGTAGCGACTGGAAAAACGGACGGAGTTCACTCGTCGCTGCCCAGTTCGTCGAGCGACCGCTCGGCGATATCCGTCACCGGCTCGCCCTGCTTGCGTGCGTAGAAAACCGCAGCCGCCTCGATTGTCACGCCAAGATCACCTTGCAGCTGATTGATCCCGGCGACTGCCTCCCGCTTCTCGTGGCCCGCCTCGGTCAACACGTCGAGTACGCGTTCGAACGTCGAGCGATCGCGCAGGAGCTCCTCGCCGGGGGAGAACTCCTCGGGAATCGTCGTCTCGCCGACGTCGAACGTCGGAGAAACGGCGTCGTCGGATCGTTCGATGAGCCCCTCGCCCGCGGCGACGTCGAGGAGGCGTTTCGACTGTGCGGGTGAGTACCACCGGCGATCCATCGCGATCGCCGCGACGAACTCGCTCTCCCCCAGTTCGTCCACCCCGCGCTGGCGAAACGGTGCCGCCACGGTCCGCCGCAGATCCATCGATAGCTGTTGGGCGTGACGGCGTATTGAAGCTGGCGATGCGGGGTATCGAATCGATGGATAGTGATCGAGTTCGAAGGGTGGCAGGAACGGACGAGCCGCGAAAAGCGTAGCGGGGCAGCGAGCCTCGGAGCCCTTCAGGAGCGTCGGTTACTGTCGGTGGTCAGCGACCGGAGGATGCTCCCGTAGGCCGGTCGGCTGACGGCGACCCCGAGCAGCACGCCCAGGATCGTGATGATCGCGAACCCACGCAGCTGTCCGAGGTCGAGGATGGCCAGCGGGCTCATCGCGATAATCGTCGTGGCGGCGGCCGCGCCGATAACCCAGAACGCCTTCCGGAACCGGTTCTGGAAAACGCGCTGGGAGGTGACCTCACCCTGGGCCTTCACCTCGTCGGCGATAATGATGAGGTCGTCCACCCCCGTTCCGATGACGGCGATGAACCCGGCGACGTGAGAGAGCTCGATCGCCCAGCCGATGGCCGCGGCGAACCCGAGGAGGATGACGACCTCCGAGAGCGCCGTTGCCGCCATCGGCACCGCGACCCGGGGATCGCCGTAGCGTGCGAACACGGTGAGCACGACTGCGAGGACGGCGAGGAGCCCGGTGATCAGCGAGTTCCGACGGAAGTCCTCTGCGAGGGTGGGGCTAACCATTTCCTCCGTTGATTCGTCGAAGTCGAGCGTGGTCGGCAGCGCACCTGCGCGCATGTCGATGAGGAGGTCCTGCGCGGTCGAGATGTCGGGAGCCTCGACGATGAACTGACGGCTATCGGTGAAGGACCCGTCGATGAAGCTGTTCGCGAGATCAGGAGAGAGCGGCGAGCTGTAGACGGTTTCGCCGTCGACCTGGGTGAGCAGACAGTACTCACCCGGCTGGAGGTCATTGGTGTTGCAGGCGTTTGCGGTGTTCAAGCTCCCCTCGGCGAAGCCGGACTCCTGCATGGACTGAGTCATCTCCGCCGCAGCTGACTGAGTCAGCGTGACGGGAACTGCAGGGCGCGGGCCCTCCGTGTCGACGCTCCCCGCCTCGAAGTCCTTCTGAGTGAGCAGCGTCTCGTTCTGGGCGCCCGTGCCGTTCTCGCCCGGGTAGTAGGCGACGATGGCGACTTCGCCCTGCGAATCGAGCAGATTCTTTAGCCCGTCGATCGTCTGTCCCGGCGACTCGATCTGGACCCGATCGCGCGGCTCGTTCGGTGACTGTGCACGTGTGACCGTACTGCCACCGAAACCGGTCTCGCCGAGACGATCGTCCACCGTCGCGATGATTTCGTCGAGTGTGTATTTGGAGACCCCGTGTCGGATATCGCCGTTTTGCACGTCGAGGCCTGCGTTCTGTAACCCTTGCAGGAACGCCGCCCGCTCGACGTCGGCCCGCACTTCGACCGCGTCACTCGGGAACCCGGATCTGGACCCGTAGGCGACGGAGGTAACGATGTCCTCCTCTTCGGCTGTGGTCGTGTTGGTGATCGCCTGTTTTATCGCCTGATCGTTCTGGTCGGTTACCTGTACGTCAGTCGCAATATAGCCGTGCGGGGGTGCTGAGATCCGAGCACCGCCGGCCAGATCGATTCCGAACTGGATGTTCGAGACGGCCGCAGTCGCGTTGTTCGAGCCGCCCGAGTCCGCCGCAGCACCGGTGATCGGCGCCCCCGGGACGAACAGGAAGAACATCGACGCGAGCAGGAGGACCACGAGCAGCAGAATCCGCCAGTTCGTGCGGATTCGACCGAGGAGGCTCATCGGTTCACCCCGTCGAACCGGTACCATCGCAACAGCGCAACGTTGAGCATGTACGTGTTCATGAGGTCAGCGGCGAGTCCGACGAAGAGGATCGTCCCGATGGCCAACAGGAGCGGAATACCGAAGATGAACGCCGCAATCGCCATCGTCGCCATCGCAGCCATCGAGGTCACGGTCATCGTGACGCCGGTGTGCATCGCTCGATAGACGTCGTCGTAGAAGTCACCGCCAGTGCCCCGCCGGAGCACGTGGTTGTTGAGCAGGATGTCGGAGTCGACGCTGTACCCGATCAGCATCAGGAGTGCGGCCACCGTCCCGAGCGACAGCTCGTAGCCGACCAGCCCCATCAGCGCGAGCGGGATCATGATGTCCGAAAACGCCGAGATGACGATCGCGATGCTCGGAACGAACACGCGAAACAGCGCGAAGGCGATGACGCTCATGCCGAGGAAGGCGACGACGACCCCGATGAGCGCCAGCTGCTGGGTGTTCTCCGCGAACGTCGCGTCGAAGGTGTTGACTCCCTGGACGACGTCGCCGCCCTCCTGGGACGGTTCCAGCTGCTCGTTTGCCTGTTCTTGTAGCGAGGTGTCGCCGTCACCCGCTTCTGGTCCGAACGTGACGAAGTAGCGATCGGACTGCGTCTGGGAGGTCTGGATGTCCGTCGGCTCCGTGTCGAACGCAGACTCGATGGTACTTACGTCGTCCGTGGTGTCGACGGTCAGCTCCGTCCCACCGGTGAACTCGATGCCAAGCGGTGCAGGGGCCCCAATCAGGAACACGTTCGCGCCCACGACGAGGAGAGCGAGTGCGAGAATCACCAGCGGGACCGCGAGGAGCTGGCGATTGGTGTACCGGTCGTAATCCGGTTCCGGTACGTCGAAACTACGCATGCCAGCGGCTCCGACAGCTTGCCGAATAAGCCTTGTTATACCGCTCGCGGCGACCGAATCGTACGCTTCCCGTCGGTGCATCCGTGAGCAGCGAGGTGCTGTCCACGACAAGGCCCGGCGAGACGCCGAGGACGGGACAAGATACCAGGAGGCCAGCACCGATCGGGCCCTGCCTCATGAGCGACGGATCGGTGTAGAATACGACGAATCAGTCCGAAGAACGTCCTCTGTCGACCGCTCGTACCGGCCCAGCGTGGCGATCGGCCGGATCGCGAGCAATCAGACGTCGGGCGGCAGCTCCTGTGGGTCGTCGCGCTCGTCGAGCACCCACTCGAGTTCGGCGATCGCGCGGAGCAACTCGACCTCCAGCTCGTCGGCGGTCGGCGAGGATGGCGGGTCGTTCTCGTCGTAGCGCGCCTCGAGCTCTTCGAGACGGCGGCGGATTGCGTCCTCTGGTCGCATACCAGTCCGTCGGCAGCCCGGTCACTTTAGTGGTGCCGGTCGGGGGCGACCACTGGACGATCGTCGGGATCTCGGCGTCGGGTAACACAGGTTGATGGGAGTTCGTCCACCGAGACAGCACTGGCGAACGGCCATCACCCGACCGTATATATGTCCCTGCCCCAACCCATGTGGTATGAAGTTCGTCATCGTCGGCTACGGGCGCGTCGGCGCCCGGACCGCACGCATCCTGCAGGAGGAGGGTCACGAAGTCCTGCTGATCGAGAACGACCAGGAGAAGATCGAGCGAGCACGGATGGAGGATTTCGAGGTCCACGAAGGCGACGGCTCCAGCGAAGACGCCTACGATGGGATCGACCTCGAGTCCGTCGACGCCCTCGGAGGGCTCACCGGCGATCTCAACACCAACTTCGCGGCGTGTATGATCGGCAAACACCACGGTTGCCGGACCGTCCTCCGCATCGACGAGGACTACCGCGAGGAGATCTACCAGAAGTACGCAGACGACGTCGACGAGATCATCTACCCCGAACGCCTCGGCGCTGCCGGTGCGAAGACCGCGCTGCTGGGCGGGACGTTCAACGTGATTGCAGATCTCACAGAGAACCTCCAGCTGAGCGTCTTCGAGATCCACGAGGACGCGCCGGCAGTCGGCAAGCGAGTCAGTGAGGTCGATCTGCCGCCCTCGGGACGGATCTACGCGCACGGGCGCTCACACGACGCGCTGACGATTCCGCTACCGGGAACCGAGCTGGCGGCAGGCGATCGCGTCGCAGTCATCGTCGAGACCGAGCGGGTCGACGGCGTTCGCGAGGCGCTGCTCGGCGAGAGCTAGACGGGGCCAGCTCGGAGCCACGGGCCGTTGTCGCGGTCACAATCGACCCCAGCGACAGCTCCGTGATCGGCGTTGCTGGAGTACTGTCGAGGCAGGCAGCGCAGTCCAGTTCCCACAGATCGAAGCGGACGGCGGTGAGCCGCCGTCCGAAACGGTCGAGCGGAATCGAATGGGAGAGTGTGGTGCGGGCGCGCTCGAGAGGATGGGGAGTGGGCAGCAGTGCGCGCCCGGTCGATGCCGATGGGAGTGTTGGTAATAAATCCGCGTCAGACGAGCGCGTGACTGCGGCGGGATGAACCTCCAACCGCGGATATCTTCGTATCACAGCAACCCACCAGCCTCGGCCCGATCGCTCGTGGCCCGTAGCGCCGAGCCCCGGTCGAAGGCGAGACGTTCTTCTGAGTCGCGCGCGTCCGATCACCCATGGACGTGGTCGTCACGGTGGCTGGAGACGACGCTCGCGAGGTGCGCCTCCCCGACGACGCCACCTACGGCGACCTGCTCGACGCAGTCGACTGTTCGCGCCACGAGGCGACCGCGCTCGTCGACGGCCAGCCGGTGCCCGCCGACGCCCCGGTCGACGCAGACGCCGTCTCCGTGCTCCAGCTCGTGAAGGGCGGGTAGGGCACAGCCGACCGGACGACTTTTTCCCAGTACGCCCGATCGACCAGTATGGCAGACGGCGTGCCGCCGGGGATGTCGATCGAGACCGCCACCGAGGAGGACCACGTTCCGGTGAGCCGGGTGCTCGACGGTGCGCTCCTCGAACATCCTGACCTGCGAGAGCGCATCGCGACGGGAACCGTACTCGTCGCGAGGAGGGACGGTGCCGTCGTCGGTGCGGTCGTGGTCGACGCCTCGGGGTCGGCGGATCCATCACCGCCAGCCGAATGGCAAGCGAGCGCTCACGTCGAGGCCATCGCGGTTCGACGCAAACGCCGTCGGAGCGGAATCGGCAGTGCGCTGCTCCAAACGGCCAGTCGACGCTGGGGACCGTTGACCGCAACCTTCGACGAACGCGTCCTGTCGTTCTACGAATCGCTGGGGGCTGAGTGCCGGCAAGCGGGCGATGACGATCGGTGGTGGGCGTTCCTTCGCGAGCGCGCCGCGGGCGGTGACGACGAACGGTAGCGAAGGTGAGTGGAGGCGGGCAGCTGAACCAGGCAGTGAAAGCGTGCGGCGAAACCGGGCAGACGAGGCGCTTTTGCCGGCGGCCCCCGACCACTCGTCCGTGCGCGAGTTCTCCGCAGAGTATCTCACGAGCACCCGTCGCGGGATGTGGGCGGATTCCCGCGAGGCGCTCGCGGGGCTAGCGCTCGCCGATCGCGAGCGAGTGCTCGACGTCGGCTGCGGAACGGGCGAACTGACGCGAGTGCTCGCCGAGGAATCGCCGGGGTCGGTCTACGGCCTCGACGCGGATCCCGACCTGCTTGCCGCCGGTCGGAGTGGCGACTGGGAGCCACTCGCGGGCGACGCGCTCCGACTGCCCGCCACCCAGAACGCAGTCGATCTGGTCGTCTGTCAGGCGCTGTTGATCAACCTTCCCGACCCGGCGGCAGCGGTCGCGGAGTTCGCTCGCGTCGCTAGCGACGACGTCGCTGCGATCGAACCCGACAACGCCGACGTGACGGTCGAATCGACGGTCGACGCGGAGGCGAAGCTCGCCGCCGAAGCGCGAACCGCGTACCGCCGTGGCGTCGGGACCGACGTCGCCCTCGGTGGTGCGGGAACGCGGGAGGCCTTCAGGGAGGCTGGACTCACGGACGTTCGGACGGCCCGCTACGATCACGTCCGAACGATCGAACCGCCCTACGCCGAGGACGACCTAGAAGCAGTCCGTCGAACGGCCAGCGGCGAGGGGCTCGCCGGTGATCGCGAGACACTGCTCGCCGGGGGTCTCTCTGCAGCAGCGTACGACGAACTCCGGGAACGATGGCGGGCAGTGGGCAGGGAGGCGATCACGCAGGTCGGTGAGGATGCGTACCGACGGCGTGAACTGGTGCCCTTCTACGTCACAGTGGGCAGCGTGCCGGCAGCGGATGACGCATCTCAGAGCGACTGAGACCGGGGAACCGTAGCCACTACTATCGATGGGAATCGGACGCTGCTACAAAATGTTTCTTTCTCGAAGCAATCATTATGCCCTGGCAGTCGGTAGCTACGCGCAATGAGCACCGTCATCGCCGTCGCTGGGACCATCGCCGGCGCCGGCACGACGACGGTCGTAACTGCCCTCGGGACGGCGCTCGGCGAACAGCGCCGTCGCGTCGCACTCGTGGACGCGACGGAAGAGGGATCGCGAATCGCCGACGCGATCGACGTCGACGGCGAGGGCGAACTGGCCGATGCCCTCCGACGGGGAACGACCCCTGCCGACGTACAGGCCACCGGTCCCCACGACGTGGCGGCGTTCCCGACGGATCCGACGACGAACTGGGGTGCCGTCCGCCCCGACGCCGTCGATACGTTCTACGAGTCGCTCCGGGAGCGCTTCGAGTTCGTGCTGATCGACTGTGGCTGTTCGATGTCGCCCGCGCGCTCGCCGTGGCTGGGCCACGCCGACGAGGTCGCCATCGTCACGGACCCCGACGTAGCCGGAGCCGTTTCCGAGCCCGCATCACTGTCGAGCGCCTTTGACGTGCCGATTCGCGGCGTGATCGCAAATCGGGTCCCACACAAGGAAGTCGACGATGCGCTCGAGGCGATGGAGTCGGTCGACGCGCCCGTTCTGGGAGTGCTACCCGAAGATGCGACGGTCGGTGCTGCCGCGGAGTCGGGGAGCTCCGTACTCCGCGCGGAGCCAGATAGCCCGATCGCGACCTGCGTCTGGAAGCTCGCGCTTCGGGTCAGAGAGACCGACCACGACGAGCCGGTGATTCCACCGGGTGCTGCTGCGAGATCCAATCGAGCGGCTGGCCAGGAGACGGGACCAGAGATGGGCGAGGGGGCGAGCGGCGAAGACGACGGTGACCCCGCGCCTGGAACCAGCGAAGACGAAACTACCACGGCAGACGACGATGTGGCCCCGTCGACGGCGTCCGAGACCGGAGTCGACGACGCGATCGAGCCGTCCGACGACGAGACGACCGACGCATCCTCACCGGCCGAAGCAGGATTCGAGACTCCAGACCCCCAGCCCGTCGAACCTGCACCCGACGACGCGACACCAGTCGAACCGACGGCGGATCCTGAGGAACCTGGCACGGAGGATAGGGGCGTGGCTGAAGCGGATGGAGACGAATCGGACGCGGACGAAACGGAAATGAGCGAACCGAGCGGGGACGAAGCGGAGCCGTCTGCCACGTCAGATGGCGATCAGAATGAGAAAGGAGACGACGAGGAAGAGGAGTCCGCGGCGCTCTCCGACGACGAGATCGAGGCCGTGTTTCAGGAGACGATGCAGCGCGTCAAGGAACGCCAGGAGACCGACACCGACGAGTAGCCCACGACGATCGACACCACTCGACCGGTTCGGACCCTATACGACGTCGCCGCGGACAGTCGCGCCCTCCTGTTCCTCACGCCAGGAGTGTACGGACTGTGCCGCTGTCTCGGCCGCGTCGGCGTCGAGCCCGAGCTGTTCGAGCGCGTCGGAGAGCGGTGGGAACGGGAGTGCGGACTCTCGGAGTTTCTCGAAGGCAGTCTCGCTTCGCATGCCCTCTGCCCAGAGACAGACGCCGCGGGGATCGAGCACCTGCTCGTAAGCCTCCCGCGCTGCGGCGCCGCGAAGCCGCTGGGTGACGTTGTCCTCGAACCCGGTGTTGCAGACTTCCAGGTGGATGGGCTCGTCGTCCTCGATCAGATGCGCGGCCAGACAGCGTTCTGGTGCGGCGTAGCCGTTGGGGTTCGACCGGAGATACTCGGGATGGTCGACAGCCCAGTCGGCGCGGACGGTCGACCCGATCCCCTCGACGCCAGTGGTCTCTGCGACCCCGCCAGCGTCGACGTCGCTATCGTCCTCGAGCAGCACGTCCTTCGTCACGTAGACGTCGAGCCTGTCGACGGGATCCACGCCGAGCGCGAGATCGCCGTAGACCCAGAGCTCGCGAACGGGAACGGGCATCCGTTCCTCGACGACGGTGTCGACGAGGCGCTCGACGCGATCGACGGCCGCGTCTCTGTCCATGCGAGAGTGGTAGGGCGCCGACGGCAAAACGTCCGCGCATCGCGCCTCGCTGGAGCGATGATCGCTGCGAAGACCCCGCGGCGACCCTGCCGAAGCGAACGCGACGATGGGGCCGGTTCGGCGGCCGACGATCTATCCGACCGTCAGGAAGACGCCGATCATGACCCGGGTGAACCAGCCGACGGTTGCTCCGATCCAGGTGAGCAAGACGAAGTGCATGTAGGCGTTGGCACTGTTTCCGCCGTCGGCGGCCCGGATCATCAGCGAGGAGATGAGCGCGTTGAGCAACACGAGCATCAGGAGGAAATACTCGATCAGGACGACGTTGTAGATGTCGGGGTAGATGATGCTCCCGACGGCCATGTTGTCCGGGGTCTGGATGCCGGCGGACATCGCGGTCAGGACGTTGACGACCTCCAGCCCGATGAAGAACGCGAAGGTTGCCGCGGCGGTGATCCCATAGAGCAGACCGACGAAGGTCACCGTCGACTGGGCGCGCTGCTCGCGAAGCTGGAGCACCTCGCTCATGTTCTTCGAGATCAGTTCGCCGAGCACCTTCGGTTCGCCACCCATCTCGCGGCCGACGACGTACATCTCGCTGAACTTCTGGATGAGGTAGGAGTGTGACTCGGCCGCGAAGTAGTCCCACGCCCAGAGCGTGTCGATCCGGATGTTGAGTCGTTTGTAGAGGTTGTCGATGGCGTCCGATAGCGCACCGAAGTTGCGGGTTCGAAGCGTCGAGAGCACGTTCGAGGTCGTGGACTGTTTGACGCTCTCGCTGGCTCCTAGCGCCCTGATGAAGCTCGCGAACTCCTCGTCGCGACCCCGAATGCGCTGTTCCTCCTGCCGGATCACGATCCCGGGAAGCAGCAGGGGTGTGATCGGAATCGCGATGTAGAACGGCAGCGGGATCGATTCGTGAAGCCCCGGCGGGAGCGGCGGAATCCGCAGCGCCGAGAGAATCGCGACGAGACCGATCACTACCACGAGCACCACGGCGACGACGATGGTCACCGTGACGCGAAGATCGTACGGTAGGCGCTTGTCGCTGTCCTGGTACCAGACCGGGTCGTTCGGGGTCATCACCCGGACCGCGTAGAGGAACCCGATCTGGACCATCAGGAACATGATGATCACGGCGGCCACCATGACCATCGGGTTCGATCCGGTGAGGATCGGGAGGACGACCGCGAAGACCAGTGCGAACGTCATCGAGAGGATCATCGAGAGGTAGAGATCCTTCAGCACCTCCAGGTTGTCCAGACTGCTCCGGTAGTGCGTCACGTAGTTCCGGATGATCATGTCCTGCTCGGCCAGCAGGAAGTCGCCCAGCTCTTGCCCCGCGTTGAGAGTGTACGCTAGCCGTTCGAGGAAGTCGCCGAGCGAATCGTTTGGCACCTGTCGAGCGCGCATCCGGCAGGCGTCGTCGAGGCTCTGGTTCCAGGTGTCGACCAGTTCGACGATGCGTCGCATTTCGTCGGCGAGAGGACCGTACTCGTCTTCGTTCGCCAGTTTCCGGAAGACGACCACGCGGTCGATGTTCGTCGTCGCGAGGATCGTCATGTGCGTGACGAACAGATGCAGTCGATCGCCGATCGCGGCTTTCGCCCGGTTCTGAGAGAGCTTCGGATATATCACCGCCGCGACGACGCCCAGAAAGCCCAGCGCAGGGATCGGTAGCCGGAGGACGAGCGGCAGCGGTACCTGGAGCGTTGCTACGAGCGTGAAGATGAAAAAGGAAGCAGCCGGCGCGATGACGAGCAGGAGGTACCGCTCCATCGGCATCTCCATCTCGTCGTAGGAGTCGGCGATTGCCCGGGCTCCGAGCAGCAGATTGCCACGGACTGCACCGGGGTTGGTGCCGGAGGTAGACACGGCTACGACCACCTCGATCGAATCGTTCGATCCCGGGAGAGTGCGACCAGCACGACGATCACCTCGTCCGGGCCATATCGAAGGGGAGGCCCTCGATGCCGTCGCGCTGGAAGTCGGCGATCGCGTCGTTGACCTCGTGGTAGCCCAAAACGTCTTCCTCGATCAAGCGACGAATGAGATCGGCCCGGAACTGGAGTTCGTCGTAGATCTCGCGGGTGTCTTCATAGCCCAGCAGCGTCGCGATCTGTTCTTCGAGCACGAAGGAGTTGTTCATGCCCTGGAAGACGATTTCGTCGGCAGCGGGGTCCCAGTAGAAGGACTGGCGGGTGACGACGCCGTCCATCTCCTTGGAGTAGCCCTCGATCTCCTGAACCGAAGTCACGCGGCGCAACACGTCGTCGCCTTGCTTGACGCGGTTCTGGAACAGCGCGACATCGGCGTTGTCCATGAACGTCTCCGGGACGTTGATCGGGTCGCCCGTGAACCGCTGGATCATCGAGACGATGTCGCTCGCGTGGAAGGTCAACATGACGGGGTGGCCCGTCTGTGCCGCCTGGAACGCCATACGCCCCTCCTCACCACGAACCTCGCCGACGATGATGTAGTCAGGTCGGGATCGGAGTGCTGCCGCGACGAGGTCGAACATGTCGACGTTCGATCCCTCCTTCCCGCCCTCACGCGTGAGAAGCTGCTGCCAGGTGTCGTGTGGGGGCAGCACCTCGGCGGTGTCCTCCGCGGTGTAGATCTTCGAGTCCGAGGGGATGAACGACATGATGGAGTTGAGCGTCGTCGTCTTCCCCGACGCGGTCTCCCCGACGACGAACACCGTCTGTTCGTTCTCCAGACAGAGCCATAGGTACGCCGCCAGCTCCGGGGAGAGCGTTCCCCACTTCGTGATCTGGAGGACCGACAGCGGCACCTCTTCGCCCTGCCGGATGGTGAGCGAAGAGCCCTGGATCGAGACGTCGTCGGAGTAGATGATGTTGACACGGGAGCCGTCGGGCAGCGTCGAGTCGACGATCGGGTCGGAGTCCGACAGCGGATCGCCGATGCGCTCGCCCATGTTGCGCAGCCAGTTGTCGAACTCCTCGTCGGATCCCCACTCGACGGTCGTCTCGAGCATGCCGAACGTGTCGTGATCGACGAAACACTGCTGGGGGCCGATCACGTGAATGTCCTCGTTGGCCGGATCGCGCATGACCGGTTCGAGCGGGCCGAACCCGACGATGTCCCGGGTCAGCTGGTAGCGAATGTTCTCGTAGGTCTGCTGATCGACCGTCTTTGGACCGCCACTGATCCGATCGAGCAGCTGGTCGACGGTGCCGACCTCTGCCCCCTCGATGGAAACGGTCTCGGAGAGCAGTTCGTCGATCCGCTGGTCGTACTCTTCCTCGCTCTCCGGTGCCGGCTTCGAGGCGCTGCGTTCGAGCAGCCGACGGCGGACGTCGTTGTAGAGCCCGACCTCGGTGTCGTCGAGCGTCGGCTCGATCGCGTAATACTTCGTGTCGCGACCCAGGTCGCCGTAAACGTGGCAGTAGATCGGGCCGCCGACGGGGTAGAGCACGTTCGGACGGTGGGTCTCGTACTCGCCAGTCGGCTCCTCGATCAGCTCTGGGAACTCGCCGGTGATCCGCTTGAACTCCTTGAGATGCTGCGCGAGATGTGGCCGTCGCCCCGCGACTTTCCGAAGCTCCGGCGTAATCTGTTTGGTTCCGTGATCTGCCATGTTAGGCCACGCTCCTGCTCTCGATGACGATTCCGATGCCCGATCTGACAGAGTAGCCGACCGAGTCACCGACCTGTTCACCCATACCCGTGAACCGCTTTACTGCAATATTTCGGCGCACGTCGTTACCGACCTCGATCATCTGCAGTTCGAGATAGACGTCGGCGATCGACCGGAACGGCCCCATGGCTTCTTCGTCGACCGCCGTCGGGTCGACCGTCAGGAGGACGATCTTCCCCTTCGCTACCACGTCCCGGAAGAAGGAGATGATCTCGAGGGCAGCCTGTCGCTCGTCCCCCTGCCGAACGAGGTGTTCGAACTTCGGATCGTTCCGCAGGATTGCGTCGAACGTGTCGAGGATGATTACGTCGGACTGCCACATCGTCTCGGCGTCCATCAGCCGCTTGAGCAGTTGCATTCGCTCACCCTCCTCTTCGTCATCGCCACCACGGAGGGCGTCGGTCGAGTCGATGTCACCGTGGAGGAAGAGTAGTCGCTCGTCCAGCAGGTGATCCTCGACGCCGTAGTCCAGGGAGTGCATCTGGTCGATGAACCCCTTGACCGTCAGCTCCGTCGAGAGGAAGGTCGCCGTGTTGCCCTCCTCACAGATACCGTACGTGAACCGTTGGCTCAGCGCCGACTTCCCCGCGCCGTACTGTCCCTCCATGATGACGATGCTTCCGCGGGGAATCCCTCCGCCCAGCTCGCTGTTGAGCCGATCGCGATCGTCGAGCCCCAGCGAGACGAGATTGCGTCCACTCATACGCGGAACCGCAACACCTCCTCGTCACCGTTTGTCGACACCTGGATCCGATGATCGCCAGCGTCGAGCGTACGTTCGATCTCGATCCGGACTACCGTACCGGTCACCCAGTTCTGTGGATCGTCCTCGAGTGAGGTCACGTTGAAATCGCTCCCGGGGACGTACTGACCGTCGACGAGGACGTCGATCTGGTCGGTCGTCGCCGCGAGGTTCGTCGATCCCGTATTTTTCGCGAGCACGGTCACGACGCCGTCCCCGCCGGAGTCGTTGTAGATCGCGCCGCTGCCCGGATCGGAGATGAGCACGAGATCCGTCCGCACCTCCTCGCTCGTGCCGACGCTCCTGTCGGTGACCGAGTCGCTGATGCGATCGACCCCGGTAACGAGTGCGCCGGCGACCGTGGCCGCGACGAGCATGCTCGCGATGAAGATCACGAGATGGGAGACGGAGACGCTAGCCAAGCGAGATCACCTCGGTTTCCGTCGCGGCAACCCCAGTCCCCGCGACGACCTTGACGCGGTCGGGCTGGGTGGTCTGCGCCAGGGTCATCACCAGCTGCTCCCCTGGCAACAGGACCGACGTCTCGTTGTCACCGTCCACGCTGGTCGTGAGATTCCCACGGTAGGTCCCGTCCACGAGCAACGACAGCTCCTCGATGGTCAACACGGCGGAGCCGGTGTTGTTGACGTGTACGGTGAGTTCGGATGCCGTCGCGTCGTGAGTCGCGTTCGCGATGCCGACGTCCGAGTTCGTCTGCAGGAGCTGCCTGTCCTCCTGTTGTTGCTGGGCCTCGGAAACCCGCTCGTACCCGTTGTTAACCGCACTGAACGCGAAGCTGAACGCGATCAGTCCGCCGATGAGGATGATCGCGGTCGCCCCGCTGACGCTAAATCCCATCCGCTCCCACCTCCCCCGACGCGAGCTCGGTCACGTACTGGAGACTCCTGAGGTGGTCCTGCAGATCGAGCGCCTCGGGCGGCTCGTCGACGGAGTAGCTGTCCGCGGCTCCCTCGACCTGCCCGAGTCCGTCGAGATAGCCGAGCAGATCCGCCCGCACGTCCTCGGTCACCCAGTCGATCGACTCGTAGTAGCCGACCGCGTGCGCCGCACTCACACAGTCCGCTGCAGAGACGAGCCAGTCGAGCCACTCGAGTACGACGGCGTCCGCGGCGTAGCCGTCGGGGAGCGTTTCGAGATACGGTTTCGCCAGCTCGTCTGCCGAGAGATCCGGTGCTGCTGCGCCATCGGTCGGTAACAGAATCTTCTCGAATCGGAACTCGTCGGCGGTGTTTCCCGTCGGGAGGTCGGCCGTCGGATCGTCGACGAACCCCTCCCGGAACTGACGGAGGCGTGCGCCGACGGCCTCCGTTCGCGGATCGACGAGATCTCGAGACGGCTGCTCGGAAGACGGCCCGGTCTCCGTCGCGGCCGCAGTAGACTCCTCGGCGCGCACGTCGGCGCTCGGAGCTGGCGCCTCTGCGTCGTCCTGGCCGCTCTCGGCATCGGTGGCTGCTGCGGAGCCGCCGGAGATAGTGTCAGAGGAGGTGTCAGAAGCGGAGTTGGGCGTCGGGGGCTCGCCTGCGCCGCGATGGATGCCCTCTGGCACGCCCGTCACGTCGAACTCCGACGTCTCGTCTCCGCCGTCGGCCGATTCGGCCCCGTTAGCCTCGTCTCGTGAATCCGGCAATTCGTCAGGAGACACCGGGTCCTCCTGGGGCGCTGCTTCGTCCGGAATCGTCCCGTCGTCCGGGGAGCCCCCATCGGCTTCACTCGCGGCGGCCGCGTCGGCCACGATGGCCTCACCGAACTCCGCGATCGCGTCCTCGACAACGTCTTCGAGCACGGATTCGACGGCACCGTCCAGAGCGTCGTCGAGCCTGGATTCGAGGGACTCCGCGTCCTCGAACTCCTCGGGGGATCCGGCCGCAGCGGATTCCGCAGAGTCGGACTGCGCCGACGCGACCGCGAGTCCGCCGAGCATCGTTACGAGCTGTCGCACGTCGGTTCCGACCGTCTCGACCTCGGTCTGGAGACCAGTCGTTGCAGCGGCGACGTCGGAGAGAGACGTCTCGAGCTGAACGTGATCGGACTCGAGCGCGCCGATCCTGGCTTCGAGCTCGTCGAGGCGCTGGGAGTCGAGGCGGTCTGTCTCCGTATCGTCAGCCGTCGATCCGGCGGAATCGCCAGAGACATCGGCCACTACTTCGTCGCTGGACGACGCCGAGAACGGTGGCGCAGCTTCGTCGTCGGAGTCGGTGACGGCATCGAGGAGCGCGTCGCCGTGATCGGTATCGGCGTCGTCGCCGAAGACGATCGGATCGTCTTCAGCCCACGGGCTGTCGCCAATGGGTGCGTCCTCCGCGCCGCCGTCGGTGAGCGGGCGGCCGTCGTCGCCGCGACCGTCGGAGGCTTCCGAAGGACCAGAGGACTCCGAGGTTGCGCCAGCCTGTTGTTCAGACCTGTTCTCGGGCTCGCCCCCGAGCCGTGAAAGTACGGTTCCGAGCAGCCCAGCGGCGTCGTTCGGCGCCTCGTTGCCCATCGTTACCACCCCCGATTATCGTTCATTGTAGTCTTCGAATTCTCGTCTGTTGCGCAGAGGTTTGCTGTGGATAGCTACCGCGTACAGTCGTGATAATCCGTACTGCTGGAGTTCTTAAAGGTCTTATTGCCGTGCGTACGCGCGTCCGGAATCGGAGTGCACCTTCGCATCAGTGAACAAACGAAACCGCCAATTATCTCCAAGGATAATTCGGCCAGTACTTTGAAGTTGCAACGGTTCTGGCCCGCGGGCCCGACACGCCCGAAAACGGGTGAGAGAGCAGAGAAGAAAGCTGGAAAATGTGCTCACTCCCGAACGATGCACAGGGTTAGAGACAAGATGGAAGGTACGGCCACGAACCGACTGCGACCGAGAGTCGCGACTACTCCGTCCGAGGCGGAAACACGATTCCGCCATCGTCACGGACCGCTTCCAGTAGGTCGGCAATCGAATCCTCCGTCGAGAGTCCCTGGTCCATCACGAACTGCTCGAGCGCTTTCACCGGGAACTGAACGGGAACGCTCGCATCCGAGAGCAAAATTCCGATGACGGCACCCGGTGGCAGATCACCGTCGACGGTCCTGGCGTACCACAACAGGAGATTGTTGAACGTCATCGTAACGTCGTCTGAGTGGATGGTGTGGTGGTCGATCGCCGAACCGGCCTTCAGAGAGAGGTGGTAGCCATAGGCCGACGGTGATTCGCTCAGCTGCTGCTCGTGCCAGTCCTGAATCGACGTCCGATCGAGCCGTGGCGATTCGGCCTCGACAGTCGCCGGTTCCTCGGCCGCGGGCTCGGCGCTCGTCGCTGCCACTGACTGCTCGCGCGCCGAGGACTCGACGTCCGCACCGTCGACGGAGAGCTCCGTGGGAACGTCCGGATCGGTGCCGTCGGGCGAGACGACGAATCGACCCTCTTCGAGCTGTTCGACGCCGTCCTTGTTGGCGAGTTCGAGCTCCTGCGGCGAGAGGACCTTCCCTTCCTCGTCCGTCGGATCCGGTTCGGGATCCATTGAACTGTACTAGCAGGCCAGATTACATAACTTCATGGGCCACCGATCCATCGCGTACCCTCCGCCACCTAGAGTGGATGGTCAAGCTTGCCCGTTCAGCCCCTTATCGACCGAAAAACAGCCGTAGAAGTACAGTACTGGATGGAGAAGTATCTGGCGTCAAGCGAGAAAAATCGAAAATGAAGGTCGTTCGAACCGTTATAGTTCGACGGTCTGGCCAGGTTCTGCAGTGGCCAGTGAGTCCGGTGCGCGAAGGCTGACTACTGTCTGGGACCCTTGTGGCGTCGTAATCGTCAGTTCAGCTTCCTCGGACGGTTCAAGCAGCTTCGTGGTGTTGTGGTCGGACAGATTAATGTTGATCATGTAGAAGTCTCCGGATTGACTCATCACGTTGTCAGAGGAGTCTTGCACGGATACAGGAGTGGTGGTAAAGTTGCCCACGTCACCCTCATTGTCCGATTCTTGGTGGTTGAAGTTCGTGCTGTTCTGGTTCGTATACTGAATCGTCAGATCCTCTAAATTAATCGCCTCGGCACCGGCTGCCGGCTGCACCCCAACTTCGATGTGGGTGATGTTATCTCCAGTAGGAACGCTGTTTACGATGCCGTTCTGTGTCTGGACCTGGATGTTGTTGGCGACCTGTGCAGTCGACTCTTCGCCGGTGTTCTGTGCTTGGTCTTGCAGGAAGCCTGCAGTGTTGATCAGGACGCCCGCGGCAATCGCGGCGACCAGTACCATCGCAATGAACACGATGAGGGTACCGATCCCCACCTGACCGCGGTCGTCTTCGTCTGGAATCAGATTCATTGGTTGAGCAGCCCTGCTGCGAGGGCGTACTACCAACTGGGTAGAGAGTGGGTGATAAATGCAGTGGCAGTATTTTTTCTCGTGATAACTCTGCAGCAGCCAGCCGTGATTAGTATGTTAAGCCTGTTGGCCATTCGACCAATATACGTCAACTGGTGTCGGATATTCGGTTAGCTGGAACCCAGAGAGGAGAGAATCAGACAGAAGTAGACCCCTACGGGAACTGAGTGGATCGGAATATCATGCCGGAAAACGAGCCAAGCGGCGTTATCAATCTGTGAAAACACCTGTTTGAGCTACTCCGCAACCAGACTGAAAACGATGAACACGAACCCAAGCGTGGTCACGAAGTAGTTGACAGTCAACAGCGACTGCGGATTCTGGAAGTCGTTCATGAACGCGCTAATCGTGGTCGCCACGGCCGCACCGACGATGAGGGTGAAGCCGACCGACAGGTGGACCATGTGACGGTGCTGGGTCTGGGCGTACGCGCGGACCGCCATGCCGACCATGGTGAGGCCCGCGGCTGCCAGGGTTCCGCTGAACGCCAGATAGAGGAGTTCGATGAGCTTCATTTGTGACACCCGCGTCTGCGGACTATCTCCCGATGATCCGAACAGACTCATAAATCCACGCCGGGAATTCTCTGCTGTGATAGCTGCCGAGAACCGAGACCGCGTCAGCCGCGGAGATCACTCCAGACGTCGTTGAGCGCGTTTTTCGCCTCTGTACGCTCGGTGGTGTCGACGTCGAGATCGTCGGTCCCCAGCTCGACTACGATCTCGTCCACGCTCCGTCGGTAGACCTTCCGCTGGCGCCCTTCGTCGGAGAACTCCTTGCCCTCTTGCTCTAGCAGCCCCAGCTCCTGGAGCTGCTCGACCCGGCGATAGCTCGTCGCGATCGGGATGTCGAGTTCCTCGCTGAGCTCCTGCGCCGACTTCGGCTCGTATGTCGTCTGGAGGATCTCGGGATTGTACTTGTTCCCGAGCGTGCTCAACAGTGCCACCGGATCCATGTCCGTGTAGTAGCCGGAAACGCCTCAAATAAGTTATTGCCGGTTTCCAGGCGCTTTGTCCGGCGTTTTCACTGAAAATAACAGAATTCTCACCTGCGCGAACCACATAGCGAGCCCCTCAGTCGCCCGGGTTTCGCCGTGAGAGCGACGGTTCGGGCCTCACTCGTCGACAGCCACATCGCTGTCCACAGGTTCTGCAAGTGCGTCAGTCAGTCCCCACTCGGCCGCTCGCTGTCGTGCTTCAGTTCTGGCCTCCCGCCGGATCGCGTCGACGCGATCGTCGTCCGTGAGGAACGCCTCCAGGGCGTCGGCGTCTGTCCGCTCGCCAGTGCCCCGCTCAGCAGCGGCGGAGCGAGTCCGGTTCGCGAGGTCGGCGTCGCGGACCAGTCTGTCAGCAGGCAGCCCGGGAGGTATCCGGTTCGAAGGGTCATCCGCAAACTGAACGGGGCGGTCGCGTTCATACAGCTCGACCCGGCACGGACCGGGAACCGACAGCTCTGCGAGCGTCTCGCGGCCCACGCGCCCCGTGCCGGTGTGGCGAGCAGCCACTGGAACGCCGGCCTCCAGCGCCAGTACGCCGACGCCCTCTGCGTCTAGCAACAGGGCGTCCTGTGGTTCAACGGTCGCATAGCCGGTGATCGCCTCTTCGAGTGCGAGATCGAGTACGTCGCCGAGATCGGCGACGACCCGGGAGTGCACCAGCCGGCCGCCGTGTACCGTCATGGTGGATCGGGGACTACCGCGCTGGCGAACCGATCCGCGACCACGTCCGCGTCCCCTGCGTCGACGTCGAGCGTTCGAGCCGCGTCGCGATAGGCAGCGGCCGCGGGGGAGTCGGGCGCGTGCGCGAGGAGTGGTTTACCTGCTTCCCGTGCTGCTCGAACGGCCCCAGACTCCGGGACGACCCCAAGGACCGGGCCGTCGAAGTAGCGGTCGCTCGACTCCGCGACGCGCTCGACCGCACTCTCGTCGGTGACGCGGTTGAACAGGACGCCAGCACCCTCGGTGCCGTAGGAACGGGCGTACTCCCTGACCTTGAGCCCGTCACTGAGGGCTGGCACGGTCGGCTGGAGCACCGTGATCGTCCGATCCGCGAGCACGATCGGAAGGACTGCGCTCTTGGATCCGAGTGCTGCGGGCGAATCGAGCAACAGGACGTCGGTGGTGGCTGCAAGCTCCGCGACGACGTGTCGGAGCCGTTCGGGATGGGCGTCGCGAAAGCCAGCGAGGCTGGTCCCACAGGGCACCACGGACATTCCGTGGCGCTCGTAGACTGCGTCCCCGACGGGGAGCGCCGGATCCTCGACCAAGAGATCGTGGAGCGTCGTGTCGACGTCCGCGAGCCCGGCGTGAAAGAGGAGATTCGCCATTCCGGTGTCGGCGTCGACGACGGTGACGTCGTGCTCTTCTGCCAGCGCCATCCCGAGGGCCAGTGCGGAGGTCGTCTTTCCGGTGCCCCCTTTCCCGCTCGCGACGGCGAAGGCTTCGACCATTGGCCCGTACTACGGAATCTTTCGTCCTAAAACGTTCGGATCGAACCAGACCTCACGCAGCCGTACGCCCTCCCGAGTACTGTACTCGTCATGTAGCGATCATCAGCCCGGGCTTCTCAGTACGACGCGCCACAGTCCGACGCCCGTACGTTCGGTACCGTTCACTCCTCTATCGGATCGAACGCGTTCTCCGCGGCTGGGAAGTCGCCAGATTCGACGTCGGCGACGTACTGCTCGACCGCACCGCGAACCTCCGAATCGAGGTCGGCGTACTGCCGCGACAGCTTGTAGGACTCGCCACCGAGGCCGAGCACGTCGTTGATCACGAGCACCTGTCCGTCGACGTAGCGGCCGGCGCCGATGCCGATCGTCGGGACGTCGACAGCCTCGGTGACGGCCTTCGCGGCGGCCTCGCTGACGGTTTCGAGGACGATCGAAAAGGCGCCAGCAGCTTCGAGTTCCTCTGCCGTGTCGACGAGTGCCTCCGTCCCGGCGGAGACGTCGCGGTCCTTCCCCTGAACGAACGCGCCGCCGATTGCGTTCGTCCGCTGAGGCGTGTAGCCGATGTGACCCTGGACGGGGATGCCGAGTTCGGTGCAGCGATCGACGATTTCGATCGTCGTCTCGCCGTACGGTGCGGTCTCGAGTTTCACCGCGTCGGCGCCGGCCTCCTTCATGAACCGGCCGGCGTTCTCCACGGACTCGGCGATCGAGGTGCCATAGGAGAGGAACGGGAGGTCGCCGATCACCATCGCGTCCTCGACCGTTCGGCTCACTGCGGCGGTGTTCGAGAGCGCTTCTTCGAGCGTGACGGGAAGGGTGTCGTCGTACCCCATGTGGTTGTCGCCGGCGCTGTCACCGACGAGGATCACGTCGACGCCACCGGCGTCGACCTGCCGTGCGATCGGCGCGTCGTAGGCCGTCAACATTGTGATGGGCTCCCCGGACTCGTAGCGGTCCTGCAGATCCCGAATCGTCGTTCGCGACACAGTTGGAGGAGCGGTTTCCGGTGTGATAAATCTCGCGTCCAGTCCGAAACCAGCGGTCGCCCCCAACAGTACGGCTCGGCGAGCCGACCGTCGGTTCGTTCCCGAGACGACTTTAGGGACGGCTACCAACGGGCAGCCATGAATCACGAGCGGTCCCGCGAGCTCTACGATCGGGCACTGTCGGTCCTCCCGGGGGGCGTCAACTCCGCCGTCCGCGGCGCCACCGAACCGTACCCCTTCTTCGCGGAGTCGGGAGACGGCGGTCACGTCGTCGACGCAGACGGCAACCGATACGTCGACTGGCTGATGGGGCTCGGTCCGCTGCTCTACGGCCACGATACGCCGGAGCCGGTCAGCGCCGCGATCCAGTCCCACGCGAGCCAGGGGCCGCTGTTCGGCATGCCCACAGAGATCGAGGTCGAGCACGCGGAGTTCGTCGCGCGGCACGTCCCGAGCGTGGAGATGCTCCGGTTCGTAAACTCCGGGACTGAGGCGACCGTCTCCGCGCTGCGGCTCGCCCGCGGCCACACCGGCCGGGACAAGGTCGTCGTCATGCAGGGCGGCTACCACGGTGCACAGGAGTCCACGCTGGTCGAAGGCGAGGGCGACCACGTTCGTCCCTCCAGCCCGGGAATCCCCGCGAGCTTCGCCCAGCACACGATCCCGGTGCCGTTCAACGACCACGACGCGATTACTGACGTGTTCGAAGCGCGCGGCGACGAGATCGCTGCGGTCCTGATCGAGCCGATCCTCGCCAACCAGGGCATCGTCACGCCGGTCGAGGACTACCACGAGACCGTTCGGGACCTCACGGAGGATCACGGCGCCCTGCTGATCTGGGACGAGGTCATCACCGGCTTCCGCGTCGGCGGGCTCCAGTGCGCGCAGGGCAAGTACGACATCGAACCGGATCTCACCACATTCGGAAAGCTCATCGGCGGCGGCTTCCCCGTCGGCGCAATTGGCGGCCCCGCGGGCATCGTCGAGGGGTTCACGCCCAGCGGCGACGTCTTCCAGGCCGGCACCTTCTCGGGCCACCCCGTGACGATGGCTGCAGGGCTCGAGTCGCTGAAATACGCCGCCGAGAACGACGTCCACGAACACGTCAGCGGGCTCGGCGAGCAGCTCCGGGAGGGACTCCGAGAGATCGTCGCCGAGCGGGCGCCGAGCTACCAGGTCGCCGGCGTCGACGGCATCTTCAAGGTCCACTTCACGCGCGAGGGCGCTGGCGAGGTCAAGAACGCAGCAGACGTGAAAGACGGCGAGACCGACCGGTGGCGGAGTATCTTCCGCCCGGCGATGGCCGAGGAGGGTATCCTGTTGAGCCAGAACCAGTTCGAATCCCAGTTCGTCACGTACGCGCACACGGAGGAAGACGTCGAGGAGACGCTGGCGGCGTACGAGGCGACGCTCTGAGGGCCGATCGACGCTCCGGAGTTCCCGGCGACGCGCCCGATCCATCCCGGATGGGTCCACGTCGCACGATCCTGCGGAACCATTAGGAGCCTCGCGGCCCTTCCTCCGGTACAAATGATGCTGCCGACGCACGTTCTGGCCGGGCTCGCGATCGCACTGCCAGTGGCGGCGATCGCGCCAGATCTGGCACCGGCAGCGTTCGCTGGCGCCGCCGCAGGTAGCGTCGTTCCCGACCTCGACATCTACGCCGGCCACCGGCGGACGCTACACTACCCAGTCTACTATCCGCTCGCAGCCACGATCGCAGCGGCGGTGACACTCGCAGTCCCGACGCCCGTCACGGTCGGGATTACGTTCCTCCTCGCTGCGGCCGCCCTGCACTGCCGGATGGACGAGCTGGGTGGCAGTCTCGAACTCCGTCCCTGGGCCGAAACGTCCGATCGCGGCGTCTACGACCACCACAACGGGGAGTGGCGGACGCCGCGGCGGCTGATTTGCTACGACGGCTCACCGGGCGACCTCGCCGCGACAGGAGTGCTCGCGATTCCCCTGCTCGTGCTGACCGAGACCCCAGTTCGCTGGCTGGTGATCGCCGCCCTCGTCGTCGGGATCACCTACGCAGCGTTGCGAAAGTGGCTCGCGGACGTCGTCGAGAAAGTCGTCGAACTCGTTCCGAGCGTACTCGCGACGTATCTCCCCGGCCGCTATCGAGGGAGCTAGACCGAGCACGGCGGCAACGCAGTTCCGTGAACCGATCAGACAGTTCTTGCTGGCAGGAGCACCGAACAGCAGTCGATACTCAGCCAGTCACGCGATCGAGCGTGCCCGCGGCAACGCCCTCTAGCAGCCGGTGACTCTCTGAAAGAACCACGACGCTCGCGAGGATGATCGCGCCCTCGACGACGCCAGAGAGGAGACCGAGCGAGACGATGAGCGTCGTCGCGCAGGCGGGCGGGTGGGTCGCGTCGGTCGCCAGCATCCCCCACGTCGTGAGCGTCACCGAGACGACGCCAGCGACGGCGAGCCGGATCGCGTCCATCGAACCGGGCGAAAGACCACCGGTCACGGCGATCCCCTGGGCAATAGCATAGTACGCGGCCAGCCCGGCAAGGACGCCGATGGCGTGGCCGCCGATCACGCGCCGACGCTCGACGCGGGGGCCGCGGTGCTCGATGGCAAGCACGTAGGCGGTCGGCCCGAGACTCGGGAAGATCGCCGGTTGTCCCGTAGCGACGGCGAGGATGCCGACGACGCCGAAGAGGAGGCCCGCGTGGAGCCCCGCGACGACGGTCGGTCCACGGGGCGTCGAGAGAAACATCTGGAAAATGAGATCGGTGAAAGAACGTGCGGTGAGGGGACCACTCGGCACCGCGCGAGTGGGGTCGGAACGGCGTTACTCCTCGTCGTCGCCGTCGGCGTCTTCGTCGCCGAATGCCGCAGCCACGTCCACGCCGCCTGCGTCGACGACCTTCGCGTTGATCTGGGCGACGGCGTCGCTGATCTCGCGGCCGCGAACGGTGACGCGTTTGCGCTCGCCATCGTGGTCGGGCTCGAAGCCGACGCCACCGGTGAGAAGGACCTCCTTGAGATCCGGGCCGTCGACGTCCGCGCGGAGCGGCCGACCCGCGTCGTCGGAGCCGCCGGTCAGTTCGATCGTAGCGCCGTCGAGGCCGACTGCGTCTCCGTCGACCTCGTCGCCGAGGGATCGCGAGGCGAATCGGTTCGCGTCCTGTCCGTCGACTTCCCGCTGGAAGGTCCGACCCGAGTCCGGATCGGCAACGACGACCTGAAATGGTGCCATGGCAGTGAAAAATCGGGGACGCCCCAAAAGTACGTCGGAACGGCGTCGTGGCCTGCTCGGGGCTTTGGAGGCGGTACTCAGTGGGCCACGCTGTCACACAGCGATCGCGACGCTCTCCCTCGCGATCACTTTCACTCCGGTTGCCGAGCACTCTTGCCTGAAGACGACGAAACGTGATATATGGCCGCACGTACAGACCCAAGGACTGATAGAGACGGGGAGGAGTCAGCGGGCCGGCCCTGCCCAGCCTGTGGCGAGTCGATGTACCGGCGTCACTGCAAGTACGTCTGCCCGAAGCACGGCGTGGTCTACGACTGCGCGGATACGTTCTACTGAGCAGCGTCGCTGACTGCTCAGGTCGCTCACTATCTGCGGTTAAGACACTTCGCCAACGCCAACATCGTCCGTCCGCAGGTTATCTGCTCTCACCGCCACCGCTTCCCGCACCGACGGGCAGGCCAATCCGCTCGCCGTACCGGCGGTAGGCCGGACCGACGAGCACCGCGATGGCGGCGATCGTCGTGAGCGCGATCAGCCTGAAACCGCCAGCAGTCGCACCTTCCGTAGAGAGCGTCGCGAGCGACGCTCCAACGGCGACCGCTGCGATCGTCCACGGAATCTCGCCGAGGATCACACCCAGCGCGAACGATCGGAAGCGGACGTCCGCGAGTGCGGCGCCGACGGTCACGGCGTCGGCTGGGATCGGTGCCAGTCGAGCGGCCGTCACGCCCCGAACTGGACCAGCGGTGGCGAGATACTGCTCGCCGATGGCGCTCACGCGATCGGCGCCGGGAGCGTCGGTCCCCAGCCATCGCGTGACGTAGAAGGGGAGAATCGAGGTCGCGACGGCGCCCGCGAGTGCGATCGGGAATCCGAGAACGACGCCGTAGCCATAGCCCACGACGACGGCGACGAGCGTCGGTGGCCAGAGCAGGGCCGGGCGAACGGCGTACAGGACGGCGATCACGCCAGCGAAAAGCAACGGATCCGAAGCTGCCCGCTCCGCGGCGTCGAGCAAGGGCTCCGGGGAGTGAAGCAGGGCTGCCAGCGAGACGCCGGCCACCACAAGCGCGAGCGTTACCGTCCGCAGGCCGCGGTGCACGTCCCCGAGGCGGAGGGCCATCGAAGTGAACGTTTCCCATCGGTGCGAGGGAGCAGCCAGGGATCGGATCGCTTAATGACGGATCAGCCCGCAGGTCGACGCAAGGAATTAGCAGGTGGGCGTCGAGAGCCAGACCGTGGACGGAGATCCGGTCGAGCTCGGCGTCGCCCTGCTGGAGCACCTCGAACACGAGGAGCTCAGCGTCGCCGACGCCATGGATCGAATCGAGATGATCACGGTCGATCCCGCGATGCAGCGCCAGATCCTTCGGGAGGCCGAGGCCCGTGGCGCGATCGAACGAGACGAAGCAGTTGTCCGCCCCGCCGGTGACGCGTTCGTCCGCTTCGATTCCCAGGTGGTCGTCCGAGAGGGAGAGTTCGACTGCCGGCGCTGTGGCACGACGATCTCGGAAGGCCACTTCATCCAGGTCGACGGTGGGGAGATCGGCGCCTTCGGCTCCTCGTGCATCAGGAAAGTCACTGGGCGCGAGTGAGCCGCTGGACGCAAGTGAATCACTGGACGCGAGTGAATGAGTTGGTGAGAACGCAGCGGCGGATCGTGTCAGCTATCGACCGCGCCGAAGCTCCTCGACGAGCTTCTGGATGGTCTTGTGCTGGCGCGTCAGGAGTTTGTTCTGCTTCTGGACCGCGACGCGAAGCTCCTCGACCTCCTCGGCGAGTTCGTCGGTTCGGTCCGAAGCCGCCTCGGTGTCTACTGCCTTCGCATCCCCGGCAGCCGGCCCGTCCGGCGGGTCCGCAGCGGGCGAGGTCGGGTCGGGGTCGTCGGATCGCTGCTGCGTTGATGGGTCCGACCCGCTCGCAGTTCGGTTCGCCCGCCCGTCGTTGGACTCGTTCGTCGCGCTGGGCTGTGCCTGGTCTGTCGCACCGGACTCCTGCGTGACCTCGTCCGAGGCTGCCGCTGCGTCGTTCGACGATCGGCTCTGCGGAGCGGCGCCGCCAGCGCTGGACTGCTGGCTGCTCGCACCCGCATCGGCAGCACCGACCGAGTCCTCGGTGGGCACGGCGTCCGTACCGGTTCGATCGGTCGTATCGTTCGTATTCGTCCCAGGCCCATCGAGGTCCGCCGGATCTGGATTTCTGCCGTCCTGCGTCGTGTCGCCGGCGCTGAGGGGGTCGACGCCTTCACCGAAGTCCATCCCGCCGCCCGACCCATCGTCGGACTCCTCGGAAACGTCGTCGGAGGCGGTATCCCCGGGCTCGGCTGGTGCGAGCGCGTCGTTCAGGTCCGCGTCGGCGGCCAGACCGTGGTACCGGCGAATCGCCCCTTCGAGTTCTTCCCTGACCTCGCGGGAGCGGTCGCTGGGCGTCTTGATCCGCTCGGCGCGGCCGTCGATCTCGATGACGAGCTGGGTCGCGACGCTCCCCTTCTCGGCGTAGACTCCCGTGACGTCGGCGAAGGGGTACTCCTCGAAGTCGAGGTCCCAGACCGTCTCGCCGACGTGTTTGACGAGACGGTTGTCCGCAATCACGAGCGTCAGCTCCGAGAAGAGGTACGAGTCGACGACGGACTCGCCGTCCTCGAGCACGTCGTTCATCCCGAGGATTCCCGCGAGAATCGAGGGAATCGCCTCGTCGGCGGCACCGGAGGGTAGCGTGAACTCCTCGACGCCGTCGATGGGGTGGTCGAGCGTGATGCGCGTTTTGCGTCGACCATGCGAGAGTGAGAGCGACTCCGCCTCGTGGCTGTAGGACTCGACGGATTCGTCGCTGAGCAGTCCCTCGCTACGGTAGATTAGCGTTCGCGTCGGCGTGACGAACAGCGCGTCGTCCCCGCCGAGATCGACGCTGGCGGCGACTTCCTCGCCGTCGAGCGCCTCCTCGACGATGCCAGGAACGTCCATACGAGGGTCTCACAGCCCGGTGGCTTAAAACCCCGAGGCGACAGCGCGGCGGGAAGCGCCGAGGGCGTCGCGGGTGGCACGTACGGGTGCCCGAAGATGAGAGGGCTTAAGAGCACCAGCGATGAAATCTCGACCGAGCCCGGGTGGCTTAGCTGGACATAGCGCCGCACTCATAGGGTTCCGAGCTTCGGTGCGGAGTTCGCATGTCCGATACGGGGACTGCCGAGCCTCGAACCTGGGACATGCGGAGATCGAGGGTTCGAAGCCCTCCCCGGGCACTGTCTTTCCGCGAGGAACGAACGTTCGTGAGTGACGACGCCGGAAGCAGTGCCCGGGTCCGCGAGAACCCGTTGGTCCTGCGCGATGGAGCGACCGACGGGAGCGACTGAGTGCAGGGCCAGGAAGTCGAGTAGAGCGAGCGGTAGCGCCGCGATCGAACGATGTTTTTCCGTGGTTCGACAGCCCTCCCCGGCATTTCTGACGCGACCCGCGAACGATAGTGAGCGGTGTCACCGTTACTCGTGTCCGGGGAGGGCCTCCGGCCCGTAGGCTCTACGCGAACGAGGAACCCCCTGTCCCAGGTAACGTCGTCCACTTGCCGCTCGAGGCGATCGGACTCGTCGGCGTCCTCGTGGGCATTGGGCTCGCCGCCTTCAAACGGTAACCGACGTGCCAGCATCGCCGGTCGAACGACAGCATTTCTGCACCGCGGGGACACAGCGAGCCGTGCCGCAGGCCCAAGAACCTTGCATCGGACGCTCGCAGGTAGTAGTATGCCGGAGACTCACAGCGCGTGGTACTTCGCGGAGCGACCGCAGGGCGAACCGGATCTCGATTGTTTCGATCTACGGGAAGAAGAGCGACCGTCCCCGAATCCGGGGGAGCTTCTCGTCGAAGTTCAGTACCTGTCCGTCGACCCATACATGCGGGGCCGGATGGACGATCGGGAGTCCTACGCCGAGCCGTGGGACGTCGGCGACGTTCTCAAGGGAGCGGTCGTCGGCGAAGTCGTCGAAAGTCACCACCATTCCTACGAGGAAGGCGATTTCGTCACTGGCGAGGGCGCCTGGGCCGAGTACAGCGTGCTCGACGGCGACGACGTGGGGCCAGTCGATCCCTCGATCGCGGATCCGGAGGCGTATCTCGGCGTGCTGGGAATGCCCGGCCGCACCGCCTACTTCGGGCTGCTGGAGGAAGGCGAACCAAAGCCCGGCGACACCGTCGTCGTGTCTGGCGCTGCGGGCGCCGTCGGCTCCGTCGTCGGCCAGATCGCCAGCATGAACGGCTGTCACGTCGTCGGCTTCGCCGGCTCCGAGGAGAAGACCGACTGGCTCACCGACGACCTCGGATTCGACGCCGCGATCAACTACAAGACGACCGAGGACTACCGCGCGGCGCTCGACGACGCAGCACCCGGTGGCGTCGACGTCTACTTCGACAACGTCGGCGGCCCGATTACGGACGCCGTGTTCACGAAGCTCAACCTCGACGCCCGCGTCGCGGTCTGCGGGCAGATCGCCCACTACAACGCTGAGTCGGTGCCGATGGGGCCGCGCAAGCTCCCCATGCTCATCGCACCGCGCGCGACGGTGCAGGGGCTACTCGTCGGCGACTACGCCACGCGCTTCGGCGAGGCCAGCAAACAGCTCGCTCAGTGGGTTGGAGCGGGCGAACTCGAACACCGCGAGACCATCGTGGAAGGGCTCGACCGCGCACCGGAGGCCTTCCTCGGTCTCTTCTCCGGCGACAACATCGGCAAGCAGGTCGTGCAGGTGTCCGAGCCGTCGGCGTAAGGCGCATCGTTCCGCATCGTATCCGTCCGCAGGTGGGTCATCCCCACGTCCAGCGCGCGTCGAAGACGTACCGATAGACGCCGCTCACTGCGATCCCCGCTGCGTTCGCCAGGAGATACGGCACACCCTGGAACGCCACGAGCGCGTAAAGCACCCCAATCTGGATCGGAATGGCAGTGGCGCGGACGACGTTGGTCCGGCCGAGCCCGACGAAAAACGCCCGCGTTCCCTCGTTGCGATCGGCACGGAACGTCCAGCGGTTGTTGAGCACGTACTGAAAGACGATCGTGCACTCGATGGCGACCACTGCGCCGACGAGATAGTGGAGACCGGCACTGTCGACGAGCAGCCAGAGGAGTAGTAGCTGGAGCCCGGCCGCGATCGTGCCGACGACGACGAACTTGCGGAGCTGTGGCGCGATCGGACCGCTCACCAGCTCCCGCAGGAATGACCGTATCATCTACTAAATTAGAGAGTCAACCACCGACGCAGAGCTACTGGTAGCCGAGGGCCGTGAGACGTGCTTCAACGTCTTCGTCGACGTCCTCCTCCCCGGGAGTATCTGACGAATCACCGTCGCCGAGAGTCGCGACGTGGGTCTCGACGACCGAGTGGAGCGACTCGATCACGTCGCGCTGGTCCGGCGTGGGATCGTCCGAGAGGTTCGTCTGCTGGGCCGGGTCGCCGGTGCGGTCGTACAGCTCCGCGTCGCCCGTATCGACGTTCTCGATGTACGTCCAGGGGCCCTCTCGAACGCTGACGAGAAGATCACCGTCGTCGAGCGTCCGTGGGATCGGTTGTTTGGTGACCGAATCGGCCTGGACGGTAACCGACACGACCGGCTCGGGCGAGGGGCGCTCGCCCTCGGTAATCGTGCGGGCGAGGGATGTCCCCTGCCAGCCAGGGTGGCCGTCGACGCCGACCAGCTCCGCTGCCGTCGGTGGGATGGAGTCGAGTCCGACGTGCTCCTCGATTCGCTGGGACTCCGCCCCAGGCACGTCCACGATGTACGGAACGTGAATCAGCTCGTCGTAGAGTTTGGGGTAGTGGGAGAGGTGGCCGTGCTCCTGGAACTCCTCGCCGTGATCGCCGGCCAGTACGATGGCGGTGTCGTCGCGGACCCCAGCAGTCTCGAGCGATTCGAGGAGGCGACCAATGCTCGCGTCGACCTGGCGAACCGTCGCCTGGTAGAGCGTCCGAAGGTCCGAGAGCGTCCGATCGCCGACCTCCCAGCCGAGGCCTGTGTACGTGTGCGCGAGCAGCTTGCGGTGGATGCCGAGCCGGTCGTCCGTGACCTCCTGCACGTAGCGTTTGGCCGGGACGTACGGCGTGTGGACGTCCATGTAGTGCACCCAGAGGAAGAACGGCTCGTCCTGGGAGGCCGTCTCGGACAGAAAGTCCGTCGCAGCGTGCTCGACGTCGAACATTCTGGCGGTGTCGAGGAACGGCCGGTCGTCGGTCTGGCGGCGAAGCAGTTGGCCGATGCGGCGGGCCGGTGCCGTCGCGACCTGGAGCCACGCCTCGACCGTCGGATGCGTGGAGAGGTACTTTCCGTAAAGATCGGAGCCGACGTTGGCGACGAAGGAGTCGTACTCGTCGAAGCCGGCGTCGTAGTCCCAGTGCGAGCTCAGAAATCCGTTGGCGGCGTTGAATCCGGCCGTCGAGAAGCCGGCGTCGGAGAGGACCTCCGCGAGCGTCGTCCCCGAGTGGACCCCGATCGAGCCGTCCTCGCTAAACACGTGTCGCGAGGCCAACATCGAGGGGAAGGAGAAGGGCGTCCAGTTGCCGTTCGCGTAGGCGCGCTCGAACACAGTGCCATTCGCCGCCAGGCCGTCCATCACCGGCGTCGATCGGTCTTCGTCGTAGGCGCCGACGGCGTCGGCTCGAAGCGAGTCGACCGTGACCAACAGCACGTTCGAGGCGGATGGTGTGTCGCTGTCCGAGTCGGATGGTGTGTTGCTCATTGTGTCGTGTGCCCGCGTGCGATGGAGGGACACCGGAAAGCGGAGGCCGATCGGTTCGTCGGAGGTGAGTGATCGTCCCACCTTAACCCATTGATCGCCTTCGGATCGAAGTAATCGGCCGTACCGCTTCGAGTAAGGGGCAGCAAGCGTATTGGTGTTGCGGCAGTCCTGTCACCAGCTCGCACGGCTGGGATCGGAGCCGCTCGCACCCGACTCGTGTCAGTCGTAGCTGTGATCTCGCGCCTACCGACCGCTCTCGTCGAGATCCCGTTCTCGAGACAGTCTGCTGCACGAATGTGATCAGGCAACGTCCATATCACCTGGCGCGAGGAGCCAGTCCGCGGAATCCGCGAGGTCGAACGATCCGTCGGCCGACTCGATCTGGGCAGTCCACGGAGGCCCATCTTCCGACCCGGCAGCGATAGAACCGTCCGCCGCATCACCGGCGATGGTGACAGATTCTCCACCCAGCGGTCTGACCGCATGATAGGTCGTCGCGGAGAGTCGTGAGAAGAGGAAGCCGTCGTCGCAAACGAAGCCATGCCGCCTGCAGACGCCGGGATAGAGGCCAGTCGGGAGTTTGAGGACGGCGGCGTCGGCGTGCGCTTCGACGAGGGCCGCGAGCATCGACTCGAACGCGTCGGCGTCGCCGGCGACGGTCGTCATCGGCTGGACGTCGAGCAACCGAACGAGATCGTGGCCGTCGATGGACTCGGTGGCGACGATGCCGGTCGCCACCACGTCGCTATCGCGATTGGCCACGTACGTTTCGACGTCCCACCGGGTATTCGCGAAGCGCCACTCGAGGAAGGCCCGGTTACGCGGGACGTGCATCTGCTCGGGGACGTTCTCGGCGTACAGCGAGCTGACCGTCCCGGCGGGAACCCCGCGGGCGCGCTCGACGGTGACTGCGTCACTCGGCGAGCCGACACGATCGAGCAGCCCCAGCCCGCGCCTGACGAGCGGCGACCCGAGGCGAGCGGCCCGCTTTGACACGGCGACAGATGTTGACGACGGCCCCATTTCGAGCGCCGCCCGTGGATCCTGAACGCGATAGCGTGCGCCAACAGTGTCGATCATTCGCCAGCCATACCGTTCGATACCCGGACGCAGCGCCTCGTTCGGGAAGTTGAACAACAGCGAAGCGTCCTCGCTGAGCCCCGCGACGAGCTGCTCTGTCATCGAGCTGAAGATCCCCATCCGGCGGTACTCCGGATGGACGATCCAGTCCACGGGCTGTCGAGCCGCGACGGTGCGGTCACCGGCGCGCAGCCGGTAGGGCATGACGGGCTCGGCGCCCACCAGCTGACCGTCGGTCTCGGCGAGAACCATCTCGACGCCGCTGGCCGCAGGATTCTCGAGAAACCGCCAGTCGAACCATGCCGGTCCTTTCTGCGTCCCCCAGACTGTCTCGTAGAGCGTGAGGAACTGCTCGACGTCGCCCGGTTCGTACCACCGAATCGTCGGATCGGACGACGAGCTGCGTACCACGGTCTCGGAGCGCTGGCGGTTCGTCGCCCCTGTGTCAGTCGGCGACGAACCGCCCGATTCCGACCCGGTCGACGTGGAGTTCGGACGACTCATTCGCTACAGCTGCGTACACGACGGGATCCCTTTGGTAGGATCTACGTACCGCCTACCGTCCCGACGGGCGTAGGCGACCCTTTTTACACCAGGACGACTGACTACGTGTCGATGGCAACCGGGGTGGACCAACAGGAGTACGTCGACACCTTCGAGCAGTTCTTCCGGGAGTACTACCGGAGCGAGATCGGGGAACTCGCCGAGGGCTACCCCAGCGAGCAGAAGTCTCTCGTCGTCGATTACGACGACCTCTACCGATTCGATCGGGAGCTCGCCGAGCAGTATCTCGAACAGCCCGAACAGCTCCAGCGCTCCGCGGAAGAGGCGCTTCGTCTCTACGACCTCCCGGTGGACGTCACGCTCGGGCAGGCCCACGTCCGTCTGCGCGGACTCCCGTCCTCGACGGACATCCGCGAGATCCGTGCGAGCGACGTCAACACCATGGTCGGGGTGCGAGGAATCGTCCGCAAGGCGACCGACGTTCGCCCGAAATGTACCGAGGCGGCGTTTCGCTGCGTCCGCTGTGAGACGCTGACGCGGGTTCCACAGGAAGGCGGTCAGTTCCAGGAGCCCCACCAGTGCCGATCGTGTGAGCGACAGGGCCCGTTCCGACTCAACGAGGACCAGTCTGAGTTCGTCGACGCCCAGCGCATTCGGGTCCAGGAATCGCCCGAGGGACTGCGCGGCGGCGAGACGCCCCAGGCGATCGACGTCAACATCGAGGACGACGTCACCGGCGACGTGACGCCGGGCGACCACGTCGTCGTGACGGGGATCCTGCGGCTCGACCAAGACGGCGAGAACGAGTCCGCGATCTTCGACGTCTACATGGAGGGCGTCTCCGTCGAGGTCGAGGAAGAGCAGTTCGAGGACATGGACATCACGGAGGAAGACCGCGCGCAGATCCTCGAACTCTCCCAGCGCGAGGACGTCTACGAGCAGATGATCGGCGCGATCGCGCCGACGATCCACGGCTACGACGAGGAGAAGCTCGCGATGACGTTGCAATTGTTCTCCGGCGTCACCAAACATCTCCCAGACGAGAGCCGGATCCGGGGCGACCTCCACATTCTCCTGATCGGTGACCCCGGGACAGGGAAGTCACAGCTCCTCCAGTACGTCCGGAACATCGCCCCGAGATCGGTGTACACATCGGGGAAGGGCTCTTCCTCGGCAGGGCTCACGGCCGCCGCCGTCCGCGACGACTTCGGCGACGGCCAGCAGTGGACCCTGGAAGCGGGCGCGCTCGTCCTCGCGGACCAGGGCGTCGCCGCGGTCGACGAGCTGGACAAGATGGCCGCCGACGACCGCTCCGCGATGCACGAGGCACTCGAACAGCAGTCTATCTCGATCTCGAAGGCCGGGATCAACGCCACGCTCAAGAGTCGGTGTTCGCTGCTCGGTGCTGCCAACCCCAAGTACGGCCGCTTCGACCAGTACGAGCCGATGGGCGAACAGATCGACCTCGAACCCGCGCTGATCTCGCGGTTCGACATCATCTTCACCGTCACCGACCAGCCAGACCCCGACGAGGACCGCGAGCTGGCCGAACACATTCTCGAAGCGAACTACGCCGGCCAGCTCAACACCCAGCGCGAGCAGATGAACGCGCCGGACGTCACGCTCGAAGAGGTCGAGTCCGCCCAGGAGACCGTCGAGCCGACGATCGATCCCGAGCTGCTCCGGAAGTACGTGGCCTACGCCCAGCAGAACTGCTACCCGCGGATGACCGACGAGGCCCGGGAGACGATCCAGCAGTTCTACGTCGACCTCCGATCGAAGGGCGCCGACGAGGACGCACCCGTGCCGGTCACCGCCCGAAAGCTGGAGGCGCTCGTCCGGCTCGCCGAGGCCAGCGCCCGCGTCCGCCTCGCCGACGAGGTCGCCCAGCAGGACGCCGAGCGCGTCATCGAGATCGTCCGCTCCTCGCTGCAGGACATCGGCGTCGATCCCGAGACCGGACAGTTCGACGCGGACGTCATCGAGACTGGCACCTCGAAGAGCCAGCGCGATCGCATCAAGAACCTCAAGGCGCTCATCGACGACCTCGCCGAGGAGTACGAGGGCGGCGTCCCCGTCGACGCCGTCTACGACCGCGCCGACGAGATCGGTATCGGCGCGGAGAAGGCCGAACGCGAGCTCGAGAAGCTCAAACAGAAGGGCGAAGTGTACGAGCCGAAGACCGACCACGTCCGCACGACCTGAATGGACCGAATCTCCACCCTTCGCAACGTCGAGGACGCCCTGAGCGAGTTCGAGCAGGGCGAGACCGATCTCGCCAGCATGGAACAGCAGGTCCAGGCCGTCCTGCGCACCTACGCGAGTGATTTCGAGGACGAGCGCACCGCCGTCTACCGCGTCGATCCACCGGACGACCGGGCAGTCGTGATCGTCGCCGACTCGCCCGGCACCGCCCGGGACCGAGCGGCCGAGCACGTCGACGCCGACTGTGCCCACGCCGACGTCGAGCGGGTCGCGAACGGCGACTGACTACTGCTGCGTCGGTTGCCACGAATCTCGGTTCGAAGCGATCGAGGTTGCACACTCGGTTGGCCGACACCGTTTAGTCTCGGGCGCGCCGCCTCACGATGTATCTCGATGTCCATTCCGGAGCTTCCAGACGGCGATCAGCCAGCCTCGGTGCTCGTTCTCGCACCCGGGTTCGGCGACGCGGGAACGGCGGGCTGTACCGGGCTGATCGCGGACAGCGATGCCGAGAACCTCCTCTACGTCAGCTGGTCGGGCGACCCTTCCGACAGGCTCGAACACGTCTACGAGCACGCCGATCCTGCGGGCCAGGCCCGTGGCGTGATCATCGGCGACGTCCGCAACCAGCCATCTGACTCTTTCGACGCCATCGAGACGGTGAACTCGCCGACGGACCTCACCGGCGTCGGGATCGCCGTGACGGAGCTGCTCTCGGGCACCGACGGCTCCACGGCGGTCTGTTTCGACTCGGTTACCGCGCTGTTGCAGTACGTCGACCTCGACACCGCCTTCGAGTTCCTCCACGTGTTCGTCGGGCGACTCCATCGCCACGGCGCAATCGGCCACTTCCACATGGATCCCGGCGCGCACGACGACCAGCTCGTCGCACAGGTCGCGTCGCTGGTCGACGGCCGGCTCACGCTCGACGACGACGGCTCCGTCGCCGCTGCTTCGTCTTCTCTGCGCAACTGGAATCGGTGAATTTTACTCAGAGGAGTTCGACGGCCACAGCGTGCTGCTCGTCGTGACGTACTCGCGAGCCGCCCGACAGACCCTCCGCAACGTCTGTAACGCACACGAGGAGAGCGTCGTCCGGCGACTCGGTCGTGCGGCCATGTTCGAGGAGTCCGCGATGGGCGCGTTTCTCGGGCTCCGCCTGCGAGAGAAACACGGCGCCGACGTACAGCTCGAACGTACTGTCCCCTTCAACGAGTTCGAGACCGTCGGGGAGGAGGTGCGAAGCGCGGCCGCGGCCTACGAGAGCCGGGAGCATCCGAGCACCCCCTACGCGAAGTTCGCTGCTGGGACCGACCACCCGTCGCCGGACGCGCTCCGGGGACGGGACCTCACCGAGGACGGGCGAGACTGACCGTGCCGATCGTCGACGGCGAGCGCGGTCGAGCGTTCGATCTCCGCGATAGCGAGTACGAGGTAGCGGCCGTCGCGGCGGCGATCCGCAGCAATTCCGACGACGATTCCGACGCTTCAGACGACTCGCCTCTGACGGTCCGCTGCCCGGAACCCGGAGAGATCCACGATCACGTCGGCATCGTCGAACCGGATCGATCATACCCCCTGCAGACTGCACTCGCCGAGGTCGCACGCGTTCGGGGACACGAATCCTCGGTCGACGAGGCGCTCGCGGACGTTCGAGAGGAGCTCGCCGCGCTCGATCTGCCATCGGTCTCTCTGGAAGCAAAGCGCCGGCAGGTCGCCGAGACGGACGACGCCGCTGGTCTGGAGGAACAGGTCGCGACGCTCCGCGGAGAGCTGGAGGCCGCGAAGGATCGGGGCGAGGACCCCGCGGCACTCGCCGATGCACGCGAGCGGGCGGTCGCTGACCTCACCGAACGCCGCACCGAGCGACTGGCTGCCGAGCAGTCGTTGGAGCGCGCCCGAACAGACGCCAGAGAGGCACGGGACCGCCGCGAAGAGCGGCTCCGGCTCCAGGATCGCGAGCGGAATCTCGAACGCGACGCGCGACGGGAGCTCGCGGGCGAACTACAGTCGTCCTTCGAACGAGCGCTGTCGGCGCTCGGTGCCTGCGGATCGGGTGCCGTCGACGGAGCCAGCGATGGCTATGGAGCCAACGACAGCGACGTGGTCAGCGACAGGTATGGAGCCAGCGACGCCAACGCTCCCGCGAGTGTCGACGGTCCGGACGCGATCGGAGCGCTGGCGGTTTGTCGGATTGCCCCGATTTCAGCGCCGGTGGTCGTCGCTGGCGAGTGGTTCGCGTCGGCTACAGCCGCCGCGGCCGCACTCGACGCGCCGGTGATTCTGGTCGAGGCGTGACTCTGATCGGGGCCGATCTGAGTGGTGGTGATTCACCGCATCTGGACGAACCGAACGCCGCCGTGATTCTCGTGGTCGAGCGTGCCGTCCTCGCGTTTCGTGTAGCGGTAGAGCGTCTGGCTGGACGACCCGATCGGAGCGACGATGCGGCCGCCGACGGCAGTCTGCTCGGCGATTGGATCGGGAAGCAACTCCGCAGCGCACGTGAGATAGGCCGCGTCGTACGGCGCGTGCTCTGACCACCCCTCGGCGCCGTCGCCGACTCGAATGCGAACGTCGTAGCCCAGTCGGTCGAAGGTCGATCGGGCACGCTCGGCGAGGTCGGCGCTGTACTCGACGCTGTATAGCGTGCCCGCGTCACCGAGGAGTTCGGCCGTCACCGCTGCGTGATAGCCACAGCCGGTTCCGATTTCGAGGACGCTGAGGCCTGCGTCGCTCTCCGTGTCGCTGTTGGGTGCATCGCCAAAATCTCCGGCATCCGCAGCATCATCACCATCGCCAGTATCGCGAGTATCCCCAGCAGCATCGGACGCGGAACCCACGTCGAGCAGTTCGGCCATGATCCCGACCATGTGCGGCGCGCTGATGGTCTGGCCATCGCCGATCGGGAGCGGTCGGTCGGCGTAGGCCTCGCTCTGTCGGTTCGCGGGAACGAACTCGTGGCGAGGGACAGCACGGAGGGCGTCGGCGACCGCCGGTTCCGTGATCCGGCCGTGCTCGAGGAGCCGGTCGACCATCGTCTCACGCCGCGTGGCGAAGTCGTCGGCCGAATCGCCGTCGAACAGTCCCATGCGTGGATCGAATCAGCGAGGAGCGAGGGCGACGCTCACCAGGCCGACCAGGCGTCGGAGGTCTCGTCGCGTGCGTACACTCGCTTGATGTCCTTCGCGACGGCGTCGTCCCCGTCGTAGGAGAGCTTCTCGAACTCGTAGCCCGAGGCGTCGTCGCGGACTGCGATCCCCTCGATACCGAAGGCCTCCTCGCCGAAGGAGTCGCTCTCGCCGACGACGAACTCGTAATCGCCGGGGACGTGGACCGTCGTGCTGTAGGTGTTCTCGCGGCCGCCGTCGCTGGGGTGAACCGTGACCTTGACCGCGACGTTGCCCACGGCGCGGGTCCAGATCGTGGCTGCATCCTCTGCAGTCGCCTCCTCGACACGGCGGTCGCCGTCGAGTTCGACGCTGGTGACGCGAACGGTGAAGATACCCTCCTCGCTCTCGAGGACGAACTCGTCACCCTCTGCGATGGATTCCTCGGGATCGACGTCGGTCCGTGCGGTGAAAGAGTCGCCGGACTGGGAGACGACGACGTCTCGCTCGACGGTCTCCTCGCTGGGAAGCGCCTCCTTGTGGACGTGGTCACACTCGGTACAGCGGACGGTGGCCTGACCGCCCGGAGAGAGCACCTCGTGGACGGTCTCCGCCTCGGGCGAACAGGCCGGACAGGCGAGCGCAACGCGCTCTACGGAATCGCTCATACCCACTCATAACGCCGGGAGCGGGAAAAGCCGTCGGACCGACGCTCAGACGACGCGCCGCGGGGCACACCTGAATGGCGCCACCGACGCGAATCCGCACACGGTGGACTTTTTGACGCCACGTCCCTCGGCCCGACCATGGAGATCCGGGGCGAACGCGAGTGCACGGACTGTGGCGCGCGGTGGTCGTACTACGAGACCGGCGCGATCGTCTGTCCGGAGTGTTCGAGCCCCGACACCGTCGCCGTCGACGAGGAGCGCGCCGTACACACCGACTCCCCCACGGAGTTCGACCTCACGCCACTCCGGAGCCAACTCGACGAACTACCCCGCGAAGAGCTCGCCGAGTCCATCGCGACGACGTGCCGTGATTACCTCCGCCAGCGCGGGTTCGTCCGCGGCGGGGAGCTGCTGGCGATCGACGACACATATCTTGCGGCACGGGAGCTCGCCGGTGTCGCGGACGTGATCCGTCGCGCTCACTCTCTGACCGACGACGAAGAGTGGTACTTCCTCGAACTACTGGGCGGTGCCGACGAGGGCGACCGACCAGCCCCCGGCGAGGTGCCAGAATCGATGTGGCCCGTCCGCGGGCTCGCCTACGGAAACGCCGTCCGTGAGTACCGCCGCGACGTTCGCCAGTGGCTCGACGCAGCCGACGATCCGCCCGGCCCGGAGTATGCCGGGGCGGTGCTCGGTACGATCGACGAGCACGTTCGGCGGGTCCGTGCGTTGCAGGGCGACGTTCCCCCGGAACAGGCCGAGGCGCTTGTCGCCGCCGCGCGCGACCTCGGTGCCTACCTCCGTGCCGAGGATCCCGACGGCCTCGCGAGCGCTCGGGCGCGACTGGACGGGCTCGACGACGCGGAGTGAGGGTCGCACGCTGTCGGGGACCGAGACCTACCCAGCGCGAGTAGGAACCAGACCAACCGCGGCACTGCCCAACGATCACCCCTCGATTTCGAACGGTGATGCGAGAGAGCCCGCGGCTTCACTTTCCAGGTCGATCGTCGCAACCGGTGCGGACTGTCCGGAGTCCGGCGCATTCCAGACGAGAAGGGCTGGCGCGCCAGCATCGACACCGCTCCCGTCGCCAGCGAGCGTCGCAACGATCGTATCCCCCGCGGTCAGTTCCGTCGCGGACTCCGGTGCCGTGGCCTCGCTGCCCCCGACGGAGACAGAAAGCGTGGCTGGGTCGATGGATTGCCCGGACTCGTGCGTGAATGCGACGGTCGTGACCTGTCCATCGGCGTTCGTCGTTGTGGCGATGTTCCAGGACACGGTCGGCATGGTCGAGCCTGAGTCGTCCTCACCGTACACACGCCACTCCTCGTTCTCGGTTCGCAGCCCGACGTCCATGGTCCTCGTCGTTCGATCGCCCGACGTCGTTTTGAGATTCAACTCGACGTGAACCGTGGCGACGTCGTCGTCGGTGGAGACGAGCGTCGCGCCCTCCACCGTTGCATCTGCTGACTGATACATTTCGATCAGGGAGTCGTCGATCTCCGCCGGTGTGGACTTGGAGTGGAGAAGGCCGTTGGCAGTCGCTTTCTCGCCGTCGATGATCGCCTCGTAGAACGCCCTCGCAGTTTCGGCCGGGCCCGACGGGCCTGCGGCCTCTTCGGAGCTATCGGCGTCGCCACCGTCGTCGTCGGAGCTACTGGTTCCGTCAGCACCCTCCTCGTCAGCCGAACTGGTTCCACCGTCTCCGGAGTCGTCCCCATCCCCACCAAGCGCCGAACAGCCGGCGAGTGCCGCAGTCGCGCCGGCACAGCCGAGTAGATAGGTTCGTCGTCGCATGATTACACATTTTCATCGGCAAAAGTAATGGTTGGCATTCGCCGACGGGATGATCGCCGTCCGAGGTGGTGCTCTCACGAACCGATGTCTTCCCGCCAGCTCCGAATCGCACCCTCAGTCGGCGGCGTCAGTTGCTGCTTCGACCCGGAACTCGCCGCCACAGTCCCGACAGCGGTACTGTCCGGGCTGCTCGACGAGTTTCGAACGCCGATAGCGTGCGATCTTCGCTCCGCAGTTCTCGCAGATCACCCACCACTCGGGGTCGGTGAACCGCTCGCAGTTGATCGGCGCGTCGAGCTCCTCGGCAAGCGCCTCGAAGGCTGCCCCGTGGGTCGCGTCGCCGTCCGTGGCGAGCAGATGAACGTGAATCAGTTCGTGGCGGACGGTCGCGGCAGCCGCTTCCCAGCCGTGTTCGGTGAAGTGTGCTCGCGTGATGACGACGGATTCGGGATTGCCGTCGCGGTGTTTGACTGCACCGGCGCGGCGCTTCGCACGCTTGCTCACCGACCACTCGAGAGCGGAGACGTCGACGGAGAGGTCGTGCTGATCGGCGACCGCTCGCGCGTAGAGCTTCGCGGCGGCGAGAAACTCCTCGTCGCTGGCGGCGTCGTCGATCCGATAGCGATCGAGGAGGTCGTCGTCTGGCACGGTGCTATTCGTCGGTGTGCTCGTCGGTCAGGGTAGCTCGACGTCGACGTCGTGGTGCAGACCGGCGGCCTTGACGGTGTTGTACAGGAGCATCGCCCGGGTCATCGGACCGACGCCGCCGGGAACGGGCGTGATCGCCTCGGCCTTGGGCTCGACGCTCTCGAAGTCGACGTCGCCGACGAGCTCGTAGCCCTTCTCGGTGTCGGCGTCGACGGAGTTGATCCCCACGTCGATCACCGTCGTCCCCTCGCTGACCATCTCGCCGTCGATGAACTCGGGGACGCCCGCCGCGGCGACGAGGATGTCCGCACCGCGGGTCTTTGCCGCGAGGTTCTCCGTCCGAGAGTGACAGACCGTGGTGGTCGCGTTGCCGCCGGGCTGCTTCTGAATCAGGAGGTTCGCCATCGGCTTGCCGACGATGTCAGAGCGGCCGACGACGACGGCATCCTTTCCCTCGGGATCGATGCCGGCGTCTTCGAGCAGCTTCTGCACGCCGTGGGGCGTGCAGGGTTTGAACCGGGCCTCGCCAGCGACCAGGCGACCCACGTTCTCGGGGTGGAACCCGTCGACGTCCTTCTCGGGGTCGATCGAGCGGAGAACTCGCGATTTGTCGACGTGATCGGGCAGTGGAAGCTGGACGAGGATTCCGTTGACCTCCGGATCGGCATTCAGCTCCTCGATGGTGTCGTAGAGCTCCTCCGCGGGATCCTCGGCGTCGAGGGTCACGTCGCGGGCCTCGATGCCGACCTCCTCGCAGTCGGACTGTTTCATCGAGACGTAGGTTTCACTCGCGGGGTCCTCGCTCATGAGGACTGTCGCGAGACAGGGCGTCACGTCCTGGTCGGCGAGCCGGTCGATCTCCGCGGAGAGCTCGTCCCGGATCGCCTGCGCGACGGCGTTGCCGTCGATGATGTCGGCCATGTGGAGAGTGGCGCAGGCAGCGGCCTTCAAAGGCTCGGGTTCGCAAGCAGCGCAGGGACCGTAGCGATACTCCCCGATCGTTCGCTGCGCAAAAATGGAGATCCTAGTCGGCGGATACCGTCTCGTTATCGGAGGTTCCTCTCGATGCGCTCGCCCAGGAGTAGCGCACGGAGAACGACCACGAAACCGACTCCGTGGACGATCGACACGTCGTTCAGCGCGGTATAGACCACGACGGCCACAGCCACAGTCCAAAAAGCGAGTTCCACAGCCGAACTACGAACGTCCATATCCACAGAAAACTTTTCCACCCAGACCATAGTTTCGAATACACATCAATACACCAATGTGAAATCGACTCCCCCTGGCGTTCGGCCGGGGAAGGAGTTCCGAACGTCGCACTCCGTGTTGGTTCGGACGTCTGTTCCCTACGAGACGGTGGAAACCGCCGTTTGGAAGTGCAGGGCAGGCTCGAATCGGCCGAAATGTGGCGTAAACCTGTGCTCCGACACCAGCACGCCACTACCCGTCCTGTCGGACCGCGACGACTCGCAACCGCCGGTAGTCTGCAACCCACTCGCCGTCGGTCCAGAGCGCGTCGCGACAGCGATCCTCGACGGCCCGGACGACCGCAGTGCGTGCATCAGCCGAAAGCGGCGCGAGAAGATCGTCGCCGAACCCGCGAATCCAGTTCGCCAGGCCGTCTTCGCCGTCGAGAGGCGTCGGCCGATCGAACAGGCGGAGATCCCGCACTTCGAAGCCACGAGACTCCAGCAGTGACGCGTACTCGCCAGGCGACGGGAAGTACCAGCCGTGTTCGGCGGGATAGCCCCGAGCAGCGAGCTCCGTTTCCAGTGCATCTGTGATCGTGGCGACGTTGCCGACGCCACCGAGTTCAGCGACGAGCCGGCCGCCGGGACGGAGCGCGTCGTGGATCGGCCAGATGGCGGCCTCCTGATCGGAAATCCAGTGGAGTACGGCGTTCGAGAAGACGGCGTCCAGTGAGTTTTCGAATGGGAGCGAACGGGCGTCGGCGCGCAGGAAGTCGACGGCAGGGTAGGTCGATCTTGCCTCTGCGATCATCTCCCGGGACCGATCGAATCCGACGGCCATGCCGTCCGAATCGCCCGCTCGGTCGGCTGCGTTGACCGCCTCCGCGATCGTCGCAGTGAGGTGGCCGGTGCCACAGCCCAGATCGGCGATTCGCTCACCCTGCTCCGGATCGAGGAGATCGATCAGATCCTGAGACGCCTCGTAGACGAATGCGTGATCGTCGTCGTACCGATCGGCGTCCCACTCGTTGTCCACGGCGCCGTCCTCGGCCATGGACGCACGGTTCGATCGCGAGACCCTGAACGTTGCCATGCAGCGAGTGTGAATGTCAGGCACGGCCGACCGAGAAGGCTCCTATTCGGGCACGGCGGAAGACCCTCGAACACCCGACTAGCAAGTCACTGCGTCAGGTGAACGACGAAAAACGATCCGCTGTCAAATTCGCGCTTCGTCAATCTGGTCGACGATCGCCTGCAGATCCGCGGCCGCCTCGATCTCGTCCTGAATCTGCTCGCGCTCGCGGACCTCCTCCGCGCTGGCGCCGTACGCGCGGACGTACTCCGCTCGCGTGTGCTCCTCGAACGCGTGCTTGATCGCGAGATAGCCGTCCGGAACGACCGTTCCACAGACCTTGCACTCGTGGCGTTCGTGATCGTTGGTCTGGTGGACCACGACGTCCTCGACGGCATCGAAAACCTCCGAGCAGCCTTCGATCCCACAGCCCCACGTCATTGTACCACGGTCCAACCCCCTGGCTCAAAACGTTTCCGCCCGCGGGAGGCCGATTCGAGCCGCCGACGGAGATTCGTGCCGCCAGCGGAGCGTCGGAGCTATCCTGCGATGCTCACCGGGCCTCGGAGACTTCGTAGGTGACGTCGGCGTCCCGGAGCGCGTCGGTGACCCGACCGACGGCGTCCGTCGTCGCGGCGACCAGGACGTCGAGACCGCGACCGGCAGCGTCCGCGGCAACGGCACCGGCAGCGAACGCCACGGCCGGTTCGGTATCCACGCGCCGGAGCGCAACGACTGCCTCGACCCCGGAGGCGACGACGAGGTCCATCTCGGCGACTGCGTCGGCGACGGCGTCGTCCGCGACGACCCGGCTCCCGCCGGAGCGGATCGGCGGAATCTGCAGGACGGTGACGCTGCCAGGATCGAGATCGACGACGCCCTCGAACCCGGTGACGCCGACGTCCTGGCCGGCTTCTGCAGCGGTCGTCGTCACGCCCGTCGCCTCGCCCTCTCCGCCGGGAGATGCGTGGAAGAGTCCATCGCGCATCGACAGCGTGACCGTCTGGCCCTCTTCGAGGTCGTCGGTCGCGATCGCGGCGTCCTCCTGGACGCTACCGAGCACGTCCTCGGTGACGTGGTCGACGAACCGCCGGACTTCCGTCGCTTCGCGCAGGAGGAGATCGACGCCCTCCTTCGTGACGCGATAGCGCGAGCGACCCTCCATCTCGACGAGGCCGTCGTCGACCAGCTCCCGGATGTACTCGCTGACTGCTTGGCTGGTCACGCCGACGGCCTCTGCGATCTCGCCCTGGCTAACCGCCGGCTGTCGCTCGGCGATCTCGACGAGGATCCGAAAACGGGTCGCGACCCGCTTGTTGTCCAGAACGTCGGCCATGGGCGTCCTTCGCGCCCGAAGGTAAAAATCGCAGGGGGTCGGGCCCACGACGGATCGCCCGCCTCCACAACGCTTTGGCCGCGGCGGGCGAACGGTCCACCGTGAGCGTTTCCGAGGAGCCGACCGATTCGGAGACCCGGGCCAATTCGGACCCGACGACGCGGGGCGGCCTGCGTCGGTCCACGCGGCTCCTCCTCGTCCTGGGAATCCTCGGCGGGCTCAACTCCGCGACGCTCCTCGTGCTCGAACAGCCCGAGCAGCTATCGCTCGCGACGGACGTCTATTTCCACGCGGCGAGTGCGATGCTCGAGAACGGCGATCTCTACGACGCGTCGCCGCCGGAACTCCCCGGGTATCGGTTCATCTATCCGCCGATCGTCGTCGCGCTGTTCGTGCCGCACGCGCTGCTCGGGAGCGAGACCGCGGCCTTCGCCCTGCAGACGGCCCTCAACGTCGTCGCGGGGCTCGGGATCGCTGTGGTGCTCGTGCGGGCACTCGGCCGTCGTAGCGTCGACCTCGAACTGTTCGACCGGCTACTCCTCGTCGCCTTTGTGTTGCTGTGTTCGTGGTCCACGAACCAGTTCGTCATGGGTCAGGTGAACCTCTGGCTCGCGCTGGTGATCGCACTCGGGATCGACTGGCTCGACGCGGAGTGGTTCGACCGATCGTCGGAGCGAGAAGGATCCGCGGACCGAGAGGGTAAATCGAACCGCTCGACGCCGGCCGGCATCGCGTTCGCGCTCGCTGCACTCGTGAAACTCTTTCCGGCGACGCTCGGACTCTGGCTGGTACGCAGCCGACGGTATCGCGCGGTCGGTGCCGCGATCGCGACCGGCGTCGGGGGACTGGTGCTCGGCGCGCTCGTCTTCGGGCCCGATCTCACGGTCGAGTATCTCGGCGAGGTGCTCCTCGAGCGGTTCGAGGGCCAGACGTTCGAGGGCACGCCGGATCCGGACCGGAATCATACGACGGTCCGCCGGATGCTCGCCGCCATCTTCGGTGGCTCCTCGGCGATCGTGACGCCGCTGGCGTTCGCGATCGTCGTTCCACCGGTCGCGTACTGCTATCGTGACGTGTCCACGGACGCACGGCGGCAGGCGGCAGTGCTCGCTACGCTCGTCGGAACCTTGCTCGTCATGCCGCTCCAGCCGCTTTACTTCTCCTTCCTCTTCCTGCCGGTCGTGGTCCTCGCGGTCGGTCTCGAGGCCGGATGGCCGCGACGGGCGCTCTTTGCGGGAACGCTGCACACGTTCACCTTCGCTGGACCGGGGACCGTCGAGGCCGTCGCGGGGCCGCTCCCCGATTCGCTGGGCGCGTCCCTCGTCGATCTCGGTCGGTCGGTCTTCTCCGTGATTCTCCCGCCGACGGTTGGAATGTGGCTCGTTCTCACCGCCTGCGTGCTGATCCACGCTCGAGGGCGGAAGGGCGTGGATAGCGCTTCGTAACTGTCAGTCCGGTTGTACCCACACCGCACCGAGACGGAGGCCAGCACATACTTGAGGCCGCAGGGGTCGAATGCGAACGACGCGAATCGGCAGGGAGTGTTCAAGGGATATGTCTTCAGGAAGATCGAAGGGACCGGACGAAGTGTTCTGTGAGTCGTGTGGTGAGGCGATCAAGAAAGAGGCCCAGCTGTGCCCGAACTGTGGCGTTCGCAACGGGAAGAGCGGCGGATCGGGCCGCTCGAGCGGCGGACACGATCCGACGAACTACCAGACGAGCGTCTCGGACAGCTGGTGGATCGGCGTTCTGCTCGGTACGATCGTCTGGGCAGCGCTGTTGGTGCTCTCCGGGATGGGTGCCAATCTCGGCGCGGCGGGCGGGTTCGTGGTCCTGGCCGTCTGGGTCGGACTCCCGCTCTCCGTCTACTTCGACGGACAGTACGTGCGCGCAAACAGCGAGTGGGACCCGGAGATCGCTCTCTGGGTGCTGCTCATGCTGGTCTGGGTCGTCAACGTCGTCGTTGGGGCGGTCTACCTCTACCGTCGCCACGAGGTCCTCAGCGAACCCTGAAAACGAGGCCAATTGCGACGGTCGGAGTCCTCAGTTCGTGATCGCGGAAAGGTCCCAATCCCTCACGTCACGGTCCTCGAAGGCCATCCGGTAGGCCAGCACGAAGGTGAGGAAATACAGGACCGTAGAGAGACTCGTGAGGAACAGCCACACCTCGACTTCGGCCCAGTCGAAGTAGGCGCTCCGGAGGAAAGCCTCGACGATTTCCGCGACGTAGACCGCGGCGGCAGCCTGCGCGACAACTGCCTCCTGGGTCCCGTCCTGGACGATCCAGTACGCACCGGCGACGATCGCCGTCGTGCTTACCACGCCGATCAGTAGCCCGACGATCCTGTCGACCTCGTCGAATCGCAGTTCACTGTGTCGCAACAGATCGATCAGAACGTCCAGAAGGAACTGACCGCCGGCGATCGCCAGCGCCGCGATCGCAGCAATCTTGAACAGTGTCCCGATCGAAACGCCGGAGCGGCCCAGTCCTGACATCGGCGCATATTCCATGCCAGGTTGGCTTGAAACCATCGGAGTCACCACTCGCGCTGCCGATCGTCTCCGTTCTCGTCTACAGAAGGGTCAGTCGAGCCAGGCACACAACGTCCCCGACCGTACCGGCGGGTAAGACGGCGTTAGCGCGTGAACCGTCGGGCCCCTTCATGCACTGCGGCGGCGAACGTGATCGTGGGATCATACCATGAGCCAATCCCCGGCGGACACGCAGCGCGGCACCGATCGTGACCCGGATCGCGACCCGGACGAAACGCGTGCGACCACCCGCACGTTCGACACCGACGCGATGAAATGGGTCAGCGGGATCGTCTCGCTGATCGGCCTCTGGATCGCCGCGTCGCCGTTCGTGTACGACACGACCACCATGGCGACCTGGAACAACGCCACCGTTGGGCTCGCGATCTTCCTGGTCGCGGGGTTCACGTACTACCAGCTCGCGAACGGAATGTTCGCCGCCGTCGGCGCGCTCTCGCTGGTCGTGCTTCTCGGACTCTGGACCGCCGCGGCACCGTACGCGATGGACTTCGAGAGTAACGCGCTCCTGTTCAGTAACGTGCTCGCCGGTGCTGCAGTTGCAGTGATCGCCGCGTACGACGCCTACGCGAACCGCGAAGCCCAGACCTCCGGGATGGGGACCCGCGCCTGAGCCGGCTGCGGGTCGTCACTCGTCTCGAGAGAGGGAGGAGGAGAGAAGGGGGAGAGGAGTAGGAGGAGCGACAGCTCGGGCGCTCTACGGGCAGAGCATGCCCACTGAAAGAACAGACCGCGCGACATTTGCGGGCCAAACAGTCAGTCGGCGGGCCGAGCGTGATCCTGCGTCTCCAGCACCTCGAGCCGTAGCTGGGCGAGATGGTGCCGGGTGAACACGACGGCAGCAGTCACCATCGTCGCGGCGAACGCGAAGCCGACGAGGATCGGGAGTTCGGTGAAAATTCCGTTGAGAAGCTGCACGACCGCGAGCACGACCGGGACGACGGCGACGAGCCCGGTCCGAACTGGTGCGTGCCGGAGAGAGGCTGCCAGCGTAACGTCTTCTTTCGACCGCATTGGCCTGTCGTTACCGTGTGTACAAAAAGAACTTCCGGCCGTTCCGTATGCCGATCGCAACGAATCCGAACCGCGTACGCCACGCCTGTTCGCCGGCTTCTCTCCGATGCCTTCGGACTGCCTACCGAGTACTGTCGGCGGTAACGAACGCCTTCTGCCCGGGGATCTGCCGGCAAAATTGAGGGAGTGCATCCCGCCTGCACACAGACAGCACGTCGTCAAGACTGGACGTGTACGCGGCCACCCACGAGGCGCACGTGGCCACGCTCTGGCAGCTATCCCGTGGGAGCGCTCATGTGTCAACGAGAACTTACCACGAGGTGGGCGTGCCTCGTCCATGGGATCGAGGCGAGGGCGAGCGCGCGGCTGCGCTCGGGTACGCCCGCATCTGCAGTAGAGGCCGCCTGGCCCCCGTTTCGGTCGCCACGATCGCGCTCCCCTGCCGAACGGCGCCCGCGACGGAGACCTGCGGCGAAACGCGACACGTTCCGTGGAGCCACCAAGCGAACGACGCGACCGACGGCCGCCGAACGCCCCACTGTCGGCACCGTCGACCCACGAGGGTATCTACGATGGAACCGTCCCACTCCGGGACGCTCTATTTCCGATTTCCACTACCCGAGCTACAGCAGGCGGTGGACGTGATCCCCGTACCCGTCGTCGAGGAGCGCTTCGAGCGCGGCTGGGTCCGTCTCGCCGTCCGCGTTGACCAGATAGGCACGCCCAGGAACGTCCCCGTAGACGCGCTGGAAGTCGTAGACGAAGCCGTAGACGTCGACCGCGTCCGGCACGTCCTCGCTCTCCCGAAGGAAGGCAACCTGCTGATCGACGTTGTACTCGACGAGCTGGTCGACGAGGCCCACGTCGGCGCCGGGATCGACGCGATCGTCCGCGAGCCCGTCCTCCACGACCGGTGCGAGGAGATCGACCCACTTCGCGACGCCGGCAGGCATCGCGCCCTCGTCATCGTCGTTCCCAGCTTGGTCGTCCTGCACGCTTTCGAGAGCAGCCGTCACCGCTCCACAGCCCGTGTGACCGACGACGATTGCGACCTCGGTGTCGGTAAATGCGAGCGGGTAGCAAGTGCTGCCGTCGAGAACGAGTTCGCCGTCGTGGCGATCCCAGACCTGATTGCCGATCGTACTCGGCGTGAACAGCCAGCCCGGTTCGTCGACGTCCCACATCCCTGCCTGGGAGACGCGGGAGTCCGAGCAGCAGATCGAGACGGCGGCGGGTCGCTGACCGTCCTGTACGTCGGCGAAGTGGTCGGCGGCGAGCGATTCGGCGTGGCGATCGTTGCGTTCGACGAGTTCTTGCAGGGTGGCGTCGGCCATGCGTGGCAGTGTGACCGTCTCCGACTTCTACCTTTCCAGTCGTCGTCGGGCGAAAGGGGGAGAGGGGGAGAGAGGGGGAGAGAGAAAGGGTTTCAAGGCCAGTTTCGGGCCCATCCGTCGTGTTTAGTTAAAACTGCGAGTAATACGAGCGATAGCCGACCTCGGAACCGCCATCCTGGTGGCCTGCGGAAATCGGAGATTTCCGGGCGGCCAGAAGACGCGTCTTCTGGCAAACTGAAAGGGCGAGGTCGCTGGCCGAACCCCGACGACGCAAGCACTGCAGGCCGCGAAGCGGCCGAAGCGCGCAGCGTCTTCGCGAACGTGAGTGAGCGAATGGCTCGAGAGACGCAGCCCGGGAACGAGCGGAGCGAGTGACCGGGAACGTCTCGCGGCGAGTCGCGGGAGGCCAGCTGCTGAGGGCTTTCTACCGCTATGTCGTCCGGATGCGTCCCAGTTTGAACGCTCACTAAACACGACCGGGCCCATCCGCCCGAGGCTTTTTCCGTCGTTCCTGCGGTCGACAATGCATGAAGCGCGTCCAGTACGGCGATGGCGACCGACGGCTCGTCGTCGTCCTCGGGTGGGGCAATCGGCCGGAGCACGACGGCGTTCAGTGGCTCGTCGACCAGCTGACGACGGCCGGATACTGCGTCGACGTCTTCGAGCTCCCGCGCACGATCGAGGATTTCGAGGCCGAGTATCTCGAACCGGTCGAGCAGCATCTTGCCGAGCTCGACACGTACCGGCTCCTGAGTCACAGTACCGGCGGACTGATCACCCGGTACGTCTCGGCCGACGACGGGCTCGAGACGCGGACGTACCTCAGTCCGTGGTGGGGATTCCACGAAGGACTCCAGAACCCCATCGTCTCCTCGCTGATGCGGGTGCCTATCGCCCGGCCCATCCTCCCGGTGTCCACAACCAGATCCGATCTGGGCGAACTGGCCTCCGACGAGTGGGTCGAAGACTCGCCGTCGTACGCGGCGCCGACGTTTCTCCGGGAAGCAAAGCGAGCACAGGCGTCGATGCCACCGTTCGACGACCGAGACGCGGTGTTCTACAATCCGGACGATCCGATCGTCAGCGGTGCCGCCATCGAGGCCGACGCTCCCGCCGCGAACAGGGTCAGCTTCGATGGCGGCCACGAACTGTTCAACTCTCGATCGCGGGACGATCACATCGACGCGCTACTTGGAGCGATCGACGGCGGAATCGACGGCATGGACGACTGAACCGATCAAATCGACCGACTGGACGCTGACGAAGGATATCCCGCTCTGTTCGTCCCTAGGCAACTGCTATCCAGAGCCCACTCGGTGTACTCGCCGTCTACCTATTCCACTCGGCCGTGTGGCTCCGCCATGGTCGATTTTGGTAATCCGGCTGGCTTCGACGTCGCGACCGTGCTGACTGGGTCGGGGCTCACCCTCCTGATCTCGGCCGCTATCCTGCAGTACGGAGACGAACTATCCTACAGCGAGCCGGCACTCTACGGCGTGAGCGGGGCCGTCCTCGCCGCGCTGGGTGTCGCGTTCGGTCTCGCACTGGTCGTGAGCGGCTACCGGTGAGGACGCGAGGCGACGACGTGCGACGGATCGGGGGACAGACTGCTCCGCGATTCACGAAACGGGGCGGTCACCCCGCGAGCGGGGAACTCGCCAGCCACGGAAACACGGAGTGGGCGAAGTGGTAGGCGACGACCACGATGATCGGGCCGAGGAAGAGTCCATACCAGCCGAAAGCCATCGTCCCGAGGACGTAGCCCAGAAGGATCAGCCCGAGGTGGATCGATCCCCGTGCGGAGAGATACGTCCGGAGGAAGACGTCCGGAATCGTGTCGATGACGATCGCCGAGACGGCGAGAAAGACGAGCGGGTGCCAGAGCGGCGTCTCGGCCGTCACGGCGAGCACGCCCAGATACGCCGCGTAGGGCAAGTAGACGATCTTCATGCCGACGACCGGGACGATGGTTCCGATTCCGATCAGTGCGCCGAGCAATACGGGCGTCCCGACTACGGATCCTCCTGGTGCGAGCAGGTTCATCCCGGCGTAGAACACCGCCGCCTCGATAGCGGTGAGCACGACCAGCACGAGATTGTTGAAGAAGACGGTCTCGAGATCGTCGTCGACGGCCTGGGTGAACGCGACGATCCGTTCGTCCTGATCGACCGCGTCGTAGAACCACTCACTGATCCGCTGATCGTCCCGGAGCAGGTAGAAGAGCAACACCACCAGGAGAAACACCTGCGCGATGACCTCGAACACCAGTGACGCCACGCCGAACACGCTGTTCGCGACGCTTCGGACCTGTCCCGTCGTCGCTCCACCGCTGCCCGAGGACGCGATCGCGTCGGCCAGCGCCTGGAACTCCCCCCGGCGAGCGAGTCGGAGATACGGCTGGGCAAACGGCCGTGCGGACTCCATCTGACCGCCACGGAGGACGCCCTCGAGCTCGACGGCGATGAGGAAGAGCGCGTAGCCGAGGACGAGGGCCATCGGAACGACGATCGTCGACAGCGTGAGCGTCACCGCGAGGTTGGAATGGCCGATCCGTTCGTCGATCCGGCGGTGGATCGGCCGGGTCGCGTAGTAGAGGAAGATCGCGGCGACGAGCACGCCCACGTACTGGAACAGCGCGAACGCGACGAGGAGCCAGACGACGGCCCCGATCGCGATCCAGAGGCCACGGTCGTGGTCGCCATCGTCGAAAGCATCCATTGTACAGTGTGACCGGTCTCCGATGTGGAACTCACGGCCGAGTCCGTGTCGTCGGCGTGCCAGCGGTCGATCGACGGCGGTGATGGGGCAGGGGAGCTCGGCCCGGCGACACCGGTCGCACTTTCCGAGCCTCTTCACTCTGTTTCTCGCTGCCTACCGCGACGGACTGCCGTCTACGTGGTCCGTACTCGGCTACCGCGTCGCAGTTGCGGTAGTATCAGCAGAAGTAGTGGTAGTACTAGCAGTCGCAGGAGGAGCGCGCCTAGCAACAGCAGCAGTAGGAGTAGCAGTTCGGAGCGATCGACGGGGAGGGGAACGCCAGCCGCCGATCGATGATGTCCGTCTGGCCTACACTGCGCCAGCCTCGCTCAGAACGAGGCGAGGCCGCGCTTGAACTTCCGGACGATGCTCTTTTGCTGGAGATAGCTCCCGAGTGCGAGCATCGTCGGCGCCCAGAGCCCGACGAAAATGCCGTCCAGCTTCTCCCCTTTGACGTAGAACTCGTACCACGACAGGAGGACCGATCCAGCGGCGACCGCGACGAGCGGATCGGCCATCGAGGTCGGGACGCGCTCTTTCATCTCCTCACGCTGCTCGTCGACGTCAGTTTCGACTTCGAGTAACGCCATCGTGCTGCACGACAGCCCCGAGTCGCGTAACGGCTGACCCGTCGAGCGCAGGCCGCGACTCGATTGGACCCCCCAACGGCTGTTTCGTCAAAAAGGTTCGCCCGGCGAGAAACCCGCGTGTTGCACTCTGCACCGGTCGTTTCCCGACGCCTCAGCCGTTTTCTGTGGTCGCGTTGTAGAATGCCGCATGGTCGAGTTTCGAGCCCTCTTCGACGACCGCCGCGTCAACGCCGCCGTCGCCTGGGTCGCAACGATCGCGATCCTGCTCGCCGCGATCGGACTGTTCGCGAGGGGTGCGTTGCTCTGGGCAGTGTTCGCGGTGCTCGTCCTCGCCGTCGTTCTGCTTCCGCCGATTCTCACGCGGGACGTGACGACGACCCTGCCCGGCGAGCTCGTTACGCTGGTCGCGTTTCCCGTGGTTCTCAGCGCGACCGATCTGTTCGCCCAGACGACGCCGTTCGCGACGATGGCCGGCCTTGCGTTGCTGATCGTACTCGTGCTGGACGCTTTCACGTCGTTGGAGATGGTGCCGCGGTTCGCCATCCTCTTCGTCGTCGTGACGACGATGGCGTTCGCTGGCAGCTGGGCGATGGGCGAGTACGCCGCCGACCTCCTCCTGGGAACGACGTTCATCGATGGACAACGCGAGATGAATGTGAATCTCCTGACGGCGACGCTCGTCGGACTGATCGCGGGGATCGTGTTCGCTGCGTACTTCCGCGAAACCGACGGTGACGCGCCCCTCTCCGGGCGTCGGTTCCCCTTCGTACTCGGTACGCCGACCACAGCGACCGAGGGAAGTGGTGAGATGAGCGGGAAGGGAAGTAGGGAGACGAGTGGAGCGGCAAGCGCGAACGGGGCTAATGAGGGGAGCGGAGGGGAGGGTGACGAGAAGGGTACTGAGATGAGCGAGGAGAGTAACGATACCAAGAGTGACGACGTCGTCGAGGGATCGGCTGCAACCGAGGAGGTCGAAGATGCGCCGGCGTTCCACGTGGCGATCCGGGCGTTGCAGGTCGTGCTCGTCGCAATTTTTCTCTACTCGGTCGTCACCGTCCAGTGGTCGCTCGTGATCAACAGTGGGGTACCACTCGCGCTGAGCTTCTTGCCAGCAATCGCGCGCTGGCGATACGGCTATCCGATGCACGCCGGACTCGCCCTGCTGATCGCGCTCGCCGCCACGCTGCACGCGGTCGGCGCACTCGGACCGTACCAGCAGACCGACTGGTACGATACGGTGACCCACGCGCTATCCTCGACCCTCGTCGCGGGGGTCGGCTACGCGATCGCTCACAGCATCGAGTTGCACACGGACCGAGTGTCGTTTTCGCCGCGCTTTCGGGGAGTGTTCGTGGTTCTCTTCGTGCTCGCCGTCGGGGTCCTCTGGGAGATAATGGAGTTCACGAGCGGTATCGCGGCGGGGCTACTCGGTGGGGAGGTGCTCGCCCAGTACGGCGTCAGTGACATCGTGAAAGATCTGACCTTCAACACCGTTGGCGCGATCATCGTGGCGCTATGGGGCACGGCACTGTTTCGCCAGTCCGCCAGACGGCTCACCGACAACGTCGGTCAGCTGTTCAGTTGAGCACCCCTTGCCAGCCCCGCCTCACGGGCGGGGCCGCCCACCGACTCGGCGCCAATGTGTGGCCTGAGCACATATGACGTGAACCATAATGTTTATCAGATGACCAGTAGCACACCAACTGGCACGGAGAGTACGGGCCGGACCAGCTACAATGACGCGCCAAACCGCGAAACAGGGGCCGAGGAACGCCTCCTCGGACGACGACGGATCGACGACCGCTAGCAGCGGCGGGGAAGCGACCACAGAGGACAGATCGACACCAAACGTCTCGCGGGACGCTATCTTCGACGCGCTCAAGAACAGCCGGCGGCGGCTCACGCTCCAGCATCTCTACGAAAGAGGAGAGGCCGAGACCGTCAACCACCTCGTCGACCACGTCGCGGCCCTCGAGAACGACACCACGCCGGCGGAGCTCACCTCCGATCAGCGAAAACGAGTGTACGTCGGCCTCTACCAGAGCCACCTCCCACGGCTCGACGACATGGAGTTCGTGGAGTTCGACCAGAGCGCAGGAACGGTCGAACTCGGGGCAGCGGGGCCAGCCCTCGAGCAGTACCTCTGCGAGGGCGACGACGGTGACGAAGGGGCCTGGTACCAGATCCACCTCGCATACGTCGCGCTCACCGCTGTCGTGTTGGCAGGGGCGTTCGCGGGCGGCTTGGTGACGATCGTCGGTGCCACAGCGGTACTCGCTGGGATCGGTGCGGGCGTCGGCGGACTCGCGGCCTACCAATGGCGAATCGAGCGCGAGTGAGCCAGGACGACGGATCCTGCGGCGGTCCACCTCACAGCGACACAGTACCTGGAGGCAGGTCAGGCGACGCTACTCGATCGAACTGTCGATATCCTCCCAAACAATCATCAGATGGTGGAAACGACTAGCATGGCATGGACGCCGGCATCGACTACAGCCAGTACGACGCTGGACGTCACCTGAACTACTGGGCCGTCGACCGGACCCTCCAGCGCGAACTCGAACTGGTGCTCCCCGGCGAGGCGTTCGACTGGGCGGAGCCGCGGCTCTCCGAGTTCGGCGCACTCGTGGGCACCACCGTCGCGGACAACGCCGACTACATCGACGATCACGGGCCCGAACTCGAGACGTACGACGAGTTCGGCGAGGTGCAGAACTTCGTCAGCTATCCGGCCGAGCAGTTCGAGAACGAACGGGCCGTCTACGAGTCGGGGATCGTCGGCGACGCCTTCGAGGCGCCGCCGGGGCGGGACGAACCGATGCCGTTCTCGCAGTATTTCGGCACGCTCCAGTTCCTCTCCTACGCGGAGGGCGGTGGCTTTGCCTGTCCGGTCGCGATGACCGCCGGCGCGGCGCTCGTCCTCGACCGCTTCGACGACGGCGAGCTCGACGCGTACTACCACGGGCTCGTCAGCCGGGAGTACGACGACATGATCGAGGGTGCCATGTTCCTAACCGAGGAACAGGGCGGCAGCGACGTCGGCGCGATCGAGACCACGGCGAGCTACGACGAGGACGCCGACTGCTGGCGGCTCACGGGCGAGAAGTGGTTCTGCTCGAATATCGACGCCGAAGGCACGCTCGTGCTGGCCAGAATCGAGGGCGCGCCCTCGGGCACCGACGGACTCTCGATGTTTCTCGTTCCCCACGGCGATCCGTTCGCATCGTCGTGGGACGGCGACGTGCTGACGAAGGGTCGCCGCACCGCGTTCGACGGCGCGCCGCCGCCCGAGGCGCTCAACGACCAGTGCTACCGGCGACTCAAGGACAAACTCGGAACGATCGCCGTCCCGACGGGCGAGGTCGAGTTCGAGGACACGACGGCGTTCCTCGTCGGCGAGCGGGATGCGGGGTTCAGACAGATGGCGGAGATGCTCAACCTCGAACGGCTCTCGAACGCCGCGGCGGCGTGTGGCGTGATGGGCCGCGCGCTGCTGGAGAGCAAGATCCGCGCGGCGAACCGCGAGGCCTTCGGGAGCACCATCGACGAGTACCCGCTCATGCGAGCAGATCTCGTGGACATGGCAGTCGACTACGAGGCGGCGACGGCGTTCACCCAGGAGGCAGGTCGGCTGTTCTCCGAGCGCGAGCGAGCCGTGCGTGCCGGAGCGGACGACAGCGAAGACGCCCGGCACACCTATCGCTTGCTCCGACTGCTCACGCCGATCGCCAAGCTCCGGACCGCCCGAATGGCGATCGATACGGCCTCCTACGCGATGGAGATCCAGGGCGGCAACGGCTACGTCGACGAGTTCGTCACCCACCGGCTGCTCCGCGACGCGCAGGTGCTCCCGATTTGGGAAGGCACCGAGAACGTCCTCTCCCTGGACGTGTTGCGGGCGATCGACCGCGAGGACGCTCACGAACCCTTCTTCGAGGTGATGCAGGAACGGCTCGACGCCGTCGACCATCCCGCGCTGTCGGACGCCGCCGCGACCGTCGAGGCCGAGTACAACGATTTCGTCGAGGCGTTGGCGACTCTCGCGAGCGAGGACGAGGAGTACGCACAGCTCTCCGCCAAGCGGCTGGCCCACTACGTCTTCGAAGTGTTCACCGCCGGACTGCTGCTCGAAGAAGCACAGCACAGTCTGGCCGAAGACGAGAACGGTCGGATGGCACTCGTCGCTCGGCGGTTCGTCGATCGGGAACTGGGCGAATCGACCGCTCGCGGAATTACGGATGGCGACAGGTTCGCCGTAGAGTGGTTCGAGGAAATCGTGCAGTTCGAACCGACTGACGCCGAATCCCTCCTGACGGAGCATTGATGCGGGTGAACGCTCGGTCCTGTGACCACCGAAGCCGCGCCGCTCGCAGGCAAGATTCACGCGCCACGACAGGATTTCGCCAGCTAGCTCACGCGAAGTTCGCGACGATCTGAACGGTGAAGTAGTCGATGGGGAAGGACGGATCGCTACCAAACGTCACCGCCCACTGCCAGGTGTCGCCCGCCCCGAGACGGTCGCGTTCGGCCTGGGTGCTGGTCGCGTCCCTGACGCCGTGCCCCTCCTCGTCCCTGTTGTAGAGGACGACCTCGGCGTTGAGCGGACGGAGTACCCGATCGCCGGTGTTGGTCGCGTCGCCAGCGACCACGATCCCACGCTCTCCCGCACGCTGGAAGATGACGTCGCTCATCGAGAGTTCCTCGGATTCCCGGGGAACCACGTTCCCGACGGAGTCCTCGTATGGCGATTGGTTCTGGGGAGCGTTGCGCCCGATAGCCACCTCGACGTCGGCGGTGTCGGGGTCGACGTCGGGAGCCCCGCCGCTGTTCGTTCCGCTGCCGGAGCATCCAGCGACGCCGACGGTCGCCGTTGCGGTCAGTGCCGTCCGAACGAACTGTCGTCGGTTCATGGTGGGTAGTGACGAATCGTACGGAACCGCCGAACCACTCGACGAGTCGGTGGCGTCGTGCATTCGGAGGCCACCGATCCGCAAAAACCCGGGAGACGGTTCAACGGCCGTAACCGTGGCCACACGCGAGCAATAGCGAGAATCCGCAGATCGTTGCGTTGCGGTTGTATCCACAGAGCCGACGAAGAGGCCTGGTGTTGCCGGTTCACCGGACTCGTTGGATGGCCGACACGCTTGCCAGGCGTCCCGACGCGTTGGACAACCGTACCGGACATTGGCTGAGCATATCGATACGTTGGCCGACCGTACTTCGAATGCGGCGATCTGTACGGATCTGCTAACTTTTCGACGGGGCCGTGAAGATCGGAGCGATGTCTCGAAGCGGATTCTACGCGATGGCGATCGCGGCGATCGCAACGATCGCGCTCCTCGGCGGCGGGCTGGTCGCGCCGTTGGGAGCGGGGACGCCTGCGCTCACGCCGGACGATGGCGGCACTGCGAACGCCGCTAGCGTCGACGGCGTCCTGCAACAGCAACAGCAGACCGGCGAGGCGTGTAACTACACGGCGCTGTACGAGCAGACGATCGACGGCGTCGTCACGATCCAGCGAGGCGGTGGCCTCGGCTCTGGATTCGTGACGGAGCTGGGCGGGAACGACTCCGCGCGGTACGTGGTCACGAACGCGCACGTCGTGGGCGACGCGGCGAACGCGACCGTCCAGTTCGATCGTGGCGAGTCCATAACTGGCGAGGTCGTTGGGACCGACGTGTCCAGTGACCTCGCGACCGTGCGGGTCACGGACGTTCCCGAGTACGTCGACGCGCTCCCGCTGACCAACCAGAGCCTCGCCCACGGCCAGCGCGTCGCTGCCCTCGGGAGCCCGTTCGGTCTCGAGGCGACGATCACCCACGGCATCATCAGCGGCCTCGATCGGTCGATGCCGACGAACCGCGGCTACACCATTCCCAACGTCGTGCAGACGGACGCAGCCATCAGCTCCGGCAACAGCGGCGGTCCGCTCGTGACCTGTGAGGGAGCAGTGGTCGGCGTCAACACCGCCGGGATCGCTGCGCAGGGCGCTGAGAACATCGGCTTCGGCGTCCCCGCCTCGACGGTGGAGCTCGTGATCCCGTCGCTGATCCAGACTGGCGAGTTCACCCACACGACGCTGGGCGTGAGCGGCGTCACGCTCACCCCAGCCATCGCACAGGCGAACGACCTCGACGTGAACCGAGGCGTTCTCGTGGCCGCCGTCGACGAGAACGCTCCCGCTGCCGAGGTGCTCCAGGGAAGTGAGGAGCGCGTTCGGACCAACGGTCGAATCGTTCCCGTCGGCGGCGACGTCATCGTCGCCATCGAGGGGCAGCCGGTCGCGAACGGGGAGGACGTCGCGTCGATACTGCTCTCCCAGACGCGGCCAGGTGACGAAATCGAGGTCACGATCATCCGCGACGGGCAGGAAACGACCGTGACGACGACCGTCATCGAACCGCCGGAGCCGACGATGCCGTAGCGAGCGAATCGAGCGAGAAGAAGAACTCCGGCAATGAAAACGCCGGAATGGTGCCTCCCTCGTTTGGATCGGCTCGTCAGTGATCGAAGGGGATCGGCGGCGTCGGATGGCGAAACGTCTGGACCTCGATCGTCCGTCCGTCGGGATCCTCGGCGAAGAACTGGTAGATCTCGAACTCCTCGTTCGCTTCCGGTGAGCCCTGGGCGACGTCGGACAGCTCCTGGTACAGGGCGTCGACCGCTGCGTCGTCTTCGAGGACCACGGTGACGATGCCGTCGGTCTCCGTCGCTGGTGCGTCGCAAAACCCGACGAGAAGATTGCCGTGCTGGAGGATGGTACAGCCACCCTCCTGTTCGAGCCAGCGGTCGAAGCCGAGTCGGTCGGTGTAGAATTCGGTCACATCGTCGCGATGCTCGGTCCGGAAGAACACGATTCCCGACATAGGAGCAGCGAAGCACCCTGTGCACCTGAAGGTACTGCCGTTGGGGCAGGAATGGGGCAACGACTCGTCTGATTCAAATCCGCTCGCGTCGCTCGGGGGCGGTGACAGCTAGATAGTGGCCGATATTCCAGCATACCGCGGCGAGCGCTGCGAGCCGCTGTTTCCCCGGACACGAGCGAAGCGAGTGTCCGGTTCTTTTTCGCCCACGTTTTTCGAGGAGTGGTCGCCGAAGGCGACCCGACGATGAAAAAGGTGGTATGCCGCCTCCCGGATTTGAACCGGGGACAGCTCGATCTTCAGTCGAGTGCTCTCCCAATCTGAGCTAAGGCGGCGCGCACCTCCGACTCCGTCGAAGTAACGCAAAAGGATTTCGAAGCACGGCGACGGGGAACGACCCGTCGATAGACCCCACAGGAACTGCCACCCACCCATTGGACGGGGAGGGGTAGCGTTTGCCAGATGTTCGAAATTGTCGCCGATCACCCAGTCCTATCCATCGATCTTTGAATAAACTACTGGCACGTTGTGGCGGGTAGCAACAACTGTTATACGCCGCCGTCACAATACCTAGCACAGTGGCACAGGTTGGTGGCTCTCGGCACGCGATCGATCCGCCCACCCTCGAGAGCGGCTGCTCCGGGATCGCCTGCGAGGCGAACTCGATGCTCACCGTTATCGTTCTACTCGGCGCAATCGCGCTCGGCACCGTGGCCTTTCTCGGCTGCGTGCGGCGGGCACGCGGCGCGGTCTCCTTCGAGCGCGAGCGCCTCCTCGACGAGTACGACGCCTTCCTCGAGTTCGCGGACCGCGTCGCGAACGTCCCCGTCGCGCCCCGCCCCGACGGCGGTCGGCCGATGAGTGGCCCGCTGGTCTCCGGCGCGAAGCAGGACAGCGGCCTCAGTGAGGTGCGAAGCGCGTACCGCGACACCGTGATGTCCGTTCCGCATTTCGAGACGGACTACGACGAATCGCTACAGGAGCATATGGCGACGGAGCTGAGTCCGGAGCTCGCCTCGGCCGTCGTCGAGGGGTCCCAGTTCACACCGGCGTTGCGCCAGCCGCTGGTAAAGAGCGCCAAGAGCGCCGCGCACGACAGACGCGTGCTCGCCGATCAGCTTCACGACGAGCTCGACGACCTCGAAGACGCCGAAGGTCAGCTATCGGATATCTCCAAACGGTTCGAGATCACCGGCGGCGAGGGGCTCGTCGATCGAACGTTCCCCGATCTCCAGTCTCGCTGGCGCCGTCTCGATGGACTCCAATCTGAGTGTTCCTCGATGCTAGAACGCCGGCAGGCGCAGCTCCGCGACAGGACGCCCTCCTCGGGCACTCGCCTGCAGTCTCCCACCGCGGTGAGCAACTACCTCTACGCCGACCTCGACGTCGATTTCCCGGTGTTATCCGCAGGGACGAGACTCCTCGAGCGCATCGAGGACGAGAAGAACAACACCGTTCGGGCGCTGACCGAGCGCCGCCGATAACGTACGACCGACCGTTCCAGACCTGTATCTCGGAGAGGTGTAGCAAGAGAGGGAGATCGATAGTGAGCCGTTGCTTCGTCGGTGAGCCGGCCATCAGTACGTGAGTCTGCCATCAGTCGCGACCTGACCTTCGCCGACCAGAACCAATCGGCCCGTGAGTCGATCCATCAGACCGCGACCCGATCAGCCAATCCGCAACTCGACCTGCCATCCGACGAATCGAACGAAACCAGTCCCGATCGGTCGTCCTCGCCGGGTGAGCACCTCGCTATAGCCGGACGGGCCTTTTTTGGTGCCCCCATGCCTCCCTCCGGGCATGCCCGATCTCGTCTCGACCGGCGTCGAAGGGTTGGACTCCATCCTGAACGGAGGGATCACGGAGCACTCGACGGTGCTGGTCTCCGGCAACCCCGGCACCGGCAAGTCGATCCTCGGCATTCAGTACCTCTACACCGGCGTCCTCGAAGACGACGAGCAGGGGATCTACGTCACCTTCGAGGAGGACGCCGAGGACGTCCGCATGGCCGCAGAGTCTATCGGTTTCGATCGCTGGAGCGAGTTCGTCGACGACGGCTCCATCACGATCCTCGACAAGAAGGAGATGCTCCGAGACCAGGAGTTCTCCCGTGCCGTGGAGCTCTTGCTCGAGGTCGTTCAGGAGGGCGGCTACGATCGGCTCGTCCTCGACTCGCTGACGATGTTCGAGCTGTTCTTCGAGGACGAACACGAGCGCCGCGTCTATCTGCTGAAGTTCTCGGACATCCTGAAGGCCAACGACCTGACCTCCCTGCTGATCAGCGAGCAGGAGGCCGTCTTCCCGGAGACCGATCTCGACCTCGAGAACTTCCTCACCGACGGTAACGTCTATCTGATCCAGACGCCGACAGACAGCGGGGTGAGCCGGTACGTCTGGGTCTCGAAGATGCGCAAACAGAACATCGACACCGACATCTTCCCGATGGAGATCGGCCAGGGCGGAATCACCGTCCACGAGCAGGCCGGCGGATTCTCTCTCGTCGATCGACCCGGCGGCACGTTCTGAGCGAGGCGGACGATTCCTTCTCGACAGCCAAACTGGTCAGCACTGCAAGCGAGCAGATTCGTCGCCACACGTAAGCCGCGGGCAGCCGACGAACCGTACATGCTCAGCCCGATCCCCGTTCGCGACGTAATGATCGAGGGCGTCGCGACGATCCCGCCCGACGCGTCGATCCGCACAGCCACCGAGCGCATGGCCGAGCGCGACGTCGGCTCGCTCGTCGTCGCTGACGGCGAGGAGACGCTCGGGATCCTCACACAGTCCGACGTTATCGATCTGGTCGCGGGCGAGGACGGCCCCGCAGAGACGCCCGTCTCCGCGTGCATGAGCGCGCCGCCGATCACGATCGCTCCGGACGCGAACGTCGAGGCCGCTGCAACCGTACTCTCGCGAGAGGGCATCAAGCGCCTCCCGGTCGTCGAGGAGGGCAGCCTCGTCGGCATCGTCACCGTCACCGACCTGTCCTACTTTCTCCCACAGCTCGCACTGGGTCGGCCAACCGATGGGACGCGCCAGGGGCCGGCCAGCAGACCCGAGATGGCCTACGACGACGCGGAGTGGACGTCGGACCTCCAGACCGACGACGAGCCGGACGTCGGCGACACGGTTCGGTTCACCAAACGACTCTCCGAGGACGACGTAACCGACTTCGCGCGGGCCAGCGGCGACACCAACCGACTCCACCTCGATACGGGATTCGCCGTCGGCACCCGCTTCGGCGAGCGGATCGTCCACGGCACACTCCTCGCGGGCGTCATCAGCGCGGCACTCGCGCGGCTCCCCGGGCTCACGATCTACCTCTCCCAGGACCTCAGTTTCCGCGCGCCCGTGCCCATCGGTGCCACTGTCACCGCTGCCTGCGAGATCACGGAGGCGCTGGGTGGCAACCGTTTCCGCGTCCTCACGACCGTCTTCCACGAGGACGAGCCAGTCGTCGACGGACAGGCCACAGTCATGATCGACCAGCTCCACGAGGCAGTGGCGCTCGGTCCTGCTGCCGTCGGTGCCGGCGACGATTGACCTGTGGGAATCGAAGAAGAGCCGCGACGAACGGCGGAGGACGATCCAGAGGACCGTCGTTACCTGCCAGCCCGCGTCACGTCGCCACCGAGTTCCTCGAGCACGTCGAAGAAACCAGGGAAGGAGACGTCGACGTGCTGGGCGCCGGTGATCTCGACCGGCCCGTCGGCGACGAGTCCGGCGACGGCCAGAGACATGATCACGCGGTGATCGCCACGGCCGTCCACGGTACCGCCACCGAGCGACGACTCGCCGCCGTGGACGTGGAGCTCGTCTTCGAGCTCCGTGACCGCGACGCCGAGCGTGGAGAGTTCTTCGGCCATCGCGCTCACGCGGTCAGTCTCCTTGTAGCGGACGTGCTCGGCGTCGACGATCTTCGTCGTGCCGTCGGCGATCGCACCGAGTACCGCGATCGTCGGCAGGAGATCCGGCGTGTCGGCGACGCCGACCTCGATTCCCGACAGCGTGGACTGCGAGACGTCGATGTCGCCGTCCTCCGTTGCCCAGGTCAGCGACGCGCCCATCGCGTCGAGAATCTCGACGATCGCGCTGTCGCCTTGGGCGCTCGGCCGTGCACCAGTGACGGTCAGCCCGTTCGGTGCGGCGACGGCGCCGGCAGCGAGCAGGTAGGACATCGAGGAGAAGTCGCCCGGCACCGCATAGACGCCGCCCTCGGGATCTAAGGACTGCCCGCCCGGAACGTCGTAGCCACCGTCGACGTCGGCGGTCTCGACGCCAAAATCGGCGAGCAGCTCTCGCGTAATATCGACGTAGGGCGCGGATTTGAGCTCGGTCGAGAGGTCGATCTCGACGCCAGACTCCGTCACCGCACCGGCCATCAACAGGGCCGTGACGAACTGCGAGGAGACGTCGCCGGGGATCGACGCCGTGCCGCCTGCGATCGGCCCCTCGATCACGAGTGGCGCCTGACCGTTCCCGCGCGTGCTGGTTGCACGCCCGCCGAGCTGCTCGACGGCGTCGAGGAGGGGCCCCTGCGGCCGGGAGCGAAGCGACTCGTCGCCCGTGAGCACCGTCGTTCCGTCGGCGAGTGCGGCCGCACCGGTCACCAGCCGCATCGTCGTCCCGCTGTTCGCACAGTCGATCACGTCGTCGGGGACCTGCGGCGTCCCGTCGAACCCACTGATCGTGAGGCTGCCATCGGACGCCTCCCGCTCGACGGATCCGCCGAACGCTTCGACGGCACGGGCGGTCGCCCGGGTGTCCGCGCTCCAGAGCGGATCCTCGACGACCGCGCCGTCGGCGTAGCCCGCCGCGAGGATCGCGCGGTGGGTGTAGCTCTTGGACGGTGGCGCGCTCGCGGTCCCGCCGACCGTCGATGCGCCGATGGTGACGTTCATGTCAGGGTGCTCGCGGGCGGTTGCTATGAGGGTGGCGATCGGTCGAGAGTCGGCCGTCGAGAAGCGGCCGAGCGGGTGGTGCTGTTGCAGACGGGCGACGATCCGAGAGGCGGCCGAAACCGAATGGCCGTCCGCAGATATGATCAGATATCTATTCGCGAAACGATCACCACAAGAAATTTACCGGGAGTAGCGTAGGGCCTCGATATGCGATCACGGGTCCCCCACGCACGCTCCGATCGCGACGGCCCTCAGTCCGGGCCAGTTTCCACGCAGAGACGACGATTCCTCGCTGGAGCCACGAGCCTCGCGGCAGCCGCGGTCGCGGGCTGTCTGGATCGCGGTAGCGACGGATCGGGGGGAACCCAGGCCGCTTTCGAACCGAGTGAGGGCTGGCCAACCTACCGTGGCGATCGACAGCGAACCGGTCGCGCACCCGCAGAGGCCGGTCCAGGTGAGTCGCTATCGGTGGCGTGGGAGACCTCAGTGTACGACCTGATCGAGATGCGCGAGAACGTCTCCGCGGAGCGACCGGCGGAGGCGGACGACGAACCCGCCGCCACTGGCTACTGCTCCGACGTAACCCTGACCGACGACCTCGCGCTCTGCTCGATGTACTATCAGCTACACGAGGAGGAAACGGACGGCACGTCCTGGGGTGGCGTCGTTGCACTCGACGCTGCCGGCGGATCGATCGAGTGGACGATACCAGGCACTCCGGCGATCATGCAGGCACCCTCCGTCGCCGCCGGAAAGCTCTATCTCGGCGTGATCTATCCGATGACCGCCGACACCGACGAGCCACACGTTCTCGTCGCCGACGCGACGTCGGGTGACGTGGTGCACAGACATGCCCACCCGGGCATGACGCGGGGCGCGCCGACGTTCACGGAAAATAGTACCTACCTGATGGCCCCGAATGGAGCCGATTATGCGCTAGAGGCGATGGATCCGTCGGACGGCACGCAGCGCTGGACCGTGGACCCACCGACGCCGACGGCAGACGGACAACCACTGGCAGTACACGACGGATCGCTGCTCTACGCTGGCCACACCGACGACGATTCGATCGACCTCGTTTCGCTGGCTACCGACTCCGGAGACGTTCAGTGGCGTCAGACTCCCGAACGTGAATCACATCCGTCGTACGCAGCCCCGGAAACGCTCGGGATGCCGGCGCTCGTCGGGGACAGCGGGTACGTGGCGGGGCCGTTCGACGGCTACTGGCGAGACGACGTCTACGGCGGCCCTCTCCACGCGTTCGCAGTCGATAGCGGTCAGACGCAGTGGCAGTTCCGGCCGGAGCCGGCCCCGTACAACGAGATCCTCGGAGGTCAGGACGCAGTTGACTTCTGTAAGGACGATGAGTCGTGTGAGGAACCCGAGTACGCTGCGCTCCACGGAACGCCACTTCCCATCGACGGCCAGGTCGTCGTCGGTGGCGTGGGCCGACCGGCGCAAAGTGGCGAATCGCACGAGAAACACCGGCACCTCTACGCAGTGGACGGGTCGAACGGGTCGCTCGAGTGGTCGGTGCCAGGTGCCACTGCCTCGGCAGTCGCGGCGGGCGACGTGATCTACGCGACGATGACCGACGGCCGCGTCCAGGCAATGTCGACCGACGGAACGGTCCTGGACAGCGTCGAGACCGACGCGGGGGCCTCCCGGAGCAAGGCACCGGCAATCGGGCACGGACGCCTCTACGTGCAGTGGGGGTCGAACGGGAACAGTTTGCACAGTCCAGATACCGTCGCGGCTATCGAGTAACGCTACCAGTGACCGCAGTCCCTCGATCGATGCAGTCCAGTCCACCCCGATGCACCAGCTTCATTGTCCCGGCGTCGGTTGCTGACGCCGTATCCATGGCAGAACAAGGTTCGATCGTCGGTGATATCGCAGGCAATCTGATCGCAGCGGCACTGATGATTTTCCTCGCCGTGTTGAGCTTCTTCGTGACGGTGTTCGTGGTCGACGCAGGCGCGAGCCTGGCGGGCTACGATAACAATCCGTACGTCGTCCAGTCGGCTGCGATCCTCGCAGGGTCGGCGATCATCGCGGGCGGTATCGCACCGATCGGCGCGCTGAGCGGCATGGGCAGCGACGACCGCCGCGATCCCCTCGAGTAACGATCGGATCGATCACCCGCGGCGCGCGCCGGGCCGCCGATTTCGATCGCCGGAGCGCCAGCGTTTTTCACGGACGGGCACGGACCCAGTAGCATGCACGACTCCTCGCCGCTGGACGCCGCGCTCGCCGAGCACGGCGCCGACGGATACGTTATCGACGCCGACGCGACCGAGGCCGACCAGTACTATCTCGCTGGTTTCGGTGCACCCGATCCCTTCGTCACCTGCTACACGCCCGACGGCATCCACCTCCTGGTATCCGGGCTGGAGTACGGCCGGGCCACCGCCGAGAGTTCCGCCGACACCGTCTCGCGCAACGCCGACTACGAGTTCCGCGCGAACGTCGCAGAGTACGGCGCGCTCGAAGGCCGCGTTCGCACGATCGCCGCCTTCCTGGAGGACCACGGCGTCGAGCACGCGCTCGTTCCGGATCGATTCCCCACCGCGACAGCGGACGGCCTCCGCGAGCAGGGAGTCGACGTGACCGCGGATCTCGAGGAGACCGTCACGACGATCCGCGCCCGCAAGACCGAGGAGGAGGTCGAGCACCTGAAAAGTGCACAGCGCGCCAACGAGGTCGCGATGGACCGCGCCGCGGATCTGATCGGCGGCGCAGAGATCGTCGAGGAGGGCGCGGGCGTGGACGCGGTCGGCGGGCCAGTTCTGCACCACGAGGGAGAGCCACTCACCAGCGAGTTCGTCACGACCGAGATCGAGATCGCACTGCTGCGGGAGGGCTGTGCGCTCGACGAGACGATCGTCGCAGGTGGCGCCGACGGCGCGGATCCCCACGACCGCGGGAGCGGTCCGCTGCCCGCCCACGAGCCGATCGTCGTGGACATCTTCCCGCGAGACAAGGAGACGAAATTCCACGCGGACATGACCCGAACCTTCGTCCGCGGCGAGCCAAGCGAAGAGGTTCGCCGTCGCCACGAGGTCACTCTCGACGCCCAGCAGGCGGCATTCGACGCTATCGAGCCTGGCGCTACCGGCGAGGACGTCCACAACGCCGTCTGTGACGTCTACGAAGCCGAAGGGTACGAGACGCTCCGCAGCGACGACACCACCGAAACGGGGTTCATCCACGGAACGGGGCACGGACTCGGACTCGAAGTCCACGAGCTGCCCCGCCTCGCCCCCGACGGCGCCGAGCTCGAACCGGGCCACGTCGTTACCGTCGAGCCGGGCGTCTACGATCCGGCCGTCGGCGGCATGCGGATCGAAGACGTGGTCGTGGTCACCGAGGACGGCTACGAGAACTACGTCGACTATCCCAAGGAGCTCGTGGTGGAGTAGCGGCCCGTGGACGAGCGAACTGACCGAACTATCGCGAAAGCGTTACCGAGAGTTCGGAACGTGACACCCAGGGATACATAGTACGTGCGTTCAATGCCCGAAATATGCCCTCCCAGGACCGCGATATTATCGACAAAATCGGTCGTACCCTCGTCGTTGCCTTCCTCATCTATCTCACGACGTACCTGCTTCTGTTTGGTAGCAGCTTGTACGGTGTTAGCACCCCGCTGCTTCTGGATATTTTCCTCGGCTTCTTCATCGTGTTTGCAGGATTCACGCTGTATTACTATCGAAATCCAGAGGAGGCCGCGGGGTAGCCACCTGGATCAGTCGCCGAACGACGATTCCGTCGCCGACGGGTTCGACACTGTCAAAGAAAGCGTTCCGACGGCATCGAGTGCGGGCTGCAATCGCTCCATGCGCAGTAAACCCACCCCGAGGCGTCAGTCCGCGCGATCGAGGCCGGAGAACGCGCCGTCGGATTCGGTCTCCTCGTCGTCGGTCGTGGCGTTCCGCAGCCGATCCAGTCCGAGCGTCGCCACGAACAGCGCGCCGCCGAGATACAACAGTGACTGCGGGTCGACGACGATTCGCGAGACGAGCGTAGAGCCGTAGCCAATCACCGTGACGAGGTAGCCGAGGATCGAGGCCGTCCACCCGAGCCCAGTAATGCCGGCGAGCTGATTCAGCGCATCGCGATCCTGCGTCAGATAGTCGAGGCGTGACATGGAGATGTGGGCGGTACGCCGATCCTACTCCGGACCGGTACAAGAGTGTAGTTTCGGGGAACGTGTTGCGTTGTTACCAGTCGCTGAGGGGCACTCCAACGGCGCAAAGAGCCGTCGGACCGAGAGGGCGGATTTTTCCCCACCCGGCCGAAACGAGGTAGCAATGGAGCTACTCGTCGTGGGCGCGGGCACCATGGGTCGGTGGATCGCCCGCACCGTCGATGCCGACGTTGCGTTCGCGGACCGCGATCCAGCGGCCGCCGAGGCCGCCGCGGAGGCCGTGGGCGGACGCACCGTCGCACTCGACGGCGCGGAGACGTTCGAGGTCGTCTGTCTCGCCGTTCCGATGTCTGCAGTCGAGGGGACGATCGCCGAACAGGCGGATCGAGCCCGGCACGCGATCGTCGACGTCGCCGGAGAGATGGAGCGCCCGATCGCCGCGATGACCGAGCACGGCGCCGACCTCGAGCGGGCCAGCCTGCATCCCCTCTTCGCACCCGAGAACGCGCCGGGGACGGTCGCCGTCGTCGTGGACGCGGCGGGCCCCTCTGTCGACGCGCTGCTGGCGGCTCTCGAGGCTGCCGGAAACGAACTCGTCGCCACTACCCCCGAGGAACACGATCGCGCGATGGAGAGCGTCCAGGCGTCGGCCCACGCCGCGATCGTCGCGTACGGACTCGCGAGAGAGTCGGTTCCCGAGGGGTTCGCGACCCCGGTCTCTATCGCGCTCGACGAACTGCTCGAACAGGTGACTGACGGGGATCCCGGCGTCTACGCCGAAATCCAGGATCGGTTCGACGGCGCAGACGCCGTCGCCGACGCAGCCGCGACGATCGAGGGCGCCGACCTCGAGGAGCTTCGAGAGCTGTTCGCGGCGGCGCGACCCGACGATGCTGTGGACGATCACTCCTCAGACGAACATGCTGCCGACAACCGCTCCGCCGACGACCACCCCACACACGACCAGCCCACCGACGGCGAGGACGATGCCTGACCGCGAAGCGATCCGGTCGAACGCAAAGTACCTTCGCCAGGTCAGACCGATCGACCCCGAGGAGATCAGCGAGTACGTCGAAGGCGGTCCTCATCCCGCCGTCGTGCGGCAGGTGCTCCGCGAGGAGGCGTTCGATCTCGGCCTCACCGAACGCGACGACGGGACGTTCGTTCCGATCGAGACGGGCACGATCGAACCGCCGCGACTGCCGATCGCCGCATTTCCGGACGAGTACACCCGCGCGCTCGAAAACCAGCTCGTCGACGCCTACGGCTCGGACTGGCACCGCGGCAGCTCCGGCGACGCGCTGCGCGAGGCGATCCGGGAGCTGAAAGAGGCCTACCACCAGGGCTGGTCGGTTGCCTACGACGACGAGACCGCCGCACTCGCCTACGCAATCTACCACCTGCCGGACTACTACGCCGCGATCCAGTACGTCGTGAGCGAGCTGGCCGAGGTCGGGCTTCTCGATCGGAGACTGCGAGTGCTCGAGGTCGGTGCTGGCGCCGGTGGTCCAGCGCTGGGCATTGCCGACGCAGTACCGGAGGACGCACTGCTGCGCTACGACGCGATCGAGCCCAGTGCCAGCGCCGACGTCCTCGAAGAGATGCTCGAGGCCGCGGGGCCCCACGTCGAATCGACGATCCACCGCACGACGGCCGAAGCGTTCGAGCCGGGCGAGGCTGACGCGACCGACGCGCCCGGAACGGACGGAGAGGACGCCACAGCCTACGACCTCGTGGTGTTCGCGAACGTCCTCAGCGAGCTCGACGATCCCGTCGCGACTGCGCGGCGCTACGCAGAGTTCCTCGCAGACGACGGAGCGTTGGTGTTGCTCTCGCCGGCCGATCGGCGCACCTCCGGGGTCCTCCGCGGCGTCGAACGCGCACTCTCTGCGGGCCTCGAACCACAGGGTCTCGGCGACGTCTCCGGCCTGCCCGATCCCGACGATCCCGCGGACGATTCGCTGGCGACGGTGTTCTCGCCGTCGGTCAGACTCTGGCCGAACCAGGTCCCGGCGGACGAAGGCTGGTCCTTTGCGGTCCAGCCCGATCTCGATGTGCCGGCGTTCCAACAACACCTCGACGATCCAGCGGGCGCCTCGGGCGAGTTCGTCAACGTCGACGTCCAGTACGCCTACGCGACGCTCCGGTGGGACGGCGAGCGCCGCGTCGAATTCACGCCGGACCGCGGCGACTGGGCGCCACTCGCGGAGTCTGGAAATCACGTCTCCGAACGCGTCGACTGCGTGGCGATCAAACTGTCCGACGACCTCTCCGAGGGCGGCCACCCGCTGTTCCGCATCGGCGACGGCAGCCAGACCGTCGATCACTTCGCCGTGCTGACCAAGGAGACGGCCCTCAACGACTCGCTTCCAGCGGCCGAGTACGGCGATTTGCTGACCTTCGAGTCCGTGCTGGTCCTCTGGAACGACGACGAAGCCGCTTACAACCTCGTCGTCGACGGCGAGACGATCGTCGAATCAGTGGACGCACCTGTTCGGTAGCGGGTCGGTCGTGTGTCCTGTAGCGGGTCGGCCGGTTGTCCTGTAGCGGGTCGGCCGGTTGTCCTGTAGCGGGTCGGCCGGTTGTCCTGTAGCGGGTCGGCCGGTTGTCCTGTAGCGGGTTGGTCGGTTGTCGGGTGGCGGAGCCAGTCGTTTGGACTGGGGAGGCGAAGCGGCGTTTTCGCATGCGCTCGGCGGTCTACTCGGCGATATCGATCGTGCGTTAGTCATGCACGTTCGCGAATGGCTAACATTCCGCGGACAGCAACGTTACAAGGCAGGATCCCTTGATAGAGGTATTGTGACCCCTCCGCACGCCTGCGCGGGACGACGGAACGCCGGTACTCACTCACAATGACGGACACGAACACATCACGAGTCGAGGACGCTTCGCTGGAGGGGACGGTCGAACCACTGCCGATCGACGCGGCCGGCGACGTCGCTGCCGACGTCGTCGAGAACGTCGAACGGGTGATGGTCGGGCAACGGGCGACGATCGAACACGTCTTCGGGGCGCTGCTGGCCGGGGGCCACGTCCTCCTCGAGGACGTGCCAGGGGTCGGCAAGACGATGCTCGTCCGGTCGCTCTCGCGATCGGTCGACTGCTCCTTCGGCAGGGTGCAGTTCACGCCCGACCTCCTGCCTTCCGACGTCACCGGCGTGAGCGTCTACAATCAGCAGACCAGCGAGTTCGAGTTCCAGCCCGGCCCCGTCTTCGCGAACCTCGTGCTCGGCGACGAGATCAACCGAGCGCCGCCGAAGACGCAGTCGGCGCTGCTGGAAGCGATGGAAGAAGAGCAGGTGACCGTCGACGGCGAGACCCGGTCGCTGCCGAACCCATTCACCGTGGTCGCGACCCAGAACGCCGTCGAGCCGAACCGGACCTACGAGCTGCCGATGGCCGAGCTCGATCGCTTCATGAAGAAGCTCTCCGTGGGCTACCCGGACGCCGAGCAGGAGTCGGAGATGATCGATCGCGTGCTGGGAACGCACCCGATCGACGACCTCTCGCCCGTCACCGACGTCGAGACGCTCCAGCGACTGAGCCGCACCGTCGCGGAAGCGACCGTCCGCGAACCGGTACGGTCCTACGCGACGGAGCTGGCCCGGTTCACCCGAGAGAACGCCGAACTTGGGGTCAGCCCGCGCGGGACGGTGACGCTCCTGCAGGCCGCACAGGCCCGGGCCGTCCTCGACGGTCGCGAGTTCGTCGTGCCCGACGACGTGAAGACCGAGGCCAGGCCTGTCCTGACACACCGCCTCCGAACTGGGGTCGAGGGTGAGTCCCCGGAAGACCTGCTCGACCGGGCACTACAGAGCGTGACGCCGGAGTAACGACGATGGACACACAGCTCACGCGCCGCGGCAAGGCAGTCGCCGCCCTCACCGTCGTCTGCGTCCTCCTCGCCGCGGTGTTCGGTGCCCGATCACTCAACGCCGTGGTCGCACCGGGGCTGGTCGCACTCGCAGCGAGCGTCCTCGTCGTTCGACGCTCGGGCACACCGACGGTGAAGCGGACAGTCCCCCCGGATGGTCACCCCGACGAGACCCACCAGGCCACCCTCGCGGTCGAGGACTGTGGCCCAGGACACTACGAACTCCGGGATATCCTCGGCTCGGGCTTCCGAGCTGCGGGGGGAAGCCACCACGTCACCGAGACCGACCGAACGATCCGGTACGACGTCGAGTACGACCACCGAGGGACTCACGAGTTCGGTCCGGTTCGCGGGACGGTCACCGACGTCTTCGGCCTCGCGTCGCAGTCGATCAGGATCGACTCCGTCGACGAGGTGCTCGTCTACCCGCGGCTCGTCGATCCGCCGACGGCGGTCCGATCTGTGCTGGAGACCGTCGTCGACCTCGAACGACAGCCGGGCCGGGACGAGTTCGACTCGCTCCGCGAGTACGTTCGCGGCGACTCCCCACGGGACGTTCACTGGAAATCGAGCGCCAAGCAGCCCGACGACGAGCTCGTCGTCAAGGAGTTTCTCGGCACGACTCCGACGGATTCGGTACGTATCGCTGTGGACGCCAGCGGACCGCGGTCGAGCGTGGACGCAGCCGCCCGCGCTGCAGCAAGCGTCGCGATCACACTGCTCGACGAGGGCGTCGAGGTCGGGCTCGAGACCCCCGACGCGTCCGTGCCGGCGAACGTCGGATCTGACCAGCGGACGGCGATTCTCGCGACGCTCGCCCGGCTTCGCACCGGGACCCCCGACGGCACCGACGAGACGATCCGGATTTCGACCGACGGCGACGGGGCGCTCGTCCACGCCGGCGGGCACTCCGTCCGATTCGAGAGCGGCGGAGCGCCCAGTTCGATCACTGGCGGAGCCGAGAGTGCACCGAGGACCGACGAGCGAACCGAGGTGGCATCGTGAGTTCCACACCCCCACCGCGGAGCGCGGACGCCTCGACGGAGACGGCCAGGGGCTCGGAGACCCGGAGGCTGCTCGAGCGTCTCGCGACGCCCCGGTCGCTCGCACTGGTCGGTCTCGGGACGATGACGGCTGGCTACCTCGCAACCCTGTACTGGCTGACGACGGTGGTCGGCGGTGCCGTGTGGCTCGCGAGCGGGGTCGCGATCGGTCTGGGTGCAGGCGTGCTTCTCGCCGGCGTCCGGGAGCGAACGATGGTCGGTGTCGCGACCGTCGGTGCCGCGATCGCAATCGGACTATACTACGGGACGGCCGCGCCCTCCGTCGGCGCCACATCCGCGCTGCAGGCGGTCGCCGACGCGATGGTGATGCTCACCGGCATCAGCGTCCTCGAACTCAACGCAGCCGACGTCTGGATCGCGGCGCTGGTCCCGGTTCCGATCTTCCTCTCGACGTACTTCGGACTGCGCGGGCGATACGTCGTCGCGACGATCGCCGGCGGCTGGCTGGTACTGTTCCTCGCCGTCACCGGTGACGCGACGGTTCCCGAGACGCTGTTGGGTACGATTGGCGCGTTCGCGACGATCGGGTTCGGCGAACTGGATCGGCGCGACGGGTCCGTCGATGGAGCGAACGCGCTCGTCCTGTTGATCGCCGTCATGGCTGTCCTCGCCGTCGCAGTGCCGCTCGTTCCCTCCGGCTCCGCCAGCGCGCTCGAGCCCTCGGGGATCGGCCCCGACGGCTCGGGCGAGGGCGGCGATGCGCCGGCGACGCCACTCGACCAGCAGCTAATCGGTGGAGACAGCGTGACGGCCGGCGGTCCGATCAACCTCTCGACGGACGTACGGTTCGTCGTCGAATCCTCCGAGAAGTTGCGCTGGCGAACGGGGTCGCTTGGCACCTACGACGGCAACTCCTGGTACCGCTCAGGGACCTCTATGCCGTACATGAACGCGCTGTCGGGACCACCGGGCGAGGCGCGGACCGTCGAACAGCGCTACGATCTGTACGCCCCGGCCACGGCAGTCCCTGCTGCGTCTTACCCCGTCGACATCGACGGCCTCGAGACGGGCGGGCTCCAGCGGACCAGTACGCAGACCATCACCGCGATCGGACAGATCGACGCCGGGACGGCCTACACTGCAGAGAGTGAGGTCCCCAATCCGGACGTTGAGACTCTCCGAGCAGCGGGCACCGACTACCCGCAGGCCATCGAGTCTCGATACACGAGCCTGCCCGAGGACACCGTTCCCGACCGCGTCCACGAGATCACGGAGCAGATCACGTCCGAAGCGTCGACGCCGTACGACAGGGCTCGCGCGATCGAGGCCTACCTCGAGAGCGAGAAGCAGTACTCACAGGACGTCCAGGCGCCAACGGGGACGATGGCCGACGGGTTCCTCTTCGAGATGGAGGCCGGCTACTGCACGTACTTCGCTGGCACGATGGCGACGATGCTCCGGACACAGGGAATCCCGACGCGCGTCGCAGTCGGCTACAGCAGCGGTCAGTGGGCCGGGAACGACACCTGGGTCGTCCGGGGCTCTGACGCCCACGCGTGGGTCGAAGTGTACGTCCCCGACGTCGGCTGGATCGAGTTCGATCCGACGCCGGGGAGCGCCGTCGACTCGGCGCGGCGTAGCGCCGTCGAGTCCGCCCGCGACGACAACGCGACCGACGTCGACGTGGAAGCGTCCGCCAGCGAGCCCGTCCAGTTCCAGGCGCCCACGGACGGATCGTCGGGCGGCTCCGGATCATCGAACGGCGGCGATACGACGACTCCGGACGGCTCCGGCCAGTCGAACGCCAACCAGGACGACGGCCTCCAGCGTGGCCGGCCGCGATTCTACAGCGGCACCACCGCCAACGGGACTGACGCCTACGTCCAGCCAGAGCTCGGGAACGTAACGACGTCGGAGGAGTCCGACGGCAACGCCTCCGGATCGAACAACTCGATCGGCGTGCGGCCCACCGACGGCTCCTTCGGCGGCTACGAGGCCGCGGTGCTCGGACTGCTCGTCGTCACCGGCACCGTCGCGTGGGGGCGACAGATCGGCGCCCGCCGACGGCTGTGGCGAGCGGGGAGCGTGCTCTGGCAGCGTCGAACCGGACCGGAAGCCGACGCCGAACGGGCCATCGAACGGCTCGAGACGCACCTCGGCCGGCAGTACGATCCGAAGGGCCACGGCGAAACCCACCGCGAGTATCGCGATCGCCTGCCAGCATCGGTCGATCCCGCGGTCGTGCGAGCCTTCGAGCTTCACGAACGCGTCCGTTACGGCGGCGAGGTCGATCGGCAGCGCGTCGACGAGCTGATCGAGATCGTCGACGACGTCGTTCGGGACGATCTGCCAGTCCTCCGGCGACTGACCTGACCGATTGCCGACCGCCCGGCTTCGTTTCGGCAACGAAGCGTCCGTAACAGGAAGACGCGAGGGCCTCGGCGACAGGGTTTAATACCACGCTTCCCAAGTTGGAAATCGTAATGTCGGAAGTCTGCTCGACGTGCGGGTTGCCCGAGGAGCTCTGCGTCTGCGAGGACGTTGCCAAAGACTCCCAGGAGATCCAGATCCGCATCGACGAGCGCCGATACGGGAAAGAGGTAACGATCATCGACGGATTCGACCCGAGCGACGTGGACCTCGACAGTCTGTCCTCGGACCTCAAGAGCAAGTTCGCCTGTGGGGGCACGGTCGAGGACGGCCACATCGAGCTCCAGGGGAACCACACCGGACGAATCGAGGACTTCCTCCGGGACAAGGGCTTCAACGTCGCCTGATTCTTCGGTGACCGTTCGAGCGAAGCACCCACGTCGAGCCGTGCAGATGGCGAGTGGCTGGTCCTGTTCTAAACTCAACGTTCATTTGCTCTCCGTGCGGTCGCTCCCTGCTGAGTAGACGCTTCCTCTAACGGCGGGGATCAGTCCGCCGAGCTACGGGATCCGTTCCGCCGAACGACCCCGATTCGTTCCGCCTAGCTACAGGTAGCCATCAGCCGCGGCGAGTAGGAGCCCCTCGATCGTCGCGTCGTTGGTCGGAGGCTCGCGTGCAACTGCGAGTGCGTCGTCTGCTGGCACGGGATCGACGGAGAGGAACTCGTTGTCGTCGCGATCGGGCTCGCCAGCAGTCAGGCCCGTCGCGACGACGATGCCGCGGCGGTGTCTCAGGACCCCAGTCGCGACCGCGTAGGACTGGAGGAGTTCGGCCGTCTCGGCGACGTAGCCGGTCTCTTCGGCGAGCTCGCGCTTCGCGGCGGCCTCGTACGCCGCGGGGTCGACGGGATCGGCTGGCTCGCCGTCGTGCTCGTCGACGATGCCCGCGACGAGTTCGAACTGGGATTCTCGGACAGTCGGCCGGAACTGTTCGACGAAGACGACCCGGTCGTCCTCGGTGATCCCAACCACGACCACGGCCGGAGCCAGTGCCGCCCAGTAGTAGCGTTTCGTCGAGCCGTCGGGCTGTTCGTACCGATCGTAGCCACCGTCGTACCAGCCGGTCTCGTACTCGGTGACGGAGTCGAGGAGCGTCCAGTGCTCGGCCGTCGAGTGCTCGCTCATGGGAGAGTCATCGCGCGTTCCGTCCTGTGTCTTTCGGGTACCTTCGGTGCCGGCAGAATCGTCGGCAGTCACGGAGGCGAAATCGCCAAGGCGGTAGCGCCCGCAGACGAAGTAGTGACACGCGTCTGTCTCCTGGGGACCGAAGAGCACGACCTCCGCTTCGAGTTGCTCTCCAGAGAGACCTCGAGGGAGGCGCTCGCGACCTACGATCTCGACCAGCCCTTCACCAACGCCGTCGGGCTCGAAACCGTGAGTCTCGGCGCCGCGGTCTCCCTGCTCAACGACCTCAACTGGTACGTGGTGCGCTTCGCGGAGGAGGCGTTCGTCCTCGATCCGTCCGTCAGCGAGACGGAGTGGCTCTCCCGGTCGCTCGCGGAGGCGGTACGGTCCGACGGCGTCGCCCCCGAGGAAACCGCCGAGTACTGCACCATCTACGGACTCGAACGGGACGCCCCCTCGGATTCCGGAACGCTCGTCGAACCGCTCTACGCCCGGCGAAGCGACGACGGACTGCCCGAGTACGACCTCCGGGACGTCGACGAGACGGTCGTCGTCCGCGTATCGGAGGCGGAGTTCGACGCGTGAGCTCCGAGCAGCGTCTCCGGCAACTGATTCAGAGATGATCGCACACGACACCGTTCCAGGCGCGGACTCGCTGTTCGTCGACGCCGGCGACCGGCGACTCCACTACCTCCGGGCCGGCGATCGGGAGGACCCTCCGCTCGTTTTGCTTCACGGCAGCGGCATCGACGACGCCGCGCTCTCCTGGCACCACGTGATTCCCGCGCTCGCCGAGGACTACTGCGTCTACGCGCCGGACTGGCCGGGCTACGGCGAGAGCCCACGGCCAGAGGCCGAGCCCGACGGCGCGTACTACACCGAGGTCCTCCAGTCCTTTCTCGACGCGCTCGAGCTGACGCCGGCGACGATCGTCGGGCTCTCGATGGGCGGTGGTGCGGCGCTGGGCGTCGCGATGGCATCGCCGGAGCGCGTCCGGAAACTCGTGCTCGTCGACAGCTACGGACTTCGCGACGCGGTCCCCGGTGGGAGCGCCTCCTACGTCCTCGCGAACACGCCGTTCGCGCGCACGATCGGGCAACAGATCGCAGGCGCGACGCCGGGTGGCGCCCGTGCGGCGATCGGGCCCTTCGTCGAGAATCCAGAGGAGCTCGATCCAGCCTTCCTCTCGGCGGTCTCCGATCGGCTCGACGATCCCGACGCCGGCCGGGCCTTCGTCGAGTTCCAGCGTGCCGAGTTCCGACCGGACGGCGTCGAGACGCACTACGAGGGCCAGCTGGGAGCGCTCGCAGTGCCAACGCTCGTGATCAACGGCGAGAGCGATCCGCTGATCCCGCACTCGTGGGCAGAGGCTGCCGTCGCCGAGATGCCCGAGGGAGAGCTGGCCGTGATCGAAGATTGTGGCCACTGGCCACCACGGGAGCGGCCGGAGGCGTTCCTGGACGTACTGCAGGCATTTCTCGCGGACGACCCGTGAGCGGATCGGCGAGCCGACTGTAGCGGGCTGCGTCGGCGCGGTCGATCGCTATTCCCGCAAGGCCTTTGCCGGTTTGCCGCGCAGTCACGGACATGATCGACGAGACGGCCGCCGAGATCGAGGCGATGCGGACTCACAGCTCCTCGGAGGTCGCCATCAAAGCCGCACGGGCGCTCGTGGAACTCCGCGAGCGCGAGTACGCGACGGTCGAGGAGTTCGAACGCGACGTCGAACGCAACGCCGGCGCGCTCCGGCGGGCGAACCCCTCCCACGCGTCGCTGGCGACCGCGCTCGACGAGATCGAGTCCGCGGTGGTCGAGGGCGCCTTCGACGACGTCGACGCCGCTCAGGACGGACTCGTCGAGGCCATCGAGGCGACGGTATCCGTGATCGAGGATGCAAAAGACGAAGCAGCGGCGGCCGCCGCCGGGCTGCTCACCGACGGCGACGCGATCCTCACCCACGACTACTCCTCGACGGTACTGGGTGCGATCGAGCGCGCAGCCGCAGACGGTGCTCAGCTGGACGTCTACGTCACCGAAGCGCGCCCGCGATTCCTCGGCCGCCGAACGGCACGGCACCTGGCCGAGGTCGACGGCGTCGAGCCGACGATGGTCGTCGACGCCGCCACGGGGCACGTCCTCGAATCGGTCGATCGCGTGCTGACCGGCATGACCTGCGTCGTCGGCGAGACGCTCTACAACCGCGTCGGCACCTATCCGCTGGCCGCGACGGCCGCCCAATCTGACGTTCCGTTCACGGTCACCGGGTCGAGCGCGAAGATCGTCGACGGCGGGTTCGTCTTCGAGAACGACTTCCGGAATCCCGTCGAGGTGCTCAGAGAGCCCGCGGACGGCTTCGAAATCGAGAACCCCGCTTACGACGCGACGCCGCTCGACCTGATCGACCAGCTCGCCACCGAGCGCGGCGTCCGCGAACCCTGAGTGCAGGAGCCGTTTCTCCACCGGCGTAGCGACGCTGCTGCCATCCGCCAAGCGTAGCTCCAGGGAATCGACCACGAAAGCAGCCCTTTCGACAGTCCACCGCGCTACCTCCCGTCAAATCACAGCGGGTGGGATCGGAAGGGGCCAACCGCTCGCGGTCGCTGACGAAGTAAGCACTGGACTGAGCGAACGGAGTGAGCGAAGGAAGCGCGCAACGAGCTCAGGGGCCGCGAGCGGGAGGGGGCTTCCAAGCGGTTTGACGTAGCTGTCATGTTCTCAATATATCTGCAAGCAATAAAACCGGTACTCGCCGAGAAAACGATTCCTAGCAGCTACTCTGCCTTCGGCTGTCCCCAGTACTCCTGCATGCGCGGGCGGTCCTGCACGGACATGACGTCGAGGGGCTCGTCGTTGGCCTCGATGGCTTCGAGCGCGGCCTTCGCGCTTGGGAGCGTCGAGAAGTAGGTGATATCCTCCTCGACAGCTGCCTCGAGGGGCTTGCGGCGACGGCTGATGACGAGATCGACTTCCTCGGCCTGGATCGCCTCGACGAACGCCTCGTCGTCCTCGAACTCGAGCAGGTCGAAGTGTTCCTCGAACCCGGCGCGGAGCTGCTCACCGGCCGCGGAGTCGGGAGCGGGGAACTCGCTCTCGGAGAGGTCGACGACGGCGGTGCCCTCGATCGGGATCGGCTTGCCGACCGCCATCTGGGCCTTCTGGTAGGCCTTGCCGAAGGTGTCGGCGGTGCCCATGACCTCGCCGGTGGACTTCATCTCCGGGCCGAGGCGGGGGTCCGAGCCCGGCAGGCGGTCGAACGGCAGGACGACCTCCTTGATCGAGGTCTGGCCGGGGACCTGCTCGTCGACGTCGAGGTCGGCGAGGCTCGTGCCGGCCATGACCTTCGCCGCGAGCTTCGCGATCGGGACGCCCGTCGCCTTCGAGACGAAGGGCACCGTACGCGAGGAGCGCGGGTTCGCCTCCAGCACGTAAACCTCCTCGTCGCGGACGGCAAGCTGGACGTTCAGTAGCCCGACGGTGTCGAGCTCGCGGGCGATCTCTTCGGTGACCTCGCGCACGCGGCGGTTGACGTCGCGACCGAGCGAGCGCGGCGGGATCATACACGCGGAGTCGCCGGAGTGGACCCCAGCGGACTCGACGTGCTCCATGATGCCGCCGATGAGGACGTCGTCGCCGTCGGCCACGGCGTCGACGTCGAGCTCGACTGCTCCCTCGAGGAAGTCGTCCACGAGGATCGGGCGGTCGGGGCTGACGCGAGCGGCCTCCTCGATGTACTTCTCGAGAGAGTCGTCGTCGTAAACCACGTCCATCGCGCGGCCGCCGAGCACGTAGCTCGGGCGCACGAGGACGGGGTAGCCGATGTCGTGTGCGAGTTCGAGGGCCTCCTCCTTGCTGTGGGCGGCGCCGCCCTCGGGCTGTGCGATCCCGAGGTCGTCCATCAGTGCGTTGAACCGATCGCGGTCCTCCGCGAGGTCCATCGCCTCGACGGTGGTGCCCATGATCTCACAGTCGAGATCGCGGCGTTCGAGCTCGTCCTCGAGAGGCTCGCCGACGGCGACGGAGGTCTGGCCACCGAACTGGACCATCACGCCGTCGGCGCCGGTCGCCTCGACGACGTCGGCGACCTCCTCCGCGGAGATCGGCTCGAAGAACAGGCCGTCGGAGGTGTCGTAGTCCGTCGAGACCGTCTCGGGGTTGTTGTTCACGACGTGGGCGTCGATACCCTGCTCGCGCAGGGCCTGCACGGCGTGGACCGAACAGTAGTCGAACTCGACGCCCTGGCCGATGCGGATCGGACCGCCGCCGACGACCACGACGCTCTCCAGATCGCGATCGACCTGGACCTCGTCGAACCCGGTGGCGGTGTTGGCCGCGGCGGGCTCGCGCGCGGAGTAGTAGTACGGCGTCGAAGCAGCGAACTCGCCCGCGCACGTGTCGACCTGCTTGAAGGAGCGATCGGGGGTCTGCGTCTCGACGTCGGCGACGGTGCCGCCGTCGGCGCGTTCGAGCTCGGAGGCCTGCGTGGCGTCGACGCCAGCGGCGATCTGAGCGTCGGTGAACCCGAGCTCCGCGGCCTCGCCGAACTCGCCGTCCTGGGCGTTGCGGGCAGCCTCGGCGATGCGGCCGAAGCGCTCGAGATACCACTCGCGGATGTCGGTGAGCTCGCGGAGCTCGTCGACGGTGTAGCCGCGGTCGAACGCCTCGAAGATCGCGTAGGGGCGATCCGGCGTGGGTTTGATGAGATACTCGGCCTCGAGCTCCTCGTCGTCGACGGCGTCCCAGACGACGTCGGGCTCGTACTCCGAAGAGCGGAGCGCCTTCAGGAGACTCTCCTCGAAGGTTCGGCCGATCGCCATCGCCTCGCCGGTCGATTTCATCGCCGTGGTCAGCTCGAACTCGACGTCCTCGAACTTGTCCTTGGGCCACCGCGGGACCTTGGTGACGATGTAGTCGATCGCGGGCTCGAAGGCCGCCGTGGTCTCGCCGGTGATCTCGTTCTCGATCTCGTGGAGGCGCTTGCCGAGTGCGACCTTGGCGGTCACGCGGGCGATCGGGTAGCCCGTCGCTTTCGACGCGAGTGCGGAGGAGCGAGAGACGCGCGGATTGACCTCGACGACGCGGTACTCGCCGCCGGGCGTGCCGTCGTCGCGCCACGCGAACTGGATGTTACAGCCGCCGTGGATCTCGAGGTCGCGGATGACTTTCAGCGCGACGTTGCGCATCTCCTGGTGACCCTGATCCGGGATGACCTGGCTGGGGGTGACGACCGTGGATTCGCCCGTGTGGATCCCCATCGGGTCGAGGTTCTCCATGTTGCAGATGATGACCGTGGAGTCGTCGGCGTCGCGCATGACCTCGTACTCCAGCTCGATCCAGCCCTCGATGGACTCGGTGATGAGAACGGTGTCGTCGCGGGAGAGGCGCAGGCCCTTGCGCACGCGCTCATAGAGCTCTTCGATGTCGTCGACGACGCCGGAGCCGGAGCCACCCAGCGTGTAGGTCGTCCGCGCGATGACGGGCAGCCCGTCGACTTCTTCCAGTGCCTCGTCGACGCGCGCCTGAAGCTCCTCCTCGCTGACGTCGGCGGCCGTCTGCTCGCCGTCCTGCAGCGAGACGGAGGTCGACTGCGGAACCGGCTCGTTCAGCTCGTGCATCCGCTGGCGGAAGAGGTCGCGGTCCTCCGTCGCGTAGATGGTGTCCAGCGGCGTGCCCATGATCTCGACGTCGTGCTCCTCGAGCACGCCGAGCTCTGCGAGCTCCGCCGTGACGTTCAGGCCGGTCTGGCCGCCGAGGCCGGCGATGACGCCGTCGGGCTCTTCCTTCCGAATGATCTCCGCGATGGCCTCGGGCGTGATCGGCTCGATGTACACCTCGTCGGCCATCTCCGGGTCGGTCATGATCGTCGCCGGGTTGGAGTTGACGAGCACGACCTCCGCGCCCTCTTCCTGGAGCGCCCGGCAGGCCTGTGCGCCGGAGTAGTCGAACTCCGCGGCCTGGCCGATCTGGATCGGTCCCGAGCCGATCAGCAGGATCGTGCGGTCCTCCCCGTCCGCGTCACCGCCTGTCTGCGCGTCGCTCATTGCTGTCCGATCGGAGTTCGCACATCGTAATAAGGCCGGCGATACGGTGCGAAAAACGAAGGTGAATTTCGAAATTCGAATCTGTGAGAGGTTCCCACGGTGTTCAGCACGGCGAGAACGGGCGCGTGCCGCTCGACAACTGATTCCAGCAGCGCACCCTCGGTCGTGATGGATCGACGAGTGCTCGGCGCTGGAAACGCAGTCCTACCGAGTCAGGCGAGCCCAATGCCCCTATCCGTTGTGCTTCTGGAATCGATGCCGGCGGCGCCCCGTCCCGTCGCGAACGATCGTACGATCTTAAGGTGTTCCGGCGGAGAGAACTACGCATGCACACCTGCCGGAACTGCAATCAGACGTTCTCCACGGAGCTCGCCCTCGAGCTTCACCGCGACGTCTGTCGAGACGGCGATCTCCGCTGCCGAACATGTGGCGCACGGTTCGCGGAAGCCGAAGCCACGACGGACGGCTGGCATTATGAGTGTCCCGAGGCCGACTGCGACGGCGAAGGGCGTGGCGAGGCGATCGTCGACGTCGACCGGACGCGGATCGAGCGGAGCGCGACCCGATAGCGAACGCTCGGTGAGCGGAGAACGCAGTTGAGACAGATCGCGATGCGTTCACCGGGCTGGCGAACTGAACGGTTTTTTACCCCTCCCGAGCGGACGTGTTGGCAATGACGTCTCCCGAGGACTCGCTGGCCGACGCGGGCCCACTGGACTACGACGATCTGGGGCTCGTCGCCGGGCTCGAGATCCACCAGCAACTCGACACCGCGACGAAGCTCTTCTGTTCGTGTCCGACCGAACTGCGCGAACCAGAGACATCGAGCCGGCGCTTCACCCGGTATCTCCACCCCACCAAGAGCGAACTGGGCGAGATCGACGAGGCCGCGCTCGAGGAGAGCGTCGTCGATCGCGAGTTCGAGTATCTCGCATTCGACTCGACCTGTCTCGTCGAGGAGGACGACGAGCCACCCCAGGAGCTCGACGCCGAAGCGCTCGACGTGACGATGGAGATCGCCGCGCTGCTGGACATGACCGTCGTCGACCAGCTCCACGTCATGCGGAAGATCGTCGTCGACGGCTCGAACACGACCGGGTTCCAGCGGACGTCGAAGGTCGCCGACGGCGGAGAGATCTCGACCGACGAAGGCCCCGTCGGTATCGAGGACCTCATGCTCGAAGAGGAGAGTGCCCAGCGCATCGAGGAGACCGAGGACGGCGTGCGCTTCGGACTGGATCGGCTCGGCATCCCGCTCGTCGAGATCGGCACCCAGCCCGACATCCGCTCGCCCGAGCAGGCCCGCGACGCCGCCGAGCGCATCGGCATGCTGCTTCGCTCGACCGGGGCGGTCAAGCGCGGACTGGGAACCATTCGCCAGGACGTCAACATCTCGATCGCCGATGGCGCGCGCGTCGAACTCAAAGGCGTCCAGAGCCTCGACGACATCGACGACATCGTGCGCAACGAGGTGCGCCGCCAGAAGCGCCTCGTCGAGATCAAAGCGGAACTTCAGGACCGCAACGCGAGCGTCGGCGATCCCCAGAACGTGACGGAGGTCTTCGAGGGAACGGAGAGCGGCGTCATTGCAGGCGCTCTCTCCGACGGCGGCGAAGTACACGGCGTCCGGCTCGCTGGATTCGACGGCCTCGTCGGTGCGGAGCTCCAGCCCGACCGTCGCCTCGGAACCGAGCTCTCCGACCACGCCAAGCGCCACGGCGCCGGCGGCATCTTCCACACCGACGAACTGCCGGCCTACGGCGTCACGGCCGAGGAGGTCGACGCGCTGCGCGATGCGGTCGGTGCGGACGCTGGCGACGCAGTCGCCATCGTCGCTGCCGACCCGGAGGTCGCCGAGCGGTCCATCGAGGCCGCGGCCGATCGCGCAGCGGTCGCGATCGAGGCGGTTCCGGAGGAGACCCGCGACGCACAGCAGGACTGCACCTCTCAGTACCTCCGGCCCCTCCCCGGTGCCGCCCGGATGTACCCCGAGACGGACGTGCCGCCGGTCGAGCCCGACCCCAGTGAGGTCGAGGTCCCCGAGCTGTTGACCGAGAAGGAAGCCCGCTACGTCGAGTCCTACGGCCTCGGCGCCGGGCTCGCCGAGCAGGTCGCCTACGGCGAGCACATGCCCCTGTTCGAACGGCTCGTCGACGAGGACGGCGTCGATCCGACGCTCGCCGCGGACACGCTCGCATCCCAGCTGACCGGGCTCCGACGGGACGACGTGCCCGTCGCGAATCTGACCGAGGACCATCTCCGAGATTCGATCGTGCTGGTGGATTCCGGCGAGGTGCCCAACGAGGGACTGGAGGATCTCCTGACCGCGCTCGCTGAGAATCCCGCACTGTCGGCCGAGGAAGCAGTCGAGCAGGAGGACCTCGGCGGCGTCGCCGAGGAGGAGGTCCGCGAGGCCGTCGTCGAGGTCGTCGAACGCAACGGCGATCAGGTCGCGGAGGAGGGGATGGGCGCCTTCTCCGGTCTGATGGGCGAATGCATGGGCGCGCTTCGAGGGAAGGCAGACGGCGACACCGTGAGCGAGGTGCTGCGCGAAGAGATCCAGAAACGGGCCTAGAAAAATCTATTCGCGGTCGATGTAGCCGCTTTGAGACTGCCTCCGAAAGCCCCCGATCGCTCGAGGGCTGCGGCTCGCTGCGCGCTTCCTTCGCTCGTGGAACTCACTCAGTCCAGTGCTGACGTCGCCTCGCACCGTCGAGCCATCGGCCCCTTTCGATGACCACCCAAACAGCCTCACTCCTCCCCAGCCTTCTGCGCTCCTCACGTCGCTTCGCTCGTTCCGGTGCTCGGCCCTCGCGCGGAGTCGGCGAGTGGCCGCTCACCCGCGAGGAGGTTCGCGGCCATCGCACCGCACGCGCCGGAGGGCCCAACCGAGGGTACGCGAACTGTCGGAGCAAGGACGGGCGCGACTTCAGTCGGGGGCTCCGGGAGCATTGGCGGCCGGAGATCAGGCGCTATTCTTCCGTCGCTTCCTCGGGCGGATCGGCGAACTGCGCGCCGCGGCGGAAAATGCCGGTCAGCGTACTGGCTTCCCGATTCGTCGGATGTGCACGGCTGATCAGCCGCCGGAACATCCGGGCAGCCTTCGGGCGCTTCTCCTCGGGATGGCCGTTGGATTCCAGAAAGGCCTCGAAATGATCGTAGAGGAGTTCGATCTCGGGCTCGCGCGCGCGATCGTGATCGGGATCGGGAAGCTGCGTGTCGTCCATCGCCAGCTCCCGGAGCTCGTACAGCGAGATGGTCGCGGCCTGCCCGAGATTGAGCACGGGATACTCCGCGCTGGCGGGGATCGAGCAGATCCGGTCGATGCGGGCGAGTTCCTCGTTCGTTAGCCCGTTGTCCTCCCGCCCGAAGACGAAGCAGACCGGAGCGTCGACGTCGGCGAGTTCGTCGGACAGCTCGACGGGCGTCGCGAACGGGTAGCGGACGTGGCTCGTCGCGTTCTCGTTCGTGGTCGCGGTGAAGCCGACCGTGTAGTAGGACTCGACGAGATCGTCGAAACTGGGGCGCTCGTGGTCGGGCAAGATGTCGTCTCGGGCCTGGCCGGCGAAGCCGTAGGCCTCACCGGCGGAATCGAGCTCCGGTGCGTCGATCAGGAGGAGCTCCTCGAAGCCGAAGTTCTTCATCGCCCGCGCGATGGTGCCGACGTTCCCCGGCGTCTGCGGATCGACGACGGCGACGGCGGGCGAGTCCCTGGCGACGCCGTCGGAGGGTTCGCTGGGCGCGTCCTCGGCCATGACTACTTCGTGGGGTAGTCCTGACCGAGGTCGACGTCGCGGACGTCGGTGCGTTCGGAGACCTCCCACTGCTCGGCGCGCTCTTCGGGACTCGGGACGGAGGGGTTCGGCACGTCGAGGGGATCGGTGTCGACGTGCTCGATGCCGTCGAAGGCCTCGGGTGCACGGTTCCCGTCCTCGAACCACTCGTAGAACTCGTCCTGGAACGCCTCGGTGCCCCGGTACTCCTTGCCGCCGGCCTCGCGATACCAGTACACGAGGTCGCGCTCGTGCTCGGGACAGACGATGACTTCCGCGGCAAGTTCGCCGTAGACCGCCTCGGCGACGTTGCACTCCGCGATGTTGTCGTCACCCTCGACCAGCCAGCAGGCGTCGCAGGGGGACGCCACCAGCTCGGCGAGGCGAACGACGCGCTCGCGCACGTCGTCGTCCATCTCATCGAGTGAAAGAAACTCGCCGTCCTCGTCGAAGACGGCGTCCTCGTCGAAGCGCCAGCCCCGGAGTCCCACACTCACCTTTGCCATGGCTGCAGATAGCTGCCGCGGGCGTATAGCGTCTGCGAAGGCGAGTGGCAGCAAGTCGGTGCCTTTCGTCGTCACCACCGGTGGTAGCCAATCTGGAGATGTACCACTGGAGATGGTGCCGGAATCGGGCTCCATTAAAGCCCGGCCGCCCACGCTCGGGTATGCGAAGCGTCGACGCCGCGGGGCTGGGAATCGGCGGGGACTATCCGCCCCGAATCATGGGCGTGTTGAACGTCAGCGAGGAATCGCCCTACGACCCCAGCGTCTTCGACGATCCCGGCGAGGCAGCCCAGTACGTCGACGAGGAACTAATCGGAGAGGGCGCCGACGTCGTCGACGTCGGGCTCGAGAGCGCGAACAAACGGTACGACGTCCTCACCGCCGAGGAGGAACTCGACCGGCTCGACACTGCCGTCGAGGCGATGCACTCGACCAGCGGCGACGCGATCTTCTCGATCGAGACGCGCTACGCCGACGTCGCCGAGGCGGCGATCGAGCGTGGCTTCGACGTGATCAACGACATCTGCGGGTTCGCCGATCCGGCGATGCCGGAGATCGCAGAGGAGTACGACGTCGCGGTCGCGAAGATGGCGAGCCCGCCGGATATCGAACGGCCCGGCGCGATCGACGACACCGACTGGTCCGAGCGGAAATCCACCGACTGGTTCGAGTCCTCCGACTACGTCGACCGCGTCTACGAGGCGCTCACACAGAACGGGCTCACCGACAAGACGATCGTGGATCCGGCCTTCGGCGGCTGGAGCGAGCGGAAAACCCTGCGACACGACCGGGAGACGTTCCGGCGCCTTCGAGAGTTTCGAGCGCTGGGCCAGCCGATCCTCGTCTCGATCAACCGGAAGAACTTCCTCCGGGCGATTGCCGGCCGTTCGACCGAGGAGGCGCTGCCAGTGAGCCTCGCGGCGACTGCGATGGCGATCGAGCGGGGAGCCGACGTGATCCGCACCCACGACGTCGCCGAGACGCGCGACGCTGCGCTGATCGCAGACGAGTTCGACGAGCCGGCTGCTGGCCGAGTCGTCGAGGACGACCTCACCGTCGAGTACGTCGACGTCCGGACGCGCCGCGAAGCAACTCGCCACGTCGAGGCGGCCGGCGGGGACGCGGACCTCGCTAGCGCCGCCGTTTCGGACCTGCTGGCGATCGACGGGCTCGATCCCACGAGCCGAGAACGGCTCCGCGAGCACGCGGAGGCGGTAGGTGCCGTCGTGACCGGCGATCGTCGGACGCTCGTCATCGGAACACGACAAGTAATGGTTACTTTATCGGGAGAACTCGATGCAAGCGGCGAGTTTGAACGTCTTTCATCGGCGATACAGTCCCTCCCTACCCTAAGAGAAAACTTATGATGGATGCCATGCAACGCTCGGATGCACGCCGGGAGGGCGCTCGGGTAGGGGTACACGATCGCCATTCCGGCCCGCGACAGCGGTTTCCTGCGAGAGCCACACCTCGGAGTGGCGACGCTCGACAGCCTTCCGAGCCTGCACCCGTGGTGAGCTAGCGATGGAGTTCCAGGAGTGGGAGCCATTCTACAAGGCGATCCTCGCGGATTTTGGCTTCGATCGAACTGCGGATGAGAGGGCTGGCGACTGGCTCGCCGACCACGTCGACGCCGTCGAACTCGAGGCGATCGGGATCGCTCCAGACAGCACGGTCGCGATCGCCGGTGCAGCACCGTCGCTCGACGCCGACCGACCGGTCGCCAGCGACGCCGACGCGGTCGTCGCTGCGTCCGACGCTGGCGTTCGTCTCGCAAGCGAGGGTATCGTACCAGACCTGATCGTCACCGACCTCGACGGCGACCCGGAGGGCACCCTCGCCCTCGCAGAGCAGGGCGTCCACGTCGCCGTCCACGCCCACGGGGACAATCGGGAGCTGCTGGAGGCGTACGTTCCTCAGTTCCCGCGACCGACGCTCCTCGGAACCACGCAGGCCGCACCCGTCGGCCCGCTCCACAACCACGGCGGGTTCACGGACGGCGACCGCGCAGCCTTCCTCGCCGACGCGATCGGGGCCGAGCGACTCACATTCCTGGGGTGGGATTTCGGGAGGGCCTCCGGCCCGAAAGCCCGGAAGCTCGCGTGGGCGGCTCGGCTGCTTCACTGGCTCGAACGACGCCGTTCAGAGCGCTTCGACGTTCTCGACGGTCGCCGCGAACTGCTCGATCTATCCGGGTTCCCCGACCCGTGAGATCACCAGGCAGTGCCACCAGTTGACACGGCCCCAGAATCACTATCTGTCGCGACCGAGCAGTGCCGCTATGCGCGAATGGACGGTACCACCTGCGCTTGAACGGGGCGACCGCGTCGCGATCGTCGCGCCTGCGGCAGGCCACGCGTCCCGGTACCCCCACGTCTACGAGCTGGGACTCGAACGGCTGCGGACAGTCTTCGACCTCGAACCCGTCGAGTATCCGACCGCGACGAAGGACAGCGAGTATCTCGCGTCACACCCCGAAGAGCGCGCGGCGGACGTCATGGACGCATTTCGCGATCCGAAGATCCGCGGCGTCGTGACGACGATCGGAGGCTCCGACCAGCTACGCATTCTGGATCATCTCGATCCAACAGTGCTCAGATCGAACCCGACTCGCTTCTTTGGCATCAGCGAAAACACCAATCTCTCGCTCTATCTCTGGAACCAGGGGATCGTGTCGTTCTACGGCGGGACCGTCATGACGACGCTCGCCATGCAGGGGTCGATGTGTGAGTACACCGTCACCCACCTCGAGAGAGCGTTTTTCGACGACGCCATCGGTGAGATCCAGCCAGCAGATGCGTTCACCGACGAGGATCTCGACTGGAACGATCCGGACACCCTCTCGCAGCGCCGAGCGTTCGAAGACGCCCTCGGCTGGCAGTGGGCCGGGACTGACACCCGCGCTGAGGGGCGGGTCTGGGGCGGCTGCCTCGAGGTGCTCGAACCGTTTCTTGGGGCTGATCGGTTCGTGCCGGATCTCGTCGATCTCGACGGATCCATCCTCCTGCTCGAGACGTCGGAGGAACTGCCGGCGGCCGAGGACGTCCGAATGGCGCTCCTGGCGATGGGAGAGCGAGGTATCCTCGATGCCGTCGACGGAGTCATCGTCGGACGAGCGAAGGCGAGATCCCCCAGCGTGTCGCGTGAGCGAGAGGAGCGACGTGCCTACCGCGAGCGACAGCGCGAAACGATCGAAACGGTCGTCACGGAGTACAACCCAGACGTTCCGATCGTCTTCGACCTCGACGTTGGCCACACGGCACCGGAAGTGCCCGTACCGATCGGTGGTCGTGCGGTGCTCGATCCCGAGTCGGGATCGGTCGCCTTTCCGGAGAGCTAGCAGGCGGACCATGCGACGATCCCGAACGGCGGCCCGCGCACCCGCCTCAACCGATTCGGGAACGGTGTTACGCGATGGGGAAGGTCGCCGCGGTTTCCGACGTAAAGCTGTGGCTGGCTGGCAGATCGGTTCAGCCACCAGGTGAGTGCGGTGGTCGAGCATGGCGGCCGAACTCTCCGGCAGACGAGTCGGCCATCGAAAATACCGCCGGAACGTAACTTGCTACTCCAGCGAATCGTCCCTGACGAGCACCGTCTCGCCAGCAGTCACGCTATCGCCCTTCTCGACGGCGAGATCGGCACGCTCCACGCCTGGCGGAAACAGGACGTCGACGCGGCTGCCGAAAGAGATGTGTCCGATCCGCTCACCTCGGTCGAGATCGTCCGCCGGTTCCACGTAAGGGTGGATCCGGCGTGCGAATGCACCGGCGATCAGCGTCACGGTGAGAGGCCCAGCGTCGGTGTTCAGATCGACTACCACGCGCTCGTTACGGTCGGACTCCTTGGAGAAGGCGGGCTTGTGCGCGCCCGGCTGGTGGTCGACGTCCGTGACGGTACCCGGAAGTGGCGACCGGTTCACGTGCACGTCGTGGACGTTCATGAACGTGCCAACGAGCAGGCGTGGCTCATTCACATCACCGTCGCCACGTGGTCCGTCCGACTCCTCGCGAATGACCGATACTGTTCCGTCGGCCGGTGCGATCACGCCGGATTCGGGCGTCGTTCGCTCGGGATCGCGGTGAAACCAGAGGGCACCGAGTCCGAGAAGCAGAAGGATGGCGGCCGGGACGGGGCCGATCAGGAGTGCCGGTGCGCTCATGGCGACGAGCACGGCGCCGTATCGGAGTCCCCCAGGCGCGATCTTCATCGGAGGAGTGTACGCGAAGCCGCCCCAAACCGGTTGCGGGTCGGACGCTACTGAAACCGCGATCAGCCTACGCGATATCGCGCTCGGACCGCACCGGCGCTCGCCACTCGCTGGTCCGTTCGAGCAGGTCGACGAGAATCCGACCGGTTGCACCCCACACGGTGTAGCCGTCGACGTGGAAGTAGTGGACGACGACCTCGCCGTACGTCGGGTGATCGCGTCGCTCGTACTCGTAGTTCTCGGGGTCGGTCAGCGCGGCGACCGAAAGGACGGCGATCTCGGAGGCCTCGACGCCGTCGGGCGTGTACTCCCGATCCACGATCGTTCCGACGAAGGGCGTCACGGCGTACTCGGTGACGGTCCGAATGTCGTCGAGCCGACCGATGACGCGCGCTTCCTCGGCCTCCAGCCCGATCTCCTCGTCGGCCTCCCGAAGCGCGGTCGCCTGGAGATCCGCGTCCGCTGGCTCTGCACCGCCACCCGGGAAGCTCATCTGCCCGGGATGCTCGCCGAGATCTTCTGATCGCTTGATGAACAGCAAAAAGTGGCCGTCGTCGCGCTCGATCACCGGCGCGAGAACGGCTGCGTCCCGCGGCTGATCCCCCACGAGGCGGGGGTCGCGTCCGATCACCGCGGACAGGTCCAGCCGCATGGAGAGCCGTATGCGAGCCAGGGTTTAGCGTTTGGCGTTCGGCACCGGCCGCGAGTCACAGCCAGGGAGGGTATCGAACAAGAGTGCCGATCACACCGCGCCCACACGAATCACGTGTCGAGTTCGTCGTCGAGGCGCTCGCGCTCGTCAGCGAGATCGACTGGCCCCCAGGACTCGACCTCGTAGCTGCGATCGAGGAGCGACTCGCAGGCAGACCGATCGCCGGCCTCGATCGCCGCGTCGACCTCCGCCTCGAAACGTTCGGCGACGGTCGCTGCGACGGCGTCGCGATCGACGTTGCGCCGGCCGACGTCGAGGATGTGGGGGAGGTCTTCGGCACCGTCTGGAAGCGTCGGGAAGGCAGACGGGCCGGGGACGAGCCGCCCGTCGTGGTCGATCAGGGCGTAGGCGTCGATCGCGTCGTCGATCGCTGAATCGACGGCGCCAGCAGAGAGCTCCTCTCCCCGGCGGAACGCCGTCTCCGAGCACGCGCGCTCCAGCTCCTCACGCTCGAGCGCGCCGAACGTATCGACCATCCCCGCGAGTTCGTCCGGCCCGAACATACCCGTTCGTCACAGTCACGCGGGATGAATCCAGCGCTCGGACCGGAGAGTGACCGGGGTGCCCGCCGTACCTGCGCACTAGACGTGAACGCGACCCCACTGCTTCCGTGGCTCGCACCACGAAACATTAGTACCACCGTCTCATTGTCACCGACGATGCGCCGTAATCGGTTCCGACCTGGCGACGACGCCGTTTCCCCAGTCGTCGGCGTCGTGTTGCTCGTCGGAATCGCGGTTCTTCTCACCGGCTCGATCGCCGTGTTCGTGCTCGGATTCGGCCCCGGTGAGCCAGCCCCCGAGACCGAGATTCAGTTCCACCAGGAAGACGGCAACGTCACGATCACGATGGTGGAGCCGGCGGGCGTTTCGGCGGATGAGATTAAAATTCAGCTCAATGGAAATAGGGCCTGTACCAAGAACGGCGGCTCCTGGTCCGGGGGGCTCGATCCCGCAGATTCGATCACTGTCCACGGTGGTTCGATCGGCAGCTGCTCAGCCGGATCGTCAGTCAGCCCTGACTCTGAAGTTCGCGTCATCTGGGAGTCCTCGAGTGGCGGTGGCTCCGAGATCCTCGGCAGCTACGAGACGAGCTGACCATCTGGTCGGCCACGACAGATATATGTGGGGCTCCGCTATCTCGGGCCGAGATGGAGCTACGCGCCCTGTCCCGCGACGACGACGCCATCTCGTCGGTCCTTGGCGTCGTGTTGATGGTCGCGGTAACGATCATCCTCGCCGCGGTCATCGGGACGTTCGTGCTGGGCATCGGGAGCGAGCTCACGGACTCCAGTCCATCGGCAAGCTGGGAGTTCAGCGAGAACGTGAACGCATCGGCGTCGAACAGCACTGTCACCATCCTCCACGCCAGTGGGGAGAAGGTCGACGCATCGACCCTCGAAGTGACGATTGGTGGCAAGACTGCCTACGCCGACGGCAATGAGAAGAACGGCTACTCGGTCAATGACGACAACTGGGGAGACCCAGTGACGGCGAGCGATAGGCTCGTCATCAAGGGGAACGATATGGACGGCAAGATGGTCCGCCTCTACTGGAGTAACGGTGACTCCTCGAGCATCCTCGCCGACGAGCGGCTCGGATAGGTGCCAGCCCGCGAATCGCTTCGGAGCGGGGCACGACCACCGGGCTCGGCACGAACGCTTTTTCCGCGCCTCGCCCAACGGACCAGAGAGCCCTCGTGTTCGACGATCCCGAACGGTTTCCCAGCGGCGTTCCGGTGGCGAGAGTCGTGCTCGTCGTCTGTATCGTGGTCGCCGGAGCGCTCGTGGTCGCAACGTACGCCGGCGTGCTGGCCGACCAGTATCGCGGCAGCCCGACGCCGCAGGCGAGCTTCGCATTCGACTACGACGACCGGACGGAGACGCTTACCGTACAACACCGCGCTGGTGACGAGATCGACGGCGAGTTCCTCTACGTCGTGGTCGACAACCGAACCGCAACCAACTTCTCCGCCTACGAGACCGTCACCTCCGGCGATTCGGTCGCGATTGCGGACGTGAGCCGGGGTGACGTCGTCCGCGTCGTCTGGTGGAGCGGCATTCGGTACTCGGAGCTGGCTCGTTGGGGAGGGCAGGGCGCACCAGCAGGCTAGCGCGGCCGCCGAGTACGGTCCGACGCCGTGGCGCTTTTGCACCCACCCGGGGAACGCAGCGTATGGACAGGCTGCAGGCGTCGTTGCGCGACGCACCGATCGTCGAGAAGGACGGCTACCACTACTTCGTCCACCCGGTGAGCGACGGCGTCCCCACGCTCGATCCCGCGCTCCTCCGGGAGATCACCGTCAAGATCGTCCGGAAGGCCGAGCTGGCGGACGTCGACAAGATCGTTACGCCCGCGGCGATGGGTATCCACATCTCCACGGCCCTCTCGCTGGCGACCGACGTCCCGCTCGTCGTCATCCGCAAACGAGAGTACGGGCTCGAGGGCGAGACCCCGCTCCACCAGGAGACAGGGTACGGCGAGAGCCAGATGTTCGTCAACGACGTCCACGCCGACGAGCGCGTGGTCGTCATCGACGACGTGCTCTCGACGGGTGGCACGCTCTCGGCGGTGCTCGGCGCGCTGGAGGAGATCGGCGCGGAGGTCGTCGACACCGTCGCCGTCATCAAGAAGGTCGGCGGCGTGACAGAGCTGGACGACGACCAGGACGTGAAGACGCTCGTGAACGTGGACGTCGTCGACGGCGAGGTCGTGATCGTCGACGAGAACGGCGACGGATAGCAGATCGCCGATCCGGGAATCAGTGGGATCCCGGAATCGGACCGTCACTCCTCGTTCTGCGGGCTGCTCGGATGGTACTCCGTATCGTACTCGCCCGCGTCGCCGTCGAGACGGTCCGGATTGATCCGACCGCCAAGCAGCATGAAGTCGAGGATCGTGCAGTAGAACAGTGCCTCGACGACGGGGACGGCGCGGGGCGGCAGCGATGGGTCGTGCCGGCCGGTGACCTGGATCGTCTTCTCCTCGCCAGTCTCCCAGTCGACGGTCGTCTGCTCTTTGGGAATCGAGACGGGCGCGTGCCAGGAAATCTCGCCATAGATCGGCTCGCCGGTGGTGATGCCACCCTGGAGCCCGCCGTGATCGTTGCCAACGGGAACCGGATCGCCCTCCCCGGCGACGACCTCGTCGCCGCGCACGCCGTCGCCGGAGACGCCCGATGCGTCGCCGTCCGGATCGTAGGCCTCCCAGCCCTCGTTGCGATCGTGGCCCTTCACCGAGCGGGCCGCCTTCCCGAGGCCGTACTCGAAGGACGTCGTCGCGGGGATCGAGAACACCATCTGCCCGAGTCGGGCAGCGAAGCTGTCGAAGCGCGGGGAACCGAGCCCGCGCGGGACGCCGCGGCACTCGAAGTAGACGGAGCCACCGACGGAGTCGCCGTGCTGTTGGACCTCCTCGAGGTGGTCGCGCATCTCCTCGGCGGTCTCGGGATCCGCACAGCGGACTTCGTTTTCCTCCGTATGTTCGAGTATCTCCTCCCAGGTGACCGGCGGGGCCTCTATTCCATCGATCTGGTTGACGTGGGCCTTCACAGTCACGTCGTAGTCGGACTGGTCGAGCACCGCCTTCGCGATCGCGCCGGCGGCGACCCAGTTGACGGTCTCCCGGGCGGAGGAGCGCCCGCCACCGCCCCAGTTCCTCGTACCGAACTTGGCCGAGTACGTGTAGTCGCCGTGGGAGGGCCGGGGCGCCGTGACGAACGGCTCGTACTTGCCCGAGCGCGCGTCCTTGTTCTGGATAACCAGCCCGATCGGCGTCCCCGTGGTGTACCCCTCCAGCGTCCCGGAGTTGATCGTGACCTCGTCGGGCTCGCCGCGGCTGGTCGTGATCATCGACTGGCCAGGCTTGCGCCGGTCGAGTTCGCGCTGGATTCGCTCTTCGTCGATCTCGACGCCAGCGGGACAGCCCGAGACGGTGCAGCCCATCGCCTCGCCGTGGCTCTCGCCGTAGGTGGTCACCTGAAACAGGCGACCGAACGAGTTCCCGTTCATGTCGGTTCGATCGGGGGCGGGGGCATTTATCCTTTGTATTCGACCGGACGGCGGCGCGTCACGGCACACGTGACCGACCGGTTCACTGAGACGTTGCCGCAGGTCGGAGAGTTATCCCAGAGCCCGTCGATCACCACGTACTGATTCGCCGATGGTCACCACGCTCAAGAACACCGACTACGCACACGTTCGTGGGTTCAACTACCAGCCCAGCCACGCGAGCCACGGACTCGAGATCTGGGGCACCGACTTCCAGCCGAGCCTCATGCGGAAGGAGCTCTGGATCGGCACACAGCACTTCCCCGGCATGAACACGGTTCGTCTCTGGCTCTCACACGACGCCTATCTCCGCTTCCCCGACCGGATGCCCGAGCGCGTCGGCGAGGTGCTCGACATGGGCGCCGACTACGACGTCGAGTTCATCGTCACGTTGTTCAACGGCTGGAGCAGCTATCCGCAACTCGGCGGGCTCCATCCCCAGTCGCTCCGGGAGTGGTCCGATGGGGCGCTGTACCGGGAGGCGTTCGAGCCCTACGTCGACAGGATCCTCGGCGAGTACGCAGACCACGAGCACGTCCTGTTGTGGGACCTCTGTAACGAACCACTGCTCTCCGTGCAGAATCGCGACGGCCTGGCCGATCTCGAGGTCGACCGATCGCTCGTCGTCTACCGGTTCCTCGAGCAGGTCTACGAGCAGGTGCTCTCACACGACCCGACCGCGCCGACGACCGTCGGCACGATGGGGAACCCCGTCGCCGTCGAGCTGTTCGAGCCGATCGCCGAGGTGCTCTCGACGCATCCCTACTACGCCTGGAACCGGGGCGACACGCCGGAGGGCCTCGGGGAGACGCTCGACGAGATCGTCGGCTTCGCGAACGCCGTCGAGAAGCCCCTGCTCGCTACGGAGACTGGATGGGGCGCACTCGACGACGAGAAGCGCGCGAAGATCCTCGACGTCGAACTCTCCGCACTCGACGACCGAAATATCGGCTTCACCGCCCACCTGCTCCACAACACGCTGGTCGCCGACGGTCACCGCGAAGGGTACGGGCCGATCTACGACGCCGGGAACATGTCCTTCGTCGATCGGGACGGCTCGCTTCGCTCACATCACGGCGTGTTCAACGACTACTGCTGAACCGCGACCAGCCTCGCCACCCGTGGCGTCGATCGGATCGCCGAAAGCGGAACGCCCAAGCGGCGGCCACGGTTCGGGCCGAACAGACGCACGCCGCCGACACCGACGTTCCATGAACACGACGACCCGCCGGACCATCGGCCGGTACGACGCCCTACTACTGGCCTCGCTGCTCTGGTTTCTCGCGAAGCTGTTGCGCTACGCCTTCCCGCCGCTCCTCGAGACGCTGGGAGCGGAGTACGACGTCTCGACGGCAGCGCTCGGGTCAGCGTTCACCGCGTTCATGCTGGTTTACGCTGCGGTGCAGTTCCCCTCCGGCGTGCTCGCGGATCGGATCGGTCCCGTCCGCGTGCTCGTTGCCGGCGCCCTCATTGCGGCGGTCGGAGCGTTCGCGGTCGTCGTCTCGGGGCCGTTTCTCGCACTCGTCGGCGCGATGATCTTCCTCGGGCTGGGCACCGGCGCGCACAAAACCGTCGCAATCGGGCTGCTCACCAGAGTCTACCCCGCCCGGAGCGGGCGGGCGCTCGGCGTTCACGACACCTTCGGGACGTTCGGCGGCGTTCTGGCGCCCGCGATCGTCGCCATGCTGCTCGCCTCGAGCGTCGGAGATTGGCGCGCGCTCTTTCTCGTCGGGGGCGGCGTCGCCGTCCTGCTTGCGGGAGCCACCGCGGTCCGGGTCCCACGGCATCTCCACGGAGCCGACAGCGCGGCTGGCGATCCCTCGGACGACCATCCTTCCGACGGGACGAGCACCGAACCCGCCGACGGAACCGCTCATGGACCTGGGCTCGCCGCCTACGCCGCGCCGTTCCGCGATCCCGGCGTCGCCGGCTTCGTCGCGCTGACGCTCTGCTTTTCCTTCGCCTACAGCGGCGTCGTCGCCTTCCTTCCCCTCTATCTGGCCCGCGTGGCCGGCGCGTCGACGACGACCGCGAGCCTGCTCTACGGACTGCTCTTCGCCGTCAGCGTCGTCCAGCTTGGAACCGGCGAGCTCAGCGATCGGGTCGGGCGGCTCTCGGTGATCCTGGCGACGATCGGACTCGCGACGGTGGCGCTCGTGGCACTCGTTCTGGTCCCCGACGTCGGCCCGGAGATCGCTGGGGTTCCGATGGGTACGGCCGTCGTGGTCGCTGCGTTCGGAATCGGGAGTCACGGCTTCCGGCCGGTCAGAGCGGCTCACCTCGAATCGATCCTGCCCGAAGCGCTGGCCGGCGGCGGTCTCGGCGCAGTCCGCACAGCGCTGATGGGCGCCGCAGCAGTCTCACCGGCCGTCGTCGGTATCGTCGCCGACAGTGCGAGCTTCCGAGCGGCCTTCGCCCTGCTGCTCGTCGCGCTGGCCGCTGCGTTGGTACTGGCCGCTTCTCTGTGGAGAAGTGATCGATAAAGACGGGTGGCGAGGTAGCGATCTACGCGCCGTCGCCGAGAATCGCACCGACGTCGGCGTGATCGCCGAGCAGCCCCTGCATCCGCTTGACGGCCTCGGGATCGCGCGTCCGGCCGCCACTGACGACTTCCTCCGCTCGATCGATCGTCGTGAGCGTATCCGTCTGTACGAGCACGATCGGGACGCCCTTCTCCTCGGCCGCGCCGACGACCGCGCTGGAGGGGCGGTGGCCGCCGGTCAGGATCAGGCAGTTGACGCCCGGTGCCTCGAGCGCGGCCGTCTGGACGTCCGAGCGGTCACCGCCGGTGATGACCGCCGCGTCGCGGGTCCGCCGGAAGTGCCGAAGTGCGGAGTCAGCGCCCATCGCACCGACGGAGAACCGCTCGACGTAGTCGTCCGTCGGGGCATTCGTCAGCACGCGCGCACCGAGTTCGTCGGCGAGGTCGCCGACGGTCACGCCCGCGAGCTCCTGCACGCGGGGGATCGCCCCCAGTACGGGGACGTCGCGTTCCTCGAGGAAGGGCACGGCGTCCTCTTCGAGCCCGTCGAACGCAGTGTCGTCGACGGCGTTGAACAGGACGCCGCGAAGGCGATCCTGGCCGACGGTGTCCACGGCAGCGAGCACGTCGTCGAGATCGCCGGGGTCGTCGTAGCCCGCGATGACGAGCACGTCGGCGTCGACGTACTCCGCGACGTCGGCGTCGGTCAGATCGACGATGCCACCCGTGGTGAGGGTGCCACCGCCCTCGAGGAACATCCGGTCGGCATCGGCGGCGAGGTTGCCAAAGTGCTCCTCGACCTGGGCGCGGAGATCCGCCGCATCGGCCTGCCCGCGCACCGCCTGCTCGACGAACGTCGGCGAGTAGACGACGGGCTCCATCTCGTGCATCTCGGCTTCGAAGTCCAGCAGCTCGCGGGCCAGCATCGGATCCTCGTCGAGGGTCTTGCCCACGCGGCTGCGCAGGCGGGTGCCCTTGGGTTTCATGTAGCCGACGGCCTCGTCGCGGTCGCGGGCGTGGAGCCCGAGCGCGATCGTGATCGCCGTCTTGCCGGTGCCGTCCGCGAGCGCCGTGACGAGTAGGGTGTCGTCGCTCATTGGTCTGTAGGGGAGGTGGTGTCCGTCGGGGCCGCCGGGGTCGCAGTGGAGTCGTCTGGCGATGCACTGGAGTCCGCCGTCGATCCAGGGGTGCCGGCTCTGGGCGTCTCATCGAGCCGGTCCGGATCGACGGTGAGTCGGACGTCGATCGCGCTCGCACCGTCGGGACCGGCGACGAGCGGATTCACGTCGAGTTCGAGGATCGCCGGGAACTCCCAGACCAGCTGGGAGAGGCGCTGGAGCGCCTCGACGACGGCGTCGACGTCGGCCGGCTCGCGGCCGCGGGCGCCCCGAAGCAGCGGTGCGGCCTTGATCTCGTCGACCATCGCACGGGCTTCGCGTTCGGAAATCGGCCCGACGCGCAGCGAGGTGTCCTCGAGCACCTCGACGAAGATGCCGCCGAGGCCGAACAGCAGCAGTGGCCCGAACTGCGGATCCCGGTTCGCGCCGATGATCGTCTCCGTCGCATCGTCGAGGTCGACCATCGCCTGGACCTGGACGCCGAGGACGTCCGCGTCGGGCTGGTAGTTGTGCGCTCGCGCGACGAGATCCCCGTAGGCGTCACGCACGTCCTCGTCGGCGACGCCGACCCGGACGCCCCCGATGTCGGACTTGTGAAGAATATCCGGGCTGACGATCTTCATTACGACGTCGCCCTCGATCGACTCGGCGATCCGCTCGGCGTCCGCCGGCGAATCGACGACCTCGCCAGCGGGCGTCGGGATCCCGTACGCGTCGAGCAGATCCATCGCCTCGACGCCCAGACGGTTGTCCGACCGCCCCTCGACGCGCCCGAGAATCTCGCGAGCACGCTCGCGGTCGACGTCCTCGAACGTCTCGGGGTCGGGGTAGGTGCGCTCGGAGATCTCGCGGTATCGCGAGAGCGCTTCGAGGCTGTCGACGGCGCGAGCGGGATCGAAGTAGTTCGGGATGCCGTGCTCGCGCAGAGCCGCGGCGCCGCGATCAGCGCTCTCCCCACCCATGAACGCGCCGACGACGGGTTTGTCGTACTCGGCCTGCAGTTCGCCGACGGCGTCGGCGAGCTCCTCGTAATCGAGGACGGCCGTCGGCGCCGCGAGGACGATCGCGGCCCCGACGCCCGAATCGTTCAGCGCGATATCCAGCGCGCCCCGGAACCGATCGACGTCCGCGTCGCCGATCACGTCGACGGGATTGTAGCCGGTCGCCTCCTCCGGCAGGAGTTCGGCGAAGGACTCCAGCGTCTGGTCGGTGAAGGAGGCCAGAGTGAGCGACGAGTCGCCGACGGCGTCCGTCGCCATCACGCCGGGGCCGCCGGCGTTCGTGACGACCGCCACGTCGTCCTCGGGCAGGGGCGGGAGCCCGGAGAGCGCTCGCGCGGCGTCGAACAGTTCCTGGACGGTGTCGACCCGGAGCACGCCGGCCTGGTCGAGTCCGGCCTCGTAGGCCGCCTCACTGCCAGCCATCGTCCCGGTGTGGGAGGAGGCAGCCTGGGCCCCGGCCTCCGTCCGGCCGGACTTGACGAGCACGATCGGCGTATCGTCGCTCGCCGCTCTGGCTGCCTCGATGAACTCCCGGCCGCGGTCGAAGCCCTCGAGGTAGCCGACGATGACGTCGGTGTCGTCGTCCTCGCCCCACGCCCGGACGAAATCCGTCTCGTCGAGGACTGCCTTGTTCCCCAGCGAGACGACGTCCTTGAATCCGATCTCCTGCTGGATGGCCCAGTCGAGGACGGCGGTGACGAACGCGCCCGACTGGCTCATAAAGGAGATCGACCCCGAGAGCGCGTTGTCGGGGCCGAAGGTGGCGTTCATCCCGACTGGGGTACTCATAATTCCGAGGCTGTTCGGCCCGACGACGTTGAGGTCGTACTCGTCGGCGACGGCCTGGAGCTCCTGCTCGCGCGTGGCACCCTCGCTGCCCGTCTCGCCGAAGCCAGCGGTGATCACCACGACGTTCTGAATTCCGACCTCCCCCGCGGATCGAACGGTGTCGATCGCGGCGTCGGGCGGAACCACGACGACGGCCAGGTCGACGCGTGGCGCCGACGCGAGGTCGTCGTAGCAGTCCAGACCGAGCACGGTCCCCCTGTAGGGATTCACGGCGACGATCTCTCCCCCGAAGTCCGCCTGGAGGTTCTCGACGATCGCCCGGCCGACGGAGCCCTCGCGGTCCGTCGCGCCGACGATGGCGATCGCCGACGGCGCGAACAGTTCCGATAGGCGTCCCATCAGTGATCGAAACTCGGTCGCGAGAGTGCTTAAATGCAGGGTGGAGCCCCACCGCGTGGGAACGGATCCGAGCCGCCGACGCCATCGATCGGTGGGTGCTCGTACTCCTACTGGCCGATCCGAAACCGCCGGCCAAATATGACCGCGATCACGTACAGCCCGATCGCGACGAGCACCATGCTCCCCGAGGCTGCCAGGTCGTTGGTGTAGGAGAACGTGATCCCGGAGACGGTCGAGAGCTGCGCGATCACGATCGCGATCAGAATCGACGATCGAAACGTGGGTGCGATCTGCCCCGCAGCGGCGACCGGGACGACGAGCATCGCGGCGACGAGGATGACGCCGAGAACCTGCATCGCACCGACGATCACGAGTGCCGCGAGCACGACCAGCAGGTAGTTCGTCCTGTCCACGTCCATTCGTGCGACCCGAGCGGCCCGTTCGTCGATCGTGCTGTAGAGGAGCTGCTTGTAGGAGGCCACGACGATACCGACGACCAGCACCGTCAGTCCGGCGAGGACGTAGACGTCGGTCCAGCTTAACCGAGTCACGCCGCCGAACAGGTACTGGTTGATGCTGACTGCGATGCCGCCACTGAGACTCACCAGCACAGTCCCGATCGCGAATCCGCCCGAGAGCACGATCGCCATCGAGACGTCGTTGTACACGTCAGCGTAATCGGCCATCGCCTGAATGAGCACCGCAGCAAGCGCTGCGACGACGAGCGCAGTCAGGAAGGGGAGGAACTCCTGGGAGTATCCGAGCGCCGACCGCGCGAAGAGCCCCGCAGCCACGCCGGCGAAGGCGACGTGGGCGAGCGTGTCGCCGATGAACGCCATCCGGCGGTGGACGAGGAACGATCCAACGAGCGGCGCGAGGATTCCAACGAGTAGACCGGCGAGCAGCGCACGCTGCATGAACTCGAAGCCGAGCATCTCCCGATAGACGCCGAGCACTGCCGGCGTCGCGGCGTCGACCACTACGGCCTGGAGCAGTCCGGTCATGCGTGATCGGGGCAGTGGTCGTGGTGGACGACCTGCTGGGCGGTGCCATAAGCGTCAGCGAGGACGTCGGCGCCGAAGCCGCTGGGATCGCCGTGGTAGTGTATCGTGCAGTTCACACACGCGACGGTGTCGGCGTGCTCGGTGACGACCCCGATGTCGTGCTCGATGAGGAGGATCGCGACGCCGTCCGCGGAGAGGCCGTTCAACAGGCTGTAGAACTCCTCGCGCGACTCGGCGTCGACGCCGACCGTCGGCTCGTCGAGTGCGAGGAGGTCCGCCTCTCCCGCCAGGGCGCGGGCGATGAACGCTCGCTGGCGTTGCCCACCGGAGAGCGACTGAATCCGCCGGTCCGCGAGCTCCGCCACGCCCGTGGTCTCCATCGCACGGTCGACGGCCTCGTGGTCCGCCGGACCGAATCGCCCGAAGCCTGCGTGGGGAAAGCGCCCGAGCCGAACGATCTCCTCGACGGTGATCGGCACCGAGCGGTCGTTGCTGGCAACGCCCTGCCCAACGAACCCGATTCTGTGGCCGTCGTCGAACGCGTGAGCGGGCTCGCCGAACAAGGTCGCCGTGCCGCTGTCGGGGCGACGCAGCCCGAGCGCGATCGAGAGCAAGGTGCTCTTGCCGGAGCCGTTCGGGCCGACGAGACCGAGAAACTCGCCGTCGTCGAGGGTCAGGGAGACGTTTTCGAGGACGTCGACCTCGGTGTAGCCGAAAGTGACGTTCGCGACGTCGAGTACCGTCATTGCCCACCGAGTGCAGTTCTGAGTGTGGGAAGATTGACCTCCCGCATGAGCTCGAGATAGCCAACCTCCTCCGTCGCCCACTCGTCGGTGACGCCGGAAATTGCCGTGACGTCGAGCACCGCTTCCGCCGAGGTGTCGGCAACGAGCTGCTCCGCGTGCTCGCGGGGTTCCAGCACCGGGTGCAGGACGTGCTCGATGTCGTGTTCCTGAATGAGATCCTCGGCCTCCCGGCGTGCGGCGGCGCTAACGCCCTCGTCGGGCGAGATCCCAGTCATTGCGTGGACGTCGAACCCGTAGGTCGACCCGAGGTAGCCGAAGGCGTTGTGTCCGGCGACGAGGACGGCCTCGCGCTGCGTGTCCGCGAGGGCGTTCTCGAACTCGTGGTGTAGCTCGTCGAGCTCCGCGAGGTAGGACTCCGTCCGGTCGTGATACTCGTCTTCGTTGTCGGGGTCGACTGCGACGTACCCGTCGCGGATGGTCTCGACAGCGTGCTTCGTCCTGCGCGGATCGAGCCAGAAGTGTGGGTCCATCTCACCGTGGTCGTGGTCCGTCTCCCCCTCCTGGTCGTGGCCCTCTCCTCCCTCGTGATCGTCTCCCGCATCGGATCCGTGGCTGTGTCCGTCGTGGTCGCTACTCTCTTCGTGATCGTGGGCAGTCTCGTGGTCTCCGAAGGGAATCAGTTCGATACCCTCGCGGGCGGCGACGGGCTGAACGTCCTCGCCGTCGGACTCGATCGTGTCGACCACGTCGTCGGCCCAGGGCTGGAACCCCTCCGCCATGTAAACGAACAGGTCGGCACCGTAGATATCGCTCTGCTGTCCAGCGGTGGGACCGTCCCAGCCGTGACCGTGCTGCCCGAATGGGACCACGCTGTCGACGTCGGCACTGTCGCCCTCGACCTGCCGAGCAAGGTCGTACAGCAGGTAGAAGGACGTTTGCGTGCCTGCGTTGCTGGACGAACCCAGACCGAGGTCGACGCATCCAGCGACGGCGCCCGTCGCAATCGTGCCGGTGATACCGAGGAGCTGTCGTCTCGTGGGCTGCATAGACGGTGATCGGTGTCGGGCCCACAAGAAAGTTATTATTCTGTAGACCCAGATTAATAATCCCTGCCAACAGAGTGGTAGACGATATTAAACGCGCCCTCTACCGCCAGCAACAGATCGAGAGCAGATACTGCTGACAGGCGAGCTGGTCACCGTTGCTATCGAAACTATCCGTGAGATCAGGCCCGCGTCTGAGTGGGCGAACGGAGAAGAAACAGGAAAGGAAGCAGGAGAGGAGACAGGAGAAGAAACGGAAGGAATTCGACGGCGAGAAGGGCAGAAACGAGGATGCCCGACGGAATCGCCTCAGACCGGCGTGAACTCGTAGCTGTAGACGTGGTTGAGGATGAGATAGGTCACCACGCCCAGCACGAGGCTGAGGATCCACGACGCCGCGGCGATCCGGCCGATCCGGGGGTGCAGCGACTCCCGAAGCTCCGCGGGCGTATGAGAGATGCCCAACAGAAAGGCGTACACGACGACCGGCATCGCGACTGCGGAGAGAATGATGTGGATCGCAAGCATGACGAAGTAGCCCAGCGCGATCGGATCTGGGACGGACTCGACGAGGCGTTTCTCGCCACCGCCCCCGACTTTCGGGAGGTAGAGCAGCAAGAAGAGGAGGATGAGCCCGAACGCCGCGGTCATCGATTTCGCGTGGGCGTCGATCTTGCCCTGCTTGACGTAGCGCCAGCCCGCGATCAGGCAGACGGTCGCCGCGAGATTGACGACGGCGATCGCGTGCCCGAGCAGATCGACGCCGTTCCGTCCGATGTTCGGGTAGACCGGAAACAGCCCCTCGAAGGTCCCGATCACTGCGACGTACCCGACGACGGTCAGCACGGCAGTCACCGCCGCAACGTTGTCCTTGAGCCACGACGGACCGTCGCCCAGCATCGGCGTCGACGATTCGGCCATTGGCGATAGATTGGGTGCCGCACAGTTGGCCGTTCCGCTTCGCGGAAACGGGACCCCCACAGCCACGGGGAACGATCGGCGAGAGATCGGAGACAGTTGGGCGACAAATCGGCGACGCACGCGATCGAATGGACGAAGCTGGCCGCCGATGCACCCCTCCGACCACGATCCATCATGGAAATCCCCGTTAAAGTGAAACGCGAGCCCCACGAAATCGGGGTATGAGCGTCGAGGGGGAGCAACGGACGATTCGCTGTCTCGTCGCGAAAGTGGGTCTCGACGGCCACGATCGTGGCGCGCACGTCATCGCGCGAGCATTCCGCGACGCCGGCTTCGAGGTCATCTACTCGGGTCTGCACAACGCCCCGGACGAGATCGTTCAGGCGGCGGTCCAGGAGGACGTCGACGTCCTCGGCATCTCGATTCTCTCGGGCGCGCACGGCACGCTCGTTCCGAAGGTCATCGAGGGGCTCGAGGAGTACGGCGCGATGGACGACACGCTGCTCATCGTCGGCGGCGTGATTCCCGATGACGACAAGGCGGAGCTCGAGGAGCTCGGCGTCGCCGAGGTGTTCGGCCCCGGGACGGAGCTGGAGACCACGATCGAGTTCGTACGCGAGAACGTCCGAGATCGACGATGACCGGGGACGGACGATGACCGAGAAGTCAGCTGGTGAGGTCGAGCCGGGTCGCGAACCGCCGGGGTCCACAGTTGCCACAGCGGAGCCGGAGTTCGACGTGGACGCGCTCGTCGAGAATCTCCTCGCAGGCGAGCATCGTGCGCTCGCGCGGGCGATCACCTACATCGAGGATCGCACGCCGGGCTATCGCCAGCTCGTCGGGGAGCTTCACGAACATACCGGCGACGCGAGCGTCGTCGGGATCACCGGCAGCCCCGGCACCGGGAAATCAACCCTCGTCGACAAGCTCGCACTCGAGTACCGCGATCGCGGCGAGACCGTCGGCGTGATCGCCGTCGACCCGGCGTCGCCCTTTACTGGCGGCGCAGTGCTCGGCGACCGAATCCGAATGGGCTCGACGGTCGGCGACATGGACGTGTTCGTACGGTCGATGTCGGCACGGGGCGCACTCGGCGGGTTGGCCGCCGCCACCGCCGATGCCGTTCGAGCACTGGACGCCTTCGGCAAGGACCGGATCATCATCGAGACCGTTGGTGCTGGCCAGAACGAGATCGACGTGGTGCGGACCGCCGACACCGTCGCGGTGCTGGTCCAGCCCGGCGCTGGCGACGACGTGCAGATGCTCAAGGCCGGAATCCTCGAGATCGCGGACTGTTTCGTCGTCAACAAGGCCGATCTCGACGGCGCGAACCGGACCGTCCAGGAGCTGACCGAGATGCTCCAGCTCGAACGGGACGTCGATCCGATCGTCCGGACGGGTCACCACGGCGCCGATGAGGTCGAAGACTCGCAGTCCGACACCGAGGAGAGCCACGACGAATCAGCGGACGCCGATCCCGAGGAGTGGCGCACGCCCGTCGTCGAGACCGTCGCGACCCACGGCGAGGGCGTCGACGCCGTGATCGAGGCGTTCGACGACCACCGCACGTATCTCGCCGACAGCGGGGCACTCGAAGACCGCGCACGATCGCGTTACGCCGAGGAGATACGGACGCTCCTCCGGGAGGACCTCGGCACGCTGCTCGAAGCGGAGATCGAGGACCGCGGCGGCATCGAGGGGCTCGCTGCGGACGTTCACCGCCGGGAGACGAATCCCTACGCGGTCGCGGACGAGCTGCTCGATCCGATCCGGGACTGCGTTGCCGACAATCGGGACTGACGGGGCGACGTTTTTCGAAGGATCAGGACGCCGAGCTACTGCTCCGGCGGGTAGGCCGCCGCGAGCCCGTCTAGGGCCTCGTGGTGCTCCGTGGTGTGGGGCGCCGTCAGCGGCGAGACGCTCACCGCACCGTCGAGGACGGCGTGGCGATCGGTTCCGGGTGACTCCTCGAGATCACCCTCGGCCATCAGCTCCCAGATCCGATCGTGGAGGCGGAGCTGGTCGCCGTCGCGGATCGCGTCCATCTCGTAGCGATGCGAAGGCGAGGTGATCCGCATCGGTGCCGGGGCTGTAGCCGGCTGTTGCACGTCGACCGATTCGGTCGCGGCGAGGTGGCCGTTGGGAACGGGCGCGTTGACGTTGAGATAGTCGGCGTGGTCGAAGACGCCGGCGTCGAGCGCGTGTTCGACCAGAAAGCACGTCGCACGGACGGCCTCGCGGAAGTCCCGCTCCTCGACCTCCGCGTCCTCGAAGGCGACGTCGTCGACGGGGACGTACAGCGAGGAGGCGATCGACGGCACGCCGTGGAAGGCGGCCTCGACGGCAGCGCTGACGGTGCCGGAGCGACCGAGCACGTAGCCGCCGAGATTCGCGCCGCGGTTGCAGCCAGCGACGACGAGGTCGGGATCGGGACAGAACTCCTGTAGGCCGGCGATCACGCAGTCAGCCGGGGTACCCGTGAGTGCGATACCGCCATTTCGTTTCTCTATGACGACGTCGGTAGAGGTCTGCCTGCCGACCTTGCTCTGGTCGGTCGCGGGCGCGACCACCGTCACGTCGGCGACCGTCGAGAGGCCGGCGTCGAGCGCCGCCAGCCCGGGAGCGTCGATCCCGTCGTCGTTCGTGAGGAGGATCTCGGGCTGCTCGTCCATGGTCGCACCAGTGACCGGGGAGCGAAAAGGACTCCGGAGGCCAACACTCAAGCGGCACCCCTCCATCGGCCACTCCATGGCTGTCGCGGGACTCTCGACCGGTGCTCTCCTCGTGTTCGCACTGATCGGGGTCGCGCTCGTGCTGTTCGTCTCCGAGACGTTCCCCAGCGACGTGACCGCGATCGGGATCGTCGTCGCGATCGCACTCGCCGAGCCGTGGGTGGGGCTGACCCCGACGGAGGCGATCTCCGGCTTCTCGAACCCGGCGACGATCACCATCGTCGCGATGTACATGCTCAGTGCCGGCGTGCAACAGACCGGGATCGTCGAGCATCTTGGCGTCAGGCTCGCGTCGTTCACCCGTGGCGATCCGGACCGGGCGCTCCTCGCCACGGTCTGCACGACCGGCCCGATCGCGGGCGTCGTCAACAACACGCCCGTCGTGGCGGTGTTCATCCCGCTTGTGCAGGACCTCGCGCGCGACGCCGACGTCTCGCCCTCGAAGCTCCTGCTGCCGCTGTCCTACGCCGCGATTCTTGGCGGAACGTTGACGCTGATCGGAACCGCCACGAACATCCTCGCGAGCGACGTCGCCGGCGCGTTGATCCCCGGTCGCGACGGGATCGGGATGTTCGAGTTCACGCCGCTGGGGATCGTCGTGCTCGTGGTCGGGATCGCCTACCTCCTGACGATCGGCCGGGCGCTCACGCCGGCTCGCGTCCCCGTCGACGCCGACCCGCTCGAGCGATTCGACATGGAGGACCACCTCGGACGGGTCGTCGTCCGTGCGGAGTCACCGCTCGTGGGGCGGTCCGTCGACGACATTGCCGAGACGGTCGACACAGAGATCGCACTCCTGCAGCTTCGCCGCGACGGCGAGGTGTACGCGTTGCCGGACGGCGACGCGACCGTGCGACCCGACGACCGGCTGATCGTCCACGGTACGCTCCAGGCGATCAATCGCTTCCGCGAGACCAACGACCTCCGACACCTCCATCGCGAGGACGTGACTGCGGCGACGTTCGACGAGGCGCCGACCGCGTACACCCTGGCGACCGCGATCGTCCCAGAGAACTCCGAGTTCGTCGGCGAGACGTGGGGCGATACCGGGCTCGAACGGTTCCACCGGACGAGCGTGCTGGCCGTGCGCCGAGAGGGCGTCCTCTATCGTACGGATCTCGCCGAGATAGAACTCCAGCCCGGCGATCACCTGCTCCTGCGAACGACGCCGGAGACGATCGAGTATTTCGCCGACAGTCCGGAGCTCTGGCTCGTGGACGAGCGCGTGCTGGAAGCGCGGGACGCCACCGATCCCGACTCCGTGGCGCCGCTGACCTCCCGAACGCCGCTGGCGCTCTCGATCGTGCTCGTCGTCGTGTTCGCTGCAGCGGCGACGCCGGCGCCCGTCGTGATCACGGCGCTCGGCGGCGTCTTCGCGATGCTCGCGACGGGCTGTCTCTCACCGTCCGACGCCTACGACGCGGTCTCCTGGAACGTCATCTTCCTGCTAGCCGGCGTCATCCCGCTCGGACTCGCGATGGAGCGCACCGGCGGGGCGACTGCGATCGCGGACGCACTCGCGACGAGCGGTGAGGTGCTCCCCGCCCTCGCCGTCCTCTACCTGTTCTACGTCGTGACGAGCACGCTCGCGAACGTCATCACGCCGGTCGCGACAGTGGTCCTCATGCTCCCGGTCGCGGTCGACACGGCGCTCCAGCTCGGTGCGAGCCCCTTCGCCTTCCTGCTCGCGGTGACCTTCGCCGGCGCGACGGCGTTCATGACGCCGATCGGCTACCAGACGAATCTCATGGTCTACGGGCCCGGCGGCTACAAATTCACGGACTTCCTTCGCGTGGGCGCACCGTTGCAGCTCCTGCTCTCCGTCGTGACGACGGTCGGAATCTGGGCGTTCTGGGGCGTCTGAGTCCCCGTCGCTGGCGTGCGAGCGGGCCCGGGCGGTGCGTTTATGCCGCGGCCCCCGCATCTTCCGCCGAATGAGCGATAGCGAGGGGAGCGGATCGGCAAATGCGGGTGATTCGAGCGGTGCTGAAACGCCGCCTGGCCCCGCCCGTGACCCCGACGTCGAGGCGCTCCTCGGACAGCTTGAGGAGCTCGAAGAGACCGTCGACTCCGAGCAGGAACTCGAGCAGGTTCAGTCGACGATCAGCCTCGCCGAACGGATCCCTGGGAGCGGCTTCCTCAGCGGCCACATCCAGAAGTACACGACCCGGGACGTCGCCGAAGCGGTCGTGGGCGCGATCCTCATCTCGATGCCGATGCTCGTCGAGGACGGCGTCTTCGACGTGGCCGCCTACCTCACGGACAGGTGGATGTTCGGCGTCCCCATCTTCTTCGCGATCAACGTCGTCTTCGTCGTCGTAATGAGCATCGGCTTGCTCTACTGGGCGGACATCCGAGAGGTCAAGATCTCGAATCCGATCTTCGGGATCGTCCCCCGCCGGCTGGTGGGCGTGCTAACCGCCTCGTTCCTGACCGCGACCGGGCTCGTCTTTCTCTGGGGCCGCCACCGCGTCGGGGACCCCTCCGATTTCGAGGTGCTCGCGCGGATCGTGGTGGTCTGGACCGCGGCGGCGTTCGGTGCCGCACTCGGTGACATCCTGCCCGGCGAGAGCGCAGGGTACGACATCACGATCCAGAACCTCGACGACATCGTCAAACCCGAGGAGTAGAGACGGCGGCGCCAGTGACGGCCAGACCGTTTCCGACGATCACGAACGGGCGTCAGCCCCCGGCCAGCAACCGGACTGGGCCGGCCATCGGGCGCTGGCGACGGCCGACGGCCGGTCGACACTCCGCCGTCACGGACGGCGGCCGGTCGAACCGGTGACTCAAGAGTTATGCCCGTCGACCGGAAATTCTCCGGCATGACGAAGTTCGGCTGGTTCGCCTCCCTCGAGGAGTTCTCCCCGCAAGAGTGCCTCGATCAGGTGGATATCGCGTACGCGAACGGGTTCGACTCGATCACGGTCAACGACCACTTCCACCCCTGGTTCCACACGAAGGCGGGTGGAGAGCCCGCAAACTGCGGCAACTGCTGGTCGTGGATGCCCATCGCGCTCGATCGGACGGAGGACATGGAGATCGGAACGGGCGTCAGCGCCCTGCTCCGGCGGTACCATCCGGCGAACGTCGCCCACCGGCTCGCGACGCTGGAGGAACTCTACCCCGACCGCGTGTTCCTCGGCGTCGGGACCGGCGAGGCACTCAACGAGTCGCCGCTGGGGAACCCCCTGCCGGACTACGGCGAGCGAGCCAAGCGAACCGCCGAGGCCATCCGGCTGATTCGTCGGCTATTCGAAGAGGAGTTCGTCACGTTCGATGGCACCTACTACCAGACCGACGAGGCCAACCTCTACACCGGTCCCGACGAGGCGCCGCCGATCCACATCGCCGCCAGCGGCCCGACCGCGGCGCGGATGGCCGGGGACCTCGGCGACGGCCTCATCACCGTCTACGAGGATCCGGAGTTCATCCACGACACCATCTTCGCCCAGCTCGAGAACGGCGTCCAGAAGTCCGAGCGAAACGAGTCCTTCGACGACGTCGAGAAGACGATCCACATCCACGTCTCGCTGGACGACGAGTACGACGCCGCACTCGAGCCCGCGCTCCCGTGGCGAGGCACTCTCGTCGATCGGTTCTACACCGACGATGTCGCCGACCCGCGCGTCATCCAGCAGGCCGGCGAAGACGAGGTCAGCGAGGAGGCGCTGACCGACGCCTACATCGTGACCGACGATCCCCAGGACATCATCGACGTCACGGAGACGTACGTCGACTGCGGGTTCGAGCACATCGTCTATCAGAGCCACAGCCCCGATCAGGAGCGCTTCGCCGAGTTCGTCGCCGACGACGTGATGCCCTCCTTCTAACGCGAACTGACCGATCCCAACGACCAGCGGGTGTCGACGATTCCTGGGTCCCCTATTCTAGCAGAGAGCTACAGAGACAGGATTCGGTGAGTCCGAGAATCAGAGACCGGCAGAGAGTCGAAGAATCAGAAACGGGGAGCAGGAATACGGATCCGGGGAGGAGTGGAGGGAAGACGACGGGAAGAGAGAGGGTGGAGAAAGGAGGGTGGAGAAAGGAGGGTGGAGAGAGGAAGATGAGAAGGAAGGAAGATGAGAAGAGAGGAGGGGCGGAGGAACGAAGAAGAGAAGAAAGGAGAGTGAGTGGGAGAAACGGTGAGAAGAGAGTGCCGAACGGCCGCCGTGCAGCCGGGGAACGGGGACATCGGCCGTTCCATCTGGCCACAACTCACTTGTCCGGTCCCTCCCACCTTCGGTTAGACTGAATGCCGACGCTACTGCTGGTTGGAACGGTTTCGGGGACGACGATTGCGGCCCTCGAAGACCGTGGCTTTTCGATCGAGGTCGGCGCATACGAGCAGGCCCCCGAACCCGACGGCGGAACGACGCTGGAACAGTCCGCCGTCGATCTGGCGACCGCGGCCGACTGTTCGCTGGTCTGTGAAGGGGTTGGCGACGTCGAGACAATCGAGGCGATGGGCGCCGCTGCACCGAAGCTACCGATCCTGTACGCGGCTCCGGCGGAATCGGCCGGTCGGGCCGGCGCTGCACTCGAAGCAGGTGCCACCGATCGGGTGCTGACGACCGGCGAGCGCGACGGACCGCGGATCGCGAATCGGCTCGACGGTCTCGACGGCGTCGGCGCCGAGTCCAACGGCTCGATCGTGGGAGCAGGCGGCACCGACAGACAGGACCAGCAGGGGAACACCCGCGACGAACGGATCGAGGCCCTCCTCGAGTGTGCGCAGGCGTTCATGGACGCCGACGACGTCCAGACCGTCGCCACGACCGCCATCGAGACTGCGGAACGGGCGCTCGGCTACGATATCGTGAGCGTCCGGCTGTTCGGCGACGACAGGACGACGCTCCGGCAGGTCGCGAGCTCCGACCGGGCCGAAGAGGTCCTCGGGCTGTTGCCGGTGGTGACGCTGGAGGACAGCGTCGTTACCCCGGCGATCGAGGAGAATCGTCCGCTCGAACTCGATCAGGAGATGTTATCGGAAGCGGGAATCGACTCGGTCCAGTCGGCGCTCGTCCTGCCGCTTGGCGACCACGGCGTCGTGAGTTTCGGCGCGATGGAGCCGGACGCCTTCGGCAGCGGCGATCGCAACGTCGGAGAGCTACTGGCAGCGAACGCAAGTGCGGCGCTGGATCGCATCGATCGCGTCGAGCGAATCGAGGCGATTCACGGGACGATGCGGGAGATGCTCGACGCCCGGAGCCCCGCCGCAGTCGCCCAGCAGGCCGTGGACGCCGCCGCGGACATTCTCGGCCATCAGTTCGTCGTCTGCTTCCTCGAGGGCGACGATTCGCCATCGGGGCTGGAGCCGGTCGCCTGGACCGACGCCGCGGCGACGCTGACCGGTGGGGAGCTCCCGACACCCTCGGCTGGCGACGGCTCGCTCGAAGCGTTCGAGACCGACACCGTCGTCCGCCGAGACAGTACCGAGGCGGAGGCCGCCAGCGGACTCCCGGCGACGAGCAGACTCCACGTCCCGATAGAGGACGCCGGGACGCTCATGATCGCGACGCCGGGGCCCGGCGCGTTCGACGAGTCCGACGTGCAGCTCGCGCGACTGCTCGCGACCAACGTCGCGCGGGTGCTCGACCGGGTCGAGCGCACCCACGAACTCGAACGCCTCGAGACCGTCTTCGAGACCGTCGACGACATGGTGTACGTCCACGACGAGGCGGGGAACATGTTGCACTGTACGCCGGTGCTTGCCGAGCGGCTCGGCTACGATCGCGACGAAGTCATCGGGATGAACGTCGGGGATCTCGTCGACGACGAGTCCGAAGCCGAGGGAGCCGAACTCATACGGGAACTACTGGAGGAACCACCCGACGCGACCCGGACCCAGCAGATCGACCTGGCAGGCGAGGACGGCAAAGAAATCCCCGTCGAGATTACCTACAGCCTGCTGCCAAGCGAGGAGTTCCGAGGGGTCGTCGGCGCGGTCAACGACATCAGCGACCTCGTCGCGGTCCGCGAACAGCTCGACTCCCAGGAAGACCGATTCGAGTATCTCTTCGAGAACATCCCCGACCCGGTCGTTGAGGGACATTTCGAGGAGGAAGCCGTCGTCGAATCGATCAACGACGCGTTCGAGGAAACCTTCGGGTTCGAGGAATGGGAAATTGCCGGTGAGCGACTCAACGACGTGATCGTTCCCGACGACCACATGGAGCGCGCTCGCGAACTCGATCAACAGACCGCGACCGGGACAGTGAACCACGCGGAGGTCGAGCGAGATACCCAGTACGGCCGCAGAGAGTTCCTCTTCCGAGGAGTCCCCTACGAGGCGACCGACGGAGTCACGCGGGGTTTCGGCATCTACACCGACATCACCGAGCAGAAGGAACGCGAGCGCCATCTCGAGGTGCTCCAGCGGCTTCTCCGGCACAACGTTCGCAACGAGGTAAACGTGTTGCTCGCCGGAATCGATCAGCTGGAGGACGCGCGGGCCGAGGACGACGTGCAGGAAGCCGAGCTTCTGGCGACCCTCGACGAGACCGCGCGCGATCTGCTCTCGATGAGTCAGAAGGCAAAGCGCATCAGCCGGGTCATCGACGCCGAGCAGCGGGAGCTCGGCAACGTCGACGCGGCGTCGATCGTTCGGGCTGTCGTCGAGCGGGTCCGCCAAACCCATCCCGACGCGACGATCGAGCTCGACGCGCCGGAGTCCTGCCCCGTCCTCGGGTCCGGTGCCATCGAGCGAGCAGTCGAGGAGCTCGTCGGCAACGCGCTCCAGCACGCGGGCGATAGCCCGACGGTCACCGTCGATCTTCGGGCCACCGACGACGGGGCGGATCTCACCGTCGCCGACGACGGTCCGGGCATTCCCGAAGCCGAGCGAAACGTGTTGGAAGACGGCGAAATCACGCCGCTCCAGCACGGCAGCGGGCTCGGCCTCTGGCTGGTCACGCACGCGACGGCAGCCAGTGGCGGGACGGTGTCCTTCGATCCGACGGCAGACGGCGCACGGGTGACGCTCTCCTTCCGGTCGATCGAGAGCGACGACTGACGGACGCCAGCGAAGCGAGGGATCGGCAGTGGGTAGCAGTTAGGGATCGATCGTCGCTCTGGCAGTGAAAGAGAGGCTTCAAGGGTCTCGGCGGGGAGTATCGTCCATGGCCGACACGTACACGCTGACCATCGAGTCCGACTCCGAGCACGAATCCGAAGAGATCGACGTTCCAGTCGCCGCCATCGAGGCGCTCGGCGACGACGAATCACCGACCGAGATGGCCGGTGACCTGGTTCTGCTCGGCCTCGCCCAGCAGATGCACAGCCGCGTCTTCCACGCCGAGGAGGCGCCCCAGGAGGCCGTCAAGGAGGCCAACGAGCTGCTCGAGGAGGCCTTCGAGGAGCGGTTCGGGCAGACGTTCCAGGAGATGGCCGGTCACGACCACTGAACGTCGTTCACTGCAACCGATCACGACCGACGACGCCCGCGGTCGCGGTCGTTCGAAACCGCAATTGACCACCGACGATCCGACCGGTATCCGGTACCACAGCGCACCGGATTCGGGGTCGACGCCGCTCGATTCGACGGGCGGTAGCGGGCTCCTCGTGGGCTGCTTCGACGACTTTTTATAGCCCATGACCATCGTTTCCGACGAGACAGGCTTGGCCTGTTTCACTGATCCGTAGGAGCCTAAGGCGCACTACGGAGGTGAACAATGGCAGATCAGGAGATCGAACTAGCAGTTTCTCGCGCACTCGAGGAGTCGCCCGACCGGAACTTTACCGAGTCGGTCGACCTCGCGATCAATCTGCGCGACCTCGACTTGAACGACCCGTCGAATCGTGTCGACGAGAGTATCGTCCTTCCTGCCGGTACCGGCCAGGAGACGACCATCGCCGTCATTGCAGAAGGTGAGACCGCAGTCCGAGCCGAGGACGTCGCCGACGACGTCCTCTCCGGCGACGACCTCGCTGACCTCGGCGATGACGACGACGCGGCGAAGGACCTCGCTGGCAACACCGACTTCTTCGTCGCAGAGGAGGCGCTCATGCAGGACGTCGGGCGCTACCTCGGGACGATCCTGGGGCCACGCGGCAAGATGCCGACCCCGCTCGGTCCGGACGACGACGTCGTCGAAGTCGTCGAACGGATGAAAAACACCGTCCAGCTCCGCAGCGGCGACCGGCGCACGTTCCACGCGCTGGTCGGCGCCGAAGAGATGTCCGCCGAGGAGATCGCCGACAACATCGACGTGATCCTCCGGCGACTCTACGCGGACCTGGAGAAGGGTCCCCAGAACGTCGACACGGTCTTCGTGAAGACGACGATGGGTCCCGCAGAGGAGGTGGTGTAGATGAGCGCCGAACATCGCACCGAGACGATTCCCCAGTGGAAGCGCGAAGAGGTCGACGCCATCACCGACCTGCTCGAGAACTTCGAGAGCGTCGGCGTCGTGGACATCGCTGGCATTCCGAGCCGGCAGCTCCAGGACATGCGTCGTGGCCTCCACGGCACCGCAGAGCTCCGGGTCAGCCGGAACACGCTCCTGCGCCGTGCACTCGAGGAGTCCGATCGCGGTCTCGACCAGCTCACTGGTCACGTGACCGGACAGGTCGGCCTCATCATGACGAACGAGAACCCCTTCGGGCTCTACCAGCAGCTGGAAGCCTCGAAGACGCCCGCGCCCATCGGTGCGGGCGAGGTCGCTCCCAACGACATCGTCATCGAGGAGCAGGACACCGGGATCGATCCGGGACCGTTCGTCGGAGAGCTCCAGACGGTCGGCGCAGCCGCGCGGATCCAGGAGGGCTCCATCCACGTGACGGAGGACAGCCTCGTCTGTGAGGCGGGAGAGGAAGTCTCCGACGACCTCGCAAACGTTCTCTCAGAGCTCGGACTCGAACCCAAGGAGGTCGGCCTCGACCTTCGTGGCGTCGTCGCAGACGGCGTCCTCTTCGAGCCCGAGGAGCTGGAGATCGACGTCGACGAGTATCGCGACGACGTGGCGACCGCAGCCGCACGCGCTCGCAATCTCTCGGTCAACGCCAACTACCCGACGGCGACGACCGCGGGCACGCTCATCGCGAAGGCGCAGGGCGAGGCCAAGAGCCTCGGTCTGCAGGCCTCCATCGAGAGCCCGGATCTCGCAGACGACCTCGTGAGCAAGGCGGACGCGCAGGTTCGCGCGCTCGTCGCTCAGGTCGACGATCCGGACGCGCTCCCGGAGGACCTCCAGGACGTCGAGGCCCCCGCACAGCCGGCAGCCGACGAGGCCGCCGATGCTGAGGACGAGGGCGACGACGAGTCCGACGATGTCGAGGACGAACAGGCCGACGACCAAGCGGACGCCGATGCCGACGATGACGACGGCGACAATGCCGGCGCAGAAGGCCTCGGCGACATGTTCGGGTGATTCACAATGGAGTACGTATACGCAGCACTCATCCTCAACGAGACCGGCGAAGAGATCAACGAGAGTAACCTGACCGACGTGCTGGAGGCCGCGGGCGTGGACGTCGAAGAGTCCCGCGTCAAGGCCCTCGTGGCCGCCCTCGAGGACGTCGACATCGACGACGCCGTCGCAGAGGCGGCCGCAGTCCCCGCTGGCGGCGCAGCCGCCGGTGGCTCCGCGGGCGGCGAGTCCGCGGACGAGGCCGACGATGGCGACGACGATGACGAGGTCGAGGAGGCCGACGAGGACCTCCCCGATACGACGGACGACGACGAGGACGAGGAGGCCAGCGGCGAGGGCCTCGGCGACCTCTTCGGCTGAACTCCGTTTCGAACATTTCCTCGTTTTATTTCGATTCCGTAGCTGCTGCTCTGGCAAGTGGTACGGGCAGAACCGCGACAGCAAAGCAGTAGGAAGCCCCCTCCCGCTCGCGCACGCTCGCTGTGCGCGGCCTCGCTACCGCTCGGCCGTGCTTACTTCGCGAGCGAACGCGAGCGGTCGGGCCCTTCCAGTCCCTCCCAGTGGATTTCAGCCGAGTGCTTCGCTACGGTGGATCGTCGAGGCTGCTGTGATCGGCGAACGATCGGTTCAAAACGTGGCCTGGAATCCCCACGCAATTCGCGCTCAGAGAATCAGTCACCGGGTGGGACTGGAAGGGGCCGACCGCTCGCCGGTGTAGGCGAAGTAAGCACTGGACTGAGCGAACGAAGTGAGCGAGGGAAGCGCGCAACGAGCGTACGCCGGCGAGCGGGAGGGGGCTTCCAAGCGGTTCGCCCTGCTTGTAGTTAGCCCAGTTCTCTAAACGAAGTTCCTCAGCGTCAGACGCACGCTTATTAGCCCCCGGGCCGTCGCCACGGGCATGCCCACGATCGAGATCACCGAGGACCAGCACGAGTACCTCGATGCCCTCCGCGACGACATCCAACAGGACGTCGTCGGGAAGTACGCGCACGTCCGGATGGTCGACGCGGTCCAGTACCTCATCGACAACCACGAAGGCGAGATCAACGCGACCGTCACGGCGCCCTCCGCCGGGCCAGAGGTATCCGCAGAGAACACACCGGTCGCCGACCCGGTGGAAGATGCGGGAGAGGATGCGGCTGAGGACGCCGATGAGAGCGAGGATGCGGCCGAGGAGGAGAGCGTCGAGGACGAAAGCGACGCTGACGTGGAAGACGCCGACGACGCCGACTCTGAGGACGTCGAGTCGGACGACGCTGCAGCGGACGAGGAAGAGGACGCTGCTGCAGAGGAGGAAGACGACGAAGCGTCCGACACCGGCGGCGCCAGCTCACCCCCGATGGCCGCTGCCGGCGGTGGCGGCGACGACGGCATGCTCTCCGCGATGATGGCGCTGATGGACACCCACGACGACAAGTGGGAGGACGCAGCCGGCGACACCGGCTACGAAGTCGCACTGCCCGACGGCTCCTCGGAGTCCGCCGCCACGCAGGACGACGTGCGCGCGCTGCTGTTCAAACACTACGAGTAGCGACTGCCCGGGTGATCGGCGTCGGAACCGCCCACTCGGAAACGAAAATCGCCCTCGTCGCCTCCACAATTATTATCTCAGTAGCGGCCGAATTATATCGACGTGCATCGGCGAACGTACCTTCTTGCGCTCTGTGGCTCGGTGTTCGCCGGAGCCGCCGCCCTCGAACTCCGCACTCGGGGCTCCTCGGTCAGTAACAGGCCGCTCACGGAGTACGACTGTCCGCCCTTCGAGGGCGGGGAGGACTGGAAGCCGACGGTCTGCTCGCACACCGTCGATACTGCCGCTGCCGAGATTTTCCTCCAGCCGTCCGTTGAGCGAATCGATGATCCGGGAGAACTCACGTTCACGCTGACGAACGACTCGGACCGGACTCTCCACGTCGATCCGTGGGACTGGGCGCTTCGAACGCAGGGGTCCGACGGCTGGCGAGCGATCGAGTACACCGGCGGCATTGCGAGCGGGTCCCTCGAACTCCCGCCTGGCGAGACGCACGAGTGGGACGCCATGGAGATTGCGGACTACTTCGCAGACTGGCAATTCGAATTTCCACCGGGCACGTACCTCGCTGGCGTCAGAGTGGCCGATCCAGGGCCTGCAAACTGGATGCGGCATGCAGCTCTGTTCCGGATCGAGGAGTAATCGGGCGGAGGAGCACTCGATAGTTATCACGGTCTCCGCTCTTGCCGGTCGCCACAGCCCGCAACGTAGACCACTGCCAGCTCGTGCAGCCGTGGATGTGCCACGGCGTGTGGCCTCGCCGCCCGCACGAGGTCGAAGGCGTCGAGCAGCGAGCGATCCTCCTCGCAAGCTATCGTCGTCGCAATGACGGTGTTCGATCGCGAGATACCGGCTTTACAGTGGACGAGGAGCGAGTCGCAGTCGGCATCGGCTGCGTCGCACTCCCTGTAGAGCCGCCGGGCAGCGTCAGCAGCGTCCCGGAATCGGTCCCACTCGGCCTCGTAGCCGTCCACCAGCGGCTGGAAGTGCGTGGTGCCCGGCTCGCGCTCCTCGGCGACGGTCAACACGACGTCGAAGCGACGATCGCAACCGTCGGGGTCGGCGGCGAACCTGTTACCGAGAAACAGCGGTCGGTCGCCGATCTGTCGGACGATCGGGCGCTCGGGATGACAGCCGTACAGTCGGGCGATTGGACCGTCCTGCTCGCGGCCGTCGATCGGGACGGTGATGTGGGGCGTCGCCTCCTCCTCGTCGGTGGGCCGTTCGGACATCAATTGTGGCTCCGTCTCAGGGACTCTCCGCCGCGATCCGCTCGATCGAGTCAGCGAGCACGTCGACACCGATCCCGATCGAGTCCTCGTCGACGTCGAACGTCGCGGTGTGGTGGCCGCCGGGGTGATCGGTGCCGACGCCGACGTACGCCGCGAGGCCGCCATTGTCCTGCACCGCACGCATCAGATAGGTGGCGTCCTCGCTGCCGCCGAGATCGTCACGATCGAGCACGCGCTCGACGTCCGGATGGCCTTTCGCGACCGCGCCGACGACGTCCCGGAGCTCGTCGTCGCTTTCAGCGGACGGCGCGCGGCCGTCGTCGCTGAGCGTGACGTCGCAGTCGTGCATCAGTGCGGCGCCCTCGACGACCCGGCGGGCGTTCTCGTCCATGTACTCCATCAGCGGCGTGGTCTCGCCGCGAACCTCCAATACCATCCGGGCGTACTCCGGAACGATGTTCGAGGCGGTACCGCCCTCGATCACGCCGGCGTTGATCCGCGTCGGCCCGTCGCTGTGCCGGGGGATCGCGTAGCAGTTCTGGACGGCGGCGGCCAGCGCCTGGTTGGCGTTCCGGCCCTGCTCTGGCTGACCCCCGGCGTGGGCTGGCGCGCCCTCGAACTCGGCCTCGAACTGCGCGACCGCGAGGAACCCCTCGACGCCCGCGACGATCTCGCCGGTCGGGTGGTCCAGGCCGATGTGGATCGCGAGCAGGGAATCGACGTCGTCGAGGTGCCCCGACTCGGCGATCGCCTTTGCGCCGCCGACCTGCTCCTCGGCGGGCTGGAAGATGAGCTTCAGCGTCCCGGAGAACGCCTCGCTCTCGCTGATCGCGCGGAGGACGCCGATCCCGATCGCGGCGTGGGCGTCGTGGCCGCAGGCGTGCATCGCACCGTCGTTCTCCGAGCGGAACCCCTCGGCGGCGGGAACGTGCTCAGCTGCCTCGGACTCTCCACGGGGCAGGCCGTCGATGTCGACGCGGAGCGCGATCGTCGGCCCCTCGCCACGGTGGAGCTCGGCGATGAGGCCCGTGTGTCCGCCTTCGAGCTCGGTCAGGATCGACTCGTCGGCGCCGGCAGCGAGCGCGCGGCCGTACCACTCGTCGAGCGTCTCGTCGTCGGGGACCGCCATCCGTTCGTCGCTCGCCAGCGCGTCCGGTCCGACGTGGAGCGCATCCACGCCGATCTCACGACACGCCTCGACGATCCGCGCCGTCGTGTAGAACTCACACCACGCTGGCTCGGGACGGCGGTGGAGGTCCCGGCGGAGCGCGATCAGCGAGTCCGAATCCGTCACAGTCGCCATGGCCGCAGGTCGGTGACGGATTCACTTAACGGCTCGCGACGGGGAGGGCAGCGTGGAGTTCCGGCCCGCAGCGAGGCGATCGGCCGTCGAAAACCGAGTCGTCCGCATCGAAATGGAGGCGAAATCCCCATACGCAGTCGGCGCGGAGAGTCCACAGATGCACAGCGGGTCGATCGATCTCGAGGAACTCCCGGGCGGCCTCGACCTCTACGCGACGCTCGAGAGCGGCCAGTCCTACGGCTGGCGTCGTGCGGACGGCGGCTGCTACACCGACGACGGGCCCGAATCATGGGAGAGTGACCCACCGTGGTACGTCCGGGTCGTCGACGGCGACGTCCTGCGCGTCCGCCAGCACCTCGACCAGAACCCCGATGACGACGGTAGCGATCCCGAAGATCGCGATTCGGGGAGTACCGATCCCGACCCCACCAAATCGGACCACAGCGGCGGCGTCCTCGAGTGGCAGGGAACTGCCGACCTGGAAGACGAACTGCGTCGCCTGCTCCGGCTGGAGGACGATCTCCCGGCGATTCTCGATTCGGCTGCCGGGGGCGACGATGGCCTCCTGAGACCCGCGGTCGAGTACGCGCCCGGCATGCGGCTCGTCGGTGATCCGGCCTTCGAGACCCTGATCGCGTTCATCTGCTCGACGCAGATGCGCGTCGCGCGGATTCACGGGATGGTCAGCGCGCTCGCGGATGCCTACGGCGAGCCGGTTACCGTCGACGGGCGCACCTACCACGCGTTTCCCGAGCCAGCGGCGCTCGCCGAAGCGACGGAGGCCGAACTCCGCGATCTCGGCCTGGGCTATCGGGCGCCCTACGTCGTCGAGACGGCGGAGATGGTGGCCAGCGGCGAACTGGACCCGACCGACGCTCTCGGCGAGCCATACGAGGAGGCGCGTGAGACGCTCACCGGGTTCGTCGGCGTCGGCGACAAGGTCGCGGACTGCGTCTTGCTGTTCTCGCTTGGCTATCTCGAGGCCGTCCCGCTTGACACCTGGATCCAGTCGGCGATCGCGGACCACTTTCCGGAGTGTGATCGAGGCAGCTACGCCGAAACCTCGCGAGCAATCCGGGAGCGATTCGGCGAAGAGTACGCCGGCTACGTCCAGACGTACGTCTTTCATTACCTTCGGACGCGGGCGTGAATTTCTGGGGATGTCTCCGTCGTGGCTGCGCGATCGAAACGACGTTGTCGATGCCCAACCTCCAGCCAGCCAATGGCGACGACGGTGCTCTCCTGGAGCGGTGGGAAGGACGCGGCCTACGCGCTTTCCGAACTCCGCGCTGGCGACGACGAAGTCGTCGAGCTGCTGACGACTGTCGCGGGTGACACCGGCCGAAGCTCCATGCACGGCGTCCGTCGATCACTGTACGAACGGCAGGCCGCAGCGCTTGGCGCGGATCTGCGGATCGTCACGCTGCCGCCCGAGCCCAAGGACGACACATACGAGTCGGTCATGGGCGAGGTGGTCGCGGAGTACGCCAATCGAGGAATCGATCGGCTCGCCTTCGCCGACCTGTTCCTCGAGGACGTGCGTCAGTACCGGGAGGATCGACTGGCGGAGAGCCCGGTCGATCCGACGTTTCCGATCTGGGGCCAGTCGACGGACGAACAGGCGACGGCGTTCCTCGAAGCCGGGTTCCGGGCAGTGGTGGTTGCCGTCGACGGCGACCGTCTCGATCCATCGTTCGCGGGGCGTCCGTTCGACCGAGAGTTCCTCGACTCGCTCCCCGAGACCGTCGACCCCTGCGGGGAGCGAGGGGCATTCCACACGTTCGTCTGGGACGGCCCGATTTTCCACGAGCCGGTGCCGATCGACGTCGGCGAGACGGTAGCCAAGCCGGTCGGCGACGGCACCTACCACTACTCCCGACTCCGTGCAGACGAGTGATCTGCGATTCCTGAGAAGTCCGGACCGAGAGAGAGAGCCCCACGGACGGTTTTAGTACTCGGACCCGAACCACTCACTATGAGCGATCGAACCCGTGCACACGTGTTCGTCACCGGCCGCGTTCAAGGCGTGTTCTTCCGTGCGACCACGCGCGAACGGGCAGCGGAGGTTGGCGTCGACGGCTGGGTCCGGAACCTCGACGACGGTCGCGTCGAAGCCGTCTTCGAGGGGAGCGAGGAGCAGGTCGACGCGATGATCGAGTTCTGTCACGAGGGCAGTAGCGCGGCGCGCGTCGAGGACGTCGATGTCGAAGAACAACCGCCCGAGGGCGTCGACGGATTCCAGATCGAGCGGTGACGGCCGCGGTGGGGAGCGACCGTTCCGACATCGAGACGACCGGGCCTGCAGCCAGGCGTAACCGACCGGCAGACGTGGATCCAACGGCATCGGCGCCGGTTCGGGGATTGCCTTTAAGCCACTCCCGCCCTCTACACCGGCTATGCCACTGAAGTCGTCACTCCGATGGAGCTTCTACGACCGCGCACTCGCACTTCTTCCCTTCCTGCTCGGCATCACGATCGTCGGCGTTGGCGCCTGGCTCGGTGCCGGTGCCTTCCTCAACGAGCTCGCCTTCGGCGACCCCTCGGACGCCGGATCGCCCGCGAGTCCCGTACTCCTCGCTGTCGGGCTCGTCGTCGGGCTGATCGTCTGGCAGATCGGTCGATCGGCCGTCCGTCACCACGCGATGCACGCGGCCATCGACAGCCGCATCGACGAGCTCGTCGACGAGGAGCGGATCGCCAGCAGCGCGGCGACCAAGGTCGACGACCGCATCGCCGACGTCGAAACTGACGTCGAGCAGGTGAGCCGGAAGACCACCGACCTCGAACAGCGGATCCGCGGCGACGAACTCGGCAGCGAGGAACTCGACCCGAGCCCGGAGCCCACGCAGACCGGCGGTGCCGATCCCACCGAAGCTGCGGCAGCCAGCGGCGCTGCCACGTCGACGGACGACACCGCTGCCGCCGGAGCTGAGGGGACAGATCACTCCGCCGGTGCTGGTGGGGCCGGGGATGCGAGCGAAGCAGCCGACGACGGCAGCGAGACGGCAGCTGCTGGTGGAGCGACGGCAGGCGGTGCCGGCGATGCTGGGAATGACGCCGAGCCGGCAACGAACGATGCCGACGGTGGTAGTGACGCTGGTGTGGCCGGTGAGAGCACCGACGACGGCGACAACGACGATGACGGTGACGGCGGTAACGATGGCTTCGAGTGGGAGGGCGAAGACGACGACGGCGAGTACTACCGGGACGGCTGATCGACGGGAGCGACGCGAGCGGCGCTACGCCTCGAGGATGTCGTCGGATTCTATTTCGGGCACGGTGAGTTCGCCATCGAGCGCCAGCGCCGCCTGGCCGCCGACGCGGATCGTCTCGCCGGCACGGACCTGCACCCGTCCGGGACGATCCACGTAGTGACCCTGCTCGACGACGATCTCGTCCGGAAGGTCGTCGTCGAAGGCGCCGACGTGGCGAAGGAACGCGCCCGTCGCGCCGGCAGCGGTGCCAGTCACCGGATCTTCCGCGACGCCGGCCCCCGGTGCGAACGCCCGCGCGTGGACGTGCGCATCTCGCTCGAGCGTGTCGAACGTGAACGCGTAGATCCCGACGGCGTCGACCTCGTCGGCGATTTCTGCGACTGCGTCGAGATCGGGGTCGACCTCGCCGAGCTGTGAGAGGAACGCCACGGGAACGAGCAGCCAGGGGAGGCCGGTCGAGGAAACCGCGAGTGGCAGCTCGGTCTCGAGGTCCGTGACCGCCGAGGGACGGAGGCCGAGCGCAGCGGCGATCCGATCGCGATCGAGATCGACTTTCTGGATCGTCGGGTCGTCCTGGGTCATCCAGACGGCGCCGTCGTCCTCGACCGTGACCTCGAGCACGCCGACAGGTGTTTCGACCTCGACGGTACCCGGATCGAGCTCGTCGATCGCCGCGAGGCCGGCGAAGGTTCCGATTGTCGCGTGGCCACAGAGATCGACGGGCTGGGTTGGTGTGAAATACTGAATTCGGTACTCTGCGATGTCACCCTCAGCGAGAAACGCCGTCTCGCTCACGGAGAGCTCCCGGGCGATCGCCTGCCGCTGGGCGGTGGAGAGGCCGGCCGCGTCTGGCACCACGCCGGCGGCGTTGCCCGACAGCGGCTCGTCCGTGAACGCGTCGACCAGGAGCGTACGCGCGGTGTGCATACGGCCTGCGACGAGCGCCTGACACAAGACGTTGCGGGAACCGTGGCAGTGATCAGCGTGGACTGTGGGGTGAGTGGTGGGAAGCTGGCGGGTGGGCACGGGGAAGCCGGGGAGATGGGGAGGTGGGGAGATGGGGAGGTGGGGAGATGGGGAGGTGGGGAGATGGGGAGGTGGGGAGATGGGGAGGTGGGGAGATGGGGAGGTGGGGAG